>NZ_JAJAVE010000004.1 GCF_020532675.1 Methylobacillus gramineus | reverse complement strand
AGACATAACCGTTAGTCCTTGCGCAATTAAGCTCAAGCACTGTTAATCTGATGGAATTTGCGTAGCAAATTCATCTTCAACAAATAGAAGAAGTAAAGTATTCGGGTTATTTGATTGCCGCTTTAGAACAACCTTCACTTGATATGACTCAAGTTTCAAGGTTATAGGATCAAGCCTCACGAGCAATTAGTATCGGTTAGCTTAATGCATTACTGCACTTCCACACCCGACCTATCAACGTCCTGGTCTCGAACGACTCTTTAGTGTGCTCAAGGCACAAGGGAAGTCTCATCTTGAGGCAAGTTTCGCGCTTAGATGCTTTCAGCGCTTATCTCTTCCGGATTTAGCTACCCGGCGATGCCACTGGCGTGACAACCGGTCCACCAGAGATCCGTCCACTCCGGTCCTCTCGTACTAGGAGCAGCCCCCCTCAAACTTCCAACGCCCACGGCAGATAGGGACCAAACTGTCTCACGACGTTTTAAACCCAGCTCACGTACCACTTTAAATGGCGAACAGCCATACCCTTGGGACCGGCTACAGCCCCAGGATGTGATGAGCCGACATCGAGGTGCCAAACTCCCCCGTCGATATGAACTCTTGGGAGGAATCAGCCTGTTATCCCCAGAGTACCTTTTATCCGTTGAGCGATGGCCCTTCCATACAGAACCACCGGATCACTATGACCTGCTTTCGCACCTGCTCGACCTGTCCGTCTCGCAGTCAAGCAACCTTATGCCATTGCACTATCAGTACGATTTCCGACCGTACCTAGGTTACCTTCGCACTCCTCCGTTACTCTTTGGGAGGAGACCGCCCCAGTCAAACTGCCCACCATACACGGTCCCCGATCCAGATTATGGACCTAGGTTAGAACCTCAACAACATCAGGGTGGTATTTCAAGGTTGACTCCACAAGAACTAGCGTCCCTGCTTCAAAGTCTCCCACCTATCCTACACAAATCTTGTCAAAGTCCAATGTAAAGCTACAGTAAAGGTTCATGGGGTCTTTCCGTCTAGCCGCGGGTAGATTGCATCTTCACAAACATTTCAACTTCGCTGAGTCCCGAGAGGAGACAGTGTGGCCATCGTTACGCCATTCGTGCGGGTCGGAACTTACCCGACAAGGAATTTCGCTACCTTAGGACCGTTATAGTTACGGCCGCCGTTTACCGGGGCTTCAATCAAGAGCTTGCACCCCATCATTTAACCTTCCGGCACCGGGCAGGCGTCACACCGTATACGTCCACTTTCGTGTTTGCACAGTGCTGTGTTTTTATTAAACAGTCGCAGCCACCTTTTCACTGCAACCCCATCAAGCTCCGGACGCGAAGTCCTTCACCCTACCGGGGCGCACCTTCTCCCGAAGTTACGGTGCTAATTTGCCGAGTTCCTTCTCCCGGGTTCTCTCAAGCGCCTTAGAATTCTCATCCTGCCCACCTGTGTCGGTTTGCGGTACGGTTTTTATGTAACTGAAGCTTAGTGGCTTTTCTTGGAAGCTTGGTATCAATCACTTCAGCACCGAAGTGCCTCGTTATCACGCCTCAGAATTGACCTCCCGGATTTGCCTAAGAGATCTCCCTACACGCTTGAACCACCTATTCCAACAGATGGCTGACCTAACCTTCTCCGTCCCCACATCGCATTACATAAAAGTACAGGAATATTAACCTGTTTCCCATCAGCTACGCATCTCTGCCTCACCTTAGGGGCCGACTCACCCTGCGCCGATGAACGTTGCGCAGGAAACCTTGGGCTTTCGGCGAGGGAGCTTTTCACTCCCTTTATCGCTACTCATGTCAGCATTCGCACTTCTGATACCTCCAGCATTCCTCACAGAACACCTTCACAGGCCTACAGAACGCTCTCCTACCATGCAACATACTATAAATAGTACGCGCATCCGAAGCTTCGGTTACGTGCTTAGCCCCGTTACATCTTCCGCGCGGGACGACTCGACCAGTGAGCTATTACGCTTTCTTTAAAGGATGGCTGCTTCTAAGCCAACCTCCTGGCTGTCTGTGCCTTCCCACTTCGTTTTCCACTTAGCACGTCATTTGGGACCTTAGCTGTCGGTCTGGGTTGTTTCCCTCTTGACCACGGACGTTAGCACCCATGGTCTGTCTCCCGTAATTGCACTTCTCGGTATTCGGAGTTTGCAATGGTTTGGTAAGTTCTTATGAACCCCCTAGCCATAACAGTGCTCTACCCCCAAGAGTGATATACGAGGCACTACCTAAATAGTTTTCGGAGAGAACCAGCTATTTCCAAGTTTGTTTAGCCTTTCACCCCTATCCACAGCTCATCCCCTAATTTTTCAACATTAGTGGGTTCGGACCTCCAGTACCTGTTACGGCACCTTCATCCTGGCCATGGATAGATCACTTGGTTTCGGGTCTACACCCAGCAACTGAACGCCCTATTCGGACTCGCTTTCGCTGCGCCTCCCCTATCGGTTAAGCTTGCTACTGAATGTAAGTCGCTGACCCATTATACAAAAGGTACGCAGTCACGGAACAAGTCCGCTCCCACTGTTTGTATGCATGCGGTTTCAGGATCTATTTCACTCCCCTCCCGGGGTTCTTTTCGCCTTTCCCTCACGGTACTAGTTCACTATCGGTCGATTACGAGTATTTAGCCTTGGAGGATGGTCCCCCCATGTTCAGACAGGATTTCACGTGTCCCGCCCTACTTGTCGTTATCCTAGTTCCACAAACGGGTTTTCGTATAAGGGGCTATCACCCTCTATGGCCGGACTTTCCATTCCGTTCTACTAACGCGTATGCTAAAAATAACAGGCTCTTCCGGGTTCGCTCGCCACTACTTCCGGAATCTCGGTTGATTTCTTTTCCTTGAGCTACTTAGATGTTTCAGTTCACTCAGTTCGCCACCTTTCCCCTATATATTCAGAGAAGGTTACCCTTGCGGGTGGGTTTCCCCATTCGGACATTCCCGGATCAAAGCTTGTTTGCCAGCTCCCCGAGACTTTACGCAGGCTACCACGTCCTTCATCGCCTGTAATCGCCAAGGCATCCACCACATGCACTTATTCGCTTGACCCTATAACGTTAAAACCTGAGCCCTTTTAAACTCAAATCCCGTGATGCATGAGACATCCGTTACAGGTTTTCTAAAGCACTTCATCTGATCGCACCAAGCTGATGCGATCAAACTAATTTGAACTGTTAATTCTTGCGAACCAACGTCGTTCAAATGTTTCGATTTTGCAATCAAATTACCCATTTGAACACAACAACCTCATCACAAAGTTCTTGTGTTCTCTTTACTTCTTCCATTTTGTTAAAGATCAATCCAGCTTTTAAAAGCCAGAAATAAACACAGCACGCTGCACTTATTTCTAACTTTTCAACAAAGTATTGGTGGAGGATGACGGGATCGAACCGACGACCCCCTGCTTGCAAAGCAGGTGCTCTCCCAGCTGAGCTAATCCCCCTATTACTTCCGTAATCTGGTGGGTCTGGTTGGGCTCGAACCAACGACCCCCGCCTTATCAAGACGGTGCTCTAACCAGCTGAGCTACAGACCCTTAAGGCCAATCTTTGTTGCGCTCTTTAAACAACCGATAAGTGTGAATGCTTGCAAGCCAGGCATACTCTAGAAAGGAGGTGATCCAGCCGCACCTTCCGATACGGCTACCTTGTTACGACTTCACCCCAGTCATGAATCCCACCGTGGTAAGCGCCCTCCTTGCGGTTAGGCTACCTACTTCTGGTGAAACCCACTCCCATGGTGTGACGGGCGGTGTGTACAAGGCCCGGGAACGTATTCACCGCGACATGCTGATCCGCGATTACTAGCGATTCCGACTTCATGTAGTCGAGTTGCAGACTACAATCCGGACTACGATCGGCTTTCTGAGATTAGCTCCCCCTCGCGGGTTGGCAACCCTCTGTACCGACCATTGTATTACGTGTGAAGCCCTGGCCATAAGGGCCATGAGGACTTGACGTCATCCCCACCTTCCTCCGGTTTGTCACCGGCAGTCCCAATAAAGTGCCCAACTGAATGATGGCAATTATTGGCAAGGGTTGCGCTCGTTGCGGGACTTAACCCAACATCTCACGACACGAGCTGACGACAGCCATGCAGCACCTGTGTCCACTTTCCCTTTCGGGCACCTAATGCATCTCTGCTTCGTTAGTGGCATGTCAAGGCCAGGTAAGGTTTTTCGCGTTGCATCGAATTAATCCACATAATCCACCGCTTGTGCGGGCCCCCGTCAATTCCTTTGAGTTTTAATCTTGCGACCGTACTCCCCAGGCGGTCAACTTCACGCGTTAGCTGCGTTACTAAGAGATTTTACTCTCCCAACAACTAGTTGACATCGTTTAGGGCGTGGACTACCAGGGTATCTAATCCTGTTTGCTCCCCACGCTTTCGAGCCTGAGCGTCAGTATTAGGCCAGGGGGCTGCCTTCGCCATTGGTATTCCTCCACATCTCTACGCATTTCACTGCTACACGTGGAATTCTACCCCCCTCTCCCATACTCTAGCCTTGTAGTTTCAAACGCAGTTCCCAGGTTGAGCCCGGGGCTTTCACATCTGACTTACAAAACCGCCTGCGCTCGCTTTACGCCCAGTAATTCCGATTAACGCTTGCACCCTACGTATTACCGCGGCTGCTGGCACGTAGTTAGCCGGTGCTTCTTATCAAGGTACCGTCAACCTCACATATTATTTACATGTAAGTTTTCTTTCCTTGCGAAAGAGCTTTACAACCCGAAGGCCTTCTTCACTCACGCGGCATGGCTGGATCAGGCTTGCGCCCATTGTCCAAAATTCCCCACTGCTGCCTCCCGTAGGAGTCTGGGCCGTGTCTCAGTCCCAGTGTGGCTGATCATCCTCTCAGACCAGCTACTGATCGTCGCCTTGGTAGGCTTTTACCCTACCAACTAGCTAATCAGATATCGGCCGCTCCATTAACGTGAGGTCCGAAGATCCCCCACTTTCCCCCTCAGGGCGTATGCGGTATTAGCTAATCTTTCGACTAGTTATCCCCCTCTAATGGACACGTTCCGATATATTACTCACCCGTTCGCCACTCGTCAGCAGAGAAGCAAGCTTCTCTCTGTTACCGTTCGACTTGCATGTGTAAAGCATGCCGCCAGCGTTCAATCTGAGCCAGGATCAAACTCTTCAGTTTAATTCCGACTATTACTTGTTTGACCTCTTTCGAGGTCGGTATATCGCTTGGCTTAATCTCAAATGAATCTTAGGTGTAACATAAGTTACAGATTTCATTTAAGGTGTTAAGCACTTGTATTTTGAGTTTCACAACACTTATTAAATAAGTGTCGATTCGCACTAACCTACAAGCACTCACACCTATCGGTTGTTCAATTTGTTAAAGAGCGGTTTACTTCTTTTCTAACTCGCCGCTGATCGTTTATCAATCAGCGAG
>NZ_JAJAVE010000003.1 GCF_020532675.1 Methylobacillus gramineus | reverse complement strand
GAGGGGCGCATTATACAGACCTTTTTAATTCGGTCAAGCTAGTTTCGAAATTAATTTACATCAACTTCTTCACCAACTTCGCTACCACCACCTCGTTCAGCGAGCCGCGCATTTTACAGATCAGAATATTTTCGTCAACCACATTCTGTAAAATATTTTCACTGGTTGCGGGGACAGGATTTGAACCTGTGACCTTCGGGTTATGAGCCCGACGAGCTGCCAGACTGCTCCACCCCGCGTCCGATTCGCCGCTTCGTTATTCACGTTGCGTCGAGAGGTGAAACTATAGCAAGCCTAGGGGTTTCATGTCAACGCATTTCTTATGATTCTTTAAGTCCACTGCGCTGCAGGAGCCGATTTTTCTGCAATTCTTCTTAGCAATCAAGACGTTTATGTCGTTTACTATTTTGACGTCAAAGTGATGGATGTTGGCTATTAATCAGTACAGAGCGCACATAAGCCAGGTCAGCTTCTGTATCTACACCTGCTGCAGGGGCTTTGCTAGTGACTTCCACACTGATTTTATAGCCATGCCACAAGACCCTGAGTTGTTCCAGTGACTCAAAATGCTCAATTGCAGAAGGCGACAGGGCAGCATAGGCTCGCAGAAAGTTAGCTCTATAAGCATAAATACCGATATGCCTATATATAGGCATATCGGTGGGTACATCCTGATTAGCCGCAAAAGCATCCCTAGGATAGGGAATAGGTGCGCGACTGAAATACAGTGCATGACCCTGATTATCAAGCACCACCTTCACAATATTGGGATTAAGGATGGATGGGGTATCGTGAATGCTGTGGCAGGCAGTCGACATGTGGGCTTGAGGATGGGCAGCCAGATTGTTTGCCACATCCTGGATCAATATCGGATCAATCAGCGGCTCATCCCCCTGAACATTCACCACAATCGCGTCATCTTGCCAATGCTGCAACTCTACAACTTCAGCAATCCGGTCTGTTCCTGACAGATGATCAGTGCGTGTCATCACTACATTGAATCCATAAGCAGTGACTGCCTCGGCAATACGCTCATGGTCAGTCGCTACCACCACCTCTTCTGCACCACTGACCAGCGCTTGCTCAGCCACCCGAACCACCATGGGCTTTCCCGCAATATCTAGCAAGGGCTTGCCGGGCAGACGACTACTCGCATACCTTGCCGGAATCACGACTTTAAATGACACGTCCTATACCTCTTCTTCTGCAGGCAGCTTACGTGCTTCATCTTCCAGCATCACTGGGATACCATCATTGATCTGATATGCCAGACGACAAGGTTTGCAGATAAGCTCTTGCTCAGCTTTCTTATAATGCAATGGTCCTTTGCATACAGGACAGACCAGTAGTTGCAGTAATTTTGTTTCCATATTCAATCTTTCTTAAGGTTGTAGCTGGCCAGCTTGCTACCTATTTTATCAGTCAGGGCATGATCAATCACTGCAGACACTGGCAGAAACCACCAGTTAGCCTGGGCAAACAACACACACTTCACCGCATCCTTTTCCGTCATGAGTATCACATCGTCTACTGCGAACTGTAAATCAGTCACGGTAAATTCATGGTGATCGGGAAAGCTGTGAGGCTCCACATGCAACCCCATCAGTGCGAGCTGGTTGAAAAAGCGCTGTGGATTACCGATACCTGCCACCGCATGTATGCGCTTACCAGCGAATGCATCTACAGATACTCGCTGCATTGGATCCTGCAGATTATGAAACGGGCCTGGGGCCATTTGCATCAGGTAAGCCCCAGCCGCAGGAGCTCCGCCATTGAAAACCACCGCATCCACCCTTGTAAGCCGTGCAGGGCTTTCACGCAATGGCCCGGCTGGCAAAAGCTGTGCATTACCGAACTCTCGCTCGCCATCCACAATGACAATTTCCACATCCCGCTGCAACGCATAATGCTGCAAACCATCATCACTGATAATCAAATTGCATAAGGGAAATTGTCTTAACAAATGCCGTGCTGTCCTGGCACGCTTTCTACCAACAAACACAGGCACTCCAGTGCGCTGGGCCAACAACGAAGGCTCATCCCCAACCACTTGCGGCAAGCTATTGTCATCAACACGTTGCGTATGGCTAGCACTACCGCCATAACCTCGACTGACGATACCGGGGCGCCAGCCCTGCTCTTGAAGTTGCTCGACCAGCCAGATCACGAAAGGAGTCTTGCCGGTACCCCCGACACTGATATTGCCCACCACGATCACAGGCACTGGTAACTTGTGAGATTTGAATACGCCCAAGCGATAAGCCTGGCGACGCAAAAGAGAAAGAAGTCCGAACAACCAGGAGAATGGTCGCAACACGATCTGCCACGGACCATTGTGGTACCACTGATCAACTAGCCATGTACTGAATGGCTGCTTCATTACTTAATGAAATTGCTTTTGATAAAGTTTGGCGTAGTGACCACCCAACGCAAGCAGCTCTTCATGACTACCGCCCTCAATGATTTCCCCCTGCTCCATGACCAAGATACGGTCAGCGTTTTCAATCGTCGATAAGCGATGAGCAATAACAATCGAGGTTCGGTTCTGCATCAACTCATCAAGTGCCGCCTGCACATGGCGCTCAGACTCTGTGTCCAGCGCAGAAGTCGCTTCATCCAAAAGCAAGATGGGGGCGTCTTTGAGAATGGCGCGGGCAATTGCTAGGCGCTGGCGTTGCCCACCTGACAAACGGACACCACGATCACCAATTTCACTTTGCAAGCCATCCGGCAATTGCTCGATAAATTCCCAGGCATGAGCTGCCTTGGCTGCGGCAATGACTTCAGCTTCAGTCGCATTGCGCAGCACACCATAAGCAATATTGTTGAATACGCTATCGTTGAACAGGATCACATCCTGGCTGACCAAGGCAAACTGCTGGCGCAAATTCTGCAGCGTCATGCTGCGCACATCCACACCATCCAGCATGACTGCCCCTTGCTGCACTTCATAAAAACGCGGCAGCAAGTTCACGAGCGTGGTTTTACCTCCACCGGAGCGTCCAACCAGGGCTATCTTTTCACCAGGCTTGACTGTAAAGTTAAGATTTTTCAATGCCGGACGCTTGGCATTGGCATATTGCAGGGTCACATTGCTGAACCCAATTTCGCCTTGAACGCGGGCAATTTGATTGGAGCCAGGATTATCTTCAGGAATACTGTCCATCAGATCAAATACACTGTGAGCCGCAGCCAGGCCAACCTGCAACTCTTCATTGAGACTGGTCAAGGTTTTCACGGGCCCGATCAACATCAATAATGCGCCGATAAAGGCCGCAAACTCACCCGCACTGAACTTGCCCACGGCATAGTAAACCACCAATGCCAGCGCCACCCCTGCCAGCAGTTCCACCACCATACTGTTAATACCAGACAGTCTGGCCAACCGGATCTGCATACGGCGATTCTGGCCTGCCACTTTGGCAAAACGCTGGTATTCATAATCGCTACCACCAAAAATCTTCACCATACGCTGACCAGACACGGCCTCTTCTATCACCTGTGTCATATCGCCCATACTCTGTTGCACCGCTTTACCAGAGAAACGCAACCTGGGGGTCATGCTTTTCAAGTACCACGCCATGACAGGCGCTACCACAGTAAAAATCAATGTGAGCTGCCAGTCCAGATAGAGCATATAGCCGATCATGCCAAAGATAGTCAGCGTATCCCGCACGGCGCTCATGGCCACCTTGGTAGAAGCACCCGCCATCTGCTCAGTATCATAGGTCAGCTTGGATGTAACGGCCCCAGCAGACGTCGCATCAAAGAAACTGACGGGCAAGCTCATTAATCTGGTGAAAGCATCCTGGCGCAGATTCTCGACCACCCGCCTGGCAACCCAACGCATGGCAAAGTTGGACACGAAGCCTGCAATTGCCCGAATCGCGAGCAAGCCGAACAACATGAAGGGAAGAATATGCAGCTTGCTGGAGTCCTGATTGACAAACCCCTCATCCGTCACCAATTTGATGGTGGCAAGAAAGCCAGTATTGGTGGCAGAGAATGTCACCAATGCAATGACACTGATCAGGAATACCCCCCAGTACCGGGCTGCATATTTCAGAAGGCGCAAATAAAGGACTTTGCCACTGGGCACAGAAGCCTGAGTTAGATTCTCAGGTGCGTCTTTGGACATTATTGATACTTTAAAAAATTAAGAGCCGGAGCGGACTTGGGTAGCAAAGGTAATCTGACTATATCCAGCCTGCCGTGACGCTTCCATCACATTGACCACTGCCTGATGCGTACTCTTGGCATCGGCGCTGATGACAATCGTAGGATCCTTGCCATCCCCTACCGCCTTGCGCAGGGCATCTGCTATGCCTTCGATGGAGCCATCGGATACATCTTTGTTATTGACCACGTAGCGGCCGCCCTCATCTACCCCCACATTAATAATCAGTGGTTTATCCTGAGGTGTATTGGCTTCAGCGGTTGGCAGGTTAATTTGCAGCTCGGTAACACGAGAAAATGTGGTGCTGACCACCAGGAAAATAATAATCACCAGTAATACATCAATCAGCGGCACGAGATTCATCTCGAGCTCTTCGTGCTTTCTGCCTCGTTGAAAATTCATTCCTTACGCTCACCTTGAATAATTTCAACCAACTTGATCGCTTCCTGCTCCATTTCAACAATGAAGCCATCAATCTTGCCGCGGAAATAACGATAGGAAATCATGGCAGGCACCGCCACCACAATCCCGCCTGCCGTGTTGTACAAGGCAACAGAAATACCGCGGGCAAATTGGGCAACATCATGACCAGTCGCAGTGAAAGCACCAAACAGCTCCACCATCCCGATCACCGTACCCAGCAAGCCGAGTAGCGGACTGACCGTCGCAATCGTGCCTAGCGTATTGAGGTATTTCTCCATCTTGTGCGCGACAGCACGACCAGACTCCTCAACAGCCTCCTTCAACACTTCTCGCGATGCGCCTAAATTATTCAAGGCGCTGGCGAATATTTCCCCAAGCAAGGAATGCTGTTCAAGCTTGGCCAAGGCGTCAGGAGTAATACCCGCGCGCCCTTGCCCCAGCCATCTTTGCACTTCAGGCAGCAAGGTCTTAGGTACGATATGATTTTCGCGTAACGCGATCAGCCGCTCAATGATAATGGCGACTGCAACGACTGATGCAAAAATCAGCGGCCAGATAGGCCATCCAGCCGCTTTAATAATCTCCCACACGAAGTGCCCCTAACATGTTCTATAAAGTGGCGTTACTTTATCGTGCGTTGCCAGTTTCAGCAAGGGAAGACGATGTAAAATCCACAGACTGATCGTGCCAGTAGCGTCGTGCCTGCTCTCGCCAACGCGTCATGACCACCCCGTGCCCCTGTTTGAAATCCATGATCACCGCCCCATCCCAATCTGAACGATAAGGTATTGCCCCTATCGATTCATAGCGTTCCACCACATCAGGGCGTGGATGTTTGAAGCGATTGCGATAACCCATGGAAAAAATGACAGCCCGTGGGCTTGTTGCCTTGATGAACCCAGCGGTAGATGAGGTTTTACTGCCGTGATGAGGTGCAACGACAATATCCGTCGCCAGCGCTTTGGGAGCGCTATCAAGCAATTCATTTTCGGCACTTCTCTCAATATCCCCAGGCAATAATACACTGCCGCCCTTACTCTGAATGCGTAATACGCAACTACGATTATTGGTCTTCAGTTGCGGCGGCAGCTTGCTGGCATCTGCTGGATACAATATGTCAAATCGTACCTCATCCCAATACCAGACCTGTCCGGCACGACAAGGTAGGCGATAGGACTTTTCCAGCTCAGGCTTATCTTCTGGCAAAGCATTTAACACCCAGCCCACTGGTACTTCTACCAGCACAGAGGCAAGACCTCCAGTATGATCAAGATCGTCATGGCTCAGCACCATGCCATGCAGCCTGCTGACCCCCTCCCCACGCAGGTAGGGCACAACAACCTGATTGCCGGCATCGCTGTCAGCCGAGTATCGGGGCCCTGTGTCATACAGCAGCGTATGTTTAGCCGTCTGCACCACCACTCCCAGCCCCTGCCCAACATCCAGCACCGTTACACGCATATCGCCCGCCACAGGACGTGCTGGCGCAATCATAAATAAGGGCAAGACTGCGACTACGCCAAGCCAGCGCAGAGGGAACCCTTTGGGTAACAAAAGCCACAACACGCCCAGGATGGATAACAGCAACGTCCAGAGAGGTGGTGAATATTGCTGCCAGACAGCCGCAGGCATCACGCTCAACAAATCCATGCCCTGCATGGCCAGCACCATGATCCAGTGCGCTAGAGATAAGGGCCAGTCCAGTGGCAACAGACTTCCAAGCAAGGTCAATGGCACAATCACCAGGCTTACAAGAGGAATCGCAAATGCATTGGCCACAGGAGAAATCATGGAGAATTGCTGGAACAGCATCAACAAAAGGGGCATCAACCCCAACGTCACAGCCCACTGCGTGACCACAGCATCGCGCAACCAATGTGGACGCTGTAAACGGCCACCCATCACGTATCCAATCAGCGCGACCGCCCCAAATGACAACCAGAAGCCCGCCGCCATGACTGCCCACGGGTCAAGAATTACGACCACCAGCAATGCCAGTATCAATACCCTAGCCAGCCCGACTTGCCGCCCTGACCACAAGGCCAGTGCAAACACCACCAGCATGTACAAGGTACGTTGAGTAGGCACTGAAAATCCGGCGATCAAGGAATAATCCAAGGCAATGACAGCGCCTGCAATCACCCCTGCTTTGCGCGCCGGCACATGCAATACGAGTTTAGGTACCCTGCGCCACAGCTGATACACCAGTGCATAGAACATACTGGCCAGCATCGTAATATGCAGGCCAGAGATGCTCACTAAATGCACAATCCCGGTACGACGAAACACCCGCCAGTCATCCTGGCTGATAGCGCCATCATCGCCAATCGCCAAGGCTTTCAGCACGCCAGCGTAACGCTGATCCTGCAACACATCATCCATGCGCTGGCGCACCTTCTCCCTTGCCGCCTCAATCCAATAAGCAGGTCTATGTACAAATGCACTCAATCTGGCAGGAGTCGGTACCTCGCGGATATACCCACTGGCGCGTATATTGTGCTCCAGCGCCCATCGCTCGAAATCATAACCATGCGGATTGGCAGTCCCATGTGGGCGCTTGAGCCTGACTGTCAGCTTCCAGCGCTCCCCGGCATGAAATCGTGATACTGCATGCTCCATTGCCGGAAGCCTGGACTGATGCGAGCGCAGACTGCCAACAAAACCACCCTGGTATTGCATCAAGGAAACTCTACTCGGCACCACACCATCGGCTGTTAGCACTTGCTCCACATCAAGATCAAACCGTTGACCACGCTCATGAATTTTCGGCATGGAGGCGACTACACCTATCAACTGGATATCTTGGCCCTCCCACTCATGCGGGAGCTGATCTGACAAGCGTACATTGGCGATCAAAGCAGCCCAGATAAAGCCGGCAAGCAATCCAAACAGAGCTAACGGCAATAAAGACAAACGGGAATAGCGGCGGAAACGCCAGAACAAGAATAAAAGGATCAGCAAACCCCATCCCAATTGCAGGGAGGGTAGTTGTTGCATCTGCTGCAATGCCCAGGCACCGGCAACAAAAGTCAGTGCAAAAACGGGCATCACCATCAGTGTAATCAGGCCGGACTTAACCTGCCGTCTTGCAATCGATATTGACGTTGCATGCGGGCAGCAAGCTCAAGATCATGAGTCACGACAACTAAACTAGTACCCTGGTCCCGATTTAATTCCAGCAAAAGATCAAATACACCTTGTGCGGTATGCCGGTCCAGATTGCCCGTAGGCTCATCCGCCATCACACACCGTGGATTAGTGACCAAGGCCCGTGCCACCGCAGCACGCTGGCGCTCTCCACCAGAAAGCTCGCCAGGCATATGCTCGAGGCGATGCCCCAAGCCCACACGGGTCAAGACACGCGCAGCCTCTTCCAGCGCCTGCTCTCGCGGCAAGCGCCGGATCATCAGTGGTAAGGCGACATTCTCCAGCGCGGTAAATTCTGGCAGCAAGTGATGAAACTGGTACACAAACCCCAAGGCATGATTCCGCAGCTCACCACGCCCCGCCTCACTCAGGGTAGCCAGCGGCTTGCCCATGACCGTCACATTACCTGCACTCGGTTCATCCAGCCCACCCAGCAGGTGCAACAAGGTACTTTTCCCTGATCCAGAAGTACCGACAATCGCCACCTGTTCACCAGCCCCAATCTCGAGGCTGATGCCATTCAGCACAGAAACATCCAGGCCTGCATAGGTTTTCTGTAAATCCACACACTGGATAATCGCGGCATTATTCATAGCGCAATGCCTCCGCAGGGTTGATTCTGGAAGCCCGCCAGCTGGGGTACAAGGTCGCAAGCAAGCTCAGGATAAAAGACATGACGGTAATCACCAATACATCGGCCCAGATCAATTTGGAAGGCAGGTCACTGATGTAATACACATCCTTCGCCAGGAATTGCACGCCGAAGAGACGCTCAATCAACGGCACAATGGTATCGATATTCAGCGCAATCAACACCCCGAAAAAGGCACCGACAATAGTGCCAACCACGCCAATCAAGGCACCTTGCACAATAAATATCTGCATGATGCTGCGAGGACTGGCGCCAAAAGTGCGCATAATCGCGATGTCCGCACGCTTATCCGTCACAGCCATCACCAGCGTGGAAACAATATTAAATGCTGCGACCGCCACAATCAGCGCGAGAATAATGAACATCACGCGCTTTTCCATCTGGATGGCGCGGAAAAAATTGGCATGTTGCTGGGTCCAGTCACTAATATAGTAGTTACCCTTACCCATCAGCCGCTCACCCAGCTGACGCGCCACCTGCGGCGCACTGAACAAATCATCCAGCTTGAGGCGAACGCCTGAAACACTGCTACCCATGCGATACAGCTTGGCTGCGTCATCCATGTGAATCAAGGCTAAGCCAGCATCGTACTCATACATCCCGATTTCAAATAAACCCACCACTTTGAATTGCTTGATGCGTGGCACAACGCCTGTCGGCGTAAATTGTCCTTGAGGCGCCATGAGCACCACTTTATCCCCCAGCACCACACCAAGTGACTGCGCCAACTCCGACCCAAGCACCACGCCAAACTCCCCTGGCCTGAGTGCATCGAGTTTGCCTGCACGCATATGGCTACCCAGCTCGGCAACCTTGTCCTCATCGCTGGGCAATACGCCGCGAATCAAGGCTCCCTGTACCGCCTGACCAAAGGAGAGCATGCCCTGAGCCATCACATAAGGAGCTGCAGCCTGCACATGTGGAGCGCCTTGTACATTACCAACCAGGCTTTGCCAGTCATCAAGCACATTATTAGGCCCTGTAATCTGTAAATGCGAAGCCACACCCAGAATGCGGTTGCGCAACTCATCCTGAAAACCATTCATCACCGACAATACGACAATCAATGCCGCAACACCCAGGCCTATGCCTATCATGCTGGTCAGGGAAATAAAGGAGATAAAGTGATTACGCCTTTTGGCCCGCGTATAACGCAAACCAATAAAAAGCTCGTACGGAAGTTGTCTGAAAAATGCCATGCCGCATTCTAGCGTGAAAGCCATGCAAGAACAGCATGTCTGATTGGATTTAGCGCGAGTGTAAATAAAAAAGCCCTTCCATCACTGGAAGGGCTTGGCTTTCAAACTTAACTTGAAAGATTAGAAGCGGATGGAGGTAGCACGGCGACGACGTGCAATGAATGCAATCACGCCCATGCCCAGCAACAGCATGCCATAAGTAGCTGGCTCAGGTACTGCAGCGATAGGAGTAAATACCACCAGATCCTGGGACTTGGAGTTCTTCAAGTATTGCAGACTGTAATCACCTGTCGCCGCAACACTGCTGTCATTGATACCAGCCAGCCAAGTTTTAGCCAGATCAATAGCTGCCAAAGACTCAGGATCATCTACTGTTGTAGACTTCCATGAACCAAAGATAGGGATCCATTTGTTAGGCACCCACTCTTTAGTAGTGTTGGTTGTATTATCAACCTCAAAGTTACCCTTATCGAGGCTAAGACCTTTCTTGGTTTCTGTCACGATTTCCCAGATAGCCACTTGGAAAGCAGCAGAGGAAATTGCATCATCAACAAATGAATAATATTTGTTAGCCAATGAAGTCAGGTTATTTGCCACAGTAGAAGAGAAAGTACCTTGAGTGTAAGAAAGCGACTTACCCCATGACAGGCCTTGAGAGATTTCTACACAGAATGCAGCAAATGCATCCCCGTTTGCCCATGTACCCTTATAGCCACCAGCCTCAACAGTAGCCCAGTTCTTGCCACCATTTGAACTGATCTTGACATCAACCACATCAGAATATTCAAAACCGGTGATCTTGGCCTTGATGCCAGCATCCTGATTCGCCAATACAGATTGGCTCATTACTGTCATGCCCAGCAGCATAGCACCGGCAATCGTCCCCTTGAAATTCATCATTGCAACTTCCTTTCTTGATTTAGTTTATATACTTCAGGTATGTTGAGAAATCGACATCACCGTTGAATACTTATCTACATTAACTGCTCATTTTCCCGAAAACACCTGGAAAACCGGGGATATCCCCTCATTCCTGACAACGGCAACCTCATAGTTGCAAATCCCGGGCCAGCATTTAAATCACTCAAAAAAATACCGCCCTAGCACACTGAGGCGAAGTATATGAGCACTTCTATTTTTTTCATTTAGTCCGTCTGCACTAATTAGTACCAATGGACTAATTAGTGCAGACGGACTAATCCAGCGGTTTTCAGCATCCAATTCAGGAGACATTTTCATCAAAACTTTCTTCAAGAAATATGCGTGGAAATACGCCTTAGCCAAGGGGACGTCTGCTAAAATAAGGGCATGTTTACAGGCATAGTTCAGGCTCAAGGCCAAATCAAAACCATCATCCAGCAGGGCGAAGACGCAAGACTCATCATTGCAACCGGCGACCTAGATATCAGTGATGTGCAAATAGGCGATAGCATTGCCGTCAATGGCGTTTGCCTGACAGCAATCAAATTAGGCAACGCAGAATTCGAAGCCGATGTCTCCAGGGAAACCCTGTCATGTACAGTGGGGCTGGATCAGCCTCGCAGCGTGAATCTGGAAAAAGCATTGCGCCTTTCCGATCGACTAGGCGGGCATCTGGTAAGTGGCCATGTCGATGGCGTAGGCCAGGTGATTCGCTTTGAACCGGTTGGCGAAAGCATGCTGCTGGTCATCCGTGCGCCCCATACCCTGTCTCGCTATATTGCCATCAAGGGCTCTGTCACCATTGATGGCGTTAGCCTCACGGTGAACGCAGTAGATAAAGACGATTTCAGCCTCAATCTGATCCCGCATACGGTCGAAATAACCACACTCAAAGGCTTGGGTGTTGGCAGTCGAGTCAACCTTGAGGTTGACCTGATTGCGCGCTATGTAGACCGCATGACCCAATGGAACACTGAGGGCGACAGCGCTTGAAGTTTCCCAAGATTTCCAAATAGCAAGAAAACCTACCATGATCAGCCCAACCGTAGAAATTATCGAGGAAATGCGCCAAGGGCGCATGGTGATCCTTGTTGACGAAGAAGACCGCGAAAATGAAGGCGATATTGTGCTGGCAGCACAATTCACCACCTCGGAACACATCAACTTCATGGCGAAATATGGTCGAGGATTGGTTTGCCTGACATTAACGGAAGACAGGTGCAGGCAACTGGATCTGCCCGCCATGGTGCAAAAGAACGGTAGCGGCATGGGCACCAACTTTACCGTATCGATTGAAGCAGCTACCGGGGTCACCACTGGCATTTCAGCCAGCGATCGTGCGCGCACCATACAGGCGGCAGTAGCGCCGAATGCCAAGCCTGAAGACATTGTCAGCCCCGGCCATATTTTCCCTGTGGCAGCCCAGAACGGTGGCGTGTTGGTACGTGCAGGCCATACAGAAGCGGGTTGCGACTTGGCCGCACTGGCAGGATTAACACCAGCATCCGTTATTTGTGAAATTCTCAAGGATGATGGCAACATGGCACGTCTGCCCGACTTGATTGAGTTTGCGCAGCAGCACCAGCTCAAAATCGGCACCATTGCCGACCTGATTCAGTATCGAAATGAAACAGAATGCCTGGTCAAGCGCGCAGCGGAGCGCGATGTCACCACACCATACGGCAATATGCGCCTGATTGCCTATGCCGACATGATTGCCAATCAAACCCACCTGGCATTGGTCAAGGGAGACATTCACGCAGATCAGGAAGTACTGGTCAGGGTGCATGAACCATTATCCGTGTTTGACCTGATTGATGAGAGCAGCCGCTCACACTCGTGGAATACCTTGCAGGCTATGAAGGAGATCCAGAAAGCAGAGGCTGGAGTCGTCGTATTGCTACACAACAGTGAGTCTGCAGCAGACTTGGTTGAGCGGATCAAGTTCGCTGACGAACCAGTGCGTATTCGCCAGGACTTGCGTAACTATGGCATTGGCTCGCAGATTCTGCTTGATCTTGGCGTCAAGAAAATGAAGTTGCTGGCAGCACCGCGCAAAATGCCAAGCATTGTCGGATTCGGGCTGGAAATTACAGGTTACGTTGACGCCTCATAAGCATACACAGCAGGCGCTGATACAACCGATATATCTATGAGATAATCTCCCTGTGGAAAACGTTAATCTCACTGGTCAGTTCCTGGTTGCAATGCCTGCGATGACAGACCCATACTTTACAAAATCCGTCACCTTCATCTGTGAACACAATGCAGATGGCGCCATGGGCATTGTCATCAACCGCCCCATTGATATGAAACTGGATGCCCTGTTCAAACAGGTGGATCTCCAGTTGAACGGCAATCCAATCGCTACCGAGCCAGTGTATTTTGGCGGCCCGGTGCAGATTGACCGTGGCTTTGTCCTGCACCAGCCAGAGGGAGACTGGAATTCCACCATCAGCATCAACGGTCACACCGCCCTCACTACCTCCAAAGACATACTGGAAGCGATCGCCAACGGCAATGGTCCAAGCAAAGTCCTGATTACCCTGGGCTATGCTGGATGGTCTGCAGGCCAACTGGAAGAGGAAATCGCACAAAATGTATGGCTCACCATAGAGGCTGACGTAGCTGCGCGTGATCACCTGATTTTTGACCTGCCACATACAGACAAAATACAAGGCGCCATGTCCTTACTCGGCCTGGACTTTGCCCGCTTTGCTGAGGAAGCTGGTCATGCCTGATACAGCGCCAACCTCCAGCGTAAGCCTGAAGGAAGGTTGTGCCTTAGGATTTGATTTCGGCGAGAAACGCATAGGCGTCGCGATTGGCGAACATATGCTAGGCATTGCCCGCCCCTTGCTCACTATAGAGGCGGAAGCCAATGACAGGCGCTTTGGCATGATTGCCAATCTTATTACTGAGTGGCAACCCGTCATCTTGATCGTGGGCCTGCCACTGCACCTCAATGGTGAGGAACATGCGCTTACTCTGCTCTGCCGTAAATTTTCCCGCCGCCTGGAAGGCAGGTTCAGCCTACCTGTGATCATGATAGACGAGCGCCTGAGCTCAGCAGAAGCGAGCCAGACCCTCAATGAAAGAGGCATATTCGGGCGCAAACAAAAACCAATGCTGGATCAAGTCGCCGCACAACATATCCTGCAATCCTATTTCGATGGACTCGCATCATGACCACCTTACTCAATCCGCAGCAGCTTCCTGACGCAGAATCCTTATTAAGCATTCTGGCAAATGAATTGATTACCTATCTAAAGCCCAATACAGCGATAGTGGGCATTCACAGCGGTGGTGCCTGGATTGCTGAGCAACTCACTCCCTTACTGCGTCAATCCAGCCCGGAACATGACCTCACGCTAGGCGTATTGGACAGTTCCTTTTACCGTGACGACTATAATCAACGCGGCTTGCACGCAGAAACCCGCCCCTCTCAGATCCCATTTGATGTAGAAGGCAAGCATATCCTCCTGATCGACGATGTGTTCTACACCGGCCGTACCATCAGGGCAGCCATGAATGAGCTATTTGATTACGGCAGACCTGCAAGTATCACCCTGGCAGTACTGGTCAACCGTGGTGGCCGTGAGCTGCCGATTTGCCCGCAGATTGCAGCGCTTGAGCTTGAAGTCCCCCAGCACCAGAAATTACAGTTATCCCGGGATGGCAACAACCGCCTCCACTTCACCTTGGAAGAAAATGCCTGATGTATAACCCCCAACTGACGAAAGACGGCAAACTCAAACATCTCCTAACCATAGAGGGATTGCCGCGCGCCATATTGAACCAGATACTGGATACCGCAGAGTCTTTTGTTGGTGTTGCGGAACGAGAGGTCAAAAAGGTACCTCTGCTGCGCGGCAAGACCGTCTGCAATATATTCTTCGAAAACAGCACCCGTACCCGCACAACCTTTGAAATAGCTGCAAAACGCCTGTCGGCGGACGTTATCAACCTGAATGTCAATACATCCTCGCAATCCAAGGGGGAAACCATACTGGATACGGTAGATAACCTCACCGCCATGCATGCCGACATGTTTGTGGTTCGTCATGCAGAGTCAGGTGCCGCGCACTTTATTGCAAAGCATGTCGCACCGCATATTCACGTCATCAATGCCGGTGATGGGCGTCATGCCCACCCGACGCAAGGATTGCTGGATGTATTCACCATCCGCCGCTACAAGCCAGAGATGCATAATCTGCGGGTTGCACTGGTCGGAGATGTATTGCACTCCCGTGTCGCCCGTTCAGAAATTCATGCACTGACCACGCTGGGCGTGCCCGAAGTGCGCGTGATTGCGCCCAAGACACTGTTACCACAGGATGTGGAAAAACTCGGGGTACAGGTCTATCACGATATGAATACAGGCCTGAAAGATGTCGATGTGATCATGATGCTAAGACTACAGAATGAACGCATGAGTGGTGCCTTGTTGCCCAGTGCGCAGGAATACTACAAATGTTACGGACTGACACCGGAAAAACTCGCCCTGGCCAAGCCAGACGCAATCGTGCTGCATCCAGGACCGATGAATCGCGGGGTAGAAATCGATTCAGCAGTGGCTGATGGCAAACAGTCCGTCATCCTGCCACAGGTCACTTACGGCATCGCGGTGCGTATGGCGGTCATGAGCATACTGGCAGGGAATTCCGAATGAAAATTCATATCAAGAATGGTCGACTGATAGACCCCAAACATCAGATAGACGCGAACCTGGACATTTTTATCGCTGCCGGCAAAGTTGCGTCGATTGGGCAAGCGCCAGCCAATTTTGTCGCCAACCAGGTCATCGATGCCACTGGCTTGATCGTATGCCCAGGTCTGGTCGATGTCTCTGCACGGTTGCGCGAACCTGGTAACGAATACAAGGCCACTCTGGAAAGTGAAATGCGCGCAGCAGTCGCGGGCGGCATTACAAGCCTCGCCTGCCCCCCAGATACTGATCCGGTGCTGGACGAACCAGGCCTGGTGGAAATGCTCAAGCACAGAGCCAAGCAACTGCACCTGAGCAATGTGTATCCACTTGGCGCGCTCACCCGCCAGTTGGCAGGCCAGCAACTGACCGAGATGAGTGAGCTCACAGAGGCTGGCTGCGTGGGCTTTGCCCAGGCAGACAAAGCCATTATCGATACCCAAGTGCTCTGGCGTGCCATGCAATATGCAGCCACCTTTGGCTTTACCGTGTGGCTGCGTCCGGAAGAACCATATTTGGCCAAAAATGGCATCGCCCACGATGGCGAAGTTTCTGCGCGCCTGGGACTTAAAGGTATTCCGGTGGCAGCGGAGACACTGGCTCTGGGCACCATGTTGCACATCGCCAGAGAAACAGGTGCCAAGTTGCACCTGTGTCGACTTTCAACGGCTGAGGGAGTCACCATGATTCGCGAAGCCAAGCAGCGTGGCCAGAATATCAGCGCTGATGTCAGCGCCAACCACCTGCATCTGACAGAACATGACATTGGATTTTTCGACTCCAACTGCCATCTGAAACCACCACTGCGTAGCCAGCGTGACCGCGACGCCCTCAGGCAAGGACTGGCTGACGGCACCATCGATACCGTGTGCTCGGACCATACCCCGGTCGATGATGATGCCAAGCTCATGCCTTTTGGCGAAACAGAACCTGGTGCCACTGGTCTCGAGCTTTTACTCTCATTAACCCTGAAATGGGCCTCTGAGCAGCATGTGCCATTAACCCAGGCATTAGCCCGTGTGACTCAGGCACCAGCCAGTATCCTGGGTGTCGATGCTGGTCACCTGGGCCTGGACGCCAGGGCTGATCTCTGTATTTTTGATCCTGAACACTACTGGAAGGTTGAACCCCAGGCATTATTCAGCCAAGGCAAAAACAGCCCATTTAATGGCCTGGAACTGGCAGGCAAGGTGCGCTACACCCTGGTCAATGGCCATATCGTCCACGAAGCTTGATTTCACAATCGCCCTGTCCTGACGGCAAATAATAAAAAAGCCTGTTCATTACACTGAACAGGCTTTTCTACATGGCGGCAGGTTTGTCGTGTTACTGGTCTACCGTCTTCTTGCGCAACTTGAGTGGATTTCTTGCTTTGGCACGCTTGCGCATATGGATATTGAGCATTTCCACCACTACGGAGAATGCCATGGCAAAGTAGATATAGCCCTTGGGCACATGCACGTCAAAGCCTTCTATCATCAGTGTCATACCGACGAGTATGAGGAAAGACAATGCAAGTATCTTGATCGTGGGATGCGCGTCGACAAACTCGCCTATGGACTTGGCTGCAAACAGCATGACGCCCACCGCCAGAATAATCGCAATCGCCATGATGGACACATGATCAGCCAACCCCACAGCTGTAATCACGGAATCCAGGGAGAACACGATATCCAGCACGGCAATCTGCACCAAGACCATGCCCATGCTGGTCACAGCGCCAGACTCCTCCTGCCCAGCCTCACCCTCCAGACTGTTATGAATCTCATGCGTGGCCTTGGCCAGCAAGAACAATCCACCGCCGATCAGTATCAGGTCGCGGCCTGATATTTCGACACCTCCCAGATCGAACCATGGCTGGGTCAGGCCCATTACCCAGGAGATGGAAAACAGCAAGGCCAGACGTGCAATCATGGCCAGGCTGAGGCCTAAACGTCTTGCAAGAGCCCGTTGCTTTTCTGGCAAGCGACCCACCAGGATGGAAATAAAAATGATGTTGTCTATCCCCAGCACAATTTCCAATGCGGTCAGTGTCGCCAGGGCAATCCAGGCTTCAGGGCTTGCAAACCATTCAAACATGTTCTTCTTTCAGTGAATTATCAGTATTAAACATCTGCCACTAGCATAGTGGGCAGTGCAAAAAGTAATTAATCAAACGATACCCAGATGATCCAGGCCGGCAGACAGATCTTTATCCTTGGCATTCTTGCCTTCCAGCTTGACGCGTAGGCGTAAGTCATTGACCGAGTCGGCATTGCGCAAGGCGTCTTCATAGGTAATCTTGTCAGCTTCGTGCAGATCAAATAGAGACTGGTCAAAAGTCTGCATACCCAGCTCACGTGACTTGGCGATAATTTCTTTTATTTCATGTACTTCCCCGCGGAAAATCAGATCGGAAATCAACGGTGAGTTGATCATGATTTCCATGGCAGCAACACGGCCCTTTTCCCCTTTTTTTCCAATCAGGCGCTGTGAAACAAAAGCTTGCACATTAAGGGACAAATCCATCAATAACTGATGTCTACGTTCCTCGGGGAAGAAGTTGATAATCCGGTCCAGGGCCTGGTTGGTACTATTGGCATGCAAAGTCGCCATGCACAAATGACCAGTCTCGGCAAAGGCAATCGCATAATCCATGGTTTCGCGGTCACGGATTTCACCGATCAGGATCACATCCGGTGCCTGGCGCAAGGTATTCTTGAGCGCCGTTTGCCAATTATCTGTATCCACGCCCACTTCACGCTGGGTGATGATGCAGTTTTTGTGCTCATGGACAAACTCTATGGGGTCTTCAATTGTGATGATGTGACCAAAACTATTTTCGTTGCGATACCCCACCATCGCCGCCAGCGATGTAGATTTACCGGAACCCGTCCCCCCGACAAAAATCACCAGCCCGCGCTTACTCTGCGCAATGTCTTTCAGGACTTCAGGCAGACCCAGATCCTCGAATCTGGGGATTTTGGTCGTGATAGTACGGAATACCAGCCCCGTGCTACCTCGCTGGATGAACGCATTGACCCGAAAGCGCGCCACACCCGACATGCCAATAGCAAAGTTACATTCATGGCTGGCATCAAACTCCGATGCCTGTTTGTCATTCATGATGGAGCGCGCGATTTCCCGTGCTTGCTGTGGTGTTAACGCCTGTGTAGTGACGGGTGTCATCTTGCCGTCGATTTTCATCGCAGGCGGGAAACCAGCAGTAATAAAAAGATCTGACGCTTTTTTGGTCAGCATCAATCTCAAAAGATCGAATACAAATTTTTCTGCCTGGCCCTGATCCATCCTAATTCCTTCTCAACCCCAACAATACAACTTAGCCGACAAAAGCATCTTTATTTGCAGCTTTGGCACGCGCTTCACCCAGCGAAATGACATTACGCCGCAGCAAATCCTGTAAATTCTGGTCCAAGGTCTGCATGCCGACATTTTGCCCGGTCTGGATAGCAGAATACATTTGAGCGATCTTATTTTCGCGGATCAGGTTACGAATCGCCGGGGTGCCTATCATGATCTCATGGGCTGCCACGCGCCCCTGCTCATCCTTGGTCTTGCACAAGGTTTGGGAAATCACAGCACGCAGGGACTCTGACAGCATGGAACGTACCATCTCTTTTTCCGCCGCCGGGAATACATCGACGATACGGTCTATGGTCTTGGCTGCTGAACTTGTATGTAACGTGCCAAACACCAGGTGACCAGTTTCTGCAGCACTCAGTGCCAGGCGTATGGTTTCCAGATCTCGCATTTCACCCACAAGGATCACGTCAGGATCTTCCCGCAAGGCTGAACGCAGCGCGTTGGAGAAAGACAGGGTATGCGGGCCCACTTCACGCTGGTTGATCAGGCACTTCTTGGAGCTATGTACAAACTCGATCGGGTCTTCTACTGTCAGGATATGGCCAAACTCGTTTTCATTGATGTAATCTACCATGGCAGCCAGCGTAGTCGACTTACCGGAGCCGGTCGGCCCGGTCACAAGCACAATGCCGCGCGGATTCTGCGCAATTTCCTTGAAAATGGGCGGACAGCCCAATTGTTCCATCGTAAGCACCTTGGACGGAATGGTACGGAATACAGCACCCGCCCCGCGGTTCTGGTTAAAGGCATTGACCCGGAAACGTGCCAAATTGGGAATTTCGAATGAGAAGTCACACTCCAGTGTCTCTTCATATACCTTGCGCTGACCATCATTCATGATGTCATACACCATGTCATGCACCTGGCTGTGATCCAACGCAGGCACATTGATTTTACGCACATCTCCATGCACCCGGATCAAGGGTGGCATACCCGCGGAAAGGTGTAAATCAGACGCTTTGTTTTTCACTGAAAACGCGAGTAAATCCGAAATATCCAAGAGTGGCTCCTGTTATAATTTTGCCGTAAACGCTGCGGGTTCAGTATTTCTTGCAACCATGCGATCGTTGCAATCATGGAAGATGAGCGGATTATGGACACAATTACCCAGCGCTGGCAAGCAATCAAAGCCAGCATACAAGCTGCGGCGCAGGATGCAGGGCGCAACCCGGAACAAGTCACCCTACTGGCGGTGAGCAAAGCCCATCCTGCATCGGCTATCCGGCAAGTATGGCATGCAGGGCAACATCAGTTTGGCGAGAACTACCTACAGGAAGCCCTAGCCAAACAACTGGAGCTGCAGGACTTGGCCATCGAATGGCACTTTATCGGCCCCCTGCAGAGCAATAAGACACAACAGATTGCCAATCACTTTTCCTGGGTACATGGGGTCGATCGCCTCAAAATTGCTGAGCGCCTCAATGCGGCCCGTAGCGATACCCTGCCCCCATTGCAGGTATGCATACAAGTCAACGTGAGCAAAGAAGACAGTAAGAGTGGAGTGAATGCAGAGGAGGCACTTAAACTGGCGACTTCTATCAATGGCATGCCAAAGCTACAGTTGCGCGGATTAATGGCAATACCCGCTCCCACGCCAGATCACGCAGAACAGCAGGCGCAGTTTCATCAAGTACGCTTGATATATGACCATCTTATCCAGCAGGGAATAGCACTGGATACTCTATCTATCGGCATGTCGGAAGATTTTCCCGCAGCTATCGCAGAGGGTGCGACAATAGTTAGAGTAGGTTCAGCTATTTTTGGGCCCCGTCATTCACACAACCCAGCATAACAGAGCAAGCAACATGAAAATCAGTTTTATCGGCGGTGGCAATATGGCCCGCGCCATTATCGGCGGCCTCAAGCAGAAAGGCTTCAACACAGCGGACATCAATGTCATCGAACTCGATGCAGAAAAACGCGCGCAGCTAGCACAGGAATTCCAGGTGCAGACATCAGAACACCTGCCTAGCGTCAGCCATTCTGATGTGATTATCCTGGCCGTCAAGCCACAGCAACTTCGTGATCTCTCTATTTTCCTTGCCAGCTTGCTCAAGCAACAGCTCATTATCTCGATTGCCGCTGGTATTGGCTGCCAGGCGCTTAGTCGCTGGCTAGGCGGCTACGATGCCATTGTGCGCGTCATGCCCAATACCCCTGCACAAATACAAGCCGGTATTTCCGGCATGTATGCAGCAGCCGGTGTAAGTATGGAACAACGCGAGCAAGCCAACCTGCTGCTTTCTGCCGCAGGCGCCACGCTTTGGGTGGATGAAGAAAGCAAGATCGACGCGGTAACGGCGATTTCGGGTAGTGGCCCCGCTTATGTGTTTTATTTTATTGAAGCCCTGGAACAGGCTGCCCTGGAATTAGGACTAACAGCGGAGCAAGCCAGGGCATTGAGCCTGCAAACATTTGCCGGTGCTAGCCAGCTGGCGGCCCAGAGCAATGCCACCCCCGCCACCTTGCGTGCTCAGGTCACCTCCAAGGGCGGTACGACAGAACAGGCATTGCGCAGCATGGAGAATGCTGGGGTCAAGCAAGCGATCATCAACGCCGCTCATGCAGCGGCAGCACGCGCCCGCGAACTGGGCGAACTCATAGGAAAGGATTAAGCCATGCACCAAGCACGCCATCAATGGAGACAGTATGATTGATAATGCCCTGCAATTTTTGCTCCACACCCTGCTTGGACTGTTCACTTTGGCGCTATTACTGCGCTTTTACCTGCAATTGACGCGGGCGCCTTTTCAGAACCCGGTATCCCAGGCAGTGGTGGCTGTCACCAACTTTGCGGTCAAACCTATCCGGCGTTTTGTACCCGGCATAGGAGGTGTAGACACATCGACTTTATTGCTCGCCTATATTGCCCAATTCCTGCTACAGCTGGGCTCACTCTGGATACGGGATTTCCCATTATTGGTGGCAGATAATACAATCTGGATTGCGTTACTTGGCCTAGCCTTGGTCGGACTGCTGAAGTTGAGCATTTACATTTTTCTTTATGCCGTGCTTTTGCAAGCGATCCTGAGCTGGATCAATCCTTACACGATTATCACACCTGTACTGGAAGCACTGACACGCCCATTACTCAAGCCATTGCGTAACCGCATTCCAACGGCAAGTGGTTTTGATCTCACACCTTTAGTGATATTTATCGTGGCGGAACTGCTATTGATCGTATTGATTACCCCCACCGAACAACAACTGCTGCGCCTGTTTTAAGCCAAGCCCGCCTGCCCACCAAATAAAAAGCCGACACTCAAGTCGGCTTTTTATTTCTAATCGCATTTCTCAATCACTACATCAGCACAATATCGTAAGTTTCCTGGGCATACTGGGTTTCCGCCTGCAGTGAGATAGGCTTACCAATAAAATCGGACAGATTGGCCAGGCTCTGTGATTCTTCATCCAGCAGCATCTCAATCACTTTGCTTGCTGCCAGAATGCGAAACTCGCGCGCTGTAAACTGCCTCGCGTTGCGCAGCAATTCGCGGAATATTTCATAACATATCGTCTGTGCCGTTCTGACTTCCCCGCGCCCCTTGCAGGAAGGGCAAGGCTCGCAAAGAATATGCGCCAGACTTTCGCGGGTACGCTTACGCGTCATTTCCACCAGCCCTAATGCAGAAAATCCATTCACACCGGTACGTGCCCGATCTTTCAATACTGCCTTCTTCAATTCCGCCAGCACCGCCGTGCGCTGCTCTTCTTCATCCATGTCGATGAAGTCTATGATGATGATGCCGCCCAGATTACGTACCCGAAGCTGGCGCGCTATGCATTGTGAGGCTTCAAGATTGGTTTTGAATATGGTATCCGACAGGCTGCGACCACTAACAAAACCACCGGTATTCACATCCACAGTAGTCAATGCTTCGGTCTGGTCAAAAATCAGGTAGCCACCGGACTTGAGCTCCACCTTGCGCGACATGGCCTTATTGATTTCATGCTCGACGTGATACATATCAAAGAGTGGGCGCTCGCCCTGATAGTGCTCCAGCCGCTTGACCGCACCTACCGCGTAGTGACCAGCAAAATCGAGGAGCTTCTGGTAGGTTTCACGCGAGTCCACCAGAATACGGTCCGTTTGATCATTGACGACATCGCGCAACACACGCATGGGCAGATCCAGATCCTGGAACACCAGCGACCGATCAGCAGCGCCATGGCTGGCCGCCTGGATATTACTCCATACTTTTTGCAGGTAATCGATGTCGGCAAGCAACTCTTCATCTGTTGCTGCTTCGGACATGGTACGTATGATATAGCCGCCTTTGCGATCTTCCGGCAACAAGCGGATCAAGCGCTCACGCAATAATTCGCGCTCTGCTTCATCCTCTATCCGCTGTGACACGCCTATATGTTGTTGCTGTGGAAGATAGACCAGGAAACGCCCGGCAATACTGATTTGCGTAGTCAGGCGTGCGCCCTTGGTTCCAATGGGCTCCTTGATGACCTGCACCATAAGCGGCTGGCCTTCGTGCAATACTTCCTGTATCGGCTTTTCTTTCTCTGGACTACAGCACTCCAAAATGTCCGCTACATGCAGGAATGCCGCCCGCTGCAAGCCTATTTCCACAAAGGCAGACTGCATGCCGGGCAAAACACGGCATACCTTGCCTCGGTAGATGTTACCCACCAAACCCAGGGAAGTCGCACGCTCTACATGCAGCTCCTGCAACACCCCCTGCTCTATGATGGCAACCCGTGTTTCCTGCGGTGTTACATTGATTAGAATTTCTTCGCTCATCTCACCATCAATACTATTTAATCCGCATGGCCGGTATGGCAATGCCGGCATTTCTCAGTAATGTCGCTGTCTCAAACAAGGGCAAACCCATGACACCTGAGTAGCTACCTTCGATTTTTTCGATCAGCGTACCCCCCAGACCTTGTATACCATAAGCACCCGCCTTGTCGCGCGGCTCACCTGTGGCAACATAGTCGGCAATCACACGCTCAGACAAGCTGGCCATCTGAACCCTGGTGGTTGAAAGCGCCAGCGCAAGCCCCAATGGCGACAACACGGCAATCGCTGTATACACCTCATGCCAGCGCCCAGACATAAGTGTCAGCATGGCACAGGCATCTTCGTCATGCTCGGGCTTACCCAAAATCCTGCCATCTACACACACCGTGGTATCTGCTGCCAAGACTGGCAAGTCAAGTTCCAGCAATGTTGATGCTCCCGCCGCAGCTTTCTCCGCAGCCAGGCGCTGGACATAGTCTGACGCTGCCTCATCATTATATACAGACTCGTCTATATCAGAGGGTAATATTCTGGCCTCTAGGCCGATCTGCAACAGCAGCTCCGCACGTCGTGGTGACCGGGAAGCAAGATAAATCTGGTTCATAGTAAACACCCTTCTATTAAGGCCTGCTATCCTACCAAGCCATCAGTCATCATATATGGTCAGGCGGAAACCCAGCCATTGAGATGATTGCCCTGATCCTGAGGGCGAGGATACTAACTGATTACATTGACTGACAACAAGCCGACAAAGGAGTGATCAATGGCAGAGTGGGCACTCATCTTCAAAACGGCAATCGCATTATTTGCCATCGTCAATCCTATTGGCGTCATCCCGATTTTCATCAGCGCTACCGACGGCTGGCCCGCCAAAGACAGGGCCCATACGGCCAATACGGTTGCCATCACCGTCTTTATCGTACTGACTGTGTCAGCCTTGCTGGGTGAGAGCATTCTGGAATTTTTCAGTATCAGCATTCCCTCCTTCCAGGTGGGTGGCGGCATCCTCGTCATGCTGATCGCCATCTCCATGATGCATGGCAAACAAAGCACCACGCGACAAACCCCAGAAGAAGCACAGGAAACGGCTGAACGTAATGTGATTGCGGTCGTGCCATTGAGCATTCCCCTGCTCGCCGGTCCAGGCGCTATCAGTAGCATGATTATCACCGCCCAGCAGAGCGGCAGCTTCTGGGGGCATATCTCGCTCGCACTTCCTATTGCGGTGGTCTGTTTGGCCATCTGGCTGGCGTTACGATTATCCATGCACATTGCACAGCGTTTGGGCACGATTGGCATCAACGTGGTGACGCGCCTGATGGGGCTGATTCTGGCGGCAATGGCGGTGGAGTTCATCGCGCATGGCATCAGTGGATTATTTCCATCGCTGGCTTCATGAGCAATCCCGCTGTAAAATTATGGGTTTAGACAGTCAACAAAAGCCTTGATCTGCATAATTTAGCGATAAAGATGCTGTTGGCAGCTTTCACACAATAAATACATACACCCATGATCTGGAAACCCAATACCACTGTTGCTGCTATCGTTGAACACAATGGCCTTTTCCTGCTGGTAGAGGAAGAGACTGCGGAAGGCATACGTCTTAACCAGCCCGCTGGCCATGTGGAAAAGGGGGAAAGCCTGCTGGAAGCCGTGGTGCGGGAAACCCGCGAAGAAAGCGCTTACCGCTTCACTCCACAGCATTTGCTCGGCATTTATCACTGGCGCCATCCACTCAAGGATATCACTTACCTGCGTTTTGCCTTTATTGGCAAGGTGGATGACCATCGTCCAACGCAAGCGCTTGATGATGGCATATTGCGCACGTTGTGGTTGAGTCCTGAGGAAATACGCGCCAGCCATGCACAACATCGAAGTCCGCAAGTGCTGACTTGCATAGAACATTATCTGGCGGGACAACATTTTCCGCTCAACGTGATTACACACCTATAGAACGCGCATCATGAAGAAAAAGGTTATCGTCGGCATGTCCGGCGGCGTCGACTCCTCAGTCACCGCATTATTGCTGAAAGAACAAGGCTATGACGTAGTCGGGCTCTTCATGAAAAACTGGGAAGATGACGACACTGATGAATACTGCCCTGCCAAGCAGGACCTGATTGATGCGGTTGCCGTAGCGGATAACCTGGGCATAGAGATAGAAGCCGTCAACTTCAGCAAGGAATATAAAGAGCGCGTCTTCGCCAACTTCCTGGAAGAATACAGCGCAGGCCGCACACCTAACCCCGACATCCTGTGCAACTCCGAGATCAAGTTCAAGGCTTTCCTCGACCATGCCATGGCGCTGGGGGGTGACCTGATGGCCACCGGTCATTACGCACAGGTACGCGAGCGCAATGGCCTGTATCAACTAATGAAGGCGGATGACGGCACCAAGGATCAAAGCTATTTCCTGCATCGCCTCAACCAGGCACAACTCTCAAAGACGCTTTTCCCGCTGGGTCACCTGCCCAAGCGCGAGGTACGTGAAATCGCCAGACGTGCCCGACTACCCACCAGCGAAAAAAAAGACTCCACCGGTATCTGCTTTATCGGCGAACGTCCGTTCCAGGAATTTTTAAGTCGCTACTTGCCTCGCACCCCCGGCGACATGGAAACCCCTGACGGCCAGGTAGTCGGTCAGCACAACGGTCTCATGTATTACACCATGGGTCAGCGCCAGGGCCTTGGCATAGGCGGCTCACGTGAAAGCAATGGCGAACCCTGGTTTGTGGCAGGCAAGGATATGCAACGCAATGTATTGATTGTGGTACAAGGACATGAACATCCCTTGCTGCTCAACGACGGCCTGATCGCCAGCAATCTGCACTGGATCGCCGGGGAAGAGCCGAGAACTCATTGGGTATATGCGGCCAAGACTCGATATCGCCAGCCTGATGCTCCATGTGAGATCGAGAGGCTGGAGGGCGACATTACGGAAATCCGCTTTGGTCATGCGCAATGGGCCATCACACCTGGGCAATCCGTAGTCGTCTACGAAAGCAATGTGTGTCTTGGTGGCGGTATTATTACATCGGCACTATAAGCTACACCTCAACAAGCCGCACCTCAACAACAAGCCGCACCTCAACGACAAGCTACACCTCAACGACAAGCTACACCGCAACTACCAAGCATAGCTGCCGCTGAGAGATGAGATTACTTGGCAAGCGGTGGGGCAGTATCCCTGAATGAAGCACGCTGCATGAGCGCGAGGTAATGGCGTCCCAGGTTGGGATAGGTCTTTTGCCAATCCAGATGCTGGTAGCGCAAATCCAGATAGCCCAGCACACAGCCCAAGGCAATATCGGCCAGACTGAAAGCATCATTCACACACCATTTATTCTTGCCCAGATCGTCATTCAGCACACGCAAACCACGCTCAACCTTGCCCAACTGCTTCGCAATAATGGCAGCATCCTGCATCCCCTCGGGCCGGCGTCCCTCCATCACCGCAGCGATTGCTGCATCGCACACCCCATCTGCCAGAGCCTCCCAACGCCTTACCCAGATTTTGACAGAGTGATCCTGCGGAATCAGGTGAGCCAGCGGTGTGCGGTTATCCAAGTATTCCGCAATCACGCGTGAATCATAAAGGCTATCGCCATCGGCCAGAATCAGTACCGGGATTTTCCCCAGTGGATTATGGTCATTCACCGGACAATCCGGATCTGCCAGTACCACAGGAACCATGGTGACATCAATGCGTTTTTCGCTGGCAACAATACGTACCTTGCGAGCATAAGGACTGGTATTGGAATAAAGAAGCTTCATGATGATCAGCGCAGAGATGGTAATGACTGCATTATAATGTAAATCATGGATCCAACATTCAGCAGCTCACAACTATCTCCGTCTCTGCAAACCTGTATTGAAACGGATATTGCACAAGCGATCAGCGAAGACATCGGTAGCGGCGACCTGACCGCGCAACTGGTCCCTGCAGGACAAGTAGCAGAGGCCACGATCATCAGCCGTGAACAGGCGATCATTTGCGGCACCCCCTGGGCCACTGCCTGCTTTCACCAGATATCCCGGGAGATTGTTCTGGATTGGCAGGTGGAAGAAGGAAGTTCGGTCAGTGCAGACCAGGTGATATGTAAAATGCACGGGCCCGCACGGGCACTCCTCACAGCTGAGCGCTGTGCGCTTAATTTCCTGCAGACCCTCTCCGCCACTGCCACTCTGACAAGACAATATGTGAATGCCATCACGGGCACCCAGACACGCATTCTGGACACACGTAAAACCCTGCCAGGATTGCGGCTGGCACAGAAATATGCAGTGAGGGTAGGCGGCGGACTGAATCAGCGCATCGGACTATATGACGGTATCCTGATCAAGGAAAACCACATTGCAGCGGCAGGCAGCATAGAAGCCGTGTTGCAAAATGCACGGGATATGCATGCCAATGTACCGATACAGATAGAAGTTGAAACCCTGGATCAATTACAAAGCGCTCTGGATGCCGGGGCAAGCCTGATACTGCTTGATAACTTCAGTACAGAACAGCTGTATGCCGCCGTTCTGCTCACACAGGGTCGAGCAGTGCTGGAAGCCTCTGGCGGGATAGGGCTTCACAACGTGCGCGAGATTGCGCTGACCGGGGTAGACCGCATCTCGATTGGCAGCCTGACCAAACATGTACAGGCGATTGATCTCTCTATGCGTTTCAAGGATTCCTGATGCGCTTCCCAAGATTAAAGGCAGGTCGACTTTTGGCTAAAGACTCTTTAGTATAAATCCACCATGAGCCAACAACCCGCCCCGATATTTCAACCGGCCCCAGGCCGCCTGTCACTGGGCGATGCTTTGCGCATGCTGGTCAATGATGGCCTGCTGCATAAGCTGCAAGCAGAGCAACTGTATAAAGACCGAAGGTTTGACAGCTCCAATCTGCATCCACTGATTGTCATCGGTGAGCAAAAGTGGAAAAACCTGACAACCCCTAACAAGTTGCTTTCCATTGAAGCGCTGACTGTCTGGCTGGCCAAGCGTGCGGAACTTGAGTATTACCACATCGATCCACTGAAGCTGGATTTTGGCTCCATCGCCCAGGTGATCTCCAAGGCTTACGCCGAACGGCTCAAGATCATGCCGATCAAGGTGAGTAACAACGAAGCCATCATTGCCACGGCCGAGCCATTTTTCACTGAGTGGATTCCTGATCTGGAGCGAATTTTAAGACTGAAAATTCGCCTGGTAGTGGCAAATCCACGCGAAATCAACCGTCATCTTCCCGAAGTCTATAACTTGGCCAACTCGATCAACCTGGCCAATACAGCCAAGGCTGGTCAGGTTATCGGTGTTCAGAACCTGGAGCAGTTGGTTGAGCTGGGCAAGAACAAAAATCTCGATGCGAATGAACAACATGTCGTCAATATCGTCGACTGGTTGTTCAAATACGCCTTTGAACAACGCGCCAGCGATATCCACCTGGAACCCAGGCGCACCATGGGCATATTGCGCTTCCGCATCGACGGCGTATTGCACCAGGTCTACCAATTACCGACCGCCATCATGAATGCCATTACCAGCCGGATCAAACTGCTGGGGCGTATGGACATGGTGGAAAAGCGCCGTCCGCAGGATGGCCGCATTAAGACCCTGACCGACGAAGGCGAGGAAATCGAGTTACGCCTTTCCACCATGCCGACTGCATTTGGTGAAAAACTGGTGATGCGTATCTTCACGCCGGAAATCCTGGTCAAGGATTTCATTGAACTGGGCTTTTCCAGCCATCAGGCGCAACAATGGAAAAAGTGGACGCAAACCCCCAATGGCATTGTACTGGTCACTGGCCCCACAGGCTCAGGCAAGACCACCACTTTGTATTCAACGCTCAAGCTTCTGGCCACGCCCGAAGTGAATGTCTGCACCATTGAAGACCCGATAGAAATGGTTGAACCTGCATTCAACCAGATGCAGGTGCAGCAGAATATAGGTTTGAGCTTTGCCGACGGCGTGCGCACCCTGTTACGGCAAGATCCTGACATTATCATGGTCGGCGAAATCCGCGACGTGGAAACCGCAGAAATGGCCATCCAGGCAGCGCTTACCGGTCACTTGGTACTCTCCACCCTGCACACCAATGATGCCCCCTCTGCCGTCACGCGGCTGCTGGATCTTGGCGTTGCACCCTACCTGATTCATTCCGCTGTCATTGGCATCATGGCGCAGCGCCTGGTGCGTACACTGTGCACACACTGCAAAACACCTTCCACCATCACCCAATCACGCTGGGATGAACTGATAGGCGCCTGGAAGCTACCTAAACCGAAACAAATTCATGTCGCCAATGGTTGCCTGGAATGCCGTATGACCGGATATCGTGGACGTAGTGGCATTTATGAAATGCTCTCGATAGACTCCACGCTGAAAAAACTGATTACGCATGATGCCGACCTCGTCAGCATCAAGGCTCTGGCTTACAAACAAGGCATGCAACCGCTCATGATCAATGGGGCGGAAAAAATAGCCGCGGGCATCACCACCATAGAAGAATTATTGAAGGTAGCACCGCCCCCCATGGATTAAATGCGGGGAAATCCTGCTTGAATATCACGGATTTACAGGCACTTCCCACTTAATCATCCTTGACCAAATCGGCGCAAACCGTTAGTGTTCTACGTTTCCCAAACTCTTGGCATAACAAGCAATATCTATGGAAATATCTGGCGCAGAAATCGTCATCCGTTGCCTGCATGAAGAAAACGTTAAATTCGTTTTTGGCTATCCAGGCGGTGCGGTGCTCAACATATACGACGCAATTTTTACTCAGGACAAGTTCAAGCACATCCTGGTTCGTCATGAGCAAGCAGCGGTTCATGCAGCTGATGCATACGCACGTGCCACTGGCGACGTCGGGGTCGCGCTCGTTACCTCGGGCCCTGGTGCCACCAATGCCATTACTGGCATTGCGACTGCGTATATGGACTCCATTCCACTGGTCGTGATCAGTGGCCAGGTGCCTACGCCAGCCATTGGCCTGGATGCCTTCCAGGAAGTTGACATGATCGGGATTACCCGTCCATGTGTAAAACATAACTTCCTGGTCAAGGATATCAAGGATATTGCTACCACCATGAAGAAGGCTTTCTTCATTGCCGCAACAGGCAGGCCTGGACCGGTAGTCGTGGATATCCCCAAGGACATTACGGCCCAGCTTGCAAATTTTGAATATCCAAAGTCAGTAGAGCTACGCTCATACACGCCTATCCTGAAAGGCCACTCCGGTCAGATCAAGAAGGCGATCAAGCTCATGCTGGATGCCAAGCGCCCGATGATTTATGCGGGTGGTGGCGTGGTACTGGGCGATGCCTCAGGGGAGTTGATCAAGATTGCACAAAGACTGGGCTTCCCGGTCACCAATACCCTGATGGGCCTGGGTGGTTATCCAGCCACGGACAAACAGTTTGTTGGCATGCTGGGGATGCACGGCACACTTGAAGCCAATATGGCCATGCAGGACTGTGATGTGCTGGTTGCCATTGGTGCACGCTTTGATGACCGCGTGATTGGCAATCCAGAACACTTCTTCAACAAAAACCGCACCATCATCCACATTGATGTAGACCCGTCTTCCATATCCAAACGGGTAAAGGTCGATGTGCCTATCGTCGGTCATGTACAGTCTGTACTCACCGAGATGAATGAGTTGCTGGATGCGGAAACACGCGCACCGGACGCAGTTGCACTCAAGGCCTGGTGGACACAGATCGAAGAATGGCGTGGCCGCAACTGTCTTTCCTACAATCGCAATAGCGAGATCATCAAGCCACAATACGTGATTGAAAAACTGTGGGAAGTCACCAAGGGTGATGCTTACGTCACTTCAGACGTCGGTCAGCACCAGATGTGGGCTGCGCAATACTACAAATTCGACAAGCCACGTCGCTGGATCAACTCCGGCGGCCTTGGCACCATGGGCGTGGGTCTGCCTTACGCCATGGGCGTACAGTTTGCTGATCCCACTGCGCAAGTTGCCTGTGTCACCGGCGAAGGCAGTATCCAGATGAATATTCAGGAGCTGTCGACCTGTAAGCAGTTCCATCTGCCCATCAAGGTCATCCTGCTCAACAATCGCTATTTGGGCATGGTACGGCAGTGGCAGCAGTTCTTTTACGAGAATCGCTACTCTGAATCCTATATGGACAGCCTACCTGACTTCGTCAAACTGGCGGAATCCTATGGCCATGTCGGCATGAATATCGAAAAACCGGGCGATGTTGAAGGTGCACTGACCGAGGCGTTCAACCTCAAGGACAGATTCGTATTCATGAACTTCCTCACCGACCAGAACGAAAACGTGTTCCCCATGGTGCCAAACGGCAAGGGCCTGTCTGAAATTATCCTGGCTGAAGAGCTGTAAGAAGATCAAGTATGAAACACATCATCTCCATATTGATGGAAAACGAAGCTGGTGCACTTTCTCGTGTAGCTGGCCTGTTTTCCGCACGTGCATACAATATTGAATCCCTGACTGTGGCACCCACCGAAGATGCCACACTGTCACGCATGACCATCGTCACCTCCGGATCGGATGAAGTGATTGAGCAAATCATCAAACAACTCAACAAGTTAATTGATGTGGTCAAGGTACTGGACCTCAACGACGGCCGCTTTATCGAGCGAGAACTGATGTTGGTCAAGGTGAAGGCCACTGGGCCGTTCCGCGATGAAATGAAACGTATGTGTGACATTTTTCGTGGGCGCATCATTGATGTTGCAGACGGCAGCTACACCATAGAGCTCACAGGCTCAGGCTCCAAACTGGATGCTTTCCTAGAGGCTCTGGACAACGCTGCCATTCTCGAGACCGTCCGTACCGGCGCATCCGGTATAGGCCGCGGCGACAGGATCCTCAAGCTTTAACATTGAATTTGTGGGCAGTGCACCAGCATTGCTTGCAGTAAACTATTTGTATTGAAAGGTAAAAAATGAAAGTCTATTACGACAAAGACGCAGATCTGTCCTTAATCAAGAAACTGAAAGTGACGATTGTTGGTTACGGTTCTCAAGGCCATGCGCATGCGCAAAACCTGAAGGACTCTGGTGCCACTGTCACTATCGGTGCTCGCAAGGATGGTAGCTCCTTTGCCAAGGCCGTAAACGCAGGTCACGATGTCAAGGAAATCAAGGATGCGGTGACTGGCGCCGATGTTGTGATGGTATTGTTGCCAGACGAAACCATGGCAGAAATCTACAAAGCCGACATTGAGCCTAACCTGAAAAAGGGTGCAGCACTGGCCTTTGCTCATGGCTTCAACATTCATTACAACCAGATTATTCCTAGCAAGGATCAAGACGTCATCATGATCGCGCCTAAAGGCCCTGGTCACACCGTACGTTCCGAATACCTCAAGGGTGGTGGCGTTCCTTCATTGATCGCTGTTTACCAGGATGCCTCTGGCAAGGCCAAGGACATCGCACTTTCTTACGCTGCGGCCAATGGCGGCACCAAGGGTGGCGTGATTGAAACCAACTTCCGCGAAGAAACAGAAACCGACCTGTTCGGTGAGCAAGCTGTACTCTGTGGTGGCGCAGTTGAACTGGTTAAGGCTGGTTTTGAAACTTTGGTTGATGCTGGCTATGCGCCAGAAATGGCTTACTTCGAGTGCCTGCACGAGTTGAAGCTGATTGTAGACCTCATGTACGAAGGCGGCATCGCCAACATGAACTACTCCATCTCCAACAATGCAGAGTACGGTGAATACGTTACTGGCCCTCGCGTGATTGCGGACCAGGCTCGTGCTGCCATGAAAGAATGCCTGACCAACATCCAGAACGGCGAATATGCCAAGCAATTCATCCTGGAGGGCCGCACCAACTACCCATCCATGACTGCACGTCGTCGCCTCAATGCTGCTCACCCAATCGAGCAGGTGGGTGGTCAGTTGCGCGCCATGATGCCTTGGATTTCCAAGAACAAACTGGTGGATCAGTCCAAGAACTAAGCTTGACCGTTAGCGGTTAAACTATGAAGAGGCCGGGCCATGCCCTGCCTCTTTTGCTTTTCTGCTCCCAGCCCTGCAATCACTCATACGAGGCCAAAGTGTCCAAACGTTTTTCTGTGTTAGTGCAATATATGGTGCCGAAACAGGCACTGACTGCCATTGCTGGCAAATTAGCGCATGCTCAGGCAGGTAAACTGACCACTGCAGTGATTCGCTGGTTTGTTAAACGCTATCAGGTCAACATGGCTGAAGCTGCCAATCCCGATATCAGCAGTTACACCAGCTTTAATGACTTCTTCACTCGTGCCTTACGTACAGGCGCTCGTCCACAGGCTATCGCCAAACTGACCTGCCCGGTGGATGGTGCCATCAGCCAGTTTGGCCCTATTGCAGTTGACCAGATCTTTCAGGCCAAAGGCCACAGCTACTCAACCACCGCCCTGGTGGGTGGCAACAAGGAAATCGCAGCCCAATATCAGAATGGTAGCTTTGCCACGATTTACCTCAGCCCACGCGACTACCACCGCATCCACATGCCATGTGATGGCAAACTATTGAGCATGACCTATGTGCCGGGCGACCTGTTCTCGGTCAATCCAGCAACAGCAGAAGATGTTCCAGGCCTGTTTGCACGTAATGAACGTGTGGTGTGCGAGTTCGCAGGCACGCAAGGCAATTTCATCCTGGTGTTGGTTGGCGCGACGATTGTCGGCAGCATGGCCACGGTCTGGCATGGCATTGTGAATCCACCCCGCCCTGGAAAGATCAAGTCCTGGGACTACAGCAGCCAGAATATTCAACTGAAACAGGGGGAAGAAATGGGACGCTTTTTGCTAGGCTCAACCGTGGTGCTAGTGTTCCCACAATCTGACGCCATCGTATTTAATTCGTCTTGGGTGTCCGCAGGTACTGTCAGGCTTGGTGAGGTAATGGCAAGCTGAATAAAAAAACCGCCCCGAGTGCACTGGGGCGGTTTTTAGATATAACCAAACAGAATAAACGATTAACGAATAATCGGCGTACCCACCTGCTCTAGCAGAGGATGGCGGGGTTGACGGCGACGTTCTCCAAGGTGAGGAGATAACTCCTTGAGTGCCAGGCGATATACATCCCGCTTGAACTCAATGACGCTATCCATCGCCACCCAGTAATCACTCCAGCGCCAGGCATCAAACTCTGGATGCTCAGTGGCACGCAATGACACATCATTATCACGTCCGACCAATCGTAGCAAAAACCATATTTGCTTTTGGCCCTTGTAACTTCCGCGCCATTCACGCTTGATCCAATTCGTAGGCACCTCATAACGCAACCAATCCCGCGTTCTTCCCAAAATCCTTACATGTTCAGGACGCAGGCCAACCTCTTCCATCAGCTCACGGTACATGGCTTGCTCCGGGCTTTCACCATGCTTGATCCCACCCTGTGGAAACTGCCAAGAGTGTTCGCGGATGCGCTTACCCCAAAACACCTGATTGCGGGCATTACATAAAATAATGCCTACATTCGGGCGATATCCATCGCGATCTATCATGACAACATACCTCTATAATTTGCCGTAATTCTTCCATATTTCGACCCAGATTGAAAGAATAACCGCCCGATTGCAACCGGCAATCCTGATAAAACAGACACTTGCTCTTGCCTTGACGCTATTTGCACCGCACCCGTATACTGCCAAGTCAACCAAGCGTAGCCCAGCTGCGTTTAAAGACCATTGACAGAAAACCCCGATTACCAGTGAAACAACTCATCATTTTCGTCATTAGCAGCATGTTTGCTTGCAGCCTGTCCGGCGCCATTGCCGATGAAGCATATATCACCAACCAGGGCGACAATACGGTTTCAGTCATTAACCTCGTCAATCATCAGGTGATCGCCACCATACCCGTCGGCAAATCCCCGGTAGGGGTCGCAACATCGGCAACACTCGGGAAAGTATTCATCAGCAATGTGGATAGTCACTCTGTCTCTGTCATTGATAGCAAAACCTATCAGGTGATTGATACCATCGATATCCCAGGCTCCCCTGTCGGCATTGCACTTTCTCCGGATAGCAACACGCTTTATGTGGCAGACTGGAATGACAACCGCATATTGGTGATCAATACTGCAGACACCCAGCAACGTCGTGAAGTCAGCATAGGCAAAGCCCCTGCCGGCATCACCATCAGCCATGATGGCAGCAAGCTTTACGTGGCGAACCGGGATAGCAATGATTTGGCAGTGATAGACACTGCCTCCCTCAAGATATTAAGCCGTATTGCCACTGGCGCGCACCCGTTTGGTGTCACCCTGGGGCCGGATGGCAAACATCTTTATGTGGTCAATGTGTATGAAAACAGCCTGTCCATTATTGACCCAGCTAGCGGCCAAAGCCGTGCCATCAAGGTAGGAGAGCATCCATATTGTGTGACTGTCAGCCCAGACAGCCAATATGCGTACGTTACCAATACACAGGCTGATACGGTTTCCGTGCTCAGCCTGACAGAAGACAAGGAAATCGCCAAGGTGCGTGTAGGCGGCTTCCCGGAGGGCATCAACTATGATGCTGCCACCAACAGAATTTATGTCGCCAACTGGTTCGACAACTCGGTTTCAGTGATAGACGCCAGCAGCAATAAGCGTATCGAAAACATCCCGACAGGCAAGCAAAGCCGGGCTTTCGGTCAGTTTATACTCAAGACGTCACATTGATCAGGATCTGCATAGCAGTTCCACTTTTTAGCTAAATACATGGAGAACTATAGATGAAGAAATTACTCGCCCTGCTGGCTATCGGCATGCTGCCGCTGACTGCTGCCGCTCACGGCCCATCCCCGCAAAAGGTTGAAAAAACTGTCATTATCGATGCCAGCCCTGATAAAGTCTGGGCCCTGGTGAAGGATTTCGGCAATTGGCAAAAATGGCATCCTGCCGTTGAAAGCACAAAACTGGAAACCAAGAAAAATGAGGCAGGCGAAGAAGAAACCCTGCGCCTCCTGACCCTCAAAGGCGGCGGCACCCTGCTGGAAAACCTGAAAAGCCTGGATGAAGACAGCAAACAACTAAAGTACGGTATTGTAGAAGGTGTACTGCCAGTCGCTGATTACTACTCCACCATCTCTGTCAAAGCCGTGGATGGCGGCAAAGCAGAAGTTAAATGGATGGGCCGCTTCTACCGTGTGTACAAGCTTAACCCACCTATCCCTCCAGGTCAGGATGACAAGTCCGCGCTGGATGCAGTGAATGGCGTTTATGACGCGGGCCTGGCCAACCTGAAGAAGGTTGCTGAAGCCAAATAAGCGACTTGCCTTGTCACAGACTGACAAATTTTGTCAGTCTTATGCAATAAAAAAGCGGTGCTTGAAGCACCGCTTTTTTTATCGCCCTCACAAAAACCTTTTAAATTCAATCAATAACAAAAACACATCTCAGTTGGCACACTCATTGCCATATGTTTAACATGCAGTACCCATTGATACTGCAACCACTGACACTTACTCCAAGGGGATTCAAATGAAGAAAGTACAACAAGGTTTTACATTAATCGAACTGATGATCGTCGTTGCGATTATTGGTATTTTGGCAGCAGTAGCAATTCCTTCTTATCAAAACTATACAAAAAAAGCCAGATTTAGCGAAGTTCTATCCCTTAGTGACACATTTAAGCAATCAGTATCCATATGTGCTACTGACAATCCTGCAAACCCAGGAACAGCTACTGGTTGTTCAAATGGTGCATTGGGTGTAGAGGCTGCTCCCGCAGCAACTGCTAATGTTGCATCTCTAACAACAACAGATGGCGTAATTACAGGCACAGGATCTACAGCAGCCGGCGGCTACACTTCTGTTCTTACCCCAACGATCAATGGTTCAAATATTACTTGGGCTCAAACTGGAACATGCCTTGCAGCAAGTTTTTGTAAGTAACTTCAAATAAAGCACTTTCAAGGCTTTACATAAAAAATATACTTCGAAAATTAACCCGCTTCGGCGGGTTTTATTTTAACCATATAAAATGTTCGAAAAGTTTAAGTGATGTGTACCGCACCCAAGCTCTTATTTAATATTCGGACATTAAATCCATACCCTAGCAAGATAATGGCCGCGGCTGAACTACGCCGACCTGTGTGGCAATACGCAATATAAGGAATGGCTTTATTTAATTTCCCCACCAAATTCCGCAACTCATGTAATGGTGCATTAATGGCTCCGGGTAAATGTTGGTAGTCATACTCAGTGGGCAATCTCACATCCAGCCATACAGCTCCATCTTTCACCATGTACTCTGCCTCGGGTACCGAAACCTTCGTCAGCAGGGGCTCCTGCAATAACTCTATGAAATCTTGCTTACTAAGTCGTAGTAACATGCCATCAGTTTTCATCGACACTGTCGCATTACGCCGGTTATTTGAAACCAGCGCCTCCTCACCAAAGGCAGAGCCTGCTTCCAATTGCGCAATCAGCATATCCGGTTGACTAGGCACTGGTCGCCTGCTGACCAAGGCCATACCATTTTCTATCAGGTAGTAATAATCGCCCTCTTCGCCCTGACGGATAATGACCTGCCCGGCCCTGACCGGCATGGGTTCCATGCGGCGAAACATTTCTTCAATATGGGCGGGCGGTAGACGGCTGAATAGACCGTTCTGCAACTTGCTGACACTGAACACCTCGGTGTCCTTCATCCATTTGCCACTGTCATGACTCACTGCCGCCAATGCAGGGGGTGCCGTATTCTCGTATCCGGCCAACTGGTCCCAGGTCATCATGATATCCAGCAGGTCGGTATCTATCCGTACTATCTGGATTTCAGTCAGGGCGATCGTGTCCTGCACAGGCAACGAACCAGAACCCACAGGGTATTTGGCCGCTTCGCTACCACCACGTAATATTTTCTTGCTACCGTCCACATAGCGCAAGCCGATATCACCCTTGAGTAAATACAGCACTTGTGCACTTTTCAAGACATTCATGCGTAAGGGATCAATATCCTGATTTACCCGTTCGATAAAGCACAGGCCCGCCAGCTCTTTCAAGCGTCTAGGGGAAAGGGCCAGTATCGGTTCAAGTTGCAGTAGGAATGATTCCAGGTTGTCCATTGGTGTGCCGAATGAATGATTGCGGGATTTAAAGAGTAATAATCTGCCCGTGCCACAATTGGCTCGGGTTCAAGGCGTGACGATAAGCGTTAATTTCCTGCATGATGCTTTCGCTCTCACCAGGTTTCAGATGGGTAATATGCACCTGCGGTTTGCTTTGCAGTTGATTCAGCCCTTCCAGCAATAAAGAAGGACATAAGTGTCTGGACACTTGCGCCAGCGCAATCTCTGCATTGCTGAAAGAGGTTTCTATCACTAGATGGGCAAGGTTTTTAACCTGATTCAGTTGCTGCCAGAATGCATCACAACTGGTAGTGTCGCCACTGAATGCCAGACTGCCTACTCCGCTATCCAGCAGATAACCCACAGCAGGCACGGAATGATGGGCTGGCAAGGCAGTGATCATGCGCTGATTCAATGTGAACGTTTGCCCCAGGGATAAAGGGCGATATTGAAGAAATGGCTGTTCCTGGTCTGGAATTTGGTTGAAATCTGGCCAGATTTTCCAATTGAAGATATGCGCTTTTAATACGTCTATCGTTTCAGGCAGAGCATATACCGTCACCGGGGCCGCACGCTTGCCCATAACGCTGTCCAGCAGAAAAGGCAGACAGGCAATATGATCCAGATGCGAATGGGTGAGGAACACGTGATCTATCGCCACCAACTGCGCCAGCGACAAATCGCCAACGCCCGTGCCCGCATCGATCAATATATCGTCATCCAGCAACAAGGCCGTTGTGCGTAAGCCCTGACCTATTCCACCGCTACAGCCGAGCACCGTGACGTTCATTCACCCTCCTTGCTTGCACTTCAAAATTGATCCGTCCCGTTGTTCTAAGTAACTGTTGCAATACGCAATCCGTTTCACATCATATCTGCTATGACAACTGATTCAAATACACCGCCATCAAGCAATTAAAAACAGGCACAACATTGCAATCCCGGATGAATTGTTTTGGAAAATCAGAGGCTATAGAAAACCTTAATTGTGCTAAGCACAAAAAAACAATACAACTTAAAAAATCAATCACCTAATTAAAAAAACCGCAGCAGATTTATCCAAAAATAACTTCATTCTGAACAAACCTTATGATTCAGGACAATATCATGCATGTCCCGCCAAGCACATCATGGCAAAATAGCAGACTCCCCATCACGATCCCGCATCATGCAATTACTAGATTTTATTGAGATTTCTCCAGAAGATCCTATCCAGCACAGTGTTATCTGGCTGCATGGCTTAGGTGCCGATGGTCAGGACTTTGTGCCGGTCGTGCACGAGCTTGCCTTGCCTAATACGCGCTTTATCCTGCCGCATGCACCAGTACGCCCAGTCACTGTCAACAACGGTTACGCAATGCCTGCCTGGTACGATATTTATGGTTTTGATGCCAGCTACCAGCAGGATGCAGAAGGGATTGCGGCCACACAGAAGCAGATTGAAGCGTTAATTGCCAATGAGGTGCAGCGAGGTATTCCTTGCCAGCACATCGTACTGGCGGGGTTTTCCCAGGGTGGCGCGATTGCTTTGCATACCGCCCTGCGATATCCAGAGCCGCTTGCCGCTGTACTGGCACTTTCCACGTATCTACCACTGAGCGAATTGCTGGGGACAGAACGCAGCCTCGCCAACCAGGCGCTGCCTATTTTCATGGCGCACGGCACGCTGGATAACGTCATTACCCTGGATAGATATCAAGCTTCAGCCGGGCTCCTGCAAGCGCAAGGCTATACGCTTGATTTGCATGAGTACCCAATGCCACACTCAGTCTGTATGGAAGAAATCAATGACATCCGCAATTTCCTGCAAGCAAAGCTATTACAGCAACCATGAACTTAATCATGGTCTCTCCGGGCTGTTAGGCGTAAAATGGTGGCAATTTTTCATCCATTACTGGACACCAGCATTTGACCAAACATCATGATTTTGCTACGGTTCCGCCCCTTCAGTGATTGGTTTCATGAGTAAAAAAGCAAAAACGGAACAACAAGCCAGCATGTTTGATACCTTGAGTTTTGAAGAAGCAATGGCTGAACTCGAGAGCATCGTTGGACAAATTGAGTCAGGCCAATTGCCACTTGAGCAATCGCTGACAGCCTATAAGCGTGGCTCGGAACTGCTGCAGCACTGCCAGAAATCACTGGCTGACGTTGAACAGCAAGTACGAATACTGAATGAATCCAACCAGCTACAACCCTATACCGATACTAAATGACTGATTTTCAAAGTTGGGCTCGCCATACGCAACAGCGCATGGAGCAAGTGCTGGATACCCTGTTACCCCCTGCCGACATTGCACCACAAAAACTGCATGAAGCCATGCGTTATGCAGTATTGGGTGGCGGCAAACGTGTGCGCGCCCTGCTTGCCCATGCGGCAGGTGAGCTGTGTGGTGCGCCCAAAGAAAAAGTGGATATCGCCGCCTCCGCTGTTGAGTTGATCCATGCCTATTCGCTGGTACACGATGACATGCCCTGCATGGATGACGATGATCTGCGACGCGGCAAACCTTCCTGTCACAAGCAATATGACGATGCCACCGCATTACTGGTGGGAGATGCCCTGCAAACGCTGGCCTTCCAGTCACTGGCAACACCACAGCTTTGCACACATGCAAATCGCCAGCTGGAAATGCTCAATTTGCTAGCAATTGCCAGCGGCTCACGCGGCATGGCTGGTGGTCAGGCGATAGACCTCGCCAGTGTAGGCAAGGAGCTGGATCAGTCAGAACTGGAATACATGCATATCCATAAAACCGGTGCTTTGATTCGTGCTGCTGCTTTGCTGGGTGCATACTGTGCTGATGATGTAGACGCGGAGCGCATCAATGCCATAGACCATTATGCGCAATCCATAGGCCTCGCGTTCCAGGTGGTAGATGATATCCTTGATGCAGAAGCAGATAGCGAAACCCTGGGCAAGACTGCAGGCAAAGATGCCGAAAGTAATAAGCCAACCTATGTCACGATTCTGGGCATAGACCGCGCCAAACAGCTGGCGCAGGAGCTGCTGGAAAATGCCCTGACGCCACTGGCAAGCTATGGTGAGGACGCTACACGCCTCCATCAATTGGCGCAATTCATTACCCAACGTAGCTTTTGAGCGGACCTGATATGTACGAACTGCTAGAAAGCATTAACTCACCAGAGCATCTACGTAAGCTTGATCGCAAACAGTTACCGGCATTGGCCCAGCAGCTACGTCAGTTTTTGATTAACAGTGTGGCCCAGACCGGCGGACACCTCTCCTCCAACCTGGGCGTGGTCGAACTCACCATCGCCCTGCATTATGTCTTTAACACCCCCGACGACCGGGTGGTATGGGATGTCGGGCACCAGACCTATCCGCACAAAATACTCACAGGACGTCGTGCTGCCATGGAAGGACTGCGAAAACCACAAGGCATCGCCGGCTTTCCACGACGCACTGAAAGTGAATACGATACCTTTGGTACCGGCCACTCGAGCACGTCTATCTCTGCGGCACTCGGCATGGCGGTGGCGGCCCAGAAAACTGGCTCAGATCGCCGCTCTATCGCGGTGATAGGCGATGGTGCCATGACAGCTGGCATGGCATTTGAAGCATTGAATAATGCAGGTGCCATGGATACCAACCTCCTGGTGATCCTCAATGACAATGACATGTCAATTTCACCCAATGTAGGCGCACTCACCAATTATTTCGCCAAACTGCTATCTGGCCGCCTTTACACCACGATGCGTCGCTCCGGTGAAAAAGTCCTGGGTGTAGTGCCTCCAATGCGGGAATTTGCCAAGCGTGCGGAAGAACATGTCAAAGGCATGATGACACCAGGCACTCTGTTTGAGGAGTTCGGGTTCAACTATATCGGCCCCATTGATGGACATGATATTGATGTGTTGATTACGACGCTGAAAAACATCCGGGAACTCAAGGGCCCGCAGTTCCTGCATATTGCCACTCAAAAAGGCCATGGCTACCAGCCTGCGGAAGACAATCCTGGCAAGTATCATGGGGTTGGAAAATTTGACCCCAGCAATGGTCGCTCTATCGCCAATAGCGGCAACAAAACCTACACCCAGGTATTTAGCGACTGGTTGGTGGACATGGCCGCTGAAGACCAGCGCCTGATTGGCATTACGCCAGCCATGTGCGATGGCTCCGGTCTCAATGCCTTTGCTGAACAGTTTCCTGAACGTTTCTATGATGTAGGTATTGCCGAGCAGCACGCACTCACATTTGCAGCTGGTATGGCCTGTGATGGGCTAAAACCCGTAGTCGCGATTTACTCGACGTTCTTGCAGCGTGCTTACGACCAGTTTATTCACGATATCGCCCTGCAAAATCTGCCGGTGATGTTTGCTATCGACCGCGCTGGTTTGGTTGGGGCAGATGGCCCCACGCATGCAGGCAGTTTTGACTTGAGTTATCTGCGTTGCATCCCCAATATCATTATCATGACGCCTAGCGACGAAAACGAATGCCGGCAAATGCTATATACGGCTTACCGTCATGATGGACCGTCTGCCGTGCGCTATCCACGCGGCAGCGGGCCTGGCGCAGTCATCTCCGAAACCATGCAGACTCTTGCAATCGGCAAGGGAGAAATCCGCAGGCAAGGTAGCAAAGTCGCTATCTTGGCTTTTGGTAGCATGTTGACTCCTGCGCTGCAGGCAGCAGAGCAACTGGATGCAACTGTCGCCAACATGCGATTTGTCAAACCTCTGGATAAAGCACTGGTGGCGCAATTGGCAAGCTCTCATGAGCTTATCGTCACCATTGAAGAAAATGCCATCATGGGTGGCGCAGGGGCAGCGATCATGGAAGCCTTACAGGAATTTGAGCTGAATACAGCCACCCTCTGCCTTGGTTTGCCCGATGAATTTATTGAGCATGGCGTGCATGAAACCATGCTGGCAGAATGCGGTCTTACCGCAGACGGCATTACCGCCGCAATTGAGAAAAGATTAACCAAGTAGTATACTCAACTATTACCGAATACAACTTATAGATTTCCAGGAACCACATGAACCAGCCCTCCATTCCGCCAATTGAAGATGTGCAGAACACCCCGGATACCCGGCAGCTTGCCATTGACAAGGTAGGGATCAAATCCATCCGTCACCCGGTGAAGGTGAAAGACAAGACCGGTGGCGTACAACATACTGTTGCCACATTCAACATGTATGTCTTCCTGCCTCATAACTTCAAGGGCACCCACATGTCACGCTTTGTTGAGATTCTCAACACGAACGAGCGTGAAATTTCTGTGGATTCGTTCGAAAGTATATTGCGTGCCATGGTCGAGCGCCTGGATGCAGACTCCGGCCATGTAGAAATGACGTTCCCCTACTTCGTCAACAAGGCTGCTCCTGTCTCTGGAGTGGAAAGCCTGTCGGACTACGAAGTCACATTCGTGGGTGAAATCAACAAGGGCAAGTACGATATCACTGTCAAAGTGGTAGTCCCTGTGACCAGCCTCTGCCCATGCTCGAAGAAAATCTCAGATTACGGTGCGCATAATCAACGCTCGCATGTCACAGTCACGGCCTTGATCAATGACTTCATCTGGGTGGAAGATATTATCCGCCTGGTGGAAGATCAGGCATCGTGTGAAGTGTATGGCCTGCTCAAACGCCCTGACGAGAAGTATGTAACCGAGCGTGCCTACGACAATCCTAAGTTTGTTGAAGATATCGTACGCGACGTAGCGGCACAGTTGAATGCACAAAAGAAGATTGTTGCGTACACAGTGGAATCAGAAAATTTTGAATCCATTCACAATCATTCTGCTTACGCACTGATCGAAAAAGACAAACGTAAAAACTAAACTCATATCATCTTCATGAGTCGCCAATAAAAAACGACCGCATTTATATGCGGTCGTTTTTTATTGGATGGTGCCAGGGCAGCGGGCGACTAACGACAGATCAATATTTCTTGGTCAACGTCAGTGCAATTCCATCCCGCTTCATATCCACCCGGTTCAATGCACTCATGCCCAGCAACACGACGGCGGGCGATCCGCCCTCCATCACAATGCCATCCACCTGATTCAGCACCAGACCATTCAACTTGACGCTATTGATCACAACTCGATAAGCCTCAGCCACGCCATTGGCAGTTTGCACGGAAACCGGTGACCCACGCTTGTAATCAATCTTGGCATAACGCGCATCACCACTGTTCATGACGATGGCAGAGGCACCGGTATCCACCAGGAACCTGAGAGCTGCGCCATTGATCTGGCCCTCGGCAAAATGATGACCAGTAGAATCGGCATACATGGTGATACTGCCATTCGCACTCAGCGCTCCAGAGGTAGAAGCAACAGAAACTGCCTGCCCCATCCCCAGTTCGCGGCGACGGCCCTCCACCTCAAGCACCGCCTTGTTACTATCTGCAGCGACCAACTTGACACCTTCAGGCGTTACATCATTCTCGGACCAGGTTTTTGGCTTGCCTCCATTGATCACCAGTATCGCCTTGCCATGAAACAGGCCGACCACATTGACCTGAGTCTCGGCCAGCGCGAGCTGTGGCAACAGACATGACAACAATCCTACCCATCCCCACCTCATCGCATCTCCCCTAATCTTCCTGCATCATGAACATGAAAAATATAAACCCGAGCATAGCGCAGACTGCTGATGCGGTAAATGTCCAGCTTGGGCCTATGCTTTCCCAGGCAAACCCACTCATCACCGCACCCAAGGTACCACCTACTCCATAGGAAATGCTGGTGTACAAGCCTTGCCCCTTGGACTGATGCTTGCCCTTGAAATAACGGTGGGTCAACGCCACCGCAGCAGCGTGATAAGAGCCAAATGTCGCAGCATGTAATATCTGTGCCAATACGATCAACCACCAGATATCCACCGCCCAGCCGATGACAAAGAATCGCACAAATGCGAGCAACAGACTGCCCAGCATGATACGGCGCAAGCCAAACATCGCAGTCAATCTGGGCATGTTCAGGAACACCAGAATTTCGCAAGCCACGCCCAACGCCCACAGGCAACCGACGACGCCTTTACTGTAGCCGTGATCAACCAGGTAAATAGAATAAAACGTATAGTAAACACCGTGTGCGGCAGACATGGTAAAACATGCCGCCATCAAGGCCATCACTTCCTTACGCCTGATGATGGCCCACAACGAGCCTTCCCCCTCCCGTTGCAACGTCACCAACGGGTCAGATAACTTCCAGGAAAGCACCCACACCGCGCTCAATAAAATAAAAATCACCCACAGTAGCGCTGCCATACCGACATATTGCACTGCATAGCCCAGGCCAACCACCGCCATCATAAAGCCGATAGACCCCCAGAGCCGGATATGGCCATAGCGATCAAGACGATCACCCAAGTGTCCCAGGGTCACTGCCTCAATCAGCGGCAATGAAGCGCTCCAGAAAAAACTCAGCGTCAGCATGACAGCAAACAACCAATAAAAACTCTCCCCAAAAAACACCCCAAAGTAAGCCACCACACTGCAACCTGCCAGCCACTGGATAATGGGAACACGATGTCCGCGGCGATCTGCTACCCACCCCCAAAGACTGGGAGAGAAACTCCGTGCCACCTGAAACAGCGACATAAGAATGGCAATCTGGAAAGCACTAAATGACAGAGACTTGAGATATAAAGTCCAGAAGGGAGTAAATGCGCCGACGAAACCGAAGTAAGCAAAATAGAAGCCGGATAAGCGCCAGTAAGGAAGAGGAGTTTGCACAAATTCTTTCAGCAAGAAAAAAGGAAGCGCATCAGGCTTCCTTCAATCTGGACACGCTAACACCGGTCAACATTTATATCTTGACGGTATCGACCACAACATCCGCATTCTGCGCGCGATGACGCAATGCATGATCAATCAACACCAATGCCAACATGGCTTCCACGATAGGGGTGGCCCGCACGCCCACACAGGGGTCATGTCGGCCGGTAGTCTGCATCTCAAGTGCCGCGCCTTGCTTGTCTATGGAATGGCGTAGCTGCGGAATACTGGAGGTCGGCTTGAAGGCAACATGCGCAACCAGCGACTGTCCACTCGAAATCCCGCCCAATACCCCTCCAGCATGATTGCTGGAAAAGCCATCCGGCGTCAGCTCGTCACTGTGCAATGAGCCGCGCTGGGCGACACTGGCAAAACCATCGCCAATTTCCACACCCTTGGCAGCATTGATGCTCATCATGGCATAAGCAATATCGGCATCCAGCCTGTCATACACAGGCTCCCCCCAACCAACCGGCACCCCTTCCGCGACCACGGTAATGCGGGCACCGACAGAATCACGCTCATTGCGGATTTTGTCGAGGTAAGCTTCCAACTCAGGCACGACAGTGTTATCAGCCGCAAAAAAAGCATTCTGGTTGACGGCATCCCATGAGCTGAATGGAATGGCAATCTCACCCAGCTGACTCATGTAAGCACGAATGTGCACGCCATAGCGCTGTTTGAGCCATTTTTTGGCAACAGCCCCTGCCGCCACCCGTACAGCGGTTTCACGCGCGCTGGAACGACCACCGCCACGATAATCGCGTATACCATATTTCTGCCAGTACGTGTAATCCGCATGCCCGGGACGGAAAGTCTCGGCAATCTTGCCATAATCCTGGCTGCGCTGATCCTGATTCCGGATCAGCAGGCCAATAGGTGTGCCCGTAGTCTTGCCCTCAAATACACCGGAGAGTATCTCCACGGTGTCTGGTTCCTTGCGCTGAGTCACGTGACGCGACGTACCTGGCTTGCGCCTGTCCAATTCCTGCTGGATATCCTCAACGGACAACTCCATGCCAGGTGGACATCCATCAATCACGCCGCCTATGGCCGGGCCGTGAGATTCGCCAAATGAAGTCAGGGTAAACAGAGTACCTATGGTATTGCCGGACATGGGCTGTCTCTTTAATCAAAATGATTCAAAATAAGCTGGGAGTTTAACATATTCAGCTTGCAAGTTTTTCCCACTGCTACCTTGCAAAGCAGCGACAGGCCTCTCTCACAGGGCGCTATCGAGTGTTTTCCAGGTGCCTGGTTCAATAGTATCTAGCGTATGCGGCCCCACTGCATAACGAATCAATCGTAAGGTAGGAAACCCTATCTTAGCCGTCATCCTGCGCACCTGACGGTTCTTGCCTTCACTAATTTGCACTTCAAGCCATGCGGTAGGAATCGCCTTGCGTTCACGAATCGGAGGATGACGCGGCCACAATCCGGCAGGCTCATCCATATGCCGCACTTTGGCAGGAAGCGTTACAAAATCGCCAAGATCCACTCCATGCCTCAATGGCTGCAGATCAGCCTCCAGCGGATTTCCCTCGACCTGCACCCAGTAGGTTTTGAACTCTTTGTGCCTAGGATGCGATATACGGTGTTGTAGCGCCCCATCATCGGTTAAAATGAGCAGACCTTCACTGTCAGTATCAAGCCGCCCAGCAGCATACACCCCCGGGACGGCAATATAATCCTTCAGCGTCTCGTGTTTTTCATGTGGGCTGAACTGGCAGATTACACCATAGGGTTTGTTGAATAAAATCAGCATCTTGATCTCTTGCAATAATTACGCCTGTTAACTCTATAGCGTTTGAATAGGATAGTTCTGAATGTCTACGAAAATTAATGTGCCAGCCAATGGCGAGAAAATTACGGTCAACGCCGACAACACACTGAATGTCCCCAATCAGCCGATTATCCCATTTATTGAGGGCGACGGCATCGGCGTGGATATTACCCCTCCAATGAAACACGTAGTGGATAGCGCTGTAGCCAAGGCGTATGGTGGTCAACGCACTATTGCATGGATGGAAGTATACGCAGGCGAAAAAGCGGTTAATATCTATGGAAACAACTCGTGGCTGCCAGATGAAACGCTCAAGGCAGTCAAGGAATATGTCATCTCAATCAAGGGTCCGCTAACCACTCCTGTCGGCGGAGGCATACGCTCACTGAACGTTACTTTGCGCCAGGATCTAGATCTCTACGTCTGTTTGCGTCCTATTCAGTATTTCCAGGGCGTACCCAGCCCAGTCAAGCATCCGGAAAAAACCGATATGGTCATCTTCCGTGAAAATACCGAGGATATCTACGCAGGAATCGAATGGGCTGCTGGCTCGGATGAAGTGAAGAAAGTCATCGACTTCCTCAGTGATATGGGCGTACGCAAGAAAATTCGCTTCCCCGAGACATCCTCCATCGGCATCAAGCCCGTGTCTGTTGATGGTAGCAAGCGTTTGGCACGCAAGGCAATCCAGTACGCCATAGACAACAACCGCCAATCTGTGACCATTGCTCACAAGGGCAATATCATGAAGTTCACCGAAGGTGGATTCAAGAATTGGGCATATGAAGTGGCCAAGGAAGAATTCGGCGCGCTAGAGATTGACGGTGGACCGTGGTGCCAGTTGCCTAACGGCCTCATCATCAAGGATTGTATTGCCGATGCATTCCTGCAGGAAATCCTGCTGCACCCGGCAGATTATGACGTGGTAGCGACACTTAACCTCAATGGTGATTACATCTCCGATGCATTGGCAGCCCAGGTAGGCGGAATCGGCATTGCACCTGGCGCCAATCTTTCAGATACCGTTGCCATGTTTGAAGCCACCCACGGCACGGCACCCAAGATTGCGGGTAAAGATATTGCCAACCCAAGCTCACTGATTCTTTCGGCTGAAATGATGTTACGCCATCTGGGATGGACTGAAGCTGCCGATCTGGTACTCAAGGGTGTCGCTAATGCGATCCAGGCAAAGCGTGTTACCCATGACTTTTCTTCGCAAATGGAAGGCGCCACGCAGGTTGGGAGCGCAGAATTTGGCGCAGAAATTGTCAACCACATGTGATGCTTAACCTAAACAGAAACTACTAATAAAAAAGGCCGGATTTCTCCGGCCTTTTTTATGTTGAAGACTATGTAGTCATCAGCGAGCCAAGCTTAGGCCTTCTGGATATTAGAAGCCTGCTTGCCCTTAGGGCCTTCGGTAACATCAAATGATACGCGTTGACCTTCCTTCAGACTCTTGTAGCCAGCTTCTACAATTGCGGAGAAGTGTGCGAACAAATCGTCGCCACCATCGTCCGGGGTAATGAAACCAAAACCTTTGGAGTCATTAAACCACTTTACGGTACCTATTGCCATTTCATACTTCCTTGCTTAAAACATTAAGGGGAGGCGACCCCAAAAGTTTGTACTCAAGAATTTAAGTCGGTAGTTGCCGGCTACAATGCACTCGAATTCCAAACGCCTGATCGAGTTTTTACGTGGGTTATTCGAATAAGTCAAGTGCTTTTACAGCCAAATTTGCATTTTTGCTGAATTTTCTGCAAAAAACATCTCCAATAATTCGTGAGTGCCGTAGATGGATGCTTTACAAAAAAAAGGCCAGCATGCATCATCAATGCCATCATTATGAATGGGCTTTACTGTGATCATGAAGGGGTCGGCTGAATACTGATGGTTGCTGTCACGTTACCAAGCAAGTTAGGCGGGCTGGCCCGCATGCTCATGCACCAGAAACTGTTGAGCGAGGATGAAGCGCTCGCCCTGCAGGCTGCCGCATCACAGCATCAAAGCTCCTTTATTGCACAACTCCTGCAAAGCAAACGGCTCTCACCGTTACAAATCGCCGAGGCGGCATCGCATGCTTTCGGCTTCCCGCTCTTTGATCTGAATGCATTAAGCCAGGACTACCTTCCAGCCAAAGGCATCAACGCGCAGTTGATGCGCAGCAGCAGAGCCATGGCATTACACAGCCGCGGCAAGAATATGTTTATTGCCCTGTCTGACCCAACCAATTTACATGCACTGGATGATGTGCAGTTCCAAACCGGGATGACCTTGGTGCCAGTGATTGTTGAAGATGACAAGCTAGGCAAGTGGATAGATAAACTAGTCGAAGCTAGCGATACCACCATGCAGTCGCTCGCTACCGATGAAGATTTCGGACTGGAGCTGGAGTCAGAAGAGAAAAGCAACGAACCAGACCCTGCGACCCTGGAGATTGACGATGCGCCCATCGTTAAATACATCCAGAAAATTCTGCTGGATGCCATCAATATGGGCGCTTCAGACATCCACTTTGAGCCTTATGAGAAGTTTTTCCGCATTCGTTATCGCGTAGATGGCATATTGCGCGAGATTGCCCAGCCTCCACTCGCCATCCGAGAAAAACTAGCCTCTCGCATCAAGGTCATTTCCAATCTGGATATTTCTGAGAAGCGGATACCCCAGGACGGGCGCATGAAACTCGTGCTGTCCAAAACGCGGACGATTGATTTCCGCGTGAGTACATTACCCATGCTGAATGGCGAAAAAATCGTCATGCGGATTCTGGACCCCAGTAGTGCCAAACTTGGTATTGACGCCCTCGGTTATGAACCTGAACAAAAAACAGCATTGCTGCATGCGGTCAGCCGTCCTTACGGCTTGGTACTTGTCACGGGGCCGACTGGCTCGGGTAAAACCGTATCCCTATATACATGCCTCAACATTCTGAACGACCCCGGCGTTAATATCTCCACCGCAGAAGACCCGGCAGAAATTCCACTTCCTGGCGTCAACCAGGTTAATGTCAACGACAAGCAAGGCCTGACATTTGCGGCAGCACTCAAGTCATTTCTACGTCAGGATCCAGACATCATCATGATAGGCGAAATTCGTGACCTGGAAACAGCTGATATGGCGATCAAGGCAGCCTCTACCGGCCATATGGTATTGTCCACACTGCACACGAATGACGCGCCATCTACACTGACACGCCTGATGAATATGGGGGTAGCTCCATTCAACATTGCATCGGCTGTGTCGCTGATTACCGCACAAAGACTGGCACGCAAGCTATGTCCACACTGTAAACAGCCCGCTGATATCCCGCAAGAAGCATTGCTGGCTCTGGGCTTTCAAGCAGCAGAACTGGATGGCAGCTGGCAGCCTTATGCGCCCAAGGAGGGTGGCTGTGAGTCATGCAATGGTGGCTATAAAGGCCGGGTAGGTATTTACCAGGTCATGCCGGTATCAGACGAAATGAGCCGTATCATCATGAAAAACGGGACATCTCATGACATTGCGGACCAGGCACAAAAAGAAGGGGTAAAAGATCTCAGGCAGTCTGGCTTACTCAAAGTCAAACAAGGGCTGACCTCGATAGCAGAAATCGAAGCGGTCACCAACGAATAATCAGAAAGCAATACGATAGGAAGCATCATGGCTGCCAAGGAAACCAAAGAAGTCACGTACTCGTGGGAAGGTACAGATAAAAAAGGCAAGCGCGTTAAAGGGGAGATCAAGGCATCAGGTGAGGCCTTTGTCAAAGCCACACTACGCCGCCAGGGTATTAACGTACTGAAGGTCAGCAAGCAGCGAGGCTTTAAAAGTGGCGGCAAAGTGAGCGACAAGGATGTCACCCTGTTTACCCGCCAGCTTGCCACCATGATGAAGGCCGGGGTGCCCTTACTGCAAGCCTTTGACATTGTAGGCAAGGGTCACAGCAATGCAGCAGTCAGCAAACTGCTGGGCGACATCAAGGCGGATGTGGAAACCGGTAGCAGCCTAAGTCAGGCATTCCGTAAATATCCGCTGTATTTCGACAACCTGTTCTGCAACCTGGTGGGGGCGGGAGAACAGGCAGGTATCCTGGACTCCTTGCTTGACCGCCTGGCTTCTTACAAGGAAAAAATTCTTGCCATCAAAAGCAAGATCAAATCGGCATTGTTCTACCCGGTTTCCATCATGGTCGTGGCCTTTGTCATTACCGCTGTGATCATGATTTTTGTGATCCCGGCATTCAAGGAGCTTTTCAGCAGCTTCGGTGCCGATTTGCCCGCGCCTACCCTGATCGTGATGGCTATCTCAGATTTCTTTGTTGAATATTGGTGGGCCATTTTCGGCTCGATCGGCGGCGGTCTGTGGTTCTTTTTCTACACATGGAAACGGTCTGAGCAAATGCAATCCACCATGGATAGGCTGCTCTTGAAAATACCAGTATTTGGTGAACTGATCCGCAAAGCCACCGTGGCCCGTTTTGCCCGTACGCTATCCACCATGTTTGCAGCCGGTGTACCCCTGGTTGAAGCACTGGATTCAGTCGCAGGTGCTTCCGGCAACCGCGTGTACTATGATGCCACCAAGAAAGTCCAGAGTGAAATCAGCACAGGTACCAGCCTGACAGTGGCAATGCAGAACACCGAGGTATTCCCGAACATGGTGTTACAGATGGTCGCCATCGGTGAGGAGTCCGGGGCACTGGACTCCATGCTATCCAAAGTGGCGGATTTCTATGAAGGTGAAGTAGATGATGCGGTGGAAGGTTTATCCAGCCTGATGGAACCCATCATTATGGTGGTACTGGGCGTCCTGATCGGAGGCCTGGTGATTGCCATGTATTTGCCAATATTCAAGATGGGACAAGTCGTTTAATGATAATGAGCTCCCATCAGGTGGGAGCTCACATTAATCACGTCTTGCTTACTTTTTGGCGCTTGCCGCACCCGCCATGGCTTTTTCGATATCCTTGGCCGGATATGCCCCCAACATACGTTTACCATCGGCAAATATTAAGGTTGGTGTACTGGTCACATTCATTTTCTTGCCAAGCTCGGCTACTTTCTCGATCGGCGTATCGCAGGTGCCCTGCGCCTTAGGAAGCTGACCATTCAATACCCAATCCTGCCAGGCCTTGGCACGGTCAGGCGCACACCAGATAGCCCTGGATTTATTGCCCGCATCAGGATGCAATTGCTCTAGCGGGAACAGGAAAGTATAGATCGTCACATCCGTAATCCCTGTCAGCTCCTTCTGCTCCAGCCGCTTGCAGTAAGGACAGTCGGGATCTGAAAACACCACCAGCTTTTTGCTGCCATTGCCCTTGACCACCTTGATCGCCTGATCCAGTGGTAACGCAGAGAAATCAACCCGCGTCAGTTCATCCAAGCGTTCACCAGTAATATCGCGTTTGGTTTTAGGCTCAACCAGCCGCCCTTCCGCAATCAGGAAACTGAATTTATCGTCGGTATAGACAATCTGCCCATCAAGAAAAACCTCATATAGCCCGGCATAAGGCGTTTTGACAATGCTTTCCACTTTCACCTTGGGATAAGTGGCCTCAATCGATTTCTTCAAGCTGGCTTCATCAGCACAGGCACTGCCTGCCAACAGGGTAGCCACCAACACAGCAATCCACTTCTTCGACATACTCGGCATAAATATCTTTCTCAATTCAAATAATAGCTTGTTGTATCAGGCGCTTTTTAAGGCCAGCATGCCCATTGACTTGCTGCATGCCCCAGCCTCTCAGTGTTTTAATCCATGGCTGCTCATGTGCAAATAGCCCATGCAGGCCGTGAGTTACCATACGCATCGCCATCATATCTGCTTTACGCGCGCGCTCATACCGACGCAAACCCGTGATATCGCCTGGCAGTCGTACCGGATTCGGCGTCCCTAATGCGCCAATCAACGCCACAACATCCCGAAAACCGAGGTTGACTCCCTGACCCGCCAGCGGATGTATCTGATGGGCAGCATCCCCCACCAAGGCCAAACCTGGCTTGATTAAAGTATCAGGAGTTTGCAACATCAGCGGGAAAGCAGCTGCAGGGGTTATGAGCCTAAGCCTGCCCAAACTATGCTGCCCCGCTGCAGAGACTTCTTTGACAAAATCCAGAGCATCCAATTGTAGCAACTGCTCAGCCTTGTCATTGGCCAGCGACCACACAATGGAAATGCGCTTGCCTGGAAGCGGCAACCAGGCCAGGACGCCATCATCAAAAAACCACTGACGTGCCCGGTGTTGATGGGGCCACTCACATTCAAAATTAGCCACGACCCCCTGCTGCGCATAATCATGCCGCTGGCTTGTTATATCTGCCTGCTGACGTAACCACGACCCTGCACCATCAGCGGCCACCAGCAAGTTGGCATGCCACTCATTACCAGCGGCATCCACCAGCTTTGTATGGTGGTGATGAAACTCGACGTTCTTGCATTCAACGCCAGAAAATCGCGTCACACCCAGTTCATCAAGCCGTTGGTACAAAGCCTGTTGTAATCGGCCACCTTCCACAATCACGCCAAGGCTCGCCAGATTGGATTCATACGCATCAAACGCCAGAGATGAATCTGCGTCCGCCCATATCTCCATACTACTGATAGCACAGCAGCGTTCTGCATCTAACTTGGGCCAAACACCCAGGCTTGCCAGCCATCTCACATTGCCGGGGCTGATCGCGTAAATACGGCTATCCCAATCTGCAGCCGGCTCGGATTCAGTGTGGTTACGATCAATGATCGCCACACGATAGCCTTGCAGCGCTAATGCGACAGCACCCGCGGCGCCGACCAACCCGCCGCCGACAACGATAATATCAAAATCCTGTTGATCACCAGCCATCCATCAACCTCTCGGCCCAAAGCTCATTTTGCCCACCAGGCGATTTTTGGCGATGGGTACGATATCCAGCAGACCCAGGCCCAAAGCACGGACACTGCGCAATCCAACCATATCGTTGGAAAAGACATTGACGAGAAAATCGGTAAACTTCAAGCCACTACGAGTATCCGCTTGCCGACTGGCTTGATAAGCGTTGAGCATGGCATCGCAACCCCACGCTAATGAATCAGTATCAGCCAGTATCTGCGCCAACTCCCAGGCGTCACGCATACCCACGTTAAACCCCTGACCGGCCACCGGGTGCATGGTCTGCGCGGCATTACCAATGATGGCAAGGTGCGGAGCAGTTACCGTCTTCAGATAAGATAAACGCAAAGGAAAACTCAAGCGCTTGCCTACCTTGAGAAACTGCCCCACTCGATCCCCAAAATGCTCATGCAAGGCATGCAAAAATACCTCATCTTCCAGCTCCAGCAGCTTGGCCACCTCGTCTGCTTTTCCGGTCCAGACCAGTGAAAAATCACGATCTCCATTCGGCAATAAAGCTACCGGCCCAGCAGCCGTAAAACGCTCATATGCAATATTATCGTGTGGCAACTCGCACTGTACCTTGGTTACCAGAGCATCATGCCCGTAATGCTTGGTTTCCCGTTGTAATCCTGGAATATCTCCCAAACTACGCCCGCCATCTGCGAGTACTGCTAATCCAGCCTGCTGCTCATACACCACGCCTTCATGCAGGTAGCTGACATTAGCAGCATCTGAAGCAGGATTGATAGCAGTCGCTTCGGCACCATACACCACTTTAATCTGAGGAAAACCTAACAAAGCCTTGTCCAGTGCAGCGCTCAAGGCACCATAAGACAACACGTAACCGAGGGCTGGCTGGTCATGTTCCTCGGCCTTGAGCACAGTGCGGCCAAAGCTGCCGCGCTGCGATACATGAATCGTGTTGATCGCGGTAGCCTCAGGTTCAAGCTCAGTCCATAGTCCCAGTCGCGCCAATATCAAGCGGCTACCATAGGACAAGGCCAGAGCACGTTGATCCAGATGTGAAGCACCTTGCTCCCTAGCCTCCAAGACAGTCACTGCCACTCCTTGATTCTGTAATGCCAAGGCCAGTGTAGAACCCACGGGACCTCCGCCTACAATCAGGATATCGGCATATTGTGTAGTGCTCATGACACGCCTGCTTCAGCCATCAGTTGCTCGATGTCATTAACCGTTTTCGGTGCCGCAGCGGTGATCACCTCAGCACCATGGGCCATGACGACAACGTTATCCTCAATCCGGATACCAATATTCCAGAAACACTCAGGCACATTATCTGCTGGTCGCACATAGCACCCGGGTTCGACCGTCAACACCATACCGGGCTGCAAGCTTCTCCAGTCACCACTGGCATCTTTGTACTCACCCGCATCATGCACATCCAAGCCCAGCCAGTGGCCTGTACGATGCATATAAAAACGCCGGTAATCGCCCGACTCAATCACCGCCTCTACGCTGCCCTGGCATAAACCAAGATCGATAAACCCGCGAACCAATACCTCAAGCGCGGCTTCATGCGGTGCATCCCAATGCTGGCTTGGCTTAACCTGCTCAATCGCAGCATACTGCGCCGCAAGTACCAGCTCGTAGAGATCCTTTTGTGCTGCGCTAAACTTGCCGCTCACCGGGAACGTCCGGGTAATATCTGCGGCGTAACCATCCAACTCGCATCCAGCATCAATCAACAATAACTCGCCATTATTCAGGCGCGCCGCATTGCTGACATAATGCAGCACACAGGCATTGGCGCCGCCTGCCACGATAGAGGTGTAAGCAGGCGCGCGACTGCCATGGCGATAAAATTCATGCAATACCTCGGCCTCGACTTCATATTCCATCATGCCTGGCTTGGTTGCCAACATGGCGCGCTTGTGGGCATTGGCGGTAATGGTTGCCGCTCGTTGCATGACATCAAGCTCGGCCGGCGACTTGATCAGTCGCATCTCATCGAGCAATTGCCTGACATCCACGATGGCAGCCGGTGCATTGATACCACTACGCCCCTGTGCCCTTAATTGCTGCAACCAGGTTGTGACGCGCTGATCCCACGCCGCATCCGCCCCCAGACTGAAATACAACTTGGGCTGATTACCCAGGAGCTTGGGAACCATTTCGTCAAGCTGGCTGATGGGATACGCTTCATCAAATCCAAACGTGGATTGCGCACCTTGCGGACCATGGCGGAAACCATCCCAGATCTCTCGCTCCATGTCCTTGTCACGACAGAACAAGATGCTTCTGGGGTGCTCGCCAGCGATCAGCAGTAACAAGGCCTCTGGCTCATCAAAGCCAGTCAGGTAATAAAAATAGCTGTCAAAACGATAAGGATAGTGACTATCCCGATTTCTGATGGCTTCTGGGGCTGTCGGAATCAAGGCGGCCCCCCTGCCCATTTGCCGGGCTAATTGCTGCCTGCGTAAGCGAAATTCTTCTATCTGACTCATGCTGTTAGGTGACTCATTCATTCACTAGATAATCAATATGATGTTGATCAAGCAAGTAATTGCCGATCCAACTCCTGCAACCTCTCTGGCGTGCCTATATCGTGCCAGATACCAGGGTGATATTCAGCGCCGGCCTGTTCGCGCATGATGGCTTCTTTAAGCAGGGGTGCCAGCTTGGCTACTTGGCCACGCATAATGCCGTTAAACAGCTGCGGTCTATATACCGCCACGCCTGAGAACGTCAGGCGATTGCTGCCTTCCAGCAAGAGCTTTCCCTGGTCAAAACTAAAATCGCCGTTGGCATGCTGTGGCGGATTATCCACCAATACCAGGTATGCCAGTTGCACCTCGGGCAAGACATTCACCAAATGGGCAAAGTCAATATCAGCAAACACATCACCGTTGATCACCAGGAAAGGCGCATCACCCAGCAGAGGCAAGGCATTGGCAATGCCTCCTGCCGTCTCCAGCGCCTCCTGCTCTGGCGAATAGCGGATGGACAGGCCCCAGCAGCTTCCGTTCCCCAGTGCAGCCTCAATCTGGCTGCCCAGATGAGCATGATTGATGACCACTTCCTTGAATCCTGCAGCCGCCAGGCGCTCCAGATGCCAGACAATCAGGGGCTTGCCACCCACTTCCAGTAAAGGCTTGGGGGTATGGTCAGTTAATGGACGCATGCGTTCACCCCGACCTGCAGCCAGTATCATGGCTTTCATCAGAAAGTGAACCCCGGTTGCGGGGGAACGCCATGTATTTCGTCAAGCAGTCGCACCAATGGCCGCAGTTCGATGTAACGCGCACAGGCGCGGCGCAGATAATCCATCACCAATGGCATATCCTTGAGATAAGCTTCTTTACCGTCCCGGTGATAAAGACGCGCAAATATCCCCAGCACCTTCAGATGACGTTGCACGCCCATCCACTCGAAATCACGGTAGAAATCCCCAATATCCTCTGGGACTGGCAGACCTGCCTGTTTTGCGCCTTGCCAGTAGCGAATCAGCCAGTCCAGCACCTTGTCCTCTTCCCACGAAATATAAGCATCCTTGAACAAGGACACCAGATCGTAGGTAATCGGGCCATAGACGGCATCCTGAAAATCCAGAATACCGGGGTTATCCTCACATACCATCAGGTTACGAGAGTGATAATCCCTATGCACATATACTTGCCCTTGCGCCAGGATATTACGGTTGAGCAAGGCAAATGCCTGCTGGATCACCGCCTGCTGCTTGTCCGTCAGGATCAACCCAAGATGCTTGCTGATGTACCAGTCGGGAAATAGCTGCATTTCCCGCGTAAGCAGGGCTTCATCGTAAGGTGGAAACTCCTGCGGCTTGCTTGCAGATTGCAACTGGATCAATGCCTGGCAGGCGCCACGGTACAAACCATCTGCAGTCTCATCATTCAGCGATTGCAGATAAGTAGTATCGCCAAGATCATCCAGCAACAGGAATCCTCGTTCCAGATCCATCGCCAGTACATTAGGCACATGCAACCCAGCGGCTGCAAACACGTCAGCCACATGGACAAAAGGCCGGCAATCCTCTTGCGGAGGGGGTGCATCCATGGCGATCAGTGTGACTCCATCAGCGAGCGAGACACGGAAATACCGTCTGAAACTGGCATCTGCAGAAGCTGGAGCAAGGGAGAAAGTCTTCCCCTCCAGCGTAGTTACCAACCACTCATTTAATTGTTCAAGGCGCGACACCAACAGTAAGAACCTTCTTTAATAATGATAAAACCCGGTAAAAATTCACCAGGGGAAATTTAAACTTCTTTTAAATTCAACAACAAAGCTACACTGCACTTTATTTATGGATTGCTTAAAGCAGGAATTTATGCGATTTTATCATCCATAAAAGAAACACGCGCCCACTCCTCCCTTTACAAACATACATTGTGAACATTCGTCCGATTACTTTCCTCGTTGCAATAGTTTGCTTAAGTTTCGGCTCAGCACATGCAGAAGAACCCGCTATCGCCAGCGTTCCGACAGACAGTACCACACCGGAAGCTGATGCAGAAAGCAACCCCGACAACATTGTGATTGAAGGGGACAAATTAGAGGTTTACCTGGACAGAAAACTCAAGTCGATTGGCAATGCCTCGCTGATGACGGGCCAGGAGAAGGTCTACGGTGACACCATAGAGTATGACGTACAGAACGAAGAGCTGCACGTTCTGGGCAATGTGCGCCTGGAAACCAAGGGCGGAAAAATGATGGGGCCAGAATTGCGTCTCAAACCCAGCGAGAGCGTGGGTGAGATGAAACAGCCTACTTTCGTGTTGGACACCCAGTTTGCCAATATGCCGCAATTTGGCATGGGTAAAAATGATAACAACCGCGATCAGGATAACGCCTTAACCTCATACAACACCGCCGGAACCAATCAATCTTTAACGCAACAGAATATTGAAGACAGTGGTTATGCCCCCGGGCTTAGCCGTAAACAGGGAGCCTCCCGCGGCGATGCCAAAGGTGTGGTATTTGAAGGTCCAGATCACAAGCGGCTCAAGAGTGCTCGTTACACTACCTGTGAAGTGGGCTCTGATGATTGGTACGTGAAAGCCAAAGAACTCCAGCTGGATGATTACACCAAGACCGGGACTGCCCGTAATGCCCGCGTTGAGTTCAAGGGTGTGCCCATTCTATATACGCCCTGGATAGACTTTTCCTTCCTTAACCAGAGAAAATCGGGCCTGCTTGCTCCTACTTGGGGCACCACCAGCCGCAGCGGTTTCGAGTTACTGACACCCTACTACATCAATATTGCGCCCGATATGGATGCCACTGTTGCTACCCGTTACTTGAGTAAACGTGGCCTGCAGTACCAAGGTGAGTTCCGTTACCTCAATGAAAACTATCGTGGTACTGCCAATTTAGAGTACCTGCCCAGCGATACCAGCAGCGGTGAAAACCGTTACTACGCCAAGTTTGCACATTTGCACGATTTCCATAATGGCTGGACCGCAGCCTACAACCTGGAAAAAGTGTCGGACGACAAATACTTTTCTGAAATGTCCACCCGCATTGTCACCACCAGCCGTGTGAACCTGCCACAACAGGCTTACGTCAATTACACGGATGACATCTGGAACTTCAATGCGTTGGTACAAAAATTCCAGACACTGGATGGCCTGAACTACCCATTGCAGCGCTTGCCGCAATTAACCCTGGCAGCCAATGATGACTGGGGTCCATTCACTGTCAACCTGCAGACCCAATGGGCCAATTTTGATCGTGATTCCAATGCCGTCAGTACACAAGCCACTCTCTCTGGCGGCACGCTGAATACACTGGTGACAGGCAAGCGTCTGGTGGCTTACCCAAGCATCAGCCTGCCGATGGCACGTCCTTATGGCTATATCACGCCCAAACTCGGCCTGCACCATACCAGTTACCAGGTGGATAACGGCGACTTTACGCTAACCGATCGGAATGGCATTGCCAGCTCAGGCTTCTACGAATCACAAAGTCGTAACCTGCCCATCTTCAGTGTAGATAGTGGCCTCTACTTTGACCGCGATGTACGCATCGTCAAGAATCGCTATACGCAAACGCTGGAACCGCGCTTGTACTATACCTACATTCCCTATCGCGACCAGTCATCGATTCCGGTGTATGACTCCAGCCTGGCTGACTTGAATATGGGCTCGCTATTTATCGAAAACCAGTTTACCGGTAATGACCGTATCAACAATGCCAACCAAGTAACCATGGCAGTCACCAGCAGACTTGTGAGCAAGAAAACCGGTGAACAGCGTATGGCCTTTACCCTAGGGCAACGTTATTACTTTGCCGATGAAAAAGTCTACCTGCCAGGCGCCACACCACGTTCCGGTGACACCTCGGACATCATCGGTGAAATCACTGCACGTCTGCTCAACAACTGGAACATCGACATCTTTGGCCAGTACAACACCGATCGCAATGTCTATGTGCGCAACAACATCAGTGCGCGCTATAACCCTGAACCGGGCAAAACGCTGAATATCGGCTACCGTTATACAGAAGACCGGCTGGAGCAAATCAACTTATCTGGGCAATGGCCTCTTGGCAAAGGCTGGTATGGTCTGGGGCGCTGGAACTACTCCCTGCGTGAAAACCAACCGATTGAAGGTATTGCCGGGCTGGAATACGACGCTGGGTGCTGGCAGGCCAGAACCGTGATGCAGCGGGTATCCACCGCGACGGCTGATGCCAACTATGCGCTTTATTTCCAACTTGAGCTGGGCGGCCTGGCCTCTATCGGGCAGAATCCGCTAAAACTTCTTAACCGAGCCATTCCCGGCTATACTAGCTCCAGCCTGATTCCGGACTCCTACCAGTAATTACCCTATGCGCAATCTCTCTATAACAGCACTGGCAAAGCTTTTCTTTGCCCTCATCACCCTATCCATTAGCAGCAGCCAGGCCATGGCGGCGGCAGAAGTCGCCAAGATAGACCGGATTGTGGCGATCGTTGACCAAGCCGTCATTACGGAAAAAGAACTGGCTGATCGCATTCAAACCGTGACTGCCCAGCTGGAAAAGCAAGGCACACAACTACCTCCGCGAGAAGTGCTGGAAAAGCAGATTCTGGAGCGATTGATTAACGACAGACTGCAGTTGCAATACGCCAGTCAAACTGGATTGCGTGTCGATGACGCACAACTGGATAAAACGATAGAACGTATCGCTGAGCAAAATAAACTCAGTGCTGGCGAGTTCAGGAAAGCACTGGAAACAGAAGGCATTCCGTATCGAAAATTCCGTGAAGACATTCGGAATGAAATCATTTTGGCCCGCCTGCGCGAGCGTGAAGTTGACAATCGCATGAATGTCACAGAGTCTGAAATTGATAATTACCTGACCACCCAGTCATCGCGCAATGATATTCAGGATGAATTCGAGATTTCACATATCCTGATACGTGCCCCGGAAGAAGGGAACCCGGAAGAGTTGCAGAAACTCAAGGCCAAGGCTGAAACCGCGTTGAAAGCGCTGCAGTCAGGGACTGATTTCGCCCAAGTGTCAGCTGCTTATTCTGATGCCCCCAATGCGCTGGAAGGCGGCAGTCTGGGCTGGAAAACCGCATCACAACTACCCTCTCTATTCGTAGATGCCCTGCAGCCCTTGCAGGCAGGCCAACTCACCGCAATTTTGCGCAGTCCCAATGGCTATCACATCCTTAAACTCTCGAACCGCCGTGGTGGCAGCTCACCTCTGGTAGTCGACCAGACGCACGTCAGGCACATCCTGATCAAATTGAGTGAGGTGGTGTCAGAGAAAGATGCTGAACACAAGATAGGCTCAATTAAGGAACGTCTGGATAACGGTACCGATTTTGCAGAACTGGCACGCCAGTTCTCTGAAGATGCGTCGGCCAATAACGGTGGTGATCTGGGCTGGACCAATCCAGGAGACACGGTTCCACAGTTTGAAAAAGTCATGGATGCACTGCAACCAAACGAAATCAGCCAGCCTGTGCGTACGCCTTTTGGCTGGCACATCATTCAGGTATTGGAGCGGCGTAAGCAGGACATGAGCAAGGAAGCCGCACGTCTCAAGGCACGCCAGGAAATACGCGCACGCAAGTCTGATGAGGGCTACCAGGACTGGGTGCGCGAACTGCGTGATCGCGCCTATGTTGAATACCGCCTGGAAGATAAATACTAGTCAAGCGGTGAGCACTCTGACGCATATTGCCCTCACTGCAGGGGAACCAGCAGGCATAGGCATTGATCTCTGTGTCATGCTGGCCAGTCTTCCGATAGCGGCCAGCATTGTCGTGATCGCCGACCAGCAGGTGCTGATTGAGCGCGCGCATCAACTTGGCCTGCCGCTGGCCGTCATACCTTATCAAAGCGGACATAACAGCATTCATCAAGGGAACAATACGCTGAACGTATTGCACATACCCGTTGCTGCCCCAGTGGTGGCAGGTCAACTGGATAGCCGCAATGGGCAATATGTATTGCATACGCTGGAGCGTGCCATAGACGGTTGCGTCAGCCATGAATTCGATGCCATGGTCACCGCACCGGTGCATAAAGGCATCATTAATGATGCTGGGATTGCCTTCACGGGCCATACAGAGTTCCTCGCAGAACGCACTGCCCGCGCCCAGGTTGTCATGATGCTGGTGGGCGGCAACCTCCGGGTCGCACTGGCAACCACGCATTTACCTTTGGCAGAGGTGAGCCAGGCGATTACGAAAGAAAGCCTGGCAACCACTATCCGTATTCTGCATCACGATCTGGTCACAAAATTTGGCATCAGCCATCCGCGTATCCTAGTCACTGGCCTCAACCCTCACGCGGGGGAAGGCGGGCATTTGGGCATGGAAGAGATTAATGTCATCACGCCCGTGCTGGAGGCATTACGGAGTGAAGGCATGCAACTCAAAGGCCCGCTGCCTGCCGATACTTTATTCACCCAGCACAATCTGCAACAAGGCGATTGCGTACTGGCGATGTATCACGACCAGGGCCTGCCAGTATTGAAACATGCCAGTTTTGGCGGCGGCATTAATGTCACGCTGGGCCTGCCCATTATCCGCACCTCGGTTGATCACGGTACAGCACTTGATCTTGCCGGACACGGCAACATCGAGATCGGCAGCCTGCTAGCTGCCATAGACCTTGCCATTACCCTTGCCCAACATGGCCGGAAACCCGCATGAAACATATCGCAAAAAAAAGGTTTGGCCAGAACTTCCTGACTGATCGCGCCATTATCAACAGCCTGATAGACGCCATTGCCCCCCAGTCCCAGGACATCATGATTGAAATTGGGCCTGGCCTGGGCGCCATGACACAACCACTATTGCAGCATCTTGATCACTTGCACGTGGTGGAAATAGACCGTGACATCATTAGCTGGATGCAAGGAGTCTATCCTGCAGGCAAAGTGACCATCCACAACAGCGATGCCTTGAAGTTTGACTTTACACAGGTGAGTGACCGCATCCGTGTCGTAGGCAACCTGCCATACAATATCTCCACGCCCATCCTGTTCCACTTGCTGGACAATGTATCGCATATTATCGACATGCATTTCATGCTGCAGAAGGAAGTGGTGGAACGCATGGTGGCAGCCCCGTCTACACCAAGCTATGGCCGCTTGTCTGTGATGCTGCAATATCGGCTGCACATGGAATACCTGATCACCGTACCACCAGAGGCATTTGAACCAGCGCCTAAAGTAGAATCTGCTTTTGTCAGGGCCATCCCGTTTGCCACCCTGCCTTATCCGGCAAAAGATGAGGCGTTATTAGCCAAGATAGTCACCAGCGCATTTGGCCAACGCCGGAAAACTTTACGCAATACACTGAAAGGCTTGCTGGACGATGCAGGCTTTAGCGCACTGGGACTGGATTCACAATTGCGCGCAGAAAACCTATCCATCGCAGAGTTCGTCAATATCGCCAATTACCTGGCCGCATAGATAGCTACTGATATAATTGCAGATTGAAAAGAGGAGACCACATGAGAGTCATACTATTAGGCGCACCGGGCGCAGGCAAAGGCACCCAGGCGACCTTCATCAAGGAACAGTTCAATATTCCGCAAATCTCCACTGGCGACATGTTGCGTGCTGCAGTAAATGCAGGCACCCAGCTTGGTCTGGAAGCCAAACGCTATATGGATTCTGGCGGCCTGGTACCAGATGAGGTCATCATTGGCCTAGTGAAAGAGCGCATCAAGGATGCCGACTGTCAGCAGGGTTTCCTATTTGACGGTTTTCCACGCACCATTCCGCAGGCTGAGGCCATGAAGGAAGCGGGCGTGAATATCGATTATGTAGTTGAAATCGATGTACCTGACGAAGAAATCATCAAACGCATGAGTGGCCGACGCTCACACCTGGCTTCTGGCCGAACTTATCACGTGGTATTCAACCCACCCAAAGTGGCAGGCAAGGATGACGTGACCGGTGAGGACCTGGTGCAACGTGAAGATGACAAGGAAGAAACCGTCGCCAAGCGCTTGGAGGTTTACCATAGCCAGACCAAGCCATTGGTGAACTATTACTCCAGCTGGGCCAACAATGGCGGCGAGCATGCCCCCAAATACGTAAGAATTTCCGGACTGGGTGAAGTCGGAAAAATTCGCGAAAGCATTCTGCAATCACTTGCCTAACATAAAAAAACACCAATAAAAAAGCCGGGCTTACCCCGGCTTTTTTATTGCATTGAAGAAGCTAAAACTCAGCCCAGTCATCTCCTGATATCGCCGCAGATGCCGGAGAAGCGCTAGTAGTCGAGGGCGTAACAGGCTTTGCACGACGGCTCACCACCGGCTTGCCTGCCTTCGCTTTTACGGTTACAGGCCTGGATTTCACGACCTCGGCCACTGCTGCCTTAGGTTGCCAGCCATTGATTTTAAATATACTGACAGCACTGGCAAGGCTGCTGGCCTGATCCTGCAAAGACTGTGATGCAGCGGCAGCTTCTTCCACCAACGCTGCATTCTGCTGCGTTACTTCGTCCATTTGCATAATGGCCTGGTTGACCTGTTCAATGCCGGTGCTTTGCTCTTCACTGGCCGCGCTGATTTCACTCACAATATCGGTGACGCGCTTCACGCTATTCACCACCTCACTCATGGTAGAACCAGCCTGCTCCACCAGCTTGCTTCCGGCACTGACGCTATCCACCGAATCGCCAATCAGGCTCTTGATTTCCTTGGCAGCATTGGCTGAGCGTTGTGCCAGACTGCGCACTTCTGTCGCCACCACAGCAAAACCACGCCCTTGCTCACCCGCACGTGCCGCTTCAACCGCGGCATTCAAGGCAAGGATATTGGTCTGGAACGCAATGCCATCAATCACTCCGATAATATCGGCAATGCGCTTGGATGACTCATTAATAGCCGCCATGGTCGAAATCACTTGATCCACCACCTCGCCACCCTGTACTGCCACCTGGGAAGCAGAAGCCGCAAGCTGGTTAGCCTGGCGGGCATTGTCAGCATTCTGCTTCACGGTAGAAGTCAGCTCCTCCATTGCGGAAGCCGTTTCCTCCAGAGAGCTTGCCTGTTCTTCAGTACGCGATGATAGATCCAGATTACCAGTGGCAATTTCACTGGACGCCGTGGCGATCGTATCGGTGCCACTTCGCACTTCCCCGACAATATTGGAGAGGTTGTCATTCATCAGCTTGAGCGCCTTCATGAGTTCCCCGGTTTCATCCTTCGATGTCACTTCAATTTGGGCAGTCAAGTCACCGCCAGCAACACGTTGGGCAATATTAACGGCGACCAGCAATGGTTCCGCGATCATCCTTGCTATCCATACCGCCGATACCAAGCCCAGCGTCACACAGCTGATGAGCAATACAATGATCCATATCCTGGCTGTGTCATAGGTGGACACCGCCATTTCGCTCGCATGTTGCGCGCCCAGGGTATTCAAATTGACTAACTCATCCACCTGATCATTAATGAGATTGACCATCTCAAATGACTTGCCTCTTAATAAAGTACGTGCCTCATCATTCTGGTTATTTCTGGATAGCGCCACAATCTTTCCGTGCTCGCTCATGTACAGCTCAAATTCACTCTTAATCTTGGGAAGAAGCTCTTTTTCCCTGGGCTCGCTCACCACACCGTCATAGCGTTTCATGCTGGTCTGGAACTCACTTAAAAACTTATCAAACTGCGCTTCATAGCGCGAATATTCATCCTCGCTGGATGACAGGATGTGTTGCAGTTCCTGAACACGCATTCGCCCCAACATGGCCTTCATTTCCAGCGTGAACTCGGCACTGGGTAACCAATTCTCGCTAATATCGGTAGATGCCTGATTCACCGTCCTTAATTGCATGATAGAAAACAGCCCTAAAATACTGGTTAAAGCCAGTACAAATACAAACCCCAGTATCAGCTTGTTGCTGACTTTTAAATCGTAAATCCATCTCATAGCAATCTTCCTTCAAAAGATGATGTGTAGCTGTACTGGAGATTTATCGGCTCTAGCATCGGATAAGCTGTGACCAGGATCAGCCCTCAATGACTATCATCAAGACATTCACCCTCATCACTCCGCAATACATATCTACAAACAGTAAAACCCCTTGTATCCCGGTGTATTTCCAGAGCACTTGATGCAAGCCATTTCGTGATTGATGTTTTAACTGCTGTACGAAAGAAATAAGCGCTTGCATGCATATCAACGACCTTCTCAGTCATAACTTGATAGACAGGAATGGGCACACAATCCGAATGGATGAGGCACTATTTGAAATGGGGCATGAAGGTTTGAGAAATACCACTATAAAACCAGGGCTTTATCTTAAAGACAGCCTACACTCCCAATAAAAAAGCCGGGGTTTAGCCCGGCTTTTTTATTGCATATACTGATTAAAACTCAGTCCAGTCGTCACCAGACCCCGCAAGAGCAGGTATTGAGACAGCAGCAGACCCACTACTCCCCGGGCTCACTGCAGCGGCTTTGGGACGAGCAGGCTCAACCTTTACAGACCTTGGCTTGCTGGGGCTCACAGGTTTGGCTCGCACCGTAGATTTAACAGTAGTCTTGGGCTGCCAGCCACTGATCTTGAACACACTGACCGCCTGTGCAAGATTGGCTGCCTGATCCTGCAAGGATTGAGAAGCGGCAGCTGCCTCTTCCACCAGGGCTGCATTCTGCTGGGTGACTTCATCCATTTGCATGATGGCCTGGTTGACCTGTTCAATCCCTGTACTTTGCTCCTGGCTAGCGGCACTGATCTCACTCACAATATCGGTGACACGCTTCACGCTGCTCACCACTTCACTCATGGTGGCTCCGGCCTGCTCCACCAACCGACTACCAGCATCTACGCTCGCCACAGAATCACCGATCAATGTCTTGATTTCCTTGGCAGCATTGGCAGAACGCTGGGCCAGGCTACGCACCTCTGTAGCGACCACAGCAAAGCCGCGGCCTTGCTCTCCGGCACGGGCAGCCTCAACTGCGGCATTGAGCGCAAGAATATTGGTCTGGAAGGCAATACCATCGATGACACTGATAATATCGGCGATACGCTTGGAGGATTCATTGATGGCACTCATGGTGCTAATCACTTGCTCCACCACTTCACCGCCCTGTACTGCCACACCTGAAGCAGATACAGCCAATTGATTGGCCTGGCGCGCATTGTCAGCATTTTGCTTAACCGTTGAGGTTAATTCTTCCATGGCAGAAGCGGTCTCTTCAAGGGAACTTGCCTGCTCTTCGGTCCGAGAAGACAAGTCCAGATTGCCAGTCGCAATCTCGCTGGATGCCGTGGCAATGGTGTCAGTGCCATTACGTACCTCACCAACAATATTCGCCAGGTTGTCATTCATAGCCTTGAGCGCTCCTTGCAGCTGACCTATCTCATCACGGGAGTCTATTGTCACTGTAGTAGTCAGATCGCCCGCTGCCACTGCTTCTGCAACATTTACTGCTTTTGATAGTGGGCGTGTGATCCCCAAGGAAAGGCGCCAAGCAAAGAAAGTACCAAGCACCAGGGACACAAGACCCAGCACCAGGAAAATGATGCTGCTGGAATTTTTGACGCGCTGAATTTCCTCACCAGCATCGTCAATCACTTCACGCTCAAACTGCGCCAAGGCATTCATGCTATCGAAATAGGCTTGGCGTGCAGGGATAAATTCAGACTCTACACGGCGATCTATCACTGCAGTATCTACACCAGAGCCTCGCATTGCTAACAACTCATCTCGCACCGCAGAGAAGCTCTTGGCTTTTTCTTCGGTATCAGCAAACTTAGCCTTACCCTCAGGGTTGTTCAGCATGACCTCAAGCTTTTTCATGAGATCCACATTCAGCGCCAGGGTTTCCTTAATTTGGTTTTGATACATTTCAAGCATTTTCTGGTCTGGAGTTTTTAACGCAGCCAGTGTCCTGATGCCATTCTGCTTTACATTGGATGTCCACTCCGCCGCAATTCTTTCCTTCACCAGCTCTTCTTGTGCCATTTTTCTTGCCGTGTTACCCACTACTGCAAGTTGGCTTAGTCCGGTCGCCACCATAATCGCCATTAATAACAAGACCGCAGCAAAACCTGCGCCCAGTCGAACTCCAATTTTTAGATTTGAAAACTTCATACTACTTACACCCCCAATAATGACATGATCTTTATTCTTAGTTAGGCAGCCGCTTTATCAACTACGCCCAAAGCAATCGTTGCCATGAGCCTCTCTATATTCAGCAGCATCAATGTCCGCTCATCCACACTGGCAATCCCTAGAAGGAAAGACACATCGAGCATCACCCCCATCTCAGGTGGTTGCTTGATCTGGCTGGCATCCAGTGCAATCACATCAGATACACTGTCCACCACCATGCCAATCACCCGGTCTTCAAGATTCAGTACTATCACAACGGTGGTCTGATCATACTCAGGATTCAACTGCCCAAACCGAATCCGCATATCCACAATCGGCACGATAATGCCACGCAGATTAACAATGCCCTTGATAAAGTCAGGCGTATTGGCAATTTGCGTGACATTGTCATATCCACGAATTTCCTGAACGCTGAGGATATTGATACCGTAATGTTCCTGCCCCAGCTTAAATGCGAGCACCTCTATTGATTGCTGACCCAGCATAAACTCCCCCTTGATTAATAAACACTCTGCTCATTGAATTCATCTAGCTGACCGGTAAGCTAGGTAAATTCAGCACCTCGCAAGATTCGCTAAAATTTTAGTTAGCTCCTTAACCAACGACGCTATCAAGGAAATCTTTAGTTTAATCACAGTGAAAATTTGTGACCAATTGTTACCAACTATAAACCTCGCCCCAAGATTCCATTCCCCCTACCTTGCTTATTCCCAGCGCTGAAATACTGGCACACACAGCAATTCACGCAGCTTCAGGTATAATTTTCTTTTTAAAATTAAAAGACGTCTGACCCACCATGCAGCAGCAGTATCCATTCCGCGACATCGAACAACAGGCTCAGCAATACTGGGAATCTAACCAAACGTTTGCTGCCACCGAGCAGTCCGATAAACCCAAATATTATTGCCTGTCCATGTTCCCTTACCCTTCAGGTCGGCTGCATATGGGGCACGTGCGCAACTACACCATTGGTGACGTGCTGAGCCGCTATCACCGCATGCGCGGTTTCAATGTCATGCAGCCCATGGGCTGGGACGCGTTTGGACTACCTGCGGAAAATGCTGCCATCCAGAACAATGTCGCGCCTGCCAGTTGGACCTATAGCAACATTGAATACATGAAGGGGCAGCTGAAGAGCCTGGGCCTGGCAGTAGACTGGAACCGTGAAATCGCCACCTGTAAACCAGACTACTATCGCTGGGAACAATGGTTGTTCACCGAGCTGTATAAAAAAGGCCTGATCTACAAGAAAACCGCCACCGTCAATTGGGACCCGGTGGACCAGACCGTGCTGGCCAATGAACAGGTAATTGATGGTCGTGGCTGGCGATCAGGCGCGCTGGTAGAAAAGCGTGACATTCCCCAGTACTTCATGAAGATCACCGCCTATGCCGATGAACTGCTGAATGACCTGGATCAGCTAGATGGCTGGCCAGAGCAGGTCAAGACCATGCAACGCAACTGGATAGGCAAGAGCTATGGCTGTGAGGTTGAGTTTCCCCTGGCTGAGGGTAATGGCACGCTCAAGGTCTACACTACCCGTCCAGATACACTGATGGGCGCCACTTATGTAGCCGTTGCAGCAGAGCATACATTGGCCAGTCAGGCGGCAAAAAACAACCCTGAGTTACAGGCATTCATTGATGAATGCAAACGTGGTAGCGTGGCTGAGGCTGACATCGCCACTGCAGAGAAGAAGGGCATGGCCACCGGTCTCTTTGTCCAGCATCCACTCACTGGTGAAAAACTGCCGGTATGGGTAGCCAATTATGTCTTGATCAGCTATGGCGAAGGCGCAGTGATGGCCGTTCCAGCACATGATGAGCGTGATTTTGAATTTGCCGGTAAATACAACTTAAGCATCAAAGCGGTCATCAAGCCTGCGCATGCAGAACTGGAGTTACCTTTATCCCAGGCTTATACCGAGCACGGCATCCTGTTCAACTCCGGTGAATTCAATGGACTGGATTTCAGCAAGGCCACCGATGCGATTGCCATGGCACTGAGCCGAAAGGACCTCGGACAAAAACGCACCCAATACCGCTTGCGTGACTGGGGCATCTCCCGTCAGCGCTACTGGGGTTGCCCGATTCCTATCGTGCATTGCCCCAGCTGCGGTGAAGTCACTGTGCCTGCCGATCAATTGCCCGTGGTATTGCCCGAAGACGTGGTCATGGATGGCGTAGGTTCGCCGATCAAGAAGGATCCCAACTTCTATGACACCACTTGCCCAAGTTGCGGCGAGAAAGCAACCCGTGAAACCGACACCATGGATACATTTGTCGAGTCTTCCTGGTATTTCGCCCGTTATGCCAGTTTTGACGCAGACAAAAGCATGGTCGACGAGCGTGCAAATTACTGGCTGCCAGTAGACCAGTATATTGGTGGTATTGAACATGCAATCCTGCACTTGCTTTACGCGCGCTTCTTTAACAAGCTGATGCGCGATGTCGGGCTGATCAAGCATGACGAACCATTCAGCAACCTATTAACCCAGGGCATGGTGCTCAAAGACGGCAGCAAAATGTCCAAGTCCAAGGGCAATACCGTAGACCCACAGCAACTCATCGACAGCTATGGAGCCGACACCGCCCGCCTGTTCATGATGTTTGCCGCTCCACCTGAGCAAAGCCTGGAATGGTCTGATGCTGGCGTGGAAGGTGCCCATCGCTTCCTGAAACGTGTATGGACCGCTGTCACCAACCATGTGGAATCCGGCATCGTCGCGGCCTTTGCCACAGGTGAACTGTCAGCTGAACTCAAGAATTTCCGTCGGCAGTTGCACCAGACTATTGAGAAGGTCAGCGATGACTATGGCCGTCGCCACTCTTTCAACACCGCCATCGCGGCGGTCATGGAGCTGATGAACGCCTATGCCAAGCTGGAAGGTAACGACGGCACTACACGCGCCATTCGCCAGGAAACCCTGGAAAATGTGGTCTTGCTACTATCGCCTATCGCACCGCACATTAGCCACACGCTCTGGACTGAGTTACGCCCTGGCAGTCACCTGCTGGACACACGCTGGCCAGTGGCCAACAAGGCCGCCATGGTGCAGGATGAAATTGAGCTGATGCTACAGGTCAATGGCAAATTGCGCGGCAGCATGACGGTGGCGCGTACCCTAGACAAAACCGCCATTGAAGCACTGGCAGTCCAGCAAGAAAGTCTGCAGAAATACCTGGCAGAAGGTAGCGTACGCAAGATTATTGTCGTGCCCAACAAACTCGTTAATATTGTTGTAGGATAAAACATGCATATGCGCGCCACCCGCTTGATATTGATCGCTTTATTGCTGGCATTGACCGCTTGCGGATTCAAGATGCGCGGCATCGCAGACCTCAAGTTCAACACGCTGTATATCCAGGGCCCAACGATCTCCATCTCCAAGCCATTCAAGCGCCAGGTGGCAGTCAACGGTGTCAAGATCGTCAGCTCTGCCGACCAGGCAGACTTGCTGCTGGAAATCATGAGTGAAGCCCAGGAACAGCGAATCCTGTCCTTGAGCGGACGCGGTCTGGTACGTGAATATGAACTGTTTTACACAGTCAACTTCCGCTTGCGCGACCCCTCCAGCGAAACCTGGGGTGATGTGCAAAGCATCAAGGGTAGACGTGAAATCACCTATGATGATTCACAACTGCTCGCCAAGCAGCTAGAGCAGGAGCGCTTGTACAACGACATGAAGGATGATGCCGTACGCGAGCTGCTGCGCCGCCTGGTGGTACAGCGTCCAGACAAGAGTAAACCACGTGCTGCTGATCTCAAGACGCTAGACGACGATACGGTGGAATGAGGTTACAGCCACAGCAACTTGCCCAGCATTTAAGCCAGGGCTTACGCCCACTCTACATATTGATGGGCGATGAGCCTCTGGCACAACGCGAATGCCTGGATGCAATACGCGCAGCAGCGCGCGCGGCAGGCCATGACGAACGTAGCAGTCTGGTAGTAGAGCGCAACTTCAACTGGCAGCAGATTGCCGCTTTTGGCCAGTCCATTTCCTTGTTTGCTAGCCGCCGTATCCTGGAAATCGCCATTCCATCCGGGAAGCCTGGCACAGATGGCAGCAAAGCCTTGCAGGCATTGGCTGAGCATCCCGCGGAGGACACCGTCACTATTGTGATTCTGCCCAAGCTGGATAAGGATGGTAAAAATAGCGCCTGGTATAGCGCGCTCGAAAATGCCGGCGTATCGCTGGCATTGCTGGAAGTGGATCCAGCCCAATTGCCGCAATGGATATCTGCAAGACTGGGATTGCAACAACAGCAGGCCGACCGGGAAACACTGGAGTTTCTCGCCCACCAGGTGGAAGGCAACCTGCTGGCAGCCCATCAGGAAATCCAGAAGCTGGCATTATTGTTCCCCGCAGGTGCATTGAATGGTGAAAGCGTACGCGAGGCCGTACTCAACGTATCGCGCTATGATGCATTCCAGCTTGGCGAAGCCGTACTGACAGGTGATAGCGAGCGTACAGTACGTATCCTGCATGGCCTGCGCGACGAAGGTGCCCAGCCAGTCGCTGTAATGAGCGCACTGGGATGGACTTTGCGTGGGCTGATCAAAGTCAAGTTTGCTGAATCGCAAGGCAGCAATGTCACCAGTGCCATGCAGCAAGCGCGAATTTATGGCGACAGGCAGAACCAGGTCAAGCGCGCGTTGTCTCGATTGAGTATGCGTCAGCTGGAGGCTGCTCTGCAGAAGCTGGCTGAAATCGACAAGGCCGCCAAAGGCCTGATGCATAATGATGCCTGGCTGGAGATTTCACGACTATGCTTCGGCCTCGCGCGTATCGGTAGAAAGTAAAGGCAGGAAATGGACGACATCAAACACTATATGCAGCAATTGGGCATTGAGGCCCGCGCCGCTTCACGCGCCATGGCCAAGGCCAGCACAGAAACCAAGAATCAGGCATTACGCGCGATTGCCGCCGCTATACGCCGCGAACATTCCACACTGCTTGCAGCCAACCATGCAGACCTTGAAGCCGCACGCCACAACGGCCTGGAACCTGCCATGCTGGATCGATTGATCCTGTCAGAAAAAGGCATACACACCATGGCTGAAGGCCTGGAGCAGATTGCAGCCCTGCCCGACCCTATTGGTGAAATGTCAGACTTCAAGTACAGGCCTTCCGGCATCCAGATCGGCAAGATGCGGGTACCGCTTGGTGTGATCGGCATTATTTATGAAGCCCGGCCTAACGTCACGGCAGATGCAGCAGGCCTTTGCATCAAGTCCGGCAATGCCGCCATCCTGCGCGGTGGCTCAGAGGCCATACAATGCAACCAGGTGCTGGCATCACTGGTGCATGAGGGCCTGGCAGCGGCTGGCTTGCCTGCGGCTGCCGTTCAGGTAGTCGCCACCACAGACCGTGCCGCCGTGGGCGAACTCATTACTATGAAAGACTATGTGGACGTGATTGTGCCACGTGGTGGCAAGGGCTTGATTGAGCGTATTTCCAGCGATGCCCGCATCCCTGTCATCAAGCATCTGGATGGCAATTGCCATGTGTATGTTGATGCAGGCGCAGACCTGGACAAAGCGATACGCATACTGGAAAACTCAAAGACGCAGCGCCTGGGCACCTGCAACACGGCAGAATCGCTACTGGTCGCCCGCAGTATTGCAGCTGAGGCATTGCCGCTGCTAGCTAACATGTTGCTGGAAAAAGGCGTGGAAATCCGTGGCTGTGCAGAAACACAGGCGCTGGTGCCAGCAGCCAGGCCAGCCACCGAGGAAGACTATTACACTGAATACCTGGCGGCCATTATCTCGGTCAAGGTGGTGGCGGATGTGGACGAAGCGATTGCCCATATCAACAAATATTCATCACAACATACGGAAGCCATCGTTACCGAGAATTACACACATGCGCGGCAGTTCCTGCGCGAAGTGGATTCCAGCAGCGTCATCGTCAATGCCTCCACGCGCTTTGCTGATGGCTTTGAATATGGCTTGGGGGCTGAAATCGGCATCTCCACTGACAAGCTGCATGCGCGCGGCCCCGTCGGTTTGGATGGCCTCACCAGCCTCAAGTATATTGTGCTTGGCGATGGCCAGGTCAGAGCCTGATGCATCCAATTCCATCTTGCAGGAATGACGCTTAAGGCAACAACATCTCCCAAACCAGTGCCACTCATTGGCGTGATGGGTGGCACCTTTGACCCCATCCATTTCGGCCATCTACGTATGGCACAAGAACTGGCGGATGCTTTAAAGCTGGCAGCAGTTCGCTTCATTCCCTCTGCCAACCCGCCGCATCGCGACCCACCCATGACCTCGGCATCCCAGCGTGCCGAAATGGTATCCCTTGCCATTGCCGATAACCCCCTGTTCAAGCTGGATACAAGGGAGCTGACACGAGAAGGTTACTCCTACACCATAGACACCCTGCAATCTCTGCACAAAGAATTGCAAGGCAGTGCCAGACTCTGTTTACTCATGGGACTGGATGCTTTTGCTGGCATCACGCGCTGGCATCGCTGGCAGGGGTTATTGCAGTTTGCGCATATCGTCGTTGCCACCCGCCCGGGTGCAACGCTCGCGATAGAAAACGCAAGCCTGCATGAGTTCCTACACTTGCATACCCTGACAAGTACCCAGCAACTACATGATCAAGCGCAAAGCGGTATCTGGATGCAGGAAATTACTGCCCTGGATATCTCCGCTACGGAAATTCGCACCCAGCTAACACACGGCAGAACACCACGTTATCTGTTGCCTGATGACGTGTTACACCATATCCAACAATCTCTTTTATACACAAAATAGACCACAGCGACACATCTAGCGGCTTACGGCTTACTCAAAAAAATTGCCATGTGAGTAATACATTCATGACATTTAGCGAGATGGTCCTGCTTCATCGCTTAATGTCCCGATAATTTGGATCGTCACACCAAAGTTCCAACGAGATCAATGTCAGCATCAATGCGAGCCTGTACCTGCCAAGGTACGACACCTAAGCAAGGTACAGGCATACGCTGGTGTAAGGTGTGCAGGTTTTCTTCCAGCATCGCCATTTCAGGATCCACCTGATTTGCCACCCAGCCTGCCAATGTCAGGCCGCGCCGTGTGATGGCTTCTGCAGTCAGCAAGGCATGGTTGATACACCCCAGCCGCAAACCCACGACCAAGATCACTGGCAAGCTTAAGTGCGCGGCCAAGTCAGCAATATCATATTGATCATCCAGTGGCACATAGAAACCACCAGCCCCTTCGACAATCACGACATCCGCATTAGCCTGCAGACGTTCGAAGGCAGCCTTGATATTGCTCAGATCTATCTGCACACCGGCCTGTTTGGCGGCAATATGCGGGGCAATCGCAGGCTCGAAAGCGTAGGGATTGATATCTGACACAGGCAAATCCACATTGCTTGCAGCCAGCAGTTGCGTGACATCTTCTGAGACCAGTTGCCCATTGTGCCATTCACAGCCAGAGGCCACTGGCTTCATGCCGGTGCTACGAAGACCTCGTTGGGCAAACTGGCGTACCAGCATACTGCTGATCATGGTCTTGCCTACGCCGGTATCGGTGCCGGTTACAAAAAAAGCACGCTTCATACACTACGCTTTTTGGGATGGAACTCTACGGTAGAAACGCCTGAGGTCTTGCTATGCGCTGGTTTCCAGGCATGTCCATACACCACTTCATAAGTGGCGGGCAACTTGCCCTCGCTGCGAAACTGCTCGTAAGCTGCTGTCAGCTTTTGCAAAAACCCTCGCCCCAGCAGGCCACGGGGTCTGCCTGCCGCGGCATTGTGGGCGCCAATGGCTTTCAGGTCTCGCATGACGGACATGACATCGTCATAGGTCAGCACAAAACGCTCCACATCCAGCACTGGTGCACTGAAACCGGCACGCACCAGCGCATCGCCGATATCATGCATATCAATAAAGCGGCTGACATGGACATGGGCAGGATCGGTGCTGGATGCAGCACGTAATTCCTTGAGGGTATCAGGCCCAAAGGTGCTGAACATCACCAGGCCCTCAGGGCGCAATACTCTATGCATTTCACCAAACGCCTGGTCCAGATCATTGCACCATTGAATCGCCACGTTGGACCATACCAGATCGACGCTGGCGTTAGCCAACGGTAATTGTTCAATATCGGCACAAATGGCTGCTGCGCGGTTGAGACCGAGAATGCGTTTGAATAAGGGCTGTTGGGCCAAGGTTTTCTGCAACATGCCCAGTGCGATATCCAGTGATAACACCTGGCTGCCACTAAAGCGCTTGCCGAGCGCCAGGCTGGCATGCCCAGTGCCACATCCAGCATCCAGAATGGTCGCGGGTTTGAGCTTGATCAGGTCAAGCCGCTCAAACATGCGGTCTCGAATTTCCTGCTGCAGGATGGCAGAAGCATCATAGCTATCTGCTGCACGATGGAAAGAAGCCCGCACCCGGGCTTTATCTATCTGATATTCATCCATCATGCTGTCAGCTCAGGTGTTGAAAAATGACGCGGCTGTTCAGCTTGCAGGAACTCAGTGAGGGACTCGACAAACTGTGCAGCATGAGAGAGAAATGGCGCATGGCCAGCCCCGGCAATGACGCGTAGCTGGGCAGCAGGTAAGTGCTGAGCCAGCCAATTAGCCGCTTGCACAGGAGCCAGCGTGTCTCTATCACCGTGGATGAGCAACGTTTCCTGCTGCAGGGATGCCACCTGCGCCCTGAGATCATTATCCAGCAAGACATTGAGCGCCTGTTGCAGAGCGCTGGCAGAAGGTACTGGGCGTTCAGCAAGCGCCAGACGTAATTGTTTGATTGTCGCACGGGCATCACAGGCGCCCATGCATTGCAAGGTGAGGAATTTCAGCAACGTCGTCTGGTAATCCTCTCCCACTTGCCGGGCAAACTTTTCAAACACGGCGGCAGCCATCCCATTTACCCAGGGATGCTGAGAATCAGCAGCAGTATTTATAAAACGAGGGGTGCTGCCCACCAGTACCAGGCGCCGGACTCGCTGAGGCTGTGTTAGTGCAAGGTTCATGCTGACCAGCCCGCCGAGTGACCAGCCACAGACATCCGCTTCTGCTGGCAATTGCGGCAACAATGCCTGAATGATGCCTGGCAAACTCTCAGCCGAAATATCCTGGCTGAACCCCATGCCGGGCAGATCGACAATATGCAGCTCAAAATGTTTAGCCAGCTTTTTGACAACAGGCTGCCACACACCACCATGCATGCCCCAGCCATGAATCAATACCAGCGGGCGCCCACTGCCGGTGATGTGCATATGCAGTTGGCTCATGCCGATTCCGCTTTCTGTAATACAGCAATTAAATGACGCACATCAGCCACTGTATGTGCGGCTGACAGTGAAATACGTAAACGCGCAGTGCCCTTGGGCACGGTTGGGGGGCGAATGGCAGGCACCAAAATCCCCGCTTCAAGTAAGCGCCCACTCGCTGCCAGAGCCTCTTCATTGCCGCCAACGATAATGGGCTGTATGGCCGTGTCAGAGGGCATCAACTGCCAGCGCTGCAATCTGCATTCATCGCGCAATAACTTGATCAATGCATGCAGATGTTGGCGACGCTGACTATCGGTTTCAATCAGCTTGATACCCGCCAGCGCGGCAGCAGCCACAGGGGCGGGACTCGCGGTGGTATAAATGTAGGGTCTGGATGTTTGCAGCAGATAATCCACCAACACCTGCTCGCCCGCCACAAAAGCACCAGCAGCACCAGCAGCTTTGCCCAGTGTTGCCATATAGATAACTCGCTCAGAACACAGATGAAAATGTTCCAGCACACCACGTCCATTTTCGCCCAACACCCCAAAGCCATGGGCATCGTCCAGCATCAGATAGGCATCATACTGTTCGCACAAAGCGAGCAATGCAGGCACAGGCGCAATATCGCCGTCCATACTGAATACAGAATCAGCGATAACGAGTTTTCGCTTGGCTGTGCTTTTCGCCAGCAGGCTTTCAAGCGCGGCCAGATCATTATGCGGATAGCGATGTAAATCCGCGCGGGATAAGACAGCGGCATCGTTTAACGAAGCATGATTGAGCTTGTCAGCAAATACAGCGTCGCCACGCCCAACCAGTGCAGTGATAATACCAAGATTGGCCATATAGCCAGTGGTGAACAACAATACCGCGGGCAACTTCATCAAGCTGGCAAGTTGCTGCTCCAGCCTGTCATGCATGAGCTGATGCCCGGTCACCAGATGTGAGGCGCCTGTACCCACACCTACCTGATCCGCTGCGGATTTCATGGCCGATACAAGATCAGGATGACTTGCCAGACCTAGGTAATCATTGCTGCAAAAGGAAATTAGGTGCTCACCATCAACCTTGACGCGAGCACCCTGTGCACTTTCCAGTACCCGTCTATGACGTAGTAACCCTTGTGCTGCTCGCTGGTTGAGCTCAGCCTGCAACTCATCCAGCATATTGGGCACATGGCTTGGCTCTGCCGGGGCTGGCTCAACAAAATGCGTCATTCTGAAAAAACAATCAGAGGGGATGTATGCCCAGCTTACCAAACAGCTGCTTGTCTGCCACCGCTTCCGGGTTACCCGTCGTCAGCAGTTTTTCACCGTAGAAAATCGAATTGGCACCCGCCAGGAAGCAGAGAGCCTGTATACCCTCATGCATGCTTTGACGACCCGCAGAAAGCCGGACAAAACTTTGCGGCATGGTGATGCGGGCTGCTGCAATCGTACGCACGAACTCAAATGGATCCAGTTCATCAATGCCGTACAGGGGAGTACCTTCCACTTGAGTCAACAGGTTGATTGGCACACTCTCCGGAGGACGTTCCATATTGGCCAGCTGAGCCAGCAAGCCAGCGCGCTGGTTGCGCGATTCACCCATGCCGATAATCCCGCCGCAGCAGACATTGATATCCTGCTCACGCACTCGCTCCAGCGTATCCAGCCGATCCTGATAGGTACGGGTAGTAATCACGTCACCGTAATATTCCGGTGCAGTATCCAGATTATGGTTGTAGTAATCCAGGCCTGCATCTTTCAACTGCTCGGCCTGCCCTTCCTTAAGCATGCCCAGCGTGGCACATGTTTCCAGCCCCATAGCTTTCACTTCCTGAATCATTTTCAGTACAGGTTCAAGATCTCGCTGCTTGGGGCTGCGCCAGGCGGCCCCCATACAGAAACGGCTGGCACCATTTTCCTTGGCGGCACGAGCGGCTTCCAGCACTTCTTCCAACTGCATCAAGTCCTGCTTTTCCACATCAGTGTGGTAACGCGCTGCCTGCGGACAATAACCGCAATCTTCAGAACAGCCACCTGTCTTGATAGACAGCAAGGTACTGACCTGCACCCCATTCGGGTCAAAATTCTCGCGATGTACTGTTTGCGCCCTGTGCATCAAATCGCTGAAAGGCAACTCGAACAAGCCCACAATGTCATCCACACTCCAGCGCTGGGGGGCTTCTTCACGTGCAGCTACTTTGGCGCGTTCGCTGCCGTCCAGGCCGCGAATATCAATCACTGATTCAAGCATAGGGTGTCTTCCTTTATTCCGTTGTTTCTATGGTAATTTCCTGCCATGGCTCTCTCTTGGCCCGCAGGATGTCACGTATGCCCAAAGGCACAATGACGAGAATGCTGATAATCCAGATAATGATCGCCAGATTCAGTCCACCGCCGACCCAACCTGCCATGTTAGAGCTGAAATTCAACACCACGACCCATGTGCCTAACAAGCCATAAAAGCGGTAGCCCGCAGGCACCAGATATTCACAGACTCGGGTACAGGGATGTTGCGCCATCGAGGCATAGGTAAATATCGAGGCTGCGATCCAGATGGGGATCAACACCGGCACCATCACCGCGATGCTGGAAAAGAAGGGAAAGCTTTGTGCCGCCCGCATCTGCTGCCTAGCTGAAATGATTTTGGTAGCCATTATTTGAAAGTGGGATCAAAAGCGGATTATATCCTGTCAACCAACAACACAACAATCATTGACAACAGATTAAAAATTAATCATCTCTTTATTGTGTGGCGCTCATGCATTCAGGATTTTCTAAAAATTTCAGTGATTGTCTATTTCCAGGCAACCACTTCCCATTAGAAATAAATTGAATAGATGTGATATCACATAGACACCCTGTTTTGGAGAGGATAAAAGGAAGTTAATAATTTTAATAAGACTCTCATCAGGACAGGAAATGGCAGCTTTCAATTATAAGTCTCACTATGTTCAAGTGCTTGCAACAATAGTGGAGGGGGGACATCAGTGGATCGTACTGATTAATGGGCATTCGCTTGGAACCCCTAGTGAAAGAGGGAATGTCTACCCCATCGCTCATCATGCGATGGATGCTGGGCTTGAGTTTGCAAAAGCGACCATTGAAGCAATATTGTCCCAGCCAGGTGTCAACTGAAGATTGGTGATGGCACAAATGCTGTGGATATCAGAAAATTTCTAATAGGATCAGGAATGTCGGTGTTTAATTATCAATCTCACCAGGTTCAAGTCCTTATCAGTAAAGGAGATGGTGGCTATAAATGGATCATCTTCATTAATGGGGAGGTCGTATTACCCTCTTATGAAGCAATCCATGTTTTCAGCACAACGCATGAGGCGATGGAGGCAGGTTTGGCATTTGCGAAAGCAGAAATTGATCAAGCCATGGGTGCATCCAATCAGGTCTTAGACCGCAATATCCAAAATCAAAACCCTTAATGCCTGCACTGCCTTACTCAGTCAATCGATATGAATATATCGATCCCGTTTAAGCAATGCTAGCTCGTCACTCATCCGGCAGAAAAAACTACCTCCATCATATCCAATGGAACCATGAGAACCTATTGAAGTCTTCCTATTAACACTTGAATACCTAAAAAGGATCCACCATGTCGGTCTTAGTTTTTTACAAGCATCATGAATTTCAGGTAGTGACCACCAAGGTGAATGGAGGTCATAAATGGCTTGCGCTTATCGAAGGTCATGAAATTGGCACGCCTCATGAGCGATTACATATTTACAAAACTGCTGACCAAGCATTGGATGCCGGCATCAAGTTTGCACAAGATGCGCTTGAAAAAGCATTGACCTATCTTGGTGTGAATCAAAAACCATCCCACAAAGAATTTTGATTTCTCTAATGCCTGACAAACACTTTTGTCAGGTTAATGCGTTACATCACATAGTGACTACTGCTTAATATTGATAGTGTATATAGTGTTTATCAAGTGGTAATACTTAGGACTACCCTTGATTAGGCTCTTCCGCGAATACTAAACCTTCCATTCCCCACCGAGCACCTTGAACAGGTTGATACTGTTGCTCAGTGATAACTGCTTGAGCTGTACCAACATTTGCTCAGAATCAAACAGGCTGCGCTGTGCATCCAACAACTCGAGATAACTGGATATTCCCATGTCATAGCGGCGTGTAGCTAGCCTCAGGCGTTCGCGTTCCCCGGCAGTCACTTTGCTCTGGGCCGCAATCTCCTCTTCAAGCTGGGTTCTGGCTAACAACACATCTGACACCTCACTAAAGGCGATCTGGATTGTTTTCTCATATTCGGCCACGCTGATGTTCTTGCGTACACTGACGAGATCAAGATTGGCCTGGTTGCGGCCATGGTTGAATATGGGCAGGGTCAGCTGAGGCGTGAATGCCCAGGCCCGGCTACTGCTACCACTGAACAATTTGGAGAAGTGCTCATTCACCAGGCCAATATTGGTGGTCAGCTGCACCCGTGGGAAAAACGCCGCACGAGCGGCACCTATATTGGCATTGGCGGCCAGCAGCTTGTGCTCTGCAGCGCGAATGTCTGGTCGGCGTTCAATCAACTCCGATGGCAGGCCTATCGGTAGTGCGGCAAAGTTGAGCGTATCCAGAGGTTCATCCGAAGCAATGTGAAGGTTTTGATCGCCCACCAGCAAGACTAGTGCATTCACTGCCTGCAATTGCTCTCGCCGTAATGCAGCCAGGCTGGCTCGCGTGGCTTCCTGCTGCACTTCAGCAGTTTTCAGATCAATCGCCGTATCAATGCCGGCATTGAAGCGGCGTTGAATACGTGCAAGACTGACCTCACGCGATGCCAGGGTATCCTGGGCAATAGCTTGCCGCTCTGTCAGTGTACGTACATTAAGGTAAGCGACCGCCACTTCCGCGATCAGGCTGGTCCTGGCGGTTTGCTTGGCCTCTTCGGTAGCAAAGTATTCTTCCAGTGCGGCCGTTGACAGGCTTTTGACACGACCAAAGAAATCCAGCTCAAAATCGCTGATCCCCAAGCCCACCCGATACATATCAGCTTCAAATGTCTGCCCTTGGGCAAAGATGGTTTTGCTTCGTTCATAGCTGAGCGTGCCATTCACCGCAGGCAAGCGATCAGCCCGCTGGATGCCATATTGCGCCCTGGCCTCTTCAATCCGCAAAGCTGTAATGCGTAAATCCCGGTTGTTTTCCAGCGCCACTGCTATCACCCGCTGCAGTTCTGGCTCAGTAAAGTATTGCTGCCAACTATTGGGGGCAGTCGCTGCCTCGGCTTCTGTCGTCACTGGATAACTGGCTGGGATAGGTGCATTCGGACGCGCATAATCCGGGTTCAAGGAGCATGCCGCCAGGGCCATCGACATGACCAATAGACTGGGCTTGAGTAAGTAACTCATTGAGATTCACCCCCCTGATGTTGTTGTGGTCGTTTAAGGTAATGACCAACCGTGGCAAAAAATAAAGGCACAAAGAACACGGCAAGCACGGTGGCCGTGATGATGCCGCCCAATACGCCAGTACCAATCGCGGTTTGCGCGCCAGATGCCGCCCCTGTTGCAATAGCCAGCGGCAGCACACCCACACCAAAAGCAAGCGAGGTCATGATAATCGGGCGCAAGCGCAAACGCGCGGCTTCCAGTGTGGCATCCAGAATACTCATGCCTTCCTCAAACTTATCCTTGGCAAACTCCACAATCAGGATGGCATTCTTGGCAGACAGTCCAATGGTGGCGATCAAGCCAACCTTGAAATAGATATCGTTAGGCATATCCCTGAAAGTGACGCCCAGCAAAGCTCCCAGCACCCCCAAAGGAACCACCAGGATGACGGAAAACGGGATCAGCCAGCTTTCATAGAGTGCTGCCAATGCAAGGAAAACCACAAGGATGGACAAACCAAACAATATCGGTGCTTGAGAGCCAGAAATACGCTCTTCATAAGACTGGCCAGACCAGTCAAACCCTACGCCGGTTTTCAGGCTGGAAGCAATCCTCTCAATTTCACTCATCGCTTCACCGCTGCTATATCCAGGGGCTGCATTGCCGTTGATGGTGAATGAAGGAAAGCCGTTATAGCGTGTCAACTGCGGTGGCCCCATGGTCCACTCCATGGTCACGAAGGATGCCAAAGGCACCAGGTTGCCATTGCTGCTTCTCACTCTCAGCTTTCTTACATCATCGAGCTCCAGACGATTTTTGCCATCAGCTTGCACAATCACGCGACGAATCTGCGTACCATGCATGAAGTCGCCGATATAGTCAGAACCAAACATGGTGGCCAAAGTAGCATTGATCTCATCCATGGACACGCCCAGCGTCATGGCTTTGCGCCTATCAATATCAAGACTGATAATCGGCGCATCACCCAGACCTGCAAACATGAGATTGGTCAGGACTGGACTCTTGCTCCCCTGCTCCAGCAGTTTTCCGCGCGCCTCAGACAAGGCCTGCAAACCCACGCTTGCCCTATCTTGCAGACGAAGATCAAACCCGTTGGAAGAACCCAATTCAGGCAATGGCGGTGTATTAATCGCAAACACTGTCAGATTATTTCTGCCATAAAAATGACCATTCAATCGATCTACAATCGCTTTCACATGCTGATCGGCGCTCTTGCGCTCACTCCAGTCATTCAGTGTGGCAAAGATCATCCCGCTACTGGATCCGCTGCCGTAAATACTGAAACCACCTACCTCGTATGAATATTTAACCGGCTCATTCTCGACTAAGTATTTGCTCACCTCACCCAATGCAGCCTGGGTCTCGGTCATGGTAGCGCCTTGAGGCAACATGACCATGACCATGAAATTCCCCTGGTCTTCGTCTGGCAGGAATGCCGTAGGCAATCGCACAAACATGAGAGCGACCACCGCGACAAGAGCGCCATACACTATCAGCCAGCGAATCGGGCGCTTCAGGATGTTCCCGACCCGAATTTGATACCGGTTACTAAGCGAGACAAACGTGCGGTTAAACCAGCCAAAAAACCCTGTCTTCTCGTGGTGATCCTTATCTGCAGGCTTGAGCAAAGTGGCACACAGGGCCGGTGTTAATGACAATGCCAGGAACGCGGAGAACGCAATTGAAACTGCCAGTGCCAGCGCAAATTGACGATAGATATTCCCCACAGCACCACTGAAAAATGCCATCGGCAGGAACACCGATGTCAACACCACGGTAATGCCGATAATGGCACCACTAATCTGCTTCATAGCCTTGATCGTGGCCTGATAAGGCGACAGGCCCTCTTCCACCATGAGGCGCTCAACATTCTCCACCACCACAATGGCATCATCCACGACGATACCAATCGCCAGCACCATACCAAACATGGTCAACACATTGATGGAGAACCCCAGCGCATACATCACGGCAAAGGTCCCGAGCAGGGCAATCGGCACCACAATCGTTGGGATCAGTGTCGCACGCACATTCTGCATGAAGAGGTACATCACCAGGAACACTAGCAGAATGGCCTCAAGCAGCGTGTGCACCACCTTTTCAATTGAGATGGAAACAAAAGCGGAGGTGTCGTAGGGAATTTGATACGTCACGCCAGCGGGAAAGTAGCGACTCAGTTCATCCATGGTGGCCGTGATCCGTTTAACCGTGGCCACGGCATTGGAACCAGGCGACATTTTCACCGCCAAACCAGCCGCATTCTTACCATTCACCCGAGAGGCCACACTGTAATCGCTACCGCCATATTCAACGCGCGCGACATCTTTAAGGATAATGGCCGAGCCATCGGCTTTTGTGCGGAGCGGGATATTCTCAAAATCCGCCGGTGTAGTAAGCGCAGCATCGGCCATGATATTGGCACTGATAGGCGCATGTTCCGGCACTCCCCGGTTACCAATTTCTCCCACTGTCACGCGCGCATTGTGGCTGCGGATGGCAGAGGCGATATCTGAAGTAGATAAGTTGAGTGATGTGAGCTTTGCTGGGTCTGGCCAGATACGCATGGCGTACTCAGGACTGAATGACTGGACTTTACCTACCCCCTCAACCCGCCGTAAGGCTTGCAGGATGTTCGCAGAGGCAATCTCTCCCAGTTCGATCTCGCTCAAACGATTGTTTTCAGAGGTAATGGAGACCACAAGCTGAATGGTATCTGCAGACTTTTCAATGGAGATACCGTTACGTCGCACCACTTCTGGCAATCGTGCTTCAACAGTTTTGAGGCGGTTTTGCACTTCAACCGCGGCCAAATCCGGATTGGTCCCCTGCTTGAAAGTCAGGCTTAAAGAGGCAGATCCGGGGCTGCTGCTGGCTGAGGTATACATCAATCGCGGTGCGCCATTCATTTCACGCTCTATCACAGCCGTCACGGTTTCTTCAACCACACGTGCTGAAGCACCCGGATATGACGCGCTGACATTCACAACGGGAGGCGCAATATCAGGATATTGCGCTACTGGCAGACCGCGAATGGCCAGCAAGCCTGCCATGATGATCAGTAGCGAAATCACCCAGGCAAAGACTGGGCGTTGAATGAAAAAACTGGCCATGAGGTTCTCAGTTCAAAAAATTTATGGGTGATTGGATGCGGCAGCTTTTTCAGCTGTAATTTTGACCTGAGTCCCTGGTGCCAGCATGCCAGGATTGGTAGTAATCACACGCTCGCCACCTGCCAACCCCTTGGTTACAATCCAGTCATTACCTTGCAGGCTATTGGCGGTGACTTCAACCGCCTCCACTTTACTTTCTGCATTGACAACCATCACACTGGCACCACCTGCGGTACGAATCAGCGTATCTCGAGGTACACGCACCGTGTGATTGTTCACTGCCTGCTCCAGGCGCACCTGCACATAAGCTCCCGGTAATAACTCGCGCTCAGGGTTGTCAAACAAAGCACGCATCGCCACTGTGTCGGTATTGGTATCTACAGCCAGATCAGAGAAAAATAATTTGCCGGGCTTGCTGTATTTGCTCCCATCGGGAAATACTAAATCCACTTTCACATTCTTGAGTGCCACCCCTTCAACCTTGCCCGACTTGATCGCACGTTGCATCGCCATCACCTCGGCCGCAGGCTGAGAAAAGTTGACGTAGATAGGATCAATCTGCTCCACCGTCGTCAGGGGTGTCGGCGCATCCTGCCCGACTAAAGCCCCTTCAGTCACCAATGCACGCCTGGCACGACCATCAATCGGTGAGGTCACTTTTGAATATCCCAGATCAAGCCGAGCTTTATCAAGCTGGGCCTTTGCCGTCAGCCATTCGGCCTTTGCCTGCATTTCCTCAGAAATGGCTGCCTGATAATCGCGATCACTAATAGAATGATCTGTCGCCAAGTCCTTGTATCGCCGTAGTTTATCCAACGCATTGGCATGACTGGCTTCTGCTTTTGCCAATGCACCTGCTGCCTGGTCTTTTGCGGCAGTGAGCAACTCAGGATTAATCAAGAAAAGCGGTGTCCCTTTTTTAACGTCCTGGCCCTCCGTGTATAGCCGTTCAGTCACTATCCCTGCCACCCGAGCGCGCACCTCAGCCTGCCGATACGCTTCCAGCCTTCCTGGCAACTCAACTGCCAGGACAGAGGGGGTAACAACTGTTTGGATTACAGACACTTCAGGCACTTCCTCTCCTGCTGCATTCGGCGCTGAGTTCTGGCTACAGCCTCCAAGAACAAGGCTGGCGATAATAAAAGAGGTGGCTCCAATCATGCGGCTGCAATAAGGCATTGAATTCTCGATCCAAAGGGTTGGCTGAACATACAGAACAGCATTCTGCCTGAAACAATAATTACAATCAATCATGAATGATTAAATAAATATTGGTACAATCCCTTTACTTTTTCATGGGATTGATCGCAATCGTGGCAAGAAAAACCAAAGAAGATTCACAGCTCACCAGAGAGGCGATTTTGGATGCAGCTGAATCAGTGATATTCAAAAAAGGCATGAGCTATACCACGATGGCAGATATCGCTGATGCAGCGAATGTCTCTAGAGGCGCTGTATACGGGCATTACAAAGGCAAGGTGGAAGTAGCTACTGCCATGGTGAGCCGTACCCTCGACACGATCCAGATTATTGAGAAACTGGAAGAGGAATCACACCTTCAATACTTATATCGACTGGGCCTGCAACATCTGCATTTATCAGTTGATCCAGGTGCAGTACAAAGAGTGTTGTTAATTTTGTACATCCGTAATGATGATACGCCAGAGCTAATTGAACAAAGGGTGGCGTGGGAACAGACACACTTTGGAAGAGTGAAACGCTGTATTAACCAGGCCATAGCGGCGAATGAGCTGGCAACAAATACCGACCCATATATGGCAGCCCTCTACTTCCAGACCTTGCTTGATGGCATTTTCTGCAGCTTATTCTGGAGCAATTATTGCTCGGATAATCAATGGGAAACGGCTGAGAAGCTTTACAAAATCGGCTTTGAAGCGCTTAAAACCTCCAGGCAATTTCTGCGCTGAGTCGGATGAGTCCTCATTGAGCTACTTGTTGACCACCACTACGAGTTTGATAAGCACAGATCACATTTGCTTGGTTTAGCGCCTTCCAAAGTTTGCTTATACGTCAGCGCGATCGGAAGAATCAGCACCTGCTCCCCGCATAAACATCTTGTTCACCATCTCCGACATACCCAGTGTCGCAATCTCACCTCGCTGAACCGACTCTATGGCGGCATACAACAGAAAGTCATAGGATTTGGCCAACCAGCGGGCGGGCATGTCTATCCTGAACACGCCTGCTTTCTGTCCTTGCAGGAAAAACGCCTCAAGAGTATTGCTGAAAAAAGATGGCACATACCCCTCAGGGGCTTCGTCCCTGACATCACTCAAGTTTACCCAGAGCGCGGCCGTCCAGAATAGATATAGCTCCCGCTCGGCGATTACGTTTTCCGCCAAACGGTGAAGAGCCACCTCAAAAGGAGGTTGCATCAGGCTGGCCTGATCAAGCGCTTGCTGCATGTGTCGCCTGGAGCGCTCCGTCAGCAGCTTAATTACACCCTCGCGGGTTGGGGAGATGCGGTAGAGCGTGGCCTTGCTCGTCCCTGCAGCGCGCGCGAGCTGCTGCAGATTTGCCCTGGGATGTTGGGAAACGGCTAATGCAAGCGCACGAGTGAGTTTTTCATCTAGCTCAATAGTCATGTCGTCATCGCGAGTTATAAAAAGACTCACATGAGAGTCCAGATGGGTTCGTTTAAGTCTATGAGTCTATCAGCTGGCGGGTAGTCCGCCCAAGACAAAGAACCTAAAAAAAATCAAATAAATCCATATTGATTCATTTAACCCCATATGACACCATAATATCCTTAATCGATTCTCGTGAAGCCACTTTCAATTTGTCAAAGTTGCTTCGTCACGGAGGACACCACTCATCCCTGCTTCACGCCACTAGGCACTGGGAGGCGAAACAGGCAAGTCCTGAAAGACGAACAAACTCTACACAATGCGGGCAAGAGCCACTAGCAACGGCCTCACCATTGACATAGCTATTTCTTAGATTGGAGATTTTCATGATTCTAGTAACTGGCGCAGCTGGGCAACTTGGTAGATTAGTCATTGGGCATCTGCTAAAAACAGTCCCAGCCCATCACATCGTGGCTGCTGTGCGACATCCAGAGAAAGTCAGAGACCTGCAACAGCAAGGCATCACAGTACGCCGGGCTGACTATAATCAGCCCGGGGATTGGCCAGCAGCATTGGCCGACATCGACAAAATATTGCTGATCTCAGGGCCTGAAGTGGGGATCAGGACTACGCATCACAAGACAGTGATTGATGCGGTAAAAAACAGCGCCACAGTCAAGCTTATCGCCTATACCAGCATGCTGAGAGCGGGTACCTCTGGCGTTCCCTATGCCAGCGAAGACCGCGAGACCGAAGCCATGATCAGGGCATCTGGCGTGCCACACGTTTTCATGCGACACGGCTGGTATACCGAGAACTACACCATGAATTCGGGCTATGCTCTGCAAGGCGGCGCACTCTATGGCTGTGCAAAGAACGGACGTATTTCGGGTGCCAGTCGCAACGATTATGCAGAAGCGGCGGCTACCGTACTCACTTCGACGGATGTAATCAAACCCATCTACGAACTGGCCGGCGACACCAGCTTCACCCTTGCAGAAGTCGCTGCAGAAATATCGAAACAGGCTGGCGTCCCCGTGACTTATCTCGACATGCCAGAAGCCGACTATCGGGCCCTTATGGTGACCTATGGGCTCTCCGAGAATCTTGCCAACACGCTGGCGCAGGCAGACACAGGCGCAGCCGGGGGTGATGTCTATAGCGAAAGCAAGGGCCTCAGCACACTGATTGGACGACCCACTACACCGCTCGCTGTCATTGTGCAGGAGGCATTGTCCAACCTGCAGCCCTATTAAAAACATTGATCGCCACCTGTTAGTACGGCAATGCCACAGCTTCAGATGGGATATTTGACCGCAGGGCCTTACTGCTAAAGATAGTCTCAGCCACTATCCCAAATATCGTCAAAGCCATCTTGCCTTGATTTAAACAGACTAGAAGCCTGAAAATAATGCTCCACGCATGGTCGCACACCAATTTTCACTACTGAAAAAATAGTATCGCTGTGGCAATCAAAAGCTAAGGTTATATTTTTTATATATCAAGACATTCCAATATTGCTGAAAATTATGGCCAAAATAGAATGCTTATCAGTTTCTACTTATTTTTAATCTGTAAACCTGATGAGTAAGGCAATCTGCAACCACTTCCCCCATTTTATTACGCTGAATTTCAACTCAGCTGCAGATAAAAAACAACGCGTAAAGCAATCTTGATGATTAGAAATTCCTACAGCTTGTTCCAACAAAAAATAAAGGGCTACATCTCTGTAGCCCTTTAAGTATCAAACTCAATCCGTGAATTAAATGTGATGATCCACGGTCATGATCATTAGGATTTTTTAACGAGTGTTAAGCCAGTTCTCTTGGCTTTCAATAACACTTCGATTACTTCGGGGGCAGCAACCTTATGCAACTTGATGACTTCATTCAATTTTTCAATCAGCTCAGGGATACCCTCACTTTTTGAATCCAAAGTAGCTGGAGCTTCTAAAGCTTCTAACTTAGATTGCAGATCTGCAATTTTTTGTTGAAGTTTTGCACGACGATCAGTTGTAGCCATTTAACCTCTCAATGATATATGGATTTATGAACCGGTATTATCTATCAAATCAAGGGATAATTACTAGCGCAATTATAGTTACTTCTAATTATTCAACTTGGATGGTGGTTGAGAACTAAAATCAGGTCACCATTCTTACCTGTTTAATGGCGCTATCTTTTCCATTTCTGTAGCCAACATCAGTCCCAATTTTTCACTTTCTCGCATACTGTTTGGCATGCCAATTCATATTTAGCTAGCGTTATATCACTTGCATTCAATTCACCAGATAGATGCCGAGAATAAAATTCTGGACACCGAATAGTCATATTTGAGGCATCTGATGATACAGATTTTTCAGTAATCAATTGATATCGTAATAGCGCAAAGCATCATGGATTAATAATATCTGCATCCAGCCATGGCTCTGATTGGCCCCATACAGAAGCTTGCCTTTGACCCAAGATATAATATTATCCAATCTTAAATCCAGTTAATATTATAAAAATATATGGATAGCAATCTTTTAATCACGTTTCTTGAAATCACCCGCACGGGCAGTTTTATTAATGCGGCAAAAAAACTGAACGTGACACAGACAGCGGTCACCATCCGCATCAAGAATCTAGAAGAATACCTGGGTTGCTCGTTATTTATCAGAAACCGTAGTGGTGCCAAACTCACCGATAACGGGGAAAAGTTTGTTTCATACGCCAGTCAGATTATCCAGACTTGGGAATCCGCGCGTCGCGATCTGCCTTTCCCTGAAGGAACCAATGGCATATTGACCATAGGCGGTGAAGTCAGCCTGTGGAACCCCTTGCTGCTTGCCTGGGTATCCAAGTTAAAAACCACTTATCCCCGATTGTTTATCAATACCATAGTAGCCGACCCCAAACACCTGCATAGCCAACTTGTTGCGGGTACCATGGATGCGGCATTGGTTCACCAACCAGATTACTGGCCAGGCATGCAGGTCACGGAAATCCTGGAAGAAAAGCTGATATGCATACGCTCAAAGAAAACCGCTGAACCTTACATCTTCATTGATTGGGGTGATGAATTCCGGGTGCAACACGACACAGCATTATCTGGGCAATTGAAATCCAGCATGTCGGTTAACCTCGGACCACTGGCCCTTTTCCATATTCTGGAGCACGGTGGCAGCGGATATTTCAGAACCAGGGTGGTTCAAAAATACCTGGATGAAGGTATCCTGGAGATCGTGCCACAGACCCCGGAATTCTCCCATCCAATTTACGTGGTATATCCACGCAACCTTCACAGTCAAGAGCTCGTCAGTTACCTGCAACTCCTGCAGCAAATTACAGAAGCTCCATCCAACTGGTCTCAGCATACCGAGTTTGTCTTGTCACCCACCACTTAATATAAGTTATACATAATTTAAATAGAATTATATTTCATTATTTTTAATCATCAATAACGCCCATACTATTTCTATCGGCATACGCCTTCTAGAAATCAAAGTGGGAACCACATGAGCTCCACCACCATTAGTGCAAAATCGCAAAAACGATGCGCACAGCTATTCAACATTGGCTCGGTCATCGCCATGACTTTGATGCCTATCTTTCCCGTGCTGTTTATCTGGATCGGCATTTCCATCTTTGTCTATTCAGCCAATATCCAGCATCCCAGTCCGCAGGTCAGGAAATACACGCAATACGCCGGGTATCGTTTTTACGGCATATCAGGGTGCCTGCTGGCATGCATGATCTTTGCCGGTGTATTGATTCCACTACTGGGCAACGCTTTGCATCTTGTCCTGCTACTCTGGCTGATCGGATTTGTCGTGGTAGTACCGGCAGGCATTTCTGCCCTCATCAAAGCCAGCAAAGCACCCTGGAAAGATTTCACCATTGATGACAAACAACAGGCGGAGAGTTAAGCAGCGATTCAAGCTTCACTAGCAGTTACAACACGCACAGCATCAGCCCCCTTAAGGCATTACTCTCGACAACACGTTACAATCCATCATCTGCTTTATGTTTGATGGGCACCCAGATGATGGCCGCCACTCTAAGGGAGTTATTTTTTCCACAACTCTGCCTGCTTTGCTCCAGCGGGCATGCTGGCGATGTCGCCATCTGCGATGACTGCCTGGGCGATATGCCATGGCACATTGAGAATACCTGCCCACAATGCGCATTGCCCAGTCTGAGCAATCAGCGATGTGGACAATGCATACAGGCACCGCCAGATTTTGATCTGACACTGAGCCTGTTCCAATATCAATATCCGGTCTCATCTATGTTGCAACAATACAAATATAGGCAGATGCTGACCCTGGCCCAAACCTGGGGAGCGCTTCTGGCATTGCGGCTTGGCACACAAGCACTGCCAGACTGCATCATCCCTATGCCCTTGCACAAACAACGTCTGCAAGAACGCGGATTCAATCAATCCATGGAAATCGCGAGGGTGATGAGCAAGCGACTCAACCTCCCGCTGGATATGAGCTCATGTACTCGTACCAAGCTAACACCACCACAAGCCAGCCTGCCCTATAAAGCACGGATCAAGAATATGCATGGCGCTTTCAGCTGTGAACCCACGCTGCAAGGAATGCGCATTGCCCTGCTTGATGATGTGATGACCACGGGTGCCAGCCTTAATGCACTGGCAAAAACAGTGAAGGCCGCAGGCGCGAGCCATGTAGAATGCTGGGTTATTGCCCGTACCTTCACACCCTGACTTATGTTCGATATCGTTTTATACCAGCCAGAAATACCCCCCAATACCGGTAATATCATCAGACTATGCGCTAACAGTGGCACAAGGCTGCACTTGGTCAAACCCCTGGGCTTCAGCCTGGAAGACAAACAGTTGAAGCGCGCTGGACTGGATTACCATGAATATGCCACGTTACAGATCCATGACGACTGGCCTGCCTGTAAGCAGGTGCTGGCTGGCAGGCGCATGTTTGCGATGACCACCAAGGGTAGCACCCGACATAGCGATATTCATTTTGAACCAGGGGATGTATTCGTATTTGGTCCGGAAACACGCGGCCTGCCGGAAGAGATCAGGGCAGAGTTCACCCCAGAACACCGTGTACGACTGCCCATGATGCCGGAAAGCCGCAGCCTCAACCTGTCAAACTCTGCTGCTATTCTGCTGTACGAAGCCTGGCGCCAGCATGATTTCAGTGGGGGATTATAGGCAGGGCAGATATTAAAAAAGCACCTGCTCGGTGCTTTTGGTTTTTATAGCAACTCGGACTTCTGTTCTCGACTCAGTAAGTTATCCACGGCCTGACGCGGTGAGCGCCCATGAGAAAGCACCTGGTCAACTTCACGGGTGATCGGCATTTCCACCCCAAGCTGAGTAGCGCGTTTGATCACCTCCCGCGCAGTATGTACACCTTCAGCCACATGGCCCAGGGTCTGGAGGATTTCCTGCAAGGTCTGTCCATTCGCAAGGCGTAAACCAACTTCACGATTCCGCGAGTACTGACCGGTACACGTCAGTATCAAATCACCCGCACCGGTGAGCCCCATAAAAGTTTCCTTGGCACCCCCCAATGCCACACCAAAGCGTGTCATTTCGGCCATACCGCGTGTAATCAGTGCCGCACGGGCATTATTGCCGCATTGCATGCCATCACTAATACCAGCCGCAATCGCCAGCACATTTTTAAGCGCACCGCCCACCGACACACCGGCAACATCGGTGCTGGTATAGACACGGAAATTACCTCCATGTAGCAAGGCTCCTGCATGCGTTGCAAACTCAGCATCATTGGCGGCCAGTGTTACGGCCGTGGGCAATCCACGCACCAGCTCTGCCGCAAAACTGGGGCCGGACAGCACCCCCCAATGGCGACTATCGCCGAGCTCATCCTGGGCAACCTCATGAGGTAACTTGGCAGTGGCAGCTTCCAGGCCTTTGGAGGCCCAGATTACGGGGGCATTGCTGCCTAGCTTTTTAATTTCCTTGAGCGTATTGCGGAAACCATTGGTTGGTACCACAGAAATAATCAGCTCGGCACCATCCAGTGCCTTGGCCAGATCGCCTTCCACCACAAGCTGGTCACCAAATGCAAAGTCGCCGAGATATTGAATATTGGCGCGTGTAATCTGCATATCCATGATATGCGCCTGATTACGCGTCCATAATGAAACCTGGTGCTGGCGGCTAATTTGCAGGGCTAATGCCGTGCCCCATGCGCCAGCGCCTAATACTGAAATTTTCATAGAAATACTACTTAAAAACCTGCATCAAAAGCCCCAAAGCGAGGATGAAAGCACATAGCCAGTCAGGCCATCACGATGCTTGACCTTGATCCACCCATTGGCAGGTGGTTCAAGCATATCCAGCACTACGTCTTTATCCAACCGTCCGAGCAACGCAGAGTTGGCATCGGCAGTTTGGCGCAAATCCGCCTGACCCCCTTTGACCAACACAGTACGCTTGGTGGCGAGTTGTTGCGATTCCACCCAGTTCAGGCTGCCCTGAGCATCCCGCACTTTTAGCCAGTCGCCCAAATTGACAATCACCTCAACCGGGTAACCCTGAGCCAGAATGAATGTTTTCTTGCCCTGTGCGGAAGGCGCATCATAAAGCACAGCCTTGGGCACGGCAATCGAGCGAAACTCCAATGCCGATGCCACATTGGGCAGCAACATTGGAATGCAGGCAAACGCCAGCCAGCTGGCGCGTTTCAACTTAGTGCGTAGTAGCGCCATTAGCCTTGGCCTGATCTTCTTTTTGTTGTGCATACAACGCTTCGAAGTTAACAGGGTTCAACAGCACTGGCGGGAAGCCTGCACGGGTCACGATGTCGGAAATGGTTTCGCGTGCATACGGGAAAATGATGTTCGGGCAAGTCACACCAAGAATAATCTCGATGTTTTCTTCCGGTACATTGCGAATCTGGAAAATACCCGCTTGCGCTACTTCTACCAGGAATACGGTTTTATCAGCCACCTTGGAAGTCACGGTTACGGTCACGACGACTTCGTAAATACCATCATCCAGCTTGGCGGTGGCATTACTCAGTTCAATGCCGACTTGTGGCGCTTCACGCTGAATAAAAATCTGCGGTGCATGAGGAATTTCGAGTGAGAGGTCTTTAACATAGACTTTCTCAATACCAAATGCCGGTTGCTGCTCTTGTGCTTGTGCTGCCTGTTCTTCTGCCATGTCTCTTCCCTAATCGAGTCAACGCTTGCGCGTATCCTCATTCATTAATGATTAAAAATAAAAACTACTATCAAAAAACCAGTGTTGCATTCTATCCGCTTACGCATGGCTTTTAAACCACAAAGCCATGAAACTATTTCGCTAGCAATCCATCCAGCTTGCCAGCCTGATCCAGTGCACGCAATTCATCAAAACCACCCACATGCAGGTCATCAATATAAATTTGCGGGACCGTGCGCCTACCGGTCTGTTCTATCATCTTGATGCGCAGCTCAGGCTCGAGGTCAACCCTGACCTTGTTAATGTCGTTGATGCCCTTGCTGTTGAGCAATCGCTCTGCATTCATGCAATATGGGCAAGTGCCTGTGGTATACATCAGAACATTCGCCATGATCAGCCTTTCACCACAGGTAACTTGGCATCCAGCCAGGCCTTGATGCCGCCTTGCAGCTGATGTACTTGCTTGAATTCATTCTTGACCAAGATATCGCTGGCCTTGGCCGCACGTTGACCCGACTGGCAATACACCAATACAGGCTTGTCCTTGAACTTGACAAGCTCCTTGAGCCGTTCTTGCAACTGCGCCACGGGAATATGCTTGGCATCGGTAATATGACCAGCGGCAAACTCTGCATCATCGCGCACGTCCAGCACCACCGCATGCGAACGATTGATCAACAACACCGCATCATGAGCACTGACACTGGCGGTACCACCAGCGCCACGCTTGATCAAAGGCAATAGCAGCATCAGGCCTGAGCCAACTGCCAGGCCAATCAGCAATGCATTTTTAGTCAAAAAATCCACAATACCCTTTCAGATGCTATTTAATCGCTATTGTAACCAATAACGTTCAGCAATATTCGTGACCACTCTGCGGAAGATGATGACAGGCTGACAGGAATTCAAGCCCCCAGATGGATAAAAACTCCGAGCAGGCTGCATTGCAGGTCAAATAGGCAAGATTTATTAGGCAAAATTCTCTAAAATATCAAGCAACCCCTTGAACCAACCTTGGAATTCAAACCGCAATGAACGTAACACCTGCCCTACTCGTAATCCTTGATGGTTTCGGCTATCGCGAAGATGCTCAAGACAATGCCATTGCACTGGCAAACACGCCCAATTGGGACAGATTGTGGCATGACTATCCACATACCCTGATTAATGCCTCGGAAACCTTTGTCGGCTTGCCTAACGGCCAGATGGGCAACTCTGAAGTCGGCCACCTGAACATTGGGGCAGGCAGGGTCGTATTCCAGGATTTTGAACGCATCAATCGCGCCATCAGCACAGGCGAATACTTCAACAACCCGGTCTTAGTGGAAGCTGTAAGCAAGGTCAAGGCCACTGGCAAGGCACTGCATATCCTCGGTTTGTTATCAGATGGCGGTGTACACAGCCATCAGGATCATATCCATGCCACGATTGAAATGGCAGTAAAATCCGGCGTGGAGAAAGTCTATGTACACGCATTCCTAGATGGTCGCGATACGCCACCGATCAGTGCCAAGCCTTATTTGCATCAACTTGAAGATGCCTGTGCACGGATTGGCGGCGGCAAGATTGCCTCTATCTGTGGCCGCTTTTATGCCATGGACCGTGACAAACGTTGGCCACGGGTGGAAGCAGCGTATCACCTGATTACCGATGGTGAGGGCGAGTTCACTGCAAGCAGTGCGATTGCCGGCCTGGAAGCCGCCTATGCGCGCGAAGAAAAAGATGAGTTCGTCAAGGCTACTGCCATCGTCGCGCCGGGAAGCGAGCCAGTAAAAATGGAAGATGGCGATGTGATTGTTTTCGTCAATTTCCGCTCAGATCGCGCGCGCCAACTGACTCACTCCTTGCTCGACCCTGACTTTGAAGGCTTCAATCGCCCCCGCCAACCGCAACTGGCCGGGTTTTATACCCTGACGCTCTACGACAAGGCCGAAACCCGTGCCAAGCCGATTTTTGCGCCGGTTGAAATCCAGAACACCTTTGGGGAATACGTGGCCAATCAGGGCCTGACCCAGCTGCGTATTGCTGAAACCGAGAAATACCCCCACGTGACATTCTTCTTCAATGGCGGTGAAGAGCAGGTATTTGCGGGCGAAGACCGCATTATGGTGCCATCTCCCAAGGTCGCCACTTACGACCTGCAACCTGAAATGAGCGCCTTTGAGCTGACAGATAAGCTGGAAGCCGCCATCCTCAGCAAAAAATATGATGCCATCATCTGCAACTATGCCAATTGTGACATGGTAGGCCACTCGGGTGACATCAATGCCTCCATCAAGGCGGTGGAAACCATTGATACCTGCATCAACCGTATCGTCCAGGCCATGGAAAGCATAGGCGGGCAGATGATCATTACTGCGGATCACGGCAACGTGGAAATGATGCGCGACTACGAGAATAACCAGCCGCATACCCAACACACCACCAATGTGGTGCCATTTGTGTTTGTCGGCAAACCCGCCACCCTGGCGGCACCGGCGACTGGCTCTCTATGTGATCTGGCACCTTCATTACTGGCCATGATGGGCTTGCCCCAGCCTAAGGAAATGACCGGAAAATCCTTGGTCAACTTCACGGAAACTCCTCAAGCATAATGCGCAATACATGGCGAAGCCTGTTGCTGGCTGCCAGCCTGGCTGCCCAGCAAGATGCCTGGGCAGCCAAAGCAGAAAAGCCTGTGGAAAAACCTAGGGAAGCACTGGATGAAATCCACCAGCGACTGGAATCCCTGAAGAAAGAGCTGGGCACTTCCACTGAAGCGCACGCTGAAGCCGCAGATGAACTGAAGAAAAGCGAAAAGGCGATCAGCGAAGCTAACCGCAAGCTACATGACCTTGATCAGCAGCAACGTGAAAGCAATGATGCACTGCAATCGTTGCAGCAGAAAAAATCTGCCCACGAAACTGAACTGGCTCAACAACAAACATTGTTGAACCAACAGCTGTATCAGCAATATCTACATGGCCAGCCCAGCCAGGTGCAGGTGTTCCTGCAACAGCAAGATCCCAACACCGCGGCGCGGCAGCTGCATTATTACCGCTACGTTTCACGCGCCCGCAGTGACCTCATTGCCTCGGTGCAAAGCAATATCTCCAAGGTAGACATGCTCAATGCCGAAACCAGCAAAACACTGGAGCGGCTTGACTCGCTTAAAGATCAGCAGGAAAAAGAACGGCAAGAACTACAGCGACAGAAAGGCGAACGCGACAAGCTCGTCAAGCAACTCTCCAGCAAAATCAGTGCGCAACGCAATGAAATAGACAAACTCAAACGTGATGAGCAGCGACTGACACAACTGATGGAGCGTCTGGCCAAAGCCGCCAGAGAACAGGCTGCCCGCGAAAAGGCCGCGCGTGAGAAAGCCGAGCGAGACGCAGCACGCCAGGCAGCCAAGGAACAGCAAGCGGATAAATCCACAGGGACCCCGCTCAAAATCACGCGCAAACCATCCACTTCAGTTGGGCGCAACGACACCCTACCCAGCAACGCATTTGACGGCACTAACTTTGCATCACTCAAAGGCAAGCTGAACTTGCCAGTGCGCGGTGAAATCACCAACCGCTTTGGCAGCAGCCGTGAAGATACCGGTATTTCCTGGAAAGGCTTGTTTATCAAGGCCAGCGAAGGCAGCGAGGTCAAGGCCGTGGCAAGTGGCCAGGTTGTATTTGCCGACTGGTTACGCGGCTTTGGCAACCTCATGATCATAGACCATGGCAACGGCTACATGAGCCTCTACGGCAACAACCATGCCTTGCTCAAACGCGCGGGCGAGAACGTCAAAGGTGGGGACACGGTAGCCGCCGTGGGCAACAGTGGCGGCAACGAACAGCACGGTGTCTATTTTGAATTGCGCTATCAGAGCAAGCCTTTCGACCCACTGAGCTGGAGCGTGATCAAATAGGCGCCTGGTGGCTTAGCCCAGAAATGACCTACCCAAGGAATATGGTGAAATCACTGCGCGCAATACACTGAAACAGGCTCGAGGCCAGAAAAGGACTCGAGCCTGTTTCCTGCTAGAACTGTAAATGCAGGCTCGCCAGTACACTGCGACCCAAGCCAGGCATTACATAGTTGTTCCAGGATGACGTGTAATACTCACGATCAAACAGATTGCTCACATCCAGAGAAAAACGCGCCTTGGGTGTTGCATCCCAGTAACTCAACAATTTAACTGTTGTGTAAGAAGGCAGATCGTAGGTATTGGTGGCATTGCCCGCACGATTGCCAACATACACAATCCCGGTTCCCACCCCATAACGACTACCATTCGGCAGAAAACCCTCGCGAATGGCCAGCAAACCAGCACTAGTCTTAGGCACATTGGCAAGACGCGCACCTACCAGGCTGACATTGCTATCCTTGCTGACTTCCGCATCGGTATAGGCAAAATTGGCCGTCAGGCGCCAATGTTCATTCAGCTTGCCAAATACGTCCGCTTCAAACCCACGACTCTCGGCCTCACCCGCAGCAATACTGCGGTTAGCATTAGCAGGATCCGTCACCAACACATTGCGCTTGGTGATATCAAAAATAGCAAAATTGGCGCCTAGCCGCTGGTCTACGGTCTGCAATTTGAGACCAAACTCCGTGGCCCTGGAGGATTGCGGGTCAAAAGCCTTGCCCGTAGCACTTCCTCCTGAGTTTGGCCGGAATCCCTCACTGAAAGAAATATATAAGGATGCCCAGTCGCTTGGCAGGTAAGTCAGACCAACTCTTGGCGAAGTGGCCGTCTGACGTTGCCTGCTGGTGTTAGCCTGCGCCAGGCTATCTTCATACTCCTGGTGATAATTATCCGCACGTACACCCACCAGCAGCTTCCATTGAGAGGAAAGCCCAATCTGATCCTGCAGATAAACTGCATTGTTCTTTTGGTGCTCATTCGTATCAAACCACCAATCCTGTGAAGCAGGCTTGGCCTGGCCATACACCGGGTTATAGATATCAAGTGCGTAAGGAGAAATTGAAGGATTAGAACGCGTAATTTCCTGGGCCATCCATAATCTGGATGCTTCAACACCCACCAATAGCGTATGGTCAATTGCCCCTGTCTTCAGTTTGCCTTCCAACTCTGCCTGGAAAGAAGTATCGCGCATCGGTAGCGAGCGCCACATCTGGCGACGATTCACTACTGAAGGGTTAAAGGTTGCCAGCTCCGTATTATCGCCCTCATAGCTTCCCTTCTTGAAGCTTAGGCCGGCACGTCCACGCCATGCATCAGAAAACTCATGCTCAAGGGTGAGCTGATGTGTCTGGCTGGTTAGCTCGACATTGCCGTCATTAGGCTCGCCCAACACCCGTGAACGCGACAATGCACCAGCGCGGCCATTGATCTGGATAAGACCACGATCAAGCGGCGTACTCACGCGCGCAAATTCCGCCTCGTAATTCAGCACGGTCTTGTCACTGAGAATCCAGGTCAGTGCTGGCGTGAACACTTGCCGGTCACCCTCAAGCAAGGAGCTGCGCATGGCGCTGTCTTCCGCCACTACATTGAGCCTATAGGCCAGATTGTCAGTAATCGGCCCGGTTGTATCCAGCGCGGCACGACGCAACCCATAGCTGCCGATATTCACATCAAGACTATTATGCTGGGTGAATTGCGGTTTTTTGGTGACCACATTGATAATGCCACCAGGCTCACTTGCACCATACACAGCGGCTGCAGGGCCTTTGAGAAACTCGAACCGCTCTACCGTAGCTGCATCCCGGGTAACGTTGTAACCGCGCGAACCACGGAAACCGTTGATGAGGATGCCCTGATCGGTATTGGAGAATCCACGGATAGCAAAATTGTCCCAGGTCGCACCAAAATCATTCAGCCGCGAAATACCGCTAACATAATCCACAGTATCCGCCAGTCGCAAGGCTCGGGTGTCATCCAGCCACTCGCGCGACACCACGCGCACCGATTGCGGCACCTCACGCAAAGGCGTATCAGTGCGAGTTGCGCCGCGGCTTTCAAGCGGGTTGTATCCCACCACCTTCGTTTTACTGGACGTAACTGCCAGCTCTGGCAATGAGGCTTGGTCATGCTTGTCCTGCTCTTTTACAGTGTTAGCATTTTTTACCTGGCTATCGGCATCGGCCGCATAAAGATAAGTCTGGGTGAATGCCAAACCTGAACTGAAAGCCAGGGTAATAGCGCTACGAATAAGAGGGGAAGTGAACGACACGGAATATCCTGAACGCCTGAGAAATAAGGCGTGGATAATAATAAGACGCATCATCAAAGTCAATCAATGATATATAAAAATATCCAATAATAACCTAGGGTTATTAAAAAATCCCCCTGGTTTCCGCTGCCCTGGCTATTCCCCCAGCAGATGCAATAGCACCTTGCGTGTATGCGCCATGCTGCGATGCTCATAGAGAAAAATACCCTGCCATGTGCCAAGGGCCACCTTGCCCTCAATGACCGGGATGGACAAACTGGTTTGCGTCAGCGCTGAACGTATATGGGCAGGCATGTCATCCGGCCCTTCAGCGGTATGAATGAACAAGGCATCACCATCAGGTACCAGTCTGGCAAAGAAGCTTTCCATATCCACCAGCACATCCGAGTCATAATTTTCATTGATCAGCAGGCTGGCCGAAGTGTGCTGTATATAAAGCGTCAGCACGCCGCTGTGAATACCCGCATCTGCAACCCAGCGTGTAATTGCCGGGGTGATGTCATATAGCCGACGCCCATGGGTTTTCTGGACAATCTGGTGATGTTGCTGCTGCATAATTGCTCCTGCTGGAATTGAAAGCTGTAGACCTTACTGTCCCGGCCAGTATACCGATTAAGGAAAAGCTTGCGATTGCCCGGACTACAGATAGAATTGATTGAAACAGCCACCCACAAGAACATATCATGCTTTTAAGCCGGTTCCGCCACCCGATTACACCGCAATACCTAGCCGTACTGCGCGAAGTTCCGTTGTTTTCAGGCCTCAACAGCCACGAGCTGGACACGCTCAATAATCTGCTGCACCAACGCACTTACGTTCGAGATGAGATCATTTTTGATCAGAATGAAGAGGGTCAGGCGATCTACTTCCTCCTCTCGGGCAAGGTACGGGTATCGCTGGAAGGTCAGACTCTATCGACATTAGAAACAGGCCAATTTTTTGGCGAACGTGCCCTGCTTGAAAACGTCCCCAGATCATCACAGGTCAGGGCATTGGAAAACTGCGTGATTGCAGTGCTGTTCCGGGAAGATTTTTTACACCTGCTGCACACCTACCCACAAATTGCCGCCACCATCACCCAGCACTGCAGCTTGCGCCGGACCCAGTTTCCCGAGGCTGAAGGCATGGTCATCACGCCGCCCCTGCTCACCAATGTCCATAATGGTCCAGGGCCATTAGCGTGGGCAGCCATCATTGCCTCCACATGCCTGCTATTGCTGATCTTCAAGAAAATACTGTGGCTAGTTGTACCTTTCCTGCTAGCCCTCATTCTTTATTACCTGCTGGCACCTCTGGAAAAGAAGTTGGTATTGGCTGGCACCAGTCGGCATGTGGCCGCGGTCATCCTGAGCGGGGCTTTCCTGGTGTTCACCATACTCGCGCTTTTGCTGGTATATCCGCTGGTGGTATCCAATGCTGCATCCTGGCAAGCAGGGTTTATCCATTACTCATCAGGCGGTGCGGCGCTGGCCGAACAAGTGTTAGGCAGCCTGCAAGAGCAGTTCAGCTTTTTGCAATCGGCCCATTTTGGCAGCAACATCTATCAACGTTTCACTGATTTCTCCGAGCATTTTTCTGATAAATATCTGGGGAAAATCCTGACCGGCCTGGCCACCTGGCTACCCTCGCTGCTGCTTACACCCATCATTACTTTCTTTATGCTGAAGGATGGCGCCCATCTGAGGAAAATGCTGGGGGCTGCCGTGCCTAACGCCTTCTTTGAAAAAACCCTGTATTTGATTCATGCGGTAGACCAAACCGCCCGGCTCTATTTTGTCGGCCTCATGAAAATGACCCTGATTGACACCATACTCACCACACTGGGCTTATTGGTGCTGGGCATTTCGTCTCCGCTCATCCTCGGCCTGGTTGTTGCAGTGCTATGCTGGATTCCCTATCTTGGGCCTTTACTCGGCTTTGCGATTGTAGCCCTGGTGGCATCCACCGACATGCCGGGTAATATCGGCGTCATCTATAGCCTGGCTGCCCTGTTCATGCTGATTCGTATGCTGGATGATTTTTTCTTCCTGCCTGCGATTGTCGGGCGCAGCCTGCGCATTCACCCGCTGCTCACCATCATGATGTTCCTGATTGGCGAGGCCATTGCGGGCGTGGCTGGACTGATGCTGGTCATCCCTATCCTCGGTGTCATCCGCATCCTTGGTGAAACCCTGGAAATCATCCTGAAAGACACGCGCCTGCAAGCACGCCACCGCTATTCGGAAAAACTGCGCTGGCGGGCGGCAACACGAGATCTGGAAAGGTAAAACGTAGCTTTCGTGTGCTGGATTTCTATCTATTGAGCAGTCATCAGCGCTCTACTAGATCCTGATAAGGAAAACAAAAAAGGGCTGGAAATCCAGCCCTTTTGATTGCTACCAGCCCCAACCCCGGCCGTAATACCCGCGGCCCCAATAAGGCCCGAATCCTGGCCCCCAGAACGGATCATAATTACGATAGCGCAATTGATAATCACGACGCAGTCTTTCCTGCTCTACCAACTTTTCCTTCTCCCGCTTATTCAGCTCCTCGGCAAATCCATCCCGCAAGGCCTGTTCCCGAGTAGTGTAGATATAATCCAGCACCTTGTTATTCACGCCCTGCTTGCTTAACTCCACTGCCTTGGACGGCGTCAAATCGTAGCGGGAATTGCTTTCCTTGATTTTGCCAATGATCTCATCCGGGCTGGTACCCGCCTTGGATAAACGCACCAGCTCATCATAAGTAATGTAGGGCGTAGGTTGCGGCATGAGCTTCTCAAGCTCGGCTGGCGAAATCCGCTGAATCTGTGGCTCCCGCTGCTGCTGTGTCGTGGCACACGCGGAGAGCAGCACCAGGCTGCCCAGAACTAATGCTGTAGTTGCTTTCATCTCATCCTCCTGGCCAGACGCCAGATTAAAACTGCAGCCATAAAACAGCTGGGGTATCGCTATGACCACATCCTCACGTGGCAAATTCCCTTTAGTGCTATGCAGAGCGAAAAATATTTAAATTTCATGCCGGATACAAGTTTGCACTTGTATCCGGACATCACCAACTCAAGCCTTGGAGAACACCATGCGGCTACCCTTGAAATCGACATGCACTGTATCCTTGGCAGCAAACGTACCATTAAGGATTTCCTTGGCTAAAGGATTTTCAATTTCCGACTGGATAGCACGCTTGAGTGGGCGTGCACCATACACCGGATCAAACCCGGCATTGGCAATTTCACCCAGGGCAGCATCGGAAACCTCAAGCTGCATATCCATGGCGGCCAAACGCTTGGCCAGGCTCTGCAATTGAATCCCGGCAATGGATTTTACATGAGACTCACCTAATGAGTGGAACACCACGACTTCGTCAATCCGGTTAACAAATTCCGGCCTGAAGTTGGCCTTCACTTCCCCCATTACCGCCAGCTTGACTACCTGGTAATCATCACCCGCCATACTTTGTATCATCTGAGAACCGAGATTGGAGGTCATGATAATCACCGTATTCTTGAAGTCCACGGTGCGGCCCTGACCATCGGTCAAGCGCCCATCATCCAGCACCTGCAACAAGACATTGAATACGTCAGGGTGCGCCTTTTCCACTTCATCCAGCAATATCACAGAATAGGGCTTGCGCCGCACCGCCTCAGTAAGATAGCCGCCCTCCTCATAACCCACATATCCCGGAGGAGCGCCAATCAGACGCGCAACCGAATGTTTCTCCATGAATTCGCTCATGTCTATGCGAATCAGGTGATCATCGGAGTCAAACAAAAATCCGGCCAATGCCTTGGTCAGCTCGGTCTTGCCTACCCCAGTTGGCCCTAAAAACAGGAATGAACCATAAGGGCGGTTAGGATCTGACAAGCCAGAACGGGAACGCCGTATCGCATCACTCACCAGACGTACCGCCTCATCCTGTCCCACCAGGCGTTCGTGCAACTTATCTTCCATATGCAGCAACTTATCGCGCTCACCTTGCAACATCTTGGAGACAGGAATCCCTGTTGCCCGAGAAACCACCTCGGCAATCTCTTCAGCACCCACCTGGGTACGCAGCAAACGATTCTGCTTCTGATCATGATGCGCCTCAGCGCTGGCTGCCTGCTTGATCTCGCTTTCAAGCGCGGGCAGTTTGCCGTATTGCAACTCCGATACCTTCTGCCACTCACCCTTGCGTGTGGCTTCCTCTATCTGCAGCTTGACCTTCTCCAGCTCTTCCTTCAGATGCTGGCTACCTTGCACCTGGGCCTTTTCCGCCTTCCAGATTTCCTCCAGGTCCGCGTACTCTTTCTCCAGGCGGCTGATTTCTTCTTCGATCAAGCTAAAGCGTTTCTGCGAGGCTTCGTCCCGTTCACGACGCACGGCTTCACGCTCAATCTTGAGTTGTATCAACCTGCGTTCCAGCTTGTCCAGCACTTCAGGCTTGGAATCTATTTCCATCTTGATGCGTGAGCCCGCCTCATCGATCAAGTCAATCGCTTTATCTGGCAAGAATCGGTCTGTAATATAGCGATGGCTCAGTTCGGCGGCCGCCACAATCGCAGGGTCAGTAATCTCCACACCGTGATGAAGCTCGTACTTCTCTTGCAAGCCGCGCAGAATGGCAATCGTCGCTTCCACGCTAGGTTCGTCCACCAGCACCTTCTGGAAACGGCGCTCCAGTGCGGCATCTTTTTCTATGTATTTGCGATACTCATCCAGGGTAGTCGCACCGACACAATGCAACTCGCCTCGTGCCAGGGCAGGCTTGAGCATATTGCCAGCGTCCATGGCACCTTCTGCCTTGCCAGCCCCCACCATGGTATGAATTTCATCAATAAAGACGATCGTCTGGCCTTCATCCTGCGCCAGTTCTTTCAATACGGACTGCAGGCGTTCCTCAAACTCACCACGATACTTGGCACCCGCCAGCAAGCCTGCCATATCCAGCACCAGCACCCGCTTGTTTTTCAGGCTCTCCGGCACTTCCCCATTGATAATGCGCTGGGCAAGGCCTTCCACAATCGCGGTTTTACCCACACCTGGCTCACCAATCAGCACCGGGTTGTTTTTTGTACGCCGCTGCAATACCTGGATAGTGCGACGGATTTCATCATCACGCCCAATCACCGGGTCCAGCTTGCCTGCACGGGCACGTTCCGTCAGGTCTACGGTAAACTTCTTCAATGCTTCGCGATTGCCTTCAGCCTCCTGGCTATTGACCGGGTCAGTACCCCTGACAGCATTCACTGCCTGCTCCAGTGCCTGCTTGGTCAGGCCATGCGTTTTGACCAAGCGTCCGGTTTCACCCTTGTCATCCGCCAGCGCCAGCAGAAACATCTCACTGGCAATATAAGCATCCCCTCGTTTTTGGGCATGCTTGTCCGTGACATTGAGCAAGTTGTTGAGATCACGTGAAATGGAAATTTCACCGCCGCTACTCTGTACCTTGGGCAAGTTATTAACCGTCAGCTGTAGTGCTGCCTTCAGTGGTACCAGGTTGACGCCTGCGCGAGAAAGCAGCGAAGCAGTACCACCATCATCCTGGTTTACCAGTGCCAGCAGCAGATGGGCTGGTTCTATACTGGGATTATCCTGTCCCACAGCAATACTTTGTGCATCAGCAATCGCTTGCTGGAATTTAGTGGTCAGTTTATCGAAACGCATGGGATTGCCTTCCTTGAAATTATTTAACTGACTATAAGATGCGGGCACAGTCGCTTAATTCAAGCGCATTCCGTGAAGGGGAACATAAGGGGGGTGATCTGCTACCAAACCGGAAACCCAATACTGATCGGGTTAACGTTTACTCCAGAAACGACCATCGTCATCCGACACCATTTGATAAGGCGTGGAAATATTATTGGCCAGCTCCAGCCAGCTCAATGAAACCCGGCTATCGTTGGTCAACAGTTCGACTTGTGTCACATCTGCCGTGGTCATGCGCTTGGGCGGCGATGATACCCAGGCTTCTCCATCCATGCGCGCATAAAATAAGCCTTTGCGCATCCGCATCCAGGCCAGGTGCCAGCCCCAGTTACCCCCACGTGCAATTGCCAGCAAAGGAAAATGACAACCGGCGGTCTGGCTACCGCCATAGGTCACACGACGGATGCCCTGTAGGCGCCCTTCCAGAGAAGTCGCCATCACCAGATCGCGTGTGCCGTCAGTAAATGTGTATTGCCAGAGGAATACTGGCTGCCCGTTGATATCGCGTGTGGCAGCTACCCGGCAATTGCTGGGAATGCGATCTGCCATCTGGCGCAACTTGATTTCGTCCTGACTATCGCTGACAGCCTCTGTCCCGGCATACGCCGTCGACAAGCCAATAAGGACCCCGATAATTCCAATAATCTGGTGTTTCATGTTTTCTCTGACTATTGAGAGCATGATGCGTGATTGAAATAATATTTATTGCTATTATCCGTGCATGATTCTTTTTAGGCAAAAGCGTCGACTGATCGCCCTGCTGTCATGCATCGCTGTTTTCTTCAGCGCATTGGCACCAGCGGTTTCACATGCGCTGGCAACCCATGGCGACCACCAGGTATGGATGGTGGTCTGCTCAGCTTCGGGCAGCAAGTATATGCCTTTGCCAATCGAAACGGCAGCACCCGCAAAGAAATCACCTGAAAAATCCCTGGATATGGTGCACTGTCTCTACTGCAGCATGCATTCCCACACACCAGCCTTCATTGTCGGCCATGCACCCAAACTGCTTTCCGGCCCTTTATCCTACGCACTGCCTGCACTGTACTATCACGCCCCGAAGCCACTGTTTGCCTGGGCATCAGCCAACCCTAGAGCTCCACCCAGCAACGCCTGATTTCATCTGAATGCAATCGCTGTCATCAAGCAGCCGCATCGCACGTATTGAAAGCCAGTCTTTCATCAAAAGAAACTCAGGAGTCTTCATGAAGTATCGCTACAAGCTATTAACGTTATGTGTCATGGCCGCAGTTAATGTCATGCCCTCACTTAACAACCCTGCCTATGCAGACCATGTCACCACCAAGGACACGGATGGCGATTCCACCGTGACTGTAGGCGGCATCGTCATCACTGGTAACCGCTCATCGGCATTGCCCGCTCGCAGTATCCTGTCCTCAGTGGATGTGATCGGCAAGGAGGCGATTGAACACCAGGCGGTACAAAACAGCTGGCAGCTACTCTCACGCGCACCAGGGGTAATGCTGACCGAGTACCGCATGGGCACCACGACTGGCAAGTTTTCCTTCCGTGGCTTCAATGGCGAAGGAGAAGTCAATGCCGTCAAGCTACTGATTGATGGCATCCCCAGCAACAGCAACGACGGCAACATGCCTTATCTCGACATGGTCATGCCGCTGGATATCGAGGCCATAGAAGTGGTGCGCGGCACCAATGACCCGCGTTATGGCCTGCACAACATCGCAGGCAATGCCAATGTTGTCACCAAGATAGGCGGTAATTACGCCACAGCACGTGCCAGTTACGGCAGTTTCAACACGCGTGAATTGCAGACCGCGCTAGGGATAGAAAAAGACGGATTCAGCCAGAACTACTTCGCTGCGGTGCAGGAATATCACGGTTATCGCGACCATTCGGACTCACGCAAAGCCTCAATCGCAGGCAAATGGTTTTATGATTCGGCAGATGGCCGTTTCCGCACAGGCTTGATCGCACGCCACTATGAACAGGATGCGCAGGAAGCCGGCTACCTGACTTACGCCCAGTCCCGAGCCCATCCAAGACAATCGATGCCACATAACAATACCGATGGCGGAGAGCGGGAACTGAATCAACTCAGCCTGCATTTTGACTGGAATGTCAACGATACATTGTTCTGGTCAAACAAGGCCTACCTCAACACCATGAATGACCAGCGCTGGGTCAGGTTTTCCATCCGCAGTCCCTCCCAGCAAGAACGTCTGGGGGAAGAGAACCACACCGGGGTGATTTCCAGTTTGACCTGGAGACCTGAGGTAGAAAATCTGGGATTACACAGCCTGGCTATTGAAACCGGCTTTAGCGCCGAATGGCAAAACAACAACCGTAGCCGTTACAACACAATAGCGCGACAGCGCCAGAGCACTTCATTCGACCAGCATTTTGAATTCGACATTTACGGCGGCTATATACAAGCTGTGATCCGCCCCACATCAACGCTCAAGATTGTGCCTGCTTACCGCATAGACCGCGTGTATGGAAACTTCAAAGATCTGACCAGCGCAACCCAGGCCGATATACAAGACTACGGCGTCATTCGCCAACCCAAAATTGGCGCCGTTTACACGCCATCCGAGCATTACAGCCTTTATGGCAACTGGGGCCGTAGTTTCCAGGTTGGTGTTGCTGCAGCCACATATAAAGTCAATCCGCTTCTGTCGAATCTCAAGCCTTCGATCAATGACGGCTGGGAAGTGGGTATCAAATTCCAGCCAACCAACTGGATGGATGGTCGTATCGCAGTATGGGAACAGGAGGCCAGCAATGAGGTACGCCGCATTCTCGGCAGCATCACCAACAATGACTCGGAGAATATTGGGAAAACCCTGCGCAGAGGCATAGATTTCCAGGCCAACTTGCGTCCCACGTCCAAGCTTGATCTTTGGGCCAACCTATCAATCCAACGCTCCGAAATCGTGAAACCCGGCAATACCGAACTCAGCAACAAGGACAACGAAATTGACCATGTACCACGACAGCTTTATGGCTTAGGGGCAGACTATCGCGTATTACCAACGCTCAAACTCTCTGCCTGGGCCAATGGACAGGGTAATTACTATCTTGAACGTGCCAATACACAAGGCAAATTTGGTGGCTACTTCCTGATGAATCTGGGAGCAGTGTGGCAAGCACAGAAAAATATCAGCCTGGAAGTACAGGTGCGCAATCTAACTGATCGTTATTATGAATATGTCTACTGGGATGCGCAGACCCTGCATTCACCCGGTGAAGGACGTGGGATTTATGGTTCAGTACGTGTCGATTTGTAACCTCAACAAGACTGCCTGAATGAAGCCCTCCCCAGCGACAGAGACAGAACCCAAGCGCAAGCACCGTCGCCTATGGCTGACGGTGCATCTCTACCTTGGCCTGTCGTTGGGACTGGTATTTGTGCTCATGGGGCTGACTGGCAGCTTTCTGGTGTTTTATACCAAGATCGACAACCTGCTCAACCCGCCCACTCAAGCCATACAGAGTACCAGTCCACCTTCGCCTCAAGCCATCATAGACAAACTCAAGGCCAGCTACCCAGATAGAGAGGCTGGATGGCGGATTGAGCTTCCCATGCATCCAGGTGATCCCGTCATGGCACGCTATTTGAAGCCTCGCGAAACGCAGGGGTCGGATTTTGCCCCGCTGGTAGTCATCCTGGACCCGGCCACACTGGATATCAGCTCAAGTCGGTTATGGGGTACATTCGCCAGCACCTGGATTTATGACCTGCATTACACCTTGCTGCTGGATACCTCCGGCAAGACCGTACTGGCCATCCTCAGCATTTTCATCCTGATTTCACTGCTATCCGGCATCTATCTATGGTGGCCACAGGCGGGCAACTTTCGCTCCGCACTCACTTATCGGCCCCATGCCCACATGCTCCGCCGCATATACGATTGGCACAAGCTGGCTGGCCTCTATGGACTGATAGTGCTGCTGATGCTGACAGTGACCGGCATCATGCTGGAACGCCCTGACTGGTTTGAAGGCATGCTGGGCACCAAGGTTGGCATGCAACACATGGGCAGTATGCCCGCGCCAGCAGCCGGATCCCATCCTGCACCCAAGGCCAGCGTCAGTCTGGACCAGATGGCGCAAACAGCGCTGCAGCAATTCCCTGGCAGTGAGCTACGCTGGATTTACACGCCGGACAGTGATCAAGGCCAATATCAATTCAGGCTCTATCAGCCAGGTGAACCTGGGCACCGCTTTCCCAAGACCATCGTCTGGATCAATCACAGCGGGCAGGTAGTGAATATTCGCGATTATTTTGCGGATAATCCCGGCGACAAGATCATGAACTGGCTGCACCCGCTCCACAATGGAGAGGCATTGGGCTTGACTGGGCGCTGGATTATAGTAATTAGTGGGTTGCTGCCTCTGGTATTGTTCACCACTGGCTTTTTACGCTGGCGTCACAAACAACAGGCAGCCAACGCCATCAAGGACAGAAAACACCGCAAAGAGAGGTATCAATCAAGAAAAAAGGGCTGAGTACCAGCAAGGTCTCAGCCCTAAGCAGTCCGTAAACAAGACTGTGATGAGGTATCCGTAAAACTTTAGGATGTGATCATCTTAATCAATTCATTTTGCCGCAGGAATGCGACACGTTGTCGCAGCCTGAAATAGATGAATCCCTACAGCGATAAGACCCAGTGCACCAATGTCTTGATGTCTTCATCCTTGACATGGGCATGGGGTGGCATAGGCATGGCACCCCAATTGCCACTGCCACCCGCTTTCACTTTCTCCACCAGCCTGGCCTCTGCACCCTTGTCACCTTTGTACTTGGCAGCTACCTCTTTATAAGACGGGCCTATCATTTTCTTTTCCACACTGTGACAAGCCAGGCAGCCGTTTTTTTGCGCCAGTGCTTCTGCCTGGCTTGCCGCCATGGACAATGGCGTGGATAGCAAATAGATAATGCCAGCACAGAATGCCTTTGTTAACGCATGCATACTTTCTCCTTTTAATGGTTTTTTATGTGCCTATTGACCTCAGGCCACCATGATTTTAGGGAGCGTCACACCATTTAAAAATGTGGCATTTTGTCGCCGTGACATTTTGTCGCATGCGACGTCAGCATGGGCTTGCGTTAAAATGCCCAGATGTCATCACTAGCATCTATCACCAATCTGCGACGCCTGCTCTGGCTGCGTGTGGTCATGATGCTTGCACTGGCACTTGCCAGCGTCATCGCCGTGCAAAGCTTTCACATCACGCTGCCAGTCGCGCAAATCAGCATCGCCATCAGCCTCATGTGTTGCATCAATCTGCTGAGCTGGCTGCGCCTGTGGCGCAAGGCACGCATTATGGAAGGTGAGCTGCTGGCACAGTTACTGCTCGATATTGCCCTCCTCACCTGGCTGTTTTACGTCACCGGCGGGTACAGCAACCCTTTCGTCTGGATGTACCTGCTACCACTGGCCGTGGCTGCCGTCGCATTGTCCTGGCAGCAGACTTGGCTGATTGCCGCGCTGGTCATCAGTTGCTACAGCCTGCTGATGTTCTGGTACCAGCCGCTCATCATTACTTCCACCAAACACCTGCACGCCCATGGTGCCAGCGCGGCCTTGCACCTGCAGGATGAAGGTTTCAATCTGCACCTGCTGGGCATGTGGAGTGGCTTTGTTGTCAGCGCCATGGTCATCGCTTTTTTTGTAGAGCGCATGGGCCGTAACCTGCGTGAATACGACAGGCTGCTGGCACAGTCGCGCGAGAAAGTGCTCGCGAGCGAACGCATGCTGTCCCTTGGAACGTTGGCCACCGGCGCCGCCCATGAACTGGGTACACCACTATCGACCATGGCCGTCATCACTCAGGACCTGGCCAAGGAATATAGCGACAACCCTGAACTGGCTGATTCACTGAGGATTTTGCGCAAGCAAGTGGATCAATGCAAACAGATACTCTCCTCCATCACCGCTTCTGCTGGCATGATGCGTTCAGAGTCCAACACCCGTATTGCACTGGATGAATTTATTCAGCAAATAGTCCAACGCTGGCGTGATATGCGGCCTGCCATCCCGATTACGCTGGAACTACGCCTTCCTGGCTCAATCCCTGCCATCGCAGGGGATCTCGCACTGAGCCAGGCGATTACCAACCTCATCAATAATGCCGCAGATGCATCCCCACAAGGCATTAAGCTGATTGCCAGTATTCAGCATGAATCATTACTGCTGGACATTCATGACCAGGGCCAATTTCCAGATGCGGCCACCTTTGCCAGCATGGGCCAACCCTTTATCAGCTCCAAGCAGGAAAGCGGTGGCCTGGGCCTGGGTGTTTTTCTCGCCAGGTCTGTTCTGGAAAAATTCGAAGGAGAGATACATTTCACGCCTCTGGAATCCCACGGCACCTTGACCAGCATCCATATCCCCCTCGCAAACCTTAGCCTCAAGGTTGACCAGTGAACACAACGCTACTGAAGGAAGACTATCCAGACCTGCTAATCGTGGACGACGATGAGCTGTTCACCCAGGTCTTGGCAAAAGCCATGCAGAAACGTGGCTTCAACGTCACCATCGCGCATAACGTCAGTGATGCCATTGCCATGACAACAGAAGACGCGCCTGAATATGCCGTTATAGACCTGAAAATGCCTGGAGACTCGGGCCTGACGCTGGTGAAGCACCTGAACCAGATTGATGGCCAGACCCGCATTGTCGTGCTGACGGGTTATGCCAGCATTGCTACAGCCGTGGAAGCGGTCAAACTTGGTGCCACGCATTATCTGGCCAAGCCTGCGGACGCCGACCAGATACTGGCAGCATTCGAACGCACCGAAGGCGACACCGATACCCCGGTTCCCAACACCGCGCTCTCCGTCAACCGGATGGAATGGGAACATATACAACGTCTATTGCAGGAAAACGAAGGCAACATTTCCGCCACCGCACGTAGTTTGAATATGCACCGCCGTACCCTGCAAAGAAAACTCAACAAATATCCGGCCAAAAAATAGCCTGAACATGCGCTGGCCCAGGCTAAGTCAATTAGCCCATTTGGACTAGGCCAAACCCCGCGACAGTCCAGATTGTGCTCTAATTAAGCCTGACGAGAATTGAGTCCCTAGTTTTTTTGTTGGGTAGATACAGTTGAACGTGACAGCAGAGGTCAGATTAAGGCAAAATATTGGCTTTCTTATCTGCATCCCCTTAAAATCTTTAGCCTTTTAGTATTAATCCCCCGATAGCACACGCTTTCTAGAGTTGGTACTGGAAAAAAACTTACGTGCGCCAAGCGCTATGTAATTGATGGAGAGTAAACATGTTGGATTACGTAATCGCCTTTGACAAACTGCGCATCACCGATGTGCCTGCAGTTGGCGGCAAGAACGCCTCGTTGGGCGAAATGATCAGCCAGCTAACCGCCAAGGGCGTACGAGTGCCTGGTGGCTTTGCGACCACTGCCGATGCCTATCGCCAGTTTCTGGCGAAAGATGGCCTGGACAAGCGCATCAATGCTGAACTAGACAGCCTCAATGTGGATGATGTGGATGCACTGGCGGTCACAGGCCAGAAAATCCGTCAATGGATTATCGACACGACCTTCCCGCAAGAACTGCAAGATGCCATTGCCGCCAATTACAAAACACTGACTGCTGAGGCTGGCGAGGACGTGACTTTTGCCGTGCGTTCATCAGCCACAGCAGAAGACTTGCCCGATGCGTCTTTTGCCGGTCAGCAAGAAAGCTTCCTGAACATTCGCGGCCTGGATAACATCCTGCACGCCATCAAGGAAGTATTTGCTTCTCTCTACAATGACCGCGCTATCTCCTACCGCGTACACAAAGGCTTTGTCCACGCAGACGTCGCGCTTTCCGCAGGTGTGCAGCGCATGGTGCGCAGCAACCTGGGCAGCTCGGGCGTGATGTTTACCATGGATACCGAATCCGGTTTCCGTGATGTAGTTTTCATCACATCCTCCTATGGCCTCGGTGAAACCGTGGTGCAGGGCGCCGTCAATCCCGATGAGTTCTACGTACACAAACCACTGCTGGCAAAAGGCTTCCCGGCCATTGTTCGCCGCAGCCTGGGCTCCAAGCTGATCAAGATGATTTTCAGTGACAGCAATGTCGCAGGCAAGAGCACGCATACGGTTGAAAACAGCAAGGAAGACAGTTCACGCTACTCTCTGGGTGACGAAGAGATTCTCGAGCTGGCCCGCTTTGCCGTGATCATTGAGCAACACTACCAGTGTCCAATGGACGTGGAATGGGGCAGAGACGGTGTGGATGGCAAGCTGTATATCCTGCAGGCCCGCCCTGAAACCGTTAAGTCACAGAGCGGTAACGTCATTGAAAAATTCCAGATCAAGACCGCAGGCAATACAGCGGTTGTCACTGGTCGTGCCGTAACGCAAAAAGTGGGCTCTGGCCCGGTGCGCGTGGTCAGGCATGCATCAGAAATGAACACGGTTCAGCCTGGCGACATACTGGTGGCCGACATGACAGACCCCAACTGGGAACCTGTGATGAAACGTGCTTCTGCGCTGGTAACCAACCGCGGTGGTCGTACCTGTCATGCAGCGATTATCGCGCGTGAACTTGGCATTCCCGCTATCGTGGGTAGCGTCAATGCGACCGACCTGCTGAAAGATGGTCAGGTAGTAACGGTCTCATGTGCAGAAGGCGAAACTGGCTATGTCTATGACGGCGCCATTCCTTTCACAGTCACCCAGGAAGAAGAAAAGAAGCTGCCACCTGCGCCCGTCAAGATCATGATGAACGTGGGTAACCCGGATATGGCGTTCAGCTTCTCGCAGATTCCTAACGAAGGGGTAGGCCTGGCTCGTCTGGAGTTTGTCATCAACAACATGATTGGCATTCACCCCAAGGCTATCCTGAACATCGACAAGGTACCTGCCGAGCTGCAAGAAGAAATCAAGCGCCGTGCCAAGGGTTACGAAAGTCCACGTCAGTTTTATATCGACAAGCTGGCGGAAGGTGTCGCCACAATCGGTTGTGCATTCTGGCCCAAGCCCGTCATTGCCCGTATGTCAGACTTCAAGTCAAATGAGTATCGCAAACTGATTGGCGGCGAGATCTACGAACCTGAAGAAGAAAACCCGATGCTGGGCTTCCGCGGAGCTGCACGTTATATCTCCAAGGACTTCCAGGATTGCTTCGAGCTTGAGTGCATTGCGATGCGCAAGGTACGTGAAGAGCTAGGCCTCACCAATATTGAGTTGATGATTCCTTTTGTCCGCACATTGAGTGAAGCCAAGCAAGTAGTGGAAATCCTCGCCAAGCATGGTCTCAAGCGCGGTGAACACGGCCTGCGCCTGATCATGATGTGTGAAATTCCATCCAATGCCCTGCTGGCTGAGCAGTTCCTTGAGTACTTTGACGGCTTCTCCATTGGCTCCAACGATCTGACCCAGCTTTCACTCGGGATGGACCGTGACTCTGGCCTGGTTGCTGAAGGATTTGACGAGCGTGATCCTGCGGTCAAGATATTGCTGGAAATGGCCATCAGCACAGCACTTCGCCTGAACAAGTATGTCGGCATCTGTGGCCAGGGCCCTTCTGACCATCCTGATTTTGCAGAGTGGCTGGTAGAAAAAGGCATCACCTCGGTATCGCTGAATCCGGATACCGTGATCAGCACCTGGCAACGTCTTAGCAAGTAAAGCACTTAAGCTGACTGGAAAGTAAATGCAGAAACGCAGTGTATTTTTTATCTCTGACGGCACAGGTATCACTGCCGAATCCGTTGGTCACTTGTTGGCGCATTTCACTACGGTCAGCTTTCATCATATCAGGCTACCCTTCACCGACTCGGAGCAGAAGGTGGAGGAAGCCCTGGTAAGGATCGCTGAAGCAGAACACAGTGATGGTGTACGCCCCATCATTGTGATGACGCTGGTCAATACCGACCTGCGTGACAAGCTGAAACAAAGCAATGCCTTACACCTGGACGTATTTGGATCCTTTGTTGATCCACTGGCAGAAGAGTTACAGGAACAACCATCCCGCACCTCTGGCATTGCACATAGCGTGCTGGGTAACAGTTATTACGAACGTATTGATGCCATCAACTTCACGCTCAATCATGACGATGGCATGACAGACTTTGGTTTAAGTGAAGCCCAGGTCATTCTGGTGGGCGTTTCACGTTGCGGTAAAACGCCAACCAGCCTGTATTTGGCCATGCAATTCGGCATCAAGGCCGCTAATTACCCACTGATCCCGGAAGACCTTGAGCGTGGCAGCCTGCCAGAAGCCCTGAAAAAGCATCCAGAGAAGCTCTATGGACTCAGCATCAATGCCGAACGCCTGCACAGCGTCCGTAGTGAGCGCCGTCCTGACAGCCAGTATGCTTCCTTGGATAACTGTCGTCATGAGATCCGTCTGGCTGAGGACTTGATGCAGCGGGAGAAAATCAACTGGATCGATTCCACCAGCCGCTCCATTGAAGAGCTTTCCACCATCATCCTGCAAAAAATACGCGTGAATTCCCACCACTAAGCGTGGACTCATCGTTTCATCCAACAGAAAGGGGCTTATGCCCCTTTCTGTTTTTCAGTGCCTGAACAATAAAACGATTAATTTTAATTATCATTAAAATAATAACAAACAATTTTTATTATTAACCCAAATTAATTATGATAGCTCCATAGCCTAATCAAGCGACCTTAACCTGCAACAAGCAGCAGTTGATTCATCATCATCACTATTATAAAAATCCATACATCATCAAGGAGAAGGTCATGAGCAAACCGATATTAACCACTTCTGCCGGCGCACCAGTCGCCGATGACAATAACAGTATCAGTGTAGGTGCGCGCGGTCCGCTCACCTTTGACAATCACTATTTATTTGAGAAGCTGGCACATTTCAACCGTGAACGTATCCCTGAGCGTGTCGTCCATGCGCGCGGCACCGGGACTTATGGCACATTTACCCTGAGCCGCAGCCTGAGCGAGTATAGCGTGGCCAGCTTCTTGCAAAACATTGGTGATCAGACCGAGGTATTTGTTCGTTTCTCAACTGTTGGTGGTGGCCAGGATTCCAGCGATTTTGCTCGTGATCCGCGTGGTTTTGCCGTCAAGTTCTATACCAAACAGGGTAATTTCGACTTGGTGGGCAATAACACCCCGGTATTTTTCCTCAATGACCCGATCAAATTCCCTGACTTTATCCACTCGCAAAAGAAAGACCCACGCACCAATTTACCCAACCCAGCCAACGCGTTTGAGTTCTGGGCAAACCACCCGCAGTCACTGCACCAGATGACCATATTGATGTCCGACCGTGGCATTCCAGCGTCTTACCGCCATATGCACGGCTTCAGTTCACACACGCTCAGTTTCTGGAATGAGCAAGGCAAGCGCGTCTGGGTCAAGTGGCATTTCAAGAGCAATCAGGGAATCAAGACGTTTACCGGGGATGAAGCCGCCTCCCTGCCAGCGCATGGCGCGCAACAGGACCTGGTGGCCGCGATCCAGCGTCGCGAGTTTCCTTCATGGAGCGTCAAGGTACAGATCATGACGGAAGAAGAAGCACGCCAATATCATATCAACCCGTTCGACCTGACCAAAGTATGGCCGCATAAAGACTACCCCTTGATAGAAATCGGCCAGCTGGAGTTAAACCGCAACGTAGACAACTATTTTGCTGAAACCGAGCAGTCAGCCTTTGCTCCCAGCAACCTGGTACCTGGCATAGGGGCCTCACCAGACAAGATGCTGCAAGCTCGCCTGTTGGCCTATCAGGATGCACACCGCTATCGTCTAGGCGTCAATGCCAATCAGTTGCCAGTGAATGCCTCACGCTGCCCGGTACATCATTATCAGCGGGATGGCGCGATGGCAACCGGCTGCCCGATTACCGGTCATGGTGCTGCCAGCGCAGATCTGACGAGTGTGCCTAACTTCTACCCGAATGACAGAGACACCACCCCCAGCCCAGCGCCACAATATGCATCACCGCCTATGCCGGTGCTGGAAAATGCCTGGATAGGCCACCATGACCAGTCCGATGAAGATTATTACAGCCAGCCTGGCGATCTGTTCCGCTTGATGAATGCTGACCAGCAACAACAGCTGTTCAACAATATTGCCAACGGGCTCTCACAAGCCAATACCTCGATCCAGGAACGCATGCTGGCTCAGTTGGCAAAAGCCGATCCTGCGTATGCAGAAGGTGTACGTCATGCCATCGCCAACATTGGTCATGCATAAGCTTTTTCACTGATCATTCAGATTCAGGGGCGCAAGCCCCTTTTTCATTTCCATCAACAACATAGCACTCCATACCAAATTGCTTTATGGTGGAGTCTGGGTATATAGGCCACTAGCTAGCCATGACCCAACCATACCAATATAAAAAAGGAGATGATAATGAATCAGTATGCACACCTCGTTGGTCGTATTCTCATTGCAGTAATCTTCGTATTTGCTGGCGCCGGAAAGATTGCTGACCCTGCTGGCACCATAGGCTATATGGAATCCGTCGGACTACCAGGTCTCCTGCTCTGGCCCACCATAGCACTTGAATTATTAGGCGGGATCGCCATTATCGTCGGCTTCCAGACTCGCTTGGTGGCATGGCTACTGGCTATTTTCTGTATTGTGGCAGCCGTCCTCTTCCATCGAGATTTCACCGATCCTATGCAGACTGTCCTGTTCCTCAAAGACATCGCTATCGCTGGCGGTTTCTTCATGCTCGCCAGCACCGGCGCGCTAGGATTGTCCGTAGACAGCAAGCGTTAACCTTTCCCCGGCCAGGCGGTGGCATCGCCTGGCACTCCCACCATCCTGCCTACCATCATGATGCAATCACATTTTATGGAATTCTGAAATTGATATATTTCCATTTATTGGATCAATTTCAACCTGCATAATGAGGGATATTCCCTGCATTCAGGGGCTAGTTTTCTTACATTAAGGAGTCCACCAATGACCAAAGCCATCAGCTATGCGGCTCATGACCCGAAATCTCCACTGTCGCCATTTGCTTTCGAACGCCGGGCAGTGGGTGAGAATGATGTCCAGATTGAGATCCTCTACTGTGGCGTCTGCCACTCCGATCTGCATCAAGCCAGAGATGAATGGGGAAATTCCACATTCCCCATGGTGCCAGGGCACGAGATTGTAGGACGCGTCACGCAAGTGGGTAGCGCTGTCACCAAGTTCAAAGCAGGCGATCTGGCTGGTGTTGGTTGCCTAGTAGACTCCTGCGGCACTTGTCCAGACTGCGCTGAAGGACTGGAGCAATATTGCAACAACTCAGTGTTTACCTATAACAGCCCAGACAAACACAATAATAAATCCACCTATGGCGGCTATTCCAACCTGATTGTGGTTGACCAGCACTTCACACTCAAAGTCTCGGAAAAGCTGGATCTGGCTGCTGTCGCCCCTTTGCTTTGCGCAGGCATCACTACCTACTCGCCACTGAAGCATTGGAAAGTGGGCAAAGGTCATAAGGTAGGCATCGTCGGCCTGGGTGGCCTGGGCCACATGGGTTTGAAGTTTGCTCATGCATTTGGTGCCTATACTGTGCTATTCACCACATCTCCCGGCAAAGCCGAAGATGCGAAACGGCTGGGCGCGGATGAAGTTGTCATCTCCAAGAACCCAGAAGAAATGCAGCAACACCTGCAGAGCTTTGATTTCATCCTCAATACGGTAGCGGCTCCCCATGACCTTGACCAGTTCATGAGCCTGTTGAAACGCGATGGATCCATGTGCCTGGTCGGTGTGCCAGATAGCCCGCATCCGTCTCCTAGCGTAGGCAATCTGATTTTCAAGCGCCGTACCCTTGCTGGCTCCTTGATTGGTGGCATTGAGGAAACCCAGGAAATGCTGGATTTCTGTGCCGAACACAACATTACTTCTGATATTGAGTTAATCCCTATCCAGCAAATCAATACGGCTTTTGAACGCATGCTCAAGAGCGATGTAAAGTACCGTTTTGTCATTGATATCGACAGCCTGAAACAAGCAGCCTGATACTCAACGTGCAATAAAAAAGCACACCTTGGCAGGTGTGCTTTTTTATCAAAAAATTTCTGATACTTGCAACAAATACAGGCCAGACAAGCACTCTCAACTTCATGCTATGCTGAACGCCTTTCTTCAATGAATTCCCTGCCATGGCCGCCAGTAACCTGCTCACCCTGATTGATGACATTGCCAGTCTGCTAGATGACGTTTCCGTCATGACCAAAATGGCCGCCAAGAAAACCGCAGGGGTACTCGGTGATGATCTGGCCCTTAATGCGCAGCAAGTCAGCGGCATCCGGGCTGATCGCGAACTGCCAGTGGTATGGGCAGTCGCCAAGGGATCATTACTCAACAAAGCCATCCTGGTGCCAACAGCATTGCTGATCAGCAGCTTGCTGCCATCCGCCATATTGCCCCTGCTTATGCTAGGCGGCGTTTTCCTCTGTTTTGAAGGTTTTGAAAAACTGGCTCACCGCTGGCTGCCTCATAGCGACAAACAGGCAGAAAACCAGTCGCTCAAGCAGGCATTGGAGGATCCCAGCATTGATATCGTCGCCTATGAAAAAGACAAGATCAAAGGCGCGATCCGTACCGACTTCATACTCTCTGCAGAAATCATTGTCATCACACTGGGTACCGTCACCGTCGCCACACTCACTGAGCAGGTCTTGGTGCTCTCCAGCATGGCACTGCTCATGACCGTAGGCGTGTATGGCCTGGTCGCTGGCATCGTCAAGCTAGATGATGCGGGCATTTACCTAAGCCAGAGAGCCAGCAGCATCGCACGCACGATGGGCCATGGCCTGCTCCAGACAGCACCGTTATTGATGAAGGGATTATCGATTGCCGGTACAGCCGCGATGTTTCTGGTCGGCGGCGGCATCCTCAGTCATGGCATTCCACCACTGCACCATGCAAACGAGGCCTTGACGCATGTGTTGGGTGCCACTGACACAAGCAGCAGCCTGTTGGTGTCTTTATTATTTGATGCCCTGATTGGGGTGGTGGCTGGCGGACTGGTGTTGCTGGCAGTGACCTTGGGCAAGAAACTTTTAACACTGTCACAATCGACAGGATCTCGCTAAAGCCACAGCTAATTAATTCCGAGCTACAGCATTGGCATGGTAACTGATTAGTTGATACCGCGACCAAGTGCCCGGTTGGCGCTGTCTATTCAGTTCCTGCTAATGTGGAAGCAATCAACATGGTCATTATTTCAGGATCAATGACCATCTGGCGTCAATCAACAACTATGTAGATTGCATCGTATCAGCCTATGTCAAGGATGAGCCCATGCGCATCACAAACTGCGACACAATGGGTAACGTTTATGTCTTTTTACGGAAACTATCCAGAATCAGCAGCGTCACGCCTACGCAAATCGCTGAATCCGCCACATTGAACGCGGGCCAGTAATATTCTTCATAGTAGAAGAACAGGAAATCCACCACATACCCCAAAGTGACACGATCATATAAATTTCCCAACGCACCACCCAGCACTAACGACAGGCCCAGGCAGAACCAGGTTTGTTTAGGATGCTTGCGTAGAAGATTGATGATGATGGCAGAAGCTATCAGGGCAATAGCACTGAAGAATATGCGTTGCCATCCCCCTGCCGCAGCCAGGAAGCTGAAGGCAGCGCCTTCATTATGGTAACGCACGAGATCAAAAAATGACGTCAAGTGCACATGGTCGCCATACGCCAAGGCATTCTGCACCAAATGTTTGCTATAAAGATCGAGCGCTACAACAACAGCGCTGAGCGCTAACCATTTACGCATAGTGCCTGGACTCGCCTTGACCAAACAGATTGCTGACGCAACGGCTGCAAATGGAAGGATGCGCCGCATCCACACCTACATCCGCGCGATAATGCCAGCAGCGCTCGCATTTTTGGTACTTGCTGGGGTTCACTACCACTTCCAGATCTCCTGCACGCTCATGCAGGGTGGCGCGTGAAGTCATGAGCACAAAGTGCAAGTCCTCGCCCAAGTGTTTGAGCGCACTATAGGTATCACCGCTCGCATAAATATCGAGCTCAGACTGCAGGGAAGCGCCCAGCTTGCTTTCTGCACGTAACGCTTCTATTGCCTTGTTAGCCACATTGCGTACTTCAATCACCCTCTGCCAGAATTTCAGGCGCTGCTCATCCAGGCCGTGAGCTGGCAACTTGTACCAGGTTTCCTCAAATACGGTAGCCTCTGGATTCAAGCCCAGGGTCTGCCATACCTCGTCTGCGGTGAAACTGAGGATAGGTGTCATCAGGCGCATTAAGGCATGCGTGATGTGGTAAAGCGCACTCTGCGCAGAACGGCGCGCGTGAGAATCAGAACCAGAGGTATAGAGTCTGTCCTTGAGAATATCCAGATAGAAGCCACCTAGCTCTTCCGAGCAGAATCCCACCAGCTTTTGCACTGCCAGATGCAATTCGTAGCGATCATAATCGGCAATGACCTGTTGCTGCCGTTGCGCGGTCAGCGCTACACCGAAACGATCAAGCTCCAGCCATTGTTCCACCGGCAGCAGATCCTTGGTCGCATCAAAGTCTGCCAGGTTAGCCAGCAGGAATCTCAAGGTGTTGCGGATGCGACGATAGCTATCGGTCACGCGCTTGAGGATTTCCTCAGACAGGGACATTTCACCGGAATAATCCGTGGAGGCAATCCACAGACGCAACATATCCGCCCCCAGACGGTTACAGATGTCCTGCGGTTCTATACCGTTGCCACGAGACTTGGACATCTTGTAGCCCTTTTCATCCACGGTAAATCCGTGCGTGAGCAAGGCATGGTAAGGTGCCCGACCATCAATTGCACAACCTGTCAGCAGTGAAGACTGGAACCAGCCACGATGCTGGTCCGAACCCTCCAGGTATAGGTCTGCCGGGCTCTGCAATTCGGCCCTGCGTTTCAGTACTGCCGCATGAGTCGCCCCGGAATCAAACCACACATCCAGCGTATCCGTGACCTTTGTGTATTGCTCGGCATTATCCGCGGCATGTTGTGCCAGGAAAGCGGCACCATCCAGTGAGAACCAGGCTTCTATGCCCTGCCTCTCCACTTCCAGCGCGACGATCTCCAGTAACCTCAATGTCTCAGGATGAGGCTCACCCGTTTCCTTGTGCACAAAGAACGGCATGGGTACACCCCAATTGCGCTGGCGTGACACACACCAGTCAGGGCGGTTCTTGACCATGGCTTCCAGGCGCGCCCGGCCCCATGCGGGGAAGAACTCGGTATCATCGACCGCCTGATTGGCCAGCTCACGCAAGGTCTTGCCGCCCTTGCCCTCCTGCTTCATACCAATAAACCACTGATGGGTGGCCAGCTGCATAAGCGGCGTCTTGTGCCGCCAGCAATGCGGAAAACTATGATTGAGGCGGGCGCTGGCAAACAATACGCCGCGCTCCTGCAACACAGCGAGAATGATCTTGTTCGCGTCCTGACGTGGCAGCCCGCGTATAGTGGCTAATTCAACCAGCTCACTGTTGAAGAATTTGCCATCTCCCCCGATCAGCACGCGTGGCTTTTCATCAGGATAGTTGGCCCGCATCACCAACCAGTCATCATTACCATGCGCAGCAGCAGTATGCACCAGGCCAGTACCTGCATCCGTCGTCACATGCTCGCCAGTAATCACAGGCACCTGGCGCTGATCAAATGGGTGCTGCAACAGCAATCCTTTGAGCGCATCGCCTTTGGTAGTTGCCAGGATATGGCTCTCCGTCTCGGCATACCGCGCCAGAGTAGCCTCAGCTAACTCATGTGCAAGCACCAGCAGACCTCGCGATGTCTGGATCAGGTCATAATCAAGCTCGGCGTTGACACTCACAGCCTGATTGGCTGGCAGTGTCCATGGCGTAGTAGTCCAGATGACGGCATAAACATCACCCGTCACCGACGTATTGAAAGCCTTGCTCAGTGCCGCATCGTCAGCAAACTTGAAACCGACATCGATGGCTGGGGAATTAACGTCCTCATACTCCACCTCAGCCTCAGCCAGGGCCGATCCACAATCCACGCACCAATGTACGGGCTTGGAGCCCTGATAAAGATATCCGTTTTGGTAAATATCACCTAAAGCCCGCATGATATCGGCCTCGGTGCGGAAATCCATGGTGAGGTAAGGATTATCCCAGTCACCCAGCACACCCAGGCGAATGAAGTCCTGCTTCTGCCGCTCTACCTGGGTTTGCGCATACTCGCGACATAGCTCACGAAAGCGGGCTGGAGGAATATCCTTGCCATGCTGTTTTTCCACCACCAGTTCAATTGGCAAGCCGTGGCAATCCCAACCAGGCACATACGGTGCATCAAACCCAGACAAGGTCTTGGATTTAACGATAATGTCCTTGAGTATTTTATTGACGGCATGCCCCAGATGAATCGCGCCGTTGGCATAGGGTGGGCCATCATGCAGGATGAACTTCTTGGCACCCTTGCGCGCGTTGCGGATACGCTGATATACCTGTTTCTCCTGCCAGGCCTTGAGCCAGCCTGGTTCACGCTTGGCAAGATCACCACGCATGGGAAAGGTGGTTTCCGGCAAGTTAAGCTTGTATTTGGTGTTTTCGCTCATTAGTCTATTTTCAAAAATACTTTAAAGAATACTGTGGGCCTTGAAATAATCACGTGCCTGGTCTGCATCCTGTGCTATCCAGTATTTCAGCGTTTCCAGACTGTCGAATTTCATTTCATCCCGAATCTTGTGCATGAACTTCACGCGCACATGCTGGCCATAGATATCGCCAGAGAAATCGAACAGATGCACTTCCAGCGTCGGCTTGCCGTTACTCTTGACGGTAGGCCTGACACCCAGGCTGGCAACACCGGGCAAGTCATTGCCATAGCCTGCCAAACCCTCTAATTTTACCGCATAGATGCCAAAAAGCGGTGGCCTGTCGTGCAACATATGGATATTTGCCGTCGGGTAACCAAGCTCGCGTGCCAGCTTGTCGCCATGGACCACTTTGCCACTGATGCTGTAAGGCCGTCCCAGCAGCTCTGCCGCAATATCAAGCTGTCCATTCGCCAAGGCCTCCCGAATCGCCGTGCTGGAAACCCGATTTCCATGCAGGTCTATCTGTGGCTGGCTTTGCAGGTTGAATCCACCGCGAACAAAATCTTCCATACCGCCCTTACGCCCTGCCCCAAAGCGGAAATCCTCTCCGACTAGAACAGCACGTGCATCCATGGCATTACGCAATATGTCCTGCATGAAGTCTTCTACACTGATCGCAGCAAACCTGCGATTGAAATGACAGACATAGACATACTCAACACCGGCTTCAGCAAACAACTCCAGCTTTTCACGTAATGACGTGAGGCGGGTGGGCGCGCGATCTGGAGTGAAAAATTCACGTGGGTGCGGCTCAAACGTCATGACGGCAGACTTGAGATGCTGCGTTTTTGCCACCTCAATCAGGCGTTTTAACAAGGCCTGATGCCCTAGGTGCAAGCCATCAAAATTCCCGATAGCCACGGCCAGGGGATGATTGGCTGCCTGATGAAAATGCCGGAATATTTGCATGTGTTAGCCTTAAGTTGCGCTACGCTTCATGAAATCACGCATACGAAGGCCCAGCAGCCACAAGCTGCCGAAATACACGACAGCCCCCAACACAACCAGTCCGGCCAAATGCGATAACTTGGCAAGCAAATGATAATGCATCCATAGACTGCTATCCCCCGCTGCCCACCATAACGCAATAGCCATCACCGCTACCGCAAACAACAAGCGTAATAAAAATAGACCCCAGCCTGTTTGAGGCTGATAAGTACCCGCCTTGCGCAAGTGATAATACAACAGGCTGGCATTAATACATGCTCCCAGGCCAATTGCCAATGCCAGCCCGGCATGCTTGAAAGGGCCAATAAAGACCAGATTCATCAATTGGGTGGCGACCAGGGTAAACATGGCAATCTTGACCGGCGTCTTGATGTTCTGCCGCGCATAAAAAGCAGGGGCCAGCACCTTTACCAGAATCAGCCCCAGCAAACCCAGGCTATAAGCCATAAGGGCTTGCCGCGTCATCCAGACATCATGTTCGGAGAACGCACCATAATGAAACAGTGCCGTCACCAAAGGGACTGACAACACAGCCAGCGCCACCGCTGCAGGCAATGCAAGAATCAGTGTCAGGCGCAGCCCCCAGTCCATCAGTGAGGAATATTCAGCCTCAGCCTTATCGGCAACACTCTTGGAAAGACTGGGCAGCAAGATAGTGCCCAGTGCCACCCCCAAGAGGCCGGTAGGAAACTCCATGAGTCTGTCTGCATAGTAAAGCCAGGAAACACTACCGCTTTCGAGAAATGAAGCAAAAATCGTGTTGATCAGCAGTGATAATTGCGCAATCGATACGCCAAACACCGCGGGGCCCATCAATCGCAAAATGCGCCAGACACCATCATCATTCAAGTTAAGCTTGAAGCGCGGCAACATGCCGATTTTGCGCAGAAATGGCAGTTGAAATGCGAGTTGCAACAGTCCGCCCGCAAACACAGCCCAAGCCAAAACCATGATTGGGGGATCAAAATACGGGGCAAAAAATAGCGCAGCGACAATAAAGGCAATATTGAGCCACACCGGGGTAAACGCAGGGACAGAAAACTTGCTATAGGTATTGAGCACCCCACCCGCCAATGACACCAGAGAAATGAGCAGGATATAAGGAAAAATAATACGCAGCATGTCTACCGTGAGGGTAAACGTTTCTGGCTCACTTTGTGCCCACCCGGGTGCACTGACATAAGCAATCCAGGGGGCGGCGATCATGCCCACAGCCGTCACGACCACCAGCACCAAACCCAGCACAGTGGCTACATTACTGATTAGGTTACGCGTGGCTTCATGCCCCTGGCGATTTTTATACTCGGCCAGCACAGGTACAAACGCCTGGGAAAATGCCCCCTCAGCAAACAAGCGACGTAATAAATTGGGAATCTTGAACGCAACAAAGAAGGCATCTGTATAGACACCTGCGCCAAATACGCGTGCAATCAGCGTATCCCTGACAAAACCCAGCACTCGGGAAATAAAGGTCATGCTCCCGACAGCAGCCAACGCTTTCAACAGATTCATTGCATACGCATCATGAGATAATGGGAATGAGCACAAGCCAATAAAAAAGAGGATTTTAGCATGCCTGAGCAATCATCTCATGCCTCAAATCAACAAGCTCCTTGCATTTGATTTTAAAATTAGTTACTATGCTTGGCTTCGTATTTTGTTAACTAATTTAGGGAATATCCATGGCTAATAGCGCACAAGCGAGAAAGCGTGCACGTCAGGCAGTCAAGCAACGCGCCCACAATGCAAGTTTGCGCTCGGCTTTGCGTACCGCGGTCAAAAAGATCATTAAAGCGGTTGAAGCCGGTGATAAGACTGCAGCGCAAAGTATATACAACGAGAACGTTAGCGTGATCGATCGTATTGCAGACAAGAAAATCATCCACAAGAACAAGGCAGCTCGCCATAAGAGCCGCCTGAGCGCTTCAATTAAGGCACTTGCTTAATCGATAGTCCTCTTGTGTAGACACAAAAAAGCCGGGCTTAATGTCCGGCTTTTTTGTTGGCTAAAATTGCTTACACCGAAAAATTGCTTACGCTCTGACAACACATGCAAGCCTAACCAACACGCGCAGGCAATTCCCACTCAGGTCACATACCAACACCCGAGCGGATAACGCCCTCTTTTTACTTACCCACACCCAAGGCATCACGGGCACGCATGGCGACATCCAGCACTGCATCCGCCGAGTCGCCAATCACAGTAAAGTGCCCCATCTTGCGACCAGCACGCGCCTCATGCTTGCCGTACAAGTGCATCTTGAGCTGTGGCTGGGAAAATGCTTCACTCCATGCCGGTTCACCATCCTGCCAGATATCACCCAGGATATTGACCATGACAGCCGGGCTATGCAGGCGAGCATCGCCTAGGGGCAGGCCAGCCAATACACGCACCTGTTGTTCAAACTGATTAGTGACACAAGCATCTATCGTGTAATGACCGGAATTATGAGGACGTGGTGCCATTTCATTGACCAGGAGCTTGCCTTCACTGACAAAGAACTCCACACCCAACACACCGACATAATCAAGTTTTGTCGCGATTTCAATCGCCAGTTGTTGAGCTTGCTGGCGGATAGCCTCATCGCCACGCGCTGGCACGATGCTGACATCCAGTATGCCATTAAGATGACTATTTTCCGCAACTGGAAAAGCCGCTACATGCCCATTGACATCACGCGCAAGTACCAGTGAAACCTCATAGTCCAGCTTGAGCATACGCTCCAGCACGCAGGTTTCACTGCGGAACTGCTCAAATGCGGCACGTGCTTCATCCTGGTTAGCCACTCGGGCCTGACCCTTGCCGTCATAACCAAAACGCGCCACTTTGAGAATCGCCGGGTACAAACCGCTATCCAAGGCAGGAATGTCCGCCGCCTGCTGAATCACAGCATAAGGCGCTACAGGCAACCCTGCATCCCGGAGGAAATGCTTTTCCGCCACGCGATTTTGCGCAATCGCCACGGCAGCAGCCGCAGGACGTACAGTACAATGCTGCGCAAGAAACTCCAGCGTACTGGCAGGCACATTCTCAAACTCTGTCGTAACAGCCACACAATGCTCAGCCATACGAGCCAATGCTGCCTCATCACCATACGCGGCACAGATATGCAGATCAGCAATCTTGCCAGCAGGACTATTCTTGTCCGGGTCAAGGACTGCGACCCGGTAGCCCATTTCATGAGCTGCCACTACAAAAAACCGGCCTAATTGTCCGCCGCCCAACATCCCCAGCATGGCTGGAGGCAGAATGGTGTTAGCACTCACAAAAAATTCCTCACACTAGATTTCAACACAATCAAATCAGGGCTGATCCGGCAATTCCATCACCAGCACGCGCGCAGTTTGCGCCTCACGGAACTCAACCAGCTTTTGCGCCAGCACCGCATCGGTCGTTGCCAGAATAGACGCCGCGAACAAGCCTGCATTGGCCGCTCCAGCCTCACCAATGGCAAAGGTTGCCACCGGGATGCCCTTGGGCATTTGCACAATAGACAGCAAGGAGTCCTGGCCCTGCAAATGCCTGGAAGGCACCGGCACACCCAATACAGGCAATATCGTCTTGGCTGCCACCATGCCAGGCAAGTGGGCAGCGCCTCCAGCACCAGCGATAATCGCACGAAAACCTCGCTGTGCGGCTTGCTCGGCAAATTCAAACATCAGGTCCGGCGTGCGATGTGCAGATACCACCCGCGCCTCATATGCAACTCCCAGATCAGACAGCATTTGTGCTGCTGCCCGCATCACAGGCCAATCACTATCCGACCCCATGATGATGGCTACCAACGCTTGAGACATTTTTTCCCCTTACACCAGAATCAGGTTATCGCGATGAATCAGCTCCAGCTCATCGACATAACCCAGTATGCGTTCAATTTCATTACTCGGCTTGCGCAGGATACGTGCTGTTTCCACCGCACTGTAATTGACCAAACCGCGTGCGATTTCATGCCCAGACGGATTGACACAGGCGACCACTTCGCCACGCTCAAAAGCCCCCTCGACCGCAGTCACACCAATAGGCAACAAGCTTTTACCACCTTGCTGCAATGCCTTGGCAGCGCCCTCATCCAGCACAACCTTACCAGCAAGGCGCAGATGATCCGCCAGCCATTGTTTGCGCGCCAACGTCTTGATCTGTCCAGCTTGCAAATGCGTCCCGACGACTTCACCCGAGGCCAGACGAACCAGCACATCCTGTTCGCGCCCTGAGGCAATAATCGTATGCGCACCACTGCGTGCGGCACGCTTGGCTGCCAATATCTTAGTCAGCATACCGCCACTGCCAATTAATGTACCCGCACCACCCGCCATTTGTTCCAGGGCAGGATTACCTGCTGTTTCATATTGAATAAATTTTGCATCTGCATGCTTGCGCGGATCGGCAGAATAAAGACCTGACTGGTCGGTCAATATCACCAGAGCATCAGCCTCAATCAGGTTGGCAACCAAGGATCCAAGCGTATCATTGTCACCAAACCGGATTTCATCTGTCACCACGGTATCATTTTCATTAATCACCGGGATCACGCCTAAGTCCAGCAAGCTACGTAGCGTCTTGCGCGCGTTGAGATATCGTTTACGGTCAGCAAGATCAGCATGGGTGAGCAATATCTGAGCCGTATGCAAACCATGCTTGCTGAAGCAGGTTTCATACATCTGCACCAGCCCCATTTGTCCAACAGCGGCAGCAGCCTGCAATTCATGAATCGCCACTGGCCGTTTTTTCCAGCCCAAGCGCTGCATGCCTTCGGCTACTGCTCCGCTGGACACCAGCACCACCTGCTTGCCATTCTTGACCAGTTGCGCAATCTGTTCGGCCCATGCAGCAATCGCCTGACGGTCCAAGCCCGCACCATTATTGGTTACCAGGCTGGAGCCGACTTTCACCACCAGGCATTTAGCGTTTAATAGCAAAGACGTCATGCTCACACTCGACTCATGTTTTGACTACACCACAGGAGTATCGGAAGCCGTATCATCTTGGCGATTGGTTTCTATATGCTCCATGATGGCATACGTCAATTCACGACAGCCTGTGCCAGTTAAGGCAGAAATGGCAAAACAGCGCCCCTCCCAACCCAGTTCCCGCACAAATTCAGCCACACGCTCCTGACTGTCCGGCAGCATGTCCACCTTATTCAGGACCAGCCAGCGCGGCTTGTTATACAGCTCTTCGTCATACTTATTCAGCTCTTCGACAATCGCACGTGCTTCACGCACAGGATCCACCGCCTCATCAAACGGTGCTAGATCCACCAAATGCAGCAATAAATGGGTACGTGCAAGATGGCGCAGGAACTGGTGTCCCAAGCCAGCGCCCTCAGCGGCACCTTCAATCAAGCCAGGTACGTCGGCAATGACAAAACTGCGATTGGTATCAACGCGCACCACACCGAGGTTAGGATGCAAGGTAGTAAATGGATAATCAGCGACTTTAGGCTTGGCGGCAGACACCGAACGGATAAATGTCGATTTACCAGCATTCGGCATACCGAGCAGACCGACATCAGCCAGCACTTTCAGCTCGAGGTAAAGCTCAAACTCCTCACCCTGTTCACCCTTGGTACATTGCCGTGGCGAACGATTGATACTGGACTTAAAGTGGATATTGCCCAGACCGCCATTACCACCCTTGGCGACCATCACACGCTGGTCATGCTGAGCCAGATCAACCAACACCTGTCCTGTTGCCTTATCACTGATGACAGTCCCTACAGGCACGCGCAACACCATATCATCACCGCCAGCGCCATACTGATCAGAACCACGCCCATTCCCGCCACGCTTGGCACGGAATAGGCGCGTATAGCGGTAATCAACCAAGGTGTTGATATTGCGATCAGCGATCATGAAGATAGAACCGCCCTTACCACCATCACCGCCATTCGGGCCGCCCATAGGCTCATACTTTTCACGACGGAATGTGGCCACGCCGTTTCCGCCATCGCCGGCATAGACCTTGATGGTTGCTTCGTCTATAAACTTCATGATGAACTGCCTAGATTAAGTATCGAAAGAATTTGCATCTTCAGCATAATACCGCCTGAAATAAAAAAGCCCTATCGGATCGATAGGGCTTTTCCTGAATCGCTTAAAACTTAAGCTGGAATAATGCTAACCAGCTTGCGACGCAGTGCACCTTTTATAGAAAAAGCCACTTTGCCGTCAACCTTGGCAAACAAGGTGTGATCCTTACCAATACCAACATTTTCGCCTGGGTGCATACGTGTACCACGCTGACGAACAATGATGCTACCAGCTGAAACTAACTGCTCACCGAAAGCCTTAACACCAAGTCGCTGAGCATGTGAGTCGCGACCGTTACGGGAACTACCGCCTGCTTTTTTATGTGCCATTTATATTACCCCTTACTTAGCAGCAATCTTTTCGATCTGGATTTCAGTAAAACTCTGGCGATGGCCTTGAGTCTTACGATAATGCTTACGACGGCGAAACTTGAAAATCATAACCTTATCGCCACGACCGTGTGAAACAACCTTGGCTTGCACGCTTGCGCCTTGCACCAAAGGAGCACCAACAGTGGTGTTCTCACCATCGGAAACCAACAATACCTTGTCGAGAGTGATTTCACTGCCGACGTCACCAACCAACTTCTCTACCTTAAGCTTATCACCAGCGGCTACGCGATATTGTTTGCCACCAGTTTTGATAACTGCATACATGGTTATGCCTCGTTTGCTACGCATTCAAATGAATCGGGCATTATACGGAAATTACTCAGGAAAGCAAATGCAATCTGCCACACCATGCCCAAATGATTCAAACACCAGGCAAACATACCAGCGATGCGGCTCAAAGCGCAGTTTCGCTGATGCCTATGTTAGAATCTGCTGACTTATTTTTGGCAGCCAGACGTGTCCTTAGCTTTTATTCAATCCTGTATCGCAGAAGACATGCAACAAGTCGACGCGGTCATCAGAAAATCATTGCACTCCGATGTAGTCCTGATCAACCAGGTAGCAGATTATATCGTCAATAGCGGCGGCAAAAGACTGCGACCCGCATTGGTCTTGCTTTCAGCCGGTACCTTTGGACATATCGAGCACCGCCACCATGAGCTGGCTGCGGTGATTGAACTCATCCACACCTCCACCCTGCTGCATGATGATGTAGTGGATGAATCTGCCCTGCGCCGAGGAAAAGCTACCGCCAACACACTGTTTGGCAATGCGGCCAGCGTATTGGTCGGCGATTTTGTCTATTCCCGGACTTTCCAGATGATGGTCGCAGTGCGGAACATGCGTGTCATGGAAGTGTTGTCAGAAGCCACCAATACCATTGCAGAAGGTGAAGTGCTGCAACTGTTGAATGTACACGATGCCGATATCACCGACGAGGCCTACCTCAAGGTGATTCATTATAAAACGGCCAAGCTATTTGAGGCCGCGACGCGCCTTGGTGCCATCATCTGCGAAGCCAGCAAAGAAGACGAAGCCGCCATGGCTGAGTATGGAATGCGCTTAGGCACCGCATTCCAGCTAATTGATGATGTACTCGATCTCAGCGGCGATAGCTCGGAAATAGGCAAGAATCTGGGAGATGATCTTGCTGAAGGCAAGCCGACATTGCCATTGCTGTATGCCATGCGCCATGGCACAGAGGCCCAGCGCAACATCATCCGCCACGCGATCGAGCAGGGTGGCCTGGATGAGTTACCCGCCGTGATTGATGCAGTCAAGGCAACTGGCGCATTGGAACACGTACGTGCAGTCGCCAAGGCTGAAGCCGCAACAGGCTGCGAAGCAATTGCCCACCTTCCAGCGTCCATGTACAAGCAAGCCTTGCTGCAGCTTGCCGAGTTTGCTGTTTCCAGAAGCTATTAATCTGCCCAGCCCCAGACCAACACTCCAGCCAGCCCAGTTAATTAAGTAAAACAGCCAAACCTTAAGAGCCAAACTCCACATGGCCATATCCCAGCAGGGTACCGGTGGCATAGGCAATATCAATCAGCGCAGCCTGATAATCCTCAATCGCCCGTATTTCCTTGATCTGCGATTCACCAAGCCGCCCCAGCATCTCTAGCACCTCGGTCATGTTACGCAAACCCTCGTTGAATTGCTTGAGCTCACCGTCGTAATTGACCCCGGCCAGCATCACCTGTTGGCGTGCCGCAAGAATACGTTGCCAGTGCTGCTCTGCCTGGTCCACCACATCATAAATTTCTCGCTTGACCGTTAAGACCTGCAACTCCTTGGTTGAAAGCCGTTGCATGCGCTGCTGCACCGCTTGCTGCAATTGATTGCGGCGCGCCTCATTCGTCATGGGGAGCTCGAAACGCACCCCTACCGACCATTCATTGAAACGATTATCAAACGGACTGTCATACGCTCGAGACAAGCTACTGGTGCCCGCCGACAAGGCACCATAGCTGTAATCCAGGGTAAACAGCGGCAAGGTCTGGTTTTGCAGGTATTCAATCTTGTTGATATCGGCTGCGAGCTTCACTTCCAGTTCCAACAGCTCCAGGCGGCCCTGCATGGCCGAGTCGACCAGCCTGTCCCTGTCAAACTCGTAATTCACCAGAATCGGCTCAGATTGCGGACGAATCAAGGTACTCCCGCCAATGGCATATTGCGGATCATTGAGCAGGAACTGCAATTGACGCTGGCTGAGTTGCAAGCGCGTCTTTGCCATGATCAATGCTTCCACTTTGTCCGAAACCCCAATTTCGGCCCGACTGCCCTCAATGCTCGCGACCAGCCCTTCTTCCACCTTGCGGCGTACCATGTCAAGATTGCGCGCAGCCAGCTCGTATTGCTGATGCCTGACATCCAGCTCAGCCCAGGCCGCATATACATCCCAATACGCCTTGTCTATCAGCGAAACCACGCGTATCGATTGCAAGCGCGTCTTGGCATCTATGGCCTGGCGATCCAGCTCGGCAATGCGGATGCTGGCTTCATTGACCTTGACGCCAGCATTGCGCAACAAAGGCTGGCTGATCGAAAAGCGTGTGGCTCGCCTGTACTCGTCAGTCCCCAGGCTACCTTCCGTCAGCTTGCGCTCGAACGGTGTACTCACTCTCACCATGCCGCCCGTGCGCAACGGAATGGCAATGCCAGCCTCCCCATCCAGATAATCAATCTGCTGTTCGGCCTTGTTCAACTTGACCAGTTGCCCGTCCAGCTGGGCATCCTCGGCCTTGAGCTGCACAATATCTCCGCTGGTCAGTGGCCGGTTCTCGCGGCTGCGGCGCAAGCTGGCATAAATAATATTGTCAAACTTGGCACGCTCGGCACCCAGTGCGCTTTCGGCCATTTGTGGGTCGAACTGCACCACCTTCAGTGAAAGATTGTTCTGTAAGGCCTTGGCACGGACATCCACAATGCTCAGGCCATGCTCAACCCCTCCGGGCAGCAAGTTCTGTGTTGTACGACCCTGGGCCAACACCTCATCAAGGTTGATCTTGAGCTTTTTCGGTGGCGATAATTTGTATTGCTGCTGCGCATCAGCGGCTCCTTCGTCCAGAGTCTGCGCAGGACGTCGGCTTATCGTGTTCAAGTCGAGGCTACCGGGCAGGCTGATATCCGGAGTACGCTCAGTCCCAGTGATGACCGACTCAGCCCAGGCAGGCAACCCAGCCCCGCCTGCCACCAAGCCGAGGCAAACCAATAGCTTGGAGCATGCAATGGAAAATCCTGGCTTTATGCGCTGCACCATCAACTCCGCTGCCCCGGAGTGGCAGGGGGTTGTGGCACGCGCGGCGGGAAACCGTTCAATATCCGCCAGATTTCATAGCCTATCGACACTTCTTCCAGCAATATCCAGCCACGTGCCGAGCCTCCCTGCCTGAGGAATCTTTCAGTAGGCCACTTTTGTACATCCTCATCCGGCACCACCATGACGCGGAACCGCCCGGTACCATCATCGCTAGCATCCACAAATGCCACCTTGCCGCCAAATGTCCCTATCGCCACATTTGGCCAGCCGGAAACCTGCAAGGCAGGCCAGCCATCAAACTCCAGCCTGACCCGCGTGCCTGGGAGAATCAAGGCAGCATTGAGGCCACTGACCATCAACTCCACAGCCTGCTGCCCTGCATCAGGAATGATCACCAACAGCGGCTGACCCTGACTGATCACCTGGGATTGCGAATTGACCGGCACCTGAAATACTGTGCCTGCACGAGGCGCCTTGACCAACTGGGATTCCTGGCGTGAAAGACTGATGTCCAGGGCGGTCAATTCATTTTGCGTGTCGGCCACCTCGGAGCCTATCTTGCTGATCAAGGCATGGCTTGCATCAATATCAGCCTGGGCTTCAGCCTTCACCTGCAACAAGTTGGCCTGCGCAGTTTTTTCTTCTGCACGTGCTGAATCGAGTGCTGCCTTGGCGCTATTGACACTGCGCAATGCCACAGCACGATCCCGCTCGGCCACTTCCACATCTCGCCTGGATACCAGCCCCTCGTCCACCAGACGTTTCATCCTGGTGACCTGAAAATCCGCAGCATCCAGCGTGGCCTGGGACGAGGCCACATTTTCTGTGGACGCCACCACTTTTTGCCTGGCAACATCAAGACCGTACTCTGCAGCATTTCCTCTAGCCTGGCGCACGGCAATCAGATTCTGCAATTGCACCTCATACGCACGGAGTTCATCTTGCTTGGCCTTGAGCTTGACGGCACTGGTTTGCTGCTGTGCCGCCAGCCTCTCCTTGAACCTGGGGTCGACATCACTGATTTCCAGCAATGGGTCACCTGCATTCACGCGTGTACCCTCACGCACAAACCACTGCTTGATGACTCCGCCTACCGGCGCATCCACGCTTTGCCGCCTTTCCAGCGGCGCAAATGCGGTGACTGCTCCCATGGCCTGTACATTCTGTTGCCAGGGCAAGAACAGCATCAGAGTCGGCACGATAAAGCACAACACCACAATGCCAAACAGGATGCGCTTGACCACTGTTGGCGTCGCTGTGTATTTCAGGAACTGCTGGTTATCGATACGGTTATGCAACATGATCAAGCAGTTCCAACGTCAATATATTCTCGAAGTGCTGAGCAATCGCGGCATGGCGCGTCATGATCACGACACTGCATGCAGGCAGATCCAGCAGCAAAGGCAGAGCACGTTGCAGATCTGCATCATCCAGGTAATCCAGCAAGCCATCCACGATCAGGAGGCCTGGTTGGCCAATGATGCCTCTGGCCAGCATCAGGAGATTGATCTGGGTGGTGGAAAACGGAGCACCATTGACGGAAAGCGGTGTATTCAAGCCCTGTGGAAGCCGGTTAATACTGGACATCAAGCCCATCTTAGCCAATAGCTGTGTCACCTGCCCCAGCGTAATGTCATCGCGCCCAATCAGCACATTGTCGATAATGTCACCTTCAATGACCTCCAGCTTGCCAACACATCCGATATGCTTGCGCAGTTGATTCAAGTTGAATTGATCAATGGCAATATCATTAAACTCGACATGCCCCTTCACTGGCTGCTTCAAACCCGTGAGCAATGAAGCCAGGGAGGACTTTCCACTACCAGCCACGCCGAGCACAGCAAGACTGCTGCCCGGCTGCAGGGTGAAGCTGATGCCCGACTGCGATGCTGTATGCCGCAGGTAATCATAACCAAGATTAACCGCACTCAATTTGATAGGCCTTTGCACCTCAATCTCGCGTGTCGGTATTTTCTCCTGTGGCAGATCCTGGATATAACCAATCTTGTCCAGGCTGGCGAGCAGGTCGTAATAGTATTCCAGCTGACCAATGAAGCGCAGAAATGAAGCCAGCACCGCAAAAATGATCAGCTCCGCTGCAACGAACTGCCCCAAATTGATCTGCCCCTGGATGACCAGGGTCCCACCCAGGGCCAGCATGGCGGTGCCACCCAGTGCATAGATCAGCACGCCGCCCAGGTATTGCTTGATCAGGATACGGAAATGCGCACTGCGCTTTTTCAGGTATTCAGCAGCCAGCTGGTCTGTGCGCTCTTGCGCAAGGCTGACTCCAGAAGAAAACTTAAAGGTATTAAGGTTGCGCGCAATCGTCTCGAGCCAGGCTGCCAGCTCAAACTTGGCATGGGACTCCGCGATTGCCGTCAGTGAGGCCTTGCGCCCAATGACATAGACAATCACCAGGATGATCAGCATGACCAGGGCTACCACCACCGCGAAATAGACGCTGTAGAAGACCAGGATGATGCTACCGACCACGCCTTGCAGGATGGTGGCCACCCCGATGGTCAACAATGTGGCCACCGACTTTTGTACTGAGGTCACCTCAAAAAAGCGGTTGACCAGCTCCTGCAGGTCATCGGCTACATCGTATCTTGCCCCCTGTGTCTTACTGGCTGCCTCGGTGGCAATCCGGCAAAAGATACGCCGCTGTATGAGTTCGACAATAAAAATTTCCAGCACATAAAACAGACCCGCAAGAAACAGGAAGATGAACAGCATGAAGGAGATGATGAGGAGTGGCTTCATCAAGCTGCCCATGGTGACCGTATTGATCAAAGCCTGGACGGAAATGGGGATAGCCAGGTTGATAAAACCAACCGCGCCCATCAAGAGAATAACCAGCAATATATCTTTGCGCTCCAGACTAAGGAGATTAATCAACCTTTGTCTTGGTGGCATTTTATGACCCGCGTTATTGTTCATTTTTACTCATTAATTAAGCCCAGAAAACCGACAGCAGCTCAACAAGTTTAGTTCCAGAAATAATGAACAATGCCAGCATGAAAAAGCCCTGCAAGCAGGGCTTTTTGCATACGCTTAATTCAGTGTTATAAGATCTCCGCTATCAGCCCGATAATAGCTTAAGTGAGCACAGAGACTGGTTGCCGGTGTCAAAGCTCCGTCAAATAAAGACTCACCGTCCACATCCACCATGGCATAACCATTATGATATAGCGTCACCTCCGCCTGCCGCAGACCATGCCTCATGGCAAAACTCATGTAAGTCTCATCCTCGGACTCATCATAAAGTTCCCAGTTTGAATTGCCTGTCAATTGTTCCAACCAACCCGACAAATCTACTTCTACACGGCAAACAACGGGAGCATCCCATGCTGCTTGAGTTCCAGTCTCTATCATTTGCGTTTCCTTTCAGGTTAGTGATCACTCAACGCTTAGTTGGCGGCGGTTTTCCTTATTTCAAGGATAGATGGCAAGTTTCATAGATGCGGTTGCCATACTGATATAACGGTGGGATGATGCGAAAAGTTTACTCATAACGACCCTATGCCCGATTTTATTTTTGAATTCCTTAATCTCCTGCGCGAAAATCCACCTTTCTTTATCGGCTTTTCCGTCTTGCTGGGATTACTTGTTGGCAGTTTTCTTAACGTCGTGATTCATAGACTGCCACGCATGATGGAAATGGAGTGGCATAGAAACTGCGCAGAATTACAGGGTATAAGTACAGAAAATTCGCCCGCCTACAATCTGGTCAAACCACGTTCAGCTTGTCCGCATTGCAAACATCCAATCACGGCCCTAGAGAACATACCCGTCATCAGCTATCTGTTTCTGGGTGGTAAATGCCGTGGATGCAAAACTCACATCAGCCTGCGTTATCCATTGGTAGAGGCTGCCACGGGCATTCTGACAGGCTTGGTGAGTTGGCATTTCGGCTACTCAGGCATGGCAGTAGCCGCCTGGATATTCATCTTCGCACTGATTGCACTCACCTTTATCGACCTGGATACACAATTACTTCCAGACGATATTACCTTGCCTTTACTGTGGCTGGGCTTGCTCTACAACCTCAATACCGGGTTTACCGACCTGGAATCTGCCGTAGTAGGTGCAGCAGCAGGCTATCTCACGCTCTGGTCAGTCTATTGGCTGTTCAAACTGGTCACGGGCAAGGAGGGCATGGGATATGGAGATTTCAAATTACTGGCAGCACTGGGCGCCTGGTTTGGCTGGCAGCTACTGCCTGCCGTCATTTTATTATCATCCCTCGCAGGCTCTATAATAGGCATAATCCTTATCGTGTCTGCCAGACAAGGCCGCGGCAAGCCTATGCCTTTTGGGCCTTATCTCGCACTGGGTGGAATCGCTGCCCTGTTTTTCGGCAATCAATTGTCGCAACTGTATTTAGGAACCTGATATGTATGTTGTTGGACTGACTGGCGGTATTGGCGCAGGCAAAAGTGAAGCTGCAAAAATGTTTGCCAACATTGGGGTACCCGTCGTGGATGTGGATGTCATTTCCCGCAACCTGACTTCTGCCGGCAAACCATTGGTGGCCAAGATAGCTGAAGCCTTTGGCCAGGAATATGTCACCGCTGATGGCGCCATGGACAGGGCAAAGATTCGTGATCGTATTTTCTCCAGCGATGCAGACCGCAGGCTGCTGGAATCCATACTCCATCCAGCGATTCACACAGAGGCTCTACGTGAACTGGATAGCTATAACAATGCGCCATACCAGATTCTGGCCATCCCCTTGTTTTTTGAGTCCAATCGTTATGAAGGCATCGTCAACCGTACCTTGCTGATCGATTGTACCGAAGACAAGCAAATCAGTCGGGTTGCTGATCGCAATGGGTTCTCGGAGAAAATGGTACGTTCGATTATTGCCACTCAGGCCTCCAGAAGCTTCCGGCGCGCCCTTGCCAATGACATTATTGACAACAATGGCACACTGGATGAATTGCAAGCCAATATTCTGCAAATACATGAAAAATTCATTCAGGCTTGCATAGTTAGCGAATAAATCTCATAATCCACCACAACTTCATTACCCTAGTTGCTCAGCCCCGAGAAGCCCGTGCCCAGCTACGATTACCCTTTCAACGAACGTATCCGTACCATGCTGCGCCTGGAAGACCTGTTTATCAAGGTCTTGCATAATATTGAAGGGGAACATGAGTTCAACCATCACTGTGCGCTACTCTCGATTTTCCAGATTCTGGACGTGATTGAACGCGCTGAGCTAAAGGTGGACCTGCTACAAGAGTTAGACCGACAGAAGATTGTCATGAACAACTTGCGCGGCAATCCTTCGATTGAAGAGCAAGTCCTCAATGACCTGGTCAACGATATCGAATCAGCCGCAAAACCATTACGCGGCACGCCTGGAAAACTGGGGCAAACGCTACGCGATAATGAATGGCTCATGAGCATCAAGCAGCGTTCAGCGATCCCTGGTGGCGTATGCGAATTTGACTTACCGTCATATCACTACTGGCTGGGCCTCAGCGAAACACGCAGACAGACAGACCTCAGCTTCTGGTTAAGCCCCCTCATGCCGCTATACGATGCCATACGCATCATCCTGCATATCCTGAGAGGCAGTGGAGCCACCACTTCATTAACAGCCATTCACGGCGCTTACCAGCAAATGCTGGGGGGTGCTAAGCCTGCCCAGATGCTGCGCGTGGAGATTCATGATGACCTGCCGTGCTTTCCTGAAGTCAGCGCCAACAAATATGCTATCAATATTCGATTCAACAGTCTGGACAACGCGCAAAGACCTCGTCCTTGCGACTCAGACATCAACTTCTCACTGACGCTGTGCAACCTGTAAACACTTCCGAAAAAAAACGCCTGGTTTCCTGTCCACAATGTGGCGAATTGTCCGAGTTCTCAAGCAGTAACGAGTATCGCCCATTCTGTTCCAAACGTTGCCGCTTGATAGACCTGGGACAATGGGCAAGCGAAAGCTATCGCATTCCAGATACAGCAAAACCAGGCACTTCACTGGATGATGAAGAGTAAGCTACGCCAAGCAGTGATTTAATCGCCAGCAGTAAACGGCAACTGATAACGACGTTTACCTGCACCAGTATCCATTTCAATATTCATCACCCAATCACTGCTCCCACTCACACATACTGGCAATGTGACCTTTGCCAGCCAATCACCATTCTGCTGGCGCAAGAATCTGTACTGGTTTAATCCCATCTGCATCTCGCGCATATCAAACCTGGCACGCACTGACTGAGCATCTTGAGCCTTGAGCCTTAGCTCAAATACCTGCATGACCTTAGGCATCTGGTCAGACTGAACCGAGACCTCAGCATTGCCACAGCCGTTTACAAGATCAGCACATGGCAACAGCTCTGGCAAAGCCTCCTGAGGCTGCTTAAACCACCACCAGGCAACAACGCCGGACACACCAAAAAGCAACAATAGGATGACCCAAAAACGTTGCACACGCATCACACTGACCACACCGCACGTTGCATAGCCAGGCCATGGGCACCGTGGCTCCATGCCTGCTCCAGGTCCGACAACTGCATGCCTCCCAGTGCGTATACAGGCAATGAATTACCGCTCACTTCGTGGGCAAAACCTTCCCAGCCTAGAATAGCGGCACCAGGATGACTCAAGGTGTTCTGTACTGGTGAAAGCACGGCAAAATCCAGTTCCAGCTGCCCAGCTTTTTCCAGGTCTTTCTGTTGATGGCATGAGGCAGCGCACAGCAAGCCTGCGGGCTTAGCTTCCAGTGCCCACAGGCGCTCTGATGCCAAGTGCACGCCATGCGTGCCCAATTGCTTGGCCATATCGACGCTGCCATTCAGCAATATACGCGCCTGATAAGATGCACACTTTTCCAGCACCTGACTGACAAATTGCTCCAGTGCACCCTGATCGAGGTGTTTTTCACGTACCTGGATCAAACCTAAGCCATTGTCTAAGGCATGTTGCAACCCAACGAAAAACCTGGCCTCCCCCAGCGCCTGCAAATTGGTGATCGCATAGACCGATGGTAGATTCAATGCTGCCAATATTGGCTCATTCGCAGGCAACATGGGCCCCACCGACAAGCCCGCAGGCGACTGCCAGCTGAGCGATTGCCCCTCACAACCCTGGGGTTCGTTGCGCCACTCACGCACCATGAAAAAATGTAGCCTGACATGGCGATCAGGGTATTCAAAACTACGGGTAAGCCAAGGATAGGCCTGCGTTACCTCTATCCCCAGCTCCTCCTGCAATTCGCGTTTCAAAGCATGTAACGGTGTTTCACCCACCTCTATCTTGCCACCAGGAAACTCCCACCAACCAGCCCACGGCTTGCCTGCAGGCCTTTCTGCCAACAACACCTGTCCATCATCACGCTGTAAAACAGCCACGGCTGCATCTACCACCTTCATGATGTTAATTTCCCGGCGAGGGCAGCACGTCCAATATAGTCGCGTGAAAACTGGTACGCGACCCGACCACTGCGTGCACCGCGGGTATGCGAGAACAACAGGGCAGCTGCGCGAATATCCTCATTCAGCTCGTTGACACCTGCATGTTGCAGCCATTGCTGCACCACTGCCAGGTATTCGTCCTGACTAAACGAGTAAAATGACAGCCATAGACCAAAACGCTCAGATAAAGACACTTTTTCTTCAGTCGTATCTCCTGGCCGGATCTCATCCCCATCGTGCTGCACTTGCAGGTTCTCAGACATAAACTCAGGCATCAGGTGACGACGATTCGACGTGGCATACACCACCACATTGTCTGAAGTCGTGGCAATCGAACCATCCAGCACTACTTTGAGGGCCTTGTATCCAGGCTCACTGGACTCAAACGAAAGATCATCACAAAACACAATAAAGCGTTCTTTACGATCCCGGAGCAAGCTCACGATCTCTGGCAAAGCGACCAAGTCCTGCTTGTCCACTTCCACCAGGCGTAAGCCTTGCGCTGCAAACCGGCTTAACACGGCTTTGACCAGCGAAGACTTCCCCGTGCCCCTGGCCCCGGTCAGCAAGACATTATTGGCGGGATATCCATGCACAAACTGTTCAGTATTGCGCACAATCTCAGCTTTTTGCTCATCCACGTTACGGATATCGTCCAGCTGGATATGATGTGGATGGGGCACCGCCTGCAGAAAACCACGACCATTCACATGTTGCCAGCGCCAGGCAATAGCCGACCAGTCAGGCTCGGTCACGGGAGGAGGTAAAAAACTTTCCAGCCTGGCCAGCACACGCTCGGCCCGCTCGATTAATTGCTCAAAGTCCGCCATCTGTTACTCAATATCCTGTGTGAGATTAGCTGCGATAATCTGCATTGATACGAACATAGTCATAGGAAAAATCACAGGTCCAGACTGTCGCACTTGCCTGGCCCCGATTCAGCACCACGCGCACAGTAATCTCGGATTCCTTCATCACAGCGGCACCTAACTCCTCGACATAGCTGACTGCCCGCCCGCCATGCTCAGCCACCAGTACATCTCCCAAATATAATTGCATGCTGTTGACATCAAGGTCATCCACGCCTGCGTAGCCAATGGCGGCAAGAATACGTCCCAGATTAGGATCAGAAGCAAAGAAGGCTGTCTTGATCAATGGTGAATGGGCAATGGCATAGGCCACCTGACGGCATTCATCCTCATCGCGACCAGCTTCCACTTGTATGGTCATGAACTTGGTGGCACCTTCACCATCTCGTACAATCGCTTGTGCCAGCTCTACTGCCACGTCAGTCATGGCATCGCGTAATGTCAGGTAATCAGCACTGGTAGTGTCCGTAATTTCGCTGTTACCTGCCTTGCCAGTCGCAACCAGGATCAGGGAATCATTGGTCGATGTATCGCCATCTACGGTAATACAGTTGAATGAGCGATTCACCGCATGATCAATCAATGCCTGCAATGCAGCCTGGCTGATGGCGGCATCGGTAGCAATATAGCCTAGCATGGTCGCCATATTGGGATGGATCATGCCCGAGCCCTTGGAAATACCAGTGATGGTGACCTGCTTGCCGTCCAGCGTGATTTGGCGCGAAGTGCCCTTGGAGACAATATCCGTTGTCATAATCGCTTCCGCCGCATCAAACCAGTGGCTCTCTTGCAAGTCAGCCACACATTGCGGCAAACCGGCAATCAAGCGATCGATCGGCAATTGCTCGAGAATGACACCTGTAGAGAAAGGCAGCACTTGCGCGGGCTTGATCTGCAACAAATCTGCCAAGGCGTCACAGGTAGCACGCGCATTCTGCATGCCCTGATCACCCGTACCTGCGTTGGCATTACCTGTATTGACCACCAATGCCCGTATGCCATCAGGCTGGGCCAGATGCTCCTTGCACAAGGTGACGGGAGCAGCACAGAAACGATTTTTTGTGAATACACCCGCCACACGACTACCCTCCGCCAGCAACATCACCAGCATGTCCTTGCGGTCAGGTTTACGGATACGGGCTTTGGCAATACCGAGCTTGAGACCTGGTACAGCTAGAAGAGATTGCGCTTCAGGCGCGACTAGATTGACTGGCATGATAGGCTTGAGAATGACAAAAGATTGATTCTACCGTATTCAGCAGGGGTTTGATGTCCGCCGAACAGTCTTTCCTTGGTCGAAATACGCCAACCAAAGCCTAAAATATCCATTCGATATCCTGGGGATGATCATATTTATCAGTAACACTGATCAATCCCACACGGCCTTGCCCAAATGCAAAAAAGCCGGGAATTCCCGGCTTTTTTATTCTGACTCCATGAATCTAGCTCAATAGGGCGGCTTCCCGCTCTGTGACTTTATCCAGCACTTGCTGGCGCTCACCATTCTCCATGGTGCGCCATGCTCGAATTTCATCAATGGTACGGAAACATCCCTCACAAAAGCCGTGCTCATCGCCAATCACACAAACACCGACGCAAGGAGAAGCCACCACAGTCATTGCCTGTTCCATTTAGCTGAGCTTGCCGTGGCACTGTTTATATTTCTTGCCAGAGCCACAAGGGCATGGATCGTTGCGGCCCACCTTGTTGCTGTCACGTTCGAACGGTCGGATTGCCAAATCATTATCTTCAGCACTATCCCCGGCCTCACTCTCTAAAGCCTCGCCATAGCTAGCATGCTGATATTGCACATTTTCGAGTTCAATCGGTTTTTCAACCGCCTCAACATCCGCCTCGCTCTGCACCTTGACCAGCATAGTCACCTGCGTCACTTCACGCTTGACGGTATCCAGCAAGTTGGAGAACAGAGTAAATGCTTCACGCTTATATTCCTGCTTGGGATTCTTCTGCGCATAAGAGCGCAGGTGTATGCCTTGACGCAAGTGATCCAGCGCCGCGAGATGTTCGCGCCAGTGATTATCCAGGCTTTGCAGCATCACAGCACGTTCGAACTGACGGATTACACTGGGTGAAGCCTGGTCTTCTTTGGCCTTGTAAGCGGCATCAGCGGCATCCTTAATATGCTCACGCACAGTTTCTTCATGCAGATTAGGATTATCTTCCAGCATTTTCTGCAACGGAATTTCCAGACCAAGCTCAGCCTGCAACGCCTTCTCAAGGCCAGAGACATCCCATTGCTCTTCCAGACTTTGCGGCGGGATATAGGTGGTCACGGTATCCTGGATCACATCGGCGCGCATCACGGCGATGGTTTCACCCACATCTGCCGCCTCAAGCAAATCATTACGCTGTTGATAGATCACCTTACGCTGGTCATTGGACACATCATCGTATTCCAGTAGTTGCTTGCGGATATCGAAGTTACGACCTTCCACCTTGCGCTGTGCATTCTCAATGGCACGCGTCACCCATGGGTGCTCAATCGCTTCACCTTCAGGCATTTTGAGACGTTCCATGATGGCAGATACACGGTCGGAGGCAAAAATACGCAGCAACTGATCTTCCAGCGACAAATAGAAACGACTGGAACCAGGATCACCCTGACGACCAGCACGCCCACGCAACTGGTTATCTACACGGCGAGATTCATGCCGCTCAGTACCAATGATATGCAAGCCTCCTGCCGCAAGCACAGCATCATGCTGCACTTGCCATTCAGATTTGATCGTGGCGATTTTTGCAGCCTTGTCAGCATCCGATAGCGCTTCATCCTGCTCAACCGCCGCAATCTCAGGTTCTGGATTGCCTCCGAGCACAATGTCTGTACCACGACCCGCCATATTGGTGGCAATGGTAATTACGCCCGGGCGACCCGCCTGCACAATGATATGCGCTTCACGTTCATGCTGCTTGGCGTTCAATACCTGATGCTGAAGGTTAGCCTGATCCAGCAAGGTGGAAATCAGCTCGGAGTTCTCAATGGAGGTGGTCCCCACCAACACTGGCTGACCACGCTTCTGGCATTCTTTGATGTCCTCAACCACCGCCGCATATTTTTCCTTGGCAGTCCGGTAGACCTTATCCATCTGGTCTTTACGTTGCAGACTGCGATGAGGAGGAATGACGACAGTTTCAAGATTGTAAATCTGGTTGAATTCATAGGCTTCAGTATCGGCAGTCCCGGTCATCCCAGACAGCTTGCCGTACATACGGAAGAAGTTCTGGAAAGTGATGGAAGCCAGCGTCTGGTTTTCCTTCTGGATCGTGACCCCTTCCTTGGCTTCAACTGCCTGATGCAAGCCATCAGACCAGCGACGACCTGCCATCATACGGCCAGTGAATTCATCCACAATGACGATTTCACCATCGCGCACGACATAGTGCTGGTCACGGTGATACAACGCCTGCGCACGCAGGGAAGCATACATATGATGCACCAGGCTGATGTTGGCTGCGTCATACAGGCTACCACCCTCTGGCAGCAGGCCAGCCTCTGCCAACAAAGCTTCAGCATGCTCATGGCCCTGCTCTGAAAGTAATACCTGGTGCGATTTCTCATCCACCCAGAAATCGCCTTCACCCTCCTCCTCGGTCTGGCGCACCAGGTTGGCTGCGATGCCATTCATCTGCAGATAGAGATCTACACTATCATCCGCCTGACCAGAGATAATCAATGGGGTACGGGCTTCATCAATCAGGATGGAGTCAACTTCATCCACCAGCGCATAATTAAGACTGCGTTGCACACGCTCCTCTGCGGTAAACACCATGTTGTCGCGCAGATAGTCAAAACCGAATTCGTTATTGGTGCCATAAGTGATATCAGCGGCATAGGCCTGCTGCTTTTCATCATGTGGCATCTGGGAAAGATTGATGCCTACTGTCAGGCCCAGGAAGTTATACAGACGGGACATCCATTCCGCATCGCGGCGCGCCAGGTAATCATTCACCGTCACCACATGCACGCCCTTGCCGCTGATCGCATTCAGATAAGCAGGCAGCGTCGCCACCAAGGTCTTGCCTTCACCGGTGCGCATTTCAGCAATCTTGCCCGCATGCAGCACCATGCCGCCAATCAGCTGCACATCAAAATGGCGCATATTCAATGCACGCCGTCCGCCTTCACGTACGACGGCAAAGGCTTCTGGCAACAGTTTCTCCAGAGTTTCACCCTGCTGGTAACGCTGCTTGAATTCTTCCGTCTTGCCACGCAACTGCTCATCCGTCAGTGCCTGCATGGTACTTTCAAGATCGTTGATGGCACGGACGTTCTGTGCATATTGTTTTACCAGCCGGTCATTACGGCTACCGAAGAATTTTTTGAACAACGCGGATAACATGAAGTGACACCAATTTTCCGCCTACGCGGAAACCTCTAGGTTAGCTTTGATAATGAAACATCTCAGGATAATTACAAAAACTCTTAATAATTCGTTTAAATACTTACTTCATACTCTGCAGATACTTTCGAGGATCAAGTGCAGCCCCGTTCAATCGCACTTCAAAATGCAGATGGGCGCCCGTAGAACGCCCCGTACTGCCAACCCGCGCAATCAACTGACCTCTTTCCACGCGATCTCCGGCTTTAACCAGCAACTCGGAAGCATGCGCATAGCGGGTTTCCAAGCCTGACCCATGGTCAATCTTGACGATTCTACCATAGTCAGATGTTTGCTCAGAAGCCGTTACAATTCCCCCGGCAGAAGCATACACAGGCGTGCCACTCTCCGCTACAAAATCCAAACCCTCATGAAATGCCATTTGCCCTGAAAATGGGTCTACCCGCCAGCCATAGCTGGATGAGTTGTAAGACACATTGGTTGGCATCGTGCTTGGCAAGGTATTGGCCTTGAGCCGTTGCTGCAGCATCAGCGCTTCCAGCATGCTCAACTTGTCACTACGCACATCAATATCCTGCACCAGCTCAGCCAGCTTTTCCTTGAGCTCCTGCTCCGACATGCCATAAGCATCAACTGCCGGACCGCCACGGCCAGGCGGCAGCACATCGGCCTCACTTTCCTTGACGCCTGCAAGCGTGGAGAGGCGGGCGCCCAGTGCATCCAGCCGCATTACCTTGGCCTGTATTTCACCCAGCTGCATGGCCAGGGCATCAATATGTTCCTGCTCGGTCGCCGACACAAATTTCAAGGTAGTTGGCAACAAGGTTTTTACGCCTTGTCCTTGGTGCTCTTGTACGCCATGTGGCACAATAAAAGCCCAGATCAGCGCTGCTGGCACCAGGCTCAAGAATGAAACTGCAAGCAGCAGCAGACTCAAGGACACCGTCTTTGGTCTTGCCATGCTGTTTGAAACAAAAATGATGTTCATTGCTTCCCCTTGGGAGATTGTCGGCATGCTCCGCATTAGCGCACTATTTACTGAAAATGCCGAACTGGCTGCCTTGTCGGAGCAGGCAGAAAAACTGACGCTATCGCAACAACAATGGAACGCTATCGTCCCCGCCCCGCTCAAGCCTTACACCCAGGCAGGTAGCGTCAGCCATAAGCGGTTGACGGTGTATGCCGACAACGGTGCCGTGGCTGCCAAAATCAAATTATTGCTACCCAGCCTGATGGTTGGGCTGCAAAAACAAGGGCTTGAAGTTACTTCAATTCGTGTGGAAGTGCAAGTCAAATCTTCCCCGGCGAAAGCCAGCAAAAAACTGCGCGTGATCAGTCCCGTAGCGGCTGCCAGCCTGGAAAAACTGGCAGGTGAGCTGAAAGGTTCTGCACTCGGCGATGCAATTGCCAGACTGTCACGGCGACGCTGATCCAGCCACCACATTCCTCTGTCATTATGGATTTTTTGTAGCTATCTCATGGAATTTCTACTCTACTTTATTGCAGGTGCCGGAGCTGGCATTCTTTCAGGATTACTAGGTGTAGGCGGCGGTACAGTCATCGTGCCGATACTGGTATTTATCTTCACTGCGCAACACGTCCCTGAACAGCATGTGATGCATATGGCATTGGGCACGTCTCTCGCCACCATCATTCTGACGTCAATCTCCTCAGCCCGCGCTCATCATAAAAAGCAGAATGTGCACTGGGGAGTAGTCAGGCAAATTGCCCCTGGTATTATCATCGGCACCCTCCTCGGCGCATTGCTTGCCGGGCAAATGAATACCACGCTGCTTAAAAGTATATTCGCCGTATTTGTCTTGCTGATCGCTACCCAGATGATCATTAACTTCACTCCGGCCGCCCACCGGCAATTGCCGGGCAAGGCAGGCATCTTGATGATGGGAAGCATGATCGGCGTGATTTCCAGTCTGGTCGGGATAGGCGGCGGCTCAGTGTCTGTACCTTACTTGATCTACTGCAATTTCAATGCCCGGTATGCCATAGGCACCTCTTCCGCGATTGGCATACCAATCGCGATTGCAGGAACTGCAGGGTTCATGCTGGCTGGATATGCAGGCTCTGCGCTTCCTGCTTATAGCATAGGTTATATCTATTTACCGGCATTCCTGGGCATTGCATTGACCAGCATGCTGACCGCCCCGATTGGCGCTTACCTTGCCCATCAACTACCTGTCGCTACCCTCAAGCGACTATTTGCCTTATTGCTTTACATCGTGGGATTGAAAATGCTCTGGAGCCTGTTATGACCACCCCCCTAGTCGCCGACGATCACGTGATTGAGGTGACTGGCCTGTACAAGTACTTTGACCAGGTATGCGCCGTTAACAATCTGAGTTTCAAGGCCAGACGTGGCACTACCACCGCACTGCTAGGCGGTAATGGTGCTGGAAAGACCACAACCATTGCCATGCTGCTGGGCCTGTTGTTACCCACTAGCGGACAGATCAGGATATTGGGTGAAAATATGCTGCAGCATCGTTACCGTCTGCTACATCGCATGAACTTCTCTTCCCCATATGTAGACCTGCCACAACGCCTCACCATCCGGCAAAACCTCACTGTTTATGGTCACCTTTATCGCCTGCCCAAACTCAAACAGCGCATTGAGGAGCTGGCAGAAGCATTGAATTTATCCAAGCTACTGGACAGGAAATACGGCCAACTGTCTGCAGGGCAAAAAACCCGGGTATCCCTGGCCAAAGCCTTATTGAACGAGCCAGAGCTTTTACTGATGGACGAGCCCACCGCATCCCTGGATCCGGATACCGCAGACTCCATCCGCACTTACCTGGAACAGTACCAGCAACGCACCGGCGCCAGCATCCTGCTTGCTTCACACAACATGGCAGAGGTTGAGCGCATGGCCGGCGAAGTAATCATGCTGCGTCAGGGACAAGTGGTGAATAGCGGCTCGCCACAGGACCTGATTGCAGAGTACGGCAGGAACAATCTGGAAGAGGTCTTTATCGACATCGCCCGGCACAAGGAGTCCAACTGATGGCCGTGCAGGACGTGCATTTTTCTGTGCGTCGCATCGGCGCTGTGGCCTTGCGCCATCTGTACCTCATGCAATCCTCATGGCCGCGGGTGGTGGAAATGGTCTACTGGCCCACAGTACAAATGATACTGTGGGGATTTATCACTTTGTTTTTGCAGAACAATAGCAGCTTCATCGCCCAGGCCAGTGGTGTCCTGCTCTCTGGCGTATTGCTTTGGGATGTGCTGTTCCGCGGTCAGCTGGGCATTGCCCTGGTATTCATGGAAGAAATGTGGTCACGTAATTTGGGGCATCTGTTTGTCAGCCCGCTACGCCCCTACGAAATGGTCGCCTCACTTCTGCTCATGAGCCTGATCCGTACACTGATAGGTATAGGTGGTGCCACCCTCATTGCCATTCCGCTGTTCCACTACAATATTTACGATATCGGGCTGCCCCTCATCGCCTTCTTCCTCAACCTCATCATCATGGGCTGGGCCATAGGTCTGATTGTCTCAGGCATTGTCCTGCGCTATGGCATGGGGGCAGAAAGTATTGCCTGGGTCAGCGTGTTTGCCATCCAGCCGCTGTGTGCCATTTACTATCCCGTGGCCATCCTGCCAAGCTGGCTACAACCCATCGCCTGGGCATTGCCAGCCAGCCATGTGTTTGAAGGCATGCGCGAACTACTCTTGCACCACACCCTCAATACTGCCCACATGCAATGGGCAGCCCTACTGAATGTCCTGTACCTTGGAATAGGCATCGCTATATTCCTGGGTTATTTTCATACCGCCAGGAAGAAGGGATTGCTACTGCAGGTAGGTGAGTAAAGTTTCTTCATCACCGTCCTGAATGCACTGTATTACCAGAAGAGGGGAGCGGAGCTTTCAGCGCGTCTTGTAGAACTTCGCTATCGCTCCAACATGATGTGGCATCGCTACGCTCGCACTCATTAGACATCATGCTCTAACAATCAAAACGGCGCTTGAAGCGCCGTTTTGATTGAATATCCTAATGTGTAAGTGTTGGCTTACTTGCCGTGACGCTCAACACCAGCGACGATTTCCGCCTTGGCTTCGTCAACACCTTTCCACTCACCAACCTTAACCCACTTACCCTTTTCCAGATCCTTGTAATGTTCAAAGAAGTGGGCAATAGGTGCCAGCTGAAATTCAGGGATATCCTGGTAGGTTTTAATGTCTTTGTATTGTGGGCAGATCTTGTCTACCGGCACTGCCAATACCTTGGCATCAATACCGCCATCATCTTCCATGGTCAATACGCCAATCGGGCGGCAACGGATCACCACACCTGGCTGCAATGGAATGGGGGTAATCACCAGCACATCCACCGGGTCTCCATCTTCAGACAGAGTTTGGGGAATGTAGCCATAGTTGCATGGATAATGCATGGAGGTGCCCATGAAACGATCCACGAATACCGCGCCAGAATCCTTGTCCACTTCAAACTTGATGGGCTCGCCACGCATGGAGATTTCGATGATGACGTTAAAGTCGTTAGGGATATCTTTGCCTGCCGGCACATTACAGAGGGACATCGGTCAATCCTTATTAAGTTCGTTGGTAGTATATTTATTGATCACGCGGGATTTTAGCGCAAATCCACGATAAAAATCATCATTGCAGCACATACCCCAGTCACGAGTCAGTCTTCAGATCGAGCTGGCGACACACTAGCAGCGGCCACCTGCTGTCTGCAATCATGAATCAGGTGTTCAGGAACGCATTTCAGCCCAAGATAAATCAGGCCGGGCACGATCACCAGATCATCAAGCTGCCCCAGCACAGGGATAAAATCTGGAATCAGGTCAAACGGCAGCAGGAGATAGCCAATTGCAAGGCCTAACAAAGCCTTTGCCAGCCATGGTGTTTGCGGATGGCCCAGCACCAGCCGATACACTGCCAGTTCGGTCTTGAGGCGCTGGGCTATCTGCTTGAGCTGCTTCAGGAGATCGCTTTCCCGGTTAACCGCTCAAAAGCTTCGCGGTATTTTTCGCCAGTTTTTGCCGCTATATCTGCTGGCAAATCTGGGCCAGGCGGCGTCTTGTCCCAGCCTGTGGATTCCAGCCAGTCACGCACATATTGCTTGTCAAAACTGGGAGGATTCTTGCCGACCTGATATTGATCTGCAGGCCAGAAGCGTGATGAATCAGGGGTCAGCACCTCATCAATGAGGTACAACTGGCCTTGATCGTCCAGGCCGAACTCGAACTTGGTATCTGCAATAATGATGCCTCGCGTCAAGGCATACTCTGCGGCTTCCTTGTATAGCTGTACGCTGATGCGGGCCACTTTATCCGCAAGTGCCTGCCCCAGAAGCTGGGCGCATTTTTCCAGCGTGATATTTTCATCATGATCGCCAACTTCCGCTTTGCTGGATGGCGTAAATAATGGCTCGGGCAACTTGGAGGCTTCTTGCAGATGCGCGGGTAGATTGATACCGCATACGGTCTGGCTTGCCTTGTACTCTTTCCAGCCTGAGCCGGCAAGGTAGCCACGCACAATCGCTTCTATGGGCAGTGGCTTGAGTTTTTTCACCACCAGGGCTCGACTACCCAATTGCGCTTTTTCCGCAGGATCAGTCACCACGCTGTCAGGATCAATGCCTGTCAGGTGGTTAGGCACCACATGCTGGAGCTTCTCAAACCAGAAATTGGCAATCTCTGTCAGCACAGCCCCTTTGCCTGCAATAGGAGTCGGCAGGATGACATCAAATGCTGACAGGCGATCACTCGCTACCAGCAGCATGGTGTTTTCATCAATATCGTAAATATCTCGCACCTTGCCCTGATTGATCAGCTTGAGGCTTTTGATGCTTGATTGCATAAGGGGTGTCGTCAAAACAATTACCTTTATCTCTAATGACTATCTTGAATGATGGTCTTGCTCAGGACCATCGGCATACGGAAATCTTACATGGCCATAACGCACGACCAGAATCGCGACGGCGATCAACAAAATGGAGACTGAAACAGCAAAGATGCGCCAGGCTTCCAGTTCCTTGATATCCAGCACCAGATAGCGCGCCAGCGCGATAATACCGATATACAGTGGATACCTGACCGGCAAGTTGCCTGAGCCCAGATAATGGTTGAGCATAGTGAGGATTTCCATGTAGAGGAACAGCAGCAATAAATCCGCCACTGTCACAGAACCTGCCACCCAGATATGCATGACGGCTTGACCCGTGGCAACGATAGTGGCGAATGTGATGAACACCAGCATCGCCTGCTCAACGAAACCGATACCGCGCTGACCTATCTTACTGAATTTATTGGGTTGCATACCAAGGCTTTGCAAGGCTCATAATGGGCACAATTATACCTGATGGCTGCAAGCGGCAGATGACTGGCAAAGCCTGCAAGCATATATTTTTGTGGGCAAATACAGAACTCGGCTGTCACTCTTGTTTGTATCTGAATGCCATCTCTGCAAGTGTGAGTGGCTTGATGCGGGAACCATGACCTGCAGAGCCAAATGCCTCGAACCGCAATTGGCACAGTGCCTGCATGGCACTGGTAGCATCCAGCAGGAACTTGCGTGGATCAAACTCACTACGATTTTTTTCCTGCCCTAGAAAACGACGTACCGCACCAGTAAACGCGATGCGTAAATCCGTATCGATATTGACCTTGCGCACCCCACTCTGGATCCCCTTCACAATTTCTTCCACCGGCACGCCATAGGTTTCAGGAATCTCACCGCCATACTGATTGATGATATGCAGCCACTCTTGCGGTACGGAAGATGAGCCATGCATCACCAAATGGGTATTGGGCAAACGCTGATGAATCTCCCGTATCCGGGCAATTGAGAGGGTTTCACCGGTTGGTGGGCGGGTAAACTTATAAGCCCCATGCGAGGTGCCAATAGCAATCGCCAAAGCATCTACACCTGTGCGAGCCACAAAGTCCACGGCCTCATCTGGGCTAGTTAGCAGTTGGGACATATCTAGCTGGCCTTGCGCACCCACGCCATCTTCATCTCCTGCCTGACCTGTTTCCAGGGATCCAAGCACGCCCAGCTCACCCTCCACCGACACCCCTGCTGCATGAGCAGCCTGCACCACAGTCTGAGTCACCATCACGTTGTACTCATAGCTGGCAGGCGTCTTGGCATCTGCTAGCAAAGAACCATCCATCATGACACTGGTAAACCCTGTTTCAATCGAGTGCAGACAGACGTCTGGCGAAGCACCATGATCCTGGTGCAAGACTACCGGGAGATGAGGATAACTTTGAATGGCAGCCTCAACTAGCTTGAGCAGAAAGGCTTCGCCTGCATATTGCCTGGCCCCGGCAGAGGCCTGCAGGATCACCGGGCTATCACAGGCATCTGCCGCCTGCATGATGGCCTGCACCTGTTCCAGGTTATTGATATTGAATGCGGGGACACCATACCCATGCTCAGCAGCATGATCCAGCAATTGACGTAAGCTGATTAGCGCCATGATGCACTCCTATCTTCCTGGATGAGAACCTGAGCTTGTTGCACTTGCCTCGCCTCCTGCAATCCAGCATTTAGCCAGCAATAGGTGCTGGACATATTAGAATGACTTCTGACCGAACACTATAAATTCCGCCAGTAGAATTACCGCCAACCCTACAGACCATTCACTCCCGGGCGCTAACGATGCTCCCGTCTATGTTCGCCCACCTTGACGATCTGCAAGGTATTGGTACCACCAGCCTTGCCTATGGGTTCGCCAAACGTCAGCATCATGAGGTCATCCCTTTGCACTGCGCCAAGCCTGAGTAGCGTTTCTTCCGCATCGTAGAGAATGTGACCCAGATCATCATTAGGTTGTTCTATGTGATAAGGATAAACCCCTCGATACAAGGTGAGCTTTCGCCTGGTATTGCGCTCTGTCGTAAGGGCATAAATAGGCACATTAGTATTTGAGCGTGACAGCCACGTGACGGAAGAACCCGACTTGGTCAGCGCAGCAATGGCCTTTACATTCAAATGCTCCGCCGCGTGGATGGCTGCCATGGCAATCGCTTCATCAATGAAGCCAAATTCGTCGTTAATCTGTTGCTGCAAATGCTGGCTGTCATATTCCTTTTCTGCCTCTATGCACACGCGGTGCATCGCCTGTATGGACTCCAGCGGATAATGCCCCGCTGCAGTTTCTGCCGACAGCATGACGGCATCGGTACCATCCAGCACCGCATTCGCCACATCGGACACCTCGGCACGAGTTGGAATCGGATTACTGATCATGGATTCCAGCATCTGCGTAGCCGTAATCACCAGCTTATTGCGCAAGCGTGCCATGCGTATCATGCGCTTTTGCAATCCAGGCACTGCTGCATCCCCCACTTCCACCCCCAGGTCACCACGCGCCACCATGATCACATCGGAAGCATCAATAATCTCTTCCAATGCATCAATTGCCTCTGCACGCTCTATCTTGGCGACGATGGCTGCATGCCCGCCGGCATCTACCACCAGCTGGCGCGCTATCTCGATATCAGCTCCACTGCGCGGGAAGGAGACCGCAATATAATCCGCCTCCAGCGCCACAGCGGTCCTGATGTCTTCTCTATCCTTGAGCGTCAGTGCGGTGGCTGAAAGCCCGCCTCCCTGGCGATTAATCCCCTTGTTGTTGGAGAGCATGCCCCCGGCAGTGACCGTACAAAAAATCTCTGCATTCTGCACATCGTCCACATGCATGACAATGCGCCCATCATCCAGCAGCAATACCGCACCTGGCACCACTTCCGAAGGCAGCGTCTTGTAATCCAGGCCTACCCGTTGCTGGTTGCCCAGCTTGCAAGCCGCATCCAGAATAAATGGATCTCCCACCTTGAGTAGGATGCGATCATTCTCAAACTTGCCTATACGAATCTTCGGGCCTTGCAAGTCACACAAAATGCCCACTGGCTTGCCACTGCGGCGACAAATATCCCGCACCAATTCAGCCCGCGCAATATGATCCGCCGCAGTCCCATGCGAGAAATTAAGCCGCACCACATCCACCCCAGCATCAATCATCCGCTCTAGGATGCCTTCCTCACTGGATGAAGGCCCCAATGTAGCTACTATCTTGGTTTTTCGTAATGCCATATGACTGCCTTTCCTTGCGATTTCTCAGGTATTCATCATAAGCCTGACAGCATTAAGGAGGAATCGTGCATATTTTGTGCCATGAATATGGCAGGGGTGGGTCAATGATCTGGAATGTCGAGGCCGCAGTGATGCCTATCAACCAATGTATTGGATAGTCAGGATACAGCGCAATGCCCGTTGGTTATTGCATCTATTGTAAGAAAAGTATTATCGATGGTGACTTTTCGAGTAGTTTTCAATTGTTCAAAGTTATTGTGATTTCACCTATATCCTCGTAGTCAAGATGGAACCATTCTCCGCGCTTTCTTTTATGGCTGTATGTTTGGTGAAGTGCCTTCTCAATATTTAAAGCAATTTTTCTATTTATGTATTTCTTTGCGGCCACAAGCTGGATTTTAGGCTGCTCACTTTGTAAAGTTTTTTCGCGAATACCAGGATTATTAGAAATTCCAATTTTGTATAAACCATTACGAATATCTTTCATTAGGTAGACAAAACACTCCTCATTAGCCAACTCTTTAATTTCTGTGTTATTAACCGAAGCGGGTATCGATAATAATACATCCCCCCATTCCGCCACATTTGAAAATTCAGAACAAAATAGCAATGGAATATCTGACCATTTAACTTTGTGGCTTTTCTCTATGCCACTTATAGATGGAGAAAGGTTATTGATTAACCAATCTGAAGCAATAGGAAGTTTGTTATATTCACTTAATGTTTTTCGAGCCAATCCTCCCCAATTAATAAGAATTTCTCGAAGATCAGACTTCTTAGAGGAGAATTTATTTGGAGAGTCTCCAGCTAAATTTTGAAGACGACTATAAGCATTACCTCCCTCAAAAGCTTTACAAAGCTCTCTCTTTGAGAAGACTTCATAAAACTCTCTCGAGGATGGAGGTTTCCCAAGTACATTCCGGAGATTTTTGTACGCCTCTAAGACCTTCTGGATTGGCTCGTTCATATATATTTTCTTAGAATTCAACAGTTAAAATAAAGTATGCCATATTAGCTTTTCTCTACGACATTCTCTATGGAAAGCAATTGCGGCTAGCATAGCGATGTGACGTCGCAGTGGCTGTTGCACTCCCATCTGACCACGCCGAGCAGCGGAGCTTTTAGCGGGAAAAGTCTTGCAGCATGTTTGAGCGATAGCGAGTTCTGCAAGGCCCGCTGAAAGCGAGCAGCATAGGGGATGTCGCGGGCAGTTGGGTCGCCTTTTCTTTGGTCCTGTTTCTTTTGGCGAGACAAAAGAAATGGACTCGCCCTGCGGGGCGAAACCCATCCTCTTGCCATAGAGGTATTGCATCAGAGTATTGAGTAACGCCAGATCACTTTTAAAGGCATTAAATGACATAACTCTTGAGAATAAGGTAATGAGAGCAACTGCGGGAGGACCTTTTTCGCTTGCCAGCGAGTATCTTTCTTTTGCTTCGCCAAAAGAAAGATACCAAAGAAAAGGCGGCCCGATTGTCTGCGTCCCGAAACTTCGTTCCGGGCAACCTGCGTTGCTCGCTTTTAATGGGGTCTTGCTGAACTCGCTATCGCTCAGACAAACGCAAGCCCTAATCCATAAAAAGCTGCGCTACTCGGCGCAGTCAGACGGGAGGATAGGCCAACTCGTGGCATTGCTACGCTCGCCCTAATGACTCATGGTCCAGCAAAATAGCAAAAATAAAGGAGCCCACAGGCTCCTTTATTGTCAGGTTGATTGCAATCAACCTTTAGCGCGTTGCTCCAGAATGTCCACCGCAGGCAATTTCTTGCCTTCAAGAAACTCCAGGAACGCCCCACCCGCTGTCGAGATATACGACACCTTGTCATAGATGTCATATTTCTGGATAGCGGCAATGGTGTCGCCGCCACCAGCCAAAGTGAAGGCTTTGGTTTTGGCAATAGCTTCGGCGATGGTCTTGGTGCCTTCACCGAATTGGTCAAACTCGAATACGCCAACCGGGCCATTCCAGACCACGGTGCCTGCATTCATGATGATGTCAGCCAATTGCTTGGCGGATTCAGGGCCAATGTCGAAGATCATGTCATCGGCTTGTACCTGGTCAGCCTTTTTCAAGACAGCAGGCTCATCAGGATCAAACTGCTTGCCGCAGACCACATCCACAGCAATCGGCACCGCAGCGCCACGATCGGCCATGGTTTTCATGAGAGCTTGTGCAGTGGGCACAAGATCATCCTCGCTCAATGAGCGGCCAATCGGCTTGCCAGCAGCCTTAAGGAAAGTGTTGGCAATGCCGCCGCCCACCACCATCTGATCCACTTTTCCTGCCAGGCTTTCCAGCACGGTCAGCTTGGTTGAAACCTTGGAGCCTCCGACAATCGCCACCATAGGACGGGCAGGTTCACACAAGGCCTTACCCAGCGCGTCCAGCTCACCCACCAACAAGCTGCCTGCAGCGGCCACTGGCGCATACTGGGCGATTCCATAGGTGGAAGCTTCCGCACGGTGCGCGGTACCAAAAGCATCCATGACAAATACATCGCACAAGGCGGCATATTTGCGTGCAGTTTCTTCCAGGTTTTTCTTCTCACCTTTGTTGAAACGGCAATTTTCCAGCAAGACAACCTCACCTTCTGCCACATCGAAACCACCATTCATCCAGTCCTTGATGAGGCGCACAGGCTTGCCCAGCTTTTCAGCCAGCACATCTGCGACAGGTTGCAATGAGTTCTCTGCAGAATAGACTCCCTCTTCCGGGCGCCCCAGGTGCGATGTCACCATCACGCGTGCACCCGCTTCCAGCGCCTGACGTATTGTGGGCAGTGAGGCGGTAATACGCGCATCAGAGGTAACTTTGCCGTCATTGACTGGCACGTTGAGATCAGCACGTATGAATACGCGCTTGCCCTTGAGGTCCAGATCGGTCATGTTGATTACGGTCATATACTCTCCAGCTCAGGATGCGATGTGCTTTACCAGGCGCATCATATTGCAGGTATAGCCGTACTCGTTATCGTACCAGGCCACGATTTTGACGAAGGTAGGATCCAGCTGGATACCGGCATCTGCATCAAAAATCGAAGGATAAGCGTTACCACGGAAGTCAGTGGATACGACCTTCTCATCGGTAAATCCAAGGACGCCCTTCAGTGGACCACTTTCTGATGCCGCTTTCATTGCTGCGACGATCTGCTCATAAGTGGCTTCCTTGTTCAGCTCCACAGTCAGATCTACTACCGATACGTCAGAAGTAGGGATGCGGAAGGCCATACCCGTGAGTTTTTTGTTCAGTTCAGGAATCACCTTGCCTACGGCTTTGGCGGCGCCTGTAGAAGAAGGAATAATGTTTTCCAGAATGCCACGACCACCGCGCCAGTCCTTATTGGAAGGACCATCCACCGTTTTTTGAGTCGCAGTCGCTGCATGCACGGTGGTCATCAAGCCACGCTTGATGCCAAAATTATCATTCAACACCTTGGCAACTGGTGCCAGGCCATTTGTGGTGCAAGAGGCAGCGGAGACAATCGCCTGGCCCTTGTAAGTGTCATGATTGACGCCGTAGACAAACATGGGCGTATCATCCTTGGAAGGTGCAGACTGCACCACCTTCTTGGCACCCGCATCAATGTGCTTCTGGCAGGTTTCTTCAGTCAGGAAGAAGCCTGTACATTCCACAACTACATCCACACCGACTTCATCCCATTTCAGGTTGGCAGGGTCGCGCTCTGCTGTCAGGCGTATGGTCTTGCCATTTACGATCAAATTGTTGCCACTGACCGCAATATCACCCTGAAACAGGCCATGCACAGAGTCATGCCTGAGCATATAGGCCAGATAATCTGGCTCCAGCAGGTCATTGATTGCAACTATTTCGATATCAGTAAAATCCTTGATCGCCGCACGGAATGCCATGCGACCGATACGGCCAAAGCCATTAATGCCAACCTTGATTGTCATGAGTTTTTCCCTGTCCTGATTGTGTCTTCAAAAACAAAAAGGGAGCCAGCATAACTGGCCCCCTTTTTTAGTTACTACCTGTCATTACAGCACGGACTTGACGGTCTTCACTACATTTTCAACAGTGAAACCGAAGTGCTTGAACAACACGCCGCCTGGAGCGGATTCGCCGAAAGTATCGATACCAACGACTGCACCTTCCAGACCAACATACTTGCGCCAGAAGTCGGTAACACCGGCTTCAACTGCTACACGCTTCACGCCTGGAGTCAGTACGCTGTCCTTGTATGCTTGATCTTGACGGTCAAATACGTTGGTAGATGGCATGGAAACCACACGCACCTTGGTACCAGCAGCATTCAGCTCAGCAGCAGCCTTGATCGCCAGATCCAGCTCGGAACCGTTACTGATGATGATCACGTCAGCCTTGCCTTCAACGTCGGAGAATACATAACCACCCTTGCGGATCAGGTCAAAGTGCTTCTCGTCGTGCTTGATGCCAGGTACGTTCTGACGGCTCAATACCAAGCTGGATGGGCCATCGTGACGCTCAATCGCAGCTACCCAGGAGATTGCTGTTTCAACGGAATCAGCAGGACGCCATACATCCATACGAGGAATGTAACGCAGGCCAGCAGTGTTCTCGATAGGCTGGTGAGTAGGACCATCTTCGCCCTGACCGATAGAATCGTGGGTCAGAACAGCAATAGTGCGCTGCTTCATCAGTGCTGCCATGCGCAGTGCGCTCTTGGCGTAATCAGAGAACATGTGGAAAGTACCACCAAATGGCAACAAACCACCGTGCAGTGCGATACCGTTCATGATCGCGAACATACCGAATTCACGTACACCGTAAGAGATGTAGTTACCTGGCTTCTTGCCATCAACATGCTTGAAACCGGAGTAGCTAGTCAGGTTGGAACCTGTCAGGTCAGCAGAACCGCCAAGGAATTCTGGCAGGATTGGTGCCAGGGCAGCAATCGCGTTTTGTGACGCCTTACGGGTTGCCACGGCCTCAGCTTTTTCGTTGGTTGCCTTGATGAAGGCATTGGTGAATTCCTTCCAGTTTGCTGGCAGGTCACCGGCAGTACGGCGCTTGAATTCAGCAGCTTCAGCTGGATAGATCTTGGCATAAGCGTCGAACTTGGCGTTCCATTCGCTTTCCAGCTCGGAACCCTTGGCTTTACCATTCCAACCGTCATAGACTTCTTGAGGAATCACAAATGGCTCGTGTGACCAACCGATAGCTTCACGCGTAGCAGCCACTTCTTCCAGACCCAGGGCAGAACCGTGGCAGTCATGTGAACCGGACTTGTTTGGTGAACCCTTACCGATGATAGTCTTGGCAGCGATGAAAGTTGGCTTGTCAGTTACCTTCTTGGCTTCTTGAATAGCCGCTTCAACCGCAGCAGCATCGTGACCGTCAACGTTAGGAATCACGTGCCAGCCGTATGCTTCAAAACGCTTGGCAGTATCATCTGTGTACCAGCCTTCAATATGACCATCAATAGAGATGCCATTGTCATCCCAAACGGCGATCAGCTTGCCCAGACCCCAAGTACCAGCCAGCGCAGCAGCTTCGTGGGAAACGCCTTCCATCAGGCAGCCATCACCCAGGAACACGTAAGTGTAGTGGTCAACGATTTCGTGGCCTGGCTTGTTGAACTGGTCAGCCAGCAACTTTTCAGCCATCGCAAAGCCGACGGCATTGGTGATGCCCTGGCCCAGAGGACCAGTGGTGGTTTCAATACCAGGAGCATAGCTATACTCAGGGTGACCAGCACACTTGGAATGCAGTTGGCGGAAAGTCTTGATTTCATCAATTGGCAGATCGTAGCCAGTCAGATGCAACAAGGAGTAGAGCAACATGGAGCCGTGACCATTAGACAGAATGAAACGGTCGCGGTCTGCCCAGTTCGGGTTGGTTGGGTTGTGACGCAGATGGTGGTTCCAGAGAACCTCTGCAATATCTGCCATACCCATCGGTGCGCCAGGGTGTCCAGAATTTGCCTTCTGAACTGCGTCCATGGATAGCGCACGGATGGCGTTTGCTAAGTCTTGACGAGTTGCTGCCATACATATCTCCCTACGGTTGAAGAGAAAAAGGCCTCACCAGCACGGCTGGACGAAGCCTCACCTCAAATTCTTTGAAAACCCCTTGAACTACAACAAGATGCTGAAACTGCCAAAAATCACAGTTTCGCAGAGGTATTTAGCCCGTAATTATTCCTTAGATAGAGCTTTTCAGCAATACCAGCATTAATATTAATGCCTTTATCTCAAAAATTTCATCTACTTATTTGTCGTCACTGAACCACTTGATCGAGCATCCGATTGAGGGCACTTGCTCAACCGGCCCATGACCAGTTTCCGCCACCAGTTTCATTGCATGGTAAAGATCGCGCGAGGATGTCTCCAGAGGTATCATATTGCGGCCCTGCTCATCAAAACGGCCACGATACTGCAGCTCAAGATGGGCATTGAAGCCAAAAAAGTCTGGTGTACACACCGCGCCATAGGCCTTGGCAACTTCCTGACTTTCATCCAATAAGTAAGGAAACGGAAACTTGAACTCCCTCGCTACTTCCTGCATTTTATCGAAACCATCATCAGGATACGTCACCGTATCATTTGATGAAATCGCTACGGTATTGACACCCATACTACGTAGCGCCTTGATATCCGCCACCAAGCGCTCGCGTATCGCCTGAACATAGGGGCAGTGGTTACAGATAAACATCACCAGCGTACCGTTGACACCTTTGATATCAGATAAAGCCCAATCCTTGCCATCAACGCCCGGCAACTTGAATTCCGGCGCTTGCCAGCCAAAATCACATACCGGCGGATTAAGACTTGCCATTTTTCAGCCTCCTTCAATTAAAATCCATATTCATATCAATAGTAACACCGCACACTCATGAGCACTCCACGCTTCTACTGCCCTGATTCGCTTTCTTCAGGAGCACACATCAACTTGCCTGAGAGCGCAGCTGCGCATGCAAGTCGCGCATTACGCATGCAAACAGGTGACATGGCCATTTTATTCAATGGGGATGGCCACAATTACACCTGTGAATTAACCGATGTCCGCAAATCCAGCGTCAGCGCGGTTGTTCGCTCGATTGCGCCAGCCGATACAGAATCCCCCTTACGTATCACACTGGCGCAAGCCATTTCATCTGGCGACCGCATGGATTTCACCATCCAAAAAACGGTTGAAATGGGCGTCAGCGCAATTCAACCGATTGCGAGCCGCCGCAGCGTGGTCAAACTCACCGGTGAGCGTGCAGAAAAACGGCGCGAGCACTGGCAGAATGTGGTCATTTCAGCTTGCGAACAATCTGGTCGAGCGACTGTGCCTCAAGTAGCCATGCCACTCTCCTTACCCGAATGGCTGGCGCAGAAACCTCAAGCCACCACCTTCATTACCTTAGCCCCGGGCGCTGAAAAAACACTGGCAGACTTAGCACCACCGACCGGCGACATTTGTTTTTTGATTGGTGCAGAAGGCGGCTTCACCACTGAGGAAATCTCGTTGGGTGCCACCCATGGATTTATCCCGGTGCGCATGGGCAAACGCATTCTCCGCACCGAAACGGCGGCACTTGCCGCGATTGCTGCCATGCAAATATTATGGGGCGACTTTACTGTTTAAGCAGAACAATTGCATTAAAAGTAATTTTGTATAAAAATATGCTTTAAACGCAGTTTCCCAACCACTTCTTTGGATGCCTGCCATGTCCCTAGGCAATGCCCTGCGCAAGCGCCGTAAAGCCCTCAATATGACCTTGCAAGAGTTGGCGCGCAAGGTGGACGCAAACAGCGGCAATCTCTCCCGTATAGAACGCGGCTCGCAAGGGGTGTCAGAAGCCATGCTGCACAAGCTATGCACTGCCCTGGACTGCACTGCTGCGTTTCTTTATGCCCAAAGCGAAAGAGAAACCGGCAAATCCACCTCCACGTCGCGACTCAACCTGCATCAACCTCAGGAATTTGTCCGCTGGTTTCGCTCGGCTGCTCCCTATATACATGCCTTTGGCGGACGAACCTTTGTGATCGCCTTTGGTGGGGAGGTCGTAGACGATGGACAGTTTGTGACGCTATCCCACGACCTCAATCTGCTTGCCAGCCTGGAAGTCAGGCTGGTATTGGTGCATGGCTCTCGCCCTCAAATTGAAACCCGGCTCAAACGCGCCAAGCTGAAGACCCGCCTGGTGAATGGTTTGCGCGTCACAGATGACGAAGCCATGGAAGCCGTCAAGGAAGCCAATGGCTCAGTGCGCGTCGAAATCGAGTCCCTTCTTTCCATGGGGCTCATCAATTCGCCGATGGCGGGCGCTGATATCCGGGTCGCAAGCGGGAATTTTGTCACGGCAAAACCACTGGGGGTGATAGAAGGTGTAGACCTGCAACATACCGGAGAGGTGCGCAAAGTCGATGCCATCGGCATCCAGAAGCGGCTGGACGATGGAGAACTGGTGCTCCTTTCACCACTGGGCTACTCGCCAACCGGCGAAGTATTCAACCTGACACTGGAAGATGTTGCCACCAGCGCCGCGATCGCGCTGGATGCCGACAAACTGATCTTCCTGATGGACTCTTCAGGTGTGCATAACATCCGTGGTGAATTGCTGCGGGAAATGACCGCGGATAAAGCCAAAAATCTTTTGCGCCATACAGAAGTAAACGGCGGCCAGAACATTACCGAAGATGAACTGTATTATTTGCCGGCCGCTGTCAGGGCATGCGATCAAGGGGTTGCCCGCACACACCTGATCAGCCGCCATACCGATGGTGCCATCCTGCAAGAACTCTTCACGCATGATGGTATAGGCACCATGGTCACCGAAGCCTCCCTGGAAGCCATGCGCAAGGCAGACATTGGCGATGTCGGTGGCATATTGCAGCTTATAGAACCACTGGAAAACGAAGGCATACTGGTAAGACGTGGGCGCGAACGCTTGGAAATGGAAATTGATCGATTCCACGTCATGGAACACGATGGCAAAATCATAGGCTGTGCAGCACTCTACCCATTCCCTGCCGAAAAAACCGCCGAGCTGGCCTGCATGGCGATTCATGCTTCATTCCGCCGTGGTGGACGTGGCGACCGCCTGCTCAGCTACTGCGAAGAACAGGCTAGCGAACTTGGCCTGCAATCGGTCTTTGTCCTGACTACCCGTACCGAACACTGGTTTCTTGAACGCGGCTTCACAGAAACTGATGTTGAAAAACTACCAGGCGAAAAACAGAAATTCTACAACCTGCAACGCCGCTCCAAGGTATTCAGCAAGCGCATCTAACATACCCGCAGATATCCACCCCTCAAAAATAATGTTGACCTTTTAAATGATAATTATTACTATCAATAGATGAATATAAATAATAATAGTTTTTATTCATTAAATTGCTTTGCCAATCACGCTCATAGTGTTAGGCATCCGACCATAATAGTTCTTGAAGGGGAAATAAATGAACATTGCATACTCCCAAAGCATTCTTGCTTTAACCATGCTGGTAGCCACATCACTCTCTCAAGCGGCAACTCCAACTAGCCAATACTTTTCTGATGTCACAGGCTCTCTGACGACTGATGGGTTCAATCAACTGACGGCCAGCCGCTTAGGTGCTGGCACAACCGGCATTGCAGCCATTGTGGATGGCATCAACAGCAATGTACCTGCTGGCGATGCTGAATTTAAGCGTACTTATGGCAATGCATATCCCGCTTCTCTCGGTTTATATCAATGGTCGGGTACACCCTACTCAACATTCAGCATTTCTGATGCTACGCTACTTCCAAACCTCGGTTCAATTGTGTTCCAGAGTGAAGTATTCCCTGGTGGCAATCAGTCGCTAGGTGGCCAGGGTGGCCTTGCTGCAGCGATTTCCGATGTATACCTGAGCTATAACGGCGGTACTCAACTTCTGGCAGCAAGCAGCTTCAGCCTGTCGGATGCACCGGTCAATGAAGACTCACCTTTTTACGACCCTGCAAACCCAGTTGCTGAAGGCGCTGTTGGTTACTTTACTTGGGATTTCAGTGGTATCAGTGACCCGATCACCTCTTACGAAATTTCCTTCCTGGTACACCTGCACAGCAGCGTTGTAGCATTCCAGGTTGACCAGATTGCAGCCGTACCAGAACCTTCTGAGTACGCATTATTGCTGGGTGGTCTGGCCCTAGTCGGATTTATGGCACGTCGCAAGAAAAATACACAAGCCTAATTGAAATAACAACGTTTTACCCCGGTGCGGCAATCTCCCCAGTATTAACGGGGAGATTGCCGCTTTTGCTTTTCATGCATTAATACAATCCCACTACCCGCCCATCATCGTCGATATCAATACGCATTGCACAAGGCTCTTTGGGCAATCCTGGCATTGTCATGATGTCATCACAAATCATCACCACAAACTCAGCCCCTGCACATAACCGCACCGCCCTCACCGTCACCACATGCTCATGCGGCAAACCGCGTTGTGCCGCATCTGTAGAGAATGAATACTGGGTTTTTGCAATGCAGATTGGATAATGACCATAGCCATCGGCCTGCAACTTATCGATGATGGAGCGGACACGACGCGGGGCATATACATCAGTGGCTCCATAGATATGGGTCGCTACTTTACGCAGTTTTTCCCAAAGATCATCCGCGTCCTCATATACATAACGCATCGTGATATTTTGCCCCGCTGCCAACCTCACCACCTCATTAGCAAGAGACACAGCCCCTTCGCCCCCGTTGGCCCAATGCTCCGCCAACACCACATTCACACCGAGTTTCTGCATATGGGATTGGACCAAGCCGATCTCGGCATCCGTATCGTGATCAAACCGATTAATGGCCACCACACAGGACAGGCCATAATGCCGGGTCACATTGTCCACATGCTTTTCCAGGTTGGCTAACCCAGCCTGCAGCGCTTGCAGGTTTTCCTGATCAAGTGCGGAAACATCCACCCCGCCGTGATACTTGAGTGCACGCATGGTCGCTACCACCACACAGACATCGGGTCTCAAGCCGGATTTTCTGCATTTGATATCAATAAATTTTTCTGCGCCCAGGTCAGCACCAAAACCAGCCTCAGTGACCACATAATCGGCCAACTTGAGTGCCGCGCTGGTGGCTATCACTGAGTTGCAGCCATGGGCAATATTGGCGAAAGGACCGCCATGGACAAATGCGGGAGTATGTTCCAGGGTTTGCACTAAATTAGGCTTGATGGCGTCTTTCAACAACACTGTCATGGCGCCATGTGCCTGCAAATCACGCGCGGTGATGGCAACACCATCTTGGCGATAGCCAATCACGATATTACCCAGTCTGGAGCGCAAATCCTTCAGCGAAGTGGCAAGACAGAATACCGCCATCACCTCGGAAGCAACCACGATATCAAACCCCTCTTCGCGCGGCTGGCCATTGACCTTGCCACCCAGGCCCACCACGACTTGGCGTAGTGCCCGGTCATTCATGTCTACAACGCGCTTCCAGCTAACCTGCCGCGGGTCTATGCCCAGGGCATTTCCATGATGAATATGATTGTCTATCATCGCGGCCAGCAAGTTATGGGCAAGCGCTATCGCAGCAAAATCACCGGTGAAATGTAGGTTGATATCTTCCATCGGTACCACTTGGGCATACCCCCCACCAGCGGCACCTCCCTTCATGCCAAACACAGGGCCCATTGATGGCTCACGCAAACAGATCATAGCGCGCCTGCCAATCTTGTTTAGTGCATCTCCCAAGCCCACGGTAGTAGTAGTCTTGCCTTCCCCTGGCGGGCTGGGACTGATCGCGGTCACTAAAATCAACTTGCCGTCCGGCCTGGCCTGTAATTCGGGATTAGCAGCGAGATCTATCTTGGCCTTATATAGCCCATAATTCTCGACCGAGTCTTCCTTCAACCCTAGTTGAAGCGCAATCTCCGTAATCCTCCTCATCTGAGCCTGCTGGGCAATCTCTATATCACTGGGCATGCCGCATCCTTTAAGCAATCAAGTGGGGTGACGCTGCTAGAATTCATCTAAAGATCAATGCAGTCTACCTGCCAGACCCAGGCTTTAACAGCGAGTTTGTCACGCTGACACACGATTTTCATATCAATCAGGTTAAAATAGCCACTTACTCATTCACGCTCACCAGAGAGAGTCAATGCTCACCCAGACAACCGCCGCCCAGAAAGCCCAAACCCTTGCGGAAGCGCTCCCTTATATCAAGCGCTTTTTCGACAAGACCATTGTGATTAAATACGGCGGCAACGCCATGACAGACCCGCATCTCAAGGAATGTTTTGCCAGTGATGTGGTATTGCTCAAACTGGTAGGCATGAACCCGGTGGTGGTTCATGGCGGTGGGCCACAAATCAATGAATTGCTGGACAAGCTCGGTAAAAAGGGCGAATTCATTCAAGGCATGCGCGTCACTGACGAAGAAACCATGGATATCGTCGAAATGGTGCTGGGTGGTCAGGTAAACAAGGAAATTGTGAACCTCATCAACCGCAATGGCGGCAAGGCCGTCGGCCTCACCGGTCAGGACGGCAACTTTATCCATGCACGCAAACTACTGGTGCAAGACCTGCAAAACCCTGCCAACCTGATCGACATCGGCCAGGTGGGTGAAATCAGTGGCATCGACCCCAGCCTGATCCAGTTCCTCGACACTGGCGACTTTATTCCGGTGATTGCACCTATCGGTGTCGGCACAGAAGGCGAAACCTACAACATCAATGCCGATGTGGTCGCAGGCAAACTGGCTGAAATCCTCGGGGCTGAAAAACTTATCCTGCTCACCAACACCCCTGGTGTATTGGACAAATCCGGCAACCTGCTCACCGGTCTTACTCCCAAGCAGATTGATGACTTGGTCACAGACGGCACACTATCTGGCGGCATGCTGCCGAAGATCAGTTCCGCCCTCGACGCAGCGCGTAGTGGCGTCAAGTCAGTGCATATCATTGATGGTCGCGTGGAGCACGCCCTGCTGTTGGAAGTATTGACCGATGCAGGCGTAGGTACGCTGATTACAGCCAAGTAAGCACGCATTAACACAATGTGATGAGCGCTAACGTTTGGATTTTTGATCTGGACAATACCTTGCACAATGCAGATGCGGCCATATTCCCGCATCTGCATGTGGAGATGACCCGATACATCATGACCGAGCTCGCCCTAGAGGAACATGCTGCCTGCGCGTTGCGCGAGCATTACTGGCACACCTACGGAGCCACGCTCAAAGGCCTTATGCGCCACCACCGTATTTCACCCCGCCATTTCCTGCAGCAGACCCACCAGCTGGAACAGTTGCCTGCCATGGTTATAACCACAAAAAGACTGCGACACACGCTCCAGCAACTCTCTGGCCGTAAGGTAGTATTCACTAACGGGCCGATGAGTTATGCAAAAAGAGTGCTAAAATTACTCGCTATCGACGACTTGTTTGAGCAGGTATTCAGTGTGGAATCCTCAGGCTTTCATCCAAAACCTGCAATGCGCGGCTTCCAGCATTTATTGGGAGCGCTCAAGGTGAACACAGGCAACTGCATACTATTGGAAGACAGCCTGCCCGCCTTGATGACCGCCAAGCGACTGGGCATGAAAACCATCCATGTCTCCAAGCGTCTGCACAAGCCAAGTTATGTCGATGCACGCATTTCCACCATTCTGGATTTGCCAACAACACAGATTTACAAAACATATAACAACGCAAAATGCCCTAGCAGCATTTCGCCCAGAGAGTGAGGTAAACCCATGGCGCTTAAACCCGGAGAACGCAAGCAGCAAATACTGGAGACACTAGCAAAAATGCTGGAGTCGCCCAAGCGTGAGAAAATTACCACGGCATCCTTGGCCGCCAGACTTGAAGTCAGCGAAGCGGCGCTTTACCGCCACTTTCCCAGCAAAGCCAGAATGTTTGATGGCCTGATCGAATTCATCGAGCAAACGCTGTTTGGCCTGATCAACAAGATCACCACCGAAGAAACCGAAGGCCTGCGCCAAGCACGCCGTATTGTCACCATCCTGTTGCTCTTTGCGGAAAAAAACCATGGTATGACCCGCGTATTGATCGGCGATGCCTTAGTCAATGAAGATGAGAGCCTGCAAACCCGGATCAACCAACTATTCGACCGTATTGAGTCGACACTCAAGCAAAGCCTGCGCATTGCCGAGACTCAAACTGGCCGCAAGCTTGATCCTGAATCTCAAGCCAACCTGCTATTGTGCTTCGTGATTGGTCGCTGGCACCAGTTTGCCAAGAGCGGATATAAACGCAAGCCCATGGAGTTTGTGCAGCAGCAACTGACGTTGCTATATGGTCTAGAGGAATAGCACCCTGCCCCAGCCAAGCTGGCTAAAGCAATAAAAAGCCCCGCATTGCGGGGCTTTTCTTCGTCTACTTAAGGCGCGGTGTATAACGTAGCGTCAACATCAGGCTACTCGGCTCACCATAGTGGCCACCTTCAAACTGAAACTACCTATATCTGTGGTCCCCAGCGGCAAGCGAACTTGCTGGCAAATCATAGTGACGCATGTCATTTTTTCTATGGCGTCAGCCGCCATCGCGGAATGCACAGTAGCGCCAACCATTGAGCTTGCGAGCATGACGGCCAACAGGATGGGGAGCATCGGTGCTAATTGAGCACAATAGTGAGCATTAGAGTCTGGACGAACAGCAAACAAAGTGAATCCCCTTATCAATAATGGAAAAGCAAACGCTTTCCCCTGTTTGCCGAACGAGATAAGGAAAGTGATAGAGGGGAATGAAAAAAAATTCTTGTTTAGATTATTTGGCGCGAGTCTGGACAAAGCCTATTTCTTTGGGTGGGTCAAAACTCACCCAGAAACCGCCTAGTTTGGTCAGGCGGACTGGCAAAGCCGCCGCCAAGGCAGCAATCGCAAAATCAGTATCATCCACCGAGAATGTACCAGTAATCCGTAATTGAGCCACTTCAGGATCTACCTTGATACGTCCAAAACGATAGCGTGACAACTCGGCAGCCACATCTTCCAGGGCCGCATTTTCCACCACCAGCATGCCATCTTTCCAGGCATCCAGATAAGCAGGACTGTTCAGGATCGGGGATAACGCATCCCCATGCAGGATAATGGATTGCCCTTCTTCCACCAGTTGCTGAGGATCACACTCAGCAACCGTCTGTGGCTGGCAGCTGGCTGGCCTCGCAATCACGGCTGATTCGCTGACGCTCAGCAAGGCGCTGCCATCGTCCAGCGTACGTACACTAAACCGAGTGCCTAGCGCGCGCATACTACCCGCTGCGTTCAATATCACAAAAGGCCTGGACTCGGTCTCGTTATGGCCGGTTTCCACTTCAATTTCGCCTTCACGCAAGATAACAGCACGCTGAGTCTCATCATAAGCAATATCAATCGCGCTACGGGTATTGAGACGTATCACCGTATTATCAGGTAACACAATCAACTGGCGTTCACCAGTCGTCGTATGATAATCCGCCAGCAAGCCACCCAGCGGCTGATACTGGTTGAACAATGTCAGGCTGCACATCATTGCCAGCACAGTAGCCAATGTCGTGGCAACCCGCTTGATACGACGTGCTTTCAGCGGCTTGGTCAAGATAGAGCGCAAGGTGGAGGATCTTGCCGGAGCAAGCTCAGCATCCAGCGCGCCCAGTTGGCGCCAGGCACGCGCATGATCTGAATGTGCAGAAAGCCAGAACTCAAGCGCTATTGTGTCTCGCTCTGTACTTTCGCCGGAGCTCATGCGTAACTGCCAATCTATGGCCTGATCCAGCACGCGCTGGGACACAGGCAAATGTTCATTACTCATGGGATATAACAGGACTCACGGCTAGCACATCGTCCGTCATATGGTCGATTGAGCCAAAACGCAACAGATAAGCCTGACGTGCAGCCTTGGCAAGGTATTGCCTGACTCTTGGCACAGATACCCCCAGCGACTCGGCAATATCAGCATGCTTGAGGCCATCAAGACGACTATATAGCCAGGCAGCCCTGGCTTTTGGACTCAGCCCAGCTAACAGGCTATCCATTTGCTGCAACATTTGCAGCGTTTCCAGCCGTGCTTCAGGCGAGGGTTGTAAGGCTTCAGTGGTTTGTGCCAGCTCGTCGAGGTAAGCACGCTCAAGATCGGCACGACGGAAGAAATCCACCATCAAGCGTTTGGCGATAGTGGTCAGGTAAGCACGGGACTCCTGAATTTCATGGATGGGACGCGTATCTTGTTGGCCAAGAATCCGGGTAAAGGTATCCTGGGCAATATCCGCCGCATTGTCAGGGCAGCCAAGTTTTTTGCGCAACCACCCCTGCAGCCATTGATGCTGGCTGCTGTATATGGTGTGCAATACATTGTGCTGGGTTTTGCGCATGAATATCTGAAGTGCTGAGAGACATTTATTGAGAACAATTCTCATTTTATCAGTCCTCCATTCGCTTGAATAGTGTTAACCCCTTTGGTACCGCTACTTTGTGATCACTTCTTTATAGTTTTAGTGGTTCAAGCTGTTGTTTGATGGCTGCAACCCGTGCATCAAACACGGCATCCTTGATATTGGCCGGATTTTCCTGGGCAGCAGCAATTACCCCGGCATCGACCTGCATGACTATTTTCAGCACCTCCAGCAAATACTGAAAATGCGGCAACTCCTGTTGTTCAAAGCTGGTACGTCCTCTTGCATCGGCCTCACATGCAGAGAGAAAGTCACGAAAACGCTGCGGCTGACGTATCGCATCAGTTTCCAGCAGAAAGCGTAACACAGTATCAGGACGCATTTCATTCACCTGATGCACTTTGCCATGAAATTTGGCCACGACCTGCGCCAGCTCCTTGCAATCATTAGGCACACGCAAGCGCTGGACTACCTCCTTGAGCAAACTCACGCTGCGCTCTTCATGCCCGATATGCCGTGGCAGCATATCTGCGGGGGTAGTGCCCTTGCCCAGATCATGGGTCAAGGCGGCAAACCTGACAGGAAGAGAGAAACCCTGGCTAGCGGCGTAATCAATCACCAGCATGATATGAATGCCCGTATCCACTTCAGGATGATATTTTGCCGTTTGCGGCACACCAAACAGGCGATCAAGCTCAGGCAATATACGCTGCAGTGCGCCACAGGAACGCAAGACATCAAACATGCGGCTGGGACGCGACTCCATCAGTCCTTTGGCCAGCTCTTGCCAGACGCGCTCCGGGACCAGGGCATCAACCTCGCCGTCTGCCACCATCTGTCGCATCAGCTGCATGGTCTCATCTGCGACACTGAATTCAGTAAACCGGGCTGCGAAGCGGGCTGCCCGCAGGATGCGTACTGGATCTTCGCTAAAGGCAGCACTGACATGGCGCAACTGTTTTGCCTGGATGTCAGCCATGCCGTGATATGGGTCGATCAGCTTGCCAGCGGAATCCTTGGCAATGGCATTGATGGTGAGATCACGACGGGCAAGATCTTGCTCCAACGTGACGTCAGGTGAAGCATGTACCTGAAACCCTTTATACCCTTTGCCAGTCTTGCGCTCGGTACGAGCAAGCGCATATTCCTCATGAGTTTGCGGATGCAGGAACACGGGAAAGTCCTTGCCTACCGGACGATAGCCTAGCGCAACCATTGCTTCTGGCGTACTGCCCACCACGACATAATCACGATCCTTGACCGGCAGGCCCAACAGCTCATCCCGTACCGCACCGCCTACCGAGAATATGTCCATGGTGCTTACCGTTTGCTGAAACTACGCCCAGCCAGACTACGAAAGCGATCATAAGCGCTTCTGGGCGTATCGCCAGCAAGGTACTCCGCCGCGACTGCTTCCAGTGCGGTGGGTTGTATACCAAACAGATTGGACACATCGCCATCGCAGACGCTGTCCACTTCCATGGAGAACAAGTTATCCCGCGTCATCAATTTGACAGGCATCAACTCCAGCGCATAAGCCTGATAGTAGGAAAGCGTATCGTTAAGGGAAATGATGCGGCGTTTTTTACCCAGAATAAACGCCACAAACTCGATCAATTCCTTCAGGGTATAAATGTGCGGGCCACCTAGATCAAATGCACGGCCATAGGTACTGATGTTTTCAAGCGTGCTGACAAAAGCATGAGCAACATCCTCCACCCAGATAGGCTGGAACTTTGCTTGTGGCTTGGCCACTGCAATCACGGGCAATATCTTGACCAGACTGGCAAACAGGCTGAGAAAACTGTCTCCCCGACCAAAAATGACGGAAGGGCGGAACACCGTCACCTGGATTTCACCAGCACGAGCAAGCACCGCAGCCTCACCGGCAGCCTTGGATTTTAGATATTCACTCTTGGCAGAGCTACTGGCTTTCAAGGCCCCCATGTGCACTAGGCGGCTGACCCCCTGTTTGCAACAGATATCTGCAACGCGACGCGGCAAATCGACATGCAAGGCCTGGAATGTGGCATTGCCGGACTCGTGCAATATGCCCACTAGGTTTATGACGGCATCCTGGCCATGTAAATGACCAGACAAGGCAGTATTGTTAAAAAGATCACACTCCACCACCTGCACATTGGGCAACAAGATCAGATGCTTGCTGCTCTCCCGGCGGCGTGTCAGTACCTTCACGTCGTACCCTGCAGTGCTGAGGCGTTGCACGATGGCACTGCCAACAAAACCAGAGCCACCCAATACACATATTTGTCTGATACGTTGCATCAAATACAGTCCTTACTTGATTAGTCTGCTACCGAATTGCTCGGTCAATTCCTGTACCATTATATGGTAGCAGGGCCGCCGTAACCTCAGTCTTCTTCTGCGCTGACTGCAGCACCCACGCCAGGCACCACGCCCAGACGCTCTTTCAGGGTCAGTTTTTTGGTTCCGAGCTGTTGTGAGTAGTAGTAGGCGTTACCCAGTACCTTTTTCACATAGTCGCGTGTTTCGCTAAAAGGGATTGTTTCAGCATAGACTGCCCCTTCCAGTGGCCGGTTGGATGCCCAGCGCTTGGGCCGGCCTGGCCCCGCATTATAAGCAGCCGTTGCCATCAGTGACTGATCACTCATCTGATCCATGGTGTAGCGCAGATAATGTGTCCCAAACTTCAGGTTGGTATCCAGTTGATTAATCATGGAAGGCTCGAAACTGCCCATGCCCAGCCGCTTGGCTATCCACTTGGCGGTGGCTGGCATCACCTGCATCAGGCCTGAGGCGCCTACCGAAGATTTGGCCCAGCTGACAAAACGGCTTTCCTGCCGGATCAGGCCGTATACCCATGCTTCATCCAGTGCATTATCGGCGGCATATCCTTGCATCATGTCTCGATATGGTGTCGGGTAACGCAAGGCAAAATCATGCAGTAGCTTGGTACGGTCCGCCGTACTGATGGCAATGTCATACCAGCCTTCACGGAAAGCCACTTCGGCCGCGGCAATCAATTGCTTGTCGTCAAAATTGCTGGTTGCGTACACCCATTCCGCCCTCGACTCCCAGCGCATATCCAGGCGCCGGAGTGCCAGCGAGCGCTGCACACCGGGAGAAGCCAGCGCAATCCGTACTTCCTCTGGTGTTGTCTTGTAAAAAGCGGGAGGGGCAGCCACTACGTCTCCCATTTCCTCTTCGGCCAGCAAGCCATAATAATTGTTTTCCCTGGACAAGCCGACCAGTATGAGATTAGCCGCTACCAGCTGCTTTTGCTCTTTCAGCGCGCGCGCTTTCCAATAACGCCATACACCCTCTTCCTGCTGCGCCTCAGGCATCTCGGCAATCGCAGCTTGCAAGGCTTTCCATTCAGCATTGCGCAACGCAGAGCGCGCTTTCCACTCACGCTGATCCTTGTCCAGCGCAGTATTTCCGGCGCGGTTGTAATAGGTTAATGCCATTGGGTCATGCTTGCGGGCTGCATGCAGCGCAAACCGTCCCCAGAAATAATCACGATCGACTGGCTCAAAACTGGTATGGACTTTTTCCCATATATCCAGCGCCAGAGCTGGCTGACTTTTGCTCAAGCGCTCCAGTGCATACAGATTGAGCTCTTTACCCAAGCGACTTTTAAAGGAAATCTGCCCTTTTTCCAGGACTTGCTGTGGATTCTGGTAAACACGATCCAACAGCTTGAGGTTGGTCTTATCAACACCGGGAATACGCTGCAGCACAACCTTGACCACGGTCATTTTTGACCCCTGCAATAGCAACCGTGTACGCGCCCAGATATCGTCATCGCGCAATACACCGCCTTTCTGCAGGCGATCAAATACCGCCTCGCAATTGGCAGGCAGTTCACTACCCGTCATCCACAAGGTCTTGCCTTCCAATACAGAAGACTCAAGGCCCTGCTGGATACCGGCATCGATTGCATAGCAATTGACGCTGGCATCATCGCGCTTGAATTTGGGATATTCTTCAAAGAAGGTCTGCCAGTCCTGGCGCCGCGCCAATGCCTTGAGCCACTCGCCTCGCACACGGTCGGCAAATGGCAGGTCAGCATACCGCTCGAGGAAATGACGTACGGTTTGATTATCCGCCTGACTTAGATTGAGCAACATTAACCAGTAGTCGGCATAAGGGGCCAGCACATGGTTCTGCGCTTGCAGTTTCTGCGCAGCATCTGCCAGCACGGTGGTATTGCGGGAGTTATAGGCAGTGCGCGCACTGATGAAGAGGTCATCCGGACTGGCTGCCCATAGCATGGTGCTACAGAACAGCGACATTACCAGCGCCATCCGGCCCCATATACTCAAGAGTTGGCCGCCAGATTTGAGGCAGCTAGCGACTGCCTTCCTTGCAAACGGAGTGTTGCTATGCCCTGCTATATTGCTTGTATTAGCCTCTCTCAACTGCATTTTGTATTACCCAACTCCATGAAGCTCAATCAAGCATAGCATAGCCATTCAGATAAATGGCTAGCCCACGCCCAGACTAATAGAGAATGATGCGGCCCATGGCAATGACAAGCGCCACCACCAATAGCATGACCAGTGTGAACTTGGTCAGCTGCCAGGTGAATTTCAGGTAACGCTTGTCACCTGAAATAATGTAAATACCCAGTGATACTGCGACTGAAATCAGCCCCAATACTAGAAGAATGCGCAAGACCAGCATGCTAGCGACTTATGTGTAATGCAAGGCTGGCGGTACACCTATTGGCGTCTGGAATGCACCGGGGGCTTCTTCGAACTTGTCGAAAGTAGCGTATTCCCAGGCATCAGCATCGGCGAGCAAGGTTCGCAGCAATTGATTATTCATGTAATGCCCGGCCTTGAAAGCACTGAATGCCCCAATTAAGGGATGGCCCAATACATACAGGTCGCCAATCGCATCCAGCATTTTGTGTTTGACGAACTCATCGTCGTAACGCAAGCCATCACTGTTCAGCACACGGTACTCATCCAGCACAATCGCATTGTCCAGGCTACCACCACGGGCCAAGCCCATGGAGCGCAAGGCTTCAACCTCATGCATAAAGCCAAAGGTACGGGCCCGACTGATCTCCTTGATATAGGAGTTGTCAGCAAAATCAATAGACACCTTCTGCCCGGTATGTTCCACGGCAGGGTGGTCAAAATCAATCGTGAAATCCAGCTTGAAGCCAAAATAAGGGTCGAAACGCACCCATTTATCGCCTTCGCGATATTCAACCGTTTTCTTGATGCGGATGAATCTCTTCATCGCGGGTTGTTCGACAATGCCGGCCTGTTGCAGAAGAAAAACAAAAGGCCCGGCACTGCCGTCCATAATAGGCACTTCGCCCGCATTGAGATCGATATGGATATTGTCTATGCCAAGTCCGGCAAGTGCAGACATCAGATGTTCAATCGTGGCAACCCTGGCCCCTCCGCAATCTAGTGCGGAGCAGAGCTTGGTGTCAGTGACGAGATGAGGTTGCACCCTGAATTCCGCGGTATCGGGCAGATCGACCCGACGGAAGACAATCCCGGTATCAGGTGCAGCCGGTCGCAAGGTCAGGGTAACCTTGTCGCCCGAATGCAATCCTACACCGGTAGCACTAATAGTCGTTTTCAGTGTTCTTTGTTTAAGCACTGTCGCCCCCTCTCTCGAGAGCCCTCATTCGTTTAATTGCCTGATTATAACATGCTGGCCGCACCCGCCGTGGCAGGCGTCAGTATCCTCGAGCCCCATACGGGTAGCCTATCCAGCTTGCCACTTGTTACTTAGTCAGCCTGTTTACGCAGGAATGCAGGAATGTCATATTCCTCCACGCCTGACATCTTCATGGCTTCAACCTGTGCACGACGGCCATTGGAACTGAATACGGCAGGGCCTTCTTCATCCACACCGCCTACATATATAGGCTGATTGGTCGTACCATCACGCACCTGTGTCATCACACGCAACTCTGGTTTTTGCTGGCGACGGCTGACAACACCGTTAAGACCAGTAGCCACCATGGTCACACGCAGACCATCCCCAATCGACTCATCGAATACATTGCCGACAATCACAGTCGCATCATCAGCGGTGAATTCCTTGATGGTATTCATCACGTCATAGTACTCCTTCATCTTGAAGGAGCTGCTGGCAGTGATATTCACCAACACGCCACGTGCATTGGCCAGATTGACATCTTCCAGCAATGGGCTGGCAACGGCTTGCTCAGCGGCAATACGGGCACGTTCACTACCAGTGGCCGTCGCAGATCCCATCATTGCCATACCCATTTCAGACATCACGGTGCGTACGTCAGCAAAGTCGACGTTCACCATGCCTGGGCAATTGATGATTTCAGCAATTCCAGACACCGCATTGTGCAACACATCATTGGCCGCCTTGAATGCATCCAGGAAAGGTACATCCTCACCCAGCACCTGCATCAACTTTTCATTAGGGATAATGATAAGAGAGTCAACATGCTTGGAAAGTTCGTCCAGGCCTTCCTGTGCTACCTTGGTGCGCTTGCCTTCAAAAGAGAAAGGCTTGGTCACCACGGCCACTGTCAGAATACCCATTTCCTTGGCAACTTCAGCGATGATAGGCGCAGCGCCGGTACCTGTGCCACCACCCATACCCGCGGTGATGAACAGCATGTCTGCACCATCAATGATTTCGGCAATACGGTCGCGGTCTTCCAGTGCAGCCTCACGGCCAATCTCGGGACGCGCGCCAGCGCCAAGGCCCTTGGTGATGTCAGTACCAATCTGCAATACAGTCTTGGCCTGGCTCTTCTTCAGTGCCTGCATGTCAGTGTTAGCGCAAATGAACTCCACGCCACCGACATTCTTTTCGATCATGTGTGCTACGGCGTTACCACCGCAACCTCCCACACCTATAACCTTGATCACGGCCTCTTGTGAGTCCCTGTCCATAATCTCAAACATGTTAAAACCTCCTTAAGTTACGTCTGCCTAAACGCGAAAAATTCTGAAAACACACTACAACTCATGTGCACTACTAAAAATTCCCCTGGAACCAACTCTTCATCCGGCTAAACACCTGACTGAAGGAATTGGACTCCATCTGGCCCTGGAACTGCCGTTCCACCTGCTGCTTGCCCATCAGGACCAAACCCACTCCGGTGGCGTAACGCGGATTTCCCACCACCTCGGACAACCCTCCCACATAGCGCGGCATGCCTAGGCGTACCGGCATGTGGAATATTTCTTCACCCAATTCGACCATGCCCTTCATCATCGAGGAACCTCCCGTAATCACGATGCCGGAAGCAATCATCTCTTCCATACCGCTACGTCTAAGCTCTCCCAAGACAAACTCATACAGCTCGACAACCCGAGGCTCTATCACCTCAGCCAGGGTCTGCACGGACAACTGACGCGGGTCACGCCCATCAACACCTGGCACTTCCACCACTTCCCGCGGGTCTGCCAGTTGGCGCAATGCGCAACCATGCTTGATCTTGATTTCCTCTGCGGATTGCGTAGGCGTGCGGAAAGCCACAGCCACATCATTCGTAATCTGGTCACCGGCAATCGGCACCACCGCGGTATGGCGAATCGCACCTTGTTTGAACACCGCAATATCCGTCGTACCACCACCGATATCCACCAGGCATACACCCAGTTCCTTTTCATCTTCAGTCAAGACCGCCATGCTGGATGCCAGTGGCTGTAGAATGAGATCACTCACTTCCAGGCCACAACGCTTGATGCACTTGACGATATTCTGCGCAGCTGACACGGCCCCGGTGACGATATGCACCTTGACCTCCAGCTTCATTCCGCTCATGCCCAGCGGCTCGCGCACATCTTCCTGCCCATCGATGATGAATTCCTGGGTCAGGATATGCAGGATCTGCTGATCAGACGGTAGTGCAATCGCGCGCGCGGTTTCAATCACGCGATCTACATCCATCTGCGTTACTTCGGCATCCTTGATCTTGACCATGCCATGCGAGTTAAGGCTCTTGATATGGCTGCCCGCAATGCCGGTAAACACCGTGCTGATCTTGCAATCCGCCATCAGCTCAGCCTCCTCCAGCGCTCGCTGAATCGCCTGCACCGTGGAATCGATATTTACCACCACGCCCTTTTTCAGGCCGCGTGATGTTCCTTGCCCCAGGCCTATGACCTTGAGACTACCCTCGGGCTGTAACTCAGCAACGATAGCAACGATCTTTGATGTCCCAATATCCAGCCCGACAATGAGATTTTTATCTTCCCTGACCCTGCTCATTTATCTCTCCATTTTTCCATAGTACTCAGGCCGCGCCTGTCTTTCGTTTGGGTACTGCCACTTCAGGCTTACGCACCGCAAAACCATTCGGGTAGCGCAAATCGGCATAACTGATGCCTACTTTCACTCCACCCAATGTCTGGTTGTAGGCACCTGCAAATTTCTGCAAGCGTGCTTCCATCTGTTCCCGGCCCAGCTCTATCACCATGCCCTTGTCTGTCTTGATCTGCCAGGCCCGGCGCGGGGTCAGTGCCAACTGTGCAATACGCATCCCGCTCACCCCTGCCAGCGCCTGGCTATATTTCCCGTAGTGCTGCGCCACTTCCTGCACACCATCCCCAGGCCCATAGAACACCGGCAAGTCACTATCAGAAGCCGCATGAAACAACTCACCGTAGGTATTCACCAGGGCAATATTGCCCCAGCGCGCCAGCTCTCTATGCTCTTCCACCACCACTTCCAGCTTGTCAGGCCAGCGTTTGCGTACACTGACCTTGCGTGCCCATGGCAACTTCTGGAAGGCATCACGCGCCTTGACCACATCCACGGTAAAAAAATTACCTTGCAAATGCCGGTCCACAATCCACTTGATCTGCTCACGTGTCACATGATCAAGATGCCCTTCCACCCGCACTTCCTTCAGTGGAAATATGGGCAAGTGCACCACGACATACACCAGGCCATATACAAACATCACCGCCGCCAGTGCGTTGAGGAAATTCGCGATCCAGTTCAGGACGCGCGGCTTATCCCACATGCGCAGACTCCAGCACTTTCAATACCAATGTATCAAAACCAAGCCCTGCTGCCCGGGCACCCATAGGCACCAGGCTATGATCCGTCATGCCTGGCGAGGTATTCACCTCCAGGAAATAATGCTTGCCTGCTTCATCCATAAGGAAATCCACCCGGCCCCAACCGCGACCACCCACGGTGCGAAACGCCTGCAATGCCTGCTCACGAATCTGCAACTCCTGCTCGGTAGGCAATCCACACGGGCAGAGATATTGCGTATCGTCACGCAGATACTTGGCGTCATAATCGTAAAACTCATTGGCTGGCACGATACGGATAATGGGCAATGCCGTATCGCCAAGTATGCCCACCGTATACTCCCCCCCACCGACAAACTGCTCGGCAATCACCAAGGGATCAGACTTGGCGGCCAGCTTATAAGCAGCTTTCAATTCACCCGCCTGCTTCACCTTGCTGATCCCTATGCTCGAACCTTCATTGGCGGGTTTGACAAACAAGGGCAAACCCAACCGGTTTTCTATCGCAGCAAAATCACTGTCTGCCGTCACCAATTCAAAATCCGGTGTTGCCACACCGGCAGAACGCCATAACAACTTGGTGCGCCATTTGTCCATGCCCACGCTGGATGCCATGACACCGCTGCCGGTGTAAGGAATGCCCATCAGCTCCAGTGCACCCTGGATAGTCCCGTCTTCACCATAGCGGCCATGCAGGGCGATAAATACACGATCAAACGCCGCCAGTTCATGTAACGGTTTTTCCGCAGGATCAAATGCGTGTGCATCCACGCCGCTACGTTGCAAAGAAGCCAATACTGCGCCACCGCTCTTGAGCGATACCGCACGCTCACCGGACTTACCGCCCAGCAGCACAGCCACTTTGCCAAACTGACTACTCATGCCCACTCTCCAATAATTCTGACTTCTTGTTGCAAATCCACATGCTGCTGCTGCTTTACCGTTGTACGCACATGCGCAATCAGGTGTTCTATATCCGCCGCAGTAGCCTCGCCTGTGTTGACGATAAAGTTGGCATGCTTCTCTGACACCTGTGCACCCCCTATGCTGTGCCCCTTCAGTCCGCTGGCTTCAATCAGCCGGGCAGCATGATCACCTGGCGGGTTACGGAATACTGAGCCTGCATTGGGCAAATTCAATGGCTGGGTGGCCAGGCGCTTCGCCAACAACTGCTTGATCTTCAATTCGGCCTCAGTAGCTTCACCGCTTTCCAGCGCAAACCAGGCCGCGACAAACCACTCATTGTCCACCGGCATGTCCACATGCCGATACGCAGTAGCAAACTCCGCCTTGCTGCGTGTATGCAGCTGACCTTTACGGTCTATGGTCAGTACCTGCTGCACCACGTCCCAGGTTTCCGCACCATGACAGCCTGCGTTCATCGCCAATGCGCCGCCCACGGTACCGGGGATACCCGCCATGAACTCAGCACCATGCTTGTGCTGGCGCGCAGTAAATTTGGCAAGCTTGGCGCACGTCACGCCAGCCTCGGCAAACACCACATCATTTTCGAGCGCCAGCGCAGTCAATACGCCATGCATCAACACCACAGTGCCGCGCACTCCACCATCGCGCACCAGCAGGTTGGACCCAAGGCCGATAAACTGCACAGGCTCTTGCGCATCCAGCCCAGCCAGAAAACTGCCTAGGTCATCCAGCCCCGCTGGAATGTAAAAACTGTCTGCGGCACCGCCCGCACGCCAGCTGGTGTAACGTGCCAAAGACTCGTTACGCAGCAAGGTGCCTGAGCTAATGTCACGTTGCGCCATCACTGGGCAAGCTCCCTGGTTTTTGCAGCCACTTGTCCGATGGAACCAGCGCCCATGACAATGACCACATCATCAGCCTGCGCCATATCCAGAATCGCCTGCGGCAGCTCATTGGTGGTTTCCACAAAGATCGGCTCCACCTTGCCCGCCACACGTACAGCTCTCACCAACGCACGGCCATCGGCGGCCACGATCGGTGCCTCACCAGCGGAATACACTTCGGTCAACAGTGCCACATCGGCACTGGAAAGGACCTTGACGAAATCCTCGAAACAATCTCGCGTCCGTGTATAACGATGCGGCTGGAAAGCCAGCACCAGACGGCGATCAGGAAAAGCCCCACGCGCCGCCGCAATCACGGCTTGTATTTCGACCGGATGATGGCCGTAGTCGTCGACCAGAGTAAAGGTTCCACCGTCCCTGGCCTGTACTTCGCCATAGCGCTCAAAACGACGTCCCACACCCTTGAACTCGGCCAGAGCCTTGATGATGGCCGCATCCGGCACATTCAACTCACTGGCAACGGCAATCGCCGCCAGCGCATTCAACACATAGTGATTGCCAGGCAGGTTAAGCGTGACATCAAAGGTAGTGGTAATCCCATTGATACGGCTCACCGTGAAATGCATCTTGCCGTTTTCCGCCCGCACATTGCTGGCACGGATACGCGCCTCTTCAGAAAAACCATAAGGCATCACCGGCTTGGAAATCTGCGGCAGGATGGCACGCACATTAGGGTCATCAATGCAGACCACTGCCATGCCATAAAACGGCAAACGCTGCAGGAACTCGACAAACGCCCCCTTAAGCCGCTCGAAATCATGGCCGTAAGTGTCCATGTGATCGGCGTCTATATTCGTTACCACAGAGATAATCGGCGTCAGGTGCAGGAAGGAGGCATCAGATTCATCTGCCTCTGCCACGATAAACTCACCCGTACCCAGACGGGCATTGCTACCGGAGGCTTCCAGGCGACCACCAATCACAAAGGTCGGATCCATCCCCGCCTCAGCCAATATGCTGGCAATCAGGCTGGTGGTCGTGGTCTTGCCATGGGTACCCGCAACCGCAATCCCCTGGCGGAAGCGCATCAGCTCAGCCAGCATCAGTGCACGCGGCACGATAGGCACATTACTGTCACGTGCGGCAATCACCTCTGGATTATCATCCTTGACCGCGCTGGAAATCACCACCACATCGGCATTACCCAGGTATTCTGCTGCGTGCCCCTGCTGCACCTTGGCACCAAAGCTTGCGAGTCGGCGTGTCGTCGCGTTATCGGCGAGGTCAGATCCACTGACGTTAAAACCCAGATTGAGCAGCACTTCTGCAATTCCGCTCATGCCGGAACCGCCAATGCCGACAAAATGCACGTTTTTTACTTTATGTTTCATCGGTGATTTCCTCCCTGCTCTGGCAGGGCAATACTTTCCAATTCGTTTGCAATCGCCTCAGTGGCATTCGGCCTGCCCAGCTCGCGCGCTGCATGGGCAATTGCCAGCAAGCCGGAACGCGTCAATCCTTGCAGCAATCCAGCCAGCTTTTGTGCGGTCATTTCCTGTTGTGGCAAATGGATAGCCGCATTGTGCTCAGCCATCCAGCGTGCGTTATCACGCTGATGTGAGGTGGTAGACACCACCAGAGGGACCAGGATGCTGGCAACTCCAGCCACCGCCAGTTCGCTCACTGTGATAGCGCCAGCGCGACACACCAGTACATCAGCCTCGGCATAGGCACTCGCCATGTCATCAATAAACGGCACCACATTCGCCTCCACCCCAGCAGCCATATAAGCTTCTCGCAAGGATGCAATATGTTGCGCCCCTGACTGATGCGTCACTACCGGGCGCTGCTCGGCAGGCAGCAAAGCCAAGGCTTTAGGCAGGGTGTGATTCAATACCTGCGCGCCCAGGCTCCCGCCAACCACCAGCAAATGCAGCCTGCCGCTGCGATTGGCAAACCGTTGCTCTGGAGGTGCAATATCCACGATCTCGGCGCGCACCGGATTACCTGTCACACGTGCCTTGAAGGCCCCAGCACCCAAGGAGGTTTCTCCACCCTCAAAGCCAAACAGCACACGCTCGGCATGCTTGACCAGTGCCCGATTCGACATCAGCAATCCAGCATCCGCATTGACCAAGGCCAAGGGCACGCCAGTGGTCCGCGCCGCCCAGCCTCCAGGGACAGTGACATAGCCACCCATCCCCAGTACGGCTTGTGGCTTCAATTGTTTCATGAGCCGCCATGCAGCCAATGTCGAGCTCACCAGGCGACATATGCCAGTCACTGTATGCATCCAGCCCTTGCCACGCAGGCCAGAAAACTTGAGCTGCGTCATCGGCAAGCCATGTGGTGGCACCAGGCGGTTTTCCATGCCATGCACCGTGCCAAGCCAATGCACATTCCAGCCGCGTGCCTGCATGGCCTTGGCAATCGCCAGCCCTGGCATCACATGCCCACCAGTGCCCGCCGCCATGATCAGCAAGGTTTTACTCATGCAAGCCACCTCTGACGCATGGGAACATGTTGGCTATGGTCGCTACGTTTGAACCATTCAGGATAACCATCATGCTGGCAACCCTTTCTGTATCCGTCTGTTTTCCCAATCAATCCTCAGGAGAATGGCCAACGCAATGCAATTAGCCAGAATGCCGCTACCGCCAAATGAGAGCAGAGGCAGGGTCAAGCCCTTGGTAGGCAATACACCCATGTTCACACCGATATTGATGATGCTTTGCACGCCGATCCATACCCCTATCCCTTGTGCCAGCAAGGCAGAAAAATAACGCTCGTTATTTACCGCCTCCTTGCCAATGCGGAAAGCTCGGATGATGAGCCAGGCAAACAGACCAATCACCACCAGCACACCAATAAAACCCAACTCTTCTGCAATTACTGCCATCAGGAAATCGGTATGCGCTTCCGGCAGGTATAGCAGCTTTTCCACGCTGGCACCCAGCCCAACACCCAGCCACTCACCTCGCCCAAAAGCAATCAGCGCGTGAGAAAGTTGATAACCTTTGCCATACGGATCTGCCCACGGATCCATAAACCCGATCACGCGTTGCATGCGATACGGTGAACTCCAGATCAGACCAATCACTGCCACCGGCAGCAGGGCAATCAGCCCGCCAAAGATGCGGCCATTGATACCGCCAAGCCAGAGAATCGCCATGGAAATCGACACGATCACACTGAAAGCGCCAAAATCAGGCTCGCGCAGCAACAGCCAGCCCACTACCACCATCACGCCCACCATAGGCAAGAAGCCGCGCTTGATGCTGTCCATCACCTCGGCCTTGCGTATGGTGTAATCCGCGACATAAATCGCGGCAAACAGCTTCATGAACTCCGAAGGCTGCAGATTGATCACAAATAACGACAACCAGCGTTGACTGCCATTCACGTTACGGCCTACGCCAGGAATCAGCACCAGCACCAGCATGGCAAGCCCCATCAGAAAGAGGTAGGGCGCCATTTTCTGCCACATACGGGTAGGTATCTGGAAAGTCACAAAAGCGCCAGCCAGGCTGATCACGAGGAAAATACTGTGGCGTATGAGGAAATACGTTGGCTGATGCCCGGTCATCTTGTCGGCTTCTGCCAGCGCAATAGAAGCGGAATAGACCATCACCAGGCCGATGCCCAGCAAGATAAGCGTGACCCAGACCAAGGCCTGGTCATAGGGCGAGGAAGAGGTAATACGCTCGCGTCCGCTCAGCATATACATCATGGCCGCGACTCCCTGGCCACCAAGGCGTGTACTGCATCGACAAACACCTGTGCGCGATGAATGTAATGACGGAACATATCCAGACTAGCGCATGCCGGAGAAAGCAGCACGGCGTCGCCCGCCTGTGCCAGGGCATATGCCTGCTCTACTGCCTGCTCAAGACTGGCAGCATATTCAACTAAAACCCCGGTGCCAGCCAGCGCAGCAGCGATTGCCTCAGCATCACGCCCGATTAGAACAACGCCACGCGCATTGCTGCTGACAGGGCCAATCAGTGGTGAAAAGTCCTGTCCTTTACCATCGCCGCCCGCAATCAGGACTACCTTGCGTTGCAACCCTGCAATGGCAGCGCAAGTAGCCCCGACATTGGTACCCTTAGAGTCATCATAGAACGCAATGTCATGCACTTCGGCTATCCATTCCACGCGGTGTGGCAAGCCCTTGAATTCCCTTAACGCAGCCAGCAACGGCGCGTCAGGCAAATCAATAGCACGGCACAATGCCAATGCCGCCAGGGCGTTTGCTGCGTTGTGCAAACCGGTGATCTTTAATTCATTCATCTTCAGCAGCCGTGTTGCGCCTTGTGCCAGCCAGTACTCACTCTCATGCAAGACCAGACCAAAAGCCTCATCGCTCACTGGTGCATCGGTGCCAAAGCTGACCACACGCCTGCCAGGCAAGGCCATGGACTTGCTCCAGCTATCCTCACGGTTAAGCACCTGCACACCCAGGCTGCTGAATATTCTGGCCTTAGCTGCCGCGTAATCACGTAAGCCACGATACCGGTCCATGTGGTCTTCACTGATATTCAGAACCGTGGCAGCATCTGCAACTAAAGAGTGGGTAGTTTCCAGCTGGAAGCTGGAAAGCTCCAAGACATACACATCAGCGGCATCATCCAGCGCATCCAGTACCGGCAAGCCAATATTGCCTGCCACCACTGTGTTCAAGCCTGCTGCCCGGCACATATCGCCTACCAGGCTAGTCACCGTGCTTTTGCCATTTGCGCCAGTAATCGCAATCAGCTTGGCCGCAGGCGAGCGGAACTGTGCAAACAGCTCAACGTCACCCACGACTGGAATCCCTTGCTGCAAGGCAAGCTGGATTTGTGGTTCAGCCAGGGCAACCCCAGGGCTAGCGACAATCACGTCAGCCCCGGCAAAACTCTCCTGACTGAAGCCACCAAGATATATCGGTATTTCTGGCAGTTCGCGCTGCAGAATATCCAGCCCAGGAGGCACCAGCCGCGTATCTGCAACGGACAGCAACGCACCCTGGCGTTTTAGCCAGCGCAATGCCGACAGACCGGTGTCACCCAGCCCCAGCACTAATACGTTTTTGTCCTTGAGTTGCAGCATGTTTTTTTGTCTTATCTCAGCTTCAATGTAGAAAGGCCTACCAGCACCAGCATCATGCTGATAATCCAGAATCGCACCACCACCTGCGTTTCTTTCCAGCCTTTGAGTTCGTAGTGATGATGTAGGGGCGCCATACGGAATATACGTTTACCGGTGAGCTTGAATGAGCCGACCTGTAACATGACGGAGATAGTCTCCATCACAAACACGCCGCCCATGATGAACAAGACGATTTCCTGGCGAACAATGACGGCTACCGTTCCAAGTGCAGCACCCAGCGCCAGCGCACCCACATCCCCCATAAATACTTCGGCCGGATAGGCGTTGAACCAGAGAAAGCCCAGGCCAGCTCCGCCAATCGCAGCACAGAACACGGTCAACTCACCAGCCCCAGGCACATAGGGAACCCCCAGATACTTGGAAAAATAAAGGTGACCGGCAACATAGGCAAATACAGCCAGTGCACTGGCTACCATCACGGTAGGCATGATCGCCAGGCCATCTAGGCCATCGGTCAGGTTGACGGCGTTGCTGGTACCCACAATCACAAAATAGGTCAGGACGATAAAACTGACAGCACCCAGAGGCAACGCCAGGTTCTTGACAAATGGCAGGATCAGCTCGGTTTCTGCAGGCACACTGGCGGTGTAGAACAGATATATCGCCACGCTGATACCGATCAGCGACTGCCAGAAATACTTGGCCTTGGCTGACAAGCCCTTGGGATTGCGATATACCACTTTGCGCCAGTCATCAATCAAGCCAATCACGCCAAACCCGATGGTGGTGAACAGCACGACCCAGACAAAGCGGTTGGACAAATCGGCCCATAACAGCGTGGAAATCGCTATCGCCACTAGGATCAAAGCTCCACCCATAGTCGGTGTCCCTGCCTTGACCAAGTGGGTTTGAGGACCATCATCGCGCACAGATTGGCCGACCTTGTACTGGGTCAACTTGCGGATCAGCGAAGGACCCACTAGAAATGAAATGGCCAGTGCGGTCAAGGTAGCCAACACCGCGCGCAGTGTCAGGTAATTGAAGACATTAAAGCCGCGCACATCATGCGCAAGCCAGCGGGCAAGTTCGAGTAGCATTATGGTTTCTCCATTTCATCTTGCAGCAAGGCGACGACCCGCTCCATGCGCATAAAGCGCGATCCTTTAATCAACACCGTGGTCTGTGCATTCATGAGTGGCTTGATCGCAGCCACCAGCTCCTCCACCGTCACGTAATGACAGGCGTCATCACCAAACGCAAGCGCCGTATGGCGGCTGAGCTCACCCAGTGCAAACAGCTGGTGGATGCCAGCCTGGCTTGCATAGGCACCCAACTCCTGATGCAGCTTCTGTTCATCAGCCCCCAGCTCCCCCATGTCTCCGACTACCAACACGCGTTGCCCAGCCTGCTGGCTGAGCACATCGACTGCGGCATGCATGGAAGCAGGATTGGCGTTATAAGTGTCATCGATCAACAAGACCCCATTGAGTCCAGGCTTGCGTTGCAAGCGACCCTTCACCCCGGAAAAACTCTCTAACCCTGCACGGACAGACTGCAATGAAGCACCCATGTAAAGCGCTACTGCGGTAGCTGCCAGGGCGTTACGCACATTGTGCAGACCCGCTACTGGCAAAGTGAGATGGATAGTGCCTTGAGGTGTATGCATCTCAAGCACAGCCCTATCTGCATGCAGTTGATACTGCGCATGGACATCTGCAGTATCAGCCAGGCCAAATGTCACTATTTGATGCTTGGCCGCCAGGGTTTTCCAGAGAGGGGCGTAAGCATCATCAACGTTGATCACGGCAATGCCTTGATCAGACAAACCCTCGAAGATCTCTCCCTTGGCACGGGCAACACCCTCCACGGAGCCAAGACCGCCGAGATGCGCGGCAGTCGCGTTGTTGATCAATGCGACATCCGGCTTGCCTATATTGGTCAGATAACTGATCTCACCAGCATGGTTCATACCCATTTCAGCCACAGCGAAACGGTGATTTTCACGCAAGCGCAGCAGCGTCAGTGGCAAGCCAAAATCATTATTCAAATTACCCTGGGTAGCGAGCACCGTATCTTCACCGCCAGCCTCTACCTGCAATATGGCGGACAGCATTTCCTTCACTGAAGTCTTGCCATTGCTGCCGGTAATCGCAGCCACAGGGATATTGAATTTGTGACGCCAGTAAGCCGCAAGTTCACCCAATGCCAGTCGCGTATCATTCACCAACAGCGCAGGACGCGCAGCACCCGCATCATCGGACACCATCACCGCCGCTGCGCCATCTTCAAGCACTTGGCTCACATAGTCATGGCCGTCAAACCGCTCCCCACGCAAGGCAATAAAAAGCTGTTGCGGCTCAAGCTTACGGCTGTCTGTACCGACTGCGCCAAACAGCACATCTTCGCCCAACACGGTTCCCTTGGTTGCAAGCGCAGCTTCTGACAGACGCATCATGTCGCACCCCCTGGCTGCCATGTCTGGAGCGCTTGCTGGGCAGTGCTTACATCATTGAACGGATGCCGGATGCCGGCCACCTCCTGATATGTTTCATGTCCCTTACCTGCTACCAGCACCACATCGCCTAGACGGGCAACGTTGATTGCGGTAGCAATAGCCTCTGCACGGTCCGGCTCTATCTGATACTGCCCACTCAAGCCAGCCACCACCTCTGCAATAATCTGTGCAGGTGCTTCATTCCGGGGATTATCAGAAGTCACAATGACATGATCAGCCAGCCTGGAAGCTATTGCTGCCATCAGTGGGCGCTTACCCTTATCACGATCGCCACCGCAACCAAAGACACAAATCAAGCGTCCAGATGCTTGTTCGCGCAGCGAGAGCAAGACTTTTTCCAGGGCGTCTGGAGTGTGTGCGTAATCGATCACCACTAAAGGTTGTTGCTGACCACCGAGTTGTTGCATACGTCCAGGCGCAGCCACAATTTGCCCCAGCACCTCAACTGCCTGCTTTAGCTCTACCCCTGACACCAGCAGCGTAGCCAGCACCGCCAAGAGGTTATAGGCATTGAAACGGCCCACCACTGCAGCCTGCAGGCGAGCATTCCCATAAGGGGTATGTACCAGCATTTGCAGGCCAGATTCGTTGAAGGTTAGGTCGGTACCACGTACATCCCCGCCCTCCAGACCGTAGGTCAACACTTGCTTGTCGGTTTCAGCCAGTTCAAGAGCTAACTGGCGGCCAAAAGCATCGTCATGATTGAGAATGGCATGGCCCAACCCATCAAATGCAAATAATTTTTTCTTGGCATCGGCATAGGCCTGCATGCCTCCGTGATAATCAAGATGATCACGGGTCAAGTTGGTCAGCACGGCCACATCAAAATGCACACCGGCGACACGCCCTTGATCCAGGCCATGGGAAGACACTTCCATGGCGGCTGCCACAGCACCCTGCTCCACATAGTCAGCCAGCATACCCTGCAATAAAATGGGGCCAGGAGTTGTATTGACGGCATGAGACAAAGTCTCAGGAAAACCATTTCCCAAGGTGCCAATCACGGCAGTCTTGCGCCGCAATAGATTGAATGCCTGGGCCAGCCAGTGCGTGCAAGAGGTTTTGCCATTGGTTCCCGTCACCCCCACCATCCACAATTGCTGGGAAGGATGCCCATAAAACGCATCAGCAACATTGCCGGCATATTGGCGCAAGCCGCTAACTGCCTCATTCTGCACTGACCATTGTGGATTCCAGCGGAAGTCTTCTTGCTCCCACAGCACAGCCGCTGCCCCTTGCGAGATGGCTTGAGCGATAAACTGGCGTCCATCCGCTTTCTCACCCGGAAAGGCCAGAAACAGGCTACCGGACTTGACCTGGCGGCTATCGGCCGTGATTGCAGTGAACTTGCTGCGATCCAGTGTGATGTGGTGAAGAGCCAGCGGACTCATACCACCTCCTTGATTTCAGGAATATCATCTACCGGGATCACCACATTGTTGTTGGGCGCATCTTGCGGAATGGCCAGCATGCGTAGTGCACCTGCCATCACCTTGCTGAATACTGGTGCGGCGACCGTGCCACCGTAATACTTGCCAGCACTCGGATCATCAATCATGACCGCGATAATCAAGCGTGGATTGGAAGCTGGCGCCAGACCGACAAATGACGATACATAATGATTGGCCTGATAGCCGCCTACGCCTGGCTTGTGCGCCGTACCGGTTTTACCCGCCACGCGATAACCCAGCACTTGCGCACGTGGCGCCGTACCCCCAACCTGGATCACGGTTTCCATCATGTCTTTAAGATGATTAGCCGTAGCAGCGGTATAGACTTGATGGCCGACAGGCGGTTCTTTGAGCTTCAACAGCGAGACTGGCAGCAAGGCACCATCGTTGGTAAACACGGTATAAGCACGTGCAAGCTGCAACAAGGTCATATTGATCCCATGACCATAGGACATGGTCGCCTGCTCGATCGGACGCCAGGTTTTGTAGTTACGCAACTTGCCGGAGGCCTCACCGGGAAAACCAATACGGGTTGGACTGCCAAACCCCACCTGGTTAAAAATACTCCACAGATAATGTGGCTCAAGGCTCAAAGCCATTTTGGCCGAGCCCACATTGGAAGACTTCTGTATCACTTGCGCTACCGTCAGCAACCCTTGCGGATGGGCATCACGGATAGTCGCCGGGCCAATACGCATGGCTCCCGGTGAAGTTTCAATCAGGGTTTCAGGTTTATACCGACCACTATCTAGGGCAGCGGCCGCCGTAAATGGCTTCAATGTAGAGCCAGGCTCAAATACATCTACCACTGCACGGTTGCGAGAGCGCCCAGCCATATTGACCGGGTTATTCGGGTTGTAGCTAGGCAGGTTGGCCATTGCCAACACCTCGCCCGTTTTGGCATCCAGCACCACAACCGAACCGGCTTTGGCCTTGTGTTCATCCACAGCAGCAGCGAGCTCACGATAAGCCAGATACTGCAACTTGCGATCAATCGACAGCGTCAGATCACGCCCGTCTTGTGGCACCTTGACCGCCTCAAGGTCCTCCACAATACGCCCCTGCCTATCCTTGATCACGCGGCGACCACCAGCCTTGCCTGACAGCCAGGCCTGAGAATGCAGCTCAAACCCTTCCTGGCCATTGTCATCAATCCCGGTAAACCCTACCAAGTGGGCAGTCACTTCCCCTGCCGGGTAATACCGACGATATTCACGCTGAGTGAATACGCCGGGAATATGCAAACGCATGACCTGCGCTGCCAGCTCAGGCGGCAGGCGGCGCTTGATATAAACAAACTCACGTGGATTATTGACCAGCTTCTTCCTGATCACTTCAGGTTTCACTTTAAGCAGGGTGCCCAGCTTTGCCAACTGTTCAGGCGTAGACTTCACGTCAGGCGGACTGGCCCAGATAGATTCCACCGGCGTACTGATCGCCAGTGGCTCGCCAAACCGATCGGTGATCTTACCTCTATGGGCAGGCAAGGTAATCAAACGACTGTAGCGTGCATCTCCCTTTTGCTGCAAAAAGGCCTTATGCATGCTTTGCAGATAGACACTGCGCCCTAGCAACACGCCAAAACCTGCCAATACTGCAATCAACAGTACGCGGCGCCGCCAAGTCGGGATCTTGACCACAACACGGGACTTGGAAGTAGCACCTACGCTCGCAGACCGCATCACGGGGCCACCACCTGGATACGATTGGCCTCGGGCACCTGCATGTTCAAGCGCTTCTCTGCAATCTGCTCAATGCGCGAGTGCATCGCCCATGTGCTTTGCTCAAGCTGCAATTGCCCCCACTCAATCTCATGCTGCTTGGATGCATCCTGCTGTTGCTGCAACTCTATATAGAGCTTGCGCGCCTTGTGTTGAGCCGTGATCACGCCTAGCGCAGTCACTATCAACACGACGAACAGGATGAGATTGAGCTTGGTCATGGCTATAGCACGCTCGTTCTTTCCGCAACGCGCAGCACCGCGCTACGCGAACGGGGATTGCGCTTCACTTCGCCTGCACTTGGCTTGACAGCCTTGCCGACCGCCACCATCCGCGGCTGCGGCAAATCCTTGGCGCGTACAGGAAAATTGGCAGGCAGGTCATCCCTGTCCTGCTCACCACGGATGAAACGCTTGACGATGCGATCTTCCAGCGAATGAAAGCTGATGACAGCAAGGCGCCCTTGAGGTGCCAATGCTGCCAGGCATTGAGGCAGAATTAACGCCAACTCCTCAAGCTCCTGATTGATGAAAATCCGTAGAGCTTGAAAGGTGCGCGTCGCCGGATCTTGGCCAGGCTCGATTTTGGGGACCGCCCCTGCCACGATCTTGGCAAGTTGTCCGGTAGTGGTGATGCCCACCCCTCCTGCGCGCTGCGCAACAATCGTCCTTGCAATCTGTTTAGCAAACCGTTCTTCACCATATTCTTTTATCACCCCCGTAAGTTGCTGCTCTGTCGCATTTGCAATGAAGTCTGCGGCAGTCTGGCCGCGCGTTTGATCCATGCGCATATCCAGCGGACCGTCAAACCTGAAGCTGAATCCGCGCCCGCCTTCATCGATCTGCGGCGATGAAATGCCCAGATCCAGCAGAACACCATCCACCTGATTAATATTGAGGTTCGCCAGCACTTCACCTATCGCGGCAAAATGACTATGAACAATTGTGAAGCGTGCATCATCAATGTCCGATGCAGCGCCAATGGCAGCAAGATCCCGATCCATTGCAATCAGGCGCCCACCCTTGCCGAGTTGCTGGAGGATTTTGCGACTGTGCCCACCGCGACCAAAAGTACCATCTACATAAGTACCTTCAGGCTTGATTGCCAATGCCTCCACTGCCTCATCCAACAAAACCGTTACATGCTGAAAAATCTGGGGAACGGGCACAGAGGTCAACCCCGCACTCACAGCGAGAAACCTTCTAGCTCGGCGGGCAGGATCATGTCCTCAGCTGCCATCACCTGCTGCAACTGAGCACGCCAGGCATCCATATTCCATAACTCGAAATGGCTGCCCTGCCCTACCAACATCACCTGCTTTTCAAGCCCTGCAAACTCACGCAACACAGGAGACACCAACAGACGGCCTGCGCTATCCAGCTCGATATCCTCGGCAAAACCCACCAACAGGCGCTGCAAAGCACTGGACTGACGATCAAAACTGGAAAGGGCCATCATTTTCGACTGGATAGGCTCCCACGCAGGCTGCGGATAAAGCAGCAAGCAACGATGGGGGTGAGCGGTAAGGACGAGATTGCCTTCGCTTTGCGCGTGCAGGGCGTCACGGTGCTTGGCTGGCACAGCCAGCCTACCTTTGGCATCCATATTCAAAGATGTCGCACCGCGAAACATGAGGCCCCTTTACCTGGACTCTGGGACTGCTTCGCACGCAGCCCAGTAACAACGAAAAAGGGAGATAAGGGATCGCCAACCTTCGGAGATGAGCAATCAACTAAAGCTGGCGATTACCCACAAAACTCCACTTTTCTCCACTACCGCCCACTATAGATAAAAAAAATTGGCAGTGCAAGCGCTTTTTGGTGATTTTTCCTTTACAGGACAATGACTTAGATGGTTTTTGCTAGAAAATTTTTATCCTTAATAAATAAGGAGATAGCCAACTATATGAAAGTGGTTTATGAGAAAGAATTAAGAGGTGGTTGAATCTTGGTAGGGAAATGGAAATCAGGAGGTCAAAGTGGGAGAACACCCACTTGAGGAAGTCAAAAATAATATAAAAGAAGCTGGCCGATAAGCCGGGTTTTGTTCCTGCATTGCTGCAAGTGGCAGCCATTCATCTAGGCCCATAATTGCTCATGGGCTCAAGCAACCTACCCGGTAGCAGCGCGAGCCACGCTATCGCTACCCTATTTGGCCTTGCTCCGGATGGAGGTTACCGCGTTTCACATCCACCTTGCGGTTTACTCGTCTCTGTGGCCCTATTCCTCGCCTCACGGCGTACGGCCGTTAGCCGTCATCCTGCTCTCTGGAGCCCGGACTTTCCTCCCCTCAACAAGTGAGCGGCGGCTGCCTGGCCAGCTTCACGTCCATTTTAGCATAAGGCCACTCAAGCACAGACTGACAAATCATCCACCCAGCAAGACATTGACTCAACGCCCACAACTTCGGCAAACTTAATCCGCCAACTTCCAGGCTATCGATTGCCCAGCACGCAATGGCACCAGCACATCATCGACAAATGGCAAGCTATCGGGCACTTCCCAGGCTTGCTTTACCAAGGTGATTTTTTCAGCATTACGCGGTAAATGGTAAAAGTCCGGACCGTGAAAGCTGGCAAATCCTTCCAGCTTGTCCAGCGCATTGGCCTGATCAAAGGCTTCAGCATACAATTCTATGCCAGCATGCGCGGTATACATCCCCGCACAGCCACAACTGGCTTCCTTGGCTGATCGCGCATGCGGCGCACTATCAGTGCCTAGGAAAAACTTGCTACTACCGGAAATAGCCGCTTCAATCAGGGCCAGCCTGTGCTCCTCACGCTTGAGTACGGGCAAACAGTAATGATGGGGCCGGATACCACCATTAAACATGGCATTACGGTTCATCAACAGATGATGGGCAGTAATCGTCGCCGCTACACGATCGGTCGCGTCTGCCACAAACTGCGCTGCATCGCGTGTGGTAATGTGCTCAAACACCACGCGTAACCCCTGAAAGCGCGCAAGCAAAGGCGCCATATTGCGCTCTATAAACACCTTCTCCCGATCAAACACATCAACATGGGCATCCGTCACTTCTGCATGCACCAACAGTGGTAAGCCATGCTTTTCCATTGCTTCAAGCGCCTTCACGCAATGCCCGAGATTGGTCACACCAGAGTCTGAATTAGTGGTCGCCCCTGCCGGATAGAGCTTGACACCATGCACGAGACCACTCGCTTTGGCTTCAACAATATCTTCGGCCGTCGTATTGTCGGTCAGGTAAAGCGTCATCAGCGGGGTAAAGTTAGCCCCCGCAGGCAATGCCTGCACAATGCGCTCCCGATAAGATTGGGCCAGGCCCACACTGGTAATCGGTGGACGCAGGTTGGGCATGACGATGGCACGACCAAACCGCAGTGCTGTATCCGGCAACACCGCACGCAGCGCTTCACCATCGCGTAAATGTAAATGCCAATCATCGGGGCGGGTAATGGTAATTTTGTCAGTCATTTAATTCTCGGTTTTACTTGTTACATATATATGGCAAGGCAAGAGTTCAGAAAATGCTCACTCTTGCTTGAGTTGCAAGGCAAACTCATAGAGTGCATTTTTCTTGGTGCCGGTAATATCGGTCGCCAACTTCACCGCCTGCTTCAACGGAAGCTCAGCCAGCAGTAATTTTAAAATACGCTCCGCCTCATCGCTGACCGGTTTCTCGTCTTGTGGCGGAGCAGCCTCCACCAACAAGACAAACTCCCCTCGCTGCTGATTGCTGTCACTCTCCAGCCAGGCGCTGGCTGCACCTAGCTCGCAAGAATGGAACGTTTCGAAGGTCTTGGTCAGCTCCCGGGCAATCGTCAAGCGCCGCTCCGCACCCAGTACTTGGGCCATATCCGCGACACTGTCCAGCACCCGGTGTGGTGCCTCATAGAAGACCAAGGTTGACTGTAAACCACTCAATCCCTGCAGGGAATTGCGTCGCTGCGCGCCACTGGCGGGCAAAAAACCATAAAAAGTAAAGCCAGCTGCAATAATACCGGACGCAGATAGCGCAGCGATTACAGCACTCGGTCCTGGAATAGGCACCACCTTTAACCCAGCCTCCCGCACAACCTGAACCACGACCGCACCCGGATCACTAATCCCTGGCGTGCCTGCATCCGTCACCAAAGCGATGGACTCTCCGGCCTGCAGACGCTGCACCAGCAACTCTGCCGCCTTGCGCTCATTATGATCGTGTACCGCCACCAGTTTTTTCTGGATGGCAAAATGCGCCAACAAGCCGGAAGTATGCCGCGTGTCCTCTGCCGCAATCACATCAACAGCCTTCAACACCTCCAGCGCCCGCAAGGTAATATCCTGCAGGTTTCCAATTGGCGTGGCTACCACATATAATGTCCCACTATGATTCAACGCCTATTTGCCCTTCTTTGTCTGCAATGGATTCTGTGCTCAGGGACGGCCTTAGCCGCGCCTGCCGCCCAGAATGAACCCTCTGTCGAATCCCGTTTTCATGATGGCATCACCTGCCTGCAGAAAACCAATATTGAATGTGCCAAGATGGCACTCAATGCGATTCCCCGCCAATCCCTCTATGCCAAATTACTCGCTGGCAATATCGCGGCAGCGGAAAAAGATTTTGACACCACATTCCAGCTGCTTTTACCGCTCAAAGCCAACGCAACACTGAGTGATGACGCAGCCGCAAGTTTACACGCAAGCCTCGCCCTCGCCTATGACAACCAACCCGACACGCTGCGCGCGCTGGAACACAGAACCGCCGCAGAACGCTTCTTGAGCACGCCCCCCGCCATACAGCAAAACCACGAGCATATCTGGCACAGCCTGAGCCAGATCGCCAGCAGCGACCTGGTGGAAATGCGCGGCGAAAGCATGAATACGGATATACAGGGCTGGATAGACCTGGCCCTGGCAGCAAAAGAACAGGACCCTGCGGCGATCAATAACTGGAAGCAATTCTACCCTGGGCACCCAGCCTCATTCGGCTTTAGCGAACAATTACTGGCAGACCGCCCTGCGCCACAAGCCGCCACCGCCGCAGCACCATTAGTACCTAACAGCGCAGACAAGATTGGTCTGATACTACCGTTTGCCATTGAGATGTACTACCCGGCTGCAGATGCCATCGAACAAGGCTTTGCCGCCGCCCAACAGCAAGCGGGTGATCACAGAGAACTCAAACTATATGCCACTACAGGTGATAAAGACGCCATTGTCAGCATTTACCAGCAAGCTGTTAGCGATGGCGTCAAGATCGCATTGGGCCCATTGACACGCGATGAGGTCACGACCTTAAGCCAGCAAGCCGCATTACCCCTACCCACCCTGGCCCTGAACCTGCCTGCGGATAACAGCCCACACCCAGCCTCACTGCATATCTACGGCCTCCCACTTGAAGCCGAAGTCGCACAGATTGTCCGCATAGCGCAGCGCCTGGGCATGCAAACCGCCACTGTTGTCGCCGGCGGTAATGGCATCGCCACTCGAATGGCGCAGGCATTTACGGAAGAGTGGACGGCTGCGGGTGGGCAGATTACGTTACAACTTGCCGCAGCAGAGAGCAGCAGCCCAACGGAACTGCAAACACAGATCAATGCCAACCCGGCTGACATGATTTTTATCGCAGCCAATGCAGAAGAAGCTCGCATATTGCGGCCTTACCTGGACAATGCCACCCCCACTTTCGGCGTCTCGCACTTGTACGCGGGCATTCCTCAGGATAGCAGCGACGATGTGCTATCTGCTGTGCGCTTTATCGACATGCCCTGGTTACTCAAACCAGATGCAGCGGAATTTTCTGCCTACAAGGCCGCCGCGGCTGACTTGCCTCCTGGAGAAATGCAGCGCTGGTTTGCCCTGGGCGTGGATGCATACAAAATCCTGGACCGGCTGGCACAACACCCTGGGCAGCCATTTGGCTTCCAGGGCCTGACGGGCAAGATCAACATCAGCAACACCGGTGAAATCAGCCGCGAGCTGACCAGCGCGCGCTTCAGCAACCAGGGCGTAGTGGTGGAAAACACGCCTTGAAAGAACGCGGTGACAGTGCCGAGAAAATCGCGGCGGATTACCTGCAGGCAAAAGGCCTGCGCCTGATTACCAGCAACTATCATTGCCGTTTCGGTGAAATTGACCTGATCATGCGTGACCAGAAAACGCTGGTTTTTGTAGAAGTACGTTTGCGCAGCCACGCTCAATTTGGTGGTGCCGCTGCCAGCATTACGCACAGCAAGCAATCCAGGCTACTACGCACCGCCGAGCATTATCTACAGCAACATGGTGAAGCAGCTTGCAGGTTTGATGCGATCTTGATGGATACTTTGCACACCAGCAGCATCCAGTGGATACAAGATGCTTTTAGTGCGTGAGCAATACATGCACATCACCGAACTTCCCGCCCCTCGCTAACCCTATCTTCCATTAAGAAACATTCATCATGACAGACCTTAGCGCCCGTATTGCCAATCACTTTGAGGAGAGTGGCCGCCTCAAACTTGAATTGGCAGAACTGCTGGCAACTCCCATCGCCAATGCGGCAGAAATCATCGTGCAAGCCTTGCTGAATGAAAAAAAAGTCCTGGCTTGCGGCAATGGCGGCTCGGCTTCCAGCGCCCAGTACTTTGCCTCTCGCATGCTCAACCGCTATGAAATGGAAAGGCCTGGACTCGCCGCGATTGCATTGCCCGCGGACATTGCCACCCTGACATCCATCGCCAATGACAACCACTTTGAGCAGGTCTTCTCCCGCCAGATATCAGCCCTGGGCCATCACGGTGATGTATTGCTGGCACTGAGCACCAGCGGCAATTCAAAAAACATTTTGCATGCCATTACTGCCGCCAAGGAATCGGGGCTCTCGGTCATCGCCTTCAGTGGCGGGGATGGTGGCGGCCTGGTGGAACTTCTGGGCGAAGACGATATCCATATCGGTGTACCTCACGAAAACCCCGCCAGGATTCAAGAAGTGTATATTCTTACCCTGCATTGCATTTGCGATGCTATCGATTGTCTTTTGTTAGGAGTGAATTAAAAATGCGTTCAATTACCCCATTGGTTCTGGCCTTGATCATTTCAAGCCAGCTTGCTGCCTGTGTACCAGTTGTGATCGGTGGCGCTGCTGCAGGCGGTGCCATGGCTGCAGATCGCAGGACTTCTGGCATTTATATTGAGGACCAAAATATCGAGCTGAAAGCGTCCAAAGCCGTGGCCGATGAGTTAGGAACCAAAAACCATGTCACAGTGACCAGCTATAACCGCAATCTGTTACTCACTGGTGAAGTGGTAGATGCTGCCAGCAAGGCAGCAGCGGAAGCCGTGACAAAGAAGGTGGATAGTGTACGCAATGTGACCAACGAACTGGTCATAGATACCAAAAGCACACTCACAGAACGCAACAATGACACCTATATCACATCCAAGGTGAAAGCGCGCCTGATCAAAGAAAACCGGTTCCCGTCCAACTATGTAAAAGTGGTGACTGAAGCCACCACGGTATTCCTGCTTGGGCTCGTGACACATCAGGAAGCTGAAGACGCGGTCGATATTGCACGCAGCACCAGCGGTGTTGGCAAGGTAGTCAAAGTGTTTGAATATGTGGACTAGGCAAGCCCGATAGCAAGGCTGGGCCTGCCTTTAACAAGGCAGGCCCTCAGTACTCCATTGCAGTGCTACAATTTGCAGTTAAATCAAAGATGATGGTTCTTGGCATGAGCACGACAGACAAATCAGGTATCAACGAAATCATTATTCAGGGGTTGACCCGGGCCGGCAAACCATTCCGCCCCAGCGACTGGGTCGATAGAATGTGCAGCACCTACGCCACGTTTGGTGCAGATCGCAAACTACGCTATTCACCCTACCTCAAACCTAGAGTCGTGCAAGGCGTGCGCTGCCTGGCTGTGGATCTGCAGCTCAAGGTAAGCAATCCAGAGGGCTTTAATCAGTTGATGTATTTTGCGGAAGAAAATCAGCTCTCTATCCTGGATGCAGCTGGCAATCCGATTCCCACCCCCAGCTAATCCACGCAGCCAACACCTGAATTCAGTCAAAGCGGCATGCCTATTAGGTCTTGCCGCTTTGCACATCCAAGCGCGGACTCCGTGACAAATCTGCCAAGACTATTTACCATCGCTGTATATTAAAGGGGTAATAGTGAATGGTCTTAAATCTTAACGTACCGGCATTGGTCGAAAAACCGTTGATTATTGCAGAAACACGGCCACACAAAATCACCAAGCTCCTTAACTCCCTGCCTGTCACCAACACCTCGGAGACCGCACTCGCGTTGCAGGAAGAGCTGGAAATCCTCAACCGCCAGAAGATTGCTCCGGATGCGCGGAGCAAAGCACTGGAGACTTACCGTCCAGCCATTATTGAGCTTGTCGACAGCCTGACCACACATTTCTGCAATGCCACCTTGCCCCTGGCAGATCAGGAAAAATATGATGCTACGCTGGCCTGCGCGCTTTGGACCGAACTGGCTTATGGCTACAAGCTGGTGCTACTGGATCAGGAAGCCAAGCTATTCAAGTTTGGCCACAGCAAGCTACTAACCCTGAGCATTCAACGCACCATTGATGCTATTCGACGTTTGCATATTCTGCATTACCAAATCTATCACTCGCCGCCAGCAGGGCTATGGAGTGAACTGCACCAGCTCTACGCCTTTGCAGCCCAGCGCACATTGCAAGACCTGGATCTGGAAAGTAGCGATCTTCTGCCACTGCAGGCCCACAACAGCATCAGCAATGCATACAAACAAACATTACTGATGCACCTGGTAAACCCGCAGCATTTATCTTCAAAAGAGATCAAGCAGACCAGTGACTACATTTCACGCTTCGCTGACTTGGCCAAAATACAAGCACCGGGCAAGATTGAAAGCTCTGTCGGTATTTTCCTCATCACATTGAATCAAGATAAACCACCTGCAGCTCACGGGAAAAATTCAAGCAAGTCCGACCAGGAGAACGATCTCTTACTGGTCACCATGGACCTGGCGCGGCAAGTGCACAATCACATCAAGCTGTTACAAGCAGGGCAGAGCCTGCTGCATACAGGCTTGCCAGACAATGCCAACCATCCCCGATATCAGGATTTACTGGCATACCTGTTGCGCCACTGGGGCGCCTCGCCCAAACGCATATTCAATCGAACCAAGAAAAATGACGGCATAGAACTGGTCAGCGGGCTATCGGCACTCCATTCCATGCTGAACGGAAAAACCTATTCCGCAGCACAAAGTGACGCGACAACAGACAGATCTCAAGTCCCCCAAAACACTGCGTCCACCAAACCAGCCCGATGGCAAGTGCTTAACATCAGTGCGGGCGGCATGGCATTACGCAAGCTACCTATTACAGATGGCAACATCCGCATAGGAGATCTGGTTGGCATCAAAATCACGCCTACATCCCACTGGTCAGTAGGCACCTTACGCTGGGCGAGCAATCACGATCACTCGCAACTTGATATCGGCATTCAGCTGATTGCTCCCGAGGCAAAACCCGCTCTCGCCAGAATCGTGAACCAAGGCGAGCTCTCACCCGTATTGATCCTGCCTGAAATACCATCGCTAAAACAAGCAACATCGCTAGTGGCAGTGCCTGGCACCTACAGCCCGGCCCGCCTTCTGGAGCTAGAGGAAAATGGACACATCTCACGCATCATGATTACGCGCTTGATCGAACGTACCAATAGCTTCGACAGATTTCATTTCAGCCTGCTCTAGCACCAAAATGAAACACGCCCCAACATTACGCACTATTTTGGTACAAACATCTCTTCGTGCCAGTGGATATCAAAACACAGCACAGCGATTTGCCCGTTGAGGACAATCGCCATCGACAGGGTAACGCATAGCTGCCCCGTGGCAATCGACAGGTAGGGGCGTGTCATTTGTAATGACCCCGGATTCTGTAAAGCCCTGCGTAAATAGGGCCTGCGTAGCCAGATGGCACCATCGCCTTCCGCCAGCGGCTGGTAGCGCCGGGTAGACTTCGCTGCTGCAGCATGATTCTTCAACAGACTGGAACCAAGCTGGACCCCCTGCTGATCCAGAATATAACAACGATCCGCCCTATCCAGCTCCAACAGGGCCTGGCATGCCCCTTCAGGCGTAATCCCGGATTGCATTTTCCTCACGGCCTGCATAAATGCCTGACCATAAAAATCAAGACACTTTTGACTGACATCCCACGATGATGACTGTTGATATCGATGAAACAAGTCGGCAATCCGCTTAGCCTGCTCATCCAGGCAGAGCTGAAAGTCAGGCATGCCGAAATAATTACCCTGCACCAGATCCACGTCAGTTTCAATCGCAATCATAGCCTCTTCCGCGGTCTCTATGCCTTCAATCAACACCAGACTGCCCGCTTCATGAATCAGGGAAACAATGCCGGGCAATAACCGCCTGACCATGGGCTTCTGCATCGCCTGCACAATCATGGACCTATCCAGCTTGACGATATCAGGCGCTAAACGCCAGATTCTTTCAAAGTTAGACTGACCAGCACCAAAATCATCAATCGCCACCAGACAACCCAGGTCTTTATAAAACCCAACAGATTCAGAAAGCTGGATCTCATCATCAATCGCACCCTCGATAATCTCCACCACCACTTGCTCTGGCGGCACTTGATATTGCTCCAGCAATTCCTGGAAGAAAGATCCATAATATTTACCCTGAACAATCACACGAGGATCCACATTCAGGAACAACCAGTTAGCTTCACCGTGCTGCATCTTGCAGTAATTATGCATGTGCAAAGCACGAGAAAGCCGATCCAGATGCACAATGCTCGCCTCTTCACGGGCCTGTGAAAATATCTGATAGGGTGAAAGATTCGTCAGCCCTTTAGATGCACGCAACAACCCTTCGTAGCCGACTATCCGACAATGCGACAGACTATAAATCGGCTGGAAAGCACTCCGGAGCTCCATCCCCTGATAAAGAGAAAATACCTTGCCACTGGCATCCGGCTCCTCTGTAAAGAAAAATGTTTCAGATATCGTTGAGGTCATTGTGTCGGCCTACCCCTTTATAAATGTCCACACTGGCTTGCATACTCATGATTTGGCAAAATGGAAGCACCTCAGCAATATCCATGCCCAAATTGAATACTTCACTTGCGGGATTTTTTTCGCTAGGATAACGGGATTGCTTGAATTAATCGTTGCGGCCTCACGACGACGACACATAATCCCAGCGAAACCATTCACAACTAGAGGTTCAAATGAGCGAACATATTACCCATATCAGCGACGACACTTTCGATCAGGAAGTTTTGCAATCCCAAGTACCCGTTCTGGTCGATTACTGGGCTGAGTGGTGCGGTCCATGCAAAATGATCGCCCCTATCCTGGACGAAATCTCCAAGGAATACGCAGATCGCCTCAAAATCGCCAAGCTCAACATTGATGAGAATCAGAATACGCCTCCTAAATATGGCATTCGTGGCATTCCCACTCTGATGCTTTTCAAGAACGGTAACGTAGAAGCCACTAAGGTGGGCGCGTTGTCAAAATCTCAGTTAACTGCCTTTATTGACAGCAATATTTAATAGCGCTACTCTAGCGTCAAGTTCCACGTTTTAATCGCTTAATGCAACGCCTTTAGGAACTTGGCGCTTATCTCCACACAATCCCCTTTACGCTTTTCACAGCTGTTCCGATTCTCAACGAGCCCTCCCATATGCATTTATCCGATCTGAAACACCTCCCTGTCACCGAACTAGTCGAAATGGCTATTGCCAATGAAATCGACGGTGCCAGCCGCATACGCAAGCAAGATTTAATTTTTGCCATTCTCAAGAACAAGGCCAAAAAAGGCGACAGCATATTCGGTGACGGCACATTGGAAGTGCTGCAGGATGGATTTGGCTTTTTGCGCTCACCGGATACATCCTATCTGGCAGGGCCGGATGACATTTATGTGTCTCCATCGCAAATTCGCCGCTTCAATCTGCATACTGGCGATACCATACAGGGCGAAATTCGCACCCCTAAAGATGGTGAGCGTTATTTTGCGCTGGTAAAAGTAGACAGCGTCAATGGCGAAGCGCCGGAAAACAGCAAGCACAAAATCCTGTTTGAGAACTTAACACCGCTATTCCCAACCAAGCCATTGATTCTGGAGCGGGACATTCGTAGCGAAGAGAACATTACCGGGCGCGTGATTGACATGATCGCCCCGATAGGCAAGGGCCAACGTGGCCTGCTGGTCGCACCACCAAAATCTGGCAAGACCGTGATGATGCAGCATATTGCTCACGCGATCACTGCCAATCATCCTGACGTGATATTGATTGTCCTGATGATTGATGAGCGTCCTGAAGAAGTGACGGAAATGACACGCTCCGTCAAGGGCGAGGTGGTTGCCTCCACTTTTGACGAACCTGCCACTCGCCATGTACAAGTGGCAGAAATGGTACTGGAAAAAGCCAAGCGCCTGGTTGAACACAAAAAAGATGTCGTCATTCTGCTGGACTCCATTACCCGTTTGGCACGTGCTTATAACACCGTGGTTCCAGCATCTGGCAAAGTATTAACCGGCGGTGTGGATGCCAATGCCCTGCAACGCCCAAAACGCTTTTTCGGTGCAGCGCGTAATATCGAAGAAGGTGGCTCACTGACCATCATTGGTACTGCACTGGTTGATACCGGCTCTCGTATGGATGATGTTATCTATGAAGAATTCAAGGGCACCGGCAATTCGGAACTGCATCTGGATCGTCGGATGGCAGAAAAACGTATCTACCCTGCCATCAACGTCAACAAGTCCGGCACGCGTCGCGAAGAACTATTGATTGAAAAAGACGTATTGCAGAAAATCTGGGTGTTGCGCAAACTGCTCTACCCCATGGACGATCTGGAAGCGATGGAATTCTTGCTGGACAAGCTCAAGGGCACCAAAAACAATGGTGACTTCTTCGACTCCATGCGCAGAGGCTAGAAAAACCACAAGCTTTTCTTGCAAAATTCTGGCGGGATTACTATAATTCCGCTTTTTCCGCTTTGGTGGAAACCCTATTTATCCGCCGCACAAACCGGCAACACAGAGGTAAACATTATGAAGCCTGGCATTCACCCAGAATATCGCGAAGTTGTATTTCAGGACATCGGTGCTGATTTCACATTTCTGACTCGCTCGACCATTAGTGCCAGAGACACCATCAAGTGGACTGACGGTAAAGAATACCCATTGATCAAGATTGAAGTTTCATCACAATCTCACCCGTTCTACACAGGTAAGCAGAAGATTCTTGACACTGCTGGCCGTGTTGAGAAATTCCGCCAAAAATACGGCATGTAATTCAAGCATTACATGTTTTGGTAAAAAGGGGCAGCTTTGGCTGCCTTTTTTGTTTTCCTCAACCGGAACGGCGATTAAAATACGCAAAACTGGGCAATACCCACCTGATAAGAAAAAGGATTTTCATGGCATTCGAGCTTGAGCACGACTGGCAGGCACACTTGGCAACACCGCGCGTGCGCGTCGGTGAGCGTGCTAAGACACACCTGCTTATCCTGCTCTGTCTCGCTTGGATATTTCTTGGCTTGATTGGGCACGAGCCCTGGAAGCCAGACGAAGCGCAAGCCATCAGCATCGTCAAAGCGATGAGTCAGGGAGAACACCTGCTGCTGCCAAAGGCAGCAGGGCAAGCCTCCATTGAATACCCTCCTTTGTATTACTGGAGTGCAGCCGCGTCTGCCAAGCTCCTTTCCGGTTGGCTACCCATGCATGATGCGGCACGCCTCATCAATAGCCTGTGGATGTCTATTACCTTACTGATGATAGGCATGCTGGGCAGGGAAATATGGGGCACTGGCATAGGCCGACAGATCACCTTTATTTTTATTGCCTCTCTTGGCCTGGTCTCCGCCGCCCATTTACTCATGCCACAAGTTGCCGCCCTCACCGGACTATCCATGGGACTATATGCGCTGGCACTGGCAAAACGGCGACCTTTCCGTGCCGCTGCCCTGCTAGGCTCAGGCATAGGCATCAGCTTTTTGGCTACCGGTCCAGCCAGTGCTTTGATTCTCATCGGGTCGATGTTGTTATTACCCACCTTCTTCAGCCAATGGCGCAGTAGAAGCTTTGCTATAGTCAGCGCATTGAGCCTGCTGATTGCCAGTCCTTGGCTAGCCGTGTGGCCATTGCTGCTTCAGGCATCTGCTCCCGAGCAACTGGGACAATGGTGGCATGAAGCAGTGACAGGCTCCGCCACGATCAATCATTTATATTTTAGCCGCACGTTTGCCTGGTTCTCTTGGCCAGCCTTACCAATCGCAGCCTGGGGAGCATGGCGCTATCGTGCCACATTCCTGAACAAACCCAAGTTACAGTTGCTGTTGGTATTCTTTGCCACCACCCTGCTGGTGATCGGCTTTGCTTTCGATCGTCGCGAAATTCACGCCCTACCTTTACTCCTACCTTTAGCAGCCTTGGCTGGCGGCAGTGTAGAAACATTGAAACGCGGCGCATCCGGCGCACTGGACTGGTTTGGCATGCTGCTGTTCGGCATTTTGGGATCACTGACATGGCTGGGCTGGTTTGCCATGACCACTGGCCATCCTGCCAGAATCGCCGAACGCATGCATTATCTTGCAGCGACGCAGGAAGCCTACCTCAATCTGCCTGCGCTGACTGCCGCAGTCACCGTGACGATCATCTGGCTGTTCGTCATCGCCAATAGCAAACGCTCAAGTCGTGGCGCGGTCACCCACTGGGCTGTAGGCATGACCATGGCCTGGGGCTTGCTCATGACCTTATGGCTGCCATGGATTGATAATGCGCGCGGCTATAAACACGTGATGCAACAACTGAACGCCGCGATGCCTGCACAGCATGCATGTATCAACAGCTATGGGGTAGGCGCAGCACAAACGGCTTTACTTGATTATTACACCGGCCTGCAACTGAAACCCAAGAGCACGCTGCATCAGAGTAACCCAGAATGTGATGTTTACCTGGTACAGGATGAGGGCAGCCGCTCAACATTAGCGCCCGTCGGCAATTGGGAGTTGCTCTGGGAGGGCAACCGGGTCATGGACAGGCGAGAGAAATTCAGGCTGTTCCAGCGATTGTCAGAGAGTATGGAAAACTAGACAGGTAGCAGCAAGGCTGCCAACTCGCCGGCATCTTCAGCAATACTTTTGTTGGCCTTGGCTTCCATTTCACGATAACGCGACAAAACTTCTTTACCAAAATCGGTTACTTGAGCACCACCACCATGGCTCCCCCCGGTTGCGGTTGCCACCAAGGGCTGACGAAAACTTTTATTCATGGCGTCGACCAGATCCCAGGCACGCTTATATGACATACTCATATCGCGAGCCCCTGCGGAGATTGAACCAGTGCGATCTATAGCCTCCAACAAATCAGCCTTGCCAGGACCGATGGCCACCAGATTCTGGTGAGGAATACGAATTTTGATACTAATCGCGCTCATGAGGAATTTCCGTTCACTATCGATGTCTTATTTTCAGCATTGTTTATACACGCTGAAGCACTTACAATCCAGCATCTTACTGCATACCGCATAAGGCTAGAACATCTACCCCATGTCTGCTACTCATCATCCTCAACTCATAGACCAGTTCGGCAGAGTGGTGGATTACATCCGCCTCTCTATCACTGACCGCTGCGACTTCCGCTGCGTCTACTGTATGAGCGAGGATATGACCTTCCTGCCTCGAGACGAAGTCTTGTCGCTGGAAGAATGTGCACGCCTGGTCAAAGCCTTTGTTTCCCTAGGCGTCAGCAAAGTCAGAATTACGGGTGGTGAGCCTTTAGTGCGTAAAAATGCATTGTCACTGCTGGAAGATATCGGGCAACTCCCCGGCCTGAAAGAGCTGGTGATGACAACCAATGGATCACAGCTCGAACATTTCGCTGCGCCATTAAAACAAGCAGGGGTGCGTCGCCTCAATATCAGTCTTGACAGCCTGGATGCTGAGCGCTTCCGGAGCATTACCCGTGTCGGTGACTTGAGCAAAGTGCTGCGTGGCATTACCGCTGCCAAACAGGCTGGTTTCGAGCGTATAAAACTCAACACCGTATTGATGCGCGGCATCAATGATGATGAAGCATTACCTATGCTGCAATTTGCCCTTGAGCAGGGCATTGATATTGCCTACATTGAAGAAATGCCACTAGGCGAAGTGGATCACAGCAGAGAGTCAACCTATGTCAGCAATGATGCGACACTGAAGTTGCTGAAAGCGCATTACCAGCTCATCAGCAGCACAGAATCTACTGGTGGCCCGGCGCGTTATTGGCGCGTCCCACACACCCAAACGCGAGTTGGGTTTATATCACCTCATAGTCATAATTTTTGTGAATCATGCAACCGTGTACGTATCACCTGCAAAGGCGAGCTGTTCTTATGCCTGGGCCAGGAAGACAAAGTCGATCTAATGCCTTTGTTACGCGACCATCCCAATGATGACCAGCCCTTGATCAATGCCATTCTGGGCGCTATGCAGATCAAACCCAAAGGCCATGATTTCGATTTACGCCGCAATGCCCCCGCGGTGATCAGATTTATGTCACAAACCGGTGGATAAGACTGTGGCAACTATTCCAACCAACTTAACACTGATGATGCTGACCAGAAGAGTAACGGTTATTCATCCCGGCAGTGTCACTGTTAAAGTAAATCACGCATGAACATGACCGGTGTGATATTAGCTGGAGGCAAGGGACGCCGCATGGGGGGGGCCGACAAAGGCCTGGTCGACTTCCTGGGCAAACCGATGATAGAACATGTGATTCAGCGTATACGCCCCCAGGTGGATGAAATCCTGATCAATGCCAATCGTGAGGTCGAGCGCTATGCCACATTTGGCCATCGCGTGATTCAGGATGAAATTGCCGACTTTGCAGGCCCGCTGGCTGGACTGCATAAAGGCCTGGTGGAAGCCAAACACCCCTATATCTTAACTGTTCCGTGTGACTCCCCATTGTTACCCGCCAATCTTGCAAAACGCCTGATGAACGGATTGATTGAAAGAGATGCCGATATTGCAGTCGCCAAAACTGGCATGCAGGCCCATCCCGTATTCTGTTTATGCCGTCGCTCCTTACTGCCCAGCCTCAAGGCCTATCTGGATAGCGGCGAGCGCAAAATGGCAAATTGGATCAACACCCTGGATAGCATAGAAATTTCCTTCACGGACAACTTCCAAGCCTTTACCAATATCAATACACTTGAAGAGCTACGGTGGCTGGAACAAGCAGCTTAATTACCCTGCCCTTCCCCAAGCCGCTACTGGGCTTTTGTGCCTATGGAAGCGGCGCCGGAAAAACGACCTTACTCACGAGGCTTATGCCAGTGTTGGTTGAACGAGGCATTCGACTTTCAGTCATCAAGCATGCGCATCATCAATTTGATGTCGATAAACCCGGCAAAGATAGTTACCGCTTACGCGAGGCTGGCGCAGTACAAACCCTGGTGGCCTCCAACCTGCGCTGGGCCTTGATGACAGAGCGCAATCGTATTGCTGATAGAGCCAATAGCGAAATAAAACTCGAAGAGCTACTACCTGAAATTGATACCGACATGGTTGATCTTGTGCTGATTGAGGGATTTAAGGAGGCAAGGATTGCCAAGATTGAGATCTATCGCCCCAGCCTGGACTACCCATTACTGGCGGAGCATGACGAGAGCATCATCGCGATTGCCACCGATGTGCCATTGATACACTCTCTTCCTACCCTGGATTTGAATAACCCGGAAACGATTGCCGATTTCATCGCGCAATGGATCAACATATCAAAATCATGACTACAAAAAACTTGTCTGACATCAGCTGTCAGGATGACTACGACCCAAATTCCATGCCGGTCACACAAGCCCGGCATTTTATCCGTGACTATCTGACCCGGCTGACAGCAACAGAGACCCTGCCGCTCAAGCAAGCATTGGGACGCATCCTCGAAGGCGACATTTTATCTCCCTCCAATGTGCCGAATCACAACAACTCCGCCATGGATGGTTATGCGTTTCATAGCCATGATACAGCCGCCACCGCATTGAGAATCGTCGGTACCGCTTTTGCTGGCAAGCCGTTTGACGGGGTTGTTCAAGCGGGAGAATGTATACGCATCATGACCGGGGCAGTCATCCCTGCAGGCACAGACACTGTGGTGATGCAGGAACATACACAGACTCTAAACGATCAAATGGTCATGACGGAGGTACCCAAAGCGGGTGCCAACGTTCGCCATGCCGGGGAAGACCTGCAACAGGGACAAATCGTCTTGCCCCAAGGCCGCTCACTCAGGCCGTCTGACATTGGCCTGATTGCCTCGTTGGGCATAGGGGAAGTCACGGTGTATCGCAAACTACGCGTGGCGTTCTTTTCTACCGGGGATGAACTGGTCAGCATTGGCCAACCTTTGGAAGAAGGAGAGATATACGACAGCAATCGCTACACCCTGCACAGTATGCTGAGCAGACTGAATATCGAGATTCTGGATATGGGAGTAGTAGCAGATGATCCACAGCTTTTGGAGCAGACACTACTTGATGCTTCACAGCAGGCTGACGTGGTCATCACCAGTGGCGGTGTTTCGGTGGGCGAAGCCGACTTCATGAAGCTATTGCTGGAAAAGCTAGGCCAGGTAGTGTTCTGGAAAATTGCCATGAAACCCGGCCGACCACTGGCGTATGGCAAAGTGGGCAATGCCCATTACTTCGGCCTGCCTGGCAATCCTGTATCTGTCATGGTGACGTTTTATCAGTTCGTAAGAGATGCCCTGCTATACATGATGGGACAGACCCATCTACAAGTACAGCCCCTGCTTCAGATGGTGTGCACAGAAGATATCCGCAAACTTCCCGGGCGTACAGAGTTTCAACGTGGCATCCTGTATCCCGATAGGAATGGCATTTGGCGAGTCCGGCCTACCAGCAACCAGGGTTCTGGGATATTGCGCTCGATGTCTGAGGCCAATTGTTTTATCGTACTCGATGAGGCGGTGGGTAATGTGCAGGCAGGCAGCACTGTCAACGTCCAAGTGCTTGAAGGCATTATTTAAGACACCCCATGGCTAATCATTCATCAGTGGAACTCATGTAGATTAACCCAGGTTTCTAGCCAACCCTGCTATTGCCGGATTAGTGATACTTAATGCCGCCGCATCTTTCAGCCGATTTTTTACCTGGCCAACTTTCGATAACTCAATCCATGCGCCCCGCACTTGAGTCCAGTGGATATCTCCATGCTGAAACCTGCTGAAACGGCCACCTTCCGGGCGCTGTTGCTCATCAGCAATGGGATATCCCAGTACGCTACGCTCCCATCCTAAAGACGCCCATTTATCGCGAATGGGGCCATGCACTGCCCAGGCTCCCGTTTTTGTTGTCCAGTAAATCGATCCACTTTCAAAATGATGGCATCTACCAACCTGACCAGATGTTCCGGTTTCATCGGTCAAGGGACGCCCAAGAAACCCGTGCTCCCCACCCAATGCTGCATATTTGCTAGCAATCTCCCCATACACCAAGAATTCACGCCGCATGCATCCAATAATATGATTGAAATTCATTTGGATCACTGAGGGAAAAACTGCACGACCACCATGTGTGGCCAGTCCAGCGACAACCCCAGACACCGTGTTCAGGACTTTTATAGCGACGGCAGCAGTCGCGGCGTACTCGCGCCCAAACATGCCAGTACCAGCAGCCTCTAGAACCCATCCAGAATCGAACTTGGAAGCTCCCTGAATACTAAGCTCGACTTTCCAACTCACCAAGATGCCACTCGCATCAAAATGCATATGGAGCTGGCAATGATCTGTTTTCTCGATGCTAATGATGTGATCAATGCTTGCCATCAACTGCAAACCGCCTCCAATCGGGCTTGATATCATCGGTGCATAAGTAAGGTAATGGCTCCCTGCACTTTTATATTCGGCTGCGGTGCCATCTTTAACACGCCAGCCACCAAGCCTGCTGCCCAACTCATTAACATCAAGCTCAATCTTTGCCATGATCCACCTTCTGAATAATTGATATCAACACACCAATAATCATATACCTTTATTTTATAAATATACCTAAAATACATCCAACATAATATCTACCCCGTTCTGGTTTGGGCCTATTTTTCATCATGGGTTGTCGCTCCTAGCCCAGAACGTTAAGATGCCGATGGATTTCAATGCATTACCACCGAATGACAAAGGTCTGATTTTTTGAAAAAACTAGAAGAAAACACGGCGTGTATCACCAGTCTGGTTACATTGCACAAAGATGCGCCGGAACCTCTCTACGCCCAGCTATTCCAGCAACTGGAAACGCTCATTCTCAATAACGAGTTAAAGCCAGGGACGCTTTTACCGACCGAAACAGCATTTTCGGAGGCATTGAACGTCAGCAAAATCACGATCAAACGCAGCTATATGGAGCTGCGTAACCGCAAGCTGATCACCAGTAACCGCAAGGGTGGCACCACAGTATTAACACCAGGCCGGCTGGATACACACATGTTCAAGCTCCGAGGTTTCACTCAGGAAATGCACGAGCTGGGTATGACGCCTTCGTCAAAAATCCTGGAACAATCCGTGATTCAGGATAGAGGCATGGCCTCCATGTTTGGGCTGAACTCGAACGCTTCATTGCTCAAAATTGAACGCATCCGCTATGGCAATGAGAAACCGCTATCGCACGAAATCGCCTGGTACAACCTGCATCATTTGCCCGAGCTACAAACCATCGATTTAAGCGAGTCGATTTACCAAGCCATCCAACAGCACTGCAAACACTCCCTGGATTGGTGCGAGCAAACCGTAGAAGCGGTCTTATCTAACCCAATCGAAAATCAGGCATTTGGTTTTACCGCCTCGCAACCTTGCTTGCTAATCAAGCGACGCAGTTATTCGCAGGAAGGTATTTTATTGGAGTACGTTGAAGGCACATTCCGTGGCGATGCGTATGCCTATCGGGTCAAAATGAAAGGCTAAGGCCTGCACTGAAAGCAGATACGCATGCTGGCACACTTTACTCAACAGCGCTCTCAATATTCGCACCAGATACCCTCAGTGTTTGTACTGGGCAGCCTGATGATTGCCCACATTTTCTTCGTCAGGCGCTTTCCATTCCCAGGTGAGTCTCTGGCCGCAGACAGCTTCCATTGCGAGACTGGTGGCAAAGGCCTCAATGTATTAATCGGGCTGCACAAACTAGGTATTAGTGTAGATGGCATCATTCCTGTAGGTAACACGTCAGCCGCTCGTTCGCAGTATCAGCAGACACTGGATGACTGGGCGCTGACATCACCGGAATTGCTTGAATTGGGAGAATATAACGGCAACGGTGTAGCCCTGATAGACAACAGCGGGCAGAACAACATTACCCTCTACGCTGGCGCCAACGCGCTACTGGATACCAGCCATATCAGAGCCCGGGCATCCCGTATAGCACAGGCAGGCATTACCTATGCCTCATTTGAAATCCCTGAATCTACAATTGCCACCGCATTCAGCATCGCCAAACACGCAGGCCGCCTGACCATTCTTAACCCTTCACCATTCCATGCGATTACACCCGAATTACTGGCATCGACTGACGTGCTCATCATGAATCAAACGGAGGCCGCGGCATTCTTTCAGACAGAGCCCAGCATCTTTAATACTGCAGATAGCGCAAAAGCATTTCTTGCAAAGGTATCTAACAAGGATGCATATCCCGGCAAAAGCATGGTGATCACCCTGGGATGCCAGGGAGTCATCGCCTGGCTGGAAAACGGCCAGACTATAATCCACCCAGCATTTCAAACGCAGGTGATCGATAGCATAGGCGCCGGGGATGCATTTGCCAGTGCGTTTATATATAAGCTTTTATCCGGACAATCAATTGCACAAGCACTACAGGCAGGCTGTGCCAGTGCCAGCATCGTGATAAGCAGCAAGGGATTATTGCCTCACCTACCGACCAAGGATTTTTTGGACGCAATGATACAAAACCCGCGGTATATTTCCCCTGATACGCAATAAAATCGGGCTTCCCGCCCCAAATTAATGATTATCTTGATGGTCAAGCGCAAGACTTTCCCATAAGCTCGCCGCATTAAAATTTAATAGCAGCATTCAGGGGAAAACACCATGCAAAGAAAATCGTATTCACTCAAACTCATTCCGCTCGCTGTATTAAGTGTCTGGGGGACTTCAAACCCTGTCTTGGCGGAAGAGGCCGATAGCAAAGAATCCTTGCAGGTGGTATCCCCAGTGGTCGTGACAGCGACACGGGCAGCGCAAAGAAGCTTTGACCTGCCAGTCGCGATTGATGTTGTTACCAAAGATCAAATCCAGGATGGACAGGCCCAGATGACACTGTCAGAAAGCCTCATCCGCGTGCCAGGCATCACCGCACAAAACCGCACACAAATGTCTCAGGATCCCCAAATTTCCACACGTGGGTTTGGTGCGCGCTCTGCATTTGGCGTTCGCGGCGTTCGCGTTTATGTGGATGGCATTCCACTAACCTATCCAGATGGCAGTGGTCAACCTGGCAGCGTTGACCTTGGTGTTATGCAAGGTATAGAAGTCATGCGTGGCCCATTCTCCACCCTGTACGGCAACTCATCTGGTGGCGTGGTTCAGTTACTGACAGAGAATGCACCGCAAGGTCATGAGTTATCGGGTGGTGTTTTATTCGGCAGCTATAACACTCGTCGTGAAAATGTACGGGCAGCAGGTACTGCAGACGGTCTTGAATACCTAATAAACTATTCAAATTATTCCTCAGATGGCTACCGCGATCACAGTAGTAATAAAAAAGAACAAGGCACAGCCAAATTCCGCTTCAATCTAAATGAGGACACCAAACTCACCACATTGATTAACTGGTTTGATCAAGAAGCGGATGATCCCCTAGGTCTTAACAGGAGTGAGGTACGAGCTGACCGCAAACAAGCAGCCCCTAGCGCATTACGCGCTGACACACGCGTATCTCGTAGTCAAACACAAGTGGGCTTCAATCTTGAACATAAGATTAATGACAATAACTCGATCAATCTGATTTCATATGTAGGTACTCGTAAAAACGAACAATATCTCTCGATTAACCAATTTAATGCTCTTGGACGCGCGAGCTCTATTGATCGTGAATTCTGGGGTACAGATCTTCGCTGGAACAATAAAGGCGAGCTTTTCAGCAAACCATACAATATCAGCATAGGACTCACATACGGCAAGATGAGGGATGATCGTTTAGATATCAACGCTACCGGCGGTATCAAAACTGGCATATTAAATCGAGATGAAGAAAACATCGCGACCAACTCCGACAAATACATTCAGGCTCAATGGTCTGTACTAGATAACCTCGACCTCCACTTGGGTGCCCGCCGCACCAAAGTTAAACTAGAGGTTGATGACAATCTATTATCTGGGGGTATCGATAAAAGTGGTAACGTCACTTACGAAAAAACCACACCCGTTATTGGTGCTGTTTGGAAAATTACACCAAGCTGGAACGTATACACCAACTACGGGAAAGGCTTCGAAACACCAACTTTTGCAGAAGCTGCATATGCAACAGTGAATCCAGTTTCAGGCCCCAACCTTGGTCTGAAACCTAGTGAGAGCCGCAATTTTGAAATTGGCACAAAAGCATTCATAGGTAACAACACCGTTGCAAATCTAACCTGGTTTAATATACATACTGACGATGAAATCGTAGTACAAGGAAACAATGCTGGAAATGTCAGCTACACAAATGCAAACAAGACTAAACGCAATGGTGCTGAGCTTTCCATTGAATCCAAATTTGCTAATAATCTTTCCCTATTCGGCTCATACACCTTATTAAATGCAAAATTCGACTCTACTTATACAAATGCATTAAATAACACCATTGAATCCGGCAATCGTTTACCTGGCACCTATAAAAGCCAGATATATGGTGAGATTGCATGGAAACATCAAACAACTGGATTCAGCACGGCTTTTGAAGCTCGCCATAACAGCAAGGTATACGTCAATGACGTGAATACTGATACTGCAGACTCTTACACCATCTTTAACATTCGTGCCGGCTTCCAGCAAAAGCTGCAAAACTGGCGTCTCAGCGAATATGTTCGGGTAGAAAATATATTCGACAAGGAATATATAGGCTCAATCCGAGTGAATGATGGGAATAATCGCTTCTATGAACCAAGTGCAGGTCGGAACTGGCTGATGGGCCTGAACGCAACCTATATATTCTAATCTTCATATTCTCTCTTCCAGGGGTTTATTACCAGCGATCATCGCTGTGTAGTAAACCCCTGGTTTGTTGTATGCTTAATCAAAATAATAAAAAATCGAGTCATATATGGAGAAGAGCATATGAACACAGGCTTACATAGCAACATCATTATTTCCCTCGCAGCCATTATCTTTACCATTACAGGCGGTAGCGCCTGGGCTGAGGCTTCACCTGACATCTGGCCTGTGATCAAAGAGGGCTTCTTCCCCAAACGCAATATAGAAGAAGCTGATTTCATTACCCTGTCAGGGCCTAAGCGGGCAGAAAGTGGCGCACAAGTGCCTATCACGCTGACGATAGACAGACCGCAGAGTGCTGCTGACGCAATCAAGTCTGTTTATATCATCGTGGACGCCAATCCAATCCAGCTTGCAGCCACTTACCACCTGTCAGAACTGCTGGGGAAATTGACCCTGTCCACACGCATCCGGCTTGAAACGGACTCGTTCATTCACGCAGTTGGTGAAACAGCAGATGGAAAACTCTTTACGACAGCAATCCCAATCCGGGCTTCCGGAGGCTGTGGCGGCGCAGTCGATGGCGACGATCAGGCGGTATTGGCAGCTGCAGGTAAAATCAAGCTGAATGTCGAAACACCCGTGACCTTCAACCAAGCCACCACGACCACATTCATCATCAAACACCCGATGTTTACCGGCCTACAGCGAGACCTGGTGTCACAAGGTTTCCGCCCCGCCTTTTATATACAAAAAGCGACTTTCACCTATGATGGTAAACCCGTACTGGATGTCGACTTCGGGGTAGGCACCAGCGAAGACCCTTATTTGCGCTTTGACTTTGTACCACCAGCCCCAGGCAAGCTTGAAGTGAAAGCACACGATAATGAAGAAGGAAAGTTTGCGCATACACTCGCCGTCGAATAACTGGCGGGAATAAAAAAAGGACGCATCAGCGTCCTTTTTTTATTCAACCTCGGGCATGAGTCATTTAAAAAACGACATGCGCTTCATGGTGTCGTCCCTGTCAAGAAACTGATGCTTGAGGGCAGCGGCAATATGCAGGCTAATGAGCAGGAACAGCACCGTAGCAGTGAGTTCATGCGCTGCCACAAAGAAGTCACGCAAGCCCGGTTCATCCAGCCCGGGTAAGACAGGAATGGAAAACCAGGTCAAACCGTACTTGCTATAAAGCGTGGTCAACATACCGGTCACTGGCATCAATACCATCAGCAGATAAAGCAAGTGATGCGTCCCGTGGGCCACTATCCTCTCCCAGCGCTGCAAAGAGGCTTGCAATGCTGGAGGTTGATGCGTCAATCTCCAGTAAACGCGTAATCCAATCAGGAAGAAAACCGTCAGACCAATAGATTTATGCAGGTTGAAATAGAAGGTACGTGGCGATACCGCTTCTGTGAGGTGCCAGGTAAACAGACCAAGATCAAACATATCAAAACTCATGACCTTGGGGCCGCCTTTGGGCAACTCATTCATGTACCAGCCCAGACCAAACAAGATAATAATGCCCAAACCAACCAGCCAGTGCAGGGTAATGGCAACCTTGCCATATCTTGAAACAGCGTTATTCATCTCTTATCCAGCCAATCGAACATGCCGACAGACAGCGCAGCTATCCTGCACATCATATCCACGCAATGCCGGCATGTAGGTCTACTCTAGTGTACGAACACACCCCATGGTGTATCACCGACAGTCACTTCCTTAATCGCCTTGTCAGTCTCGGTATCAATCACGGATACTGAGTTAGACTTGCCGTTGGCAACATAGAGTTTCTTGCCATCAGGAGTGACATCCATATTCCAGGGACGCTTACCCACCGGAATAGTGGCAGTGACCTTATTGGTGGCAGTATCAATCACGGACAATGTGCCGTCGCCACCATTAGAAATATAGACCTTCTTGCCATTAGGCAGCACTTTAACTCCATTGGAGCGTGTGCCAACGCTAATGGTCGCAATCACTTCATGCTTGCTGGTATCAAACACGGAAACGGTACCAGCAGCTTCATTGGCCACATAGGCTCTGGAACTATCAGGCAGGAAACCAATGCCGCGTGGACGCTCCCCCACCTCAACCAGCTTGATAGAAGCGCGTTTGGACAGATCCACCACATCCACATATTTGGCTTCTTCAGCACTCACGTACATCCACTTACCATCAGGACTGAATTCGGCATGCTCTGGGTTTTTGCCCTGCATTTTGACCTTGTAGCTGACTTTGTGCGTTGTAGTATCAATCACTGAAACTGTGTTGTCTTCCTCATTGGCAGCAGAAATCCACTTGCCATCATGAGAAATGCCCACGCCTTCAGGAGACTCATCCAGCTTGATTGTATCGGAGATGGACTTCTTGGCCAGATCAATCACCAGCAGGGCATTCTGCTTCTGGTCACTGACAAACAGGTATTTTCCATCATTGGTAATTGCCGCGCCACGTGGTTTCTGGCCTGCCTTGAAACTGCCAACCACCTGGTCTGTTTGGGTATCGATAATGGATACCGTCCCCGATTTCTCATTGGTCGAATAGGCAAAAGGGGCTGCCAGCAGTGAACCTGAAAACAATAAAGCAGCAGAAGCCGCCAAGAGCTTTAACTCAAATTTGCATTGCATAACGTTCTCCATGTTCTTACAAACTCATTCTAATCGTTTTTATAACGCATTGTTTCAGACGCTCGATGACTGCTCAAGTTCCATCTGATATTTACAGATTGGTATACAGGCATTTAACATGTGTCTTTACCATAGATCAAGCCAACGCTCCCATGATACCTGCTTCAGCTGTTGATTGTTCCCGCAGTGTACTGACCACAGCTTGCAGAAGCACAGCAGGCTGGGTCATCATCAGCTTGAGCTTGATGTTAGCGCCCCTGGCATTTGCAGAAAACCTGTCCATAAAAGAAGTGGCTTCAGGGGTGTATGTGCACCAAGGTGTGCATGAGGACCTTGATGATGGCTACCACGGTGATATCAGCAATATCGGCTTTATCATCGGCAGCAAGGGGGTGGCTGTCATTGATACGGGTGGCAGCTACCAGCTTGGCAGTGAGTTGCGCCAAGCCATCGCTGCCGTGACAAAATTGCCAGTCCTCTATGTGATCAATACACACATTCATCCCGATCATATTTTTGGCAATGCCGCATTCCTCAATGACAAAGCCGCATTTATTGGCCATAGCAAGCTGGGCAATGCCATGACGCTCAGGCAGGAAGCCTATATGCGCCAGGGGAACAATTTGCTGAAACAAGCCTTTGCAGGCAGTGAGATAGTGAAACCAAGCATCACGGTAGACACTTCCCAGGTGATTGATCTCGGCAACAGAACATTGGTACTCACCGCCTATCCTAGCGCTCACACCAATACCGATCTTACCGTTTTCGATGAACAAACCGGCACCCTCTGGACTGGCGACCTGCTATTTATTGACCGGACACCCTCTATTGATGGTGATATCAAGGGCTGGCTGGCGACCATCAACAAGCTGAAGCAATTACCTGGTGTGAATATCGCCATTCCTGGTCACGGCCCCGCCACTACAAGCTTTATTACTGCACTAGACAATGAATATCGTTACCTTGACCTGCTCCTGAATGACGTCAGGGCATCCATCAAAAAAGGCGGCACCATGGAGCAGGCAATGCAATCTGCTGCCGGGCAGGAGCGAGATAAATGGCTGCTGTTCAATTCAGTTAACCGTCGCAATGTGAACCTGATCTATCCTGTACTGGAATGGGAATAGGCAACGATGCAGAAAATGTTTACCGCTACATAGCCCAATAATTCAGCGATCCCGCATAATAAGCAGCATAAAAACTTAATGAACCCCCATGTTGGCTTCTACTTCACTCCCATTGCCTAGTAAAGATCAAACGCTGGTTTGGGCTATTATTGGCTCCTTGGCATTGCATGCGATTCTTGTCTTGCAACTACCCGCTTTCGATTTTACGGACGATGAACCACCACCCGTGTTAACGGTAGAGCTGGCTCCTGCGCCACCATCCACTGCCGCCCCGACACCAGTGGCAGAACCAGAACCAACAAAGACAGCCGAACCTGAGCCCATCAAACCACCTGAGCCAGTAAAACCACCACCGAAACCTACCGCCGTCCCTCAGGTCACAAAACCCATCCAAAAAATGGTGGAAGAAGTAACACCAAGCAAGCCAACGGAATCCACAGACAGCGCACCACCGGCTACCCCTGCCCCTGAGGTCATGTCGGTAGCCCCCAAAGAACATGTCGCACCAGTGCAAACTACGCCAACGCCAACACCACCTCCGCCAGCTCCCCCTGTGCAAGTGCAAGGACCTAGCCAGCAGGACATGGATGCGGCGCGTAATCTTTATGGCAGCATGCTGGCGAAGGCCATTTCCAAGTACAAGCAATATCCCAAAATCGCGCAGATGCGTGGCTGGCAGGGAGAAGTCATCGTTGAGGTACAAAGTGACGGCAATGGCAATGTGATTTCCAGCAGAATCCAGAAGTCCAGTGGGCATAAAGTGCTGGATGAGCAAGCGCTCACCATGGTCAAGAAGGCCTCCCCACTGCCAGCCCCTCCAGAGGCATTGCGAGGAAAGATACTCAACATCTTGGTGCCCATCCCCTTCAGCCTGGAAGAGTCATGAGCCAACCACCACGTTCCAAATCCTTAAAAGACGTATTGCTGATCCATGAACTGACATTTATTTTGCTCGTCGTGCTGGCCGGGACTGCAGGTGTGATTGGCATGCGATTATGGGATCAATCCTCGCAGGAGTCGCAACGCATCAATTTGATGGTGCAGGAAATTCAGCAAACGCGCGGCGATCTGTATCGCCAGATGAAAGAGCTTTTTGATATGTACTTCCTCAAGGACCCACATGCGCAGGAGGAATACAACGTCTATACCCAGTCCATCGGTGTGCATTTCAAAAAACTACTTGAGTTGACGGTAGATCAGGAGGAAAAGTCTGCCATTCTGGATCTACAGAACAGCTATCAGGCATTTGTCATAGAAACACAGCGCTTCTTTAACCGGCCACAAGAATATAGCGATGAGGCGCTTGAAAAAACACTGAACACCCATCTTGAATCAGGCATTTTCCATCGTTACGAAATTATTTCAGCGCGAGCAGAACGCTTGTTATTACTTAAACAGCGCGAGCTATCCTCCCGGCTGGAGGAAGCTAAAAGCACATCAATTACCTTGCTGATGGTGCCCATTGGACTGGCATTACTGTTGTTGGTGTTCTCCCGCATTTTCCTCAACCGCGCCATCGTACGTCCAATCCGTGGCGTGCTGCACGCAACCAGTGAAATCAGCGCAGGCAACCTGAACTACAAAGCGCCAGAAGAAGGCGTGGCCGAACTGGCAACGCTGTCACAATCCATCAATCGTATGGCTGAAGAGCTGACGCACAGCCAGGAAGCGCTGGTTCGTTCAGAGAAACAAGCTGCATTGGGCCTGTTAGTGCCTATGCTTGCGCATAATATCCGCAACCCACTTGCCAGCATTCGTGCTACAGCCCAGGTAGCAGACAGCAACGAGCTGGATCAGGAAACACGGGATTCGCTCAAAGCCATTATCAGCACGGTAGACCGACTTGATCGCTGGACGCGTGCCCTATTAGCGTATCTACACCCCCTCAAACCACAACCCAGCCACACAAGCTTAAGGCAAATACTACAAGGGGCGCTCGTTCCATTACAGGAAAAAATTCAAGAACGATCATTGCACTTCATTCTGCCTGATTGGGAGGATGAAGATGACCGCATGTTTACTGATGAAAACCTCCTGGAGCAAGCCTTATACAACTTATTGCTCAACGCGGTAGAGGCATCACCTTTCCATACCACCATCGAACTGCACATCCACTTATCAGAAGAGACAATCCAGCTTGTGATATATGATCAGGGCCCTGGGATGCCATTCACCCCAGACCCGCATGCCATCAGCCCAGGCCCCACTACCAAAAGATTTGGTACCGGACTTGGCATTCCCTTCGCCTTCAAAGTCTTTGAAGCATTATCAGGCAGTATTCATTTCAACTCCCGCATCCCAACCGGCACCTCAACCGAGCTGTTACTACCGCGCAATCACCAGAAAAGCTGAGTTTTAATGCATATACCCCACATAACCCGCTTGCTTTAACGGTTTTTTTTATCAACAATGTGGGTGTCTACTGTTTAATGTCCATTATGCTTAATCAAGTTATTCCAGATTTTGAACTCCCTTCCACCAGCGGGAAAATTTTTAGGCTTTCCGAGTATATTGGCAAAAAACTGGTGATTTATTTCTATCCAAAAGATAACACGCCAGGCTGCACCAATCAGGGTAAAGACTTACGTGATCTTTATCCTGCCCTCCAGACCAACAACGCAGAAGTCGTCGGCATTTCACGCGACAGCCTCAAATCCCATGAAAACTTCAAGGCCAAATTCACATTCCCTTTCGAGTTGCTAGCAGATACAGAGGAAAAAGCCTGTACGCTGTTTGACGTAATCAAAATGAAGAAAATGTATGGTAAAGAAGTACGTGGCATAGAACGCAGCACCTTTGTCATTAACGAGAAAGGCGTTCTGGTTCATGAGTGGCGTAAAGTAAAAGTGGACGGCCACGCCCAGGAAGTGCTCGAGTTTATTCAATCTATTTGACCAGGGACCTGCCAGATGATCAAAAAGCTTACTACTGCAAGCACCAAACTGTTTGTACTCGACACGAATGTTCTGATGCATGACCCCTCAAGCTTGTTCAGATTTGAGGAGCATGACATTTATCTCCCGATGGTGACATTGGAAGAACTGGACAACAACAAGAAAGGCATGACCGAAGTAGCGCGTAATGCACGTCAGGCAAGCCGTAACCTGGAAGAAATTGTCGGCACCAATCTTTCCAGTCTTGAAGAAGGCTGTCCGCTTTCGATTAACAGCAATAAACATGTGAGTGGCAAACTGTTCCTGCAAACCGCTGCGGTTACCGCAGAGTTACCCATGCTGGCAGGCAGCAAGGCCGACAATCAGATACTCAGCGTCGTGCTGGAACTGCATACCTCGCAACCTCACCGGGAAGTGGTACTGGTCAGCAAGGACATCAATATCCGCATCAAGGCCAGGGCTATCGGCGTTGCGGCTGAAGACTACTTCAACGACCAGGTGCTGGAAGATACTGACCTGCTCTATAGCGGCATGAAGGAACTGCCTGCAGATTTCTGGGACAAACACAGCAAGGCCCTGGAGTCCTGGCAGGATGCAGGCCGTATGTTTTACCGTATTAACGGGCCGCTCTGTAAAAGCTTCCTGATCAACGAGTTTGTCTATTATGAGTTCGAGAAACCCTTTCATGCGATTGTGAGATCGACTGAGGGTAACAGTGCCGTGCTCGAAGTAGTCAAGGATTACACCCAGGCCAAGCATAATATATGGGGGATTACGGCGCGCAACCGTGAGCAGAACTTTGCGCTCAACCTCTTGATGGACCCGGAAGTCGATTTCGTCACCCTGCTTGGCCAGGCTGGTACTGGCAAGACACTACTGACGCTGGCATCCGCGTTGACTCAAACGCTGGATAAGAAAATCTATAGTGAAATCATCATGACCCGGGTGACTGTGCCAGTTGGAGAGGACATTGGCTTCCTGCCAGGCACTGAGGAAGAAAAAATGGCCCCATGGATGGGCGCATTGGAGGATAATCTCGACGTTCTGAATAAGTCTGATGAAGAAGCGGGTGAGTGGGGAAGAGCCGCCACTCAGGATCTGATTCGGACACGGATCAAGATAAAATCATTGAACTTCATGCGTGGCCGGACTTTCCTACATAAATTCCTCATCATTGATGAAGCTCAGAATTTGACGCCAAAACAAATGAAGACATTGATTACGCGTGCAGGCCCTGGGACTAAAGTAGTTTGTTTAGGTAATATTGCGCAAATTGATACGCCTTACCTGACAGAAGGCAGTTCAGGTCTGACCTATGTGGTGGATCGATTTAAAGGCTGGACGCATAACGGCCATGTCACACTGGTACGCGGTGAGCGCTCCAGACTGGCTGATTTTGCAGCAGATATTCTGTAACAATTGAAGATTAGAATGACAAGCACTGGCGTTGCCAGCTACAAAAACAGGATGAAAAAACACCATGTACTTCCTGGTGTGACAAGGCAGCGATGAATCCGGGTTTCTATATCATACTGCTAGCGCAGTTTTTGTCAGCGCTAGCCGACAATGCATTGCTGTTCACTGCAATCGCCTTGCTCAGGGACATGGAGGCACCAAGCTGGCATGATCCCCTGCTGCAATGGTTCTTTGTCATCTCCTATATCATCCTAGCCCCTTTTGTCGGGTCCTTTGCCGATGCCTTCCCCAAAGGCAGAGTGATGTTCGTATCCAATGCCATCAAATTTGTCGGTAGCACTGCCATGGTGTTTGGCATGCCGCCACTATTTGCCTACGGTATTGTCGGCATAGGCGCGGCAGCTTACTCACCCGCCAAGTACGGCATTCTGACAGAGTACCTGCCTCAGGAAATGCTGGTGAAAGCCAATGGCTGGATGGAAGGATCAACCGTCATGGCGATTGTGCTTGGCACTGTCATTGGCGCCATACTGCCTGGCATCAACATACAAGTGGCGATGATCGTCATTACTGCGTTCTATATGTTGGCAGCTATCTTCAACATCTATATTCCCAAGGTACCGATTGATCACAAACTGACCAAGAAGAATCCTATTTACCTGATTTCAGACTTCTGGCACTCATTCAAGGCCTTATGGAAAGATGCTCAAGGGCGGGTTTCACTAGCGGTCACGACCTTATTCTGGGGCGTCGCTGCCACCCTGCGCTTTGTCGTACTGGCATGGGCGGGCTTTGCGCTAAATTTTAATCAAGAACAATCCACCTATATGATGGTGGTCGTCGCCATCGGCATTGCCTTCGGCTCGATTGCCGCTGCAAGGATGATCAAGCTGGAAGAGTCAGTCAAGGTATTACCTGTCGGCATTGTCGTGGGTGTACTCGTGATCAGCATGATCTTTATCACTAACTGGATTCTGGCATGCGTACTGCTGCTGTTGATTGGGGCCTTGAGCGGTTACTTAGTGGTACCTCTAAATGCATTACTGCAACATCGTGGACACCAACTCATCGGGGCGGGCCACTCAATTGCCGTACAGAACTTCAACGAGAATCTGGGCATTGCTGCACTGATCAGCATTTACACCGTGATGGTCAAGGCAGATATCGAGATAAACTACATCATTGTCGCATTTGGCTTATTTGTCAGCATCAGCATGAGCGGTATATACAAGCTCTACCAAGCACAGAAATCCAGCGCCAAGATAATATAGAAACTCTGCTCATGTAGCGTTTTCCCAATAAAAAGCCCGGAAATCCGGGCTTTTTATTGGGCTGAAAGTAAGAAACAATTAATGCAATTTAACTCTCGCCTCTGTCCTGCGGGTAATGATGCGTGCCAATATCTGCAGCACCACGGCAAAGAAGCCATGCAAGGCCATCAAATGCATCTGGTATAAAGACTGGTACATCAGGCGTGCAAATATACCTTCAATATACATGGTGCCACCTGCTACTGACCCCATAAGATTACCGACTGTGGAATAGCGTCCCAGATTCACCAGTGAGCCATAATCACGATACGTGTATTCAGGCAGACTATCTTTGCCCGCGACACGGTTCTTGACTGTCTTCACCAGCATGGAAGCTTGCTGGTGTGCAGATTGCGCTCTTGGTGGCACGTTTTCATCATGACCAGGCCATGGGCATGCGGCGCAATCACCAAATGCAAACACGTTCTGATCCAATGTTGTTTGCAGGGTACGCTTCACAATCAGTTGATTGATTCGATTCACTTCCAGACCATCCAGCTCGCGCAGGAAATCTGGGGCCTTGATACCCGCTGCCCATACCACCAGTGCAGAGGGAATAAAACGGCCACTATGGGTATAGACGCCCTTGCTGGTTACCTCGGTTACCCGCTCACCAGCATAGACATGAACACGTAATTTCCTGAGCTCAACATCTACCGCCATGGAGAGCTTAGGCGGCAGGGCAGGTAACACACGGTCACTGGCTTCGATCAAGGAAATTTTGATGTCTTTATCTGGATCAATCTTGTCCAGGCCATAAGCGGCCACCTCACGTGTGGTGTTGTGCAACTCTGCTGCCAGCTCCACGCCTGTTGCTCCAGCGCCCACAATCACTACCTCAAGCTGTCCTGCCTGGATAGGTTCAGCCTGTGTCTGGGCCCGTATCAGTGCGTTATGCAGGCGCTTGTGAAAGCGCTCTGCCTGACCTTGAGTATCCAAAGCAATGGAGTGCTCGCGTGCGCCTGAAATACCGAAATCGTTAGTGGTGCTGCCAATGGCAATAATCAGGGTGTCATATTTAAAGGTACGACGTGGAATGACCTCGACTCCATCCTCGTCATGGAACGGAGCAACATAAACTTCTTGCTTGGTACGATCCAGGCCATCCATATTGCCGAGACGGAAATGGAAGTGATGCCAGTGTGCCTGGGCAATATACTCGAGCTCATGCTTATCAGGATTCATGCTGCCTGCCGCAATTTCATGCAGTAATGGCTTCCACACATGCGTGCGGGTACGATCAATCAGGGTGATATGCGCCTTCTTCTTACGTCCCAGGCTATCGCCAAGGCGAGTGGCTAATTCCAGGCCACCAGCACCACCACCAACGATCACGACATGATGCAAATCTGAACTTGCTTGCGTTTCCAATTGCATAACTTCACTTTCCAGGTCTAAACAATGTTAACCAGATTGGGCAAGTACAACACTTATACCCAAACCTCACATAATGATGAGTATTGGCTTTAGTGGCTGATCTTGCGCCTACATTCCATTCTGCTGATTTTACCCCTAAAGCTTGGAACACGCATAAAAAAACGGCCACTGTTGTTCACAATGGCCGCTCTTTTTATCAGGCAGTAAAAGCAGAATAACTTTTCAATTAATCTTGGCTCACTTGCACCTTCACTTGATCCTTACTGAGGCTTTTCAGTCAGCCATGGCTTGTCACCACCGCCCTTGTACTGGCTACGCAAGAAGCCAATAATCTTCAGGATTTCATCAGTGGAAACCAGATCTGGATTACCAGCAACTTGTCTATGCCAAGTTGCCATACCACCATTGGAGCCACCAGCGATAGTTTCAAACATACCCTTGTCGGTAATATGCTTGTTGTACTGCCAACGGTCGTCAGTGATTGACACAGCTACCTGACCATCGCCGTTAGGGCCATGGCATGTAGTGCATGAATACAATCCAAACTTGCTCTTGCCTTGCTTTGCCTTAGTAGGATCATCAGCAAAAATCTTGGTATAAGGATTCACACAAGTTTCCAGAAACTGTTTCGCTTCAGGGGTATCGTCAGCCTCAACCTTGATATTCAAAGGACTGTTGTCTTTCGTTGAGACCAAATTACATGCAGCACTTGCCTGCATCGGAATTGCCAGTCCTACAAGCGCCAGAATAGACGCTGCTAATGTTGCTTTTACCACTCCATGATTCAACATACTTTCTCCTTGCTTTTATAAACTCTTAAACTTCGACTGATTGGTTTGCATATGCACCAGCCTGCACTTCAATTAACGAGTCAGACAGTGAAACAGTTGACTCAGTTCATGAAAAATTCTTACTCAAATTTGGGAATAACATCACCCTTTTCTCTGCCTTTTTTCTCTACGCTATCACCTTCAACCACTGGGACATGAGGAATTCCATATTCATCCAGGATTTTGATAATGTCGGCATGGCGTCGATCCAGCACTTCCTGCAAGATCGCCAAGCGCTCTTTGTCGCGTTTACGCACCGCCAGGGAAATATTCCAGTATTCCTTGCCGTGTATATTTTCTTTTTCATACTCTGGTGCCGGAACGACCACCAAAGGCACACTGGATTTCTTGGCATAGTAGCCAGCAATTGGCCCCCACAGCACAGCCACATCGATATCACCCTTCACCAGATCATCAATGATGAAACTAGGGGGCAGATTGAGGTCACGCATGATGCGGTAAGGACGGGAATTACCCAGCAAGCCCTTGTCGTTTAAAGGGCGGGAAGGAGGGGTTTGACCCACTACGCCAATAATACCTTTACGTAGATCTGGAGAATCCCAGTCCTGAATGTTGTATCCGCTATCCTGGCGGTAAACAAACACATAGCCTGAGCGATAATAGGGCTTGGAGGTCAACAACATGTCATTGCCATCTACGGTGCCTATGATCACATCACAGCGATGCGCATTAATCGTGTTTCTAATGAAACCCATACGGTCATACCAGAACTGGTATGACAAAGTCTTGCCAAGATCTTTAGCGATCAATTGAGCAATCTTGTTTTCAAAACCTTCTTGCTTGCCATTGGAGTAAGGCAAGTTATCAAAATCCGCACATACTTTTAACTCATTCGGGTTATCTTCCCGAACCGGCAAACCACCACGGCCTACTTCACTATCCACATCCAAGGTATTCGTAGCTGGCCCATCTGCCAAAGCTACCTGAGTAAAACCAGTTAATAGCAATAAAAGGGAAACTTTTTTCAGCGTATTTAGCATTACTGACTTCCTTCTTCAGTGATAAACAATCGTATTTGCATTTGCCTATCAAAGATAAAAAGCACCCCGCCATAGGCGGGGTGCTTGCGAGCAACTAACTGATGTTAGCGTTGCAATTTCTGCATTAACAGAGATTACAGGCTGAACACGTTCAGTGCACCGCCGCCAGGAGCAGCGTTGTACTTGGTCAGTTCTTTGTAACCACCGGCTGCGCCAAGCGCATCGGTAGAGTTTTCCAAACCAAGGTTCATCGCTACACCAGCCCAACCGCCGATACCGGACAGTACGCCAACGTATTGCTTACCCTTGTGGCTGTATGTGAATGCATTACCAATCACACCAGAACCTACTTGGAACTTCCACAATTCTTTACCAGATTGTGCGTCAACAGCCTTGAACCAACGATCCAGAGTACCGTAGAACACCAGGTCAGAAGCTGTAGTCAGAACACCACCCCAAGCAGAGAACTTCTCCTTGTTGTACCACTTGCTCTTGTTGGTCAATGGATCATAAGCAGCAAAGCCACCCATTACGCCATCAGGACCAGCAAACATGGTCAAAGTAGCACCAACCCATGGTTGACCGGCGATGTACTTGGACTCAACTGGCTCGTATGTCATACAAACGTGGTTAAGTGGTGAGTAAACCAGGCCAGTACGTGGGGAGTAAGCTGCAGGCTGTTGGTCTTTTGTACCCAGCGCTGCAGGGCAAATACCCTTAGCGTTGTAATCTTGGTGAGTGGAGTACTTACCATCTTTCTGAGGAGTACCAGTCTTCAGATCAACACCGGTTGCCCAGTTAACGAATGGATGCACTTTTTCAGCAGCGATGATGGAACCGTTCGATGCATCAAATGTGTAAGCAAAACCGTTACGGTCATGGTGCCAAGCGTATGTCTTGCCGCCCTTGTCGAACAGGATGACTTCGTTAATACCGTCATAATCCCACTCATCGTGAGGCGTCATTTGATAACCCCACTTAGCGATACCAGTGTCCAGATCGCGAGCGAAGATTGTCATGGACCACTTGTTGTCACCTGGACGTACGTCTGGGTTCCAAACAGATGGGTTACCAGTGCCGTAGTAAACCAGGTTTGTCTTCTGGTCATATGGCCACCAACCCCATGTAGAGCCACCGCCGTGTTGCCAGCCGTCTTTAACAGCTTGTGGCTTCAGCCATGTCTTAACACCAAGGTCTTTTTCTGGGAACTTCAGCTTTTCTTTAGGCAGAGCCTTGAAAGAACCGCCTTCTTTGTTACCACCGTTTACGTCTTCATAAACAGACAGTGAACTGTAGTGTGGGTTTTCTTTGTTGAAGTCAGCACCAATCAGCACTTCAGAATCAGGACCTGTGCTGTATGCCTTCCATGCCAAAGAGCCATCCTTCAGGTTAAACGCAGCCAAGAAGCAGCGAACACCGAATTCAGCACCTGAACAACCAGTCAGAACCTTGTCCTTGATCACGTGAGGAGCGTTAGTGTTAGTAGCGCCCAACTTAGGATCATTAACCTTTACATCCCAAACCTTCTTACCGGTCTTGGCATCAAGTGCAACCAATACGCCGTCATTCTGTTGCAAGAAGATCTTGCCATCGCCAAAGCCCAGACCACGACTTACGTTATCGCAGCAGAGAACAGCTTGTACAGATGGATCTTGTTTAGGGAAATATGACCAAACGATCTTTTGATTATCGTTCAGGTCAAGTGCGTATACGTTGTTAGGGAATGCTGTATGTACATACAACATGTTACCAACAACAACAGGTGAACCTTCATGACCACGGTTTACACCAGTAGCAAACTGCCAAGCAGCCTTAACGTTTTTAACGTTGCTTTTGGTGATTTGATTCAGGGCGCTATAGCCCTGATTATTGTGCTGACCACGTGGATGCACCCAGTTATTGGAATCCTTCAGAGCGGCTTCTTGATCTGCAGCTGCGGATGCAACCATTGGCAATGCCATGGTCATACCGAAAGCTACTCCCAGAGCCAGCTTGACTTTGCTCATCTCCATTTTTATAAATCTCCATAGTGATACTACTAAGGGTTTAACAAGACCGAAGTCCACATTGCGCGCGACCCATTTATAATTACAGGTTTACGACACAGTGCAGACATTGCCTTTTACTCACTCTGAAGCGAGTAGATTGCATATTAGTTCACTACAAAACGTTTTGCAATACTCTATTTACAATTTACTTACAATTAAATAATTCCTTAATTGAATGAGATAAATTCCCATATAAAAATATATATACTCCTGAAACCATAGGACATACCTCACAACCATGACCAGCACACTTTTCCCGGAAATTCAGCCCTATCAGCACGACTGGCTTCATGTATCGCCTACCCATCAAATGTATTTTGAACAGTCCGGCAATCCAGCAGGGCAGCCTGTTGTGTTTCTGCATGGCGGTCCTGGCAGTGGCTGTAATCCCGCACAAAGGCGTTACTTTGATCCCCAGCACTATCGCATCATCCTGCTTGATCAGCGCGGCTGTGGGCGAAGCAAGCCCCAAGGCTGCATAGAGGAAAACACCACGCAGCACTTGGTAGACGATATTGATGCGCTACGCCAACATTTAAATATCGATCAATGGCTGGTGTTTGGTGGATCGTGGGGCAGTACGCTGGCACTGAACTATGCACTGGCACACCCTCATCGCGTCAGCGGGCTTGTATTACGTGGCATATTCCTTAGCCGGACCAGCGAGCTTGAATGGTTCTTGCAAGATATTGAGCATTTCTTCCCGGCAAACTGGACACAGTTACTTTCATATCTGCCAGCCGCAGAAAGAGACAACCCGCTGTCTGCATTTGCCAGCCGTGTATTTTCTGCAGATCCCACGATTAGTGAGCCCGCAGCCATTCACTGGAATGCCTATGAATCCAGCATCATGACGCTGCTGCCTCCAGCCAATACATCCAATAGCAGCCCAGCGAATGGGCCTCTGGAACTATCCCGCGCCAGAGTGCAGATTCATTACATACAGAACCAATGCTTTGTCGGCGATCGCAACCTATTGAAAGAAGTCAGCAGTTTGACCCACATCCCGACCGTGATAGTGCAAGGCCGTTACGACATGGTGTGTCCCCCACTGACGGCACATCTGCTGCATCAAGCCATGCCGCACGCAGAGTTTCATATGATTCCCGATGCAGGACATTCAGGAATGGAGCCAGGCACTTGCGCCGCTTTGATTGCCGCTACGGAGAAATTTAAGAGACAATCAACGGTCGTCGGCTAATTTTCAAGGATTGCTGCTTGTGGCTTTCAAATTCAACCGAGTGAAAAATCTCGGCACTCATCCAGCCCTGGCGATGCCGCGCCGCGCTTACGCACGCCACCGATACAGCACACCGTTTTTTGTACTGCGTGAAACACTGAACAGTTTTCAGGTGCACAATGGCTTCAGCATATCAGCGTCGCTATCCTTCTATGCGATGTTTGCGCTGATCCCGTTGATCCTGCTCATGTTCTTCATGTTGAGCCATCTGGTGATTTCATCTAATTACGCCATCGTCAAGCTGGCTATATTGGTGAGTAATTTGGTACCCAAGCTCAGCAACCGCATCATGGTAGAGGTTTACAACGCCTCCCAGCATAAAGCCGCATGGGGCGTCTTTGGGATGGTCGCCATGTTCTGGATTGTCACGCCACTCGCAGGGGCATTACGTTCTGCCTTTTACACCATTGCCAGCGTTATAGAAGCACCCTCCTTCATTCGGCGTCAGATGAAGGATATCCTCGCCGTTCTGGGCATATTGCTCATGTTTTTCCTGTTTACCATCCTGGGGCTGGGGATAGAAAAAGTCATCAGCATTCTAGAGCCGCACGCCTCGCACTCCAAATACATCAACTCAGCTACCTCCTTATTATTGACCACCTTATTAATCGGGATCTTTTATCGCGTATTTTTCCCGGTGCGAGTCAATCTCAAACATATCTTAATCGGCTCGTTGATCACGGCACTACTCTGGCTGGCCATGCGCCCGGCGTTTGGATTGTTTTTATCCATCAACCCATCATATGGCGCTGTTTTTGGCGGCATGAAAAACCTGTTTATTTCGATAGGCTGGCTTTACTACACGTTTGTCGTATTCATGTTTGGCACAGAGCTCATCTCCACCCTGCGTAAAAAAGATGTGCTTCTGCTGCGTGGACTATTTGACCGCATGCCGGAGGACAAAGAGACCTACCTGCTGGAGCTGATGGAACGATATGGCAAGCAATATCAAAAGAATGACTATATTTTCAGCAAAGGCGATGCCAGCCACGATCTCTACTATCTGGTCTCAGGCAAAATCACACTGACCCTTAACGGCCATGTATTGCGAGACCTCAATCCTGGTGACTATTTCGGGGAAATGGCGTTTCTCACAGAAACGCCACGTGTCGCGGATGCCAAGGTAATTTCGGATCAAGCCGAAGTCGTGGTGGTCACCTCTGCCAATATCGAAACCTTACTGCTAGGTGAGCCCCGTATTGCCATGAATTTTCTTAAGCAGATGGCTAGCCGCCTGCAAGACAATCATGTGCAAGGCTCCGTGTAAAACCACTTTAGCTATCTGCCCACATGCGCAGGAGATTGTGATAAACCCCGGTCAGGCTGATCACTTCCGCATCTTTTCCACCTTTATCTGCCGTGAGTTTCTGAATCGCGTTATCCAGCTGGAACAGCAAGGTACGTTGCGCATCATCGCGCACCATACTCTGCATCCAGAAAAATGAAGATACCCTGACACCACGTGTTACAGGCGTCACATGATGCAGGCTGCTGGAGGGATAAAGCACCATATGTCCTGCTGGCAACTTGACCTCCTGCGAGCCAAATGTGTCCTCTATGGTCAGCACCCCCCCATCATAATCTTCAGGCTCAGACAAAAATAATGTCGCGGATAAATCACTTCGAATACGAAAATTGGTTCCGCGCAACTGGCGGATGGCGTTGTCCACATGTGTACCAAAAGCTTGTCCGCCCTCATAGCGATTGAACAACGGAGGAAAAACCTTGAGCGGCAAAGCCGCCGAAATAAACAGGGGACTCATGCCCAAAGCATCCTGAATAAGATCACCCACTTGGCGCGCAACAGGCGCCCCTTCAGGCAACTGCATATTATGCTTGGCAAGTGCAGACTGGCTCCCCGATGTCACATTACCATCCACCCACTCCGCCGCATCCATCACGGCGCGACATTGACGTACTTGCTCCTTGGTCAATACTGCTGGAATTTCAATCAACATTTCTTTTACTCCTGCTACAAGCAAAAAACCCTACAGAGGTTACACCTCCATAGGGTTGTTAACGCGAGATATATTGAATTTATATTAAAGCACTAAAACTTGAAATTCAATGAAACAAATGCCAGTCGTCCTGGGGCAACAGTTGCAAAATGACGTGTATATGTCTGATTGAAATACCGCTTATCCGTCAGGTTCTGCAGATTCAGCTGCAGACTGATACGATCATCAAACTTGTATGAAGCCATTGCATCCCAGCGGACATAAGAAGGAACATATAAGGAATTACCTGGATCAGCATAAACCTTGTCAACATAGAACGCGCCACCGCCAACAGTTAATGCCGGCAACACACTGTATGTAGTCCATAGGCTTGCGCTATTTTTAGCGATACCTGGTAAATTATTTCCTTTATTCGCAGCACTTCCAAGATCAGTCATACCGCCAGCAATTAGACCTGTTTTAGATTGCTCCGTATCCAGATAAGTATAGCCAGCGAAGACATTCCATTTGTCTGAAATTTTCCCTGCCGCTCCAAGTTCAATGCCCTTAACTTTCACCTCACCAGCATTTGCATACACATCGTTCGCAACAAGAACACGAGCATCGTATTTCTCTGTATAGAAAGCAGCTGCAGTTAAGGACAATCCATCTAGAACATCCCATTTAGTACCTACCTCAAAACTCTTAGTACGTTCTGGTCTTAAATTAGCAGTGCTTCCCGACAGAAGATAACCATTCTCTTGATTACCATCCCCATTATTCAGACCTACTGGCGTACTTGAGGTGCCATATGACGCATATACATTGCCTCTATCATTAATTTTATAGACAGCACCAAGTTGATAATTCCAGAAGGTGTGATCCGCCGTAGCATTATCTGCAGCCGTTGTTGAGTCTCTGTTAATTTTGAATTTATCGTAACGTAGGCCAGCATTAACTATCCACTTTTCACTCAGCTCGATGCTATCAAATGCATACAACGAATGGTTTCTACTAGTAGTTGTATTGGAGGGAGTTCCACTAAAGCTCACATCAAGATTTGAAGGTCTGCTTGGATCTGGGTCATACATATTTACGGGTGATGATAAAGTCCCAGTCGTAAGTGCAGCAAATTGGTCAGTTTCCACCTTGGACCATTCAAAGCCTACATTCATAGTATGTTTGATTGTGCCAGTCGCAAAAATGAAAGAAACATCTGTCAAATTACTCAGCGTTTCCGTTTTAGTATAGCGTGCTTGATTATTAAGATTAAGCAAACCAGAGGCACCACCAGCTGCTTGAACCAAAGCACGGGTGGTTACATACTTGTTTTTGCTAATACCGTAGCGAGAGGTATTCCGCAGTACAACATCATCAGTAAATGCATGCTTGAGCTCCAGCGTACCAATATCACTATCGGTTTTCTGATAATCTTTATCTTTGAAGCCATAGAAGTTATCCTTGCTAACGCTCAAAGGTCGATGATGAAGCACTCCACTATTATCCGCATAAGGCAAACCTCGATCTGACATATCATCCGTTTCGAAGTGGTACCAGTTAGCCGTTGCCGAGGTTGGGCCATTTAAGCCTAGTGTGATAGATGGCATAAATCCCCAACGCTTCACATCCACCGAATCGCGTCCCGGAGTGTCCGCATCGTGCACCATACCAACTAGGCGAATGGCAGCATCATCGCCAATCATATAATTACCGTCAAAAGTGGCTCGACGATAACTGTCGGTACCTAGGCCGATAGAACCAGAAGTGAAATTATCAGCCTTAGCGCGCTTGGTCACGATATTGATGCTACCACCCGCAGAACCACGGCCATCAAAAGCACCACTAGGCCCTTTCAATACCTCCATTTGCTCAATAGCAAATACTTCACGAGTTTGTGCGCCAAGATCACGAAGACCATCTACAAAAATTGAACTTTGTGAATCAAAACCTCGAATGAATGGCCTATCAGTCATGGCCGAGCCACCACCTTCTCCAGACCCAAAGGTAATTCCTGGCACTGTGCGCAGGGCATCCTGAAAAGTATTTGACCCTGTGTCTCTAATCACGTCCTGGGTCACTACTGTCACAGACTTCGGCGTATCTTTCAGCGTAGCAGTAAACTTTTGGTTAGCTGACTTCTCGACTTTATATGGATTTTCTTTCTTACCTTGTACTTCTAGCTCTGGTAGCGCCCCTCCTTCTTCAGCCGCAAATGCAGATCCTACAAAAATAAGTGCAACCGCTGCACTTACAGGCTTGAAATTAAACCCTGCTTTTTGACCTAATACCTTCAGCACAATTTTCCCTTTACATCAGTTTACATATTTTAAGAAACGTGAATATAAATAAGAAAGATTATCGATACAAGATATATTTCCTACTTGTTGCTAAATAACAACAATTAACCACATGAAAAATATGGAAATTTAAATTAGAATATTGCGCTTGGTCGTTTCTAGCATGTTGCAATCCAGGGCATGCAACCCTTTAATGATGTGTTCATCTGGTAAAAGCGATGCCTATTTCCTTTTATCCCAATCGCGAGAGTTAACCGTGTCAAATATTGTCGTTGCCGCTTTATATAAATTTGCCAGCCTGCCGGATTACCAGGAAGTTCAACCTGGGCTACTTGCATTTTGTAATGCACAAAACATCAAAGGCACACTGTTACTGGCAGAAGAAGGTATTAACGGCACCGTTGCAGGAAATCGAGCCGGGATTGATGCTTTGCTGACCTATCTGCGCCAAGATGCAAGGCTTGCTGATATTGAGCATAAAGAATCATTCACTGACGAATTACCCTTCTACCGCATGAAGGTCAGGCTCAAGAAAGAAATTGTGACGCTTGGCGTTCCGGGCATCGATCCCAATAAAAAAGTGGGCAACTATGTCAAACCTGAGGACTGGAATGCATTGATTTCTGATCCTGACGTCATCGTGATTGATACACGTAATGACTACGAATATGGCATAGGCACATTCAAAGGTGCTTTAGATCCTCAAACCACGACCTTCCGGGAATTTCCTGAATACGTGAGCAAAAACCTGGACCCATCAAAACATAAGAAAGTCGCCATGTTTTGCACAGGGGGCATTCGCTGTGAAAAAGCCAGCTCATATATGATGGAACAAGGGTTTGAAGAGGTATATCACCTGCAAGGTGGAATTCTGAAGTATCTGGAAAATGTCCCACCTGAAGAAAGTATGTGGGAAGGTGAGTGTTTTGTTTTTGACCAGCGCGTTGCCGTCAAGCATGGGCTGGAGGTTGGGGATTATGACCAATGCTTTGCCTGCCGCCACCCGATCTCTGCTACAGATATGGCGTCAGAGCAGTATGTGAAGGGCATTTCATGCCCGTGCTGCTATGACGCACTGTCGCCTGAAAAACGCGCCAGCATCGAAGAACGTCAGAAACAGATAGAGCTTGCTCGCAAGCGTGGTGAGGTGCACATCGGTGACAATGCCAGAAAGTATAAAAAATAACCCCTGACAGTTGATGTTCAGGGGTTGAGGTCAAACTGACAACTGCAATTGTCAGTTTGAAATTTAGTTAACGCCTACATACCTTTTCACCTTGAAGTGGTGCTTAGGATGTGTCACGTAAACAAACTTCTTGCCTGCATTGCGGTCTGCGCTAACACCACTTGTGTCAATTTTATTGAGATTGAAGTGATGCTTGAAATGTGGCCTGAGGTTTCTGGACTTCACAACATCTTCATGAGAGGCAACAGCCTGAACTTCAGAAACATGTGGGTCTACAGAGATTGTATTAGGGTTAATGCTGGCAGCGGCCACCATTTGGTTGTTGAACAAAGCCTCTGTGTTATCAGCCTGAGCCAATGGAGCCCAAGCGGCGACTAAAGCAATTACTGCAACTGACATTGTCTTTTTCATGATTATCTCCAAGTTATGGTCTTTGTAAATTTCCCTTACAATGGTTGCAATAGTACTAGACTCAAACCCCAAGAAAAACATACTATCCATTGAGTAACACTTCGAAAAAACCGAAGTATCTTCCATTGAGCGATGGAGAGCGGCCATGAATTACAAGCAATTGAGCTATTTCTGGGCGGTGGCAAAAGCCGGGAGCTTGGTAAAAGCCAGTGAACAATTAGGCGTCACGCCTCAAACGTTAAGCGGGCAGATTTCATTATTGGAAGCAGACCTCAATGTCACTCTGTTCAAGCGAGTAGGTCGTGGACTGGAAATGACAGATGCGGGCAGAATGGCATTGCCTTACGCCGAAAGCATTTTTGAAACTGGCAGCATGCTAGAGGAAACCCTGCGCCACCAACCCAAGAAACGGCCGCGCCTATTCAATGTAGGGATCGCAGAATTCGTTCCCAAATCAATCGCCTACCACCTCCTATCCGCAGCAATGTCGCTAGAAGATCCTATCCGCATCGTCTGCCGTGAAGATAACTTTGAAACCCTGCTGGCCCAGCTGGCCATTCACAAACTTGACCTGGTGCTAGCAGATCGTCCCATGCCCAATGAAGTCAATATCAATGGCATCAGCCATAAACTGGGGGAAAGCGGCACCAGCTTCTTTGCCAAAGCAGAGCTTGCACTCAAATACCCTGGAGTATTTCCTGAGCGCCTGCATAGAGCGCCCATGCTGGTAATGGGGGAAGACAGTCTGATTCAGGGACAGCTCATGCGCTGGCTCAATGACCAGCACATCACGCCAAATATAGTGGGGGAGTTTGACGACAGCGCATTGATGAAGGCTTTCGGAATGGCGGGCATAGGCTTTTTCACTGCCTCATCCGTCATTGCCCATGAGATTGAGCAAGAGTACGGCGTAATGAAGATTGCAGAAACCAATGAATTCACCCAACACTTCTACGCCATCTCCGTGCCCAAACGTGCCCACCACCCTGCCGTTGCAGCAGTCAATGAATCCGCTGACCAACTATTTTTATTCAACAAATCAGTGCCATCAACAAGCTAAGTCAATTCAACGAAACAAATATATCACTAACAACTGGCACCAAAGCTTGGAAACGATACGTCACCGCACCCATACAAATATGGATTGACTCCCTCACCACTTCAAAGAAGTGCATAGAGAGCTTGACCGCATATACCACTCTACATTTAGTAATTAATTCCTACATACAATCTTAATATATCTTTGATATATTGGTATCGTAGTAACCCCCTTTAAAAGATTTGAATTAAGAACAACAAGCTTTAATGAAATATGCAAGGGGTCTTAACATGCATCACATTGCAAAAAAATTAGCTCTCGTTTTATCCTCACCCCTCGTTATCAAAAGCTATTTGATAACTTTCACTGTGTCCCCACTGTCTTCAGCTCTAAAATTTTTCCTGTCAATTCACACCGTCCCACCTGCGCGCCCCTTTTCCATTTAATCAAAGTAACTCGGCTAGTCGGACTTAATTAATAAAGTCTGGCTCTAGTAGCATCTTTTATACATTTGGATGACTACCCACCTTTTCGCCTTACAAATCATTAGATTTGGAGAGCTTATTATGGACAAACAACACAATCAGATGGCCATTAGTCCTGCCGCTAACTTTCAGGCATCCATGACAGACTACCTGAGATTGCTTGCTATGCGGACAATCTCAATTACACGATTCACCAACCCGGCTACCACTCCCCGACGATGCTACGCGTAGCGCATCTCATTAAAACCTAGTGCTATTTGAAGAGTTTCCTAAATGCGTTGCGCGTTTCCTTCACCCAATAAAGCTGTGTCTTACTAAAAAGAATAAATAATTGCGGAGGCTCAAATGTATACCTTGGACAATGAAGATCGCGAAGAAAGCCCTAATGAAATTTATGGAAAGAATATCGCCTTAACCACTATGTTGGACTTGCTTTTATTAGACGAAATTAATACTAAAAATTATGAATTCATCCGCCTGCAAACCTTAATCAAATCCAAGCACGCCAAGTTACCCTCGGACGTTATAGTGGCAATTGACCAAACGTTCTCAGCTTATAAGCTCGCTATCCAAAAATGGCGTCCTTAGCGACTTAAACGCCATGGCGATGAAAGAGGATCAATCTATTAACTTAAACTTTACTTTTTCTGGACAATGAAACGAAAAAAGGAGTTACGTTTTCACGTAACTCCTTGATTCTTTGGTGGGCCTCCCCGGAGTCGAACCGGGCACCAACGGATTATGAGTTTTGCCTCACAAATGCCATTAGGCATAAATACTCATCATTTCAATCCGTTAGATATTCAGTGTCCTCTTAAGCCATCATTCCTTTGCTTTACGGTCGACACTTTTTTGACTGTCCGAAAAAGCAACACTTCAACAACATCACTGTTTCTCCCCTTGCACCAAATCAGAGCATAAAAATCATGCAGACACACTAACCTCATTTATTACAACAACTTAATTTCTTATATTGGCTCAATAAAACTAGGTACGGTATTTGCCATAAATAGTGTTCATTCGTGTAAGGAGTATAGGTATGCCGAAGATTGCAAAATCTGCTTTATTAGTTTCTTTACTGGCTTTGAGCACTACATTTGCACAAGCTGCACCTATTCTATACGGCGCACCAATTTCAAATGAAGATGCCAAGAAAGTCGGTAGTGCAGCAGCGGCGGCGGCTAAGAAGAGAAACATCCCTGTTGTAGTTGCTGTCGTTGATAGCACAGGCACGCTAGCCTATTTTGAAAAGCTTGATGGTACGCAGATATCAAGTGCTGATACCGGCATTGGAAAGGCGCGTACAGCCAATAACTGGAAGCGTCCTAGCAAGGATTTGGAGGATGTGGTCGTCAAGAATCACAGAACAGCCCTCCTAAACCTTCCAAACATTGTGCCAGTTCAGGGTGGCTTACCAATTGTCCGCGATGGAAAAATCATTGGGGCAATCGGTGCAAGTGGTGGCACCGGGCAGGAAGATGAAGAAATCTCACAAGCTGGAATAGATGCATTGAATAAATAAAATAGAAGTGGAGAGGGTTGATCTGTCTGCATCAAACAAATCACCCTCTAAGCAATCCACTCACCAACAGCACCTCATAGCTTTTTACTTCGCTTATACCCAACCCAATGCATTGGGTCTCGTTTACTACGACTGCACTTCTGTTCTGTTAATAAGCATTACTTCTAACAGAAATTTAATTTTCAATAACATGAAAATCTTCTTTCGATAGCTGACCCACTAAGCCAAACCAATGCGGCAGGGAATAGCCATATAACAACTGCAATAGCATAAATTGAAATCGTTACCCCCTCCATTTTCCCCACTTGAAAAAGTAAGGCTCCTAAAAAGAATTCACATATTACGATTGCAAATGCATTTCCATGCTCACGTAAATGTCTGTATGACTCGATCATATTAGACTTACTGTCACGTGCTTTTGATAAAGCCTTATAAAAATTGTATACCTCTGAATTTCTGGAAATTGTTTTATAAACCAATAGTATCTGGTATTCGATCAATATAGATACTACAAAAAAGCATGTAATAAATTCCAAATAAGATGATTGATATTTACACTTTAAAATTAACTCCCCAGCAGCTATAGAAACCATTATTGGAAATATAAGAAACTTAATAATATTTAACCATTTATCACAATTTTTGTATTCGTTTAAAACATCGTTTAATCGAAAATCATTCATATTAAAAAACATTCTAGCTGAATGCATAACAAGTATTGGAGTGCTAGCTATATAGCAAAATACCAAACCATACATTGCAAGAAATATTAGTTTTATCGTATCAAGATTGGCTAACTCTTTTAGATTACCATCCGGAGAGTCCGTTATTGAGTCCAACAAAAGAAGCCGACCAACTACCTCCGGATATTCCAAACATAAAAAATAAAATAAAAAAGCACCAATAATCGTTCCCATTGAGTACCGTAAAATATATAACTCCCACCATCTGTTGTCGCCCATTCTTTCCTCCCCATGCTTCCTATAAAGCAAAAAATAATTAATTTATTTACATACTTCACTTTTTATTTCTTTCAAATTTACTTTTACTGACTCTTTTACTGACTTTTTACCTTCCTCATTATTATTATTATTATATAAAAGATAGTCGACATTCATTGCTCCCACAAGGCTTGATATAGATGCATATAGAAGTAAAAGTGAAAATATAAAAACCACTAACCAGTTCTTAAGAAAACAATGACCTGTAGTATTCGCAATACCCGTCGGATAAAACTCTTTCGTTTTCAGAAGAATTTGACTAAAGATATAACGCATCCTCAGCATTACAAATATCAATCCAAAATTTGTAGCGGCAGCTAAAATCAATACTCCCATTACTACCGTTTTATTCGGATTTAATTGGGCGATCCCAAACCACAACCCTCCCGTGAGGGTCATTGCGATCAAAGGCACCTGCCACATCAAACCATTAAGAGAGCGTAGATGCTCAGAGTTTTGCTCAAAACACACCCTCTTTTTCTCGAATTTACGCAGTTTTTTAGCTTCCGCCTTTGCAAACTCCTGCTCCTCAGTAAGAATCATAACGCCCCTCTAATAACACCTTGTTTTATCTATAAAAAAATAAAAATATCTTGTCTTTATTTATTTTTCGCTTCCAGTTATAATAATTTTAGCTTCCAACTCGACTCTATATCATGGCTGAAAGTGGCTACTCTCATACGTTTCCTGCCATCCGCGGAGTACAAGCGGGACAGGTTTTCTACGTCGCAATGTGTCCTCTTAAAATTGTTCCGAAGATTTTTATCTTTAATGAACATGAAGTTCCTCCCGAGCTTAGGGCGCAAAGGTCGTTAAACAAGGCAAGAATTCCAGAGATTGCCTCATATCTGCTGGAAAATCCAGACAACTACATACTTTCAGCATTGACCTCGTCTATTGATGCTACCGATGTAGACTTTCAGCCTTACGAAAAAACAGGGCACCAGGGAAACATGGGGGTTTTAAGCATCCCCATGGATGCAAGAATCCTCATTAACGATGGGCAACATCGTAGAGCAGCAATAGAACAAGCATTAAAAGAAAACCCAGTGATTGGTCACGATAATGTTCCTGTCTTGTTTTTTATTGATGCAGGCTTAATTCGTAGCCAGCAAATGTTTGCGGACTTAAACAAATATGCGGTGCGGCCTGGCCAATCATTAGGGACTCTATACGATCATCGAGACCCAACCTCAGAGCTAGCCAGACATATCGCTATGCATTGCACAGCCTTTCAAGGCCTAGTTGAAATGGAGAAATCCAACATTTCAAATAGATCGGTAAAGCTGTTTACCCTCAGTGGCATTAAACATGCGTCACGAGCATTATTAAAAAAAACCAATAGTGCAAAAGTATCTGAAGAGGAAAGAGAACTAGCTCTCGAGTTTTGGGAAACTGTTGCCGCACAGCTCCCAGATTGGAAGCGAGCAAAAGAGAGAACCGTTGCCGCTAGTGAATTACGAGAAAATTACATCCATGCTTATGGCATTGCATTGCATGCTTTGGCTATTGCTGGCGCGGAACTGATAAAGGCTCACCCTGAGGACTGGAAATCTAGAATCCAAAAGATATCGCAAATTGACTGGTCTCGTTCAAACTCTCAATTATGGGAAGGTCGAGCTATGAACCACGGAAGAATAAGTAAAGCCAGGGTGAATGTGCTTCTCACCTCAAATTTAATCAAGCAACACCTTGAACTACCTCTCAAACCTGAAGAATGGGAACTTGAGAGCGAAAGAAAAAATGAACGTAGTAACTGATATTTCATTAGTTGATTTTCCCTTACACGCAGAAATTGCAGGGAGATCAATCCAAAGCTATATAGAGGAAATCCATACACTCTACAAAGCAGACAACCGTCCTTGGGTGATTGGATATAGCGGTGGTAAAGACTCGACCGCGATTCTGCAATTGGTCTATTTATCCCTGATCGCCTTACCTCCAGCCGAAAGGCAAAAGCCGGTATTTGTTGTCTCTTCAGATACATTGGTTGAAACGCCAGTAGTTGTAGGCCTAATTACAGGCACTCTCGAACGCATCCAACAAGGTGCAGATCGGCATGGCCTAAACCTTCACACCCAACAAGTTGTGCCAAAAACTCAAGAAACTTTCTGGGTAAACCTTATCGGTAAAGGGTATCCAGCACCTACTCGTAATTTTCGATGGTGCACTGAGCGGATGAAAATTAATCCTGTAAGTGAATTTATTCTCAGTAGAGTGGCGGAATATGGCGAAGTCATTGTAGTTTTGGGTTCACGCCTTGCAGAGAGTAGCTCTCGTGCCCAAGTCATGAAAAAACACAAAATTGAAGGCAAGCGCTTATCAAAACATGTGTCTTTGCCTAGTGCCTATGTATACACCCCCATTGAAGACTGGACCGCAGATGACGTCTGGGAATTTCTATTCACCGGGTCCGCACCGTGGGGTGGAAACCACCAGACGCTATTCGATCTATACAAAGATTCAAATGCTGGCGAATGCCCTTTAGTTATTGATACAAGCACTCCTTCTTGTGGAAACTCGCGCTTCGGCTGCTGGGTATGCACCGTAGTAACAAAAGATAAAGCAATGGATGGGCTGATTGAAAGTGGTCATACCTGGATGGTTCCACTTCAAGAGTTTCGTAATCAACTACACCATACAACCCTTCCTGAAAACAAAAGTGAATATCGCAACGTCAAACGCCGTACAGGAAAAGTAACAAGCACCGGGATGGATGATGATTTTAAAGTGATTCCAGGTCCCTACTGGATGAGCTATAGAAAAGAACTTCTGACCAACCTCCTTAAAGCTCAAAAGGAAGTAGTAAAACAAGACCCGACATTACAGCTCATTACACACGAAGAGCTTGAGGCTATCCGTATAGCATGGCTACATGACCCCAATGAGCCAGACTGGGAGGATAGTTTGCCAAGGATCTATCAAGAAGTAATGGGAACAGATAAAAACTGGGTTGAAAGTGATGCGGGCGCGTTTACAAAACTAGACGCCGACCTACTAATGGAATTAGAAGCAACACACAATGTGCCTGCCGCATTAGTGATGAAGTTAATTGAACTGGAACTGTCTCTAGATGGATTAAGTAAAAGATCAGCAATATTTGATCGTATAGGTCAAATACTTAACCAGGACTGGGGTAACTTAGAAAACATTTTGGCTGATCAACGAATTACCAACAAGAAGCATGACTCTCTTGATAATGAAGAGCAAGTGTTAAAAAGGCAGCATGAAGAATATGAAAGACTAAAAACAGATGTTGCTTAAGTCACTTACTCTCACCAACTTTGGTTTGTTCCGTGGGGAGCAAACCATCTCGCTTCATTCAGAAGGTGATACTCATCGTCATGCTCCCATCATCTTGTTTGGTGGTTTGAATGGCGCGGGTAAGACAACTTTACTCACAGCCATTCGATTGGCGATTTATGGAAAGCAAGCAGCCGGCAATAATATAGGTGTAAAAGCCTATGAAGATTTTCTCACCTCAAAAATTTATAGAGATGTGAAATCAGCGATAAATCCTACTCATGCCGCTATATCGCTCGAGTTCGCCTATTTCAAATTAGGTAAACAAATTAACTATAAAATCACCAGATCCTGGCAAACCATTAAGAATAAATGCCAAGAATCACTGGTTCTGCTTCAAGATAGCCAACCAATACCAGAGTTCACCCAAGAGCAATGTCAGGCATTCTTAAATGAACTGATTCCACTAGGGGTTTCAGAGCTTTTCTTTTTTGATGGCGAAAAAATTGCGAGCCTCGCAGATGAAGGTGGTGATGTTGCATTGCGAGAAGCGATTCAGAAACTACTGGGATTAGACATTGTTGAAAGACTTCAAAATGACCTTTCGATATATAACAAACGCCAAAAATATACAACGCTCCCCAGTGAAACTATAAAACTGCTTGGAACTTATCAAAATGAGTATCAAAAGTTAAAAGCCCTGATTGCAGAGGAAGACTCTTCCGCTCAGCAAATTGCACCTGAGATCGCCACACAAAGAGCCCTATTAGCCCGGCGTGAAAATAACCTTGCCTCAAAAGGAGGCGCTTGGGCTGTATCCAGGCAATCACTTAATAAACTAATGGAAAAATTGAACCAGGAGCGGAATCAAGTTGAAGCGGAGATACGTGAGCACTTAAGCACTGTATATCCGTTAAGCTTAGCTCCAAAATTACTGTGTGAAATAAAAGCACAACTTTCACAAGAGCGTGAATTAAAAGAATGGGAAAGTGTTTCATCTGTTTTGAATCAGCGCATAGAGAAACTATACTCTGCCCTTGCGCCTCATATCCCAGAGGAAAAGAAGAAAGTAGCACTTCATGATATTAGTAACATCTTCACAGATATCGTGTCACGCCCCTCTTCCCTTTCTAATACAAGAATCGTTCATGACCTTTCCAATAAAGATTATGCTCAACTTGAGCAGTGGATCGGAGAAGCACTATCAAGTAGCAAGACGTATGGAGAAAAACTCTACTCACAGATTGATAAGATTGAGACCGAAATTCACAACATTGGCCTACAACTTCACAGAGCTCCCGATCAGGACTCAGTAAAGGAAGAATTTCAGGCAATTAAACAAACCATGCATTTTCTTGCGCAATTGATTGCACGCCGTAACGTACATTTAGAAAAAGCGCGTAACTACACTTGGCAAGCAATTGAACAGGTTCGCAAGATCAAAAAAGCTGAAGAATCTCTTTTGGCAACTACCGATCAGGACAAACGACTAAACCTTGCAGAAAAAACAAGAAATCTACTTGCTGATTTTTCAATAGAAATGACAAAACGGAAGATTGCCAAGCTGGAGCAAGTGTTCTCACAGACCTTTTCACGCCTAATGAGAAAACAACACACCCTAATCAAAACAACCATTGACCCACATACTTTTGAGGTCACTTTACTGGGTGAGGCTGGCAAGAACATCCCGAAGAAAGATCTTTCCGCTGGCGAAAAACAAATCTACGCAATCGCCATGCTAGAAGCCCTTGCTATTACCTCTGGTCGGAAGCTGCCAATTATTATTGATACACCCTTAGGCCGATTGGATAGCCAACATCGTGAAAAGATAGTGCATCACTATTTCCCATCAGCTAGCCACCAAGTAATTATCTTGTCTACAGACACCGAGATTGATAATGGCTTCTATGATGATCTGTCGGAACATATTGGAAGATCTTATCGCATTCATTATGATGAGGATAAGGCAGCATCAACGATCCAGCCAGATTACTTCTGGGAGAAAATCAACAAGGAAGCGATCCGTCATGCTTCCTAACCGTATACACATCTCCGCCAGAGCTACCGACTTACTCAAGCAAGTAAAAACTAGAACTGGCGTCACTCCCAATATCCTATGCAGAATTGCATTGATGCTTTCGTTAGAAGAAAAGCACCAAGCTGATACCAACATCACAGATCTGAATGGTCAAGAATTCAACCTGACCACCTTATTTGGCGAAACTGCTGAGCTGTATCAAAGTGCCCTACGTCAAGCACACGGCAATGCTTCGGCTAAAGAGGCTCAACTTCTATTTGCAGCTCACATTGACCATGGTGTCGATAAACTAAGACACGTTAGAAGCCTATCCGACTTACTGAAATTGCAGCCTAAATAAATGAATTGCCCATTTTGTACTCCCGAGAAAATCTTATTTTCTAACCAGCATGCATATGCCCGATACGATGGTTTTCCAGTCTCTGAAGGACACATACTGATCATTCCCTTTCGTCATGTGGAGAATTACTTTGACCTTACTCAAGAGGAACAGCAGGACATCCTCAGCCTATTAAACCAAGCCAAAGCGCACTTGGACAGAACGTTCGAACCTGATGGATATAACGTAGGTATCAATGTAGGCCAACCTGCTGGTCAAACCATCATGCATGTACATTGCCATCTGATCCCTCGCTATATTGGAGACATTCCAGATCCAAGAGGTGGTATACGTGCAGTGATTCCAGATAAGAAATCATACTAACGAGCATGTTTACTGTTATTACAGAAAATGACATCTCCCAATGGGAAGACGAAACTGGAAAAATCTATCATTTTCCCAAAAGATACCTAAAGCTTCTGCAACCAGGTACAAAAGTCATTTACTACAAAGGGCGCATACAAAGCAAAGCCTTCTCAGCCAGTCGCCTATCAGCAGAACCCCATTACTTTGGCATTGCTACTATTGGCGACCATTACCCTGATGAACAAAGCACAAAAGGCGACTTATTTGCCTTTATCAACGATTATCAGCTTTTTGAAACACCGGTTTTAATCAAAGACAACAGCAATCAATATTTTGAAGAGATACCAAAAGAAAAGCAGAGTAATTATTGGAGAAATGGCACTAGAAGCATTTCTGAAGAGACTTACAAACGCATACTAAGTAAGGCAACTGTACTACCGACCACCAATCTATCAGAAACAATAGACCAACAATTCTTCCAAACCTATATTGAAGGTGAAAAGAAAAAAATCTTCACCACCATATACGAAAGAGATCCCAATCTACGCAAACAAGCCATCCTCATCCATGGCAGCTCATGTCTTGCGTGCGGCTTCAACTTTGAAAAAACTTATGGTGAATATGGAAAAGGCTTCATCCATATCCACCATATCAACCCGATCTCAACAACCGGCGGCCCTACAAAGGTCAATCCAGCAACAGACCTAATCCCTCTCTGCGCCAACTGCCATGCGATCGCTCACAGAAAAAAACACTACTGCCTGAGTCTTGATGATTTAAAACAACTAATCAAGAATTAACTTGGCACATTTTCCTGAATACTTTGCAACAATTCATTAAGCGTCACTCGATGTTTATTATCCCTAGCATCCTCACCTACTAACCTTAATAGATATGTTTCTGTTATAGACTCTTTAGCGGTTAGCATTTTACTTTCAATAGGATTCCAAACTATATAATGCCAATCCTCGCTAGCTAGATTCATATTCACTGTTGCTAAAAGAGTAACCGCTTCATCAAGAGTTCTACCCCTGCTGATTAAAACCTCAACTGCCTTAGCAAAACCACGCTGCCCCATTGGGCGAAATAATAGATGATTTTTATTACCCTCTCTATAATCTGATGCCGTTTCACTTTCATCGACAAATACAGATTTAAATGGAGGAACATTTTCTAATAAAAGATCAAAAAATCTACTACAAAAATTCAAATGATTTTGAATTTCCTCATCAGAGGGGCGTTCATTATCAAATTTTGATTGCTCTTTCTTCGGGTATAAATCCTGCACAATTTTATATAGACCTACAACACTGCTAATGGACTTCTTATCTCGAGCTGGTATTGCGCCACCGCTAGAATAAGAAATATATTTTTTTCTATCATCAAATAACCAGTGGTTATCAATCAAATTGCGAACAACAATAGCAAATCCACTATCTTCATCCAATGCGATTCTGGCAGCAAGGTCTACTCTTTTAGCTTTTTTATTCACAGTTGTAAATAGCCGTCGCGTTCTTTGCTTTCCCTCCTCTGATAATGGATCATGAGAAACAAAAATGGCACTTACATGATCGTAATCAAAATTATCTAAAAGATCAGTTTCTTCAATCGCTTTTTTAATACCAGCTACTCGATGTTGCCCATCTATGGGAAAAAGACTCTCACTTCCCGTTAAATTAAGGAGTCCCAACTTTCCCTCAATGCTTACTTTCTGTTCCTCGGGAACATTATCATGAGCTTCCGTGAATTTAACATTTAACGGAGCCCAATCAGGGCTTCCCCCATAGACTCCAATGATTAGTGAACCTAAAAATCGTTGATTACTTTCTTTAATATACTCAGAGATTTCTGCCGAATGTTTCTCAATAGCCACTCGCTGAATCCAAGTAGAAAGCCCTTTTCTTTCATGAATTTCATCTGGATCTTTGATTAACTTCGCAACTTCCGAGAAGCTTAATGTAGTGACATAAAAAATCCAATCACCTACCGCTGATCGAATAGCTGGTAATAAAGTCGACGTACTCATTAAAATGCCCTCATAAATGGACTAACTTCTGCGTCATATTGTGTATTAAAGTAAGGACGAAATGCGTTAATCATTTCATTCTCTAATATCTCGGCTTCAGTTACACTATCTGTAATTGTGTAATAGTATTTCAAGTGACCATTCCACTGATTTATCATTCTCCAGACTAACGGTCTAGCTGTAGTTATTAATGTTTTGGACAACTCATCTATATATGCTTTTATTCTATCGAATAAACTTGTTGCTTTACCGACATAAAACAAACCAGAAGCTTTCTCAAATCCAAATAAACCAGGCTCCACCACAAATACATAAACTCCTGGAGCCTTAGGAATTACCTGCCGATCCACTGGAGGAAAAATCTCCTCTAACCATGCTCTATTAGTATTATTAGCACTTCCCCATGCAGATGGAAAAAACATCATTTCCACACAATGGGCTTTCATTGCAGCTAAATCCACTAAGAAATTGTTGCTTATTGGAGGTTGCTGATTATTTGTATTAGGCATTCATCGTCGCTCATGTAGTTATATTTTTAATTTATAAACTATCAAATAATTCATCTATCCCTGCCACTTTTTCCCGAACTACTGAGTATAAGTTATGCAATATTGCCGAATACTCTAATGGTGATTCCCACACCACATTGTCATCATCATCTACAACACATAGTCCTATTTTTTCAGTCCACGTGTAGTCTTGATCATCAATATAATGTTTCCTTCTAGCCTCATATATCCCTATTTTCTTTTTCTTAAATACTGTTTGTAGAAACAAGGGAACAACTTGATCCGTTGCTTGAACAAGTCCATTTGGAGGTTTTCTCAAATTCCAATTTAAATTATTTTCTAATGTTTCACGAAGTAAGGTTGTTACTAATTGTGTGGTTTTAGCCTCAATACTCATTTATCAATCCCAGTGAGAGTCTTTCATTAACAAATTTAAGCTAACAATCAATTCACTCATTTCCTCGTATATTTTCCAATAATATTCTTTATCAAAACCTGATAAGTCTAGTTTTGAAATAAAGTATTTTTTTGGATTTAATAATTTCAAAATATTTTGAGCAGTCTTTTTTTCGCCAGAAGGTAGTTTTTTCTCTAAGTTCCGCAATATTGCTTTCACCTCCAGAAGATTTAACTTAATTTTGCTATTATCTATATTTTCTTCTCTAAGAAGGGATAACAACTTTTGATACCTCACATTGAGATCATTATTAATTTCAGGAAGTCTTGCCTTCCTAATAAATGACTTTTTAACATATGAAATTTCACGCGTAAGATAGAGTGTTATTAAAACCCCAAGAGTACTTACAAAATTTCCGTAATTTAACCAGTCCATATATTTTTAATAATTTCTAGGTAAAAACATTAAATCAAGTCACATTAAACCAAGATTTAGACTCAAATTTAAAAAGCCAATAAATAATAAAAACATCTACACCTGCAATTAAATATCCAACAATCGTTGACCATTTTGGCTGCTCCATGTCCTCTGGACCGCCGATCCAGGCCAAAATGCTAAATACAAACAATATTAAGAATACGAACCTAGCCGCGTTACTGCCATTTGAGACTTTGTAGGGAATGATGCATGTAAGTGCATATATGATGAGATAGAACAGAAACATACCGTCAGTCAATTGACCTGTAAGCCTGTCTATTAAAGCTGCAACTGCTGATAGTGCAATAGTGACCCAAAGCGCTATAACTGCTTTTCTAACTGAATCTGGCATATCCCCTCCCTTAAGTAGATGCCGATTGCTTCTTATTCTTAAACCATCTTATCTTTACTTCTCGAGCGATTAACTCGCCTTTTTCTGATCTTCCAATTCCCGGGCCAAAGCTTCTAGCTCCGGGTTTCTCTGCTTAGCACTCGTATCATCTGTTAAGAGGTATGCAGCATATTCTGGCCATTGCTGTGCGATGGACATCAGTATCCCTGCCTTAGGCTCTCTCCTATTCAATTCAGCGCCAATGAGTGTGTCCTTTGGTATGCCTGTCACCTGACTGAATTCAGCCCTGCCCATTCCAAGGGACTCTCGTACTTTTCTTATTTTCTCGCCTACCGGTGTTGACATATTTGTACAGTTGAACTATTGTTCAATTGACTGTTGTTCAAAAGTACAACAGTGATTCCTAATGAAATGTAAAGGGGCCTAACGCGATTATGGACAGTCCAGTAGACACAAGTCAAATGCCATCAGTACCTGTGATGTCTCGCAGAAAATTTGCCGAGCTGGTTGGAGTGACAGAAGACACTGTTACGGGGTGGATTAATCGCGGGTATTTACCTGTAGTAGAGATTGGTAAATACCGTTTGGTGAACCTGGCCCTCTTAAGCAAGCACGCTTTAGATCAAGAGTTTTCACTCTAATGGCTTCCATCAAAAAACGTCCGATCTTGCATGCTGATGCTCATGTATTGGCACGTGCTCGTTTAACACCTGACGACCTGAACAAGATCAATGCTGGTCTTAAAGACAGCATCAACGCTATGGATGCGGCAGTGGCGGCGGCGTTCCCGGCGCCAGCCGGTGGCGCTGCCGCCCTTGGCACCCCCATAGGTAATACGGGGGGAAAGTCCATAAATCTGGTACTTGAGGGCGGAAAGATTAAGGAAGTACTACCCCGTAAGCATTATTCATCCAAGGTCTGTTTTATTGATTGGCTGAATTTCACGGTACATGAAGACACATTCCAGGTACTTGAAGGTGCTGTTACCGATCAGGAAGTGATTATGTCTGTATCCATGGCCTGTGAATCCCTGTTCGGGTTCGGTATCACTTCCAAGCGGGATAAGGGGGCGAACTTCTATACCACCTCTTACATCCTGGGTGAGAACTACGGTTTGGTCTGCTATGGCGGTCAACGTAACACCGTGATGATCTCCCTCTCCGGTGAAGGCTGTGCTGCTGCCAGGGGTGGGTGGGAAAGGCGGTGCTTTGATTTTCTGGACTCAGCGCAATCCCCAAAGATTACCCGGATTGACCTCACCCATGACGATATTGAAGGCAGGCTCTTTACGCCTGAATCCTTAGAGGAAGCTTACGAAAATGGAGGGTTTAACTGTGGGGGGCGTAATCCTGATATCGAGCTGCGCGGTAACTGGAAAAGTCCTAATGGTAAGGGGCGAACAATCAACATTGGCAATCGCTCAAATGGGAAGTTTTTCCGAGGCTATGAAAAAGGCAAACAGCTTGGTGACAAGAATTCGCCTTGGATGCGGCTTGAAGTCGAATTCAAGTCAGTTGACCGAGTTATACCGTTTGAAATACTTAAATTCCCACACGAGTATTTTGCAGCGGCTTATCCCCTACTCGGCAGTTTCTCTCAAACTGTCGAACGAATAGCGACGATAAAAAAAACCGTCGAAGTCTCTTATGACCGTACCAAAAAATGGCTCAAACGCCAGTGTGGTGCGGCTATCAACCTCATGCTTAACGTCGAGGGTAGTGCAGAAAAAGTCCTCGAGTTAATCAAACGTGAGGGCAAGCTGCCTAAAGGCGTGCTCCCTCCATCGTTCCGTCATGTCGATTCCAGCATGCACCACTCCCCGCTAGATCACATGCCAGTCGTTTTATCTTTTATCCATGAAGGGGTTTAACCATGCAATTCAAAACTAAAGCTACAGTCCTGGGCGCTCGTCATTTCAACGATGTGGTGGATGGTACTAAACACGACTTCACCAAGATTCATATCGTGATGCCGGTATCAACCAATTCTGGTGCTGAGGTGGGTTTCAATGCCCAGACCGTCAATTTTGGCACTGCTGCCGAGTTTGAAAAAATCAAAGCACTGCCATTCCCGGTTGAAGCTGAGCTAGATCTTGAAATGACCACCAAGGGCATTGTCTGCCATGGCTTCAAGAACATTGGCAAAGCTGAACTCAAAGTAGCGGCATAAACATCATGTCTGAATTCCGCCGCTTCTACATTATTCAGTGCCGTAGCACTGGCAGCTTTTTAACCGAGGAACTGGGTTATACAAACCTTGCGGAAAAGGCTGGGCGACTTTATTGCCCTCATGAAGCGGTGGATACGGCTCAGCTCAATCTTGATGACGACTATGCAGTGTTCTCTGCCTGGGAGGAAATTCTAGAGCCGGTTGAAATGGAGTCGCACTAACCATGGCTGCGGGCTGGTCTGTACTCGGTAATTGCTACACCACCTCACAGCAGGTGATTAATGCATTTACTGGTTCAAATTATCTTTTTTTTACTGGGGCGAATTCTTATTTTGTTCAGCCTTACCAAGTCAGCTTTACACCCAGTACAGCAATGCTTACCTATCGTATTAGGTTTGATAACAACACCTTAGATACAGGTGTTAGGTCCCTAATACTACAAACCTGCGACACCGACTACACCCCAACCCCTGCCAATGTAGTCATTGGTGAAGGCGGTATTCCTGTCGTCACACAGCCCCCACTGACTAGTGTCACCCGCGACACCAAATTGTCAGCCCTATCCCCAGAGGATGTGCTCATTCTCTGCACCGTATTTCTCGCTGCCCTCCTGGGCCTCGCCTTTGGTATTAGCAGCGGTAAAGGAGTTGCGAATTGACGATCGCAATATTAATGAAGTGGTTCTTCGTCAGCTTTGGCGCGAGCTACATCCTGGGCTACATGCTAGGGAGCGCTATTCAATCTTTTCACAACTTAACGAGGTAAACATCATGAAAGCAAAAATCGCCTTTATCACCGCATCCATCCTCGCGATGGCTGTTCCTGAAATCGCATCAGCAGCGAGCCAATTGCCTGCCGATGCCTTAGATGGCGTTGGTACTGACGCTATCGATACAGTGAAAGACATCGCGGTGCAATTCATTGCCGTTCTAGTCGGCATGCGTGTGGGCTGGTTCATCCTGTCCGCTACAGGCAAGGGCCTTAGCAAGGCTGGCGTGAAGTAATCACGGAGAGCCGGGGAAACCCGGCTTTTTAACGATGACCAAACTCAAAAAAATCCTAATCGCATCAACAGTCATACTTACTTTGACTGTCCCTATTGCCGCAAAAGCATTTCTGCCACTGGCTGGCATAGCCCTACTGGTTGAAGCTGCGGGCGGTACAGTACCTTTCGCTATATCCGCTGCCACCCATGCCGCCATTATTGGCCTGATCACATTTGCAGCATCTGATAGCACGTCACCTAATCAAGACCTAGCAGCCAAGCCAATCACTGTACAGATTGATCCTAATACCCCACTTGTCACGCCTCCAGGCTGGACAAACCCAACAACGCCACCTCAATCAATTGATGCGCAATTAAGATGCCCTGATTCACAAACAAGCCAGCAAGCTTGTTCAAATGCTGCTGCTGGTTGTACCTTTACAGAAACTAGGACTTTTACCGATGCTGGCAATGGAAAATGTGCGCGTTATGTCACTATTTCCAATGTAACTTTTGTTCCTAACCCATACGGCATTCAACCAAGTGGCCCTACTTTAGCTGGTGATGACTTTGACAAAATTTCAACTTGTCCAACAGGTTATTCATCATCATCTTCCAACTGCAATCTAACTACACCTCAGCTTGTAAAAAAACCAACAAAGGGCAAAGACGAAGTAAAACGTGTTGGCAACGAGTTCCAGCGTGACCCTCAGCAAGACGCTACAGACAACAACCCTAAACTTGTCCAGGAAGCCCCTAACCGCATCAGCTATACCGACAATGCCACAGGTGAGAAAGTCACCATTGAGCTTAACTCGAGTACAGGCGCTGCTACTGTCACGCATACCGTTCCCAATTACGGCAACAGCACCACGGGGCAACAAACAACTAATATCAGCAGCCCATCAGCCGGAACAACTATTACAGGTCAGTCCACAGCCACTTATCCAGGTATAGGCGATCAGACTGGTTCTACCCCTATCTCAGGCGGCACAGGTTCAGGTACTGGCGATTGCGCCCACTGCGCTACTGAAGTCACCCTATCCAATCTCCGTGATATTGCGAAGGACATCAAAAAATCTCTTGATGGAGAAGATGCTGACCCTGAGTTGGCGGGGCAGGGATTAGCCGAGAACCTGGACGCATTACAGAGTAATGCCTTTACAGCCATGGGCCAGAACATGCGCGACATGGTCACCAACTCAGGACTAGCTCAGCTTTACACCGACAGAGTTCTGCCCATGTCACCCTGGCATCTAGCCACTGCTGGCCAGGTAGAAAGCTGCAATTTTGCATTTCCATTCCGTGACAAGGTCTACAACTTATCTATTTGCGATGCCCAGCCCTTCATCCATACCGCCCTGGCATTTGTGTTCTTTATCCTGACGGCCATAGGAGTAATGCATATCGTCGCAGAACGTCCAGAAGGGGGTAACTGATGCATTGGTTATTTATCGGGCTGGCGACCATTGTTGAACGCTTGGTAACCTGGTTAATTACTAAGGGCATTAAACAAGGCGCTTATTTCCTCGGCTATGTTTCATTTGTGGTGGGATTGTTTACCGCATTCCTAGCTGCAACTTATATTGGCCTCATGGCATTGAAGCCGATCACGCCTAACGGGGTCGGCTTTGCCTTGGCATTCCTTCCCCCTTCCACAGCATGGTATATGTCGTTCTACCTGACAGTGCTCATTTCCAAACGTGTCTACGATTGGCACAAGCACTTAAGCCGCGACTTTACACAAGCAACCATGCGATTTTAATCATGGCGAATTGGACGCTAACAGGGGATCTGGGGGCGGGTAAATCCGTGATTGCCACAGGCAAGATCATGGATCATATGCTCGCCGGTCTTCCTGTCGCTACCAATATGGATATCTATCCAGAGAATTTTTTACCACCGACCAGTAAGGCAACCCATGTCAGGCTTCCGGATTTTCCTAGTAGTGATGATCTTTGGAATTTGGGGATGGCTTCAACTAGCCGAAATGAAGCAACGTTCGGACTCGTTGCGCTCGACGAACTCGCCGTTTTTCTTAATGCCAGAGAGTGGCAAGGAAAGAGTCGTGACCAGGTAATTAAATACCTGCGTCATGTGCGCAAGAATCATTGGCACACGCTGTTTATTACCCAGGATATTGAATCGATTGATGCCCAGGCTAGACGGGCTTTGATTGAGCATAAGGTCACCTGTAAACGTACTGATCGCCTATCTGTCCCTTTCCTTGGTCCAGTCCTTCGGCTATTCGGCTTTGCTGGCAAACTACCCCAGGTGCATATGGGGATCGTGCGCTATGGAAAGCAAGACTGGTCGCCCAAGGTCACCACCTGGTGGTACCGGGGCGACAAACTGCATAGTGTCTACAACACTGACCAGGTGTTCACGGAAGAACCTGAACGTGACCTTGTACTCACTGGTTATGTGCTGGATGAACAAGGTAAACGCCATCCCAAGGAATACCAAGCCCAGGCCGTTGGGGTGTTTACGGTCTTATCACCCTGGCATATCAAAGGCCGTTACTTCTCGTTCTACCAGCGATACAAACAAGCGATTAACTCATTTGCTGTCGTCGCTCTAGCTGCTTCTTTGATTGCTTCTTACCTCATGCACGAGAGCGAGCTACAAGGGCCAAAACTGCAGGAAATCACCACGCCAGCACCACAGCAAACAGAAGAACTCAAAGGCCTCCTGGACGCAGGCGACCATTTCATTATCACGACCAAAGCCGGATTAGTGCTGGAATCCTGGGAATCTAGGATGGACAACACCGGCACTTATTACAAGGTAGGCTCCACATGGTACAAAAAACCCTCATCGCCCTATTGATCCTGTTGCCATCCTTGGCAAGAGCCGAGGTCAACCTGGAGTTTGCCGCCGTCACTATTCCAGAGTTTGCGCAAACTGTGCTCAAGGGCATCATCAAGAAAAACTACATCCTCTCTCCTGATGTGCTGTCTGATGGCCGTACTATTACCGTATCCATCAAGGCTGCAAAAGAGGACAAACTGCAATCCATCGTGGCTGATGTCCTGGAACAAAACGGCATCACTTTGCAGGAAAGATCGGAATATCTATACCTGACTCGAAATCAGGCACACCTTGCAGCGCCTCCAAATATTCCAAGTGATATACAGTCCCAGTCTCAAGAGATAGCACCATCTATCCATGAGGCATTACCACCTAAACTGCCTAGTGAATTCCCGGTGTACTCCTATCGCCCTCAGTACCGGGATCAAAAAGAGATCGGCGAACTGCTCAAATTTGCCGGGGCTGAGGTCCAGGCCATCACAGATGATGTCGTCTTCTACCGTGCCGATGAAAACAAACGAGACATGCTTCTGGATCTGCTGATCGAACTGGACAAGCCAGCTAACGAGGTCATCGTTAAAGCTTATATCTATGAAGTCACTAATACCGTCCGCGATGTAAATGCAATTTCGGCCGCTGTCAGCCTGCTAAATTCCAGGCTAGGCATTACCGTCCAGAACGGCACTGCACAATCCAACCAACTGAAACTATCCTTACCCAATATCGAAGTGCTCGTTTCTGCCTTTGATTCTGACAATCGCTTTAAACAGGTCAGTGCTCCATCCTTACGTGTTAAGAATGGCAAGAACTCCCGCTTTAGCGTTGGTACTGAAACACCTACCGTTTCCTCCACGACACAAACCAATACAGGTAATCCCGTCCAATCCATCATTTATAGGCCATCTGGGGTGATTCTCGACATCACACCCAAGATTTTTGCTGAAACAATCGAACTAGACATCACGCAACAAATCTCCAGCTTCCAACCCACAACTACAGGCGTGAATCAGTCGCCCACATTGCTCAAGCGCGAGATTAAAACAGTAGTGAACACCAAAGACGGGGAATTGATTCTTCTCGGTGGCCTAAATGAATCCAGGCTCAGTAAACAGCGTCAAGGATTAAGCTTCCTCCCTCGCATATTCAACACCAATACCGACTCGGATGAGAAAAGCGACATCCTACTTGTCATGCAAGTCCAGCGCCTATGAAGACTGCAACACGTCAATATCAACGCCGGGGCGATGTGAGGCCCGAGAGGGCTGTAGCAAAGCGTAACCCCGGCTTTACTTCGGTTGCATGCCGTCCCCTGCCCGTTAGGGTCGTGCCGTCATCCGGCACGAGGACATGCAATCCGCGGGCTGACCTATGAGCATCAAGAAAACGCCTTCCGGCTGGCTAGCCGATATCCAACCTGGTGGGCGTGGCGCTAAACGCTTTCGCAAGACCTTTACCACCAAAGCTGAAGCTTTGGCCTGGGAAGCCTGGTTAAAGACACAGATAAATCAAACACCAGAATGGTTGCCGCAAAAGAAAGATACTCGCCGCCTTAAAGAACTTATCGACCTCTGGTACAAACACCATGGTAGCCAACTAAGATCAGGCAAAGATACCTATCAGCGTTTATTGGCAATGGCCACGGCCATGAGCAATCCTACCGCTGATACATTCACTGCTGCCATGTTTGCCAGTTACCGTACCAAGCGTATAGAAACCGGTGTGACAGCAAATAACATGAACCGTGAACACGCTTACCTACGCGCGGTATTCAACGAATTACGGCGCGTGGGTGAATGGGCAAAAGAGAACCCGTTGCGGGATCTCCGACAATTTAGGCTCGAGGAGCGTGAATTGTCATACCTTAACCATGAACAAATCAAAATCCTCCTGGGCGCTCTCCAGCCCAGACAGACCAATACCTACTTAGTTGCTAAGATCTGCCTCAGCACTGGCGCACGTTGGAGCGAAGCCGAACAACTGCGCGCTAGCCAGATCAAAAACAACCAGATCCACTTCACAAAAACAAAATCCGGTAAAAACCGGACTATTCCCATTACGCAAGATCTTGTCGATGAAATCGCAAACAGACCTTTAAAGGGCTTCGGCATGCGCTTATTCAAAGACTGTTATGAAGACTTCAGGCGCTGCATAGCAATCCTGGATATCGACCTACCGCAAGGCCAGCTAACCCACGTCCTACGCCACACATTCGCCAGTCACTTCATGATGAACGGTGGCAACATCCTCACCTTGCAACGCATCCTCGGCCATAGCTCAATCACCATGACTATGAAATATGCTCACCTGGCGCCTGAGCACCTTCAAGACGCAAAGCGCTACAACCCACTACTTAACTTATAATTTTGCTACATATGGCACTTTATTACGCTTTATATATGAATTTAGCCCATCTCCGCCTTTGGCCAACTTCTTCATATTTTCAATATGCTCTCTACCTGCACTGGCAAATGTATAAACATAAATAGCACCGCTAATTAACCGTATTGATACTCTATCTTCACCTATTTCATAGGCAGAAATTCCGGAATCGCCGTCCACGTCCTTATAAATTTCCATTTCATTCCTTCCTGTTGCACAAATATATAAAAACAGATATTCGGTTTTGATACAGTCAAACAACTTTATATGAAATGGAAAAGCTTGAATATTCTCTGTTGACAGAATGTTGACTCAGAAATAAAAAAAGGAGTTACGTTTTCACGTAACTCCTTGATTCTTTGGTGGGCCTCCCCGGAGTCGAACCGGGCACCAACGGATTATGAGTCCGCTGCTCTAACCATGCATGAGCTAGAGGCCCTAAACTTTTACCACTTAGTCGTTGCCAGTTTCCAGGAAACTACGCAGACGTTCTGAGCGGGTTGGGTGGCGTAGCTTGCGCAGCGCTTTGGCCTCAATTTGACGAATACGCTCACGCGTTACATCGAATTGCTTACCAACTTCCTCAAGTGTATGGTCGGTGTTCATTTCAATACCGAAGCGCATACGCAGGACTTTGGCTTCCCTTGCGGTTAGCGATTCTAACACTTCTTTGGTCGCCTCGCGCAAACTGGCATACACCGCAGCATCAACTGGAGCCAATGTTGTCATGTCTTCAATGAAGTCACCAAGATGTGAGTCATCGTCGTCACCAATCGGCGTTTCCATTGAGATAGGCTCTTTGGAAATCTTGAGGATTTTACGGATTTTGTCCTCAGGCATCTCCATTTTTTCTGCCAATGTCGCAGGATCAGGCTCAAGACCAGTTTCCTGCAGTATCTGGCGACTGATACGATTCATCTTGTTGATGGTTTCGATCATGTGCACCGGGATACGGATGGTACGTGCCTGGTCCGCGATTGAGCGGGTAATGGCCTGACGAATCCACCAGGTGGCGTAAGTAGAAAACTTATAGCCACGACGGTATTCAAACTTGTCCACAGCCTTCATCAAACCAATATTGCCTTCCTGAATCAGATCCAGGAATTGCAAGCCACGGTTGGTGTATTTCTTCGCAATCGAGATCACCAACCGTAGGTTAGCTTCAATCATTTCACGTTTGGCGCGGCGTGCACGGGCCTCGCCTGTCGACATCTGCTTGTTGATTTCCTTCAGCTCCTTGATAGGAATCCCTACCCGGTCCTGAATCCCCAGCAGTTGCTGTTGCTGATCATCAATAGAGTGCTTGAAACGCTCCATGCGCTCTACATATGGCTTGTTCACAGCAAGCTCGGCAGCCAACCATTCTGGCTTGCCCTCATTGCCAGGGAAAGTTTTGATGAAGTGCGGCCTAGGCATGCCAGACTTCTCAACACAGAAGTCCATGATCTTGCGTTCATGCCCACGGATTTCTTCTACCATGCCACGCACTTGGTCACACAGCGCTTCTACTTGTTTGGCAGAAAATCGGAAAGCCATTAACTCATCAATGATGACGAGTTGCAGTTTTTGATAATCTTTATCTTGCGAACCCTTGCTGGCAAGGATGACTGACATTTTCTCATGGGAGTCACGAATCACGGCAAAGCGTGTCAGCACTTCTTCCTTGAGCTTGGCCAGTGCTTCAGCAGAGATGGCAGCAGCTTTAGCGCCGTCGTCATCCTCTTCCTCTTCATCACTCTCGCCATCGGCATCCTCATCGTTCTCGCCAGCCTCTTCTGCGGCCATTTCCGCACCAAGACCATCGTCAGAATCGATCAGGCCATCTACTAGATCATCAACGCTTAATTCACTTTTCTCAACTTTATCCACCATCGCCAATAGCTCAGCAATAGTGCTTGGACAGGCAGCAATAGCCTGCACCATGTGTTTGAGGCCATCTTCAATTCGCTTGGCGATTTCAATTTCGCCTTCACGCGTCAACAGGTCTACTGTGCCCATTTCGCGCATATACATACGCACGGGGTCAGTGGTCCGGCCAAATTCGGAATCTACTGTAGAAAGGGCCTGCTCTGCTTCTTCCACCGCATCTTCATCGGTGACCGGGGCGGGGGCATCTGACATAAGCAGTGCTTCTGCATCAGGTGCTTCTTCATACACCTGAATACCCATGTCATTAATCATGCCGATAATGCCATCGATCTGCTCGGAATCCTGGACATCATCCGGCAGGTGGTCGTTGATTTCGGCGTAGGTAAGGTAGCCACGCTCCTTACCAAGAACAATGAGCGATTTCAACCGGGTACGACGTATATCTGCGTCGTTTACCTGGGCTTCAGCCTTCTCGTTTATATTGTCGTTCTGTTGCTCTTTAGCCATGCTTGACCTCAATCTGTCGAACCGCAAGGTTGATTTACGGAAAACCCTAGATTATACCTTAAAAGGCCCATAATTTTTATGCAGAATTATGGGCCACTCTGTCCCACTTAGCGGGTGCTGATAGACCTCAACAGCTCCCGCTCTTCTGCAGTCAGCTGGCTCAGGCTTTTTTCCTTCAGCCTGTCCAGCATCGAAGTTTGCTGACGCTGCATATACATATCCTTAATTTGCTTGCGCACCCCGTCAAATTCAAGGGCAAGATTCAGATTTTCATCCAGAATATGTAACTCGCGCTGTATTTCGCGCAACACACGACCATCAATCACCTGCTCCAGCCCATGCAATATCACCACAGGTTTAGAGTTAGGGCTGGCAATCGCGAGACGCATTACCTGCCGAACCATCTCATCTTCGTCGGCAACGCCACTCACCCATTGCAGATCGGCCTCTTGCACCAATTGCGGCTGCATGATCGCCATCAAGGCAAATCGGCGCTGCAAGGACATGGTGGTGCGCTCCTGCCTGGGAGCAGACCGCGGTCGACTGCGATTAGTTTCAGGCAACTTGATCATGGCGCGCATTTCATCACTGGAGATATTTGCCAGCTCGGCAATACGCTTGCGTAACAAGAGTGCCAACCTTGGTGCCTGGATTTGCTTGAGAATAGGCTCTGCTTCATTAAGAAACTGCACCCTATCCTCCTGCGACTGCAGACTGTTATTGACACTCAATTCCTGCACTAGATACTGCGAGAGTGGCAAAGCCTGCAACATAAACGCTTCAAAGCCATCTTTGCCAAATTCGCGCACATAGCTGTCAGGGTCATGCTCTGCTGGTAAAAACAGGAAATTAATACGCAGGCTATCAGTCAACGCTGGCAAGGCATTCATGGCGGCACGCCAGGCAGCATTTCGCCCGGCACTATCGCCATCAAAGCAAAATACAATCTCGTCAGTCTGACGCATCAGCTTGGTGATATGCACTGGCGTCGTGGCAGTGCCCAATGCGGCCACCGCATACTCAATGCCATACTGCGCCAATGCCACCACATCCATATAGCCTTCAACCACCAAAACCCGTCCAGCATCCCGAATTGCACGCCGGGCAAGGAAAAGACCATACAGCTCATTCCCTTTCTGAAATAAGGGCGTTTCGGGAGAATTCAAGTACTTGGCACCCGCATCATCTTTTTCCAGCACACGACCACCAAAGCCTATCACCTGCCCCTTCTGGTCATGAATGGGAAACATGATGCGATCGCGAAAGCGGTCGTATCGCCGCCCTTGTTCATTCTCAATCACCAAGCCTGCGGTCTGAATAACCTCATGCTTATAATCATCAAACACCGCTTCCAGATTTTGCCAGCCAGCCGGGGCATAGCCCATCTGAAAACGCGCAGCTACCTGCCCACTAAGCCCGCGCCCTTTTAGATAGTCTATCGCCTTTGCCGACTTCTTAAGTTCAGCCTTATAGTAATGCGCGGCTTGCTGCATCACGTCCTGCAGGCCAGGAATAATCTTGGCCCTGGCAACATCCACATCCCGCGTCTCCTGCGGCACGATCATCCCTACCGACTTTGCCAGCTCATGAATGGCTTCAACAAAGCTGATGCCCTGATATTCCATGACAAATCCCAGCGCCGAACCATGAGCACCACAACCAAAACAGTGGTAAAACTGCTTGACCGGACTCACAGTAAAAGAAGGGGATTTCTCGTTATGAAATGGGCAACAGGCAGAATAGTTAGCACCCGCTTTCTTCAGCGGGACACTTCGATCGATCACATCGACGATATCGACTCGATTGAGCAACTCTTGTATGAAGGAATCGGGAATCATTATTTGAAAATAATAGCCGAAAAAAACAAAAAAGGAGCTTCAAGCTCCTTTTTCAATTCATGCTTTCGGCAATTAAGTATCAGGCGCTTAATCTCGCCTTGATCAGACCTGATATCTTGCCCATGTCTGCACGACCAACAACTTTCGGTTTGATTGCAGCCATGACCTTGCTCATCTCCTTGATACTCGCAGCGCCAGTTTCAGTGACTACTTCCTCAAGAATGGCAGCAATTTCATCTTCGGTCAGCGCCACAGGCAAATATTCCTGCAACACAGTAACTTCAAACTTTTCCACATCAGCCAGATCCTGACGCTTGGCAGCTTCATACTGGGAAATAGAATCCCTGCGCTGCTTCAGCATCTTCTCGATGGCCTCAATGACTTGAGTATCATCGAGATCAATCCGCTCATCCACCTCTCGCTGCTTGATTGCCGCTTGTAACAGCCGTATAGCACCGAGCCGCGCACTATCTTTAGCGCGCATCGCGGTTTTCATATCTTCAGTAAGACGAGCCTTGATAGTCACAACTAGACTATACCCAGCTTAGTAAAGCTTGGCAGGCAGAGTCTGGCTACGAATGCGACGATAGTGACGCTTCACAGCTGCAGCGGCTTTACGCTTGCGTTCCCAAGTTGGCTTCTCGTAGAACTCGCGCGCGCGCAAGTCTGTCAGAAGACCGGTCTTTTCAATCATGCGCTTAAAACGGCGCAGAGCCACGTCAAATGGCTCGTTTTCTTTAACACGTACGCTAGACATTTAAATCACTTTCCTTTGAGAAAGGGCGAAAAAGTTTGCTATTCTATCGGCTCATTCCTGTTTTATCAATCATTATCCTCATTTTCTTATGTTAATCCTTGGTATTGAATCCTCCTGCGATGAAACTGGCCTCGCACTTTATGACACTGAGCAAGGCCTGCTCTCACATGCGCTACATTCACAGATAGACATGCACGCTGAATATGGCGGGGTTGTACCAGAGCTGGCCTCACGAGATCATATCCGCAGGGCACTGCCACTGACGCGCCATGTGCTGGCTCAAGCCGGCAAAACCCTGCAAGACCTTGACGGCATTGCCTACACACAAGGACCCGGGCTTTCTGGCGCATTGCTCGTGGGTACCAGCATCGCTGAAGCCCTAGCTTTCAGTTTAAATCTGCCTACGATAGGCGTGCATCACCTTGAAGGTCATTTACTCGCGCCTTTGCTGGAAGCTAATCCACCCGATTTTCCCTTTGTCGCGCTACTGGTATCAGGCGGACATACCCAACTGATGCGGGTATCCGCAATCGGGGATTATGAACTCCTGGGAGACACTCTGGACGACGCTGCAGGGGAAGCATTCGACAAAACTGCCAAACTACTCGGGCTAAGCTACCCAGGAGGCCCGGCAATTTCCAGAATCGCCAGCACAGGCACTGCCGGTGCATACCAATTACCTCGCCCCATGCTTAATAGTGGCGATCTTAATTTCAGCTTCAGCGGATTAAAAACCGCAGTGCTCACCCTGGTCAATCAGCAGGGCGATCAACTGAATGAACAGATCAAAGCAGATATCGCCTATGAGTTTCAGGAAGCAGTGACCGAAGTGCTCACCAAAAAGTGCATGGCCGCCTTGCGCAACACCGGACTTGATCAACTGATTGTGTCCGGCGGCGTAGGTGCCAATGCCAGGCTACGCGAACGGCTGAATTCCGCCACAAAACGCAGGCATTGCCATGTGCATTATCCAAGACTGGAGTTCTGCACAGACAATGGCGCCATGATTGCTTTTGCTGGCGCGATGCGCATGCAACATGCCAGCACATCAGATCACAGCTTTACCGTACGCCCACGCTGGGACCTGGCTGAACTGCAAGCGCCTTAAGGCTTCTTACCGAAACCTGATTCAGTGCCATCGAGTAATTTACGGATATTGCTCCGATGGCGCCAGATCAGCAGTACTGAAAGAATGAACACCACAATGATATAACCCACATGGGCCAGCAATATCCAGGCAAAACCGGGTGCCAGCGCTGCAGCAGTGAGTGCGGCCAATGAAGAAAAGCGTGTCAACGCAAAAATGGTAATCCAGCTCAGCATGGCCAAGCCTGCCAGCAAGGGAGCAAAGGCAAACAGAACACCTAATGCCGTTGCAACCCCCTTGCCACCTTTGAAGCGATAAAATACCGGGTACAAATGCCCCAGAAAGACCGCTACCGCAATCCAGCAAACCACCTCTACCTGCAAGCCGTAATATTGCGCCAGCCACACGGGCAACCAACCCTTAGCCGCATCGCCTAGCAATGTCAGCAACGCGGCCAGCTTCTTTCCACTACGCAACACATTGGTAGCACCAGGATTGCCTGAGCCAACAGTACGTGGATCTGGCAGGCCAAATGCCTTGCTGACCAGAATGCCAAATGAAATTGAACCTAGAAGATAAGCGAGGATGACGAAAACTGCGTTATTCATGTGGATTAGATTAAAATGGAATTGCCGTATTCTATCAGCCCTCAAGCTCTAACGCAGGATCCCAGCCCTTATGGATATTATTTTTCTCAGCGAAGTCAAAGTTGAAACCCACCTTGGCGTACCGGAATGGGAGCGCCTGACGGCCCAAACCATTATCCTGGATATTGAGATTGCCATGCCCCACAGCAGCTCGTGCCAGACCGATGAGATTGATGACACCATCGACTATGGTGTCGTGGTGTCGCGCATTCGGCAAACATTGTCAGAACGATCCTTCAAGTTAGTGGAAGCCTTGGCAGAACACGTATGCCAGCTCATCATGCAGGAATTTGGCGCACCATGGGTAAAAATCAAAGTGGCCAAGCCCGGCATACTGCCAGGACTAAAGGCACTGGGTGTGGTGATAGAGCGAAGAAAAAGTACTAATCCCACCTAGGTGCGATTAGTAGCATCAACCAATGTTGCCAGATTCGTTACGTCTTTAAAAATCACGCCCCCGAGCCAATTCAAAATACTTGCGTCCACACTCAATCTTTACATTCTAACCTTGTTGCCTATCCGCCTCTATCGTGCTCGATTTGGTTTCAGCCACAAAAACACAGGACATCATGCTCGAACACCACGAATCATCAACTTAAGAATTATTCAGATCTGGTGGAGTGTATTGCACTGAATTGATTATCCCCTCGGGTGATGTTTCACATGTAATTGCTTCAATCGCTCACGCGCCACATGAGTGTAAATTTGCGTGGTAGAAATATCAGCATGCCCCAATAACATCTGCACCACGCGTAAGTCAGCGCCATGATTCAGCAGGTGTGTAGCAAAAGCATGGCGCAGCACATGGGGGGAAAGCGGAGTATGAATACCTGCCAGCAAGGCATAGCGCTTGATTAAATACCAGAAAGCCTGCCGCGTCATGCCTGAGCCACGCTGCGTGACAAACAGGTGATCACTCAGGCGTTGTTGCAATATCTGTGGCCGCCCTTCTTTCAGATAGCGCCCAATCCAGTCCAGCGACTCCTCACCCAAAGGTACAAGGCGCGTCTTGCTGCCTTTACCCGTCACCCGTACCACGCCATCCGTCAGACTGGCTTCCGTGACCTCAAGGCCAACCAGTTCAGACACACGCAAGCCGGTCGCATACAGCATCTCCAGCATGGCACGATCTCGCAAGCCTATTACATCTGCGACATCTGGCGCCTGTATCAGTCGCTCCACATCCGCTTCACTCAGGCTTTTGGGCAGTGATCGTGGTAATTTGGGTGATTCGATGCGCAGGCTGGGATCGGCACTGATATAATTTTCACGTAGCGCAAAACGATATATGCGGCGCACACTAGCAACCAACCTGCTGATGCTACGTGGCTTGCTTTGCGGGAAGCGCATTGCAATATAGGCTTGGATATCTTCCTGCCCGGCTTCAAGCAATGGTTTGCTTTTCACCCGGCTCAACCATTCAGCAAAAGCAGCAAGGTCAAGACGGTAACTCTCTAGGGTATTTTTCGCCAGCCCATCTTCGAGCCACAGATGGTCAATAAAACTGTCCAGCAGTGCCTGATTATCCAGCGTCATACCTGCTTTTCGTGTTGCAACAGCCAGCGCTTGATATCCAGCCCGTTGGCCGTCCCCTGCATAAATCCCCCAATGCCATTCTTGGCAACGATACGGTGGCAGGGAATCAGCAACGGTAGATGATTGGCACCACAAACGTTTGCTACTGCGCGCGGGCCGGAGGCAACTTGCTCCGCCAGCTCACTATAGCTCCAGACCTGCCCCAGCGGTATTTCATTCATTTTGCGCCAGACACGTTTCTGGAAAGGTGTACCCTGCAAAACATGGGGAATATCCAGCGAAGTCGAGGCATCTTGCAGATAGCGCTTTAACTGCAGTGCAACATACTGCACAAAAGGCTGGGAAGCACAGCAGGCTGACAGGTGTTCGGGAATCAACTTGATTCCGCTGACATACTCATCATCTACATATACACCGATGGCCCCAAAAGGGGCCTCAATGACTGCAGAAAAATTCTGGGGAATATTATTTGCCATCAGGTCATTTTAGCCCAAACATCCAGCGACCAAGAATGTGACTGCAGAAAATAAAAAAGCCCCGGACACCGGGGCTTTTTTCTGAAACAAACTGCGCTTTATTCTGCGCTGGTCGCTGTTTCCTTGGTGCGCAATTGCAGCTTTTCCTTGATACGTGCGGACTTGCCTGAACGCTCACGGAGGTAGTACAGCTTGCTGCGACGTACATCACCGCGACGCTTCACTTCAACGCTGGCAATTAGTGGTGAGTAAGTCTGGAATGTACGCTCAACGCCTTCACCGGAAGAAATCTTACGCACGATGAAAGATGAATTCAGACCACGGTTACGGATAGCGATTACAACGCCTTCGTAAGCCTGCACACGCTTACGTGTACCTTCAACCACGTTAACACCCACTACTACGGTGTCACCTGGGGCAAAACTAGGAATATTCTTGCCAAGACGGGCAATTTCTTCCTCTTCCAGCAACTTGATAATATCAGCCATTTTGAGCTTCCTTTTAGTTATGGGAATCTTGTTCCTGCTCTATTTCCTTGAGCAGCCGAGATTCCTCTTTCGTCAACGACCTTGCGGCCAATAAATCCGGGCGCCTGGCCCGGGTTCGCGCCAGCGATTGTTTTAATCGCCATTGCTTAATCTTTGCATGATTGCCAGAAAGCAATACTTCCGGCACCTTCCGCCCTGCATATTCCTCAGGGCGTGTGTAATGCGGACAATCCAGCAAACCATCAACAAAGGAATCCTCCTCTGCCGATCCGGCATCACCGAGACTACCCGGCAATTGCCTGACGATTGCGTCTATCAGCACCATGGCGGGAATCTCACCACCAGACAGCACATAGTCGCCTATCGAATATTCTTCATCAACCACACTATTGAGCAATCGCTCATCCACACCTTCATAGCGACTGGCCAGCAATATCAGACCAGGCTCTCCGCTCAGTTGCATGACATGCTCATGTTTGAGCGGTATGCCCTGCGGCGAAAGGTGAATCACCTTAGTCTTTGTCACCCCGGCCTGCTGTTGCCTCGCCTTGGCAGCCTGAATTGCACTTGCCAACGGCTCTGCCAACATCAACATGCCAGGACCACCACCATATGGCCTATCATCTATCGTACGATAGTTGTCGCTAGTGAAATCCCGTGGGTTCCACAATTGCAGATCATAGATCTGGCGCTCCAGGGCACGCGAGCTAATACCAAAATTACTCAAGGCTTCAAACATTTGTGGAAACAAAGTCACCACATCAAACTGCATGGTACGCTTGATCGCTGACTGATCAGCCTCGCTCAAAACTCCGCATCCCAATCCACCAGCATGGTTTTAGCCGCCACATCCACCTCAAGTATGACCTGGTCGATAAATGGAATCAGCCGTTCACGCTCACTTTTGACGACTATCACGTCATTGGCACCGGTGGCAAAGACATCCGTAATCTTGCCCAACTCGACCGCCTGCTGGTTTTTCACCTCAAGCCCGATCAGGTCAGACCAGTAATACTCATTTGCATCTGCAGGGGGTAACAAATCACGAGGCACTGCCACTTGCATGCCTTTACAGGCAAAAGCAGCATCCCTATCATCGACACCCACTAGCTTGACTACAAGCAGCGCGTTATGCACCTTGACTGTTTCGACCTCAAGCTCGCGCCAGAGGCTGGAGTCTTGCGGATTAGCGCGCCCCAACCACCAGCTGTCGTAATCAAACAGGCTATCCAGATCTTCGGTGTCTGGCTGGATTTTCAGCCAGCCATAAACGCCATAAGGGGCGACAACGCGCCCCATGATGACTAATTCACTCACAATATATTAAGCTACCAGCCGTTTTACAACGGCTATGGTATTAGGCAGCTTTAGCTGCTTGCTTAACCAGACGAGCAACGCTGTCTGACAATTGCGCACCATTGCTACGCCAGTGAGCGATACGCTCGCTGTTCAGACGCAGGCCTTCTTGACCTTCTTTAGCCAAAGGATTGTAGAAACCTACACGCTCAATAAAACGGCCATCACGGCGATTGCGGGAATCGGCCACAACTACGCTGTAAAAAGGAGCTTTCTTCGCGCCACCACGGGCGAGACGAATAATCACCATAATCTTGTTCTCTTTAGACTAGACGGAAAGGCGCGGATTTTACGTTATTTTCTATGGCCTTGGCAAGACAATTATGCATTTACCACAGAATCAACATAGCGCGTTGGATCTGCCAGACCAGCAGCCATAAAGCCCTGCTTGCGCAAGCGACATGAATCACACATCCCACAGGCTAGGCCATGGCTATCAGCCTGATAGCAAGACACCGTCATCGCATAATCAACGCCCAGGGCCGTCCCCTGCGTGACAATTTCAGCCTTGGTCATATCAATCAATGGCGCATGAATGGTAATGGTCTTGCCTTCAACCGCGCTCTTGGTTGCCAAATTCGCCATATTCTGGAAAGCCTCGACATACTCACCCCTACAATCGGGATACCCTGAGTAATCCAGCGCATTGACCCCAATGAAGATATCGCGCGATTCCAGCACCTCTGCCCAGGCAAGCGCCAGAGACAGCATAATGGTATTGCGTGCAGGCACATAGGTGACCGGGATGCCCTCTGTAGGCTCCTGTGGCACGTCTATCGCATGATCAGTAAGGGCTGAACCACCAAACATGGAAAGATCGAGCTGCGCGGTACGATGTGCAGCAGCACCCAGCACCTTGGCCACATTGTCGGCAGCATGCAACTCGGCATGATGCCGCTGGTGATAATCCAGGCTCAGACAATAGGATTCATAACCCTGACTGCGCGCAATGGCCAGCACGGTCGCTGAATCCAGCCCTCCGGATAGAAGTACTACTGCTTTCTTACTCATGACCTTACTTCCATGCAATGACTCAAATGCCAGAACGGCGCGAGCCCTATCAAAACCATGTTTACTAGATATTAAAGAATTTCAGACCAGGCTGACCAAGGCCAACCATCAACTGGCTTATAGCCACTTATTTGCCCGGGGTCTCGCCCCATAGAATTTTGTGCAACTGCACCTGCATGCGTACTGGCAGCCTGTCCTTCAGCACCCAATCAGCTAAATCTGCGGGAGCCACCTGACTGAATACAGGAGAAAAGATCACCTGGCATTTTTCATTGAGCGCATGCTCCACCATTAACTGCTTGGCCCAGTCGTAATCTTCCCGGCTACAAAGCACGAATTTGATTTCATCATTGGCCTTGAGTCGCTGCAGGTTTTCCCAGTGATTCTTTTCCAGCTCACCTGAGCCAGGGGTCTTGATATCCAGGATCACCGCCACCCGTTCATCAATCCCATCCGTGGCGATAGCTCCACCAGTTTCCAGGGACACTTCGTAGCCATGATCACAAAGACGTGCCAGCAGGTTCAGGCACTCTTTTTTCTGTGCCAGGGGCTCACCTCCTGTCACACAGACGTACTTGGCACCATAACTCTCGACTTGCAGCAATATGTCATCCAGCGACATATTGCTGCCTCCCTTGAAAGCATATGCCGTATCGCAATAGACACAGCGCATGGGGCAACCAGTCAGTCGTACAAATACCGTAGGCATGCCTACACGTGACGACTCCCCTTGCAGGGAGTGAAATATTTCGTGGATACGTAACACGGGGAACGCTATTTGGACTTAATCGAGTCCAGCACGTTCAGGCGCCTTTTGGCACTAGAGGCCAGCTCATGCTGAGGGAACTTTTCAAGCAGACTGCGCAAGGTTTTCTTGGCATTATCCACCTCGGAAAGTTGAATCTGGCTATTCGCAATGCTGAACAAAGCATCTGGCACCTTATCGCTATTGCCATGCTGGGCAATCAGCTTTTGCTGGGTGCTGATGGAGGCTTTGTAGTTCTTCAGTGAAAACTGGGCACTGCCCAACCCTAGCAAAGCTTCTGGCGCCTTGCTGCTACCAGGATGCACCTGCAGGAACTTGCTATACGCATCAAATGCTTCTTTAAACTTACCTGCAGCAGAAAATGCCTTGGCCGCTTCCAGATCTTTAACTTCCGCACTCTCTACATTCTCTGCCTGTGGTTGTGTCTGTCCTTCTTGACCAACGACAGCATTCGCAGGGGGCACACCACCCTGCTCAAGCTTACGCAGGCGGCCATCAGTATCAGCATAAAGATCCCGCTGGCGTTGCTGTATATTTTCAATATTGTGATTGGCGACCTCAAGATCGCCTTTCAGGCGACTGATTTCCTGATTGAGCCTGTCTATCTGACCCAATAAATCCAGCATGCCCTGGCTTTTTGTTTCCAGGGCCTGCTGGTTTTTCTTCAACTCAGTCAATGCTGATTGCGTTTCCTGATTCTGACTTTGTACCTGCTGTTGCAAATCGGCGATTTTCTTTCTTGCTTCATCGTCACCAAAAAGCGCAGCCTGTACCAAGTGTGGCAGCGAGAGAAAACCTGCTATAAACAGAACCAGAGAACGCCGCATCATGAATTACTCGCCTTGATAGAGAATATCAACGCGACGATCTTGCTTGAAGCAAGAATCATCAGCACACGTGGAGTTAGCCTTTTCCTTACCGAAACTAACGGTCTCGATTTGGGCATCTTGCACGCCAAGTACGTTCAATACCTTCTTCACAGATACGGCACGACGCTGGCCCAGTGACAGATTGTACTCACGAGTACCACGATCATCGGTATTGCCTTGCAGGAACACCTTTGCATCGCTGTGTGATGCCAGATATTTGGCATGTGCTTCGATCAGCGGACGATACTCAGACTTCACAGCATCGCTATCGTAGTCAAAGTACACATTACGCTTGGACAGAATGTTGTTAGGATCCTTCAATGGGTTGCTCGCCAAAGATGAATCACTGACACCACTGGTAGAAGAATCATTGCTGCTAGTAGTTTGACTAGTAGCAGGACTCTTATCTTCCACTGAGGCCTGAGGAGTTTCCTTCACAGCCTTGCTTGAACACGCTGCCAACATGGCTGCCAACAATACGCTCATCAATAAACGTTTATTCACTTTATTCTCTCCTTTAAATAAGACACACACTAAATCAATTGGTTACTACACTAAAAACTGACCGACGCTTACTGGCTCACTACAGGGCCCCAAGCAGGCTCACGCACATCACCACCGGTTTCACTCAAGCGCTGCTTCACCTTGCCATCCGCTGATACGGCTGCCAGCGCGCCTTTACCATTGATACGGGTGGCATAGATGATCATGCGACCATTCGGCGCAAAACTAGGCGACTCATCTCGGGCGCTATCACTGAGAATTTGCACTTGTCCACTGGCAACATCCTGCAAGGCAACGCGGAACTTCCCATCGTCACGGCGAATATAAGCAAGAGACTTGCCATCGGGCGAAATACGAGGACTAACGACATAACTGCCTTCAAATGTCACGCGCGATGCATCATTACCGCTGGTAGACATGCGATAAATCTGCGGGTTACCACCACGATCTGAGGTGAAGTAAATATAGCGACCATCCGGCGACCAGACTGGTTCAGTGTCAATCGCACTGGTATGTGTCAGTTGCTGCAAACCGGTGCCATCAGCGTTGATGCTGTAAATCTGCGAGTTGGCGGCATACGTCAGCACAATCGCTAGGCGCTTGCCATCAGGCGACCATGATGGTGCACTGTTATTGCCCTTGAAATTAGCCAGCACAGTACGTTGACCGGACACCAGTGACTGGACATAGACAATCGGCTTTTTCTTTTCAAAAGACACATACGCGAGGCGGGTACCATCCGGTGACCAGACCGGGGAAATGATCGGCTCTACCGAGGACACAACCGTTTGCGGGTTGTACCCATCAGCATCTGCCACTTGCAGTGAATAACGCCCGTTTACCTTGGTGACGTAGGAAATGCGGGTAGCAAATACGCCCTGCTCGCCTGTCAGCTTCTGGTAGATCACATCCGCGATACGATGTGCAGTCATGCGCAACTGGGCGGGGGTAATATTGTATTCCATGCCAGCCAGCTGATTTTGCTTGTACACATCCAGCAAGCGGAAAGAAACCTTGAGACGATTGCCCGGCAGGGTTTCGATATTGCCGATGGTCAGAGCCTGAGTCTGGATAGCAGACCAATCCGCATAATTTACCTCACTCAGCTCATGCGGCTGATTAGCCACGCCGCGGGTTTCAAGCACACGAAACAGACCGCTGCGTCGCAAGTCTGCACCGATGATGTTAGCTATCGTGTCCTGCTGTCCGGCAATCTGCCCTTGTTGGGCAAACGGCACAATCGCGATGGGAATCTGCTGGGCAGCACCGCCGACAATTTCAATCGTCAGGGCGGCTTTACCAGTAAGTGGCAGGAAGAAAACTAAGAGACTGAGAAATAAGCGTATTTTATTCATGTGTGTTTAGGGCAATAAAGTGATGCAAAGTTCCCCGACAGGTAATCGTACATTCTATCAAACTAGTTATCGTTATTAGGACGGAATTTAAGTTTTAAATCGCGAAACTGCGAAAAAAGCTCCGGTTGTGGTGGCAAAGGCAAAGGTTGCGACTGCAAAATTGCCCGCTCAACGGCCTCGTCACACGCAGGCAAACCACTGCTCTTGAGCAAACGCGGCGCTCCAATCACTTCGCCAGTAGGCATGAGGCTGATGCCGACCTCAAGCTCAGGCTTGCCGTTACCGCACAACTGGCGGTTCACGTTGCGCTTGATCTTGGCATTGATCAAGCCGATGTATTTATCAATTTCACTCTGGTTGGCAACATTGGCACCTTCCTGAGCAGGCCCCTGTTTTTTGGCAGGCGCTGGCTGCGAATCTTCATCCAGTAGTTGCTGCTGCAACTTCTTCAGCTCATCGAGTTTCTTTTTGTCGTCTTTCTTTGGCTCTGGCTTGGGCTTCTCCGGCTCAGGTTTTGGTTTCTCTGGCCTGGGCTTTTCCACCTTGGGCTTAGGCTTTTCTGGCTCTTTCTTCTTTACCTGAATCTCAGCCTCGGGCTGAGGCTCTGGAGCAGGGTCAGGCTTGGGGTCTGGTTTTGGCTCCGGCTTGGGTGGCGGTGTGGGCTCCGGAGCTGGTTCAGGCTTGGGCTGAGGAGGCTTTGCCACCGGCTTTTCTGATGGCAGGTTTTCCCACAGTTCCACCTGTGCAACCACCATGGGGTGCTCGGTGTTCCAGCTAACGGAGAACAGCAGCACGCCCAGCAGCAGGATATGCACGAATAGAGAAAGCGCACCGGCCCGAACAAGATAAGGATTGGCTTGACGTTTTTTCATCAGCGTCTAGTTCGATGCAGGCTTGAGCAGAAGACCAACCTTGTATTGTTTCAGGCTATCCATCAACGTCACCACCTTGTCATACTGCACGTTCTTATCGGCCGCGATCACAATGGCACGCTCAGGGGTTTTCTCCAGCAGGTTTTTAACCTCGAACAATAGCTGATCACGCTCCATCACCTTGCTCTCGATTTCAGCCTTGCCGTCAGCCTTAACCGTAATCACAATCGGGGCTGCAGTCTGCTTGAGCGCCTGCCCCACTTGCGGCAGTTCAACCACACCAGGATTGGTCATGGGCGCAGTCACCATGAAGATCACCAGCAACACCAGCGTCACGTCGATATAAGGCACGACATTGATCTGGTTCATCAGGCGGCGGGATTTACGACGACTCATCAGTCCTCCTTATGCCTTACGTTGCAGGATATTGGTGAATTCTTCCATGAAGCTTTCATAACGCACTGCCAATCTATCGACAGAGGCTGCGAAGCGGTTATAGGCAATCACCGCAGGGATGGCCGCAAACAGACCAATCGCCGTTGCCACCAACGCTTCAGCAATGCCAGGCGCCACATGAGCCAGCGTCGCCTGCGCCATATTGGCCAGGCCCCGGAATGCATTCATGATGCCCCACACCGTACCAAACAAACCAATGTAAGGACTGACAGAACCGACAGATGCCAGGAATGGCAAATGAGAATCCAGTTCATCCATTTCCCGGTTATAGGCAGCACGCATGGCACGGCGAGAACCTTCCGTAATATCGCTGACTTCGAGGCCGCTCTGGCGTTTCAGACGCGCATACTCCTTGAACCCCGCTTCAAATATACTGGCCAAGCCCTGCACATTGCGCCTGCCGGAAGTCACGCTTTCATAGAGCTGGTTAAGATCGCCGCCTTTCCAGAACACCCGCTCAAAATCCTCGGCTTCCCGGTCGGCACTCCTGATGGTGAACACCTTGATAAAGATGTACCACCAGGACACAAGCGATGTCAGCAATAGCAAGGCCATGACAATCTGCACCGGCACACTGGCACCGGTAATCAGCGTTAAAAACGACATGTCTTCAGTAGGATTCATTCAAACTCCGTAGGATTGATCATATTGCGCATGACGGCCGGTATGATGACCGGCCTGAATTGTTCAGCGTCTATACAGACGATTTCTATAGTGGCGTTGACCAGCAGCTCATCATCACGATAAATGGCCTGCTCAAACTTGATCAGGCTGCGTCCCGCCTCAATCAGCCGGGTAATCACTTGCAGCGCATCATCGAAGCGCGCTGGCCGACGATATTTTAAGGTCAGGCCACGCACCACAAACAAGACCCCGAGATCTTGCCTTAGTTCCGCCTGACCAAAGCCATGGCTACGCAGGAACTCGGTGCGAGCACGCTCCATGAAGTTGAGATAATTGGAATGGTAGACCACGCCACCGCTGTCCGTATCTTCGTAATACACGCGTATTGGCCAGTGAAATTCCATGCCTATACTCATTGCTGCCAGAGCTCCCCATGCTGGCGGTTTCCTGGCAGCGCCAGGCCAAAATGCTGATAAGCCTGCTGGGTAGCGATACGCCCTCTCGGGGTACGCATCAGATAGCCTTGCTGGATGAGATAAGGCTCCAGCACATCCTCAATGGTGTCCCGCTCTTCGCCGATGGCCGCCGCCAAGTTATCCAGGCCAACGGGGCCCCCATCAAACTTCTCCAGCACGGCCAGCAATAGCTTGCGGTCCATCACATCAAAACCCAGCTTGTCCACATCCAGCATTTTCAACGCTGCATCCGCAATGTCCGGAGTCACCACGCCATCCGCTTTCACCTGCGCATAATCCCGGACTCGACGCAGCAAACGGTTGGCAATACGTGGCGTACCACGTGAGCGGCGTGCAATTTCCAGCGCCCCTTCCTGCTGTATGCTCACTTCCAGCAGACCCGCCGAGCGAGACACAATCCGGGATAACTCTTCAGAGGTATAAAACTCCAGACGCGACACGATGCCAAACCGATCCCGCAGTGGATTGGTCAACATACCAGCACGGGTAGTGGCCCCCACCAGCGTAAATGGTGGCAGATCCAGGCGCACCGAGCGTGCCGCAGGCCCCTCGCCTATCATGATATCAAGGCGATAGTCCTCCATTGCAGGGTAGAGAATTTCTTCCACCACCGGTGACAGCCGATGAATCTCGTCAATAAACAGCACATCATTGGGCTCAAGATTAGTCAGCAATGCTGCCAAATCCCCTGCGCGCTCGAGCACAGGCCCGGAAGTTTGGCGCATGTTGACGCCCATCTCCTTGGCAATAATGTGGGCTAGCGTGGTTTTCCCAAGCCCAGGAGGGCCAAACAACAGCACGTGATCCAGCGCTTCTGCACGGCCTCGCGCAGCATTGATGAAAATCTCCAGCTGGGAGCGTGCCTTTTCCTGGCCTACATACTCATCCAGCCCCTTCGGGCGCAAGGCGCGTTCCAGCGCTTCTTCTTGCGGGCTTTGGGGAGCGGGGGCGATTAAACGATCGGTTTCTATCATCAAGTGGAATTCTGGCTATGCATAAACCTGCAGAACAAATGCGCTACAGGGCATGCCTGCATGATACAGAAAAGCGCAGGATAGTTCTGCACCTCAAATAGCAAATAGCGTAAAAACTCGCTAGCGCAATGCTATTTCCAGTCACTGGATGAACCAGCCCACAAATCGATCCCACCTTCTTGAGCCAGCACATCAATCGCATCCAGCTCCTGCTGCTCAAACGCCAGGTTCTGCAATGCAGCCACATTCTCCCGAATCTGCCCGCTACTGCTAGCACCTATCAGCGTTGAGGTCACTCGCGTATCACGCAGCACCCACGCCAGCGCCATCTGTGCCAGAGTCTGTCCGCGCTGCAATGCAATCTGGTTGAGCCCGCGTATCCGGGTAAGATTTTCCTCGCTCAAATGACTGGCCTGGATCGAACTCCCCCCCGGGCGATTGATGCGCGCATCCTGAGGTATGCCATTCAGGTATTTATCAGAGAGCAGTCCTTGCGCCAACGCGGTGAAGGTAATGCAGCCCATACCTTCCTGCTGCAAGGTATCCAGCAGGCTTTTTTCTATCCACCGATTCAGCAGGTTATAAGAGGGCTGGTGAATGAGGCAGGGGATTTTCCACTCCCGCAGTAATCGCGAAGCTTCCAGAGTTTTGGCCGGAGAGTATGAGGAGACCCCCACATACAGGGCCTTGCCCTGTTGCACCGCACTGGCCAGTGCACCCATGGTTTCTTCGAGCGGCGTTTCCGCATCAAAGCGATGGGAATAGAAAATATCCACATAGTCCAGACCCAGCCGTTGCAAACTCTGATCTAGACTGGCCAGCAGATACTTACGCGAACCGCCCCCCTGCCCGTAAGGCCCGAGCCACATATCCCAGCCCGCCTTGGTGGAGATAATCAGCTCATCCCGATACGCACGAAAATCCTGTTGGAATATCTGCCCAAAATGGCTTTCTGCACTGCCGTATGGCGGGCCGTAATTATTAGCCAGATCGAAGTGTGTGATGCCAAGGTCGAACGCGGTATGCAACATCTCGCGTTGCACCGCGATACTGGTGTTGTCGCCAAAGTTATGCCACAAGCCGAGTGACAGTAAGGGCAATTTGAGTCCGCTATTACCGCAACGACGATACTGCATCTGCTCATAACGGCTGACGTTTGCCTGATAAGTCATGACTACTCCTTCAAATCATCAAAATTCAAGCGCTTTCGCGCACAATCAATTCACACTCAAGCAAATTGAGATGTTGCACCGGCTCATCAGTGGGAATCTCGCCCAGGGCCTGTAAAATCCTCATCGCTGCCACCTCGCCAATCTCCTTGGCGGGAGGGCGTATGGTGGTCAGGCTGGGTAACAGCATCTCCGAGAAGGCATAGTTACCAAAACCAAATATTGCACAATCCCTGGGAAACTGCATGCCAGCACGCTGCCCAGCCAGCATGCCGCCTGCCGCCAGGTTATCATTGGCAAAGATAATGGCTTCTGCTGGCTCCTTACGTAATAACAAAGAATTGACTGCCTGCTTGCCCGCCTCAAATGGGTCTGCCTGGGTAGGGACAAATACCCATGGATTGAGGCCGTAGCTTGCCATGGCGGCGATATACCCATCCCGCCTGTCCAGTGCACTCAAGTCGCCAACCATGCTGTTCTGCACAAAAGCGATGCGTTGATAACCTTTACCATGCAAATACTCTACCGCCTGCCGTCCGACCTCTCCATGCGAGAAACCCACCTGCAAGGGCTTGCGCGCGGGCTCATAATCCCAGGTTTCCACTATCGGCATGGTCGCTTTTGCCACCAGCCGCTCAGTTTCCTCAGAGTGATACTGACTAGTCAGCACTAGCGCAGCAGGCGACCAGCCCAGAAATGCGCGTACCGCCCTTTCCTCCTGCTCTATGGAGAAATAACTGGAAGCAAGCAATAACTGATAGCCATATCGACTTAATTCATCACTAAAACTTTGAATGGTATTGGCAAAGATAGGGCCAGAGATATTGGGAATCACCATGGCCACAATCCGGCCACGCGTCGAAGCCAGGCCACCAGCCGCATGATTGGGCAAATAGTCCAGCACTCGCACAGCCTCTGAAATACGCTCCCGCAGTACTGGAGACACAATATCAGGCTGCTTGAAATAGCGTGACACTGTAATTGATGACACACCAGCCAGCTTGGCAACATCGTGAACTGTTGCCCGCCCAAGACCTTTACGTTTGCCTGACATCTCTGCTTATCTCATTTTCCATATACTAAATTTGCATATATATCTTAAATCTAATTCTTTGACAGCATACAAAAGCATGCCCAAACTTGCCAAATGTTACCGGTAACATTTTCGAGATTATCAGTGTTTTTACAAAAATCAAAACATTTATTTTTCACTCATGACAGCCCTGCCCTGAGCGGAAAAATCATGCATCCTCTCCATTCAGTCAGCCATGGCCAAGCTTAGTTTACAAGGCCTGGGCAAGCAGTTTGCCCAGTCATCCATCCTCAACGATATCAATCTGGAGATTGCCTCCGGTGAATTCATCGTCCTCGTAGGGCCATCAGGATGCGGCAAATCGACTTTGCTGCGTATCCTGGCCGGACTGGAAGAGGCTGATCAGGGCCAGGTGATCCTGGATGGTCGCAGCATTAACCGCTTGCCGCCACGTGAGCGCAATATGGCCCTGGTGTTTCAGGACTATGCACTGTATCCGCACAAAACCGTTTATGACAATCTGGCCTTTGGCCTCAGCATACGCGGCACGCCAGAGCCTGAAATCAAGCTCAAGGTGCATGCTGCAGCCGACATGCTGCAAATAAAAGAGCTTTTACAGCGCAAACCTGCGGCACTTTCCGGAGGCCAGCGCCAGCGTGTGGCAATAGGCCGGGCGCTCGTCCGCGAAGCGCAACTGTTCCTGTTTGATGAGCCACTCTCCAACCTGGATGCCAAGCTCCGCACTGAAATGCGCATGGAGATCAAGCGCCTGCACCAGCGACTGGCCAAAACCATGATCTATGTGACGCATGATCAAGTGGAGGCGATGACCCTGGCTGACCGCATCGCCGTCATCAATCACGGCAGGATAGAACAGCTCGGTACCCCGGCAGACATTTACCAGTCCCCGGCGACTACCTTTGTCGCAGGCTTCATGGGTGCGCCTCCCATGAACCTGCTCCAATTGCCGTTGCAATGGTCATCCAACCGGGCCACGGCTTTTATTGCAGGACAATCAGTCCCGGCTCATCACCTGAAAAGTGATGTCGATCAGGAAATCACCCTGGGTATCAGACCGGAACATTTGAACCTCAACAACCCAGACCCAGCAAGCCGATTAAGCCTGAAGGCGAGTGTAGAGCTGGTAGAACCTTTGGGCGCCGAAACAATTGTCACGTTGAGTCTAGGTGAACATGCAGCCAACCTGAAACCGCATACCGTGCAAGCACGCCTGCCCGGCAACCCGCCTTTGCTGCCGGGGCAAAAACTGGAAATAAGTGTTGCCTATGACCACCTTCACTGGTTTGACAGTGCTAGTGGCATACGCATCCCCACAGTGCCTGGAAATTCAGCAGCATGATTGTCTCTCGCACTCTGCGCATACTCGCCTGGCTGCTGCTGTTGCTTGCGTTACCGGTACAAGCCGACACCGTACTGCGCGTATTCATCGGCGGCGCCGCGCAACGTCCGGACCTGTTTCGTACACTGGCTGACCGCTACGAAGCCAGCCATCCCGGCATCCGCATCGAAATCGGTAGCGGTGCTGCCACATCCGAATTGCAGCGCAAATATCTCTCCGTCCTGCTCAATGCACACGACCCCAGCTTTGATGCACTGATGCTGGATATCGTTCATCCATACCAGTTTGCCACTGCAGGCTGGATTGCCCCGCTGGATCCGTATTTTGGTAAGGAAAAAGACACACTGCTTGCCGACGGCCTGCCCATTTACCGTCAGACCAACTTGATCAAGGGAAAACTCTATACCCTGCCTGCAGTGACGGATGCCATGTTCCTCTACTACCGCAAGGATCTGCTGGAACAGTACGGCATTGCACCGCCACAAACCTGGCAGCAACTGGAATTAGCAGCCAAGACAATCCTTCAACACAAGCAAAAACCAGCCTTACAAGGGCTTTCCATGCAAGGCGCACCGATTGAAGGCACAGTATGCAGCTTCTTGCTGCCTTACTGGAGTCAGGGTAAAGACATTCTGGATGCCAACGGCAAGCTCACACTGGACAAGCCCGCTGCGCTTAGCAGCCTGAAACTATGGAAAGACCTGATTAGCAAAAACGTGATCCGCCGCCACGTCGCCGAAGTAAAGACCGGCGACACCGTCAACACCTTCAAGGCAGGCCATGCCATCTTTGCCATTAACTGGGGTTTTGCTTGGGGCGTGTTCCAGAATGATGCGGATTCTCTTGTTAAAGGCAAGGTAGGCATCATTCGCATGCCAGCCATGACTGGTGGAACGCATGCAACATGCCTAGGCGGCTGGCAGTGGGCGCTCTCCAACTATTCGCGCCACAAGGCACAGACTGCGGATTTCCTGCGTTTCCTGGCATCACCTGAAAGTGTGCGTTTTATCACCCTGCAAGGTGCATTGCTGCCGCCTTATCTATCGCTTTACGACGATGCCGATATCCAGGCTGCCATTCCCTGGCTCAATAATGCCAAGCCTGCCCTGCTGGGGGCCAAGTCACGCCCCCTGACTGCACGTTATGCCCAGGTATCAGATGTACTGCGCATCTCGACCTCTGCCGTGCTGGCGGGCTCACTGACAGCGGAAGAAGGCGTGGAAGACATCAGTCGTCGGCTGGAAAGGATATTGCGTTGAGCCTGCGCACTCTCCTGAACCGGTATCAGCCTGACGGCCAGCGTAGCAAGCTGGGTGATGTCAGTGACACATCACTGGCATTCTGGCTGCTACTACCCGCCACGCTTCTCCTGGGCCTAATCGTCGTATATCCAGTAGCCAAGGTCATACATGACAGTTTCTACTCCATGAGTATATTCAGCGAGCACGGGCCCGCCTTTATCGGTTTTGCCAATTATGCTGACGCCCTGCGTGACCCCGACGTCTGGCGTGCTGTGCGTTTTACCTTGGCCCTGTGCATTGTCACTGTTCCAGGTGCCTTGCTGGTTGGCCTGGGGCTGGCATTACTCGCCAACCGCCCATGGACATGGCGCTGGCCGGTGCGCCTGGCATTGCTGCTGCCCTGGGCATTGCCGCTCGCCTTCTCCGGCATGATCTTTGCATGGTTTTTCAACACGGAATACGGTGTAGTCAATGACCTGTTGCGCCGCGCTGGCGTTGCACCAATTTCCTTCCTGTTGATACCACAATGGGGATTCCTTGCCATCTGCATTGCCACCATCTGGAAAACATCCTCCTTTGTCGCGCTGATTCTGCTTGCAGGTTTGCAAACCATTCCGCGCAGCCTGTATGAAGCCGCAGAACTGGAAGGTGCCAGCCACTGGCAGTCTTTCCGCCACGTCACCCTGCCATTGCTGATGCCAGCCATGATGGTTGCGCTGATCTTCCGCACCATCAGTGCATTGCAATCGTTCGACATTCCTTACGCCATGACACAAGGTGGCCCGGCACGCTACACAGAAACCCTGTCCATCCTGATTAATACAACGGCGATTGAATACATGGATGTTGGCTATGGTTCCGCCCTTGCAGTACTGCTGTTCCTGCTTTCAATGGCAGTCAGCTCGCTCTACCTACGCAAACTGTATAAAGGGACTGTGTGATGCTGACACTCCCCTTGCGCTGGATTGCCGCGGCAGTGTTATTGGTCAATGGCTTCTTTCCGGCATTGTGGATACTGCTGACCTCATTCAAAAGCGATGCAGAGCTTGCGCACACCCCGATCACCTGGCTGCCACAACATCCCAGCCTGAGTAACTATCTCCATGCATTCAGTGACCAGCCCTTGTTGTTATTCCTTGGTAACAGCTTTGCTGTAGCAATGCTTTCCACCTTACTCACACTATTCGCAGCCACTGGTGCCGCTTATGCACTCACGCGGTTACAGCTACGCCATCGCGGCCTGATTCTCACCGCGCTGGTGGCTGTTGCAATGTTCCCACCGGCAACATTGTTGGTACCACTGTTCGAAATCATGCGAGGGCTGGGCCTGATCAACACTTACGGGGCACTGATCCTGCCTTATGCCGTACAAAGCCTGCCAGTCTGCACCTTGGTGCTGGCGAGCTTTTTCCAGCAAGTCCCCAGGGACCTTGAAAATGCCGCCATGCTGGATGGTTGCACACGGTTGCAAGCGCTATATCGCATCGTGCTGCCATTGTCCGCACCCGGTGTGTTTACCGCTGGCATCCTGGCGTTCGTCAATGCCTGGGATGAGTTCCTGCTGGCACTAACACTCAATGCCGCACCCGGCACCCGAACCTTGCCCGTCGGCATCCTGCTGTATCAGGGAGAGTTCAGCTTTCCCTGGCCAGTGATCTCTGCAGCACTGGTGGTCGCGATTGTGCCAGTCGCCATTCTCATCATCCTGTTCCAGGAACGCGTCATCAGTGGACTAACCACAGGAGGCATTAAGGGATGAGCTGTTTTTACATTTATCTGGTTTCCCGACAGCGGGCATCAGACGTACTACATCAATATTTATGATTAAATTAGGGGAATCTACATGAAACACCATACACATCTGCAACAGTTCAGGCGGCGAGGTATCAGCATTGCACTGGCTTCCGTACTTCTTTCAGGCGGCATCTCAGCAGCAATGGCTGCCGATGAATCTACCGAGGTCAATCAGAACGAAAAGCAGGCAACCACTACTGATCAGGAAGCACAACCCTCACTGGGCACTGTCACCGTCACTGCAACCCGCCGCGAGGCCAGCCTGCAATCCATTCCCGTCGCGGTTTCCGTGCTCAATGGCCAGAAACTGGAGCAATCCAACCTCAACAGCATCCAGACCATTGCCAATGAAGTGCCCAGCCTGACCTTCCGCCAGCAAGGTGGCAACAAGGACTCTGCCATCCTGATTCGTGGCGTTGGAACGATTACCACTTCCCCAGGTATCGAACCTACCGTGTCCACCGTGATTGATGGCGTGGTATATGCTCGTCCAGGGCAAGCGACATTGGACCTCATGGATGTGGAACGTATTGAAGTCCTTCGTGGCCCACAAGGCACATTGTTTGGCAAGAACGCTTCTGCTGGTGTGATTAACGTTGTGACTAAGCAACCCAGTGCCGATCCACACGCCTATGTAGACACCTCCTACTATGAAGGTGGAGAAAAACGCATACGCTTCGGTCTTTCAGGCACCTTGGTCCCTGACCTGCTGTACGCCTCTATCAACGGTCTGTGGGCCGACTATGACGGCAATGTGAAAAATGTGCTTGGTGGCAGACTCAACGGCTATGAGCGTGAAGGTGCACGTGCCAAATTCCTGCTGACACCAACCGAAGACCTCGACATAACCCTGATTGCCGACTACACCCACGGCACTAACGGGGTCTCTAGCGTGCCTTATACATCAAAAGCCGCCAGCTTCAGTCAAGCCATTAGTCCTGTGGCAGCAAGCAAAGGCAATCGCAAGGTATCCAGCGATGGCAAGAACGAAGTCACGGATACCAACCAGGGAGTCTCCGCACAGATTGATTGGCGTATCAATGACTACACCCTGACGTCGATCACTGCATTCCGCACTTGGGATAACACGCAAAACACGTCTACATCGCAGATAGGGAACAACTATGACCCATTGAGAATCACGGCTACTTTTCCAGCAAGTTGGGATAGAGGCACTCTTGAATCCAAGCAATTTTCTCAGGAAGTCCGCATTGCATCTCCTAAAGACAAATTTCTGGAATATGTCGCTGGTATTTACTACTTAAAGAGCAAAACGGATGAGACGTATCAACGTACCACTAACCTATCAAATGGCAGCACTTTGCATGGCAAAGCGGATTACGGAGTAGAGAGTGATAGCGTCGCATTATTTGGTGAAAGCACACTGAACTTTACTTCAGATTTTCGTGGTATCGCAGGCCTGCGCTGGACCCATGATGAGCTGTCTTTCGATCATATTCGGAATACCGACTCAGCTGGGGATGCTGTTCGTGCCAGCCAATCCTTGCGAAAAGGTAGTACCAGTGCCAATGAATGGTCTGGCCGATTAGGTGCGCAATATGACTTGAGCAAGGATGTCATGACCTATGCCACCTATTCTCACGGATACAAAGGCCCTGCCTACAATGTCTTTTTCAACATGTCCGATGCCAACAACGATACGGAAGCATTAGCGCCAGAAACCTCCAACTCTTTCGAGATCGGCCTAAAATCGGCATTGTTGAACAATCGCATTATTTTCAACGTAGCCACTTTTTATACTCAATATAAGAATTACCAGGCCAATGTGCGTGATACCGTAGGTACCAGCACCGTCACTCGATTGATCAACGCAGGGGATGTTTCCACGCGTGGTGTGGAATTCGACGTTAATGCAAAAGCCACGTCCCGCCTGACATTGTCTGGATCGCTGGCTTATGTGGATGCTCGTGTAGATCAGATCACTTGCCCAATCAACGCGGCCGCAATTTGCAACATCAATGGCAAGCCGCTACCGTTTGCGCCTAAGTGGAAATCTGTTGCCCGTGCTAATTACGCCATTCCTCTCAGCAATGGTTATGTGATTGACCTAGGCACAGACTACACCTGGCAAAGCAAGCAGCAGTTTAGTCTGATGCCACAAACTGACGAGACGGTACAGGAAGCGTACGGTATCTGGAACGCCAGCGTAGCGCTTTCAACGCAAAATGGATGGCGCCTCGCCCTAGTTGGTCGCAATCTGTTAGATCGGTCATATGCCACCACACTCATCAGCAACGGTACCAATATCCAGCGTTTTGTACCCCGTGACGATGCACGCTATTTCGGTATCAACGTGAGGAAGGACTTCTAACCATGAGCCAACCACGTCAACTCAGCCTGGGCGCGTTCCTCATCCGCAATGGCCATCATGTGGCTGGATGGCGCTACCCAGACAATGTGCTGGATGACGACCCGTTTTCCACTTATAAGGAGGCCGTGCAATTGGCAGAAGCCGCTCATTTTGATGCGGTGTTCTTTGCTGATGCACTGACTGCTGCTGCCGGCCCTGCTGGGCTGGAGCCACTGACACTACTCAGCGCACTGGCAGCAGTTACAAAGCACATTGGACTGATTGGCACGGCGACCACGACTTATAACGAGCCTTACCATATCGCCCGAAAATTTGCGTCTTTGGATCAGATTTCGCGCGGGCGTAGTGGCTGGAACCTGGTGACGTCGGACAATGCCTCTGAGTCTGCCAACTTTGGCTTGCCACAGCATGTCTCTCATACCGAGCGCTATGCCAGGGCACGCGAGTTTTATGATGTGGTGACAGGTTTGTGGGATAGCTGGGAACCAGACGCCTTTCTCAATGATAAGGAAAGAGGCATCTGGTTTGACCGCAGTAAACTGCATGCACTGAATCATCACGGCGAACATTTCAATGTCGCCGGGCCACTGAATGTGGCACGCAGTCCGCAAGGACGGCCGGTGATCGTGCAGGCAGGCGGTTCCGAGGCAGGACGTGAGCTGGCGGCAGAGACTGCGGAGGTAGTGTTTACCGCACACCCGACGCTATCATCAGCCCAAAACTTCTATCAGGATTTGAAGGGCAGGCTGGCAAAGTATGGCCGGCAGCCTGAGAGCCTGAAGATCATGCCGGGAATATTCAGCATTGTGGGGCGTACCCAGGAAGAAGCCGAGGCCAAGTTCAACAAGCTGCAGAATCTGGTGGATCCTGAATCTGGCCTGGCTTTGCTAGGGCGCATGATAGGCAATTTCGACCTTTCTGCTTATCCAGTGGATGGCCCTTTGCCTGAACTGCCATTGACCGACAACGGTCAACAAAGCCGGCAGAAACTGCTCACAGAACTGGCGCAAGGTGAGAACCTGACCATACGCCAGCTGTATCTGCGTATTGCTGGTGGGCGTGGCCACCTGACTGTCGTCGGCACACCAGAAACCGTGGCTGACAAGATTCAGGAATGGTTCGAACAAGGCGGTGCAGATGGTTTTAACGTCATGGCGCCCTGGCTACCGGGAGGTCTACGCGATTTCACCGAGCTGGTGGTGCCAGAGCTGCAGCGCCGCGGCATTTTCCGCACGCAATATCAAGGCAGCACCTTGCGCGAACATCTGGGATTGCAGAAACCGGTCAACCGATATAGCAAGATTGCGTAAACATCAGTAAATAGCTAGCCATTCAATGCCTGGTGAATCCTCACCAGGCATTTTTATATGACATAGGCTATTTAACATGTCGGGATAGTAACGAAAGTAGGTTAAGTCAATGAAACAATCAGTCCTCAAGATTTCTGTGCTTGCACTCATCATATTATTGAATGAGCAGGTAATGGCAGAAAATGCCAGCACCTGGTATCAGCATGGTCAGGAAGCACTGTTAGCGGCAAAGCAACTTGCCCCCAACACCCACAAGGCCAAGAACGTGATTCTGTTTGTGGGAGATGGCATGGGTGTTTCAACTGTGACAGCGGCACGTATCCTGCAAGGGCAGTTAGAAGGCCGTGATGGAGAAGGCAACCAGCTTGCCTTCGAAAAGCTGCCTTACCTCGCCTTGTCCAAAACATATTCCGCCAACCAACAAACCGCAGATTCCGCTGCCACAATCACAGCGATTATCACCGGCGTAAAAACTAACGGCGGCGTGATTTCCGTGGATCAGCGCGTGTCATATGAAGAAAAATCTGCCAGCAAGATTCATTCTGCCAGACTCAAAACCATACTGGAGCATGCCGAGCAGGATGGCCGCGCCACGGGTGTAATTTCCACCGCCCGTATCACCCATGCCACCCCAGCAGCCACCTATGCTCATACCTCGGGACGTGACTGGGAGTCCGACAACAACATCCCTGCTGGTTCCGACGTCAAGGACATTGCCTCGCAACTCATCGACAACTTCGGGCCTGATGGCATAGGCGATGGGATAGAAGTAGTACTGGGTGGGGGACGCAGCCGCTTCCTGCCGAATACAGTGAATGACCTTGAAAATGCAGGGCAAAAGGGTGAACGCCGTGATGGCCGTCATTTGGTACGGGAATACGTGGACAAATTTGATGCCACTTTCGTCTGGAACAAAGCCCAGTTTGATGCCATCGATCCGACCAAGACCAACCGCTTACTGGGACTGTTCGAACGCTCACATATGCAATATGAACATGATCGCCCCAATGATACGGGTAAGGAGCCGTCACTGGCGGATATGGCGGCAAAAGCCATCGATATCTTGCAGAAAAATCCCAAAGGGTATTTTCTATTAGTAGAGGCGGGCCGTATTGACCATGGACACCATGCGAATAACGCCTACCGTGCATTAACCGAAACCATCGCGCTATCAGACGCGGTGAAGAAAACACTGGAAAAGATTAACCTCAATGACACGCTGGTGATCGTGACAGCTGACCACAGCCACACCATGACGATTGGTGGTTACCCGCAGCGCGGCAACCCCATTCTTGGCAAGGTCACGGTAGATGGCAAGCTGAGTAAGGCAGCCGATGGCAACCCATATACCACTCTGTCCTATGCAAATGGTAAGGGTTACTCGACATCAGTAGAAAATACTGCTGGCAGCTCTTCTCGTGGAGGAAGAGTGGAGGATATGAGTAATGTCGACACCACGAATCCTGATTTTCACCAGGAAGTCACTGTGCCCCTGGGCGGCGAAACCCACGGTGCAGAAGAAGTGGAAATTTTTGCAGGTGGTCCTAACGCCCATCTTTTTCATGGCATTCAGGAACAGAACTACATCTTCCATGTCATGAAAGATGCATTTGGCTACTAGGTTTTTGCTAAAGACTTGAGGGAAAGTTTGATACCTTCGGTAACCGCAATATCCGCTGGCAGCTGCTTGACTGCTGACAGGGCTTCACGCTCATTGTAACCAAGTGCAAGCAAGGCATTCAGCACGTCGCCGCTGGCGGATTTAGCCTGGTTACCGCTTCCAGACAAAGTATTGCCGTCTATCGAGAATTTGTCCTTGAGTTCAAGCAAAAGACGTTCAGCCGTTTTCTTGCCTATGCCTGGCACTCTGGTCAATAGCCCAGCCTCTTGCAGGGCAACGGCCTGCACCAGCTCATCAATAGACAAGCCACTCAGAATGGACAGCGCGGATTTTGCGCCTATACCATTCACCTTGAGCAGCTGCCGGAATGTGGCACGCTCCTGGTCGCTGCCAAAACCATAGAGCAGCTGGGCATCTTCCCGCACGATAAACTGGGTGAGCAAGACCACTTTTTCACCGGTAGCGGGCAAGTTATAAAAGGTGCTCATCGGCACCTCGCATTCGTAGCCGACGCCATTGCAATCAATCACCACCTGCGGCGGCGTTTTTTCTACCAAGATACCGCTCAATCTTGCAATCATATCAACCTGCCGCCCTTTACCCTGAATCCTGCTGTTGCCAATTTACCTAACCCCTGTCCACCATGCGCATGACAAATGGCACACGCCAAGGCATCCGCTGAATCTGGCCGGGGCGCTGCAGGCAGATTCAGTAAGCGCTTCACCATCTCCTGCACCTGATCCTTGGCGGCATGCCCATTGCCAACCACGGCCTGCTTGACCTGCAGGGCGGTATACTCAGCCACTGACAGGTTACTCAGCACCAAAGCACTGATCGCGGCTCCACGCGCCTGGCCCAACAACAGGGTAGATTGAGGATTGACGTTAACGAATACTTTCTCAATGGCCGACTGATGTGGCTGATAAGTCATGATGACCTCGGCCAATCCGTCCAGGATAATCTTGAGCCGTGTGGGTAAATCCTCGATCTCACTACCCTTGCCCGTCGTGGTTTTGATGGTGCCGCTCGCAACATACGCGATTTTCTCACCGGTTTTCTCGATCACGCCAAACCCAGTGAGTCTGAGGCCAGGATCTATACCGAGTATGCGTAGCGTCATTACTCCTCGATCACAGCGGTAGTGTAAACATCCTGTACATCATCAAGATCTTCCAGCGCATCAAGCAACTTTTGCATCTTGGCAGCATCATCACCCGTAAACACGGTTTCGTTATCCGCCTTCATGGTCACTTCGGCCAATACAGCCTTCAGCCCTGCGGCTTCCAGCGCTTCCTTGACCACAGTGAAATCAGCAGGGGCAGTGATCACTTCAATGCTGCCGTCTTCATCCGTCACCACATCTTCGGCACCTGCCTCGAGTGCAGCTTCCATCACCTGATCTTCACTGGTACCTGGCTCGAACAGCAATACACCGCAGTGCTTGAACATGAAGGAGACCGAACCATCAGTCCCAAGATTGCCACCATTTTTGCTCAATGCATGGCGCACATCAGCCACAGCTCGCTGCTTGTTGTCGGTCAGACAGTCGATAATAATCGCGGCGCCGCCGATACCATAGCCTTCATAACGAATCTCTTCGTAATTGACGCCTTCAAGCTCGCCGGTACCACGCTTGATCGCGCGCGTGATATTGTCCGCTGGCATGTTCTGCTCTTTGGCTTCAGCCACAGCAGCACGCAGACGCGGATTAAAATTGATATCCCCACCACTAATCCGTGCGGAGACGGTGATTTCCTTGATCAGTTTGGTAAAAATCTTGCCACGTTTAGCATCCTGACGACCTTTACGATGCTGAATATTGGCCCATTTTGAGTGCCCTGCCATTTGTAAAATCCTTTAATTGCGAATTGTGCAAAAAACCTCGCAGATTTTACCATAGAGCCTGCCTGGTCTGCCTCACCCTCCTTGTTGACAAGGTAAAGTCCGGCAGCTAGCTCCTACATTATTTCAATAAGTCCTCAAGAATCTTTTTCCCCTTCCGCCGCGCCTCATCCGCGGCTTTCACCTTAGATTCCTTGCCGACCTGGTCCGGGAAGAAACCAGTGAGAATATCTTCATGGTCATAACCCTTCAACCATTCACGCGGAAATGTAGCCAGTTGCTCACCCGTGCCTTCGTAGCGATACACCATGCCTGGAGACACACGCTGGTTATAGGGAATCACATTCTTGCCCTGATTGGTGCGTAGCCCGTCATAAAGCTGTTTACGCAAAGCCACTTTGGTCTGAATGATAGCATCCTCCTTGGAGTCGATCAGATTGTGCTTTTCCTGTGGGTCGCGCTGCATGTCGTATAGCTCTTCCTTATCCCAGATGCCGTAATACTGAATGTATTTATATTGCGCAGTACGAATGGCAAACGTGGTGGGGGTTTGCGGAAAGCTGTACTCCCAGAAATACTCGTAGACAAAGCTATCTGGCCGCTTGGCAGCTCTGTCACTATCCAGTTTCAAGAAACTTTGGCCGTCATAATGCTGTGGTATCTCGATGCCTGCAGCCTCCAGGATGGTAGGTGCGACATCAATATTCCTGACGATGCCCTCGTCCACCTTGTTTTTGGCGAACCCTGGCCCGGCGGCAATCAAGGGCACGCGTATCGATTCCTCATAAGCATTGCGCTTGTCAATCAGGCCATGCTCGCCGAACATGAAACCATTGTCGCCCATCACCATAATGATGGTATTTTTATCCAGGCCATTCTGCTTCAGCCATTCCCGCACGCGCCCAACGCTGTCATCCACAGCCCGCAGGGTTTCATAATAATCCCGTTGATACTGCTCGATCTCCAGATTGGAATTGTAGGGATAATCCACACCATGCCAGCTATTGCGCTGATTTTTTACCCACATCGGCTTGCCTGCGTAATTTTCCTCGGTATCGGCATACGTATCGGGGCGTGGGAACTGGATATCCTTCATGCTGCCGCGGTGGCGCTTGGCGGGATGGAATTCAGAATGCACGCCTTTATGTGACAGATACATCATGAAGGGTTTGCTCTTATCGAGATGATTCAGCCAGTCCACAGCATAATCTGTCAGCTCATCCGTGATATAGCCCTTCTGCGGCACCAGTTTGCCATCAACATTCAGCTTCTCCGGCTCACCAAAATTGCCAACAGGGTAATAGTTGCCCTGTCCTAACAAACCAACCCAGCGGTCAAACCCGGCAAAGCCCTTGGTCGCCGTTTGATCGGCGCCTCCAAAATGCCATTTGCCAAAGAAACCGGTCTGATAGCCTTGGTCGCGTAATAGCTCAGGGAAGTAGCTCAGGTGAGAAAGATCCATTGGGTTGTTATCCGATACACCATGGTGATGCGCATACATCCCGGTCAGGATACTGGCTCGACTGGGCGAGCACAGAGAAGTGGTCACGAACGCATTCTTGAAGTAGGTGCCTTCCCTGGCAATGCTATCCATATGCGGTGTACGCAAAGATGGATTCAGGAAGCCAAAGGCGTCATAGCGTTGATCATCAACGAGAATGTATACCACATTAGGTTTTGTGCTCTCGCCTGGCAGCGCTGGTAACGCTGCCATCAAGACCTGGGGCATCGCCGTCTGCATTGCCAGAGCCAGCGCAACTAAGACTTTTTTTCTTTTCATGCTGCTTTATCTTTCTTCAATACAACCACCCAGCTTCGGGGAATTCAAGGTAAGAATTTAGGTGACCCCGCAGGTCAAGCTCAATAGAAGGCTTCCTTGATCCGTTTCTTTACCTTTTTCAAAGGTTCCCTGCGTATCATCTGGCTCAACAATAATTGCATGCGCGGCATGGCATGAGTGAGGTGCGTTTTGTATCCATCACAAAAATAATTTCTGTTGCGTCTACCATCGCTGGAAAACTCAAAACGATGTTTGGGACAGCCGCCATTGCACACTGGCCTGACTTCACAGCCCAGGCAATCCTTGCTGATATTGTCGAGCTTATCTTGACCAAACTTAATGTTCTGGGGCGAGTTCACCATGGAAACCAATGCGTCCTGGTTGATATTGCCCAGCTTGTGCTCTGGATACACGAAATGATCACAGGAATAGATATCGCCATTCGACTCGACGATGAGGTTGCCACCACAAGTTTCATTGATCACGCAGGCGCTCGGCTGCCCTGTCATCTTGGTCAGTGTCTGTTCAAAATTCATCACAAACACATTGCCGATATCATGCTGTATCCAAGAATCGAAAATGGCATTGAGAAAACGTCCATAAGCCTTGGCGGGAACAGACCATTCCGTGACACTACAATCACGGGAGAAAGTAGGCTGGATGAATACCAGTCCATTTTCATCCGGCTGCGTAGCACGACGTTCCACCAGAGGGATGAACTGCATGTGACGGCTGCCGATCCCTTTGAGGAATCGGTAAACATCCAGCGGGCGCTTCACGTTTTCGGCATTGACGACGGTCAGGGTATTGAACTCGACCTTGTGGCGCCTGAGTGCCGCAACGCCCTGCATCACTGCATCAAAGGTACTTTTTCCTGTACGGGTAAGGCGGTGTGCATCGTTACTCACCCGGTCACCATCGATCGATAGTCCGACTAGAAACTGATTTTCCTTGAGAAAACGCGCCCAATCATTGTCGATGTTGAAACCATTGGTCTGGAATAGGTTGTTGATCTGCTTATGACCGCGATACTGCTGTTGCAGACGAATTGCTTCACGAAAGAAATCAATGCCCAGCAGGGTCGGCTCTCCACCCTGCCAGAGAAAATCCACTACATGTGCCTGCTGCCCCTGAATATTCTTGCGCACATAGTTTTCCAACGTATCGCCATTCATTTTCCAGCGACTTTTGCGCTCTGGATATAAGTGTTCTTTTTCCAGGTAAAAACAATACGAACAATTTATATTGCAGACTGATCCCGAAGGCTTAGCCATCAATTGAAAATTTTGGATTGGCTGCACTATGGATATTTCTATCAAGATTACAATTAATTATTATATAAAATATCCACAAGAACCATAGATCGTTATATTGTAAACTTAAAACTGTACGTTATTTAATCCAAACCAATTTTCATTATATTTCCACCAAATTATTTGGCGCTTGAACCCTTATCAGTCCTGCCCCATTGCAGGGTCGACTGGCACCTTCCTGCGCATACTGTGCAAGGAAATGATCAGCAGCGAGACTCCGATCAAGATCATACCGATCACCTCACCGGTACTCGGGTTTTCACCCAGTTGCAGCCAGGCTGCCAGCACACCGATCACCGGAGCCAGCAAGGAAGTCATGCTGGCAATGCCAGCAGGCAGATGCTGCAAGGCATACAGCCAAAGCAGCCAGGCTAGCGCATTACACAGCACGGCATTGAACAGCACCGCACCAATAAAATTGCCGGTCCATTGAATCGGCGGCGCAGGCACCAGAAAGGCCACGACCACCAGCGGCAAGGAGCCAAACAACATCTGCCAGGCCGTCAGTGACATCAAGTCCATATCGGGTACGCGCTGGTGCAGCCTCTTGGCCACAATTACCGAAATGGCCCAGAACACACCCGCCAGGATTGCCAGCATCATGCTGAACTGGTCAGCGCCAAGGTGCAGGGGATCCAGGATAAACAACAGCCCGGTGACGGAAAACACCACCGCCAGCCACTGAATGCCGCGAATCTTTTCGCCCAACAATGGCCAGGCCAGCAACATCACCCAGAACGGCATGGTATAGGTCAGCACAGCCGTTTTGCCGGCGCCACCTTCGACCAGGGCCCAGATGATCAAACCAGTGAAACCACAGGTCTGTAGTATGCCCAGGGTGACCAAAGTGGGAATCTCGCGGGGTCGCAGCGGCTTGCGCAATAACAATAACAGGGCAAACAGGCAGATGGCGCCATAAAAGGTACGCATGGCACCGAACTGGAATGCCCCGGCATAATCCAGCGCGTGTTTCATGACCACCCAGTTATACCCCCACAAGACTGCCAGCAGCACTAAGGCCGCAAATGCACGGATTGTGGTTGAGGTTCCAGCTTGCATCCCTATCATCCCGGTGTAACGGTAATTTAGTTCCAGATATGCGTCAGCAGTTTCCAGCTGCCATCAGCCTGCTGGCGGTAGAGCAAGTGCACATTGCCATTGAAACTTTGACGCTGTCCTTCGGCATCCACCACCGCTGCGCTCCACAAGCCACGCTGGAATGCAAGATTGCCATCCACTCCGGCTTCAATCAGCTCCAGCTTGTGATCGATAATGCCCTGGGCAATAGAGGTTTTCCAGAAGTTCACCAACGCTGACTTGCCGGTAATCTGTGCGGCACCGGCAGGCAAGACGGTAGCGGCATCATCATAGTAAGACGCGACCAGCTCATGATCCTTGGCATTGAAAGCAGCATCCCAGGCTTGATTCAGGCTTAGGGCGGTGGTGTTGAAATCAGCGATTGTCATCAATTTTCCTTGATTTAAAAGTAGATCGAAAAATATAGGATGTTAATTCCAGGTATGAGTCAGTATCTTCCAGCTGCCATCCGGCTGTTTCTTGTACAGCAGGTGCAAGTTGCCACTGAACTCCTTGCGCTCAGCGTCAGCTTCCGTGCTCTTCAACACAGCACTCCACTTCGCACGTTGGTAAATCGTGTTACCAACCAGGCCAGCCTCGACAATGTCAATCTTGTGTTCGGTAAAGCCCTTGGCAAACAGACCGGACCAGAAATCGGCAATAGCCTTGGTGCCTGTTACCTGTTCAGCACCCGCTGGCAGCAGGCTGCCTTGCTCGTCGTAATACGAGCTGATAGTGCCAGCAGAGGCTTGGGCAAAGGCTTCATCCCAAGCTGCATTGAGCTGTGAAACGGTGGCATTGACCTCTTCTGCAGTAGGCTTGGCAGTGCATTTGTAAACTGCAGCCCCGACCAGGCCCAGCAATACCAGCACAATGACAACGATGAGTGTTTTATTAATTCTCATGATGAATCCCTTCTCTTGGTTAACAGCTAAAACTGCTAGGCTTCAGCTTGATGTACGGCAGGAATGCCGGTGGTTTTATTGTTGGGAATGCTGAAAGCCGATACTCCGGCGTTCAGTTTGACCAATATAGTATTCAGAATATCCCGCTCTGCTTCAGTGACACTGTCCATGCACAATCTCAAGCGAGTGTAGTAATCCGGCATCACTTCATCCAGCTTGGCCTGGCCTGCAGCTGTAAGCTGAATCGATACACGGCGACGGTCTTCCTTATCAAACAGGCGAGCAATCAAGCCATCCCGCTCCAGGCCATCAATCAGCCCGGTCATGGTGGCACGACTCACACCGGCCTTCTCTGCAAGTACGGAGGGAGTGGAAATCGACTGATCTTCACGCATCAGTAGAATCAGCACCCACCAGCGACCTTGCAACAAGCCATGCCGACTCAGACAACTATCCAATGCTGCGGACAAGTCTGTTGCCACCCGCAGCAAGTGCAGAAATGCAGTGACAGCACTTACATCGGCCTCAGGATATCGACCAGAAAATTTATCAAGCACTGCTTTATTGGGAAGATCACGTAGTTGCAGCATAATTAGCCCGATTATAATTAGCCAGCTAATTATGTCAACATAAAATTAACCCGGCTTACCCTTAAACTCCAGGTTCATCCTTAACACCACAGTTTCCCCATCATCACAAGGTATTGCACATCAGGGCAGGGCCCATAGCCCTAATAGCCCGACCTGGAAAGACCACATTCCCATCCCCAGTCAACCATTTAACCCTCCACCATTAAGGTGTAATATTGACCTTAAGCCAATAAAAACGACGGAGGAGAGAGCCATGAAAACCGTACAACAGGTGCTGGAAACCAAGGGCAGCACGATCTATTCAGTCGCCCCTGAAAGCCTGGTTTACGATGCGCTGCTAGTCATGGCGGAACATCATATCGGTGCACTGGTGGTCTTGAAGCGTGATGAGATCGTCGGCATTTTCTCGGAGCGTGATTACGCGCGTGAAGTGGTCATCAAGGGTAAAACCTCAAAAACCACCACAGTACAAGACATCATGTCCACCCAGCTAACGACTGTCACGCCAGAGGATACCGTCGATTACTGTATGAACCTCATGTCTGGCAAGCGCATCCGGCACTTGCCGGTGCTGGACAATAAAAAGCTGGTTGGACTGCTTTCAATTGGTGATCTGGTCAAAGAAACTATTGCCTATCAAGAGTTCCTGATCAAGCAACTGGAAAGCTATATCCAGAGTTAAAACGCCAACAGCATCAGGACGGCTTGGTATCACCCTCCCAGGCCGTATTGTGATGGCCTGACACTGGGCTATTCATCTCCTGCTCAAGCGTGTGCGCCAGATCCTGACGGGTGCGTACACTATGAGACACCACTTTCTGCATATCTGCATGAATAGGATGGATGTCACGCATCATCTTTTCATCATGCTGCCGGAATTTCCATGCCGTCCTATAAGCCTGAAATGGACTATATCCCATTTCCTGCAAGGCTTTCTCGCCCAGGTGAACCGCTCCCAGGAAAGTCTCGCGCACAGCGTCAATTTCCAAATCCATATAGTCAAAGGCATAGGTGCGGTTACGTGCTCGTGCCAGGATTTTGACCTCAGGATAATGCTTGCGCACATAACGCGCCGTCTCCAATGCCTCCTGCGCATCATCAATTGCCAGTATCAACAGCTTGGCACGTGCAATGCCCGCCGCGCGCAATACATCAGGACGAGTGATATCCCCATAGTAGGGGTGATAACCAAAACTCCGCATAAACTCAATCTGGTTCGGGTCATGTTCAATCACTGTGGGTACAACTCCTACTCCGGTCAGCAAGCGGGTAATAATCTGCCCCACCCGACCAAAGCCAGCGACGATCACCGGGCGCTCCTCGTCAAACTCATCATGTGTGGCATGCTTGCGCCTGCTGTTAAGGCGCTTGCGATATGCCACATTGAATGCCAGCAACAATAAAGGTGTGGTCACCATGGACAACGCCACCACTGAGTTAAGCAACGCGCTATGTTCGTAACTGATCACTTCGGCATCCACCGCAGCGCTGAAGATGACAAAAGCAAATTCGCCTACCTGGGAAAGCGTGAGGGCAAACATCATGCTGTCGCCATTCTGTAACTTGAATCCCTTGGCCAACCCGAACAGCAATAGCAACTTGAACGCCACAAAAGCGCCAGCCAGGCCAAGAATCAGCCACGGCTGCTGCATCACCATATCCAGGTTGACGGACATCCCCACCGAGATAAAGAACAGCCCTAATAGCAAGCCCTTGAATGGCTCTATATCCAGCTCCAGCTCCTGGCGGTATTCAGAATCTGCGAGCATCACCCCGGCAATGAAGGCGCCAAGGGCCATGGACAAGCCCACAAGGGTCATGAGGATGGAAACACCGATGATGAGGAACAGGGCAAATGCGATAAAAATCTCGCGCAGCCCTGTGTTGGCGACATAGCGCAGCACTGGCCTGAGCAAGTACTTACCTCCCAGCACCAGCAGAACGATGAGTGATACTGCCTTGAGTATGGCAAGCCAGTCCATATGGACGCCGTTCGAGGTATGCGCCCCAGGCGCAATCACCAACAGCAAGACCATTAGTGGAATCACCGCCAGATCCTGGAACAGGAGCACTGAAAATGCCGAGCGACCGGCAGGACGGTTCAAGGCTCCCTGCTCGGACAATATCTGCATGGCAATCGCGGTGGAAGACATTGCCACGCCCATGCCAGCCACTAATGCGAGGCGCCAATCCAGATTGAAAGCCACACCCAGACCAAACACGATGCCACCAGTCGCAATCACCTGCAGGCCGCCCATGCCAAAAATAGGCAGGCGTAACTCCAGGAGCTTATCGGGTTCAATTTCCAGGCCAATCAGGAACAGCATCATGACCACGCCGAACTCGGAAAAATGCATCACCGTTTCCGTGTCTGCCACCAAGCCCAGCACCCAGGGGCCAATGATCACTCCAGCAAACAGGTAGCCCAACACCGAGCCCAGGCCTATCCGCCTGAATATAGGCACGGCAAGCACAGCCGCACCCAGATAAATAGCGCTTTCGAGTAACAGTGACGGAGTATGCAGCTCGGCCATCAGGCAATTCCCTTTTCAATCTGGGGTGCCAGATATTCGGCCTGCTCGGATTGCAGGCTATCCACTTCTGGCGGCAATTCGTCATTCACCAGCTTCTGCAACCAGGCCGCATATTCCTGCGCCTGCTCTTGCAGGCGCTCATCACTCAGGGTATCAACAGACTGCGTCAGGAAGGGTTGCAGATATTGCATGGCGCATAGCCTGGCGGACTGCTCGAAGGGGCGCAGGAGTTCAGCCAGGGAAAACTGGTTATATCCTCGCCGCTGATAGACGCTGTCCGAGCCGCCAGTAGAGATTGCATGTACCCAGGACTTGCCTTGCAGCTTGCCCACGTTGTCGCCATAGGCCCAGCCATAACTCAACACACTGTCCAGCCAGTTTTTCAACAAGGCCGGGCAGGAGTACCAGAACATGGGATGCTGAAATACCACGATATCGTGCTGATCCACCAAGGCCTGCTCATGCTTGATCTCTATCATCTGCTCTGGGTAATGTGCATAGAGGTCATGCACGTGCACCCCTTCGCAAGCAGTCGCGGCTTTCAACAGTGCCCGATTGATCCGGGAACTCTCGAAAGCCGGATGTGCAAACACCAGCAAGACCTTGTTCGCCATGGTTAGTCGCCTATCACTTTGACCAATACCCGCTTATTGCGACGACCATCAAATTCACCATAAAAAATTTGTTCCCATGGGCCAAAGTCCAGTTGCCCATCCGTAATCGCCACCACGACTTCCCGCCCCATCACCTGGCGCTTCATGTGCGCATCCGCATTGTCTTCACCCGTGTCGTTATGACGATAGCTACGAATTGGCTCATGGGGCGCCAGGCGCTCCAGCCATTCCTTGTAATCGTGATGCAGCCCGGATTCGTCATCATTGATAAACACGCTGGCCGTAATATGCATCGCATTGATGAGCACCAAGCCCTCCCGCACTCCGCTTTCCCGCAGACATGCTTCCACTTCATGCGTGATATTGATAAAAGCCATGCGTGCAGGTGCGTTAAACCAGAGTTCCTTGCGGTAACTTTTCATGAGATGGGCCTTATGACATTGGAAAGTGCGGAAATTATATCTCGCACCGCTTGTCAGTAACGTGGCACAGGCGGTAATTTTGCATTTACACCCAATTTAAGTTAAAAGATAGGTTGCTTGGCATGCAGTCTGGCCTCCCATTTCCATTTCCCAATCTTTCTCAAGGAGACATCCACTAATGAGTGACAAAATTTTCATGCGCGTAGGCGAAGCCCTGGTAGCAGGCGGCCCACCGGGCACAGCAGCAGAGCCTGAAGTCATTATCGGAGAGATGGACGGGCCTATGGGCACGGCATTCGGCACCCTGCTTGGTGACCAGGTCAAGGGCCACTCGCGCGTACTGGCCATCCTCAATACCGATATCATGGTCAGACCAGCGACCATTATGGTGAGCAAGGTGACGGTCAAGAATGAACGCTACACCAACATCCTCATGGGCACCGTACAGGCCGCGATTGCCAATGGCGTGCTCGATGCAGTGCGGAATGGCGACATCCCCAAGGAAAAGGCCAACGACCTCGGCATTATCGTCTCGGTTTGGCTCAATCCCATCGTGGTCGAGCAAGACAACCTGGACCATAAAATCCTGTTTGATATCCACAGAGAAGCCACGGCCAAAGCCATCCATAAGGCCATGAGCAATGAACCAGACATAGACTGGCTGCTGGAAAACCAGGAAAAGATCGTGCACAAATATTTCCAGATGGGTCTGGACGGCAAGATTTAAGCTCTGCTATAAAGCTTGAAGGCAGCAGAATAATTCCAACGGCCCGGTTTGAATTATTCTGCCAGGCACAACTCCAACCAGCCCGTGCAACACCCCAGACTATTCAGGTAGTAGCACTGATCCCATATAAGGATACCAATGGCCGCAGCAAGTTTTCAGGTTGACCAGGATGCCCAAGGCAGGCGGCACATAGTGCTGCAGGGACAATGGTCGCTGCGCGCACTGGAAAACGACTTTGCCAAGCTGAAGAAATCACTGCAGCCTATTTTTTCCGACCCATTGGCACAATGGGACCTGACCCAGGTTGAACAGCTTGATACTGCTGGTGCAGCCGTGCTCTGGGCTGGCTGGCAAGGCAAGATAGACGGCAGGATTGCGCTGACGGAAACGCAGACCGCCATCTTTGATACCCTGGCACAGATAGATAGTCAGACACCGAAAAAAGCACGCCAATCCTACCTGCTCAACCTGATTGCAAAATGGGGCACCTTGTCCATGTTCGTCAGCAGTCACGTCTGGGATTTTGTCCGCCTGCTTGGACTGTTGGTCATGGAACTGGGTTACCTGTTAAGGCGCCCCCAGGATTTCCCCTGGCGTGAATTCAGCGCCAATATCTACAAAAGTGGCATCACGGCACTGCCGGTCACTGCCCTGCTCGGCTTCATGATAGGCGTGGCCATGAGTTACCTGATGGCCACGCAGCTACGCGCCTTTGGTGCGGACATTTTTATCGTGAACATACTCGGCCTTGCCATCATCCGTGAACTTGGCCCCATTCTGATGGCAGTGTTGGTCGCAGGCAGGTCAGGCTCGGCCATGACTGCGCAAATCGGCGTCATGCGGGTCACGGAAGAAATTGATGCCCTGGCCACCATGGGCATTTCCCGTATTTTGCGTGTTGTCCTGCCCAAAGTGTTAGGGCTCACTTTCATTGCGCCAATGCTGGTGATATGGACTTCGCTCTGGGCCTTGTTCGGTGGCGCTTTATCCGCCAACACGGAACTGGGGCTTGGCTTCCGCTTCTTTTTCGACTACCTCGCGGCCGTGGTGCAACCAGTCAATCTCACACTGAGCCTGATCAAGGGTCTCATGTTTGGCTTTATTGTCGCGCTGGTGGCCTGCCATTTTGGCTTGCGCATCAAACCCAACACCGAAAGCCTGAGCCTGAGCACTACCAGCTCGGTCGTGACCGCCATCACCTGTGTCATCCTGATTGATGCAGGCTTCGCCATTCTTACCAGCGGCATAGGGGTATAGCATGGCGACGCAACCGATTTGTGAAATCCGCAAGGTATGGACAGTATTCGGCAGCAATGTCGTGCACGAGGATCTGGACCTTACCATCAACGCAGGCGAAATCGTCTCGCTGGTAGGGGGATCTGGTAGTGGGAAAACTACATTGCTCCGGCATATTGTCGGCCTGACGCGGCCGAGCAAGGGCGAGGTACTGCTATTTGGCAAGAACCTGCATGAAATGGACCGCATACCCCAGCAACGCCTGATGAACCGCTTGGGCATGCTCTTTCAGCAAGGCGCTTTGTTTTCTGCACTCAGCGTGTTTGATAACATTGCCTTTCCTTTACGCGAGCTCAAGCAGTTCGACGAAGCCACGATACGGCAGTTGGTGCTGCATAAGCTGTCGCTGGTGGAAATGGAGGCAGACACCAGCACCCGCCTGCCTTCCCAGCTATCAGGCGGCATGATCAAGCGGGTGGCTTTGGCCCGTGCGCTGGCACTTGAGCCTGAACTTCTATTGCTGGATGAACCCACAGCAGGTCTGGATCCAGACCGCAGCGAGAAGTTTGTTGAACTGATCAAGCACATCAAGCATGCTTTGGGGCTGACCGTGATTTTTGTCACGCATGACCTCGACACACTGGTCTCGCTGACTGACAAAGTGGCCGTGCTCGCCGATAAACGCATTGTGGCCAACTGCAGCCTGCGAGAACTTGGCAATATAGACCATCCCTTTGTGCAAAACTTTTTTCAGGGCGTTCGTGTCCGATTGGAAAGAACGGAATAATTTATGGAAAATCGCGCTCACGCAATTATTGTCGGCATCGTCACCCTGGTGCTGCTTGCCATCCTTGCTTTTGCTTTCTGGTGGCTGAGTGGTACACGACAATCATTGATTGAATACAAAATCATCTCACGACAACCGGTCACCGGACTAAGCGAAGAAGCATCGGTCAAATTCCGTGGCGTCAATGTGGGTAAGGTCACCAGGATTGCCCTGGACCCCGACTCGCAATCCTCGATCGAGATCACTATCCGCGTCGATGGCAAACTGCACCTGACCAAGGAGACCTATGCTGAGCTACGCTCGCAAGGCGTCACAGGTCTGGCCTATATCGACCTCAATGACAATGACGGCAGCGGCGAACAATTACCCCCAGGCTCACTGATCACCATGCGCCCATCCCTGATAGATCGCATTTCGGAGCGCATCCCGCAACTGGCAGACAAGGTCGAAGCCTTTATCAACAATGGTGCTTCCACCATCGCGCATGCCAACGAAGTCATGCACAAGATTGATGTAGATAAACTCAACAACACATTGGTCAATCTGGAGCAGGCTTCTGCCAAACTTTCCCCCACACTCAACGCGGCCAATGATGCGTTCAGCAAGGCGAGCAAATTCATGTCCGAGCACAACCAGCAGCAACTGACCAAGACGCTGGAAAACTTGCAAACCGCAACCAATGCTGCCGCTCCCCTGCTGTCTGAGCTTACCGCCACAGTTCAGGATGTGCGCAGCATGGCTGGTGATATCCGCAACAGCACCGGCCTGATTGGCGATACCCTGAATAATGAAACCCTGCCGCGTATCAACGAATTAACAATCACCGCCAACGATGATGCTCGCCGCTTCAGCCGCCTGCTGGATATGCTGGAAGAAAACCCGCAAAGCCTGATTTTCGGCAAACCGGAAACACGCCCCGGCCCTGGCGAATCTGGCTTTAAATCTGCTCCTTGAGGTATCCCATGCAAAGACTGTCTTTTGTACTGACGACGATTCTCGCAACCAGCCTGTTGGGTGGCTGCGTCAGCTCCATCAAACCGGAAACCAAACAGCTGGAGTTTTATGATTTCGGCCTGGCATCGGCACAAACCCGGATTGAGCCCAAGCTGCCTGTAGACAGCATCAGCTCAAGCGATGCGATCCAGAATAACAAGATACGCTATCGCCTGAACTACAAGAACCCTGCGCAGATTTTTGCCTATGCAGAAAGCCGCTGGTCAACTCTGCCACTGGACCTGGTGCGGCAGAAACTGGGCAATAGTGCCTTACCCCAGCAGCAATGCAGCGTTAAATTAAACGTGGTGGCCTTTGACCAGGTATTCGATAGCCCTGGCAGCAACAAAGGTGTGGTACAGATACAGAGCACATTGATAGATCGCAAGAGCCGCCATCTGCTGGCATCCAGCCTGATCGAGGCCAGCAGTAATGCACCTACCGCAGATGTGAAAGGTGGCGTGACAGCCCTTGATACAGCCAGCACTAGCGCCCTGCAGCAAGCGCTGGCCTGGGCGGAGCAGACTGCAGCCAATACGGCCAATTGTCAGCCTGCTTCGATCAATTAACGATCCTCTCATGCGCATGCCATGTCTACGCTAGAACACCATCCCGTATTTTCCGACCTGCATGGTCGCAGTCCGGACCCTGACCTGTCAGATCAACCGGTGGTAGGCCGCGTAGGCTTTTATTCAAAAGGCTGGGTGGTGGAAACCCACTCCCACCATCGCGGCCAGCTGATGTTTGTCACAAAAGGCAGCATGCGTGTTGAAACCGTGGATGGTTCATGGATCACCCCACCAGGACGTGCCTGCTGGATCCCTGGCGCTGCCAAGCATAGTGTCACTTATATTCAGGCAGCGGAAATGAAAACGGTATTGATCAGCCCCGCGCTATTGCAGCCCTTGCCAAAGCAATGCTGTGTCATCAAGCTCAGTCCCTTATTACGCGAGCTGGTGATTCAAGCCGTGGAAATCGGTTGGGAATATCCGCTGGATGGTTATGAACATCGATTGATGCAAGTGCTGATAGACCAGATCGGCATGGCCAAGGAAGCCCCGCTATTCTTGCCTGAAGGCAGGGATCAGCGCTTGCGCAAAGTCACTTCGACCTTGCACTCTAATCCCGGGGATGACAAAAACATAGAGGATTGGGCGCATATTGCCGGCGCCAGTCCTCGCACCCTGGCCAGGCTGTTCCAGAAGGAGACCGGCATGACGTTCTCTGCCTGGCGACAGCAATTATGTCTGATCCGGGCAGTGGAACTGCTGATTGAAGGGCATAGTATTACCAATATCTCGATTGCCCTGGGTTATGGCAGCACAGCAGGATTTACCAGTATGTTCTCCCGCGTGATGGGGGAGTCTCCGAGCAATTACCTTACCCGCTGGGGACTTGATCAGCCTATGCGAGACAAGCAACATCTCAGCTGACCAACTTTTCCCCTTAGCCTTACGACTCCCTACCTAGCTCTTTGCCTTGACTCAAGGCACCCTGCTCTTGTTGCCAGCCACCGCCCAAAGCACGCACCAGATCAATGCTGGCACGTAACTGGCTGACATTGAGATCAAGCAATGACCGTTGTGTTTGCAAAGCCTGTGCTTGTGCAGTGGTCACTTCCAGATAATTGGCCGCGCCTTCGCGGTAACGGTTCATGGCAAATTCCAACGACTTCTGCGCAGCATCTGCGGCAGATTTCTCGGCTTCAGCGGCTGCCTGATAATGATTCAGGCGTGCCAGGTTGTCTTCTACCTGCTGGAAAGCCCCCAGCACTACGCCGCGGTAACGTGCGCCAGCCTCATCCAGCACAGCCTGGGCCTGGGCAACCTGGGCTTTACGACGTCCGGCATCAAATAACTGGAACACCATGGATGGCCCGATAGACCAGAAGTTGCTGGGCGCATTCAGCCAATTACTAGTAGACACGCTTTGATAACCAAAAGCAGCACTCAAGCTAAGTGCCGGAAAGAAGGCTGTTTTAGCCACGCCAACACTGGCATTGGCAGCCACGACCCGACGTTGCGCCGACGCAATATCCGGCCTGCGCTGCAGCAAGGTAGACGGTAATCCCACCGGAATCTGCGGCAAGGCAATGACATTGTGCTCAGCAGCAATGCTAAATTGGGAAGGCGACTCGCCCACCAATGCCGCAATCGCGTGTTCAACCACGGCACGCTGCGCCTTGACCTGCTCAAGCTGTGAGCGGGTGGTATCAAGCTGGGTTTGTGCTCGGCTCACATCCAGCCCCGGTACGATGCCTGCATCATGCCGGGTGCTGGTCAGGGACAAGGCCTTGGCATTCGCATCAACCGTCTCCTGCAGAATCTGCAACTGCTGATCCAATCCGCGCAAGACAATGAAACTGTCCGCAAGCTGTGCCTGCAGACTCAAGCGCGCAGATTCAAGATCTGTTTCGGCTGCGGCAGCTTCTGCCTCACCAGCCTTCACCGTATTGCGCACGCGCCCCCATAGATCTAGCTCATAGCTCGCTTGCAAGCCCAGGCTGTAAGCAGAATAAGTGGGCGCGATGTTAGCATTAGGCGGCACTAATGGCCGATTTTCCGACACGCGGTTGCGCCCGGCAGAGCCGTTGGCAGAAAGAGAGGGAAACAGCGCAGAGCGTGTTTGATCACTGTACGCCTGTGCCTGTTGGTAGTGTGCCAGCGCCGCTGCCAGGTTGGGGTTATTGGCAATCAGCTTGTCCTGTAATGCGTTAAGCTGGCTATCGCCATACAGCACCCACCACGGACCGCGCGGCAACTGGTCTGCTGGTTGAGCATGAACCCAGGGCTGAACCTCCTTGTAAGCCTCCGCCACTGGCACTTCAGGTATTTTCAGCTCTGGTGCAAACGAGCATGCACTGAGCATAGCCAGTAGGCCCAGGCTGGCTATCTGCTTGCCTGCAATCATGGCTTCTTGGCCTCTGGCTTGGTTTCGGCTATCCGCACAACCAGGCCATCGCTAATATCATCAGCCGGGCTATCGACCAGCTTGTCATCTGCACTGATCCCGGAGCTTAACTCTATGGTCTTGCCCAGGTCTCGCGCGATTGTGACCTCCTTGAGGGCCACCTGATTGTTGGCATCAAGGGTGGCCACATGCAGGCCATCCTGACGCACAATCAGCGCGCTCGCCGGAATGCTCAGGCTGGCAGTATTTGCTGGCAGTTCCAGGCTGACACGGGCAAAACCACCAGGTAACAGCTCACCATCAGGATTAGGCACCAGGAACTGGAACAGGGTAGTCCCAGAAGAGGCATCCACAGATTGAGAAGATGCCACTAGCGTAGCGCTGTAAGTCTTACCGGGCTGGCCCGGAATGGAGACCTTGGCTACAGCGCCTTTGCCTATGCTGGATGCATAGTTCTGCGGCACACTGACATACAGGCGTAATTTGCGAGTATCGGAAACGACAAACAAGGGTAAGCCGGCAGCACTGCCGACATTGATCAGGGCACCGATATCCGTGGAACGCGCAGTCACAACTCCCTCAAACGGGGCTACCAGTTTGGTAAAGACCTTGTTGGCCTGGACACGGTCAAGATTGGCCTGTGCCGCCTGCAATATCGCCTGCTTGGCCGCATAATCTCCAACGCGCTCATCCACTTCCTGGCGCGACACGGAGTCGCTATTGAGCATGGACTGCCACCGCTTGGCCGTGGTACCCGCCAATTCAGCATTCACTTTGGCACTCGCCACATCGGCCTTGGCCTGCAGCAATTGTTGATCAAGATCAGGGGTTTCAATTTCCCCCAACTCCTGTCCGGCTTTTACCTGGGTGCCAATATCAGCTTTCCAGCTTTTAAGGTAACCGCTGGCCCGGGCATAAATCGGGGCCCGGGCAAACGCTTCCAGGCGAGCAGGCAGTTCGAGGCTTGCACTACTGCTATCGGTGGTAGGTGATATCAGCGTTACCGTAGGTACTGCTTGCTCATCCGTCCACTGCTTGAGTTCCCGGCTTTCCTTGGCACGCGTGGTCAGGCCATAGGCCACAATCACCGCGGCGATAATCACTAATACCAGACCGCCTCTACGCGTGGTACGGCGCGGCGCTGAACGATCAGATGACATTGACTTCTCCAGTTGTATTATTCGTTACATTACTTTTACGTTGCTTGTTGTGCACCATGCTGAACACTACTGGCACAAAGACCAAGGTGGTAATGGTTGCAAACAACAATCCTCCTATCACGGCACGTCCAAGTGGCGCATTCTGCTCACCGCCCTCACCCAGGCCAAGTGCCATCGGGGCCATCCCTATCATCATGGCCAATGCAGTCATCAAGACGGGGCGGAACCGTACAAACCCGGCTTCGATCGCGGCCTGGGTAGCATCGCCTAACTCCTGCAATCTTTCACGGGCAAAACTGATCACCAGCACGCTATTGGCTGTCGCCACCCCCATACACATGATGGCCCCGGTCAGGGCTGGCACAGACAATGGCGTGAAGCTGGCAAACAGCATCCATACAATCCCGGCAATGGCAGCAGGCAAGGCGCTGACAATCACGAAAGCATCGCTCCAGGACTGGAAGTTGACCACAATCAGCAGGTAGATCAGGGCAATGGCGCCCACCAGGCCAAACAAAAGCCCCGAGAATGCACTCTCCATGGTCTGCACCTGGCCCAGCAATGCAACGGTTGACCCTTTGGGCACATCCGCTGCAGCTTCATCAATAATGCGACGAATATCCTTGGCGACGGCTCCCAGGTCACGTCCCTGTGTGGTGGCATTGATCTGCACCATGGGCTGGATATCATACTGACTGACCAGGGCATTGGCGTTGCTGCGAGAGAAGGTTGCCAGTCCACCCAGTATCTGCGGTGATAGCCCTGCACCATTAATTGGTAAATTCTCCAGTGCTGCCATGCTATCCATACGATATTGCGGTGTTTGCATCACAATAGGATATGAAACCCCATTCGCCGGATTCAGCCAGAAAGTCGGTGCCACCTGGCTGCTACCCGCAAGCGTCACCACCATGTTATTGGTCACATCGCGTGTATTCAAGCCGACTTCCTGCGCGCGCGAACGATCAACTTCCACATTAATCACCGGATTACGACGTGACTGTTGTATGCGAACATCAGCAATCCCAGGCACCTTGCGAATCTGGGCAACCAAGCGGTTAGCATAATCAAAATTGGCTTGCAGGTTAGTGCCGCGAATCTGCAAATCAATCGGCGCTGGCGAACCAAAATTCAATATCTGACTCACGATATCCGCCGGCGGAAACGAAAAAGTGGCATCAGGGAACAGGCGCGGCAATTGTTCCCTCAACTGCTTGACGTAATCTGCCGTCGGCTCATGCCCTTCAACCAGGGCAATCTGGATATCTCCATCCTGCACCCCCATGATGCCGGTGTTGTTGTAGGTCAGATTGATGGAGCTGATAGGCAGGCCAATATTATCCACCAGCGTTTCAACTTCATGTTCAGGAATGATGTTACGGATGGCCGACTGGATATTGGCAAACTTCGCTGCGGTATCTTCCAGACGAGTACCAACTGGCACCCGTACGTGCATCAATATCTGCCCTCCATCCACGGCCGGGAAGAAATTGCGCCCAAGAAACGGGACCAAGGCAAAACTCAGCATCACAAACAGCATGAACCCGATAACGAATTTCTTGCGATTTTCCAGGGCCAACTCAAGTACACCACGATACCCTTCACGGAAATGTTCAAACCTTGCCTCAAACCCTCGCTGGAAACGCACCAGGGGATTGCGTGATGGTGGCAAGCTAGTAGCATTGCCATGCAGATCGGTATGAGGTGCATGTGCCTTGAGCAAATATTTGGCCATCGTCGGCACTAGCGTACGGGACAATATAAATGAGCTCACCATCGCAAACATGACGGATTCTGCCATCGGCACAAACAGGAAGCGTGATACCCCCTCCAGGAAGAACATCGGCACGAATACGATACAGATACACAACAAAGACACAAATGCCGGCGTCACAATCTGCCTGGCACCATCAAGAATTGCGGGCTCTACCTCCTTGCCCTGCTCCAGATGCCAATTGATATTTTCTATGGTCACCGTGGCATCATCAACCAAGATACCCACGGCCAAGGCCAGACCACCCAGCGTCATGATATTGAGCGTCTCCCCTATCATGGCCAGTCCGGCGATCGCACCCAGAATAGATAATGGAATGGAAATGGCGATGATCACGGTAGAACGCCAGCTCCCGAGGAACAACAGGATCATCACACTGGTAAGTGCCGCAGCGATACACCCTTCCAGCACCACTCCTTCAATCGCGGCACTGACAAATACTGATTGATCGTTAATCGGCCGTACTTCCAGCGCATCAGGCAAGGTAGGCTTGATCTCTTCGAGCTTGTCCTTGATGCCTGCCACAATCGCCAATGTCGATGTCGCCCCGTTCTTGAGGACAGACATCAACACAGAACGCGCGCCATCCACGTGCACAAGATTGGTCTGCGGCGGGTTGCCATCCCGCACCTGCGCCACATCCCGAATATATACCGTTGCCCCATTGACCACCTTGATCGGCAAATTACCCAAGTCTTCTAATGCTGACGGCGCATTATTCAATTGAACCGTATATTCAAAATTACCTATCTTCTGTGTCCCTACCGGCAGAATCAGATTCTGAACCGCCAGCGCATTAGCGACATCCTGGCCGGACAGGCCGCGAGCCTGCATGGCATCGGGATCCAGATCAATCTGCACCTGGCGAGTTTTGCCGCCGAAAGGGTAAGGGATAGCCGCTCCAGGTACAGAAACTAGCCGCGTACGCACTTGGTACATCCCCAGATCTGCCAGATTCTGTTCAGTCAACCCCTGGCCAGCCAGGGCTAATTGCAGAATCGGTACCGTAGAAGCGCTGTAATTAAGTATCAGCGGTGGAGAAGTACCGGTGGGCAATTGGCGCAACATCGTCTGTGAAATGGCAGTGACCTGAGCGTTAGCCGTTGCAATGTTGACCCCGGGGTGAAAAAAGACTTTGACGATACCGAAACCAGCATAGGAGTTAGACTCAATATGCTCAATATCATTAACTGTAGTAGTGAGCGAACGCTGAAATGTTGTCAGAATACGCCCTGTCATTTGATCAGGCGACATACCCGCGTATTGCCAGGCTACGGCAATCACAGGGATACGTATTTCAGGGAAAATATCCGTAGGCATACGTAAAGCGGACAATATGCCGGCGATCATGATCAGAATCGCCATTACAATAAATGTATAAGGACGTTTCAGCGCTACTTGTACTATTCCAAACATTATGACTTTCTGTACTGAGGAATTTGCTCAACGATTATTTCAGACATGGCTTGAAAGGTGAGTCATCAAAACTGCCATATTATTGTTTATTGATGCCATCATAACCGCATCTTTAAAGTGGGATTTGCGCCCAAACTGCACTAAAGTTGGTCCAACAACAGTGAATTTTCTCAAAATCAACATGTGTGTTTATATAACAACATCAGTGCATTAATTATGTCTATATTCCATGCACTATACATTAATAAGAAATTAATGGCCTGCATGCACAAAAGATGAAATCTTTATTAAGACAATGAAAAGTCTATCAAACGAAAAAAGCCGCTTGATCAGCGGCTTTTTTCACCCTCAAACATAATTACTTCTTGATCACGACTGGCGGTAGTTTGCAATTGGCAAATTCGTGTTTATAGCCATCATCCAGTTTGGCTGTGTCGCCCTCTATCGCCAGCGTGGTAATGCCATTGCTAAAGTGCCCGGCACCTTCGGTCTTGTTCAGCCCCACCTCACGGTCAGGTAAAATCAGCCAGGCAACGTTGCCGCCATCCTGCATCCGCACATAGAACTTGCGCCCCTTGTCACATTGGTATTCGGTAGAACCGGCAGGTCCTTTGGAGGTGGTCACTTCATCATCCCCGCCAAATGGCCAGAGGCTAAAACCACCACAACCTGACAACATCAACATGCTGAACAGCATGACGCCCAGCGTACGTAAAAAAGCAATATTTCCAATCGGCATTGTTAAACCTTACATTCATTGTTCTAAAAGCGCATTAACTTGCACCAGCAACTGGCAGTATAAACAATATGTCCCGAGTACTGCTAGTTTGCTCGTCTCGCGAATTTCTCTGTTAAATGCTCTGCCGACATGGGTTTCCCCAAACCATAGCCTTGAAGTTCATCACATCCCAAGTCCTGCAAGAATGTCTTTTGGGCTTCTGTCTCCACACCCTCTGCCACAATCTTGAAATTCAAGGTATGTCCCAGCGCAATAATCGCTGACACAATCGCACCATCGTCAAAACCACCTGAGCCCAGTCCACTAATAAATCCCCGATCTATCTTGAGCTCATGCGCTGGCAAACGCTTGAGATACAACAAGCTGGAATAACCAGTACCAAAATCATCAATCGAAATCCTGACCCCCAGCTTGGAGATTTGATCCAGAATCTCCAGTGTTGCCTTGACGTTATGCATTGCGGTCGACTCCGTGATTTCAAGCGTCAAGCAGTGGGCCGGCAAATGCCATTTGATCAGGGTAGATTTCACCAATTCCAGTAAACGTTCATGACCAAACTGTAAGGCCGACAAGTTGACCGAGATACTCCAATTAGTATGCCCTGAGTCATACCAGATGCGCATCTGGTGGCAGGCTTGATCCAGCACCCAATCCCCAATGGGAATAATCAAGCCTGATTTCTCAGCCAGAGAAATAAACTGATCGGGTGCCACCATGCCTAGCTTGGGATGATGCCAGCGTAATAAGGCTTCTGCGCCAACAATATGTTCTTTATCTGCATCGAACTTGGGTTGGTAATACAGTACAAATTGCTGCTGCTCCAATGCCACGCGCAAATCCAGCATCATATCCAATCGATTCTGGGTATTGATATGCATGGAGGCTTCAAAGAAATGGTAGCCATTTCTACCAGAACGCTTGGTGTGATACATGGCGCTATCTGCATTGATGGCCAGTTCCCGATAGGTCTGGCCATTATCAGGATACATCGCAATCCCTATACTGGCAGATACTCTCAACTCACGCCCGCTACTGGTAAAAGGCTGGGTAAAAGCAAATACTACTTTCTCTGCGACCGTGGCAGCATCTTCAGGCCTCACCGAGTCCAGCAACACCACAAACTCGTCCCCGCCAACGCGAGCCACTGTGTCCTGGGCACGCAGGATTTTACGCAAGCGGGCGGCAGCCTCCACCAACAAGGTATCGCCGACATGATGCCCTAGCGAGTCATTGATGGTCTTGAAACCATCAATATCAATAAACATCAGCGAAAAGCTGCCTTTATCACGTCTGGCTTTATGCAGGGACTGACTGACGCGATCTTCAAGCAATGTTCGATTTGGCAATCTTGTCAGTGTGTCATGCAAAGTCTGTTGCAAAAGCTCTGCGTTAACCTTTTCCAGGGACAATGCCAAAGCCGCAGTCCTGCTTTCCAGCCTGGAATCAAAAACCGAGATGAGTAAGGCAATTACCAAAATGCCGCTGCCTCCCATCACGACCATGATGGCCAATTCATCCAGGTTTCCACCATTACTCGCAGCCCGACAAATACTGCCAATAGGAAATTCAGCTGCGGCCATCCCAGTGTAATGCATGCCGCAAATAGCAACCCCCATGACCACGGCTGCAGCCATTCGTGCCAATATAATATGCGGTACATGATGACGTAATTGGAAAGCGATCCATAAAGCCGCCCCAGAAGCGCCAATGGCAATGGTTATTGATAAGGCAAATAATACCGGATCATAGGTAGGTGCTGGGCTCATGCGCATCGCAGCCATACCGATATAGTGCATGGCCGCCACGCCAAGTCCCATCAGCACAGCACTTGCTAGCAAACGTGTCATTGGCAATGTAGCTTGAGACACCTGCCAAAGTGCAAACCCAGAGACCGCCACGACCACCACTAAAGAAACTATCGTGATTCCCAGGTCATACCCCAAAGGAGTCATCGGCAACTGAAAAGCCAGCATGCCAATAAAGTGCATGGACCATATCCCCACCCCCATGGCGAATGCCCCGCCAATCAGCCACCATTGGGCAGACCGACCTTGCGCTGTACTGATACGCTCTGCCATATTGAGCGCGGTGTAAGACGCAAAAATGGCGACTAACAAAGAGATAATGACCAAATTAATATCGTAAAACTCTTTTAACATCGTGCAATTCACTTACAGGGATTAAGTTGTTACGGTCTATTCGCTGGTATCTTGAGCTTGGAGTCGGGAATAAATCCTATTCAGCCACTCAAGATAACTTTATTTTGCAAGATTACAAATAGATCAACGGCGTTCAAATAACGCAGCATTTACCAGCCGATTTATTGACCATCAGCAAGACAATAGCTTGAACATTACTCAAGCATACTTGGGAAATCTATTACACACTCAGTTCTTCTATGGTGCCTGTCGAGAGCGCAATTTCACGAAGGAAGCATAGCAAACCCAACACCAGAGAGGCCATGGCACAGATAAATAGCAAGGAGACAATACGAGAGGGATTCCAGCCAATTTCAACTGCCGCAAACAGCACAGCAATTACCACACAAACCAGCAAGGCAGAAATCGTCGAAAGCGTAATGGCCCAATGGATCCAGCGTGAACGGCGCAACAGCATGTTCATTTCCAGGGATTTCTTTTCGTGATCCCATCCGCCTGACTGATGCAGGTCACGAAACCGATCCACTACCCGAGCCAAACGTCCTGCCATCACACCCAGCATCGCGCCACTTCCGGTCAGGATAAAGGCAGGAGCGACTGCGAGCTGAATGACATTGGCAACATTGGTAATATTCAGCAACTCATGCATGTTCGCCTCCTCAATGTTTTTCTCGGTGGCCTATCAGCCCCATCATCAACCTCACCGCCATGTATACACCCAGGGAAAACAGGCGCTTGAATACATGTCGCCGCGACCAGTCCTCAGGACGAACCCGTACCGACTTTTCTGCAATGGCCAGCTCCAGATCGGCTTTGAGCTCCTGATTGAATGCTTTGTCTTGCACCATGATATTGGCCTCACGGGCAAGTAATAGGCTGAATGGATCAATATTGGATGAACCAACGGTCGCCCACCGGCCATCAATCACCGCCACTTTGCTATGCATAAAGCTGGCGCGATACTCATAAATCTCAATACCATGGCGCAAGAACACACTGTAGACCTCGTGGGTAGCAAACATCAGCCAATACTCCATGCGCCCCTGCAGCAATAGTCGTACACGCACACCTCGCTTTGCAGCCTCGATCAAGCCCTGCCTGAACTTCTTCCCCGGCACGAAATAGGCGCTCGCAATAATAATTTCCGTCCGCGCCTTGCCTATGGCCTTGAGATAGGCACGCTCAATATCGCGCCGGTGAAGCACATTGTCGCGCACCACAAAAGCGGCACGTATACCGTTGCTGATCACAATGGGTGCAGGTAATGAAATATGGGCGGGCACCTGCTTGAGATGCAGCCAAGCCAATCGCCGCCACAGGTTGCGCACACTGGCATGCAGGGCAAACACCAGCGGCCCTTCCACCCGGACTGCATAATCAACCCGAGGCGCATCGAGCTTGCCTGGCACATTCATGTCGTCAATGATATTAATGCCACCCACATAGCCATGCTGACCATCAAATACCGACACTTTTCGGTGCAACCTACGCAACCGACTACGCTTGAATGACCAGGCAGAAATCTTGGGGCGATAGAACATCAGGTTGATCCCGCACGCTTCCAGCTCCAGCACATAGTCCGGGGACAATTTACGACTGCCAAACCCATCCAGCAGCAGATTGACCACAACCCCACGCGCGGCCGCGCGTTTTAATGCCTGCCCGATGCGAATACCCGTGGCATCCATTTCATAGATATAGGTCTGGATGTAAATCTCATGTTCAGCCGCCTCAATCGAGGCTTCCAGCGCAGGAAAGAATTCCGTCCCGTTCCGTAGCAGCGTAATGCGATTGCCAGCTTCCCAGCGCATCATGTCCTCAACAGCACTGCCGTCAGTGCAGCATGATCAGATACTTTGACGAATTGTGGGCCGGAATGCACTTCCACATGTCGCACGCTGAACCCACGCACATAGATACGATCCAGCCTGAATACAGGCAAGAACGAAGGGAAGCTGCGGGCGGGCTTGCCACCCCCATGGTGCTCGAACACCTCATGCAGGTGTAAACCATGCACCAGCTCCCGCCCCGATGACATGCTCCAGTCATTGAAATCCCCTGCAATGATCAGCGGGGCCTTATCTGGCACAACTTCCAGAATACGGTCTCTCAAGGTCATGATCTGCTTGCGGCGCCAGCCGGCAAACAAACCCAGGTGTACACAGATGCAATGTAGTGGCTGCTCCCAGCCTGGCACCGCAATTTCACAATGCAGCATGCCGCGTTGCTCACTGCTATGGGCTGAGATATCGGTATTCTCGTATTTGAGGATGGGATATTTGGACAACAGGGCATTGCCGTGATGGCCTGCCGGATAAACCGAGTTTTTGCCGTAGGCAAAATCTTTCCACACCGCGTCGGCAAGAAATTCAACCTGGCCAGCCAATGGCCAGGCGCTGAAGCGGCGACTATGCTTGATGTGCTGATCTCGCACTTCTTGCAGGAACACAATGTCCGCCTGCAACTTGCGAATCAGCTCCCGCTGTTCATGCAGCGCAAAGCGAGCGTTGAAACTGGTCACCCCTTTATGGATATTAAAGGTGGCAATGCGCAGGACATTCTGCAAGCTATCCCCTCATCAGGAAGCGTCCAGCATGCGTTGCAAAGTCAAGCGTGCCAGGTCAGCTTCATGTTGCGGCACCTTGATCCGGTTCACCACATTTCCTTCCACCAGATTCTCCAGCGTCCAGGCCAAATGCTGCGGGTCTATACGCGCCATGGTCGAACACTCACACACCACGTGCGACATAAACTGGACAACTTTCCCTTGCGGCTTCATTTGTTCAGCAAGACGATTCACCAGATTAAGCTCAGTCCCCACCAGCCAGTGTGTGCCGGCTGGCGCGTCGCTGACAGTCTTCAGAATATACTCGGTAGAACCCACATAATCGGAATTCAAGCAGACCTCAAACGGAGCCTCAGGATGAGAAATTACAATCCCGTCAGGATGCTCGGCACGGAAGCGCGTAATGTTCTGCTCGCGGAACATCTGGTGCACGGCACAATGGCCTTTCCACAAGAGAATCCTGGCATTCTTGATCTGTTCTTCGGTCAACCCGCCCATCGGCAAGTCAGGATCCCATACCGGCATTTGTTCCAGCGGAATACCCATCTTGTAACCAGACCAACGGCCCAGATTCTGGTCTGGGAAGAACAATACTTTTTCGCGCTGTTTGAAACCCCACTCAATGATTTTAGTTGCATTGGTCGACGTGCAGACAATCCCGCCATGTTCCCCGCAGAAGGCCTTGAGATCCGCAGCCGAATTAATGTAAGTGATAGGCGTAATCGTTGCATCGAAATCCAGCACCTTGGATAACTCACGCCTTGAACGCTCCACCTTTGCCAGGTTGGCCATATCGGCCATTGAGCAACCTGCAGAGAGATCGGGAAGTATGGAAATCTGCTCAGGCCGGGACAGGATATCTGCCACTTCAGCCATGAAATGTACGCCGAGAAAGATGATGTACTGGGCATCGGTCTCGCCTGCAAATCGTGACAGTTTCAGAGAGTCACCCGTATAGTCAGCATGGCGATAGACGCTCTCCTGCTGATAATGGTGGCCCAGAATCACCAACTTGTTACCGAGCTTCTGCTTGGCGGCAATGATGCGCGCCTGTAGCTCGGCCTCCTGAGTGGCCTGAAAACGCTCAAACCGGATCGGCTCAGCGGTAACTGTGGTGGATTTTTCTAGAGTTGCTTGCATGACTGATATTTCACAATGTTAAGTTATTCCGTTCACCCAATTGACGCAGGGCCTCGACATTTGTCCATGAGAATACACGCTTTGCTGCCTCGCGCCAGTCTACCCATTCATAAGCCACATGTTCATTGGCAGCGAGTTGGACAACGGTTGGCGCTGGTAATTCCAGTCCAAATATATGCTCGGTATTTTCTGTCACGCCAGGCGCATAACGAAAGCGCCAGTGAGGGTATATTTCGTACACATGTGACAGTTGCCAATCCGTCAGGGTGTAATCCGCGGCATTGAGGCCGGTTTCTTCCTTGACCTCACGAATGGCCGCTTCCATAGGATGCTCAAGCTCACTGTTTTCCAGCACCTCCAGGCTGCCGGTAACAGACTGCCAGTAACCTGGCTTGTCAGCACGCTCCATGATGAGCACCTGCAAATCTGTGGTGTAAATCAGTACCAGTGCGGAAACCGGCGTCTTGTAAACCGGCGGATGACGTTCCACTAATCGCCCTCAAACTCGCACAGCGTGAAGGTCTTGTATCCCAACTCACGTAAGCGCTGCTCGCCGCCAAGATCCGGCAAACCGATAATGAAAGCGCACTCCAGCACATGGCCTCCGAGCTTTTCTATCAGCACCGTCGCGGCTTCAGCAGTCCCACCAGTAGCAATCAAGTCATCCAGCAACAGAATATGTTCATTGGGGTTGATCGCATCACTATGAATCTCCACCCGGTCAGTGCCGTACTCCAAGGCATAGTCATGTCCCAGCACCTCTCCAGGCAATTTACCCTTCTTGCGTACTGGCACAAACCCAACATTCAATTTGTAGGCGACAGCCGCACCGACAATAAACCCCCGCGACTCGATGCCAACAACTTTATCGACTTTCAGGCCGACATAGCGGTCATACAAAGCATCAACCACCTGGCGCAAACCCTCTGCATCCTTGAGCAAAGTGGTGATGTCACGGAACTGGACACCTGGCTTGGGATAGTCAGGGATCGTGCGAATCAGAGACTTAATCACATCCATATCCCATTCAACATCCAACTCGCCTCGCGCTGGCAAGGCGCGCGTTTCCAGACAGTACAGTAAGTACATCCAGAAGGCGCAACAACACCAGCACGTGCGCGTTCATTTTATCCTGCCGGATTTTGCTGGCGAACGCGAATATGCAATTCACGCAGCTGCTTTTCATCCACTTCATTAGGCGCATTGGTCATCAAGCACTGCGCGCGCTGTGTCTTGGGGAAGGCAATTACGTCACGGATGGATTCGGCACCTGCCATCAGGGTTACCAGCCTGTCCAAACCAAAGGCCAGGCCGCCGTGTGGTGGTGCGCCGTATTGCAGGGCGTCAAGCAGGAAGCCGAATTTCTCCTGCGCTTCCTCCCGGCTGATCTTGAGTGCGTCGAATACCTTGGACTGCACTTCCTGCTTATGGATACGGACTGAACCACCGCCAACTTCCCAGCCATTCAGCACCATATCGTAAGCCTTGGACAAGGCTGCACCAGGGTTGCTGCTCAACAGGTCTTCATGACCATCCTTGGGCGATGTGAAGGGGTGATGCAATGCCACCCAGCGATCATTTTCCTCATCATGCTCGAACATGGGGAAATCAACCACCCATAGCGGCGCCCAGGCGCGACCGTCAACATGGCCCTTATCATGACCAACCTTGAGGCGCAATGCGCCCAGAGCTTCGTTCACGACTTTCAGTTTATCGGCACCGAAGAACACGATGTCGCCGTTTTGCGCGCCAGTGCGTTCAATAATGGCTTTCAGTGCGGTTTCATGAATATTCTTGACGATAGGGCTTTGCAGGCCCTCTTCATTCAACTTGGTAATGTCATTGATCTTGATATAAGCCAGACCCTTGGCACCGTAAATCTTGACGAATTCGGTGTAAGCGTCAATCTCGGAACGGCTGATAGCCGCACCATTAGGCACGCGCAGCGCTGCTACACGACCACCGGCTGAATTGGCAGCGCCGGAGAACACCTTGAAATCGACATCTTTCATTACATCGGAAAGCTCAGTGATTTCAAGTGTCACGCGCATATCCGGCTTGTCTGAGCCGTAACGGGTCATGGCCTCAGAGAAAGGCATACGCGGAAACGGATTGGGCAGGTCAATATCCTGCACGCTCTTGAACATCTTGCGGATCATGTCTTCGACGATGTTCATGATCTCTTCTTCTCCGAGGAAAGAAGTCTCGATATCCACCTGGGTGAATTCAGGCTGGCGATCAGCACGCAAGTCTTCATCCCGGAAGCACTTGGTAATCTGGAAATAGCGGTCAAAACCCGACACCATCAGCAATTGCTTGAACAGCTGTGGTGACTGTGGCAAAGCAAAGAACTGACCGTGGTGCACACGCGATGGCACCAGGTAATCACGCGCACCTTCAGGGGTGGAACGTGTAAGCATCGGCGTTTCAACTTCGATAAAGCCGTTGCTGTCGAGATGGTCACGCAGGGTTTTGGCTACACGATAGCGCAGCATCATGTTCTTTTGCATCGCAGGGCGGCGCAAATCAATATAGCGATGTTCCAGGCGCACCATTTCCGACAAGTTGTCATCATCCAGCATGAAAGGAGGCGTGAGCGATGGATTGAGAATCTCGATCTCAGTCGCCAGCATTTCCACTTCACCGGTTGGGATATTGGTATTGACGGTACCTTCAGGACGCGCCCGCACCTTGCAGACTACCTTGAGCACAAACTCACTACGTACCGTTTCAGCAAGTGCAAATGCGGCAGGAGTATCAGGATCAATCACGATCTGCGCCATGCCTTCACGATCACGCAGGTCAATAAAAATCACGCCACCATGGTCGCGACGGCGATGTGCCCAGCCGCAAAGGGTAACTGTCTGGCCGATATGTTCACGGTTCAGGTGACCGCAGTAATGAGTACGCATAGGAATCAATATCTTATATTGTAGAGTTAGTAATAATGGGAGTTTTGACAGGAGGTGCCACTACTCCCATAGAAATAATGTATTTCAGGGCTTCATCCACGCTCATATCGAGCTCGATCACATCTGCCGTTGGCATCATCAGGAAGAATCCCGAGGTCGGGTTGGGAGTTGTAGGTACATACACACTGACATATTCGCCTTGCAGGTGATTGGCCACATCGCCACCAGGCTGACCTGTCAGGAATGCAATGGTCCAGCTGCCTTGTCGTGGGTATTGCACCAACAATGCCTTGCGAAACGCATTTCCTGAGTCGGAAAACAGGGTATCTGAGACCTGTTTCACACTGTTATAAATGCTTTTGACCACCGGCACACGGCCCAGCAGGTTTTCCCAGAGCAAGATCACCTGTTTGCCAAAGAAATTGGTGGCAATCAGGCCAGTACCAAAAATAATCAGCAAAGTCAGGATCGCACCCAGGCCAGGCACTTCACGGCCAAACTGCTCAATTGGACGCCACTGGTGAGGCAATAACAACAAGCTTTGGTCCATCAAGCCAATCAGGGTACTCAAGACCCAGACCGTAATCGTCAACGGCACCAACACCAGTAAACCGGTAATAAAGTAACTTTTCATGTTCACCCTAATAATGAAGCGGTAAGCAGCACGCGCTTAATGGCAGGCACAGCCAGTAGCGCAGGCGGCAGCAGGCGCTGATTCTTCCGTTTTTTTCGCCGCAGCAGAACCGCCGCCTTTGAAGTCTGTGGCATACCAGCCTGTTCCATTCAGCTGGAAATTGGGCGCGGACACCTGCTTCTGGAAAGTGTCTTTATGGCACTCGGGGCAGACGGTAGTACTCGCCTCGCTGACCTTGCGCATCACCTCTGTCTTGTAACCACAGCTTGAACACTGATAATCGTAGATAGGCATAGCAACAACTCACATAAAAACGAAATTATACCCGAATGCGAGTTGGCTAAGATATGGGGACGGCGATATCGGCGTGAATGCCTGATCGACGCTAAAGGGATGAATATGCAGTGATATGCACAAGCAGCACCAAGTCCATGAATGAGAGCGGCTATTGCAGCCGCCCTATCAGAAAGAAACTAAGCCTGATTACGGTTGCGACGACGCACGACTGCACCCACCAATGCAATGCCCAGACCCAACATGGCATAGCTAGTCGGCTCAGGCACTGGCGCCGTCACAAACTTCACTTCACTCAGGCCCACCCATGGCCATTGCTGGTCGTGGTTGGTACGGATATCAAACTGCACATAACGGGCAGCTGCACTGAAATCTACCACTTGAGCAGGAATGTTCCCACCTTTGGATGCTGTCAATGAATGCAGATCACCGATGGTCTCAAAATTCACCCCATCATTTGACACCTTGATGTAGAAATCTTTGACGCCACGGTTGTAATCGATATCGGAATTATATTGCCAGATCAGGGCGCTGCTCAGCTTGTAGGACTGTCCCAGATCAAAGGTCAGCAAAGCCGTTGTGTCAACAGGAAAGGTCCCGTCCTTGAGCCACATATCAGACCAGTTGCCGCTATGCAGTTCTCCATTCAGGCCTGAATTATCGATTAAATTGTCCACGCTGACCGTAAACAATGTACTGGATGCCACAGCACTCACTGGCGTCAGTACATTGTCTGGCAAGGCGGCATTCGCCTCCAGCGCAGTGAAAGCCATAGTGGCAAGTACAGCTTGATGGATGATGTTCATGTATTACTCCCCGTTCAGATTTAATTTAGCACCCGGTCATCTTCCATGCCGGACAAGACACTGAGCACTCGCTGTACTCAGCTGCGACTAAATTACCCTCATGATGTGTAAGCTTGACTCAGGGCTATAGTCTATTTTGATTAGACTCCTTCCGTGAAAAGGCTATTCTTCATAGCGCCTTGATAGTCACCAACGCCCCACCAGCAAGAGTCTCAAGGTATTTCCAACACTTATACTGATTTATATTTTCGCAACACTGTTGCGCAATTGTGTTGCAATTAATTATACTCAGCGTCTTTAATTTTTATCTTTCCCTACTGCTCGCTCAGCAAAAAGACCTTAACCCTCATCAGACAGCCCTCATGACAATCCATACATACGCGAGAACCCTGCTACCGGCCCTGCTCATGCTATCAAGCACCAGCAATGCCCAGGAGCCAGAAAAAAGTACCCAACTGGAAGAAATCACCGTCAACACAAAGAGTGAGCAAAGCAAGTCAAATGCGTATTACCAGCGTGATTCTGGCGCATCAACGCGTACGGATACGCCAGCGCAGGAGACCTCACAGGCAGTCAAAATCATTTCCCGGCAAGTGCTGGATGATGTGCGCGCCACCCGCGTCGCCGACACCTATGACCTGGTGAGCGGTGTCAGCCGTCAGAACAACTTTGGTGGCCTGTGGGATAACTTTGCCATTCGTGGTTTTGCCGGGCATGAAAATACCGGGCCTGCAATTTTACGTAATGGCTTCTCTGGCAATCGTGGCTACAATCCGCCACGAGACACTGCCAATACTGAACGGGTAGAATTTCTCAAAGGACCAGCTGCCGCGCTTTACGGCAATAGTGAGCCAGGTGGCACGCTCAATGTGGTGACCAAGAAACCCCAATTCAAATCCAGCAATGTGGCTGAAATCTATGTCGGCAGTTATGACAGCTACCGCAGTTCGATAGACTCCACAGGCGCACTCACTAACAATCTTGCTTATCGTATGATTGTCGCCGCCGAAGACAATGGCGGTTTCAGGGACTATGTGGACAGCGAACGCCTGCTGATCGCGCCTTCTTTTACTTTATTGCTCGGTCCATCCACCACCTTGAACTACGAGCTGGAGTATTTAAAACACCGCCTGCCGATGGATAGGGGTATCGCTATCCGTGACAGCAATGGCAATCGCTTACATAACATCAAGCGCAGTCGCTTTCTCGGCGAACCCAATGCAGGCGACTTCACCATGGAGGCCTATACTCACCAGCTGACGCTAGACCATGAGTTTTCCAACCAGTGGCGAGGTAAGGTCGGATTGGTGTACAAGGACAACTCTACCAAAGGAGGGGCACTGGAAACCAGGCCCGCGCTCAGTTTCATTAGCCCAAGCGGTAATGTAGGCCGCCAGTGGCGTCTGCGTGACTATCAATCTGATGATTTGTCGATCCAGGCAGATCTCAACGGCAAGTTCAAGACCGGCAACATCGGACATGATTTCATGATCGGCATGGAAGCCTATCGTTTCAATAATGATCAGTTCATGCTGTCACGCCGGGAAGGTGCAATTTGGAACACCAACGTCTACGCACCTGTGTATGGCTTGAACCAGCCCGCCTCCAGTCTATTTGGCGTAGGTACCAACTTCTATGAAAAACAGACTGATGTTGCGCTGTTTGTGCAAGACCAGCTGAGCTTGACTGATAAATGGAAACTGATGGGTGGCCTGCGTTTTGAATCCTACAGGCAAGACCTGGACAATAAAATCAACAACAGCACTTCCAAGCAGGATCACTTCGTCACCTCACCTCGCGCTGGCCTCACCTATATCGTCAATCCGGAAATCTCACTATATACATCCTGGAGCCGCTCATTCCGCCCTAACTCCGGTGTGGCAGGTGGCTCCAGCTTTGGTGTAGATAGTGCAGGCAATGGTTTTGACCCAGAACGTGGCCGTGCCTTTGAGATCGGCATGAAGTATCAATCTATTGACCAGCGTCTGGGTGGCGGCATCTCGGTTTACGACATCACAAAACAAAATGTTCTCACCACCAATCCCTTGAGCCCTGACTTCAGTATCGCAGCGGGAGAAGTACGTAGTCGTGGCCTTGAACTGGACTTGAGTGGCCAAATCACTGATCACCTGCGCGCCATTGCCAGCTATGCCTATATTGACGCTTACCTGGGTAAAGATGTCCCTACCAGCGCCAACAGCTTTATCGCTTCCGGCTCACGCCTTTCCAATATCCCTAAGCATTCTGCCAACGCCCTGCTCATGCATGAGCAAACCCTGGCCAACGGCGGCAAGCTAGGCCTGGGTGGCGGCTTCACCTACGTTGGCAAGCGTGCGGATAGTACAGAAGATGTGTTTGAATTGCCTTCTTACGTCACGGCAAGGCTAACAACATATTGGCAAATTGACCCCAAACTCAGATTATCCTTTGACGTGACCAATGTGTTTGACCGTGAATACTACGACAGCTCCTACAACAGCACCTGGGTATTACCCGGCGCACCACGCATGCTGACTCTTGGGCTGCAAGCCAAATTCTAGACTTGGTTTAGACATAACTGTTTTACGCAGTCTGTGCTGCCCATGATGGAGTACACAGAACAGACCGTGGATTTGCTACTGGACACTGCCAGCGAGAACCAATGCGCCATATCAATTTGGCTACATAGCAACCCGCATAAGCTCCTTATCCTGATTCAGGAACCATAGTAGGGCTGCAGGATAGCGGGTAAACAATTTGTGATCGTAGCCCCTATGGGCGGCGAGAATTTCATAGAGCTTGACCCCCGTAGCCTTGGGCGAATGCTCCATGAAGATCATGGCCACCCGGTAGTCATCGCCGACTCCCAGCTCCTGATTGATGTCAGGTAAGGTGGCCGTGTCAGTCAAACTCAAGCTCAGGGTGACATGGCGCAAATCGACAATCAGTTTCCGGGTATGTCTGGCTTCCATCTCGGCCATGATAGACAGGATCATGCCCCGGTATTCACGCAACACCATGATGCCAGACATCGTCAAGCGGCTGACATGGTGTTCCTTCAAGTAGTCAATCTCGAATCGCATTTTAGATTCCCGCAGACTTACATCGTCCCGATCACGTTAACGAAGAAGCCACGACTGCGATACGACAGGTTGGTCAGGTCATCCGAGTAATTGGTGAAGTTATAACCCACACCTGCTTTGACGCCTTCTGCCATGTGCCTGTACACCGCCAGCAATGCACCTGCACGGGAATCTTTGGCCTCGGTCGCACGCAGGTTACGCAGTTCGACCACGGCATCCCATTCCTTCACGAAGTGCCAATCAGCCCGCAGGATCATCAGGTCAGCCCGACTGGAAAACCACTGCCCATCGACCTTGCTGTCTTTCAACTCACCAATGCGGAAAGCATATTTGGCACCCAGGGACAACCATGGCTTGACGTCATAGATGGTGTCAATCGACAACACCTGGCTGCGCTGCGCGTAATCTGCAGTGAAGCCCGAAGGTGACACTTGTCCAGGGGACGGCAAGTTATAGAAGTTGGTGTACTTGAACAAGGTATTCCAGCGGTCATTGTCAATCGGTCGGTAAGCAGCACCTGTCACGATTTCATGGTAATCACCATCGTAAAACGCGCCACGGCTGTTGTTGGAAACTGACCAGTTCAACTTGCCCAGCAAACGCCATTCTGGCGTGGCCTGGTGGCCGAAGGTATTGCGGATGAGCCAGGTATCGCGGTCACCCGTGATATTGCTGGTTTCATCCCGGAATTCCAGGTTGCCGCTGTACTTGGTGTTGTCGCGCTTGTAGGCCAGCGAGAAGCTCACGGCCTTGCGCTTGATGTCGCCCGACAATGGATGCGATACCTTGCCTGCCTCACCCTTGACACCAAAGTTCCAAAAATCATTGGCGGCATAATCCAGACCAAAGGCATTGACCAGGCTTTGCACGCCAGAACCATCCATGGTACGGGTTTCGCCAAACACACGCATTTCATCGGTCACGCGGTACGACGTCCCCGTCACCCAACTGCCCTGGCGACCACGCCAGGCATTGTCTGGCCGCTCATTCTCCACCAGATAGTTACTGTAAGCGTTGCTGCGGTCAGACAGGCGGTAATCCGCGCCTAGCTTCACGCCTGGGCCAAGATTGCCCTGTGAACCTTCAGCTACCAGCTTGAGGCGATCATTGATTCTCCAGCTCATGCCCAGCCCGGCGCGATTGTTATCCTCGCGCTCACCATCGCGGGCCACCGTGCCCTGCAGATAGCCATAGGTACTCCAGTCTTTCTTCGGCAAAGGCTCGCCGTCCTGCACTTCGGCATCGCGATCCACCGGGGTGTAATCCATCCGTACCTGCACATCGGTACGGTTGCCGTTGCGCGAGAGCAGGCTGCTGGCATTGGTTACATGCACATTGCGATCGTCCTGGCGCACCGCCACACCGGCCTGCCATTCTGGGTTTAGCTGCTGGCGGACACCAAGCTCAATGGCCTGGCTGTCTATCGTATCCGCTTTTCGCACATCGCCCTTGGCATCAACAAAGGTGTTGTCTGCCACCTGCACGTTAGCCTTGATGCCATGCTGGTCAACCGCTTCACCCGTAGTGGTGATCTGGCCAGGTCCGGAGAAGCCTCGTTCGCGGTTCTGTACGTATGCTGTCACTTTCCCCTTAGCCTTGTCGGTCACATCGGCCAGATCGACCGATCCCTCTACACGGTAAGCTTTGGCTGGCTCGCCACTGGTGGTAAGGCCATTGAAGGCGAAACCACCATCTAGCGAGGTCTGTGCACCAGCCCCCGCGCCTTCTGAATGGGCGGCTTCCAGCTTGATGAAGGTACCCGGTGTATAGCGTACCGTTGCATCCAGGCCATTAAGCTTCTGTTCAAGCATGCCCTGACCCTGCTTGAAGCCGGTAATACCGATTTGCAGATAATCATTCACCCAGTGCGAGACACGCCCACCGGTGGAGAAATTGTCCACGCGGGTAAGGCCTGGCACATATTCATAGTTCGCCACCAGGTAAAGCTCATTGCCGTTGATGGAGGCAGTGCTGATCATGCTGGGCGCAGCGCCGGTGGAGTTCAACGCCTCGCGCAGGGTGAGTCGGCCTTGCAGGTAATTGATTTCATAATCCTGCGCCGGAGTCAGCAGCTTGCGCTCGACCACCAGGCCAGAATCGCGGTCGCGTATTTCCACCCAGATACGCTCGGAACCCATGGTCAAGGCCTGGTTGCGCAAGTAATAGAGCGAACCGCCGGTGCCACGGAACTCGTCACGCGCGCCCAGCGTACCAGGGTCGGCGGCAAAGGCATCGGCCACCGTGGCTTTCTCGCCGTACTTGGTGGTATTGTCGGAACGATACTTGGCATTGGCACCATAGAGGCCGCGCGAGTATTGCAATAGCTCGGTACCGCTCCATGAGGTCTTGAAATTACCCCACATCACGTGCGAATCACCGCGTGCCAGCTTCACGTAGAACTTGCCCTGGGTTGGCGCATCGTCCACAGTAGTACTGTCATCACCATAGACCGGGTAATACAGGTCGGGATTGATGTTGCGCAACAGGTAGCGCGGGTCCTTGGACGAGAAGTTGGAGAACAGGTGTTCCAGTGGCTGCTCGCGCGTATCCGCTGCTGCGGTCAGCAAGTACTCACCCTTGACCTTACCCTTGACGTAAAAGGCACCACGTCCATCAATATGGCTGGAGCCATCGTAATGCTGGGTATCGCCTGTAACCAATTGTGCCGGGCCACGTACGTTGTTCTTGCCCGCAGTGATGTCGCCAACGGCGATATAGAACCAGTCGTCATCGGCGATATTGAGGTTGCGGCGGAAGCTGGTAAATTCGCCATCAGCTTCCACCAGCTTGACCTCAACACTATTCGGCCCTGGCGGCATGATCTGCTTGATGGCAAAGCGGCCATTGGCATCCACAGGCACATTGAGGCCAAGCGTTTCGATACGCTGGCCCGGCTGGATGAAGCGGCCATTGACCGTCACCGTGCCGCCCTTGACCGGAATATTGCGCAGGCTCAGGCTGTTTTCCCCATAGCCAATCAGCTCCTCTTTGCCAGGTTGCAGATCGTTCTCGATGCGCGGTGTGGCATGGGAGAGAATTTCCAGCGGCTTGAGCACGGTTTCATCATATCGATCCTGCGCATCATAGACGCGCAGCAGGTACATCACCTGCTCAGTCGCCTCCACCTTGGCCTGCCACTTGGTCACGCCATTCCAGTCCACCGGCAATACTGCCAGCGGATTTTCCTGTGTTTGCTGACCCGGCATGAACACGCGGATCTCTGCGTGCTTGATCCAGGGCAGGTAGTTGGCCCAGGTACGGAATTGCGCTTCCTCGCCTCGCACCACGCCACGCGTGGTATTCCAGACATTCATCTGTGGCAGGGTAGACAGGTTGTCATACCTTACCTGGATATCGGCTTTTTCCAGCGCCACGTCGGTACAGCGTTGGCGGTCCGCTTCCAGCGCACCTTCTTCCAGGCTCACCGGTTCGCCATCAATGCTGATACGGAAAGGTGCATCAGACTTGGCAATCGTCGTCGCCTCGCAGGCACTGCGTACAGGTGGCACGACAGCCACTGGCGCTGCCGGGATGACCTCCTGCTCGTCAAACCAGATACGAATGATCACGCGGCGGTTTTGCGCCATGCCTGTTGGGTTGTCATTGCTCGCCAGCGGCTGGCCCTCGCCATAACCGCTGATGCTGAACTGCTTGTCCTCCAGTCCCAGTTTCTGCTTGAGGAATGCCGCCACCGAAAGTGAGCGTGCCTCGGACAAGCCCTGGTTATCGACAAAAATCTTCTTGGCATTCGGCGACAAGCGCTGGCTATCCGTATGCCCGGCGATATCAATGCGCACATTGCGCTTGCCCTGCAATTGCGCAGCCAGTTGCTCCAGCTCGGCAATGGAGCTGCTGGTGAGATCGGCCTTGCCGGACTCAAACTGCGCAGCGCCATTGTTCTCCACCAGCCGCGTGAACACTTGTGGCTCAACCTGCGGCACATGCATCGCCGCGGCCCGCATGCGCTCCAGTGCACTGCTGCTAATGCCGGAAGGCAATGGATAACTGGTCGGCCCCTGCCGTTCGGCAGGGGCTGGCATACCATGCAAATCCACGCGGCCATGGTCGATGCGTTTGCCGGTTTCCTGCACGAAATCAGACGCTGACCTGTCACGTGTCGGCAGCATGTCTGCTGCATAACTGCGATCACTGATCAGCAAGGATTCCGCATACGCCCCACCGCTCATCATCACGCTGATAGCGATAGCAATTGCTCGCTTCTTCATCATGGCTTGTCCTCCACTGCTGTCTCGATGATCAGCGGGAAGGCTGCTTCATCCTTATTATTGTGATGCGTATCTTTCCAGAGTTTGCGCGCAGCCTTGGCTACACTATCCAGCCGCTTCTTGGCAAGGTGCTCTCCGCCACCGCCCGGATCGTAGGCAATGCGTAATACCGATGGACGGCCATCCAGTTGCTTCACCATGTCGGCGAATGCCTGCTGCCACTGCGGCTTCAACTCATTGGCTTCCGGCTCAAATGCGCTATCGTTGACATCCAAGCGGACAACGCGATGCACGGTGGCGCCAAAGTTGAGCTTGACCATTTTTCCTCGGGTGACACGGACGTCACGCGGATTCTCCGTAGTGACGCGATACCCTGATGGCAACGTGCGCTCATCCAGCTTCATGACAAAGTTGGCCCCCCTATCCATATTGGGGATGTCGGCACACGTCACATGGAAGCGCCCTTCGGCATCGGTGGTGACCAGCAAGCCGCGTGCAGTGACTACCCGCACATTGGCAATGCCGGGCTCACCTTGGTCCTGATAGCCATTGGCATTCTTGTCATCGAAGACCTTGCCGATGATGTCGGAACAATCGAAGGTCGGATCTGGCGTGACCTTTACCGTTGCGGAGCCGATGTTGGAGAGAATCCCGCCACTGTTTTGAGCCCAGGCCTGATTGATGTATTGGCCCTCGCCCACACCAGTACCCACTACCAGGATCAGCTTGTATGTCTTGGTTTCACCAGACGTAAAGCTTTGATTCTTCCAGGTGATATCGCGTCCATTCACTTCTGGCTCGATGCGCACGCCATTGGCGGATGCGGAGCCACTGCGATACTTGAAGCCAGGAGGCAAGCGATCCATGACATCAGTGCTGGCAATATCAATCGTACTGGTGGCAGTAATGGTGTAAGGCACCAGGTCACCACGCACGACATTCACCAATGGCGTGATTTTCACAATGCGGATCAGGCCACTGCTGCCAGGATCCAGCGGAATATGGTTATTGATCAGGTTGGCAGAGCCACCATTCAGGTTGAAGCTGAAGTAATGCCTGGTCGCGGCAGCCGCCAAGCTACCACTGCCATTGGCAAACGAGCCATCCGCCGTCGTGACAGCACAAGCTGTCGGGTCATGGGGCTGGATCGTCACGCCTGGTGCGACATCATTTTGCTGCACCAGCGCAGGGTCTGGCGTACCAGCGACCTGCAAGGTTGCGTTACATGCCGGGATAATCGTGGATGGCTGGTTCAGGTATCCATTTGGATAGCTGGTGATGGACAAGGTATACACACCCGCTGGCGAGCCAGGGTTCAGCAGGAACTGGTAAGCGCCATCATCCCCTGTCGTCTGCGATGCATTGCCGCTCACCACATGGGTAGCCGGGTTGAAACCCGCAGGGCCACTGATGGTGACGACTGCACCACGCACCGGCAGGCGCGTCACTGCATCATAAACGACACCGGCAGGGTCAAGCGGCAAGCTATGCTCGGTGACATTGTCACCTGCCAGCAGGGTGATCCCACCCAGACCACCTTCGGTCCTGATCGCGCCCTTGGGGTTGGCTGTTGCATTAATGGTTTCATCGCTAAATGGCAAGCCACGCTCGTTGGGGCGCGCCTGCCCCCACAACAAGTTACCTACCGGGTCGCGGAAGAGAATCTGGTAACCAGACCCAGGCTGCAAGCCGGTAAAGCTATAGGCACCAGCACTATTGGTGGTGGTTTCTGCAACCTTGTCACCATTCCGTAACAACTCGACCGTCCAGCCAGCTTTAGGCTGATCAGCCGCATTGGGACTACCACTATTAAACTTGCGGTCATGATCACCATCGAGCCAGACATGGCCGCTGATGCTGGCCGTACCGCTTGCCGTGGCAATTTCACCGAAGTTGTAGCCAGTACCACTGGCAATCAACACTACATTGAAACTATCGGTACCGGCATTCAGGATAGTGCCTGCTACATGTCCAACCGCACCCTGGCTACCCACCTGATCCTTGCCATCGTTATAGCCAGCTGGCTGGGTTTGGGTAATGGTATAGCCAACTCCATTGGAATGCGGCAAGCTGGTAAAGATGTAACGACCATCTGCATCTGTCGTCACCACGCAGCTTGGCAATGCGCTGCCGCCATTCTGCGTGCGGATATTCTGCAACACGGTACAAATATCTTCTCCAGCAGCTGTCGTGCCTGACAGCGTGATGGTCACACCACCAATGCCAGCCTCGATATTGCCCGCGCTGCGGTTGAATATCCCATTATCATTGCTATCCACGAATACATTGCCTGACAAGGACAGGTTATTCGGCGCAGAGGTATTCAGCGTCGTGGCTTCGCTCTCGCTGTTATTGCTATTGTTGTTGTCGTTCTCGTTCGCCATCACCGTTGCGATGCTGTTGTACACATCTCCGGAAGATGGAGGAGCACTTAACATCCGCACAGTCAGATACCGGTTACGACTTGCCGCATTGGCAAATTCAGCCTCTGCACCAGTGTAGGTACATGTCACAGTCAGCGTGCTGGGGCCGGTGACCGTACTGCCAATATTGTTACAAATGCTATTGCCCAGATTTCCGCCCATGATGGCACTATCGCCAAGGAAACGAATGGTCTTGCCCGCTGGCGGCGTAATGGCATAGGTGAACTTGACGCCTGTTGCCACAGACGGCCCATTGTTTACCGCATTGATGGTGTAAATCACATCATTTTGTGGATTGTCGCCATTGTTGGCAGAGTCATAGCCCAGGGGATCCACGTTGTCGATATTGTTCACCAACAAATCCACTGCCGCAGCCTGAATGGTCAGGGTTGCACTTTGGCTATTGTTGCCGCCATCAGTACCATTGACGTTTTCAGGAGTAGTAGTCGTGATGCGGGCAGTGTTGTTGACGACCCAGTTTTGTCCTTCTTGTTGCCCGGTCTTCCAGTTCGGGCGCACCAGCACCTCTATCGTGCGCTGCTCGCCGTTGTTCAGGTTGCCGCCCTGGCAAGACAAGACTGGATTGGAACCAGGGCCATAATTCTGGCCGACCACCAGCCCGCTACACACCGGCGCACCTGAAGTCCAGCCAATCGGCGTAATACGCAATACGGTAAAACCAGGATCGCTGGATCCAATGGAGAAGGTATCGCTTACCAGTACATTGGCTGCTGTGGAAGGTCCGTTATTACGGAAGGTCAATACATAACTGACATCAGTGCCTGCACGCGCATTATTCGGCGTCACAATCTTGGAGGACATTTGCACATCAGCAATAGGGTCGATGATGACATCGACACCAGCCGTATTGTTGCTGGTATTGGTATCCCCTTGCGTCGTAGAAGACGCTGTGGCTGTATTACGATGGTTACCCGCATTGAATGGGCGGCTGACCGGAATGACAAACCTCGCCACATCGCCCTGCTTCAGCACGCCTGCACTCTGGGTACACTGCAGCACGGAAGTATCCACAATGACGCAGGTAAAAGTGGCATCCGAGCCATTCGTGTTGCTGACTGTGGCAATGGTATTGAGGTTAGCCACAGAAGTGTCTGCACGCCATCCAGGAATGGGATCCCTGACCACAATATCTACCGCATCCACAGCACTGTTGTTACGCACTTCGAGGGTATATGTCAGAGTGGATTCATTGAACTCCAGCCTGGTGGCCTCACCACCGACTGTTGTGGCTGTTTTTGTGATGGCGAGGTCAACGGAATTAGCGGGAGCTGTCACATTCACGGAAGCCACCAATGGAGCTACAGGAAAGCAGGTGCTGACACCTGAAGCACAAGACACCGCCGCCTGATTGCTCGTCGTGCCGCTGGCCTTTGCACGCGTCACGATCACCAGATCACGGCTCACGCCCCCAACAGCAAGTGCTGGAGCATAGGTACAAGATACGCTAGAGACTGTACTGTCCAGGGCTGGGCTGGCTCCTGGCACAGTATTGCCGCACTCCCATGCGCCACTGTTGGTCTCATAGCGGACGAACTCTTCATTGGCAGGCGTCTGGAGCGTATCTGTCGCGATGATCGTATTGGCCGCGGTTGCCACTGGGCCATCATTCGTCACGCGGATGACGTTCCTGATCAATGCTCCTTGTGCGACGACAGAACCTGGATCCCGCTGCTTGCTGATACGCAGTACAGATCCGTTGGGGCCAACCTTCACATTGACAGTCGATTGATTATTCGAGGTATCGGGATCTGGTATCGTGGCACCAGTTGCAGCAATCGTTGCTGTTGCTGGAATATCCGCTGTGATCGCTGTATTTTCTATCGGTGCCTTGGCAATGATGCTCAAGGTACTGGATGCACCCACCGCATAACTGCCTGAGTAAAGGCATGTCACCAGTCCTGACGCCTCACTGCAACTCCAATTTGCAGGCTGTGTGGATGATACAAAAGTAAATCCTGCTGGCAGCGCATGCGTGACCGTTACACCACCGCTAGCTGGGCTCGGACCTCCATTGCGGGTCTGCAAGGTAAATGTGACATTCTGCTCAGATATCGCAAGCACGGTATTGGCGGTCTGGGTAATCTGTAAATCCGCGCCAGCACTGATGGTGATAGGCGGATTGGCGGCCAACTGATTGTTGTTGAGATCAGGATCGGCGGTGGAAGAAGATATGCGTGGCGTGATCATGACGTTACCTGAAGAGACGTCAACCACCTTGGTCACCAGGTTCAACCCACTGAACGTCGCACCCGATGTCATGCCAGCAGTGTTACGACAAGTCACTACCTGGCCGCTGGCCGTACAATTATTGAAGCCACCACCACTCCCGGAGACAAATTGCAGCGAAGACGGCAAGGTCACCGTCACCATGGGATTCACAGCATCATTCGGGCCGACATTGCCGCCGTCTATACTCCAGGTCAGGTTGCCACCGCCCACCACAGGGTTAGGTGATCCCGTGACAGAAGTGATCTGGACATCCGCACCGTTATTGATGGTCGTATTCTGGGTAGACGTGTTATTGCTGGTACTACTGCCTGAGCTCTCATTGGTCGCCGAGATATTGGCAGTCAATACAATAGTGTTGGGTGTGGATACACCTGTTGCCACCTGCAGGACGATATCCGCAGAGCCAGAGGCAGGGAAATTGCCTGTGTAGCTACACTCCATGTCACTACCGTTGAGTACACAGTTACCACCTGCCATGATGGCGCTCGGCATCGTCACCCCATGCGCAGGGGGAAAACTCATCTTGACGACCACCCCAGTGGCAGGGTCACTGCCATTGTTATTGACCTGGATGTTGTACCGGACAACCGCACCGCGTGGCGATGGGTCATAAGCTGAATCATCAATGCTGGACACCAGCACATCCACGTCAGCCAATGCTGGCAATGCCATCATTGCCAAGACAACGAATAGGCCTTTCTGTAGAAGTATCCCTGTTCGCGTCACGCCAGGCTGTGCCATCAAAGAACCAGGCTTCTTCAGCCAATGCTGTAGGTCATGCCATATGGTCGCGACAAAAGACATGCGCGCAACACGTCCCCATTTTTTATTGATATGCACAAACATCTCCCAAACTTCACTGGCTGAAATTGTTGCCTCGGCATCCTGGCTGGACGCTCTATAGGCTGGGGAGGAATTTATCGATAAGCACCACGGGATTCATTAACAGTTACTCACACATACTCACAAAAAATGCGTGTCAAACTGTGAGAGCTCTGCAAGAACAAGAGACAAGATGAGCGTAAACCCTGACTGGAACAGGGATTGGAGAGGCAGCACTGATACTCAGGGCGGATAGGGTGACTCACACTCTATCAATAGGATTAGTACTATATGACTAATGCAGGCTCGCGAGACCCAAGCCTGAAAGGAGAAAATCAGGAAAAAATACAGTGATCAGTGAAAGAAAAACCAAATCCTGGCAAAGCCTTGATTGGCAGCAACTCACCGGTAATTGCCTTGCCTTTACGCCGTAAACGGGAAATGATCACTTCCACACGGTGAAAATCAAAATCATCAATATCTCCGCCAAATGCATGAATAATATGAGATTTTGGTACTGGCTCTCCGCACTTCTCCACCAACCGACTGAGAAAGGTATATTCCTTGGGAGTGAGCGGAATGGAAAGGCCATCGGGAGAAATCAAGGTCCAATGCACCTTGCTGAGTTTCCAGCTCAGCTTTGTTGATTGCGGTGCGGGCAAGGACAGCACTTCATTGGTTTCACGCGTTGCCAATCGACGCGACAATGACAGCAAGACTGAAGCCAGCTCCTTCAGGTCCACAGGCTTGACCATATAGGCATCGGCACCATCATTCAGGCCCTGCAGGCGATCATCCAGATTGCCGCGCGCCGTTAGCATGACAATCCCCATATTGCCTGATGCCCTCAAGTGCCTGAGGATGGAAAGCCCATCTTCACCAGGCAATCCGATATCCAGGACTGCGATATCGTATTTCTTGTTGACCAGCTCGCGGTACAAGCCCGCAGCATCAGGCACACCGGTGGTATCAATACCCAAGGCACGTAATCCCAGCTCGGTTTCTTCCCTGAGGTCGAAATCATCCTCGACCAGAATGATGCGTAAATCCGTAGAAATATTCAATTTAAGTATAGAATCCACCAAAACCTATATGCCCAATTATTAACACGACACGCACGCCTTTGCTAATCTCATTTTTCCGCATTGTTTTATTTATCTGCCTATTGTGCACCCAGCATGCCTATGCGCTGCAGGTGCCAAACAAAATGCAGGACGGTATTGCGCTTGATAAAATGCATGCAGTCTCCTACCTGCGAGATCCCAGCGCAACATTATCACTGCAAGACATCATAGCGCAGGATAAAGCGGGGCAATTTACTGCCATGCCCTACAACTGGAATGCAGGATATACCAAAGATGCCATCTGGATGAAATTTACCTTGGCGTTCTCACGCCCGGCAAGCACTGAGTATTGGCTGGAAATCTCTCCGGCAATTCTTGATGATATCCAGCTATTTATACCGCAAGCCGATGGCAGTTTTGCCAACATGCACTTAGGTGATCATCAACCAGTAGCAGTTCGACCAATTTTACATCGCAATTTTATTTTCCCCTTATACCCCACTACTGACATAGCACAAACCTATTATGTGCGGCTGAAATCCACCAATGTCATTAACTTTCACGCCACTGTGTGGGAGCCACGAAATTTCATTAGTAGCCATGACCGCTCAGATACATTGATTGGTGCTTATTATGGAGTGCGTTTATTCTTGGCATTCTTTGCCCTCATCCTCTGGGTATGGTTGCGCCACAAGATTTTCATTCTGTATTCACTCTATCAATCCATCACCAGCATGATGCAGGCATACCTGGCAGGTACCGCCCAGATATCTTTTGAGTTGGCACCTTTGCTGGCAGATGCCGTCCAGAAGTCTTTGAATTTCTTGTTCATGGCCATAGTCCTGCTTTTTTACAGCGGATTATTTCAGTTGGAGCAACACCATCCCAGGCTGATGAAAATTATTTATCTCCTGATTGGCTTTGAGCTGGTGATGTTTGTCGGCGTCATCACAGGTCTATGCCCATTTTCTGGATTGGCCATCAATGGTTCGGCGTTACTAGGGCTAGCCCTATTATTTTTTGCCAGCATCAAATTGTTACTGGCCAAGCACTATGACAAGCTTTTATTCATACTCGCCATCTGGTTCGGCTTCCTGCCATTAATGCCCGCCATGTTTCACAACATTGGTGTGCCACTCGGCCCACAAAACACCGTGATGGACAATATGATCTTATGGCCATTGTTGTCGTTGATATTAACTACACTAGGACTAGTTTATGTGGCCAAGCATGAGGCAGAAAAAAAGCTTCATGCAAAAGATATGGCCTTGGAATTGTCCAAAGAAAATCAAAGGCTATTAGACCTGCGCGTTGAAGAACGTACCAAAGAATTGGCGCATGCAAATGAGGAACTCAACAAAGAAATCAGTGAAAGGCAAGCATTACAAAGTGTGCTTGAAGTGACGCTCGCAAGAAAAAAAGAATTGATGGCCGCACAAAGGGAGTTCTTTGCCATGGCATCCCATGAATTCCGCACGCCGCTGGCAATTATCGACACCACCTCTCAGCGCTTGTCATTACTAAAGCCCGATACCCCTACTACAGAAACCATGGCCATCCTTGATGCGGCCATGAAAAAGATCCGCCGCGCGACCCAACGCATGAGTCGCATGATTGACAATTTCCTCACCATCGACAAACTGGATTCGCTGGGATCAGACCAGGTTAATCAGCAGGAAATATGTGATCTCGGGCAACTGGTACAAATCACTGTGGATCACTATCAGGAACTCAGTTACCGTCGTATAGAAACCGAACTATCAGACACCACAGCCCATGTACGCTGCGATCAATACCTGATCAATCTGGTGATCTCCAACCTCATCGATAATGCACTTAAATACTCCCCAGCCGACAGCCCCGTGATTGCGCGAGTATTCCATGGTCACCACTTCTGTCATCTGGAGATTGAGGATTTTGGCGCAGGTATTGCAGCCGATCAGCAAGAAAGAATTTTCGATAAATATACCCGCCTCGACTCAACTGCGACTGTGAGCGGCACCGGACTTGGCCTGCATGTGGCTCGCATGATCGCGGAAAAACATGGCGGTTTACTAAGTGTGCGCAGTGAAGCTGGATTTGGCACTTGCTTCAGGCTGACTCTGCCACGCATTACGCCTGCAAGCTGAACATCTCAAGATGCCATAGCGGCATGATGTTCCATAACATCCATCACGCGTGCATCACACCATATCCATTCCAGACCCACTTCGTTACTGCGGATAGTCTTGCCGTGCTTGGAAACACAATAATCACCGACCACTATCTGCTCATCAAACTCCACAGCCTCCCTGACGCGTGTATGTTCAAACAGGATGCTACGCGTTAACTTCACATCTTCATGTATATAACACCCATGCCCGATCCATGTAGGCCCGACAATCTGGCATCCCGCCTCTATACAAGTCCCCGAACCAATATAAACGGGGCCTTCGATCTGCGTTCCGCGCCAATCAATATGCGTGTTCAGGCCCACCCATACTCCAGGGCGGATTTCACGTCCTGGCATATGAATTCCCTCCACTTCACCAAGCATGACGCGCTGCATCGCATGCCAATAATCCGCGACCTTGCCGATATCTATCCAGTTAAATGCCTGCGTTATTGCATGAAACGTGACGCCACTTTCTACCAGCAATGGAAACAAATCTGCGCCAATATCAAAAATCTGCCCCTCCGGTATGAGATTTAACGCTTCCGGTTCAAATATATAAATACCCGTATTGATTAAATTGGAACGCGCTTCCGCCAGTGATGGTTTTTCTTGAAACGAGATAATCCGGCCATCTTCATCCGCAACGATGACACCATAACTGGAAACCTCTTCCCACGGCATTTCCTTTGCCACCAAGCTGACCATTGCGCCACGGCGTTTGTGCTCCTGTACCGCTGCTGTGATATCAAGATCAATCATAGCGTCACCACACAACACCACCGTGGTTTCATCAAAAAATCCGCCAAAATCCTGGATTTTTCGCATGCCTCCAGCCGAACCCAGGGCAAACGGCACCATTTCATCCTTCTGGATATACCCCTCAAATGAATAGCCAATTTCAACGCCAAAGCGCCGACCATCACCAAAATAATGTTCTATGCGTTGAGGTAAATGACTGAGATTGACCATGATTTGCTTAACACCATGTTTTGCCAGCAACTCAACTAGATATTCCATCACCGGTTTTCCCATAATAGGGATCATGGGTTTGGGGAGCTCATACGTCAGTGGGCGTATACGAGTGCCTTTACCTGCAGCGAGAATCATTGCCTTCATCAATACACCTGATTTTTCTGATTGGATAGATGGCAGACTAATGGAAGCAGATGACACGCACGTGACGATGCAGACCACCTTTGAGCAAGGCGGTACACAATTTCCAGACATAAAAAAACGGCGCCAGAGGCGCCGTTCATATTACGTACTACTTAATCAATTGCTTGATTACAGCTTGTTTCTGCGACGACGAGCAACAGCGCCCAGTGCAGCAAAACCAATCATCAGCATTGCAACGCTGCTTGGCTCAGGTACAGCAGCCACATTGATAGAGCCGCTGTAGATACCACCAGCTACACCACTAGACTTGCCTGCAACGTCAATGTAGTAGTTACCTGCTGCAAGTGCAGCAAAGGAAAACTCACCATTAGATGTTGCGAATGCCAATTGGCTGTTATCACTGCTGCTGAACAAAGAGTAAGTCAGGCTAGTGAAGTTGTACACACTGGTAGAACCGTTGTTCAGAACCAGCTTGTCCAGCGAGAAATTCACGCTGCTTACATCAGCAAGACTGAAATTGAAAGTGTGATTGAATTCTGTATTAGCAGCTACGGTAGTACCGTATGTGTTAATACCAGCATTCAGCTCACCCAGATCTACTACATCAGCTGCATTTGCACCGGAAGCCGCGACTAAGAGCGCCACAGAAACCAGCAGATTTTTGAGAATATTCATACGAACTCCTTTTTATGATTACTATGATGAAAATTCCCCCCGACTGAATTATACCTGCATTACCCAATATCCAAAGAATTAATAATTATTCTTATATAAGTAATCAATCATGATGATTTATAAAACAAAAACGGCACCCTGAGGTGCCGTTTTTGTCATCACATCGAAACAAATCGATGCTAGGGTATTTATTACAATTACAGAGTCTTGCGACGGCGAGCAACAGCGCCCAGAGCAGCAAAACCAACCAGCAGCATTGCTACGCTGCTTGGCTCTGGTACTGGAGTTACATTGATAGCAAAACCGTAAGTACCACCAGCAATACCGGTCGTTGTACCTACAACATTGAATGTATATTGACCAGCAGCCAAACCACTTACATTGAAGGAAGTACCAGCAGCAGCACTTCCAAGCACATCATTTGAAGAGTTAAGAATGCTATAGGTAGCGCCAGCAATATTGAACACATCAAACCCTGGGAACTGTACAACAATGTTGTTCAAAGTTGCACTAACATCAGCTAGTTCAGGCAATGTAAAAATGAAAGAATGGTTAAACTCACCTACAGGCTTAACAGTCGCTGTGTAAGCGTTCAACCCGAGATCAATCTCAGCGATGTCCAGTACAGCAATTTTACCTAAATCTGTATATGTACCAGTTGCAGCATTTGCACTGGAAGCTGCAACTAAGAGCGCCACAGAAACCAGAATAGACTTCAAGAAGTTCATGGTAAATCCCCTAAAATTAATGGTTTAAAAAACATTAAAAGTTATATCAAACACGAGATTCCATTATATTCATTCAGCAAGATTTGTCTTGGGGCCGAATGGACTAATGGTATGGTCTGATTGGACTAACAATGCTCCAAAATAAACACCCCCCATGCAAAAACGGCACCCGAAGGTGCCGTTTTTTTCATTACATCGAAAAATCGATGCTAGGTATTTATTACAATTACAGAGTCTTGCGACGGCGAGCAACAGCACCCAGAGCAGCAAAACCAACCAGCAACATTGCTACGCTGCTTGGCTCTGGAACAGCGGCAATAGTCACGCCTACGCCATACTTACCAGCTTCAGCAAGTGTACCTTTTGCGAAACCAGTAATTTTCAGAGTGTAAGTACCAGCAGTCAGTGTATCAACTGTGAAATTCAGGCCAGAACCAAGTTGATTATCTTCAACATCAAACAAAGATACAGCCAGGTTTTCAATAAACTGGAATTGCTTTTTACCAACCACTACATTCAGAACACCAGCACCGAAGTCCGCAACAGACTCTTGGCCAATAGTGAAGGTAATAGTGTCAAGAAAATCACCTGCAGAAACAGTATATTCCTCATAGGAATCACCATCACTCAGTACACCCCAATTGTAATTTGCAGCATTTGCGCTAGAAGCTGCCGCTATGAACGCAACAGAAACCAACAGGCTTTTCAGAAACTTCATGGTAAATCCCCTAAAAATGGAAGAAAACTTTTGTTATTAAATCTGAGTCCATTATAACGGCAGATCCAAGCTCACGCACCGCCTAACTGGTGTTTTCCCTTAGTCCATTAGGACTAATCGGGTTACATTACAGCTTGAATTTATCCTGGCGGCGGCGATAACCGACAAATCCCATCAAGACCAGGCCAGCAGCCAATAATGCATAGCTAGATGGCTCAGGCACCGCTGTAATAAAAGCACTACGCCCTGGACTGCCTATATCCCCGGCATTCGAGACGTAAGTCCCATGCTGGTCCCCAGGCACAGAAAATACCCATGCCGAAGCATGATTAGCTCCCACGTCACTGAACACTGATGGAACCCCGCTGATGCCAGTAGTTCTTGGGCCGTTACTGGAGCGATCATCATAGGTCAGGCGATCAACCAGGTTAGTACCATTAAACAAGTTGATTTCATCCGCACGGCCAAGGTTGGTGGTGAGCTTGCCTATCACTTTCACATCCGCTGCCAGGTTCCACAAACTACGAAAAACGCTAGCATCCAATTCAGTCAGGATCACAGACTCTCCGGCATTCACGATGCCAAATGCGGCCAGGCTGACTGTGCCTGGGTTGCGGCTGTCATCATCGTAGCTCCAGCTTGAGAAATCCACGGCACCACCACCAAAATTGGTGAATTCAATAAACTCACCACTGCCAGTATTGTCCGTGTTGTACATCCACTCACTGATACGTACGTCAGCCTGGGCTAAAGTACTGATGGAAAATAAGGACAACATCAATAGACCTGTTACTTTTTTCATATTTTTGATTCCTTTTACGTGGGCTTCAATCAGAAATAATTAGAACTGTTACAGTTTGTCCAATCAGGATTAACGGGGGTTGCGGCGGCGATACCCCATCCAACCCATCATGCCTAAACCTCCGAGCAACATGCCCCAGGTGGAAGGTTCTGGCACAGCAGCGGCTAATCTGTACAAACTTGTCGTGCTGGTGCCTTCATTGGCAATGGAAAGGTAGTAATGACCATCATGGAAATATCCCTTTATTCCTTCGGGAGCCAGATCGCCGTCTGTCACTATCATGTCGAGGTAACTGACATTGGTCGGATCGGTAATGTCGTACACCGCGATGGCAGACTTCAATGTGCGCTCAAGCCCAATAAACGCTATCGTGCGGCCATTGATCTCTAACAACTCAACGCCTTCAGGCTCCACGCCTTTATCATCACTTCGTCCGTCATCATAGATACCAAGTGCTATCGCCTTGGCATCCAGCTGGTTACCACTATCGAATACCAAATTGCCATCCTGGTCACGAATAGAGAACGAACGGGCACCGAATGTCACGACATCACCAGGCTTGGTATCAGGACTAGCAATATTGAGGCGACTGGCGTCCCCCGCACCACCGAGGCGCTTCTTGTCTGCTTCATCTTCACGCGTATCACCTTCATTGGCTAATACCAGATAGGTCAAGCCTTTGGACTCATAGGCAGCAATCCCATCAGGTTGATACAGGCCACGAGCAGCGACAGGGCGCAGCTCTATCTTGCCGTCACGGTCAGAAGGGTCAATATAGTTTCCTGGCTGGCTGAAATCCTTGCTACCAAGACCAATGACTTGCTCAGCCTGATGCGTATTGAGGTTGATCACTCCCAGTCCATTGGCTTCCTGCAAGGAGACAAAAGCCTTGCTACCATCTTTGCTCACCGCAATGTACTCAGGCTCATAGTCCATACCAGCCACAGATTTTGGGCGCAGATCAGTGCCGGACACGGCTGCATGATTGAAATTCACGGTTGCCGCCACAGCGCGGTTGCTCATATCAATAATGCTGACACTGCCCACTGGGTCATAACCGGAATAATTAGTGGGTGTTCCTTCATTCGCCACCAGCAATTTGCTGCCATCATGGGTAAATGTCAGCATATCGGGCAGAGCGCCAACATTGATGGAGTTCACACCAGCGCTCAGGCTGCGGGTGCTGGTATCAAACAGTTTAACCACACCGGGCTGGGTACGGTCAGTAGTGTTTTCTATCGCAAAAGCAGCCACGCCATTGTGGATTGCCACACTATTAATGCTGCCGTAAATGCTGGTATTGATATGCTGAATCAGGCTGCCATTACTGGCATGCAAAACATCGACCCCGGCAACACCAGCAACCCATAAAGAATTGGTCAAGCTGTCGAAAGCGACAATCTCAGAGGTCTGGCCAGCCACACCGGTACTGGCATGATTATATGTCCACAGCTTTTCAAGCCCACTTAAAGCGCTGGCGGCGGAAGCCATAGCTGGCAGAAAGGCAAGGGTAATTGCAGCAGAAATAATGCGTTTTTTCATTGTTGGTTTCCCTAATTCTTTATCGTCTGATGGATGATCCACTGCCTATGAGCGGCAATAGTGGCGTTATCGGGAAGGATTCTAGGCCGTCAATATGACAAGATCATGTGAAGGTATAGTCCCATCGGACGGGCAAAAAAATACCCCGAAAATTCGGGGTTAATGAGGAGACGGTGAATAATGTTCCAGGCAGAAACCTGCTGGATCAATCATCAAGTTTGATCAGGACTACTGTGTGTTTACGGTGACTTTCTGCTCGTCGATTTTGTCCCTGTAATCCTGCAATATGTTTTCCAGCTCCACGCGTTTCAGCTGAGTAAATGGTTCATCGCGCATGGCCTGCTGATACACACTGGGGCGTTCGTAAATACGGATCAACTGCAGACCAAAATCATACAGCCGGGCATTTTTCTCATTGCTGGCATTGAGTTGTTGCTGTTTTTTCACGAGCAATGCTTGCATCTCCTTACGCTCCACAGCACTCTTGGCATTGAGCTCCCGCTCATCTTCTAGCTTGTGTTGTGTCGCTTCCAGCGTAGCCACGGTGTTGTTCTGCAGACCCTCAAGCTCTGATTTCTGCTTGCGTAATGTTTCCAGCTCATTTTCAAGCTCAGTCCGCTTGCGATTGGCGGATGAAATATTAATCTGCAAACTGACATTTTTCTGCTCCTGCGCCTTGGCTTCTTCCTGCAGCTTGACCTTCTCCTGTTCAAATTGGCTTTGTAATTGATCCTTCTCCGCTTGTACCTGCTGCATCATCTGCCGCATACGGCGTTCTTGCTGCTTGGAAGCTTTATCCTTATCAGCAGCCATTATCGGCAGTGACATAGCGCCAAGCACAAGAATGACACACGCCATGACACCATGCTTTAACCCTGCAATTTTCAACATACACATCATCAGAACCTGGTTGTTATATCAAACTGGAACACATCTATGGCCAGCGGCATGCCAGTGATTTCGCGAGTGCTGAGCCAGCGAGCTGTGAGCCAGGTGTTTTTATCAATGCCGTAATTACCGCCTAGGATAAAGCCCTTGGCATTGGTGCCTCCTAGGTGAAAGTCTGAGTCGGTAAATGAATCCATAACCGCATCAGCTTCCAGCTTTTTATAAGCGCCAAATACCTGCCAATCATTCCTTTCGCGCATTTCCGGCATACCCACAATCAACTTGAGCTGATAAGCCTGGTTTTCTTTTTCATACAGGACATTGGTACGGCGAAATATCTCTTGCTGATCAAAACCAATATTCACTGCATAATCCCCCTGCAAAATCACATGCACCGGGTCAAATGCTGCAAGGTCTAGCTGACCCGTCAGGTTAAGGACCTGAAACTTGGAGGCCAGGCCACAGCCAGTATTGGTGTAAGCATCTAGCGTTGTCCTAATTCCACAAGTACCTACAGTGCTGCCAGAGCGGTTTATATCAAAGGTGTTATTCCCTTTCTGCCGATAAGGCATCACCGTGCCGTTGTAACGCGAGTCGAAGCCATCCATCTGATTTGCAATGCCCTCAACATGCTTGAAGTCATAAAAAGCCAGGCCAAGCTTGGCAGATGACTTGTTGGGGCTGGTCCATTCGATCCCAGCCTGAGCACCGAGAATCCATTTATCCTCGGCTTTATTCAACGCGCCCTTTTGCACCTGATCAATCGGGAAGGCACCTATAGTGCCAAAACCGCTCAGACTATCGTTGAACTTGGGCAAGAATGTCGCAGCGGCACCATCAAAAGCCAGTGATCTGTCCCACACCATATCGGAAGAAAAGAAGGGGTTAGCAAAACGCCCTGCGCTGACTGTCATCCAACTATACGGCTTGGCAGTAATAAACACCCGATCCAACCCCCAATCCAGCTTCGCAGCCCGGATGTCTATGGATTGATTGGGCGACAAAGGGTTATCCATATGCCCACTAGTCATACGGATGCCCGCGCTGAGCCAATCACTGATTTTGGCATTCACACCAAAACGTGCACGTACCCGATATCTATCCTGATCCTGTGTGCTGTTGGGTATCATGACCTGGCGTGATGGATCTGAGCCTAAGGATGCCTCAGAGGCATTACGTTCGGAAAAACGCACTGGCTCATAACGCAAGCGTATATCACCCTCAAACGAAATCCGGTCCAGCCAGCTTGGCAGCTTGAGCCGCTCTTCTTCCACATGGTAATTAAGCTTGGCCATCACGTCTTTTTCAATGTCGGCCCGCAGTTGCTGCTTAACAAATTCAGGCACATATTGCACCCGTACCACACTTCCATCATTAGCCGCACCAGCCAAAGCGGCCCCTGTTGCCAGAGCATGCTCATTGCCCGTTTCCGTTTGCCGGGCATTCTCGGCCTTGCGAATCAGGCCCTCGGCCTTTTCCTTGGAGAGGATACCTTCCTGCACCAAGGCCTCGATCAAGCCCACGGTCGTGCTGCGTAATTGCTCCAGTGACTCACGCTCCCCTGCCACCGCGTGCAACGGAGTGATGATTGCCACCCAGAGTGCCAGCCATGTGATTATCCCTTGTGTCTTATTCATCTATCGTTCTGCCTTTGTTCTCGTCACTGCTTCTTATCGTTGCAACTGAGGGTGTTAATCTGTGAGCGCCTTAACCTGCGCTCTTTGCGGTAATTCTTAATTTCACCGGTTGAGGCATATCGTCAGGTGGTGCCTCAGCAATCCGGGTGATAGCCTGCAAGGCCTTGCGCAGCAAGTCGTCCTTTTTCTGGTCACCGGTGGAAGACTGCAGCTCCAACCTTTCAACGCGCCCGTCCTTGTCCAGCCAGAGTGATACCACCAGCTTGTATTGCTCACGTGCCAGCTCGGGCTGAGTGGCGATGGCCTCTTCAATCTGCCGCTTGATCTTGCCTGTGTACCAGGCATAGGCCGCCAGGCTCTTGTTACCGCCGATTTTCACGCCCACATCGCCACCGCTGTAATCGCTGTTAACCTTGCCAGCACCAAAAGCACTGGGGGCATCGCCAGCATCGCCTTCCATCTTCAGGTTCTGCGGCTCAGGTGGCGCATCCACTGGCTTGGGTTGCTCTACCTTGATTTCCTTCGGCTCTTCCTTGGGTTGCTCTTTTGGCGGCTCCTTGGGCGGGGGAGGAGGTGGCGGCGGTGTATCCGGCAAAATCTTGATGGTAGTGACCGCTGGTTTTTTCGGGCCTGGCTTGCTGGAGATCAGGCTGACAACTCCCCATACCATCGCCCCTAATAGCACTACTCCGAGCAACCATAAAATCGCCCGTTTCCATAGCGCTGTCTTGCCAGGTTCATTGCCATGCTCGGCCTGCCAATCTTTCATATCTGTTGCCATCAAGTGCCTATCCTTGAAGTCACCAGCCCCACATTCTCGATCTGCATCCGTGTCACCAGGTCCACCACGGACACAATGCCGGCATACGGCGCTCGCGCCTCACCCTTGATCATCACGGAGAACTTGGGGTCTCTGGCACGTGCCGCATTGAGCTGGCTTTCCAGCTCAGCCAAGCTCACCCCCATGCCGTTGAGCATGATGGTCCCGGTTTCCTGCACCTGCACGATCTTGACCTCATGCTGCTCGGTGCTGGGTTTATTGGATGGCTTGGGTAGATTCATGGTGAGGCCCTGCACCGAGGCAGTGGTCATCAAAATGAAGATCACCAGCAGCACATAAGCCAGGTCCAGCATCGGCGTGATGTTGATGGAATCGTAGGGTTTGCTGTCGTCTTGTATCTGCATGGTTTATCCCTCTGCCTTCTTGGTGACTAGGCCTACTTCGGTGATGCCCAGCTTCTTGCAGACTTCCAGCACGGCGGAGACTTTTTCGTAATGCGCGGCGGCATCGCCCTTCAGCACAACCGGCAGGTCAGGATTATTGGATTTATATTCCCCCAGGCGCTGCTCCAGCATGGCCATATCCACCGGATACGCATCCAGGTAGACATCCCCTTCACTGGTGATGGTGATGCCACGGATATCCGGCTTGGCCAGGTTACCCGTAGCCTTGGTCTGGGGGATCTCTACCTTGACGCCTTGTACCGATGCCGTGGTCATGATGATGAAGATCACCAGCAGCACATAGGCGAGATCAAGCATCGGCGTGATATTGATCTCGTCATAGGGCTGGTTGTCTTCCTTGATATCTGCCATGGTCGCTCCGCTTACTTGCCGTAAAGCTCGGCCACGCGGGTCACGTATTCATCGACGAATATCTGCATGTCGGTATTGATATTCTTGATACGGCTGGAGAGGTAGTTGTAGCCAAACAGCGCAGGAATCGCCACCGCCAGGCCTGCCACCGTTGCCATCAATGCTGCGGCAATCCCAGGCGCAATCGCGTTGACATTCACATCGCCTGCCGCTGCAATTTCTGCAAAAGTGATCATGACCCCGATCACGGTACCCAATAGGCCAAGGAACGGGCCGCCTGAGATGGCAATGGTCAGCAGGACGATATTGGCATTAAGGCTTTTGTTCTCGCGGATCAGGTCTGCATCAATCGCCGCCTTGATCGCATCCATGGAAGCACCACTGAGTGATAACTGCCCATCTGCGGTATAACGTTTGCGGATTTCACGCAGACCTGCCATATATAGCCGTGCCAGTGTAGAAGCACCTGTATTGGCTGCTTTATCCAGTTCCAGCAACTGCGCATTGCCGGCTTCGTTGAACAGCTTAAGAAAAATACGATTGGCTTTGTCGATCAGCACCACCTGCCTGGCCTTGGCCACCATCACCACCACACTGATGACAAACATGATGGTCAGGATGACAATCACCACCCAGGCATCCACGGTCAGGCTATGGAACAGCACCATGAAGTGGGATGAACCACCCTCTTCTTCAGCCTCAGCATCGGCAGCCTGAACCTTGAGCAACTGGCTGTCCATACTTTGTCCGGTTGCAGCCAGCTTGATCCAGTCTGCACTACGCGCAGTATTGGCCAGCTCCAGTTCATCCAACTCACCCTGGTAGCCCGCGCCCACCTGCACGGCATCCTGCACATCAGTCAGGGACGCATCACCATTGGCAACAACTGCACCATTGAGGTAAAGCACTGCCTTGCCTGCACCAATGGTCACTGCCACATGCTGCCAAGTAGCGGGCTTGACCTCACCACCAGAGATACTTACATTACCCACCTTCATCTCCAGCTTGCCATCTGCGACTTGAAACGCCACAGGGCCTTGCTGATAGAGGGTAGCCTTACCAGCAGTATTAGCAGGCTTGATCCAGGCAGAATAAGTCAATCCCTGCGCAGCACTCAGTGCTAATGAGGGATTGGCTGCAATACTGATAGCCTGCCCGGCAAAAATGGCGGCTTCACCAATCAATGCAGCTTTTTGTAAAGCAGGTGTGCCGCTAGCCACCAGGCCACCACGGCTATCCTGCAAGAATGTTTTTTCAGCAAAATGGAACACCGCCACCGTAGCGTTATCCCAGTTATCCTGGCTATCAGCCGTTGAGATGGCTGACTCATTCCCTGAGTAGAGCCAGAAATGCGCCCCCTTGTCCGCGGCATCCACCTTGGGCAGCAATACCCAGATCACCGCCAACTCATTAATTGAATCAAATTTTTCGATATGAAACTTGAGTTCAGTCTTGTCATCTGCGGCGATAACGCGCAAGTCTGAACCATCGAGATTGAGCGATGAAAAATCGAAATTGCCAGAGTGCAGGCGCAGCACCACTGGCACCTGCTCCTGTGCAGTTGCTACACCTGCCGCATTCACCGTCACCTTGGCACGGCTGCTCCATGCTTCATCCCAGGCAGCATGCACCAAACCCGGCACCAGAATAAACATCAGCAGTAAACAACACTTTCTTAACATCGGACCGCGCTCCAGGACAAAGCGCGTAATATAGATTTCCTATGTGACGGATGAGTGACCAGTCTGTGAAATTGCTGAGTCACAACCCAACAAAAAGGACTAGTCGCAACTAGTCCTTTTTGTTGGCCATAGGCTCAATTAGCGCATGATGTCGCCCAACCCCAGCACCTCAACCGATACAAAAGAAGGCAGCAAGTTACGCGGGCTGAAATCCTGCGGCGGTGCCAATCGGCTCATATCTGCCACCGCACTGGTGGCAGAGGATGCAGTGCCAGTTGTGCCAACATTGGCAGCTGCCAGGCTGCCCGTATCGGCCGCGGGAACCCCTGTTGAAGTACCTGCCACGTTGATATTGCTGGTACCCAACACCTGGGTTGCCACTGCAAGAAAGTCACCAGCCACAATCCCGGCTTCACTGGCATTCAGCACTCCACGTGGTGCCATCAAGGCCACCGAACCCAGCCTGGGCGCTCGCGAAGGACCATCTGGCCCATCAGCATCATAGGTCTGTGCCTGGATACCGCTACCAGCGGCAGCCCCCTTCACCTTGCGCGTGGTATTGCCATATACATCAGTACTGATTTCCACCTCGGGGATAGAAAGTGCCGTCTTTGATCCTCGGCCAGCATCAATATCGCCATTGTTTACCCACACCGTGATATCGCTACCATATTGCGTAATAACGCGAGACTGGTTGACCTGGAAGCCGCTATCGGCAAAGGCACGAATATCACCCCCGCCTTCGGTGACAATACCGATATTGCCAGAACTGGTACCACCTGCGACCCCCACATTGATCATACCGCCAGGCGCCAGCAAATCTATGCTGCCATCCCGCACAGTACGAATACGACTCTGGAACAGACTCATGTCACCTTTGTAGTCGCCTTGCCAAAGTGAAGCGACCGCTGCATCTCCACGGGCATGGCTTTGCGTGGTGGCATAGGCTTTACCGGATGCCAGCAATTCCGATGAAAAATGTCGATAGGCAAAAATCGCCTGCTGGTCTTTCTCCAGTGCCAGATATCGCGTCAAGGCATCCGCCTCAGAAAGGCTGTCCTCGCCAGTGATTTCGCGCATGTATTTCGCCAGTGCCTGCGCGGTGGCAGCACGATATTCCGCCATGCCACCCTCATTGCCACTTAACACCGAGGGGCCACTACCATCAGGCTTGATATAAAGGTTGATGTAATCATCCAGACTGGCACCTTTGCCCACGCCTGCCAGCACCGTGATGGAAGCGCCCTGCGCCGGCAAGCCTGCATTCACGGTATTGGCCAGACTGTTGATGCCATTGCTGCGGCCAAGATCCAGGTTGCGACCGGCTTCCACCAGAAGATTGCCCGGTCCGCTGACATTGATACCACCCGCCTGCACATTGACGTAACTGATATCCCGGCCAGCACGCACCACACTCAGGTCAGCGCTATCCATGTTTTGCAAGTTGGCATCCAGGTTAAGGATATCCAGCCCGGCCATCACCACGGCAGTCTTGGGCAACGTCAGGCTAACGGTCTGGGTGCGCCATGGCCTCAGCGATCCATCCCGCGCCACGATAGACACCGGGTTGCTGCTGTTACGATGCAAAGGAATGGCCGAGTGACTGTTCATGATAATGTTTTCGAGGATTACCTGCGGGCTCTGGATAGGAGATGACACACTGGGAATCAATGAACGCTCCGCATCAGACATCACAATCTGGTCAGCAATGATGCTACCAGCAGCCAGCAAGCCCAACTCACCTGTTGCTGATGGCATCAGTTTCATGTTGCCGGTATAAATATCCCCACCAAATGCAGTGGCCTGCACACTGCCTGGATAAAACGCCAAGCTGTTCTGGGTACTGTTCACCGTTGCTAGCCCAGTCAACTTACCAGTGATGTTACTCAACTGATCCAGCCCAAAGGTAATAGCCCCTGTCAACGAGGCTACATCTATCGCTGCATTATCGGCATAGCTATTGAAAAACGCGCTACGGCCAGTGCTATTGGCCACACCGGTCGGTCCCGCATTGGTGGTCGACTGGGCAAATAGTGTGGGGTTAAATACGGTTTCCAGATAGACACCAGCAGAAGCTGTGACGCTGGCGGTTGCATCCTGTAATGCTAGTGTAGTGCCAAACGTAATGGGGTTGCCCTGAGCATTGAATGTACGGCCAATCTCGCCTCCAGCCTGCAAATCCACATGCCCCTTGCCAGCGAAATACATGCCATTGCGAATGTCGCCCTCTGCAACCACATTCAGATTGCCACCACCTGAAACGTCTGAATTGCCCGAGCCATCTCTCGTAAAGCGCGCCGTGGTGGGTACGGACACGGAAAAATTGGTGATATTGCCACCGGCCTTGACCGCGACATCGCCACCGCCGAATGAAGCCACCCCTTGCTGGAACAGATCAGTGCGTAACCACCAGGTAGTATCCTTATTGCCAGAACCACCCCCCTGGCGGAACAGCCAGTTGTTCACAATCTGCTGGGTGCCACTGGCAGCAGCCAGCGCCCCAGTGATGTCACCCTGCGTGGCAATGTTCAAATCGCCGCCCTGAGTCAGGTATTGGGCGCCATTAGTGCCAAATCCATCGGTGCTGGTCGGTGCCACAAACCCAGCCAGGTCAGCAGCTGCATTACCTGCGGTGTAAATGACAGAGCCAGCGTTGGACAGGGTCAGGTTGCCGCCCGTGGCAATATTGATATCGCCGGTACCTGTTCGCACCAGCTTGTTATTGGCCAGCACCATGTTGCCAGCAGTGTCACTCTTGAGGGTAGATAGATGATTGACTGCGCTCATATCCGCACCTGACACCAGGTTGATGCTCCATGAGTCTCCGCTGGCCAATGCCGCTGAGACTGTTGCATTGGCAAACCCATCACTGATGCTGCCATTCAATTGCAGGTTACCGGTGCTGCGTATCGTCAGCACACCATCACGCCCCAATGAAAGATCGCGCAGGTTCCAGTCATTGGCCAGCGTGGTATTGTCAGTGGTGCGCAGCTCGGTATGCGGCGCGACAATTGCGCTCACGCCATCACTGCTGGCTTTGTAGGTGCCAGCCGTATTTCCCGCATCAGCGTAGAAGGCATTGGTATCGGTCCTGATCGTGTTGAGGGTGGTGGCATTGAGTGTAGTAGCCACATTCATGACCTTGACCGACTCCAGCAATATCTTGTCAGCACCGGCCACTGCGGCGGGTGCATCCACATCCACCTTGAGGCCAGACGCACCTACACGCTCTGCGCGCAAAGTCACATCACCTAGCTGACTGCCAGACACATCAATCAATGCCGCATCCTGCCTGCGTGTCACGCCATCTGTTTCAAACACCTGGGCTTTGACAGTACCACTTTCACTCGCCAGCAATACACTGCCGCCCTTGCCGTCAGTGGCTTCAGCATTGGCTAATAGTTTTCCTCCGGCCTGCAAGGTCAGGTCGTTCTTTGCATAAACCTGGACATCACCGCCATGTTTGCCGCTCGCATCCACGGTACCAGCAATATCGATAGCACCACCGTCAGCACTCAGGACAAAACGGCTGGCTTCGACGGTATCCCCTGCCGCTATCGCCACATCACCGTTACGGATGCGCAGCTCCTGCGAGGCATTGAAGCCACCGCTGTTGAGTGCATTGTTCAAGCCGGAAAAGTCTGTGAGGCTGGCACTATCCATCACAAAGCTGCCAGCGGTCTGCCCTTGGCCTGCTTGTCCATGCAAAGTGCCAGCGGCAATATTGACCTCTCCCGCCTTGGCCGTCATTTTCAGGGTACCCGCATTGCCACCTTCACCACCGCTGACATCAATCGATGCGCCACTGGCCACATTGATATCGGCCTGGTCAGATTGCAATGACACCACGCCACCTGGGGTATGCCGCGTAAATCGATCAAAACGAATCGCCCGTGATGCCGTGTTGATCCTGGCATCGCCAGTGACATTGAGGTCACCCTGGGTCGAGCGTGCGGTCAGCTGACCGGAGGCCAGGTATATATTGCCTCCCAGCGTCATTTGCTGTGCCACCAGATTGAGCTTGGCGCCCAGGCCAGCAGTGGCAGCCTGCGCAGCACTGCTGTTCGCCAGCGTAGTCAGCGCGCCCTGGGTGTTGAGGGTGTAATTGGTGCCAGTGGCGGCAGTAATACGACCACTGCTGATACGCGTATCCGTGGCATGGATATCCAGTGTGCCGCTGCCACTGAACGTGATATCACGGCTGCTGTTCAGTTGTACCTGCTCAAACCCACTGAGGGCAAAGTTTCCAGCGTTGGTAGCGTTGTTGCTGGCTGCTGTGTTTTTACCCTCAACGCTGATGCTGCTGGCATCAATTGCCAGAGTGCTGCGAGTGCTTGATACCGTAGGTATCAAGGCTGCACCTGCCGAGTTTTTCATCACCAAATGATTGGCGGTCAGGTTGGAAGTGTCACCCGCTGCCATATCATGGCCGACGATACCGGCAGCATTGATCGTGACATCCAAGTTGCGACTACCAAAATCCACCTCACCATAAAGATTGAGGTTGCCATGGCTGTTCAGCGTCACCTGCTTGAGGTTACCGAGGCTGGCCACCAGCGTGTTATCCACGCGCATGCCGGGTACCACAGCGCCCGGGCTACCAAGAAGTATGCTGCTGGCACCGAGTGTGACTGAACCACCATCACTCACGCTGACATTGCCATTCAGGCTAGAGGCATGCGTTGCATCCAGCACCAGTGAGCGAGCGGCCCTGATCTGGCTGCCAGCCTGGATGTCCAGCGTGCCCAGGTTGGGGTTGCTGGATGCACCCGCGCGATCAAACACAATATCACTGCTGCCTGATACCGCCAGCAATGCACCATCTCCATTCACACGTAGATTGGTGCTGCCCTGATTAGCCGCAGACTCTGCTTGTATCACAGCGCCGTTCTCCACTGTCACCCGGTCAGATGCAGTGGCAATCAACTGGTTAACCTTGAGCGCATGATCCGCATCGTTGGCAAACCTGACTTCAGTTGAAGTGGTGCTGATCTCGACTGACTGGTCCCCCTGGGTACGTGAACCACCCAGCAGGATGCTCTCGGCATTCATATTGTTCAGTGAATCCGCACTGAGCTGCAGGCTGCCATTATCCGCGCCCACGTCAGACACCACGCTGATCTTGTCCGAGACGATATCCACCATCGCTCCACGGCCACCAGCAGCTTTATCGGTCTTGAGGGTCGCATTCAACTGCAGTGTATCAATCGCTGACAACACCAGTTGCCCAGCATCCCCTGCCAGTCTGGGCACAGCCAATCCTGCACTGGCAGCTTGTTGTGCAAAGAAGGCATTACCGCTACTGATCATGTATTCAGATGGCGCCCGCGTGACGCTGCCACTTGGCGTACGGAACACGCTGCCATTGGTGATGCGGAATGTATCCCAGGTGGCATTGCGGCTGCTGTTGTTAACATTGGTGAGATAGCCTGACACCAGGCTGCTGCCATCCATTAACTGGGTGTTGGTACCCTGGCGTACCTGCTGGCCAGAACCCAGCTGCAGCATGTAAGCCCCTTGCAACAGGGCATAACGTGCTGGCAGCAGGGTGTAATACCCAGCAGGCAGTCCTGCGATGCCAGACAGATAAACCGCCTGGCCTATTGCAGGCGCATTATCCTTGGTGTAGTCGTAATCAAATGGCGCATATTCGCCCTTGATACTTGGCAGGAGCGCATACACACCTGATTGCGCCAAGATATCCCTGGAGCCGCCTATGCCTTGTATCCATTCATAGGCAAAGGTATCGCCGCTACCAGAGATATCAATCACGGCCCCGCTCTTGAGGTCAATATCCTGACCATTCAGCGTAATGCGTTTTTCAAGCGGCTTGGTGCCGATATTGTTGGGCAAGTTCCAGGCCGTACCCCCTTGTTGAGTGGTGCCATAGGGAATGCTCAAGCCTGCAGCTGATACTGATGTCAGGCTCTTTTCACCCAATACCAGGTTGCTTTGACTAGCCGCATCAAGGGCAATTTGCCCCAGCGGCGCCAACAATACGCCTTCCTGCCGGATGCTATGTGCCTTCAGCCCAAGCTTGCCACCGGCACTGAATACCGGCTTATAGGCTTCACCACTGGAGCGGACGGTAATGTTGCTATTGCTACCCAATGCCTCGATATTGAAACTGCTGTTACTCACCGGATAGATTTGACGTGCTGTCATCAGCAGGTTGCCGTTAGTTTTCAATGAACCGGCATTATCAAAAGTGAGTCCTCGCCCACGGATATCCAGGCGACTGTTGAGTTCGGCCTGCTTGATGCCTGAAAGATTGATGGTGCCATTGAGGTCTATCCAGTCGGCATTGACCTTGAGGATGGCATCGCCCGTTTGCACCGTGTTGTTCACTTCTGGTGTTGCCAGTGTGACGTGCGAGGCATTGATTTGTGCTACTCCACTGCCACTCACCTCAAAGGCTGAGGAGGTAAGAGCCAGGGTTTCCGGTGCGCTCAGTGTCACGCCGCTTTGCAGCACGATACGGTCACGTTCTGTGGCATTGGGCTCCCGCCCCTGGGTAGTACTTTCGAGACTCACATGATCAAACTGACCAGCATTGATCTGCTCGGTAGACATCTGTGCCTTGCCTTCAAAGGCAGCCAGGTTATCTCGCGCTTGTAAGCCAGTAGCCAACAGCTGCTTGTCTGTGGTTACAGTGAGCACACGCTCACCTGAAGGATGGCCTGGTGTTTGTGTCGTGCCTTTGAGGTCGCCAGTGAGAGCGATCTTGAGCGTGCCGGCTTCACCAGCGCCGTTGGCACCAGCAAGGAAATTACCGTCTAGGATCATGCCATCCCGTGCAGTGATGGAAACAGTGCCTGCGCCACCATCCAGTAGCTGGCGTTGCAGGCCACGCCCCGTGTTGACATCCACAGCACCCGATGTACCCGAGACATCCATGAGGCTGCCTTCTTCCGCCACCACGAATCCTTTATGGGCATCAACGGTGATGTTGCCGCCATCCAGCACCTTGGCACTCGCCAACGTGGGAGCGGTGGCAACAGGGCGCACATAACTACCTTTGACGCTAATGACAGACTGATCGCCAATCCAGATGCTCTGCTGGTTGTCGTAAGGTACTTGATCCACATCACCACTGAGTTTGAGGCTGATGTTGCCCGCAGGCGCCAACAAGCTACCCATCATGGTGAGCTGGCGGCTGGCCTCCAGCGCGATAGCACCAACACGGCCCGTGATATCAGGCGCATCGGTACGGATGATGGTATTACGCAATACGGTCAGGTTGGCGAGCGAAGTAGCATCCCCCAGCGCCGAGAAACTGACTGAAGCAGGACCACGCTGGCCTTCTGGCAGCAATACCACTTTGGACACTTCCGCCATGCTGGTGCCACTGACCTTGCTACTGTAGCCAGAACTCATCATCAAGGCCTGCATCTTGGGATGGATTACGGTGGCTTTACCCGAGGCATCACCCACCACAAACTCCCCGCCGTTGCGTGAGTTGTTGATCGTATAGGCAACAAAGCCGCCTTGCTCAAAGAAGGACTCCCGCACCCAGAAATCGCCAGCACTGGCAGGCTGGCCGCCCACCTGTACATTCTGCGCAGTACTCACTGACAGCTTGCCCCCCTGGGTGAAACCATAGGATTGCAACTGAGCGCCCATTTTCACATCCTGCGCAGACAGCGTGATATCGCCGCCATTGCCGGTATGCAGCACACCGCTACTATCTACCCATGCCCCGGCGCTGGCATCCAGTAGTGATCCCTTGCCCAGCATCAGGTTTTCACTGGCACTCAGGTTGATGCTGCCGCCATCCAGCGCAATGGGCGTTTGCATGGCACCAGGCAATGCCGGATTGTCATTATTCCAGTTACCTGCGCTACTCAGCTTGACCCCGTCATCCACCACCACAGACTGATTCGCCAGCTGCGTAGCCACGGTAATGTCACCGCCAGGCGTGACAATGTCTTTATTAATATTGACGCCACCGCCCTTGAGATTGACCGACCCATTGGGCGCGGTCACCACGGCGGTATCCACCTCAATGCTGCCCTGGCTGTTGATGCCCAGATGATTGAAGCCTGATTGCAACAGGCCAGTACCCAATATGGTTTCCGTGCCTGGATTGGCATCATTGATGGTGAAACCTGCAGGCACTTGTGTCGCAGTTGCCTGTATCCGTACAACACCAGTACCCGTGGTCAGGTTGAAATTGCCACCATCTGGCAGATTGGTACGCTGGGTTACATCACTGCGGGTATTGGCCTGCATATTGCCATTGAGCAGGACGGGATTAGTGCTGTTGATATTGATAGTGCCAGCATCACGCCCTTCACGGTATGCCTGTTGCCACGTACCACGGCCATTCGGGTTGAGGTCTACGCGCTTGGTCCAGCCCCATTTGGGATCAGTGAATTTATATACATCCGCGAGTCCCTCATAAGGCGTGTTACGGTCAGCCTGTGAAATAGCCACCGCACGCCCCTGGTAGATCAGCTTACTTTCACGGATATAGCCAGCCGCATAATCAATCACGCCACCAGACACGTCCATGACCGAGCCAGACTTAGTCACCACATCGCCCGCAGAGCTAATATTGATGGTACCGGCCTTGCTCATCTTCTCCGCAATAGTCTGCGTTCTTAACGCCAATAATGGCGACACATCAAACAGGTCTGTGCCCTTGCGTGCATCCAGGTAGACCGTCTCGCCAAACAAGGCACCACCGCGCAGGATAGGGGTGTCCTTCAACTGGTCTGAATACAACTGTACCTGGAGCTGGTTCTTTTCCATCGCCGCCGTCGCATCGACGCCGGACACATCAATACGGGCATTGTCATCCAGCAACACGCGTACTGGTGTCGTCACCCCTTGATTGCTTTCCTCACCGGACTTGGCAGCAATATTGACCTGCCCGCCCTTGGCGCGCAGCAAACCATTGACCTCTACTGTGCGCCCTTCAATATTGATCCGTGAAGGCGCTAAGGTCTGGCTCGCCAGCACTTCTTCCTTGTCAGCCGTCTCCACACGTACTTCAGTGACACTGCCTTTACCTATGGTAACCTTGCCATAGCGAGATGGTTGATAGGTATAGCCACCCTTGCCATCTGCAATAGCATTGACGCTATCTCTGGCCAGCAGGTGAATGGAACCATTAGCGCGCACGGAAGTGCTGGCCGAAATTCGGCCCTGTTGATTCACCGCCAGGCCTACCAGCGTCACATTGCCACGATCTGCAACAATCTCGCCCAGATTGGTGGCAGTGCCGCCAGCATCCACCTCCACCAGTAGCCCTGCCGGGTCGGTGCTGGACTTGAGATACACCTTCTCGCCTGCTGCCAGTATGGTCTGCCCATCAGGCGTCTTGATCACCCCATGGTTTTCCACATCCTTGGCCAGCAGCATGATACGGCCACCACTGGCAGCAGTCAGTGCAGCACCTGCTTCCACCTTGATGAAACCACCGGTGTTACGAAACACCGGATCCTGGCTCAAACTGGACAACAATCCATTGGTAAACAGCGCATCCGTCATATCGGCAGAAGTGACCGCCAGCAGCGAACCCACATTGATCTGCGCACCGTTGGCGAAAATGATGCCATTGGTATTGACGAAGTAATTGGTCCCTGGTGCGTTGATGGTGCCCGCGATAATGCTGGGGTTGAGGTCATGGATGCGGTGCAGCATCTGCCAGTTGGACTGCTGGTTGATATTCAGCGTATGGTTACGTGCCAGATTGAACTGGCTCCAGTTGGCAATCGCCTGCGGTGCACTTTGCTGGATGGTGGTGATGGTAGGCGTGGCGACTGATACATAGGCATTGCTCCAGGCACCGCCGCCTGGCACCAGGCCAGAACTGGCCAAAGGCACGACATCTGCCAGGGCATGCCCTGCCGCCAAGGAAGCAATTAAAGCCGCCATCACGCGTCGACGTGCACGCGCATTCCTACCAGCACTAGCGGTGGCGTGCGCCATTTCATGCGCAGGCACATAGATGCCCAGACGCTTGTTGAACACCAGCCTGAATAGTCCCTGATTCATATCACTCTCCTCACCTGCTGCTACCAGTCATACGCCACCCTGAAGTGCAGCAAGGTATCGCCCTTTTCCACAAAACCCGCCGTGCGCATGGCACGTGCATAATCAAATACCGCAGTAACGCCATGCCATTTCCTCAACTGCAATCCCACGCCGATCGAAGCCAGGTTGAACACACTGTTCTGTTGCGCCAGAGGCTTGAGGATGCGTGCCTGTCCAGCGCTATAAAACACTGACCCGACCAGCTCTCCCTCCATATCCAGATATCTGGTCAGGGATGGCGTGCGTAGTTCGGCTGTGCCAAACAGACCCTTGTCCCCCAATGCACTGGCTTCGTAATATCCGCGTACCGTATCTGCCCCACCGACCACAAATTGCTCGTTGGCAATAATGGGCGCCCCGGTTGCCTGGCCGGATAAGCGGCCAAACAGCTCCCAGTCCCTGGGCAGCTTGTAGGTATGCTTGATGTCGCCACGCAGGTAGGCAAAGCTGCCTTGTGCCTCAGACCGTTTTTCAAAAAACTCCTGCTCGTCCGAGCCCAGGTTGCGCACAGCAAAGGTCAATCCCAGGTTGAATTGAGTGGTACTTTTCTCTGTCTGCAGGGTGCTGTCATACCCGGCAAAGAAAGGCATGTAGCTGATGGGCGTATTGAAGCCAGTACCCACCAGGCGCGTGGACTCCTTGAAATCCTTGTAATCCACGCCCAGGGTCAGATTGTGGAAATAGCCGGAGAGTGCTGGCGCCGGCAAGGGATGGATATACCGCAGGCCGAGAATGGTACCGTTACCGATCACGTTCACATCTCCCACGGCCGCTACATCGCTGCGTGATGACACACCATAAAACGCCCAGTAGTCACCACTTGGCGTGGGGATTAAGTAAGTAGCAGACAACACCTTGGTTTCATCGGTGTTTTCCGGCGTCACCTGAAAACTCAGGCTCAGGCTGTGATCCTTCTGCCAGAGATTGTCATAGCGGACTGAACCATTGAGACGGGTGTGCGTGGTATTGGCGATATAGCGGTTGTTGAGTTCCAGGTTGGCATGCAGTGGTAGCTTGTCCTCCACCTTGAGGTCCACTTCCACCTTGCCGGGTGTCTTGCCGGGACGCAGCACTGGTGCCACCTGCCGGTCAGCCTGGGTATTAAGCCCAGCCAGCTGGCGCTGCACATTGGGGAAATATGGCACCTTACCCTCGGCCAGGTCAGGTGTGCGTGCCTTGATGGCGCCCAATGAATAATACCTGGCTCCCACCACACGCAGCTTTTCCACCTTGCCCTCCTGCACTTCCAGACGCACCATTTTGTGGTCAACATCCTGCTCTGGTGTATTGACAAATACCGTCAGGTATCCAGCCTCATGAAAGGTTTTTTCAAGTGCAGCTCGAGCCGCCTCCACGTCATCAATCGTCTTGGATTCTCCCAGGAATGGATACACCGCCTGTTCGATTTTCCCTTGTGGCAATACGCTATTTCCCGACACCTGGAACTCCATGATGTCAAAGCGCGCCTGGCCTTCAGCAGATGCAGCACTGTCATCCCCGGTATTGTCTATGGGATCCACTTTTTCATCAGAAGACTGTGGCTCTCCAGCAGCCTGAGGCAGATTGTTCATGGGAGCATTCGCATCATCTACTTCAGCAAATGAGGGATGATTGACGCCACACACACCCAACCAAGTGATCAGGCAGAAATAGAATAAACGCACGCTTGATAGTTTCCTGAAATCGAAAATGCACATAAAAATGGCAAATAAAACAAACGGCATGCCAGATAAAAATTAGCGCCCGCCACATGCTTTATTAGCCACTCTCGGCCAGTAGTCATTCATCTATAAAAGCTGACTCCGAGTGCACAGCATCATAGAAATTGCGTGTGACAACACCATGACGAATCAGAGTAAAAAGCACTTTCCCGCTTGCGCAGGAAAGTGCGAGGACATTACCGGGTATTAAAGATCAACCCTTTGTTGTGATAGCTGTTTAGAAGAACAGCTGTTGTGGCGCGCAGTTGTTGCCGAAACGCGTACCCTTGGCGACAACTGCCAGTTCGCTGGCGCTACCGCTGCTGCAGCTTGAACCACCCAATGGGTTCAGTGTCAGGCCGCGTGGCACGTCTGCGCAGTTAACTGGGTTACCCAGGGCAGAAGTGATCGCAGGGATCAGCTCGGCACCAAAAGCATCCGCAGTATTGGCAACGAAGGAACGCATTTCCATGTGGAAAGCATACTCACCATTGATGGCGGTTTCACGAGCGAACTCAAGACCGTCAGCAGTACCGTTACCATTCACATCTACGGTACCGGATTCTGGGTGTACGCCATCCAGCTTGATATAGCGGTAGCCAGCATTGGCAGCGCTTTCAGTGCGCCAGTTGTTTTCCATAGACAACACGCCAATCGCGAACAAATTGCCAGCCGCACTGCCACCACGTGTAGTCAAGGCAGTCTTGACGTTACCGGAACCACTGTGCTCGGTCACTATCAGGTTAGCTGTGGAATCGGATACACCAGCTGGAGGAAGACTTGCACCAGCAGCGCTCGAGCAAGGACTCTTCAGGAAGTGTGCATTGGAACTGGCTTGTGTACCGGAGCTAGCTACGCGACGCTCTAAATAAACCTTCTTGCCTACACCAGCAGAACCTACAATCGGGCTCCAGTCAGTTTGGTAACCAGAGTCACGCGCTACAATAGAACTATATTGAGCTGATGACAGGTTAGGTGCCTTGGCTGGACTATAAGCAGCATCGCCAGCTTCAGCAGCAGCCACAGTTGCGTAGATACCTTGCGCTACTTGCAGGGCACGATACAGCGGCAATGTCACTGCAACGCCAAAGGTTTGACCAACATTGGCCTCAGCTTCTGTACCAGCGGAAGATACATCAAAACCGAACAAGGAGGCCTCAACATCAGAGAAACCACCAGCTGGCTTGGCGATCGCACCATCAGGAGTTGCAGCTGGGTTAACCAGTGTGCAGCTCTTGTAGTTCACGTGGCCAGGGAAAGCACTCGTGGCAACTGCGCAGGAAGCATTTTCCAGGCGACGCAGACGTTGCAACTGGGTGCCGCTGACATGAGGGGCATACGCATTCAGTGAACCATCAAATACGGTGTGATACACCACGGAAACGATACCACCACGTGTACAGGCGTAAGCAGCGTAGTTACCCAGGGAACCAGGGCGAACACTGGTATCGGAGCTGGCATTTGAGAACAGGGATACTGAATTGGCATCACAGCCCAGTTCAAAACCACGGAAAATGTTGAATGTTGGTGCTGAAGCGCCAGAGATCCAGGTCTCTTGCAATGTGCCAGCACTACGCGCAGCACCGATTTGGGCTGGCGTCACTGGAGCGGCCAGCACGGAACCAGCTGCCAGGGTAGCCACAACGGCTAGAATCAGTTGTTTTACTTGCATTTAAATCTCCCAGTATCAATCTTGTTGGATAAATCTGTGGAAGCGACCCCACGCTTTTGGCGTGGAGTCACACATAACATATAAGGAATTAAGCAGACTTGCGACGACGTGCGGCAACACCTACCAGACCGAGACCAGCCAGCAGCAGGGCATAGGTTTCTGGCTCAGGAACAGCGGCGACAGCATAGGTCAATACGCCATTGGCACTCAGGTTGAAAGTGGCATCGTAGACAACAGGCGTCTCGAAACCGAGTGCACCCAGGCCAGTAACGTACTGCACTACACCTTGGGAGTTATCCAGGCGGGCAGTTGCCAGCGGACCAACATTATTGATCTTGTCACCAAGCAGGGCGGTAGAAGCGTAAGCAGAGCCTGAAGTGGCAACACTTGCACCATTCTCAACACTGCCGTGGTTGCCAGTCTTGGCCGCAGCATCAACGTACTTGTCGAAGGCTGTAGCCAATGTGGAAATCTGATTGGTACGCACTGTAGGAAGAGTAGCGCCATCACGGTAAGTCGTGATGAAACCCTTAGTCCCTACTGTAGTGTTCAGACCTAAATTGTCGGTGGAAGCCACATTCCAAACCACATTGTTGGCATTTGCCAGACTGAAGAATTCATTCCATGCAGAAGCATAGTCACCACCAGTCAGGCTCCAGCTAGCGCTAGAAGCAGAATCAACACCACCTGCAGCAAATGTGGAATAAGAGAAGCCCAGATCGAAAGTAGCCGAAGCGCCACTGCTGCGATCAAGCAGAGTCAGCACCAAACCGCCGTCACCAGCAATACCGCTTGTCAGTGCCGCATTAGCCGCACCAGAAACGCTCATCACTGCAACAGCAGCAGCTACCAAAGCCTTCATCTTGATATTCATTGTCATTACTCCCGAAATTAAAGTTAAAGCAGAAAAAACTACGAAACATCTTTGAGCCGCTACATTCGTCACGCCGCACCCTACCGAACGTACCCAACTGCGCCTTCTCAAAACTCGCGACTGGGAGCATCTTAAAAAGGGAATGTGAAGTGGGGATGGTGAAGGTCTAGTTCTTTAGGACTAGGTTGCGCTTGAGCAGGCAAAAGGGAGTGACGCATACGGCATGAAGCAGCCAGAACGGCTTGCTTCAGGATGGCCGGGATAGCCTGATTCAGTGCCGGATCAGGCCAAGACGCGAGGCTTTTGCCGCGGCATGACTACGATTCTGTACATCCAGCTTGCGCAAAATGTTTTGCATGTGATTCTTGACGGTGAGTGGGCTGATCTCAAGAATGGTGGCAATTTCCCAGTTGCTTTTACCGGTGTGCACCCATTGCAGGATCTCTTTCTCGCGCGTCGTAATCAATCCGGCTATCGCACTGTCACCCAGCAGCTCGCCTGCATTGCTCACACCATCGCTGATGCGCATCAATACTGAATGCAAGTAAGGCACCAGCAACTCAAGCAGGTAGGCGTGATTTGCCCCTAGCTCGCCCGCAATACGCGAAAAACAGAAAAAGGAAGAAATCGTGCCATCCGCCGAGGACAGGCCATATGCCGCAATATTGCGTAACTCACTGGCTTGCAGGTTGTCGCTGTCGGTCTTGGGCACCATAAACCCACCAAAACTGCCAGACTTCAAGTAAGGATCAATCAAGACTGGTTGCCCCGATTCCTGCCAGGCAGAAATTGCATTGAACACCACACCATCTGTAGGCTGCATGGAGATATCGACATGTGCCTGTGCCACATAGCGGGTACTGGAATAACTTTCCAGAGAGAATCCCCTGTCTACGCCGATGGCAAGCCCACACAGCAACACTTCATGTGGCAACAGATATTGAAAATACCCTTGCAACCAGGAAAAAAACTGTGCTTTTTTCTTGATACGCAAGGATGCATCCACCACCTCCAGAAAGGCACTCGCCTGATCTGGTGTCAGATCCTTGTTGTAGTTATCCATAACCCCGATTGAATATTCTTGCAGCAAAATACTATCCTCCCAGACAGACAGGTATTGTCTGCATCGCAAGTTGCATGCAGATGAAAGCTGTATGGCATTAGTATTTCATTATTGAAAATCTATTTTTTTATTCACAGATGTGATCTTGCAGGAGTTTTATAACAACTCCATGTGACACAAAAAGATGTGATGGATAGTCCCAAAGAACTAGCTAAAGCCGGAAACACTTCATCTGCCTGTTACAACGATGGCACAGACTTTCCACATGTTCCTGAAGCTTCCAGCCACTTTCATCATTGCGCTCTGGGTCTGGCTTTCACTCATGCCTGAATCCCGAGCGGATATCTGTCTGCATGCAGAATCAGTAGATGAGCTGCATATCAGCAATACAGGAGAGCAGGCATCCTGCGCCTTACTGCTGTCTGAACAAGGCTCAACCAACCGCAATCAGAGCAACAAGATCAAACCCAGCACCTTGCCTTACATGAAGGTAGTGGCTCGCGTTGCTGAGAAAACCGCACTGGATCCCGCACTGTTACATGCTGTGATACAGGTTGAATCTGGCCACAACACACAAGCACTTTCCCGCCGAGGTGCCCAGGGATTGATGCAACTGATGCCAGCCACCGCCAAGGAGATGGGCGTGGTGGATGCCCACGATCCGGAGCAGAATATCTTGGCAGGTGCGCGTTACTTCCATCGTTTGCAGCAGCAGTTCAAAGGCGACATCGCTCTTGCGCTCGCGGCCTACAATGCAGGCCCAGGTGCAGTCAGTCGTTATCACAACCGCATTCCGCCCTACGCAGAAACGCAGGCGTATGTGCCCAAGGTATTGCAGGCATACCAAAGCATCAGCAGCACCTATTAGAAACACCACACAAAACCAAGGGCGAGCGCAGCAATGCCAAGTTGCTATGGCATTTTGTCTCCATCTGTACGCGCCGAGCAGCGGAGCTTTCAGCGGAAAAAGCCTTGCAGCATGTTGAGCGTTAGCGAGTTCTGCAAGGCCCGCTGAAAGCGAGCAGCACAGGGGATGTCGCGGGCAGTTGGATCGCCTTTTCTTTGGTCCTGTTTCTTTTGGCGAGACAAAAGAAATGGACTCGCCCGGCGGGGCGAAACCTATCCTCTCGCCATAGCGATATGGCTTGAGTAATATTTAAACAAAATTAGATAAATCCCAAAGTATTGGATACCGCCATATGGCTGACCGTAATGGCGATAACTACGTTAGGCCGCTTTTCGCTTGCCAGCGAGTATCTTTATTTTGCCTCGCCAAAATAAAGATACCAAACAAAAGGCGACCCCGAAGTCTGTGCCGTGAGCAAGCTCCCGGTTCCTTGCGTTGCTCACGCTAGATGGGGTCTTGCAGAACTCGCTATCGCTCAAACATGCTGCAAGCCCTGATCCATCCAGCCCTGCGCTACTCGGCACAGCCAAACGGGGAATACAAGTCAACAGCAACTTGGCATCGCTGCGCTCGCCCTTACTATTTATCTGTTCTCCCCTTCATCGCAAGCATTGCCGATAGCTACTGAATGCAGCCTGCAAACAGCTCTGGCAGGCAGGTGACGTCAAAGCGCCACAGCCAGCATGGCAGGCGACCTGTGCAGCATCTAATGTGGATCCGCACGCTGCATACTTATCCGCATTAGCGCTACCTCCCGCACCCACATTCACAGGTGGAGGACTTTCCGCAGGGTTAGGCGAGGAAGTATTCTGATCGTTTTGAGGCAAGCCTCGTTGATTGTCTTGGCCGCCTCCGTCTGCTTTTTGCGTAGCGACAAAGCGCCAGTCCTGATAGCTCTTGGCACCTGAGAATCCTTCCAGTGACTGATTGAAGTTGTCCTGCTTGAAAGGCACCATTTTGGATCGGCTATACACACCCACAATGCGCTCTTGTTCTTTGACTAATCCCCAATCCTGGCTGGCAGTCATCGGATCTATATAAATCCTGCGCAGGTAATGTACGGGTTTGGGTCCACGCTTGTCGGTCAACAATGACGCCAGTGTTGGTGGATACTCCTTGATCGGGCTCGGCGTTTCCTGGTGATAGCGTGCAATGGCTTGTCTGAATTGCTCGCCAATGAATAACAGTTCCTGCTCCTTTTCACGTTGGGCAGCTGTATGCCAAGCCTCGCCAATAGAGGCTAATCCTACGCCACTGATGGCAATCATCATGAGCAAGCCTATATAGGTAAAGCCCTGAGCACGAAAGGGATAGCTCAATCTACAGCTTGTAGCGGCCCTACCAATCGCCATATTGAGAACCATCAGCAGCGCTACCTTCAGCCCCACTGTGCAAGTCATACAGGTTGCCGGGAAAGTCCTCATCTGGCGGCACAATGATCCAGCTCTCTGTGCTTTCTGTCAGTGGGTCCACCGGGATAGCGCGTATGTATTTTCGCTCGACCAACTCCTCCAGAGAGTCAGGGTAACGGGCATTGTCGGAATGGAATTTGTCTATGGCGTCACGTGCGACATGGAGCGTCTGCTTGAGGGCGGCTTCCTTGGCCCGATCAATCCCGTTGAAATATCTCGGTGCGGCCACTGTAAGCAACAGCATGAGGATAGCCAGCACCACCAGCAACTCCACCAGGGTGAATCCATTTTCAGGCATTCTGAAGAAGGGCTTACGCATCACCATTCCCGATAGGCAATGCCATTGAGGCCGCTAGCGCTGCTCAACGAGTAGACGTCAAATACATCTGCACCGGCCTGGGTAGCATCGGGAGCGCTGTCATAACTGCGCTTGCCCCAGGTTTCCTGCGCCGGGGCATGCTGATCGGGAAACATGGGATCACGTGGCAAACGACGTAAAAATCGAAGCAGCCGCTTTTTTTCGCTACTGGCATCCGGCACCCCTTTTGCCAATATTTCCAGGTTGGGCGGATAACCGCTGGATTCGGCACTCACAATAATTTTGCCTTCTTCCACCGCTTTTTTATACGCATCTATCGCAGTGCGTATTTCACGCAAGGCAATACGCAAGTCGGCCTCCTGCTGCCGCTTCACACTCCATTGCCCCAAGGGGATCAAGGCGGTGGCAAGTATGCTGACAATAGTCAGCGTCACCACCAGCTCTATCAGCGTAAATCCCCGGAAGCCTGTATGTAGCATCTTGATACTCAATTATCGCGCGGGCGGAGCTGGCACTACGACAGTCGGCGCGACTGGCGGCACAACCGGTTTGGGCTGGGACGACATAAAATTGTCCTGGCTAAGATCATTACTTTCCGGCTTGGCCGACTCTGGCTCTGCCGTTGTTTCTGGGGGTGGCTCCGATGGCTGCAAACGCTGCATCATGATATCTCGCGTGGTCATGCTGCCATTGCCGGTGCCAGGGGCAACAATTTGCGGATGATCACTGATGCCGGTTTCAGTCCCGGACCAGTATTCCATCACCTCGGATTCTGGGCGGCTGATATTGTTGACAATACGCGGCGTGATGGCGAGCACGATCTCGGTTTTCTTGCGATTATCAATCTGATTGGAGAACAATCGACCCAACAGGGGAATGTCGCCCAATCCCGGCAAGCGGCTGGTATTTTTGCGCTCTTCGTCATTGATCAACCCAGCAAGAATCTGCGTTTCCCCATTCTTCAGGCGCAACAATGTGCTCGCATTTCTGGTGCCAATTTGATACACCACCCCTCCACCTGTCAGCGTAGTGGAACTACCCAGCGAAGACACTTCCAGCGCAATCTTGATGTTCACAAAATCATCCAGCGTAATGCGCGGTTCAGCTTCCAGCTTAAGGCCGACATCAATGTATTGCACCGTTTGCGAAGAACCGACACCCGCCGTTGCAACGGTAGTAATCACAGGGACCTTGTCTCCAACCAGCACCTGGGCCTTGTCGTTGTTGCGCACCCTGATGCGGGGATTGGCGAGGATATTCACATCCCCCGTGGTTTTCTTGAAATTGGCAGAAGGATTCACATCGAAATTGAAGGTGCTGGAATTATTGCTCTTGAGCGCCTCTATGGAGAGGCCAGCTGCCGCAGTCAACGATGTGGGGTATTCAATCCCCAACTCCTGCATGCGCTCACGTGTCACCTCCATCACCTCGATTTCCAGCATGACTTCCGGGTCTGCCAGGTCATTGGCCGCCACCAGTTTCTCAGCAATCCGCACCACATCCGGTGTATCGCGGATGACGATCATATTGAGGCGTTCGTCCGTGTGGATATCCTTGGTTTTGAGCATGGTCTTGACCATGGCAGCCACATCCTTGGCCTTGGCATTCGTCAGGTAAAAACTGCGTATCACCAGGTCCTGGTAATCCTTGAGCTTGGCAGCCGTGTTGGGGAACACCAGTGCCGTGTTGTCCGACAATACTTTTTTCTGCAGCCCGTTGGTTGCCAGCACCATTTCGATGGCATCTTCAATCGGGGCCTTCTTGATAAATACTGTGGCCTTGGTGTCGGGCTTGATATCTTTATCCAGGATAAAATTAATGCCGGTAGCACGTGACAATGCCTCAAACACCATCTTGATATTGGCATCACGCAATTCCAAGGTAACCGGCTTATTGAAAGCAGGTTTCAGGTGAGGCGGCTCCATGCGTACGCTGGCACGCTTCTGCTTGATTTCACGTTGCAACCTGAGCGCACCTTCGTGATTCGGCGCCTCCAGCAAGACCTGGCGCAATTGATCACGCGCCTGATCCACTTCGTTTTTTTCCAGCAATAGGGCTGCAGCGTCCACCATCTCTGCGTGTTTGCGTTGGCTATCAATCAATATCTTGCCGGACTGTGCACGTGGATTGTTGAGATCAATCGCCAGCACACGCTGGTAAAGCTCACCTGCATCGGCCATGCGGTTATCGCGCAACGCCGCTTCTGCCTCAGTCAGTAACTGCGTAACCCCTTGCTCTCGGGCCACCAGCATATTCTTTTTTTCCGGCAGACTTTCTGGTTTTTCCTCATGCAACTGACGCGTGTTGGCAATCTTCTCCTCGGGCGTTTTGCCAGGAAACCCCGGTTTGGGCCAAGGCGTCAGCGCACACGCAGAGAGCACACATAATGATAGATATACTGCCAGACTACGCCACGTAACACTCAACCACATTTAAAGATTCCCCTGTAAATCATCCGGATCACCCGGCAGGTGGCTGGCAGGACCAGCCGTCACAGCCAGCTTGTTTTTCTTGAGTAAGGTTTTGCCCAGATTGAGCGGCAGATAAGTCAATTGCAGACTGTTGGCATCTTCTTTATCCAGGCGCCACTGGCGTTCTATCGTGTCGCCTATCGCAATGGAGTACAACCGGGTAGTGGAGGCCAGCAATATCACTGTGCCTTCAGGCCCATCCTCCAGTTTCCCCATATAGGCAAAAGCAGGCTCAGGTGCCACAGGCGCAGGAGGTGCCAGCTCGGAGGCGGTTTTCACCGGCGGCACATACCAGCTGTGCGACTTGAACAAATCAGCGCTTTGAACAGAAGATAGCTGGAACTTGCGGCCATTGAGTGCTTTCCAGTTCAGGTATTGATCCTGCCCCGCTTGGTCTTGGTGCATCTTCGCATGCCGGCGATCAGGCTTTACATGCCGATCAACCACCGTGACTGACTTACGCTCAACAGGCAATACATCAGCGTCGTCACCATCCTCCATGGAAAACACCAGCGCGATTGTGGCCAGCAAGGCAAGGGCCATGCCCCAGTGACGCTTGGTAATGGACTTCATACTGCGCGCTTCCTGATAAAGAACACCAGACGCAAGCGTGTTTTCACCTGGTTTTCCGCCACTTCGCCGCGCTCAAAACTCAGTTCGGCCAGTGCCACATTCGGCAGGCTTTCCAGCACATCCAGCACCAAGGCTTTTACCTGCTGATAACTGCCCGTGACCGGCACATTGGCCTCAAAACTACGCAATACTCCCTGTTTTTTCTCGACCAGCGTGTACTCACCCTTATGTACTTCCAGCCCATGTCCTTGCGCCAGGCGAAACAACACGCCCAGCTCATCCGTGAGATGTTCTATCCCTGAAAATTCAGCTTCAAATGTCGCCAGCTCTTTTGCCAGACCCTGTTCAGGAGTGACCACCGCCACCTGCATGTTGGGTTGCTGGCGATACGAATGCATGAGTTGCTCCTGCATATCTTCAAGCTCACCATGCACCGGGAGGATGACACCAACCGTCAGCACACAGACAAGCAATGCCAGTGCAATCGCTGATATGCCTTGCCACCCTAATTTAAAGTACAGCCGACGCACAGCCCAGGTGAGCTTGCTAAAATCCATTGATTGATTCAGCACAGTGGTCATGACACCTGGCTCCATCGTGCACTGATACCAAATTGTACGGAGCGGCTGATGCCCGCACTTTGCGGCTGCTCGACCAGCTCATGCTCTTCCAGCACCACATCGGTCATTTCCGGGATCAATTCCAGGCGTTTGATATAGGCCAGCAATGCGGGAATATCCTTGGCTTCACCACTGATTCGTAAACGCCCCTTGCCTGCATCCGGGCGTATAGAAAGAATCGCCACATCAATACTCATGGCTTGCTCCAGCCGCCCAAGCATGGCAGGCCAGGGGCGGCCTAACTGCTCCAAGACCATATTGGCCTGCTTGATCTGCATTTTCTGCTCGGCCGACAAGGCTTCCGGCTTGATTTTCTGCACCTCTACTGGCTGGGCCGCTGCTTGCTGGGCAGTCAATTCCTGCAGTAAAGCCTCCCGCTGCTCACGCATCTCCAAAGACTTCCAGCCCAGCACTAGCGCCAGCAACAGGGACACACCAAACAGCCAGCTGGAGATGCGCCATAGAGGATGCGTATCCGCATAATCAAGCTGGATTTTCATGGCCGCTTTCATCCTTATAGCACCAGCGCCGCACCGAAATAATCGTGGCCCAAACTTGCTTGCAATCCAGCAGGCCATGCTGGCTGCACCAATGTGCGATGTGGTCCAACTAGCAGGCCGGCGGTGGAAGCAGACTCCAGCGCACAGACTTGCAATGATGTATCGGCAGTCAATTCAAACTGCATGCGCAACCGGGCCACCTGGCTTTGCAACAACGCTGACCAATCTGCTCCAAGGTGCTGTTGTTGCACCGCAACCCAGCTTCCTGCTCGCCAGGCTAGCAGACATAGGCGCTGCGGCTCTACGAGTGCCAGGATGCCATCATCCTCAAGTCCGGTTGAGTGGTTATACGCTGCCATCAAATACGGTTGCACTGAGAGCAATCGTGCGTTGATTGCTTGCAGATGTAAGCGCAATATTTGCAGCAATTCGCGATCCATTGCACTGGCCAGCGCACTCCCGCCGATTGCAGCCAGGCTCAGGCGCAACTCCCAGCCTGACACTACAGCGCCATGTACGCGCTCAAAGGCATGGCGGCACAGGCTATCTCTTTCTTCACGGCTAATGGCGGCATCAGGGTTTGGAACAATCGCATAGCGCATGAAGTGATTGGACATCAACACCCGGACTGGTAATCCGCTGGCGCCAGCCTGCTTGAGCACATCAGGCAGTTGTTCCAGCACTGGCTGCCATGTGCCATCCACCGCCCCAATCTCCAGCAGGCCTTTATCTTGCACTTGCACCTTAAAACCGCGCCTGGTGCGCAACCAGACAATACGGTCAGGATAGATCGCCAATGTGATGGATAAGCCCATGCGGCCTGGCCGCCATGGTTCAAGCCACGAAGGTGACACGATTGATCTCCTCCAGCGTCGTCTCGCCACGTGCGACTGATTCCAGCGCCGCCTCACGCAAACTCTTCATGCCACGTGCCCTGCCAGCGTCTTTCAGCTTTCTCAAAGGCTCACGCGCAATAATCATCTCGCGCAGCTCGTCATCCAGCGCCAGCAACTCCGCAATCGCCTTGCGACCACGATAACCACTGCCGCGACAATGCCCACAGCCCTTGCCCTGGCGGAAACGATAATGCGCAGTTTCATCACGCTTCAAACGTGATTGCGCCAACAGGTCATCACTCGGGATCACCTCTTCTGCGCAATGCGGACAGACCAGGCGCACCAGGCGTTGTGCCATCACGCCATTCAGCGCTGCCACCAGGCTATAGGCTTCTACATTCATGTGCAGAAAACGGCTGATGACATCAAACACGTTATTGGCATGCAATGTAGTAAATACCAAATGCCCCGTGAGGGCTGACTGCACGGCAATCTGTGCGGTTTCTGGATCGCGGATTTCCCCCACCATAATCTTGTCCGGATCGTGGCGCAGGATGGAGCGCAAACCACGCGCAAACGTCAGTCCCTTCTTTTCATTGACCGGAATTTGCAGCACGCCGGGGAGTTGATATTCCACCGGGTCCTCGATGGTGATGATCTTGTCATGCCCGTGATTCACCTCACTGATCGCAGCATAAAGTGAGGTCGTCTTGCCAGAACCAGTCGGCCCGGTGACCAGCACCATGCCATACGGCTCAGTGACCAGTTGGCGGAAGCCTTCAATGATGTAATCGTCAAACCCCAGCTGTTTGAGTGACAACCCCTGAGCCTGGTCTGACAGTGACTTGCGATCAAGCACGCGCAACACCGCATCTTCACCGTAGATGCTAGGCATGATGGACACACGAAAATCCACATCCCGCCCTTGCATCATGACTTTGAAGCGGCCGTCCTGAGGCACCCGGCGCTCGGCAATATCCAGCTCGGCCAGAATCTTGACGCGCGAGATGGCTTGTTCCGCCATGTCAGCGCCCTGCATGCTGCCCACATGCGCCAATACACCATCAATGCGATACTTGACCACCAGGCCAGCGGCAACACTTTCCATGTGAATATCACTGGCGCCCGCCTTCAAAGCGTCATACAGAGTGGAATTGACCATGCGGATCACCGGGCTGCTATCGGCATTGATGCTTTGCAGGCTCAGATGCTCCACATCCGTTGCCATCGCCGCGCTGATTTCATTGCCCGCCAGCATGTTGCCATCCATGGCACGCATGCTTTCTTCATGACGATTCAGATAGGCCTGGATGTCAGTCACATGCGCCAGATAGGTGGCAAACCCTGACGGTAGCCACTCGGCAGCCCAATCGAACACCGTGTTATTCAAAGGGTCTGACACAACCAGCAGCAAGTGATCACCTTCGCGTAATGGCAGACAGTGATAACGAGCAGCAAGGCTGAAACTCATGACATCAAATGCGGGCTGCCTTTGATGCAGCTCATCCATTGTCAGCAGGCGCAAACCGGTAGCTTGTGCCAATGCCTGGCAAAAGTCCCCATCCTGAAGGTCAGCCAGGTTCTGTAGCATCTCGATCATGGAATGACCACTGCTGGCTGCCAATGCCCGTGCTTGCTGCATATGCTCAGGGGAGAATAGGTCCAACATTGTCTGGCTCATTGCAGACTCCCGGCCAGCTCAAAAATTGGCATGTAAAGCATCACCACAACCGCGCCAATAATGAGCCCGATAAAAATCATCAGCAAAGGCTCGAACAGTCGGGTAAACCATTCCAGCCAACGTGCGATTTCCTCATCATGCAGGGTGGCAATGTGTTCCATCATACGACCCATCTCGCCACTTTTTTCGCCTACCCGCAGCATGCGCAGGGAAACCGGAGTCACCAGTCCTGCCGCCTCCATTGCCTCGGAAATAGAACGCCCTTCGCGTATCAATGTAGAGGCTTTGCTCAGGCTATCATGGAAGGAAGCCGTCAATAATCCGCGCGCCATTTCCAGTGCCTGTGAGACGGTAATGCCGCCTTCCAGCAACATGCCCAGGGTGCGATAAAACCTGGCCAGCTGGAATACCCGCATCTGCTCGCCCACACCAGGCATACGCCATAACAATGCCATCATCCGCCCCCGTATCGTCGGTTGCATCAAGGCATAGATCGCAACGGCGACTCCGGCTACCGCAGCAATCAACAATGTCTGTCCATGTGTTTCGATGATGCCAGCCCAAGCCAGCACCACTTTCAGCATCCATGGCTGGTTATCGCCTACATCGGCATAAATCTGTGAAAACCTCGGCACCACATAGCCCAATAAAAAAAGGACAACCAGGCCACCCACGGTGATCAATAGAAACGGATAAATCGAAGAAGCCACCAGCTTCTTGCGCAGCACTTCCACCTGCTGCTCATAACCAATGTATCGCATGAGCGACTCAGGTAAATCACCCGTGCGCTCGCTGGCCTTGATCATGGCTGCGTACAATCCTGGAAATGCATGCGGATACGCCGTCAGTGCATTGGATAAGGTTTGGCCGCGATACAAGGCATCCAGAATGCCCCGCAGGATATTGGCGACTTCAGGCCTCTGCTCTTTTTCTGCAATGCCTTCCAGCGACTCCACCAAGCCTAATCCGGCTTTTAACAATGAAAGTAATTCCTGGCTGAATAACAAAAGGGGAAATTTGGTAAGCTTGCTCTGGCCTAGACCTGTGGATTCTCGCTTGGTGGAAAGCACTTCATATCCCTGGCTGCGTGCCTGCGCAGCTGCTTCTTCGGCGTGCTGCGCCTCCAGTTCAAGTGAGACCAGCTGCCCACCCGCAATCGCCCGCACCTGATAACGCATATCACCAGTTCACGATATCAACATTGTCATCACTGCCGCCAGGCTGGCCATCCTTACCCAGTGAAAACAGGTCAAAATCACCATGCTCGCCTGGTGCCTTGAATATATAAGGCCTCCCCCATGGATCATGCGGAACGGTTTTCTGTAGATAAGGTCCAGCCCACCTGCTTTCACCAGCGGGTGCCGCATTCAATGCCGGCAAACCTTGTTCGCTGGTAGGATAATGGCCAACATCCAGCCGGTATTGATCCAGCGCTTTTTCCAAAGCACCAATTTGAGCACGTGCGGTTTTCACTTCTGACTTGCCCAGCTGGGCAAAATACTTTGGAGCGACATACCCCACCAGCAAACCCAGGATGACCAGTACAACCAGCAGCTCAAGCAATGTAAAGCCTGTATGGCGACGAAAAGATAATAGCGAGTTGTTCATTACAGATGGCAGGTCTGCCCAGCCTTTTAAGGTAGATTCGCCGCAAAGCATAACCATGGTTTATGACGGTTTCATTAAAATCTATCTAGCGCCTTCCAGCCATTTCATCAGGCCTCACCCCTTCGCCTCATTCACAATTCTGCAACATAAATATGCATAATCTGTCAGGCATCTGCATCATCGGCAGATGCGCCCTCGACAACCAGAAGGTGCACTGCATCTGCGTTTACCAGCCATGAATACCGCAACAGCATCATTCCGCTTTAGCCGAAGCGACGACAACCCCACGGTCAAACGCCTGCTTCGCTCAGTAGAGCCAGTACTAGACAGCATGCCCTGCCTCAGCGTCCTGGCAATTTTCCAGGAACACCAGCAGATATTCGCATTGCCAGTAGTCACGGCCATGAATGTGCCAGTGGGTATTGTGGAGCGTCATGCGTTTGTTGAGACATTTATCAAACCCTACACCCACGAGATTTACGGCAAGAAACCAATCAGTGAGTTTATGAATAAAAAACCACTGATTGTGCACAGTCACACATCCATTGATGACATTTCACGCATCATTATTGATGCTGGCATGCAGCATATGGTCAGCGGGTTTATTGTCACCGAGCATGATCAATACGTGGGCATTGCCAACGGCCACGATTTACTGGATGAGATTACGCAGCGCAAACAGGAAAACCTGTTTTACCTCGCCCATTTTGACCAACTGACCAAATTACCTAACCGCGTCCTGTTCATGGACAGGCTGTCGATGGCAATTGCAGAAGCCAACCGAAAGCAATCTAAACTAGGTTTACTGTTTATAGACCTGGACAAATTCAAGCACTTTAACGACTCCATGGGCCATGCGTTTGGCGACCAACTCCTGATGACAGTGGCGACCATATTGACGCGTTGCTCACGTGAAACAGATACAGTTGCGCGCCTTTCCGGTGACGAGTTCACCATCATTGTGGACGACATAAACGGTCAGGCCGACCTGGACAAGCTGTGCTGGCGCATTCTTGACACCCTCAAATTGCCGCAGCACATCATGGGAAGAGAGGTATTTGTTTCTGCCAGTATTGGCACTACTACTTACCCACGAGACGACGAGGATGCCAACAATTTATTGGTGAAAGCCGATGCTGCCATGTATGAAGCCAAGCGGGGTGGTCGCAACACTTATCGTCATTATGCCGCTGGCATGCGTTTGTATTCGCTGGATCGCATGTCGTTGGAAACCGATCTTCGCCTGGCGATAGAACGTAATGAATTTGAACTGTTCTACCAACCACAAGTGGCCCTGGATAGTGGCAAAGTAGTGGGCAAGGAAGCCTTGATCCGCTGGCACCATCCTGAACGCGGATTGCTCACCCCGATTCACTTCATTGAGATCGCGGAGGAAACCGGCCTGATCGTTTCCATAGGCAAATGGGTGATCCGTGAAGCCTGTCGTCAACATCAAGCCTGGATAGCATCAGGCATCAAGCCCATGCGTATTTCGGTCAATATCTCGGCCATGCAGTTTTACCAGAGTGATTTCTGTCCCATGGTCGAGGCCATCATTCAAGAAACAGGCATTAACCCGTCTTACCTCGAACTGGAATTAACAGAGAGCATGTTCATGCAGGACGCCGATGCGGTAGTCCGCACCTTGAGAAAACTGCACGGATTGGGCATTAAACTGGCCATCGACGATTTTGGCACTGGCTACTCCAATCTCAGTTATCTGAGAAAATTCCCGATTGACAGGCTCAAGGTTGATCAATCCTTTATCAAGGGCATTGAACATGAGCCGGTCAATGTCGAGATCATCAAGACCATCGCCGCCCTCGCACGAAGCATGTCTCTGGAACTGGTTGCGGAAGGGGTGGAGACTGATATTGAACTACATTGGGCAGAATCCAGCGGTTGTAAATTTGTGCAGGGATATCACTTCTCCCAACCACTGCCTGCGGAGAAGTTTGCCTTATGGGTTGCCAACTATGAACACCACAGCCAGCAGCGGTTGCTGCTAAGCGTCTAGATCTAATGGGCGCGTTTTCCTGCGCCAGCGGCCAAACACTCCCACCAAGCCCAGGAGCAACATCCAGATGGTGGAAGGCTCTGGCACAGCACTGACCTGCCAGCCTATATCGCGCAAGGCCGCATAATCAAGATCACTCAGATACTCACGATTACCTGCAGCAGTGCTTGGATCCATCAAGTTGGGTACAGGCTGGCCATCAATACTGCCCACTACACCATAAGCCCAATGCCCAGCGGAACCATCCACGGGAATGCCTGCACCATATTCAGCTACCGCATTGGCACCAGTAAATATATATCCCTGATCATTACGTTGGAGCAAGGCATTCCAGGAATCAGCTAAGCCAAATCCCAACAAATGCGCCAACTCATGGGTGACCGTCGTCAATAGATCAGCCTGGGTTGAACCTGCAATCGGGTCATCCAAGCCAGAATACCAATTGATATGACTGTTAAACCAAATAGAACCGCCCCAGGGACCAAAGTCGGTCAGCGCATTATCGACAGCTCCTTGCTGGCCTCGGGTAGCAATGGTGTCAATAAACCCCTGATCTCCACTGGCGCGTACATTCCCAGATCCCGCTGCACCCAACACAGACCCATTGAATGAGGATGCTCCGACAAACACCACCATGCTATCTTGTGCCACGTCGAGGTTATTCACCGTGACACGCTCCAGCCAGTTCGCCCAGCTTGGATGCTGAAAACTCACATTCCAACTATTATCATCACGCGGGGTAATTGCAGATAATGAATCCGAGAAGTGTGTAAATGCAGAAGCTGCCTGTTGCAATACCCCACGCCTGGCCAAGCCATCAGTAGTACTATCACTAAACCAGCCATGACGATCAAAGCGATAATCAAACACAATTTCTATCGCCTGCGCAGCATTTGCCGACAACGTCAGACCAGATAGCAATGCCAACTGTATTATCTTGTGATGCAAGCGCATGATGGGCTTTCCGTATTGATTTTGAGAATCATTATATTATTAACTAATAATCATTCTCAACAAATTTCTGTATCGTGCGTCCATGAAAAAGCCCGATTACTTATTCTAAATAATCGGGCTTTTCTAAGTTTATATTGCAGACCTACATTTCAGCACTGACATGCATCTGTAAGGCATATCTCTAGAATGGAATATCATCCTCGAAATCATCAAAGTTGCTGCCACCTGCAGGCTTCGCTGCTGGTGCCGGGCGCTGTGATGGTGCTGCTTGCGGCTTTGGTGCAGACTGGCTGGACTGGTTGCTGTAATCCTGGTTGAAATCATCACCGCCGCCATCGTAACTGGCATTGCTGGCACCGCCACCTTCACGACCACCCAGCATTTGCATCTGATCGGCAATAATCTCGGTGGTATAGCGATCCTGACCTTCTTTGGTTTGCCATTTGCGCGTCTGCAAGCGGCCTTCTACATAAACGGGACGCCCTTTTTTCAGGTACTCGCCCGCAATTTCAGCCAGTTTGCGATACATGACAATATTGTGCCATTCAGTGCGCTCCTGACGCTGGCCATTTTTATCTTTCCAGTTGTCAGTTGTCGCAATACTGAAATTACAGACCGCTTCACCATTCGGCATATAACGGACTTCCGGGTCACGCCCCAGGTTGCCGACTAAAATTACTTTATTGACCGATGCCATCTTTAACCCCTTATTAATTGCAGTGCCGCGGACTCATCCCAGCTTACCTGCATGTCTACTTTCAATATCACCATGCCTTCGGCAGGCAATACTACAGATTCACGAACCCCTGGCAACGCTGCCAGCTGCCTGGACAACTGCGCAGCATCCCGTGCATAGCCTTCAGGCAGATGATACATCTTGCTTTTGACTGCCGCAGGCGGCTGCATGGTCAGGACGCTGATTAACCATAAAAGCATCAATATGCCACAGAATACAAACACTGAAGAGTACCCAAAATGTCCCGACAGGAAACCACCAGAGACTGCCCCAACAAAAATACCCAGGGATTGCGCGGTGTTGAAGACCCCGATCGCCGTTCCCTTGGCGGCCGCGGGTGCCTGTTTGGAGATAGTGGAAGGCATGATGGCCTCCAACACATTGAACGCAATAAAAAATATGGTCAGCGAGGCGACAATACCCCAGAAGCTATCAATCAGCAGGCCAAAGGCTATCTCGGCCACCAGCATGGTCAATACTGTTGCGATGAACACCTGCTTGAGCTTGGCTTTCTTCTCGCCATAGATGATGGCGGGTACCATCAATGCCAGTGAGATCACCATGATAGGCAGATAAATCATCCAGTGGTCATTTTCACTCATACCACTGGTTTGCTTGATGGCAAATGGCACCACGACAAACATCGCCATATGAGATGCATGCAAGGCAAAAATGCCAAAGTTAAGGCGCAGCAATTGCGTGTTTTTCAGCACGGAGCTAAGTTTGGCTGGCGCAGCCTGGGTGTCAGAGTGAAAGCGGCTTACCTGCGGATTGGGCACCAGATACTTGATATCCAGAATAGCCAGTAATGCCAGGAATCCAGTCAGGGCAAAAATACCTGGCACGCCTATCCACTGGTTAAGCGTAGGTCCCAGGATTAAAGACAGTGCAAACGTGATCCCTATGGTGCCACCGATCATGGCCATGGCCTTGGTCCTGTGTTCTTCCCGCGTGAGATCAGCCACCATGGCTGTCACCGCTGCAGACACGGCACCTGCGCCCTGGATGGCGCGGCCAATAATCACCATATGGATATCAGTAGCAGAAGCTGCCACAAAACTGCCTGCGGCAAAAATCAGCAGGCCGATATAAATCATGTTCTTGCGACCAAATCGGTCAGATGCCATGCCGAAAGGTAATTGAAAAATAGCCTGAGTCAGGCCATAGGCACCAAGTGCCAAGCCAATATAGAAATGGTCATGCCCTTCCGGCAGCGTTTCTGCATAAATCGCAAAAATCGGCAGGATAAGGAACATGCCCAGCATGCGCAGCCCATAAATGGAGGCCAAGCCCAGGGTGGCCCGCAGCTCAATGGCGGACATGCGTTCAGACGGTGACATTAAAAATCATTGAATTAAACAGGCGAAGTTGCGTATATTAACAGGTTGCCCCACCCTCGTTAAATAAACCGACAGGTCTACGACTTACATACATGGAATACATACGCATACGCGGTGCACGCACGCACAACCTGAAAAATGTTTCACTGGATTTGCCTCGTAACAAGCTGGTCGTCATTACCGGTCTTTCCGGTTCCGGCAAATCATCGCTGGCATTTGATACTTTGTACGCGGAAGGCCAGCGACGCTATGTGGAATCGCTTTCTGCTTACGCCCGTCAATTCCTTGCCCGCATGGACAAGCCGGATGTGGACCTGATTGAAGGTCTTTCCCCGGCCATCTCCATCGAGCAAAAGTCTACCTCACACAACCCGCGTTCCACTGTCGGCACGGTGACTGAAATTCACGATTATCTGCGCTTGCTCTATGCTCGCGCCGGTGATCCGGAATGCCCGGAACATGGCATCAAGCTGGAGGCCCAGACCGTATCCCAAATGGTGGATAGCGTCCTGGCCTTGCCAGAAGACACCAAGCTCATGATTTTGGCCCCGGTGGTGAGCAACCGCAAAGGTGAGCAACTGGAACTGTTTGAAGAGCTCAAGGCTCAAGGTTTTGTGCGCGTACGGGTGGATGGTGAAACCTACGAGCTGGATGCAGTGCCCAAGCTGGCCAAGACGGTGAAGCACAATGTAGACGTAGTGGTAGACCGCCTCAAAATCCGTGCTGATATGAAACAGCGGATTGCCGAGTCATTCGAAACCGCCCTGCGCCTGGCTGAAGGCAAGGCCGTGGCGCTGGAAATGGACACAGGCAAGGAGCACTTATTCTCCGCCAAATTCTCCTGCCCAGTATGTGACTACTCACTGGCAGAGCTGGAACCGCGCCTATTCTCCTTTAACAATCCTATGGGTGCCTGTCCAAAGTGCGACGGCCTGGGGCAGATCAGCTTTTTCGATCCCAAACGCGTGGTGGCATTTCCGCACCTGTCGCTTTCCAGTGGGGCGATCAAAGGCTGGGACAAGCGCAACCAGTTTTATTTCCAGATGCTGCAAAGTCTTGCCAGCCATTATGAATTTGAGCTTGAAACCGCATTTGAAGAATTACCAGAACAGATTCAGCAGGTGTTACTGCAAGGTAGCGGCAAAGAGGCCATCTCGTTCCAGTATCTCAATGAACGTGGCAAGCTCTATGAAAAAAGCCATACCTTCGAAGGCATACTCAACAACTTGCAGCGCCGTTATCACGAGACAGACTCCGTCACCGTGCGCGAGGAACTGGCAAAATACCTGAACTCCCAATCCTGCCCGGAATGCAGTGGCACACGTTTGCGCCGTGAGGCAAGACACGTCAAGGTGGGTGGGAAAAACATTCATGAAGTATGTGAAGCTCCACTCAGGCAAGCACTCACTTTCTTTGAAACCATTGAACTCACTGGCCAGAAACTGGCGATTGCAGACAAAATCGTCAAGGAAATCGGCAATAGGCTGAAATTCCTCACCAATGTCGGCCTGGAATATCTGTCTCTTTCCCGCTCTGCTGAAACCCTGTCTGGTGGCGAGGCACAACGTATCCGCCTTGCCTCCCAGATTGGCTCGGGCCTCACTGGCGTGATGTACGTCTTGGACGAGCCGTCTATCGGCCTCCATCAACGTGACAATGACCGCTTGCTTGAAACACTGATGCGCCTGCGGGACATCGGCAACAGCGTCATTGTGGTCGAGCACGACCAAGATGCCATCATGGCGGCAGATTATGTGGTGGATATCGGCCCCGGCGCTGGCGAACATGGCGGCAATATCGTGGCTGTTGGTACCCCCGCAGAAATCCAGGCCAACAAGGACTCTCTCACCGGTCAATACCTGAGCGGCACCAGGGAAATTGCCATCCCCAAAAAGCGTCATGCACCCGATCCTGAACGCTGGCTGAAGCTGATCAATGCCACAGGCAACAACCTGCGAGAAGTCAGCATGGAGCTACCCGTCGGGTTGCTCACCTGCGTGACTGGCGTATCCGGCTCAGGCAAATCCACGCTGATCAATGACACGCTTTATCGCGTAGTGGCAAAACACTTATACGGCAGCTCTACTGAGCCTGCGCCGTATCAACAGATCGAGGGTCTGGAGTTTTTTGACAAAGTCGTAGATGTAGACCAGAGCCCTATCGGGCGCACTCCACGCTCCAACCCAGCGACCTATACAGGCCTGTTCACCCCGATTCGCGACCTGTTTGCAGGTGTCCCTGAAAGTCGGGCACGTGGCTATGGTCCAGGGCGTTACTCATTCAACGTCAAGGGTGGACGCTGCGAAGCCTGCCAGGGCGATGGCGTCATTCGTGTTGAAATGCACTTTCTGCCAGATGTATACGTGCCCTGCGACGTGTGCAAAGGCCACCGTTACAACCGCGAAACCCTGGAAATTCAGTACAAGGGCAAGAACATCCGCGAAGTGCTAGGAATGACCGTAGAACAGGCCAGAGGATTTTTTGATGCCGTTCCTGTGGTCGCCCGCAAACTACAAACACTGCTGGATGTGGGCCTGGGCTATATCACCCTGGGACAATCCGCCACCACCCTGTCAGGGGGGGAAGCACAACGCGTCAAACTTGCACTTGAGCTTTCAAAGCGCGATACAGGCCGCACCTTGTACATTCTGGATGAACCCACCACCGGTCTGCACTTTGCTGATATCCAGCTGTTACTGGATGTACTGCATCGCCTGCGTGACCACGGCAACACAATCGTCATCATTGAGCACAACCTGGACGTGATCAAAACCGCAGACTGGCTCATCGACATGGGTCCGGAAGGCGGCGATGGAGGAGGCAGCGTGATTGCATGCGGCACCCCAGAAAAAGTGGCAGAAACCAAGGGCAGCTATACCGGGAAATACTTGAAGCCCATGCTCAAATAAGCTGAGCCATAATGGCGGGGCAAACTCAAAACGCTCCGCCACACGCCCCATCATGGATAGAGCCAAGCCATCATCTGGCTAATCTTCGCATCTGCTTATGCCAAGCAGTACAGGCGAAAGCCGGGCAGCCTGAGAGAGGAACCCGTTAGAGGGGGCTTCAGCTTCGCCCAACCCAATCCCCAGCCTATTACTTAGGCACCACCGCATAGCGCATACGCGCTTGTATGATCCCGGTCTTGCGGTTCAAGCCGCGCGCTTCCCTGTGTTTGTCGTAATACCGAGGATTCGGGATCATCGCGGCCAGTTTGGCCGCTTGATAACTGCTGAGGCCACCAGCACTGGTTTTGTAATAATGACGGGCAGCAGCCTCGGCGCCAAACACGCCGTTACCCCACTCGATGACATTGAGGTATATCTCGAAAATCCGCCGCTTGGTCATCATGCGTTCCAGCATCCAGGTAATGACAGCCTCTTCAAGCTTGCGCCAAGGGGTGCGCTTGGTGGAAAGAAACAGGTTCTTTGCCAGTTGCTGGCTGATAGTAGAACCGCCCGCGACGATACGCCCTTTTTGCCAGTTTTTCTCGTAGGCCTTTTGAATACCATCCCAGTCGAAACCTTCATGGTCTGTAAACTTGGCATCTTCAGACGCCACCACAGCCCGTTTAAGATTGCTGGAGATCTTGCGGTACTCTATCCACTGATGCTGCAATTTGGCATCCGGGTTGTCATCTCGCAAGGTTTGCAAGCTGGTACGCATAAAGGCGCTGGTGGAAGGGTTATGCTCCACCCACCAGCAAATATGCAGGAATATCCATAATTGATACAACACAACCAAGACTATCAACGCCAGTAACAGGCGCCACACTATGCGCTTGAGGTTCATGTGCGTAACTGCTTGATGACGGGTAATGTCAACGGGCGCACTTTACGCCAGCTGTAAAATGCTTCAGCTGCCTGCTCCACCAACATGCCTAATCCATCGGCAATGTTTGCCACCTTGTCTTGTCTGGCATAGGCCATAAAAGGGGTTTCTCGTCCATACATCATGTCGTACGCCAGGGCACTCTCTGCGAACAAGCCAGCAGGTAAAGTCATTTTTTCATTGCTGAGGCCGCTGGAGGTGGCATTGATCACCAGATCAAATGTTTGGCCAGCCAGCTCAGCAAAACTGCGCGCCTCGATCCGCAGCTCCCCATGTTGTTTTTGCGCGCGTGTCGCCATGGCGATGGCCTTGTCATGAGTGCGGTTGGCAATACATAACACAGCAGGCCCTTGCTCGAGCAAGGGATATAGCACTCCCTCTGCAGCGCCGCCTGCCCCAAGCAGGAGCACTCGCTTACCCGGCAAGACAAACTGCAGATTGTGCAGAATATCCTGCACCAAACCGATGCCATCCGTATTGTCACCCACCACACCATCAGGCAAGAACGAAAGCGTATTCACCGCGCCCGCATTTAGTGCACGCGCGCTCAGACGATCGGCCAGCGCATACGCCTCAAACTTGAAAGGCACAGTGACATTGGCACCTTGATAACCTTGGGCACGCAATTGGGCAACGGTTGCCGCAAAGCCATCCAACGGTGCCAGCACACGACTGTATTCAAGCGCCTGCCCGGTTTGTTTGGCAAAGGCCTGGTGTATCAGGGGTGATTGACTGTGTTCTACCGGATGCCCGATAACCGCATAATGATCCATCAGGCAGTCTCAGGCATTCGTCCAGGGCAAGCCTGCCGCTTTCCATCCATTGATGCGCCCACGCTGCTTGCTATCCGTCGTGGACTCACCCTCAAATCCTTCCAGAATATTGAAAGCCTCGGTATACCCTGCCTGCGTCGCCACCACAGCAGCGTTGTGCGAGCGTCCGCCAGTACGACACAGAAACATCACGAGCACTTCATGATCGACCTGCATATTGAGCTGTGAGAGAAAATCCGGGTTAGCCACCATGCCCGGATAGAACGCCCACTCAATATGGCTGGCTCCCGGCACACGCCCGACCAATTCCAGTTCGGCTCGGCTACGCACATCCACCAGCTTCGCCGCCGGTGCCAGCTCCAGCACTTTCTGCGCTTCCGCAGGTGTTAAGGCTCCCGCATACGGTAACCCGTTTTGCTCGGCACGTTGTCTGGCATTTTGTAAAATATGGTTCAAGGTTTCCATGGCGATCATCCTGACTACTGAAAGTGTTGAAAGTATAGCCTTAATTCACAGCCAAACGCTCACGCACCAAAGTTGTGCACAAAAACAGCAGAGAGCATCATTATGGTGCACAACAACCCTGTTCTCTTTTGTAAGCGTATGTGTGAAAATGATAATCTACATTTTTCCAATGGCACAGTTCCTGCTAGTGGAATGTGTCAAGCGTAGTGCTTAAACAACCTTCTTCATTCAGAAAAGAGCTAGGAGAATCAAATGGCGGTGGCCGACGTATTAAAATTGGTTAAGGAAAATGACATCAAGTTTGTCGATTTTCGCTTCACCGACACCAGGGGCAAGGAACAACACGTAACGGTGCCTGTTTCCCACTTCGACGAAGACAAATTTACTGAAGGCCACGCTTTCGATGGCTCCTCCATTGCTGGCTGGAAGGGTATTCAGGCTTCCGACATGCAATTGATGCCCGACCCTGACACTGCCAACATCGATCCTTTCATGGACGAGCCGACCCTGATTCTGACCTGTGACGTCATCGACCCTACCGATGGCAAGGGCTATGATCGTTGCCCACGCAGTCTGGCAAAGCGTGCTGAGGCCTATCTGAAGTCTACTGGTATTGGCGATACAGCGTTCTTTGGTCCAGAACCAGAATTCTTCATTTTTGACTCCATCAATTGGTCAGTAGACATGAGCGGCAGCTCGGTCAAGATCAACTCCGAAGAGGCTGCATGGGCTTCTGGTGAGAAGTTTGAAGGCGGTAACACTGGTCACCGTCCAGGCGTTAAGGGTGGTTATTTCCCAGTGCCTCCTATCGACTCCCTGCACGATATCCGCTCCGCAATGGTGATTGCTCTGGAAGAACTGGGCGTACCAGTTGAAGTACACCACCACGAAGTAGCCACTGCTGGTCAATGTGAAATCGGTACCAAGTTCAGCACTCTGGTTCAACGTGCTGACTGGACCCAGATCCTCAAGTATGTCGTACTGAATACAGCTCACGCATACGGCAAGACTGCGACATTCATGCCCAAGCCTATCTTCGGTGATAACGGCTCCGGTATGCATGTACACCAATCCGTATGGAAAGATGGCAAGAACCTGTTCGCAGGTAACGGCTACGCTGGCCTGAGCGATTTCGCCCTTTACTACATCGGCGGCATTATCAAGCACGCCCGCGCACTGAACGCCATCACCAACCCAGGCACCAATTCCTACAAGCGTTTGGTACCAGGCTTTGAGGCTCCAGTGAAGCTGGCATATTCTGCCAAGAACCGTTCCGCTTCTATCCGCGTTCCTTTCGTGCATTCCGACAAGGCACGTCGTATTGAAGCCCGCTTCCCTGATCCTACTGCTAACCCATACCTGGCGTTCAGCGCTCTGCTGATGGCTGGCTTGGATGGCGTGCAAAACAAGATTCACCCAGGTGAGCCTGCAACCAAGGATCTTTACCACCTGCCACCAGAAGAAGATGCAGCCATCCCAACCGTGGCCTCTTCCCTGGAACAAGCATTGGAAGCGCTGGACAAGGATCGCGAGTTCCTGACCCGCGGTGGCGTGTTCTCAGAAGACTGGATCAACAGCTACATTGACTTGAAGATGGATGAAGTCACCAAGCTGCGCCAGACTCCGCACCCAATCGAGTTCAGCATGTACTACAGCATTTAACTTGCTAAAGTAAGCATGATGCACTCTTAAAAAAGGCGGGATTTCCCGCCTTTTTTATTGCCTAATGGTTAGCAAAAATCGATCAAGTGCAGATTGCCTGCATGCTGGTTCTGCACTACACTGACTCGCATGAAAAAAACACCAATCCATTTGCTCATATGGCTCTCCTGCTTATCTCTAGCCCATATTGCATACGCCGATATTTATAAAAGCGTTGATGAGAATGGTCATATCACCTATTCCAATGTTCCCAGCAAGGGAGCAGCCAAGCTGGAAATAGATCCTGCGCCTCCGGCTAATACGCAGGCAAACAAACCCAAAGCTCAAGCCACTCCTAGCAATTTTCCGCGCGTGGATAGCCAGACCCAGAAGAAACGCGATGATCAGCGCAAAAAAATACTGATTGATGAACTCGAAGCCGAAAAGGAAGCGCTGGAAGAAGCCAGAAAAGCCTATGCCGAGGGTGAATCCAAACCAGAGGTGTACCGTGGTGCCAATGGAAAAACTTACCGCAACGTGGTCAAATTCGAGGAAAAAATGCAGCAGTTGCAGGCCAATGTAGATGCGCATGAGAAAAATGTGCAGCTTTTACAGAAAGAGCTAGACGCTTTTAAATAGCAAATCTGGCTGGCCTGGCTTTTGCTTATCATGAGCCATGGTACATACAATTCCCCCCTCCTTTGCCGGGCTTGAGCATTTAGCCACGGCTGTTATCCTGCTGGACCATGAACGTCATGTGGTTTACGCAAATCCTGGCGCAGAAGTCCTGTTTGCGATCAGCGCCAAACAGATTGCCGGCTTGCCCATTTCCCAGGTATTTCCAGGATCCGAGATCCTGGATTCGGCGGTTGAACATGCCATTGATCATCACAGCCCGTTCCGAGAACATGAGTTCCCCATTACAACCCTTCGTCAGCAATCATTTGCCGTCACTTGTACGGTGACCCCTGTCGACCTGAGGCCAGCCTGTCTTGTTCTTGAGTTTCAGCATATGGATCAGCAATTACGTATTGCGCGTGAAGAGCGCATGCTGATTCAACAACAAGCCAATGCAGAGTTGTTGCGAAACCTGGCACATGAGATACGTAACCCTCTTGGCGGTCTGCGTGGAGCGGCACAGCTACTGGAACATGAACTGCCACAAGTCAGCCTGCGCGAGTACACCCAGGTGATTATCAAGGAGGCGGATCGCCTGCAGTTGTTGATGGACAGGCTATTGGTGCCGCATCGCGTCCCTAAATACGAGCCCACCAATATTCATGAAGTACTGGAACGAGTGCGCAGCCTGCTACTGGCTGAATCACCCCGCGGCATCAATATCCGCCGCGATTACGACACCAGCCTGCCTGAACTGATAGGCGACAGAGAGAAGCTGATTCAAGCAGTGCTCAATATTGCCCGCAATGCGGTACAGGCGATGCAGAACACGCCTGGGATCGCAGCCCCTGAGATTATATTGAGAACACGGGCCGCACGTCAGGTCACGCTGGCGAAACAGCGTTATCGCGTCGCCATCAAACTGCAGATTGTAGATAACGGCCCTGGAATCACGCCAGAAATCCGTGAACGCATTTTTTACCCTCTGGTCTCTGGTCGCGAAGGTGGCACAGGGCTGGGACTGACGCTGGCACAAACATTCATCACGCAACACCACGGCATGATTGAATGTGAAAGCGAAGTAGGCAACACCTGCTTCACCATTTTGCTGCCTATTGAGAGTACTGCAATGAAGGCGTTTATTCCACGGCAATAAAGTATTGTGACATTCATCACTTTTCAATAAAAACAGACTTCAACGAACAGGCATACATCATGAAACCGATCTGGATCATAGACGACGACAAATCCATACGCTGGGTATTTGAAAAGGCCTTGGCGCGTACCGACATGGACTTCAAGACGTTCGCATCGGTACCAGAAGCACTGAACGCACTGTCCCGTGAAGAACCGCAGGTCGTCGTCAGCGACATTCGCATGCCCAATGGCTCTGGCCTGGATTTCCTGCAAGAGATCAAACAACGCCATCCTGAAATACCAGTCATCATCATGACCGCCTATTCCGACCTGGAAAGCGCCGTCGCTGCATTCCAGGGTGGTGCCTTCGAGTATCTGGCCAAACCATTTGATGTGGACCAGGCCATTGAAGTGATTCGTCGTGCCGTAGAAGAAAGCATGCGCCAAGCCATTGAAGTGGTAGCGCAAGAAGAAACGCCAGAAATCATCGGCCAGGCCCCTGCGATGCAGGAAGTATTCCGAGGCATAGGGCGCTTGAGCCGCTCGCACTCGACCGTGTTGATCAACGGAGAATCCGGTACCGGCAAAGAGCTGGTAGCCAGTGCACTGCACCGGCACAGCCCGCGCGCGGACAAGCCTTTTATTGCCATCAATACCGCAGCCATCCCCAAAGACTTATTGGAGTCAGAACTTTTTGGCCACGAGCGCGGCGCATTTACCGGTGCACAAGCTGCAAGGCGCGGCCGTTTTGAACAGGCCGATGGTGGGACATTGTTCCTGGATGAAATCGGCGATATGCCCTCAGACCTGCAAACCCGCTTGTTGCGCGTGTTATGTGATGGCCAGTTCTACCGGGTAGGTGGACATCAACCAGTCAAGGTCAATGTGCGTATTATCGCAGCAACGCATCAGGACCTTGAGGAGCGCGTCAAACTCGGCTTGTTCCGTGAAGACTTGTTCCATCGTTTAAACGTGATCCGCCTGCGCCTGCCTCCTCTGCGTGAACGCCGTGAAGACATTCCATTACTGGTGAAACACTTCTTGCAGCACAGCGCAAGTGAGCTCGGCGTGGAAACTAAACAACCCTCAGCCGCAGCCTTACGCTACCTAGCCACGCTAAGCTGGAGTGGCAATGTACGCCAACTGGAAAACGTCTGCCACTGGCTCACCGTGATGGCGCCTGGCCAAAATATTGATGTAGCCGACTTGCCTCCAGAACTCAAAGAAGATGCCACCAAACCAAGTGGCGCCACTTCATGGCAGGAGGCCCTGGGTTCCGAAGTGACTGATGCACTGAATCGTGGTGAACAGGAAATTCTTGAAAGTCGCACCCATGAGTTTGAACGCATCCTCATCACCAAGGCACTGCAACATACCGGCGGACGACGGATTGAAGCTGCTACGCAATTAGGTATGGGTCGAAACACACTTACCCGGAAAATTCAGGAACTGGGAATAGACGAATAGATTCACACCACACGTCACTCAGATAGGGGAAACTTAGTCCAATCTAACTTCATGTAACTCCGGGCCTATGCCCGGCGTCTCTCTATAATTAGCATAATTGCTGACAACAGATTGCGGCTCCATGCCGAAATGAAAGTGGGCGATGAGTCGCCGCTAGTCGGTAAATATCATAGTAAGGTAATTAACAGTGTCTAAATCAGGCAAGCTGATACGTCTGGTACTTAGGAGAAATGCTGAGAGCCATCAACAGCTATTTTTAAAGAAAAACCATCTTTTCAGGCAATAAAAAACGGCACCCTAGGGTGCCGTTTTTACGCTTACTGCATTCTAAGCTAAATCTTGCGATTTAAGTCCTAGAAGAACAGGATTGCGCCCAAGCTGATAGTCTTAGCCTTGCCGTCAATGTTACCAGCCAGGGAATCAGCTTCTACCTTTTGTTGCGCATATTCTGCAACCAGATTCAGACTCTTGGTCAGAGGGTGGTAAGCACCAACAATCCAAGATTTGTTCTCAAAATCTACACCTGGATTAACAGCTGCACCGTTGCTGTTGTCTGACTTGGAAATACCATATGACAGACCAAGTTTAGTACCAACGCCTGGCAACTTATATGTACCTTGTACATAACCACCCTTGTCATCGGACTTATTGCCGCCCAAGAATTGCAGACCGCCTAATTGTTGGCCAGTTTGCAGATCCAAGCCTTTACCATCGTAGTAGTAACCAACCAAACCGAAATCAGCAATATTGATCTTGCCACCAACGTCATAACCACGAGAAGTATAATCACCGGTTAATGTATTGTTATGCTTTTGTGAGATGAAACCAGCCCAAACCTTACCAGAAACATCACCAGTCCACTCATAACTAACCTTACCATCAACACCTAGCTTAGTTTTTTCTTCATCGCCAATTTGAGCAAGCTGATTACGCAAACCTTCACGAGCGGCTACAGCAAAACTGAAACCATTCCAGTTAGGAGATGCATATTGAATTTGACCGATCCAGTCAGCGTAAACATAACCGGAACCGATACGACCCAGTGTTGAGTTACCAGGACCACCGGCACCAACACCAACACCCAGCAACGTCATATCGGAAAGAATAGCATCAGAACCGAACAAACCAAGGTCACGACCAGCCTTGATAGTACCCCAGCTAGCGTCACCGAAAGTCAAGTAAGCTTGACGAATGTTGATAGAGTTACCATCACCAGCACGACTTTCACCACCATTTAATGGGGTTGCACCAGTTGTGCCGAAGCCGCTTTCACTGTTTGCACCAACGAAGAATGTAAACTGGAATGCAATGTCTAAATCATTTTGACGGGTCTTAGCACCAATACCCAGAGCTGATGGCAATAGACCAGTAGAAACTGAGTTCTTGCGGCCAATACCATCAAATGCATCACCAGAGAATTTTGTGTTTGTGTAGTAAGTATTAACGTTACCACCGATATCTACAGTCCAGTCACCTGCTGGAATGATGATACCTGCGTTTGCTGCAGAAGCACTGAATGCCAATACAGCGCCGGCAACTGCCAAGCCTAGTTTCTTGTTCATGTATATCTCCTAATGCGTTTTAGTTAGCTCTTGTGCAGTTTGTATCAACTACTTCAAGAGTATTTCGCTGACTTCTATTCAAAGAAGTTATGGGCAGTATGCCAAAGCCGCTTGAAAGACCGCAAGCAAAGATGTGGTTTTTTGATGATATGCCAGAATATGTGTTGTAATTTTGCAACAAACCAACAACTACGAAAGAGAAAAGTAATATGGCTGAATTAGTTATAACAACAAGCTAAAGCTCTCGCTCAGATTATTGAGAAGACACGCTGATACTCGCGGATGGCATAACGGTCTGTCATACCGGCGATATAGTCAGCAATGGCTCGTGCTTTATCTGGCCTGGTTATCGGTTGATATTCCGGAGGCAAAAGCCCGGCATCATTGATAAAAGCCCCAAACAATTCCCGAATAATGCGCTTGGCCTTGGAGGTCATGCGATTCACGCGATAATGCTGATAGAGGTTAGTCCGCAGGAAGCGCTTGAGTTCCAGTTGCTGTGCCTGCATGGATGCACTAAAGGCGATTAATGGCGGGAGGTGACGGATATCGTCAATAGTGTCAGGCTGATGCTGAGCAATATTCAGATTAGTCTGTTCGCATAAATCCACCACCAGGGTATGAATCATGCGGCGTACCGTTTCATGAATCAGCCTGCGTCCAGCCAGCGTGGGATATTTTTCGCGCACGACTGCCAGATGCTCAGCAAACACCCTGACTTCCGCTAATTGATCCAGCGTAATCAAGCCTGAACGCAAGCCATCATCGACATCATGATTATTGTAGGCAATTTCATCTGCCAGGTTGGCAACCTGTGCTTCCAGTGAAGGCTGCGTTTTTTGAATGAAGCGTTCACCGACGTTTCCCAGCATTTTTGCATTACTCAAAGAGCAATGCTTGAGTATGCCTTCACGTACCTCAAAGGTGAGGTTTAAGCCATCGAACTCGGCATAACGCTGTTCCAGATGATCAACAACACGCAAGGATTGCAAGTTGTGCTCAAAGCCACCATGTTCTCGCATGCAATCATTCAAGGCATCCTGCCCGGCATGGCCAAATGGGGTGTGACCCAGGTCATGCGCCAGCGCGATGGCTTCTATCAGATCTTCATGCAAACCCAGGTTACGTGCAATCGCACGTCCAATCTGGGCGACTTCCAGACTGTGGGTCAGACGGGTACGAAACAGATCGCCTTCATGGTTGACGAAAACCTGCGTCTTATACTCCAGGCGACGGAAAGCGCTGGAATGGATAATGCGATCTCGATCTCGCTGAAAATGGTTGCGTGTTGATGGGGCTGGCTCGTCATGCAGTCTGCCCAGACTCGCTGCGGGGTCAGCGGCGTATGACTTCAATTCAGTCATGCTGCCAGTGCCAGGGTCTGCCTTAGCATCTCTGCATCATAGTCACTGCTTACCACGGATTTCCCTATCCCCTGCTGCAACACCAGACGGATTTTTCCATCGACCACTTTTTTATCCAAGCCCATCAAATCAATATAACGCTCTACACCAAGATCTGGCGCCTGCACTGGCAGTTTTGCTTGTGCAAAAATGGTGGCGATACGCGTGATATCCGACTGATTCAACCAACCAAGACGGCGTGACAGATCCGCTGCCATCATGGTGCCGGCAGCAACTGCCTCGCCGTGCAACCAAACACCATAACCCATGGCATTTTCTATGGCATGACCAAACGTATGCCCCAGATTGAGCAACGCCCGCTCACCAGACTCACGCTCATCTGCCGCCACGACTTCCGCCTTGTTCTCACAGGATCGGTAAATGGCATAACTCATGGCCTCAGTATCCAGCGCCAGCAGCTTCTGCATGTTGGCCTCCTGCCAGGAGAAAAAGTCGACATCCCGGATCAGGCCATACTTGATCACTTCAGCCAGCCCTGCCGACAACTCGCGCTCAGGTAAGGTAGTCAGTGTGTCAAGATCGGCAAGTACTAACTGTGGCTGATAAAACGCACCGATCATGTTTTTGCCCAGCGGATGATTGATGCCGGTCTTGCCGCCGACTGAAGAATCGACCTGAGACAACAAGGTTGTGGGCACCTGAATGAAGGGCACACCGCGCAGATAAGTGGCAGCAGCATAACCAGTAAGATCACCAATCACACCGCCACCGAGTGCAATGACCGTGGTACTGCGCTCACATCGATTTTTCAACAACGCATCGTAAATCAGGTTCAGCGTGTCTGAATTCTTATACGCTTCGCCATCGGGCAGAATAATGGGAATGACCGAGACGCCAGCATCGCGTAACGGCTGGGAGAATTTTTCCAGATATAAAGGAGCAACCGTTGTATTGGTGACCACAGCCACCTGCTTGCGCTTGAGATAGGGCAATATCAGTTCAGCCTGGCTTAACAGATTATTGCCTATATGGATGAGGTAGGAGCGATCTCCCAGATTTACGTTTAATGTCTGCATATCACTTTTAGAGATGAGTAAGTTTCTGTTCAATCTGATGCACGATAGCACTGACGGGCTGTCCGCCGGTATCTACAATAATGGAAGCGACTTCCCGGTACAACGGATCCCGCTCTGCAAACAGCTGCTCCAACTTTTTCCGGGGATTATCCCCTTGTAGCAAGGGCCTGTTTTTATCATTGCGAGTGCGTAACCATAACTCATGCACATTGGCGCGCAAATAAATCACGATACCATTTTGTTTGAGGTTTTCCCGGTTTTCAGGCAATAAGACGGCGCCACCACCTGTTGCCAGGACGATATCAGGCATGGCAACAAGCTCTTCAATCACGCCTGCTTCCCGCCTGCGGAAACCATCTTCCTTTTCCACTTCAAAGATGACGGGGATATTCACACCGGTACGACGTTCAATCTCATGATCAGTGTCATAAAATGCTTTATCCAGGTGCTTGGCAATAATACGGCCTATCGTCGTCTTTCCTGCCCCCATCAACCCTACAAAAAAAATATTTCCTGCCATAAAAAATGCCCACCATTCGCATGGTGAGCATTTTAAGTGAATCCAGCGCTTATGTCAGATATGACTAGCGCACTGAAAGATTCTCATCCATTACTTTAGGCGTAATAAAGATCAGCAGTTCAGTTTTATCGCTTTGTTTCGTTCTGCGCTTGAAGACATTTCCAATAAAAGGAAGATCACCAAAAAAGGGCACCTTGTCTACGTCATTCCGCTCTGTCTGCTCATAAATACCACCCAGCACTGCGGTTTCACCATTAGCAACCAACACCTGGGTCTGCACGCGCTGCGTATCAATCGACGGTACATTGGCAAAGATTTGCCCGACTTTATCTTTTTTCACTTCCAGATCCATGATGATTTTTTCATCCGGCGTGATTTGAGGCGTGACTTCAAGACTAAGTGATGCATTCTTGAACTGAACCGCCGTGGCACCACTGCTGGTAGCTTGCTGGAACGGAATTTGTGTCCCTTGCTCAATAATTGCTTTTTGCTGGTTAGCGGTTGTCACGCGTGGGCTTGAAACAATTTTGCCGCGCTGATCGGTTTCCAAGGCCGAGAGCTCGAGGTTAAGCAAGAAGCCAGCGGGCAAGCGAAACAAGCTGAAAGCAAAGTTACCAAATGCATTGGCTACCGGCAGGTTCACGTTCAAGTCCTGCGCGCCATCAGCGCTGACACCCACCCCCACGGTCCCCGGAATAGAGGTGGTTGCCAATGTGGAAGAACCAACTCGATTGGCAATGGTTTCAGTGATCACGCCCGTGGTTGGATCTGTGGTCCGCTGCGTAATGGTATTGCCCAGGGTACCACTACTGCCGTAACGGGTATCGCCACTGGCCTGTTGCTTTTGTACCCCAAAGCGAGCGCCCAGGCTTCTGCCGAATTTTTCATCAGCAATCACCAACCGCGACTCAATCATGACTTGCTTGATGGGAATATCAATCTTGTTGATGATGTGCTGGATTTCTGCCAGATGCTTGACGGTATCCTGTACAAACACGGTGTTGGTTCTGGCATCCACCACTGCACTGCCACGCTTTGAAAGAATCTTTTGTTTGCTATCGCTAATAATGTTCTTGAACACTTCCGCCTTTTGGTAGCGCAAGGTGAACACTTCTGTCCGCATAGGCTCCAGCTCTTCAATTTGCTGACTCGCCTCCAGCATGAGCTTCTCCTTGGCCGCTACTTCATCAGAAGGAGCCACCCAGATGACGTTGCCCGTTTTACGCTGGGTCAGTCCTTTGCTGGACATAATGATATCGAGCGCCTGATCCCAGGGGACATCCTTCAAGCGTAATGTAAGGTTGCCAGTCACGGTATCGCTGGTGACAATATTCAGGCCGGTGAAGTCTGCGATCACCTGAAGCACGGAACGCACATCGATATTCTGGAAATTCAATGACAGCTTCTCACCAGCATATCCAGGTTTTGAGCCCTGCACCAACTTGTTGGGATCTTCAACCACAGGCCTGATATCAATAATAAAGCGTCTGTCAGCCTGATAGGCAGACTGCTCCCACAAGCCCTGCGGCTCAATAATCAAGCGTGTATTGTTGCCCTGCTTCATCGCATCGACATAAAGGACTGGTGTATTGAAGTTGATCACATTGAGGCGACGCTGCAACTTGGCTGGCAACTCAGTGTTGATAAAATCGACCACCACTGTTTTTCCTTGCTGGCGTATATCAATGCCAGCCGAGGCATCAGACAGATCGACCATGATCCGGCCTTCGCCATTTTTGCCACGCACAAAATCAATGTTGTTGAGGGTATGTAACTGTTCACCTGCCCTGGCTTCTGCAAAGCGCGATACTGCCCCGCTCGCAAGTCCATTCACCTCATTGGCCTGCAGGATAATGGTGGTTTCCTTGCCGTGCGTCGTGGTGTTATAGGCCACCATCTTGGCAAGGCTCAGCACCAGTCGTGTTCTATCCTTAGCCTGGGCAAGATTGACTCCCTTCAACACCCCCTGGCCTGCTTGCAGACTGTTCTTGCCCAGACCGTTACCGACAGCAGGAAAGTCGAGCGCTATTCTGGACGGGTTATTCAAGGTGAATCCGGCAGGTGGATTAGGAATGGGGTTTGTAGTCTGAATCTGAACCGCTACGCGCCCCCCAGACATTGCCACGAAGTCGATTTTTTCTATCTTATTGGCAAACTCTGTCTGATCATCCGCATATCCCGTCGACATCGATGTCATCAACGCCAGCACAACGGAAGAGAGGCTTGTGACCCATTTTATGATATTCATTTTTTCACCCTTATTCCTGCAACTCAATGCTGGAAGTACGCTCTGTCCAGTCACCACTTAATTCATCCTGAATGATTTCCTTCAGCGTCACGCCACCTTCGGTGATGTCTGTAACTACGCCGAAATTCTGCCCCATATACCCGCCAATTTTGACCTGCTGTACCGTATTTTCTGGCGTCTGGATCAAGGCATACTTCAACTTCTCCTTTGACAAGGAACCTACAAACTTGAGACTTTCAAGCGGAAAACCTTCTAAGGGCTCGCGCGGCCGATTGATATTGGGCTGCAAGTTGCTACTACGATTCGTCGCTGCTTTTCTTGCCTTGAATGGATCATTCAGCAGGCCATCTTCGTTATAGACCGCTGAAGAATAAGGTTGCACCTCAGGTAAGGGCTCAATGCGCACATTCATCTCCTTGCCAGCTTCCTGAATAAAATGATCCAGATCATCTCCCTGACCATCGCCGCAAGCAGTCAATAACAAGCACACTATCAACATCCCATATCTTGCTTGCGCAAGCACCTGGGTATTCCCTATCAGCTTAAATCCGGCCAGTATCATTTTTTGGCCTCTTTTTTCTCTGCCTGTTTCTTGCTTGCAATTTCATTGGCATCCAGATAACGATAGGTTTTCGCTACCGCCTCGATCACCAGTCGACCATCTTTACTATCCTTGGCTGGGGCATTAATCACAATATCATTGAGGGTCACAATACGTGGCAACCTGGCAATATCCGTCGCAAAGGCTCCCAGATCATGATAAGAACCGGTGACCTTGATAGAGATCGGCATTTCCGCATAGAAGTCGGCAATGACTTCATGCCCAGGCTTGAATAACTCAAACTCCAAGCCTTGCTCTAGGCCTGCCTGATTGATATCTGTCAGCAAGCCATCCATTTGCGAACGATCCGGCAATTGCTTAACAAGCGCACCGAACGTACGCTCAATTTCCACCATCTGCTGTTTATAACCCTCAAGATTAATCGCCTGCCTTTTCTTGGCTAAGAATGTCCCACGCAACTCCACTTCCTTGGCTTTCGCCTGATCCAGTTCATCAAGTGACGGGCTCCAGAAGAACCAGTAGCCTCCAATCACCAGCACCAGCAACAAAATCCCCAGCAATAACGCTTTGACTGGTAACGGCAGACTGCCCGTATTATTGAGGTCAATATTATTTAACTCTTGCAGGTTCATGCTGGCCTGCCTTTCGTGGCAGGGGCTTCATCTTCAAGCGATTTAGGGGCCTTCAACTGTACCGTCAATGTAAAATTATTTTGCTTGAGTCCATTTAGTGCAGTTGACTTGATCTCGACCAAGCTGGGTGTTTCCAGCCATGCAGATCCTGAAAGATTGCGCACCAAAGTAGCAACCCGGGCATTGGTATCTGCCACGCCTTCCAGCGTAATGATTCTACCTTGTTGTTTAACCGCCCGCAGATACATGCCTTCTGGCATTTGCCGGCTCACCTCATCCAGCAGCATCACGGCCTGGCTGCGGTTTAACTGCAGATTCTCAACCACCTGCTTGCGCTCAAGTACGTTGCGTATCTGGCTTTTGAGTTCCTTGATTTCCTCGATCTGCTTGTCGAGGTTTGCACTAGCTGCCTCCAGGCGGGCATTGCGGTTCACCTGCTCGTCAAGCTTGCTACCGATAATGGTAATGCCCATAAAGACAATCGCGACGCCAGCCACGGCTGTCACTGCGAGCATCAAATTAAACTGGCGCTGCCGCTCTGCACGCTTGATCTGGCGATGCGGTAACAGGTTAATGCGGACCATTAATCAAACCTCCTCAATGCCAATCCGCAGGCATTCATCAATGCGGGCGCATCCAGCGCTACCTGTTGTTGCTTCAGCCTGGGATTAATCGACATATGATTGAAGGGGTTGGCCACGACGGTATTGACCTGGGTCTTTTCCTGAATCGCAGCGGCAACGCCAGGAATGGCAGCACAGCCACCAGCCAGTAAAATCTGGTCAACCTTGTTGTACTGGGTGGAGTTGGTAAAAAACTGTAGTCCTCGTGCCACTTCTTGCGCCAGGGACTGGACAAAAGGTTGCAATACTTCTGCCTCATAACTATCCGGCAAGCCGCCATTACGTTTGGCCAACTCTGCCTCTTCAGGTGAAATACCGAAACGACGCTGGATTTCCAGTGACAGCTGATAGCCACCAAACGCCTGCTCACGGCTATGGACTGCCTGATTGTCATGCAATACATGAACGTGCATGATCAAGGCACCCACGTCCACCACCATGACCGTTTGTTCTTTGCCCGCCTTGGGTAAAGCACTGGCAGCAAGCTCATACGCGGCTTCAGTGGCATAGGTTTCCACATCAACAATCACTACCTTGAGACCAGCGCCTTCAGCAGCGGCAACCCTGTCTTCAATTTTTTCTTTACGCGCAGCCGCAATCAGGACTTCAACTTCATTGGGATTATTCGCAGCAGGCCCTAGCTCCTGAAAGTCGATATTCACTTCATCCAGGGAAAAGGGAATGTACTGATTGGCTTCCGCTTCAACCTGGAACTCCATATCCTCTTCACGCAGACCTGCCTGCATCAGCACTTTTTTGCTAATCACGGCCGCAGCTGGCAAAGCGACTGCCACCCGCCGCTCACGTGTCGCCAGCAACTTCCACGCGCGCTTGACTGCATCTGCCACCAGATCCAGCCCCACAATATTGCCATCGACAACAGCATCCTTGGCAATCGGCGCGATAGCATAACCCTGCAGGTGATAAGCCCCTTTGCTCCCCTGCGCCAGTTCGACCATCTTGACCGACGTGGAACTGATATCCACACCAATCAGAGGCGTTGCGCGCTCTGTAAAAAAGTCGAATTTCAAACGAAATTCCCTTTCTATTGCGGTTAGTTACAAACGTTTTTAATAATTTACTTTAGATGCTAACAACAACTATAAATGGAGTAAAGCAGATTATTGTTTTTAAATTAGCGGCAATGCCACTTATAATAACGACGTCTGTTTCCAATACTGAACCCTATCAATGCTCCCTAAAAAATGGTGGCAGTTCCTGATCCTGACCGGCCTGATCCTGGGATTGGTGGCAACTGCACTGGTTGGCCTCGCTGCCACGCTGATTTATCCTGAACTTCCCTCACTAGAAGCCCTCACTGACTACAAGCCCAAAGTCCCCATGCGGGTCTACTCCGAAGAAGGTCAGTTGATCGGTGAGTTCGGCGAAGAACGTCGCGCATTCATCAGCATTGATGCTGTCCCTAAAAAACTAAAAGAAGCCATTCTTGCCGCTGAAGATGAGCGTTTCTACAAGCATGGCGGGGTCGACACCCTGGGCATACTGAGAGCCGCAATCTCCAACGTAACGTCTGGCAGCTTCAAGGAAGGCGCAAGCACCATCACCATGCAGGTTGCGCGTAACTTCTTCCTGTCGAGCGAGAAAACCGCCACACGAAAACTGAGCGAAGCGCTGTTATCCATCAAGATTGAGCACAGCCTGACCAAGGATCAGATTCTTGAGCTGTATATCAACCAGATTTATCTGGGCCAGCGCTCCTACGGCTTTGCCGCTGCCTCGCAAGTCTATTATGGCAAGCCTTTAGATCAGCTAAGTGTGGCCGAAGTAGCCATGCTGGCAGGCTTACCTAAAGCTCCTTCGCGTTACAATCCATTTGCCAATCCAAAACGAGCCGAGGCGCGCCAGCATTATGTATTGCGTCGCATGAAGGACTTGCACTTTATTGAAGACAAGCAATACCAAGCCGCACTTGAAGAACCTCATCGCTTCCGCAAGTCACGCAAAATGCGTGACCTATCCGCAGATTACGTGGCGGAAATCGTACGTCAGGCGATGTACGAACGGTACAAAGATGATATCTACAGTAGCGGTCTCAAAATCTATACCACTATCCGCAAAAGCAACCAGGAAGCCGCCAATCGCGCCGTCCTGCAAGGCATTATCGATTACGACAGACGCCATGGTTATCGTGGGCCTGAAAAACTGGTCAAGCCAGGTAATGTCCCCGCCAATGGCAGTAGCTGGCTGGATAGTGCGCTGGATGACATTGAAGAATTCCAGGGCATGATGCCCGCGGTTGTTACTCAAGCCAGTGCAAAAACTGTCAGCGTTTATGCCAAAAATGGCATCAATCTTGATATCAGCGGAGAGGGATTGGCGCTGGTACAAAAGCTGCTGTCCGAGAAAGATCCGGCAAAACGCAGCATCAAGCCAGGTGCCGTGGTCCGCATCATGCGCCAGGGAGAAAACTGGCATATCGTGCAACTGCCCCAGGTGGAATCAGGCCTGGTATCGATTGATCCTGAAAATGGTGCCGTGCGTGCATTGGTTGGCGGGTTTGACTTCAACCGCAACAAATTCAACCATGTAACCCAGGCGTGGCGACAACCAGGCTCAAGTTTCAAGCCGTTTATTTACTCAGCCTCTCTGGAAAAAGGCTTTACGCCAGCCAGCATGATAGAGGACGAACCTATCTCGATTTCTGCACGGGAAACCGGCAGTGGCTCCGCGTGGGAGCCCAAGAATTATGACCGCAAGTACGATGGTCCAATGCGCATGCGCACCGCCCTGACCAAATCCAAGAACATGGTCTCCATCCGCATTCTGGAAGGCATAGGCGTCAACTACGCGCAGGATTACATCACCCGCTTCGGATTTTCACCCAAGGATCACCCGCCCTATCTGGCAATGGCGCTGGGCTCTGGCTCTGTGACTGCATGGCAAATGGCGGGGGCCTACTCTGTATTGGCCAATGGCGGCTATCGGGTCAAGCCTTACATTATTGCCAAAATTGTTGACAGTCGCGGCAATGTATTAGAACAGTCCAAGCCTCAACTAGCGGGCAAGGATGCGCCTCGAGTGATTGATGGCCGTAATGCCTTCATCATGACCTCCATGCTGCAGGATGTAGTGCGCATAGGGACTGCCACTCGCGCCCGGCAACTTGGCCGCTCCGATCTTGCAGGCAAAACCGGTACCACCAACAATCAGATTGATGCCTGGTTTGCAGGCTACAACCCCAAACAAGTAGCGATTGTCTGGATAGGCTTCGACAAACCGAAGTCACTGGGTAGCGTAGAAACCGGCGGCAAGGCAGCCCTGCCGATCTGGATAGACTATATGAGCTCCGCACTGCGCGGCATCCCGGATGTTCCACTTGAGGTTCCAACGGGTGTGACACCTATACTGATAGACCCGGCCACTGGCATGCGTGCTACCGGTGAACACAGCATGATCGAATATTTCTATCATGAATTCCCACCACCAGAGGTGGAAGAACCAGCTTCCCTGATCCCGGGATTCCCTATTCCAGGACATGGTCAGCCTGCCCCCACAGAGAGACAGGACAATACGCCGCCACGGGCCGACCAGCTGTTCTAACTATTTTAATATTGAAGCCGCTTGCATCATGGCAAAAGAAAATAGCAATCGACAATCCCATTTGCGCCAGCTGATTGCACAGCAGGCTGCGCGCATGATGGCGGAAGAAGGTATTTCAGACTATGCCTATGCCAAGCGCAAGGCCGGACGCCAGCTGGGCGTGACCGATACCCACTGCATGCCTACCAATAGTGAGATTGAGGAGGAAATCCGGCTATATCACGAGATATACAGTAGTGAAGAACAGCCTGAAGCCTTGCTGCAATTACGCAAGGATGCCCTGGTGGTCATGCAGTTATTGCAGCGCTTCAATCCTCACCTGACGGGATCAGTCTTGGATGGCACGGCGGGAAAATATGCTGAAACGCATATTCACCTGTTTGCAGATAGCCTGAAAGAGGTCGAGATTTATCTGCTCAATCAGCAAATCCCGTATGAAACCAACGAGAAATCCTATCGGGTCAGTGACAGGCGCAACACGGATAGAAAGAAAGTGCCGGTATTTTCGCTCGATGGCCCCAACGGTATAATCCGACTCAGCGTGTTCGAGATTGATGATATGCGTACCCCGACCAAAAGCCCGGTCAACGGTAGCAATGCGAGCAAAGCCAATATTGATGCACTACAAAACCTGATCAAGCAATCAGGCATAGATCAAGCGCCGACAATCTCATCACAAGGCGAGTAGTACTAGCTACTCTTCAACCAGCGTGCGATATCCATCGCATAGTAGGTCAGGATGCCATCTGCACCCGCACGCTTGAATCCCAGCATGGCCTCCATGACGACAGCCGGCTCATCAAGCCAGCCATTGAGCACAGCGGCTTTCAGCATGGCATATTCACCACTGACATGATAAGCATAAGTCGGCACGCCAAACTCCTGCTTCACACGCCTGACAATATCAAGATAAGGCATGCCTGGCTTCACCATGACCATATCGGCACCCTGCTCCAGATCCAGCGCGACCTCTCGAATCGCTTCATCGCTATTAGCCGGATCCATCTGGTAATTGTATTTATTGCTCTTACCCAGATTGGCCGAGGAGCCGACAGCATCGCGGAAAGGCCCGTAAAAAGCCGACGCGTATTTAGCTGAGTAAGCCAGAATGCGTGTGTAGATATGTCCTGCTTCTTCTAGCGCATCCCGTATCGCGCCTATGCGCCCATCCATCATGTCCGAGGGCGCCACAACATCTGCGCCGGCATCGGCATGACATAATGCCTGTTTCACCAGTATGGCTACAGTTTCATCATTCAGCACATAGCCGGTTTCATCAATCACGCCATCCTGGCCATGCGTGGTATACGGATCCAGGGCCACATCAGTAATAACGCCCAATTCAGGAAATGCCGCCTTTAGCGCGCGTACGGCACGCGGCACCAAGCCTTGTGGATTCCAAGCCTCACTGGCGTCAAGACTTTTGTATTGCTGATCCACCACAGGGAACAAAGCCAATGCCGGAATCCCCAACTCGACGCACTCACCTGCAGTTTCCAGCAAGTTATCTATGCTTTGCCTTTGCACCCCGGGCATAGAAGCAACATCCTCAATCCGGCTTTCTCCTTCAAGAACAAATACCGGATAGATCAAGTCGTTACTTGTCAGTACATGCTCGCGCATCAAGCGACGCGAGAATTCATCGCGCCTCATCCGGCGCGGGCGGGTAGCAAGAAATTGTCGATTGTGGTCCGTCATGAATCTTCCTTATGCAAATACTTTTGCCAGCTCGGCGCCTGGGTCAGGTTGACGCATGAATGCTTCCCCAACCAGGAAAGTATGCACATCATGGCTGCGCATCAGTGCAACATCTTCCTGCGTAAAAATACCGGATTCAGTGACGATGGTTTTAGTCTGTGGGATACGCGCCAGCAGATCCAAGGTGGTATCCAGCGTCACTTCAAACGTGCGCAGGTTACGGTTATTGATGCCCAGCAAGTCCGTTTCCAGCTGTAGCGCAACATCCAGCTCTTCCCCATTATGCACTTCCACCAGCACGTTCATTCCAAGCTCATGAGCAATACTTTCCAGCTCACGCATGCGGGATAAATCAATGGCGGCTGCGATCAACAAGATGCAATCTGCGCCCATGGCACGCGCCTCAAACACCTGATAGGGATCTATCATAAAATCTTTGCGCAATATGGGAATATCACAGGCAGCCCGTGCCTGTTTCAAATAATCCGCGTTACCCTGGAAAAACTGCTCATCGGTCAATACAGACAAGCAGGCTGCCCCATGCTGGGCATAACTGGCAGCAATCGCTGCCGGCTGGAAGTCTTCGCGAATAACTCCTTTGGAAGGGCTCGCTTTCTTGATTTCAGCAATCACCGCAGATCGACCTGCAGCAATCTTGCGGCGTATGGCCTCAAGAAAAGGGCGTGGCGCAGCATGCTGTGCAATCTCATCCTGCAATTGCGCCAGTGATCGCTTTGCCTTGGCAGCACTCACCTCGGCCTGTTTGACATCAAGTATCTTGTTGAGAATATCGGACATGGTTCTGTTGATGATCCTGATTGATTAAAGCCAGCGGCTTATAACTATTGATAAACCCGCCCATTGTGACGCAACCAACCGCCCGTATGGCGGCCTTGGGGGTCGTGATGGGTCCAGTGAATGACACCGCCTTTGTGGCCCCATTCATATACCCCATAAAAATCGACTTCATCGCCCAGTTTGATCTCCGGGATACGTGGTGCCAGATCAATATTATGGGCGACCAGCAAGGTCATATCGTTATTCAGTTTTAGAATAAACCGCTGGTGGCGTGCGCCTTCCTCATCGTCAGGCAACACCTTGGCGACCAGGCCTCTGGATTGTACTTGCACACCACCCTCATGCTGTTCAAATGCCTGCTTGATACGTGCATCTGCCGCCGAGGACTGTTCCAGCGCAATGACATGCTCGCCCGCAGGCAATGCGGATGCCGTGTCCGGCTGACTGAAATGATAGACGGTATAAAACAGCGCTATCGCAATGATCAAGAGCAAACGCATCATAGCTGCTGGCTCAGTACTTTCAATCGTTCCAGCTTTGCCGCCGCCGCACCAGAATCCAATGACTCTGCCGCTTTATGGATGCCTGTCTGGATATCTGGAGCAAGCCCAGACACATAGATGGCCGCACCAGCGTTCAGCAAGACAATATCCCGTGCCGGACCCTTTGCCCCAGCAAACACACTGAGAATGATTTCGCTGGATTCCTGTGCATTTTCTACATGAATACTATCAATATCATGCAGAGGCATATCAAACTGCTTGGGGTTCAATACAAACTCTCGCACTTCCCCATCCTTGAGCTCAGCAACATAGGTATCCGCCGCAAAGGAAATCTCGTCCATCTCGTCCGCGCTATGGACCACCATCACATGCTGGCTTCCCAGCTGCCTCAGGGTCAATGCCAGCAAAGGCACCAGGTCGCGGTGAAACACACCCATAACCTGCCGCCTGGCGCCAGCAGGGTTGGTCAAAGGCCCCAGTAGATTGAACAGGGTCCGCACCCCGAGCTCACGTCGCACGGGAGCAGCATACTTCATCGCGCTATGGTGATTGGGGGCAAACATAAAACCAATACCAGCCTGGTTTACACATTGCGCAACTTGTTCAGGACTCAGCCCTATATTCACACCCAAGGCTTCAAGCACATCCGCAGAACCGGTTTGGGATGAAGCGGCGCGGCCACCATGCTTAGCAATGGTGGCCCCAGCGCCAGCTGCGACAAAAGCCGATGCAGTGGACACATTAAAGGCCTTATTGGCAGCGCCCCCTGTCCCACAGGTATCTATCAGGTGCAGATCATCAGCGACCACCACTTTCGCTGAAAGCTCACGCATGACATGAGCTGCTGCCGCAATCTCAGTCACGGTTTCGCCCTTCACGCGAAAACCGGCCAGAACCCCGGCGATCTGCACTGGTGTGAAAGCGCCTGCCATAATCTGCTGCATCACATCCAGCATTTCCTCATGCGAAAAATCAACGTGATCTATCAATTTCTGCAAAGCAATTTTCGGCGTGATACTCATCAATACGCCTTCAGGAAATTATTCAGCAGTTCATGTCCATATTGCGTCAATATGGATTCAGGATGAAATTGCACCCCTTCGATCGGCAATGTCTTGTGACGCACGCCCATAATTTCACCGTCCTCAGTCCAGGCGGTAATTTCAAGACAGTCTGGTATGGTTTCACGCTCTATCACCAGCGAGTGATACCGTGTAGCGGTATAAGGGTTGGGCAGATCCCTGAAAACACCAATATTGGCATGATGGATCTGTGAGGTCTTACCGTGCATCAATTGCTTGGCATGGATAATATTGCCGCCAAATGCCTGGCCTATGCTTTGATGGCCGAGGCAGACTCCCAGAATAGGAATCTTGCCGGCAAACTCATGAATCAAGGGAACCGAGATGCCGGCTTCATTCGGTGTACATGGCCCAGGGGAAATCACAATATGGCACGGATTCAGTGCAGCGACCTGCTCCAGGCTGATTTCATCATTGCGGTATACCTGTACCTCTTGCCCCAACTCTCCCAGATATTGCACAAGGTTGTAGGTAAAAGAGTCATAGTTATCGAGCATTAACAGCATGTTCTGCTTCCTTCGTCATCGCGCATCTAAGCCAACCCGTCATTTTGGCTGGAATTTTTTATAAACAAAAGCCCATTAGCTTCCAACACCCGCTCAAATTCATGCATATGCAAGGGCTGGGAAAACAGATAGCCCTGGAAATAGCGGCAGCCATATTGCTCCAGCAGTTCAACCTGCGCTTCAGTTTCCACACCTTCTGCAATCACATTCAGACCCAGGGTATTACTCATGGCGATAATCGCCTGCACAATCGCAGCATCACTCTGATCTTCTGCGATGTCCCGGACAAATGACCGGTCAATTTTAACTTGCGACAAAGGCAATCGCTTGAGATAAGCCAGGGAGGAATACCCGGTGCCAAAATCATCCATGGCAAAGCGCACGCCTGTCGTACGTAATGCATTCATTTTCTCAATGGCATCGGCAATATTATCCAGCACCACGCTTTCGGTCAGCTCAAGCTTGAGCAGTGAGGGGTTAGCCCCCGTGGTTTCCAGAATCTTCAATACATCATCAACAAAATCTGCATGACGGAACTGCCTGGCACTGACATTCACGGCCAGTTGCAAACTGTTCAGACCTGGCCGCGTTTCCCACAGCTTTAGTTGCTGGCAGGCACTGTAAAGCACCCAGCGCCCGATGGAAACAATCAAGCCGCTATCCTCGGCAATGCCGACAAACTCATTGGGTGGCAACAAGCCATGCTCAGGATGTTGCCAGCGTAACAACACTTCCGCACCGAAAGCACGACGGTTGGAATCCACCTGCACCTGGCAATACATCCGCAGTTGGTTCTGTACCAGCGCAAGCCTTAACTGCAGTTCCAGATCAACGCGTTTTTCCAGTGCCGCCTGCATGGCAGGATCAAAAAACCTCAAGGTATTACGTCCACCCGCCTTGGCCTGATACATGGCAGTATCAGAGCGTTTGAGCAATTCTTCCATACTGACAAAATTGCCAGTAAACAGCGCAATGCCCATGCTGGATGAATTATGGTGTTCGATTTCGCCCAAGAGATAAGGCTGATTGACCGTATCCAGTATTTTCTGCGCTATCTGCCTGGTCTGTACCAGCGCATGTTCCATATCCGCACTGAGATCCTCAAGAATGATCACAAACTCGTCGCCCCCCAGGCGGGCTACCGTATCCTCAGCACGCACACATTCACGCAAACGTTTGGCCACCTCAATCAGCAGCAAATCGCCGACATCATGACCACGTGAATCATTCAAGGCTTTGAAATCATCCAGGTCAATAAACATGACCGCACCATGCTTGTATTGCCGCACGCTGGCGGCAATCGCTTGCTGCAAGCGATCCACCAGCAAGCGCCGGTTGGGCAGGCCAGTGAGCACGTCAAAAAAGGCCAGATTACGAATTTCCTGTTCAACCTTCCTGCGCTCAGTGAGATCACGGAAGAAACCGGTAATCAGCGGCACGCCTTTATCCAGTAATGAAGTGATAGTCAGCTCGACGGGAAACTCCGTGCCATCTGCCCGCATCGCCATGAGTTCAAGACGGCGATCAAACATGGTGGCCTGGTTGGTATCCATAAAATGCTGATGCCCTTTTAAGTGGGCAGCGCGCAACGAGGGCGGAATAATTTTATCCACCATGGGCTGGCCAATCACATCGGCTCGACTATAGCCAAACATACGCTCGGCAGCCTGGTTAAACTCAACCAGATTTCCTTTTTCATCAATACTGACAATCCCGTCCTGTGCATTGTCTACTACCGCCCGCAGCTTGGTTTCACTGCTGCGCAGTGCCCTATCTGTAGTTTCACGGGACGACTGCAATGCCGTAATCAGCAGCACGACCATGGACAAGGTACTGGTAAACACCCATAGCGCCCATGCGGGCTGGTAACCAAGCTCCCATTCATCACTTGGCTCAATATTCACCATGGAGAACATGGCAATCAAGGACAACACCAGCACAATAAAGGAGGCACCCGTCACGCCTGTACGCATGGCAACCAGCACCACAAAAGGGATAGCCAGAAATGCCAGCACCATGTATTGATCTGCATAATCAATGACATATCGAAAAACCAACGATTCCAGCACAAACACTACCAGGGCTAATCCGACATAACGCTTGCGCTGCTTCCACAGCACCTTCACTTCATCCCATGAAATATTGAGCAAAAGCGGCAAGAGCACTAGCACACCCACCACGTGGGCTGTCCACCATAAGAACAGGGAGTTCAAAAACAGAGCGGCATCCAGCATACCGGCATAGCGCATGGCTAGTGCAGCAGCCACGGCTGAAACCAGCATGCCGCTGGCAGCCGCGAGGACCATCAGAGGAATATCACGTATTCTGTTCAAAGAAGTGTGGAAAAAGGTACGGCGCAGTATCGACGTCGTCAGCACAGCCGCCAGCGTATCGGCAGCAGCCACAAAGAATGCCAGCGCCAGGCTATCATTGCCATGCAAAGGATAAAGATAGGTCAAACTATCGAGAAAGGCGCCTGCATAAATCGCAGGCCAGTAGCGCATGCCCCAGCGTACCAGGGCGGCAACCGCAATGCCCGCAGGTAACCAGACCAACACCACATGAGATACGAGGAATGGCAAGCATTGACTGACTCTGCCAATGGCAAAGTAGGCAAGTGCAAGAATAATAAGCCGACTTAACTGCCGGCTTGTCTCTATGGTCATGCTCAACCCTCGCTGTTATCGAGCCCTGATTGCACCATTTCAGCAGCACGCAATACCGCTCGCGCCTTGTTTTGAGTTTCTATCCATTCATTTTCAGGCACAGAGTCAGCCACAATACCTGCCCCAGCCTGTGAATAGAGCATACCATCCTTGATCACACCGGTACGGATAGCAATGGCCAGGTCCATATCCCCATTAAAACCGAGATAACCCACCGCACCACCGTAGATGCCGCGCTTGCTCGGTTCCAGCTCATCGATGATCTCCATCGCACGCACTTTGGGGGCCCCGCTCAAGGTACCCGCAGGGAAGGTTGCCTTCAGCACATCAATCGCACTCATGCCTGGCTTAAGCTTGCCTTCGACATTAGACACAATGTGCATGACGTGAGAGTAGCGCTCTATCAGCATATTATCGGTGACACGCACACTGCCAACCTCAGCCACACGGCCCACATCATTACGCCCTAGATCCATCAACTGCACATGCTCCGCGATTTCCTTGGGATCAGCGAGCAACTCTTCCGCCAGGGCGATGTCCTCTTCACGCGTCTTGCCGCGATGACGGGTACCGGCTATGGGACGGGAAGTGACAATATCATCCTCGAGTCGCACCAGAATCTCTGGTGAAGCCCCCACCACGTGGTGATCGCCCATGTCGTAATAAAACATATAGGGTGAGGGATTCAGGCTACGCAATGCACGATACAACGAAAGTGGTGGCGCACTGAAAGGCTGGGCCATGCGCTGTGACAGCACTACCTGCATGATATCGCCATCAAAAATATACTGCTTGGACTGTGCCACCGCCTGTTTGAAGCTGTCTTCACCAAATTCAGATCGCGCCTCAGTCGTATCCATGGCGGATGCTTCTGGAATCTGCACTGGCTGACGCAAGCGACGCACCAGCTCATGCAAGCGCGCAATGCCGTGCGCATAGGCCATGGATTGGGCAGGATCGGCATAGACGATGAAGTAAAGCTTGCCAGACAGATTATCCACCACTGCCAGCTCTTCCGAGACCATCAGCAGGATATCGGGCACCCCCAAGGCATCTGGCTTGACGGTGTGAGCCAGGCGACGCTCTATATAGCGTATGGTGTCATAGCCAAAATAACCCGCCAGACCACCGGTAAAACGTGGCAAGCCTTGATATGGCGGGATGCGGAAGCGGGCCTGATACTGCTGGATAAAATCCAGCGGATTGATATCTGCAACCGACTCGATAACCGCGTTATCTTGCAGTACCTTCAGTGTTCGACCATGGGCTTCGATACGCGTCTTGGCGGGCAGGCCTATGATGGAATAGCGACCAAAACGCTCACCGCCCTGCACCGACTCCAGCAAATAGGAGTAAGGCTGGTTAGCCAATTTCAGATAGAGCGAAAGAGGGGTATCAAGGTCGACAAAGGTTTCTACGACCAGTGGAATACGATTGAAACCCTCACTCGCGAGGGCATCAAACGCTTGTTGATTGATAGTGTGCAACATAAAAACTCCCGAATCCTGAATATAGACGATGACGCTGGCATTGACCTTGCCAGAAGGTGGCTAAATCAGCGCCACCATCGCCAGTTGCTCTGGGGGTTCAGGGTTCGGGGATTCATGTTAATGACTAGACCTTTGCCAATTCAGCACGCAATGCGCTGACGACAGTGTCGTAACGGTTAGGATCGGTGTCCTTGCCAGCGCCAAACAGGGCAGACCCTGCCACGAAAGTATCAGCACCCGCACGGGCAATATCCGCAATATTGGATGGATTAACACCACCGTCGACTTCCAGCCAGATTTCACGGCCAGTTTTCTCAGTGTAGGCATCGATACGGGCACGAGCTTCACGCAGCTTGTCCAGTGTGCCTGGAATGAATTTCTGACCGCCAAAACCCGGGTTGACCGACATCAGCAGGATCATGTCCACTTTGTCCATGACGTAATCCAGGTAGCTCAGTGGAGTCGCGGGATTGAACACCAGGCCTGATTTACAGCCATGCTCGCGTACCAGTGACAGACTGCGATCAATATGATCAGAAGCTTCTGGGTGGAAAGTGATGATGTTGGCGCCAGCCTTGGCAAAGTCAGGAATGATGCGATCGACAGGCTTCACCATCAAATGCACATCAATAATTGCATCAGTCACCGGGCGAATCGCCTCACAGACCAAAGGCCCAATCGTCAGGTTGGGAACATAATGGTTATCCATGACGTCAAAGTGAACAATATCAGCACCAGAAGTGATGACATCGGTAATTTCCTGGCCTAGTTTGGCAAAGTTGGCGGAAAGGATACTAGGTGCAATTCTGAATGGTTTAGCCATGATATGGGTCGTGTTAGCGTAAAAAATGAATATTTTAACCGAAAAAGCGGATAAAGCACTTTGTACAACAGGGATATGTGACAAAAATCCCTGATCAACATCGGATTTATATAGCGGCACCGCTCAGTTGGCAAGATTAAACCCCAAGCTTACGCTTTGGCGCAAACGGAGTATGATAGCGGCCTGCCATGCAGAATCAACGGCTTAATGACTTGAAATTGTTGCTTAAGTTGCCGCGATACAGGAAAATTGCAGGATGCATTTATTTACCGTCGGCGTGAATCACACGACCGCACCGATTTCCATACGTGAGAATGTCGCCTTCCAGAACGAGCATCTCGGCGATGCCTTGCGTGACCTCAACTCATTTGGCATCAATGAAGCCGCAATCCTCTCCACCTGCAATCGCACCGAACTTTACTGCAACACAGATAACCCACAAAAAGCCCTGGATTGGCTGGCGCATTACCACCAATTGCAACCACAGGCGATAGAGCCTTATATGTACACCCTGCCGCAGCAGGATGCGGTCAAACACGCTTTCCGCGTCGCTTCCGGCCTGGATTCCATGGTGCTGGGTGAAGCCCAGATCCTGGGACAGATGAAACAGGCAGTGCGGATTGCTGAAAATGCCGGCACCCTGGGAACGCTATTACACAAACTGTTCCAGCGCACCTTCTCAGTCGCAAAGGAAGTACGTACCAATACCAATATAGGTGCCAATTCAGTCTCTCTGGCTGCCGCTTCAACCCGCCTGGCACAGAGAATTTTCGGCGACCTGTCCTCCCAGCATGTGCTGTTTATCGGCGCGGGTGAAATGATAGAACTATGTGCCGAGTATTTTGCTGCACAGCGCCCCGCTTCGCTCACTGTCGCAAACCGCACACTGGAGCGCGGCGAGGATCTGGCTCTGAGAATAGGCGGCAACAGCATGTTGCTGGCGGATCTGCCTGATCGCCTGGCTGAATTCGATATTGTCATCACCTCTACCGCCAGTCAGTTGCCAATTGTGGGTCTGGGCATGGTGGAACGGGCGATCCGTATTCGCAAACACAAGCCCATGTTCATGGTCGACCTGGCTGTGCCTCGGGATATTGAGGCCGAAGCCAGCGAACTGGATGACGTTTTCCTCTACACCGTGGACGATCTTGCCCAGGTAGTACAGGAAGGCATGGAAAACCGCCAGGAAGCTGCTGCAGAGGCTGAAGCCATTATTGATATTCGCGTGGATAACTTTATGCACTGGCTGAAAACCCGTAGTGCGGTGCCCACTATCCGGGCATTACGCGACCAGGCTGAAAACTACCGCCTGACCGAGCTGGAAAAAGCACAAAAACTCCTCGCTCGCGGCGAAAATCCGGCACTGGTGATGGAGGCCCTCAGCAGCGCATTGACCAATAAACTACTGCACGGCCCCAGCCACGCACTGAACACTGCATCCGGTGAAGACAGGGATCAGCTTGAAGCCATGCTGCGCCAGCTCTACCAGATTCAACATTAACTCCCGTTTTGACGATGTGAAGCAATGAAACCCTCAATGATAAAAAAACTCGCCACCCTGAGCGAGCGCCTAGATGAACTGAACCGCCTGTTAAGCAGCGAAGATGCCACCAGCGACATGGACAACTACCGCAAGATCACGCGTGAGCATGCCGAAATCACCCCCATCGTTGAACAATTCCGCGCCTACGAGCAAGCTGAAGCCGATATCAGGGAAGCCCAGGCCATGCTGGCTGATCCTGAGATGAAGGACTTCGCTCAGGATGAAATCGAGAACGGCAAGGACAAGCTGGAAGTCATTGCCGCAGAACTGCAAAGGCTGCTACTACCCAAAGATCCCAATGATGAACGCAACATCTTCCTGGAAATCCGCGCAGGTACCGGTGGTGACGAATCTGCGCTGTTTGCTGGCGACCTGTTCCGTATGTACTCCCGTTTTGCAGAACGTCAGCGCTGGAGAGTGGAAGTCGTATCCGCCAGTGAGTCCGACATCGGCGGATACAAGGAAATTATTGCCAAGATCGAAGGCTTTGGGGCGTATTCCAAGCTCAAGTTCGAGTCCGGTGGCCATCGAGTACAACGCGTTCCTGACACAGAAACCCAGGGCCGCATTCATACTTCCGCCTGTACAGTTGCCATCCTGCCCGAAGTCGACGAAATCAGCGATATCACGATCAATCCGGCAGATATCCGCCTCGACACTTTCCGTGCATCAGGGGCCGGCGGTCAGCACATTAACAAGACCGACTCGGCTGTGCGTATCACCCACTTCCCAACTGGCATCGTGGTGGAGTGTCAGGATGGCCGCAGCCAACACGCCAACAAGGCACAAGCCATGCAAGTGCTGGTAGCGCGCATCAAGGCCAAACAGGTCAATGAGCAACAAAGCAAGATAGCCAGTGAACGCCGCAGCCTGATTGGCTCCGGTGATCGCTCCGAGCGCATCCGCACCTATAACTATCCACAGGGCCGAATTACTGACCACCGCATCAATCTGACCCTATACAAGATTGATGCCATCACCGAAGGTGACATGGACGAGCTGATCAACACCCTCGCCTCAGAACATCAGGCAGATCTGCTTGCCACGCTGGGTGAAGACAACTAAATCACTTCACGGATGCGCATGAACAGCAGACAAACCAGCCTGCGCAGCATTGCCCTGCTGGAAGCAGCAAAGGGCCTGCTGGTCCTCACTGCTGCCCTTGCCCTGTTCCGGCACCTGAGTGCACACTGGCAAACCAATGTCGAAGCCCTCATCGCCCACTTTCACCTCAACCCTGCCAGCAAGTATCCACGCATACTGCTGGGACTCAGCACTAAGCTCACTGAGCCGCGCGTGCTTGCGCTTGCATTTGGCGCCCTGTTCTACTCCACCATTCGACTGCTGGAAGCCTACGGGCTATGGAAAAACAAATCCTGGGCACTGGTCTTGGGCATGGCCAGTGCAGGCTTGTATCTGCCGGTTGAGATACTGGAAATGATAGATCACTTCAGCTGGCTTGCGGTCGGCGTGTTCTGTTCCAATCTTGTGATCATCACCATCCTCTGGTGCCACCATCGCGGGACAGCATAAGCATGGCAAAAATACGTAATCTCGCCGCCTGCGCACTCAATCGTTTACAGGAAACATCAGAACTGGAGCTGCCCGAAGCACGTATTGAGGTGCGTACCCTGCTGCGCCATGCATTGGGTGACGTATCCTCCGCATGGCTGATTGCGCATGGTGAGGACGCTATAGAAGACGATATGCGCCAGCGTTTTGAATCTTTGCTGGCGCGCCGTATGCAAGGTGAGCCCGTCGCCCACATCCTGGGCCAGCGTGAATTTTACGGACGTGATTTTACAGTCACGCCAGATACGCTGATTCCCCGCCCGGATACTGAAACCCTGGTCGAAGCCGCATTAGAAAAAATTCCGCAGGCAAAAGAATTTCAGGTGCTGGACTTGGGCACCGGCAGTGGTGCCATTGCCATCAGCATTGCGCTAGAGCGACCCCATGCGAACGTCATTGCCGTTGATCGCTCTCTTCCCGCACTGACCTTGGCCCACCACAATGGCACCCGACTCCAGGCTCATAACCTCAGCTTTGTAGAAAGCGACTGGTTTTCAGCGCTGGACCATCAATCATTTGACCTGATCGTCAGCAACCCACCTTATATTGAGCAGGATGATATCCATCTGCAACAGGGCGACCTGCGCTTTGAGCCATATTCTGCGCTAGCTTCCGGTGCCGATGGGCTGGACGATATACGCCAGATATCAGCCTCCGCCCATCAACATCTCCAGCCGCAAGGATGGCTGATGCTGGAACACGGCTACAATCAGGCTAGCCAAGTCACAGAGATATTGCAGCAGCACCAATACCAGCACATAGAGACTATCGCCGATCTGGCTGGCCATGGTCGTGTCACCATCGGCCAAAAACGCTAGTTCTTTTGCTGGCGCAAGCTGATCATCAACACTCCGGCCAAGACCAGCACTGAGCCAGCAAACTGAATAAGTGACAAGGTTTCACCAAGAAACCAGTACGCCAGATAAATAGTCGCTACCGGGCCAATAGCGCCAATCAGCGAGGTTTGCATGGAACCTATCCTGCGCATGGCGGCTGCTAGTGCAAAAGCAGGTAGCACCGTTGAAAACAGCGCCATCGCCAGGCTTAACCCATATACGCGGCCGGACTGCACCATCAAGCCATCCAGAGAGTGGGTCAGCACAAACTGCAGCAAGGCCGCCAGGCAAGCCACGGTCATGGCATAGGCGGTGAATCGCATCGCACCTATCCTGGCAATCGTATGTCCAGCCCCCACAAGATAGACCGCATACGCCAATGCACTTGCAAACACCAGGGAACTGCCCATGAGCACTCCATCCTCTGGCTGCACGTTAAAATCATGTAGAAACACCAGCACAATCCCCGCATAACTCAATAACAGCGCCAATATCACGGTTCTGCCTATGCGCTGCCGGAACACCATGGCGGAAATCAACACCACCATGGTCGGATACAGAAACAGGATGAGCCGCTCAAGACCGGCGCTGATATATTGCAAGCCGAGAAAGTCCAGGAAACTGGCAAGATAATAACCAATAAATCCCAGCACCAGCACCGCCAGCCAATCCCTTTGCTGCATGGGTACCCGCTGACTATTGCGGCTTCCAAACCAGATAGCCAGCACAAAAAAAGGCACAGCAAAAGCCATGCGCAATGCCAGCAAGGTAATGGCATCCACGCTTTCCAGATAGGCCAGCTTGACGAAAATAGCCTTGGCAGAAAATCCGATGGCAGACAGCAATGCGAACATGACGCCATAGACATGTTGGCGCGTAAAGGAAAAACCAGAGAAAAATTGATTCATTGTGAACTTTGATAAGGACTTAAAAAGAGGCCTTATCAGGATGGCAAGCATTCGAGACAAGGCCCGCGCTGCCAGAAGAAACTTCAGACGAGCAAGGGTCGCACTGTGGCAGGTCGCCACAGTCGTTTGCTTGGTAGATTATTCCTGATATTCATGTCTTCAACTTTACGTGATAGAGCCAATAGTGTCTATCCTCAATATGCTTATGCGCCTGCGCAGGCATAGACAACGCCCTCTGGATTTCAGCCCAGATAATGACTCTTCAAGCGCATATAGTGATTGGCTGAATAGATAAAGTGGGCAATTTCCTGCTCGGTCAGTGCGCGCACCTTGCGGGCCGGGCTACCCAGATATAGATGACCACTTTCCAGCACCTTGCCTTCAGGTACCAGACTGCCAGCTCCCAGCAACACATGCTTCTGCACCACCACTTTATCCATGACGATGCTGCCCATACCGATCAGGCACTCATCCTCAAGGGTGCATCCGTGCAGTATGACCTTGTGTCCCACTGTGACGTGATTGCCGATCAATAAGGGGCAACCCTGTGGCTCCCAGCTGGACCGATGACTGACATGCAGGATGGAACCATCCTGGATATTGCTGCCATGCCCAATCCGGATATGATTCACATCGCCACGTATCACGGTCGCAGGCCAGATTGAGGCATCATCACCCAGCACTACATCGCCAATTACCGTGGCAGAGGGATGAATGTAAACCCCTTCCCCCACGCTCGGAGCAATGCCCTGGTAGGCAGCCAGATTACCCGTCATATTGCTCTCCATCCATGCAGTCTGTTGAGAAGAATTATCGCCTTGCATCAGGCATAGTATAATCGCCCCCATGCAAGATTCTCCATCCGTAGGCTTAGTTGCCCCGCAAACTGCGCACTTCAAAGACCCTTTGACGCTCAAGAGCGGCGAGATATTGCCGCAATTCGATATCGTCTATGAAACCTACGGGACATTGAACAGCAGCAAATCCAACGCTGTGCTGATTTGCCATGCCCTGTCTGGCAACCATCATGCTGCCGGCAAACATGCCGACACAGACAAGCATCCGGGCTGGTGGGATAACCTCATCGGTCCCGGAAAACCACTGGATACCAACCGCTTTTTTGTCATCGCCCTGAACAATCTGGGCGGTTGCCATGGCAGCACCGGCCCCGCGAGCATCAACCCGGCAACAGGCAAACCCTGGGGCTCCAAGTTTCCCATGTTAACGGTAGAAGACTGGGTGGCCTCACAGGCAGGCCTTGCCGACCATCTCGGTATCGAGCAATTGGCTGCCGTGGTGGGGGGTAGCCTGGGTGGCATGCAAGCCTTGCAATGGACACTGGCTTATCCGGACCGCGTACGTCATGCCCTGGTGATTGCTTCCGCTCCCAACCTGACAGCACAGAATCTGGCGTTCAACGAGGTCGCCCGCCAGGCCATCATGACGGATCCTGAATTTTATGATGGTGACTATTACGAAAAAGAAACCGTACCGCGCCGAGGCTTGCGTATTGCCCGCATGCTGGGCCATATCACCTACCTTTCAGATGATGCCATGGGCGCAAAATTTGGCCGCAAGCTGCGAGACGGTAATTTCAAATACAACTTTGACGTCGAATTTGAAATGGAGTCCTATCTACGCTATCAGGGTGACAAATTTGCTACAGCTTTCGATGCCAACAGTTACTTGCGCATGACCAAGGCACTGGACTACTTTGATCCGGCATTTACCTATCACGGCGATCTTTCGCTGGCACTCGCCAAGGCAAAAGCCAAATTCCTGGTGGTGTCCTTCACCAGCGACTGGCGCTTTTCACCCGCACGTTCCAAGGAAATCGTCAAAGCTCTGCTGGATAACGAGCTATCCGTCAGCTATGCCGAGGTCACGGCGGCCCATGGCCATGATGCTTTTCTGATGCCGGATGCTCATTATCACCAGATACTGCGCGCCTATATCAACAACATCAGTACCGGAGCTAGCGCATGAGCACAAAATTTGCACGGGCCGCAGAACAGCGCCATGATTTTGCTTTAATTGCAAATTGGATACAACCCAAGTCCAAGGTACTTGATTTAGGTTGCGGCGACGGTGCCTTACTTGGCTACCTGCGTGACAAGCTAGAAATCAAAGCCTATGGCGTGGAAAATGATGATACCAATCTGCTGGACTGCATCAGCAATGGCATCAGTGTGATCCAGATGGACCTGGAGGCTGGACTGGCAGGATTCGACTCCCTGTCTTTCGACTACGTCATCCTGTCGCAAACCTTGCAAGCCATGGTTAACACCGAGGGCGTATTGCGCGAAATGCTGCGCGTTGGTAAACAGGGCATCATCACCTTCCCGAATTTTGGCTACTGGCGCCACCGCATCCAGTTGATGGCAGGCCACATGCCGGTCTCAGACCGCCTGCCCCATCAATGGTACAACACCCCCAACCTGCATCTATGCACCATAGACGACTTTGAGTCACTATGCGACAAGATGGGCATACGCATCACTGACCGCATCATCATCAACGAAGGCAATACGGTCAACTTCATGCCCAACCTGCTGGGCAGCCTCGCCATTTATCGCTTTGAACAGGCCTGGCCGATTACCTACTGAACTCAATAAAGCTGTAACAGGCCGATCAAGCCAAATAACACTACTACTACTCCACTTACACGGCGTATCCAGATATTCTGCAAAAACTGTTTAAGCCTGAGTGCTGCCAAACCCATCACCAACAACGTTGGCAAAGTACCCAGACCAAACGCCAGCATGAGCAAACCACCATGCAGAGGATCGGCTGTCGCAATCGCAGCGACCAATACGCTGTAAACCAGGCCGCAGGGCAACCAGCCCCAAATCGCTCCGAGCATCAACGCCTGCGGTAAGGATCGCACTGGCAACCAATTCTTGCCCAGCGGTTGTAGCATTTTCCAAAACCTGCTGCCCAGGCGCTCCAGATAGACCACGCCGTGCCAGATTCCCGCCAGATACAAGCCCAGGACAATCAGCATGATATTCGCCACGGCATAGAGGATTTTTTCAATGGGGATCACTTGCTGCAGGAAAAAGCTGGTGGCACCCAGTGCACCAGCTACCACCCCCGCCAAGGTATAACTGCCAATACGTCCCAGGTTATATCCCAACAGCAGTGATAGTCTGGGTTTGCTGCCTGGCATGCTCAGGCTAACTGCCCCGACGATACCTCCACACATTCCCGCACAATGGCCACCACCGAGCAAGCCAACCAGAAAGGCCGCCACTAGGCTTAGCTCAGGCATTGCGTTCCCAGCCACGGAAGCGGCGTATCATGAACAAGCCAGGGATGGCCAGCACCGTGCACAGGATAAAAAAGGTAGACCAGCCCATTTGCCCCACCATCCAGCCAGTCGGGGTAGACAGAATCACGCGCGGCACTCCCATCAGGCTGGAAAGCAATGCATATTGGGTGGCGGTGAAGCGACGATCCGTCATTGCCCCCATGAAGCCGACAAACGCCGCCGTCCCCAGGCCACCAGTAAAGTTTTCCACCGCAATCACGCCCGTCAGCATCGGCAGGTTATAGCCAATATTCGCCAGCAAGACAAAACCAAATGTGGACGCCATTTGCAGAAAGCCAAAGATCCAGAGCGAACGATACAGTCCTATCCGCAAGATCCAGATGCCGCCCAATGTGCCACCAATCAGCGTGGCCCAGAAACCAAACAGTTTGGCGATGGCCCCGATCTCACTCTTGCTAAAACCAAGATCCAGGTAAAACGGCACATTGATGGCCGAGGCCAATGTATCCCCCAGCTTGTAAAGCAAAATAAAGGTCAGGATGGAAATGGCCTCTGGCCGCTTGAAAAACTCGATAAATGGCTCGATCACAGCCTGCTGCAAGGTACGAGGACTGCCTCTTGCTTCAACAGGCTCAGGTGAAAATAGGGTAACCAGGATACTGATACCCATGAACATCGCCATCAGCTGGTACATCTGCGGAAATGAAAACAGGTCTGCGAGAATGAGGCCACCGCCGCCTGCCAGCAACATGCCTACCCGGTAGCCATTGACGAACATGGCAGCACCCAGGCCCAACTCCTGGTCGGTCAAGCTTTCACGGCGATAGGCATCCACCACAATATCTTGCGAAGCAGAGAAAAATGTCACCAATAGCGCGGCCAAAGCAACACCCCACAAATTACTCGCAGGATCACTGATACTAAGACCTAGCAGCGCCAGCACCAGTGCCACCTGACTCATTGCCAGCCAACCACGTCGCCTGCCAAGCAAAGGGAAGGTGTACCGATCAAACAATGGTGCCCATAAGAACTTCAGCGTGTAAGGCAGGCCAATCAAGGCGGCAGCCCCGATCAGGGTGAGATCGGCACCGGAATCCTTGAGCCAGGCTTGCAAGGTAGACCCGGTGAGCAATAGAGGCAGTCCTGAAGAAAATCCCATCATCAGGGCCACCAGCATGCGGCCGCTTACAATCGCCTTGAGGGTTTCCACCCAGCCCTGCTTTATCATTTATAGATCCTGCTGTGTAGATTGGTAATCTACGGTCAATGGCGCATGATCGCTAAAGCGCTCATCCTTATAGATCGTGGCTGCCACGGCCTGCGATGCAAAACCAGGGGTGGCAATCTGGTAATCAATCCGCCAGCCCACGTTCTTGGCCCAAGCCTGGCCGCGATTGCTCCACCAAGTGTAACAGGCATCCGTGGTATCAGGATGCAGCAAGCGATACACGTCGACCCAGCCGACACGGCCAAATAAATCAGTCAACCAGGCACGCTCTTCTGGCAGAAAACCAGAGTTCTTGCGATTGCCTTTATAGTTCTTCAGATCCGCCTCCTGGTGCGCAATATTCCAGTCTCCGCAAATCACTACTTCACGCCCATCCCGGATCAACGATTCCAGATGCGGCATAAATCTTTCCATAACGCTGAACTTGAATGCCTGGCGCTCTTCACCACTTGAGCCTGAAGGCAGATAAAGCGAGACCACGCTAAGATTGCCAAAACGCGCTTCGAGGTAACGTCCTTCGCTGTCGATATCCACAATCCCCAAGCCAACAATCACGGCATCTGCCTTTTGACGCGAATAAATACCGACGCCGCTGTAGCCTTTCTTCTCGGCATAATGAAAGTAGCCGTAATAGCCTTCTGGCTGCAGCATTTCGGCGGTCATGTCTGCTTCCTGGGCTTTCAATTCCTGCATACAGACAATATCGGCTTCCTGTTTCTGCAGCCAGGGATAGAAGCCCTTATTGCTTGCAGAGCGGATGCCATTCAAATTCGCGGATATAATACGCAACACATTTACCTTTCTTTTCTCGCCATGTCAGATTCCACGCAAGATTTTATCCAATTCGCCATCCAAAAACAGGTATTACGTTTTGGTGAGTTCAAAACCAAGGCAGGTCGCCTCAGCCCATATTTCTTTAATGCCGGCTTATTCTACGATGGTGAAAGCCTGATGAAGCTGGGTGAGTTCTATGCTGCCGCCATTATCCGCTCTGGCGTGCAATTTGACATGTTATTTGGTCCTGCCTACAAAGGTATCACCTTGGCAGCCAGCATTGTGATTGCCTTGGCCAGGCAGGGTCACAACATTCCATTTGCCTTCAATCGCAAGGAAGCCAAGGATCACGGCGAGGGTGGCACCATCGTCGGCGCACCGCTGCAAGGCCGGGTGCTCATCGTGGATGATGTCATTTCCGCCGGTACCTCAGTGCGTGAATCCGTCAACCTGATCAAAGCTAGTGGCGCTACCCCCTGCGGTGTCGCAATTGCCCTGGATAGGCAAGAGCGCGGCCTCGGGGCACTGTCTGCAGTGCAGGAAGTGCAGGAGCAACACCAGCTTCCAGTGGTCAGTATCGCCAACCTTCATGATCTGATCCAATTCCTGGAAAACAGCGCGGAGCTGGCCGAGTTCAAGCCAGCTATCGCGGCTTATCGCGCCAGTTACGGCGTTTAAATAAACACATTCAGATGGCATGGCAATAGTTCACAGCTTTACGCCGGTAGCAGATCCAGGCTGCCGGGTGCTCATTCTGGGCTCAATGCCAGGCAAGCTTTCACTCGAACAGCAGCAGTATTACGCACATCCGCAAAACCTGTTCTGGCCCTTTATGGGAGAGCTGTTTGGCATCCTCCCATCCCTGCCTTATGAACAAAGACGCTCGCAATTAATCATGCATCAAGTTGCGGTGTGGGATGTTTTACAGGAATGTTTTCGCAGTAGTAGTCTGGATGGGGATATTGAAGAGGCAAGTATTATCGCCAATGATTTCACGCTGTTTTTCAGCGCCCATCCCAATCTCCAATATGTATTTTTCAATGGCAGCAAGGCAGAACAGGCTTATCAACGCCATGTTCTAAAAAAACAACGTATCCCTGCCACCTTGCAATATAAAAAACTACCTTCGACCAGCCCTGCCAACGCCTCGATTCCGCGCGCGATCAAACTGGCACAATGGCAGGCCGTGCGCCAAGCAGTAGACAGCCTGTGAAAACGGCTTGCAGCCTTGGGGCGAGTTGGCGCAGAATTCGTAAAAAAATGTTAACAATACATCGAATGACCGCTACGGGAGAAGTCATGCATCGTTCGCTCCACCTATTCACTCTTGCCTTCGCGCTGGCCATCACCAGCAGCCTCTTATGCGCGGCTGAAAACAAGCCCGCTGGCAAGATCATCAAGTGGGTAGATGAAAATGGCGTCACGCATTATGGCGATACCATTCCACCGCAATATGCAGGCAAACCCAGCACCAATATCAATTCACGGGGCATGCCACAACGTGAGCAGGCAGACAAGTCCACCAATAACGAGCTACCCGCCAACAAGGAAACCGAACAAAGTCGTCGGGACCGCACCCTTCAGTCTGTCTATTCATCTGAACAGGAAATCGATCTCGCACGTGACCGCAATCTACAAATGGACCAAGTCATGCTGGAAGGTCTGGAGCAAAGGAAACTCGGTGCCACCACCCGCCTGCAAGGACTCAAGCAATCAGCAGCCGATCTGGGTAAGCGCAACAAACCAGTGTCTGCCGATCTGAACAAGGATATCAAGGATGCTACCCTGGAGATCGGCAAGATTGATGAGCAGATGGTGGAAAGAAAACAGCACATGGACGCCACCCGTCAGCGTTTTGACAATGACAGGCGACGTTTTACCGAGCTGAAAACCGGGGTACCGGCTGGCGCAGAGAGCCCCAGTCAGCAACACCCGCAAAAAACCAACTAGCTTCCCAGCTTGCGCTTGAGAATCTCGTTGACCTGGGCTGGATTGGCTTTGCCCTTGGAAGCCTTCATGGCCTGGCCCACCAACGCATTGAAAGCTTTTTCCTTACCCGCCTTGAATTCCTCAACCATGGCCGGATTAGCTGCCAGCACTTCATCAACAATGGTCTCGATCGCCCCGCTGTCGGTGACCTGCTTCAGGCCCTTCTTGTCGATAATCTGGTCCGCAGTTCCTTCCCCGGCCCACATCGCCTCAAATACTTCCTTGGCCATCTTGCTGGAAATGGTGTTATCGGCAATGCGCTTGATTAAACCGGCAAGCAATTCAGGTGATACTGGCGAGTCAGCAATATTCTTGTCTTCTTCATTCAACTTGGCACTGACACCCCCCATCACCCAGTTTGCCGCCAGCTTGGCTTCTCCACCAAAAGCCTGCAAAGTGGCAGTGAAGTAATCAGCCACATTGCGTGAAGCCGTAAGCGCAGAGGCATCATAAGCAGACAAGCTGTAAGCCTCTTCAAAGCGAGACTTCATCGCGGCTGGAAGTTCAGGCATTTCGCTTCTGATCGATTCAATTTCTTCTGCTGAAATGGCCAGCGGCAACAAATCCGGATCAGGGAAGTAGCGGTAATCATTGGCCTCTTCCTTGCTCCGCATGGCACGGGTCTCACCCGTATCGGGGTTGAACAGCACCGTAGCCTGCTCTATCTTGCCGCCATCTTCCAGTGTTTCTATCTGCCAGCGAGTTTCATACTCAATCGCCTGCTGCATAAAGCGGAAGGAGTTGAGGTTCTTGATTTCGCGACGCGTACCCAGCTTCTCATCACCCTTGCGCCGCACGGACACATTGACGTCACAGCGGAAGCTGCCTTCCTGCATGTTACCGTCACAGATATTGATCCATTGCACCAGATCATGCAGTTTGCGCGCATAGGCCACAGCCTCTGCAGCAGAGCGCATGTCTGGTTCGGTCACGATTTCCAGCAAAGGCGTACCGGCACGGTTCAAGTCGATGCCTGATTGGCCAGGACTAGCGCCATGCATAGACTTGCCTGCATCTTCCTCAAGGTGCGCACGGGTAATGCGTATGGTTTTTTCCTGCTCCCCCACCTGGATGGTGAGAGCACCCTTGCCCACCACCGGCAGCTCGTATTGGCTGATCTGGTAGCCCTTGGGCAAATCAGGATAAAAATAATTCTTGCGCGCAAACACCGAACGCGAGGCAATTTCAGCATCCACCGCCAAGCCAAAACGGATGGCACAACGCACGGCTTCCTTGTTCAGCACAGGCAACACACCCGGCATAGCAATATCCACCACATTCGCCTGGGTGTTTGGCTCTGCACCAAAGGCAATACTGCTGCCAGAGAAAATCTTGGATTTAGTGTTGAGCTGGGTATGGGTTTCCAGCCCGATGACGACTTCCCAATCGCTCATGATGTAACTCCTTCAGGCATGCGGGTATGCCAATCAGTGACCTGTTGATAGGCATGCCCGGCATTGAGCATGCGTGCTTCATCAAAATAATTGCCTATGATCTGCAAGCCCACCGGCAACTCTTTGCCATCGTCGGCAGGAGCAAATCCAGCGGGGATGCTCATGCCGGGCAAACCTGCCAGATTAACGGCAATGGTGTAGATATCCTGCAAATACATGGCAACCGGATCATCGGCTTTTTCACCTGCCTTGAAAGCGGTGGAAGGTGCGGTAGGGCCGAGGATGATGTCGCACTGCTCGAAAGCACGCTCAAAATCCTGTGCAATCAGACGACGGATCTGCTGTGCCTTGAGGTAATAAGCATCATAGTAACCAGCGCTCAAGACATAAGTGCCAATCAGGATACGGCGTTTCACTTCAGCGCCAAAACCTTCAGCACGGCTCTTGCAATACATCTCCATCAGATCGTCATACTCTGCAGCACGATGACCAAAACGCACACCGTCATAGCGTGAGAGGTTGCTGGATGCTTCAGCTGGTGCCAGCACGTAGTAGACCGGGATGGAAAGCATGGTGTTGGGCAGGCTGATATCGACGATTTCAGCACCCAATTGACGATATTCGTCTATGGCTGCTTCAATCACCTTGGCAACGCCTGCTTCCAGGCCTTCGGCAAAATATTCTTTTGGCAAGCCAACCCTGAGGCCAGCCAATGGCTTGCCCAGATCGCGCGCGTAGTCCTCTTTCTCACGGTTGAGACTGGTGGAGTCACGTTCGTCAAAGCCCGTCATCACATTCATCATCAGCGCCATGTCTTCACAGGACTTGGCCATGGGGCCTGCCTGGTCCAGGCTGGATGCAAAGGCAATCATGCCATAGCGTGAAGCAAGGCCATAGGTAGGCTTGAGGCCAGACAAACCACAGAGGGAAGCAGGCTGACGGATGGACCCACCAGTATCGGTACCAGTGGCCGCCGCACAGAGGCGCGCCGCCACCGCAGCAGCACTGCCACCGGAGCTGCCACCCGGCACACGACTACGATCCCAGGGATTCTGCACCTTGCCGTAATAAGATGTCTCATTGGAAGAACCCATGGCAAACTCATCCATATTGGTCTTGCCCAGATTGACTGAACCTACTGCATTGAAACGTTCAATAACACCCGCGTCATAAGGCGCGATGAAATTCTCCAGCATTTTGGAGCCACAGGTAGTCTGCCAGCCCTTGGCACAGAAAATATCTTTCTGCGCAATCGGAATGCCCGTCAGCGCAGAAGCCTTGCCCTGCGCCAGCATCTGGTCGGCGGCAGTAGCCTGTGCCAGGGTTTTCTCCTGATCCAGTGCAATATAGGCATTGATCTCAGGATTGTAGCGATCGATGCGGTTTAAATATTCCTGCGTCAGTTCAACGCTGGAAATATCCTTGCTGGCAAGCATGGCGGCCAGCTGTTTGAGGCTTTTATTTATCATGATCCAGGGAAACTATTCGATAACTTTGGGAACAAGGTAGAGACCATTTTCCACTGCCGGGGCAATGGACTGCAGCAGCTCGCGCTGGTTTGATTCGGTCACCACATCGGTACGCAGGCGTTGTGTAACATCCTGCGAATGCGACATGGGGGCAATACCGGTGGTGTCTACAGCCTGCATCTGCTCGATCAGACCGAGAATGCCGGAAAGCTTTTGCAAGGTCTGTTCGGCTTCAGCCTCGCTGACTGCGATGCGTGCCAGATGGGCAATCCGTTTCACGTCAGTTGTACTCAGTGACATTTATCAATCCAAATCTTAAATTTCTATGAGATATCGGGTATTATAACTTGATTTTACGCACATCTTCAGCCGCGAACTCATGCCTGCATGACCTGCGGCAGCTCGCTCAGGATACAAACAATGTTCGGTCTTTTAAATAGTTATTTTTCCAACGATCTTGCCATCGACCTTGGCACCGCAAACACCCTCATCTATGTCCGTGGCAAGGGTATTGTCCTAGACGAGCCATCTGTAGTTGCAATCCGCCAGGAAGGCGGCCCCACAGGCAAGAAAACCCTGCTGGCAGTTGGCCTTGAAGCCAAGCGCATGCTGGGCCGCGCACCAGCTAACATCACGGCAATCCGCCCGATGAAGGACGGCGTGATTGCTGACTTCACGATCACCGAGCAGATGCTCAAGTATTTTATCCGCAAGATTCACGAATCTCGCTTGTTCAGCCCCAACCCTCGCATCATCATCTGTGTCCCGGTAGGTTCTACTCAAGTGGAACGCCGTGCGATCAAGGAATCTGCCGAGATGGCGGGTGCAAGACAGGTTTACCTGATTGAAGAACCAATGGCAGCCGCAATTGGCGCCAACCTCCCGGTTGCAGAGGCCACCGGCTCCATGGTGGTCGATATTGGTGGCGGCACCACAGAAGTAGGCGTGATCTCCCTGGGCGGTATCGTCTATGCCAAGTCAGAGCGCGTAGGTGGCGACAAATTTGACCAGGCCATTATCGACTATATCCGCCGTAACTACGGCATGCAGATTTCCGAGCCCACTGCTGAGTTGATCAAGAAACAGATCGGCTCCGCATTCCCAGGTTCAGAAGTCCTGGAAATGGAAGTCACCGGCCGTAATCTGGCTGAAGGCCTGCCACGCAAATTCACCATCTCCAGCAATGAAATTCTCGAAGCACTGACAGAGCCGCTGAATGCTATCGTCGGGGCAGTGAAGTCTGCACTGGAACAAACTCCCCCTGAGCTAGGTGCCGATATTGCCGAAAAAGGCATGGTACTGACTGGCGGCGGCGCATTGCTACGTGATCTTGATCGCTTGCTACTGGAAGAAACCGGTCTGCCTGTGATCGTGGCTGAAGACCCATTGAGCTGTGTTGCGAGAGGCTGTGGTCGCGCGCTGGAAGAAATGGACAAACTGGGCAATGTGTTTGCCTACGAATAAACACAGACACAATTGCTTTAACACAGGCCATGTCACAATGGCCTGTTTTTTATCGGCCGGTTTTTTCATTATCCCAATGGCCACTAGCGAATTGACCGACACACGCGGCAGGAAAAGCGCCTGATGGCACGCGCCTTAGAACATCAACACCATAGTGGATTTTTCATCCGTGGCCCGAGTGCCACTGCTCGGCTGTTTTTCTTTGCCGTACTGTCACTCGTGCTGATCGCCACCGATGCCAGGCTGCATTACCTGGTGGAAGTACGTCAAGGTTTCATCGCGCTGCTACACCCATTGCAAGTGATTGCCAATGCGCCGCTGAGCCTCGCCGAGAATACCGGTGAGTACCTGCACACCCAATCCACGGTAGTGAAGGAAAATATCCAGCTAAAAACACAATCCCTGGAACACGCTGCCGAATTGCAACGTTTTCGGGCACTGGAAACAGAAAATGAGCGTTTGCGCAACTTGCTAGGGGCAGCCCAGAGCTCTAACCAACCGGCACGGCTGGCAGAAATACTGCACATGGGGCGCGACCCTTTTTCGCACAAGGTCGTGGTCAATTTAGGCACGCGCCAAGGCATTATCGCCGGTCAGGCTGCGATTGATGAAACAGGGGTGGTTGGCCAGGTCACTCGCGTCTATCCATTCAGCAGCGAAGTCACGCTGGTCACCGACAAAGATCTGGCGGTACCCGTACAGGTCGAACGCAACGGCCTGCGTGCGATTGCCTTTGGTCAAGGCCGAGACTCCACCATGATGCTGCCATCGTTACCTGCCAATGTAGATATTCGCAAGGGCGACAAACTGATTACCTCAGGAATTGATGGCGTATATCCGCCTGGCCTGGCAGTCGCAGAGGTCGTGTTGATGGATACGACACCTGACTCCCCGTTTGCCCATATCGTGTGTAAACCGCTGGCAGGCATAGAAAAGCACAGGCAGTTGCTGCTGGTCAGCATCCCCAAGACTGAACGTCCGCTCAGCAATAACGCTATGGAAAGTCCAGCAGCCACTCGTACCAAGAAAGTCGCCCCGGCGAAGCGTCATGCGAACCAATAGCCTGAAACCTGTTTATTTCTCCCTCGGAGTCGCATTGCTGCTGCAGATGCTGCCATGGTCTGGGGTAGGCCTGGTGATACGGCCAGAGTTCATTCTCCTAACCTTGCTCTACTGGGCATTACGCGCACCGCATTTATGTAATATTGGTACTGCTTGGTTTGCTGGACTGGTGGTAGACCTGATTACGGGCGGACTGTTTGGTCAATATGCGCTGGCATTCGCCTTGACCGCATTTTTTGCCGTGTCCTACCAACGGCGTCTGGCACTGTTCAATATATGGCAGCAGGCAGGCTACGTTTTCCTGCTGCTGGTCTTCACCCAGATCATCGTGTTGATCCTCAAGTTGTTCTCTGGTGGCGAGATTCCGGGCTGGGAATATTTCTTTCCCAGCATCAGCGGCATCCTGCTGTGGCAGTTTGTCATTTTCTCGCGCATCAATATTGATGGCCGCTCCAATAAAGCCTGAGACTGGCAGTCAGCCGAGATAACCCGCCAGTGATGAACCCGCGCTCAGAACTCAAGAACTACAAAAAAGAACAGTACGACTTTCGTATCCGACTGGCGACTGGTGCCGCTCTGGTCTTGGTCTGCTTTGGCATCCTGGCCAGTCGCTTCGTGTTCCTGCAGTTCTCGAAGTACGACTACTTCCAGACCATGGCGGAGAACAACCGCATCTCGCTGGTGCCTATTGTGCCCAATCGCGGCCTGATCATGGATCGCAACGGCGTGGTGTTGGCCCAGAATTCCTTTGTCTACACACTGGAAATAACCCCGGCCAAAGTGGAACACAATGTCGAGGAAACCATTGATGAGCTGGCCAAGCTGATCGAGGTGAGCAATATAGACCGCAAGCGTTTCAAGAAATTACGCTCGCAGACTCACAGCTTTGAGAGCGTGCCTATCCGCATCCACCTGAACGAGGAAGAGGCCGCCAAAATCGCGGTCAACCGCTATCGTTTCCCTGGGGTGGAAATCCACTCGCGCCTGTTTCGCCAATACCCGCAAGGAGAACTAGGCTCTCACCTGGTGGGCTATATCGGGCGTATCAATGACCGCGATCTGGAGCAGTTGAAAGAGTCGGGCGATCTTTCCAATTACAAAGGCTCAGACCATATTGGCAAAAGCGGACTGGAACAATATTATGAGTCACAGTTACACGGCATCACCGGCTTCCAGCAGGTGGAAATTGATGCTGGCGGCCACGCTGTCCGCGTGCTATCGAGCACCCCCCCGACTCCGGGCAATAACCTGATTCTCTCCATAGACAGCAAGCTGCAACATATAGCCGAAGAGGCCTTTGGCAATTACCGCGGCGCGCTGGTCGCGATTGAGCCCAGCACGGGAGAGGTGCTGGCTTACGTCAGCAAACCTAATTTCGACCCCAACTTGTTTGTTGATGGCATAGACAGCGAAAGCTGGAAAGAACTGAATGAATCACTGGACAAGCCCTTGATCAATCGCCCGCTGCGGGGCATTTATCCACCCGGCTCCACTTTCAAGCCTTTTGTTGCGCTGGCAGGACTGGAAGCAGGCAAGCGCGCGCCCCCTTTCAGCATCAGCGATCCCGGTTATTTCACCCTACCCGGCAATACACATCGCTACCGTGACTGGAAAGCAGGCGGGCATGGCATGGTGGATATTCGCCGAGCGATTGCGGTCTCCTGTGATACCTTCTTCTATGGCCTGGCAGTTGAGCTTGGTATTGAAAAACTGGCGGCCTTTGTGCGTCATTTCGGCTTTGGCAAACCCTCAGGCATAGACCTTAAAGGCGAAATGGGTGGCTTGCTGCCCACTCCGGAATGGAAAGGGCGCCGTTTCAAGCAGAAGTGGTATCCCGGGGAAACCGTGATTGTCGGTATCGGCCAGGGCTACACGCTGGTCACCCCTATGCAGCTGGCGCAAGCCACGGCCATTCTTGCCAACAATGGCAAAGCCATGCGGCCCCATCTGGTGAGCAGCATTCAGGAAAACAAGGGCGGCCGCATACACGCGGTGCCGCTGGTCGTCGCTGACCAGATCGCGCTTAACCCAAAGAACGTGGAGCTGGTCAAACAAGGCATGATGGATGTCACGCTACCAGGCGGCACGGCAGCACGACTGGGAGCAGATGCTGAATACCTGATGGCGTCCAAGACCGGAACAGCACAAGTGATCGGCATCAAGCAGAACGAGAAATACAACGAAAGCAAGGTTGCTGAACGCCACCTGGATCATGCCTTGTTTATTACCTACGCGCCCGCTGAAGACCCCAAGATAGCGATTGCGGTCATCGTGGAAAACGGCAAGCATGGTGGCTCTACCGCAGGCCCGATCGCCCGCCGCGTCATGGATTATTACTTGCTGGGCAAGGAACCCAAACCCACGCAACCACCCATCGAAGCGCCCAGCGCTGAGAGCCCACAGACTACGGAAGAACATGTCCATGTTGAATAAGCTGCTCAAGCGTGTCGTCCGGCATATCGATGGCTTCCTGATGGGCAGCCTCATCGTGACCATTCTGGTGGCCCTGTGTGTGCTTTACAGCGCTTCCGGGCAAAGCATGGACAAGATTATCTCCCAACTCATCAACATCACGGTTGCCCTGAGCCTGATGTGGCTAGCCGCCAATGTACCGCCCAAACACCTGGAGCGCATTGCATTACCCGCCTATATCATAGGTGTGCTGTTACTGGTTGGTGTAGCGCTGTTTGGTGAAATCAGCCATGGCGCACGTCGCTGGCTGCATATCGGCGTGGCCAAGATCCAGCCTTCCGAATTGCTGAAAATTGCCATGCCCATGTTACTGGCATGGTACTTCTCACGCCGTGACTCCATGCCTGCCATGAAGGACCACCTGATAGGCGCCATATTACTGGCAGTCCCGGTCGGGCTTATCATGAAGCAACCAGACCTTGGGACCTCACTCATGATTTGCGCATCCGGTTTTTATGTATTGTTCCTGGCAGGCCTGAGCTGGCGCCTTCTTATTGGCGCTGCGGTCAGTTTTGGCGTGATGGCGCCCATACTCTGGAGCATGCTGCATGATTATCAGCGCAAGCGGATTGAAATCCTGTTTGACCCCTACCAAGATCCGCTTGGCGCAGGCTACCACACCATACAGGCCAGCATTGCATTAGGCTCTGGCGGGCTGGCGGGCAAAGGCTGGCTCAATGGCACACAATCCCAACTGGACTTTCTGCCTGAGCGTACCACCGACTTCATCTTTGCCGTGTTCGGCGAGGAGTTCGGCTTGCTCGGCAATCTGTTGCTGCTGATGCTATTCACCCTCATCATTGCGCGTGGGCTGGTGATTGCCGCGCAGGCACAAAACACCTTCAGTCGCCTGCTGGCTGGCAGCATCACACTGACTTTCTTTACCTATGTGTTTGTTAACATAGGCATGGTCAGCGGCATTTTGCCGGTGGTAGGTGTTCCATTACCCCTGATCAGCTACGGCGGCACCTCATTGGTGACCCTGTTGGTGGGATTTGGTATTTTGATGAGTATTCACACCCACAAGAAACTCGTCACCTCATGACATGAAAGGAGAAACGCAAAATGCGCTTTCTGCATTTTGCATCACATCCATGAATTCAGCTCGTTACGTTTTACCCGCTATCCTGAGTGTGCTACTGGTCGCCTGTGGCGGCGGCACGGCTGTCAAACCTGAAACTGGCAAGGCGCAACCCCCCAGTACCCAGAAAGCCCCTTCAAAAAAAGGAGGCTATTATCTGGATGACGGTCCGGGCGATAACCCGCCTGGCGATATCGACAACATTCCTGATGCAGTGCCACGCGCAGAAACACCTTTGCCCCGTGCCAACCGGCCTTACAGCGCACTAGGCCACCGCTACACCCCCATGACCGAGCACAGCCCATACAAACAACGCGGCGTGGCTTCCTGGTATGGCAAGCGTTATCACGGGCAAAAAACCTCCAGCGGTGAAATTTACGACATGTATGGCATGACAGGCGCGCATACCATATTGCCTCTCCCTAGCTATGTCCGCGTCACCAACCCTGAAAATGGTCGCTCCGTGGTCGTCCGCATCAATGACCGCGGCCCATTTCACGACGACAGACTGATTGATCTCTCTTATGCCGCCGCTTACAAACTACGCCTGATAGAGAAAGGCAGCGGCATTGTGGATGTTGAAGCCCTGGATGCCAACGGCAAGGTGATACCGCTGCCGCAAAGTGCACCACCTGCACAGCAGAGTGCCAAGCCATTGCCTGCACCTCCTGCAGAGCGCAATGCGCCCACCAGCACCAACGCCATGAACGAACCCGCTGTCAACCAGGCAGTGTCTGGCGATTATGTTCAAGTGGGAGCCTTCTCCCTCAAGGCCAATGGCGATCGCCTGGTGGAAACGCTGCAACAGCAAAAGCTGGCAGACAACGTTCAGGTTGAGAATTGGTATAATGCCGGAACTTATCGCGTGCGCCTGGGGCCATATAGCAGCCGTCAGCAGGCCGAAGCCGCTGCGGCAAAAATCAAGCAGGCACTGAATACCAATGCCATTGTGATCCGGCAATAACGTGTATGTTGATGAACAACACCCCCTCCTTAAGTTTGAGTAAAAGAAGATATGTCTGACCTATTTAATTGCTATGCCAGGCCCGTGACGGCCCTGATTTCCTCCGCTATTTTCAGCATGGTATCGCTGAGCGTTCAAGCCGCGGATATTCCACCGCCACCAGCCCTCGCCGTCAAGTCTTACCAGCTCTACGACTTCAACAGTGACCGTGTCATTGCCGAACAAGATGGTAGCTCCCGGGTAGAGCCAGCCTCACTGACAAAAATCATGACGGCCTACCTCGCATTCAAGGCATTGAAGAATGGCCATCTGTCCCCCACGCAAACCCTGCCGGTCAGCGTCAAGGCCTGGAAAGTGGAAGGCTCAAAGATGTTTATCGAGCCCAATAAGCCGGTGACCGTGGATGAACTGCTGCATGGCACCATTATTCAATCAGGCAATGATTCATCGATTGCACTGGCTGAAGGCATTGCTGGCTCTGAAGAAGGCTTTGCCGACCTCATGAACAAGGAAGCTGCAAGACTGGGCATGCGTGATACGCATTACGTCAACTCCACCGGTCTGCCAGACCCCCAACACTACACCACGGCACATGATCTGGCCTTGCTGGCAACGGCACTGATCCGCGATTACCCGGACCAGTACAAACGCCTCTATTCCATGAAGGAATACACCTATAACAAGATCAGCCAGCCTAATCGCAACCGCTTGCTGTGGTTGGATCCATACGTTGACGGCATGAAAACCGGCCATACCAAGTCCGCTGGCTATTGCCTGGTGACCTCCGCCAAGCGCGGTGATACCCGCCTGGTCTCTGTGGTACTGGGCGCGCCTTCCGACTCTGCCCGTGCCACCGAGAGTCAAAAACTGCTCAATTACGGCTTCCAGTTCTATGAATCCAAACTGGTTTACAAACGCGGTACCGTGGTGAGCACGCTTAAAGTCTGGAAAGGCGCAGAAAATACGGTGGTCGCCACCGTGGCGAAGGATGTATCCATCACCCTGCCTAAAGGCGAATATGCCCGTGTAAAAGCCAAGGTCACCAGCCAGCAACCGCTGGTTGCACCTATCAGTGCTGGGCAGCAAGTAGGCAAGATCGAATTCACCCTGGATGACAAAGTGATTGCTGAACAGAAGCTGGTTGCTGCCAAGGGAGTGGAAGTTGCAGGTATCTTTGGTCGCATGCTGGATAGCATTAAATTGCTGTTTGAATAATCCAATGGCTAAGGACAGCAGGCAGGGATGAGCCAGACCGTTTACCTGAACGGCACATTCCTGCCTCTAGACCAAGCCACGATCCCGGTATTGGATCGTGGCTTTATCTTTGGTGACGGTGTGTATGAGGTCATCCCGGTATATTCCGGCCAGCCATTCCGCCTGGATGAACACTTGCAGCGCCTGCAACAAAGCTTGCAGGCTGTGCGCATTCGCAACCCGTTACTCCTGGAACAATGGCACGAAATCACACTCAGCATCGTCAAGGCCAATGCAGAATTGACGGACCAATCCCTCTATCTGCATATCACGCGTGGCGTCGCACCGCGTGATCAGGCATTTCCGCCTGCAGAGCTTGCTCCTACGGTGTTGGTGATGAGCCTGCCACTGGAGACTCCAGCAAAATCCCTGGTAGCACAAGGTGTAGAGGCCATCAGTGCACTTGATATCCGCTGGGACAGGTGCCATATAAAAGCCATATCGCTGCTGGCCAATGTTTTACTCAAGCAGCAAGCCGTGGATGCGGGTGTGGCTGAGACCATCATGTTCCGTGAGGGCATGCTGACAGAAGGCACCAGCAGCAATATTTTCGCTGTGGAACAGGGCGTGCTGCTGGCACCGCCGAAAGATCAGCACATGTTGCCAGGCATTACCTACGATGTGGTGCTGGAACTGGCTGCGACCAACGGCATCGAGGTCAGCATAGGCCCGGTCAGCGAAGCACGAATACGTACTGCAGATGAATTATGGATGACATCATCCACCAAGGAAGTACTTGCCATCATCAGCCTGGATAACCAGCCGATTGGCACCGGACAGCCGGGCCCGCTATTCAAGCGAATGTACACGCTGTACCAGAATTTCAAGAACACAGTAATGAGACAACAGGTGCCCCATGGCTGAAGACATAGAAACACTTTTAGAATTCCCCTGCGACTTTCCGATCAAGATCATGGGCGAAACTCATGATGAATTCGCCAACATCATATTGGTACTGATCCAGCAGCATCTGCCGGCTTTCGACGCCAGCCGCATCGACATGCGCACCAGCAGTGGTGGCAAGTATGTCAGCCTCACCTGCACGGTTGAAGTGCACTCCAAGCCACAACTGGATGATATTTATCGCACGCTGACCTCGCATCCCAAGGTTAAATACGTCCTCTAACCATGCTATCCCGTGCGCTCGCCAATGCATTATTGATAGATCGACTTGCCGCCATGATTGAGCATTCTCCTAGTCATGGCACACCCATAGCCTCTGTCATAAATGCATGTAGGTACGCTGGATAGAACCTCATCCATGTCCCCATCCTTGATCATTCGCCATCTAGGGCGCTCGGATTATGCTGCCACCTGGCATGCCATGCAGGCATTCACCGCCAGCCGTCACGGCCAAACACCGGATGAGATTTGGCTGACAGAGCACGCACCGGTCTATACGCTAGGCCTGAACCGCAAGGATGTGCGGCTGCCCACCCGCAGTGACATCCCACTCGTTCCAGTGGATCGCGGTGGCAAGATCACGTATCACGGCCCCGGCCAAGTCGTGATCTACCTGCTGATAGATCTCAAGCGTCAAGGCATCAATGTACGACAGCTGGTCAGTGCCATGGAAAATGCAATCATTGCATTGCTGGCTGAAGAAGGCGTCATAGCCTTGGCCCGTGCGGATGCACCTGGCGTTTATGTACAAGGCGCCAAGATTGCATCACTGGGCTTACGTTTGAAGAACCAGTGCAGTTACCACGGCCTGGCGCTCAATATCGACATGGATATCACACCTTTCCTCGCAATTGACCCTTGCGGATATCAAGGACTGCAAGTCACCCAGACCATCAATCTGGGCCTGCGGTTAACACTGGCTAGCGCAGGTGAGCGCCTGCTTGAGAAATTGTCACAGCAGTTAGGCTATACTGACTGCTTGCACGAGAAGAATTTATGACAGAAACAGCCGATAGAATTGCCCCCGCCCGCAAGGTAGCCGGAGTCAAGGAAACTAGCGCCGAAAAAATGGCGCGCATCCCGATCAAGATTATTCCTATGCCTGCCATGCGCAAGCCGGAATGGATACGTATGAAGGTGCCCGATAGCGCGCGCTTTCAGGAGATCAAGCAAATTCTCCGCAACAATAACCTGCACACGGTATGTGAAGAAGCCTCCTGCCCCAATATTGGGGAATGTTTTAGCGGTGGCACTGCCACATTCATGATCCTGGGTGACATCTGCACCCGTCGCTGCCCGTTCTGTGATGTCTCTCACGGCAAACCCCTGGCACCAGATGTGAACGAGCCAGAAAACCTGGGCCGCACCATTGCCCAGATGCGACTCAAATATGTAGTGATTACCAGTGTAGACCGGGATGACCTGCGGGATGGTGGTGCCCAGCATTTTGTCGATTGTATTGCATCAGTGCGCACTCACTCGCCCACTATCAAGGTAGAGATTCTGGTGCCGGATTTCCGTGGTCGCCTGGATAGAGCCATAGAAATTCTCACCGCAGCGCCTCCTGATGTGATGAATCACAACCTGGAAACTGTGCCACGCCTGTATAAGGAAGCGCGTCCCGGCTCTGACTATCAGAACTCGTTGACCCTGCTCAAGGAATTCGGTGCCATGCATCCTGATGTTCCCACCAAGTCCGGCCTCATGCTGGGCCTGGGGGAAACCGATGAAGAAATCCTCGAAGTCATGCAGGACTTACGCAGGCACAATGTCACCATGCTGACCCTGGGCCAGTATTTACAGCCCAGCCCTCATCATTTACCGGTCAAGCGCTTCGTCACGCCTGCGGTATTTGCCGAGTTTGAAAAACAAGCACTGGCCATGGGCTTTACCCATGCAGCATGCGGCCCCATGGTACGCTCTTCCTATCATGCCGATAACCAGGCACAACAAGCGGGGATCAAGCTCTGACCGCCTGACCGCGGCTAACCATCATGGAAAGCAACTTTTTACTCATACTTCTCGCATTCTTCCTTGTTCTTCTTAACGGCTTCTTTGTGGCGGCTGAATTTAGCCTGGTCAAGCTCAGGCAAACCCGCGTCAAAGCCATTGCCAAAACTTACGGCTGGCGTGGCCGCATCCTGGCCAAAGTCCATGCCCAACTTGACGCCTATCTTTCTGCCTGTCAATTAGGCATTACCCTGGCCTCACTGGGGCTGGGCTGGGTAGGTGAACCTGCATTTGCAGAATTACTGGAGCCCTTGCTGCATCGCATAGGTGTCGATTCCCCGGAGATTCTGCATGGCGCCTCCTTCATCATTGCGTTTTTCACCATATCCTATCTGCATATCGTGCTGGGCGAACTGGCACCAAAATCCATTGCCATCCGCCAGGCAGAACGCGTGGGCTTATGGACGGGCGCCCCGCTCTATGCGTTTTACTGGATCATGTATCCCGCTATCTGGATGCTGAACACCAGTTCCAACTGGATACTGCAGAAAGCCGGGCTCAGCACTGGCCATGCTGCCGATGCGCAGTATTCCGCTGACGAGCTGAAACTCATCCTGCGCAGCAGTCGCGCTTCAGAAGAGCTGACCAAGGATGAATGGAATATCCTGGCGCACACGCTGGATTTCAGTGATCTTGAAGTCGCTGACCTGATGCGCCCGTTCAATGAAGCGATTTCACTCTCGGCAGATAACACTTTCGAGCAGAATCTGGAGATCATTTCCCAGCATCGTTATAGCCGCTATCCTTTTGTTGAAAAGAACGGCAAGGTCAAAGGCGTGATCCACCTGAAAAGCCTGTTCCTGGCAAAATTTGAAGCAGAGGAACTGCAAGACCTCAGTGGTTTTGTCCATCCTGCTCCATTTGTCCTGCCTGATATGCCCGCCATAGAGCTATTCCGCCGCTTCCGTGAAGGCAAGGCCACACACTTTGCCATTGTAGGACGCAAAGGTCAGGAGCCAGTTGGCTTCATTACCTTAGATAACATGCTGGGCGCATTGGTGGGTGAAATCCGTGATGAATTCCGCCAGAGCCAGAACGACTGGACCAAGCTGGACGATGGCACCCTGATCGGCAAGGGCAGCCTGCCCATCTTCACGCTGGAACGCGCACTGGGTGTGGAAATAGACAATGATGATGAAGTCGACTCCGTAGGCGGCCTGGTGCTTTCCAAGCTGGGCGACATTCCCAATGAAGGTGACAGTATCCATTTCAACGAGTTTGATATCGTCGTCAAGAAAATGAACGGTCCGCGTATCATCCTGGTGCGCATACACCCCAAACCACATCATGACTAAAGTAACAGCTGTCGATATTTTCATCGTAGGTGGTGGCATGGTAGGGAGTGCGCTGGCAGCGAGACTGGCCCCAAGTGGTATGCGCATTGCCCTACTGGAAAACCACGTACCAGCGGATTTTGACCCAAGCAGCACGCCCGATCTGCGTGTGTCTGCCTTGAGTCCAGCCTCCATCGACTTTCTTGAGTCCGCAAATGCCTGGACTGCGATTACCACGATGCGCAGTGCTCCTTTCAAGCGTATGCATGTATGGGAAAACCGACCGGATCAAGGCACCCTGTTTGATGCAGGTGAAATTGGTGCACCATGGCTGGGCCATATCGTGGAAAACCGCCTGGTGCAACTCGCCTGTCTAGAATCACTTAAATCCTACGACAACGCCACCGTACTCTGCCCTGACGACATCAGCCAGATTAGCTATCAGCCTGAAAGCAGTCATATCCAACTGAAAAGCGGACAAACGTTTGAGACAGCCTTATTGATAGGGGCAGACGGAGCAAACTCCCAAGTGCGTAAGGCCGCCAGTATTGCACTCGATAGCCAGCAATACCCCATGCATGCCTTGGTGGCGACAGTCAGCATTCATGGTGGCGAACGCGATATCACCTGGCAGCGCTTCACCCCAGATGGCCCGCAATCCCTGCTGCCACTCCCGGGAGACTATGCCTCATTGGTCTGGTATCACCGCCCGAGTGAGGTGCGACGCCTGCTCGCGCTTGATGATACCGCTTTACTGGATGCATTCCGCCAGCACTTCCCCAAGGCCTTACCTGAGATTACCGGATTGGTGCACCGCGGCAGTTTCGCACTCACACGTAGCCATGCCACCCACTATGTCCGCCAGGGCGTGGCACTGATTGGGGATGCCGCTCACACCATCCATCCGCTGGCTGGCCAGGGAGTCAACCTGGGATTCCAGGATGCTGAGGCACTGAGTCAGTTATTGCTCAACGCTTGGCAGGAACACCATCCCATCAATGCTTTAAGCCTCCTGAGACAATACGAACGGCAGCGCAAACTCGCGAATCATCTGATGCAACGAGCTATGGATGCCTTCAGTTATGGCTTCAGCAATGACATAGCACCCCTGCGATTTGTACGTAACCTTGGGCTGAGACTTGCCAATCATCAGAGCCCAATCAAGCATCAGGTAATTCGTTACGCTTTGGGCTTATTGCCACTACCTGGCAGAAAGTAATTCCCCTTTTTTCAACTGCGGCTCTGCACTAAATCCAGCCGATAAATCCATCGATAGAGGAGTGGCAACACTACCAAGGTCAACAGGGTTGAGGACACAATACCGCCTATCACGACCGTGGCGAGCGGCCGCTGCACCTCAGCACCAGTACCCGTTGCAATGGCCATGGGAATGAAGCCTAGGGAGGCAACGAGTGCGGTCATAAGGACGGGGCGTAATCGGGTGACAGCCCCTTCAATAATCGCCAACTCCAGCGGATTCCCTTCGTCGCGCAATTGCCGGATGAAGCTCAACATGACCAGCCCATTCAGCACTGCCACGCCAGACAGCGCAATAAAACCAACGCCGGCAGAAATAGAAAGCGGGATATCCCTTAGCCAGAGCGAAAGTATGCCGCCGGTGAGAGCGAAAGGTATTCCGGAGAACACCAGCAGACCGTCCTTTAACTTGCCAAACATGGCATACAACAAGATAAACACCAGCATCAGCGCCAGCGGCACCACAACTAGCAGGCGTTTGCTGGCGGATTGCAGTTGTTCGAATATGCCGCCCCAACCTACCCAATATCCAGGCGGCAACTGCACTTGCTGTTCCACCTTGAGTTGAGCCTCTGCCACGAAGGAACCGAGATCACGCCCGCGGATATTGGCTGTCACTACAACACGGCGTTTGCCATTCTCACGACTGAACTGATTGGGACCAGGCGCAATCACTAATGTAGCCAGCTCACCCAGCGGCATAAAGCTGGCCTGCATATTGTTTCCCGCAGGTAACCGCACCGGAATGCGCCGCATGGCATTGAGGTCGGCTCGGACCTCATCCGGCAGGCGCACCACAATGTCAAAGCGCCGGTCACCATTGAACAGCGTGCCAGCGACACGCCCCCCCACCGCAATAGAGATCGCCTCCTGCACGTCATTCACATTCAACCCAAGGCGAGAGATTAATTGACGATCTGGCTGTATCGTCAGCACTGGCAGCCCGGTTACCTGCTCCACCTTGACGTCCTCTCCTCCCTCTACCGTGGACAATATCTGCGCAATCCGTTGTGCAGCCTCCTCCATCACAGCCATATCATCACCAAACACCTTGACTGCCACATCACTGCGCACGCCGGAAATCAACTCGTTAAACCGCATCTGGATTGGCTGGGTGAACTCATAATTATTACCTGGCACTTCGCCAATAGCCTGTTGAATACTATCCACCAGCACGTGCTTGGGCAATGCAGGGTCTGGCCATTCAGACCTGGGTTTCAGCATGATGAAATTATCAGCAACACTGGGTGGCATAGGATCCGTCGCAATTTCAGAGGTACCTATTTTGGAAAAGATGCGTTCCACCTGGGGAAACTCACGCACGGTATGCTCCAGCTCATGTTGCATCTCCACGGCTTGGGTCAGGCTGGTGCCGGGAATACGCAGTGCATGCAATGCAATGTCCCCTTCATCCAGATTGGGAATGAATTCACTACCCATTCTGGTGAGCAGCAACAACCCCAATACCACACTGGTGATGGCTATGGTGAACAGGACAGCGCTATAGTGAAATGCCTGTTGCAGCCATCGCTGGTATAACTTTGCCAAATGCCCCATTACGCCATTCGACTTTTCGTGGATGTTGCCTTTGAGAAACAGTGATATCGCCGCCGGGATAAAGGTCAGCGAGAGCAGCATGGCAGCCAGTAAAGCGGCCACCACAGTAAAGGCCATGGGGTGGAACATTTTGCCTTCGATGCCGCTCAGCGCAAAAATCGGCAAGTACACCACCATGATAATAAGCTGGCCATATAGCAATGGCCGTCTGGCTTCGCTTGCAGCCAATAATATTTCCTGCCGCCTTTCTTCCAGCGTAAGCATCCGCCCATGCCGGGTTTGTGCATGAGCCAGCCTGCGTATGCAGTTTTCCACAATCACCACTGCCCCATCCACGATAATGCCAAAATCCAGTGCCCCCAGACTCATGAGGTTGGCACTCACTTTACTCCCCAGCATGCCGCTAAAGGTGAACAGCATGGATAACGGGATCACCAGCATCGTGATCAGGGCCGCACGTATATTGCCCAGAAAAGCAAACAGGACAGCCACCACCAGCAAAGCACCCTCAAGCAGATTGCCTTTCACCGTGCTCATGACTTTTTCTATGAGCACGGTACGGTCATACACCGTCCGCACTATCACACCTGGCGGCAAGGTCTGGTTAATTGCATGCAGCTTCTGCTCCACAGCCCTGGCGACCTCCCGGCTGTTCTCTCCCATGAGCATGAAGACAGTGCCAAGCACAATTTCTTCGCCATTTTCGGTCGCCGCGCCATTACGCAGTTCCTTGCCGATATACACATCCGCCAGATCTTTCACCCGCAAAGGCACGCCACTTCTGGTGGCCACCACAATCGCGGCAATATCTTCCTCGGAAGATACTTGGCCAGGCACACGTATCAGGTATTGCTCGCCGGATTTTTCAATATAGCCTGCACCTATATTGCTGTTGTTGCGCTCTAGGGCCTCCACCAGATCAGTCAACGCCAACCCATGTGCCACCAGGCGCTCGGGATAGGGCGCTACCTGGTATTCCTTGCTGTATCCGCCAACGGTATTGATTTCGTTGACACCAGGCACCGTCCGCAACTGCGGCTTGATGATCCAGTCCTGGATTTCACGCAGATCCGTCGGGCTATAAGGGCTACCATCAATTTTCAACGCGCCCTCCCTGGCCTCTACCGCCCACATGTAAATTTCACCCAGGCCCGTAGAGGTGGGGCCTAGCATAGGGGTGATACCTGCAGGCAAACGCTCACGCGCCAATTGCATCCGCTCATTGACCAGTTGGCGGGCAAAATAGATATCTGTGCCCTCCTTGAACACCACAGTCACCTGCGACAGGCCATAACGCGAAATGGAACGGGTCTGTTCCAAATGCGGCAACCCGGCCATGACGGTTTCCAGCGGAAAGGTAATGCGCTGCTCCGCTTCCAGTGGCGAATAGCCTGGGGCCTCTGCATTAATCTGCACCTGAACATTGGTAATGTCCGGCACTGCATCTATCGGCAGCTTCTGATAACTGAACAAGCCAATCGCTGCCAATAACAATACCAGCAGCATAATCAACCAGGGCTGGTAAACAGAAAATCGTATCAGCCGATCAAACCATGTGTCATAGGTGGTCATGATCGCTCCTAATGGTCATGCACGGCGCTGGATTTCCCCAGCTCGGCCTTGATGAGAAAGCTGTTTTTGGCTGCGTACTGCTCACCCTCGGACAAACCTTCCAGCACCTCGACATATTTATCATCACTACGCCCCAGCTTCAGCGGCCTTGCCTCAAACAGATCACCATAGCGCCCAAACACCACGGTCCAGTCTCGCAGGGTTTGTAGCCCCTCCAGTGAAACTGCAAGCGGTACCTCAATCTCCTCGGTGACCAGGTCAATATCGGCTGGAACGCCTGGCCGCCATTGCCCATTTGCATTCGGCAAGACAATACGTGCCATGGCCGTACGTGATTGCTCACCAAGCTGCGCCTGGATGTAAGCTACTTTGCCAATAGCTTGCTGCTTGAGTGCGGACGATCTGACCGTGACCTGCTGCCCAGGCAGTATCAGGTTAAGATCACGTGCATATACCGTAGCCTCTACCCAGACAGTAGACAGATCCGCCACCTGGTAAATATTGGTGTCTTCACGCAACACCTGGCCGACCGCAATCTGTTTGTCCGTCACGACACCATCGATAGGAGACCGTATTTCATAGCTAGTCAGATCATGGTTATTGGACACAGGGTTGATGCCCAAGACTGCCAGCTTCTGCTGGGTGCTGCGTAACACAATCTCCTGTTCCTGCATCGATTGTTTGGCCTGGAGGTAATCCTGTTTGGCAGATATCTTGTCCTCCCACAACTGCTTCTCGCGTTCATATGTAATACGAGCCAGCGCCACTCGCTCACGCGCAGCAAGCATTTCACTGCGTTGGTCCGCCAGTTGCTGGCTGGATACGATAGCGAGTAGTTGCCCCTTGCGCACCTGATCCCCGGCATTGGCAGCGACAGACTGCACCACGCCCCCCAGACGTGGCACGATGAGCACTGTGCGGTCAGCATTCAACCTGACTTCTCCAATCAGCTTGAGATTCGCCTTGATACGGGCTGGTGCTGCCGTCAGTATCTCAATGCCATTCATGGCCAGCTGGTGATCGCTGAACTGTACCCGGGCCTCCTGCTGCGCATAGCCAAAGCGGTATTGTTTGCCGGCATATTGGGCTAGCAACTTCACTTCAAATGAATGGGGCTCCACAATCTCGGTATCACTGGTCAAATACCCTTGTTCTGCATGCAGACGGAGGATCTGTACGGGCTGCCCCAATCGCTGAATTTCCATTGTGAGCTGGACTTTGGCCGGATCAAGCGGCTGAGTCCCGTCATAGGCATAGACACGAAAAACGGGTGCATTGCCCTGCTCATAGATAGTGGCCTCCAATGCCAAGCCGTCTTGCTTGAGCCATTTACCCGCATGTGGCCCTTTGGGTGTTTCAGTGTTCGCCTCTTCATGAGAATGAGGATGGCGGCCATGCTCATCTTGCCTATCGCTGTCAGCTTTTCCGCTGCTCAATATCCACACAGCAAGCACGATACCTAGCAGGAGAATGATCAACACGATCAACCACTGGCCTTTATTTACAATAGTCTTATTCATAGTAAGTACTTTCTCACTGACTTTTAATTTGGCTCTGCCGCTGGCAGGAAGTGGCCCAGCAAACGTCCAATTTCGGCATGAGCCCTATGCACGCCAAGCAGGGCGTTCAGGTATTGTGATTGCGCCTGGAACAAGGTCCGCTGGGCATCCAGCACTTCGAGAAAGTTGAATTTCCCCATTTCGAATCCCTTGCTCGCCGCATTAAATGCGCTACGCGCCCCTGGCAATATGTCCTGCTTCAGAGCCTCTGCTTCCTGGCTGCTCGCCAGCCACTGCTCATAAGCAGTTGATAGATTGGTACGGATATTGAGCTGCAAGGCCAGCAGTTCATCACGTGCCTTGTCAGCGCGACTGATAGCCTCATGGATATTGCCCTGATTACGGTCAAATACAGGGATAGGAATGGACAACCCCAGTACGGCCTGATTAATGCCTAGTTCCTGGTTGCGCTGCGCGCCCAAACTGACGGTCAGGTCAGGCACACGTTTACTGGTTTCCAGGCGCGTAATGGCTTCTCGACGCTCTATTTCCAGGCGCGCACGTTTCATCATGGGGGATTGCAGCAGATCATCCTGCAGGCTTGTATTCTCTGGCAGCAAGGGTAAAGACTCAAGATTGCCCTCGGCCTCCCCGATATCCATTGCACTACCACCCCAAAGCGCTGCCAAACGCTGGCGTGCCATGTTCAAAGCACGTCCTGCCTGGTTTTGCTCGATACGCACCGATGATTCTGCGACGCGTGACTTGGTTTCCTCGACTGGTGAGACTTTACCCGCCTCGACGCGCCGCACCGCTATTCGAGTGGCGCCTTCTGCCAGGCTGACAAATGAAGCGGCCAATTGCATGCGTTCCTGTGCCGCCAACACCTCATAAAAAGCCATGGTGACGGCAGCCGCAATCTCTGCCTTACGTGTCACGATATCGCTCTCTGCCGCACTCAACCCAGCACTGGCAGCTTCCATCCTGGCTTGGCGCTTGCCGCCTAACTCCAGTGGCTGGTCTATCTGTATGGTGGTGAGACGGTTAGCATTGCGCGTATCCTCAATGGAAGAGGAAATCAACGGATTGCGCCGCGTTGCCGCCTGCATCTGCATGCCCTCATTGGCCTCACGCTCACGCTCCGCTATTGAGATAGCCGGATTGGCCGCCAATGCCATCATCAGGGCATCATGTAGATTCAATGTATTATTTGTGGCCTTGCTGACGGAAAAGCCGCTGTCAGCAGCCATCACCATCAAAGGCAGAGCCAGCAACATGCTGGTAAAACAATAGATAATTCGCATCACGTTCTCCCAAAAATCCAAGAAGAATCCAGCGGTGCGATCAAGATGACAGGTTCAGGATCTGATGACCCTGAGGTTGGCACAGCGCCGCTGGATCAGGCAGCGGATTGCCAGTTGGGGCGGTCTATGCGTCCGGGAAAGATAAAATGGTAGGCGGGGAAATCAGAAAGAAAAGCCGAACCTGCGTGGATGTCCAACAGCTCCAGCAATTGCCAACTCAACATGTGGATATTACAGTCATGATGAACGCCTGCTGTGAGGGAACTGCCATCAGGACTGTCATTATCAGCGCTATTATCCGCATCCATCTGGTGCGTATGATGGCCAAAGTGTGCCTGGCTATCTGCTGCATCATGCTGACAATAGCCAGCCGCGATCGACCACACAGAGTGTAGTGGCAGCAGCAGAATCATCAATGTCAGCAAAAGTTTTTTCAATTTTCCGGGCTTGGCTGAAACAACAGAAGGCCATATCTTAGCCTTAATTGCCCGCGATTCCAACGTCATGATTGACGATGCCCCGCGCTTGTCACTACCATGTGCTGATAAAAACAATACAACTATCCCTTTCAATAACCCGGTCAATCACCGGTCAACCACACTGGGCAGGAGCGCGAGATGAGTGAGATATTGAGTGAAATCTATGGAGAGCAACATCGTGCATGGCAACGGCATTTTGACAGCGTCAATATGGCAGACCGGGTACGAGACCTGATCGTTACCCCTACCATTGCAGAAGAACATGCAGGCTTTATCAGCAGTCGGGATTTTTTCTTCCTTTCCACCATTGACCATCGTGGCTTCCCTACGTGCTCATACAAGGGCGGGCAACCTGGCTTTGTGAAGATAGTAGACGACAAGACGCTGGCATTCCCCAGCCTTGATGGCAACAGCATGTATCTATCCATGGGCAATATCACCCTCAATCACAAAATAGGCATGTTGTTCATTGATTTTGAAACCCCACACCGCGTCCGTGTACATGGGACAGCCAGCATAGACCAGCACGACCCGCTACTCTCCGAATTTCCGGAAGCGGAATTGGTAGTAAGGGTCAATATAGAAGAAATATTTATCAATTGCCCACGCTACATTCACAAACATGCACGTGTAGCAGCTTCAAAATATGTACCACAATCCGGCTGTGAAACTCCCACACCACAATGGAAACGCCTGGATAGCGTGCAGGATGTGCTGCCCAGCGATGAGAAACAATTGGTGGATGCCATGGGCGGCACCATCACCTTTGAACAATATGCGGAACTCGTCATGAAAGGTGATGCCTGACCCTATCATCAGCCATCCAAAGGAACATCGCTCATGACTACATTGCTAGGTATATCGGGCAGTCTGCGCAAGCAGTCCTACAACACCGCGCTCTTGCATGCAGCCAGTGCATTGGCACCAGCCGGGGTCACCATTGAGGTAGTCACCCTGCATGGCATACCGCTTTACGACGGCGACCTTGAAGAACAGGAAGGGATTCCGCCAGCTGTGCAGGCACTCAAGCAGAAAATCATTGGTAGTGATGGCGTCATATTGGCCACGCCGGAATATAACAACAGTATTCCTGGCGTCTTCAAGAATGCCATTGACTGGCTGTCCCGGCCATCTGCGGATATCCAGCAAGTGTTCGGCCAGCGTGCATTTGCCCTGGTGGGTGCCACACCCTCAGGGTTTGGCACCCTGCTGTCGCAGAATGCATGGCTCTCTGTACTGAGGCAACTCGGCGCCTATCACTGGACCTCTGGGCGCCTGCTGGTGTCGCGCGCTCATGAGGTGTTTGACAGCGAGGGGCAATTGCAGGACAAACGCATCAAGCAAGAACTACAGCACTTTATTCAGGAATTTACCAAGTTCACTGACAAGGTGTAGCGGGGGTTCAGCTTGCCAGGGCAGGTTTGAACACATAAAACAGGTTGGGCTCACTAATCACATAAATACGTTTGTCCGGGCCGATGGCCAGTCCTTCGGCTTGAGGTACATTGCGCTTCAGCCCCTGAAAATCACGCCAAAGTGCCAGCGTTCCCAGCATATTTCCCTGATCATCGTATTCGGCCACCATGCGTGACTCGTCACTTAATAACAGTACATTGCCGCTGACATGGTCATAACTGACGGCTGACAGATCACGTAAGCCGCAGGACGCAGTCTGCGCCAGTTTTTCGATGCGTAGCTGTATGGGCTGGTGAGGCAATGCATCGGCAAAGCCATGAATCGCTATCACACGCTTGGGTGAACGCTCTTTCACCAAGAGCAGTCGGTGGTGATCCGCATCCCAGACCACGCCTTCGAATCCCTTGTTATCCACGGCATACATGGCCAGTGTCAGTTCTGGGTCATGACTCACATCTATCTCAGCCACGCCATCCTTGATGCTGGTCAAAATCAACTTATGTTCCCGTTCATTCAACAGGACAAATTGATTTCCCCGGATATGGGCAATCCCCTCCATATCCTTGATGCCCTTGACATTGATCTTGCGTAATACCCTGCCATCCAGCCCCAGTTCGACAATCCAGGGCTGGGCATTCGAAACAGTGAACAAGGTATTGGTTTCACGGTTATAACTTAAATCGGACAGGTCAGCCCCTACCCCTGGAATCTTGACCGCCTCCCGCTCAACCACGTAGTCTTTGAGGTTGAGGCCAGACTGGGAATGCGGAGAAGTACTGCTCCAGAAGTGCAAGGCAATCGCTTCCAGCCTGAAGAAGTAAGCAGTAGTCAGCACCAGCAACAGACTGATGAATAGCCAGGTGGCACGCCGGCCTGGAAGATATTGAGCAATAGTAATTTATAATCCTTTGGGTGGAGTGCAGGCCTATGCGCTTTAACAGACGATATGGACTTACAAGCTTGCATCAGGCACATAAAAGACTGGGCTGAAGCATGCAGAGTTCCAGCAATGCTGGAAACTTTCAGCCATATATTATGCCAATAAATAAAATAAGGCGTTATCAGAGAGATGAATATATGAAGAATTGCGAATTATGCTCCACTCCTGGCGGTGAGCTTATCTGGCAGAGTGCGCTCTGTCGCGTGGTTCGCATTGAAGATGCAGACTATCCCGGCTTTTGCCGCGTCATTCTTAACCGCCACATCAAGGAACTGAGCGACTTATTACCGGCCGATCGTGAACACTTGATGACCGTGGTATTTGCCGTTGAGGAAGCCATCCGTGAAGTGATGCGTCCAGATAAGATCAATCTGGCAAGCTTGGGCAACATGACCCCCCATGTACATTGGCATGTGATCCCGCGTTTCAAACGTGATCGCCACTTTCCCAACCCGATCTGGGGCCAGAGTCGCCGCGAATCACTGCCGCAGGTGCTTGACCCATCTGTGGCGAGTGCATTGAAAACAGCCGTTCAGCGCAGATTGAATCAGGGTGAACAGGTATTCGCACTATGATCAGCCAGCCAGGGCCTCACAAAGCGCATGACATTCCAGCTGGGTAGGGCTAACAAAGTTAAACTTGGCTACACCACAAGGCGCTCAACGATCCGGCCCTGCTGGATATGACTGTCAATAATCTCGTCAATATCGTGATTATCGCGGAACTGATACCAAATGGCTTCCGGATAAATTACCAGCAAGGGTCCAACACTGCACCGATCCAAGCAACCTGCCCGGTTGATGCGCACTTTCCCCTTGCCACTCAGCTTAAGCTGCTTGATGCGTGACTTCATGTGATTAAAAGCCTCTTCCGCACCCAGGTTGCCGCAACAGCTCTTGCCGTCCTCACGCTGGTTCAAGCAGAAAAATACATGATGTTCAAAATGATGGCTCATTGGGTTGCCAGACTATCTTCTCGAGTGAAACTCCAGGTACGGGTAATCCCGATGATATCGAAATCCTTGCGGATATCCTCAGGGAAAGCCGCATAAGGTGCCGCCATTTCCACAATGCGCTTGGCAGCATCATCAAGCACTTTATGTCCAGAACTCTTGGTGATAGTGATTTTTTCGATGGATCCATCCGCGCGGATATCCACCGAAAGTTGGAGGCTACCGTATAACTTTTGTGCCTTGGCAACCTCGGGATAATTGAGATTGCCTATTTTCTCCACCTTTTGCCGCCAGGATTCCACATAGGTTGCAAAACGGTATTCCTGGGTTCGCCCCCCTAGCTCCTTGCGCTTGGGACGCTTCTGGTACTCATCCTGCTGCTTGGCAATCTGCGCCTCCAGTCGGGCAATATCCAGACTGCTAGCCAGTAAATCCCTCGCATTCAGGTTCTTTGGCGCATCCTGCTGTTGGCCATTATCTGGCGTGGAAGTGGTGGTGCTCTGTGCCGGTGCAGACTCCAGCTTCTTCTTGGCATTGAGCTGCGTCATCAGCTCTTGCGCCTGGCGCTCCAGCTCTGCCACTTTATCCTGTTGTTTCTGCTCTTTTTGCTCCCTTCCAGGGCGTGAAGCCGCAGAAGCTTCTGCGGCTTGCTTGGGTGCCACTTCCGTCTTTTTCTTTTGCGGCGGGGGCAGGGCTGTCTTCATCTGGCGGTCCGCATCGGTATTGCCGCCACGGTCTAGATTAGCCTGTGCCAGTGCATCTGCCTTTTTGGGCTTGGTGGTTGTCTTGGCATTGACCAGTACCACATCCAGCGGAGGAATCTTGTCCTTGATGAATTTCAGTGCAGGGACTTCAAAATTGACTGCCAGGATCAGGATGAGATGAAAGACGGCTGACAATGCCAAAGTCCAGCCTAGCACTCCCATGCTTTTCAGGCTGGCAAAGGTCACTGCGCCAGCCTTGTCAGCAGCTTCTCATGAATGCCGCCAAAGCCCCCATTGCTCATCACCAGGATATGATCCCCGGGCTGGGTTTCTGCAACTATGGCCTCAACCAACACTGACAAATCGTCGAAAGTGGTGGCTTTGTGCTGGATAGGCTGTAAAGCTTGTGCGGCATCCCATCCCAGATTGGCGCCATAGCAAAACACCTGGTCAGCCTGATGCAGGCTATCAGGCAAGGCATTTTTCATGACTCCCAGCTTCATCGTATTGGAACGTGGCTCCAATACTGCGAGGATTCTGGCCTTCCCCACTTTTGCCCGCAAGCCTGCAACTGTCGTGGCAATCGCGGTTGGATGATGGGCAAAATCATCATATACCGTCACGTCACTCACTATTCCACGCACTTCCATGCGCCGCTTGACGTTCCTGAATTCAGTCAGGGCAGCAATGCCCGTTGCCACGGCAACACCGGCATGACGTGCGGCTGCCAGCGCGGCCAGGGCATTCATGCGGTTATGCTCCCCCAGCAAGTCCCACCCCACCCGGCCTTGCGGTTCACCCTTGAGGCTCACGCTGAAACTACCCGCCGCATCCACCTCATACGCCTTCCAGTCACTGCCAAAAAACTCCACCGGGGTCCAGCAGCCACGGTCTATCACCCGCCTGAGGCTATCTTCCTTGCCATTGGCTACCACCAGCCCATTCTGCGGCACGGTACGCACCAGGTGGTGGAACTGGGTTTCTATAGCCTCAAGATCGGCAAAGATATCCGCATGATCAAATTCCAGATTATTCAAGATAGCCGTGCGGGGGCGATAGTGTACAAACTTGGAACGCTTGTCGAAAAAGGCGGTGTCATATTCATCCGCCTCAATCACGAAAAAAGGCGAAATGCTATGCGCATCCTGTTGAGGTACGCCAGGCAGGCGTGCGGAAATGCCGAAATTCTGCGGCACGCCACCAATCAGGAACCCTGGCGCCAAACCCGCATATTCCAATATCCAGGCCAGCATGGAGCTGGTGGTAGTCTTGCCATGCGTGCCAGCCACAGCAAGTACCCACTTACCAGGCTCACCATTACGCACTTGCAAGATATTTTCTGCCAGCCATTGCGGGCCCGAGATGTAGGGCAAACCGCGATTGAGTATTTCTTCCATCAGCGGATTACCGCGTGACACCACATTGCCGATCACGTAGATATCCGGATTGAGGGACACCTGCTCAGGAGAAAACCCTTCTATCAGCTCTATGCCCTGGGCCTCAAGTTGCGTGCTCATCGGCGGATAGACATTGGCATCACAACCGGTGACGCGGTGACCAGCCTGCTTGGCCAGCACAGCGATACCACCCATAAAAGTACCGCAGATGCCGAGAATGTGGATATGCATATCTATAGTGATTATTTGGTTAGGTTCATTGTAGCAAAGTCAGTCTGACTGGCTAGGACAGGTTCGGTGCCAGCCAGCGTTCAAGATATTCTTTTGGTAATCCCCGACGACCCGCCATATCGAGCAACTGATCCTCACCTATCTTGTCCACACTGAAATATTTGGCTTCTGGATGGGCAAAGTAGAACCCGGACACAGCAGCACCCGGCATCATGGCAAACGAATCGGTCAATATCATTTCAATCTCTTCACACTTCATGACATTGAACATGTCTGGCTTCACCGTGTGATCGGGACAGGCGGGATACCCAGGTGCAGGGCGAATGCCACGGTATTTTTCCTTGATCAGCTCTTCATTGCTCAAGGCTTCATCGCTGGCAAAGCCCCATAAATCCTTGCGCACACGCTCATGCAGATATTCGGCAAATGCCTCAGCCAGGCGGTCTGCCAGCGATTTCAGCATGATGCTGCTGTAATCATCATGCGCATCTTCAAACCGTTTTTCGTATTTTTCTATGCCCAGTCCGCCAGTGACGGCAAACATGCCGATATAGTCCGCCACCCCTGAGGCTTTGGGCGCAACAAAATCTGCCAGACACTGATTGGGCCTTTGCTCGCCGTTCACCATGGGCTTTTGCGTCTGCTGACGCATGCCATAATAAGTAAAGGCGATCTCGCTACGACTGTCATCGGTATAGATCTCGATGTCATCCTCATGGACAGTATTGGCTGGTAACAAGGCGACCACCCCGCTGGCCGTCAACCATCGGCCATCAATGATTTTTTTCAGCATGGCTTGCCCCTCGGCAAACAGCTTGGTGGCAGCCTCACCGACAACCTCATCTTTCAGGATCGCAGGATACGGCCCTGCAAGATCCCAAGTCTGGAAGAAGGGGCCCCAGTCAATATATTGGGCTATTGTCGCCAGATCGATATTCTTGAACACGCGCCTGCCAATAAACTTGGGTTTAATCGGCGCATACTCGCCTATGAACTCCAGTTTGGCCTTGTTGGCTCGTGCATCCGCAATGGTCAGCATGGGCACACCCTTTTTGTTCGCATGCTGGGTGCGTACGCGCTCATAATCCAGCTCAATATCCGCAATATAAGTATCGCGTTGCTCAGGCGTCAGCAAGGATTGCATCACAGACACCGAGCGTGAAGCATCCGGCACGTAGATCACCGGGCCATCATAATGCGGCGCAATCTTGACTGCAGTATGGGCACGTGAAGTGGTAGCCCCACCGATCAGCAGTGGCATTTTCAGGCCATGGAAGTAGGGATCACGCTGCATCTCGCGGGCGACGTAGGCCATTTCTTCCAGTGAGGGGGTAATCAATCCGGACAGGCCAATGATATCTGCCCCGGTTGCCTTGGCCTGCTCGAGAATTTCGGCACAGGGCACCATCACACCCATGTTGACCACTTCAAAATTGTTGCACTGCAGCACCACGGAGACAATATTCTTGCCAATATCGTGGACGTCACCCTTGACGGTAGCAATCACCATTTTTCCCTTGGGCTTGGAGACGATACCGGTACGTGCTTCCTCTGCCTGCTTTTCTTCCTCGATAAACGGTACCAGGTGAGCCACTGCCTGTTTCATGACGCGCGCCGACTTCACGACCTGAGGCAGGAACATCTTGCCCTGGCCAAACAAGTCACCGACCACGTTCATGCCATCCATCAAGGCCCCCTCAATCACGTGTATGGGACGACCGCCGTTATTCATGACTTTCTGCCGGGCTTCTTCGGTATCTTCAACGATAAACTCGGTAATGCCGTGCACCATGGCATGTGCCAGGCGTTTTTCCACAGTAACCGGGCTGTCCTCGGTGCCACGCCAATCCAGCGTCGCTTCCTGCTTCTTGCCCCCAGCAACCAGATTGGCAGCAATTTCAATCATGCGCTCGGTTGCATCTTCACGGCGATTGAGCACCACATCTTCCACCCGCTCACGCAGCTCAGGGGCCAGATCGTCATATACGCCTATCATGCCGGCGTTGACGATGCCCATGGTCATACCGGCTTTGATCGCATGGTAAAGAAAGACCGTATGAATGGCCTCGCGGGCGGCTTCATTGCCACGAAAGCTGAAGCTGACATTGGATACCCCGCCTGAAATACGGGCATATGGCAGGTTTTCCTTGATCCAGCGCGTGGCATTGATAAAGTCCACTGCATAATTGTTGTGTTCTTCAATACCGGTGGCAACGGCAAAAATATTCGGGTCAAAAATAATGTCTTCAGGTGGGAAGCCCACCTTTTCCACCAGCAAGTCATACGCCCGCTTGCAAATCTCCGTCTTGCGCGCAAAGGTATCTGCCTGGCCAACCTCATCAAACGCCATGACAATGACGGCCGCACCATAACGACGACAAAGCCTGGCCTGCCGCAGGAATTCCTCTTCGCCCTCCTTCATGGAGATTGAATTGACGATGGATTTACCCTGCACGCACTTGAGACCCGCTTCAATCACAGACCACTTGGATGAATCGATCATGATGGGGACACGCGCGATATCCGGTTCCGAAGCCACCAGATTGAGGAAATGCGTCATGGCATGAATCGCATCCAGCATGCCTTCATCCATATTGATATCGATGACCTGAGCACCATTTTCCACTTGCTGGCGTGCTACCACCAAGGCTTCTTCATACTGCTCGTTGAGAATCATGCGAGCAAAGGCTTTGGAACCTGTCACATTGGTGCGTTCACCCACATTCACATAGAGCGAATCCTCATCAATGGTGAATGGCTCCAACCCGGCCAGCCGAGTGGCAACTGGAATTTTCGGCAAGCGGCGCGGCGGGATATTCCTGATGGTTTCCTCAATCGCCTGGATATGAGGAGGCGTGGTACCACAGCACCCCCCGGCGATATTCACAAAGCCACTCTCGGCAAACTCCTTGAGTAGCGCTGAAGTATCTGCCGGTTCTTCATCAAACCCGGTATCCGACATGGGGTTAGGCAGCCCGGCGTTGGGATAGATGCAGACAAAGGTGTCGGCAATCTTGCTCAACTCCTCGGCATAAGGCCGCATCAGTGCAGCACCCAGCGCACAGTTGAGTCCGATAGTCAGTGGGCGGGCATGGCGTACAGAGTTCCAGAAGGCGGGGACGGTCTGCCCTGAAAGAATACGGCCAGAGGCATCGGTCACCGTACCGGAAATCATGATGGGCCAGCGTTTGCCAGCTTCCTCAAAATAAGTTTCTATGGCAAACAGCGCCGCCTTGCAATTGAGCGTATCAAAGATAGTCTCCACCATGAGAATATCAGCACCCCCCGCCACCAAGCCACGCGTCTGCTCTAGATACGATGCCACTAGCTGGTCAAAGGTGACGTTACGTGCTGCAGGATCGTTGACATCCGGGGAAATGGAGGCAGTCTTGGGCGTAGGGCCCAGTGCACCCGCCACAAAGCGAGGCTTGTCCGGAGTGGAATATTTATCACAGGCAGCCCGCGCAAGCTTGGCTGCTTCCACATTCATCTCATAGGCCAGCTCGGACATGAAATAGTCATCCTGGGCCACGCTGGTCGCACCAAAGGTATTGGTTTCTATGATGTCGGCACCGGCCGCCAGATATTTCTCGTGAATTTCCTGAATAATCTGCGGCTGCGTCATGGTGAGCAACTCGTTATTACCCTTGACGAACAACTCACGCTCGCCGGCAGGCGCTGCAAAATCGGCAAAACGACCATTGGGACCGCCACGGTAATCCTCTTCCGTCAGCTTGTATTGCTGGATCATGGTCCCCATCGCACCGTCCAGAATCATGATGCGGCGCGACAATATGTCACGCAATAGCGTTTCAGTTGGGGAAATCACGTCTTGTGTCATGCAGAACCTTAAAAACTGGCGGCCGGATTAACGACCATACCGAAAATGTCAGGACGTGATTATAAAACACCTCTGGCGGTGAGGGCACTCATCAGCCCACTAAACCTCTGTATTTCTGTCATAAATATACACATTCCACTTTGGGTCAATGCTGCACCGTGTTTGCTAAGTCAGAGTGGCACCAAGCAAACTGCCTATCCAATAGGTCAGCCAACCTGCCGTGGCGCCAATCAATAACATACGCACACCTCCGTAAAGCATGCTGCGTCCACTGAACAGCGCCAGCATGGCGCCAACCACCAACAAAGCCGTGGCGGTCAAGGCAATCGCTGTTTCAAGCGTATAGCGCTGCATCGCCATCAACCAGGGCAACAAGGGAATCACACCGCCCAGCAGAAATGCCATCAAAGAGGAGATCGCCGCCAGCCAGGGCGAACCCAATTCATCAGGATTCAGACCCAGCTCTTCACGCGTCAGGGTATCCAGCCCCAACTCAGGGTCGGCAATCATGCGTTGCGCCAGTGCCTGCGCTTCCTCTGGATTCAAACCTCGCGCCTGATAGATCAGCGCCAGTTCTGCGGCCTCCTGCTCGGGATAATGCTCTAGCTCTTCTCGCTCCAGACCAATCTGATATTCAAACATCTCGCGTTGCGAGCGCATGGAAATATATTCACCCGCCGCCATGGAAAAAGCCCCGGCCAATAAACCGGCAATCCCGGTGAGCAGAATCACCTGCGCACTGGTGGCGGCACCAGCCACTCCCAATACAAGACAAGCAATGGACACGAGCCCATCATTCACCCCAAATACCGCCGCACGCAATCCCCCACTATTTCCCAGTGTGTGATGCCGCGCGCCTACGTCTTCCAGACTGGTAGGGATGGCATGGTCCGCCACTGTGCGTTTGCTAGAATACACAGAAAGCCCACGTATCTTGCTGGCAGCGAGCATATGCCGGACATGCAGCACTCCCAATCTACGCAATAGAAAACCCAACAAGCGTGTGCGCAAATCGGGTGTATAGACCGGCACTGAATGCCCAGCCTGAACAAGCGCGTGTTCCCAGATTGCGGCCTGTTTTGCCGCTTCATGTGCAAGCCCGACAAACATGGTGCGTATGACGTGACTCTTCTCAATTGCGGCAATCACATGATAGAGATATACCGCGCGTTTTTCCTCGCGCCAATTGTTCAATCCATGCGGCATATCAACCCTCGAACCGGCGATATTGCACGGCTTCAGCGATATGCATGGGTGCAATCTGCTCTACGCCAGCCAGGTCAGCAATAGAGCGTGCTACTTTAAGAATGCGCTGATATGCCCGTGCTGACAGATTTAATCGCTGAATTGCCTGCCTGAGTAAAGCCTGGCCAGCCACATCTGGTTGGCACAGTGCATCAACTTCCTTGCTGCCCAGCAGAAAATTGGCTTTCCCCTGACGCTTGAGCTGCATCGTTCTTGCGGCTTCCACCCGTTGCCGGATCACCGCACTGCGCTCACCACTTGCCGCACTGACCAGCTCATCCTCAGACAAGGCGGGCACTTCTATATGCATATCTATCCGGTCCAGCAACGGGCCGGATATTTTGGCTTTATAGCGCGCCACCTGATCCGGCGTGCATCGACATTTGCCGTTGAAATGACCTAAATATCCACATGGGCAGGGATTCATTGCGGCAATCAGCTGGAATCTTGCTGGGAAATCCGCCTGGCGCGCTGCTCGAGAAATGGTGATATGCCCAGATTCCATCGGCTCTCTCAGCACCTCCAGCACCCTGCGATCAAATTCAGGCAACTCATCCAGAAACAATACACCATGATGGGCCAGGGAGATTTCGCCCGGCCGAGGAATACCGCCACCACCTACCAAGGCAACGCCAGAAGCCGTGTGATGAGGCGCACGGTAAGGCCGCTTACGCCAGGCCTCATGCCGGAATGCCCCATTGAGCGATTGAATGGCCGCGGATTCCAGCGCCTCCTCCTCTGTCATCGCAGGCAAGATGCCGGGGAAGCGTACGGCCAGCATGGACTTACCCGTGCCAGGCGGGCCTGACATCAATAGGCTATGCCCACCTGCCGCTGCAATCTCCAGCGCTCGCTTGGCTTGCAACTGGCCTTTAACTTCATCGAAATCCGGGTAATCTGCTGCGCCCGGCAGCTCCGTCACTTCATGCTGCCCAAGCAATGTATGCCCTGCAAGGTGGGCACAAACCTCTAACAGGCTTTTTGCTGGCAACACCACAGCGTCACCCACTAGCGATGCCTCTGATGCACTATCATGGGGCAGAATAAATGCGCGGCCACTGCGGCTGGCTTTATGCGTCATGGCCAACGCACCACGGATGGCTCTTAGCTCGCCCGTCAATGCCAGCTCCCCTGCCACCTCATAATGATCTAGCTGACTGGCAGGAATCTGGCCCGAAGCAGCCAGAATGCCCAGGGCAATCGGCAGGTCATAGCGGCCACTTTCCTTGGGCAAGTCGGCAGGTGCCAGGTTGACGGTAATGCGTCGAGCGGGGAAATCAAAACGGGCTGTCTGCAAGGCAGCGCGAACCCTGTCCTTGCTTTCCCTCACCTCAGCCTCAGGCAAACCCACGATGGTAAAACTAGGCAGGCCATTGGCTAAATGGACTTCCACGACCACCTCGGGCGCATCCATTCCTACCAGCGCGCGGCTATGCAGAACAGCTAAGGACATCTCAGGCTTTAGACCCCACACGACCTTCTAATTCGGCTACCTGTTTTTCCAATTGCTGCAGTTTTTCACGGGTGCGGCGCAACACTTCAGTTTGCACATCAAACTCCTCGCGTGAAACAAGCTCCAGTTTGGTGAATGCGCCCTGTAACAGTGCATTCAAATTACGCTCTACGCCCCCTGCTGGCACAGAAGAATACATCTCTTTGATTTTTTTAGATAAATCATCAAAAAAAACTGAATCCATTTTTAATTTCCCTAGAAAAACGAATGAAGTTTATCAGGTTTTTTCATAGAAAAAATCCCATTAAAAACAATTAACTCAATCACTTATCGATATTTATCAGGTAAATATCCGCGATTTCATAGCGAAAACCATACAAAAATATCACTAACTCATTGTTTTATATAAATGTTGTTTTTATGGCACAGGTGTTGCTTATTAACCCATGCAGAATTCTCGTTGTTGTTAATTTTAAAATCCTTGAAAGGGTAAATCATGCGTACTTCGCTTCTACTTGCTGCCATTCTTGGCACTTTTGCAGCACCTGCCGCTCTGATGGCCGAAGAAGCTGCTCCAGCTGCCGAGCCAACCTCACCACATACCGTGACTTATAACATTGGCCTCACCAGCAACTACATCTTCCGTGGTACCAGCCAATCCGGTGACCGCCCAGCTGTGCAAGGTGGTGTAGATTACTCCCACTCAAGCGGTTTCTATCTAGGTACTTGGGCTTCCAGTATCAGCTGGTTGGGCGATACAGGCGCTGACGGCGCAGGTGGTGATCGTGCTTACAATAGCTCCAGCATGGAATTGGACTTGTACGGTGGTTACACTGCTGAAATCGGTGAAACTGGCATTACGTATGATGTAGGTGTATTACAGTACATTTACCCTGGTCGTAGAAACTCCGTTAGCGGCAGTTATAACGCAGATACAACCGAAATCTACGGCGGCTTGGCATACAAGTGGGTTTCAGCTAAATACTCCTGGTCCCCAAGCAAGTCTGCTTTCGGTTTTGAAGGCCGTGGTGCAAGCTACGTCGATCTGACAGCTGAAATTCCATTCGGTGACAGTGGCTACAGTGCGATCGCTCACGTGGGTCGTCAGGAATTCGGTAACGGCCCTAGCCATTTTGACTATACTGACTGGAAGCTGGGCTTGAGCAAGGCTTGGGATAACGGCGTAGTCGTTGGTGGTTACTACACTGATACCGATGCTGACCGTAGTGCATTTACTTATGGCCCAGTGTTCTCCGGTAAGGAAAACTGGACAGTCTTCGTACAAAAGACTTTCTAAACAGGCTAGTTTAGGAAATATGTTGTAAAAGGGGCAAGGCGCATGCCTTGCCTCATGCTTTTAGAATATCAATATGAGGAGGCCACTATGAAATTCGTATCCGCTATCATCAAGCCGTTCAAGCTTGACGAGGTACGTGAAGCACTCTCCGCCATCGGCGTACAGGGCATCACGGTTACCGAAGTCAAGGGATTTGGACGTCAGAAAGGCCACACGGAACTGTACCGTGGTGCCGAATACGTTGTCGATTTCTTACCCAAGGTAAAACTGGAAGTCGCCATCAAGGACGAACTGCTCGACCAGGTGGTTGAAGTGATTGAAAAATCCGCAACGACTGGCAAAATTGGCGATGGCAAGATCTTCGTCTTCAATCTTGAGCAGGTTTATCGCATCCGTACCGGTGAAACCGGCGCCGATGCGCTTTAAGGGGTATCTCATGAAAAAAATTCTCTCCATGATTGCATTGGTCAGCGCACTGGGCTTTTCAGGCTTTGCACTGGCTGAAGAAACAACTGTTATCGTTGACGAAACTGTCACCACCGAAGTGGCTCCTGCAGCCGCAGCAGAAGTGGTACCTGCGGCCGACGCTGCACTGGCATTAAGTGCTGGCGATACTGCCTGGATGATTGTGGCCACGGTGCTGGTACTGGCGATGATTATCCCTGGGCTGGCATTATTCTACGGCGGCCTGGTCCGCACCAAGAACATGGTGTCGGTACTCACCCAAGTGTTTGTTACCACTGCGCTGATGTCTGTCATCTGGATAGTCTATGGCTACAGCCTGGCATTCACTGACGGTGGTAGCCTCAATGCCTATATTGGCGGCTTCAGCAAAGCATTGCTGGCAGGGATCAAGCCTGACACATTGCTCGATGGCGGCACTATCCCTGAATATGTGTTCGTGACCTTCCAGCTTACCTTTGCAGCCATTACGCCCGCACTGATCGTCGGTGGTTTTGCAGAGCGCATGAAATTCCCGGCGGTACTGGCTTTCCTCGCCCTGTGGGTCACCTTCATCTATATTCCAATCGCCCACATGGTATGGGGCGGTGGTTTCCTCGGTGAACTTGGCGCCGCTGACTTTGCCGGTGGTACAGTGGTTCACTTGAACGCTGGTATTGCTGCCCTGGTAGGTGCCATTGTGATTGGCAAACGTGTCGGATACGGCAAGGAAGCCATGCCTCCACACAGCATCACCCTGACCATGATCGGTGCATCTTTACTGTGGGTGGGCTGGTTCGGCTTCAACGTAGGTAGTGAACTGGCTGCTGACGGTACTGCTGGCCTGGCGCTAATCAACACACAAGCCGCTACTGCAGCTGCTGTATTAGGCTGGTTGTTTGCTGAATGGCTGTTCAAGGGCAAGCCTTCCTTGCTGGGTGCTGTGTCCGGCGCGGTTGCAGGCCTGGTTGCCATTACGCCAGCTTGCGGATTTGTGGGTCCGGTTGGCGCCATCATTCTTGGCTTCGTGGCTAGCATCGTCGCCTTCTGGGCAGTGACCAGCCTCAAGGCCAAGCTGGGCTACGATGACTCCCTGGATGTATTTGGCATTCACGGTGTGGCAGGCCTGATCGGTGCTATCGGTACCGGCATCCTGATGAGTGCTGACTTCGGTGGCGTAGGCTACGAAGAAGGCGTCACCATGAGTAGCCAGCTGTACGCACAAGCTGTGGCTGTGGGCGTGACCATTGTCTGGGGCGGTATTGGCAGCTACATCCTGTTCAAGATTGTGGACGTGGTGATTGGTCTGCGTGCCAGTGAAGAATCTGAGCGCGAAGGTCTTGATACTTCTGAACACGGTGAACGTGCTTACCACTATTAATCCTTAGGCGGTATGACAATGCAAAACAGGCGCCTAGGCGCCTGTTTTGTTTTATCCGCGAGGGGGCAACAGCGTGCACTAAATCAGAGCAGCATTGCACCAATTTATGACGATTTAATCGCTTCCACCCTGAAAATTCTTCATATTGAGCCCCAAAAAACTGGCACGGCAATTGCTAGTTATTAAGCAAGCGTAATGTGCTCTTTACGTCGCAAGACTCTGAACATCTTACTGCCTAGTTTTATGCATTATCTCCTCCTCCTCAGGGCGCGTTAAGCGCCCTCTTTTTTTAGCCCTTTACATGCATCTAGGCTAAAATCAGCGTCATTCTAGAAAATGACAGGCTAATACATCCTTTATGGTTCCGCACCTGACTACTGCTTTAAACGGTCCACTCCTTACCCTGGAAAAACGCCTGCTGGAAAGTATGCCGCGTATTGAACATTGGTTCCGTACCCAATGGCTGGAAAACAGCGCACCATTCTATGCGTCTGTGGATCTGCGTAATTCCGGCTTCAAGCTTGCTCCCGTGGATACCAACCTGTTTCCTGGCGGTTTCAATAACCTCAATCCAGACTTTCTGCCGCTCTGTATACAAGCCGCCATGATCGCCGTGGAGAAAATCTGCCCGGAAGCACGCCGGTTGCTGGTTATTCCAGAAAACCATACGCGCAATACTTTTTATTTGCGCAATGTATACGCATTGACCCATATATTGCGCCAGGCTGGACTTGAAGTACGCATAGGCAGCATTTCACCGGAAATTATAGCTCCTACTTTCCTGGAGACTCATGACGGCAATAGCATCCTGCTTGAACCAGTCAAACGCCAGGGCAATCGTCTGGTGCTGGAGGATTTTGACAGCTGCGCAGTCCTCCTGAACAACGACCTGTCTGGTGGTATTCCGGACATATTACAGAACCTGGAACAGTCACTCATTCCCCCATTGCACGCAGGTTGGGCGACCCGGCGCAAATCGCAGCACTTTGCTGCGTATAACCGGGTGGTCAAAGAATTTGCGCAATTAATTGATATCGATGAATGGCTACTCAATCCCTATTTCGAAACCTGCGGTGAAATCGACTTTCATGCCCGTACCGGAGAAGAATGCCTGGCGGAAAAAGTGGAAGAACTGCTGGGGAAAATACGGCGGAAATATGCTGAATACGGCGTCACTCAAGAACCATTCGTGATTGTCAAAGCGGATGCAGGCACTTATGGTATGGGCATCATGACGGTGAAAAGCCCAGACGATGTCCGTGACCTCAACCGCAAGCAACGTAACAAGATGTCCGTAGTCAAGGAAGGCTTACAAGTTAGTGAAGTGATCATTCAGGAAGGTGTCTACACGTTTGAGCACCTCAATGATGCCGTCGCCGAACCCGTGATTTATATGATGGATCACTTTGTGGTGGGCGGGTTCTATCGCGTGCATACCTCGCGCGGTGCAGATGAAAACCTCAATGCCCCGGGCATGCACTTTGAACCGCTGGCATTTGAAACGCCTTGCTCCACCCCGGATTGTGCCGGGGCACCAGATGCACCGCCTAACCGCTTCTATGCCTATGGCGTGGTCGCCAGGCTTGCCTTGCTCGCAGCCGCGATTGAACTGCAGGAAAGCGACCCGGAAAACTAAGTATGCGTATTGTATTTATTCTTGATCCACTGGACAGCCTCAAGCCATACAAAGACACCAGCCTCGCCATCATGCGCGAAGCAGAACATCGTGGTCACAAACTGTTTATCGCCATGCAACACGATTTGCTGCTTCGTCATGACCAGCTGCGCATCCGGGTACAGGCTTTCTATTTCGACACAGGCAGCACATGGTATGCCTTGGGCGAAACAACAGAAGCTGATCCCACGGATTTTGATGCAATCCTGATGCGCAAGGATCCGCCTTTTGACAATGAATACCTCTACAGTACTTACCTGCTGGAACAGGCCGTCAAACAAGGGGCGCGCGTATTCAACAACCCAACATCAATCCGCGACTGGAATGAAAAACTCGCAGTACTCAACTTTCCGCAATTTGTACCTGACTTCCTGGTTTCAAGCCAGCACCAGTTGATCCGCAAATTTCTTGTCGAGCATCAGGATATCGTGGTCAAGCCACTGGATGGCATGGGAGGGAGCAGCGTATTCAGGCTAAAAACTGGCGACCCCAATCTGGGCGTGATTCTGGAAACCATCACCCGTCATGGGCAACAAACCATCATGGCGCAACGCTATCTGCCACAAATCACCGCAGGCGATAAACGCATCATCGTCATCGACGGAGAACCATTGCCCTATGCTTTGGCGCGTATTCCCCAGAATGGCGAAACACGTGGCAATCTTGCGGCTGGGGGTAAAGGTGTGGCACAACCACTAACTGAGCGCGATTGGGACATTGCCAATACCGTCGGGAAGGTGCTAAAGCAAAAAGGCCTATTTCTGGTTGGTCTGGATGTCATCGGCGACCACCTCACCGAGATCAATGTCACCAGCCCGACAGGGATGGTGGAAATTGCGGCACAGACGGATTGTGACCCGGCGAGCATCTTTCTAGACAAGCTCGCTACAGTCAATTAAACATAAGCCAGCCACTTACTTGGCTATCTCACGCCAACCAGATCGGGTAATAACACCACCAGCAGAGTTCACATCAACACCTACCGTTGTTTTGTTTCCTCCAGCATCAGTAATAATAGCTTTCAACTGACCTCCCGGGAGGCGAATGATTGTTAAACCAACAATCATCCCACTTTGGTTTTTTTGTCCAAATGAACTAGTTGCTCCCCTCACCATTAAGCCGGTACTAAAATCAAATGCGTACTTCCACCCAGTACCACCAATAGAGCATGCATCATTTGCTGGACTATTGGTGGCCACCGTCAAAGTTCCCAACGATAGATCTGGATCAACATTCACTCGTTCCTTAGACCCAGGGAAATCCACATACCATCCACCTGCTGCCCAATCAACAGCACTGCCAGAGATGGTGGCATTTAACCCATCTTGCACAATAGTCCTTGCTGCCAGAGAGCGGCCCACATATTGAGTTCCATTATCTCGAATTGCATAAAAAGATTGTGTTTGTGTATCTGCCAAATCCTCAGTGCCTAAATATTTACCTGTTCCGACAAAGACTATAGGATCACTCACATTCGGCACTTTACCCAGTTGAGGTGCGGTACTAACGGGTTGCCCGATACCAGCAGGATCTGTTAGTCTCGCCATTCTTGAAATAGTCGCTGATGGCTGTGTCAGATTCACCTTCCAAAGATTACCTTGCAAATCACCACCATAAATATAATTTACCGCCGCATCAAAATTACCATTTACCGCCCACCCACTAATTCTAGCAAGACCACTTGGCGTTGCCTGTGTCCCTACACCTGTTGATATTTTTTGTATCAGTGCCCCAGTAATTGCGTCGAGAATATACACATAACCCTCCCCACTACCGGGTGACACATTATTGTAGCCGGATGTAACAATCACTACCCATCGCCCTGCATTGGCATTTCCCACAGGCAACTTAGCTATCACAGCATTGCCATAGCTATACCCCAAGTCTTGGTCGAATAATGCGCAGTATGTTTCGGTATGACAAAACTCCCATAATGCTTTAGGAGCTGATTCATTGGTAATATCAAGCGCGAAATAACCACGACCACCATTGTTTAAACTGCCGACCAGAATAGTCTTCCAACTATTGCTTGTCGTATCGTACACATCAAATGTTCGAGAAGACCCATCAACATAGAACTGATGATTCGAACCATAATTTTTATCTGCCAGCTTATAAAGATTAGGCATGACATTTTTCGGAATATACGCCCAAGCCTCCACTCCATCTTGCGCTCTAAACGCATGCATCATGCCATCATTAGCACCAATATAAACCATGCCATTTCTAGTACTAGCCTGAGTTGCTTTATATTCCTGATAAGTAGGTGATACATTGTCAAGATAGTCAAAACGAGGCACTTTCACGTATACAGGAGTAGACTTCACAATATCACCCAACACATGAAGTCGCTCGCGATAAGCTTTATTGATGTGCGACTCATTGCCAGTTTGGCCAGACTGACCCCGGAGGAAGTTGATCATATTCTCTCCAGAGTTAGCCTGGGCTTTTGCATCACTGTCCAATCCAGGACATTGGGAGAGTAAATTACATTTATTGCTAAACCAAAGCTTCTCCTCAGCACTCAAATTCTCAAAGATAAATGCTTTAACCTTACCAGTCCCCTCTCCATCGAATTTGTAGATATTTCTACTCTCGGAATTTGCGCTTACTCGACTATCAAGATTCGTCATAGCAGACCAACCACTATTCTCATTCACCTCGCCAGTTTGCGTATCAATCGTCTCTGCCACAAGTTCACCAAACCAGTAATTACTCATGTAGTTAGAACTGAAACTGAAGTTATCAACCTCGGTAATATTGGCACTACTCGTTGCAGCCGCCGATGCAGCCCCCCTACGTGCAGAAACACCGGCTAATGCACCTTGCAGCCCTGAAGTTAAGCTATTAGGATCCTTCGCACTAAAATATAAACCACGTCCATTCACTGCTGCATGCCACAAATCATCCAGAGTTGATGGCTGATCAGCAGAAGGTTTGGGCCAGTTCTTTGTACCTTGCTTAATTTCCGCAAAATCTCCCGATGTTGCCTGCTCATAATCAGATCGATAATCCAACTCCCCTTCCAAACCAAGTCCTAACGTAAAGGTGTTCATATGCTGGATAGATTTTTTATCTTTGGCAGATACGGCTACATTATCCGTCATGCTAGATCGCAAATCAGTCTTGTAGTAATACATCGCAACATCGGCCAAAGTATCGCTCGCGGGAAGTGTTACCCCTAATGCAGTAGTATCGCCACCATCAAACGCCCCATCTGCACGCTTGGAGTCTGCATCTAAAGGATTATTGTCCTGATTTCCTATCGCAGTTGCCCCATCCAACTGCACTCCAGCATTGCCATTCCAGTATCCATCTGTAGTCAGTAAAGCAAAATTTTGCTGACATGAATATTGCACCGGATCTTGAGTCATTCCACTATTAATTCCATTAGTCAAACCACCATAGTGGCGCCCGACACGAGACAAAGCTTCACGTAGAGGTGTCCCTCCAGTGGCACTTGCAGCATAAAGTTTTTTATACCAACTCTGCTTATGGCTGGCATTAAAATCATCAATCATCAAATATTTATTAGCTGACACGGGATCGCCAGGATTAATTGTTATAAACCCCACTCGATAACTTTGATCTACAGTGCCAAAAGCACGACCTGCTGCAGTCTTCATTGTTTGAATACGGGTTCGATAGTAAGCATACCAATTGGCGAAATTGGTCATTTCTTCAGCATAGCTGCAAGTAGTTCCGGCACAATCTGTACGTGTTATCGCTTTAGGATAGTTTGTTACGGAGGGAATAATATCGACACGACTAAATCTTCCATACCGTGGGTATCTGAATGTGGAACTATACTTTTGTTGACAACTGCTATTAGCTGTCCCAATGGACGTAGCAGTGGCATTTGCGGTGGAATTGCAAAAGCGTACATAAGAAGGTGTGGGATGACTTCCAGACGCACTGCTTTGTAAGGCGCAAGACCGTAAACTTGAATCAGTACAATACTCTATAGGCACAATATTGTAATAATGAGGATTAGAGTTTTTGACAACAGGAATTAGATAAGTTGTCTGATCCAAATCAGCCGCTACAAACTGTCCAAAAAAATTGCCACCGCGCTCAGGGTATGAGTATGGATAGCCATTACCACTCGCCGAGGCCAGTCCAGTATTAGCACGACAATTAGAGGATGAAGTATCAGCAACAGGCGAGTTACAGTACACAATTTCAGGATAACCGGAAACGATATTAATGGTACTAGAATTCTGATTTCCTGATGAGTTTAAACCTAATCCGTTTACTCTCACCGCTGTCCACGTACTCATTGATGGTAATGTAGTAGTCAGGTCATTAGGATTTAATGCCGGAGCATAAAATATGTCCGGATTATAATAAGCCTGATTATTAGCAGCGCTATACCAAGGCGGGGTTCCCTCTGCACAGGCTGAAGATGTCACTCTGCTAACGTAAGCATTAGCAAGTGCTGGAGTGACATTAGAAGTAACAGTAAACCTATCATTACTCACTCGGGTAGCTTGATACAATTTACTCACACCAGATGTCGAGGCAGACAAATAAATATAATTACCACTACCATTACTTAAGCCATGATTATTGGATGTAGTCACCGTTAAAGTTGACCCGCTACGCGAAAACCCACTCACTGAAAGATGTGTAGTAAAAGCTCGCTTACACGTATCAGCATCATCAATATAGTCAGGCATATAACTCCATGCCATGGACCCAGAATCATCCAACACAAACATCAAATTAGGCCTAACAGCAATACCCGATGATGTTGAAAGAGGGATAGCTGCAAGGTCAGTCAATGCTGCAATAGCTGTCATGGAGAAGATAAAAAATACTACAGCACAACACGCCCTACAAGCTTGATGCAACCAATTCGAGACTATTTTTTTATTCATCCTTGCAATCCCCCATAAATTTCAACTGTCTCTGCAATTACACTGGCACCAGCACAACAGACTGTATGACGCTGGTTGTATTTCTTGGGCCATTCACTAGCACAGTAATTCTGTAATACACAGATGGTGTAGGTAGAAAAATATTCGCATCATTTGTCATACTCGATCCCATATTGGCATTAGTCGCAGGAGTTGTAGACAAAGAAGTCGAGCACACATTAGTCGAGTGGTTATAGGCCACGCCTGACACAGTACACAACCTATGGATCAGGTATTTCACACGATTACCCGCCGCATCCTTCCCTACATCAACTGCACTTTCCCACGCGTTGGCTGAATTCCAATCAGGGTCGACGCTCAACACATTGGAATAATAGCCATTTCCTAAATTAGTTTCATATAACGAAGCACGATTTGCATCCATCCAAGTCACAGCCGCTTGCACTCCACGGTCTGCCGACATGATTGATGATTGTTTGAATGCGAGATTCCCCGCAATTACATTTCCTGCATCTACGGATCGCCACAGTGCAAGGCCGGCAAGCGTCATAGCCACCAAAACCACTAGGGCAATAAACAACACAATGCCTTTTTGAGTGGAATGAGTAATATGAATAATGACTTTATTTTTCATACTCACCCCTATGATTTCCAGAGCATGTTACGGAGCACAACCGTCGTCTCAAAAACACGATAGCGGTAATGCTTCCAGTCTGGCAATGTTGCTACATGGGCAAATGATCCGCCAGCCCAAGAAGGAATATTCTGGGTCACTTCACTAGCATCCCGTTTTTGACTACGCGCAACCACCCCTACCCTCACAGCGAGTACAAGCGCCCACTCGGGAGATGAAACAGGAGTATCCTTAGTATATTTTCCAACCACTAGTGGATTACTAAGATCAGTATTCACACCGTATTCAGCTTGCATATCCACTATGCCATCCGCTAATAACTCTGGTACGTTTTCACCAAATTCAGAAAACACCTGCAAGCCTCCCTCAACGACACGGAGTTGATTACTCACCGGACGAGCACCCAAATTAAATAACTTGGCATTTGCGCTATAAGTGAAATCGGCGGGCGGAGAGAGTCCCCCTGTCGGGTTATACCTACCTGATCCTGTATGTTCTATCGCATTAGATGGCGCAGATGGGGTTGCAGTCACTTGGGAAAGCGCACAAGGTTTACCAGCCTCAGCAATCAAGAGGACATCTCCTTGAATATTCTTGCTTGCATTCGGCCCATTGAAACCAAATCGATTGGCTACCCTAAAATTCGACGAGGGCCCTGTCATTGAAGCAATCAGCGCAACCGGGACATTCACCATGGAGGCACTACCATAATTAACTTGAATCTGATCGGGATTAGTACCTGTACCCTGAGTAATCAATACCGGCACAAATGAAAAAGCTATGGATCTAGCATGTACATTGTCATAACCCTTAACTGCACATCCGGCAAATTCCATGGTTTTATTCGTCCCATAGCCAGCTTGCCGAATATCTCGCTCCATCGCCATTAGAGCCAATGCCGCATTTTGCTGAGCATCACCACCAGACATGGTAGTCCGGTTACTATCTTGAGAAATCGACAGCACTTGCGCAATGACTAACAGGCCTAACAGACCTATTACCATTCCCACCATCACCTCCACCAAACTGAAACCCCTATAATTTTTTTTCATTATCTGTCTCAAGGATTGGTATTGATATACGCAACTGTAGTGTAGCTATGTGCCTCTGTTTCTGCGGGCGTTTGCCAGAAAACAGTTACTGTTGCGGTAAATCCAGCTGTCGCATCCCCAGCGATAAGCACTATAGGTGCTTTATTTTCTGCTCCTGGCAAACGGGTTTTTACATCGGCAAGCCACAACGCCAAATCAGGCGAAGTGCCGCCCGGCAAACCGTAATTGGCAATTCCTGCAGAACCTGCTGTCCATATATTGGCTACCAATCGATTCGCAAGATAACTCGCTTCAAGACGATATTGAGAATCCGATACCGTTTTCATGGCTGAGGCCTGTAAACCAACAATGGCCAGAATACCCATGGAAAAAATCAGAATACCTATCAACCCTTCAAGCAAGATAGAGCCTTGCTGCTTGCTTAATATTGGTAGCTTCCCAACTTCTTCTATAGACTTCATGCACATACTCTAGGGTCTCCCACAGTCGTCACATTAGGGTCACAAAAATGCACACTGCCACCCCTAATCAAAATACGCATATTGCGCGCATCAGCTGCATCAATTTGTGTCGAGCTCATATCCAGCTGACGCAATACATTGCTACCATCGTTATTAAAAGTGACTCGCCCTAAACCATTAAATGTCACTTTGTTCGCGGCAGCAGGCAACGCATCTATCGTCGCAGCGGTTGCACCTTCAACTGAAGGCTTTTCCTGTATGACTTCTGGGCAATCATCAACCCCATCTGAGTCACTATCAGCGACTACCACCTGGCAACCCACCGACCAGGATGGCCCAGCACCTAATGTGAAGATCACATTGGCATTACGGCGTATCGCTTCAGCTCTGGCAAGTTGCAACCCATTATTCAAGCCATCTGCTGCTGACCTTATCTGGAAATTAACAAGCATGATGCGAAAACTGGGAATAGCAACGGCAAGCAATATCGCCACAATACTCATGGTGATTACCAATTCCACCAAGGTAAGCCCTTTTTGACATGTAGCCTTCATCAGCAAGTGCCACCATGTTTTGTAATCCAACAATTTGCAGGTACCGTTGCTTCAGGAAATTCTGTAGTCCGTCGCGCATTATCTTGATTGATGGTGAAGCCATATCCACTCATTCCCTCTGTTGCAACTCCAGAAGCAGTAATGAGGAAAGTTTGATTGCCATTAGGATTACTGCATGCATAAGTGAAATATCGCACCGCAGGACTAGCTGGCATTGCCACCTGGGCACAGTCATAGATGCGCCTGTCCTGATAACTGCGCTCCATACGGTTTCTGACATCAGACAATTGGGAAATAGCTTCTGCCACCTTGGCGCGAGCCACATATCTTGAATAGGCTGGGACAGCAATTGACGCTAGGATTGCAATGATAGCCACCACAATCATGAGCTCAATCAACGTAAATCCTTTATTGCTGAACCGCATATACTTCCCCTTTTCTACAAACATATCTTCCTTAAAAACTGACGCCATATCCACCCTCAGCCGATATGCGGCAATCCTGCACAGACAAGCGGTCTATCTTCGGAGGACTCCCGCCTTTATGCTAAAATAAAATCTTTGAATTAATTACACAATGCGCACAATCCTGTTCATTCTGATTGCCAGCTTAATGCTTGTTGCCTGTGGTACCAAAGGGGATTTATACATCCCCGAGCAAGAGTACCCGCAAAACAACACTCCGCAAAAATAACTTTCTTGAGCCAGCCCTTGACTTCATTTAATCTCAAAAACGGCACGCTGCACGCCGAAAATGTTCCATTTACTGACATCGCAACAGAATTTGGTACTCCGTGTTACGTGTACTCCAGACAAGCATTGGAATCCGCATTCACGCAGTTTCAAGCCGGATTTGCAGCGACAGACCATATGGTCTGCTTTGCAGTCAAATCCAATCCCAGCCTAGCAGTGCTTAACCTGTTTGCCCGCCTGGGTGCAGGGTTTGATATTGTGTCTGGCGGGGAGCTTGCACGTGTGCTTGCTGCAGGTGGCGATCCAGCCAAGATAGTCTTCTCTGGTGTAGGCAAAACTACAGCCGAAATGAAGGCCGCACTACAAGCAGGCATTTATTGTTTTAACGTCGAATCAGCCAGTGAACTTGAGCGATTAAATACTGTGGCAGGGCAATTAGGTAAAACAGCACCTGTGTCGTTGCGCGTTAATCCCAACGTTGATGCCAAAACTCATCCTTATATTTCAACCGGACTGAAGAACAACAAATTCGGCGTGGCATACGAAGATGCATTTAGCTTATATCAACGTGCAGCGCGCTTACCCAATATTGCCGTCCATGGCGTTGATTGTCACATTGGGTCTCAGCTGACTGAACTTTCCCCATTCCTCGATGCTTTTGATCGCGTACTGGTCCTGGTCGACCAACTTGAAGCAGCTGATATTCACATACAACATATTGATGTCGGTGGTGGTATCGGCATTTGTTATGCAGATGAAACCCCTCCTGAGTTTTCCGCCTATGCGCAAGCCATGCTGGCAAAACTAGGCAACCGTAAAGTCAAGCTGGTGTTTGAACCTGGTCGCGCATTAGTCGGCAATGCAGGTGCCTTGCTTACCAAGGTGGAATATCTCAAACATACCGAATCCAAGAATTTTGCGATTGTGGATGCCGCCATGAACGACCTGATGCGCCCTGCACTTTATGATGCATATCATGACATTGCAGCGATCACTCCAGCATCAGACGGTGAAAGCGCTGTCTACGAGATCGTAGGCCCGGTATGTGAAAGCGGTGATTTCCTGGGTCATGATCGTACTCTGTCGCTGAAACAGGATGATTTGCTTGCCATTTTATCGGCAGGCGCTTATGGCATGAGCATGAGTTCTAATTACAACACACGCCCGAGAGCAGCTGAAGTCATGGTAGATGGCGACAAAGTACATCTCATCCGCCAGCGTGAAACGATAGAGCAGTTATTCGCCCTGGAAAAGATTCTGGGCTAAACTGGTACTCAATAAGACACAGAAAAAGATGAAGAGGATATTCAAATGCGCCTGATACTTGCTATTTTCCTGCCCTGGTTGCAGTTTTTCACCATAGGCCGTCCAATTGCCGGCATCATTTGCCTGATTTTGCAAATCACCGTGATTGGCTGGATTCCAGCTGCAATCTGGTCGGTATACGCATTAAGCGAATATAAGACAGATCAGAAAATTCAGAGAGCCATGCAGAAGTAAACAACAACAAAGCCAGCAATTGCTGGCTTTTTATTTATCTATATCCTCTTAAGCAGGCCGCAACAGTTTTTCCTTAGTCCCATCGGCCACAATCTTTCCACCGTCCATCGCCACAATACGTTGCACCGCAGACATCATGGCGGCACTGTGACTAATCATGATAAGATTTCCGTTGCCCACCAACTGCGGTAAACGCGTCGCAAGTAACTGCTCACCTTCTGGATCCAGGCCCAGGCTGGGCTCATCCAGCAAAAGTATGGAGCTTTGTTGGGCAAAAGCTCGCGCCAATGCCACTTTCTGCCGCTGCCCTCCTGAGAGATTGCTCCCACGATCAGCAATCGCCATGGTCAAAGTTAACCTGCCCTGACGTAACTCTTCATCAAGACCGGATGCCCACAGTGCCTGCTCCATGCGCTCGCTTTGCGGTTTCACCCCTGCCAATAACAAGTTGGCTTCCAGCGTACCCGCAAACAATACCGGATCCTGCGGTTTATACGCCATCCACTTGGCACGATCTGCTGGTGAAATAGCATGCAACTCGTAACCATCAATCAGCACTTCGCCTTCATCCACGATACTCAAGCCAGCAATCGCTTTGAGTAATGTCGTCTTGCCTGCACCAGGCCGTCCCAGCAGCCCGATTTTCTCACCAGAGACAATGTTCAACGTTACGTTTTCAAGAGCAGCAGGGCGATCAGGATACCGTTTGGTCAAACGCAACAAGGTTATATCGCCTTTAGCTTGCGGCTTACTAACAGCAAATGAGGCATGAGGAGCCGATTGCTCTACCTCATTGCTTATACCTTGCGCCTCCTTGCCACTTTCAAGCAGTCCATCCATGCGCTTGGCAGAACGGGTAAAGTCTTCCCATTTTCCCAACACCAGGTACAAAGACGTCACCAGCATCATGGCGCGAGCAGCAAGTAATGAACAGGCAATCAGCCCACCCACCGACAATGTCCGCGCCTCTATCAGGTAAGCCCCCAACGCAAGTACTGACACCGTGGTGAATGTCATCATGCCAGCAGACAACGTATTGCTATGACTTGCAGACAGGCGACGCGCAGCCTCCAGCTCACTCACTGTCTCAGATTGAGTACGCCAGCCTTGCAACAATCCCGTTACGCCCGGCACCGTGCGTACAATCTCCATGCCTTGCAGCACTTCGCCGATATACGCCATGCGCTGCGTGGATTTATGTTCTGTCTCGCGATTAAGCCTGAGCGTCTGCAGCTGAAGCAGATAACCTATTCCAGCATAAAGCAGGGTCAACACCCCGACCAGAATCATCACGGGCCAGGCGATAAAACCGATCACCAGCATATAAAGCAGGTAAAACGGCAAATCAGCTATGGCGAGTAAATAGGTGGATGAAACAAAATTAAGCGCGTTGGTCAGGTCACGATAATGCGCCAGGAAAGTGGCCACTCCACCCGCAGGCATATCGCGATCCGCCAGCAGTTTATGCCAGAGACCTTCATCCGTCTTTCGTGCCATATCTGCCGCCACGCGTTCCACCGTCCAGTTACGGGTGACGCGCATGCCAACATCCAGCGCAATAAAGATCATCATGCCAATCACCAGCGCCCATAGCGTCTCAAAAACGCCATTGCTGACGATTTTGTCGTACACCAGCATGGAAAACAGCGGCAGGAGGATTTGGCCGCTGTTGATTAGAAGACTGGAGAGGCCTACCTCAAGCCATTGAGATTTGAGTAACAACCATAAGGAGTCAAATGGGCGGTGTGTTATTGGTGCTCCCATTAGACAGTTTGCCAAGTAACCTGCGCAATTGCCACATTAGTACTATTGTAGATAGTGTAGACGCCGTCTGAGAGGCTATTAAAGTTACTAACTATCGGATCATTGGGAGCAGTACCTAAACGAATATACTCACCAGTATTCAACGCAAAGTTGAGATTATCTTCACCGCCATGTTGGAGTACCAAAGCTGTATTGCCGACAGCCGTTGAGCTGCCTGTGACAATACTTTTTATGCTGGCTGAGTCAACAGTCAGAGTGGTAGATATAGCATTGGTGTCGCCTTGAATGTTTAATATATCAATATTTTTAACTAGGCTACTCAATGTAGAGAGGGCATAGCCTGAGCCGTTGAAGCCACTTAGAATTAAAGTGTCAGTATCTGCACCACCATCAATACTGGCAAATCGATTGGCGAAGTTATTTGCTCCATTCGAAGCATCTACTGATCCCAAGATCGTATCATTGCCACTTCCAGCTAGAACAGTGTCTTTTCCTTGCCTTGCATCAATCCAGTCATTGCCAGCACCAGCTTCAATGCGATTGCTACCACTGCTACCAATAATGATGTCGTTGCCGCTTGTACCGATCGCATTCTGAATAGTTTCTAGTCTGTCTTGGCTACTTAAGGCAGGAATTGAAGTATCTTTAATGTTAGTAGACTGAGCTGCAATCGTGTATTGATTCCCACCGATGGTGATTGTACGATTAGTGGTGCTTAAGTTGATCAGACTGAAGTCGTTGGTAGCGTTTGTACCGGATGAGTATTCATAACTTACCGTATTGTTACCAGCGCCCCCAACCAAAGTATCTTGTCCTCCTCCACCCATTAGCGTGTCATCACCCACTCCCCCTTCGATGCGATTATTCTGTGTATTGCCTCTGAGCAGGTCGTTCCCATCACCTCCAGTTAGATTTTGAATACCATTCATGTATTCATCAGTCGCAACATTTCCAGTTGATGTAATAATGGCCTTAGGAGTATTGGCTCCATGATTGACATATCCCCATCCTGTGCCATCATTATTCAGATATGCATATACATGCTGGCTTGAACTCATTGTTTCATAACTGGCAGTATTGTTACCTATGCCATTTGATAAATCACCGCCATACAGTTTGTTATTTCCTGTACCACCAATTAACCTGTCATTACCACCACCACCAATCAATGAGTCATCACCGCCGCCGCCATTGAGAGTGTCATTGGCTACACCACCTTGAATATTATTGTTTGAATTATTACCGGTCAGGTTGTTGATAGCGGTAGCTGAGCCGGTAATATGGGTGAAATGATATAAGTCATCTGCGGGAGATGAGCCAATCTTACCGGAGCCTTTCGCGTCACCATTTCCTAACGTTACAGTAACGGTACCTGTAGCATTGAGATAGCTTAGGGTGTTGTTATTGCCACTACCGCCATCCAGGGTATCGCCAGCAGTTCCAGTATTGGCGATACCTTCAATCGTATCATCCCCATTTCCGCCTAAAATGGAGTTGGCATTTTGATCACCAATCAAGTGGTCATTGCCGCCCGAGCCAACAACATTCTCGATATTGCTCAAAGTGTCCTTGGTATTACTGCCATTCAGCCCATCCCACCATGCCCTACCAGCACGCAAATCAACAAAGACTGACTGGCTCACATTGATATAGCTAATAGCGTCCGAATCGCTAGTTGCCCCAGAAGCGGTATTCTCACCTCCATCAATAATGTTGTTGCCTGTACCAACAATGATTAAATCATTGCCTGCTCCACCATTAATGATGTTATCTCCGTTGCCAGCCACGATAGTGTCATTACCAGCACCACCATTTAATGTGCTATTTCCATTGCCAGAAACTATAGAATCATTACCTGCACCTGCGGTGACTCGATTATCCCCATCACCAGCATTGATGTCATAGCCAAGACCGCGGGCTGGTAAAACAAATAATGCATTACCTTTAGCATCAACTGCGGCAAAATCAGCCTCAGTAGTTGCATCTCGATAACTGAAATAAAAGTCCTTGGCTACCTGAAAGCTGAGTGGGCCTGATGATCCTTTAATGACCGCTTGTAGTGTAAAGTCTTGATTGATGACAGCAATGCCATCTGCCGTGAGTGGATAAACAACTTCCAGACTTACACCAAATGACCCATCAGCCTGCTGCACTAATGCATCGGCTGAAATGGCCCACCCATCAGCAGTTGGGACTATAGATCCGGGGCTTCCAGTACTGAGTCTTAATGTAACACCTGCTGGAAGATTGGTAGGAATAATGACAAATGAATCAACCGTGTTAAATCCGTTGGTTGAAATGAATAGATTTTTACTCCACTCATTGCCGGAAAATTGCGAGCTCGTAGTGATGACATCATTTCCAGCATTGCTACCTGTGATAATTTCTCGGTAAGCTTGCGCTGCTGCTTCCCCAGCATTTGTCGTATGAGTAGCATCATTGGGATCACGAGCACCCGTTGGCAAATCAGTTCTAAATGCGGTACCTGTCTTGAACTCTGCACTCACGTATAGCTTGCCATCAATCACAGGAAACCCAATGTTTTGTAAATTCTGTAATGTCTCAGTCGTTTCAATCCGATTACCAACGCGATAAGTAGCAGGCTGATCCACCCGCGGCGGAATAATCGCGTCCATCATCTCGCCGCTGTTGTTACCGCGGCCATTGATGCTGCCACGCTGAACTTGCGATGCCTGGGGCAGGGTGGGTGCTTGTGGCAAGGGAGCGGCAGGGGCAGCGGGAACCGCTGTTTGCGGATTCATCGCCATGAACAGGGAGCTGTAATCAATTTCGTCAGGTTGCAGCTCGGTGAGGCGGGTATCAATGTTTTCACTGATGATACGCAGGTTGCCTGCGTCAGCAGCATCCACAGTACCCACCTGTTTGAACAGGTCTGTGAGGCTGGTGTTGAACTGATCGCCGAACTGTACTTTGGCAGCATCCGGCTCCAAGGCATCCAGTGCACCGTTGGGGATAATGACAAAAGTACCATCGGCAAACCCTAGCACCAGATCAACGTCGGCCACATCGACGGATTTCAGTGCGCCGTGGCTTTCCGTCAGGCGGATGACGCCATCTGCATCGGCATTGACGCGCGTAACGTTGGTCACGTGGTTTTGCTTGGTACTTGGTCCGTTACGTTGCTCAGTGACTGCGGGTTGGGTAATTGCCATGATCTGGTACTCCTTGCTATCGATTTACCACCAGCTTCAGCCGGTGGCGTTTACAACATGGTGCCTATATCGCTTAACGGCGATTCTGGCCACTGGATTGTTTATTTGCCTCTTCGAGCAGGCCTTCCATCAATGCACGCTGTTCAGCGGGCGAGAATCTGCCCATCATTTCAGTAATATTGGTGCGCAGTTCCATCGAGTCATCGGTCATACGCGTCATCATGTCGCTCATGCGCGCAAGGTCAGTCCCCTGGCGTACTGTCGTCTGGATCAACTCAGAGAAATGATCATTCAGCTGGGTTAGCATGTCCGCATTACCACGTTCCATCAGGCTCAAGATCGTCCCAAGCTGGCGGCCTACACGTTGCAACTCACCGCGGAACTGCGAAACGGATTCGTTGTGATCGGCCATGGCACGCATCATTTCACTGCGCTGCTTGCTGAAGTTATCCAGCTCCGCCTGCAATGCCCTATCCTGCAAACGCGAGGATTCACTCAGGCGCTCCTCAATACGGCGCAATACGCGAATTTCTTCAGTTGCAATTTCACGGCGGAACTTGAGTTCTGCTGGATCCATACCTGCAATGTGTCCACCACCAGTGCCAATCAAGCCACCTACGCTATCCAGCACCACTGGTTCAGCGCCCCCCACAACCAGGCCATTGCCCTGATTCTGTTGTGTAACTGCAGTACGAGTAAGGGCTTGCTCAATATGTTGCGCAACCTCAGAGCCAAGCAGGGAAAGCACTTCCTGGCTACAGCGACGCACCGCAACCATCATGAAACCCAAAATAATGGAACCTAACAAACCATAGAGTGATGCAGAGAAGGCAATCCCCATGGAGCGCATAGGTGCACGCATACGTGCCACCATGTCACGGAATACTTCCACCGGGCTATCGACCGCCAAATTAACCGTGGCAAAACTGGAAATCAGGGAAGCAATGTCATCCAACGTGGCCAACAAACCGATGAATGTACCCAGCAGGCCCAGACCCACCAGCAGGCTGGTCAAGAACTGGGGCAAGGCATTGCGGTTCACCAGGCGACGCCCGGCGCTGTTCAGCTCGGCATCAATCGCGACTTGTTCCTGGTGGGCAATGCCACGGCCACTGGATGTTGCCATCATGCGCAACACGTAGGCAATATCTCCGTCGTATGCCTGTGCCCTGTCTTGCAGTTGGGCCGGGCCTTCTCCTGATTGTATCGCCGAGGTGAAGTCATCTAGCCTGGCCGCCTCTTTAAGCAGGCGGTGCACAGTCATCAGAATCAGGATGCCACCGAGCAGGGTGATGAAAAAGATCACATAATTGATCTGCGGATGTGGATTCTCGACCAGAGTTTTCAGAATAGCGTTGTGATAAAAAGCCGCGCCCAGCAACAATAGAACGAATGGCAATGCCGCGTAAAAATAATAGATTCTTAGTCGCTTAAGCATGAGGATCTTACCTTTAACAAATAATCTTAAAATTGATCTTGAATTATCTTGGATCGCGGAATACACGATCCCCGAACCGCATCATCGGCGACAGCAGATAGGAAAGGACCGTACGCTTGCCTACCACAATATCCGCTGTAACCGACATACCAGGAGAAATCGGCCCAGCCGCTTTGGCCAGTTTGATGTCACTGATACTCCCTACATCTACCCTCACCCGGTAGTAATAACCTTCGTGTTCATCAAACAATGTATCTGCACTCACTTCAGTCACCTTGCCAGGCAATGCTCCATAGGTCGCGTAGTCAAATGCCCCTATGCGCACCCGTGCTGGCAATCCATTGCGCAGGTTGGCCCGGTCATCCGGCCTGGATTTGGTTTCCACCACGATATGTTCATCTTCTGGTGTGATCTCCAGCAAAGGCTCACCCGGGCGAATCACGCCACCTACCGTAGACAACATCATGCGATTAATAAAACCTGCCATGGGCGCACGTACCACATTGCGGTCCAGGCGATCTGCACTCGTTTCAAACTCAAGCGTGGAGCGTTGTAACTCAGCTCTCACATCAGTGAGTTGCGCGGTGGCATCTGCCCGGAAGCGCGCCCACAGCTCACCAATTTTGGATTCACTCTCCGATTGCGCAGCTCTCAGCCTAGGCAATGTCGCTTCCGCTTCCTTAAGCTGAGACTCCATGCGCTGTAGTCTGCTTTCTGCATCCAGCAACTCCATCTTGGATGCCGCACCATTCTTTTGCAGGCCATCAACCAGCTTGTGTTGCTGGCGGGCCAGGTCAATTTCAATCACCAGGTTTTTACGCCTGGTTTCAATTTCTGCAATCTCGCCACGTCTTTGCGCACTCTGATCACGTAACACGCGCGACTCTTCATTCACACTGGATACCCGCGCCTGCAAAGCCGCTGACTCCACTTGCCTGACCTCAGGATCATGCAGATCGACTGGGAAATCAATACTGGTCTTGCCCCTGGCTTCAGCCAGCAATCGCGCTTCACGACCGCGCAATGAATCACGCTTGGTACGCTCTTGTCCAAGATCTGAGCGCACCTTGATATCCGTCAATTCCACCAATGGCTGGCCGGCCTTGACCACTTCACCTTCCTGAACCAGGATGGTACGCACGATGCCGCCTTCCAGATGCTGCACAATCTGTGCCTTGCCTGCCGGTACAACACGGCCCACTGTGCGCACAATCAGGTCTACCTGTGCCAGAGCCGCCCATGTCAACAAGCTGGCAACTGCAAGCACCACAACCAGTACAAAGGCGCGCTGCGGTGTCATGGCAGCCCATTGACGGCTTACCCAGCTCATCACTCGGACTTGCTTGCTGCCGGGATCACCGACACCAGCGAACTATCCGACCTTGCATTGCCATCTACGATAGACACATTGATGCGATCAGCAGGCAGTTTCATCTCGATCAGGAGATTACGCACCGCCATGGCACGATAGAAAGCCAGACGGCGTGCCTCGGTAAAGCCTGGAGGCACTGTGACTTCCAGCGTTGCGGCACCCCTTTCAACAATCGCCTCCAACGGGCCGCGCAAGCCTGTTGCTTCATCGCTGGAGATGGTAATGGCATCATCCACGAAGTCCACCACCAAGCCACCCTGTGTCCCTTGTACCGTCATGCTTGGTTCTTCAGCCCTGATACTGGCCGTAACCACTCGACGCGGGCCACCTTTACCGATGGATTTCTCATGCTGCAATGCGGCCAGCTCTTCCTTGAGACGCTTGGCTTCCTGATCCTTGCCCTTCAAGGCTGCCAGTTGCAGCTGCAAAGCATCCACCTGCAAACGCAACCTGGCAGCATCGTCATCCGATTGATTGGAAGTAGGTTCAATCGCCTCCATATCAGACGGGGTCAATTGTGAGACTTTCAACTGCTGCTCACTGGGCGGTGCCACCGGGGTTTCTGCAGTGACATGGCGGCGTCCCAGCTCCATCGCAAAGATAAATACGGCGATGGTCATGATGACGACAACAAACAACAGATTCAGTACCAGATTACTGACGGCGTCGACGTAACCTGGCCAGAAAATCCCGCTGTCTTCCTGTTCGTGATCAACTTGCATGCATATTCCTCTTTTATTCCTTGATCAATGGCACAGCAGCGCCATCTTCAGCTGGGGTCAGGGGAGTCACCACGGTGCTACCCTCATCAAGCTCTGCATTTTTAGCCGGAGCCGCGCTGAACCCTGGCGTACCCAGGGCAAGGGAAGTGGCAGGCTGCGATTGACCAAGCAAACGGCTGATTTGTGACAAGGCATCAATTTCCTGCGCATGCAGTGTCACCAGTCTGGTGCGAGCCTGATACCGGCGATCATAGACATCCAGCAGATCCAGCAGAGACTGATTACCAGCAAACATTTTCTCGGACATGGAATTTGCCGCTGAGGTAATCGCATTCAACTCGCGATACCCAGCCACCAATTGCTCACGGGAAGATTCGAGAATGGCATATTGTGAAATCATGGCCTGGGTGATACGGCGTTGCAGATCATCCACGCGATAACGTACTTCCTCGATGCGCGACAACTTTTCCTTGGTCATGTAGTAATCACCACCGCCATTCAGCAGGTTCCAGTTCAAGACCACCATAAAGCGCTTGTCGTCCTGCTCACCTACGGGGCCACCTGCGTTATTCGTGGTCAGGCGTGAAAGCTCGAGATCCAGACGCGGGGCATAACGTGTACGCGCCACATTCTGGTCGATCTGTGCCGCTTTTAGCTCTTCACGCAAGGAAGCAATGTCCGGGCTGTTATTCATTGCAATTTTGACCGCATCAGAGGCTGTCTCCGGGATCACGCCCATGTCCTTGCGATCAGGCAGCTGGATTTGCTGGGGGGCCATATTGGTCAGGCGCAAAAACTCCACACTGGCCGCAGAATGGGCAGCTTCCTGCTGGGTGCGGGCAGAACGGGCTGACAGGCTACGCGCACGAACACGTTCTCTATCCGCACTGCTGGAGGCACCTGCATTAGCGCGCTTATCCACATAACTGAACAACTCGTTCAGCTGGTTCTCATATCCAAGAGACAAATCAGCAATCAGGCGGCTAGTGGTCAATCCCAGATAGGCATTAACGGTAGCCAACCATGCATCGCCCTGGCTGCCACGACGGCTTTCTTCGCGGGAGCTGATCACAGCCTGGCGACGCTTCCAGTCATAAATGGATGGTAAGTCCAGTAATGGCTGGCGCAAGGTAATGGCGCGGTCAGTGCGAGTATGGGTAGACTCTTCCATACGCGAGCCAGTACGGGCATCAATCGCAGAAGAAGGCGAGGAAATTTCACGGCCCTTGCCATAACGTACAGACAGATTAGGCAACAGCAAGGCTCTAGCCTGCTTGGATTGTGCCTCAGCCTGGTTCACACGCTCATCCGCCACGTGTACATCCCGGCTGAAATCCACTGCCGCATCGGTTGCACCACGCAAATCCATGGTATCCACGACATTGGCTGGGTTATCAGATGCGCGATTATCGGCGTACTCGCTACTCAGGTACTCATTATGAATTTCATTGGCCACGGCCACTGGGATCGCCCCCACGCCGAACAGGCGCGACAGGCTTAATTCACGGACTTCTGCTACCGACTGCCCTTGGGTAGGCAAGTCCAGGTTGAGCGGCTGCAAACCAATAGGGGAGATGTTGAGCTTGGCAGCTTGTTGAGGCTGGTTTTGCATGGTGTTGGGAACTGCCACAACAGGAGCAGCAGGCGGCTTGGCAAGTTGTTCTGGCGTAGCAGGTGCAATCACCAGTTGCGGCTGTCTCATGCCCTGCTCGGTTGCCCTGACCGCCTCGCTAGCGGCGTTTGCCGCTGCGGTGGCAGCACTAGCTGCAGCAGTGGCTGCAACGGCAGCGGCATTGGCTGCCTGGACGGCTGCATGCGCCGCACTGGAAGCAGCTTGCAAAGGCGTAGCAGGTGCTGTTGTCTGGTCCCCTTGCGGCTCCGCAGCCCAAGCTGCAGAAACCACCAACATAGGCCACGTGCACTTAAGCACGAAGTGTTTACGTTTGCTCAACACATTAAACCCTTACAATTTTTATAATTTGAATGATGATTGTGATGACGCCGCCAGCGAATGGTTACCCATCCAGTCGCTTCAATATAGCCTAGATTCAAGCCCGTCATTGTCAACGATTGTTAACCCACACCCTGCACAACCTTTTGTATTTCAATAAAAACAACCCACACGCTTCAACCATCAGTGCGCAAGTAACATGCCAGCAATCAGCAAGCCTGCATATAAATTCTGCGAGCTAGTCTAAAGGACATGTATGCCCACTGTCAGCGTTTGACCTACCTTTTTAAGGGGTTTTAGTCCGATTGGACTATAGATGAATCAAGCCTGTCGTGCTCCGAGCAGGCGCCGAAAAGCCCGCCCACACAGTGATAGCCGCTGAAAAATCGTCATAGCTGCCGACTTTTCAACGCTTTCTTGCAGGTTTAATCAAAAATGACCGTTTTGTTTGCATAAAGCAGGATACGGTTTTCAATATGCCAGCGCACCGCACGTGATAACACCACACGCTCAAGATCTCGTCCTTTCTGGATCAGGTCTTCCACCTGGTCACGATGAGAGATACGTGCAATATCCTGCTCAATGATAGGACCCTCATCCAATACTTCCGTGACGTAATGGCTGGTAGCCCCAATCAATTTAACGCCTCGTTCGAATGCACGATGATAAGGTCTTGCACCAATAAAGGCCGGCAGGAAAGAGTGATGGATATTGATGACGCGATGTGGATAACGCCTGACAAACTCCGGTGAAAGAATCTGCATATAACGCGCCAGCACGATCAGGTCTACCTGGTGTTCATCAAACAAGGCGAACTGTCGTGCCTCGGCATCGGCTTTATTGTTCTTGGTGACTTCAATATGAACAAACGGGATGTTGTGGAAGGCTGCCAGGCTTTCTGTATCCCGATGGTTGCTGATGATGAGCGGAATATCGCAATCCAGCTCGCCGCTTTTATGGCGGTGCAGTAAATCTACCAGACAGTGATCATACTGTGAGACCATGATGGCCATACGCGGGCGCTTGCGTGAAGCATTGAGCTGCCAGTCCATCTCGAACTGCTCGGCAATTGGCGTAAAGTGCTCGGCAAAGTTGTCCTGATTGATCACTGATCCCTCCAGATCCCACTCCACGCGCATCAGGAACAGGTTATTCTCCGCATCCTGGTGCTGGTCAGCATGCAGGATATTGGCATCATGCCGATAGAGGAAGTCAGCAATCGAGGCAACAATCCCTTTACGATCTGGGCAGGTCACGAGCAGTGTGGCAGTGTTTTTCATCATGGGCTCAGCAGGCGAGTTGGCGCAAAAGGGCTATTATACTGACATTTAAGCCCTATGCAGGTTGACTATATATAACCCTATGGCGCGCATACGGCACTGCGAAAGTGCTGTGAACAGGCCACTGGTATGTGGTATCTTTTCTACAGATAATCAATACAGCCGCCAGCCTCGGCCACACAAGAACGTGAAAAAACAATTACCCTACTTTTTACTGCTATTCCTGATCCCCGTCCTAGTGGTGCTGTGGTGGTGGGGTCTGTTTTCCTCAGCGACTGTTGAAATCAGTGAGCGCGGCAACTATCGCTACGCCTATCTGGAGGCGGAAGGCCCCTACTCCAAACTATCATTGAAGCAGGAGGAAGTTCTCTACGAACTACAACAGCAACACATCAAGCCCGGCCCTGAGATCACGCTGATATTCAGTGATCCACGGACCACATCCTATAAAGAACTACACGCCCGGGCTGGCTTTATCATTACTGCTGACGCCACCCCGGCAGCACCACTGAAAGTCGACACTGTACCCACACGCAAGGTATTCGTTGCACAAATCAAGGCACACCCCCTGCTGGCTTATGGCAAAACCTATTCAAAACTGCTGGAGTTCGTGAAATCCAAGCAAACCACACTGAACCTGCCTACAGTAGAAATCGTGCATGACAGTGTATTATCCGTAGAAATGCCGCTGGAACCCTCCCCACAATCTGAAAAGACTGCAGGAGTAACGCCTTGAATTTTATCGCTCTCATTGGAGCATTAGCGCTCACCTACTATCGACCACATCACAAGCTAGACTGGTTGCAGGAGATTGTTTCCCCGTTTGCCAACCTGCTGGAACGTAACTTCAACGGCGGAAATCGCCTGCAAGGCCTGACTGCGTGGATATTGACCGTATTCGTTCCAAGCCTGCTGATTGGTATCCTGTATTACATACTGCTTGAAATCAACGTCATTCTCGGCATCCTGTTTGGCGTCGTCATTCTCTATTTCACTTTGCGACTCAGCCAGTTCGGTCCACGTGCTGAACAAATCATCGCCGCCTTGCGTGACCGCAATATAGACGAAGCGCGTATTCTGCTCGCCAACTGGGAAAAGGTGGAAACCGATAACCTGAATACAGCACAGATTGCCAAATTAAGCATAGAAACTACCTTGACCCGTGCCCACTACGGCCTGTTCGCCCCTATTTTCTGGTTTGTCATCCTGGGCCCGGCCGGTGCGTTACTCTATAGGCTGTCTCATATCGTGACCATGGAATGGCAACCACAGGAAGCAACGCCATTCAACCAGCTAGCCCGCAAGATATTTTCATGGCTCAACTGGCCACCTTCTTTTGTCACCGCAGGCAGCTTTGCCATTGTGGGTGATTTTGAAGATGCCGTGTATTGCTGGCGTGCGCAGGCAGAAAGCTGGCCGGATAAGGCACTGGGCATGATACTCGCCAGTGGTGCTGGCGCGCTGGGTGTCAGGGTGGGTGAACCTTTACCGCTCAAAGGCGTCTTGGTATTCAGGCCAGAGATTGGCTTGGGAGATGAGGCTGATGCAGATTACCTGCGCAGCGCGGTCGGCTTGGTCTGGCGTGTACTGGTATTAATGATAGGATTATTGTTGTTGCTGACGTTTGCACACTGGCTAGGCCAGTAAATACAAGGTCTGCAGCAGCTCACAAGAGTTACTCAGAGAAAATAATGGAAATAGTATTAGCAAATCCCCGCGGTTTTTGTGCCGGTGTTGATAGAGCGATCATCATCGTTGAGCAGGCGCTGGAGAAATTCGGCGCGCCTATTTATGTGCGCCACGAAGTGGTTCACAACAAATTTGTCGTAGATGACCTGAAAAAGAAGGGCGCGATCTTTGTTGAAGAGCTGGAGGAGGTACCTGCAGGCAACACCGTCATTTTCAGTGCTCATGGCGTTTCAAAAGATGTGCGTGCAGAGGCAGAATCCCGCGGACTACAAGTGTTCGATGCAACCTGCCCACTGGTCACCAAGGTGCATATAGAAGTCGCCAAAATGCGTGCCGCAGGCAAGGAAATCGTCATGATAGGCCATAAAGGTCATCCTGAAGTGGAAGGCACGATGGGGCAGTCTAAAGGTGGCATGTACCTGGTGGAGTCGCCCGAGGATGTCGCCACCCTGATTGTCAAAGATCCTGCCAAACTGGCATATGTAACTCAGACTACCTTATCCATTGATGATGCAGCTTCCATCGTCAGTGCACTGCAGGCAAAATTCCCGGACATCACCCCACCGCGCAGTGATTCTATTTGCTATGCCACCCAGAACCGCCAGGATGCGGTCAAGGTGATGGCCAAGGATTGCGATCTGGTCGTGGTGGTCGGTTCACCCAATAGCTCCAATTCCAACCGCTTGCGAGAAGTGGCGCAAAACCAGGGTATAGAGTCCTATATGGTGGATAACGCCTCATTGCTGGATCCAGCCTGGATCATTGGCAAGAAGCGTGTCGGCGTCTCTGCTGGCGCATCAGCCCCAGAAGTGTTGGTACAGGAAGTGATTGCGAAGCTGAAGGCACTGGGTGCCGCCGATGTACAGGAATTGAATGGTGTAGTGGAAAATGTGGTGTTCAAGATACCAAGAAATTTGGCCGAGGCTTAAGCTGTCATTGACATGAAAAAGGGCGGATACTCCGCCCTTTTTCACAAGCTTAGCTAAACAATTCTTAGGATTTCTTGCGTAGATTGTCCAGACTGAATGCCGTAGGCGCATGCAAGGCCAGCGTGATATAGCCGCCAGCAATTGCCAGGTACTGCATCAGGCCGATCAAACCGCTACCTGGGGTTGGATCAGGCAGTTTGAGGAACACCGCAACGAAGATGGCATACACAGCCAGTATATAAGCAGACAGTTTGGTCTTGAATCCCAGGAACAAGGCCAGGCCAAATACCAGCTGAACCAGGATCATGAGGGGAGCAAACAGGCCCGGCAAGCCAAAGTGGCCAAGATACACTTGATAACTCTCATATCCTGACGGGTTTTGCAAAATGATGGCTAGCTGAAACAGAATGGAAACCAGGAAAATCTGCGCGAGCAAAATGCGCCCAAGAAAACCTAAAAACTTAGTCATTATCTTACCTTCTCTTCCGAACGCACAATTGCCATGTGCTTTAGATTTAATTATAGAATCGCCTCTGGCGAAAAAGAGATGATGCCCGTAAGCGCCAACAGCTGCAAGCCGATAAAGGAATAGATTCCGTGAAAACCTTACTTATCATCGCGTCACTACTGGCACTAAATGCCTGCACCCCAGGTGATACCTCTGGCGGGAAAATTGCCGAGAACCAGCGGGCAGCACTCGAAAAAGCCAAGGATGCCGGCCATACCCTGGAACAAGCTGCCCAGCAACGCGAGCAGCAAATTAATGAATCCACCACTGAGTAAATGGTCACTATGAATTTCTACGTCAAGACTGCCGACTGGCAAACCTATCAGACCCAGATTTCCAATATTCGTGAACAAGTATTTATCCAGGAACAACAAGTCCCGGCAGAACTGGAATGGGATGGCCTGGATAGCACCGCTCTCCATCTCCTTGCACTGGCAGAGGATGGCAAGCCTATTGGCAGTGCCCGCGTTCTCAGTGATGGCAGTATAGGCCGCATGGCGGTTTTAAAAGCGTGGCGGGACAAAGGTGTTGGGCATGCCTTGTTGCGCGCTGCGATTGAAGCGTGCAGGCAAAACGGCTGGCTGGATATCCATCTATCGGCACAAACGCACGCAATTCCATTTTATGAAAAATCAGGCTTTAAGATTGCCAGTGATGAATACATGGATGCCGGCATCCCGCATAAAGCCATGAAACTGCATATAAGTAATTGATTACCCGTGGCGCTGATTTGCCCAGCCACTGCTGCTTGGGTAAAATACGCCGTTTAGTTCGTTACCACTCCTTAAGGATATCAAGATGTCAAAAATCGTTTTCAAGGCCGGTGAAGCCACCATTTTCAGTGAAGGCAAAGACGTTACCGCGGCCATGCCAGAGATCCTGATTGGCGCCGTTGATGGTCCAGTCGGCGCTGCATTTGCCAACATGATGGCACAAAGCAAAGGCCACACAGCGATGTTTGCCGTGCGCGACATCAACCAGCTGGTGCGCCCAGCCACCATGATGGTACCTAAAGTCACCCTGAAAGATTCCATCAATGTCGAACTGTTCGGTGGCGTGGTACAGGCTGCTACAGCTGACGCGATTCTGGACTGTGTGATCGAAGGCATTATCCCCAAGGATCAAGTAAACGACCTGTGTATCGTGAGCCTGGTCTGGATCGATCCAGGCTGTGGTCCATTAGCCAAGGAAGGCAAGCTGGACAAGGCTGACATGTACAAGAACAACTATGAAGCCACCAAGCTGGCAATCAAGCGCGCGCTGAACGACGAACCTACGATTGACGAGCTGATTGCCAATCGCCACAAGATCAAGCACTGCATGTGGGAAGAGAGCTGGGGCGATATCTAACACTCAACCCTGAGTTCTTAGGCAATACTTAAAAAAGCCCGCATTGCGGGCTTTTTTATGCCTCAAGCCACCCCACCTTGATTACCAATAGTAGGTAGCACTCGCTATCACCTGCCTGCGAGCACCCAGCCAGCAATCCCCTCGTGCAAGACAAGTGGAGACATACTCCTTGTCAAACAGATTGCTGGCATTCAGCGCATAGCGCCATGAGCCGTAATCCAGCCCTAGCATTGCATCCACCAGAGTTGCATCTGGGGCCTTGATCTGATCATTAGAGTCCGACGAACTGCCTAGATAACGCACACCCAACCCTGCACGCCAACCATTAATCTCAGCGATTGAGAACCGCTTGACGGCCCACGCTGAGGCCAGGTGCTTGGGAATGGTTTCCACCTGATTGCCCTTCTCGGAGGCAATATTGGTCTTGCTGTACTGCGCATCGGTGTAGCTGTAGCTGGCAATGATATCCAAATGATTGGGCAAGGACGTGACCGCCTCAAGCTCCAGCCCACGCGAGTGGATTTCACCTTTCTGCACAGAGTTTGTAGGACTGAGAGGGTCTGGTGTGGTGCGATTCTTGTCATGAATATCAAACAGTGCTGCGGTGAAGCGACTACGTGAACCTACAGGCTGGTACTTGATACCGACTTCCCACTGCTTGCCTTCCTGGGGCTTGAATAGCTCTCCTCCCCTGCTGGTACCAGCCACCGGTAAAAAAGATTCCGCATAACTCACATAAGGAGCCCAGCCATTGTCTGCCACATAGCTCAGACCATAACGCTGCGTCAGCGCATGATCACGCTGTGCATCTGAACCATCCTTCTGGTTTTTGGCATCGTCCCGCCTGATGCCAGCCGTGAGTATCCAGTGCCGGTCAAATTTCACCTGATCCTGCAGATAGACACCAGTCTGGAATAGTCGCGCCACCGGTTGATCGGTTAACGACAGGCCAGAAGTATCCACGGGGTTATACACCGGGTCATACACATCAATCGGGTTCCCGGTGCCACTATCAGACCCACTGGTTCTGGCCTGGCGGAAACGCGCGTAATCCAGTCCCAGCAGCACCGTATGTTCAACACTGCCAGTATTGAATTTAGCCTGCAAGTGATTATCGATATTAACCGTCGTGGAATCGCTGATTGATACATCCACATAACGATTCAGTACCCGCTGGCTGGCGTCTATGTAGGGATTGCTGCTGAAGCTATTGGGATAAAGGCTGCGGTAATCATTGCGGCTACTGGTATATCTGGCATTCTGCCTGAAGCTGATCGTGTCATTGAACGCATGATCAAATGCCCATCCCAGATGGGTAGACTCTGTCGTATACCGGTCAAAACTGGGATCACCGATATAGTTGTCACCAGGAACCTTGCCATTAGGGTTGCTGCGCAATACGCCTGACCAGGGCAGAAACTGCGGGGTAGGCCTGCCATCATTGAGCTGGTATTGCCCCAACAGCGTCAGGCTGGTTTTGTCACTGGGTTTCCAGGTGAGGGAAGGCGCTATCAATGTACGTTCGTCATAGGCATGCTTGACCTGGCTGTCACTGTCCCGTCCCAGCAATACCAGCCGATAGAATAATGTGTCCGAATCAGCGACTGGGCCAGTGAAATCCGCCTGTATCTGCTTGCGCTGATAATTGCCCAGGGAAACACCCATCTCACGTTTTGCAATCTCCTGCGGACGTTTCGAGACCAGATTGACGATACCGCCTACCCCACCGCCCCCATACAGCATGGAGGAAGGTCCACGCAATATCTCGACCCGCTCCATGGCATAGGGATCAGGTCGCGTAGTTTCAGAATAGAAGGTATTGATACCGCGCAAACCATTGAGATATTGCGTGGCATCCATGCCGCGCACCGCATAACTGTCGGCCCGGGAATCCAGTCCATACTGGTCAGCCACCACACCAGCGCTGTAACGCAATACTTCCTGTATGGATTGAGCGCGCTGATCTTCGATCTGATCCGCAGTAATGACAGAAATGGACTGCGGGGTTTCGAGGATGGAAGTATCGGTCTTGGTAGCCGTGGCACTGCGTTTGGCGGTATATCCCCGGACAAAACCGGTCGGGCTTTCTTGCTCGGTTTGAGTATTCACCTGGACTTCAGGCAGTTTTTCTTCCGCAGCCTGCGCACTCCAGGGAACCAGCATGAAAGAAACGAGTATCGCGCATTGATAATAAAATGATGGAGGGTTCATGATGCTCCTGCAAAGTGTTGAAAACACACAGCAGCAAACCCGGCCAAGTGACACACTGAACCGGAACATGCCAGACTGCGCATAATCCCCGATTCAGATGCACTGCATTATCAAATTACAATTAATTATTTATTTTAATAAAACTCATTAGCAATTATATAAAATAGTCTCTTGAGAATCCACCTGTTATGAAAACAAGCTGTAATGCGTAAATATCTAGTTGTACTACATCGCTGGTTTGGCCTGACCATGGCCGTATTCCTGTTCATTGCCGGAGCAACGGGGGCTGTCATTTCCTGGGACCATGAACTGGATGAGTGGCTAAATCCCCACCTGTTCAAGGCCAATAGCACTGGCCAGTATCAGGATGCACTCCAGCTTGCCAATACCCTGGAACAGCGTGACTCAACAGTCTTGGTGACCTATTTACCCTTGAATATCGAGGCAGAACACACGTTGGGCATAGGCGTTAACCCACGCATGAACCCGCAAACGGGCAAAGCTTATGCGCTGGGCTACAACCAGATTGGCCTGAATCCGGTCAATGGTGAAATACAGGGCAAGCGCTTGTGGGGTGAAGTATCCCTGAGCCGGGAGAACCTTCTGCCTTTTCTCTATAAACTGCATTACAGCATGCATATTCCCGACGCTTGGGGCATAGAGCTAGGCGTACTGTTCATGGGTATCATCGCCATTATCTGGGTCTTGGATAACCTGATCGCCCTCTGGATATCCTTCCCCAACGTCAAGTCATGGCGTAAATCCTTTGCTTTTCGCTGGAAACAGGGTGGGCATAAACTTAATTTCGACCTACACCGTTCTGGCGGCGTCTGGGTTTGGCTGCTGCTATTACTGCTGGCAGTCACCTCTGTCTCCATGAACCTTAACTTTCAGGTCATGCGCCCCATTGTGGAAACATTCTCGACGCTGACGCCCAATCCTTTTGCCTCTCGCATCCCCAATCCTGAAGACCAGCCTATAGAACCTGGAATCAAGCGAGAAGCCATACTGGAAATTGCCAAGAAAGAAGCGGTTAAACGAGGCTGGACAGCACCCGCAGGTGCGGTGTTTTATTCACCTGCTTTTGGCATTTACGGGGTAGGCTTCTTTGAAGCAGGTCATGATCACGGCGATGGTGGCCTGGGTAACCCCTGGTTGTATTTTGACGGCAAGAACGGAGCTCCCACCGGGACTGTGATTCCTGGTAGTGGCAGTGCTGGTGATATCTTCATGCAAGCCCAGTTCCCGCTGCATTCCGGGCGCATATTGGGCATACCGGGGCGAGTGATGATTTCCATCATGGGTGCAGTGGTTGCCATGCTGAGCATAACCGGGATCATCATCTGGCTACGCAAGCGCAAAGCCAGGCTCATCACAAAAGCGGCTTAAGTCACCAAGATCAGGAAAACACTAGCTGGCGTTGCTCAGTGGCAGGGCTACCAGAGTCGCGCTTCTGTAATTGCTGCAATATCTTGCGTACTGGTACCGGCAATGCAGCATTGATGGCCTGCGATAATTCCATCCATGCCCAGCCTGGTTCTTGTAATTGCATTGGCAACTCCAACGCCAAGACTGGCTGTGGCTGAATATGCAATATGAAATGGGTAAATGCATGGCTCAGCAGAGGTAATGGCTCCAGCAGCGCCAAGCCACGCATGTGCAGGTGTTGCTGTGCCCACGTTACACCGTCTTCCTCCAATGCCAGCTCGGGCAGGCTCCACAAGCCGCCCCAGATGCCACTCCCTGGACGCTTTTCAAGCAATACCCGATCACCATGCCGCAAGATCAGCATTTGTACCTGCTTTTCAGGAATCACCTTGCGTGGCTTGGACGCAGGCAACTCTTTTACCCGTTGCTGCAGATAGGCTCCACAACTGTCCTGCAAAGGACAATCCAGGCAACGCGGGCGGCTGCGTGTGCATAAGGTCGCGCCCAAGTCCATGAGGCCCTGAGCATATGCGCCCATTTCCTGCTCGGGCTGCATCTCTTGCGCAATCTGCCACATCCCCTTTTCCACCCGTGGTAATCCCGGCCAACCCTCCACCAGAAAATGGCGCGCAAACACACGTTTCACATTGCCATCCAGAATCGGCTGGGAAAATCCAAATGCAAAAGAAGAGATGGCCGCCGCGGTTGAACGGCCTATGCCAGGCAATGCCTGTATCGCGTCAAAATCCTGCGGGAAATCTCCATCATGCTGCTGCACAATGATTTGCGCCGACTTGTGCAAGTTGCGCGCACGTGAGTAATATCCAAGGCCGCTCCAGTGTTGCATCACGTCCTCCTGGCTTGAGGCCGCCAGGCTGGCAATATCCGGGAAGCGCTGCATGAATTTCTGGTAATAGCCAATGACGGCGGTTACCTGTGTCTGCTGCAGCATGATTTCAGAGACCCAAATAGCATAGGCATCGTGCGTATTTTGCCAGGGTAGATCATGACGGCCATGCACCTTCTGCCAGGCGATCAGGCGCTCTGCAATAGGAATCAGACTGGAAGCTACTGACATGTGAATGCTTACAAACCCAACAGCTTATTGAGTTTTTTCTTGGCTTTTTCTTCAGGAGTGGCTGCGGGCGGCTGCGCCGTGCTCTCACCACTGCTATCCTGCGCCTTCTCATCAGGCTTCTTTTTGTTGAGCAATGACTTGAGGGCATCTTCACGATTACCTTCCAGCAAGTTTTTCACTGCCTCGCCCTTGGCACCGCCAGCCCCCTCAAGCAACTTTTTTTGTGCAAGCGCCGTTGCCAATCCTGCAAAATCGATCGCATAAGCTGGCTTGGCAAACGTGCCACTGAGCTTGACCGGTACAGTCAGTCCATTCAACTCCTGCAAATCCGCGCCACCTTGTCCCTTGAGCGAAGCCACCACGGTCGGTTTGGCCAGGTAATCCAGCTTTTCGTTGGCAATATCCACATTACCGCTACCCGTGATACGGAACAACGGCGCCTTCATACTCATATCATTATTATGGGCCACGCCATTCTTGATATTGAAGCTAGCCACCATCTCGCTAAAGTCAGTTTGCTTGCTTTTATCCCCCTCAACACTGCTCTTGCCCTTGAGCATATTGAGTTTATCCTTGGCTCCACGCAGGGTACCGGCAATATCAATGCCTTTCACCGCACCATTACTTAAATTGAGGGCAGCCTTGCCATTCAGCGCCTGCTTGAGCGCGCTCACCGTATCACCCTTGGTAGTCACATCCAGGCTGAGACTACCCTTGCCATTTAACATGTCGTTATTGATGGCATCCACCAGCAAAGGCCCCACCGCGATACCTTTCATATCCTGCTTGATGGCAATACTTGGTGTCGCACGCGCGTCAACCAACAGGGCGCCATTCATGGAGCCCTCATAGAGATTAGCGGAAAAAGGGGATAATTCGGCCACCCCCGAGTCCGCTTTTAGTTTGATACGTACATTGGTGCTTTTCACGTTGGCAAGCTTGAGCCAGCCTATGCGCAATTCGCCATTAGCATTAAGCTGGCGCAGGGCACTTAAATCAATAGGCGCATCGGGATTGGCTGGCTTTGCCGCCTCTTCTTTCTTGGCAGGCTTGGCTTCTGAATCCGTGATGTAACGGTCCGCATCCACCTTGTCGATATCAACATCAAAATGATAGATAGGTTTGGCAAACCGGCTAATGCCAAACTTGCCCTTGATGGTAGTTTCATCCAGCTTGACATTGAAAGAGCTGACATTCAGCTGCTCACCATCTGCCTTGATGCCCAGCTTGAGGCCAGACAAACGGTACTGCTCATAGATGATGCTGCCGATATTGACGTTGCCCTGTAATAGCAGACTCTTCAGCGCAGACAGGTCAGTAGCCGACACATTGCCCTTGGCTGCAGGTTTAGCCACTGGCTTGTCCACAGGCTTGGCTGCTGTTTTACTCCCTAATAGCTTATTGAGATCCAGCTTGTCCCCATTCAGGTTGAACTTGATATCAGGCTTGGCAAAACCGGCCACCGCCACATCGCCCTTGAGCTTGGTATCTTCAACATCCAGGCTAAATTCGCTGTTCACTTTTTCCTGTTTAACGTCAGCCAACAGCTTGAACACAAAATCACCGCGGGCTGCCCCTTTGGGCAAGGCCTTGTCCTTGATGTCGATCTTGCCGACCAGCTTGGGCAACTCAAACACCAGTTGCTCCAGATTGCCCTTGAATGGTGAAGAAAATTTACTCTCTACGCTGCGCTCCGCCTGCTTGATGGAAACCTCACCATTGATGCCACTGCTTTGCAACTCACGTGGCGAGCCCTTGATATCCGCTAATATCAGCTTGGCTTTCAGGATATCCATGCCTCTTTCCTGGCTGAATGCCAGTTCCGCCTGCTCGCCACTCACTGTATCTTTCTGCACTACCAGTTTGGGAGCAGCGATATCTGCCGTTAACTTTGCACCATCCAGGTTACCGGAAAACGCCAGCTTCAAGCTGTTAACCAGCAACTCCATATTGTCAGGCCTCGCGTCCACATCCCCGGTCAGCCGGATATCAGCGCCATTTATCGTGGCAATATCTCCCTTGATCACCGCATCCAGCTTGCTGGCAGCAAAATGCTTGGCTTCAATATCGGCCATGAAATTGCCGTTGAGTTTAACCGTTGCATTCACCCTGGGCTGGCTTGTAATCAGTTGAAAATCTGTCGCCAGGTCAAATGGCGTAGCCAGAGCAACACGCCCTGTTTCCAGGTTGAATTTGTTGATACTGTATTCGCTACCGGCCTGCTCATCGCGAAAACTCACGGCAGAATTACTGACATTGATGCCTGAAATATCAAACTTGATCTGCTCGGATGGCTCCTCCTCATCCTGACTCAGCAAATCATCAAAATTGGTAGTGCCATCCTTGTACCGCACGATATTGGCTCTAGCACCATCAACGTATACGGTATCCACCACCAGGTCCTTTTTGAGCAAGGGCAATAGTGCCAGAGATACCTTGAGACCATTGACGGCAGCGAACTCCTTGTCACTGTTGTGCTCCGAGAGGGAGATCTTGCCAAGGTCTGCACCCAGCTTGGGCCAGAAGGCGAGCTTGATATCCCCTTCTATATTCAGCGTACGTTGCTTCTTATCCTTCACCAGCTTGACGATCATCGGTTTGTAATCATTGGGATTAAAGGTGGCGGCAAACACCACCACGATAATGACCAGCACCAGCACAAAACCACCGAGGCCAAACAAGGAGTATTTAAGAAGTTTATTCATTAACTCTTCCTGATTGTTGGGAGCGAAGAAGGAGAAAGTTTAACACTGCCTGCCAGTATCAGGCAGTCGGAAATGGTCTGTTGCCTGCTGTGCTTCTGACAGGAACACAGCAGGCAATAGACCATGAAAGCCTTACCAGTAATAAGCAAGCACGATAATACCCAGGACAATCCGGTACCAGGCAAATCCCTTGAAGTCGTGGTTGGCAACGTACCGGATCAAGGTCTTGATCGCAATCAATGCCGCTACAAACGCCGTGATAAAACCCACAGCAAACATGGCAATATCCTCTGCCACAAACAACGCACGATTCTTATACACGTCATAGAACGTTGCCGCGATCATCACCGGAATCGCCAGAAAAAATGAAAACTCGGTCGCCGTTTTGCGGTTAAGGCCGAAAATCATGCCGCCCAGAATGGTAGCCCCTGAACGCGAGACACCGGGCATGATGGCAAGCGCCTGCGCACAACCGACCTTGAGCGCTTGCAAAGCGCCAAGCTCATTAAGGCTGGATGTTTTCGCAGCGGGTGCTTTATCGTGCGAATACAGGTTTTCCACCAGCAGGATCACAAAACCACCGACGATCAAGGCGACTGCCACCGTGATTGGTGAGAACAGGTGCTCCTTGATGAAACCATGCAGCGCAAGACCCAGCAAGGCAGCAGGAAGAAAGGCAATAAACAGGTTGATGATAAAACGTTGTGATGCTGAGGTATGCAAACTGGTCGCAATGCCTGTCAAACGCGTACGGTATTCCCAGCATACCGCGAGAATTGCACCAAGCTGGATCACGATCTCGAATACCTTGCCCTTGTCATCGTTGAAGTTGAGCAAGTCCCCAATAATAATGAGGTGACCCGTGCTGCTGATAGGAAGGAATTCAGTCGCCCCTTCTATGATGCCAAGTACAAATGCTTTCAGTAGCAGTATGAAATCCATGTTCTAGTTACTTTTCTTAAGATTCTTGATAATTGATGTTGAGTGGCTAGCACCACTTAAACGCTGCTGCCTGAACGTGTTCTACCGGAACACAATGAAATCAGTATGAAATAAAATCACCGAGCTTACATTGTCAGCAGTGCTTATTTAAGCAAAGAGAATGCCCGAGCCATGAGTTCCACCTGACTGGTGGGCACTTTGCCATCCGGGCTTAGCTTGTCGATAACCTTGGGGAGATACTCCGCAAGCTTGCTGCCAAACTCATCTGCAGGCAGATCAAATTTGTGCGCCATGGACTTGATCGCTTCCTGGCCAAACACCTGCAATATCTGCTGCAAGGAAATAGGCAGATTGGCGCCTTGTCCCAGCCATGAACTGACCTCATCACCAAGACCGCTTTCACGGAGCTTGTTGAGTACGCCTTCGGCGCCACCATACTGATTGATCAGATCCAGCCCAGCCTGCAGCATGGGGTTGGCATTGCTTCCACCTGCCAGCTTGCCCATCATGGAACCGGCAATACTATCGAACAAACCCATTATTTTTCCTATCCAGATTCAATAATCATTCACCTGCATGCATTGATTGCAGGCAAGCTACATCAAAAACGCTCACCATGACGCAAATAACGCCAGGTGCCTACCGGCAATTTACCCAAGGTGACGCTACCTATCCGCACGCGCTTGAGTCCAACCACCGTCAGCCCCACCAGTTCACACATGCGACGTATCTGGCGCTTGCGTCCTTCCCGCAAGACAAATCGCAACTGGTCCTCATTCTGCCAGGAGACTTTGGCGGGCTTGAGTTGAACGCCATCCAGACTCAAGCCAAAATTGAGTTTCTTCATGCCATCCTCACTCAACTCACCCTCAACCCGAACCAGATATTCTTTTTCTACGTTGGAATCCTCGCCTATCAGTTGACGGGCCACACGACCATCCTGCGTCAGTACCAACAAGCCGGTAGAGTCAATATCCAGGCGCCCAGCTGGTGCCAGGCCATGCAAATGCCCACGCTTGAATACTTTCTGGCTAGGGTCTTCTGTCCACTGATTATCCGGATGCACCAGCACCACAGCTGGCTGGTAACCATCTTCCGCCTGCCCTGACACATAACCGACAGGCTTGTGCAGCACAATGGTGACAATTTCAGCCTGATGCTGTTGCGCCTCTTTACTGATCTTGATCTCGACATCAGGGGAAACGCGAGTCCCCAATATATCGACCACCTTGCCGTCCACAGTCACCCAGCCATTGACGATAAACTCATCCGCCTCGCGCCGTGAGCATAGTCCAAGCTCTGCCATGCGCTTGGACAAACGCGGTTGTTCTGGCTGGCTGGAAACCGGCGCTGGTGAAAACTTGGGATTGGTCTTCCTGTCCTGATTGAATGTCCCTTGCTCAAACCCATCCCTGAACTTGCCACCTCGGCGGGGGGTGTCACGGTCAGCAAACTGGCGTGGCTGTTCTTCTTTTTGAGCACGCAGCGACCGCGCAGGAGATGGCTGATGACTCCCTGGCTTTCTTTCCGTTCTTTCTCTCGTCGCTCCGTCCGCACCTCTTCTGGCCGCATCCGGCCTGGCTTGACGCTCCCGCGTAGGCGATGCTGCTGCAGGCCTTGATTGCGTTTTCTCAGGCAGTACCGCTTCAGGAGGCCGGATTTTTGGTGTAGGTGCGGTGGTACGAGAACGCTTTGAGGGATCAGCGCGACGCACCGGTGGCTTGCCTGCTTCTTTAGTCGCAGAAGGGGTAGAACCAGGTTTCAATTTAAGCGTTGTCATGGCGTGATTTTAACATAGCAGCCAGGGCAGGTCTGAACAGCTTCAACATCCTGCATGATGCACTTGAGACAAGCCTATAATGGCCTTCCTTCATCCTTAGTCAGCAAGCCTCCATGTTTAAAGCCATCGAGCATCTTCTTGAATTCACCATCTTTCGCAGTCGCTGGCTCTTGGCACCCATGTACCTGGGCCTGGTCGGAGGCCTGGTCATCTTGCTGGTCAAATTCTGTCAGGAGTTCATGCATATCGCCAGCCATGTACTAGAAGCACAGGAGCAGGAAGTTGTACTTTCCCTGCTTGCCCTGGTGGATATCACCCTGGTCGCCAACCTGCTGATCATGGTCATTTTCAGTGGCTATGAGAACTTTGTTTCCAAGATCGATGTAGCAGAAAATGAAGACCGCCCCGAATGGATGGGCAAAGTTGACTATTCGGGCCTCAAACTGAAACTCATAGGCTCTATCGTCGCGATCTCTGCCATTGACCTGCTCAAGGCGTTTGTCCACCAAAGCAGTAGCGACTCAGAACACCTCAGCAACACACAAATGGGATGGATGGTAGGCATTCACATCACCTTTATTGTCACTGGCCTATTATTTGCGATCATGGATCACATTGCCGAGAAGAATAAGCACCATTAATGAAGTGTTAGCAACAATTGGTAGAGTGGCTATTTTCAAACCACATTGCACTTAACATGGAGTAGAAACGATGGCGACCTTAAAACTTACCCAAATTGGTAATTCACTCGGCGTCATTCTGCCTAAAGAATTCCTTGCCAAAATGAAGTTGAAAAAGGGTGATGAAGTTTTTGTGACGGATACGCCGACAGGTGTTGCACTCAGCGCTTACAACCCCGATTTTGAAGATCAGTTAAAGTTAGGCCGCGAATTCATGCATGAATATCGAAATACCTTTAAAGCCCTGGCTAAATAATGGCTTGGCGCTGGATAGATAAAAGCATGCTGCTGCATGACGAAAGTCTGGCTGAACATGGTGGCGATTCCGGCCTGCGTGATGAAGGCCTGTTGGACTCAGCATTGGCGCGTCCTGTTAATGAATTACCTGACATTGCTGCGCTTGCTGCATCCTACTGCGTAGGCTTGGCAAAGAACCATCCCTTCGTCGATGGCAATAAACGAGCTGCATTATTGGCAACTGGTTTATTTTTACTTTTGAATGGAAAACGATTAACGGCAACCCAAGCAGAAGCTACTTTAGCCGTACTCAATGTCGCGGCAGGGAAAATCAGTGAAGAAGCTTTTGCCGAGTGGATACGCCAGCATTCCGCCAAGCGTTAATGCTTACAATTTCAATCGAATGATCAAGCTCTATGGTTTTAAATAAGAAAAACAGGCATCAAGCCTGCTTTTCTTTATCGGGCTCCCGCAATTAAACCTTTTGGTACACCTCAGAGCCTTTTTTCACGAACTCAATCGCTTTTTCCTGCATGCCCTTACTCAGCGCCTCTTTTTCATCTACACCTAGTTTGTCAGCATAGTCGCGCACATCCTGCGTGATCTTCATTGAACAGAAGTGCGGGCCGCACATGGAGCAGAAATGCGCTTGTTTGGCGCCTTCCTGAGGCAAGGTTTCGTCGTGGAATTCCTTGGCCTTTTCCGGATCCAGACCGAGGTTGAACTGGTCGTCCCAGCGGAATTCGAAGCGTGCCTTCGATAGTGCATTATCGCGGATTTGTGCGCCCGGGTGGCCTTTGGCCAGGTCAGCGGCGTGGGCAGCAATCTTGTAGGTGATGATCCCTACACGGACATCCTCCTTATCTGGCAGACCCAAATGCTCCTTGGGTGTCACATAGCAAAGCATGGCGCAACCATACCAACCGATCATCGCGGCACCGATACCGGAAGTGATATGGTCGTAACCTGGGGCAATATCAGTGGTCAATGGTCCCAGGGTATAGAACGGGGCCTCCCCACAGTGCTCAAGTTGCAGATCCATGTTCTCCTTGATCAGGTGCATAGGCACGTGACCGGGGCCTTCTATCATGCACTGTACATCGTGTTTCCAGGCGATCTGGGTCAGCTCGCCCAGTGTCTTCAGTTCGGCAAACTGGGCTGCGTCATTGGCATCATAGATGGATCCTGGGCGCAGGCCATCACCCAAGGAGAAGCTCACATCATAGGCTTTCATGATGTCGCAGATGTCTTCGAAGTGCTCGTACAGAAACGACTCTTTGTGATGCGCCAGACACCATTTAGCCATGATGGAACCACCACGGCTGACGATGCCTGTCATACGCTTGGCCGTCATGGGGATATAAGCCAGGCGTACGCCCGCGTGGATCGTGAAATAATCCACACCTTGTTCAGCCTGCTCGACCAGCGTATCACGGAAGATTTCCCAGGTTAGGTCTTCCGCTTTGCCGTTCACTTTTTCCAACGCTTGATAGATAGGTACGGTACCAATCGGCACCGGGCTATTGCGAATGATCCACTCCCGGGTTTCATGGATGTTTTTACCCGTGGAAAGATCCATCACGGTGTCGCCACCCCAACGCGTGCCCCACACCATCTTCTCCACCTCTTCAGAAATAGAGGACCCTAGTGCCGAGTTGCCGATGTTGGCGTTAATTTTCACCAGGAAATTACGCCCTATGATCATAGGTTCGATTTCAGGGTGGTTGATGTTCATGGGGATAATTGCTCTGCCGCGTGCCACTTCATCCCTGACGAATTCAGGCGTGATCACCTTGGGAATACTCGCCCCAAAGTGCTGGCCGGCATGCTGGGTTTGCAGCAGCTCAGACATATTCTCCCTCCGCTGGTTTTCACGGATGGCAATGTATTCCATTTCCGGAGTGATAATGCCTTTGCGCGCATAGTGCATCTGGCTGACGTTCATGCCTGGCCTGGCGCGACGTGGCTTGCGGGTAAGATTGAATCGCATGGCAGCCAAGGCTGGGTCTATCTTGCGTTGCTGCCCGAACTCGGAGCTGGGACCGTCCAGTTGCTCGGTATCATTGCGCTCTTCAATCCACTTGGCACGCATCGCCGGCAAGCCATCCCGGATATCAATGGCGATCTCTGGGTCAGTATAAGGACCGGAAGTATCATAGACCACGACCGGCAGGTTCTTTTCCGCGCCAAATGCGGATGGCGTGTCAGACAGGGTAATTTCACGGAAAGGTACGCGGATATCAGGGCGCGAACCTTCTATGTAGATTTTGCGGGAATTAGCAAACGGTTGCTTGGTGCCTGCATCAATTTCAGCGGTTTCATTCAGAAACTTGGCATGCAGGTTTTTATTGGTGGCATTCATTCAGGGCTCCAAAAATGCAGGGAGCGATGGAAGTGTCATAGGGGATTATCGGATGATAAATAGCGAGACCCATGAAACCTACAGCAGCTTCCCTACGGCGGGATGATCCGCGTCAGGTTCAAAGGGTAACTCTCACTGCACTCCCAACCACCAACATCTTTGATCAGGAAATGCAGACCCCCAGCTAGGTTCTGAATTTACGTTAAAACCCTGATGGAATCAAGCTTATAGTCAACAACCCAGGCTGGGTTGCACATGGCTCACGCTGCCATCGGTCAGTAGCCACGCAACCGCCTTCACGCGCGAATCTGCCCGGCACGCATCAACATAGCCAATGGCACCTGGCGTGTCTGCCACATAGCGCAGCATGGCTTCCTGTGACCGGACTACATGCGGAGGGGGCGTTCCATGAAAGTACAAGGCGTTCCAATACTCCAGCTGATCTTCCGGTGGACTATCAAGGATCTGGAGTGAAAACTTCTGGCGTAACACATTATCTGGCGACAAGTTGACTGGCTGAATGCGTTTACTGCTTGCCCAGTAAAGCTTCTTGCGCCAGAAAATAAGGGCAAGCTCAGGCTTGCTCGTTACCTTCACACTTTCCGCCTTGGGGATGATAATGGCAATCACCTCTCCTTCTGCGCCCGCATGCAAGGGCAGCAGCCAGATCAGGAACAACAGTGATGTAATCAAGCAGCGCATCAAAACAAAATGGCAAATGAAGCCATGACACCCTTGGGAGACTCGACGCGCTCACGATCCCCACCCACGTACTCCAGCTTCAGCACTTGTGAAGGCGTCACACGCCAGGCAGTGCCCAATACCCAGCGCTCACTGGAGCCTTCTGCGGGACGCTGAAAGTTTTCCAGGCGGCCTATGGCAAACCATTGATTACCCAAAGGAGCCACGGCTTGTACGTAGGCACCGCTGCCACCATCATTGCCATTGGTATAATACCGTTGCAGAGCCTCGGCACTTAGCTCCCACCCTTTGTGCTGCACCATGAAATCCAGGCCTACCATGCGGTAGCGCGTGCTGACCAGATCCAGGTCCTCCACGGTGTCGAGTAGTGACAACCCCCAATTGAATTTGCCGGTAATCTCGAAACGCATACCCTTGGTGTCCTTGTAAGGGATGCTGTCTCCGCGGTCACGACTACGTTCCTGCATGGCTTCTATAAACAGTTTGTATTCGAAGGCTTTGTCAGAAAATGGGGCGGCGCCATAAAACATGACGCCATTCACCGCCTCTGGAAACATGCGACTGGTGACCAGCGGGCGCGACCATGTCCAGACCAGGGGAGCGGCGTGCATCACATTCCAGCGGCCCGTTGGCGTGAGGAAACGTCCCGTACGCAGATTCAGCTTTTCTGAGAGGTTGAAATCCAGATAGAACCGCTCGATATCGAGATAGGAGTCTTTGCCGGTAAAGCCGTCACCGCTGCGCCAGGTCAGTGGTTTTTCTATTTCAATTTCAGAAAAGAAACGCAGGCGACCACCATTATCCCAGGTCACAAACAGGCTTAACTCATTGAGCTTTGCGTCCGTTTTACCGCCGGGATGTAGATTGATGCCAGCACTGGTATAGCCACCGAGCTTGAAGCCATCGATAAAGCTGGCTTCATTCAAATCAGGTTCTTCCGCAACAGCAATCTTGCAGATGCCCAAGGCGAAGGCTACACTGACTGCAATAAGCAAGTGCATGTTGCGCATGTTTTTCTCCGGATAATCTACCTGTGATTTCAACCAGGCACTTCAACCTCTACTGGACAGCATGATGGCAAGCGCCATCCAGGCTTTCACGTTTACCGCGCATTCTCGCACTGAATAACATGCCGAGAAAAGCACTACCGATCAGGCATATCCTGTTATCCGCATTTTTGCTTGCAGTCCTGTTACCCACCATTCTCATTACCGGCCTCGCATTTTATGAAGCGCGTACCGTCTTGAAGAATGAAATCCAGAACGGCATGCAAAATCAGGTATCCGCCACCGCACAAGAAATCGACCGCATGATGTTCGAACGCCTGCAAAATATCGCCTCCTGGAGCGAACTGGATGTGATGCAGGATGTACGCATCGGCGATATCGACAAACGCTTATCCAGCTTTCTTGCGGAATTAAAAGACAGTTACGCGGACATTTATACTGAGTTATACGTGGTGAACCCTAAAGGCATCATTGTGGCATCAAGCCATCCTGCCCATCTCGGCAAGTTCGCACCCAGATTGCACCCCTGGCTACATACCTTAATCCGACACCAAGTAATGCATATCGCTACCCTCAACCAAGATCAGCTGCCCATCTACAGTGATATCCAGGACGACCTCAATGAAACCAAAAGTGCTGGGACTCTGGTCGCTGTATTCAACTGGCACCAGGTTGAGCTGATCTTGCAAAGCGCAGTAGCAGGGCGCAGTGCAGCCGCACTGTTTGATAAAAACAATGCCATTCTCGCGGCTACCTCACGCTGGGATAAAATCCAGGCCTCGAGAAAACTGGTGGCATCGGCCAAGACTGCGGGTTACCAGGGATATCACGGCTTTTCCTGGCAGGTCAAAATCGCACAAAGTCGTTCCCAGGCATTAACCCCGGTACGACATATGTCCTATATTTTCTTTGGCTTGCTGATAGCGACAGTATTACTTGCGACCTTGATTGCAATACCAGTGGCTCGCAGCATCACCCGCCCACTTGCCAGCCTGACCGAGTTTGCCAATCGCTTTATTCGTATTCCTAATGAGGCTGCTCCGCCTACAGGAGGGCCTGAAGAAATTAACGCCATGTCAGAGGCATTTGCCAAAATGATCAGTGACCTTGACCGCTCCAAACAAAGCTTGACCCGGGCTGCCAAGCTTGCTGTGGCGGGTGAAATGGCGGCGGCCATGAGCCATGAGGTACGCACGCCACTGGGTATTTTGCGTTCATCCGCCCAAATTCTGCTGCGCGAGCCTTCACTCACGCAGGAAGGACGTGAAGTATGTGGTTTCATCATCAGCGAAACCGAACGGCTTAACAAGCTGGTCAGTACGCTGGTTGACTCGTCCAAACCCCGGCTGCCCGAACTGCAGGCCACTGATCTCACAGGCCTGGCACAGCTATGCATCTCCATGCTACGTAGCCAGGCCGCCAAAAAACAGATCACGCTCACGCTCGCTGACAGCCCTGCTGTGATGTGTGCTTGCGACAGCGAGCAAATGACACAAGTCATCCTCAATCTGTTACTGAATGCCCTGCAGATATTGCCGGAGGCCGGGCATATCACCCTGGCAGTCAGTCAAACCACAGAGCATGCTTGTATCAGCATCGCCGATAATGGCCCAGGCATTGCCCCAGAGTATCGTGAACAGATTTTTGATCCCTTCTTTTCTCAGCGACATGGCGGCATCGGCTTGGGATTAGCCGTGGTGCGGCAAATCATAGTGGCCCATCATGGCGAAATCAGTGTTCGTCAGAGTGACATGAATGGTGCAGAATTCGTGCTGCAAATCCCGTTGAACGGAGTATGAACATGATCAAGCAGAAGCGCATCCTTGCGCTTGACGATGAACCCAATATGCGACGCTTGCTGGAAATTAGCCTCAAGCAGGCCAATTACCAGCCAGTGATTGCCCAACATGGGCAGGAAGCGCTGGAAATCCTGCGCCAGGGCGGGATAGACCTGGTGGTCAGCGATATGCACATGCCGGTGATGGATGGGCTGAAACTGCTGACAGCCATGCGTAACGAGCACCTGGAGATTCCGGTCATTATTGTGACGGCGCAAGGCGAAATACACACCGCTGTGGAGGCCATGAAACTGGGAGCCGCTGACTATATCCTGCGGCCATTCGACCTTAGCACCCTGGAAATTGCGATAGATCGTGCGCTTTCACTCAGCCGCCTCAAGCTGGAAAACCGTTTTCTGCGAGACGAGGTCAGCCGTGCAACTGCCAGCCTGGTCGGCCAAAGCACTGCTATGCAATTGGTACACAAAGCCATCAGCCAGGTGGCTCCCGAGAAAGCCACGACCCTGATTGCAGGGGAAACCGGTACAGGTAAAGAGCTGGTCGCCCATGCCATTCACCAATTATCCCCTCGTAAAGACGCTTTGTTTGTCGCCGTCAACTGTGCTGCCATTCCTGGCGACATGCTGGAATCAGAGTTGTTTGGTCATGAGCGCGGGGCTTTTACAGGCGCCATCAAGGAGCGTATCGGCAAGTTCGAGCTGGCGGATGGGGGAACCTTGTTTCTCGATGAAATCACCGAAATGCCCATCGGCTTGCAAGCCAAATTATTAAGGGCCTTACAGCAAGGCGTGATCGAACGGCTGGGCAGTAATCGTTCCATTACGGTCGATATCCGCGTGGTTGCCGCCACCAATCGAGATCCGCAACAAGCCATTGCCGATGGCAAGCTACGTGAAGATCTTTATTACCGCCTGAATGTGTTCCGTATCGACCTGCCTCCCCTGCGAGCCCGCATCAGCGATATCCCGCAGCTATCCCATCATTTCCTGCAATCACGCAACCTGAGCATCAGTCCTGCAGCCTTATTGGCACTGCAGGCTTATGCATGGCCAGGAAATGTGCGTGAATTGGAAAATATTCTGGAGCGGGCAGCCATCATGAGCAGTGGTGCAGAGATATCCATACAGCATCTACCAGCAGACATTGCCGGACGACAACCTGCAATCGATACGGTAGATACGACACCACCAGCAGCCATTGAAGCCCCATTAACTACACTCCCTCTTGCCACAGAAGCACTTGAGAAGAAAATGATCACTGCGGCACTCCTGCAAAGCAGTGGCAACAAGAGCAAAGCAGCACGCCTGCTGGATATCAGCGAACGCTCACTCTGGTATAAGCTGAGTCGCTATACTCTGGAAGAAGTGTCCAGCGCTCAAACAGAATCACCATAGAAAGCCAGCCCGGCATTGAAACTCTGGCGACTGGCGCTATAATCGGTACACCAATAGCCATGCGATGGATAATGTGATGCATAAGGATGTAGAACAAGCCCGCTTCAATATGATAGAACAGCAGATCCGCACCTGGGAGGTGCTGGACGGCAGCGTACTGGATCTACTTGGCAAAGTACCGCGCGAGGCCTTTGTGCCAGAGCAATACCGTGGCCTGGCTTTTGCCGATCTTGAAATTCCGATTGGCTTCGGACAAACCATGCTCTCTCCCAAGATGGAAGGTCGCATCCTGCAGGCATTGGACATCAAGCCGACAGACAAGGTGCTGGAAATTGGCACTGGAAGCGGTTATCTGACTGCATTGCTCGCTGCACAGGCCAAGGAAGTACATAGCATAGAAATTAATGCCGCATTGAGCCAGGCTGCCCAACTCAAGCTGGCCCAGCAACAGATCAGCAATGTCATTTTCCATGTAGGCGACGGTACCCCTGGCTGGCCAGGCAACGCGCCTTACGATGTGATCGTCTTCACCGGCTCCCTACCTTTGTTACCGGAGCAAGCGCAACAATCCTTGAATATTGATGGTCGCCTGTTTGCCGTGATTGGGGAAGCCCCTGCCATGGAAGCCATCATGATCAGGCGTGTCAACGCCACGACCTTCCGCCAGGATATCCTGTTCGAAACCTGCATCCCCGAATTGGGCAACGCTCCGCAACCAGCCCGCTTCGCTTTCTAACACCACCCCCGTCTCAACAGCGGCAAGCTTGCCGCTGTTGACGCCTGCATAGATGGACACCCTTGTTCGTCGCAAAAAAATAAACGTTTGAATCCCGCACACATTCTCTGACTCCAGACCCTGTCCATAAACCTCTCCATCCTGGCTAACACGCTGACGATATTGTGACTGTCAGCACAATATGCTGCCCGGTATCAGGTTAGAATGCCTGACAATAAAACCTTGACCCAGCATTAACAGACTCAGCAGAGATGAATACCATGATATTTGTTTGCACGCATACCCGCGCACTCATCCTTGCACTAGCAGGTTTGATTTCATTCCAGGCGCAGGCTGACAATGGGCAAAACCTGCTGGATATTTACCAAATGGCGATCAGCAATGATCCCACCCTCGCTTCTGCGCGCAGTGGTAATCTGGCAGCGCAGGAAAAGATAGAGCAAGGCAAGGCGTTGTATCGCCCAACCGTCAACTTCACCACCGATGCGAGCCACTCGGAAACCGATATCCGCTATCTGGGCAGTAATGCGATTTTCCGTAATGCGGGTCGGGAATCTTATGAAACGTTCGGTTATGGCGTCAATTTCAGCCAACCCATTTTCCGCAAGGAAAACTGGGTGCAATATAAGCAGGCACAAACCCAGGTTTCACAGGCCGACAAGCAATTGATACAGTCTCAGCAAGAGCTGATGCTACGCACTGCACAAGTCTATTTTGATGTATTGCTTGCACAAGACCAGATTGACCTAATCAACAGTCAGAAAGCCGCGATTTCCAAGCAACTGGAACAAGCCAAGGCCAACTTTGATGTAGGCACCGCCACCATTACCGATGTCAATGAGGCCCAGGCCAGGTTTGATTTATTAAAGGCGCAGGAAATTGCCGCCCTCAATGACTACGAAGTCCGTAAACGCGCCGTACAAGCCGTGATAGGCCGCTTACCTGAACGCCTCGCCACCATGCGTGCTGATATCCATGCGCAGCCGCCGGAGCCGCAGGACATGGAAAAATGGGTAGAGCTGGCTACGCAAAACAATCTCGCCCTGAGCATACAACAAGAGGGACTACGCCTTGCTACGCAGGAGGTGGAACGAATGAATGCAGGCCACCTGCCCACTCTGGACATGGTAGGCAGTTATACCGACGTACGCGCTGGCGGCAGCCCGAATGGTTTTGGCAGTGATCTGCAAAATGCCACGATTGGCCTCAAACTCAACATCCCGCTCTACCAGGGTGGCGCTATCAGCTCCCGTGTACGTGAAGCCGTGGCAAACCAGCAGAAAGCCATGGATGATGTAGAGGTCGCCCGCAGGCGTTCAGAGCTGGATACCCGCCAGGCCTACCTCAACCTCACGGGCAGCGTCGCACAGGTGCAGGCATATGAGCAGGCACTGAGTTCCAGCCAAAGCCAGCTGGATTCAACCAACCTGGGTTACGAAGTGGGCGTACGCAACAGTGTGGACGTGCTCAATGCCCAGCAGCAACTATTCAGTGCCAAGCGTGACTTGCTGCAATCGCGCTATAACTACCTGGTCAATGTCCTGAAACTCAAATCCGCCACTGGCCTGCTCAATGAAAGCGACTTGGCGCAGATCAACGAACGCCTGATCAATGTCAGCAGCATTCAATAATGGAAAATCAAACTCGCAGGAAAACAACCTTGCTCGCTGACCGTGACCAGAGCCAGCTCATCATCATCGACATGCAGGAAAAGCTTGCCGCCGCTATGCCGCAAGACAGCATGCAAGCTGTCATCCGCAATTGCAGCATCCTGGCACAGGCTGCCAAGTTACTTGAAGTCCCCACGGTATACACTGAACACTATCCCCAAGGGTTGGGGCAGACGCTGACGGCATTGCAGGCCTTGCTAGAAGATGCGGCCAGGGTGGAGAAAACCGCATTTTCCTGTCATGCGGTGCCTGCATTTCGTAGCCAACTCACCAGTGATCGGCCACAACTCATCCTGGCCGGCATGGAGGCACATATCTGTGTACTGCAAACGGCACTGCAGTTACAGGCCAGTGGTCATCAAGTGTTGGTTGCGGCAGATGCGGCGCTTTCACGTCACCCGGCCAATATGGTCAATGCCCTTGATAGATTACGCCAGGCAGGCGTGGTGATCAGCAATACCGAGTCTATTGTGTTTGAATGGCTGGGCCACGCTGAGGACGATGCATTCAAGCAGATATCCAGACTGGTACGATAGCCACTGGCAGTGTTAACAGACGTGGCACTACGCGCGTATCACCCTGCCAACCAGGTCTGCGATGCGTTGGGTAGCCCCACCCGCGCTCGTACTGAACTCCAATGCTTTCCAGCTCATGGATTGACGCAATTCCGGATCTCCATATAAGCGCGTCAAGGCACGGGCCAGATCCACTACATCCATGACGCGCCATGCAGCCTTGGCCGCAATCGCCAGCTCGGTAGCTGCCTCAAAGTTGAAGGTATGAGGGCCAATCAACACCGGCTTGCTCATGGCACTGGCCTCAATCAGGTTTTGCCCGCCTAGCGGCTGCAGGCTGCCACCAATCAGGGCCACATCACAAGCCGCATAATAGGCAAACATCTCGCCCATGCTGTCACCGAGCACCACATTGACACTTTCAGGCAACGCCTGCTCCAGGCGCGAACGCCTGAGAAAGTGTATGCCGCGGCGATTGAGCAACTGCGCCACTTCATCAAAACGCTGGGGATGACGCGGTACGATCACTGTCAATAAATGAGGAATCTCTGCAGCAGCGACTGCATCCAGAATCATCGACTCTTCCCCGTCACGGGTGCTAGCGGCGAGGAATACCGGGCGCTGCTTTCCAAACAAGGATCTCAACACCTCACCTGATACTGCTGCCTGTGGTGGTGGCGTCACATCAAACTTGAGGTTACCCATCACTTCCACCTGTAACGCACCGCCATTGATCGCGCCCAATGCCCTGAGTCGCTTGGCATCCTGCTCCGTCTGTGCCGCAATCGCGGTCAGGTTGTGCAGTCCTTGTGCCACCAGCTGACCTACCTTGGCATAGCCATATGCTGACTTGGCGGATAAGCGTGCATTCACTAACAGGATAGGAATCTGGCGTTGCTTGCAGCCCGCAATCAGGTTGAACCAGAGCTCAGTTTCCATCAACAAGCCGATTTTGGGCTGGAAATGACGCAAAAAACGGGCAACAGCCCCAGGAGTGTCATAAGGCAGATAGGCACGCAATACGCTATCGCCAAACAACTGTTCGCCGGCCTCACGCCCGGTCGGTGTGGCATGCGTAATCAGGACCTGGTATTGCGGATATCGCAGCTGCAACTCACTGATCAAAGGTGCCGCCCCACGGGTTTCCCCCACGGAGACACAATGCATCCAGATCACGGGACGTGTCACCGGGTGGCTGAAAAAACCGAACCTCTCACCCCAATGATGCAGGTATTCGCGCTGCCTCACCCCACGCCATAACAGGCGCAGGGGAGAAAATGGCAGCAGGAGATAGATCAGAAAGCTATAAAGTAGGCGTGGCATGCTGCGATTTTCTCACGATTGGCTTTTGCATAACATCCTGAGCCGATAAAAGGCATAATCACAATCCTCTGTTAAGCACGAATTCACATCTTGTCCCTAATAAGATCCTTTTTATTGCTGCTGTTGTGTTGCCTGCTATTCAGCCCGATCTGCCAGGCAGAGGACTTGATTATCCAGCGCGAAGTATTCAGTGATGCGAGCGGTCAACTGGATATTCAGGATATCGAACAGCAGCGATTCAAACCAATGCCCAACCTGCTCATTGCCGGTTACACCGCCGCCACCCAATGGGTACGCATTACCGTCGCCCCCACGCACGAAAAAACTCTGGAGCTGATCATACGTCCAACCTATCTGGATGAGATCACCCTATATGCGCCCGACCGGGAACACCCGGGCCAGTGGCTGACCAGAACAACCGGGGATCGCTACGCCTACGAGGATAGAACACGCCGCAACGCGATTACCCATGGTTTCGTCATCGACGGTCCATCCTCCCCCACGGTCTATTATCTTAAGCTGCGCACCACCAGCACGGCACTCATGTACGTTGAAACGCTCACGCCCCATGAGGCCAACCTCAAAGAGATGCGCCAGCACATCCTGATCGTGTTCTATCTTGCCATGATGCTGTGGTTGGCATTTTGGGCAGCCAATGACTTCATCAGCAAACCGCACCTGCTGACCGGCCTGTTCACGATCTATCAGATTGGGCATATCCTCTATGCACTGGGGATCCTGGGATACTTTGCCCCTTTCATTGATCAGCAGCATCCGGCATTGAATGACACATTAACCAGCATCGCCATCCTGACCATCGTCTGGATCAGCATCTTTTTCCATTACGTCCTGCTCTCGCAATATCAGCCACCCAAGTTTGGCATGCGTCTATTGCTAGGCTTTAGCAGTTTCTATCCCGTACTACTGTATGCCCTGTTCAATGGGCATGCCAGGGAAGCATTACAGGTCAATGCCTACATTGTCATCCTGTTGACTACCCTGTTGCTGCCCCTCGCCATGACGGCGCGCCAAGACTCACCTCAACATACCGCCCCCAGCCGCAAGATGCTACAAATCATCTATGGCCTGCATACCTTATCGCTGGTTGCCTCCATTCTGCCGATTATGGGCTGGTCCTCTGCCACCGAGTGGAACCTCAACGCCATACTCGGGCACAGCATCATCTCTGCGTTCCTGATGTACATCATCTTGCAGCAACGTTCTACCGCGATTAGCCAGGAGGCGAACACGGCCAAACTTTCGCTCAAGCTCGCCCAGCAGGAATTGATCTTCGAACGGCAAAAACGCGACGAGATGGGGTATTTCATGGCCATGATTACCCATGAACTCAAAACTCCCCTGTCCGTCATCCGTCTCTCACTAGACAGCCTGCAACTGCCTGGCCCATCAAAACATCATATTGAACAGAGCATTCTCGATATCAGCAGCATGATTGATCGCTGCGCCCAGCTCGACAATATTGAAGCCCAGCAAATCCGCCTTAGCTATCAGCCCTGCGATGCCGAGGCCGTGTTGCATACATTGATTCATGAATATGCATGTACAGAGAGAATTGACCTGTCGAGCCACACGCCCCAGACATTCCCCTGCGATCTGCTCATGTTGCGTCTGATCCTGCGAAACCTGCTGGAAAACGCGCTCAAATACTCTCCGGCCAGCAGCCAGATTTCGATCCGGATCTACCCCCAGGCAAACAGTGCAGACAGGCAGGGCATTGCCATCTCATTTGAAAATGCGGTGACAAGCCGCCCTGATATCAACAAGTTGTTTGATAAATACTACCGGGAGGCCACTTCCCGCAAACATACCGGTTTTGGCATCGGCCTTTATTTATCCCGAGCGGTGGCCTTATCCTTGGGCGGCAGCCTGGATGCAAGCCTGCATCTACACCAGATAAGATTCAGTTTATGGCTACCCAATTAAATATCATCGTCGTGGAAGATCACGACGCACTGCGAGAAGTCACCGTCAACGCCTTGCGTCACAAGGGACACCATGTGATCGGGCTGGATTCCGCTGAGGCCCTGCCAGAACAAAAGGATATTGGCAGCATCGACATGATGCTGATCGACATCAACCTGCCTGGCGAAAGCGGACTCAGCCTCACACAGCGCATCCGCCATATTTACCCTGACATCGGCATTATCATCATCAGCGCCAATCAACTGGCAAACCACAAAATGCAAGGGTATGACTGTGGCGCCGATATTTACCTGACCAAGCCAGCATCGCTAGAGGAAATCAGTGCTGCCATCCAGGCCTTATCCCGCAGACTCAAGCCACAAGCTACTGAAAGCCTGGGTATCAAGCTACATCTACAATCCCTCACCCTCAAAAAACATGAGCGTTCCGTTACCATCAACCAGCATGAATCCATGCTGCTGCTTGCCCTGCTGCGTACTCCAGAACACCGCCTGGAGACATGGCAACTGCTGGAGCTGCTCAGTCATGACCAGCTCGAATACAGCAAAGCCTCACTAGAGGTATTGATCGTTCGCCTCAGGAAAAAGCTCGTTTCCCTGGATTCCACAGTGGGTAATCCCATCCGTTCTATCCGCAATTATGGCTATCAGCTCTGCGAGCCCATGACCATCATTGATTGACCCTACCCTCTGTAGGCTTTAGTAGGGTTTCTTTTTTTCACTTTGCTACCATCCCTGCCGAATGCATGCCTGCATTCCATCTTGTAGGCGTTCACAAGACTGCAAATATCTCAGGGGAGCATCATGGCAAAAACAAATATCACAATGCAGCACATACAAGGCAGCAACAGATCAATAGAGAACCTCAAGACGAAACTCACTATTGCAACTATCCTAAGCGCATTATTTACGCCCAACTTATACGCCCACACCTCGTCTGTAGGTTATGAAAATGCCGGAGCAGGTGCAGTGACTTTCTGGTATGGCACATATCATGGAAATACTAGCTTCACAGAAGGTAGTCTTGAAGTCGCAGGGCCAAGTAACTATTTGTCAACAGTGCCCTTCACACTGCTTGTCACTAATAAACCAGCAGGGCTCATTGATGGCGTTACGAATTTCTACTCAAATGGCTCAACCTTAGTAGGTACACCACAATCCGGACATATTGCTCAATCCTGGCAAGGTGCTACATTTAGCAACCTCTCTCCAGGTACTTATACTTTTACGTATATTCCCATCCAGAATCCAACCCAAGAATGGGAACCAGTCAATTTTGTTATTTTATCTAACTCGGTGATTCTAGATGCCTCCATTCTGGGAGGCGGGCTATTCACGCCAAACTCAACTCAAAATAGCTCCGGCGCAGCTGCAGTGCTAGATAGCCTAGTCGGCAATGCCAATACCACCATGAGCAATACTCTGGCAGACCTGGTTTTGCTTTCTAAAGAGCAACAAACCGCTGCCCTTAACCGCATTGCCCCGAACACCAGCCAGGCGTCAGGGTTTGCGGCCACACAAACAGTAACTGGCAATCTAGATACAGTACAAATGCGCTTGGACGCGTTGCGTACAGATAGCTTTCAAACTAGCGCCGTTGAAGACCTGAAAGCAGGAAAAATCAAACTGGCAGCGAATGGCGACCTCTCCACATTATTCAACAACGACATAAAGAAATACGGTTTCTGGACCAAGGTATTTGGCGGTCGCGGCAATCAGGATATGCGCTCAGGATTTGCGGGTTATGACATGAGCACGACAGGCATGGCATTTGGTGGCGATACATTACTGGAAAACAATTGGGTAGTAGGGACAGCGTTCACCTATGCAAAAACCAATGTCAACATGACCAATTTCCGTGACGGTGATCATAGCGATATCAAAACTTATCAACTGACTGCCTACGCAGCCAAGGATTTTGGCAAATGGTATCTGGAAAGCATGCTGGCTTATGCTAGACAAAACTATGACAGCTCACGCAATACCACTATTAGCGGAATTGCCAAAAGTGATTATGACAGCGATCAAGTCGCGGGCCGTATCAATGTTGGTTATCCATTAGCGATTGGCGAACGTTCTAAAATCACACCTATTGTTGGGATGGAATGGATTAACCTTCAACAGAATGGTTATACAGAAAAAGGTGCAGGCCCACTGTCCATGAAATTTAAAGATGAGTCTGCTGATCGTATCCGCAGCTTATTGGCGGTGAAATTTTCAAGCGAATATGAATTGTCAAATGGCATGCGCTTGGTTCCATCAGTACAGGTTGGCTGGAGACATGACTTCAAGAATGATGGTTTAAATACGACCACCAATTTCATTGGTGGTGGCTCAGCATTTAAAACTGAAGGTCAGGAAATTGCCAGAAATACCTATAGTCTAGGCGGTGCATTAAGGCTGCAAAAGAGCGATAACTTCTCATTGTCGCTGCAACTCGATGGTGAAAGAACCACAGGTTATAGCGCTGTTACAGGACAATTTGTAGCGCACTGGAAATTCTAAATCCATGTCCAGCGTGGTCGAATATATGGGATAAACATAGCAAGTAAAGATCATGGGCAATTATCTTGATTTTCAAAAGCCTGGCGATTTGCACTGATTCAATCACATTGGATATTCATAGTGGTGGTTAAGACCTGTTAAGCTGAGCTCTGTATATCACAGAGCTCAGCTTTTTTAATTGGGTTTTGGTAAGTTAATGGTGGTAATAACTCATTTGATCACTCAAGGGTTTTCTGAACTTGGTCAACATCTACGACTCAAGCTGTTTTAGGACGGTCACTCAGGGCATGACTGTTTAATACCCTCCCAATTTATGCCACTGCATATGAAATCCTACTACCTCTGCCTCATGAGCTTATGTCTTGCCGCATGTACGGCAATGCCCACTGCACAGGATAGGCATGTAGCTGCCGAGAAAGTGGCCACAGAGGCTGGTTGGCAACGCTTGAATCTGGACGCAGGGACATTTGCATTGGCCGCATTTGTTCCACCCCACTTGGCTGCCACTGATACTCTGACAATTTATATTGAAGGAGATGGGCTAGCCTGGGTCAATGCATATACACCGTCATTAGATCCCACACCACGCAATCCATTGGCATTGAAACTGGCCTTAACCGACCCCCACCATCATGCAGTCTACCTGGCACGACCTTGCCAATATGTGGATGCAGCAGATCGGCGTAACTGTAGCACCCGCTACTGGACGAATGAGCGCTTCGCAGCTGCCGTGATCGCTTCAACAGATCAAGCCATCACACAATTGAAGCAACGATATGGTGCCAACCGTCTTGTGCTAGTCGGGTATTCAGGCGGTGGTGCGGTAGCCGCCCTCACCGCAGCAAGACGTCATGACATCGCAACACTCATCACCGTTGCTGGCAATCTGGATATTGCCGCATGGACTTCCCAGCAACAATTGAGTCCATTATCAGGTTCGCTCAACCCATCCGATGCCTGGCCTACACTCCGATCCGTACCTCAATTACATTACGTAGGCGAACGCGACAACGTGATTACGCCTGGCTTGACGCAGTCCTATCAACACCGGTTCCCCAGAGATCAGCAGCCAGAGATCGTCATCATTCCGGGATTTGATCATTATTGTTGCTGGGTTGAGGCATGGCCCAGATTGATGGCCAAACCAGCACAATCATCCAACTAATTTCCAACACTTATTTGAGGGAAATTTTTTACTAAGTATCGCCAGTCTTTCTCTCATGCTCCTCATCAAATCTTCTGATCCTGCTATCCCTTTTTTGCACATACCATTTATTTTCACTGTAGTGAGCAAGGACTCACCTTAACTAAAATCACCGCTATTTCAGGCCGGCCGGGGCATGCCAGTTTTACATGCCCAGGAATTGCGCATACGCACCAAAAATTACCCTTGACCGACACAACAAAATGACATAATTTTTCATGCAATCACTATATCTTGTGGTGTACAGCTAAGTTGTGGCGCGCAGCCTGCAACCTTAAAAAAACGGCGTATCTAGCCCTCAACGGAGAAGAAGACCCATGCTCAAGGCCGTGAAATCTGCTAACCCAGCCAATCAGGAGTCAGAGGTACCAGAAGTGACGATGCAGTCAGTTTCTCTGGACATCTGGGACAAGAAGTATCGCCTGAAAACCAAGCAGGGCAATTTCATCGACCAGGACGTGGATGATACTTACCAACGCGTGGCACGTGCGCTGGCTGACGTTGAGGACACGGAAGAAAAACGCACACAGTGGTTTGAACGCTTTCTCTGGGCGTTGCGCCGCGGCGCTATTCCGGCAGGTCGCATTACTTCCAATGCCGGCGCACAAGCACACAAGCCCGCCACCAGCACGATCAACTGCACCGTATCCGGGATTGTCGAAGACAGCATGGATGGTATTTTGGAAAAAGTGCATGAAGCAGGTCTGACGCTCAAAGCAGGCTGCGGCATCGGTTACGAATTCTCCACGCTACGGCCCAAAGGGGCATTTGTCGCGGGAGCGGGCGCTTATACCAGCGGTCCGCTGTCCTTCATGGATATCTACGACAAGATGTGCTTCACTGTCTCTTCCGCCGGTGGTCGCCGTGGCGCTCAAATGGCCACTTTTGACATTTCGCATCCCGATGTGACCGACTTCATCAAAGCCAAGCGTGAAGCTGGACGCCTGCGTCAATTCAACCTCTCCTGCCTGATTACCAAGGAATTCATGGAGGCAGTGAAGGCTGATGCAGAGTGGAAGCTGGCATTTCCCGTCACAGAGAAAGAGGCCAATATTGATCTTCTTGATCTTGGTGATGAAGACCAGGTGGTGTGGCGGGAATGGCCAGTCAAGGGCAAATACCTGACCCGTGAATCTGACGGCAAGGTGGCATGCCGTGTATACCGGACTATCCGTGCGCAGCGTTTGTGGGATGTCATCATGTCATCCACCTACGATTTTGCTGAACCAGGATTCATCCTGATTGACCGTGTCAATGAAATGAACAACAACTGGTACTGCGAAAACATCCGCGCTACCAATCCCTGTGGAGAACAGCCATTACCTCCTTACGGTGCCTGTTTGCTGGGATCAATCAATCTGACCAAATTCGTCCGCCAGCCATTTACTGACAAGGCCTATTTTGACTGGGCCGAATATCGCGAAGTGGTCGCAGTCTTTACCCGCATGCTGGATAACGTCGTCGAGATCAATGGACTCCCGCTACAACAGCAACGTGACGAAATTGCACGCAAGCGCCGTCACGGCATGGGCTATCTAGGCCTGGGCTCCACTCTCACCATGCTCAAGATGCAATATGGCGATAGTGCCTCCCTCACATTTACTGAAGAAGTCACCAAGATCATGGCGGAAGTCGGTTGGACAATCGGCGTAGAACTGGCAGAGGAAAAAGGTGCCGCCCCTATCATGGAAGAAGAGTTTGAAATCACCGCGGACTTGCTAGCCAAACGCCCGGAAATGGGCAAGGATGGGATCAAACTTGGCGACAAGCTCAAGGGCAAGGTACTAATGGGGCTATATAGTCGCTACATGCAGCAATTTCCGGAATCACTACGCCAGCAAATTGCCAAGACCGGCTCTCGCTTTAGCCATCACAGCTCGATTGCCCCGACTGGCACTATCTCACTGTCGTTGGCCAACAATGCGAGCAACGGTATAGAGCCTTCATTTGCGCACCATTATTCACGCAACGTCATTCGTGAGGGCAAGAAATCCAAGGAAAAAGTCGATGTATTTTCCTATGAACTGCTGGCCTATCGTGAACTGGTCAATGCCAACGCCATGCCGTTTTCAGACAAAGCGGAAGAGCAATTACCCGATTACTTCCTTGATTCATCCACCATTCAGGCCAAGGCCCACGTGGATATCCAGGCTGCTGCACAAAAATGGATAGACAGCTCCATCTCCAAGACCATCAACGTCCCCACCGACTACGATTACGAAGATTTCAAGAATATCTATATCTATGCCTATGACAAGGGGTTAAAGGGTTGCACCACTTTCCGCTTCAATCCAGAAGCCTTCCAGGGTGTGCTGGTCACCGAAAAAGACCTGGAAAACACCACCTACAAATTCACGCTGGAAGATGGCACCGTGGTGGAAGCCAGGGGTAATGACGAGATTGAATATGATGGGGAAATTCACAGCGCGGCCAACCTTTACGATGCATTGAAGGAAGGTTATTACGGCAAGTTCTAATGTTGAAATCACCGCCACCCCAGCTAGACAAGCGGATTAAGAGTCCGCTGCTCTAGCAAAAACACCCGATACAGCGTCTATTGCATTAGGAGACCACCATGGCAATCAAGATAGAGAAAAAAATTACTGGCTATAACGTCATCACCGAAGAAGACAAAGCCAAGGCGGCTGCCGAACAAAAAGCGCATGAACAAAAACTGGCAGAAATCGTCCAGCTTGGCGAACCACTAAGCCGCCCTGAAATGCTGGTAGGCAATACGTATAAGATCAAGACTCCAGTCACGGAACATGCGCTTTACATCACCATCAATGACGTGATCATGAACGAGGGCACGCCACAAGAACATCGTCGCCCCTTCGAGATATTCATCAACTCCAAGAACATGGATCATTTTCAGTGGATAGTGGCTCTGACACGCGTGATGTCTGCCACCTTCCGCAAGGGTGGGGACATCACCTTTTTGGTGGAAGAACTCAAGAGCGTGTTTGAACCAAGCGGCGGCTACTTCAAAAAAGGCGGCAAATATGTGCCCAGCCTGGTCGCTGAAATCGGTGAGGTATTGGAGCAACACCTGTACCAGATTGGCATGTTAAAAAAGACGAGCCCCGACGAACACCAACAAAAACTCATCAATGAAAAACGTGCCGAATATCTAGAAAAACACACTGAAGAACCCATTAATGCAGAAGGTTTTCCTAAAAGCGCACAACTCTGCAACAAGTGCCATACCAAGGCTGCCATTGTCATGGACGGTTGTTTGACGTGCCTGAATTGCGGAGACAGCAAATGTGGATAGGGTGTCACGCCGGAGTCAGCTATTCCGATTTTTTAACCTACTAGCTGGGTTGGAGTAGACTACTGCGCCAGTGGCGAAAATTGCATCAGCATTACCGCAAATAGTGCGCCCGGTTTTCACTCTGCAGGTAAATGAATAAAATGTTGGTCCTACCCATTTAAGCGGGTTAGACCCTAGTCAAACCCATAGAGGTCTCAGGCATTGACTTCCACACCTCCTCCCCAGCCGCCGGTTCAGCTGGCCCAAACTGTCGCAGACGCAGAGCGACGCACACGGCTTTACGAGACCTTTCTCAACAACACCCCCGACCTGGCCTATGTGTTCGACCTGCAGCACCGCTTCATTTATGCCAATAGCGTGCTGCTGCAGTTGTGGGGTAAAACCTGGGAAGAAGCTATAGGAAAGACCTGCCTTGAGCTGGGATATGAACCTTGGCACGCCGATATGCATAGCCGTGAAATCGACCAGGTTGTTGCTACCAAACAGCCTATACGCGGTGAGGTACCGTTCGCAGGCACTTTCGGCCAACGTATCTACGATTATATCTTTGTCCCTGTATTGGGCCCTGATGGCGAGGTGGAAGCGGTGGCGGGCACTACCCGTGACACCACCGAGCGCAAGCAAGCAGAGCAGGCACTACAGTTGGCCAGCCAGCGCAAGGACGAGTTCCTGGCCATGTTGGCACACGAGCTGCGCAATCCACTTGCCCCTATCAGTGCGGCGGCGCAGCTGATCGCTATGCATAATGCAGACCAGGAACGTCTGCAACGGTCCATCGAGATCATTAATCGCCAGGTGACACACATGGTGGGGCTGGTCGATGATCTGCTGGACGTATCGCGGGTAACGCGCGGGCTGGTGAGCATAGACCAACTTCCGCAGGACCTGAAGACCGTGATCAATGATTCAATTGAGCAGGTCCGCCCGCTGATGGAATCCAAACAGCATCGCTTTAGCTTAAACCTGTGTGCCGAGCATGTCAGCATACTCGGCGACCATAAGCGGCTGGTACAGATTGTGACCAACTTGCTTAATAACGCTGCCAAGTACACGCAGACAAAGGGCAGCATCGAACTGGACATGCGCGTACAAGACGGTCAGGCAGTCATCAGCGTGAGCGATGACGGTATTGGTATTGCCGCAGACGATCAACCACACATCTTCGAGCTGTTCGCTCAAGCCAAGCGCAACTCCGACCGCTCTCAGGGTGGACTAGGCATTGGCCTGGCGGTCGTGAAAGGCATGATAGAACTTCATGGCGGCAGCATCCATTGCTATAGCAATGGCATTGGCCAGGGCTCGCGTTTCACGGTTTATCTGCCCTCAATATTGTCTCAGGCATCCGCTGCCGAGGCTGACAATGTAGCCCGGACAAGTGCCCAGTCCAACCAGACCACGGTACTGGTAGTGGACGACAACATCGATGCTGCAGATATGCTGGCATGCCTACTGGAAACGCTGGGCTATATCCCCATCGTAGAGAACGGTTCATTGAGTGCCTTGCAGCGGGCGCAACAAACACGCCCTCAGGTCTGCATACTTGACATCGGACTGCCCGAAATGGATGGCAACGAACTGGCACGGCGCCTGCGTGCTCAGCCCGAGACTGCAAAAGCCCTGCTAATCGCAGTCACCGGCTATGGTCAAGCCCATGACCGCGAGACTTCGCTGCAGGCAGGTTTCGACCACCACTTGGTAAAGCCGGTTAACCTTGACGCCCTCATTGCCATTCTCGCCGCCAAATTCTCCCCTCATTAGGGAAGTTACAGCCTTGTTCTAGGCGCTGCTGCATCAAGCAGACTATTTTTCACTCCACAGTCCGCGTTCGCAAGCTGTCTAAATCAATACTGTCATTTGACACACATCGTCATGGCTCATCTTAGTGAATATAGCCTTAATCTGAGATAGACAGATTTTGAAGCACTCACACGCCTCATCATTGGGTCATATTAACCATGATCTAATAATGGTATAGTGACTTCAAAGGTTTTATCCCCGCAGGTCATCCAGCCGATCAAAAGGAGAAGTTCATGGGAGGCTACAAAAGACTCTGGTTCATCCTCATTGCTGTGCTGATTTTCACCTTCAGCATCTTGGGCTACTACGGTACCGAAATTTACCGTCTGGCTCCTCCAATCCCTGAACGCGTCGTCAGTCATGACCAGAGTATTGCATTCACCCAGGGTGATATCCTCGAGGGTCAATCTCATTGGCAATCCATCGGCGGTATGCAGATTGGTTCGATCTGGGGACATGGGGCTTATCAGGCTCCTGATTGGTCAGCCGACTGGCTGCACCGTGAACTAATGGCTTGGCTTGATATTGCTTCTCAGGATACTTTTCAGAAACCTTACCGTGACCTTAATGCCGTCAACCAAGCGGGTTTGCGTGAACTGCTCAAACAGGAATACCGAGGCAACCATCTAGATGCAACAGGCACATTACACCTGACGCCACGACGTGCAGAGGCCGTTAAACAGACTGCATCCTATTACGACGCGTTATTTTCCGATGCTGCGCCCCTCAAGCAAACCCGTATCGCATTTGCCATGAAGGACAACACGCTGCCGGATGCGAAAAACAGGGAGAAACTGGCTTACTTCTTTTTCTGGACCTCTTGGGCAGCGGCCACTGAACGCCCTGATAGCAAGGTCACCTACACTAATAACTGGCCTCATGAACCGCTGATTGCGAACCAGCCCAGCAGCGAAAATATCATCTGGTCAATGGCTAGCGTGGTGCTATTGCTGGCAGGAATAGGTTTTCTGGTATTAGGCTGGTCAATCTTGCGCAAGGAAGATGATGTTGAGCCTGTCGCAGGCACGCTCGATCCCATCACCAGTTTCAAACTCACGCCCTCTCAACAGGCATTAGGTAAATACCTCCTCATCGTCGCTGTCTTGCTAGTATTTCAGGTAATGGTTGGCGGTTTTACCGCGCATTACACCGTGGAAGGACAGGAGTTCTATGGCATTAATGTGTCCCAATGGTTTCCCTATTCCCTCACCCGTACCTGGCATATCCAGAGCGCCTTATTCTGGATAGCGACAGGCTTCCTGGCTGCTGGCTTATTCCTTGCACCACTCATCAATGGAGGCCGTGACCCCGCTTATCAGAAACTCGGCGTGGATATCCTGTTCGTAGCGTTACTGATTGTGGTTGCAGGCTCTTTCCTGGGTCAATATACGGCGATTGCCAATCTATTGCCCATCCAGTTTAATTTCTGGTTCGGTCACCAGGGTTATGAATACATCGATCTTGGCCGATTCTGGCAGGTTGCATTATTCGCAGGCCTATTATTGTGGTTGGGCCTGATGTTGCGATGCATGGTGCCAGCTTTGAAGGCGCACGATGGTGACAAAAACCTGCTGGCCTTGCTCACTGCATCGGTCATTGCCATTGGCTTGTTCTATGGCTCCGGCCTGTTTTATGGCGAACACAGCAATCTATCCGTCATGGAATACTGGCGATGGTGGGTGGTACATCTGTGGGTAGAGGGTATCTTTGAGGTATTTGCTACCGCAGCACTGGCCTATATATTCATGTCGCTTGGCCTCGTGTCGCGCACCATGGCCACCACCGCCAGCCTGGCCTCGGCCTCTCTTTTCATGGTCGGCGGCATTCCTGGCACTTTCCATCACCTGTACTTTTCCGGTACGACAACGCCTGTCATGGCGATAGGGGCCAGTTTCAGTGCACTGGAGGTAGTACCTTTACTGGTACTGGGGCATGAAGCTTGGCATAACTGGCATATCCATACCCGCGCCGAGTGGCTTAACAACCTGCGCTGGCCGCTATGCTGCTTCGCCGCAGTAGCATTCTGGAATATGCTGGGGGCCGGGGTATTTGGCTTCCTGATCAATCCGCCGATTTCTCTTTACTATATCCAGGGACTCAACACCACGGCAGTCCATGCACATGCCGCCCTGTTCGGGGTGTATGGCTTCCTCGCCATCGGCTTTACCTTGCTGGTGCTACGCTATATCCAACCACAAGCCGTATTTAATGAAAACCTCATGAAGCCGGGTTTCTGGGCACTCAATATCGGCTTGCTACTGATGATCTTCACCAGTCTGCTACCAATAGGTGTCCTGCAATTCCAGGCCAGTTTCAATGAAGGCCTGTGGTATGCACGCAGCGAAGCCTTTATGCAGCAGTCGCATATGCAAACCTTGCGTTGGGTAAGAACCTTTGGCGATGTTGTCTTCATCATCGGCGCATTATCAATTGCCAGCCAGATTGCACTGACCTTGTTCAGAAAACCGACTTTCCTGCGCAAGGATTAATCTTGTCTCACCACAACGGAGGAGTGACTCATGAGTATTCAGCACTTTGCACCAGGCGATATCATCGACATCAGCCCCTTTGGAGCCAATTTTGATACGGCCACTTCTGCAACATTGATCCGTGAAAGCCATCTGGAGGTGTTTCGCTTCGCACTGAAAGCAGGCAAGCTGACTCCCGAGCATACCGCTGCTGGTGCCATCATCATCCAATGCCTCGAAGGTACAGTGGAGCTGACAACCGGGAATCGCTCGCAGATTTTGACAGCCAACACGCTGACCTATCTAAAAGATGGAGAACCTCATGCAGTGAAGGCAGTTACTGACTCAACGTTACTCATCACTATTTTGTTGAAAAGAGAATAGCGATCCATTGCTCAGGACTGTGATGGTTTTAGCACTTATGGCATTGGGATTGCAATGCGGCAAAAGCTGTTTGGCCTAAATTGGCTATTCTAAGCTGAACGCATACTGGCTTACATTCACAAGCCAACATCATTATTTGTACAGCTAAACTTAGCTCTACAAACAAGCTTTCATTTTTTAAACCCTTGAAGCAGTAAGCCGGTCATTCATAAATTGAGTTTTATGAAGACAATCACTAGAATGATAATAATTATTATTTATATACATTCTCAAGGGATCTGATTTGCAAGCGACAGGGAAGCAACTGGCTGACTTATATGGGGCACACCATAGCTGGTTACATGCGTGGCTAAGAAAGAAACTGGGATGTACGCATCTTGCAGCAGACCTCTCTCATGACACATTTTTGCGCTTGATGGTTAAGCAGGAATTAGCCGTTATGCAGGAGCCAAGAGCGTTTCTGCTCACCGTCGCACAACGGGTCTTAAGTAATTACTGGCGTAGGGAGAAAATTGAAAGAGCCTATGAATTAACGCTTTTACAAATGCCAGAAGCGACAGCCCCTTCTCCCGAAGAGCGCGCCATCCTGCTCCAAACCCTTCTCACCATCGATCATTTACTGGATGGACTGCCATTACCCGTGAAGCGGGCCTTTTTATACTCCCAACTGGATGGCCTGGGGCATGGACAGATTGCAGAATTACTCGATATTTCGGTGACCACAGTGAAACGATATCTAGTGCGGGCAGGCACTCAATGCTATTTCGCAAACAGTGTTGATTAAATCCATATGAGTCACGGCACCTCAATAGACCCTAGATCCATTCCTCCTCTTGTTGCACAAAAGGCTGTGGAATGGATGGTAGAGCTCAATAACTCCAACGATGCCATATTGCAGCAGCAGTTTGCTGAGTGGCTGAGTCAACATCCTGATCATCAACGTGCATGGCAACGAATTGCCGAAGTAAATGCCAGCCTCACCGGAGCCTCAACCGCGATTGGTAGCGCCATGGCGCAAGTTGCCATCACAAGGCCTCAATCCTCAGGCCGTCGCCGCGCCCTTAAAGCTTTATCTATCGTCATATTTGCCAGTGGTAGCGGTTGGATAATGACCGAAACCGATGCGTGGCATAGTTGGCGGGCTGATGAAAATACAGAGGTAGGCGAATATAGAACGCTGATATTGGCCGACGGCACACGCCTGATGCTGAATACAAATAGTGCGGTGAATATCAGTTTCACTCATCAGCATCGGTATATTGAGTTGTTAAAAGGTGAAATCCTGGTAGCAACCGCCAAGGATGCGCAAGGCCGGCCCATGCTGGTGGCTACGCGACACGGAAACTTGCAGCCTTTAGGCACACGTTTCCATGTAAAACTAGATAAAGACTTTAGTCAGGTTGGTGTGTTTGAAGGTAGAGTGGCAGTGCGCGCGGCTGCACTCCCTGATCAAGAAAGCATAGTGATGCCAGGCGAGTTTCTCATCTTCAATGAAAACACCCTGGGCAATATCAAGCCAGTGAGCGAGAGTAGTGTTGCCTGGGTAGATGGCATGATTGTGGCCAGCAATATGCGTCTTGGAGATTTTCTATTGGAACTTGATCGTCACCGCAAGGGCGTAATCCGCTGTGATCCAGCGCTCTCAGATATGAGGATTTCGGGATCCTTTCCGCTACAAGATACGGATCTGATCCTGAAAAACCTGACCAATATTTTACCCGTGAAGATGCAATACATTACTCGATATTGGGTCACCCTGCTGCCTGCTTGAGATCAGGTAAGGTCACCTTTTTTCTGCCTAGTCCAGTTATTCCCATAGTTGGTCAAATGCAAGCTTGCATGAGCGCATCCTGGTCTTCCCCTTTAAAGAAAAGCCCTTTAAAAAAATATTTTGAGAAAAGTGGGCTGATTCCTATTCTCAAGAGACATGGAGGATGAACACCACATCAATCCATTTCTTCAGGAACCCTGAATGTTTACCAATTCGTTACCCATCTCAGTCAAATCCAAGGCTATTTCTGTTGCAGTAGCCAGCCTTTTCAGCATGACTGCACTCACCAGCACCTTTATCTACAGTGTCGCTCCCATGAATGCAGCTGCGGCTGAAACCAAGCAAGCAGATAATGCCAAGAAACAATATGACATTCCAGCCGGTACGCTAGAATCAGCGCTTACCAGTTTTGGCAGGCACGCAGGTATCTTGTTGTCATACCCAACATCCACCACCAACAATCTGAACAGTCAGGGCTTAAAGGGTGATTACACTGTACAAGAAGGCTTGGCTGTCTTGCTCCAAGGCACAGCGCTACAGGCGGTCAAGCAACTGGATGGCAGTTACAGCTTAAAACCTCTAGATAACATCGAGCATGCTTCAAACAAAGGGGCATCTGTCTTGCCTGAGCTGAAGGTAGTGAGTAATCAGCTTGGGGCAATTACGGAAGATACCGGATCATATACGCCAGGCACCATTGCAACGGCAACCAGGTTGGTATTAAAACCCATTGAAACCCCGCAATCCATCACCGTGGTCACCAGGGCGCATATTGATGACTTCAACCTGAACTCCATCGATGATGTGATGCGACATACCCCTGGTATCACAGTCTCGCACTATGACACTGAACGTACCAATTACTGGGCGCGCGGCTTTGCCGTCGAGAATTTCCAGTACGATGGTATTCCCTCATTACGCAACGCGGCTTATTCCGCCGGACAAACGCTGAGCGATATGGCGATCTATGACCGGGTCGAGGTATTGAAAGGCGCGACAGGATTGCTGACAGGAGCAGGCTCAATAGGTGCCACCATTAATCTGGTTAGGAAAAAGCCTACCGCAGAATTTCGGGGTGAGTTCACGGTGGGTGCTGGCTCCTGGGATAACTATCGCACGCAACTGGATGTAAGCGGACCATTGACCGAGAGTGGCAATGTACGCGGTAGAACTGTCATGACGTATCAGGACAGGCAATCCTTTATGGATCATTACGAACGCAAAACAGGCGTGTTCTACGGAATATTGGAGTTCGACCTTAGCCCTAACACCTTGCTGACTGTAGGCGCAGACTACCAAAATAATGACCCCAGGGGATCAGGCTGGTCAGGTAGCTTCCCGCTCTTCAATAGGACGGGGGGCAGTAATTCCTTTCCGCGCTCATACAACAATGGTGCCAAGTGGAGCCGTTGGGAGCAGGAAACCCGTACCGTGTTTTCTACGCTGGAACATCGCTTCGATAATGGCTGGGTAGGCAAGTTGCAGTTTAACCACCAGACCAATGCCTATGATGCACCACTGGGCTCGATTCAGGGCGATTTCCCCTACCCTGACGGCACAGCGGCCATTTGGGCCAACAAATATACAGGCCAGACCAAAAGCAATTCTCTGGATGCATATGCAAGCGGGCCATTTGACTTGTTTGGGCGTACCCATGAGCTGGTAGTGGGTGCTTCTGCCTCTCGCTCCCACTGGACGGGCAAGGATTATTGGAACCCGGCTTACATCAATAACCTTGTCCCGGACATCTACGCATGGAATGGCAATATTACAGAGCCAAACTGGGGCCCTGTGAGCAGTCGCAAGGATGAAGTCGTCAAGCAGACTGGGGCGTATGTCACTGGCAGATTCAATGTGTCAGATGCCCTATCATTGTTGGTAGGCACGCGTGTTGCCAGCTATCACCTCGCTAACCCCGATGAAGAGTCGCGTGAATCAGGCAGAGTCGTCCCCTACCTGGGAGCTGTGTATAAACTGAACCAGAACTATGCCCTGTATGCCAGTTATACCGATATATTCATGCCGCAAACCTATTACCGCAGCCGCGACAATAAATTGCTAGAGCCAAACGAGGGCCAGAATTACGAAGCAGGCCTCAAGGGCGAGTTCTTCAATGGCGCATTGAATACCAGCCTGGCGTATTTTGAAGTGCATCAAGACAATCGACCTGAATCGGACCGTGCCTACAACAGCAACCCGACCAATCCTGCCATCACCGATGCATACACCTCCCTTAAAGCCAAGACCAAGGGCTATGAAGCCGAGATCTCCGGACAGTTGGCACCAGGCTGGCAATTACAGGCCGGATTTACCCACAAGGTAATCCGAGATGACAATGGCAACAAGGTATCCACCTGGGAGCCAGAGAACCAGTTCACACTGTTCAGTAGCTATAAGTTTGCAGGCAATTTGGACAAACTGACGATAGGCGGCGGTGGACGCTGGCAAAGTAAGGGTTGGCAAATACTCACCAACCGCAGGGCAGCACGCACTGAGGAATTCTCACAATCAGCTTACGGCGTAGTGGATATCATGGCGCGTTATCAACTCAGCAAGCAACTGTCTGCCAACCTGAATATCAACAACGTATTCGATAAAAAGTACTACACGAATATTGGTTTTTATAATTCAGGCTATTACGGCGAACCGCGCAATGCGATGCTCACCTTCAAATACGCTTTTTAACTTTTAGCGTTTATGCTTCTAAAAAGGCGAGTCTCACCTAAAGTGTTATTAGGTGGATTCGCCTTTTTCATTCACTTTTTAGCAATGAGCAGTTGTATTAACACCATCGCTTTTAATTCAATATAACAAGGATGAAAGCTACGTGGTAATGTGTGTGATTGCCTCATCCAGCTGCACCCCTGCTGATCCTAATGCGGCTTGTTTTGCTTCCTCCCCCATTGCTACCCCTTCAGCCCGAATAATGGATACATCATGCAGGCCGATAAAACCCAGGATGGCTCTCAAATAAGACTCCTGGTGATCCATCACTTTCATGGGTCCAGAGCTATATATACCGCCACGGGCAGATGCAATGATGACTTTTTTACCAGGCGGGAGAAGACTTTCTGGCCCTGCAGCACCGTATGTAAATGTACGCCCTGCACGAGCAACATGATCAATCCATGCTTTGAGTGAGGAAGGGATACCAAAATTCCACATGGGTGCGCCAATCACGATTACATCTGCAGCGAATAACTCATCGATCAGCTCATCGGATAATACTAATGCTGCATTTAAAGCATCATTCCGCTGCTCCGGGGGTGTAAAAAAAGCGCCTACGGTAATGTCACTTAAATGGGGCAAAGGAGAGGAGACTAAATCTCTTGTGATAACCAGGGTGTCTGGGTGCTTTTTCTTAAGTTCGGTCAGAAGATTTTCCGTGAGCTTGCGTGATACGGAATGATCACCAAGCGGACTGCTATTAATGTGCAGGACAGTATGTGCCATCTTGTCTTTCCCAATAGTATTAAAAAGTAACTAGATGCTATATAGTTACTTAATTGAAAACAAGAACGCACTTTTTGTTTAGCTGGTTACATAAAGGTAAGTCATGCGAAGTGAGCTAAAAGATACAGATAATTCTTCACTCCAATCCCACAAAAATTGTGCATTTCGTGATCTATTATCACGACTGGGTGATAAATGGAGCATGTTAGTTATGGTCTCACTGGCGAAGGCGGATAACCATTGCCTGCGATTTTCTGAATTGAGTCGCGAGGTAAATGGCATATCACAAAGAATGCTCTCAACGACTTTGCGACAATTTGAACGGGATGGCATCGTCACTCGCCACTTATATCCCGAAGTGCCGCCGCGCGTGGAATACACCCTCACTGACCGTGGTCGGGAGTTTCTGGTACCGGTTCAGGCCTTGGTCGATTGGATGGTCAGTGAATGGCCCAAGATAGAAGTATCTCGCCTTGAATATGACAGTAAACACCAGGCATTAGACCCTAGTGGCCGAGAGGCAATTTAGCAAGTGTAACGGCAGGGATATCAGACACTCACTTGAAACTGATTTTTTCCGCGACGCTTGGCTTCATACATGGCGTTGTCCGCTGCCTTGACCATCTCATCCGCAGTTTTACTGGAACGTGGTTGATACATAGTAATGCCGATACTGGCACCTATATGAATGGCGTTCCGGCCTAACAATACGGGGGTGCTCAGGGCATCCAATATTTTATGGGCGACAGCTGTCACTGAGGATTGATCTCCAGAAATGGGCTCTAGCAGAATGGTGAACTCATCTCCAGCCAATCTACTCACCGCATCGGTTTGCCTGACAGTGGTGTTGAAACGCTGAGCCACCTCTTTTAACAGTAAATCTCCAGCATCGTGTCCAAATGTGTCATTCACCTGCTTAAACCCATCAAGGTCAATAAAGAGCAGAGCCATCGCGTGCATGTTGCGATCCGATCTCGCCATGGCATGGGGGAGTATTTCAGCGAAACCTCGTCGATTTGTCAGGCCGGTTAATGCGTCATGCCTGGCCTCATGCTCTCTTGTGGCTTCGATGGCTTTCCGCTCACTAATATCATGTAGGAATGCGCTAAATATCGTCTGCCCATCAATCTCCAGAGCGGTAATTCTGACTTCCACCGGGATAATCCGGCCATCTTTGCATGCGGCAGAAAGCTCAACCCGCTTGCCCAATACTGCGGCTTCACCCGTGCGCAAATATCTATCCATGCCTTGATGGTGAGCGTGATGCAGATGCTGCGGGATAATCAGGTAATCCATTTTCTTCCCGATCGCTTCCATGGCACTCCAGCCAAAGGTTTCTTCCGCTTGATGATTCCAGGCGCTGACGATCCCTTCCTGATCAATGCAAATGTAGGCATCATTGGCATTTTCAATCACCATGCGCAGTTCCAGTTCGCGCTTTCTTAGCTCATCCTCGGATTGCTTTTGTAAGCTCATGGCATGAGACAGCATCTCATTGGACTCCCTCAGCTCAAGAGTACGTACAGCAACCCGGTTTTCCAGATCCAGCCTTAACTCCATCAAAGAATGCTCGGCTTCTTTGACTGCCTGGATATCCTTCACGATGGAAACAAAATACTCCAGCTCGCCTTTATTGCTTAATTGCTTGGTCACACTCAAGTTGATCCAGACCAATTTGCCGTCTTTACGAATATATCTTTTTTCCAACTGGTAGCGATCTATCTCGCCTTCAGAAAGCTGATGCAAGAGACTCAAGTCAGTATTCAGATCTTCAGAATAGGTGATGTCCTGAAAGGTGAGTTGCAAAAGCTCATCCTGGCTATATCCCACAATCCGGCACAGCTCATCATTCACACTTAACCAACCGCCATTGGGTGCAATAAGCGCGATCCCTACAGCCGCTCTTTCAAATATGGTGCGAAACCTTGCCTGACTGGCTTCCAGCCCCTGTTCAGAGGCTTTTAGGTCTAGCCTGGTGACAGCTAAGCTTTCACGTAACTGAATCTCCTTACTGACCAGAAATGCAAGATCAGAGAGTACTTGGAATTGTTCATCACTTAATTGTCTTGGTTTATCGTCAACCGCACACAAAGTGCCTAACGCCAGCCCTCCTGATGTTGTGATCGGAATACCGGCGTAAAACCGTATATTGGGGGCGTCCGTCACAAAAGGATTATCTGAGAACCGTGCATCCAGAGTCGCGTCTGGCACTACTAATGACGATGTTTCGTAAACAGCGTGTGCACAGAAGGCAACCTCCCGTGAGGTTTCTGACACATCAATCCCCACTTTGGATTTAAACCACTGCCTGTCGCTATCGATAAAGGAAACCAACGCAATTGGAACGTGCAGGGTATGTGCCACAACCCTGGTAATTCGATCAAAGACTTCTTCTGCGGGAGTATCTAGCAATGCAAGCGCATGCAGCATCGCAATACGTTCGTTCTCATTGGGAGGGAGGAGGGCTGCAGGCATTAATCCTCATTTTTCTTAATGTGGAAAAATCACGTCTGGAACACGCTAAGCAACGTGCTTTATTGATTGTAAGAATATAACTTTTACGAAAAGTTGCAAGAATGGAATGGCTCGCGCACTACAGCTTAGCTTGAGTTAGAGATGTCATGAAGGCATACGCCAACCCTCTTACCCGCTCAAAAATAAGGCTTTTTTACTCGCCTCCCGTATTCAGCCAAAATAAAAATAGACTGCTAGCAAACAAGATTTGCTTCTTTGTACCCCTCAGTTTGATACATCGATTTCCGATACTCAGGGAAATGGCGCTTGTGATGCGTGATGGCGATGATCTCATCCATCCCAGACCATCTAATACACTATAATTCGACTATGGAAATTAAATCACACGCACCACTTGCCAGCTTCATAGACCTCTTGATGGATGCCGTCTTTGCGGTTGACCCCGATGGTCGTATCGTCTCTGCGAGTGCGGCATGTGAGCGTATTTTCGGCTATAGCCCCGAAGAAATGACAGGCAAGATCATGTTCGACATGGTGCTACCCGAAGATCGTGAACGGACCAGGCAATCAGCCAGGGATGTGATGACCGGTCAGCCCCAGCTACATTTCGAGAATCGCTATATTCGCAAAGACGGAAAAATCGTCGACATCATGTGGTCAGCGCGATGGTCACCAGCTGACCAGTTGCGCATTGGGGTGGCGCGTGACATCACCGAACGCAAACGCGCCGAATCCATGCAGGCAGTGCTCTATTCGATTTCTGAAGCCGCATACGCCGCCGAGGACCTTATCGCGCTGTTTCAACGCATACATCAAATTGTCCGCACTCTACTGCCAGCAGATAACTTCTCGGTCACGCTTTACGACAAGGATAAAGACCAACTCAGTTTTCCATATCGGGTGGATGAAGACGAGTTGAGAAGTGAACCATCCAAACCTGCTGCAGGGACGCTCTGTGCAGAGATTATCCACACTGGAAAACCGCTGCTATTGACCCCAGAAACGATCGCTACCCGCCGCGATGAGTGGCAAGCCGTGCTGGACGAAAATTTGCTCTGCTGGCTCGGCGTCCCGCTCAAATCACATAAAAGCATGATCGGTGTCCTGATGGTCAAAAGCTATCTGGGCGGCGTATGTTACAGCGAACAGGATCAGGAGCTATTGCAGTTCGTCTCAACCCAGATTGCGACTGCAATCGAGCGCCTGCAACTGCAAGCACGTCTGCAGCATATGGCACAATATGATCAATTGACCACATTGCCCAATCGCGGCTTCCTGTGTGATCGCCTGGACACCGCACTGTCATCGGCAAAGCGCACGCAAGAAGGGCTGTCGTTGCTGTATCTTGATCTGGACAAATTCAAACAGGTCAACGATACGCTAGGGCATGATATCGGAGACTTATTACTACAAGAGGTGGCGACACGCTTGAAGCTATCCATCCGCGAATCAGATACTGTCGCACGCATAGGCGGGGATGAGTTTGTAGTACTGTTGCCCCATATTTCATTGCCGGAGCAAGCGGAACTGGTGGCGGAGAAAATTCGCCATATGCTCAATGAGCCTTTCACCCTGGGTGACCACATCTTGACCATCAGCCCCAGTATCGGCATCGCTCTATACCCCGAGCATGGACACGACAAGCTGGAACTTCTAAAACATGCCGACAATGCCATGTATTCGGCAAAATATGGTCGTCGCATCAAGCACACGAAAGCCATGCATCCCGCTGAGATTGCCCACATGGGTTCGCTGGGATAAGCAAGCGCCTTATTAAATAAACAGCAGAAGTATATCGGCCCCGGCTAATGCACTCACCTTCACCGATATGCTCCTGCATGTCGTTCGCTGAGGCACCATCGCTTATGCAGGAATGTGGCTCACATGCCCCTCCCTGCCCCATACCCGGTGAGTGAGAAGTGCTTGGCTGAATGCTTTCTCCACGGACATAAAGCTAGCTCCCTGAAGTAATCCTTCATCCTCTTTGAGAGGAAGTGAACTTAATAACTGGCTAGACTCACCCGTGAGCACCACCGGTTTCAGATGTTTGTATGCCTCAAGCAAATGATACACAACATCGCCATTTTTAAGAATCGTAGGCACCTCTCCTGGAACATTGAGCAAGATGACTGCATCAAACAGAATGGATGGCTCACCTTTAAACGAACCATCCACTTCAATTTCCTTGCCTTTGCCGGTATGGACTGGAGCAGAAGATGGGCCTAGCAACATTAACTTCACTTTGTGTTGTTCCATCCAGGCTTGTGCATCCTGTAAATCCTGATCAGACACACCATCAAATAACAGGGCTGCGACTTTCTTGCCTCGCAAGCTATCGGCAGCCAACGTGGTCTGACTTAATGCAGGGGACTCCGTAAATTTATACTTTGGCACACTGACACTCGATTTCTCAGGAGGCGGCAAACCCAGATGTTGCGCAACCTCACGGGCAAGATTCAGATCAATGTTAGCCAGAATCTCATTCACTACTCTTTCTCTAATAAATTTCCGTTTGACCTTACCAAGCTCAAAGCTGTAAGCCTCTGCAATATGGTGTTGCTCAGTAGTACTCAGGCTTTTATAAAATAATCTGGGCTGAGAAAAGTGATCTTGAAACGATGCTGACCTTTCCCGGACTTTATGTGCATCAATGCGTTCGTAATAGCTTTCAAACCCGCCATCTTTTGCTGCCGGTGGCGTTTCCTGCGGCCATCCTCCATCAATCGAGTTCGGCTCATAAGAGGCTTGTCCTTTATTGATCGTGGTCCTATGCAATGCATCCCGCTGGTTATTGTGGAAAGGGCATACAGGCTTATTAATCGGGATTTCATGAAAATTAGGTCCTCCCAGCCTGCTCAACTGCGTATCTGTATAGGAAAAAAGTCGGCCTTGGAGCAGTGGGTCATTACTAAAATCAATCCCGGGCACAATGTGTCCCGGGCAAAAAGCGACTTGCTCTGTTTCCGCAAAATAATTATCAGGGTTACGATTTAATACCAGCTTGCCTAGTGGCGTAATAGGCACCAATTCCTCAGGGATCACTTTGGTCGGATCCAGGATATCAAAGTCAAAATTGTGCTCATCGCTCTCATCGATTACCTGCACCCCAAATTCCCACTCTGGATAGTTTCCTAGCTCAATGGCCTCACCTAGATCCCGGCGATGGAAATCTGCATCTTTACCAGCCAGCTTCTGCGCCTCATCCCACACCAATGAGAGTACGCCTTGTTTTGGGGTCCAGATAAATTTAACGAATTTTGAAACACCTTCACCATTGATGAGCCGGAAGGTGTGAACGCCAAATCCCTGAATTGTGCGCAAACTTTTAGGAATGGCACGGTCAGACATGGCCCAGATAACGGCATGGGCTGATTCTGATTGCAGTGAAACAAAATCCCAAAAGGTGTCATGGGCACTCCCACCAGTGGGAATCTCGTTGTGAGGTTCCGGCTTTACTGCATGAACGAAATCAGGGAATTTAATCGCATCCTGAATGAAAAACACCGGAATATTATTCCCCACCAGGTCAAAATTACCTTCATCTGTATAAAATTTTAGCGCAAAACCCCGTACATCCCGCACCGTGTCGGCAGAACCGCGGGGACCTTGAACCGTGGAAAATCTGACGAAAATCGGGGTTTGCTTGCCTTTTTCACTCAAGAATCCGGCCTTGGTAAGTGCTGAATGGTCAGCATAGGACTCAAAGTAACCATGGGCTGCCACTCCTCTGGCATGGACGATCCTTTCAGGAATACGCTCGTGATCGAAATGGGTTATTTTTTCTCTTAGGATAAAGTCTTCAAGCAATGAAGGGCCACGTGCCCCGGCTCTGAGAGAGTTCTTGTCATCTGCAATTTTGACGCCCTGATTTGTCCTCAATGCCTGGCCACTCGCATCGGATTTAAATTGCTCCAGATCCTCTGTCTTAAGATTAGCGTTTTGCTTATCTGCTGCATCGGCACCGGCCACTTGGCTTTTGCCTACTTTATCCTGATGTCCCATTCCTATGGCCTTTCTAAAAATATGGTTATTGGAAAGGCCATATTAGGAGCGTTTGCAAGCACAGGTTGTAGGTGGCTAGAGCTTCTTGGTGTAGGAAAATCAATATGGATAATCTCACTCTAAAATACTGCCATGCACATCATCAAAAAGATCATGTGCGGGCATTATCAAAGACGAGTCTTTATCTCTTCATTCCCAATAAAAAAGCTCTCCAGATGGAGAGCTTTTTGCCCAAGATGGACGATGCGGATCAGGAATAAATGTTGTATCCGCGATTTTCTTCCCAATCTTTTGCAAACCGCTGGGAGTCATCATCGGTTCTGGAGCGTACACCAACAAGAATGCCCCCTTTGTTGACGCCTTCTTCATACTCTTTCAGTCTATCCTCAGGGATAGCCCATCCTACCAATGCACCCACCACACCAGCAGCCACGCCTCCAGCACCCGCGCCTGCTATGGCGGCAGCCAATGGGCCTGCAATAACCAATCCTAACCCTGGTAAAGCCAGCACAGTACCAGTCGCGGCGATTGCAGCAGCGATGGCGCCTGCCGAGGCACCAATAGCACCACCAATGGCCGCTCCTTCCGCTGATTTATTGCCCACTTCTGTTTCCAGCGTGGCGTTTTTCCCATAAAAGCGCTCTCGCGTTTCTTCCGACATTACTACATCAATTTCGTCAGCGCGATATCCTGCATCGGTAGCACTTAAATAAGCCCGCTCTGCGCTTGCCTGATCTTTAAATAAACCGGTCACTGTTCTTGTCATAATACCTCCTCAAAGATGAATTATCAGAAAGTCTGATGTGAGAAGTATGGTCAACATATTGAATAAAAAATGTAGGGGGGAAACCAAATCAATCGTAGGATATCCACAGCTCAGGAGTAGGTGAAGCTATACGCCCTGGATAGCGATCAATTGTATATGTGGCGTGAGTTACTCCTGGCTTTCTCGCCCAGAGCTAATTGAGGATCATTGCTGTAATGGGTAGCAATGCGCCAACAAAAAAAGCCCAGTTTCTGGGCTTTTTTTATTTCTGGCTGTTCAGTTACACATCACCAGTCAATACCAAGCTTAATGCGCTTCAAGTAAATAAACAGGCGATCAACGCCCTTGTATCCGGCGGCTAAAACTGACACTGTAAGCCCCCGGCCTTGCCAACAGGATAGGATCATTGCTTGCCTCTATCCCATCCACCAGATTGAGTGGGCTGAACATGACGGTTTTCTCAAAAGCAGCCCCATCCGGACGGAACTTGTCTATTGTCAGTGTGCCAAGCTCGACCACACGCCGACTTTCTGGCCAGATGACTGTGGCATTGTTCAACTCATCTCCCGCATCAGCCAACTGCACTGAAATGCGGTAACTATAGGCCGCCTGATTGAGGCGTTTGGGTAGCTCATGCATCAGATAATCAGGCGCTACCGCCTTGGCTGCATCAGCACTCAGGAATTTGGCACCCTCGACAGGTTCAATCCGATACCGTCCATACTGCGTTTCACCTTTGGCATTGATGAACTTGAATGCATTGACGCCAAAAAAGCTCTGTGTGGCAAAACTCTCTGGCAAGAGCTTGGGGGTGGTCACAAACCGCTTGGCTGCTGGATGCTGCTCAAGAAAGGTCTCGATGGGTTTAGGTTGGGCCTGGCTTTGTTGCGAGGCCGCGATGGCTTGCAGAAGACCAAGAAACTCCTCTGGAGTGGACGCTGGAAAATCATTCACCGAGATGCAGACCAAGTCTGCAATTGCGTCATCAGCCAACTGAAAACGAATGGCGATACCCTTAGGAAATGCACCACCATCATTGTCCGGAATATTGGGCACTCCAGTGGCATTGGAGTAACGGACAATGACAGGATTGGAATGATTGAAAATGTCAGCCTTGGTTATCTCTGCAGCAGTTGGCGCTGGCGTGAAATGCCCCTCTGCAACAACACCCTTGGCATGATTGGCACGAAAGCCAGGATGGGGACCGCCAGAAAGTTGAGTGAGGGTATTCACCAGCTCTTCAGTGACTGGCTTGGCTGTATCAGCAATCGCTGTAGGGAAGGTAAATGCCTGAAAAACCAGCGTTGCAACAAGGGAAGATCGGACGATCGCTTGCATGGTAAGGCTCCTTAAATTTAAAAGGGCTGTGCTGCAGATCAGAGCATATTAGCGTGAAATAGTGAAATCAATATGCTTATCTGATCCAGCAGCAGTGAAATCCCCCCGCTGTCACTACAAGCAGCAGACAACATCATCTAACGATACCAGGACCATCTCTGACACCCGGCACCATTTATCATTTAACCAGCCTATTTATTGGCAGTCAGCGTGTTAAAAGCCGTCATGAGGTTACGATAATCCGGGATATGGTTGGAGAACAATGTGCCAAGGCCTTCAACATCGTTACGCCAATCCCTGTGCAGCTCACAGGCAGCCCCAAACCAGGTCATCAGCTGGGCACCGGCATTGGACATTCTGTCCCAGGCAGAATCACGCGTTAATGCATTGAAGGTCCCGGAAGCATCGGTGATGACAAAGACTTCAAATCCTTCCTCGATGGCAGCAAGCGCCGGGAAAGCGACACACACTTCAGTCACCACACCCGCAATAATCAGTTGTTTCTTGCCGGTGGCCTTGATTGCTTTGACAAAGTCTTCATTGTCCCAGGCGTTGATCTGGCCAGGGCGTGCAATATACGGCGCGTCTGGAAACATTTCCTTGAGTTCAGGAACCAGAGGGCCATTCGGGCCTTGTTCAAAACTAGTGGTCAGAATGGTAGGCAAATTGAAATACTTTGCCATATCAGCCAGGGCAAGCACATTGTTCTTGAACTTGTCAGGATCGATATCGCGCACCAGGGAAAGCAGGCCAGCCTGGTGATCTACCAGCAACACAACTGCATCATTTTTATCAAGACGTACGTAAGGCTTATTCATGGGATTCTCCAATTAATTAATCATGTATATGCGATGGTCACACCGCAGGATAAGGCCTGCCACCCAAGGAGTGGCAGGAGTAAACACTACACAGCTACCGTCACGAATCTACCGTTGTTGTAATCAGATACGGCCTGATCAATTTCTTCCCAGGAGTTCATGACAAAGGGTCCATGCCCAACCACTGGTTCATTCAAGGGCTGACCATTCAACAACAGCAATACGGTATCTTCTACAGCTTCAATTTCCATCTGAGTACCTTTGCGCTCCAGCACCGCCAGCTCAGAAGGCCTGATGGTATGGGTATCGCCTATGCGCACTGCGCCACGCAGAATGAATAAGGCCGTGGTATATCCATCAGGCAATTGCACCGAAAAGGTTTTGCCTGCCTTTAACCGCACATCCCATACATTCATTGGGCTGAAAGTATGTGCAGGGCCATACTGTTGCGCATATTCGCCGGCAATCACTCGCACAGTGCCACCGTCATTGGCCAATGCCACTTGGGGAATCTGCGCACTCTCAATGCCCTGGTATCCAGGCGCAGTCATTTTGTCCTTGGCAGGCAGGTTGACCCACAGCTGTATCATTTCAAATGCACCACCCCGTTTTGCATATTCCTCTCCATGATATTCCTCATGGATGATGCCAGCGCCTGCGGTCATCCATTGCACGTCGCCAGTGCCTATGGTGCCACCCGCATTGGTGGAATCATGGTGGGAAACCTCACCGTCATAGACAATCGTGACGGTCTCGAAACCGCGATGAGGGTGCTGGCCAACCCCACGACGTTGGTCTGTTGGCTCAAAGCTGGTTGGGCCGGCATAGTCCATGAGCAGGAAAGGTGACATTTCTTCATGAATATCCCGGTATGAAAAAATACTCTGTACGGGGAAACCATCACCGACCCAGTGCTTGCCATTGCTACGTTTGATGAAAGCTAGATTCTTCATGTCTGTCTCCTGTTATGGTTCAGTGCTGCGATGGGTTCCACTATAGAGAGAAGACATTTGTTTAACTAGATGGTTAAATACTAAATAACTTTTCAACAAACGGGATAATAGTGGATCTCAACGAAACCGCAGTTTTTGTCAAAGTAGTACAGGCTGGTAGCTTCAGTGGTGCAGCACGCCAGCTGCAACTACCCACATCGACGATCAGCACCAGAATCTCCAGGCTGGAAAAGCGATTAGGCGTAACCCTATTGCAACGGACAACCAGGCGACTCAGCCTGACAGAAGCTGGCAGCCTATATTTCCAGCATGCCGCCACTGGCCTGGGCTATATGCTGGAAGCAGAGGCCGCGATCAGCACCACCATTCACGAACCGCAAGGCAGGTTAAAAATCACTGCGCCTGCCGATCTGGGAGATTTCCTGCTTTCCAGCCTGGTCAACCGGGTGCAGGACGCTTACCCTAAAATTGAAATGGAACTGCTACTGACGGATCGTTATGTAGACTTGGTAGCTGAAAGTGTGGATGCGGCTATCCGGACAGGCGCTCTACGTGACTCCAGCCTGATCGCCAAGCAGGTGGGCAATGTACGCTGGGCAGCGTTTGCTAGCCGGGAATACCTCAGCTCGGCACCCACGCTTAATATGCCCCAGGACTTGCGCCACCATCCTTGTGTGCAGTTCACACCGCTTGGTCGCGATGAGTGGACGCTCACCAACAATAGCAGTAGCATCACCACCCCGATGCCAGGAAACAGAATGGTCAACAGCATAGGCGTAGTAAGGGCGATGGTGATGGCAAACAGAGGCGTGGGACTTTTGCCGAGCTATGTCTGTCGGCCAGAAATGGTAGAAGACAAATTGCTCAGGGTGTTGCCCGATTGGCATGCCAAAGCCGACCCTGTGCACCTGGTCTATCCCAGGCAGCGTTTTGTTCCAGTCAAACTCCGCGCCTTTCTCGACGTGTCCACGGTTGTACTGAAGGACTGGTTCAACTAAAGAATCAAACCAATGGGAATTGAAACCAATTCGTGTAGATTCAGGAACATGAATCCATGAATAAAGACATGATGAATCACATCACTCGCAGCACGCTGCTGGCTAAGACCAGCATCTGGTTTATTCTGATCCTGCCACCACTATTCTGGGCCGGTAATTTTGTCATTGGGCGCGCTGTCCATAACGAAATTCCGCCATTCACGCTTTCCCTGGGACGCTGGATCATTGCCTTTGCCTGCATCCTGCCATTTGCGTGGCAGCCCATGCGTCGCGACTGGCCACAATACTGTCAATATCGTTGGCGTATATTGGCGATCTCGATCGCGGGCGTCGCCTCTTTCAACACGCTGGTGTACACGGGGTTGCATAGCACCACTGCGACCAATGGCATATTGCTTAACTCCTGCATCCCCATCCTGATCCTGCTATTTGGCGTGCTGTTTTATCAGTTACGTATTAGCAAACTACAGGTACGCGGATTGGCCATTTCCTTTGCCGGGGTGCTCACCATTATTCTGCATGGGGAATGGCAGCGCCTGCTGGCGCTGGATTTTTCAACAGGCGATCTCATCATCTTCCTGGCCATGGTCTGCTGGGCGCTGTATACCTTATGGCTACGTGGTATCCCGAACGAGATCAACCGGATTGGGCTGATGGGCATACAAATCCTCATCGCCATCATTGCCCTACTACCTTTGTATATCTGGGAGCTGACATATAGCGCATCCCCAATATGGAATCAGCACTCCCTGCTGGCATTGGCCTATGTCGGCATCTTTCCTTCCGTCATCGCCTACTCGCTTTACATGATGGGAGTAGCCCGTGCCGGAGCAGCGCGCGCAGGATTATTCATCCACCTGATGCCGGCTTTTGGCAGTTTATTATCTATGCTGTTTCTCGGTGAATCGCTTGCTCTATTCCACATCGTCGGCATCGCTGCCATCCTCACCGGCTTGTTGTTATCGAACCGTCAGCAGACCCTATAGGCAAGATCACAGCATGCAGATATCTCTCAAGCGTGCAAAGAGGATTGTCAGATTCTCAACACGATTGTCGACGCCTGATCTTATGGCGTAAGGACGTATAAGCCATTGCTGGCCATACGCATCACATACCAGAAGAATATTTCCTAATATCAAAGGATTACCTGAGTTAAATTACATGGCACGCTATTCGCTTATTGATACTCACGATCATCAGATTAAGATGTCGCTCTTTTTCGACCCACTGACAGACTTTAGGCGCATTACCTAGATTGATGAATACACCCATGGCAATGACAACACCTGCTGATACCGATCATGCTGTCTATAAAACCTTGCTGGAATCGACCAATGCGATTCCCTGGAAAATAGACTGGAAAACCATGACATTTGCCTATATTGGCCCCCAGATCGAGCTATTGCTTGGCTGGACACCTGCAAGCTGGGTGAGTGCACAAGACTGGGCTGAGCGTATGCACCCTGAAGATAGGGCATGGGTAGTGGATTTCTGTGTGTCGCAATCCCAGGCCGGGCATGATCATGAAGCCGATTACCGGGCTTTAACCAAAGATGGTGAGTATGTCTGGATCCGTGATGTGGTCCATGTGGTGCGTGACACACAGGGAGAAGTGGAAGCGTTGATTGGTTTCATGTTTGATATCAGCGAACGCAAGAAAACCGAGGAAAAGCTGCTCATCCTGCAAAAAGAGCTGGAAGAACTGTCGTTCAAGGACGGGCTCACCGGGGTAGCCAACCGCCGGATGTTTGACTCCATCATGGAAATTGAATGGGCCAATGCACGACGCAATAACCAGCCCTTATCCATCATCATGTTGGACATCGATTTCTTTAAGCAATACAACGATTGCTACGGCCATATTCAAGGTGATGAATGTCTGAAACAGGTAGCAAAAGTGTTGGCCAGTGCGGCCTCGCGCGCGCGTGATTTTTTTGCCCGTTTTGGTGGCGAAGAGTTTGTATTGGTACTTCCAGAGACCGATGCAGAATCTGCCAAGATAGTAGCTGAGCGCTGCCGTAATCTAGTGTTCAAAGAACAGATTCCCCATGCTCAATCCGCGATCAGCCAGATTCTCACCATCAGCATGGGCCTGGACACCATAGTGCCCAACCATCAGGACACAGCGCTGCAATTCATCGAGCAAGTCGACAAACGGCTATACCAAGCCAAGCAACGGGGCAGAAATTGTATCGTGAATGCCAGTTAACGTATCTCATCGACATAGGTGACACTGGATATTTATTCGTAGAATCAGATTGTTGGTTTATTCCCTAAAAAATATCAGGTATTCAGGCTGAGTCTATTGACTAACATTCTGGAACCTAACTACTATAGTCCACACCATGCTACTCATTAAAGAGCTACCGACTTCTGAGTCACTCAAGAAGTTTGCCCTACGTTACCCGGAGGCCGATATCAAGGCGATCTGGGAATTCGTCAACATTCTCCGTGCCGCTTCTGATATTTCCGATGCACTGGATAAACTGCTGGCTCAGCACGGCTTGTTGCAAGGCCGCTGGTGGGTATTGGTATTGCTGTTGCGTGAAGACAATCTGACCTCATCGCCATCAGAATTAGCTGAAAAAGCGGGCGTCACCAAAGCCACCATGACGGGGTTTATTGATGGACTGGAAAACGAGGGCCTGGTCAGCCGCCTGACTGACCGCAAAGACAGGCGCAAGCTTAAAATCAAGCTGACGGCAGTGGGCCAGCAAAAACTCGATCAGGTCATGCCGGACTATTACACCAAAGTGGATGCTCTACTCTCTGCGCTCACGCATGAACAAAGAACTGCCGTAGTCAGTAGCATGCAGGCTCTTGGTGCCAACATCGGCGCCATGAAATAACCCTCACTCAACCTCGATAACCCGTCACAAGCGTTAAGCGCATCTACCCTGAGTTACACAGACTAATCGGTGGCGTAGCAGCCGCTCCATGCATGCGTTCTGGCAGTGTGAATCATGCACACAATGCCCCACCAAACGCTCAATATATCCACCTCCATCTGCTTGCGATGCCAACTGGAGCCCATCGGGACGCCGGATCGGCCAGCCTGAGCCGTTTTTTAAGCTAAACTACTGCATCTGAAAAAATTGCAGGAAATCTCATGACCGGGCAAACGAATATCGACCAGGCCAGCTTCAAGCGCATTCTCCGGCGTAATCTTCTATTGCCGATTGGAGTAGGCATCTCCAGTGCGGTGATGTTCGTTATCCTGGTGTCCAACCTGCTTTCGTCCATGTCCTGGGTAGAACATACAGAACGCGTGATAGGCAAGGCGAATGAAATTGCCAAGCTCACGATCGATCTGGAAAGCGGCATGCGGGGCTTTCTCATCAGTGGCGATGAAGGTTTCCTCTCCCCTTACCAACTCGGCAAACCCAAATTGCAGGCTGAGATTGCAACCCTGATTGAGCTGGTTAGCGATAATCCTGTCCAGGTTGACCGCCTCAAACGCATCATGGAACAAGAAGCGCAATGGGGTGTTTACGCGCAAAGTGTCATTGAGTTACGTCGCCAGGGCAAGGATTATGCTTCTGCCATCCGTTCCGGTCGTGGCAAGATGGAAATAGATGAAATTCGTAAAGAAATCGGTGCATTTGTAGATTCTGAACAACGTCTGCTCAAAACCCGTAATGAAAATGCCAGTGACAATACCAAGTTTTCACTGACGTTTTATCTGATCTTTGTGCTCGGGCTCACCGGATTCTTAGGTTACTTTGGCCGCCGTGAACTGCTCGGACTTTCTAGCAATTATGAAAACGTGCTGGCGCAACAACAAGAGCACGCCGATACCCTACAAAAGCAGGCCTGGTTACGCGCGGGCCAATCTTCGCTGGCAGAACTTGGCATTGGACAATTAGCCTTACCCCAGCTTGGACGTACATCACTGGACTTTCTTGGGCGCTATGTTGGCGTATTAATAGGTGCCATCTATATCCGTGACGACCATGGCACCCTGCGTCGCTTTGCCAGCTATGGCTTCAGCAAGGAACAGGAAGATAAAGACGCCACCCTGCATGATCACCAGGGCTTATTGGGTCAGTGCGCGGCCGAGGAGCGCATCATTCATTTAACCGATGTACCCGCGAACTATACCCAGATCAACTCTGCGCTAGGCAGTGCCATTCCGCACCACGTGGCCATTGTGCCGCTCAAGCACGATGGTCATCTCAATGGCGTCATTGAGCTGGGTTTCCTGAAACCATTACAAGCGCACGATATTGAATTTCTCACCCTGATTTCTGGCAATCTGAGCATCGCCATTGAAGTGGCACTTTCACGCCAGCGTCTGCAAGACATACTGGAGGAAACCCAGCAGCTCAACGAAGAACTACAAGTACAGCAGGAAGAGTTGCGCACCAGCAATGAAGAGCTGGAAGAGCAATCTCGCGTACTGGAGGAATCCCAGGCGACGCTAGAAAACCAGAAAGCAGAACTGGAGCAAACCAACGATAGGCTGGCTGAACAAGCTCTCAGCCTTGATCAAAAAAATGCGGCGTTAAAAGAAGTACAAGATCAACTGGAGGACAGGGCGCGCGACCTGGAGCGCGCCAGCCAATACAAATCCGAGTTCCTTGCCAATATGTCGCATGAACTGCGCACTCCGCTCAACAGCTCGCTGATTCTGGCCAAGCTTTTATCAGATAACCGTGAAGGCAATCTGAATGAAGAACAGGTGCGGTTTGCCCAGACCATTTACTCGGCTGGCAATGATCTGCTCAACCTGATTAACGACATCCTGGACATTTCCAAGGTGGAGGCTGGCAAGCTGGAACTGGCACCTGAGCATGTCGCGATCAGTAGCCTGTCTGACTCCCTCAACAGTATTTTCTCTCCGCTGGCCATGCAGAAAAAGCTGGGGTTCACCGTCACAGTTGCCTCCGAGGTACCCGCCAAACTATTCACAGATCGTCAGCGGCTGGAGCAGATTCTCAAGAACCTGCTGGCCAATGCCATCAAGTTTACCGATCGTGGTCATATTACCCTCAACATCGAGACCAATAGCGCCGGTCATATGACGTTTGCGGTGCAGGACTCAGGCATAGGCATAGATGCCTCATTCCACAACAGCATTTTTGCGCCATTCCGCCAGGTCGATGGCACCTCAAGCCGCCGTTATGGAGGCACCGGCCTGGGACTATCCATCTCCCGCAATCTGGCCACACTGCTGGGAGGCAGCATCAGCGTCAGCAGCAGCCCTGGGCAGGGCAGCACCTTTACGCTCACCTTACCATCTGACTGGGCACCATCTACCTTGCTATTACAGCCGGAAGACGAGCTCGCTCCCCCTAAGTCCACTGTCGCCGCCGTCACGCAAGCCCCGGCACAGCACCAGTACCAAGCTGAACCCCAGGCAACCACTTTCAGCGGTCCGGCATTCCCCGATGACAGGGATCAAATTTCAGCCTCAGAGCGCACAGTCCTGGTGATTGAAGATGAGGTGGCGTTCTCGCGGATCCTGTACGAACTGGCCCACGAAATGCAGTATCGCTGCCTGGTGGCACATACTGCAGAAGAGGGTTTGCATCTTGCTACACATTATCAGCCACAGGCGATCCTGCTGGATATGCGCCTGCCAGATCAGTCCGGCCTCAGCGTGTTGCAGCAACTCAAGGAAAGTGCGCATACCCGGCATATCCCCGTACATGTAGTGTCAGCCGCAGATCATGCAGAAGCTGCACTACACCTGGGGGCGATTGGTTATGCGCTGAAACCAGCAACACTGGAAGAATTGAAGAAAGTATTTTCACGTCTGGAAGAAAAGCTGACGCAGAAAATCAAACGGGTACTGCTGGTAGAAGATGATGCACGCCAGCGGGAAAGCGTGCATGAATTGATTTCTGACGCCGATGTTGAAATTGTCGCCGTTGAGTTTGGCGAACAGGCACTGGAACTGCTGCATTCCACCATTTTTGACTGCATGATCATAGACCTCAAATTGCCGGACATGCAGGGAAGCGAACTGCTGAAACGCATGTCGACCGAGAAAATCTGTGCCTTCCCGCCCGTGATTGTCTACACCGGTCGCAACCTGACCCGAGAGGAAGAAACGGAGTTGCTGAAATACTCGCGCTCCATCATCATCAAGGGCGCGCGCTCACCGGAGCGCCTGCTGGACGAAGTGACCCTGTTCCTGCACAAGGTGGAATCTGAACTGTCCAGCGAGCGCCAGCATATGCTGAAAACCATACGCAGTCGCGAACGTATCTTTGATGGACGGCGCATATTGCTGGTGGACGATGATGTACGTAATGTCTTTGCCCTGACCAGCGCGCTCGAGCAAAAAGGCATGATAGTGGAAGTGGCGCGCAATGGGCTGGAAGCGATTGCAAAACTCGACAATACCCCAGGCATAGATCTGGTGCTGATGGATGTCATGATGCCGGAAATGGATGGACTGGAAGCAACACGCCGCATCCGGTCAGATAGCCGCTTCGAGCGTTTGCCGATTATTGCCATTACCGCCAAGGCCATGAAAGATGATCAGGAACAATGCCTGAAAGCCGGCATGAGCGACTATTTGGCCAAACCGATTGATCTGACACGGTTGCATTCATTGTTACGGGTGTGGATGCCCGTCGATCTGGGTTATGAGAAATAGGGCATGACAGATAAAAAACAGGATCAGGTCGACCTCAGCACTAACGGCGGGATTGCAGGCGGACAGCCTGAAACCCGCATGAGTCCGTTGGACATCGAATTGCGCCTGCTGATGGAAGCGATTTATCTACGCTACAGTTATGACTTCCGTGATTATTCCGGCGCCTCGCAAAAGCGCCGTGTGGTTCAGGCGGTGCGCGCATTGGATTGCCAATCAGTATCAGAACTACAAGCGCGGATCCTGCATGATGCCAACCTGTTCATGCAACTGCTGCAATTTCTCACCATCCCGGTCAGCGAGATGTTTCGTGATCCGACCTATTATGCCGCGCTGCGCAGCCAGGTAATCCCCATACTCAGTACCTACCCTTCGCTCAAAATCTGGGTGGCTGGCTGCAGCACCGGCGAGGAAGTCTACTCGATGGCTATCCTGCTCAAAGAAGAAGGCTTGCTGGAACGTTCCATCATTTACGCGACCGATATCAATCCACAATCGCTGGAAAAAGCCAAAAAAGGCGTGTTCCCGCTCGACCGCATGCAGCTCTATACCAAGAACTATCAGGAAGCAGGCGGACATGGTGCATTCTCAGACTATTACACCGCAGCCTATAACGCTGCACTGTTCGATAAATCGCTATGTGAAAACATTACCTTTGCTGACCATAGCCTGTCGACTGACAGTGTGTTCTCTGAGACCAATTTTATTTCCTGCCGTAACGTACTGATCTACTTTAACCGAACATTGCAGGATCGGGCATTGGGCTTGTTCCATAGCTCTTTGTGCCACCGTGGATTCCTTGGCCTGGGTAGCAAGGAAAGCATTGATTTTTCAGATTACAGCAGCCACTTTGAACCTGTCAGCAAACGTGATCGGCTATTCCGCAAACTATGATGCCATCGCCCGCTTTTGCACCATACCTGGTAGATCGCAATATCCATGCGGTGGTGATCGGTGCGTCCGCTGGCGGGGTAGATGCCATGTTGCGTTTATTCAGCGGGCTGCCAGCCACTTATCCCCTGCCCCTGATTGCCTTGCTGCATATGCAGGAAATGCGTGAGAGCCGACTGGCAACCGTCTTCCAGCACCGTATGTCCATGCGGGTCAAAGAAGCCGAGGATAAGGAAACGATCGTACCAGGCAAGCTGTACTTTGCCAGTGCCGGTTATCATCTGTCGATTGAACACAGCCTGAGCTTTTCCATCAGCTGTGAACCACCACTGCATTTCTCGCGCCCCTCGATTGATATCCTGATGGAGTCCGCCGCCGATGCTTATGGCCCCACTCTGATGGGAATATTACTTACTGGTGCCAGCCATGACGGCGCGATGGGCATGCAGAAAATCAAGGAAAGTGGCGGCCTCACGGTAATTCAGGATCCCGCAGAGGCTGAAGTCGCCTATATGCCGCAAGAAGCCATCAAGCTACAAACCCCGGACCTCATACTCAACCTGGCAGACATTCACCGCCTGCTAATGATATTGGACCACCAGCATGTTGATTAAAGACCATCCTATAGAAACGACAACGCCCACCAAGCTACTGATCGTCGATGACTTGCAGGAAAACCTGCGCGCACTGGAAGCCATTATCCGGGGTGAAGATCGCATCATTTATCAGGCCAGCTCCGGGGATGAGGCCTTATCGCTATTACTGGAGCACGAATTCGCGCTGGCTATCCTCGATGTGCAGATGCCAGGCATGGATGGTTTTGAGTTGGCAGAATTGATGCGCGGCACTGCCAAGACCAGGCATATCCCGATTGTCTTCGTCACGGCTGCCGCCAGTGAACTCAACTTTGCATTCCGTGGGTATGAAACCGGTGCCGTGGACTTTCTGCATAAACCGCTGGATATCAACGCCGTCAAAAGCAAGGTGAATGTATTTGTTGCACTCGACCAGCAACGCAGGGAAACCCAGCGGCAGGTCGTCGCCCTTGAGCATAGTCGCAAAGAGCAGGAAGTGCTGCTGAAGGAACTGGAAAAAACCCAGGTAGACCTGCAAAACTCCGTTCGCATCCGCGACGATTTCATGTCCATGGTCGCTCATGAACTGCGTACACCATTGAACACCTTGTTCCTGGATGTCCAGGTACGCTCCTTGCAACTGGAACGCGGCAACCTGGCGGCATTCAACCCAGAACAACTGCCCAAGATGCTAGAACGTGACCGGCGGCAGATCACCAATATGATCCGCCTGATTGACGATATGCTGGACCTTTCCCGTATCTCCAGCGGCAAGCTCTCCATACGTCCGACCCAGACTGACATGACCATACTGCTGGAGAGGCTGGTCACGGACTTTCAGCTACAGGCCCAAGCTGCCGGTTATAAAATTTCACTGGAAATACTCGATGCAGCACAAGGCATGTGGGACGAATTCCGTATTGAACAGATCATCGCCAACCTTCTGACCAATGCCTTGCGCTATGGCCATGGCAAACCGATTTCTGTCACACTGCGTCGCATAGATGACCATGCTCAAATCGCCGTGCGTGACCAAGGCCAGGGCATTTCCCCTGAGGACCAGGCGCGGATATTCCTGGCATTCGAACGTTGTCAGGGTAGCGAGGGCTCCGCAGGACTGGGCCTGGGGCTTTATATTGCCCAACAACTGGCAGAGGCGCATCAAGGGCAGATATTGATAGAAAGCATACAGGGCGAAGGTTCCACCTTCACATTGAAGTTACCGCTATCAATAGATCCGATTCAGTAGAACAAATGTGGTGTAGGCAAGCATGACGTGATGCCATTCTTCAGAAATGTACTTCTGCAACCTCATGGCATTGAGGGTGTCGCTGGCACCTTGCTAAAATCAAGCCACCGCTTATGTCCTTTAAGACTTCTTGCGTCTCTTTTACGCACTCCACGATGGTTGGCAATAAGGGCTGGATACTCAAATGAGATACCCAGCCCAGCTACATCATGACGGCTTGATTGATTAGCGCAGATCGAAACGATCCAGGTTCATCACCTTGGTCCAGACACCGACAAAATCACGCACAAACTGCGGATTGGCATCATTCACCGCATAGACTTCTGCAATCGCGCGCAACTCGGAGTTAGATCCGAAAATCAAGTCCACAGGGGTTGCCGTCCATTTGAGCTCGCCGCTGGCACGATCTCGTCCCTCATACACACCTGTGCCTGAAGATGACTTGGACCATTGCGTCGACATGCTCAGCAGATTGACGAAGAAATCATTGCTCAAGGTGCCAACTCGGTCAGTGAACACGCCATGTTTGGATTGCCCGGCGTTTGCATTCAAAGCACGCATGCCTCCCACCAGCACCGTCATTTCAGGCACGGTCAAGGTCAAGAGGTTAGCCCGCTCAATCAGCATCTCTGCCGGTGAGCGAGTATTCGCTTCACCGAAGTAATTGCGAAAGCCATCCGCCGTAGGCTCCAGAGCCGCGAAAGATTTCACATCGGTTTGCTCTTGCAATGCATCCACACGACCCGGCACAAAGGCCACCTGCACATCTTGTCCCGCCTTTTTCGCAGCCTGCTCAACCGCTGCAGATCCGCCCAGTACGATCAAATCGGCAAGAGATACCTTCTTGCCAGCGGATTGCGTGCGGTTGAAGTCTTGCTGGATAGTTTCCAGACGCTTCAATACCTTGGCAAGTTCAGCCGGGTTATTCGCTGCCCAGTCCTTTTGTGGTGCCAGGCGAAGGCGTGCCCCGTTGGCGCCACCCCGCATGTCAGTACCACGGAAAGTAGACGCAGATGCCCATGCTGTCCTGACCAGTTCAGGAGTAGTGAGCCCTGATGCCAGGATGGTAGCCTTCAGCTTGGCAATATCCTGATCATCAATCAGCACATGATCGACTGTTGGGATCGGGTCTTGCCACATGAGGACTTCAGCAGGCACCTGATTACCCAGATAGCGTGCACGCGGCCCCAAGTCCCTGTGCGTCAGCTTGAACCAGGCCTTGGCAAAGGCAAGCTCATACTCTTTAGGGTTATCCAGGAAGCGTTTTGATATCTTGTGATACTCAGGATCCAGTTTCAACGAGAGATCAGTGGTAAACATGATAGGTGCATGACGCTTGTCAGCATCGTGTGCATCTGGCACCAGTTTAGCGCCCTGACCGCCTTTGGGAATCCATTGAATCGCACCGGCCGGGCTCTTGGTTTTTTCCCATTCAAAGGTATAGAGCCAGGTCAGATATTCATGAGTCCAACGCGTAGGATTGCTTGACCAGGCGCCTTCCAGGCCACTGGTGATGGTGTCACCGGCATTACCCTTGCCGCACTTGTTCTTCCAGCCAAACCCCTGCTCCTCTATCGCTGCTGTGGCAGGTTCAGCCCCCACGCACTTCTCCGGACTAGCCGCGCCATGCGCTTTGCCAAAGGTGTGACCACCTGCAATCAGCGCAACGGTTTCCTCGTCATTCATGGCCATGCGGCCAAAGGTCTCGCGAATATCCTTGGCAGCCGCCAGTGGATCAGGATTGCCATTCGGGCCTTCAGGATTGACATAAATCAGGCCCATCTGCACTGCAGCCAGTGGCTTGGCCAGTTTTCTGTTGCCACTGTAGCGCTCATCGGCAAGAAACTTCTTTTCAGGGCCCCAGAACACCATGTCAGGCTCCCAGTCATCTGCACGCCCACCAGCGTAACCAAAGGTCTTGAAACCCATGGATTCCAGCGCTACATTACCGGCCAGCACCATGAGATCGCCCCAGGATATTTTGTTGCCGTATTTTTGCTTAACTGGCCATAGCAAGCGCCTGGCCTTGTCCAGGCTGACATTGTCCGGCCAGCTGTTCAAAGGCTCAAAACGCTGCTGTCCACCTCCAGCACCACCGCGACCATCACCGACACGATAAGTCCCGGCACTATGCCAGGCCATGCGAATGAAAAATGGCCCATAGTGACCATAATCTGCTGGCCACCATGGCTGTGATGTTTTCATCACGGCCTCAATATCCTTTTTCACGGCCTGAATATCGAGGGATTTAAACTCCTCGGCATAATTGAAGGTTTTACCCATGGGGCTTGATTCAGCCGCATTCTGACGCAAAGCTCTAAGATCCAGTTGGTCAGGCCACCAGAAATTACTCGATTGAACACCACCTTGTGTAGCTGTCTGCTTGAGTGGCACGCCGTGATCCTGTTTCTGCGGTTCAGCCTGTACCTGACTTGCCAATGCCAAAGCCGCCAGTGAAAACACCAGCACCTTGCCATAAAAAATCGCATTCTCTTTCATGTCACTTTCTCCTCTATTATTATGAATTCGCCCATGACAGCTTGGCTGGCATGGGCGTCTGACTAATTCAGGATGCTGCTGGCAAACAGCGCCAGTGACTTATCCACGTCTGGTTTATCGTTGCTGACTGCCGTCTCCTGCCTTGGGCTCTTGCCCAATATGCTGTTGGCAAACAGGCCAAGCGAACGATCAATATCCGGTTTCTCATTACTGGTTGCCTCAGGCAAGGGCTTCCAGGTCCCTAACAGGCTGGTGGCAAAAGGCAGAATCGACTCGGCCTGGGCACTGGATATGGCGGATACCATCAGGATGGCGGCTCCTATAATGTGTTTTTTCATGACTATCTCCTTGGTAAATTAATGATTTCACTGATCTGCTTTCCCCCGCTTCTCACCTAGAATCAGGCTTGTCTCGGGGAGTGAGGTCATTAAAGTGTTTTCCGGCTAGCTGGTGAAATTCATTTCCTCAATACCCCTATAGGCAAAATCAATGATCAAGAAAAAACCATATCGTTAAAATGGGGGCAAAAAAGCGGCTAATGAGATTGAGGTTGTCGCGTAAAGACTATGGAGTGGAGTGAAGCATGGGCGTGCGCTTAAGAAAGACCCAAAGCCAACACGGATTTTTGTCGTGCCTGGCCTTGGCATCCGCACAACCCGCAAAGGTAAGAAAATGAACTTGAGAGACTTGAATTACTTGATAGCGGTCGCTGACCACAAGAACTTCAGCCAGGCAGCCAACCATTGTGCTATCTGCCAATCCACCTTGAGTACCCAGATCAAGAAACTGGAGGATTACCTAAACGTGCCGATCTTTGTCCGGGAGAAAAATCAGGTCAGCGTGACCGATCTCGGTCAGCAAATCGTACAAGTGGCGCGCCAGGTGATGGACAATGTGGAGCATATCCGCCAGATAGCCGCACAGGCACAAAGCCCTCAAAGCACCAAGTTATCGCTGGGGGCTTTTCCCTCGGTGGCCAGCTATGTATTGCCGGAATATGTATTTCGCATCAAGCAGCATTTTCCCGACATGAAAATGCTGCTGATTGAAGAGAAAACCAGCGCCTTGATGGATCTGCTGCTGGGGATGAAGCTGGATGCGGCTTTGCTCGCCTTGCCGGTAGACCACCCCGAACTGGAGTCCCGCGTGTTGTTCGAGGATCCGTTCACCCTCGCCGTCTGTCCTGACCACCCGTTAGCTACATTGAAAGAGGTGGATCTCAACTCGGTAGACCGGGAAAACCTGCTCTTGCTTGATGAAGGCCACTGCCTGCGCGACCAGGCACTCAAGCTATGCAACCCGTCCCGATTTATCGAGGATGATTTTCGTGCTTCCAGCCTGGAAACCCTCCGCTTCATGGTCAAGAATGGCGTTGGCATTACACTGATGCCTTCGGTTGCGATTCAACCAGACGACAGCGATATCTGCTATATCGATATCAAGCAACAACCCAGCCGCACCATTGCGATGGTCTGGCGCAAGAATCATCCGCGCAAGAAGTTATTCGAGCAACTGGCCGTGCTGCTCGCTTATAAACCGTTGGCTTGAGAGAGAATTTACGCGCCTCTCTCAACAAGCAATTGCAGCAGCATTCCAGCTGATAAGCATATTCATAAGTCCTGGCTCACTCAGATGAACATACCGCCAGAAGCTTCTATGCGCTGGGCATTCAGCCAGCGATTCTCATCGGCCAGCAGCGATGCCACCACGCCACCGATATCATCGGGCAGGCCAACCCGTCCCAGCGCCGTCTGGCTGGCAACAAAATTATTCAGATCAGCATTGTCCCGTACGGCACCACCACCAAAATCGGTTTCAATTGCCCCAGGGGCCAGTACATTGACCGCAATGCCTCGTGGTCCCAATTCTTTTGCCAGATACTTGGTCAGCACTTCAATACCGCCCTTCATGGCGGCATAGGCTGCAAATCCCGGCAAGGCAAAACGTGTCAGCCCGGTTGAGACATTCAGGATGCGTCCGCCATCCTTGATCAAGGGCAATAGTTTTTGTGTGAGGAAAAATACCCCCTTGAAGTGCACATTCACCAAGTCATCAAACTGTTCTTCTGTTGTCTCGGCAATCGCGGCATGCACGCCCATACCCGCATTATTGACCAGGAAATCGAAATCGCGCCGTGCCCACTTCTGTTGCAGCAGATCAGAAACCTGGGCAGCAAATCCACTGAAGCTTGCGCTCACTCCTACGTCCAATTGCAGTGCTGCGGCTTTTCTGCCCTGTTTCTCGATCTCGTCCACTACTTCTAGTGCCTGCTCATGCCCTGCACGATAAGTGATGATGACATCAATGCCTTTTGCTGCCAGATGCTGCGCCATGTTCCTGCCCAGGCCGCGGTTACCGCCGGTGATGATTGCGATCTTGCTCATGCTCACTCCTTCTCAATATGTAGGTTTGACATCATGTCTTGAGTTGCTGAAACACAGTCTATTGCCATTTTAAAAAGTGATAAACTGCAAAAAATTGATTTTACTGTTCATATTATGTGAACAATATCCCATCTGAGAGAGGCCAATGGACAGACTCAACGCCATGGAAATATTCATCCGTGTTGCAGAACTTGCCAGTTTCACCAAAGCGGCAGAAAGCCTGGGGTTGCCCAAGGGCAGCATTTCATCTGCAGTCCAGAACCTGGAGTCTCACCTTGGGTCACGCCTGTTGCACCGTACTACGCGCAAGGTCGTGCTCACCCAGGATGGCGAGGTGTTCTATGAGCGCTGCAAGGATGTACTCGCTGACATGGATGAACTGGAGTCCATGTTCCAGACTGGAGAACACAGTATTCAGGGCCGTATCAGAATTGACTTGCCTCTTGCATTGTCCCGCGACTTTATCGTGCCGCACTTGCCAGAATTTATCAGACAACATCCTGGTATACGCATAGAACTCAGTAGCACGGATCGCAAGGTTGACCTGATTGCCGAAGGCTTTGATTGCGTGATTCGCGTCGGCAACCTCACCGAGTCAGGGCTGATCGCCAGAAACATGGGGTACTTGAGCATGGTCAACTGCGCCAGCCCCGACTATATTGCACGTTATGGCATGCCAAGCAGCATGGACGACTTGCAACACCATTACCTAGTCAATTATGCCCAGACACTGGGATCCACTGATGCTGCCTGGGAATATCTGGATGGTAAAGAGGTGCGCAGCATCAAGATGCCGTCTTTAATCACTGTCAACAATTCCGACGCCTATAGCCATGCTTGCCTGGCAGGACTGGGCGTCATCCAGGTGCCATTGGCAGGAGCAAGGCGCTATATTGCCTCCGGCGCCATGATAGCGATCATGCCTGACCATAGATCAGCGCCCATGCCGGTATCACTGCTCTATCCGAATCGTCGCAACCAGCCGCAGCGTATCAAGGTACTGATGGCATGGCTCACTGAACGCCTGCAAGACTATATTGCCTAGCCCGGCTCAGTTACTGGCAAGACACGACAGCAAGTAGTTTCTGCGTACATCCCCTGCCAGGTTCATGGCAGTGGCGTTGATCTGGCAAGCCTTGCGCATGTGCGGCTGATTGTCCTCAGATGCGCGAGATAACACACAATTATTGAGGTAGTGTTCACGCACACCACCATACAGATTCATGGCCGTAGCGTTAACGTGACAGACCTTCATGATCTCAAATTCGTTTTCATTTAACTGGGAATTGGCCTGGGCTGACATGGCCAACATGAGTGATACTGGAATGGCTGCGAGCAGGGTTTTCATCTTCGTTTCTCCATAGTCGAATGCGATTGATCACAGATCTAGCGTCTGTCTTGAACCCACGGCATGCACGGATACTCAGGCTGTTCTGCATGAATCCGGCGCACTGTCAGTTGATCTTACGCCTTTTATAGTTGCCTAGCACTACTGAATCCAGTAGTTTAATCGGCTTTTATTTCAGTCATTGATGCCAGTAGAAGGTCAGCCCCATGAACCACACCAGAGAAGAATCTTTACCGCCAGTCTGGTTAGACTACATCCCTGAGTTACAGGCGCATTACACAGCGATTGCGGCCACACTGGCCGATGAGGAAGATATCCGCCCGCGCCGGGGCTTATGGTTTGAAGCCCTACGCAAGGTTGCCCCAGCACAAGTAAGGGTCGTGATTCTGGGCCAGGATCCGTATCATGGTGAAGATCATGGCATACAACAGGCCCATGGCCTGTCGTTCTCGGTGCCGGATGGCGTCAGGCCTCCCCCCTCTTTGCGCAATATGCTCAAGGAGTTGGATAGTGACCTTGGGAACGGATCAGTCATCTCAGGCGGCAACCTGACGCCCTGGACAGAGCAGGGTGTATTGCTGCTGAATGCCTCCTTGACGACACGCGGCGGTCTCGCCGGTGCCCACAGCAAACACTGGCAGGCTTTTACCCACGCCTTGATGGTGAAGCTGGGTCAACATGCGCAACCCCTGGTATTCATCCTGTGGGGGGCGCATGCACAGAAATATCAGCCGCTCATAGCACCCCACCATATCGTGATCACATCAGTGCATCCCTCACCTTTATCAGCGCATCGTGGTTTCTTCGGTAGCCGCCCATTCAGCAAAACCAATGAAGCCCTTAATACCCTGGGAACACCTGTGATTGCTTGGTAGCCGGGTGCTATTGACGCGATGTATGCGGCACTCGCCGCAGTTCGCTTAGATCATAGCCATAGCTCGCCACCCGCTCTCGCAGGGTGGCATATTCCTCATCGGAAATATTGGGGCTACGCGCCATGATCCAGACATAATCCAGCGCATCGCGCGCAACGATGGTGCTGGAATAGTCAGGTGCCAGATAGGTGATCTTGTACTGGGCCTTGATCGGCCAGATAAACTGCATGCCCCAAATCGCATTGCCTGTACCGTCAACCACAAAACCCTTGGGATGATAGACCTTGAGCGGGCCTGTTGCTTTGCCTTCGTTGAAGGTAAAGGTAGTGGCAATTGTCCCGTCTTTATTCAACTCATACGACTCAATGGCATTGAACGCCTTGCGCTCTACCCAGGTCGGGATATGGGCAATCACATACCACCGTCCCATGAATTTTTCCGTCTCCACCTTGCTGACAACAGCTAAAGGCGGATATGACGCACAGGCTGATAATCCAATAGCGCCGAGTACTGTTGCAAGTATGGTCTTGATATTCATGTCAGCTCCTTTGAAGTTGCAATGCTTGTGCGCTGGCTCAAGACTTCTTCGGGCCAGGGAAGAACGCATTGGTAGACTGCTGATATTGCCGATATTGTGGCCGCCGCTCATGAATGGTTTGCTCAAGCAGATGCACGCCGCTAACACGTAACAGGAGGATAGTCATCAACACTGGACTCAAAATCGTCCACCAGCCACCAGCCGCCACTGCCATCAGGTAAAACCCCCACCAGATGCAGGCCTCGCCAAAATAATTGGGATGCCTGGACAGGGCCCACAATCCAGCATCCAACACTTGGCCTGCATTTTCCGGTTTGCGTTTAAAGCGGTATAGCTGCCAATCTGCGATGCTTTCCCAGGCAATGCCTACTGCAACCAGCACCAAACCAGCAATATCAAGCCAGCCTAATGCTGGTTCACCTGTCAGTGCCGTGACCAACGGCAGGGCTATCACCCACGCCAGGAGCAGCTGCAGGCCGAAAACGATATACAGGCTTTTGAGCCAGAAATGCGGTTGATTATTGGCGCGGATCTGCTGATAGCGATAATCTTCATCCTTGTTCCAGTTGCGTATAGCCAGATAAACCGCTAACCGCAGCGACCACACCACCACCAAAGCCAGCAAGATGTTGGCGCGCATGCTGAATGGCGCAGGCTGCATGCTGACCACTACCAGGCTCGTGCCGAGGAAATACAAGCTCCACATGCTATCAATCACATGCACATTCTTGCGGATCACGCTGTATATCCAGCCCAGCAAGGCAAAAATACTCAGGGGGATCAAGGCATATAGCCATGGCACCCAGATAGCCGCTGATCCTGTACTCATGTCTTACTCCCGGCGCAGCCATCAAACCTGATCGAGAAATAGATGGCCAGGGGCATGGCCATGGCCCAGTTCACGCCAATCGCAAGCAAGGTCCAGGAAGAATGCAGGGTGATTCCGCCCAGCTTCTCGCCGCCCAGATAAGCCAGTACGCCACCCACGCCACCAAACACCAGTCCTATCAGGTAGTGGCCCTTGATCCAGCGCATGCTGACATTCAACGTCGTGGCAAACAGCAACCATAAGGCTACCATCCATGCAGGCAATAGATGAGCCGGCCAGTCACTCGCAGGAAATGAAAGCAGATGCAGCGACAGCAGGGTTTGATCCAGCACGCAACCAACAGCCCCAAGCAACAGCATCAACTTTAGTTCAAGATGCCAACGCTGCGCGCGCGCCAAATGCCAGAGCAAAATGGGCACAATCACCACTATGCCCAACCATGGCATTTGATTGGCGCCGCCATATACAGCGCCAAACCAGCCCAGTTGGAATAGCAGGATGTTCAAGACTATCCAGCGCCGGCTCATGTTAATCCCGTTCAAACAGGTAGTGGCTGACCCACCACTCTTGCCCCTTGTTGTAGCCGAATAATTCAGCACAGGACATATAGAAAATACGCCAGCGGTTAAACCAGATCTGGGCATCATCGCCATAGGTAGCACGGAATACAGTCATGACCTGGGTAGCATGATCATCCATCCGGTCCAGCCAGGCATTCGCCGTTTTCTCATAATGACTTCCATCCCAGCGCCATTGGCTTTGCAACTTCAAGTGCTGCTGGAAATGTAGCGGCAAATTGTCACTGGGCATCATGCCACCCGAAAAGAACAACTCACTCATCCAGTCATCAGTGCTATTGGCGACAAAGGCATAAGGCGTGAGCCTGTGCACAAAGATATGCATGAAGAACTTACCGCCCGGATTAAGCCAGCCATGCAATCGTTCAAATAGCGTGCGGTAGTTGCGCATATGCTCGAACATTTCCACAGAGACGATGCGGTCATAGGTCGTGACCGGGGAAAAATTATTCATATCGCAGGTGACAATCTGGATATTGGCATACCCCAGGTCCTTTGCTGCACGTTCAATATACTCACGCTGCGAGTGCGAATTGGAAACAGCGGTAATCTGGCTATTGGGGAATTTTCCCGCCATCCATAGTGTGAGTGAGCCCCAGCCACAGCCCAACTCAAGAACACGATCCCCGTCCCGGATGTTGGCATGCTCGCAGGTGAGCTTCAATGCCCTGATTTCGGCCTGATCCAGTGTGGTCACTTCATCATCCCAATAGCAGCAGCTATATTTAAGCTGCTTGCCCAGGCTGTAACGGAAGAAATCACTAGGTACTTCATAATGCTGATCGTTAGCCATCTCAGGCACCAGCGCCACCGGTGAAACATTCATGCTCTCTACAAACAGGGTCTGTATATCCGCACTGGCAGCACAATCGCTGGATTTGATCTCCTGCAGCCGTGACTTGAGTAAATGGCGGATACCGGCACGTATCAGGCTATCCGGCATGCGCCCCTGTTCAGAAAGCTCTATTGCATACTTGACCAGTTGCATGGCACTTTTCCTTAGCAATCAAACTGCGACATAGATGAACAAAAATCCCGGTAGAACATTGCTTAATACTTAAACAACCATGCTCTTTGCTACTCTCAACTGGGTTTCAGACCGTTAAAGCAGGTACTCACGATGGCATTCACGATTTCTTCATCGGTCAATGCCCCACCCATTTTCAAGAAATCAGTCACCGGATCACAGGGGCGAGCATAAATGGTGTAAAGAATCACTTCACCAGGCAGCTCTGGATTCAACAGACCCAGTTGTTGTGCATCCAGGATCCAGCCGCCCAGAATCTCCGTCAGCCGCTCCAGCGTTTCTACATAAGGCTGATGGCGCATCATGAACTCATGAATACTGGAACGCGTAGAAGGCAGGGAGGGCATACGGCCCTCGAGGTGCTCACGCACACTCCAGGCCACCACCATCTTCAGGTTATCAAGCGGTGCATTGGCTTGTGTCCGGGTTTCCACCACTTCAAGCGTGCGGACAATCAGGCGTGTCATTGTGGCAGCAGCCAACAACTCTTTTGAATCAAAATGCTTGTACAGACTGGCTTTTGAAATCCCGACTTCCTGGGAAATTTCATCCATCGTCATCAAGTCGAAGCCTTTGCTTGCGAGAAAACTATCCACTGCATCCAGGATGGCGCTCTCTCGCAACTCAAACTGCCTTTGCTTCAAACTGGGTTTTTTAATGTCGCTCATTACTACTCTGCATAGTGTTTTGTTGAATTATAGACCATAAAGTAACTTTGTAAACTGATTAGTTTCCATTTAATACTTTTGTGTTATATTTAAAACCACAAGGTAATAATTTTCAGAAAAAGCAATGGAAGATATCCAGGATTTCCTGACATTACAGACAGCTTCTCCCGCCAACAGCTGGCTCCAACAAGGGACTGGCACGCTCACTTGGAGCGTGTTCTCCATTTACCGGGCCAGCTTATGGACACTAGATAGCCTGCACTTGGTTAACAATAGCATTGCCAACCAGGCGTTTGCCCTGCGCTTTGAATATCTGCGCACTGTCACGGCGGAGTACATACTGAAAGCCAGCCGGACTGAATTGCAAAGACTGGGGCATGCGCCCGACCAGAGTATCCAGCAATGGCAGAATGCACTTGCTGGCATCATGCCTGATGTCGTCAAAGGCGACATCGTCTGGATCATCTTTCAGCCCGGCATCAAGGTAAGTTTCTTTCAACAAACCACGACTCTGGGAGAAATCTTGGACCCAGCCTTCTGTACTGCGTTTGCCAGTATCTGGTTTGATCCAGACTGCCATAGCAAGACATTACGTTCAGCCTTATTGCAAAAGCCTGCCGTACGATGAATAGCGGCGCGCAAAAACCCCAGCAACGAATTGCCGTTATCGGCTCAGGCATCTCAGGCCTGTCTGCCGCCTGGCTATTGGCACGAGAGCATGAAGTAACCCTGTTTGAAGCCAATGATTATTTTGGTGGTCACACACACACGGTAGACATCGAGATTGATGGCATAACAGCGGCAGTTGATACTGGCTTCCTGATACACAATGACCTCACCTATCCCAACCTGATTGCCTTATTCAGTCATCTCAATATCGCCACCCATGCCAGTGAGATGACATTCTCCGTGTCCGTGGAACAAGCCAATCTGCAATGGGCGGGCACCTCCCTGAATACAGTATTCGCGCAGCGCCGGAATGTGTTGCGGCCCCAGTTCTGGCGCATGCTCAAGGATATTCTGCGGTTCAACCGCCATGCAGCTTCCTATCTAGCCAGCCTGCCTGACCACCCCCTGACATTAAGGCAACTACTGGATATGCATGGATATTCCCAGATCATGCGTGACTGGTATCTGCTGCCGATGGCCGCCGCAATCTGGTCATCTTCCGTGCATGACATCCTGGATTTTCCCGCGGCTACTTTTCTGCACTTTTGCCTGAACCATCAGTTATTGCAGGTCAATGACCGGCCTTTGTGGAAAACCGTGATCAATGGTGCACGCAGTTATGTTGACGCCATGCTGACGGATATTGACGATAAAAGATTGTCCTGCCCGATTGAGCAGGTCACGCGCCATGCCAATGGCGTCCTCATCACAACCCCGAATGACGTAGAACAGTTTGATCAGGTCGTCTTTGCCTGTCATGCGCCCACCACCCTCAAGCTGCTGGACTGCAATGCAGAAGAAAGGCGCTTATTGTCAGCCTTCCGCACCCAGGCCAATCGGGCGGTATTGCATACTGACACCTCCCTGCTGCCCAGCAACAAGAAAATCTGGTCAGCCTGGAACTATGCCATGCCCCGCCATCATCGCCCGCAATACCCGGTGACCGTCAGCTACCTGCTTAATCAATTGCAACCACTACCTTGGAAAACACCGGTCATTGTGACTCTCAACCCGCATCAGGCACTGGCGGCCAATAGCGTGATAGAGGAATTCGAATATGCACACCCGATCATGGATAGCATGGCGATCGCCGCTCAACGTCAACTGCATTCAATCCAGGGCAAGCAGCGTGCCTGGTTCTGCGGCGCGTGGACGGGCTACGGCTTTCATGAAGATGGACTGAAATCTGGCTTGAGAGTAGCACGTGGATTTGGCATCACCCCGCCCTGGCAGGCTGTCTATGACTAATACAGCCGCCTCAGCGTTGAATCTGCAACTTGGCATGGGCAATGTCATGCATGTGCGCCATCGTCCTGTCTTCAATCGCTTTGTCTACCCAGTGTTCTGCCTGAGGATTTGCATCAGCCGATTGGAAGCGGTAAAGCAACAAGGATCATGGCTACTGGGATTTAATCGTGTGCGCCCTATCGCATTTTTCGAACGCGATCATGGGGATCGCAACACAGAACTACGCACCTGGCTCAGTCAGAAACTTGCAGGTGCCGGGGTACAGATACCGGATGGCGATATCTGGCTGCAAACCTTCCCGCGTGTATTTGGCTATGTCTTCAACCCGGTCAGTTTCTGGTATATGCATGATCAGCAAGGCGAACTGAAAACAATTCTGGCTGAGGTGAACAACACATTTGGCGAGCATCACCAGTATTTACTCACGGCCCAGGGCAATCAGGCAATTGATGCCGATACCAGCCTGGTTTGCCGCAAGGCATTTCATGTATCGCCATTCTGCGAAATCCGCGGGTTTTATCAGTTCCGTTACCTGGGCAATCATCCGCACCATGTGATGTCTATCGACTATTTCATGGATGAGGAGCCTTTCCAGCCATTGATTGCCACAAAAATCAGCTATCGCACATTGGCGCCCACACAGTGGAATATGCTCAAGGCCTTAGTCAAGATGCCTTTGCTTACCTTTGGCATTGTCTTTCGCATTCACTGGCAGGCATTGCTGCTCTGGATCAAGAGAGTGCCCTATATTCCCAAACCTCAAGCTTCACCACACAGTCTGACTCAGAACCAACAGGAATACGGTAATGATGAGCCATAACCATCCCACCATGACATTCAACAACTCCGTAAAAAGACCACTGGCAGCTCGCGTCTTGCTTGCCATGCTTAACAACATTGATGCTGGCAGCCTCACTTTGACCACACCGGACGGCCATGTCATCACCTTTGGCAATACCTCTACTGAAGCATCCGCCCAGTTGCATATCCATGACTGGCGTGCAGCAAGCCTCTTGATCAGGCAGGGAGATATCGGGTTTGCCGAAAGCCTGCGTAAAAACTGGATTTCAAGTCCAGATTTATTACAGCTGTTTACACTGGCATTGCGCAATCAACAGCATCTGGACCGCACAGTGAATGGCAAATGGTGGTCACTGATTCTGCGTCGCCTTTCGCATTGCCTGCTCCGCAATAACTCACGCCATGGCAGCAAGCGAAATATACAAGCGCATTACGACCTGGGTAATGCGTTTTACCAATTGTGGCTGGATGACACCATGACCTATTCTGCAGCATGGTTTTCAGGAAAAACGGACATGACGCTCGCAGAGGCGCAGTTGGCAAAATATGACCGTATTATTGATGAACTGAAGGCAACACCTGGCCAGCGTATACTGGAGATTGGCTGTGGCTGGGGAGGATTTGCAGAACGGGCGGCCCAACGTGGCTTTGAGGTATTTGGCATTACGCTGTCGCCGGCCCAACTACAATACGCAACCGAGAGAATAGAAAAAGCTGGGCTTGATCATCTGGTCACTCTTGCCCTGCAAGATTATCGGGACGTCACCGGCAAGTTTGACCACATTGTGTCAATTGAAATGCTGGAAGCCGTGGGTAAGAACCATTGGCACAGTTATTTCTCCAGGCTGCCCCTACGCCTGAAAGATGGCGGCAAGATTGTGATCCAGAGCATTGATATTCAGGATAGTAGCTTTGATTCCTATCAATATGGGACGGATTTCATACAGCAGTTCATTTTCCCGGGGGGCATGCTGCCATGCCCCAATGCCATCCGATCCCATGCCCAACAAGCCTCGCTCCGCCTGGATAATGTCCAGTCATTTGGTCTGGACTATGCCAAAACATTGCAACTCTGGTACGACAGGTTTATGTATCGCCTGGACAGCGTGCGCGCCCAAGGGTTCGACGACTCGTTCATTCGCCTGTGGCAGATGTACTTGAAATACTGCGAAGCAGGGTTCCGCGAACGTAAAACAGACGTCAAGCTCTGGACACTGAGCGCCTAGAAAGGAATACAGATGACATTGCACCGTCTATTATTTATCACCATGCTGGCTATCCTGCCTATCCATACGCAAGCGGAAAATCCTGACTACATCCAGGCTGAAATCCCGCATGCACAAATAGTGGGGCAAGGCGACCTGCGCTGGTTTGGCATCAAGGTGTATTCAGCGCAGCTGTGGGCCGAAAACGGGCAATATCAACTGGACAAGCCGCATGCGCTGGTGCTGACCTACGGCCATGATTTCAGTGCAAAAAATCTGGCCAAGGAAGGCGTCAACCAGCTACGCAAACAAGGCATAGAAGAAAACAAGATCAAGGAATGGCAACCGCTGATGGAGCAGGCATTCACCGATGTCAAAGCAGGCGATACCCTCACTGCCATCCAGCTTCCCAATCAGGCTATCCGCTTTTATAGCAACAACAAGGTCACTTCTACCATTGATGATGCAGACTTCACCCGCAGCTTTCTTGATATCTGGCTCGGGCCTAAAACGACTGAACCCAAACTGCGGCTGAAGCTGATCAACTCACATTAACGCAGCAAATCTATGGTGGTCAACACCACAAAACTGACCGGGTCATACACTACGTTATAGCCCTGATAGTAACCAATCACATAGCCTGGAGGCGGTGGTGGCAAACGATGCAGGACTTGTACCGGCACAGGCGTGATATAAGGACGGTAGGCAGGAAGGACTGCATAGCCAGCCTGGAAATAAGGCCGGTGATCCCGATTGACCATGCGCAGGCTGCGATCATACTGGTGACGCAAGCGATACCGGTCATCATCGCGAAAATGGTAGTGCACATCCTGCTGGATAATCACGGGACGTGCTGCCTGCCGATGATTCCAGCGCCTGTCGTCATGACGGTCACGACCGCGCTTTTCCCACTGGCCATGATCATGACCACGGCCCCTGTCTCCACGCTGCTCATGCCGGTCTCGACGATCTTCGCGATCATCCCGGTCAGCATAAGCGCTAGTAATGCTCATTGTTCCTGTCATCAGCACCAGCAATAAGGCTGGCAAGCTATGTGTAATGGACTTTTTCATGACTTCCTCCTGTGATACTGCTAAAAAGCTGTATTCGCTATTTAAATAGGGTGGCTGGGTTAAGTTTCAGCCCCACCCACTTATTCCCGATAATCTGGCGGGACTGTGGCTGATAATGGTTGCCCTTTGTAACCGGGTGGCGGGGGAGGCGCAACAGCAGGAGCAGCACTAATGGACTGGCCCTGCGGACGGCTTTGTGCCAGCCTGCCAGACACTGCCACCTTGTGACCCTTGGCGTACATGCATTGGGTATATGCGTTGTCATAGCGCTGCTGGGCAGAATAATAAGAATCAGATGACGCTTCAGAGCCCGCCACCGTTCCCACCAGCAACCCAGAGCCAGCGCCAATCGCTGCACCTTGATGACCACCAACCGCAGCCCCTAGCAAACCACCCACCACCGTGCCCACAGCGGCACTGGTCAATGCGCTTTCCTTGGTGGCGGCCTTGACTGAGCCACTCTGCTCCAGGCCAAACTGGCGACAAGTACTATCGTCATAACGGAACTGATCGAAACCCTTACCTGTTCCTGGCAACGCCATCCTGCTGGGGCCATCAGGTGGCACCGTGGCACATCCCGCCAGCAAGGCCAACGGGATCAATACAGCTGCAATTTTCATGATGCGCCTCGTTTACTGTGAAGGTGGTTGAGGGTTTACCTTTTGCCAACCTTGTGGGCATTCCTTGACATACGGGTAGTAGCCTTCAGGCTGATTGCAGTGGTACCAGAAACTACCTGCCTGGCTTGAGGCCGGTGGTACTGGTGCTGCTTCCTGCGGTGCCTGTTCTATGTAGACCGGTGGTGGTACCGGAGCGGGAGCAGGTGCCACAATCACAGGCGGGTAGTAGGGATAGGTGGGTACTGCATAATAGGGCCTTGGATAGTAAGGGCCCCAACCCGGACCATAATAACCAGGGCCTGGACCGAAGCCGGAACCATAACCGGGGCCAAAATAGAAACCGATATTGGCGCCGCCGCCATGACGATGACCACCATGCCAGGGGTCAGCACTGGCTGATCCACTGATGACCACGCCAGCCAGCAAACCAACTAACATGATCTTTTTGAATGTACGCATTTTCAACCTCGCCTGTATAAACCCATCAAGTGGGCATTAATTAAGACTGGTGGAGCAAATGCTAAGTTTTAGCGGTTTTTGTAAAGATGCGTAATTTTTCGTAAGTCATCATGCCGCTGTGTAAAGCACTATCCCCTATTCATTACTTTGCAACATTGTTGCTAAATAGAGCCAAAATCGACTAGAATTTACGTCTTTAGCAAAACTGCGTATTAACCATTCACTCTTTCAAGCAAAAATTGATCAACTGGGACAAGCTGGGTAACGCCCTGTCCTTCCTCTGCCTGATTCACTGCATCATGTTGCCGTGGCTGGCCGTGACACTGCCTTTATCCATTTTCCTGGATGAGCGTGTGCACGTCTGGCTATTTATTGCGTTACTGCCAGCCGCTATATTTGGCGCATGGTCAGGCTGGCGCCACCATCATGACCTCAAGCCGAGCATCCTGTTAGCGGGAGGTTTGGTTCTGGTAGGCATTGCTGCCTTTTTGCCAGTCAGTGAAGCCACGGAAATCGCCGTAACAATACCGGGTAGTTTGCTCCTCATTGCAGGACACAGCCTTAATCGTCGCTTGAAAACCCTCTCCCACATGCTCGCTTCCCAAGCAGCTAATCCTTAATCAATATCAATTTTTCCAAAATTCCCGGAACTCCGGCTTTGTGCCTTTTGCCATATAGGTCTATAGTTTGACTTGAAAGTCGCTGTACCGATTTGTATATATCGTGATGTGACGTCGGCTTTCGTTCCTTTCCACCCTACTTAATAAGAAGCAATCATTATGAGTACAAATACGGCAGATATTGGCCTCATTGGTTTAGCAGTCATGGGGCAAAACTTGGCATTGAATATCGCAGATCACAATTACACGATCTCGGTATACAACCGCAATCCGGAAAAAACCCGCGATTTCATCGCACATTGCAAGGAAAACGAACCGTCAGCAGACCGTCTCATCGGCTTTGAAGATCTTGCCACCTTTGTTCTGAGTATCAAGCGACCACGCAAGATCGTGCTGCTGGTCAAGGCTGGCAGTGCCACCGACGTGACGATTAATGCCCTCGTCCCTTTTCTTGAAGAAGGCGACATCATCATCGATGGGGGCAACGCGCTTTGGACAGACACCATACGCCGCGAGAAAGAGTTGCGCGCCAAAGGCCTTGAGTTCATAGGCTCAGGCGTATCCGGTGGCGAAACGGGTGCCCGCTTCGGCCCATCGCTCATGCCTAGCGGCACGCGCAAAGCCTGGTCTTCACTGGAGCCGATCTGGCGTGACATTGCCGCCAAGGTAGATCCCCGCACTGGCAACCCGATCGAGGGCGCCACGCCTGGCAAACCAGTTCAAGGCGGATTTGCATGTGCTGAATACATAGGGCCGGACGGTGCAGGCCACTACGTGAAAATGGTGCACAACGGCATTGAATACATCGATATGCAGCTCATCTGTGAAGCCTACTGGCTCATGAAGAACTTGCTGGGCATGCGTGCTGATGAAATCGGCAAGGTGTTCGAAGAATGGAACAAAGGTGAGTTATCAAGCTTCCTGATCGAGATTACCGGCGATATCCTGCAACAAAAAGACCCGGCAGGTGATGGGTTCCTGGTCGACAAGATCATGGATGCCGCAGGTCAAAAAGGCACTGGGCAATGGACAGCAGCGAATGCGCTTGAGTTGGGCTCCCCAGCCAATGCGATTGCAGCGGCAGTATTTGCACGCGCACTTTCCACGGTCAAGGATGAACGTGTCGCCGCCAGCGCTATTCTCAAGGGCCCTGAAATCAAGCAAGAGGGAGATCGAAAGAAGATCATCGAGTCGATCCGCAATGCGCTGTATTGCTCCAAGATATGTGCATATGCCCAGGGTTTCCAGCTCATCGACAAGGCACAAGAGGCTTACAACTGGAAACTCAACTTTGGCGAGATTGCCCAGATCTGGCGCGGTGGTTGTATTATCCGCGCACGCTTCCTGCAGAAGATTACCGATGCTTACGCGCTGGATTCACGCCTGAAAAACCTGATGTTGGATCCTTACTTCACCCTGGCCCTGGAAGAAGGTCAATCCAGCTGGCGTGATGTAGTAGCATTGGCTGTGCGCAATGGTATTCCAGCCCAGGCATTCTGCGCGGCACTGTCATACTATGATGGCTATCGTAGCGCTTCCTTGCCAGCCAATTTGCTGCAAGCCCAGCGCGATTATTTCGGTGCCCATACCTATGAGCGTATAGACCAGCCTCGCGGTAAATTCTTCCACGTAGACTGGCCCGAAGCCGAGCGCCCACAACTGGAAATCTAAAGCAAGCAAGGCGGAACTGTGTTCAGGTCCGCCTTGCCTCAACGCACATAGCATCTCATTCGGATTGAGCTTCTAACTGCTTGGCAATCGCATGCAATTCAGCATGCACGTCATCAAAATCCTCATATCGCTGTTGCGTATGCCGATACCAATAGCGGCTATTCCATTCATCGCCTTCAATCTTGTGTAATACCGCGTGCAGCCAGTGAGCCTCCTGTGTACTGGAGTCCTGGGCAATCTGATGTGCTGTATCCCAATCCCCTTTTAAAGCTGCCTCTACTGCCGCCAGCAAGCTGGTGTTCATATTGTCCTCCTCAACTCCGTTCTGCAATCACCATGCAAAACTTGCAGGATCTTGCGTTTAGTTAACCGTCAGCACGCAAATAATGCAGACATTCACTGCATGCATACCTCTCCTATCAAGGTATTGAATGAGGCTGCCAGGATAAACAGGCACCCAAACCATAAATAACACAATGAATACAAAGCGTATTTACACATCTTTTCTTTCAGGCACATCCCTTGCTGAGTATTGTGCCTATCGCACCCAATGTTAACGACTTTATGCCCAGCCTGACGAAAGCCATCAATACCAACAAAATCCTGGCTTGTTATTTTCTACTGACCTATCTGCTAGTCCTCTTCATTGCCGCCGACTCCATTGAACTCATCAACGCATGGCATGCAGGCGCTGGGGCATTCGGCTTGGTCATGGCAAGCTGGCTTTGTTATGGCTGGTATTACCTGTTGCCTGCAGTTGCGCTCACCAGCGCCACAAACCTTATCAGCCATTGGTTTACCCGACATCACTCATCGCAATCTCCCTGGCCAGCTTATATCGTTGCCATTCTCACGGGAGGCATCACCACCTTGTTGTTTTACGCCAATGCCAAGATTCATGCGCTCTATGGCACCTTTATCAACGGCTTCATTATCAATCTGATCACCACCCCTGGCGGCATTGAGTCACTGGGCGGAAGCAACGCATCCAATCTAAGCCTTGCCTTGATAGGACTTGGTTTTTTTGCGTTACAAGCCCTGCTGCTATTGGCTATACACCAGATCTATCAGCGCCCACTCTTTACCCGTTATACATCGCCTAGCAACAAGGCAACAAGGCGGCTAGCGCTATTAAGCCTCATACTCACCAGCCTGGGAGTCCATCTTGGTTATGCCGCGGAGGATGCATTTGGCAAGGCCTCCGTGACGGAATTGATCGAACAAGTACCATTCTTCCAGCCTGTCACGGCCAAAAGTTTTTTCAAACTGCTGGGGGCAGAGGTCAAACCCAAAGCCAAGCTGAATGTGGATGGACGCCTGAACTACCCCTTAAAGCCATTCAATATCCAGGCACCCAGACAACCCTACAATATTATCTGGCTCACCTCTGAGTCATGGCGCGCAGACATGCTGAACCCCGACGTCATGCCTGAAACCTGGAGATTTGCTGCCCAAGCACAACGCTTCACCAACCACTATAGCGGCGGCAATGGCACCCGCATGGGCGTGTTCTCCATGTTCACCGGCTTGCCTGGCAACTACTGGTTCCCGTTCCTGCGCGATCAACGCGGGGCCGCCATGATTGACGTATTGCAGCAACAGCAATACCAGATCAGCCTCTATACCAGCGCACTATTCAGCTACCCGGAATTTGACCGCACCATTTTCAGCCACGTGCCTTCAGCCAATACGCAGGCCTTGCAACACAATGGCCGGGCAGGCTGGGAAAATGACAGGTCCAATGTGGATGACATGCTGCATTTCATCGACACCAGAGACCCGCTCAAACCTTTCTTTACCTTTATGTTCTTTGAGTCCCCGCATGCGCGCTATCACTTCCCCGAGGAGAGCGTGATTCGCCGTCCGTACAAGGATGACATCAATTACGCCACGCTCAGCAAGGCTGCACTGGCCCACGATATGCCGCAAATCAAGAACCGCTACATCAATGCCGTACATCATCTGGACAGCCAGTTTGCGCGCGTCATGCAGCATCTGCGTGAAAAAAACCTGCTGGATAACACCATTGTCATCATGGTCGGCGATCATGGCGAGGAATTCATGGAGCACGGCTACTGGGGACACAACTCCACCTTCGTCAATGAACAGGTACGTACCCCTTTAGTGCTTTGGCTGCCAGGAATGAAGGCAAAAGTGCATACGGAACTCAGTAGTCATATGGATATCGTGCCGACGCTGATGCCCTATCTGGGAGTTACCAACACTCCAGCGGATTATTCTCTGGGGCACGACTTGATCAATGGAGCAGAACGGCAATACACCTATATGTCGGACTGGAACCGTATCGCTTATCTGGACCACACGATTAAATCCACCATGAATATCAACGGATACTCTTCCGGGACATTGACCAGCGCCAATGACCAGGCACTGTCAGCGAGCCAGACGGCAGATATCAACCGCAACAAAAGCCGCATCATGCTGCAAATCATGCATGACCTGACCAGATTCATAGACAAAAAATCCTGAATTGGTCACCCATATATCGCATACAAAGGACATCGTATGATGGAAATTATCAGCCAACTTTCTTTACGCATTGCCAATGGCATTGCCTTAATGATCTTGTATGCCCAGCATATCGTCAGCCTCATCGCGGGTTGAAACCTGTTGTGCGCCGGATAACTCGATAACTCATGGTGTATTTGACAATAGATCACAATCTCTCCCCTCCTCTTTTCCTGTAATTGGCATAAGATAGTGTGGCTGTTTATTCCACAACAATATGATGAGGAGTTATGCCCATGAAATCACTGATCACTGCTGTCTTGCTTGCTTCGCTGGCCATCAACGTGGCATATGCTGGTACTCAGCAAGACAAGATGAAAGCCTGTAACGCAGAGGCTTCTGGCAAGAGCCTGACTGGTGACACGCGTAAGGCTTTCATGAAAGTCTGCCTCTCGGCCACACCAGACACGGCAGACACGGCAGAAAATACGCAACAGCAAAAAATGAAATCCTGTAATACCGAAGCAGGGGATAAAAGCCTGAAAGGCGATGAACGCAAAGCCTTCATGAAAAACTGTCTGTCGGCCAATCCCCAAGCTAGCAGCAACACCCAGCAACTCAAGATGAAGACCTGTAATACCGAAGCCTCCAGCAAAAAACTGGAAGGTAATGAACGCAAGACCTTTATGCAAAGCTGCCTTTCCTCCAGCAAGTAAGCCATACAGCGGGTTGGCCCATACAGACAATCCGCTGTCTTTACCGCGTGATTAATCCTGCATTGCGCGCTGTAGCACGATAGAATATCGGTCATTATCAATAGACCTACTGTGGGAGGAACCACGCAATGCTGATTCAAAGCCATATCGTCGATCTGGAAACCCCAACCGGTGTCATGCGAACCTATGTTCACCGCCCTGCAGGTGAAGGCCGCTTCCCGGCCATCCTGTTCTACTCGGAAATTTTCCAGCAAACCGGACCGATTGAACGTGCTGCCAAAATCATCGCGGGCAGCGGTTACGCCGTGTTGGTGCCAGAAGTTTTCCACGAGCTCAATCCAATTGGCACCGTGCTGGCATATGATGATGCAGGCCGTGACAAGGGCAATGCCGACAAGTCAGCCAAGGATGTACAAGGCTACGACAGCGACAACCGCGCCATGATCGAATGGGCAAAGACCCAACCCTGGTTCAACGGTAATATCGGTGCTGCAGGCTTCTGTATCGGCGGCCACCTGGCATTCCGTGCTGCATTGCAACCAGAAGTAAAAGCCACTGCCTGTTTCTATGCCACTGACCTGCATACCCAGGTCATCCCCAACCAGCCAGGTCAACACAGCATGGAACGCCTGGCCGACATCAAGGGCGAACTGCTCATGATCTGGGGCAAGCAGGACAACCATATCCCCACCGCAGGCCGTATTCAGGTCTACCAGCAACTGACAGACGCTGGCCTCAGCTTCACCTGGCACGAGTTCAACGGCCAGCACGCATTCATGCGCGACGAGGGAGAACGTTACGATCCACAACTGGCAGCGACTGGCTACCAGCTTGCACTGCAATTGTTTGGTCGCACCTTGTAAACTCTGCATCAAATTGCCAGTAGGAATGTCTACTGGCACCACGTGAATCCCCCTGTCCGTAACCCACGGACAGGTTTTTTTGTATCTAGAAGGACGTTTTATCCACCACTGACTACTGAAAAAAGGAGCACTCCATGAAGAGAATGGCAATTTTCGCTGACGGCACCTGGAACTCACCCGAACAGGGAAACCCGACCAACGTATTGAGCATGGCGCAAGCTGTGCAGCCCAAAGTCAAGGATATTGACCAGGTGGCATTTTACGATTGGGGGGTTGGCTCTGACGGCAATAAAATCAGTGGTGGGATTACCGGCGCAGGTATAGACAAGAACATCATGGATTGCTACCGGTTCATCGTGCATAACTATGATCCCGGCGATGAGTTGTATTTTTTTGGCTTTAGCCGCGGTGCCTACACCGTGCGTTCCTTGGCTGGTTTCATCCGTAACAGCGGCCTGCTCAAGCGTGAATTCGCTAACAGGATTCCCGATGCTTACAAGCTGTACCGCAAACGCTCACGCACCAGTGGCCCCAATCAGCCCGAGGCCATCAAATTCCGCCAGGATTATGCCGTAGCCGACATTACTTACATCAACTTCGTGGGTGTCTGGGACACTGTCGGGGCGCTGGGCATTCCCATTCCATTCTGGGGTACCCTGGGTGAGCGCGAATTCCTCTTTCACGATACCGAACCCAGCAAGATCATTCTCCGTGCACGTCATGCCGTGTCGATTGACGAGAATCGCAAGGATTTTGAACCGACCCTATGGAGCGAAAAACCCGAACTGGACTTGAAGCAAGTCTGGTTTGCTGGCGTGCATTCTGACATAGGCGGAGGCTATGATCAGCCAGGATTAAGCTACTGTGCAGCACAGTGGATGATCTATGAAGCAGAAGAATGTGGACTGATTTTTGAACCTCACCTGAAGAATACCATCCAACCTGATGAGAACGGCCAGCAACACAACGAACGGAAAGGCATTTACTTGGCGCGTGAAGAACATGTCCGCGATATTTCAGGGCCACTTCATATATCAGTTAAACAGCGCTGGGACGCCAACTCAGACAATTACCGCAGCAAAAGCAAAGCCCTGGCCCGATTATTGGAGGCAGCAGGTAACGACTGGACGAAGATACAGCTGACCAAGTAATCAATTGCCACTCAACTCCGTATTTATGCGCAGTTGCCGTTCACGGTAAATAAAAAAGGAGCAACATTGGCACTTAACAAGCGAAATTTCAAACAAGAAAACGGCCATGCTGTCGCCATTTTCGGCGAAGTACTGGCCGATATCTTCCCTGATGGAAGCGTACTCGGCGGCGCACCTTTCAATGTTGCACGTCACCTGCATGCATTCGGGCTACACCCGGTCATGATCACGCGAATCGGCCATGATGCCCTTGGCCAGGAACTGCTGGATGAAATGACGCATCTGGGCATGGACACTACCGGCGTGCAAGCCGATCCCATTCATCCCACGGGTCAAGTCAAGGTACATATGGCGGACGACGGCCATCGCTTTGAGATTCTGCCTTCCCAGGCCTACGATTACATCAATGCGGGTGTCACCCATATGGTGACCATGTCGACCAAGCCTGATCTGGTGTATTTCGGCACCCTCGCCCAACGCAATATGGAAGCCCGGCTGGCCCTGGATAACTTTCTCAATTACGGCACCAGCCCGCGCTTTCTCGATATCAATCTGCGGGATCCATGGTATGACAAGCACACGGTACGACGCTCCTTGCTGCGCGCAGATATCGTCAAGATGAACGATGATGAGCTGGATGTGCTGGCTTCCATGTTGCGCCTGCCTGGCAAGACTGCGCTCGAATATGCCACAGCCATGCTCAAACGCTTCAACCTGGACATGATATTGGTCACTGCCGGCGCAGAGGGCGCATGGATACTGAACAAGGATGGCAAGGTGACGGAAATCACTGGAAGTGACGTACCTGATCCTTTCATGGACACCGTAGGCGCAGGTGATGGTTTTGCCTCCGCCTACATTCTCGGCATTCTCAAAGGCTGGCCTATTGAGCTCACGCTTCAACGCGCCAACCAGTTTGCCGCCGCTTTATGTACGATTCGTGGTGCAGCCCCTAGCTCTGCCGATTTTTACCTGCCATTTCTCAAGGAGTGGCAGTCATGACACCCCCCAAGCCATCGCCAGAGAGAAACAACGAGCACCCCATCTACATTCTGATGATCAGCATGCATGGCCTGATTCGTTCCGAAAATCTGGAATTGGGCCGCGATGCCGATACAGGCGGGCAGATTACTTATGTCGTTGAATTAGCACATGCACTATCCAAGCACGCACAGGTAGAAAAAGTCGACCTCCTCACCCGCTTGATCGACGATGACAGCCTGCCTGAAGATTACAAGCGGCCGCAAGAGAACCTGGAGGACAATGCCCGCATTATCCGCCTGCCATGTGGCCCCAAGCGCTATTTGCGCAAGGAATCCTTATGGCCGCATCTCGATCAAATGGTGGATCAGTGCCTGCATTTCCTGCGCCAGCAAGGGGGGCGTCTGCCGGATTTACTGCATACGCATTACGCAGATGCGGGTTATGTCGGGCAGCAGTTGTCGCTGCTACTCGGCATTCCCCAAGTACATACCGGTCACTCCTTGGGCCACACCAAACGTGAACGCTTACTAGCTTCCGGAAAGAAGCCGCAAAGCATAGAACGTCAATTCAATTTTGAGCGGCGTATTGCAGTAGAAGAATCCGTGCTGGAGCATGCCTCCATGATTATCACCAGCACGCAGCAGGAAATTGATGAGCAATACAGCAAGTATCGCCATTTTGACCATCAGCGTTTTCGTGTCATTCCCCCCGGCACCAATACTTCACGTTTTTCCCCACCGGGCCGCAAGAAAATGTCCTCCACCCTGCAGGAAACAGTGGACCGTTTTTTCAGCCAGCCAGACAAGCCCTTGATACTCACCATTTGCAGACCCGAGCTCAGGAAGAATATCAAAGGACTGATTGCCGCTTATGGGGAAGATGAACAACTGCAGCAAAGCGCCAATTTGCTGATTGTGGCCGGTACCCGCCAGAACATTCTCGACCTGGAGGAATCCCAGCAGCAGGTCATGCTGGATCTCTTGCTGGATATTGACCGATATGACCTTTGGGGCAAGGTATCCATTCCCAAGCACATTACCCAGGACGATATCCCTGAGCTTTATCGCCTGGCAGCACGCCGCCGTGGTGTCTTCGTCAATGCCGCCCTCACAGAACCTTTTGGCTTGACCTTGATAGAAGCGGCTGCCAGCGGCTTGCCCTTTGTTGCCCCGGATGACGGCGGCCCGCGAGATATTGTCGGCAATTGCCGTAGTGGCGTGATCGCCAATACGCTGGATAGCCAGGCAATTGCCGGGGCATTGCGTGAGGTGCTGGAAGACAAGAAACGCTGGAGACAATGGGCCAAGAATGGCCTGGTTGGCGTCAAGCGTCATTACAACTGGCCTGCCCACGTCAACACCTACATGAAGCAAGTGCAGCATGTGTTACGCCGTGATCGCAAGCGCTGGCGCCGCCAGCTGGTTATCACACTAGATTCGGGAAAATCCTATATGCCACTGGTGAACTCCGCCCTCATCAGCGATATCGACAACACCTTGCTTGGCGACAAGCGCGCCTTGCGCAAACTGGTGACCTGGCTGAAGGAACACAAGGGCAAACAGGCCTTTGGCATTGCGACTGGTCGTCCATTGGAGAGTGCAGTTGCGATCCTGAAGGAATGGCAGGTGCCTATCCCCGAAGTGCTGATCACCTCTGTAGGTAGTGAAATTCATTATGGCTCCCGCCTGATTCCTGACACCGGCTGGGCTAACCACATCCGGCATAAATGGCGTCGGGAAGACCTGGCTGCTGCCATGAGCAAGATAGCAGGACTCACCTTGCAAGCCCCGGAGAATCAGCGTGAATTCAAGCTGAGTTATATCGTTGATCCAGCCACCATGCCATCACTAGAAGAGATCAATCACCAGCTGCGTGAACAGCAATTATTTGCCCAACTCATCTATTCGCATGGCGAGTTTCTCGATCTTCTGCCTATCCGCGCATCCAAGGGTCATGCCATTCGCTATCTTGCTTATAAATGGGGAGTGCCGCTAAGAAACTTCCTGGTAGCTGGTGACTCTGGCAATGACCATGAAATGCTGGTGGGCGACACCCTAGGCGTCGTGGTGGGCAACCACAGCGAGGAGCTGGAAAAACTACGTGGCATGGAACAAGTGTATTTTGCCCAGGGCCATTATGCTGCAGGCATTCTGGAAGGTATCGAGCATTATCGCTTTGAAGAGATTGAGCCAGAACCCGTGGCGGAACACTGAGCCAGGGCATTCCGTGTAGAGCTAATCAATAAAAAAGAAAGTGAATCGGCATGTATGAACAAGTCTCGCACTCACTACTCAACGACATCCTGATTGGGCTTGACCCCAAGGTCGATAGTAATGATCTCAAGCACTTTTATATCCGGCTGGGGGCCAATTTTTACGCCATCCATTCGCTGTTTCACCAGCTTTATGGGGACCGCCGCGATTTCCGCCTGCAAATGCACAAGCTGGTGGAGGTCATGGCCAAGCAATACACCAACCGCTCCAGCGAGCTCAGGCAAAGTGACCTTGCACGAGAGAAAGACCATGACTGGTTCCTGAGCCAGAAGCTGGCAGGGTATGCGCTGTATTGCCAGGAGTATGCAGACAGCATTCACGGCATGCATAGCAAACTGGATTACCTGCAGGAACTCGGCATCAACCTGGTGCACATCATGCCTTTGCTGGATGGCCCCAAGGGACGTAACGACGGGGGCTATGCGGTACGTGATTTCCGCAAGATTGATAGCAAATATGGCACCCTGAAAGACCTGGATAACCTGAGCGCTGATATGCGCTCTCGCGACATGCTGCTGGTATTGGATGTCGTGGTCAACCACACTTCCGATGAACACGAGTGGGCCACCAAGGCACGCAAGGGCCAGAAAAAATACCAGGATTATTACTACACCTACACCGACCGCAAAATACCTGACCTGTTCGAGCAAACCATGCCGGAGGTCTTTCCCGAAACTGCACCAGGCAATTTCACCTGGAACGCGGAAATGGAGAAGTGGGTGATGACGGTATTCAATGATTTTCAGTGGGATCTCAATTACAAAAATCCCGCTGTTTTCATTGAGATGATCGATATCATCCTGTTCTGGGCCAATCATGGGGCCGACGTCATCCGCCTTGATGCAGTCGCTTTTCTCTGGAAAAAAGTCGGCAGCACCTGTCAGAATGAACGTGAAGCTCACCTGATTTTGCAATTGATGAAGGACTGCTGCCAGGTGACCGCACCAGGTGCCTTGTTCATTGCCGAGGCCATTGTTGCACCAGTGGAAATCATCAAGTATTTTGGTGAAGATGCAGTCAATGCCAAAGAATGTGAGATCGCCTACAACGCGACTTTCATGGCCCTACTATGGGAAGCGGTTGCCACCAAAAAGACCATCCTGCTGGAAAAAGGGGTACGTAGCCTGCCCACCAAATTGGATCGGGCTACCTGGCTCAATTACATCCGCTGCCACGATGACATCGGCCTGGGCTTTGATGATAACGATATTCGCGAGGCAGGTTATGACCCTCAGCTACACCGGCGATTCCTGGTCGATTATTACACTGGACAATATCCCGCCTCCACCGCCACCGGCGTTGCGTTTGGCCGCAATGAAAAAACCGGGGATGCCCGCATTTCCGGCTCATTAGCGTCCCTGGCAGGCCTGGAAAATGCCTTGCTGATCCACGATGAAGCTGCCACTGCGATCAGTATCAATACCATTATCCTGTTGCACAGCATGATTGCCTCTTTTGGTGGCATTCCACTGCTGTATTACGGGGACTCGATTGGCACCCTTAATGACAATACTTACCTGTCGGATGAGAACAAGCACCATGACAGTCGCTGGGTACATCGACCACGCCTGAACTGGGACAATGCAGAAAAACGCCATGTGGAAGGCACTGTGGAATATCGCATTTTCCACCCGATCAAAAAAATCCTTGCCATCCGCAAGCAGATCCCCGCCTTTGCCGACCTCAATAATCGCGAGATGCTGACGATCAGCAATCCGCACCTGTTTGCATTCTTGCGCTTCACGTCTAGTGGCATCCACTCCCGTGTGCTGGTCGTCGCCAATTTTGATACCGCAGCACAAACCCTGGAGCTGAAGGACCTGGAGGCGGTGAATGTGTTTGAACACACTCAGGTACGTGAACTCTACACGGACAAAGTGCTGTCTACCCGCCATGGCCAGCTCGTGATCCCGCCACTAGGCTTTTACTGGCTGCAACTTTAACTCTCTGTAAGGAACCTCATGGAACAATATTTAAGCTCACTGGGTATCTCCAACACGGCAGGCCTCGCACACTTCATTCAATCAGGCCTCCGCATCGTGCTCGTCATCATCGCCGCAATTGTACTGATTCGCCTCAGCAACAATGCCATCCGCCTGCTCAAGGGCAGGTTGCGCCAGCATGCCCAGCAAAACCTTGAAGAACTCAAACGCATTGAGACCCTGGGACGTGTCATCAGCTATATCGCTACCACCGTAATTGGCGGCATTGCCGTTGTTGAAGTGCTCCATGAGCTGGGTGTCTCGATTGCCCCCATTCTGGCCGCAGCGGGTATTGTCGGTGTCGCTGTTGGTTTTGGTGCCCAAAGCCTGGTGAAGGATTATTTCAATGGCCTGGTCATGTTGCTGGAAAACCAGATTCGCCAGGGTGATTCCGTGGAAGCCGCTGGCAAGCGCGGGACTGTAGAAGAAGTCACCTTGCGCCACATCCGCCTGCGTGATTATGAAGGTAGCGTACATTTCATTCCCAACAGTGTCATCACCACGGTCAGCAACATGAGTCGTGGCTTTGCCTATGCCGTGATTGATTTCAAAGTACCGGTAGCCAGTAACTTGAGCCACATCCTGCAAGTCATGCGCGAGATAGGGGCAGAATTACGTGCCGATAAACACTACAAAGACAAGATAGACAGCGACCTGGAAATTGCCGGTATTGAGCAAATGGACCATGAAACTGCCGTACTACGAGGCCGCTTGCAGGTAAAACCACAGGATAAAAGCATTGTGCGCAGGGAGTTTATCTATCGCTTGAAACAAGCACTGGATACCCCTGTACAGCCAGCAAGTTAAAAATCTGATGCTGGAGCATGGTTTTTCTGGCATTTTTTAAGGGCTTACCTCTGAAACTACCCTGTTTAGCAGGATGGGCTCAGGCTGCTCAGCCAATCTCTACTGGCAAGCCAGCCATCATCAAAAACCTAACACGCTATCCATGCAGACGATTACTATGTGATTAGCATCATAATCATCAGGCTTTCAGTAGTAGAATTCCCTTTTTTATTTTTCCAGATATCACTATGGGCTTTGAACAACTCGCAGAACTAAAAAAACAACTGGCAGCCACGGCAAAGACCGAGCAACCAGCCAAGCCAAAGACGGCTGCTACCAAACCACGTCAACCAGCGAAAGCGAATCCCAACCCGGTGGATCCGGTGGTGCTGACAATAGGCAGGCTGCAAAAACATTTCCCCAAGTCGTTTCCCAAGAATCCGGCGCCTAAGCTGCCGCTCAAAATTGGCATTCATCAGGAGTTGCTTGCCAAGGCAAAGGACCTCGGTTTGGAAGAGGTTGCCATCACGGAAGCAGTTAAAACCTGGTGCCGCGGTACACGCTATTGGGCAAGCATTGTTGAGGATGCCCCCCGTGTCGACCTGGAAGGGAATCCGGCAGGACAAGTGACCTCAAGGGATGCGGCCCAGGCTCGCTCGCTAGAGGCACGCCGCAAACAGCCGCGCAAACCCAAGGCAGTAAAAGTCACAGAAACTGCGGCATCCAGCGAGACAAAGGCAGATGAGCCAGCAGCCTGAACATAGTGTGCAATCGATGTAATATGGACTTTGTAAGCTCCTCCATCGCATATCGCTAATAAAATCGCTGCTAATCAAATCAATAATTAAGCTGATGCTTTATCCAATCCCTGCGGTCATTGCCGTTGTTGTTCACAATAACCGCATATTGCTGGTGCGGAGAGCCAATCCACCTGATGCGGGCTACTGGGGATTTCCTGGCGGCAAGATCAATACTGGTGAAAGCATCGAGAGTGCAGCGGTCCGCGAATTGTTTGAGGAAACCGGCATTCAATCTGAAGCATTGCGTGTTATCACTGCGGTTGATGCTTTTGATCGTGACGACAACCATACACTGCAAGAACATTTTGTTCTGGTAGCAGTGCTATGCAGCTGGGTTTCAGGTCACGCAGTCGCCGCAGATGATGCGCTTGAGGTTGGTTGGTTTGCACTTGAAGACATTAATGAAACCAGTCTGTGCTTGAGCAAAGATGTGGTGAAAGTTGCCAGAATGGGTGTGACACTCGCATCAGATGCCGCATTCAAAGTGCTGTAGATGATTAGCGAGTCATATTAAACGCATGAATATTCAGGGCATACTCCTCGCAGCCGGTCACTCACGCCGATTTTCGCATGGCAACAAGCTGCTTCATCCACTGCAAGCAGACCAGCCCACGGCTGTGGTTTCAGCCAATAATCTGGTTGCTGCCCTCCCCCATAGCCTTGCAGTAGTGCGGCCTGAAGCACCTGAGCTTGCTAAGCTGATGTCTGGTGCTGGTTTGGAGACCTTGCCCTGCCAAGCACATCAGCAGCAAATGGCCGACAGCTTAGCTGCGGCTGTACATCATCTCTCTTCTCAAGACTCTCCCCCTGATGCCATTGTAATTGCGCTGGCGGATATGCCATTTATTCGCCCGGCAACCATCGCCAGCATTGCGCTGAAACTGGCGGCAGGGGCTGGCATTGTCGTGCCGACTTACCAGCAGCAACGCGGCCACCCGGTGGGTTTCAATCGCCGTTTTTATGCCGAGCTGATGGCGCTCACGGGCGACGAAGGTGCACGTTCTGTCCTGCGCCGCCATACGGGAGAGGTCCATTTTCTGGAGTGTGATGACCTGGGCATCCTGCAAGACATTGATACCTGGGAAGATCTGGAGCGACTAAGCTCCAGCTAAGCTAGTTTATCCAAGGCCTAGAACATGGCTTAACTGGCGCAAGCACTGCCTGCAGGGAAAGCCTGGGCAATTGACTGGCTGGTGAGTGCGGCAGCACGTTGTTGAGAGCGAATCTGGATGATCTCGGCCAGAATGGCGACGGCGATTTCAGCGGGCGTTCTGCTGCCAATCGGCAAGCCTACCGGGCCATGCAACCGGCCAATTTCCTCGTCATTCAAGTCAAACATGCGCAAGCGTTCGCGGCGTTTTTCCTGGTTGAGTCTGGAACCTAGCGCACCTATGTAGAAAGCTTCAGATTTCAGTGCTTCCAGCAAAGCCATGTCATCCAGCTTGGGGTCATGCGTCACCGCGACAATAGCGGTAAAGGAATCAGGCGTAATATCCAGCACCACATCATCCGGCATACCCGATTGCCAGCTCACGCCATCCACACGCCACTGCGCACGCATGTCTTCACGCGGGTCACACATCAATACCTGAAACTCCAGTGCTTGCGCCATCGTCGCCAACATAGCACCAAGCTGGTTGGCACCAATGATGAGCAGCCTCCACTGGGGGCCGAAATAGCTGTGGAACCAGTCACCATCCAGCGCGGCTACCGATCCTGGCATCGCATCCGCCAGCATGACTTCGCCAGTACCCAGACGCACGGATCGCTTCACCAAACGACGCTCGTGCAGACTTTGCAGCACTCGCTGGATGTGCTGCGTGTTTTTCAATGGCTCGACAAATATCTGTAAGCGTCCCCCACAAGGGATGCCATAACGCTGGGCCTCATCACGACTGACCCCATACTCAAGCAGCGCGGTCTTGGTGGGCAGTACGCCTTCCCTGGCTTTGTCAGCCAGATCATCCTCAATACACCCCCCAGAAACCGAGCCAACCAACTGACCATCATCACGCACCGCCAGCAAAGCGCCCGGCAGGCGAGGCGCAGATCCCCAGGTTTGCACCACAGTAAAAAGATGCACCTCATGATCAGCATTGATCCATGCCAACGCCTGCTCAAGCACCTCCTGCTCCAATGCATGCATGCTGGTCATGGATTAAACCTTGCTCAATTGATCACGGATAGGCAGGGTACGTATCCGTTTGCCCGTTGCCGCAAAAATGGCATTGCAGAGGGCAGGCGCAATGGTCGGCGTAGCAGGTTCACCTATGCCGCCCAGTGGGACATCCAAGCCATGTTCCACAATATGCACCTGAATATCCCGCGGGGCTTCATTGATGCGCAACACTTCATACTGGTGAAAATTACTTTGCTCGGCTATCCCATTCTTGAACGTAATCTCGCCGCTCAATGCCAAGCTGGCGCCCATGATACAAGCGCCTTCCACCTGTGAACGTATGCGGTCAGGATTCACCTGGGGACCACAATCCACTGCCAGGTCTACGCGGGGAATGCTGATTTCACCATTCTCCGCGACCACGACCTCAACCACGGTGGCGACATACGTCACAAAGCTATAGCACAGCGATAGGCCCAGACCATGTCCTTTGGGCAACTTACGCCCCCATCCCGCTTTCTTGCACGCCAATTCAATCACATTGCGCATACGACCAATATCCAGCGGATAACGCTCGGGTGACTCCCCATAATTCCAGCTATCGGAAATATCATCAGGATTGATCTTGCGGGCCGGCCCGAGCAGATCAAGCAGGTAATCCTTGTGATCGCGCTTTGCCTTGTGTGCAAGCTCAGCAGCAAAAGACTGCACGGCAAACGCATGCGGAATATTGGACACTGAGCGGAACCAACCTATACGGGTGTGGGCAGCCACTTCCGGGGTTTCTACCCGCACGTTAGGGATATTGAATGGCATGTTCACCGCTGACATGCCTAGCTCAAATGGTGCGCCACCTTTAGCCCCGGCCACAAAGGTCGATGCAATGGTAGGCGCCGTGGTACGGTGCAGCCAAGCAGTAGGGAGGCCTTTTTCATCCAATGCGCACTCAATGCGTTCCAGCGAAACCGTGTGGAAATAATCATGGTGGATGTCATCCTCACGGGTCCAGGTTACCTTAACTGGCTTGCCCTTCATGGCTTGTGACAGAAGTGCTGCCTCAGCGACGAAATCTGGCTTGGATTTACGGCCAAACCCACCACCGAGCAAGGTAACGTTGACTTTGACGTTTTCTGGCTTGAGTCCCAAGTGCGCTGCCACTGTTTCAAGCGTGGCCTGTGGTGCCTGCACGCAGGCCCATACTTCGCACTTGCCGTTGACGATACGCACCGTTGCCGCAGGCGGCTCCATAGAGGAATGTGCAATATGAGGCTGGTAATACTCCGCCTCAAATTTTTGCTTGGCCTTGGCCAATACTGCGCTCGCATTGCCGTTATTGCGTACAGCCTTGGCCGGTTTACGGGCAGCAGCTTCTAGTGTTTTCCTGAAGGCAGGCGAGTTATAACTGGCATTGGGGCCATGATCCCAGGTGATCTTGAGTGCTTCACGCCCCTTGGTGGCAGACCAGGTGTTGGTCGCCAAGACGGCAATACCGCCCAGTGGATGGAACAGCGGAGGAAGATTGCTGCCCTTGAGCTCCAGCACCTTCACCACGCCAGGCACTTTCAGCGCCGCACTCGCATCAAAATGTTTGACCTTGCCACCAAATACCGGGGGACGCGCGATCACCGCATGCAGCATGCCGTCCAGCTGGGTATCTATACCGTAATGCGTAGCGCCAGTCACGATCTTCCTGCCATCGATATTGCGTGTATTCTGCTTACCGATATAGCGAAACTGGGCTGGCGTCTTCAAACGCAGGCTCTCACGCGCAGGTACCGCGAGCTTGCCAGCCGCAGTCGCAAGTTCGCCATAGCCTAGTTTCTTGCCCGTGCGTTTATTGATGACTTCATGATGCTTGGCTTCCACCTCACTGACTGGCACTCCCCATTGGGCTGCTGCCGCGGTTTCCAGCATGTGGCGGGCCGTCGCACCCACGCGTCGCATCGGCTCAAATGAATGGCGCAGGCTGCGTGAACCATCGGTGTTCTGGTTACCGTACTTGGCTTCATTGCCTTCCGCTTGCACCACACGTACCTTGCTCCAGTCAGCCTCCAACTCATCGGCGACCACCATAGGCAAGCTCGTGCGTACACCCTGACCCATTTCAGACCGGTGGGCCACGATGCTGACAATGCCGTCCGTCCCGATGGAGACAAATACCAGTGCATCATCCTTAAGGCCACCCGGCATGGCGTCACCACCAAATTTCTTCGGCTCTTCCACCGCTGCCCGCACCAGCCCGCTCACACCGATAGTCAATGCCAGACCCGTAATGGCGCCTGCGCCCTTCAACCACTGGCGACGGCTGAGGTTGGGTAGATCCAGTTGTTCAATATCCACATTCATTTCGCCGCTCCTTTGGCTGCCTGCTTGATGGCTGCACGTATCCGCGGATATGTCCCGCAACGACAAATGTTGCCACTCATGGCCTCATCGATTTCCTCATCACTGGGGTTAGGGGTGGCCTTCAACAGGGCAGTAGCCGACATCACCTGGCCCGCCTGGCAGTATCCACATTGCGCTACTCCCAGATCCAGCCAGGCTTTTTGCACGGCTTCTCCCACCGGGTCAGTGGAAATCTGCTCCACTGTGGTGATTTTCTTGCCGGCCGCCGCAGAGACTGGAGTGACACAAGATCGTACTGGCTCACCATCAAGATGAATGGTGCAAGCACCACACAAGGCCATTCCACAGCCAAACTTGGTCCCTGTCAGGTGCTCAATGTCACGCAAGGCCCAGAGAATCGGCATTTCACCAGGCACATCCAGCTGCCTGTCCTTGCCGTTGATATTTAAACTGACCATGAAGCATTCCTTTTAAAAGCAAAAATCCTGTTGATAACGTTATATATGTTTAAATATATCGTTAGAAATCAATCATATGTCCAATCATATGTCCAGAGTATGCGGAAATTCCCCTACTGAATAAATGGAAATATGCTTATTTTAGAATTCCATAATGTGGAATAATGACAATATCCATTTTTACACTGCCTCATCATGCTTAATCGCCTGGAAATGATGCGCATCTTCTGCGCCACTGCCGAAGCATCTAGCTTCAAGGAAGCAGCCGCCCGCCTGGGTGTCTCGCCACAGGCCGTTACACGTGCGGTGAAAGAGCTGGAAACCATTCTTGGAGAACCGCTGTTTTACCGCAACACTCGGCAGATGCGTATTACCGAGTTTGGCGAACAGCTGGCATTGCGTGCACGCGATACGATTGCGGATGTAGACGAACTGTTTCTGCGTTCAGGCAAACAACTTGCCAGCGAGATGAGCGGCATCGTCCGTATTACCGCCCCTATCGTCATCGGCAAGCTTTTCCTGATGCCCATCCTGGGCAAGATTGCCCGTGAACATCCGCAGATCACCATAGATTTACGGCTCTCCGATACGCATAGCGATGTGGTGGAACAGCAGATTGATATTGGTGTGAGAGTGGGATTTTTACGCGACAGCAGCTTTGTCGCTCGCGCTCTATCCAAAGTATCGTTTTTTGTGGCAGGTACGCCAGAGCTAGTCGCCCGTAACGGCAAGCCACGCACTCTGCAGGAGCTGCATGACCACCCCACTATTGCACTGGTGGACAAAAGCAGCGGCAAGACCTGGCCCTGGTTTTTTGCCGATGGTCAGCAACTTAGTCCCAAGACCACCAGCTTTATCACCGATGACTCTAGCGTAGAGCTTGACCTGGCCTTGAGCGGGGTCGGGTTTGCCCAACTTGCGGCCCCATTCGTTATTCCGCATCTTCATAGCGGACGCCTGATCACCGTTCTGGATGACCACATCGCACCTTCCTGGGATTTATATGTATACCGCCCCAAGCGTGGCCCGGTGCCAGATCGTATACGCCTGGTCTATGACGAAATCGCCAGGGCGCTCACAGACCAGGCCGTGTTTCCTACCCAGCGTTAACCAATACAGGCTCTCAGTGCAGATCTCGCATATTGAGTTTGCGCAGGCCGGGAGCCCATTTAGCGACCGCCCCTACTACGGCTATCGTCATGGCACCACCGAAAATAACGGAAGGAATCAAGCCCATCAGGCGCGCCATCATGCCGGATTCAAACGCGCCCAGCTCATTGGAGGACCCGATAAAAATGCCATTGATGGCAGATACCCTGCCCCGCATCGCATCCGGTGTGACCAGTTGCATAATCGTGGTGCGGACCACAACGGACACGCCGTCACATATGCCAGAGATCAGCAATAACATTGCCGCCATCCAGAAGCTACCGCTGAGCGCAAACGCAATAATACTGAGACCAAAACCTGCCACCGCCACTAGCAGAATACGCCCAGCATGTAAGTTAACCGGATGGCGTGTCAGCCATATACCGGTGGCAATGCCCCCAATGGCCGGAGCTGCCCGCAGAATACCCAGGCCTTCTGGCCCGTAGTGGAATACATCGTGGATAAACATGGGCAACATCGCCACAGCACCGCCAAACAATACGGCAAACATATCAAGGGCCTGCGCGCCGAGCATGATCTGGTTGCCGAATACGAACCGCAAGCCCTGGGCAATGCTGGCAAATACCGGCGTGCTGTCTGTGCCCGGTGGTTCCTTCACTCTCAAGCTCAACATGGCAATCACTGCAAACAAGGCAAATAACGCAGACATCAGGTAGGCCGAGGTAATACCAGCCCAGGCGATCATGCCACCGCCAATCGCCGGCCCCAGCACCAGCCCCGTCTGCAACACTGAACTGCCGATGCTGGCAGCGCGCGCAAACTGCTGTCGCGGCAATACCAATGCAAACAAAGCACTATAGGATGGCCCGATAAATGCCCGGGCAAATCCAACGCAGGCAATCGAGGCGTAAATAAATAGTGAAGACTCGCTTTCATGCAAGAGCAGGCCTGCTGCAATCGCGGCCAGCACCAGTGCATTCAATACCAGCAGGGTACTGGCCATGACCCCAAACATACGCCGCGAATAGTGATCAACGGCATGCCCGGCAAACAATGCGGTACAGAAGTAAGGAAAGACTTCAGCGAGACCTATCAACCCCAATGACAGCGGGTCATGCGTGATCTGATACACATGCCAGCCCACCACCACCGCCATGATCTGATAGGAGAACGTAATGCTGACGCGAAACGCCAGCAGGCGAATAAACGCGATATTACGTAAGGGGAAGGCAGTATCTGGTGCTTGAATGTTTGACGGCATGCAGGCTATTTACATTGAAATGAGTGGAATAACACATATGGACTGGAAAGCTATTGCAGACTAATCGCGCTTACCCAGCCGCCACCATGTCCTCAATACTGAAATCACCGGCAATGCGGCAAGACCACCCACCGCATCCGCCAGCAAATCATCCAGGCCAGCCTGGCGTCCCTGAATGAATATTTGATGGAATTCATCAGCAGCACCCACCGCGACCACCAGCACCCAGATCAAAAGCAACGGGATACGAGGAAAAGCGATACCGGAGAGTACGCCTATGGTGCCGAAAGCAAAGAAATGGACCACTTTGTCCCACGGCGGGATAAATAAGCCACCAGCACCAGGCGCCTCGCCACCGATAAAAATCCCCGCGACCAGCAGGATAAGCATGCCCAGTGCTAATTGCGTCAGGCGTTCTGGAGTAATCAAATCTTTATTTCTAAGGTTAGGGAATGCTGATTGTGAGTTCAAGGCCATCGGCCATGCGCTCATATAAATTGGTAAGTACAATCTACTGAAAGGTGCGTTAACAGCGGGCTATCCTAGCATGCTCGTAATGATCATACCAATCCGCCAGGGAAAACATGCGCTTCCCCTAGTTCAAGCTTTTAGTCCAGTCTTTACCGCATCCATTCATATCCGCTGTGTCATCACAATATGGGGGATACCCAGTTGGGGGAAATACGCTCCCTGCTCCACAAATCCCAAGCAACGATAAAAATTCACTGCCGTTTGCCTCGCATCTAATGTCATGTCAGTAAAACCACGCTCACGCAGCAGGACTATCGCTTGAGCCAGCAACTGCCGCCCTAATCCCTGGTCTTGCAATGCAGGGGAAACCGCCATTTGCCGCAGTTTTGCACTCGCATGAGGCTGAGGTTTGATCACAAGGCAAGCTTGCAGCACATCATCCTGGATGAATCCCCAATGCCATTGCTCTTCTTCCCCAATCACATCCGTTTCATTCAACACCAACCCTAGCGGGGTACGTAAAACCAACTGTCGCAAGGCCAGGCTTTGTTGATACAAACTGGAGCCAAACACCATCTCAACTAGGATCATGGCTCCTGCTCACCTGCTCCAATAACCCGGTTGCGCCCACTCTGCTTGGCTTTATATAAAGCAGCATCTGCGCGTGGAACCAGGTCGGCGGCTGGCTCTGTCGACTGGCGCTCGGCCACACCAGCACTGAAGGTAATCAGGACCCGCTCATTCTTGTGCATAAAAAAGCTGCGCGTCAGCTCACGCTGGGAGCGTTTCACAATGTCTATCGCTTCGCTCTCGCCAGTACCGGGCAGAATAATAATAAACTCCTCGCCGCCATAACGTGCCAGCACATCTGTCGTACGCAGGGACTCCTTGATAATCTTGGCTAAATGCACCAGCGCTTTGTCACCGGTCGCATGACCCAGCTTGTCGTTGAGTTTCTTGAAATGATCAATATCCATCATGGCCAGACTGAGTTGAGTCGCATGCCGGTCGGCCCGGTCAAACTCGCGCTCCAGCGCTTCTTCCATCCCGCGGCGATTAAGCGTGCCTGTCAGGTAATCTTCATGGGCCACTTCGCTAAAGTAATCCAGCTTGGATGTGAGCTCATCTATAAGCCGCTCGGCTTCCACCACTTTCAGCTGGGTTTCACTTAGCATTTCACGCGACTGACGGATATTCAGGCCGATATTACGCGTGTCTTCCATCATGCTATCAATCAGCTTATTAAGCTCCAGGATATCCTCTGTCTCGGTAATCTTCTGCTTGTACACATCAATCTTGCTCTGATATTCGCTGGTACTCTCAGTCATATCGGTCAGGCGCATGATAAAGATTTCTGCCATCTTTTTGACCGCGTCCCTGGCATCGATCAGTCGAGGCTTGATCTGCCCCTGCTTGAAGATCAGCTCTTTAAAGCTGCTTTCAGCATCAAACAACATATCCAGATTCATCGGGCGCGAGAGAATATCGCGCAATATCAGGGTTTGCCCATGCAACCATTTATCCTCCATCACCAGCTCGCTCATGCTGGTGATCGACAGGCGCAATAACTGTAGCAATGCCTCATGCATACGATGTTGCGAATCCCCATGCATTTCCAGCGTGAACAGAATGGACTTGAGATTTTCACCCTGGCGTAATACATCCTCTTCCGAGTAGGCAAGCTTGATATCCGCCAGCAAAGCTTCTGCCTTCTGCGCCACCTCAGGCAGGGCTGACAGTTGGGGAATAATAATGAGGTTCAATGTCCGCATCAGCATATCGCGCCAATAATCAGATACGCGAGCGTAATATTCGCGCGCAGGCTCCCGGTTTGCTTCACCAGGGCCGGTCACCGCATTGGCAGGGGCAGAGGCGCTACCCTCCATGGTATCCATGATCTCCAGATCATCGGTGTTACTGCTACCCCAGGAGTTGATCAATGACTGCATTTTCTGGGGCAATGCCTCATCATGCTCAAACTTGCTGAGCAGGCGATTCAAGCCCTCACGCTTGCGCGTCAAGGTCACGCCCTTGTGGCTCATATCCAGTTGCTTCAACAGATTACGTACCGTCGCAGGCCAGCTCACCCCCTCATCCACTGCGCTGGAAACCGGCAGGAGATTGCCAAGCTGCTCTGCCAACTTCGGCCAGTTTCGGCTTTCTATCGACTGTTTAACAGACTGGGCCGCCGTACTGTATTTAGGGCTCTGCTGCCCTGCGCTTACCAGTACATCGTTCAGGGTGTTTGCCAGATCAACAGAACTATCGGCTGATTTAACGCCGGCAATTTCGTCATAGACGGTACGAAAGTTATCAGGGGTAGGCTGGATTTTGCGCGATGCCAGCTGCATCAGGGTCTGACGCGCAATATCTATGGAAGAGGCTGATTGTTGCATGGCATCTGCATCTCGGAAAATGGTTGAATTTCCCCCGTCACGGAGGCTCCAGTGACCATGCAAGGTGGTCACCGATGCAGTAGCATATCGCAATATTGCAGTTTCAATAGCGCAATCAAGTTGATTTTTAGTGGGTCAATTCCGCGGTGTAGATCGACCATCCAACATGGCTTACTCCACCGAAAATACTTTGGGCTGTTGTCCGGCCGCAGGAATGCTATAAACCGTGAGTGTGCCTGGCTTCATTTCCCCCATCCCTGGCGAGTTCATCGGCATCTCCGGGACGCTGATACCAATGATGGCGGGTTTTTCCGTGAGCAGTTTATTAATAGCTGCCACCGGAACATGCCCTTCTACCACATAGCCACCGATAAGCGCCGTATGACAACTTGCCACCCGGGAAACGCCATACCTGAGCTTGATCTGTGACATATCACTTCGATCAAATGCATCCACTTTAAAGCCATGCTGACGTAAATACATCACATACTTTTGACAGCATCCACAATTGGCATCCTTGTACAAGGTCACCAACGGCGTCGCCCAGGCAATGGCGGCGCTCATAAGCCACACCACTGCAAAAAAACGCATCCATCCCAACATCGCAATCCCTCTCAACCCATGATAGCTGCAGTGGCTTAAGCCAACATGTCAGCCGCCTTTTCTCAACATTTTACTTCAAACCTCCAGCCAGTTTGCGGCAAGAAAAAACCCCTTGGAATCTCTCAAGGGGTTGATACATGTGGCTACGCTTGCTCAGCGTTACTTGGCACACTTTTCCTTTTTCTTGGTTTCGATTTCCTGCACCAGGCCATCTTCAATTTCGACCTCTACGCAAGCGCCTTTGACTAAAGGCCCATGATCGTTTTCAAGCTCAGTGTCTTTCGTTACATTCAGCTTGCGGCCACCGATTACCCATGTCCCCACATTTTCCTGCGGACGGCTCTCAATCACGCCATAGAATTCTTCATCAGCCGCCTGGGCACCAAGAGACAAGCCGGATAATACGCCTGCACAGCAGATCGCCAATAGGGTCTTTTTCATACGTTCTCCTCATATGAACCACGTCATGGTAATGAAAAATTTCATCACCTACAGGGAATAGTTCCCCATGCTTCATAGAATGTCAACCGCTCAGCCCAGCTTGAAGGCCTGCTCAAACTGAACCAGGGAGATAGGAGCACCGAACAGGTAACCCTGATACGCCAAGCACCCTTCATCTGCCAGAAATCTTTGCTGCTCTTGGGTTTCAACGCCTTCCGCAATGACTTTCAGCCCCAAGCCATGACCCAAGGCAATGATGGTACGCACAATAGAGGCATCGTTGGAGTCAATCAGCAGATCCCTCACAAAGGACCGGTCAATTTTCAGTTGCGACAATGGCAGACGCTTCAAGTAGGACAATGAGGAATAACCGGTACCAAAATCATCCATGGAAAAACCAACCCCCATGGCTTTTAGCGCATTCATCTTGACGATCACGTCCTCAATATTGTCCACCAGCATGCTCTCGGTCAGCTCAAGCTTGAGATAAGCAGGATCAGCCCCTGTCTCCTCGAGAATGAGTAGCACCTGCTCAACAAAATCGGGCTGGCGGAACTGGCGGGCGCTGACATTGACGGACAGGCTCAAGCGAGCAGTTTCTGTCTGGTGAGACCACAACACAAGCTGACGACATGCGGTTTCCAGCACCCAGTTACCAATCGGCAATATCAAGCCAGTTTCTTCCGCCAGAGAAATAAACCCTGCGGGTGACAACAGGCCATGGCGAGGGTGCTGCCACCGCAATAAAACTTCTGCGCCGAACAATTTGGCCTTTTCATCTACCTGGGGCTGATAGAACAGTATCAGCTCATGGCGTGGCAGTGCTTGTCGCAAATCCTCTTCCATGGCTGCCCGTTCACTAATCAAGGCCTGCATGGCAGGATCAAAGAAACGGAAGGTATTCCTGCCCGCTGACTTCGCCTGGTACATCGCCAGATCGGCACGCTTCAAGAGCTCATCTACGGTAACCTGCTGCTGAGGTCCGAATAAGGCGACGCCGACACTACTGGAAGAATAATGCTCATAGCCGGCCAGATGAAAAGGCTGGAAGAAAGAGGCGAGGATTTTTTCCGCCACCGTACGCGTCTCTTGTGCCGCCAGTTGTAGGTCTTTGCTCAGTCCGTCCAGCACCACCACAAACTCATCACCACCGAGCCTGGCCACGGTATCGCTGACACGCACACTTTCTACAATACGCTGCGCGACCAGTTCCAGCAGCATGTCGCCAAAATCATGGCCATGGGTATCATTCAGGGTTTTGAAATTATCAAGATCAATAAACAGCAAGGCTCCCGAAGTATTCAGCCTGATGGAATTCACTAGCACGTATTCCAGCCTATCCAGCAATAACAGGCGATTGGGCAGGTTAGTCAGCACATCGTAGAAAGCCAGATGCTGAATCTTGCTTTCAGCCGCCTTACGTTCTGTAATATCACGCTCAACGGCTACCCAATGAGTATATTGCCCCGCTGCATTCGCAATCGGCAGGATATCCATTTCCAGCCAGATTTCTTCACCATTTTTCTTGTAATTGATTAACTCAGTCCTGATGGACTCTCCATTCTTTAGTGCCGCTTTGACCTTACTGAGCTCTTCCTGTTGAGTATTGGGTCCATCCAGCAACCGTAGAGGCTTGCCGATCACATCCTCAGCGCTGTACCCGGTCAATTGCTCAAATGCCTTATTCACAAAAATAGTGTGGGGGCTATGTAATCCGCGAGGGTCAGCCTCGGCAATCAGTACGATATCGTTCAGGCGGGCAATACTGGTTTCAAGCAACCTGAGCTGGTCTTCTGCACGGGCCCGCTCAATCGCAATCCCCACAATATGTGAGCAGGCAGCGACCAGGTCCATCTCTTCACTTTCCGGAACGCGAGGATGCTTTCCATACACGGCAAAGGTGCCCAATACCTGCTGGGTACTGGAAAAAATAGGCATGGACCAACAGGCGCGCAAATCATATTGCTGGGCAATTGCACGATATTCTCTCCATAGTCTATCCTCTGCAATATCTTCCACAATAACGGTTCTGCGCTCGTAAGCTGCCGTGCCACAAGACCCGACAGAGGGTCCAATTTTTAATCCGTGCAGTGCATCCAGATACCCATCAGGCAATCGCGTCGAAACCGCGTTCATGAAGCACTCATCCTTGTCCAGCAACATGATGGAACACATGACTTCTGGAGATTGCGCCTCTATCAATTCTACCGCGGCATGCAAGGTTTCATTAAGTACGCCCCCTGCGGCAATTTTCTCCAGCAATGCCCGCTGCTCAACCCGCAGCAACTCCTGTCTTTTTTCCTGCTCAATATTCTCTACCACCTTGATCAGGTGAATCGGTGCACCATCAGCACCCAACACAACGGATGCACTGATCCGCACCCACACCGGCCGACCTGATTTTGTCCGGTAGCGCTTTTCAACCACTGAATAGCTGATTTCCCCATGCAATAAACGCTGCCGATTCTTAATCGCTTCAATGCTGTCTTGTTCATAAATCAGGGCATCACAATCAAGCGCCCTTAGTTCATCCTCTGAATACCCTACGATGTCGCAATAGGCAGGGTTGGTCAGGATGAAACGTCCCTGTATGGTGATCATTGCAATCCCGGCAGCAGCGGCACCAAATGTCAGCTTGACCAACTCCTGACTCGATTGCAGTTCTTTTTCAATCAGCTTTCGCTGCAGGATTTCGGCATTGAGGTCGCGCGTACTTTCCTGCACCTTGCGGCGGATCTGCAGGTTCCAGAACAACACCAGCGCCATGACAATACCGACAATCAAGGTGATCAAGGCAAACCAGCGCACCAAATGCGCATTATTCGCCGCCGTGGGCCGCATAAAACCGGATAAGTCATAGCCAGGCTTGGCAACCCCGACATCGGTCATGACCTTGGCAATAAACTCCCAGCGCGCCTGATTCATATGCCCGATTTCCACCACTTCCGGCATGATGTGGCGGTGCATGTCACGAGCTTCGTACATCAGTTGCTTCATGGTGACATGCCGCTCGACCACACCCGGCATGGTTAAAATCAGCTGGGCAATTTCATGCGGGTTTTCCAGGGCATATTTCCAGCCTTTCAGGCTGGCGCTCACAAATGCATCGACTCTATCAGGGTGTGCAGATACTTCAGCCTCAGAGGTGAACAAGGTATCGCCATAGAAATCAATGCCGTAATCCATACTGCTCAAAATGGCGGGCTCTATCCCCAGCTCCAGCATGCGCAATGGCTCTACCGTGGCATAGGCGGATATCACATCAACTTTATCTGCCAGCAAATCATCCAGATTACGGCTATGAGGGACTATCGTCAGCTTGCGGATATCAACCCCCTCCCTCAATAACAAGGCTTTATGCTGTGCGTCGCGATTATCGCCAGCCAGCATGATGCGTTTGCCAACCAAGTCTGCGGGTGTATTGATATTGCTCGATTTCTTGCTGAGCAAAATATGGGGAGTGTGTTGGAATATGGAAGCCAGGGCGACTAGCGGCTCCCCCTGAATACGGGCTAATACAATTTCCGAGTCGCCTACGCCAAACTGGACGCGACCGCTCACGACCTCATTGATCGGTACACGCCCCTTGCCACCTTCAAGGATTTCTACATCCAGCCCGGCATCTCGATAATATCCTTGTGTCTGGGCTGCATAATATCCGGCAAACTGAAACTGGTGATACCACTTAAGCTGAAGTTTGACTTTCTCCAGAGGCGCTGCCGAGACACCAAGCGCGGATGAGGAAAGTATGAGAAACAGCACGACCGATGTGATCGTACTAGATATTGAAAAACGCTTGCCAGCTAATACCCCATCAAGCATAGCAAACCTTCTTTGTGCCATTCTGAATTCCCGATGCTCATATTTTATCCATTTTTATAGCGGCAACAATGCTGAGGATGACACGCTGATCTTTTATCAGGAGCTACCAACTCTAAAGATCATACTGAAGATTTATCGGTAAATGTCATGACCAATACATCGCGATAGGCAGGCAACGCAGGATCAATCTGCTCCACTGGCGTCACCCCGTGCATGCGGCGCTTGTCATCCACCAACGCCCAGTCCAGCGGATTCGTCAGTGTAAAGCTATCCAGCACCTGCTTGTTCAAATCATGTAATGTCGTCGTGCCACTGGAAATATTGACCCGCTTGACCATCATCACCAGCACATAATCCACGCCATCCCTGTGTACTCCCTCAGGAGCTGGTTGTCCATGTTCCTGCTGGCTGGCTTCTATGCGAAACTGATGGCATTCAATATGCCAGCGCGCTTTAGGGCGCATCTGGCTAAATAAATCACGACAGAAATGCAACACCCCCTGCATGCTCTGCCCTTGCACAATAGCATCAGGAATCGGCTCATACATACGTGCCACCCCACCATTCAATGAGTTGTACTCACGACTCTGGTAATGCGGCTGATGAGGCTCCAGCAGGATAACCCCTTCACTTTCCGCGCTCAAGGTAGCAAAGCGTCGACGCCGGTAGCGACCACCATCCGCCATATACTCATCCAGCGGCATACTTTCCCAGCTGGCATCAAAAACTGCCCAATCATCAAGTGCATCGACATGCTTTTCCAGCAACCAGGCACGTGCCTGGGCAGCACTGACAAAACTGAATCCATCCTCTTGGATTTTTGTCGCCAGGGATATCACATCTGTTACCTGCTGATCGCTCATAAATACTTATACCTTGGAAAGATAAGCATATTAGCGAATCACACCGCATCTTTGAAATAAAGTTGTTGACGGATGGAACTAAATAACTAATTATTTAGTTATGAAAAGCGTTCGCGACATCCCCCAGGAGTGGAAAGACATCTCTGATTTATTCGTAGCCCTTGGTGACGAGCACCGGCAACGTATCCTGCTGTCATTCGAATCGGGGGAACAACTCAGCATCAGACAGATCGTCGAGGCATCCACGCTGAGCCGCACTGCAGTTACTCATCACCTTAAAGTGCTGGAGCAGGGAGGAGCGCTTAAAAGCCAGAAAGTCGGCAAAGAAGTACTGTTCGGTATCGACAAGCACCATATGCAGATCGCGTTACAGAACGTATTGCACTACATCAATGAAGACATCTAAACCCAAGGAGACCCCATGCTGTTGTCATTAACAAGATGGATCACCAGGCTGCTGTTCCGTGTTGAAGTCACCGGTCAGCAATATATTCCCGCACAGGAAAAACTGCTGATCATCGCTAATCACGAATCTTTTTTGGATGGATTTCTGCTCGGCCTGTTCCTGCCTGTACGTACCACCTTCATCGTGCATACAACTGTGCTGGATAACTGGTTGTTTCGTCGCATTCTCAGTTATGTTCCTCACTTGGCCGTGGACACCAACATCCCGCTGGCGATGAAAAAGGTCATCCGCTTACTGGAAGCAGGCGAGTCGGTCATGATCTTCCCGGAAGGTCGTATCACGCTGACAGGCAGTCTGATGAAGGTCTATGCTGGCCCTGCATTTGTTGCAGCCAAGACCGGTGCCACTATCTTGCCAGTACGCATCATGGGCGCTGCACGTAGCTGGTTTGGCCGACTGGGCAGTGATTACCCGCACCAGCTTTTACCAAAAATTACCCTCTCCATCCAGCCACCTACACATATCGCCATGCCGGAGGCCCCAACTGCCAAGGTGAGACGGCGTATGGCAGGTGAGCATATGCAACGCATCATGCAGGACATGCTGTTCACCTCGCAACCGATCACTACCATTTACAGTGCATTCATCGACGCCGTAAATACTTATGGTAAGCGAACCAAAGTGGTAGAAGACGTACAAATGCTGGAAGAAAACTATGGTGACCTGCTGAAGAAGAGCCTGGCACTGGGCCGCCTGGTTGAGAAAGTCACGCAGCAGAATGAAACAGTAGGCGTCCTGATGCCGAATGTCACCAATACGGTTTGCCTGATTTTCGGCATGAGCGCCATGCAACGCATCCCGGCCATGTTGAATTACACCGCAGGCACCAGTGGCATGCAGAACGCATGTACAGCCGCCGCCATTAGCACCGTCATCACTTCAAGAAAATTCCTTGAGGCAGCCAAACTCACCGAAGCCGTGGGGAAACTGCAACAGCTGAATATCGTTTACCTGGAAGATTTACGCAGTCAATTCACCTTGCCCGACAAGTTGTGGCTGATGGCCTATGCCATCTGGCTCCCTTCCCGCATAGAAAAAAACCGCAACCCTGATGCCCCAGCCGCTGTATTGTTTACCTCGGGTTCAGAAGGTAAACCCAAAGGCGTCGTGCACTCCCACCGCAGCATCATGTCGAATATCGCGCAGATTCGGGCGGTAATCGACTTTTCACACAAAGACAAATTCATGATGGCGTTACCGCTATTCCACGCATTTGGATTCAGCTGTGGCGGCATCATGCCCTTGGTCTGCGGCAGCAAGGTCTTTATTTATCCCTCCCCGCTGCATTACCGCGTAATTCCCGAAGTGGTCTATGACCGTGGTTGTACCGTAATTTTCGGCACCAGCACCTTCCTTGGCAATTACGCCAGGTTTGCTCATCCTTATGACTTCTACAAGATGCGCTATGTTGTCGCAGGTGCGGAGAAACTCAGCAGTGAAGTACGCAAGTTATGGATAGAGAAGTTTGGCATCCGCATTTTGGAGGGATATGGCGCAACAGAGTGTGCGCCAGTATTGGCAGTGAACACGCCGATGGCGCACCTTGCTGGCACGGTAGGAACATTGTTGCCATCGCTGAATTACAAATTGACACCTGTGCCCGGGATAGAAGAAGGTGGCCTGCTCCATGTAAAGGGGCCTAACGTGATGCTCGGTTATTATCTCCATGATCAGCCAGGGAAGCTGCAACCGCCTCCCGATGGCTGGTATGACACTGGGGATATCGTCAATATTGATCCCAATGGCTTTGTCACGATTTGTGGCCGGGTAAAACGCTTCGCCAAGATTGCGGGTGAAATGGTTTCACTGGAAACCGTGGAGCAACTTGCCAATACCGCCTCACCCGAACACCAGCATGCAGCCACCACACAAACTGACATACAGCGCGGCGAGAATATCGTGCTCTATACCACCGACTCCAACCTGAGTCGTGAACCGCTGGCAATTGCAGCCAAAAAACTGGGCGCCAGCGAACTGGCGATTGCACGCAAGATTATTGTCGTCAAATCCTTGCCGGTGCTTGGCACTGGCAAGACAGATTACGTCTGCCTTAAACAGATGGCTGAAAATGCTTAAGCAGACAAGGCAACCATGAAACATACTGACTCCCTAATTTCACGCGGCATGATTGCGGTCATGATTGCGCAGTTCATTTCTGCGCTGGCGGACAACGCGCTACTGTTTGCTGCCATTGCCTTGCTCAAGGCGGATATGGCACCTTCCTGGCAAATTCCGTTGCTGCAGGAATTCTTCGTTATTGCCTACATTATCCTGGCCCCGTTTGTCGGCCCCTTTGCCGACAGCTTGCCCAAGGGAAGGGTGATGCTGATCGCCAACACCATGAAGTTCCTTGGTGCAGCATCCATGCTTGCAGGTCTGCATCCATTACTGGCATACGGCATGGTCGGACTTGGCGCAGCGGCGTACTCACCTGCCAAATACGGCATTCTCGCCGAAATGGTCAGTTCCGATAAACTAGTCAAAGCCAACAGTCTGATGGAAGGCTCAACCATTATCGCCATTCTGTTGGGTGCAGTGCTCGGTGGCTTGCTGGCCGATAATTGGCTGGATGCTGCGCTTTATATCGTGGCAGGCTGTTACTTACTGGCCGCTGCCGCCAACCTCCTGATCCCGCGCCTGGCTCCTTCTCACCCGGTGGAGACCTTTGTACCCATGGTCTTAATCAAGGATTTTCTTCAGGCTACGCGCAAATTGATGAGCAATAGCGATGCGCGCTTTTCCATTATTTGCTCCAGCATTTTCTGGGGAGCCGGTAGCACTTTGCGTTTCCTGCTTGTTGCCTGGGTACCAATTGCGCTTAATATCACCGACCTCAGCACTCCAGCCAACCTCAGCGGCGCAGTGGCAATAGGGGTAGCCATAGGAGCGATTGCCGCTGCCCGCTATGTCACTCTGCATACGATTAACCTGGCACTTCCCGCAGGTGTACTCATCGGTTTGCTGATTGTAGGCTTCGCCTTTTCGAGCAATCTGTATATGGCGGCAATCTGGCTCATCCTGATCGGCTGCTGCGGCGGCTTTTATGTGGTGCCACTCAATGCCTTGTTACAGGAGCGAGGGCATCACTCTGTAGGCGCAGGCCATGCGATTGCCATCCAGAACCTGTTTGAGAATTTCTGCATGCTGATCATGATGGGGTTCTACATTTTGCTCAGCCGACAGCAAATGCCCGTCGTCCCGGCCACTGTGGCTATTGGCCTGCTGGTATTTCTCAGTATTGGATTATTGGCCTGGTTGCGTCTCAGAAGTGTCAGAATTATCTGACAGGCATTTCAGCTGAAATCCTAACCTACTGTTGAGCTTAACCATTTATATTGGTCGCACATGACAATTTGTGAAGGAATAAACAAATGAAAAAATTGACTGCTTTTTTCCTCCTATGCGGATTCATCTTACTGACAGGCTGTAACACCATGAAGGGTGCTGGTCAGGATATCCAGCGCGGTGGTGAAAAACTTGAAGATGCGGCTGATCGCCATAAGTAAGTAAACCGGATGCATCCAGCAGCTCATGAAAATCATGAGCTGTTTTTAATGGCTAACACCCATGCGTAGAACATCTTAGACGCGTACAGTCTGCTTCACGTACTGCACAACAGTATGCTCACTCTGAAAACACGCTAAGGAGATCTACCATGTGGACCAAACCAGAAGTTACCGAAATGCGTTTTGGCTTTGAAGTAACCATGTACGTTTGCAATCGCTAATTAACTACCAAGTTAATGCATGCATGTAAGATCAACGGGAGCTCAGGCTCCCGTTTTCTTTTCAGGCTCTCTCTTCTTGTTTGAACCAATCCTGCAGGAAATCGGCAAAAGTCCTCACCATCAGGGATGATTGCCTGTGCTGAGGATAGAGCGCATAGATAGCCCCAATGCTACCGGTAAACTCTTGTAGCACCGCTACCAACTGCCCGGATTTCAGGGCTTTTCTGACATAAAACTCCGGTAGCCCAGTAATGCCCAAACCAGCAATTGCCGCCTCGCACATCACTTCCCCATGATTGGACCTAAGCGTGGGATGTACTTGTATCTTGAGAGTTTCCCCATCTTGCTCAAACACCCACTCTCCTGCCCGAGAAGTAATACATTGATGCATGCCTAATTGCATGGGTAACTCTGGCATGCCATAACGAGCAATATAACTTGGGCTACAACAATAAATCAGTGAGGAATCCGCCAGTTTACGGGCTACCATCCCCTCGTCTGGATGCTTGGTGATACGGATCACCATATCGTAGCCCTCGCCAACGACATCGACCAGGCGGTTATCCACATCCAGCGCGACTTCCAGCTTGGGATGCTGCAACATGAAACTATTGAGCGCGGGTGACAATACCATGCTGGCAAAAGAGACTGGCACTGACAGGCGCAACAACCCGCGTAACTCCCCACTGCTGCTGGAAACCTCTTGCTCGGCCTCAGTGACCTGAAGCAAAATTTCCAGACAACGCTCAAAAAACACCTTACCAAGCTCCGTGGGCGACAGCTTGCGTGTAGTGCGATTCAATAGACGCGCACCTAACCGCTGTTCCAGATCCATGACACGGCGACTAACCAACTGTTTACTAATCCCGAGTTGATGCGCCGCCACTGTGAAGTTACCTCGCTTGACCACTTCGGCATAAATCCGCATTTCGTCTAACTGACTCACATTGTCCACCTTTAATTGACAGTCTTACTAATTCAAGGTGGATTATCAACATAACTCTTCAATACTACAATGTACTCATCCCATATTAATCAGGAAATCACTCATGAATACTCTCTCAAACACCACCCTGCTGCTTGGCCGCGCATTTCTGGCACTCATTTTTATTGCCAGCGGTTTTGGCAAACTGGCAGACCCCAGTGGCACCATTGCCTATATCAGCAGCGTTGGCGCTCCATTGCCTGAACTGGGCTACGCCATTGCACTGATTGTAGAAGTCGGCCTTGGGCTCAGCTTGTTGTTCGGCTATCGCACCAACATCTCTGCAACCATCCTTGCTGCTTTCACATTGGCCACTGCGCTCATGTTTCATAATGACTTCAGTAACCAGATTCAATTGATCATGTTCCTCAAGAACATCGCCATCATTGGCGGACTATTGCAGGTGTCGGTTCATGGTGCGGGTAGCTATAGCCTGGATCGTCTACGTCGCTAAATAACGCCACCGTAAAACGCCATGGCCACGCCCCAGCGTGGCCGTTGTTGCTGACTCACCTACAGGAACTCAAGCATGACTACCTTATTTATCTCGCATGGCGCACCCACATTGGCTATGGAGCCAGGTGCCACTGGTCGCTTGCTGGCAGAATTAGGGCGGTCGTTACCCCAACCAGATGCCATCCTGGTCATCTCAGCGCATTGGGATACAACCCAGCCACGGGTAAGCGCAGTTGAAACACCGGAAACCATCCATGATTTTGGAGGTTTTCCACGCGAAATGTATGAGATGCAATACCCAGCGCCAGGAGCGCCAGACCTTGCTATGCGTGTGGTGGAAGCACTGGCTGACTCTTTTCCTACCACTAGCATGGATGCAAGCAGAGGACTGGATCATGGTGGCTGGGTTCCCTTAATGCTCATGTATCCCCAGGCAGACATCCCGGTGACTCAACTTTCCATCCAGAGCCATGCTGGGCCATTGAAACATTATCAAATAGGGCAAGCACTGACGGGCCTGCAACAGGAGAATATCTTGTTGCTTTGTTCCGGTGCCATCACCCATAACCTGCACGATTTTTTCACCGCAGAACGTGATGCACCAGTATTAGATTATGTCCCGGCATTCACCAATTGGATGGCACAGAAAATTGCCGACCACGATATCGACGCCCTGCTCGACTATAGAACCCAGGCACCGGGCGGTCATCGAGCCCATCCCCATGAGGACCACCTCATGCCACTGTTTGTCGCATTAGGCGCTGCGCAAGGTAGCGGAATACGTTACCAGCCAGAGAATACCTACGGCATATTGGCGATGGATACTTACGTGTGGAGTTAACTGGAACACTACTGGTGAATGCATTAACCAGAGGGAGACAAACGCCGGTGGTCGTGGTGGGAGTCCGTCATATAGTCTAATCAATATATAAAGAGCCGATACCATGACAATCTGGGCCCTATTTTATTCGAGGGAGCGCTGGCATCAGCAACGCTACTCATATTGCAGGATTATTGACCTGCCCCTGTCGGCACCACAAATCCCTTAGGCAATAACACCCAGATGCGCCCTGACTGCTTCATGGAGCCCGCCTTCTGCCCTGCTGCTTCACCGGCACCCCAGAAGAAATCTGCCCGCACACCGCCTTTGATAGCACCGCCAGTGTCCTGGGCCAGCATCAGGCGATTTAATGGCGCGCTGCTATTGGGATAGGTAGTCGCCAGAAAAACCGGCGCACCGAGCGGGATATACTTGGGGTCAACCGCTACCACGCGTTCGCCCAGGATAGGCACACCGAGCGAGCCAAGAGGTCCAGGCAGGCCAGCAGGAAGTTCACGAAAAAACACATAACTGGGATTGGTATTAAGCAATTCCTGCAATTTGCCTGGATTACTGCGCGCCCAATTCTTGATGCCCTGCATGGAAGCCTTGTCCAGCGTCAACTCACCTCGCTCCACCAAGGTACGGCCTATGGATTGGTAGGTCATGCCATTCTGGTCTGCATAGCCCACATGGACTTCCTGACCATTATTAAGCTGCACCAATCCCGAGCCCTGCACGTGCAGGAAGAATAGATCAATAGGATCACTCACCCACAATAATTCATTGCCCTGTATGGGCGCTATGCCACTCTCAATCTCGGCACGGTTATAGTAAGGCAGGAGCTTGTTGCCCACCAGCCGCCCGCGCACCCGCTTGTTGGCAAGCTCGGGAAACAGGCTGGCAAGCTCCACGGTGATCAAGTCGGCAGGACGCCCATAGAGTGGATAGCGATATAGCTCACTGCGTGTACGACTGCCTTTGAGCAAGGGTTCGTAATACCCGGTGATCATGCCGCTATCGCTACCGTCCGCATTGGTAGCCTGATACACATTGAAATATTGCCTGAAGTAACTTTGCACCATGGCATCAGTAGGGCTGGCTGGCAGCTGGCTCGCGGCTTGACAGGCAGCTTGCCAGGGCTGGCGATTTTTCAGGGTGGTGCAGCCTTGCTGCCAGGCAGGCCAGGCTTTGGCCAGATCAGCCTGCTCAAAACCGGCCAGCGCACTCCAGTCTGCTGACTTTAACAAACCATAGTCAGGGATTTTGCTGGCCGATGGTTTTTCTACAGGCGGTTGCTTGGGGACTTCAGGAACGGGTAATGCCGGTTGTGGAATAGTCTGCTGGGGCGCAGGGCATGATGGGCAGGCTTGTGCATGATCATCCAGCTTAACGTGCTTGTGGTCACCACAAGCTGCCAATAACAACGCCAACAATAAAGGCAGGTAACTTCTGATCAATCTCATGCGCTCAGGCTTAATGCAACACTCTGGGCATATTGAGGGTAAAAGGCGCGATCTCGCTGTCAAACTGCGTGCCATCCTCTGCCGTCATATGATAACTGCCTCGCATCGTCCCCACCGGGGTCGCCACGATAGTGCCACTGGTGTACTCGAAATGTTCGCCCGGCTTGAGCAGGGGCTGCGCTCCCACGACGCCGAGGCCTTTCACTTCATTGACCTTGCCGGTAGCATCGGTAATGACCCAATGGCGACTGATCAGTTGTGCCGCCACGGTGCCAGTGTTGGTAATGCGGACCGTATAGGTGAACACATAGCGATTCTGCTCCACGTCCGATTGATCTGGCACAAACGCCGTGTCTACCTTGGTCGAGAACTCATAACGCTTATGTTCTGACATATCAGTCCTCAGGCAATCAAGCCGCTGGTAGGCGAACTGGGAGAAGCAGAATACAGCTTCTTGGGCATACGGCCTGCAAGGTAGGCTTCGCGCCCGGCTTCAACCGCTTTTTTCATCGCTCCTGCCATCAAGACCGGATCTTTCGCCGCCGCAATAGCAGTATTCATGAGTACGCCCTGACAACCCAGCTCCATGGCGATGGCCGCATCGGAAGCGGTACCCACACCTGCGTCCACCAGCACCGGGATCTTGGCATTATCAATAATGATCTGCAGGTTCCATGGATTGAGTATGCCCATACCGGAACCAATCAACGAAGCCAATGGCATGACGGCAGCACAGCCCAACTCTTCCAGTTGCTTGGCAATAATCGGATCATCCGAACAGTACACCATGACATCGAAACCATCCTTGACCAGGGTTGCCGCGGCCTTGATGGTTTCCAGCATATTGGGGTACAAGGTATTAGGATCGCCCAGCACTTCCAGCTTGACCAGCTTGTGTCCATCCAGCAACTCACGCGCCAGCCGCAAGGTGCGCACGGCATCATCCGCAGAATAACAGCCTGCGGTATTGGGCAGATAGGTAAACTCTTCTGGCGGCAGGAACTCGAGCAATGAAGGCTCACCGGCATTTTGGCCGATATTGGTGCGACGAATCGCGACGGTAATGATTTCCGCGCCACTGGCGTCTATTGCTGCACGTGTTTGCGCAAAATCCTGGTACTTGCCAGTCCCCACCAGCAGGCGCGATTGGTAACTCTTGCCTGCAATATTCAATGTATCCATTAACCGCCTCCTACTGCGCCGACAATTTCTAGTTTGTCATGGCTATTTAACACCGCATCGGCAAACGCGCCGCGCGGGACGATTTCACCATTTCGTTCGATTGCCAGACGCTTGCCGGTCAGGCCAAGCTTTTCCACAAGCTCGCCCACTGTCAGGCTTTCAACCTCGAACTGCCGTGAATTCCCGTTGATGGTCAGATGAATCAATTGAATACTACCTAGTGAAATACACAAGAATGATTAGATATTTGGCGAACATCCCGCCATCCCTGTATTTTACGTAGGTTCATGGGCAATTAGCAAACCAGTTTGGAAAACTGCGTGGGCAGGAGGACAATTGCTGAATAGCAGGGTAATTACCTGACTGATCTCAAATTCCGATGAAAATGACCGATAGTAATATCACAGTACCACCATGCACGCTGCCGCCCTGCTTGACGGGATATGCAGTGGCATATAGGCTTGCGCAGGTTCTCCCGAGCAATGGCAACATCATAATAATGAGATAGACAAGGCAGATAAATTGTCACAGCAGCCATCCCCCACCTCCGAAGAGTTATTTCAGGCCGGCCTTGACGCCGAAGCTGCGCACAATGATCTTGAAGCCCTCTATAAATTCACTGCAGCCCTGGAGTTGGGCAGCAACCAGATTGCCATCTGGCTCAAAATAGGCAATCTTTTCCTGCGCACCATGAAATACCAGCAGGCAGCAGAAACCATGGAGTTTGTCGTGGGCATGGAACCCGGTAATCTGCAGGCCATTTACGGCCTCGCCATTTCCTATTTCTATCTGGGTCGACTGGAAGAAGCCTGCGCCTTCATCGACCATGCAGTAGAGATGCAGCCCGATAACTCATCGTTTGTACTGGATCGCGCCAATATCCACTCCATTGCCCGCCCTGACCCCCAGAAAAAACTGGCCCTTTACCGTGAGTGGGGACAGCGTTTTGCTGATCCCCTGGTCAACAGCAGGCCCTTCCACCATGACCGCGCCCCAGACCGCATACTGCGCATAGGCTATGTGTCAGGTGACATGCGCGACCATGCCGTGGCTTACTTTATGGAGCCAGTGTTTGCCCATCATGATCCCAAGCAAGTGGACGTGCATGTGTTCTCCACCTCCAAACAACAGGATGCAACGACTAAGCGCCTGAAAATACTGGTACCACATTGGCACGATGTTTCCCAAATTACTGACGATGCGCTTTACCAACTGATCCGCAAGGAAAAGATTGATGTCCTGATCGATTTGTCTGGTCACACACAAGGCCATCGCCTCTATGTGTTTGCCAGACGCGCAGCCCCAGTACAAGTTACCTGGCTGGGCTATATCGGCAGTACCCTGGGCATGAAAGAGATGGATTACCGCCTCACCGACTGGGGCATGGATCCGTTCGGTAATGAGCAATTCTATCTAGAGAAACTGTTCCGCTTGCATTGCATGGCGAGTTATATTCCTCCGGCCAATGCGCCGCTGGAAGCCGCCCCTCCAATGCTGCGGGGCAACCCGCCTACACTGGGATCGCTCAACAGCTCACGCAAGTTGACCGACCAGACTCTGCTTGTGTGGAAACGCATTCTGGAAGCCAGACCAGATGTTCAACTGCTTCTCCACGTACAAGAAACCACCATTGACGATGCAGTGCATACGATAGAGCCACGTCTGGTAGAACTTGGACTGCCCCTGGACCGCATCATCGTTTCGCCCATAGTATCCATGGAGGAGTTCATGTCCCGTGGCGATATTGTGGATATTGCGCTCGATAGTTTCCCGATTTCCGGTGGTACCACCACGCTGCATAGCTTGTGGATGGGGCTACCGATCGTGGCCATGAACGCCACTGATGCTGTTTCTGCCTCGACCTCCACCATACTGAGAGGCCTGGGTCTGGAGCAATGGATTGCCGATGATGAGGAAGCCTATATTGCCAAGGTGCTGCACCTGCTTGACCATCCGGAATTACTGACTGAGTTCCGTAGCCGGGCACGCCCGTTGCTGCAAAAGTCACTTTTGATGGACTATGCAGGCCGCTGTCGCGACCTGGAAACCAGTTATCGCCAGTTATGGCTCAATTACCTGCTGGGCAAGGCAAAATTCCTCATGGTGCAGGCGCCATACGCCAATGACTTGCAACAGCTACGTGCGGCCCATGAGCCATCACAAGGACAATCCAAATGAGTGTGCGTACTGCCATCCCGCTTCTGACTCCGCTCTTGCCAGACCGGGATTCACTTGCGCCTTATCTCGCCCAGCTGGACCAGAACCGCCACTACTCAAATTTTGGCCCACTCAACACCGCACTGGAACAGCGCCTGTCCTCGCTGTTTGAAGTCCACAGCAGCCACCCCATGCATGTCACCACCACCAGTAGTGCCACGCTTGGCCTGGAGCTGGTGCTCAGCAGTCTGGACCTGCCTCCAGGCAGCAAGGTGATCGTCCCGGCGCTGACATTTGTCGCCTCCCTTACCACCATCATCCGCGCGGGCTATATTCCCGTGATTGCCGATATAGACCCAGATAGCTGGTTGCTTACACCGGCCATTGCTGCAGAAGCGGCTACTCAAAGTGGTGCAAAGGCCGTGCTTGCGGTCGCGGCATTTGGCCAGCCGCAAGATACACTGGGCTGGAGTGAATTCCAGCGCCAGTCTGGCATCCATGTCGTGATTGATGCTGCAGGAGCATTTGGCAGCCAGTGGGTAGAGGCGCCAGATATCCCCGTGGTTTATAGCATGCACGCCACCAAATCGCTTGCAGCAGGCGAGGGAGGGATAGTCGTCAGCGGCAACGCCACCGTCAATAATACCGTGCGCCAGCTGAGCAATTTTGGCATCAACCTAGATGCCAATGCCGGCTTCCCGGTCGGCCACCTTTCCTTTGTAGGCAGCAATGCCAAACTTTCCGAGTATCATGCGGCCGTGGCCCATGCCAGTCTGGATCAATGGGATGCCCAGGCCACCCTGAGACATCGTATTTATCACGACTACCGTGAGGCCCTGGAACATAGCTGTGGTGACAGCCTGCAATGGCAAATAGGCATACGATTAGCGGCCCCGACTATTTTCTGCGTACGCATGGCCGCAGAAGCGCGCGACCGGCTGGAGAAGATTTGCCAACATAGACAGATTGCCACTCGCCGCTGGTATCAACCACTGTTGCACCAGCATGCAGCCAAAGTAGCGCCCATCATCAAACAACCCACCCCCATCGCTGAAGCGGTAGCGAATGGACTGATTGGGCTGCCGTTTTCTACCTTTATCTCGAACCAAGACATTACCGATGTAGTAGAAGCCGTGAGCCTCGCCATCGCGAATATCGCGCCTATCAATCAATTGAAATGAGAATGAACATGGACAACATCGACACCTTTATTGAGAAATTCATCACCGCAGTGGACTTTCAGGAAGCGGTGGAAATCACCCCGGACACCATCCTCAAGGACTTGCCGGAATGGGATTCCCTGGCAGCGCTGGGCGTGATTGTCCTCAGTGATATGGAATACGGCAAAACCATTACTGGCGAACACTTAAAGCAAGTGAGCACCGTCAACGATCTCTATCAGTTACTGAATTAAGTTGTCGATATGGCCACTTCAACGCTAAAAAATGTACGTTTTGCCGGCATGGCGACTTGCGTGCCCAAGCATGTGATCCACAACGTTAATGATGTGCCGCCACACCTGCGCTCTGAACGTGAGCGCCTGGTGCGCAATATCGGCATAGAGACGCGCCGGGTATGCCCGGACTGGCAATGCTTTTCTGATTTAGCATACGACGCTGCCGACAAGCTGCTGAACGACCTGCAGTGGTCACGCGATGAAGTGGATGCCTTGATTGTGGTGACACAATCCCCTGATTACCTGGTACCGGCCACGGCCATCATCCTGCAGGACCGGCTGGGCCTGGCGCATTCGACGATTGCGTTTGACGTCAACCTGGGCTGCTCGTCCTACCCATTCGCCTTGCAGATCATGGGCAGCATGATTGCTTCAGGCGCGATCAAGAAAGGGCTGATCCTGCTGGGTGACCGTTCCAGCTACAAGCACAAGGACCCATTAAAAGATCCTCTGTTTTCAGACGCTGGAACGGCCACAGCACTGGAGTACAAAGAAGGTGCACCGCCCATGTACTTTGACCTCAACAGTGATGGAAGTGGTTACAAGGCCATCATCGTGCCGGTGGGTGGCCATAGAAACCCGTTCCAGCTTGAGCATGGCATTGCCCGCAAGGGAGACGATGGCTTCTGGCGCTCAGACCTGGACCTGATCCTGGATGGCCCAGCCGTGATCAGTTTCTCTACCCAGCGCGTGCCGCCCATGGTGGAAAAACTGCTTGGATATGCCAATATCGCCAAGGATGAGATCGATTACTTCATCTTTCACCAGGCCAACCGCATGATCAACGAAACCATACGCAAGAAACTGGGCCTGCCTGAAGACAAAGTCCCGTCCACCCTGCGTGAATTCGGTAACACCAGCGGCGCATCGCTACCTGTCACGGTTACCGTGCGCCTGCGTGATCAGCTGGCTGCGGGCAAGCAACGTTTGTTGTTGTGCGGCTTTGGTGTGGGCTTGTCATGGGGCGGTGCAATTGTGGATGTGGAAGATGCCATCTTCCCACAACTGATTATTTCATGAGTGTAGTGCAGGATCCTTTTTCACTCAGCGGAAAGCGTGTGTTGGTCACGGGGGCTTCTTCCGGCATCGGCCGACAGATTGCCATCACTTGCTCGCAGATGGGCGCACAAGTTGTCATTAGCGGGCGCAACCCTGAACGCCTGCAGGCAACGGCGGCAGCCCTTCACGGGGAGGGCCATATCGCCATCACGGCAGATTTATCGCAGCAGGAAGGTATAGATCAGCTTGTAGCAGTGTCAGACACACTCCATGGCGTGGTGCATGCAGCGGGCATTTCCAAGCTGGTGCCTTTTCGCCTGATCAACAAACAGCATCTAACCGACATCTTCGACAGCAACACATTTGCCCCAATGCTACTGACCAGAGGCTTGCTCGCGAAAAAACGTATCGCCCAGAACGGCTCCATCCTCTTCATCTCAGCGCTGTCATCACATAGTGGAGCACTTGCAACATCGGCATATGCGGCAAGCAAATCTGCGCTACTAGGTGCCATGCGCTCACTCGCATTAGAAATCGCAAAGCAAGGCATGCGGGTCAACTGCATTGCACCCGGTTATGTGCATACGCCGATGCTGGATGGCCTAGGGCAGGGTGGAGGCAATATGGATGCTCTATTTGACCTCACGCCATTAGGAATGGGTGAGCCAGAGGATGTGGCTTATGCGTCAGTATTCTATTTAGCGGATGCAAGCCGCTGGATCACGCGCAATTATTTTATTCTAGATGGCGGCTTAAGCACACCTATGGATATCTACGCGTGAACATACCTGTCATTAGCCCTTTTTCCCTGGAAGGAAAAACTATCTTGGTCACCGGAGCCTCTTCTGGCCTGGGCCAACATATTGCCATTCGTTTTGCTCAGCGCGGCGCGCGCCTAATCATTACTGGGCGTGACAAAAGCAGGCTACAAACCACCTATGACCAGCTAAAGGGAGAAGGTCATGTACAGGTCACGGCAAACCTGACTATCGCAGAAGAAAGAACCTTTCTGGCAAAATCCGCTAGCAACCTTAATGGGCTAGTCCATTGTGCTGGCATACAAAAACACTGCCCGATCAGGCAGCTATCCGAACAGCTCATGACAGAAATGTACCAAGTCAATTTTCTAGCTCCTGTCATGCTGACACAAAGCCTGCTCCAAGCAAATGCCATCGCCCAGCAAGGATCCATCCTCTTCATGCTCTCAACCGCTGCACATATCGGCACGCGCGGGCTGGGTCCATACTCCGCCATGAAATCAGGCCTGATAGGCATCATCAAGTGCTTGGCGCTTGAGCAAGCCAAACGCAAGATTCGTGTCAATGGCATCTCACCATCTGTCATTGCTACCCCAATGTGGGATGTACATCAAGAATTGCTAACACAGCAAAAAGCCCGGCATCCACTAGGGTTGGGAACCCTGGATGATGTCGCTAATGGCGCAATTTATATGTTATCTGACGCCAGCCGCTGGGTCACAGGCACCAGCCTGGTCATGGATGGTGGAGCAGTCATTTGATGAAGAAAGCCTATATCATCGGTGCCGGTGGCTGGGGACGCGAAGTACTGGTGCAAATGCGCGATGACCCTGCATGCGGCAAGGCATGGGAGATTGCAGGTTTTCTGGATACACGCCCACACATGCTTGATGGCATAGACTGTGGCGCGCATATCGTGGGAACCCCCCTGACACACATGCCACAAGACGATGAAGTGTTTGTTTGTGCCATCGGATTGCCTCTCGGACGCGAACAATATGCACAGCCTCTGCTCGACAAGGGCGCACAATTCATCCATATCCGCACCCCTTACAACACCGACGGTTACATCAGCGTACGCGTCCATCTTGGCACAGGGTGCTTCTGGGCCGCGCGCGTACAGATCAGTCCGGATGTTCACATCGGAGATTTTGCCAATATCCATAGCGCCACCATCATCAGCCATGACGTGCGCATCGGAAATTACGCACAAATCGGTGCCATGGTCTTCATCGGTGGCGGCGCACAGATTGGCGACCATGCCATTGTATACCCTCATGCCACGATTACCCCAGGTATCAAGATAGGCAAGGGCGCCACCGTAGGTGCTGGGGCAGTAGTCATCAAGGATGTGCCGCCCGGCGCCACCGTCTTCGGCAACCCGGCCAAAGTGATTTTTTAATTGTGCATAGCTGACAGGAAGAATTAATGCAATCCCGCATGCACCCCAAATATTACCTCTCGCAAGAAATCTTTGACCGCGAGCAGATCAAGATTTTTCGCAAGGTGTGGTTGTTTGCTGGCCTGACTTCGCTGGTCGCGGAAAATAACGCATTCATCACGCGCAAGATCGCGGGCATTCCCGTCGTCATCCAAAATTTCAAAGGGGAGATTAAAGCATTCGAGAATATCTGTTTGCACCGCAGCGCACCTTTGCAACAGGGTTTTTGTGGACGCCGCGCCTTGGTATGTCCTTATCATGCGTGGAGTTATGACGCCACGGGCGCCGTCAAGAATATCCCTGATTGCGAGGCGATTTATCGCTTCAGTGCTGACGAAAAACAATCGCTGAAACTACGTGAGTTTGCCTTGAAACAAGTCGGCAGCATGTTGTTCATAAATCTGAGCACCGAGCCAATGGCATTCGAAGAGCAGTTCAAGCCAGAATTTGTCGCACTGATGGAAAGCGCTGCGCAATCCTTTGACACCGAGGTGATGGTGACTACCTGGCATGGTAAATTCAACTGGAAGCTGGTGTATGAAAACCTGCGCGACTTCAACCATGTCAAGTTCCTGCATGCCAAAAGCCTGGCGGCAATCGCTGACTTCCCATTCGAAGCTCCTATCCAAGCAGATCTTGCGCTAACACCATTGGAAGACATTTCCATCCCAGGCTTGCGCAAGGCCATGCGTCCATTTAGCTACGGTGGCCCTGAAGGTAAAATCGACGCAGTACGACCAGTACCCTGGCTGAACATGGTAGAACGCTGGGGAACAGAGGATGCCTATTTCAACTGGCTCGCCTACCCTAATCTGCATATTGCCTGCGGCAACGGTGGTTACTCGTTTACCATTGAACACCATATCCCGATAGCACCGGGCCAAACCGATATTGAGATTTACTTCATCACAGCGAAAAAGAAACAGCCTTATGCAGCATCGTATCAAGTTCTGCTATCCAATATGCACTACAGCAAAACCATCCTGACCGAGGATATTGATATGCTGGAGCAAGTGCAATCCGCGCTGCATATTGACGCACCAATACCCACTCAAGGCGCGTACGAAAGTACCAATCGCCAGATCGAACGCTGGTACACAGAACTAATGGAGACCGAGCATGAAATCTAGATGGGTCGTAGGCACAGGAGATTATCTGGACTTAGCCTATCATGCCTGGACACAGGCATCTGCCACCGAGGATGTGCAGAAGATCACAGTACCCCAAGGGGCAGATTATGAGTTTGATTTATCCATCTTCGACACCTTGCATCCAGAGCTTGGTGATGTCTTCATTGCCGTCGATGACCGCTTTGGCAATTTCAAGCGCATGGAGCTATTTCGCGTTGCATTGGAGCGAGGCTTTACGCTGTCCTCCTTTGTAAGTGCGAATGCAGATGTTGCCTCAGAGGCTAAGATAGGCAAGAACGTTTTCATTGGCCCCCAAGCCATCATCGGCCATCACTGCAAAATAGAGTACAACAGCGTTGTCCATGCTGGTGCGCAGATCGGTGCCAATAGTCACCTGCGCGCATCCGTATGGATAGAGCCAGGCGTACAGATTGGCTCCAGAGTAGAAATCGGTACCCATGCCATTATCCGCACGGGTGCTATCGTGCGTAGCGGTATCAAGGTGGGCAAGGGTGCAGAACTGGGCTGGCCCCAGCTATATAGCGCTGACATAGCAGATAAAACCGTTTATGACACTCGCTATGATGAACCGATTCTTGTTTACGGCAGCTAATCATGCAATCCCGCATGCGGCCCGAGTATTACCTCTCGCAAGAGATTTTTGAACGCGAGCAAGCAAAAATCTTTCGCAAAACATGGCTGTTTGCGGGCCTAAAGGCACTGATACCCGACCATGGCAACACCATGGTCCGCATGCTTGCTGGCTTCCCGGTCACAATCAGTAATCACTATGGGGTATTTCAGGCTCATCATGGACAAGAAGCCCAGGCTATCCAGGCCGTTGGCCAGCTCTTGTTCGTCAATCTTGCTCCCGACCCCATGCCAATTCATGATCATTTTTCTCCCAGCTTTTTCTCATCCCTGGAAAGCTGTTCCACAGCTTGGGGCTCTGAAGTATTACATACTGTTTGGCATGCCAAATTTAACTGGAAGCTCATCTTTGAAAACCTGCGCGACATGAATCATGTGCGCTTCCTGCACGGCGGTAATTTTGCCAACTATCTGGACATGACCATTCCCGTGCCGGAAGAATTGGCAGAGGAGGCTGCACAACCGCTTGACGACACCTCCGCACAAAGCCTGCGCGCCGCAATCCGCCGCTTTAACTGGGGAGGAGCCACGCCAGTCCTCATTCCCCATCGCCGCAAAGTACCATGGCATGCCATGGTACAACCTTGGGGAGGTGAAGACCGCTATTATGACTGGCTAGCCTATCCCAACTTGCACATTGCCAGTGGCAATGCTGGACACTCTTTTACCTTGGAGTGTTACACCCCAGTTTCACCCGGCAGAACAGATGTTGAACTCTTCTGGATCATGGCCCGCAAGACCCAAGATTTTGATTTTTCATCCCAGGCATTGCTCGCCAATATGCATGGCAGCAAACAGATCGTCGGGGAAGACATTGCAATGCTAGAGGCCGTACAAAACGTACTACATTCCCGGGCCCCCATGCCTCATCAAGGTGCTTATGAGGCACAAAACCGTTTGATTGAACGTTGTTATGCCACCCTGATGGATACAGAAAGCGAGTTTTGAATGCACAAATCTAACTCTCCTCATCTGCCAAGCATGAGTGGTGCATTTTACACTGCCCTACAATCCATGCAGAACGATCCCTTGTTCAGCATCCCCCCGGATGTACGGGCCACCATTGCAAGAAATGGCAAGATGACGAAAGTTGTCTTACTCGGCACCCAAGGGCTTGGCAAATATTTGTTAGATATAGTCGCATCAAAACGTCACTGCGATGTCATCGCAGTAGTGGATGACCCTCTCAGTGAGCGGGAATCAACCTACAGAAACCTGCCGCTACTGACAACATCTGACTTCCTTGCATTGTCCAGGCAAATCCGTGACCTGGTCGCCATCAACACCTGCGGTCATGAAAAACCAAAGCAATTCTTCACCCGGATCTGCCATGACAATGGCATCGCCTGTATTAATTTTGAGCAAGCCATCCGTGCATTTGGTCTGCACGGCAAACTGGATTGCCGAGTTGAGGACTGGGGGCCGGAGATCGCTCGCAATGCAACGCGCCTTGAGGCACTAGGCAAACGCATGGCGGATAACCAATCCGTCACAACGCTGCATGCATTGCTGACGCATTACCTGACTTGCGATCCATCGTATTTGCAAGCTGTGCAATTACCCTATTCCAGCCTGTACTTCGGCTCCGGCCTACTGGATTTTGGCAATCAGGAAAAAATGGTGGATTGTGGTGCATCCATCGGGGAGTCGCTGCAAGGATTGATTAAACACACCCAGGGTGAATTTTCGCATAGCTGGATAATCGAGCCCGATCGCAACAATCTGGCAATCCTACAAGCCATCATAGATGGTTATCAGGGTACTGCACTGGAAAACCGGATCAGCCTACACGCTTGCGGCGTCGGTGAAACCGCACAGCAAGTTTGCTTCACCCATGAAGGCGGACATGGCAGCAGCATTATCACAGACAGCACTGTAGACGAAGTCAATATGATCGAAATACGTCCAGTGGACGACATCATTGATGATGCCCCGACCTTCCTCAAGATGGATATCGAAGGATCAGAATTACCCGCATTGAAAGGCGCACGCCATACCATCACCACCCATAAACCCAAGCTGGCCATCTCTGCGTACCATCGCTCGATGGATTTACTGGATCTGACTGACTATGTACTGTCACTGCGCCCGGATTACCGCGTAGGGTTGCGCCATCACACCCCATTCCGGTGGGATACCTGTCTATATTTTTACTAAGATGACAATGAATATCCAACGACTGGACCCGCTGACCTATATGCTCATTATTTCGCGCAACGATGAAGACTTTCCTGCCGAAGCGATAGAGTGTTACAGCCCAGTTTTGCCCGGCAGAACAGATGTTGAGCGTTGTTATGCCACCCTGATGGAGACCGATCATGAGATCTAGATGGATCATCGGCGGGGGAGAATACCTGGACCTGGTATATCACGCGTGGAAGCAGGCCAGCCCGAAAGAGGATTTGCCATGACCTCCTCCATCAGCGCCAGTGCCGATGTAGCAGACAAAACCGTATACGACATCCGTTAGATGAGCCGATATACTTCTACAACCATTAAGGCATCACTTACATGACGAGCCCATCCCCCCATCCCCTCATCTCAGTGATCATACTGGGCTCCCCAGCGTCCAGCTTTCTCCCGCAGGCCATCGCATCAGTACATGCGCAAGGTATAGAGCATCTTGAAATACTGATTGGCGACGATATCCAGCAGGCAAGGGGCCGATATATCGCCTTTCTGGAGTCAGATGGCGCTTTTGAGGCCGACGCATTACGATCCCGCCTGGACTATTTGCAGCAGAATCCCGAGGCAAAGCTGGTGCATAGCCCGGTCAAACTGATTGACGACAAAGGCAACGATCTTGGCGCCACAATCTCGCGTCCCAAGGAAATGGCATTTGACGCTGCCGTCAACCCGATTCATCTCAGTGGGGTAATGGGAGAAACCGCTTTGTTTCGTGGCCTGTCTTTGCATGAGTCCGAGGTACCAGGCTGGTATCAAGGTTGGCTATTGTTTGCCAAGATACTCAGTACCGGAACCGTATCTCACTACGTCGAACACTGCGGTGCCCAACATAGAGTGATCGAGGCATGCACTCTGGCAACCGAGCACCAGCAGCACGATAGCGCCATACGGGATGTACTTGGCTGGATATATGCGCCATCGCAACTCGCCCTCCTGACACCAGATTACAGAGTGCCTCCGCTCAGGGTAGCCAGACGTTTACGCGAATTTTCCCTGTTCATCTGGAGTCTGATCAGTGATCACACCCAGGTATGCCGTTCCATGATGGAGAGTGCTGGCCTGGTGGCATTTCTGAACACCTGGCTGGTGAAATCCATCAAGGATGAAATCCATCTACAGGTTGCCCGTCACTACCGTATCAACCTGAAAACACAGCCTGGGCAATTGGCACCAGGCCTCAAGCAAAACATCATGCATCAGGCTATCCAGCTTGGGCTGGAAGATAGTGCTCCTTCTGTGTTGCTTGCACTATGTGAATGTTTCGGCATTGCCTATCCACATGACAGCGACACCCAGCAGGTGGATGGCATTCCTGCCCATAGCCCCATGATCGTCAATCCTCCAGCACTTCGCCCTTTTGTGCTGATCACGACCTTCCGCACCGAGGGCGCCGCAGATGAAGTAAGAAACTGCGCAGAGATCCTGCTGGAAAATTGCCGTATTCCGCTCATCTCTCATCTGCATGTGTTGCTTGAAGGACCGGTTGCTGCCCTGGAAAATAGCCTGAATGCTGAAGAAGTCCAGATACTCCGATCACTGCTGGCCAGCGGCAAATTAATTTTCTCTCCGATTTTTGCACGCCCGCACTATCAAACCCTGTTTAATTACGCAAATTCGCTAGGCAAGGTGACAGCTGCCATCGTCAATGCGGACATGCTGCTACCGACACAGGCGGTGCATGACCTGACCACAGGCCGCGCGGCCGATGGCTCTCCCATCTATGCATTGACACGCTGGAACCAAACGTCGACAGGCGAATATCTGCAGAGCCTGCAACCGCACACGCCCTGGTCACCATGGACGCCCAATGGCCGCTGCCATTTCGAGAAAAATTATCTCTCGTATGATTGCTACGTGTTCGACACCCCCGTCTCAGTACCAGCGGAGCTCGCATCGGTACTGATAGGCACCCTGGGCTGCGATACCGCGATTGCAGCACTGCTGCGCACAGAGGGCTATAGCGTCCGGAATCCATGTCTGTCGGTGCGCACCTTGCACAGGGACGAAAAGCTGCGTGACTATTCAGACCAGCGCGGCCAGCAACACCTGAAGAATAATATCAAGGCATGCGCCAGCGGATTGCTGCGCAAGTACGCACAACATGCCGCATATTCAAGCAGTCTGCACAATCTGCAGGCCTTGAACAAAAAAACCGCCTGGCTCGGCGGCCCAGGCAGTACCAAAGTGATGCCCACCATATTCCTCAATCTTGGTGCGAGCCCTTGGGGCCAGCAACATGCACATGCACCTTTTTCCATCCTCACCATTCATATCCAGCATGGTGACCTGGAAAGCGCTGCAACAGAGCTGGCCCGCATACCCGATGCCATCGATCAGGATCTGTTTATCATGTGGGAGCTGTCAGGTTTTGGCCCGGAAGGCGGTCATATTGCCGACCTGCTCATCAAGCACGAGCGGTTCGAGGCCCTGGGTTACCCGTTATTTGGCTATCAGCGACAAGCCATCATCCATCGAGACCTCGCCAGCAAAAGCGCTCAACAGGTGCTGGATGACATGTGCCACATGATAGGGGAGATATTGCGCCGATGACCGCCTCGCTCCGAGTCCCCGTTCAAATGCTGGGCCAATCTGGCTGCCGCTTAGGCTTTGCCGGCTGCACGGTCTATGTTGACCCTTACCTGTCTAACTCGGTCCAGGAACTGGATGCGCCTGACCTGGATCGTTTATTACCCATCCCCATCTTGCCTGAAGAAGTCAGGGATGCTGACTGGGTGCTGATCACGCATGCGCACATCGATCATTGCGACCCGCACACCCTGCCCAAGCTGGCCGCCGCATCGCCGCAGGCACGCTTTGTCGGGCCGGCTCCCGTCATTCAGCTACTGGCAGAATGGGGTATTGCTGATGACCGATTATTGCTTGCAGAGGAAACATGGCAGGCGTTGGGCGCAACAGGACTGCGCCTGCATGCCATCCCGGCAGCGCACCCTGAGCTGGTGCGGGACAAAGCAGGCAACCTGGCCTGTGTAGGTTTTGTGCTGGAGTATGCCGGGCAAAGGCTCTATGTCGCCGGTGATACCATGGTCAAGCAGGAGATCATTGATGCCCTGGCCCGGCTTGCTCCGCTCCACACGGCCTTCCTGCCAGTAAATGAACATAATTTCTTTCGCGGCAGGCGTGGCATCATCGGCAATATGTCCATACGCGAGGCCTTCCAGTTTGGTCAGGAAATCGGCGTACGTCAGGTGGTGGCAGTGCACTGGGACATGTTTTCCATCAATGCGGTGGACCCGGATGAAATCCGCCTGCTGCACCAGAAGCTGAACCCCGGCTTTGACCTGCTGCTGCGCCCGACCAGCATCAACCTGGGCAAGGTACGCGCCAGCATCATCATCCGCACCCTGAACGAAGCCCGCCACCTGGAATCAGTGTTGCAAAGCATTGCCAGCCAGACCCTCAATGACTGGAGCCATGAAGTGATCCTGGTCGATTCGGGCTCTACAGATGATACCTTGCAGATTGCAGAGCGGTACGGCTGCCGCATCCAACATATCACGCGGGAGGAGTTTTCCTTTGGTCGCTCGCTGAACCGCGGATGTGAGGCCGCCATGGGCGATATCCTGGTATTCATCAGCGGACACTGCGTACCCACGGACGCACATTGGCTGCAAACCCTGTGCCAACCCATCCTCGAACAACGTGCAGACTATGCCTACGGAAAACAACTGGGAGGGGAACAGAGCCACTTCAGTGAAAAACGTATTTTTGCCAAATATTTCCCCGCAATCTCAGCATTACCGCAGGCCGGTTTCTTTTGCAACAACGCCAATGCCGCGTTATCCCGCAAGGCCTGGCAACAATATCGTTTTGACGAAGACCTGACCGGGCTGGAAGATATGGACCTGGCGCAAAGGCTGACCCGAGATCACGGCAGGGTAGGATATATTGCGGAAGCGGCGGTATACCACCATCATGATGAAAACTGGCCACAGGTAAGGCGGCGGTTTGAGCGAGAAGCGATCGCCTTGCAAAGAATCATGCCGCAGCTGCATGTAGGCCTGTTGGATACCGTGCGCTATATCCTGAGCAGCTTCTTCAAGGATGTGCGGCAAGCATGGCGTGGCGGTATCAAAATTAGCATCCTGGATGTGTTTTGCTACCGCCTCAACCAGTACTGGGGTGCCTACAAGGGCAACCATGAGCACAGGCGGATGTCGCGTGCCGAAAAAGAAAAATACTTTTACCCTCAATAATTTTTTTGTGAGCCAATAACATGAGCAATTCCAAGCCACGCATCATTGCGTTGCTACCGATGAAAGCCAATAGCGTGCGCGTCAAGGGCAAGAATTTCCGTGAATTCTGCGGAAAGCCGCTATTCCGCTGGATTCTGGACACCTTGCTGTCCGTCGATGACATTGACGAGATCATCATCAACACCGACGCACGCGATATCCTTGCCGAAAATGGCCTGGTAGACGGCGGCAAGATCCGCATCCGTGACCGCAAACCGGACATCTGCGGCGACCTTGTCAGCATGAACCTGGTCCTGGCAGATGATATCGCCGCTGTGCCCGCGGATATCTACCTGATGACGCATACCACCAACCCGTTAATGTCAGCAGAAACCATACGCAAGGCGCTGGCAGCCTACCAGGCAAAGCTGGCAAACGACGAAGCAGATTCACTGTTTACCGTGGACAAGATCCAGACACGCTTCTACCGCGCTGATGGCAGTGCGGTCAACCATGACCCGGATAACCTGATCCGCACCCAGGACCTGGAACCCTGGTTTGAGGAAAACTCCAACCTCTACCTGTTCACCGCAGAGAGCTTTGCCAGGACCCAGGCCCGTATCGGCAAAAAACCGATGATGTATGAAGGGCCTCGCATAGAATCGATTGATATAGACGATCAAGAAGACTGGGAATTTGCCGTGATTGCCACCCACTATTTGCAAAACCAGAAAGCAGGTGTCCAATGAAAATCTTGGTGACCTGCCCGCCCATGCTGGGCATGATAGACGCCTTCCGCCCACGTTTTGCCCAATATGGCGTGGAGCTGACTGCGGCCAAGGTGGTCCAAACCTTGTCGGTGGAAGAACTGAAAGACATCGTGCCTCAGCATGACGGCTGGATCATCGGCGATGACCCAGCCACGCGCGAGGTGTTCCTGACTGGCCAGGCAGGCAAGCTAAAGGCTGCTGTCAAATGGGGCATAGGTGTTGATAACGTCGACTTCGCCGCCTGCAAGGAGCTGGGTATCCCCATCACCAACACCCCCAATATGTTTGGTGGTGAAGTTGCCGACATTGCGGTGGGGTATGTGATTGCCCTGGCACGTGAAACCTTCCAGATTGATGCCGCTGTCAAACAAGGCCAATGGCCCAAACCGCGCGGTATCTCGCTGGCAGGCAAAACCGTGGCGCTGGTCGGCTTTGGCGATATAGGCAGGCATACGGCACGCCGCCTGTTGGCCTCTGACATGCAAGTGATTGCTTACGACCCCAGCGCAGCCGACGTTCCCGAACTGGCCTCAGTACAGCGTGCTACCTGGCCAGATCGCCTGGAAGAAGCAGACTTTATCGTCATCACTTGCGCGTTGAATACCAGCAGCCGCCATATGCTCAATGCAGACACACTGGCACAGGCCAAGCATGGTGTGAGGATTGTCAATGTCGGACGCGGGCCGATTATTGACGAATCTGCGCTGGAAGCCGCCCTGCACTCCGGTAAGGTCTATTCCGCAGCGCTTGATGTGTTCGAAGTGGAGCCATTACCCTCGACATCCTCATTGCGCTCCCATCCCCGCTGTATTTTCGGCTCCCACAATGCATCCAACACAGCAGATGCCGTGGTACGCACCAGTGAAATCGCCATCGACAAGCTCATGGACTTTCTGGGAGTGAAGGCACCATGAGTGCCGCACCGCAGCGCCATGTACTGATCACAGGAGCCGCAGGCGGCATCGGCCGTGCGCTGGTGGAGACTTTCCACAGCGATGGCTACCACGTCATTGCAACCGACATCGGCACACGGCCTGCATGGTTAGCCAGTGATGACACCTGGTTGAGTGCCGACCTGATACGCGTGGTAAGAGAGCCGGACTACGCCGCCAACTTTCTCGCGGAAGTACGCACCGCATTGCCACAATCCGCATTGCACAGTCTGGTGAACAATGCCGCCATCCAGATCCTGGCCGATACCGCCGAGCTGAGTGATGCAGATTGGCAAACCACGCTGGATGTCAACCTGAGCGCCCCTTTCATGCTCATCAAGCACCTGTTGCCAGAACTGGAAGCGGCACGGGGGGCGGTAGTCAATATCAGCAGCATTCATGCCGCCCAAACCAAGCAGCGCTTTGTAGCCTATGCCACCAGCAAGGCCGCCTTGAGTGGCATGACGCGAGCCCTGGCGGTGGACCTGGGTGATCGTGTCCGGGTCAATGCGATTGAACCTGCAGCCATTGATACCGAGATGTTGAAGGCTGGCTTCAGCGACAATCCAGAAGGTCTGGTCGCATTACAGCAATACCACCCGGTAGGCCATATCGGGCAACAGGAAGAAGTAGCCAGGCTGGCCTTGATGTTATGCAGCGACGCTTTGCCCTTTGCCAATGGCAGCTGCATTGCATTGGATGGAGGTATTCGAGGAAAACTACATGACCCAGATTGAAGACACATCCATGCACGCCTCCCTTCCATTCGCTCGCCACATCCTCAGCCATCATATCAATCTTGAAGGCATTCCTCTGGAAGTGCTGGCTGATAAATATGACGCAACCTGGTATCAGCAGCGAAAGACTTTTGAGGAAAAGGTATCACTGCTTTATCGCTTTATCCGGGATGAACGGTTTGTGCAGTTCGTCGATGTGGGCGCTAACGTTGGCCTGATTTCGATCCTGGCGCATCGTGCAGCGCCACAGCTGCATTGCATTGCCCTGGAAGCCGATCCACGCCTGGCTGAACTCATGCGCCGTAATTTCAGTCACCTTGGACTGGACAATATCCAGATCATCAATGCCATCGTCGGCATGGAACAGCAAGCAAGCACGGCCTTCAGCCTGGATAACCGCGTCAATATCGATGGCTGGGAAAAAACCTTTCTGCCCATGGTGACACTGGATCAGGTACTCAACGAACACGGGATCACCGGGAAAACATTTTTCAAAATCGATACCCAGGGATTTGAATATCACGTGTTGCGTGGGTGTGAATCCTGGTTGCGTCAGCATCACGACTGGATCATCAAAATGGAGTTTGCCCCAAACTGGCTGCAATCCCAGGGTACCGATCCCCTGGCATTATTGGCCTGGTTACAGGACGAATGTGATTTTGAGATTGCAGAGTTTACTGAGCGCATCCCATTTGGCACTCCCGGCATCGATGCATTGTTCTCTTACCCCGTGACACAGGATGAGCGTGAAGCGTTCCTCGCACATGTCATCTCACTGAACAAGGATGGGCTTGGCTGGGTGGATCTGTTGGTTCGCCCGCGTCCAGAGCGCTAAATCAACCTCCATGGACCAAGACCTATGCTGAATAACCACACACCCACATTGCCCACACAATGTATAGATCTGGCGCAACACTGCATGACAAGCACAGATGTGCTTGAGGCGGTGGATACCATACTGTTCAGTGATGCACTAGATGAAAAAAAGAGATTCCTGTTTTATCTCGCGCTCTCCGATGAGTTCAAGCACATCAATAACCGCATGGCAGCCATCGGTTTCCTGCAGATGGCAAGAGAGCACCTCGCAGCCGTCAACACGGATCATTACCCTTTGCTGATCCAGCGCCTGGTCACATTGGGAGAGACTGATGAAGCCCTGGACCTAGTGTGTCGCCACTATATTGAAAAGCTGCCGGGCTTACACCTGGAAGAGGGCAACAAACGCTCCTTGCTTGAGCGATATGTAGAGCAAAATGCACACAGAAAGCGCAACATCCAGCATGGTCATGATGTATTGCTGAATCACCTGCATGACAACCTGCACAAGATCGGCAAACGATCCGATGGAAGAAAGCGGGTATTGATTGAAATTGGCACGGTACGGGAAAATGTTCCGGGCCAGGGCTCCACAAAAATACTTGCCGAATTTTGCCGATCACATGACCTGCATTTCATCACGGTAGACATGGACCCGCATAACACGCGCATGGCCAATGATATGTTTACCCGCCTGGGGATGCCATTTGAAGCCATCACGATGAAGGGTGAGGATTATCTTCGCGATTATCCAGCAGAATTCGATTTCCTGTTCCTTGATGCCTATGACTTTGACCACGGTATGCATTCCGAACTCAGGCAAAGCCGTTATATCAAGATGCTGGGCGCTCCCATCAGCGATGCTGCTTGTCATCAAATGCACCTGGAGTGCGCTCATGCTGTGGATGAAAAATTAGCCCCCGATGGCTTGGTCTGCTTTGATGATACCTGGCTGGAAAATGACCAATGGGTAGCAAAGGGCACCACCGCCATGCCCTGGCTACTGGAGCATGGGCTGCAAGTCATCGAGGCGCGCAATCGGGCTGCATTGCTCAAGCGCAGTGAATAGAAACAGGCGATACCAACAGAGCGAGAGTTGAATTTCATATGAGCATCACCAACATCATCTGCCTGCCAGATTTGTTCAACAACAGGCTGTCACGACAGCACGGCATGCTGGACCTGATTCGCGAACCCATCCGGCAGGGTTGTCATATTGATATTGCCTATCCACCCACCATCAGGAAGAAGCTATCGGGCTTGCTGCCAGGGTTTGATCTTGAACAGTTTATTACGCTCGCAGGATCGCAACGCACACCATGGAATATCCCCCAGGCCGCCGTCGATTATCTGTTTGCGCACATCCCTGCGGACACCCTGGTGCTATCAATCGATATGCCACCATGGCTGGCACAAGCATGCAAAGCACGCGCTTACGATTTCATTGATGTCAGGACATCCCCACTACGCTTTGCGCGCGATCTTTACATCGCCATACGATCCTCAAGTGCGGACATATTCCAGAGGATCAACATCCATGCCGTCAAGCATGAAGAAATCCGCCTTGAGGCAGCCGCATTGGCTGCCAATGTACGCATGCATAAGGCACAACTGGAAGAAGAGGGTAGCTTCCATTTCGACAATCTTGATGACAGCCTGATCTATATCGCCCAGACACCTTACGACAGCGCCTTGCAGAAGCCTGATAGCAAGCTGCTCCATTGTGATGAATTCGCTGAGCAACTCCATACACTGAGCCAGGGAAGGCGTCTGCTTTACAAGACCACTTCCCCAACTGCCAGCTTTGCACAAGAGGAGCGTGCAGCATTGACGCTCATTACCGGGCAGGCCGCCACCCTGTGCCAGCAGGGCAGCTATCAAATCCTTTCCTCCAATGAAGACCTGATACTTGCCGGCATCAACGCTGAAATCCTGCAAGAAGCAGAATGGTTTGATAAAACCGCTTACCTGTTTTACCAGCCGTTGATCCCGCTCGCAGGGGCATTGTTTTCTGAGCAGGCCTATCAGCAAATACATTTCCGTGATTTCCTCTCGCCCTTATTCTGGCAGCAGACCCTGACACCCGAGCGGCAAGCTCCCGTTGTCGCCCATATCCCCGTGATGGCCCACCACCATGCAAGGGAAACGCTGGATCAATGGGGAGACTATTCCGCTGTCATGACTTGGGGCAGGACATTACCCCACGAGTCATTCCTGCGCTCAGGGGGTCTCAGCCTGATCCGCCGTATTGAAGCACTGGAAGCATCAGAGGCGACAAGACATACGCAGGAAACTGGTTCAGGGATGCGTCGCACCAACAAACTGGTGGTACTGGGAAATGGACCTTCGCTCAAGCACGTTGATCTTCACTCATTATCTGGCGTTGATACGATAGGCATGAATGCGGCCTATCGCCATTGGGACCGTATCAACTGGTATCCGGATCACTATGTCTGCCTGGACGACCAGTTGATCGAGACACACGCCAGCGCCATCCACCAGATGATTGTGTCCGGCAAAGTCAGGAGCGCTTTTTTACTCAGCAAGATATTGAATTACTATCCCGACCTGCGGGACAGACAGAATGTTTTCTTCCTTGAATCATTCCGTGGACTACCCAAGAAAGCCTCTTTGCGTGGCCTCAAACTCCAGTCTTCCATCCCCATCAAGGGCTTGGATCCAGTCAATGGCATCGTCACAACAGGCGCCTTTGCAGTGCGTTACGGTGCACATCTGGGCTATTCGGAAATCGCCATTCTGGGGGTGGATTTACGCTATGTCGAAATCATCCCCGAAGCCCAATCTGCAGGTGGGGTGAAGCTGGTCATCGCCGAAACCCCCAAGCACAATCCCAATTATTTCTTTGATGATTATCAGCAGGCAGGCGATAAATACAATATCCCTAATCCAGGGCAGGAGCTGCATGTCAGCGCATTCCGAGACATTGCCAGGGACAGCCAGGCTCAATCCTGGCCTTCGGTCGTGATCAACTCAAATCCGCAGTCCGTATTGTTTGATGAAGCGATTTTCCCTTTCGTGCCGCTTGAGGTGTTTATTAGTCCTTCTTGAGCAATATCATCGTACCCAAAGCAGGAAGCAATGGAAGCTTACCTGCTGTGGGTAATGCAGGGGAACTGGTTACCGATCAGTAATTTTCAGGGATAAAGGCCTGGAGTTTATTCACGAAATCGTATGGCCGGAGATATTGCAGGCCACATTGGTGATCAATCATCATTTGCGTGTTGAGAAACACCAAATCCACCTGCCAGAGATAATTGTCGTAGTAACAGATATCCACGATATCGAATAAGGTGAATCCAGCAGCCTCCAGGGCTTTCGCACGCTCCATCAAGCTCCTGATGGAGGCCTCTACAATCACGACACTGCATTGCTTCAAGGTCTCTTGCGCCCCTTTCAGGATCGGCATTTCATGCCCATCGACATCAATTTTCAGCAGGTAGGGGGCAGGGTGCACTTGATGATCAAGCAACACGGTATCCAGCTTGAACATGGGCACCGTTATACTCTGGCGTCCAGGCTCTGGCTCTTCTACGATAGCGGTATGGGTAACTGCATATTCTGGATTGACTGATCGTAGCTCAAGCGTGGCAGTGCCGTCCTGATCGGAAACGGCAATATTGATGATGTCATGGGAAATCTCCCGATAATGATGGGATATTTTTTCATTCCAGCCTGGATATGGCTCAAAAAGCAGGTGATGCTTGTCTGGAAAGGCCGCAATCAGCTCTGTCGTTCTTGTCAACACGCCCACGTCAAGAATGGTCCCTATCGGCATGCCAATGTTCTTAATCTTTTCCAAGGTATGTGTCTTGCTCGGGTGGCGCATAAAATGATGACTCCATGTTTGTGCCCTGTTGAGCATTTATTATTAGGGGTGCGCACGTATTATATATACTCAGCCGCCGTGTATATTATCTTAGCAGCACTTGGCTGCTACATATGAAGGTGGGATATCAACAGTTAGATAGCATAAGCACAATTCAGATATTAACCGGGTGTTATCCCGACTGTTCAGACAATAAAGCACATCTTGCACAGCGTATAATTTTCGAAGCAAATCTTAATATTGAATCGCAAAAAGGTGGTAAGGAATGGCAAGTGAATTTCCGCTGGTCAGCATCGTCATGCCAGCTTACAAGCTACAGTATTTGAAGCAATCGTTGCACAGTGCACTTGCCCAGACTTATCCGACATTAGAACTGGTCATCTACGATGACAGTGCAGATGAACATATCGCTGAACTGGTAAAACAGGAACAGGCGGGCTCTCCATTCCCCATTCGTTATTTCAAGACTGAATATCGTTTTGGAGAGCGTGCCAACACCGCGATGGGCATATATCACGCCAGAGGAAAATACATCAAGTTCCTGCACGACGACGATGTGCTGGATCCTGCATGCGTAGCCGAACTGGCTGCAGTGATAGAAAACGAGCCAGATATTGCCCTGGCTTCCTCTCGACGCCTGCGGATTGATGATGATGGCGAGTCATTGCCCGACATTCTGCCGACCTGCTTCCCTTTTTCTGGAGATGTGCTGCTGGATGGCAAGGAGCTGGTGTCGTTTCTCGGTGACCACACCATCAACTTTATTGGCGAGCCCAGCTGCATCATGGCGCGGCGTGAGGACCTGCGGGAGATTGCAGATCAACTGATGTCGCTCAATGGCAAGGAAATTTCCTGGGTCGGTGACTTAGCGTTATATGCCAAATTATTGCAAAAAGGCAACCTGGCTTTCCTCGCCAAGCCATTGACCAAGTTCCGGGTATCGCAAGCACAGTTCAGCCAGGTCGGACGAGATCAGCCCGGGATAGGCCGGCAGGGACATGATGATTTTCGCCAGACTATCCGCGACCTTGGCTGGTATCGCTCATCTGGCGATAACCGCCTGGTGAATGTAGCACCGATCACCCGCCTCAAGGCGCGCGTGTTCAAACCAGTGAACTTGCTGGCGGCCCTGCACCGGGCAGCAGGCCTGGGCAGTGTGCCATTGTCATCATGGCTGGAAGCACGTGTGCCCAGCGCTGCGCAACATCCCCTGATTGCACAGCGCCTGTCATCCCTCAATAGCGGGCCACGCATCGCCATTTTATTGATTGACCAAACAGGGAACCCAGCGGCGATTGAACGTACACTGAACAGCCTTGCTGATACCAATCGCTATCAGAATCTGGAAGTGTCGGTATTGACACCATCATCCTTGCCCACGACTCAACAGCAGGCGAGGGTGCTAACTTTCAGCGAGGGTCATCTTCTCCATGTCATCAACCAAGAGGTGGCAAGACTGGAAACAGACTGGCTACTGCTGGTGGAAGCTGGCAGCGAATTCATGCCCAGCGGCCTATTGATCACCGCCCTGGAGCTCGCCACCTTACCTGACACTTGCCATGCGGCCTATGCCGATGAACTGGTGCGGCTGGAGGATGATGAACTGGGGCTGATATTGCGGCCAGACTTCAACCTCGACCTCCTGCTCAGCTTTCCGGCAAGCGTGTCTCCGCATTGGCTGTTGCGCAGGACAACCTGGCTGGAGCATGGCGGATTCAATACCGAATTTTCACAGGCTTTTGAGCTGGAATATCAGCTGCGCCTGATCGAGCAACATGGTACAAGCGCTATCGGCCACATCAGCGAACCACTACTGACAGGCAACTCTTTCCTGCTGGAAGAGCACACAGAAGAACAGATGGTGATTGAACGCCATCTAAGGGCACGCGGTTATGAGCAGCCGCAAATCACCAGCCGCCTGCCCAGATGCTACGACATCCATTACGGTCACCCGCAACAACCTGCGGTGAGCATCATGATCGTCGTCAAGGATAGGCTCTCTCAGGTACAGCGTTGCCTGGACACCTTGCTGGCAAACACCACCTACCCGCACTATGAAGTCCTGTTGCTGGACCATGGCAATCACGCAGCCGACGTTTGCACCTGGCTGGCTGGTATTGAAGCCATGGAGGTAGCACAGCTGCGTGTATTGCGCTTTACTGGTGAGCTCTCTCATACCACATTGTGTAACCAGGCCGCTCAACAGGCCCAAGGGGATTTCCTGCTATGGCTGGGTGCCGGTGCTGGCATCCTGAGCCAGGACTGGCTGCAGCAACTGCTCAACCATGGCCAGCGCCCTGAAGTAGGCATCGTCGGTAGCAAGCTGCTGTCTGCTGATGGCAAAATCCGCCATGCAGGGCTGCTGCTAGGCTTGAATGGCCCAACTGGACGCGCGTTTGAAGGGTTCTCCCACGAGGATGGCGGCTATATGCAACGCCTGCAGGTGGACCAGAATTATTCCGCCCTCAGCGGTGAATGCCTGATGCTGCGTCGGGATTTGTTTCTGGAAGCAGGCGGTTTTGATGAAGAGCCCTTGCTCTCACGCTGGCCTGATGTGGACCTGTGCCTGAAACTGCAACAGGCTGGCTTTCTCAATGTCTGGACACCACGTGTGCAGCTACTCATGGATATGCCGACTGCCACCAGCGCCAGCGCAGAGGAAGAAGATGCCATGTATGCCCGCTGGCTGCCCGTGTTGTCCCGTGATCCGGCCTACAACCCAGGATTTTCGCTACATAACGAACAAGGCTTCAAGCTGGCCGAATCTTATTTGTCCTGGCGGCCATTGCAATCCTGGCGTCCTTTACCAAGCCTGCTGGCGCACCATTCAGACGCGGCAGGCTGTGGTCATTATCGGGTTATTCAACCATTGACTGCTTTGCGTGATGCGGGTGTGGTGGACGGTGCGCTGTCCATGCAGTTTCTATCCCCAGCTGAACTGGAACGCTTTGCACCCGATGTGATTGTGCTACAACAGCCTACCTCAGAGGATCGCCTGGAATCCACGCGCAGGATCCACGCCTTTTCCCAGGCCTTCAAGGTCTATGAACTGGATGACTACCTGCCCAATCTGCCTATGAGGAGCATACATCGCCAGCGCATGCCCAAGGACATCGTCAAAACCATGCGCCGTGGATTGAGCCTGGTGGACCGCTTTGTCGTCTCCACCCCGGCGCTGGCAGAAGCTCTTGCTGGCATGCATCCGGATATCCGCGTGATCAAGAACCTCCTGCCTGTGGCCTGGTGGAAGGACTTGCAGGGCAAGCGCCGCACCAGCGCCAAACCACGGGTTGGTTGGGCCGGGGGAGACAGCCATACCGGTGACCTGGAACTGATTATCGATGTCGTCAAGGAACTGGCTGATGAGGTTGAATGGGTATTTTTTGGCATGTGCCCAATCCAATTGCAGCCCTATGTACATGAGTACCATACAGGTCTCCCCATCAGTCAATATCCGGCAGCCCTGGCCAGGCTGAACCTGGACCTGGCGCTGGCACCGGTTGAGCAGCACCTGTTCAACGAGTGCAAGAGCAACTTGCGTCTGCTGGAATATGGTGCCTGCGGCTTCCCTGTCATTTGCAGCGATGTACGCTGTTACCAGGAAGATAATCTGCCTGTTACGCGCGTTAAAAACCGCTTCCGCGACTGGGTGGATGCCATCCGCATGCACATCAATGACCTCGATGCCACAGCCAGGGCCGGTGACGAATTGCAACGCGTTATCCATGCCAAATGGATGCTGGCGGGAGCAAATCTGGAAACATGGCGCAGGGCATGGATGCCAGATAACCATTGATCGGATGTGTTATGAGGTTATGTCAGCGAACACTGACATGCAGTTCAGTGAGCTACCGACTGTCCGACCACGACTCTCCCTTTATGATGTGCTTCATGGTGAATCGCATGACGATCAATCACCAGATTTTCACTCACTGCTAAGGAGCACACAATGAATTGGGATCAAGTTGAAGGTAACTGGAAGCAACTCAAAGGTAAGGTTCGCCAGCAATGGGGCAAGCTGACAGATGATCAGTTTGAACAGATCAAGGGTAACCGCGAAATGCTGTCAGGCAAGTTGCAGGAGCTCTATGGCATTTCGAAGGAAGAAGCTGAAAAGCAGATCGAATCCTTCAATAACAGCTGTACCAAACACTAGTCAAATAGTGTGATTTGATTCTCCTCTAGTCATACTCCCATTAACCGGCCCATGTGGCCGGTTTTTTTATGGCAGGTGGTGCAGCTTTTGCTTACCATGAGAAGTCAGTATCTTTGATTGATTCAATCTATGTCTCCCCCCAGCTTTAGTTATGTCAATTGCAGTTTTTCCGGTATCAATTTCATCCTGCGTATAGAAACCCGGCTGCTTTCACCTGCCATACTTGCAGGCAGCAGAATCGTCCAGACCACACCTGCACCGGCGTTTTGCCAAGGTATTCCTGCTGAATACTTCTCTGCAATAGAAGGCAACAAACTGTATAAGCTGGCGTATCACCTGCAAAACCTGTCTTCCCTGTCACCCACAAAAAACCTATGGAGCCACGGTTCGGCTCAATCCAATGCCATGCTGGCATTGAGTGCACTTGCACAACTGATGGGCGCGGAATTCCATTACGTACTGCCTTATCTGTCGGATGAGCTCAAAGCCAGGCCTAAAGGCAATCTGGCATTGGCGCTGGAGCGCGGTATGCACATGCATGTGGATAGCGAGCTTTATCGCCGCATGACACGCAAGACATTTGTACCTGCTGAAGACGACCTGGTGTTTGGCGAAGGCGCTCACCATGCCTCAGTGGCGCATGGCTTCCAGCTGCTTGCGGCGGAAATTGATCATGTCGCAACAGGCTTGGGAATCAGTAGCGTATTTCTTCCTTCTGGGACTGGCGTCAGCGCTTTTCATCTGGCAGTAGCGATGCAAGGCATGGATGTGTTCACTACCCCGGTATATGGGGATGCCGCCTATCTGCAAGCAGAATTTAGCTCACTAGCGCAGCATGCCCACCCCCCACATCCAATACCCCAAATTCTTACCGGCAGCCGCCATTATCATTTCGGGGCGCTCCATCGTGAGTTGTGGCAACTGCAGGCAGAGCTGGAGGTGGAAACAGGCATTGAGTTTGACCTGCTGTATGACGTGGTCGCTTGGGCTAACCTGCTGGAAAACCGCGAGACAATCGGGCAGGGCTGGCTGTACCTGCATCAAGGCGGCATGCAGGGCAGCGTCACCATGCGCGAACGCTATCACAGGATGTTTGGGCCAGCACTCACTCAAGGAGCACCAGCCTGAAATGGCTAGTAGATAGCTGAATCAGAATAAATGAGTATAATGGCGGCCTGCGCGGGCGTAGTTCAATGGTAGAACGGCAGCTTCCCAAGCTGCATACGCGGGTTCGATTCCCGTCGCCCGCTCCAGTCAATCACCATGTCACCTCGCCTCCAACACGCCTACTCCCTACAAGTTGAGTCACATATGTGCTGCTGGATTACACTCCTGCGTGTCCCGATGTCATCGGTAGGCGAGTATGTCGCGGCATGCTATTGTGATGCACCCAAAGAGTGCACAAGTACATGAACTATCTATTACCTCTCATCGCTTTACTGCTGGGCATCAGCATCACCAGCTTGGCACAGGCAGGGGAAACCAACAGCGAGCATCCACTCACCATCAGTGGATATGCAGAAGCCTATTATCTGCGTGACTTCAACAAGCCCGCCAACAACAAACGTCCCGAGTTCATATACAGCCACAATCGTGCGGATGAACCCAGTATCAATCTGGCGCTCATCCATGCCAATATCAGCACAGAGAGATTCAGGGCCAATCTTGGCATTGCCACGGGCACCTATATGCGCGCCAACTATGCTGCAGAGCCTGGCCTGCTGAATAATCTCTATGAGGCAAACCTCGGCTTCAAGTTATCGGACACTGATGAGCTCTGGCTGGATGTCGGTGTCATGCCTTCGCATATTGGCTTTGAAAGTGCCATCGGCAAAGATAACTGGACTGTCACGCGCAGCCTGGTCGCAGAGAACTCGCCTTATTTTGAGACTGGGGCAAAACTTTCCTACACCTCTGCAGATGGAAAATGGATGATCAGCGGCCTGCTGCTGAATGGATGGCAACGCATCCAGAGAGCGGACGGCAATACAACGCCTGCGATTGGTCACCAATTGACCTATAAGCCAAATGACAGGGTAACTGTTAACAGCAGCTCATTGATTGGCAATGACAAATCAGACCAACAGCGGCAGATGCGTTACTTTCATAACCTGTACGGGCAATTCCAGCTCGACCGTCAATGGAGCGTCATTGCAGGCCTCGATATAGGGGCAGAACAAGTAGAAAAAGGCAGCAGCCGTTACCACACATGGTTTGCGCCTGTGATAATCGCGCGCTATAGCGCCACCGATAAACTCAGCCTGGCCGCCAGGGCTGAGTATTATCAGGACAAGCACGGAGTGATTGTGAGCACGGGTACGCCAGATGGCTTTCAGGTATTTGGATATTCCTTCAATGTGGATTACCGGATTTCACCGCATCTGCTGTGGCGCAATGAGGTAAGAAAGTTTAATAGCCCGGATGCCATCTTCATGAAAGGCAATGACACATTCACGTCCGGCAACCTCATGGCCGTCACCGCCCTGGCGATCAGTTTTTAATGGGCAATTGCCCTGGCAGCCACTGTCACATTCAAAGTGGAAAATCCTCGTTCTCCACCCACTAAGTATTTTGCCAATTATTGAGTCCCATGACTGATTCCCCGCTCCAGCGCCGTCGCGCCTTATTCTTGTTTTTCCTGGTGACAGGACTTGCCGTCGCCTCCTGGGTCACACGTACTCCCGCGATCCGCGATCAGCTGGAAGTCACTTTGTCAGAGATGGGTCTGATACTGTTGAGCATTTCCATTGGGGCCATGACGGGTATTCTCAGCTCAGGCAAACTGGTGGAGAGGCTGGGTACCAAAGCTGTAATCACGGCTGGCATGCTCATGATGCTATCGGGACTCTTGCTGCTGGGTGCAGGCCTGAGCTGTAAGCTGGTTCCAGGGGTTGCAGCTGGCTTGATGCTGTTTGGGCTTGGCATCGGCGTAGGCGAGATCGCACTGAATGTGGAAGGTGCAGAAGTGGAGCGCATCATGCGCAAGCCTGCACTGTCCAATCTGCATGCCGGGTTCAGCCTGGGCACCTTCATTGGCGGGCTTATCGGCATCGGCCTGAGCAGCATTGCCTTTCCTGTCAGCTGGCATGTAACTCTCACCGCACTGGCCACTTTGCCTCCTACACTATGGGCGCTCAGGGCTATTCCACCTGGACTAGGGCAACACTCTGCCTGCACTCAAGCAGCGGATACCCGCAAACCATCAATATGGCAGGATAAACAACTGTTGTGCATAGGCCTGATCGTGCTCGGCATGGCACTGGCGGAGGGATCGGCTACTGACTGGATTCCCCTGCTCATGGTAGATGATCACGGTTTTGATGCCGCGACTGGTTCCATGATTTATACCGGGTTTGCCGGCATGATGGCACTGGGGCGTTTCTCCGGTGATTTCTTTCTGGCCCGATTCAGTCGCGCGTCAGTAGTCCGCACCAGCGCACTGCTGGGTGTGATCGGAATCGGCTTGGTGATTTTTGCCGATCATCCCTATCTGGCGGCCACTGCGGTGCTGTTTTGGGGACTGGGAACCTCACTTGGATTTCCTCTGGCTATCTCGGCCGCCGGTGATACCGGCAATAACCCGGTAGCGCGGGTAGGCCTAGTGGCAACCGCTGGTTATGTAGCATTTCTGGTCGGCCCGCCCTTGCTGGGCTTTCTCGGGGAACATTTCACCCTGCGCTATGCTTTGTTGGTAGTACTGTTTTTTGTCGGGCTGGCATTTATCCTGGCACCTGCCGTTACTCCCGGCAAACACAGCCACCATGCCTAAACGATCTAGATATCACCAAACACGTTGTTCTGTTTTCTACTGACAAGCACGGGCATAGCAGAAAATACAACCTGATTTGAGCAGTAAGGTCCATGCAGGGATAACAGCCATGCTTATCTCAGGTGTGATTAGCGCAGACCGTGGAATTAGTACGGACTGATATCAATTTTTCAGCTAACTATATCAAGGCATTAATGCTGAAATAGGTGTAAATAGCTGGCTTGTTGTTATTCAAAACCCAGTCTCTGGTTTATGATGCTAATGAGACTGAATCTCTGCAAGACCGATGTATATAAGTGTAGGGGACTACACCTATTTATAATAGGCAATACAACTCCCCCCCAGGACTAGTAATTTAAGGTGTTTATGAAGAATCTCAACCTCGTCGATACCGCCAAGGTATTGATATTGGATGATCAAGCCGTCAGCCGTTCAATCCTGTCGAAAATCGTCAGGAACCTCGGGCGCGGCATCAAAACTTTCGAGTTTTCCTCGCCCACCGAAGCCTTGCTCTGGGCGCAGGAGAACACAGCAGACCTGCTATTGGTAGATTATGAAATGCCCGGCATGAATGGGCTATGTTTCATTAATGAAATCACGCGTTTGCCGGATTATCAATCCGTCCCCACCATCATGATCACGATCAAGCAGGATGTGGAAATTCGCTATGCCGCATTGGATGCTGGCGTCACCGATTTTCTCACCAAGCCGGTAGACATGCATGAATGCATGGCACGCTGCAAAAACCTCATCACCTTGCGTCAACAAAGACTCAGCCTGGAAGATAAAAGCCGCCTGCTGGAAAGTATGGTGCGCGAAGCCACTGAGAATATTCTCATGCGCGAGAAAGAAACCCTGATGCATCTTGCACGTGCCGGGGAATATAGAGATTACGATACTGCCCAGCATTTATTGCGCATGTCACTTTACAGCCGCGTATTGGCTGAAGCACTGGACTTTCCTGATGATGAGATCGAGCTGATTGAACTGGCTTCGCCACTTCACGATATTGGCAAGATCGGCATCCCGGACAGTGTGCTGTTGAAGCAGGGCCCGTTCACCCCGGAAGAAAAGAAAATCATGCAGCAGCACCCGCTGATTGGCTATGAAATTCTGCAGGGTAGCCCATCCAAATATTTGCAAAAGGGCAGCGAAATTGCACTGGCCCATCATGAAAAATACGATGGCACTGGCTATCCATACGGCATCTCGGGACATGAAATTCCATTGTCTGCGCGTATTGTGGCAGTAGCTGATGTGTTTGATGCCCTTACCAGCCGCCGTCCCTACAAGGAAGCCTGGAGCGTGGAAAGTGCCATAGATTATCTGTATGCAGAAAGTGGCAAACATTTTGATCCTGAGCTGATCAAGCTGATCCCCGATGTGCGCGTACTATTTGAGGAGATCCATAACCGTCACGCCTCATAAGCATGCACACTGCGCCATCATGGGGCTTGAATATCACGTGATCTGAGCGCAACCTATATCAACATCAATGACGATTGTGAGCGGCAATGCCATTGTGGTGCTTTCCAACCTTTTAAAAATTTGACCAGCATGATGTCATTCATACAACCTTTCAAGCGGATCAGGCAATACTGGCTGACTCTACGTGGGCAATGCGACCCGCTGGAGCTTGAGCAGGCCGTAATCCGCATTTGGCTATGCTTGGCATTTATCTCTTTCCTGGTCTACCGGGAAATAACCGGGCTTAATAACGCCAATAATACCTTCCCGCTCGCCATCACGATGACCGTGGTATTCCAGCTGTTATCATTTGTATTATTCGGCCTGATTCTGTTCACCAGAAAGCACCCTAAACTGCGCAGGTTATCCGGTGCGTGGCTGGATATCGGCCTGCCCACCATGTTCATGGCCACGACCGGTGAAATGGGCGTCATCCTGGTAGGGGTATATCTCTGGGTCACGTTTGGCAACGGTTTCCGCTTTGGCAAGAAGTACCTGATTCACTCGCAGATACTGAGCGTGGTCGGCTTTCTCTACACCATCAACGTCAATCCGTTCTGGCTACAGCACAAAACCATCAGTTACAGCCTGCTGCTCATGCTGGTAGCGTTGCCGCTGTATGTAGCGACCCTGATCACCCGCATTGAAGAAGCCAGGCAAAAAGCCGAGGTGGCCAACCACGCAAAAACACGCTTTGTGGCCAATATGAGCCATGAAATCCGCACCCCGCTCAACGGCATCATCGGCATCAGCACCCTGTTGCGCAACACGCGGCTCAACAGTGACCAGGATGAATTACTGCGTACGCTGGAAAGCTCCTCAAAACTGCTGCTGGCCCAACTCAACAATGTGCTGGATTTTTCCAAAATTGAGCAGGAAAAGCTGCAGGTAGAACAGATCGAACTCTCGCTGCGTGAGCTGGTGGAGCAAACCGTTGAAGTATTCAAAGGCCAGGCGCTCAACAAGCGGATTACTCTCGGGACAATCATTGATGTGAATGAAGCGCGCGTCAAAAGCGACCCTTACGTGTTGCAGCAAATCCTCGCCAACCTGGTAGGCAACGCCGTGAAATTTACCGAGCGCGGCTCGGTCACGCTGGCGTTACATACGCTGCAAAGCACAGAACACCACAGCACCTATCGCTTTGAGGTTATCGATACCGGTTTGGGCATCTCTCTCGAACAGCGCGAACGCATCTTTGAAAGCTTTACCCAGGCAGACATTTCTACCACCCGCAAATATGGCGGCAGCGGTCTGGGACTGACCATTGCGAAACGCCTGGTGGAAGCGCTTGGTGGTCACCTCGACTTGAACAGCACGCCCAATGTCGGCAGTCGTTTCTGGTTCGACCTCACACTGGAAACGATGGGGGCAGCACCTATCCTCCCATTCCAGCCTGCTGAAAACAGGCTGGAAACAACCGATAAATCACTCAAAATCCTGGTGTGCGAAGACGATGCCACCAACCAGACCATTATCGTCAGGTTGTTGCAATTGCCCGGCCATCAGGTGTCAGTGGCCAACAATGCAGACGAGTTGCTCGACAAGCTTGAGCTGGAACAGTTTGACCTGGTGATCTCCGATCTCAATATGGCGGAAATGAACGGCATTGATGCCTTGAAGCTTTATCGGTTCCTGCGTCCAGACGATCTTGACACCAAGTTCATCCTCTTCACCGCCGATGCCACTGTGGAAACAAAGACAGCTGCGGAAGTAGCAGGTTTTGACGCTTACCTGACCAAACCGATTGAAACCAAGCTGTTGTTTGACACCATTGCCAATCTCAATGGCAGCATGCCGGTGTCCAGCCAGGTTGCCCAGCTATATGCCAGGCAAGATGCGCGTCCTCAACAGGAAACGTTAAACAATGATGTGCTATCCGGCGCAACGCTGTCGGAGCTGGAAATGTTGGGGGGGAAGGACAGTATGTTTGTCCCGCGCCTGCTCAACAAATATATCAGCGACTGTGGCGCGCTGATTAAGCTTATCAAGCAAAACCTGGCGGCCAAGCGTTACGGTGAGCTGCATGAGTTTTGTCATGCACTGAAGGGTAACAGTCTAAGCATAGGCGCACTAACCGTCAGCAAACAAGCTGACCTCATGGACAAAGCCAGTCCCGAGGAGCTGCGTTTCCGCGGCACCATTCTCCTGGATCAATTGGAAAGCGAATTCGAGGCAGCCAAGCAGGCCATCAACGACTACCTCAGTAGCCGACAGGCTGCCTCCAGCTAGGCATTCAACCTACTGCTCTTACGCTTAGGCTCAGATCTTCCTGCGAGCCCACCTTGCTGTTCTGGGCGCGCACCAGGCGGTCCATCACCTTGAGGTTACGATCCGTCAGGCGCATGGCAGCATCAACCCAAATCTCCGTAATATCAAGGAGCTCCTGCTTGGTAAGCGGATTGACCCGCTGCTTGGCTTTCTGGATGGCCTGGAAGGAATTCAACGACTTATGCGTCTTGCGCACCCAATCCTGCAAAGCCTTTTCACCCTGACCAGCTTCGGCCAGCACATCCACCACTCCCATCTCATACAGCTCTTCTGCCGTGTAAATCTTGCCTGAACGTATGAGCTTCTCTGCAGCATTCAAGCCTATACGACGTGCAAGAAAGCTCATCGCCCCCATACCGGGGAACAAGTTGAATAGCACTTCTGGCAAGCCCATGAGTGCCCCTTTCTCTGCCACCAGCACATGCGCAGACAGGGCAGATTCAAACCCGCCACCCATGGCCTGCCCCTTGACCAGCGCAATAGTGGTGATAGGGGCCTGCATGTTATAGAAGGTCCAGACATTGTCTATGCACAAACGCGCATACTCCAGCAGCTTGCTTCTTTCCTGTTTCAGTATGGCTTCCTTGAATATTGCCAGGTCACCACCGAGGTTGAATACACCTTCGATATCGGAGGCCAGCACCAGGTAATTGGTCGGCTGCTGAGGGCGATGCTGTGGATTGGCATGAGAGGCTTCAATCTGTGTTTGATTCAGCAACAACTCGCTCATGCAAATGCGATTGAAGCATGGTCGTGGACTAGGACGCATAAACAACCAGGTAATACCGAACTCAGGCTCATATTCGGCGCGGACTTGCTCAAACTGGACGGTGCTTAACGGATTAAAATCAACGATGGCATTCATAAGTAACTCCCCATAACATAAGGTTAAAAAAGCACTACATGAATAGACGTAGCACAATTGTATTGCAAGGTAAATGAATGATTGATCATTGATATTTATTAACAAACACGGATTCTTGCCGTTAATATCAACTATGAAACTATGGAATGTGGGACATAATTAATGAGTAATCGCGCTGTCTGGGTATTTTTAATGGGGATGACTGCGGCACCAGCCTATGCTGCCGGGTTTGCATTGATTGAGCAAAGCGCTTCCGGCTTGGGCAATTCATACGCTGGCATGGCTGCCAGATCAGATGATGCGAGCACACAATTCTTCAATCCTGCCAATTTGTCTTTTCTCCCTCAAGGGCGACAAGTGGTGTTTGGCTTAAGCGCCATCTTGCCCAGCGCAAAAATGGACGATCCCACTGGCGATGTCAGATTTAATAACACCCAGTCCCCGGTCACTGGCAATAATGGTGGCAATGTTGCATCCCTGGCCATGGTGCCAAATTTTTACTTTGCTGACGATATCAATGACACCCTCAAATACGGGGTAGGCATCACCGTGCCTTATGGCCTCAGTTCAGAGTTCAAAGATGGCTGGGTAGGGCGCTATAGCGCGCTTAAATCAGAGCTCGAAACACTGAACATCAATCCGGTCATCTCGTGGAAGGCCTCAGAACGCTTATCGATTGCTGGCGGGATCAACCTGCAATATGTCAAAGCCACGCTTACCAACGCGATAGACTCTAGCTCGCTATGTCTGGCAAACCAAGCACCTACGGGGGCAATTCCTGCAGGATCCTGTAATGCAGTCGGCCTTGGGCAACCTGGCAATGCCGCTGCTGACAGCTATGCAAAACTGTCTGGTGATGACCTGAGCTGGGGCTTTAATCTGGGTGTGGTATTCAAACCTGTTGCAGGCACCACGATTGGCGCCGCCTATCGATCCCATATCAAGCATCAACTCTCCGGGGATGCCAGCTTCAGGAGGTCGGCTCAAATCAATCGGATAGCCCCGCTTGCCAGCCGACTAAGTGATGGCGATATCCAGGCAAAACTATCATTACCTGAAACCGTGTCCCTGAGTCTGGCACAGCAACTCAATGACAAATTCGAGTTGCTGGCTGATGTCACCTGGACCAACTGGAGCCGGTTCAAGGAGTTGCGCATACAATTTGATAGTGGGGATGACAATGTCACCACCACCAAATGGAATAACAGCTATCGTTTTTCGCTCGGCGGCAATTACCGATACAGTGAGGCCGTGACCTTGAGGATGGGGGTAGCGTATGACCAAACGGCAGTGCCCGATGCCGAGCACAGGACACCACGCATTCCCGATGCAGACCGCACCTGGGTGTCACTGGGCGCGCGCTGGAAAATGGATGCAATCAACACGTTTGATATTGGTTATGCCTATCTCTTCATGAAAGAAGCCAAGCTCAATCACAGCACTGAAGGAGCGTCTGTTCAGCACAGGGTGCAAGGCGAATTTTCGCCCAACGTCAATCTCCTCAGCGTGCAATGGACCAGGGTTTTCTAAGCTGAGCCCCAAGGGGAAACTGAGCTGGCTATTCATTATTCCACACAAGAAAATGGCGTATCCCTGACTCAACATCAGGCATACGCCAGCTACACTTGTATCAACACCAGAATTTAACTATTGAGTGGCTTGTTAGACCAATCCTGCATTGCCTGATCACCAGGCCTATCAACAGTCACCTGGGCATCATCAGTGGCAGTCACCCAGCTCACGGGAATGTAATGGTGCTGACCTTGTTCATCTTTCTGTAGCTTGATCTGATTGCTACCCTCCATGTGATCCACCGTGGCAAACTGGCCACCCTGAGAACAGATCACTGGCATACCTGGCAAAATTCCATGGGAAAGACTCATGATGTGCTCCTATCAAGAATGAGGTTGTAGCTTATCCTCAGTGTTGGCAGCACATGATAGGCGGCATGCTGAAAGTATTGTCAGACTTACTTAAGGATAGGCTAACTAGATGGAATGTTTGCCCTGAAAACACCAATGCCACGGCTCATAAATATAGCCATAACGATTGTTTCTGGGATAAGACATGACAAATCCGCAGTTGGACGCATGTCCTGATAACCACTCAAAAGCTGAGGTCTGCTCAAAGCAAGCATCCAGACTCAAAGATTCCGGCGTACCAATATCAACGGCTCTTCCCGTATGGTGTTCACTGTATCCAGGAATTGCACTGACAGATAATATTACCTCCAAACTTATGCCTTGTTGCAATTTGCGACGAATGATATCGGCCTGATAATCCACACTCCGAAATGCTGACACTAGCACCAGATCAATGCCATCCACTTTGGCTGATCGCTGGAGCATGTTCCATGCACTGGCTGCCTCAGGTTCCAGTAAAAACAGCCTGCCCTCTTTACCCTTGCACACAGCTTCCACCAAGACTTCAGTTTCCAGACAAAGCGACAAACCCCTATCAGTGACTATCTGCCTTGGAATACCAAGCTCATGCATCAAGGCATTAACCCGCTCTTGATATTCAGCCTCCATCATGACGGTGCTGACTCAACTCCGCGCGATCAACACATCACAGGGCACAGTATCCAATATGCGTGTTGCCACGCTGCCAAGCAGGGCACCCAGCAATCCACTACGCCCCTTGGTAGCGACCACCACTAAGTCGACATTGTGATCCAGTACATATTTTTCCAGTAGCAAGTCGGGTTCACCATATTCAACCAACACTTCCATCTGAGCCGCCACCACGTCCCCTGCAACCTGCGCAATGAAGTCCTTGCAGTTCTGGATCGCATCAACCCGCAATTCACTTTCATAGCCGGTTCTGTCATCCATGCGACTGGCAAAATGGGCATACGCGGCATGAAACAACACGATATTGTCTGGACCGAATAAATCCAGAGCACGTGCCAGGGCAGGGCGAGAAATTTCTGAAAGATCAGTGGCCACCACGATTTTCCGATAGGGCGTACGCACACGTTTTTTGACGATCAAAACCGGGACATTGGAGCTGCGCGCAAGCTCGGTCACCGTATCGCCCAATAAGGCCTTCTCAAAAGCACCATCGCGCTTGATACCTGTCAATATCAAGTCAGCCTGCTCTTCTTCCGTTACCTTGAGCACAACCTCAGCAGGCTTACCCTTGACCACGCGTGCACTGACACCAGGCAGCACCATGGTGCCCAGCTCCTCTTCCAATGCAGCCTGTACTGCCAGCGCAGGATCTTCAGGATGACGCCATCGTGGCTGATCAGAAAAGTCATATTCCGCTTCAAATGCATGCACCAAGGTCAGTTTGGCCTGCCAGACCTGAGCCAGTTGTATGGAACGATCAAGGGCACGATCACACCGTGCACCAAGATCAGTGGCTAACAATATATGGCCTGGGGGCTTGGTCTTGTATTCAATCGTCACCGCATTTCCTTTCTGGGCTGCTGATCATTCGTATGTCTTTTATTAGCGATATCTCGCTGTCTTTTCTGGCTATACGTCTCATTATCAACACGAGACCATTCAGAAAATCACACGCAAAAATAAGCGCTATAAGTGTGCAGGATAGGTGAAAGCCTATTAAGCGGCAATCCTCTGAGACAACCTCATGGCCTTGTAAGACTGAATCCCTATTCCAACGTTGAGTAGCATCACTACCTTGCTTTTTTATTCTGCAACTTTACGTAGGCTAGGTAAAACCATTTTTATCACATGGGATATATGCCCTGATACTTTGACTAATCCTCATCTTTCACCCTGATCACTGTTTTCTGTATTTTCGGTGATGTTAAACAACGATTAGGCTAAAATACTTCTCTCAATTGCATGTGCGCATGGCAAGACCTTGAATTCTTCGTCATCTCCCGCCGCCGCACTTACAGGACAACCTTGCTGCTATGGATAGAATAAACCTGCTCCCTCCCACCGTACTGACTTTTGCCGCGAGCGACCCCAGCGGTGGCGCTGGCCTGCAAGCTGACATATTAGCCCTGGCAAGTATAGGCTGCCATCCCTTGTCGGTAGTCACCGCCATTACAGTTCAGGACACCGTAGGGGTGGAAAATGTGGTCGCCCTGGACTCCGACCTGGTGAATGAACAAGCCCGTACGTTACTTGAAGACATGCAGGTTTCTGCATTCAAGCTGGGCATGCTGGGCAGTGTGGAAAATATTGCCGTGATTGCCGAAATTGTGGCCGACTATCCCGATGTACCGTTGCTGATAGACCCGATACTTTCTTCTGGCCGGGGCGATGAACTGGCAAACGATGAAATGCAGGAAGCCATGATAGACCTGCTGTTTCCGCAGGCCACCCTGATTACACCTAACAGCCTGGAAGCACGCCGTCTGGCCTATGCCATTGACGATAGTGATGACATGGAAAACGCCTCACTGGATGAAGTGGTTGAACGCCTGCTGGCGCTTGGTCCCGAGTATGTCTTGGTGACCGGCACCCATGAACGCTCGCCGCAGGTCATCAACAATCTGTATGGCTCACAAAAGTTACTGCGCTCCTATCCTTGCGAACGCCTGCCGGGTAGCTACCATGGCTCAGGCTGCACGCTGACCTCCGCGATTGCTGCCTGCATTGCTCATGGCCTGACCATGGAGGAAGCAATTGCCGAAGCACAGGAATATACATGGCAATCACTCAAGCATGCCTTCCGTCCAGGCATGGGCCAATACATCCCAGACCGCTTGTTCTGGGCACGTGACGAAGATGACGCAGAGTAATCCCGGTCAGCGTATTCGCGGGCTGTATGCCATTACGCCCGATGAAACTGATCTGATCCGCTTGCTGAAAAATACCGAAGTGGCACTCACAGGAGGTGCCTCTGTGCTGCAGTATCGCAATAAACGTGTCCATGGCGCAGCGGCCAAAGCACAGGCACAAGCCCTGCTGGCGTTATGTCGCCGCTATCAAGTGCCGCTCATCATCAATGATGATATAGACCTGGCAGCTGAACTGGATGCTGATGGCGTTCATCTGGGCATTGATGATGGCGATATCACCAAGGCACGGTTGAGACTGGGCCCCGGTAAAATTATCGGTGCCTCCTGTTACAACAATCTGGCATTGGCGCAGCAAGCAAAACAGCTGGGCGCTGATTATGTCGCATTTGGCGCCTGTTTTCCTTCCACGACCAAGCCCGATGCGCCACGCGCTGATCGCACTTTATTCAGCCAGGCAGCCACGCTAGGCCTGCCCTTGACGGCAATCGGTGGCATCACGCTGGAGAATGCAGACAGCATTATCAGCGCAGGTGCTCATGCCATTGCCGTCATCGGCGCACTCTGGAACACCACCGATATCCACGCGACCGCCACACAATTTACCCAACTTTTTACAGAGTCATCCCATGAGTAGAAACCAGCAGTTATTTGAAAAATCCAAAACCCTGATTCCCGGCGGAGTGAATTCCCCGGTACGTGCCTTTGGTTCAGTGGGTGGCACCCCGGTATTTTTCAAGCGCGGCCTCGGTTCCAGGCTTTGGGATGAGGACGGCAAGGAATACATAGACTATGTAGGCTCCTGGGGGCCGATGATTCTCGGCCATGCCCAGCAAGAGGTCATCACCGCAGTACAGCAAGCAGCCACCAACAGCCTGTCTTTCGGTGCACCCACCGCATTGGAACTGGAAATGGCGGAGCTGCTGACCCAACTGGTGCCCAGCATGGAACAGGTTCGCCTGGTCAGTTCAGGCACTGAAGCCACCATGAGCGCCATACGCCTGGCACGTGGTTTTACCAGCCGCTCCAAGATCCTGAAGTTCGAAGGTTGCTATCATGGCCATGCTGACTCCCTGCTGGTCAAGGCAGGCTCCGGGGCGTTGACCTTTGGCCAACCAAGTTCTGCTGGCGTCCCGCCAGAACTGGCTGCACATACCCTGACCCTGCCATATAACGATAGCGCCGCTCTGGAACAATTATTTGCTCAAATAGGTGGCGAAATTGCCTGCGTCATCCTGGAACCAGTGGCAGGCAACATGAACCTGATCCAACCCAAGCCAGAGTTCCTCAAGGCCTTGCGTACCCTATGCAGCCAATCCGGTGCACTGCTGATATTTGATGAAGTGATGACTGGTTTCCGCGTTGCACTTGGTGGTGCGCAACAGCTATTCAATATCAAGCCTGACCTGACCACCCTGGGCAAAGTCATCGGTGGTGGTTTACCAGTAGGTGCATTTGGTGGACGTGCGGATGTCATGGCGTATCTGGCCCCGCTTGGTCCGGTATACCAGGCAGGGACTCTCTCTGGCAACCCAGTTGCTGTTGCGGCTGGGTTAGCTACACTCAAGCTGTTGCAACGCCCAGGCTTTCACGATGAACTGGCTGCCAAGACCACCTTACTCACCGATGGGCTCAGCCAGGCTGCCCGTGAAGCGGGCTTGGCGTTTAGTGCACAAAGCGTGGGTGGCATGTTTGGCATTTATTTCAGTGAACATTGCCCCACCAGCTTTGAAGAGGTGATGAAAGCCGACAAACTGGCGTTCAACCGCTTTTTCCATGCCATGCTGGAGGGCGGGGTCTATCTGGCGCCATCCGCTTTTGAAGCAGGTTTTGTCTCCATCGCGCATAGCGAAGCCGATATTACCCAGACCATAGATGTAGCGCGCAAGGCGTTTAGCAGGATGGGCAACACGCGCTAGCAACGGCCCCAGACAACTCTCTATGTTATTGAAATAATTATCATTTACTAAAAAATTTATTGTTGTTCCTTCTTGCAATTTACCCGTAGTAATACTAAGGTTAAAGGCTTTCCAGGCATCGCCTGCGCTGCTGATTGTGGCGTAGTCGAAAATGCCGTGTTGACCACAGATATGCAAGAGGGTAACCACAATGAGTTCCAGCAGGTCGTCACATCTTGGAGCGGCTAGCGCCCTGAATCCAGGCAAGCAGGGCATGTATGATCCCAGGCAAGAGCATGATGCCTGTGGAGTGGGGTTTATTGCCAACATCAAGGGCATCAAGAGTCACCAGATCATACGCAATGGCCTGCGTATCCTCGCCAACCTGACCCACCGCGGCGCTACTGGTTACGACCCGAAGCTAGGAGATGGCGCCGGTATTCTGATGCAGATGCCGGATGCCTTTATGCGCAAGGAAGCCCTCAAACTCGGCATCCAACTGCCAGCTGAGGGAGCATACGCGTGTGGCACCATTTTCCTGCCGCAATCCAGTAATGGCCGCCTGGCCTGCGAATCCATCATTACCCGTATCATTCATGAAGAATCCCAGCAGTTCCTGGGCTGGCGTGATGTGCCCCGCGACCACAGCAATATTGCAGATGCTGCCCGTGCGGTAGAACCAGTGATGCGCCAGGTGTTCATCCAACAGGGCCAAGAGACTCCCGATCAAGGGGCTTTTGAGCGCAAGCTGTTTGTGATCCGTAAACGCGTGGAACACGCGGTACGAGCACTCAAGCTGGATGACATGGCGCAGTTCTACATCCCTTCACTTTCCAGCCGCACCATTGTCTACAAAGGCATGCTGCTAGCGAACGAAGTTGGTGTTTACTATCAGGATTTGCAGGATGAAACCATGGTGTCAGCATTAGCGCTGGTACACCAACGCTTTTCCACCAACACCTTCCCAGCCTGGGATCTGGCCCACCCATTCCGCATGATTGCCCACAACGGCGAGATCAACACCATGCAGGGTAACGTCAACTGGATGGCGGCTCGCCATGAAACCATGCGCTCCGCCTTGATTGGTGAAGACCTGGAAAAACTATGGCCACTGATCGTAGAGGGGCAGTCTGACTCTGCCGCTTTCGATAATGCACTCGAGCTATTGGTGGCAGGCGGTTATTCATTGCCCCATGCCATGATGATGCTGATCCCTGAAGCATGGTCAGGCAATCCTCTCATGGATGAAGACCGTCGTGCTTTCTATGAATATCATGCCGCGCTCATGGAGCCCTGGGATGGCCCCGCTGCAGTGGCCTTTACCGATGGCCGGCTGATAGGGGCCACGCTGGACCGCAACGGCCTGCGGCCTGCACGTTATTTGATCACTGATGATGACCACGTCATGCTGGCTTCTGAGATGGGCGTACTGACATTTCCTGAAGAACGCATCGTCAAGAAATGGCGGCTGGAACCCGGCAAGATGTTCCTGATTGATATGGAACAGGGCCGTATTATTGATGATGTCGAAATCAAGAACAGCCTGTCGCGGGCCAGGCCTTACCGGGACCTGGTCGCACAATCCCGCGTGTTCGTCGGCGACCTGCCCGAAACCGAGCTCAAACCCAAACTCAGGGCACCATTACTGGACCTACAACAGGCTTTCGGCTACTCCCAGGAAGACATCAAGTTCATCCTGCAGCCCATGATCAACAATGGAGAAGAAGGAGCTGGCTCCATGGGCAATGACAGCGCACTCCCGGTGCTCTCCAGCAAACCCAAACAGCTATATACCTATTTCAAGCAGCTGTTTGCACAGGTGACCAACCCCCCGATTGACCCCATCCGTGAAGAACTGGTCATGTCACTGGTCACCTTTATCGGCCCCAAACCCAACCTGTTTGGCACAGATGAGGCCAAGCCACCGTTACGCCTTGAAGCCAGCCAGCCCGTGCTGACGCTATCAGAGCTGGAACAGCTAAAAACCATAGATAGCACCACTGAGGGTCGCTATCGCACACTGGTATTGGACATCACTTACCCTGCCAGCCTTGGTGCACAAGGATTGTCGCCTGCCGTGGAATCATTGGGTAAGTCTGCCAAGGATGCCGTGAACGCCGGGTTCAACCTGCTGATTTTATCTGACCGCAATGCCAGCGCTGACCGCCTGGCAATCCCGGCACTGCTCGCCTGTTCCGCCACCCATCAAGGATTGGTGCATGCAGGTCTGCGCACCAGCACTGGCCTCGTCATCGACACAGGCTCCGCGCGTGAAGTCCACCACTTTGCACTGCTAGCTGGCTACGGGGCAGAGGCGGTGTGCCCATGGCTGGCCTATGAAACCATTGCCCACATGTTGCCTCAGGGCGCTGATCCGGCTGACAGTAACAAGAAATTCATCAAGGCAATTAATAAAGGGCTGCATAAGGTCATGTCCAAAATGGGCATTTCCACTTACCAGTCTTATTGCGGTGCTCAAATATTCGAAGCCATCGGGCTGAATTCCGAGTTTGTCCGCAAATACTTCACCGGCACTTCCACTACCATAGAGGGTATCGGCCTGGCAGAAGTAGCAGAAGAAAACCTGCGCTTGCATCTTAGCGCCTATGGAGATGACCCTGTGCTATCCAATGCGCTGGAAGCAGGAGGTGAATACGCCTTCCGTGTACGTGGAGAGGAGCACCTGTGGACGCCAGATTCCATCGCCAAACTACAACATGCCACCCGTACCAATGAAGCCAGCACTTATAAGGAATACGCAAAACTGATCAACGACCAGACCAAGCGTCACATGACCTTGCGCGGACTGTTCCAGATCAAGCCCGTCGGCTCCCCGGTGCCGCTGAATGAAGTAGAAGCAGCAAGCGAGATCGTCAAACGCTTTGCCACCGGGGCCATGTCGCTGGGTTCAATTTCCACGGAGGCCCATGCCACGTTGGCAGTAGCAATGAACCGTATCGGTGGGCGCTCCAACACAGGCGAAGGCGGGGAGGATCCCAAACGCTTTGTCACACTGACAGAAGACAGCAGCATGGCAGCCGTGATTGGCGCCCACAATATTGCAAAAGACATCCCCTTGAAGGCGGGTGACTCCCTGCGCTCCAGCATCAAGCAAATTGCGTCTGGCCGTTTCGGTGTCACAGCAGAGTACTTGGCCAATGCCGACCAGATCCAGCTCAAGATGGCACAAGGTGCCAAACCGGGAGAAGGTGGACAGCTACCCGGACACAAAGTCAGTGCCTATATCGCCCAACTGCGTCACTCCGTGCCTGGCGTCGGCCTCATCTCGCCTCCACCACATCATGATATCTATTCGATTGAAGACCTGGCCCAGCTGATTCACGATGCCAAGAACGCCAATCCCAAGGCCGCCATCTCGGTGAAGCTGGTCTCAGAAAGCGGGATTGGTACCGTGGCCGCCGGTGTTGCCAAGGCCAAGGCCGATCATATCGTGGTGGCTGGCCATGACGGCGGTACAGGTGCTTCCCCTATATCCTCCATCAAGCATGCCGGCACGCCCTGGGAATTGGGCCTGGCTGAAACCCAGCAAACCCTGGTATTGAATCAACTGCGTGGGCGTATCGTGCTGCAAGTGGATGGCCAGATCAAGACTGGGCGCGATGTAGTGATCGGCGCCTTGCTCGGGGCAGATGAGTTCGGCTTTGCCACTGCACCACTGGTGGTAGAAGGCTGCATCATGATGCGTAAGTGCCATCTCAACACCTGCCCTGTCGGGGTTGCAACCCAAGACCCTGTATTGCGCCAGCGCTTCACCGGGCAGCCGGAGCATGTCGTCAATTATTTCTTCTTTGTGGCAGAGGAAGTTCGTGAACTCATGGCACAAATGGGCCTGCGCAAGTTTGATGAGCTGGTGGGACGCTCCGACCTGCTGGATGTACAGGAAGGCATTGCGCATTGGAAAACACGTGGCCTCGACTTCACCCGGGTTTTCCACCAGCCTGTAGTAGACGACACGGTATCGCGTCGCCATAACGAGAAGCAGGAGCATGGCCTGGACAAGGCGCTGGATAAACAGCTAATTGCCAAGGTCGGAGATGCGCTGGATACCGGTGAAAAAGTCGTGATCGACAGCCCCATCGTCAACACCAACCGCACCGTCGGCACTATGCTGTCCTATGAGGTTGCGCGCCGCTATGGTCGTACCGGCCTGCCTGACGACAGCATCACCATCAAGCTGAGTGGGACTGCAGGGCAGAGCTTCGCGGCTTTCCTGAACAAAGGTATCACGCTGGAACTCAGTGGCGAAGGCAATGATTACGTCGGCAAGGGGCTGTGTGGTGGACGTATCGTCATCAAGCCACCAGCGGCTTTCCGCGGGCTTGCAGAACACAACATTATCGTCGGCAATACCGTCATGTATGGCGCAACTTCCGGTGAAAGCTATTTCCGCGGGGTCGCAGGTGAGCGCTTCTGCGTGCGTAACTCCGGGGCTTCGGCCGTGGTTGAGGGCGTAGGCAATCATGGCTGTGAATACATGACCGGTGGTACGGTAGTGGTGCTGGGTAAGACTGGCCTTAATTTCGCGGCTGGCATGTCGGGTGGCGTGGCCTATGTGCTGGATGAAGACGGGCTATTCCACAAGCGCTGCAATATGAGCATGGTCAGCCTGGAGACAGTCGAAGCCAGCGGCCCAGAAGCCGGAAAAACCAACCACCTGGGCCTTGATGATGAGACCATTTTGAAGACCTTGATAGAGAAACATGCCCGCTACAGTGGCAGCGAACAAGCACTGGCTATCCTGAAGCACTGGGATACTTATCGCCCGAGATTCATTAAGGTCTTGCCAAACGAATACAAGCGCGCCCTCACTGAAATGGCCGCAGCAGCACATAAGGAAGCAGCATAGATGGGTAAGGTCACAGGTTTTCTTGAGTTTGATCGTCTGAATGAGGGCTACCTGCCCGTCACGGATCGCGTAAAGAACTATCATGAGTTCGTGCTGCATTTGAGTGACGCAGATGCCAGTATTCAGGGGGCTAGATGCATGGATTGCGGCATTCCGTTCTGCACCACCGGCTGCCCGGTCAACAATATCATTCCGGACTGGAATGACCTGGTGTACCAACAGGATTGGCAGCAGGCAATAACAGTGTTGCATTCCACCAATAATTTCCCCGAGTTCACAGGGCGCATCTGCCCTGCACCGTGTGAGTCCGCCTGTACCCTCAACATCAATGATGATGCAGTCGGCATCAAATCCATTGAGCACGCCATCATAGACAAAGCCTGGGATAGCGGCTGGGTCCAGGCCCAGCCCCCTGTCGATAAAACCGGCAAGAAAATAGCGATCGTCGGATCTGGTCCCGCCGGGCTGGCCGCAGCACAGCAGTTGGGGCGCGCTGGACATAATGTGGTGGTACTGGAAAAAGAAAGCCGCATCGGCGGGCTATTGCGTTACGGCATTCCCGATTTCAAGCTTGAGAAACACCAGATTGATCGCCGCATGGTGCAAATGCAGGCAGAGGGGGTGGAATTCCGTGTTAATCAGCATGTAGGTGAAAACGTCGCTGCCAGCGACCTGCTTAAGGACTATGACGCCGTGATCCTTGCTGGTGGGGCAGAATACCCTCGCGATCTCCCCATTTCTGGGCGTGAGTTTGATGGCGTCCATTTCGCCATGGATTTCCTGGTCGCGCAAAACAAAGTGGTCGCCGGGGACCATATCCCCGACCAGATCATAGCCACCGACCAACATGTGATCGTGATTGGTGGTGGAGATACCGGTTCTGACTGTGTAGGCACCTCCAATCGCCATGGCGCAGCGTCCATCGTTCAGTTTGAGTTGATGCCACAACCACCTGCCGAGGAGAACAAGGAACTGGTCTGGCCCAACTGGCCCATCAAGATGCGCAGCTCCAGCTCGCATGAAGAAGGTTGTGAGCGAGATTGGTCAGTACTCACCAAGGAGCTGATTGGCGAAAACGGCAAGGTCACCGGGCTTAAGGCTGTGCGGGTTGAGTGGAAAGACGGCAAGATGAGCGAGATTCCCGGCTCTGACTTCACATTGAAGGCAGACCTGGTATTGCTGGCCATGGGCTTTGTCAGCCCCATACAGAAAGTGCTTGATGCATTTGGCGTTGAAAAAGACCATAGAGGTAACGCCAAGGCCACCACTGAAGGCGAGCAAAGTTACGCTACTTCCCAGCCCACCGTGTTTGCTGCGGGGGACATGCGTCGCGGTCAATCATTGGTGGTATGGGCGATCCGTGAAGGCCGCCAGTGCGCACGCGCTGTGGATGAGTTCCTCATGGGAAGCAGCACCCTACCCAGATAATCCAAGCCAGAATTGTAAGCACAAGCGAGGGTTTTCTCGCTATGCCTGCCGGGCTACCCATATTCCAGGTAGCCCTTTTCATTTCATAGCCAGTAGAATATAGCCTCGCATATGGAACCTGCCGCAATGACCTTATTGAAAAACGATACCTTTCTTCGCGCACTACAACGCCAGCGCACTGAATACACCCCTGTCTGGATGATGCGCCAGGCTGGACGCTACTTGCCTGAGTATCGTGCCAGTCGCAAGAATGCCGGTAGTTTCCTGAGCCTGTGCAAGAACCCGGATTTTGCCACTGAAGTGACACTGCAACCGCTGGACAGGTATCCACTGGATGCCGCCATCCTGTTCTCCGATATCCTGACTATTCCTGATGCCATGGGTCTGGGGCTGTATTTTGAAGAGGGCGAGGGTCCTAAGTTTGAGCGGACACTGCGCGAAGAAAGCGACATCCTCAAGCTGGCAGTGCCGGATATAGGCACCGACCTCAAGTATGTCACCGATGCCGTCAGCCAGATTTATAACGCTCTGGACGGCCGTGTTCCATTGATCGGTTTCTCTGGCAGCCCGTGGACGCTTGCGACTTACATGGTGGAAGGCAAGGGCGGTACTGACTTCCTCACTATCAAGCAGATGGCGTATGCCCGTCCAGACTTGCTTCACCATATTCTCAGCATTACCGCCGAAACAGTCACAGCTTACCTCAATGCGCAAATTGCAGCAGGTGCGCAGGCTGTGATGATTTTTGACTCCTGGGGTGGCGCACTGTCACACCATGCTTATCAGGAATTCTCTCTGCAATACATGAAGCAGATTGTCAGCGGTCTGACCAAGGAAAACGCCGGGCGTAAAGTACCGAGCATCGTCTTTACCAAAGGTGGCGGCCTGTGGCTGGAAGCCCAGGCGGATACGGGTGCAGATGCCCTGGGCCTTGACTGGACAATTTCCCTGGGAGAAGCCAGAAAGCGCGTAGGCAACAAAGTGGCCCTGCAAGGCAATATGGATCCGGCCATCCTCCTGTCCACACCAGAAGCGGTGGAAAAGGAAGTAGCGCGCATTCTGGCAGATTACGGGGTAGGCAACGGCCATGTATTCAACCTCGGCCACGGCATTACCCAATTTACCCCGCCGGAAAATGCGGCAGCCATGATCCAAGCAGTCCGTGCCATCAGCAGCAAATACCATTTATAAAACAATCGGAAATGTAAGGTAGGGGTAAACATACAATTCCATTGTCAGGAAAACTATCGCAGTCCACCATGGTCGTAACGAGCATGCATGCCAGCAGCATTAATACGCGTTATGATAGGCATGCCATTCTGCAAGATGATGCAGGCATACTGGGAGTGACCGGATTGCAATGATGCGCCGGCCAGCTTCTGTGTCCCACCCATAAAACCAATAGGAGATTCATATGAAACTGGTTTCAAAGTCCGTTCTAGCCTTATTCCTCGCCAGCCTGGCCCTGAGTGCATGCAGCAACAAGGAAGAAGAAAATGTAGAAGCCGCTGCTGCTCAAGCCGTTGAAGAAGCAAAAGATGCAGCGGAGCACGCAGAGCATAAAGCTGAAGAAGCTGCAGAACACGCGGAGCACAAGGCAGAAGAAGCTGCTGACAAGGTGGAAGATGCTGCCGAGCATGCAGAAGAAAAAGCCAAGGATGCTGTTAACTAAGCTCCATTAGCTAACACCCAAAAGGCCATCAGACGATGGCCTTTATTTTTGTGCTTTACCAAGCCATTTCTGCCTACATGCATCAGGTAGCCTGATTCCTACATCAGGATCAGTGGCTTACTGATAACTGGCTATCTCAGGTTTTCTTATACTGATTTCCTCAACAAGCGAGGATAACAAAATGAAAATCCGCACATTATTCAGCACTCTCTCCATACTTACTGTCAGCACGTTGCTCTTGAGTAGCCCTGTCATGGCTGATTCAGAATTCAAGGGTCGCATAGACTCACGTCCTGCTGGCAATCTCGGTATCTGGACAATTAGCGGCCAGCAAGTTGAAGTCACGGAAAAAACCGATATTGATCCTGATCAGGGGCCTTTGGTGGTTGGCGCCTGTGTTGAGGTGGAACATGACAAAGGAGTGGCATCAGAAATTGAAACCATAAAGCCAGAAAAATGCGGTAAATAGCCATACACTTCTGAGCTAATCTGCCTAGAACTCCTGCGGGTCCACATCCAATGCCCAGCGTATTTTATTGCTGAGCGGATGGGCTCGCAACAATGGCACCAATTGCCGCAAGACTACTTGCATGGCTTGGCGATTATTGGCCTGGAACAGGAGCTGTCCACGCTCCATGCCCTTTAATCGCTCCATTTGCGGCCTCACTGGGTCATACACCAATACCTCATTGCCCAATTCACGAGCCGTATCGCTGGCATATTGTAGGAAACGATGTACGGGGCTGTACTCATTGGCCTCCGCCTTGACCAGCGCAAGAAATTCATAAGGTGGGAACTGGGCGGTTTCACGTTCATGCAGCAGACTCACCGCATAGGCAGGAAAATCCTGCCTGCGTAAAGCATTGAACAGGCTATGTTCTGGGAAGGTGGTCTGGATCAGAACCTCACCTGGTTTATCAGCACGCCCGGCTCGTCCTGCCACTTGCATCAGCTGCGCAAACAGGCGTTCTGCAGCCCGGAAATCCGGGCTGAATAAAGCACTATCCGTATCCAGCACGCCTACCAACGTCAGATTGGGAAAATCATGACCCTTGGCCAGCATCTGCGTACCTACCAACACATCCACCTCGCCAGCATGCACGGCTACCAGCATATCACTCAGGGCATGCTTGCGCCGGGTACTATCCCGGTCTACACGCAATACGCGCGCCTCCGGCAATAGCTTGGCCAGGGTTTCTTCCAGGCGCTGGGTGCCATGCCCGGTCGGATGCAGGTCCGGGTTGCCACAACTAGGGCACTGTCTGACGATCTTCTGCTCATGCCCACAGTGATGGCAACGCAGGAAACCCTGGCGCAAATGCACCACCAGCCTACTGCTGCAGCGCATACAGGGCGCAATCCATTGGCAGGCCGTACACAACAACACCGGCGAATAACCGCGGCGGTTGATGAACAACAAGCTTTGCTCCCCACGCTCCAGCCGCTCCCGCATCGCCTTGATCAGGTGTGGTGACAAGCCATCCTGCAACTCCACCTTGGAAACATCGACACACACCACTTTGGGCAATTGCGACTGGCTCACCGCACGCTCCTGCATGGATAACAAGCCATAACGCCCGGTCTGGGCATTGTGCCAGGTCTCCAATGCGGGCGTGGCTGACCCCAACAGGATGGGGATGTTACGCCGCTGCGCCCTTACCAGCGCCACATCACGGGCGTGATAACGCATGCTGTCCTGTTGCTTGTATGAGGTGTCGTGCTCTTCATCCACGATCACCAGCTTGAGCTTGGGCAATGGGGTAAACACGGAAAGCCGGGTTCCAATGATAATGCGTGCTGCCCCAGATTGCGCCAAACGCCAGTTTTGCAAGCGCTCACTCTCGCCAAGATTGCTATGCAGAGAGACCAGAGGGAATTCTGGTAAGCGACTACGAAAACGCGCTTCCAGTTGTGGGGTCAGGTTGATTTCAGGCACCAGGACCAATGCCTGGCCATCATTATCCGCCAGCATGGCCTGCAGCAAGCGGATGTAAACCTCGGTCTTGCCGCTGCCGGTAATGCCGTGCAACAACCAGGGCTTGAAGCTGCCGGATTCAGCAAGAATGGCATGAACCGCGTGCGCTTGCTCTGGGTTGAGCTCAGGCTGCACGGACGATGCGGTCAGGCTCTGGCGCAAGCCAGCAAAAGTTTCCTCTGCTCCGACCCAGCCTTGTTCGAGCATGGCATTGATTGCCTTGCGCCAGCCAGGGCTAAGCTCGGCCAGGGCGCTCTCGTTCAGATTGCCATGTTCCAGCAAGGCAGCATAGACGCGTCGCTGGACGGCTTGCCGCGCAGGAATGGCATCGATGCCTGCTGACACGCCCACTACATTTAGTGCATAGGCAAACTGCCGCCTGGCAGTGGCAGGTTCAGTTTGGCGCAAGCGGCCTGGCAAGGCGGATAACAGGGCCTGTCCATAGGGATATTGATAATAGTCTGCACAAAATTTGAGCAGTGCAAATATCTCGCTATCCAGCGGAGGCTCGTCTTCAAATGATTGCAGGATGGATTTGAGTTTTGCCGCAGGTACATCGGTACTGTCGGTCACTTCCAGCACGATGCCCACCTGTTTGCGCGGCCCGAATGGCACCACCACACGCTGGCCAACCGCAACACCGGAACCATTGCTACGGTAATCAAATACACCATCCAGCGGGACATCCAGTGCGACCCTGAGGATTTCACCCACGGCATCAGTCATGGGCATTACTCAGGAACTTCGATAATTGCATATCAGTGCAAGCGTCCAGTAGGTTAAAATAGCTCTTTTATTCACGTTCTTATTGTAGCTCGCCTTGAAAGCACATCTTACCGAATTACTGCATGCGGCCGCAAACAGCCTTGCATCCGATGCTGGAGCACTCTCCATCCAGCTGGAACGCCCAAAAACCGCTCAACATGGCGATTTTTCCACTAATCTAGCCATGATGCTGGCCAAACCCTTGCGCCAGAATCCGCGCGCGATCGCTGAAAGCCTGATCAAGGCTTTGCCTGCCTCTGAATATATCTCCAAGGTGGAGATTGCCGGTGCTGGTTTCATCAACTTCTTCCTCAGCCCTGCTGCCAAGCAGGCGGTGATCAAGGAAATCCAGAAACAGGGCGCTGCATTTGGCCGCAATGCCAATGGTCATGATACGAAAGGCAAGGCGCGTAAGGTACAAGTCGAGTTTGTCTCCGCCAACCCCACGGGGCCATTGCATGTCGGCCATGGACGAGGTGCAGCTGTCGGCGACTGTCTGGCGCGGCTGCTGGATGCCAGCGGCTGGGACGTCACACGCGAGTTTTATTATAACGATGCAGGTGCCCAGATCGACAACCTCACGGTTTCCGTACAATCCCGCTGCAAGGGGATACACCCCGACCATGCAGAGTGGCCGGAAGCAGGCTATCGTGGTGATTACATTGCCGATGTCGCTACGGCCTACATGACCAGACAAACCGTGACCGCTGATGACCAGCAAGTCACTGGTGCGGGCGATGCAGACAATGCAGAAGCCATCCGCCAATTTGCCGTGGCCTACCTGCGGCATGAACAGGATCTGGACCTAACCGCGTTCCAGATTCGTTTTGACGTGTTTTCCCTGGAGTCCGCCCTTTACAGCGAAGGCAAGGTAGAAGCCGTTGTACAAAACCTCATCAAGAGTGGTCATACCTATGAGCAGGATGACGCACTATGGCTGCGTACCACGGATTTCGGCGATGACAAGGATCGCGTGATGCGCAAGCGCGAAGGGGGTTACACCTACTTCGTGCCTGACGTGGCCTACCACCTGGATAAATGGCAACGCGGTTTCGAGCGAGTCATCAACGAGCAGGGCGCAGACCACCACAGCACCATCACCCGCGTCAGAGCAGGTTTGCAGGCGATGAACGTCGGCATTCCACAACAATGGCCGGATTATGTACTGCACCAGATGGTGACCGTGATGCGCGGCGGCGAGGAAGTAAAGCTTTCCAAACGTGCTGGCAGCTATGTCACCCTGCGCGACCTGATTGAGGAAGTGGGTTGCGATGCCACGCGCTACTTCCTGGCCGCACGTCGTGCCGATTCCCAACTGGTGTTCGATATCGACCTGGCGCGGGCACAAAGCAACGACAACCCGGTGTATTACATCCAGTATGCCCACGCACGCATCAATAGTGTGCTGAACGAGTGGGGCGGCGATGTTGCCAGCCTGACGCAAGCTGACCTGGCACCTTTGAGCACCGAGCATGAAGCCGCATTGATGCAGCGCCTGAGCGAGTTTCCGGAAACTGTGGAAAATGCCACTGCAGAACTGGCGCCGCATATTATTGCCAATTATCTGAAGGAGCTGGCCAGTGACCTGCACAGCTATTACAACGCCCACAAATTCCTGGTGGAAGATGCCACACTGACCACAGCGCGTATTGCGCTGGTCAGCGCCACCCAGCAAGTATTGAAAAACGGCCTGCAATTACTGGGTGTCAGCGCCCCGGAAAAAATGTAACGCAGACAACTGCGCAATTATTAAAGCCCACCGGCTGCCTCATCTGTCGCTATAGCAGAGTCTGGGCAGCCATCCGGCGCAAATCGTTAAAAAGGAATTATCGTGAGTCGAGACTACAAGCCAGCACAGCGTAAAGCGAGCACCAGCAGCAAGGGTAGCCCCTTCTTTACCGGCCTGTTGGTCGGCCTGTTGTTGGGCGTCGGGATTTCAGTGGTGGTCGCTGTCCTGGTCATGGGTAGTGATAGCCCCTTTGTCAATAAGTCAGGCAAGAGCAAGACCGAAGAAGGCCAGTTTGAACTTCCCAAGGCTGCACCTGAAACCAACACCAAGCAGAATGCCGACAACCAGCAAGGAGCGAGCGAGAAACCACGTTTTGATTTCTATACCATCTTGCCAGGCAGCGAAAGCCAGGTGACTGAGCAGGAAATCAAACAAAAGGAATCCGCAGCTTCACCCGCACAGGTTCAAGAAAGCTATTTCCTGCAAGTAGGGGCTTTCCAAACCGAGCAGGAAGCCGATAACATGAAGGCCAAGCTGGCATTGCTGGGCCTGGAAGCCATCGTGCAAACCGCCACCATCCCCGAAAAGGGGGTATGGCACCGGGTACGCGTGGGACCATTTGCTGACTTGAACCAAATCAACACGGCCAAGTCTGATCTGGCGCAAAATGGCTTCAAGGCAGATTTGATCAAGGTAAACAGCCCTGGGCAATAAATGTTGTAAGCAGCACTGGATTTGTGCGCGTCAGCACAAGTCAGGATTAAAAATAAGACATCACTACACTCATAAGGACCAACCATGAAAAAGTTTCTCGCCGCCCTGATGCTGCTGGCTTCTGCGACGGTAATGGCCGAGCCGCAACTTGGCAACGAATTCAACCAGACCGCTAAAACCATCAAGACTGATACTCCAGCCAAAATCGAAGTGCTGGAGATTTTCTGGTATGGCTGCCCCCATTGTTACCACCTTGAACCCACGCTAGAACCATGGGTGAAAAAACTACCTGCCGATGTGTATTTCAAGCGTGTACCCGGTGTGCCACGTCCTGACTGGGCACCAGCCGCCAAGGCTTTTTATGCGCTGGAAGCCCTGGGCCTGACCAACAAACTGCATACGCAATTGTTTGATGCTATCCACAAAGGGCGTACGCTCAATCCTACCTCCGATGCACCGCTGATCGACTGGATCAGCCAAAAGGGCGGGCTGGATCGCAAAAAAGTGGAAGAAGCGTTCAACTCATTCTCCACCAATAACAATGTGGTCAAAGCCATGAATACTTTCCGTGACTCCGGTGCCACAGGTGTACCGGCACTGATTATTGACGGTCGCTATATCACGTCCAGCTCAATGGCTGGCGGCAACCAGGCGGTATTGAAAGTGGCTGATTACCTGATTGAGAATGTACGCAAGGAAAGAACGGGCGGCGCTGCCAAGTAAGCAGCTTCACTTTACTACGCTAATGCTTAATCAGCACACCAGAAAACCCGCTGCCAGCCAGCGGGTTTTTATTACCGGCGCCTCCAGCGGTATCGGCCAGGCCCTGGCACGACATTATCTCAAGCAAGGTGCAATCGTTGGCCTGGTAGCCCGCAGACGTGAGCTATTGGAATCCATCATGGCAGAGACTCCAACCGGACAATGCCTGATTTATAGCGTAGATGTGCGTGACGCGGAAGCGATGCATTCAGCGGCAGCCGATTTCTACCACCAAGTCGGTGTGCCCCATATCGTCATTGCCAATGCAGGCGTCAGCCGTGGCACACTCACCGAACACCGTGAGGATATCGCCGCTTTTAGGGCGGTTTTTGAGATCAATGTCTTCGGCATGGTCAACACCTTCCAGCCTTTCATCTTCTTCATGGATCAAGCCCGCCAGCAAGAACCTGGCTACCATGGTCAATTGGTAGGCATCGCCAGCGTCGCTGGGATACGCGGACTGCCCGGCGCAGGCGCTTACAGCGCCTCAAAATCGGCAGCCATCACCTATCTGGAAAGCCTGCGTACAGAAATGCAGCACCACCATATCGGGGTGACGACCATAGCGCCAGGCTATATCCGCACCCCTATGACCGACGTCAATGACTACAGCATGCCTTTTCTCATGGACGTCAATCTGGCTGCCGAAAAGTTTGCTGTCGCCATTGCAAAGCGCCAGCGCTTTGTCATCATCCCCTGGCAAATGGGCTGGGTAGCACGCATATTGCGCATCATCCCACGCTGGCTTTGGGACAGATTAACGCGCAATTCACCCCACAAACCCCGCATTCATCAATAACAGGCAAACACTGTATAACTAGGATGCCGATGATCATTAAAATCTGCATTAATCAGCGCGCCTCGAAAAGCAAGATGAGATCAGGCAGTGCGCAAGGCGATATTCAATTGATCAATCATTTCTGCCCAATCTGCATCCTGCAATAAGCCTTCCCGCAGAAAAGCCGCCTGGGCCGCATTCCAGAAGGGGGCATCCGGCAGTGGAATATCGTGCGCCAGCGGAGAATGAGAGGTGAGGAAATCGCGGATACCCTGATCATCCGAAGGCAAGCCAAGCTGGGCAAACAACTCTGAAAAGTGATGAAAAGTCTGGCTCATGACAATGTCCAATCTGAAGTGTGATGGTGGTGTGGATCTGGCGCACCCCATTGGAACACAGCTCACGCGCGCGGTTCAATCATAAAGGTCGATGTTCAGATGTCCTTGATATCTTTCCAGTCGATTTCCACCACTTGCCCAGGGCCACCATCGAGCAAGATATAAAATTCCCCTGCAGGCCGTTTGAAGCGGATGCGTGAATGATCATCCAATTTGCCCGCTAACAGGGTTTTCTCGTCATACGCTATGACCTCAATCAATGCATCTGGTAATGGATGACCATCAGACTCCCCGCCTTCACAGAGGATATCCTTGGCTTCAACCCAACATTTACCAATCGGGATATGCACTTCATGGGCTAATACCGGTGCGCTGGCGAGCAGCAAGAGCCACATGGCAGCCCTAGTGATGGATGTTAAAACGGATGGCATGTTATCGCTTCTCCTCAATAAAACGTGCAGTGGCTGGAGATAAACGCGCGATATCAAACGCCTGGTGATAGACCTCTCCACGCTTGCTTTCCACCGTCAGCCAGATCTGATCTTCCAGTTTAGCGGCCGGAGGAATGTAAATGGCCACTTCGCGTGTCCACCGCGCACCATGGAACGCCAGCCCAGCGGCCCTGAGTGAACGCGGCTTGCGAATCTTGAGATATGCAGCGCGAATCTCGCGATCACATTCATCACAAAACCGCAGGTGAAACTCCTTGATAGGGGTGGTGCCAGCCACAATATCTGGTGCTCCCTGGTCTTCTTCTGCAATGACAAATTTCCATGGCCCAATCTGCCCATGAACCGCATCATCGCGTAACACTGCTTGCTCGGACACTTTCCAGGCATTGCCAATCAACCATGCAGGCAATGCGATCAACCCCAGAATCAGCACCGCACGCACTGGCCATGCCAACACCGAGTCCGGCAACGATGCTACCGACTTCTCCTTGCGTGGGTGATGCTTGGGCTGCAATGGCCACCATGGCATCAGGAATGCCAGTGCCACACCCGCCACACTGAGCCAGCCCACGAGCACTACCGGACCAATATTCCAATGCCAGCCAGCCGCCCCTATCGCCAGGGCTACCGCCAGCGATGTCCAGCCCAACCAATATACCCATTGACGCTGGCGCGCTGGGAGTTCTCTCCCTATCAATTGCAGCGTATGTTTTTCCATGCTGATCGCCAGGGCGGCAAAACCCGCCAGGCTAAAGAACAACACGGCGAGATGATAAGTACTCATGCTGCCCCTCCCGGCATTAGCCACCAGCATAGCAGGCTGATGATCGCCAGTGGGATTAATAAGCCGATCCAGGCACGTAGTACGCTCTTGGTCGCAAACACCCAGAGCACCACAGCCGCATAGATGGCAAAACTCAGCATCGTGGAAGCCAGTACAGCTTCTGCCTTGGGAATGGGCCAGATCAATGCGAGCAATATGGATATCGCCGAAGCCAGGGCATAGCCCACCACCACGGCCGCCAGGATACGTGAGGCCACCATCCAGCGATAACGCGTCATGGACTTCATGCTGCGGCCTCCTGTTTCAGCCACCGCTTCTTGAGCTTGTATGCCATGTATGCAAACGCAGCAGCAAAACCCAGCATGGTGAGGTCGAAACCTGCCAGTACCCAATCGCCATAGGGAATCGTAATGCCCAGGTGCTTATCGGTGGTGAGGAAATTCAATAGGGGAATCAAGCCAAACGCCGCCACTGCGATATACAGGCTTTCCAGCCAGGAACGCTTGAGTGGGCGTAAGGCGGCATACATAAACATCCAGCCCCAGGTAGCAAACAAGCAATGCATTTCCCATTCAGCACGGTTCGCCATTTCAATCGGCAACAATCGATTGGCCCAGAAATAAGCCGCTACCGCCACCGGCAATCCCACTATCGTGCCTACATTCAATACCTCGACCAGCCTATGCCCAAAGCCTGGCTGACCGCCATGCTTGGCAAGATGATTGTTGCGGCGCTTCACCGTCCACAACACCAGCCCGGTGCCTATCATCGCGCAACCCAGCACGCCAGAGAGGAAATACAGCCAGCGCAGCCACCAGCCGGCAAAGTGACCTTCGTGCAAGGCCAACATGACATTACGCGTCAACATGGACGCATTGGTCTTGTCATCCAAGGTCATGCGTTCACCCGTCTCGGCATTGAACCTCAACTTGGGCGGGAATCCCCGGTTCAGGCTCTCGGAAGTATCGCCAATGACCTCAACATAGGCTCCCTCATCTACAGGATGACGCAGCATCACTGTGGCCACAGGTAGCTTGCCCCATGCAGTCTGGGCAGTCGCGATCATCTCTGGAACCGAGGCTGTGGGCCGCTTTACGGCTTCAAATGCCTTATCCACCGGGTCGCGCTTGAACAACTCATCGTACAGCTGTCGCAAGTGTTTTTCTGAAGCGCCGTACACCACATTCTTCACTGCTGGCATGTATTGAAAGGTGTAAAACACCAAGCCGCTGTAGGTGATCATGATGAAAAATGGCAAGGCCATCACACTGATTACATTGTGCGCATCCAGCCAGCTACGCTGACCTTTCCGAGGACGGAAAGTGAAGAAATCCTTGAAAATCTTTTTGTGCGTGATCACACCACTAATAATCGCCAGCAGCATGAACATGGTGCAGACACCGACTATGCGGAACGCCACATCGTAATTGATGTAATGCAGCGCATAATGCATTTCATAGAGCTCCCAGCCCGCACCCGTTGCACGTCCCTCAACAGGCTGGTCCGGTGCCCCGGTCACCGGGTCGAAACCCTCATTGCCACGCCGCCCACGCTCAAGTCCCGGCCGCGGCATATCTTCCCAGGCAATGGTCGCCTCACGGTCAGTACGCTGCGCAAGACCGCGGTGCGGCAGTGTCACACTCCACATCCTGGCATCGGGCGCGACTTGCTCCAGTCGATCAAAGGCAAAGCCCAACACCTGCTCAGGTGGCACTTCAATCAACTGCCTGGGCAATGGCAACTCAGGCTGCATCCAGCGAGAAATCTCACCGTTCACATACCCCGTGGTACCCGTCACAAATACAAAAAACAACACCCAGCCAACCAGCAGGCCAACCCAGGTGTGCAGCCAGGCCATACTTTGGCGAAAACCTTCTTTCACGGCAAATCCTTGCTTGACTCAATCAAAAGGCGGATAGGGTACCTGTCCCGTCCGCCTCGCATAATAGAAACTTGATGAGATTGTATATCATTACACATCAGATACCTGCATCAAGAGGGCGTTAATCATGCCCCTTCTACTAGTAATGACACTTGAGAATCAAAAAAGGACACCCCACAGTGAAAATATTTAATTTCCCCAGCTCATTCCGAGCGGAATAATGATCAATTGGGCATTTTAAAATTCAACAGAGCGATGGATATTGGCCTATCCCCATCGCCCTGCAAATAGATCAGCGGAAAACCTGGCCTTACCAGATCACAGCCGATCAGAACTGGTATTTCAGGTTCGCCATGATTCTACGCGGCTCTGCAAATGTGGTGTAATTCAGGCTATCTACAGTGGCATAGTAACGACGGTCAAACAAGTTATTCACAATCAAGTTGAGCTCTGTTTTTGTATTGATCTGGTATTTTGCCGTCAACCCAACGATCGCCAACCCGCCACGCTGGATGTCATAGTCGGTTGCATCCTGATTGTACAGTCGGCCATACGCACGAATATTGCCCCCAATGCTCCAGTCAGTGCGGGGGATACGATAGTAACTTGCCAAGCTTAAACTATGCTTTGGCAGAGTCGTCATGTAACGATCGCCTTTTTGCTCCCCTGAACCATATTCGCTGTGCACATAGGTGTAGCCTGCGGCTACATTCCAACCGGCACTAACCTCGCCATTCAGGTTGAACTCAATCCCTTCGCTGACGATCTTGTCTGCGGCTTTATAGCAATTCCCTTGGCAAATATTGCCCATATCAAAAAGCACCGAGGTATCGATCCTAGCGAGATTGGTTTGCTCGAGCCTGAAAAACGCTGCCGCTACATTCAATTGCTTGTTCAACAATTCGCCCTTGATACCCACCTCGTAATTGATGCCGACCACAGGATCCACACGGCTGCCACTGGCGCTGCGATTATCCTGGGGTTTGAAAATGTCGGTATAACTAGCATAGATCGAATATTTATCATTGAGGTCGTAAACCAGCCCGGCATAAGGCGTGACTACGCCTGTTTCCGTTTGCCTTCCCGTTCCCATCAAGTCGGAATAGCGATACCAGCTAACGCGCGATCCCAAAATTAGCTTGAGTGAATCACTCAGGTTGAATCTTCCCACCGCAAACATCCCATGTTGCCGAATGACCTCATCACTGCCATACATGCCACCGGGCAGTGGCGTTACCACGGTATTAGGATCAAATTCATAGCCATTAGGAATGGTTGCTGCCAACATATAGTCCGTTCCCTTGGTTTCGGAACGCAACTTTGACCCGTTCATGCCGAATGTCACTTCGTGCGTGCGCCCGAACAATGTCACTGGTCCAGAAGCGTATATATCCAGCGCATCCGATTTCATATCTCGCGTTAGCTTGACGTTCTGGAATAGGCGTAGACCGGCCCCCGTTACTGGATTGAGCCGGCCACTCAACCAGCTGTCTTTTGATTGATAAACATCGGTCATACCCCGCATGTAAGTGGCTTTCAGTAACCAATCATCAAACAGCTTTTGCTCAATACCCACTGTATACAGCGTGTAATTCTTATTGTTCTGGCTATCGGGATTGCCAAAGAAAGAAGAACGTTTAAGACCAGCATCACTGCCATCTGCAGCATATGGCACACCCAGGTGGTGACGCCCCAGGTCTTTCTGGTATTGCATACTGGCACTTATCAAAGTCGTTGGCGTTATATCTGCTTCAAGTACACCGTACGCACCTTGCTTGTTATTGAAAGCATAATCGATAAAAGAATTGCCATCATCCACCAAGGCAACAAACCGGCCTCGCACCTTGCCGGACTCAGTCAGCGGACCTGAAACATCGCCTACCCAGCGGCGCTGATCCCATGAGCCGACTTGCACTTCCATCCGTGCCTGAAACTCCTGAGTGGGACGCTTGCGTACCAAGTTTATTGTACCGCCAGGAGAACCTGCGCCGTTGAGCAAGCCCGAAGCCCCTTGCAACACCTCCACCCGGTCAAGAAAGGCATTGTCGATCAGAGGATTTCGATTGGAATCACTGATACCTGCTGGATTGAGCATACCGTCGTACTGAGATTGCATGGCGAATCCACGGCTGTAATAGTCATTGCCATTCGCACCCCGCTCGTACACAAACACCCCGCTGGCCGCCTTCAATGCATCATCAACAGATATCATTCCAAAATCATCCATTTGCTTGCGGCCGACAACCGTCACGGTTTGCGGGGTTTCTCGAGGTGATAGTGCGAGTTTGGTCGCAGTGCTGGTGTATTTCGCACGATAAGAAGAATAGCCTTCAGTAATTTCATCGCGCTCTGACTGTGCTGCCACACTTACTTCCGGCAATGTCTCTTCTGCCGATTTCTGCAATTGGCTGGTCGTGACAGCTTTCAAGGTAAAGCGCCCTGGCTGCACCTCGACAGCCTGTAGGCCGCTGCCTTGCAGCAGCGCGTCAAACCCTCGTTTGACGCTGTAATTGCCTTTCAGGCCCTTAGTCGCCAGACGCCTAGCCTGCTCCGCATCGAACGACAGCACCACGCCCGCCTCCCCGGCAAAGCGGCTCAATGCGCTACCCAGCGCTCCGGCTGGAATATCGTAAGCGCGCACCGCTTCGCTTTCTGCCGCAATAGCGGGCGATACGAACATTCCCAAGGGCAATGTGGCAAGGCTGAAGGTCGTTGCCAGTATGGCACCTAGCATATTGCGCTGCAGTTGATGGTGATGGATGGCTTTAGATGGCCGTTTCATTTCGTCTCCCTTTTCACTTCGTTTCCCTAGAATGAATCGCTTCATGGGATTGGTCGGACGAAATCAGGAAAGGGACAATCCAAATAGAAAGTTTTAAGTTTTATTGAAATAATCAGGAGACAGGGCGCAAGGTGACCCAATAACGAGTGAAATAATCAATCTGCACTTGCGGCAATGCAGTCTGGATCGCTTCCAGCGCGACATCCGTATCCTCCAACGGAAAAGCACCTGAAATCCGTTGCTCTGCTAGCTGTAAATCACACCGCAAATATCCCCGGCGATAACGGTTCAACTCTGCAACCAGGTCTTCAAGTCGCCAGTCGGTCACCACAAGCATGCCACGCTGCCAGCTTGTTTCATTGCCAGTCAAGGCAAGCAACGACCCTATGGCATGATGGCTCATCGTGAGATGCTGCCCCGCAGACACAGTGTAGAAAGGCCCCCCATTGGCAGGACTCACCTCGACCGCATGCTGCATCACCCCCAGCCAGGTAGATGCTGCAAACTGCCTGACCATAAACTGCGTCCCCAATGCGCGCAAGCTAGCCTGTGCAGTCTTTACAATAAACGGCCGCTTCTGCGCCCCAGCACCGTGGCCCGTGTCTATATAGATTTCACCTTTGACCAGTTGCACCATACGCAGATGCTGATCAAAGACAATATTCACAGCACTATCCGAATTGAGAATAAGGCGAGTGCCGTCTGCCAACTGCCATTCCCTGCGCTCGCCAATGGATGTGCTGTAATCGGCCAGCACGGCCTGCCATGGTGGCGTGCGCCAACCCTGATAGGCAAGGGGACAAGCAACTGCCGTAATACCCAGTCCTTTGAGCAAGGCCCGGCGCCTGGCATGCATGTCCTCGGCGCTGACCTGTAGCACATGACGCGTCATCTGGCCCGGTGCTACCGACAATTGCTGCTGCAAATGCTCCACGCGCGACCAGGCCCATTGCTGCTCCCAACCTTGCTCAAGCCAGTGTTGCCACGCCAGCTTTTCCTCCATCGACACTTCTCCTGAGCATAATTGGCTATACCAAAGGGAAGCCTCGCGAATCACCTGGCGCGCAGTATGGGGATCAGGGGTCAAGGTTTCAGTCATGTCAGTGAAAACAGCAAACAATGCTCTATAGCGCGTGCCATATATTTCTTGATGGAACTAACAGACAGATTCATGCGCTCGGCAATTTCCTGATACGTCAGGCCATCAAGCTGTGATAGCAAAAATGCCCGGCGGGGCTTTTCACCCAGAGCGTCCAGCATGGCATCTATCTCACACAAGGTTTCGATCACTATCGTGCGCTCTTCAACGGAAATCTGTACCGGCTCTGGCAAACTAGCCAGCGCGTCAAGGTAGGCACGCTCTAATGCACTGCGCCGAAAATAATCCACCATGACACGCCGAGCCACCGTGGCCAGGTAAACTCGCGGCTCCAATATGCTCTTGGCATTGCGCGCCGCAATCACTCTGATAAAGGTGTCATGGGCGAGGTCAGCGGCATTTTCTCGGCAATGCAATTGCCTGCGTAACCACGAACGTAACCAGCCATGATGGTGGGCATACAGCTGTTCCACCTCAGCTTGCAAGGAGGGGTCTGGAAGATTGGACTGCAACGTGGACATGCGCTCTGGAATCCGCAGATGGTCTGCAAATAAGAAGCATTATATTCTGTGTATCTAAAAATGAGAATGATTTACGGAATACCCTCAGCTCTGCCGGTCTCATTCCTCATTTCAAGACTAGGCTGCCTGTCGTGCTACTCCCTATCTGTGGCCCGCATAATACAAAACCCCCTCCATATTATTTCTGGAAGGGGTCATGGATACTCACTACGCTTGTAATTAGAAGCTACCTCGCAAGGTCAGCATGAAGTTGCGTGGCTCACCAAAGAAAGTTTGCCTGGTCCAGCCCTCTACTTTGGAGAAGTATTTTTTGTCGAACAAGTTATTACCGGTCAAACTGATATCCCAGTGTGGGTTGATACGGTAAGCAACCTGTAGGGATGCTAGTGTATAACCTCCCTGTTTCCAGGTTGTGCCGCTATCAACCGCATAAATACCACTATTGATATTGAATCCTCCACCGATGCTCCACCCCTGAGTTGAATCTCCAGTAAGCTTGTATTTGTTCCATACCTTTAACAAATGCTTGGGATTATTAGGCGCAAATTTAGCGCCTTGCAGCGTTTCTTCTGCATCCAGATACTTGGTGTCGGTATAAGCATAACCTGCTGTCAGGTCCCATTTTGGCATGATGCGGCCACTGATTTCGCTTTCAAATCCCTGACTGCGAACCTTACCTGAGGCCAGGGAGAAATCCGGATTGCTCGGATCACTGACAGGACGGTTCTCATCAATGATGCGGAAGATGGCAGCATGCATATTCAGGCGCCCCTGATCAAACTCACCTTTGATCCCCAGCTCTCCCTGCTTACCCACCCGCGGTTTCAATATGCTGAAATCCGCCTTCTGGGAAGTTTGCGGCACGAAGATGTCGCTGTAACTGCCATACACAGAGAACTGCTGATTCAAGTCAACAATCAGACCGGTATAAGGCGTGAATTTCTGCGTGATGTTTTCAGAGGCAAGTGGATTATCCCTGGTTTCCGTTTTCCAGTTACTAAGCCTGCCGCCCAGTATCAGCTTGGTATTCTCCAGCACCTGCAGAATTGCGCGGCCATAAATACCGGTCTGGGTAGTCTTGGTAATACTAGGATCATCAAACACAAACTCAGGCTTGGCAATGTCATCGTTGGGATTGAAAATATTCTGTGTCGGTCCACCCGCATAGGCATAATTGGTCGAGAATCGGTAAATTCTCGAGTTCACGCCTGCCATGAATTGATGCTCACGACCCAGCATCTCTATGGGCTTGCTCACATAGGCATCCACACCATAATCATGGGAACGTGTCTTGGCACTTAAAGACCGAGTGGCAAAGTCACCAGTTGCACGGTTAATATAACCATTGCCATTGATGAATTCCACATCCATATCCCTGTCCATGGCGCTCAACCGAAGCTTGGCTTCACCGCCAGTCTCAAACTTATGCTCCAGCTCAACAAAATAACTCTGGCTGTGCTCAGTTTTTTTGTCCCAACGTGCACCAATAAATGTTGAGCGACTGATATTAGTAGGATTGCCACCATCCAGATAGGTTGGCAAGCCGATAGTAGGCACAACATCCATGCTCTGCAGAGTAATGCCTGCTGAGAGAGTGGTACGCGGGGCCAGGTCATATTCGAGAGTGCCATAAAGCAGGGGTTTACGCGAGTTAACATGGTTAATGAATGACCCACGATCATCATACATAGCCACCAATCTTCCGCGTAATCTGCCTTCGCCATCCAGAGCACCCGTGACATCAAACTCTCCACGGTAGGTATCCCAGGAACCAGCGAGGAAATTCGTCTTGATGGCAAACTCTGACAATGCTCGTTTACGCACCAGATTAATCGTGCCTCCAGGCTCACCCGCGCCTTGCAGCAACCCTGCGGCACCACGCAACACTTCAACGCGATCATAGGTAGCTAGGTCAAAGCTGCTGTTGCCCCACGTTCCCTGGTCGGTATTGACTGCAATACCGTCCACTTGAATGGCCTGGATCTGGTAGCCCCTCATCATGAGGCCGCTAGTTCCACTACCATAACTCACCACCGTCACACCTGTCGTCTGTTCCATTGCCTCAGCCACAGTGGTCATGTTTTGATCTTCAATCCGCTGACGCGTGACTATGCTGATTGATTGTGGGATATCCCGTAGACGTTGCTGCCCTTTGCCCATGGATACCAGGTTGGAAGTATAGGATTGGCTATTTTCCGTGGTGGCATCCGCCTCCACATTGGCTGATACAGCCACTTCTGGCAACACAGCAGGGTTTCCCTGCATGCTGGTAGTCGGCACTGTTTTCAATGTGTAACCGCCATCAGCGGTGGGTGCCACTTGTAAGCGGCTATTTAGCAAGAGTGCATCAAACCCTTGCTTGAGGGTATAGCTGCCCTTGAGACCATTGCTGCTCTTGCCTGCGGTCAATGCGGGGTCGAACGATAACACCACGCCCGTTGCCTGGGCAAAACTGTTAAGTACGCTGGTGAGCGATCCTGCGGGAATATCGAAGCTACGTAGACTTTCTGCCTGGATCGCAGTGTCGGCATATACCGATTGTGAGGCAAACGCGATGAATGAACATGCCAGCAGCACCTGTATGGCAAATGCCCCCGGTTTCTGCTTGAGATGAAATGACTGCATTGAAAAACTCTCCCTGAGTGTTGTATTCAATATTGATGACGCACCAGACTCAAGTAGGGACAGTAAATGGGAAATATTTTTATTTATCGACTTTAATCATGGTCAGCCAGGGAGTGTATTGCGTCATGCTGACCGAGGTAGTATCTGCCAACACCTTGAGGGTGCGGGCAGTGTCATTCAGCGCGAATACCCCTGAAACATGGATATGAGCCATCGCTTCTGCATTGAAATACAAATGTCCACGGTGATAGCGTTGCACTTCGCGCAAAACATCCGCCAGCGGCATATCGTCGGCCACCAGCTTGAACTGTGTCCAGGCCATCTCGGTCTGGAGATCCACCTGCGCCTTACTGACTGCCAACTCCTGTTGCAGGCGAGTTGAATCTCCCGGTTGCAGAGTCACACATGCTCGCTGCAGATTGCATGCTTCCACGCTGGATTCAAGCACTGTCACCTGCGTCACCTTCCTCTGCCGCCTGACGGCATATTGCGTGCCCAATGCCCGCGCCATGCCTTCAGCAGTTTCAACGATGAATGGCCGTTGCTTGTCCTTGGCTACCTGAATCAGCATTTTGCCTTGCAATAATTCCACCTGGCGTTGCCCGGCGCTGAAATCCACATTCACCGCACTATGGGTATCCAAGGTAATAAGGCTGCTATCCGCGAGTTGGATTACGCGCTGCTCGCCTATGCCAGTGCTGTAATCCGCCATCATGACGCGAGCTGGCTGGGTGTGCGCCGTCAATCCTGCGATCACGACCACAATAAGCACCGACAATATGCTGGCTGCCGTTTTCACACGTTTACGGCGCGCTGGCTTGATTACGGCATTTAATGTGGCCTTACCTGGGACATCCTGCACATGGTCAAAACTTGACCAGAGCTTTTCCATGCGGGCATAAGCCTCGGCATGCTTCATATCGACATGGCGCCATTGCTCAAACTCTTCCTGTTCTGCTGCACTGGCCTGACCAGAATGCATATGCGCATGCCATTGTGCAGCCTGCTCGATAATGCTGGGAATGTGGCTGGATGAAGTCATCAGACGAACACATCATTGCTGTGCACAATGTCATGGCAATGCACCATGGCCTGGGCGATATACTGCTTGACCATGCTGCTGGAGACGCCCAGCACAGTGCCAATTTCAGGATAGGTCAGATGCTCCAACCGGCTGAGCATGAACGCCTGGCGAGGCTTCTCGGCCATAGTATCCAGCATGCCGACAATCATGGTCAGGGCCTCCATGGTCAACAAGTGCTGCTCGGGGGAAATGGCATGCAGGCCATCCTGCGACAAAGCCAACGCCTCCATATAGGCCTGTTCCACTTTTTGCCGCCGCGCCTGGTCGATCATCAAGCGCGTTGCCGTGGTGGTGAGATAAGCTCGCGGCGTTTTCAATGCCGCCAAGTCCACTCGCGATACCGAAAATATTCGGCTGAACGTCTCCTGCGACAAGTCAGCCGCTTGGTGACGACAACCCAGCTTATGGCGTAGCCAACTCTGTAACCAGCCTTGATGGTCAAGATACAGGGTGCGCAACAGCTCAGTGTGGGAAGGTGGGATTGCCGAGGACATGGCAGCAGGAGCAATGCTCAATGAACAAGAATGGTTCTCATTTTATTCTCTGAGACACAGATTAAGCAATAGAAATCCACCCACCCGTTTTCACACGAGAGGGTAGGTCTTAGCAAGACAGGGAATTAGAATGTATAGCGGGCAGTCAGCCTGGCACTACGAGGTTCACCGTACACATCGGTTGGCCCCCATGCCACACCATTGGCAATGCTACGGTAATAATGCTTGTCGAGCAGGTTGTTGATATTGAGCTGCAGATCAAGCTTGGGACTGACTTTATATCCCACGATCACATCAAGAACGGCGTAGGCCTTTTGTTGCACCGTAGCAACCGAACCAGCTTCAGATGCCGACACATGCATTCGGCTTTGCTGGTACACATTCGCCCCAACACGCCACTGCTCAAGGTCGCCAAGCAGATGATACATGGTCGTCAATTTGAACATATGCTCAGGCAACTTCGTATCAAAGCGGTCGCCTTTCTCATAAGAATTATCCTTGATGTACTCGGTATTGGTATAGGTATATCCCGCTCCCACTTGCCAGTTAGGACGCAGAGCTCCTTGCAGTTCCATATCTACACCCCGGCTACGCACCTCACCTGATGCCTCATAGCAGCTGGCACCGACCAGACATTGGCTCACATCCCTGACCAATCTTGCACGATTGTTCTGGTCTATCTGGAACAGGGCAATGCTGGTATTGAGTGTGCCTTCAAAATATTCACCTTTAAGACCGATTTCATAATTCTCGCCGTCAATCGGTCTAAGTACGTTGCCGCTCCTGGCAACACTGCTTTGTGGACTGAAAATATCAGTGAAGCTCGCATACAGCGAATGCTGCCGATTGATATCGTAAATCAGGCCCGCATAGCGCGTGACATTGCGTGTGACCTTGTAACCAGAGGTATCACGATAGTTATCGAACTCGTACCAATCCAGACGTGCACCCAATATGAATTTCAGCTGATCAGCCACATTAAAACGCGCTGTTGCATAAATACCATCTTGGCTAGTACGTGTATGTCCTGTGCCGGTATAGGAAAGATTGGGCTTGGCAAGACTGCTTGGACTCCAGTTGTACACATTGACATCATTACTGATGTAAGCAGTACTATACTCGCGCGGATTGGAATCAAACTGGTTCCGGTTGGCCCCGATTACTACCTCATGTCGACGCCCAAACCAGTCCACATTCCCATTGACTGCCAGGTCGTAACTCGAGGCCTTGTTATCCTGTTGACCACGCCATGCCCAGTGCTGCCTGTCCACCGTTGCACCAGAAGTATCGCTATACATATAGGTGCCCAACCCATCAATCTTGGACCATATGTTTGTGGCATTAAACTTCATCTTCCAGTCATCATTAAACTGGTGTTCTAGAATTGCGAACACGCTGTTCATTTCCTGATCTAGGTATTCCCAATTTGCCGCGAGGGAAGTGGAACGCTTGAGATTGAAATGCTTGCCGCTTTGATCAACCGGTAAACCGCCCCACCAAGTGCCATTGCTACTGTCCTTCTGTGAGAACGCACCCACGGTAAGCGTTGTTTTCTCGGTTAAATCTGCTTCCCCAACCGCATAGAAAAGATGATTGTCATAGCTTTGGCCTTCCCGGAAGCTACCTGAATCCTGCAAAGAAACGACAGTACGTCCGCGTAATGTACCAGCATCATTCAATGATCCCCCCACATCCAGGATGCTGCCGTAATTATCCCAACTACCAGTATAGGCAGTCAGCGATGCCTTGAATTCACTGGTCGGCCTCTTGCGCACCAAGTTGACCGCTGCTGATGGGTTCCCCGCGCCTTGCATCAAGCCTGTTGCACCCCGTACCACTTCAACCCTGTCGTACATCGCCAGATTGGCCTGTGCACTGGGAACAAAAGAGGACCACGGCATCAATGACCCGTCATACATGATATTGCTTACACCAAATCCACGCGCAACAAAATTAGGGCGTCCCGGACCATCAGTATTACTCAGGAAGATACCTGGTGTGCTCTTGATCGCATCGGTGATATTCAGCATGCCCTGGTCATCCATGCGCTGGCGTGTGATGACGGTCACGGATTGCGGTGTTTCACGGATGGATAATGGCAAACGTGTCGCAGTATTCATCGCCTTCGTGGTATAGGAGCTGCTGCCCTCTGTGGTGCCATCTGACAGGCTAGTCGACTTGACCGCCACCTCTGGCAAGGCATTATCCTGCAACGCGCTACTCACTTGTGCACCTGTACGGATAACAAAGCCGCCTGCCTCATTCGCCACGACTTGCAAGCCAGTCCCTACCAGCGCTTGCTCTATCGCCTGCCGCGGTGAATAACTGCCGCGCACGGCACCAGCGCGTTTACCCTCGACCAGTTTAGGATCAGCGACGATGTTCTGCCCGCTACGCTGTGCAATCTGGCTTAATGCATCTGCCAAGACCACGGTCGCAATATCATATTGCTGCACGACTACCGCAGTGGCAGGTTCAGCTGCCACTGCAGCGGATGCAGGAAATGCGGAAGCAATCGCCATTGCCAGCAGGCAAGGGCGTAAAGAATAGAATGACATGAGATGGTTCCCTGAAATAGTAATTTGAACTTCAATATCTTTGTCCAACAAGCTCAGGAAAACCCCTCATTTTTTCTTAACATTTTTTGATCAATTTTGCGTAAGTACTAAGGATAAGCCGGAGGAGTGTGGGTGCTATATCATTCCGGACGAAAGCCTGGCACCTTACATTGCATCACTGATGCTCACACTATTTGATATCAATGCTTTACCACCCACTGACAAGCGTATTTAAAGAAGATCAATCATGGTCAGGACATTTCCATAACGCTTGATGGTAATCGGCAATACCGCCTGCAGGGAATATAACGCCTGTCCGACATCATCCAGGCGAAACATGCCAAACACCCGCAGGCTGGCAGCTCTGGGTGAAACCCTGATCCAGCCATGATGATAGGCACGTAGACTCTCCACCACTTCCGCAAGACTCTGGTTGCGCACATCCAACATGCCATGAATCCACGCTGAACGGGCCATGAAATCCGACACCTTGCGTTGCACATGCGCTGCATCAAACCAGGCCGCCTCATCATGCCCTAACGTCAATGTCTGCTGTTCGGTATTGACCAACTTCACTGCCTGCTGCTGCACCATGACAACACTTTGCTGCGCCGCAACCAGCGCGAGCAGATGCGAACCACTGACCACATGCACCACGCCATGCGGCGTTTGCAGCAACAATGGACGCACGGCATCAGATGCCACCTCAAGCAAGCATTCGCCACTGTGGAGGCGCAGCACTCGCTGCGTGTGCGTGAAGTCCACATCCAGTGCAGAGCGCGCATTCAACCGGACTTGTGTGCCATCAGCCAGCATCATACTGTGCCGTTCGCCGGTGCCCGTGACATAGTCCGCATTGAAATGGGCGAGCGGAGTCACCCGGTTAACCAGATACCCAGTACCTGCGCCCAGCACTACCACTGCCATCCCACCTCGTAGAAACTTACGACGCTGTGTAGAAATTTTTTTATTGGAAATAGCTTGATATACCGCGCTAGCATGTCCGGCGTGCTGATAACCCAGGCTTTGCATCTGCTGAAAACCAGTCAAGCTCTGCGAAATCTCATTCCATGCAGTGCGATGGCCTGGATCGGCTTCCAGCCACTGATGAAATTGCAGCTGCAAGGCTTCATCAACATCACCCGCTTCCAGCCTGACCATCCAGTCCACAGCCGCTTCAATCACTGATGACGGAATCTCGTTCTGCAGCACCGACATCAGGGCACGTCCCGCAAACGGGCTTGATGACAATGCAAAATGGCCTGCTTCATATAGCGCTCGATGGTGGCCACGGAAAGATGCATTTCCTGGCTGATCGCCACATAGGTCATGCCTTCCAGCCGATTAAGCAGGAACGCCTGCTTCACCTTTTCCGGCAGGCCATCCAGCTGGCGGTCTATGATCAGGATGGCCTCGCGTAATACAGCATAGTCCTCCTGTGACAAGCCCAGATGTTCCGGCATATGGGACAGCGCATCCAGATAAGCAGTCTCCAGCTCGCGCCGCCGCCAGAAGTTATAGAGTTCACGCTTGGCCACTACCGTGAGAAAAGCGCGCGGCTCTACTACCTGTTCCAATTGCTGTGACTTGAAAACCCGGATAAACGTATCCTGTGCCAGATCATCGGCTTGCTGCGAGCCATCCATTTTTCGTCGTAACCAGCTCACCAGCCAGGAATGGTGACTGCTATACCATTCACTCAGCAGGTTCCGGCGTGATAATGAATCATGGCCCATCAGGATACTGCTCCAACCAGACAAAAAGAAGGCTGGCAACATTGCCAGCCTGTGAAGGACATCATTGGCGGAGAAAGTATGTGCCAAGAATGCATAAGTGCTATCGTCTGTTAAATAAGAATCATTGTCAATAATATTCTCATCATATTCAAAAAAGATGATACCGGTTGGAAGTATTACGCTGAGATTCATCAAGGCAGTGTGCCGCCATTATTTCATTTGTCACACTATCATCATTTTCTCAACACGAACTCTTCATAAATCCCATCTAAGATGAACTCGTAGCTTGGTTATATCATCCATCCCCCCGAAGATTACGATACACCCCGGCTGCCCGGCCCCGAACTTTCGGGGCCTTTTCATTGCTGCTATCAATACGCGAATATCACCACGGATCAATTTTAAAACGAGCATGAAAAAGCCCTCTTGCGAGGGCTTTTTTATTCACATGGTTATACTCAGAAAGTGCCGCGAACTGTCAGCATGGCGCTTTGTGGTTCGCCATACCACATGCCAGCTGCATTGGTGTAATAGCGCCTGTCGAATAGGTTGTTGATATTCAGTGACGCGGTCCAGTGCTCATCAACACGATAGCTTGCATGCACATTCCACACACTATATCCGCCTTGACGACGAGGGATGTCCTCACCCCAGTATGTATCTGCAGAAAGCTCGCTCTGGATGGTGACACCACCACCTAGAGTGACCTTGTCCAAGCTTCCAGGTAATCGATAGGTCGCCCAGCTACGTAGTAAATGCCTCGGATTGAAAGCACTGTTATAGGGCCTGCCTTCATCCAGAGTAGGGATACCGTTCGCATCCCTATCCCGGACAGTTTTGGTGGCGTTATAGGTATACCCGGTAAACAATTGCACACGCGGCAGGATTTCGCCATTGATCTCGGCGTCAAACCCCTGGCTTTTGACCTTGCCACCATTGATGGAGCAACCGCCTGATACTGGAGCACCTGGACATATGGTTGGGTTGTTCGGATCTATTTGTGCCAGATCATCCATGACGATACGGAACACGGAGAATGATGTATTCAACTTGCCATCGTTCAGCTCGCCCTTGATGCCCGCCTCATAATTGCTGCCCATGGCGGGCTTGAGCGGGTTGCCACTTGCCGTGAATGACTGACTTTGTGGGCGGAAAATATCGGTATAACTGCCATACAAGGACCATTGCTCATTCAGCCGCCAGATTACAGCGGCATACGGCGTTACTTCATGTGTCTGTTTATACGCGCTACCCCCCGAGTTATTGAAGTCATACCAGCTTACGCGGCCACCCAGAATCACTTTCAACGGTTCAAGCAACTGCAGCTTCAGGTTGCCGTATATCCCCTGCGTGGTCTCTTGATCCGAGTAATTGCTATACGCACCGCGATACAGTCTTGGGAGCGCAGACAGATTAATCGCATTGAGATTGACCGCAACCGGCGTGCTGTAGAGGCTCTCTGCTGACTTGGATGAAGGGACGGTACTTTTTTGCCAGTTAGCCCCGACAAAGAGCGTATGCTGTTGGCCCCAGGCATCAAACTTGCCCTGCACCTGGGCATCCACCCCCTTGCGACGATATTGCGTGTCTTCAAATGCAATACCCGTCAATTCAAACCCGCTGAGCGTCGCCGGGTTGACATTGCCGTTCGTCATCATCGTTGCATCCTGGCGATTGCTACTTTGATACGTGCCACTCACCTTGACCGACCAGTCATCATTGAAATGATGCGTCACATCCCCGAATACCTCTTTGACTTCGCTCTCAAACCAGGTCCAGCTTGGTCCAAAGGCGGTAGAACGCGGCAGTTTTATATGGCTGCCATCAGTGGTCACCGGCAAACCACCAGCCCAGCGCCCGCCATCCTGCTTGAAATGCTGATAGCGGATACCAGCTGCGGCTACTGTATGCTCACCCAGATCGGCCTCAAGGATGCCGTAGAACAAAGGCAGCCGGGTCTTGGCTTCATCATAGGAGTAATGGCGATCCTCATAGCCCGCGACCAATCGCCCACGCAAGGTCCCACTTTCGTTGATCGGCCCGGTGATATCCCCATCCAGGCGGTAGTAATCCCAGCTGCCAGCCCGTGCGGTCAATTGAACCTGCTTTTCAGCCAGGGGCCGTTTACGCACAAAATTCACCGTGCCGCCCGGGTCACCATTCCCAATCAGCAAGCCTGGGGCACCACGCAAGACTTCCACACGGTCAAAAATGGCGGTATCCGGCGCAATGCCCAAACCGCCGTAATATCCCATGGGCACGCCATCGGTCATGAAACTGCTAATTTCAAATCCGCGTGAATAGTAGACAGAATGTCCATAATTGCGGAATTCACGCGTCACACCAGTTGTCTGGGTTAATACGCTATCCAGGGACGTCAGGTTCTGCTCGTCCATACGCTGGCGCGTCACCACGCTGACAGACTGTGGCACATCTCTCAGGGATTGCTCTCCCTTGCCGATAGTCACAGCCCGCGCAGCATAGGATTGGCTGCCTTCCGTCATGGCTTTTGATTCTCGGCTCCTGGCAGCCACCACGCCAACTTCGGGCAAGGTGGCACTGGATTTGGTATTGCTAGCAGGGCTGTTGAGGGTAGTTGCCTTGCGCAGCTTCCAGTTGGCGTTATCATCTACAACCGCCTCAAGACCACTTCCTGTCAACAAGCGGCTGAAGCCGTCCTTGAGGCCATAAGACCCTTGTAAGCCCTCACTCTGCAACCCGCTGGTCAATGCAGGATCCAGCGAGAGATTAACGCCACTCCGACCAGCGAAGCTAGCCAGTGCTTTATCTAGCGGTCCTGCGGGAATATTGTACTGCTGCTTGCTGCTTATCGCGGATGGTTCAGCGGCATATACCTGCATGCCCATTGTCCCTGTGGCCAGGACCCCAAATACCAGCCGCAAGGCGATCATGCTGCCCTTGAGCTGGTAAGCCTGTGTGTTGTTGCGTTCTTGCATAGATCATCCCTGTTCATTGGTTTTGTCGTGTTTACATTCCCAATGTCAGGCGAGCGCAAAAAAGGGGACAAAGTATCAGAATCTTTTATCTGGGTAGCAAGCGGGAATACAGCGAAACCGGACAGACGCTACTCTCTGCCAGCAATCGTCACCCAATACCGGGTACGCCACTTCAACTGCACAGGCAAGGTGTTGTGCAAGGCAGCCAGGATACGATCCGTATCATTCAGCTGGAAAACGCCAGACACTTCGAGGTGTGCCACTTCAGGCGCACAACGCAAGACCCCGGGCCGATAACGGCCAAGCTCGGAGATGAATGCATGCAGCGGCATTTTATCGACATAGAGTATGCCGTCCGCCCAGGCAATATGTTTGTCATCCAGAGGCTGGATTGCGTGAACTTCATTGGCGGATAAACTGGATTGCCTGCCCGCATGAAGGATGCTGGCCCTGGAGATATCCAGGGCTGGACTGGCTTCCACAGCGCCTTCCATCACAGCAAGCTTGGTCACCCCATCTTGCTGCCTGACCGTAAACCGCGTACCCAATGCGCGTAAACGTCCTTCTGGCGTATCCACCACAAATGGCCTATGCACCCGTGCGTTGTCCGGGGCAGTCTGGATCAGGATTTCTCCCGCCAGCAGCCTGACTTGTCGTAAATCGCCACTAAAATCCACATCAATGGCACTGGCGGTGTTGAGCAAGATGCGGGTGCCATCATCCAGCACCACCTCCCTAAGCTCGCCGGTAGCCGTACGGTAATCCGCCATCCACTGCTGCCAGGGAGTATGGCGATAGGCCAATATCCCTGTAGGCATGGCGACCATCAGCAATGTCAGGGGCTTGATGAAATCCCGGCGACTGATGCGCTCATTGCGATCCAACACGGGCATGCCAAGTTCAGAAGGGATATGCGCCAATTTGCGCGCCAGCTGTTCGGCCTGATGCCAGGCTTGCTCATGTTCCGGGCTGCTTGCACGCCAAGTAGCAAGTTTGCGGCGCTCGCCCTCCGTCATCTCACCCGAATGCCACAATGCCAGCCATTTGGCGGCCTGGCGGATTACTTCACGACTTGGGGCAGGGATGGTGAGGTCGCGACTCATACCATGGCCAGCAGGCATTGTTCAAATGCCAATGCCATATAACGCTTTACCGTCCGGCTTGATATTTCAAGCTGGATGGCAATCTCATCGTAGGTGAGGCCATCAAGCTGAGAAAGCAGAAAAGCACTTCGTGCCTTAGCTGGCAATCCATCCAGCATCTCGTCTACCTCATGCAGGGTTTGCAGGATCAGAAGGCGCTGCTCGGGGGAGATTGCCTGGGGTTCAGGCATGATGGCAAGCGCCTGCAGATAGGCCTGCTCCAAGGTTTGCCGCTGGTAATGATTAGCAAGAAGGCGTTTAGCTACAGTCGTCAGGAAAGCCCGTGGTTCCTTGATCCCAGCCAATTCGCTATGGGATGCCAGAATGCGGGTAAACGTGTCATGCGCAAGATCATCGGCCTGATTGGTACAGCTGAGTTTGCGACGCAACAAGCTCACCAGCCAGCTATGATGCGCTTGATAGAGATCCCCAAGGATGGCATTGCGGGAGACAGTGTGGTCGGGTATGGACATTCGCTAGCAGGCAATAATGTTAGGCTGCAACCAGCTATTACCACCACTGGTCAATCACAAGATAGCGAATGGTTATGCAAATAATAACCATTGTCAATAAAAACAATGACAAGCACTGGAATACGTCATGACAACGCACTCCAGTGAATGAATAGCGACTTAGAAGTTACCGCGCACTGTCAGCATGACGCTTTGTGGCTCGCCATAAAATGTTTGCAATGCATCCAGGTAGTAACGTTTGTCGAAAAGATTGTTGATGTTTAACGCCGCTGACCAGTGATCATCAATTTTATAGCTGGCTTGCGCACTCCAAACGGAATATCCACTTTGCTGACGCCTGATGTTAGTTCCAGTGATATAGGAAGTTTCACTTTGTACAAACACCCCTCCACCAATGGAGACACGATTCAAGTCCCCAGGCAGCTTGTATGTATTCCACAGGCGTAGTAACTGACGTGGATTATGATCTCCTGCCAGGCGATTAGAATTCACGCTATCGAATTGGGCTGTTTCATACTTGGCAGAGTTAAAAGTATATCCTGCAGACACTTGCCAGCCAGGACGCATCTCGCCATTGACTTCTGCTTCAAATCCCTGACTTTGCATCTTGCCACCATTGATTGAACAAGCACCTCCAGTAGGTGAACAATTGTTTCGATTCAAGGGGTCAGTAATTGCATAATTATCCTGAACGATACGGAATACAGTGAATGAAGTATTCAACTTACCGCCATATAGTTCACCTTTTATCCCGGCTTCATAGTTAGTACCAGTGGAGGGACTCAACGAGCTGCCACTAGCCGTAAAACTGTTACTTTGAGGCTTGAAAATATCGGTATAACTGCCATACAGTGACCACTCATCATTGATCTTGAAGATCAATGCTACATAGGGAGTGACCTCATTAGCCTGCTTGTAAGGCGCGCTGAAAGTGCTCTCATACTCATACCAACTCACACGCCCGCCAACAATCAGCTTGAGCGAGTCAACAAGTTGCAGTCTGGCGTTGCCGTAAACACCTTGCCTGGTTTCTTTGGATGAGTTGGGCACACCGTAAGCACCACGATACAGCCTGGGAACCTGGGACAGGTCTAGCGTATCCAGATTGATCGCATATAGTGGAGAATATGCTGTGCGTGCACTCTTGGTGGACGGTGTTTCATTCTGTTGCCAGTTTGCCCCCAAGAATAGTTCATGCGTTTGGCCCCAGCCATTGAATTTACCGTTAACTTGAGCATCTAGTGCTGTAGTTTCATACTGCACTTTCTGGAATTCCACACGGTTATATGCCACACCTGTCATGGTCTGTGGGTTTACCAGGCCATCATTGGTACGAATGATTAGATCATCTCTATCATTTCGCTGATGCATGGCACTCAGTTTAATCTTCCAATCATCATTGAAATGATGCGTCACATCACCAAAAATTTCCTTGGTCTTGCTCTCATACATTGTCCAGCTTGGACCCAATGATGTAGATCGTGATAAATTAAGGTTACTGCCATCTATAGACATCGGCAAACCGCCCCTCCAGCGCCCGCCGTCCTGTTGATAGTCCTGATAGCGAATACCAACAGCCGCCACAGTGTGGCGCCCTAGATCCGCCTCAAGAATGCCGTAAACCACAGGCAATTTCGATTGAGCTTCATCATGGAAATAATGCCTGTCCTCATATCCAGCTACCAAGCGTCCACGCAGGGTTCCACTCTCATTGAGCGGGCCTGTAACATCACCATCCAGGCGATAATAATCCCAGCTCCCAGCACGGGCAGTGATCTGAATCTGTTTCTCCGCCAAGGGACGCTTACGTACCATGTTAACCGTGCCACCTGGGTCACCATTACCAATAATCAGACCAGGGGCACCCCGCATCACTTCTATACGGTCCAGTATGATGGTATCTGGCGCGGTACCTATACCGCCATAATCACCTGTTGGCACACCATCCAGCATGTAATTGCTGATTTCAAAGCCCCGTGAAGCATACGTCGAATGCCCATAACCACGTAATTGTTTGGTCACTCCTGTCGTCTGCATCAACACACTGTCCAATGTGGTCAGATTCTGGTCATCCATGCGTTGCCTTGTGACAACAGTGACGGATTGCGGCGTTTCACGTAGCGATTGCTCACCTTTGCCTATGGTGACAGCCCGTGCAGCATAAGATCGGGTACCTTCACTCATGGCTCGTGAATCACGATCCAGAGCAGCCATGACGGTCACTTCAGGCAAGGCGGTACTACTAGAATGTGTCGATTCTTCGCGTAACTGGGTTGCTTTGCGCAACGCATAACCCGCGCTTGTTTTTTCAGGGGCATAGCCCGTACCAGCCAATAGCAGGTTAAACCCATCCTCTATGCTGTATGTCCCTTTAACGCCTTTGGTATTCAGCCCTTTGAGGTTCTGGGCGTCAACAGACACCGCAATCCCGGATTGCTGGGCAAATTTGGTCAGTGCAGGTGCCAAAGGGCCGGCAGGAATATCGTACTGTACGTTGGCTGCTGCGTTATCTGCATAAGCGACACTGGGGGTCACCATTGCAGCCGCGGGAATGAATGCAAGCTGTAAAGCCAATATGATGGGGCTTAAGCTGAAAGTAGTACTGCTGGAGAATTGCATGTTGTCATTGATCCTGGAATGAAGTGTTCAATTACCAAGACACTTGGCAAATGAAAACTGGAACCATTCAGGGAAAATATTCTGGTACCCCTCGTCATACCCAGCCAATTGAACGACGTTACAGGGATTAGGGATGGGGATCGACCAGCACGAACCAGGGGGTATAGCTGCGGACACTTAGCGGGAGACTGTCGGCAAGCAATTGCAGCGCATGATCCGTGTTATCCAGCGGCAATACCGCGGTAACGCGATATGCATGCAACTCATCAGGGTTAAACTGTATATGTCCACGCCTATGCCGTGAAAGGATAGCCAGGACATCCGATAGTGGCTGATCCTGCACCACCAGCTGGTGCAATTTCCAGGCATCATTCAGGCTGTCAGCATCAATCGTGCTGATAGACCCTACGCCATCTTGCTGGAACACGACACTTTGCCCCTGCGTCACTAAAGTGCCAGCCGCATGGTCAGCAAGTCCGCTGTTGACCATGACCTTGGACTCCAGCATCGCCAATGCCGTGGCATGATCATGATGACTCACCACAAACCGCGTCCCCAGCGCAGTGATGCTGCCATGCTCGGTTTTCACCACAAATGGCCGCGCAGCATCCTTGGCTACATCGACCAGGATTTCACCCTGCACCAGACGTAGCACCCGCTGATGTTGATCAAACTCGACATCAACCGCGCTGTTGCTATTGAGTGTGATGTGGGTGTTATCGGCTAATGTCTGGGATTTCCATTCCGCAGTTGAGGTACTGATATCCGCCATCAAATAATCCAGCGGGTAATGCTGTAATGCTATCCATACAGGCAGGCAAAGTGCGAGCAAGGTGAAGAGGGCGCCCGCAATCGGCTTGGCTTTGTGACGGCGCTTGCTCGGTGTCATCCCGGCCTTGAGGGCCGCATGCGCTGGAGTGCTGGCATGTTGAAAACCTTCCAGTTGCCCAATCAGGCCCTGCATCTGCTCTACCGCTTGTGCATGCCTGGGATCAGCCTGCTGCCAGCGGGCAAATGCTGCCTGCGTATCTGCACTGCTTTCATCAGAGAGCTGGATCAACCATTCGGCAGCCTGCTCGGCAATGTCTGTGCTGCTGGCACTCACGAGGCAATAGTCTGATCTTGTCCCAATGCAGCATGGCAATGCACCAGTGCCTGCACCAGGTATTTCTGGATCATCTTGGTCGAAACCCCCAATGCCGCAGCAATTTCGGCATGGGACAGGCCATCCAGATAGCGTAGCAAAAAGGCCGTGCGCGGTTTGTCTGCCAACCCTTCCAGCACGGCACTGATTTGCGCCAGGGCTTCGACGGCGACCAATACTTGTTCAGGAGAAGGCGCATGATCTTCCCCTAAAGCGATCAAACCCGCCAGGTAGGCTTCCTCTATGGCCCGGCGCCTGGCCTGGTTTATCAATAAATGCTTGGCCGTCGTAGTGAGATATGCGCGCGGCTCTTTGATGCTAAACAGGATATCGCGCGAGGACAGGATACGGGTAAACGTGTCCTGCACCAGATCTGCCGCTTCATGTGGGCAACCCAGCTTTTTACGCAGCCATGCAAATAGCCATGCATGGTTGTCTGTATACAGGTGACTGAGGCGCTGGGCCGCGGACGGCTCGGAAGAGGGCATGAAGGAGAAAGTAGATTAAGCAAGTTTATCGATAACAATTCTCATTTTAGTCTTTAACTGATCCTGCTGGCAAGCCACGCTCCCTTGGCCGTAAGACGGCCGTCATCCTCTGGCCTTGTGCTACCTGGCTACCTGCTGCCATCCTCCACCGAGCGCACGGTATAGATCAACCGATGCTTGCAAGCTGAGTTGATGCAACTGAACTGCCAAGTCCTGCGCCGCAAACAAGGTACGCTGGGTATCCAGCATGGTGAGCAAGGTCTCGGCACCCGCCTTGTAGCGAGACTCCGCCAGTGCAAAAGCACGCTGGGCATTTTCCAGCTCTACATCCTGTGCCTGGGTTTGGCGATCTATGCCATTGATCAGATTCAGCGCAGTTTCCACATCCGCAAATGCGGTAATAATGGCCTGGCGATAATTGGCTAACAATTCTTGTCGGCGCGCAATCGCGTAATCGCGTTGTGCGGCTAAACGGCCAGCATTGAAAATAGGGGCGGCGATCCCTGCAGCCAGGCTATACAAGGGGTTATCAAACACACTATGTAAGTGATCACTCCCAGTAGAAATGCCGCCAGTCAATGTGATGCTGGGTAACATGGTGGCACGGGCAACCTGAATATTGGCATCTGCTGCCAGCAGGCTGGCTTCTGCACGTGCGATATCGGGCCGTCGGGTCAACAACTCGGAAGGCATTACCAGCCCAATCATCGGCTTGGCCACCTGATTCAGGCTGTTGTCCGCGATTGCCAGCTCGCTGACTGACTTGGACAACAATACTGCCAGCGCCGCCTGGATATTGCCGTATTGCTGTTGCAACAAGGCCTGGCTACGACGCTGGGACGCCACCAGGCCGCGCTGTTGTGCCAGCTCTATCGGAGTGGCTGCGCCTGCCCGATAGCGGGACTCCACCAGCTGCAGCACCCGCTCGGCATTCTCCAGGTTACGTCCGGCAATCTGCACCCGGTCTTGCAGGCCAGTCTGCTGTATCCAGGCTGTCGCCACACTGGCCGTCAAGGTCAGTTGCAGGCTGTCACGGTCAAATTCACTGGCCCGCAACGTGGACAGGGCACCCTGGTAAGCCGCCCGGTTCTTGCCCCAGAAATCAATCTCATAACTGGCGGCCAGGCCTGCTGAGTAATTGCTCAGGCTGGCAGCATCACTACTGCCGCCCATCCTGCGCTGCCGACCCAGGCTACCGGTTGCCGACACCTCAGGCAACAACGGCGCTCCCGCCACCACGGCCAGCTTCTGTGCCTGCTCTACTCGCGCAATTGCAGCGGCCATATTGAAGCTGTCGGTGTGCACACTACGCACCAGGCGATCCAGGTCAGGGCTACCAAATGCCTGCCACCACGCCTGATCCAGCTTGTTATTGTCTAGGGATGAAGCATTGCGCCATGCAGCAGGCAGCGGAGACAGTCCATCTTCAGGTTGTAGCTGTAAAGGTTGCACGCTGGTACAGGCTGGCAACAATACCAGCAGAAATAAACTCAGGGCTTTCATATTACTCACTGGCAAGCGCCACTACCGGATCCAGCTTGGCGGCCTGACGCGCAGGCATAAAACCAAACACCACCCCGGTAATTACGGAACAGAAAAAAGCGCCGATGACTGCGCTAAAGGAAAAGATAACCGGCATGCCCCACAACACGAGGGCAACACCGATGGCCAGCCCGAGCACCACGCCGGTGACGCCTCCCACAGTGGTCACCAGCACGGCTTCAGTGAGAAACTGCTGCAGGATGTCGCGCTGGCGTGCGCCAGTCGCCATGCGGATGCCTATCTCGCGCGTACGCTCCCGCACCGTCATCAACATCACATTCATGACACCGATACCGCCCACCCCCAGGGAAACCACCGCAATCAAGGCCAGCATCACGCCCATGCTGTCCTGGGTCTTGGCTTGTGCCGCAATCCAGGCCGCAGCATTCTCCAGGGCATAATCCCGTACCCGATGCCGTTCAAACAAGAGATCATCCACCGCTTTTTCTGCCACATCGACCTGCTTCATATCGCCGACTTCCAGGGTGATGTAGGAAGGATCACGCTCGCCAAACACCCGCAGACTGGCAGTGGTATAGGGGATCACCACCAGGTCATCATCGCTCTGGTCGCCGGTCACAGCGCCCTTGGAATCCAGTACCCCGATCACCTGGAATGGCACATTGCCGATCAGTATGGTTTCGCCCACCGGATTCTCGACATCGGGCATGAGATTGCGCACCAAGCGTGGCCCCAGTACCGCCACGGTGGCCATACGCTGATCATCTTCCTCGGTAAAGAAACTGCCCCTGACCACAGGCCAGGACAACATCCTCGACATGGCCGCACGGGAGCCCTTGATGCGCGTTTGCACGTCCTCGTTGCCATAACGCACGATCTTGCTGCCAGAAAGATTAGGCAAAACATAGCTAATCTGCGGGATATCCGCCAAGGCTTCCAGATCGGCGCTATTAATGCCACGCCCGGGAATGCGCGAACTCTCTCGCTTGGGACTGATATAGATATGATTGGTGCCAAAGGCACCCAGCTCACTGACCACACGCTCCTTGGTGCCCATGCCGACTGCCAGCATCACGATCACCGAGGCCACGCCGATAATGATGCCGAGCAAGGTCAGTGCTGTACGGAAACGGTTGACCCACATCACCCGCCAGGCAGCACGGCAGGCTTCCAGCACATCACCACGCCATTGAGACTTGGCTGGGAGTGCTTTAGGACTGAACTCAAATGTCTGCCCTATGGTCTGCTCACCTAAAACACCAACACCGGTATCACTGATAATCTTGCCATCGCGGATTTCGATGATGCGCTTTGCACTGGCCGCCACGTCGCGGTCATGCGTGATCAGGATAACGGTATGTCCTGCATCGGCAAGCTCATTCAACAGGCGCATCACTTCCTCGCCACTACGCGAATCCAGCGCACCTGTGGGCTCATCGGCAAGGATGATACTTCCGCCATTCATCAAGGCACGGGCAATTGATACCCGCTGCTGCTGACCACCGGACAGTTGTTTTGGTCGATACTGGCAACGATCTGCCAGACCCAGGCGCATGAGCAAGGCCTTGGCCCGCTCTGCGCGCGCATGCTCTGGCATACCAGAGTAGAGCGCGGGTATTTCAACGTTTTCCTGAGCAGTCTCGTTTGCGATCAGGTTATAACTCTGGAACACAAAACCAAAGGCCTCACGCCGCAACCAGGCGAGCTCGTCTGCATCCATTTGCGCCACATTGCGCCCGGCGAAGTAATAACTGCCTTCACTTGGGCGGTCAAGACAGCCCAGGATGTTCATCAGCGTGGATTTTCCCGAGCCAGAAGCACCGACAATCGCCACAAACTCCCCTGCATGAATCTCCAGTGAAATACCGTGCAGGATATCCACGCGCGGCTTATCCCCGCCGCCATAGTGCTTGCGGATATCAAATAAGGATATCAGCGGCTTGGATTCACTCAAAACTGGAATCTCCAGGGGCTAGGTTTGCTTGCCTTGATGGCCGTGACCAGTTGCTCTCCCTCGTTCAGGCCAGATTGCACCTCTGCGCGTAAACGATTACGCACCCCGACCTTGACCTCGCGCCAGACTGTCTTGCCTTGGTCCGTCAATACCTGTACTTTGTACTGACTGGTTTTGGCATCCACCTCTGTCAGCGCTGCAACCGGTACGGTAATGGTCTGGTGTGCTGCCGCCACGATAAAGGATGCTTGTGCTGTCATTTGCGGCATGAGCTCACCATCGCGATTATCCACATCAAATAATACGGTGTAGAGCACCACCTTGTTGCCGCTGGTTGCCTGCGTAGCACTAGCCGTCTGGCCTTCAGGCTTGGGCGGTGCAGGAAGCACCTGGCGCACCGTACTGTTCCAGCGTCGCAGATCACCGCCCAGCGTCTTGAAATACACTTGCATGCCCGGTTTGACATGACGCACATCCGCCTCCGATACATCGGTCCATACCGTCATGGTCGACAGGTCAGCAATGCGCAACAGAGTAGGGGTTTGGTAGGTGGCATTTAGTGTCTGCCCGGCCTTGGCTTCGATGGAAATTACAGTACCTGCCATCGGCGCATAAATCTTGGTAAAGCCAAGCAGTGCCTCATTGCCCTGCAACGTGGATTGCGTTTGCTCAATCTGCGCCTTGAGATTCTTGATACGCGCCAATGCCGTTTTCAACGCAGCCTGCGCCTGTTGCACCTCTTCGGTCCGGGTCGATCCATCGGCTTGCATCTGTTGCTGGCGTTCCTGTTGCTGGCTTGCCAGCTCATATTGCGCCTCTTGCTCTTCCAGCTGGGCCTGCAGGCCTGCCAGTGCACCACGTCCTGCATCCACGGTGGCCTGAGGTACGCGCGGATCAATCTCGGCCAAAAGCTGACCCTTCTGCACCGCATCCCCAGGTTGCGCATGCAAAGCCAGGATCTGGCCAGATACCTGCGCGCCCACATCCACGTAACTACGCGGCTGCAAGGTACCAATGGCGGTCACGTTATACTCAATGTCACCACGCTTTACCTGTTCAGTCTCAAACGCGTGCGATGCGCGCCCGTTCCACCATAGCCACGCGCATATGAGTACGACCGCCAGTAATAGCGCCCAGGACAACCAGCCAAACCTGCGTGCTGCCATTTAATTCTTCACCACAAATGTCAGGGTAGCAGTATGCCGCACATCCTCGTACTTCTTGCCCTGATGTGTCATGGAGCCATTCACGCGTGCCGTCACTTCCAGCACATACAAGCCAGGAAAAGGGGTGGACATGGATACTGTGCCATCCTCGGCTGGTTTCAAAGTGCGTATCCAACCTTCACTGGTAGTGACATTGACCTGGGAGGCCGCGACTGGCGTGCCCTTCCACACCAGCTTGAAAGTGTTGCCGTTAGGTTCGGTAGGTACCAGCTCCAGGTCATTAACGGCCTTGGTTTCATTGCGACCCAGACGTGCCTGGTAAAAATTCAACACATTGCCATCGGTCACGGCCTGGGCTGTCAGCCTGACATCTGCACTGCCATCGGCATCCACCGTCAATTGATGTTTTTCCGCCTTTAATGGCAAATCCTTGCCATCTGCCAGATACGCGCGCGCAGCAGCCACAGTAGTGGGCGCCAGACGTTCGGATTCATAGAGCCCGATGTAAGCACTGGTACCTTTTTCTCCAGGCTCCAGCCACAGATAGTTAGCATAGGCATTCAGGCTGGCGAGCAAACCCAGCGCTCCGGCACAGGCCTTCAATATTGTTGTGTTCATCAGGTACCCCGTAAAGCATACATATTGTTATTGTTGAAAAATTGCGGTTCTTACTAGTAATGACACGCGAGATCGAAAAAAGGACACCCTCAAGCCCGAAAAATCATGAAAAATTCCAGAGTGCATGGGGTAAATACCCTGTTTATGCCATCTAAACTGTTGTTCCATCGTCACTTGTGACTAACATCAAAAAAAACGGGGCACATGGCCCCGTTTTGGTTACTGCATGAAATTTAACTGCAATTAATAGACGTCTCGCAGGTAGCGCTTTTCACGCTTGAGCTGATTGACGTAACCAGCCGCGGCATCTGCATCCAAGCCACCATGCTGGGCTATCACATCATGTAACGCCTGATCCACGTCCTTGGCCATGCGGCTGGCATCGCCACAGACATAGAAATGGCCGCCCTCTTGCAACCAGGCGAACAGCTCCTTGCCGTTCTCCTTCATGCGGGTCTGGACATAAATCTTGTCTGACTGATCGCGCGAGAAAGCCAGATCCAGACGACTCAATATGCCATCCTTCATCATGCCGGTCAGCTCATCTTCATAGATAAAATCGCTGGCACGCTTCTGGTCACCAAAGAACAACCAGTTACGTCCATTGGCACCAGACTCACGGCGCTCCTGCAGGAAGGCGCGGAACGGGGCAATGCCGGTACCAGGGCCCACCATGATGACAGGGGCAGCCTTGTCCGCTGGTACGCGGAATGCCTTGTTAGTCGTGACAAAAATCCCGGCCTGGTCACCTTCATTGACACGGTCAGCCAGGTAAGTTGAGCAGACACCACCGCGCAAACGTTCACCAGTGCGATAGCGCACACTCGCAATCGTGAGGTGTACCCGATCAGGGTTAGCCAATGCACTGGAGGAAATGGAATAGGCACGGTGTTGCAGTGGCTTGAGCAGACTGACAAAGTCATCCGCTTCAAGCGCTAGCGCTGGATTGAGTTGCAGCAGGTCCAGCGTATCCTTGCCCCACAACCAGTTTTCCAGGGCCTCTTTGTCACCACTGCGGACGATATTGCTCAAATCTTCATTGCCAGCACGCTGTTCAATGGCGGCAATCAACTCGCGTGACGGCGTTGAAATCTCCAATGAGCGGCTTAGCAGCTCACCCAATGGCTTGTCGTGCTTGGCAACCGCTTTATCGGCGGCCACGCCCAGGCGGTTCAACATCAACTCCACCAAGGCTGGGTCGTTCTCCGGCACCACATTGAGGGCATCGCCCGCTTCATAGGTCAGTCCGCTACCCGCCAGGTCAAATTCATAGTGGCGAATTTCCTTGGCAGAGTCATTGCCAGACAGGCGACGATTGACTGCCAGCGTGGAAACATAAGGGTTTTTACGGTTATAGGCCGATACCACAGGCGCAGCTTCTGGTGTATCAGGTGCTGCCGCCACTTCATCCGGGCCACCTTCTACTTCTGCGAACAACGGCATGGCAGCTTCTATCCAGCCATTGGCGGGCTCTTCAAAATCCACATCGCAATCCACCCTTGCCAGCAGGCGCTTTGCACCCAACTGCTCCAGGCGCATGTCGATCAGCTTGCCTGCTTCACAGAAACCATCGTAACCAGTATCCCCAATTGCCAGCACGCCAAAGGTCATCTCTTCCAGGCGTGCGATGGTTGGAGAGGAGATCGCCTCCCAGAACAGCTCGGCGTTATCCGGCATTTCGCCTTCACCATAGGTGGAAGTCACGATCATGACGCGCCGCATGGTAGCAAAAGCTTCCAGCTCAACCTCGTCCAGGGATTTGACGACCGGCTCCAGGCCATGGCTCTTGGCAGTGGCAGCCGCAGTACGGGCAAGGCCTTCTGCATTACCGGTCTGGGTGCCATAGAGGATATACACAGGCGGTTTGGCACGAGCAGCACCAGCTGCCTGATCACTCGCTAATAAGCGGGTATTCATGCCTGCCAGGAATCCAGCCAGCCAGGCTTTCTGGTCTGTATTGAAAGGGGAGTCTTCGGGAATGTAGGGAATATTCATGATTCAGTCGTTAGTCGTTCATGCCGTGCCCGCAAGCACGGCATGAGATCAAGCATATTATTATCAGTTGGACTTCAGCGCAGTGGCAAGCTCAAGCAGGGAAGACTTGGCAAACAGTTCTTCCAGGCTGGGCAACGCACCAATCAGGCCGCGGTTTTTGAAACTCTGGTGGATGATCCAGCCATACGTACCTGGGCTATCCATGGAGAGAATATTGCGCTGACTCAATGCAGCCTTGTAATCAGACAAACGCTTATCTGCGATCAATACGGCAAGCTCTTCATCACCATAGTCCTCAATCGCTTCACGCGCGTAGCGTTGCAGCTTCTGCATCAGCACAAAATCTTCCGTCAGAAGCAAGTTACGCACTGCCTTCTGCACGGCAGGATCAGCAGCATCCTTTGCTTGCGGTACCTTCGCCAGCGCTACCTGTTGTGCCATGTTCAGTACGGTATAGTTGTTCAGCAGCTCAAACATGTCCTGAGTGTCGGTGTCGCCATAAGCAGGCACCTTGCCGCCCAATACTGGCTTGCCATCCCGGTATGCCAGCTTGAACTTGCGCACTTGGAACGAAGCCAGCGCAACCGACAGCTCTTCCAGCAGGTCTTTCCGGGGCTTGGCCTTGAGGATTTCCGTACTGTCCTGATATAACAACAGCGCACGCGGCATGACATAGGCAAAGTTGTGCTGTTCAGCTTCCCAATTCTCCAGCAACCACGCGGCACGCTTGGAACCCGTGGCTTCCAGGTGCCATTGCAACAACTGCTGTACAGCCTGGCTATGCACCAGCGCCATTTCGCTACCGTCTGTAATAGAACCTAGCAGCACAGAGTCCGCAGCAGCCTTGCCCGCCAGCTCACCATAAGGATCATACTGGTAAGCAAAACCACCACTCATGCCGTTACCGAAGCCCTTGCCGAATGCACCCAGGTTCAGTACCGCGCCATTGGTCATGTATTCACAGGCAAAATCGCCCACGCCTTCAACCACGGCAGTGGTGCCTGAGTTACGCACGGCAAAGCGGTCGCCAGCCTGGCCTTCGACAAACAGGCGGCCACCGGTAGCGCCAAACAAGGCAAAGTTACCCACCAGCACGTTGCCACCAGCTTGCTCAGAACCGCCACCTGGAGAGGTGACGATGATGGAACCACCGCACTGGCCCTTGCCCACGCCGTCGTTACAGGTACCACTGTGACGCATGATCATGCCATCGTTGCAGAATGCTCCATAAGACTGACCAGCAGAACCACTGGTGCTGACCACCACGCTACCTGGCTTGAGGTAACGACGACCGCGCTTATCCATGGCCGCTGCTGGCAAGCTCAATGCCTGTTGCGCGTTCATGTCATGATTAAGCATGCGCTCGATATCAATAGCCAGCTGGCCACCCACACTCTTATGACAGTTGTTGAGTCTGCGGCCTTCACCCAGGCTCACTTCCAGTGCTTTGCCCTCTACAAGAGCAGCTCGCAGCTGGTCGATGAAAGCATCGTCCAATGCGTAGTCTTTTTCCATGTAGACAGGATTTTCAATCTTCACTTCAGGCACTACGGTCAACATGGCACGCAGGTCAAGCTGGCCGACGCTGGAAGGGTGATCAAGTAATTGCAGCAAGTCGGAACGACCACGCGCTTCCGCCAGCGAGTGCAGGCCAATCGTCGCGAGAATCTCGCGAGTTTCATGGGCCACGTTCAACAGGTATTGCGCCAGGGCACGTGGGTCACCATCAAATACTTCCGCATTGGTGGTCAGGCCAGCAGGGCACTTGACGTTACAGTTCTTCGCCATCACGCATTTCAACATCATCAATGCGGTAGTGCCAAATTCAAAACTGTCGCCTCCCAGCATGGCAGATTTCACCACGTCGCTAGCTGTCTGGTGCGCGCCGGAGCAACGCAGGATCACTTTGTCGCGCAAACCGTTGGCAGACAATGCCTGGTGCACTTCAGCAATACCGATTTCCGCAGCACGACCAGTGTATTTCAAGCTGGTCACAGAAGCGGCACCAGTGCCGCCAGTATTACCGGCCACGTTGATCACGTCGGCACCCGCCTTGGCAACGCCAACAGCAATCGTGCCTATCCCTTCTGAAGACACCAGCTTAACGATCACGCGAACGCGCGCAGCCTTGCAGTCATGGATCAACTGCGCCAGATCTTCAATCGAATAAGTATCGTGATGGGGCGGCGGTGAAACCAGCTCAACCCCTGGTGTACCGCCACGCGCAGCAGCAATTTCCACTGTTACCTTGGGAGCAGGAAGCTGACCGCCTTCACCTGGCTTGGCACCCTGACCAATCTTGATTTCCAGCTCTTCCAGCATAGGGTCAGCCAGATAGCCTGCCCATACACCGAAGCGACCTGAAGCCAACTGTTTGATACGCGAGGCACGGATAGTGCCGTAACGCGTCATATGCTCGCCACCTTCACCGGAATTGGACATACCGCCCACCATATTGGTACCGTGCGCCACCGCCTCATGCGCAGGTGCCACCAGCGCGCCATGACTCATGGCACCGGAAGCAAAGCTACGGGTAATCTCACTTGCTGGCTGCACGTCTGCCAGTGGCAGGCTTTCCGGGGCCACCCGCAATAGCTTGAGATAATCAGCGGCATTGCCACTGGCTTCTACTGTCAGGGCATCACTTTCCATCCAGTGACCACTGATATCGTGACCAAAATGTGCCACCAGCGCCTGGCCAAGGGTAGAAAGACGGGTAATGTCTGAGGCAAGAGGGCCAGTCAAATGCAGGCTGAAACGCCCATTTTCCAGTACCTCGCTCTTCAAGCCACGAATCATCACGCTGTTATTGCCAACAATGGCAAAGCGTCCCAGCACCTTGCGGAATTCGGCTTCAGTCTTGAGCTTGCTGACATCTGCCGGGAACTCCAGCACATCGCGCAACGCCGCAGGCCGCTTCTCGCGCTCTTCTGCCATCATGTGGGAAAAACTGCGATAGCTGCTGGTCACGTCAAACTGGTTGATCGCTTCATTACTCAGACGATCAAAGCTGCCATTATTAAAGGCATCTTCCTTTTTCAGGGCAAATGCATCTTCCAGGCGTGACAGTGTCATCAGGCGCAGGAACTCATCTTCAGGCCGCTTTTCCTGCTTATCGAAATGGATTTTTTCTTCGGTCATGTCGACAAAACCGCGAACCGCGATGGTGCCATAAGAGTGACCAGCACCTTCTGAACGCTCCTTGAACAGGCCGAGTAAAGGCACACTGTTTTCATCGGTCACGATCAGGGCACGCTGATGCCAATCCACCACCATTTGCGCGATCACGGCAAAGTCAGCCCCACCCACGGTGTTTTTCAGGTTGGGGAAATATTTTTTCAGCACCCGGTCGTTGGTATTCAGGAAGTTAGGCTCAAAGAACTCACCGCCAATATAGCTTTCAACAGTACAGAGGCCGACCTTGCCCATGGTCTTCATCAGGGCTTTTTCGGCAGCCTTGGCATAACGCTTGAAGGCCTTGTCCGCATCCGCTGCATACTTTTCTTCAGCACGAATCTGTACGCCCAGCGGATACACCGCAGAAGCGCCAAAACCCAGTGCCGCAGCAATATGATGGGAAGACACAACCTGGCCGCTTTCCGCTACCAGGGAAACATCCAGGCGCAAACCTTCATCAATCAGGCGCTGGTTGATGGCGGACACCACGACCAGCAAAGGCATGGAAGCCAGGGTGGAAGAGACATGGCGATCAGAAATGACGGCAATACCGCCTTCTTCACGGGCAAATGCCACCACGGCGTTGGCCAGTTCATCAATGGCCTTTTCCAGCACCACCGCATTCGCGTCTGCATCATTGATGATAGGCGCGTACAACATGTCAAAGCAGCGATAGGGTGTTTCCTGCTGATCACGCAGTTTCAGCATATCCAGATGACCCAGGATAGGCGAATCAATCACGATCTGGCGACCACTAGCCTTATTCATGTTCGGTTTGGCACCCAGCGCCACGCGCAAGGTCATGCCATCCGCTTCACGGATTGAATCCAGCGGGGGATTGGTCACCTGGGCAAAACGTTGCGAGAAGTAGTGCGCAACGCCGCCTTCATGATCGCTCAGCGCATTGATGGCATTGCCGTAACCCATGGCAGAGATTTTCTCTGCGCCGGTTGCCAGCATCGGGTCCATCATGAACTTGAAGCTTTCCTGATTGTAGTAATAGGCGACAAAGCGCTGATAGCGCTCAAGGTTGCCGTGATAACGCTGTGGAGAACTGGCTGTCTCCGCAGCTACTGCAGGCAAGTCACCAAGATTCGCGCGCGCTTTTTCCAGCAGCTCCTTGTAATCACGTTTGGCTGCCAGCATTTCCAGCGTTTCCAGTGTGCCAAAAGAGCGTTGCTGATCATGATCAAAATAGAGCATGCCACCAGCTTCAATACGACCACGACGCAAGACACTTTCAGGCGCAAAATTGATCTGGCCAGCTTCAGACATGACGCACAGGTATTCCTGGGTTTCAACGCTACGCAATGGACGCAGACCAAGTCGGTCCAGGCGGGCACCCACGACGGTACCATTGCCAAAGATCAGGGCAGCCGGGCCATCATTTTTCTCTTCATACAGCGAGAAATACTCCAGCATCGCCTGGATGTTTTCCGGCAGGGTTTCATCATTTTCCCAGGCAGGTGGCATCATCGACACTACCGCAGTCACCAGATCCAGGCCATCATCCATCAGGCGGCTGTTCAAGGTCTGATCCAGACGGGAGCTATCGGACTGCCCCTTGGGACGAAAAATCTTGCCATTGCGGGCGCGGGCTAATGCAGCTTCTGCAATGCGGTTCTTACGGTCGGTATTCAGCTCACCATTGTGCGCCATCATGCGGAATGGCTGCGCCATACTGGGATGCGGGTCAGTATTGGTGGAGAACCGGGTATGGAAATACATGGTGTGTACAGCATGATCCGCTTCCATAAGGTCATGGAAATAAGGGATCACTTCATTGGAATTCAAACGCCCCTTGAGCACCTGGGTGTGTGCAGACATGGAAAGCGGATACAGGCCAGCGAGTGCTGCGTCTGTATAAGCTTGCTCCTCGATCACCAGCAAGGCTTGGTAAATACGGCGATCAAATTCCGCTACATCAATATCCTGCGGCGCAGCAAAGACCCATTGCTGGATAGGCAACTGATAACGCACTGCAGCAGGGCGGATGGATGTATTGTCGACAGGCACTTCACGCTTGAGCAATACCGTGAAGCCCTTGGCACTCAACGCATCCTGAATAATGTGTTCGGCACGTGGATGCGCAGCCGCATCACTTGGCAAGAAGAAATTGCCCACTCCAAAACTGCCAGATTCAAGCTCCTGACCAGTCAGCCTGCGGAAAAAGGATAAAGAAAGATCAATTGAAACACCCGCGCCGTCACCCACACCCTCGGCAGACATACCACCTCGATGCGGAATAGTACACAACGCTTCATGACCCTTGATCAACACATCATGGGTCTGCACGCCGTCTTTGCGCGTAATAAAACCGACACCACAGTTATCTTTTTCAAGAGAACTGTCGTACAAACCAAAAGTGTTTTCGCCCAAAGGACTATCGATCGTGCTCAATTGAACTTCTCCAGCAATTTCGTTAAATTCTGACAGAGCGCTAACCGCAACCGGCATGTCTTGATTGGAGGAGAAAACAGCACTATGAGTTCATAAACACATCGTGTATTGTTAGCCTTGCCTCGCGATTCAGGCGCACCCCAACTTTTGTTGGGCTTTCACCGTAAGCAAGACCTGTACCACTGATAATTCATATCAATTAAGGCTTATCTATCATGGCAAAGTAAACAATAAGTCAATGAATTTTAATTACTTATTTTTATTATTGTTAATCCGTCGCATTAAAAACTGATTTACCCTTCCCAACAACCGCACCACAGTTGTGCAAATATCCTTAGATTGCACAAATTGTGTGCATATTGTCCTTTTCTGCTACAAAACCTACCTAACTCCTTGCCATTATTAGCCTCAACAAGCTATTTAGATTACTTCGAATGAGCAATCCAGATTTCTTTAACATAACGGGGAAAAGTAATAAATGACAATATAATAATTAAAATCAATTGCTTAATTAATTACATTACCCCTTGCGTTATTTCATGACACTCAGTAAAAAGCACCAAACTGGTGCATATGTTTGTCCTCTATCAATAAAAATACCCGGTGATTAGCCGGGTATTTTTAAACGTCATTGTCTTAGAACTGATACTTCAACGTCAGCATGGCATTACGTGGCGCGCCGTAAAAGCCCATATTGCTTGTCGTGTTGGTGTAATACGCCTTATCAAACAGGTTATTTAGATTTAATGCCGCTGAAAAATGCTCGTCAAATTGATAACGCGCCATCAAATTGACAACGGCATAACTCCCCTGTGTAAACCGATATGCATTGCCAGGACCAGTATCATTGGTATAAATCCGGCTTTGCCAGTTTGCACCGCCACCAATCATCACCTTGTTCCAGGCACCTGGCAGAGTATAGGTAGTGAACAACTTGAACAGGCTCTGCGGTGTCACGGTCTGTATTTTATTTCCATCTGCATTTTGCGAAATTCGGAAGGTATAGCCTCCACTGACTTGCCAGCCCGGTGCTAGCTCACCACTTGCCTCTGCTTCAAACCCCTTGGTGACAGTACCTTGTTCAGCACGTGAAGCACTACCGCCAGCAGGTGTAAGGAAACCCGTATCTGGTACAGCCAGGTTATCCTGCTCCACTCTGAAGATTGCCAGGCTGGTGTTCAGACGACCGCCATACAAGGCATGCTTTATTCCCGCTTCGTAGCTATCGCCTTCCTCTGGATCCAGATAGCTACCATTTCTATCCATGGCACTGACCTGCGGGTTAAAGATTTTCGTATAACTTGTGTACACAGAAGCGTTATCAGTGATGTCATAAGTGGCTGCCAGGTATGGGGTTACTATTCCTGTTTCATCACGGCTTGCCAACCTAGAGGCACCTACATAAGGAAGAGTTTCGACTGAGCGATGCCAATGTACTATTCTGGCCCCCGCCAGGATGGACAATCGATCTGCTGGCTTGAACTTGGCTGTCATATAACCGCCAAACTGGCGTGACCGGAAATCACTGCGTCCCGTTGATGGCATGTCTGGCTTAGCAATATCGCCATCCCAGTCAAAATAATTGTCTACTGGAAGTATTTGCCACAGTCTGTATGTTGGCTGGTTATACTCGGTATGTGAATAATTCAGCCCGAATATCAACTCATGCTGACGCCCGCCTAGTGAAAACGGTCCGGAAGCGTAAGCATCGAGCCCATTCTGCACCGGCTTCGCCTGCCAACGACCACCCCATAATGTAATACCTCTGCCTGTGTTCTGGTTGAGACTGCCAGAACCACCTGCACCTATCACGCTGTCATAACGATTTCGCGACTGATTGAATTGCACTTTGGCACGCCAATCATTTTCGAAAAAATGCTCAAGCGATGTAAAGAAGGCAAACTTCTCATTCTCGCTATAAGCCCATTTGGCCCCAGGATTCTTGGATCGATTCCATTTCGTATGGCTACCATTGCTATAGAACAAGGGAAGCCCAGCTTCCGGTGAATCATGCGTTTCATGATTCTGATACTCCATACCGGCAGTGAACAGCGTTGATGGCGTCAGGTCAGCCTCGACAATACCGTACAGCATCTCCCGCTCAACGCCATACCGATCAAGATTGGATCCACTATCTTGCTTAACCGCCACCAGGCGCCCACGCACACTTCCATCAGGATTTAGTGGGGTAGAAATATCGACCATGCCGCGGTAATTGTCCCACGAGCCAAGTTGACCTGTAACAGATGCCTGAAATTCCTTGGTGGGTTTTTTGCGGATGTAATTAATACTTCCCCCGGGTGAACCAATACCAAGCATCAAGCCATTGGAACCGCGTACGATTTCCACCCGATCATAAAAAGCCATATCGTTGGTCATCAATTCAAAACCGCCACTACCTAGAGGCAAGCCATCTACAAGATAATTATGAATGTTGAACCCACGGGACTGGAAAGTGTTCCAGTTGGCACCTACATAGCCGCTTTGTACCACACTAATACCCACTGTTTGCTCCAGCACTTCCTGCAACTGCGTCAGGTTCTGGTCGTCCATGCGCTGCCTGGTGATTACACTGACCGACTGTGGCGTGTGACGTAATGACATGGGCAATTTGGCGGAAGCACCGGTGGAGCTTGTGGTGTAGGAGCCGGTATTCTCAGTAGTAGGATCCTTGCTGGCGCTTACTTTGACTTCTTCAAGGGTAGATGCAGCTCCTTTACTTGGGGCTGCCACACCCGCCTTGCGCACGAGATAACCACCATTTTCCTGCTGCACCGCTTCCAGGCCTGTGCCAAGCAATAGCGCGTTGAGACCATCGCGCGCAGAATAGGCGTTATCAAGGCCGTTACTGTGCAGGCCTGAGGCTATTTCATTGGTGAAAGCAATCATGACACCAGCTTCGCGCCCGAATCGGTTCAGTGCTTCCTTTAGCGAACCAGCTGGAATATGGTAACGCTGCACATCGGCTTCAGCCGCCTGAGGGCTGCTGATCGCCAATACTGGCAAGGCGATGAGCGCCATGCTAGACAAGGCTTGTGCGACAGCAAAGCCTGCAATGCGAAGCCTGAAATGATGATGTTGAATCTGCTGACTACCGTGCTGTTGCTGCATTGATTTTCCCTTATTGACCATTGAAAACAGGTTTCCCTATTTCCTATGCCCCATAACAATCAAAAACAGCTCAGCTAATACAAATTAATCGCATTTAAATGATTGATATATGACTCAGCCCGGCTGATTCGCCGGGAATAACCTGACCCAGAACCTCGTAAGTGACTTAACTTCCAGCCGCAAGGTATTCCTGACCATATCAATCACCTTGTCGGTATCCTCCAATGGGTAAGTCCCTGACACCTTGAGTCCGGCAATACTGTCGTCACACCCCAGGCTACCTTGCCGGTGACGATTCAGCTCCGCCAGGAAATCATCCAAGCGCATATCATCCGCCACGATCATGTGCTGCACCCAGGCAGTGTCATTGTCATTGATCACTTCAAGTGGCGTCACCTGCGGGTGGTAAATGAAAGCTGCTCGCCATTGTCCACACGGACACTGATGGTCATCTCTGAAGGCATTACTTCAACCGCACCTTCCCATACGCCGATCTTGATCGGTCCGTCTTTTTCATTCGTCAACTGGCGCACCATAAAACGGGTGCCAAGTGCGCGCATGCTACCCTGATCAGTCGCCACCAGAAAAGGGCGTGGATTTAGCTGTCTATCGGGCGCAGTTGTCACCATGATTTCCCCATGCACCAGCATGACAATCCGCTGATGCTGGGTATAGGCAATGTTGATGGCACTTGATGAGTTCAACTCCACTACCGTGCCATCTTCCAGCACCACCTGCCTGCGCTCGCCTACGCCAGTGCTATGATCTGCCGTCAGTTGCCACCAGGACAATCTGTCCTGTGCCACAAAGGCCGAACCACCAGCAAACAGGACGGCAGCGAGCGTCTTGATTGCCCGGCGGCGCTGGCTTGAACCTCGTGGTGTAAGTGTCGCATGGGCAAGTGGTGAAGAAAGCCCGCTCAGTTTTTCACCCAGTCGCTCTATATGCTGCCATGCGCGTTCATTATCAGGGTGGGCATCGCGCCATTGTTGCCAGTGACTGCGCATCTCCTGGGTGACATGGTCAGATTGCAATTCAACCAGCCACTCCGCAGCCTGACGGCTGGTTTCTGCGGGAATCGATTGTGGGCCTATAGACACCATTACCGATTTACCCCAAAGCAACATTGCTGCACCGCACGCACGATATAGCGCTTGACCGTGGAAATTGACACACCAAGTTGCCGGGCAATGTCTGCCTGACTCAAGCCATCAAGCTGGGACCAGAGAAATGCCTTGCGTACATCGCCAGGCAAACCATCAAGTAAGGCATCAATTTCCAGCAGGGTTTCCAGAATAATGACCCGCAGCTCAGGAGAGGGTATATCTTGGGCAGGCAACAATGCGAGGGCATCCAGATAGGATTGCTCAATTTTCTTGCGTCTGTAGAAGTTGGAAAGCAACCCACTGGCGACAGTGGTGAGAAAAGCCCGTGGTTCACGTAACGAAGCCACATCACTGTTGGTCAGCACCCGCATGAAAGTGTCATGGGTCAGGTCTGCAGCGTCAAAACTATTGCCTATTTTCTTGCGTAACCAGCCATTGAGCCAACTGTGATGATCAGAGTAGAGTGCCTTGAATGCGATGACTGATGGTGATGGTTGAATTGACACGGCAGCAAGCACTTGCCAGATAAACCAGCAATTTCAAATGATAATGAATCTCATTATATAGCAATAACAGATCCCCGAAAAGCATGCGCCTTTATTTACACACGATTACTCATCAGATCTTGACCATCTGCGATGATCAGTTTGAGATGACTCAACTTCATCGGCTTACCAAAATAATATCCTTGTGCAATGGTACATCCCTGTATTTTAAGCAGATTGGCTTGTTGCTTGCTCTCCACACCCTCAGCAACCAGTTCCAATCGCAAGGCATGTGCAATACGGATGATGGCGGTAATCAGTTCCAGCTTGTCCTGCTTGATCGCAATATCGCGCACAAATGAGCGGTCAATCTTGACCTGGCTGATCGGGAACTGGCCCAGGTAGCTCATCGCTGAATACCCGGTACAAAAATCATCAATTGAAATAGTGATGCCCATGTTCTCGAAAGCACTGAGGGTGGCGATGATTTCGCTACTGTCCTCAAGTAGCAGGCTTTCGGTAATTTCCAGTTTGAGCCATTCTGGTCTGCAGCCCGTCTCAAGTAAAATATTCTGTACCGAGGACAAGAGGTCGTTAAAGAGGAACTGACGAGAAGACAGATTAACCGCCATGCCGAGGGGATTGGTTCGGCCGTAATTTAAACTGACTACCGCGGCACAAGCCTGACGCAAGACCCACTCACCGATATCGACAATCAAACCACTTTCTTCGGCAACCTTGATAAAGCGATCAGGCATCACCACGCCCAATTGTGGATTCCGCCACCGTAGCAAAGCCTCGGCCCCTATAATCTGCCCACTAATCAGATCCACCTGGGGCTGGTAGAACAACTCGAACTCCTCGTTCTTGAGTGCCTGGCGTAGCGAAGCCCCGAGTAATATGTATTCGGAAGCCTTGGAGCCCAACTCTTGCGAGTAAAACTGGTAATTATTGCGCCCATAATTCTTGGCGTGGTACATCGCCACGTCGGCACTCTTGAACAGCTTGGCACTATCCTTGCCATCATTGGGGTAAATGGCAATGCCGATGCTGGTGGAGATAAACAGCTCTTTATCCTGAATGGTAAATGGCTTGGCAATTTCCTCATTGATCTTTTTAGCAATCGTGGCCAGGTCATCCGCATTGCGTAATTCGGGCAGCAATATCGCAAATTCGTCCCCACTGAGCCGTGCCGTCGTGTCATAGGTACGCACTGATGCCTGCAGGCGCTTGGCCACGGCCACCAGCAAGGCATCACCAGCCTGGTGGCCCAAGCTGTCATTCACTTCCTTGAACCGGTCCAGATCCAGCATCATCAAGCCAAACTGGTTATCGTGCCAGCTGGCATCAGCCAAGACCTGATTTAACCGATCCGAAAACAAGGTTCTGTTGGGCAGGCTGGTCAATGCATCGTAATACGCCAGATGATGAATACGCTCGCGATATTCCATAAGCTCAGTGATATCGCGCTCTACTGCCAGCACGCCACTGACTTGACCGTTGTCATCAAACTCGGGAACGATACGCACATGAATGAACCAGGCTGAACCGTCCTGATTCTCTCCTCTAAGCTCAAAAAAATCCGGGGTTGCACTTGCAATCACCGCCTTGATCTTTTCTTCATATTTGAGGTAGATATCACCTCCTGGAAACTCGGTAGGCGAGGTGCCTAAAATCGCTTCAGTTGCGACACCGAGGCGCTTGAGCTTGGGCGTATTGATATACCGGCGACGTACCTGCAGATCGTAACGGGTAATCGTGTCCGGTGTATTATCAATCAACGACTGCAATTCACGTTCGCGCTGGATCAGCTTATCTTCATTCAGCTTGGCTTCCGTCACATCCCGCGCAAAACCAACCGTACCCACCACTTTGTCGTCCACCACGACTGGAGACTTATAAGTTTCAATCCAGCCGCGCTCGCCATCGGGCTTTTCAAACATATCAACCACAAAACAGGGTAGTCCGCTTTCCAGTACACGCCTGTCACTAGAGACATACTCTTCCGCTAGCTCTGGTGGGAAAAAATCAAAATCGGTTTTCCCTTCCAGTTCTTCCGTAGACTCGACCCTGGCCATTCTGGCATAAGCACTGTTAGCCGCCAGCAAGCGACTATCCAGATCCTTGAACCATACGACAAAAGGGAAGTTCTCAATCAATGCATTCTGGTATTTATCGCGTTGCTTAATCGCATTCTCTGCGTACCTTGTCTGGGAAATATCGCGAGTAATGGTCAGGACACCTGTAACCTCTCCATCGACATTACGATCAGGCACCGCATGTAAAGACTGGCAGACATATTCACCATCTTGCTCCCACTCAAGCTCAATCTGCTGTGCAACACCCGAGACCATCACTTGCCGCAATCTCTGCTCGTAGAGCTCGGGGCGCATAGCGGGCCTGCCCCATATCTCAGTCGGGGTTTTGCCCAAGACCAGCAATGCTGGCAGGCCAAATACCTGCTCATAGCCATCGCTCAAGAAAATACGGCGGCAATCTTGATCGTAACGAATAAAAATATCGGGGGAGTTTTTGACGAGCTGCCTGTATTGCAGCTCCTGTTCGCGCAGTTTGCTACGCATGGCAAGACGTGGAGTAATGTCACGCACCAGAGCTAAAGAGTATAGGCCTCCTGCATGATCAAAATAGTTACTCTTGATCTCGACCGGGATCATTTCCCCATTTTTTGCCTGATGCCGGCTTTCAAACACCAAGGTGTCATTCTGCTGAAGGTCATGCCAATAAGTAGGCCAGCGCTCGGGCGTCATATCAGGATCAATATCCAGCACCGACATATTGAGCAACTCGGCGTCGGTATACCCTAGGAGCTTGCTACTTTCTTCGTTGACAAACCTGATCCTGCCCTGCTCATCACACAAAAATATGGCTTCACGTATCCTACTCATGGCAAAGCTTAGTACTTTGAGCTGATCTCCTGCACTTAATAGCTGATCATTGACGTCCGCATTGCTCATTCATGTCACCGAGATTTATTTTTCATGATTTCAACAGGATTAAACCATAGACCTGTAGTGGATTCTTAACATTGCACTATTATTTTTATGCGCAATGCTATTTTCATTTTTTGCGCGGGAAATCAATCAGCACCTCAAGACCACCACTACTCAGATTTCGCAGGTGTATTTCACCGTCATGGGCTTCCACTATGGTTTTGGCAATACTCAAGCCCAGGCCGGATCCACCTGTGGTCGTATTTCTTGAGGTTTCAACCCGGTAAAACGGTTCAAATACCTGCTTTAACAGCTGTTCAGGAATACCAGGGCCATGATCGCGTATAACGATACGCAACCGCGTCTCACTATCCACCACCTCAATATGCGCAGACTTGCCATAGCGAATCGCATTTTCCAGCAGGTTTTGCAGACAGCGCTTGAGACTGACAGCATAGCCATCAAATGGCTGTGCTTCACCATGCAAAGAAACCTCGGCGCCAGTTTCTTGCGCGTCTACCTGCAGGCTCTGCAGCATGGCGTTGATATTGATCATATGGCGATTTTCATGCACTTCAACTCCGCGCATGAAATCCAGTGTTGAAGAAATCAGGCCCTCCATCCCTTCAAGGTCACGCCTGAATTTTTCTTTTAATATCGGGTTCTCAATCGACTCTGTCCGCAATCTCAAGCGGGTAATGGGCGAGCGTAAATCATGTGAAACCGCGGCCAGGAAGCGGGTTTTCTCCGTCACGGTATCAATCAGGCGCTGCTGCATCAAATTGAAGGCCTTGGCTGAACGCCTGACCTCTGTCGGACCGGTCTCATCCAGTTGTGGGCTGTAGATATTGCGCCCTAACCGCTCTGCAGCTATCGCAAGCCGGTTCAGCGGCTTCATGATCTGGCGTACGGCAAACAAGGCAATACCGATAATAATGACAATGCGCACAAAATAGATACGGAACAGGTAATCAAACAAGTCCATCAACGGCGCCAGGCTCATGCCGGCCTGGCCTTCATAGGCATCAAGCTTTAGCCATTGACCGCTATCAAGCTGCACATAAAGCAGAAAATGGGCAGAGGGGTAATACGATTCAAACAAGTCCAGCCAGCTGGCCTCCTTGCCCTGGTCATCATGAAGATCAACATCGAAGAGCTTGATCGGCAACAACCGGCCAAACTCTTGCTCGAATACTCGTTTGAACAACAACTCAATTGCCCGTTCCCGGGTTTTTAAGGCATTCGGGCGCGGAGGGGCATCCACTGGTGTCAGCTGATAGAGCGGATTACTCAATTTCTTGATCAGCAATCGCTCATCTTCAACCTTACTGATTTCGACCAAACTGATACTGTCGGAAAGTTTAGCAGCCAGCACACGGGTTGGAATCTCCAGCGCCTTGCCATAATTCATGTCATACCAGATAAACCCGGTCAGGATCTGTGCCGTCATGGTGCCAGCCACCAGCACAATCACCAGTCGGCCAAACAAAGAGGCTGGCCATAGCCATTTCATTTTTCGTGCTTGACCTGGCTAACCAGCATATAGCCAGCGTTACGCACTGTGCGAATAAGGACGGGGTTGCGCGTATCGATTTCCAGATGCTGGCGCAGACGGCTGATACAGACATCGATGGAGCGGTCAAAGGCCTGGCTGTCCTTGCCATAGACATGCTCAATCAGAAATTCACGGCTTAAAGGACGGTTAGGATGCTCAAGCAGGGCACGCAAGACGATGTAATCGGAACTGCCCAGCGACACAATCACGCCTTGCGGTGAAAACATCTGTCTCGCCTGTGTATCCAGGCGCCAGCCTTCAAAACTGATAAATGCAAACTCATCAGCAGCTGGTTTTTCAGTCGTCGATCTGGTCCGTCGCAATATCACTTTGATCCGGGCCAGCAACTCACGTGGATCAAAAGGCTTAGGCAGATAATCATCAGCCCCAACCTCCAGCCCGACAATACGATCAATCAATGTGCCCTTGGCTGTCAACATAATGACAGGCGTATCGTCCTGCACCCGTAACTCACGGCATAAGCTAAGACCATCTTCTTCAGGCAACATCAGATCGAGTACGATGAGGTCTATCTGTTCCTTATTCACCAGCCGCCACATCTCACGCCCATTGGCTGCTTCAGAAACAGTAAAACCAGAATCGCGCAGGTAGTCCGTCAGCAATTCCCGAATTTCGTGGTCGTCATCAACGACGAGGATATGATCCTGATTATTCATTTGATTGGATTCTAAGCAATTGCAGCATAAATTATTATAAGGCAGAGTGAGTAAACTCTCGACGAATTACATCTAGAAACTCGTTCATACATGGTGCTACATCAAAGACTGATGATTTTTCAGACAGCACTGGTCGAATTTACTCCTGTTGACTACAGCTTTGTACAACTTCCCCATATTTGAAGAAATTACGTACGCTCCACCCCAGAGAAATTGAATACACCCCTATGATTATTCATAACAGTCATGATTAAGTTCTTCTGACGTCGGCATAGGACATTCCCGTATAAAGCCTTATTGCGCTACAGACCTAGAATGAATGTCCGCCTGATTCAAAGGAATACTGATGCACAATCACTACCAGCCATGCATAGAAGCCCTTAAATCCTGTATTGAAGCCTGTGAGCACTGTGCCGCCGCATGTAGAAGCGAAGGTTCACCCTTGCATATGCAACGTTGCATCAAGCTTGATACTGATTGTGCGGAATTTTGCCGACTGACCTTGAATTTTTTGCAGCGGGAAAGTGAGTTTGCTGACTTGGTTGTCGAGGATTGTGCTGAAATCTGCCGCGCCTGTGGTGAAGAATGCGCGGGACATCAGTTTGATCACTGCCAGCAATGCGCTAAGGCTTGCCAGCATTGCCTGGACACTTGCTTGAAGGCTGTCGCTAATTAATCCAAGACTAATACGTATCTTGGCAATGCGAAAGTAGTCATCTGACTGGAACAAATAATGTTAGTCGGACGGCTCGGACCGAACTTATTGATCTATCGTAAACACTGTTGCAGATCAAAGTTGGTCGGGCTGCGATGATAGGCTGCACTGGAATAGCAAAGACAAGAAGCAATAAAAGAACATTATCTTTTTTAAAAAAAACTTCAGAACCTACCTACTTGGCTTATATGCGCCAGAGATACGTGACATCACATCGTCAAAGTTAAAGTATGGATTAAAGTTAGGTTCAAAGGAGGTTTGCTTGCCTTCAAAAACGTAGGTGTCAAACATTCATATATGCCCAGGCTCGGTAGATCGGCGCGATAAAATCAATGATGTTATTCGATCGCTCGGTGCCACGATGGAAATTCCCACTGCCAGCTCCTAGAGGGGTAGTGGGACTCGAACAGATCCAATCAACCCGCCTCCCTGCCATGATCATCATGCAGATCAATATCTGCCTTACGAATAGGCAACAAGCGGCCAAACTCCTGCTCAAACACATGCTTTACCACCCGCCACTATTGCTACTACCAAGTTTGAATCGAGCTACAACTGAGCATTAAAGTATCATACTGGTTGTAACTCAGTTTTGGACATAAATGTGCCAGTGCTTTCGCTAATTTAGCAAACCACCATAACTACAGGTATTGCAGTGTTGTGGACAGCTAGCGCGAGCAGTAGACTTGCGCTAGCTAGAGCGCCTGACTCTCGATGCGCACTAAACATGAACCTTTGATTATGCTGCCGCAAAATCGATATTGAATTTGATGGAGATAGATAATGAACGGCAGTTGGACTAACATCTTTCCATACTTTGCTGGAGCTTTTAAGCTTATTGTATTAAGTATTGGCGCCTATTTTGCTATTAAATGGCATTTTGATGAAGAGAGGAGGGTGAGGGAAGCAGAAGGCGTGGTATTTGATAAACCAAGCTTCATGAAAAAGTTGGCAATGATGATAGCCCTCCCAGTTATTCTTATTATTCTAGTTATTCTAGTTATTTATGCTACTAAATGGTTTTACGACTGACGGGCTTTATTGATACGATCAATGTTTAGTAATTTCAAATAGTGTACTCACACTGTTAAAGGCTTGGAGGAAACCACCTGCTCTTGTACCCGAAGAATGGCTAACTTAAGCGATGAGATACATTAAAGCGGTTACCCCAGATTCAAAACATAAAAAATCTCGCATATGCGAGATTTTTTACATTGTCTCGACAGACTTGATTAGTTTTTTATAATATCTGACCAGCTTTATTCAAACTCGACTCACGTTATTCGCTCTAGTCAGGTCACAGCGTGTTGATTACTCCACCGTCACCGACTTAGCTAGGTTCCGCGGCTTGTCGACATCCGTCCCCTTGAGCAAGGCAGCGTGATAAGCCAGCAATTGCACAGGGATGGTATGCAGAATAGGGGATAGGACACCGACGTGGCGCGGTGTACGAATCACGTGCACTCCTTCGCTTTCAGTGAAGTTGCTGTCAGCATCGGCAAACACAAACAGCTCACCACCACGCGCGCTGACCTCCTGCATGTTGGATTTCACCTTTTCCAGCAAGGCATCGTTGGGGGCAATCACCACCACGGGCATATTACGATCTACCAGTGCCAACGGACCATGCTTGAGCTCACCGGCAGGGTAGGCTTCTGCATGAATATAGGAAATCTCCTTGAGCTTGAGCGCGCCTTCAAGGGCAATCGGGTAGTGCATGCCCCGTCCAAGGAAAAGTGCATGAAACTTGTTGCTGAATGCCTTGGCCCACTCACGTATCTGCGGCTCCAGGTTGAGCGCATACTGCACACTGCCAGGCAGATGGCGCAAGCCATCAATGTAGGATTGCTCCTGTTCTGCATCAAGCAGCTTGCGTTGCTTGGCCAGGGTTGCAGCCAGAGTAAAGAGGGCAACCAGCTGGGTAGTGAATGCCTTGGTGGAAGCCACGCCGATTTCAGCACCCGCACGTGTATACAGCACCAAGCGTGAAGCGCGTGGAATGGCACTTTCCTGCACATTACAGATGGCCAGGGTCAGGCTCTGTCCTAAGGATTTGGCATGTTTGAGAGCTTCCATCGTATCTAGTGTTTCGCCAGACTGGGAAATGGTGACGATCAACTGCCTGGGATTAGGCACCGATTTGCGATAACGGTATTCACTGGCAATTTCCACTGAAGTGGGCAATTGTGCAATGCTTTCCAGCCAGTACTTCGCCGTCAGCCCGGCATAGTAACTGGTACCTGCGGCAATAATGAGCACGCTATCAATCTGAGCAAATACCTCATGCGCATCCTTGCCAAACAGCTCTGGAGTAAACGCGTTGTCATCAATAATGGCTTCCAGTGTATCGGTCAGTGCGCGCGGCTGTTCGTAAATTTCCTTCTGCATAAAATGGGAGTAAGGCCCCAATTCAAGAGAAGCGAGCGATACATCACTACGGTGTATGGTGCGCTCCACCACCTTGCCTGCCGTATCATAGATCGTGACTCCATCGCGGCGAATCTCACCTACATCGCCATCCTCCAGGTAAATCACATTACGCGTCACAGACAGCACGGCAGAAACATCTGAAGCAATGAAGTTCTCACCTTCCCCCAAGCCGATCAGCAAGGGGCATCCCTGACGTGCGCAAATCATGATGTCGGGGAATTTAATCGAGACTACACTAATGGCAAAAGCGCCGGTAAGCTGAATCACCGCATGTTGGACAGCGCTCAATAAATCATGTTGCTGGCTCAAGTAATAATGAATTAAGTGAGCGATCACTTCAGTGTCAGTCTGGGATTCAAATTGATAGCCCAGCCCTTGCAACCGTTGACGTTGCTCGTCGTGGTTCTCGATAATGCCATTGTGTACTACGGCAATTTCACCACGTGAGACATGCGGATGAGCATTGGACTCTGTCACTCCGCCGTGGGTGGCCCAGCGCGTATGACCTATGCCTACCTGGCCTGTGAGATTTTCTGCTGCGACCTTGCCTTGCATTTCTGCCACACGGCCCACTGCACGCACACGGCGTATGCCATCACCCAACACTGCGATACCCGCTGAGTCATAGCCGCGATATTCCAGACGGCTCAAGCCCTCGATCAGAATGGGAACAATATTACGTGCGCCAACAGCGCCTACAATGCCACACATGTTATTTCTTCACTTTCTCAGGGCGTTTCCAGTGTTCTATCGTGAATTGCCTGCCGCGCGACATGGTAAGTTTGTCTGCAGGCGCATTCTGGGTGATGGTAGAACCAGCAGCAATGGTAGCGCCTGCACCTATGGTGACAGGAGCGACCAGCTGTGAATCCGAACCAATAAAGGCATTGTCTTCAATGATGGTACGGAACTTGTTCACACCATCATAATTGCAGGTAATCGTACCAGCGCCGATATTCACCTTTTTGCCTACGGTGGTATCACCGACATAGCTTAAATGATTGATCTTGCTGCCGACATCCACCTGCGCATTTTTCAATTCGACAAAATTACCTATATGGGTGTCATTTGCCAGCACCGTACCCGGCCGCAAGCGAGCATAGGGGCCTATTTTGCAGCTTTCAGCCAGTTGGGCTTCCTCAATGTGGGTATAAGCCGCAATCACCGTCCCAGCACCGATAAACGCATTACGGATGACGCAATAGGGGCCTATGCGCACATTGTCAGCCAGCGTGACCTTACCTTCAAACACACAGCCCACATCAATCTCTACATCGCTGCCGATATTCAATTCTCCGCGTACATCAATACGCGCGGGGTCAGCCAATGTGGCACCTTGAGCCAGCAAGTGCCCAGCATAACGCTGCTGATAGACTCGTTCCAGCGCTGCAAGATCCTGCTTGGAGTTAACGCCAGCGACCTGCCACTCGTCATCCCCTGCTATCGCCGTGACTTGCTCGCCATCCTCCACAGCCATCGCCACGATATCTGTCAGATAGTATTCCTGCTGGGCATTATCGTTGTTGAGGCGTTGCAGCCACTGGCTCAGCCAGCGGTTCTCTGCCGCCATGATACCGGTGTTCACCTCAGCGATCATGCGCTGCTGTTCAGTGGCATCCTTGTGCTCGACTATGGCACGCACTTGACCGTTATCTCGCACAATCCGGCCATAACCATTGGGGTTAGCCTTGATCACAGTAAGCAGAGTGAGTGATTGCGGCTGTGCCAGTAGTTGCTGACAACTTTGCACACTGAGTAAAGGCACATCACCTAGCAAGATCAGCGTTCTGGCATCATGATCCAAATAGGGCAGGGCTTGTTGCATGGCATGACCTGTCCCCAGTTGCTCTGTCTGTTTAACCAAGACTATCTCCTCATGGGCTAAAGCCTGTGGCACCGCTTCACCACCAAACCCGTAGATCACAACAATCTTGCTAGGATTCAAAGATTTCGCGACATCAATCACATGTTGCAATATGGGCTTGCCAGCTAGTGCATGCAGCACTTTGGGCTTGCTGGAATGCATGCGCGTGCCTTTACCAGCGGCAAGGATCACGATATTAAGTCTGGAACTGGCGTGTGAGGAGGACAAAGTCAAACCCGGTTTATGCTGATCAGTAAATGTTCAAGTATAAATAAAAAAGGCAGCCAAATGGCTGCCTTCTCAAGCAAAACTTGCAGGATTAATGCGTCGTCTTGCGTAATTGCTCAATTGTCTGCAATTGTGCCAGTGCTTCTGACAACTCAGCCTGAGCTCGCGCATAATCTACGCCAGAGGCTTTGTTCTTCAATGCTTCTTCAGCAGCGCGCTTGGCTTCAATTGCTTTGGCTTCATCCAGGTCATGACCACGGATCGCCGTATCCGCCAACACGGTAATAACACCAGGCTGCACTTCGAGCAAACCGCCAGAAATGTAGATCGCCTGTTCTTCAGTGCTGTTGGCCACCTTGATGCGTAGTACGCCTGGCTTGATTGTCGTGATCAAGGGCGCATGGTTGGGATAAATACCCACCTCACCCAATTTCGCAGGCGCTGCAACAAACTCTGCCTCGCCTGAGAAAATGGACTCTTCTGCGCTCACCACGTCCAAGTGTATTGTTGATGCCATATCGTCCTATCCTTACCCTTTGACAGGTATTAGTTAAGGGTCTTTGCCTTTTCAACAGCTTCTTCGATCGCGCCTACCATGTAGAACGCTTGTTCTGGCAGATGATCGTATTCACCGTTAACAATAGCCTTGAAGCCCTTGATGGTGTCCTTCAGGGTGACGTACTTACCAGGTGCACCGGTAAACACTTCAGCCACGTGGAAAGGCTGGGACAGGAAACGTTGGATCTTACGCGCACGGGCTACCGCCAGCTTGTCTTCTGGGGACAGTTCATCCATACCCAGAATCGCGATAATGTCACGCAGTTCCTTATAGCGCTGCAGTGTAGATTGCACGGAACGTGCAACCGCATAATGCTCTTCACCAACCACCAGTGGATCCAATTGACGGGAAGTGGAATCCAGTGGATCAACCGCAGGATAGATACCCAGCGATGCAATGTCACGAGACAGCACCACTGTAGAATCCAGGTGCAAGAAGGTCGTCGCTGGCGATGGATCGGTCAAGTCATCCGCAGGTACGTAAACGGCCTGGATGGAAGTAATCGAACCGGTCTTGGTAGAGGTAATACGCTCTTGTAGACGGCCCATTTCTTCAGCCAGTGTAGGCTGATAACCCACGGCAGATGGCATACGGCCCAGCAACGCGGATACTTCAGTACCAGCCAGTGTGTAGCGGTAGATGTTATCCACGAAGAACAGGATGTCACGGCCTTCGTCACGGAATTTCTCAGCCATGGTCAGGCCGGATAATGCAACACGCAGACGGTTGCCTGGTGGTTCGTTCATCTGACCGAATACCATGCCTACCTTGTCCAGAACGTTGGAGTCTTTCATTTCGTGGTAGAAGTCGTTACCTTCACGGGTACGCTCACCTACACCAGCGAACACAGACAAACCAGCGTGCTGTTTGGCGATGTTGTTAATCAGTTCCATCATGTTCACGGTCTTGCCTACACCGGCACCACCGAACAAGCCAACCTTACCGCCCTTGGCAAACGGACAAACCAGATCAATCACCTTGATACCGGTTTCCAACAAGTCAACGGAAGGGGAGAGCTCTTCAAAGGTAGGAGCTTTTTGGTGAATGGAGCGATATTCATCCGCTACAATCGGGCCAGCCTCATCGATAGGACGACCCAATACGTCCATGATACGGCCCAGGGTACCGTGACCTACTGGAACCTGAATCTGATTACCAGTGCTACGTACTTTCATGCCGCGGGAAAGACCATCGCTGGAACCCATGGCAATCGCACGAACGACACCGTCGCCCAATTGCTGTTGAACTTCCAGGGTCAACCCTGCTTCTGCCGTGGATGTTTCTTCATCCAGGATCAGTGCATCGTATACCTTGGGCATCTGATCACGTGGGAACTCAACGTCAACCACGGCACCAATACATTGAACAACCTTACCTTGACTCATCTTGGTATCCTCAATCTATACTTAAATTCTTCGAGCTTTATCTAAGCTACGTTTCAGCACGACTAGACAGCCGCCGCGCCACCGACAATCTCTGAAATTTCCTTGGTAATTGCAGCCTGGCGTGCCTTGTTGTACACCAGCTTCAACTCACCAATCACAGTCTTCGCGTTATCCGAAGCGGCCTTCATTGCCACCATACGGGCGCTTTGCTCAGAAGCCATGTTCTCGGCAACGGCGTGATAAATAATGGACTCAATATAACGAGTCATCAGTTCATCGATGACGACATTTGCATCAGGCTCATAGATGTAATCCCAATGGCCTTGTGCTGTCGTGGCTGTTGTATCCAGGTGTTCACTAGACAATGGGAGCAATTGCTCCATGATCGGCGCTTGCTTCATCGTATTGATGAAGCGGGTGTAGCAAATGAACAGTTGATCAATTTCACCTGCCACATACGCATCCAGCATCACCTTGATCGTACCGATCAGTTTCTCCAGATGCGGCGTATCACCCAAACCAGTCACATGGGACTTCACGTCGGCACCAATACGATTCATGTAACCGAATCCCTTGTTGCCAATGGCGCTCACGGCAATCTTCTTGCCTTCGCTTTCCCATTCCTTCATCTGGTTCAGCGACAAGCGCAATACGTTGGTGTTAAGACCACCGCACAAACCCTTGTCCGAACTCACCACGATCAAACCTACGTTTGATACTTTCTCGCGCTTGACGATAAAGGCGTGCTTGTATTCAGAATTGGCTTGCGACAAGTGAGCTGTCACATTACGAATTTTCTCCGCATAGGGTCTGGCCATCCGCATCCGTTCCTGCGCCTTGCGCATTTTGGATGCAGCGACCATTTCCATCGCCTTGGTGATCTTGCGTGTGTTTTCCACACTCTTGATCTTGGTACGTATTTCTTTGCTACCGGCCATTGTCTAGTCTGCCTGTCTGTTCAACTTGAGCTTAGTAAGCGTTGGTTGCCTTGAAGTCTTGAATAGCGGCTTCTACAGCCTTCTCGTCGTCACCACCAAGGTCATTGGTGCTGTCGATCTTGTCCAACAGGTTCTTGTACTTGGACTTGAGGAAGGAGTGCAGGGCAGATTCAAACGCCAAAGCACGGGCAACAGGAACGTCATCGAAGTAACCCTTGTTGGCTGCCAACAGTGTTACCGCCATATCGGAAGTAGACAGAGGGGCATACTGGGCTTGCTTCATCAGTTCAGTCACCAGACGACCACGATCCAACTGTTTACGGGTCACTTCGTCCAGATCGGATGCAAACTGCGCAAACGCAGCCAGTTCACGATACTGAGCCAGTGCCAGACGGATACCGCCGCCCAACTTCTTGATCACCTTAGTCTGAGCTGCACCACCTACACGTGATACCGAAATACCAGCGTTAATCGCAGGACGGATACCAGCGTTGAACAAGTCAGTTTCCAGGAAGATCTGGCCATCGGTAATCGAAATGACGTTGGTTGGCACGAACGCGGACACGTCGCCTGCAGCCGTTTCAATAATCGGCAATGCAGTCAATGAACCGGTTTTACCCTTCACTTCACCATTGGTGAACTTCTCAACATATTCTTCGCTTACACGAGCAGCACGCTCTAGCAGACGGGAATGGATGTAGAACACATCACCTGGATAAGCTTCACGGCCTGGTGGACGACGCAGCAACAGGGAAATCTGGCGATAAGCCCAAGCCTGCTTGGTCAAATCATCATAGACGATCAATGCATCTTGACCACGGTCACGGAAATACTCGCCCATGGTACAACCAGCGTAAGGAGCCAGGAATTGCAGCGCAGCAGGATCTGAAGCAGTCGCTGCCACCACAATCGTGTACTCCAGCGCGCCATGCTCTTCCAGCTTGCGCACTACGTTGGCAACAGTCGATGCCTTTTGGCCGATTGCAACGTAGATACAGGTCATGTTCTGACCCTTCTGGTTGATGATGGCATCAACAGCAACGGCAGTCTTACCAGTCTGACGGTCACCAATGATCAATTCACGTTGACCACGGCCAACCGGCACCATGGAGTCAATCGCCTTGATCCCTGTTTGCACAGGCTGGGAAACTGATTTACGGGCGATCACGCCAGGCGCAACCTTTTCAATCTTGTCTGTCAGCTTGGCGTTAATCGGACCCTTGCCATCAATAGGCTGACCCAGCGCGTTGACCACGCGGCCAACCAGCTCAGGACCTACTGGCACTTCCAGGATCTTGCCGGTGCACTTAACGGTGTCACCTTCAGTGATATTTTCGTAGTCACCCAAGATCACGGCACCTACAGAGTCACGCTCCAGGTTCAGTGCCAGACCATATACATTACCTGGGAACTCGATCATTTCACCAGCCATCACGTTGGACAGGCCATGAATACGGACAATACCATCAGTCACTGAAATTACCGTACCCTGAGTACGCGCTTCAGCACTGGTGGAGAAATTCTCTAATCTACTCTTTATCAGTTCACTGATTTCTGATGTGGATAATTGCATTACTTTTTCCTAACCTTTCAGCGTGTAGGCCATCTCTTGCAATTGGCCACGGACCGAAGCGTCAATGACCGTATCGCCGACTACAATTTTGATCCCGCCAATAATTTCTGGATCCACTTTAACGCTTGCTTCAACCTTTTTACCGAACTTGGTTTCCAAACGCTTCACGACAGCAGCAACTTCTGCATCGCTAGGTTGGGTAGCGGCTGTAATCTCGGCCTCAAGCACACCTTCTTCCTGTGCCTTCAAGTCTTCAAATGCAGCTGCAATTTCCGGCAAAATGGACAACCGACCATACTCCACCAGCAGCTTGACCAGGTTGTTACCTGTTTCATTCAGCTTGTCTCCGCTGACGGAGAGGAATACACGTTCCAAGTCGGCTGCAACAACCTTGGGGTTGTCGATAAAAGCCCGCATCTGCTCATCTGCCGCGATAGTCGCGAGCAGATTCAGCATGTGTGACCAGTCCGCCAGTGCATTTTTTTCCTTAGCCAGGCGGTAAACCGCTACCGCGTAAGGTCTTGCAATGGTTATCGCTTCAGCCATATCGTGCCCCTTATCTTTCCTAGAGCTCGTTTGCGATACTGGTCAACAGATCAGCATGGGCTTTGGCATCAATCTCTTTGCGCAGAATCTTTTCAGCACCGGCGACAGCCAATGCGGATACTTGCTGACGCAAGCCTTCTTTTGCACGATTTACTTCTTGATCAATTTCAGCCTTGGCACCAGTGATAATACGATCACCTTCTGCCTTGGCATTTGCCTTGGCTTCTTCCACGATGTCGCTGGCACGTTTTTCGGCCTGCGTAATGATGGAAGTTGCTTTCTGCTTGGCATCGTTAACAACTTCAGTCGAACGCTGAGTTGCTACTTCAAGCTCCTGCTTACCGCGCTCAGCCGCAGCCAGACCATCCGCAATGGTTTTCTGACGGGCCTCAATTGCATTCAGGAGATATGGCCATACAAACTTTGTTGTAAACCAGATCAGAATGGCAAATGAGATAGCCTGCGCAATTAGTGTCAGGTTGATATTCATATTTGCTCCCGAGCCGTTAATCTAGTCAGCTTTAAGTTTAATTCACTCAAATCAAACTAGCTGATTAACCTGCTGCAACAACGCTCAGCAATGGGTTTGCAAATGCGAACATCATGGCCAGACCAACACCAATAATGAAGGAAGCATCGATCAGACCCAGCAGCAGGAATACCTTACCTTGCAGCGCAGGGATCATTTCTGGTTGACGTGCAGCGCCATCCAGGAAGCTCGCACACATGATACCAATACCGATACAGGCACCAGCAGCACCCAAACCAATGATCAAACCGATACCAACACCGGTGTAAGCTTGAATCATGGCCAACAATTGCAAATTCTCCATTTAATTTCCTTTCGGCTTTAGAGAGTGTTAACGATAAAAATAATTTAGTGACTTTCGTGCGCCATCGACAGGTAGACAACTGTCAGCATCATGAAAATGAATGCCTGCAAGCAAACGATCAGAATATGGAAAATCGCCCAGCCAGCGCCCAGCAATGCACCGAAGATAGTGCCTGCCAGACCAGTCGCCGCCCACATACCCAGCAGCAAGAAAATGATTTCACCCGCGTACATATTGCCGAACAGACGCAGAGAGTGCGACAGCGGCTTGGAGATGTACTCGATGAGATTGAATGCAAAGTTGGCAGGCCAAACCAGCGGATTGCTACCAAACGGAGAACAGAACAGCTCATGAATCCAGCCACCCAGGCCTTTGACCTTGATGCTGAAGAAAATCATCAGCAGCCACACTGCCAGTGCCAGCGCAAAAGTTGCATTGATATCAGAAGTGGGAACGCTGCGCCATTCATGCAACCCGAGCCAGCCGTAAACAATGGCCATAATGTCGATGGGCAGGAAATCCATCGCATTCATCACCAACACCCAGACAAATACCGTCAGGGCGAGCGGGGCAATAAAAGCATGGCGGTTACCGTGAAATATGCTTTTGACCTGGTTATCCACAAACTCAAACAACAGCTCAACAAACGCCTGGCGCTTGGTTGGAACACCGGCAGTCGCACCGCGCACCACCCACCACAGCAGGCCAAACACAACAATTCCCAGCAAAGCTGAAGTCACCAGGGTATCCACATGGAGCACCCAGAAACCTGTATCACCCACCACCTTTTGATTAAAGGAAAGGTGATGACCGATATATTCAGATGGAGTTAATTGACCTGTCGCCATAACATCAAATCCTAAGCGTTGTTTTTTTCGTTAATTGCAAAAATTGCTGCGCCGGACATGATGGCAGCTGCCGCCAATCCACCGATAAGGGCGATTGGTATCAAATGTCCGTAAAACTTGAACACCAAGAGCAGTGATATTGCAATCACAGCAATCTTGATGGCCTCAGCAATCAAAATATTTACCAGCACGGAACCGGCTCCTGTTGTCGCTGTCTTATTTTGCAGCTTCAACTTGGCAGCCAGACCACCCAACACTGCAGCACCACCGCCAGCCAGTGCTGAAAGTGCGCCATGCAACCCAAGCAAGGCAAAGGCAATGACAGCTACAACCAAGGTTGCTACCAGCTGCCGCTTGATCATGTTTGCCAGTAGTTCGTCCATGCCTTTTAGTTTCCCTGATTCACAAATTACGGGCAAAACCCGAGCTAGGCTTCTGCCCAAACCGTGAAAAGCCGAGATTCTGTTGTTAAATCAGGCTCAAGTCAAGCTGAAATTACTATTTCCCGCCTTTAAACCGTTGAATTAGCTCATCCAGCTGATCGAGATTGGCATAGTGAATCTTGACCTGTCCCGCCCCTTTGCTGCCCGCTCGAATTTCCACAGATGCCCCAAGCAGTCCTGACAGATCCTCCTGAAGACGCAACACATCACGATCAACCGGCTTGGCAGGCTTTTGCTGCGGTTCTTCCAGAAGTTGTTTAACCAGCTTCTCTGCCTCTCTCACAGATAGTGCTTTCTGACTAATTTGCTCTGCAGCGATGATCTGCTTTGCCTCTGGCAATGCCAATAAAGCCCTGGCGTGCCCCATGTCCAGCTTGCCATGCATCAGCATATTCTGCACATTTTCATTTAGATTCTGCAATCTAAGCAGATTGGTCACTACACTACGCGAACGTCCTACTGCATCGGCAGCTGCCTGGTGCGTCATATTGAACTCATTGATGAGGCGCTGTATACCCAGCGCTTCCTCCAGCGGATTCAGGTTCTCGCGCTGGATATTCTCGATCAGCGCCATTGCCAACGCTGATTCATCAGGAATATCCCGCACAAGGACTGGCACTTCTTGCAGACCAGCTAGCTGAGAGGCACGCCAGCGACGTTCACCGGCGATGATTTCATATTTGCCAACAGCAATTTCTCGCACCAGGATAGGTTGCATAATACCCTGGGCCTTGATAGAGGCAGCCAGACTGGCTAGCGACTCTTGATCCATCTGGGTACGAGGTTGATATTTCCCAGGCTGCAACTGCTCCACTCTTAACGCATGCGGCACATCGTTAGCACTTACACTATCTGAATCACCTGCCAACAGGGCATCCAAGCCACGTCCCAAGCCCTTTAACTTAACCATTGAAACTCCTAGCTGACTGCAACTTGTCGATTTGTAATGAGATGGCGATTGATGATTTCACCCGCCAACGCCAAGTAGGCCTTGGCACCCTTGGATGCACGATCATGGAACAACACCGGCACCCCATAACTAGGCGCTTCGGCCAGCCGGATATTACGCGGGATCACTGTACGGTAGACCTTGTCACCAAAATGCTGCGCCAATTCTGCTGATACTTGCTGTGCCAAGGTATTGCGATTATCAAATAGCGTGCGCAGCAACCCCTCAATCTCAAGGTTGGGGTTGAGATGTGCCCGCACTTTCTTGATGGTATTGACCAGATCGGACAACCCTTCGAGCGCATAGTATTCGCATTGCATGGGGATCATCACCGCATGGGCCGCCGTCAAGGCATTCACCGTCGTCAGGTTGAGGGCCGGGGGGCAGTCGATGAGGATATAGTCATACCCATCTCCCAACTCTGCCAATGCAGTCTTCAAGCGGGTTTCCCGCGCAAACTCATTAACCAGCTCAACTTCCGCACCAGCCAGCTCACGATTGGCAGGCACTACATCAAAGCGGCCTTTTTCCGAGCGCTGCGTAACTTCGCGCAAAGTCTTTTCACCGATCAGGACATGGTAAATCGTGTGCTTCATACTGGATTTGTCTATGCCGCTACCGGTGGTGGCATTGCCTTGCGGATCAAGGTCTATCAACAATACTTTGCGCTTGGTGGCTGCCAGACTGGCAGCTAGGTTGACGCATGTCGTCGTCTTTCCCACGCCACCTTTTTGATTGGTAATTGCCAGAATCCTCATGATTTAAGCCATCCCACTTTATTGAATTAATTCGTTCTGGTTGACCGGCAGGAAAACCAGGTGTCGCTGTGCATCCAAACCCGGCACATGCAAAGGCTCTATCCGAGAGGGCTGCAAATTCACCGCGGCCAACTCCTCAACAGGGTTAATCCCTTTCATTGCCAGCCAACACCCATCCTCGGCGATCAAATGGCGCGTCAGCTTGATAAACAAAGCCAGCTCGGAAAAAGCGCGAGAAATGACCGCATTGAATGGAGACTCTGGCTTAAACTGTTCCACGCGACCACTTACTACCTGTAAATTGCCTATCTGCAACTCCGCCTTGGCCTGGCGCATAAAACTGGCTTTTTTCTGCACCGCATCAATGGTAGTCACCTGCAAATCAGGCAAACAAATAGCCAGCACAATGCCAGGCAGCCCAGCACCACTGCCCACATCCAACAACCGACCAGGGGGAATATGCTGCAAAACAGATAGGCTATCGAGTAAATGCAAGGTCACCATTTCGTCAGGATCTCGTACCGCAGTCAGGTTATGTACTTTGTTCCACTTCTGCAGCAACACCAGATAGTCCAACAATTTCTTCACGGCCTCGGCAGGAAGTTGAATATCCAATGCCTGCAAACCTGTTTCCAGCTTTAATTGCAAACTCATGTCACCTGATCCGCAACACGGCCGTTTTTGCGATATTTCCGCTTCAAGTGCACTAGCAACAATGATATCGCTGCCGGGGTAACGCCAGAAATACGTCCAGCCTGGCCAACAGTTTCTGGCTTCTGTTTAGTCAGCTTTTGCTGCACCTCAATCGACAAGCCATGCACTTCGCTGTAATCCAGATCCGCTGGCAGCTTGTTACTGTCACTACCCTTGAGACGCGCCACCTCTTCAGTTTGACGGTCTATATAGCCCTGATATTTGGCGGCGATCTCCAATTGCTGGCGGACATGCTCATCAGCCTCACCCACACCCGCATTCGGCAAACTGAGCAACCCTTCATAACTAACCTCAGGCCGGCGCAACAGCTCAAACATGGAATACTCACGTTCCAGGAGTTTACCGAACACGCGCTGCAAATCATCCACCGGCACATGCTGAGGATGAATAAAGGTCTTCTTTAAACGCTCTTGTTCTCTCTGGATAGCTTCCTGCTTGCGTGAGAACGCTTCCCAGCGCACATCATCCACCAGACCAATTTTTCGGCCAGCCTCCGTTAATCGCATATCCGCATTGTCTTCACGCAGCATCAATCGATATTCAGCACGGCTAGTGAACATACGGTAAGGCTCACTCACCCCCCCAGTAATCAGGTCATCAACCAATACGCCCATATAGGCTTGATCACGAGTAGGGCACCAGGACTCTTTTTCCTGGGCATACAATGCGGCATTGGCACCTGCCAGCAGACCTTGCGCAGCAGCCTCTTCATAGCCTGTAGTGCCATTGATCTGCCCCGCAAAGAACAAGCCTTGTACCGCTTTGGTTTCAAGTGAGCTCTTCAAGCCGCGCGGATCATAATAGTCATACTCAATCGCATAACCTGGGCGCAGGATATGCGCACTTTCCAAGCCCTTGATAGATCTTACTAACTGATACTGGATATCAAACGGCAAACTGGTTGAAATGCCATTAGGGTAAATTTCATTGGTCGTCAGACCTTCAGGCTCCAGGAAAATCTGGTGCGATTCTTTATCAGCAAACCTGTGAATCTTATCTTCCACCGAAGGACAATAGCGTGGACCCACCCCTTCAATCACGCCGGTATACATAGGGGAGCGGTCCAAGCCACTCCGGATGATTTCGTGCGTTCTTTCATTGGTAAAGGTAATCCAGCACGGGAGTTGGGCAGGGTGCTGGGCCACATTCCCAAGAAAGGAGAACACTGGCACCGGGTTATCCCCAGGCTGCTCTGCCATCACACTATAATCGATAGTCCGGCCATCAATGCGGGGAGGGGTCCCAGTTTTCAAACGTCCTGCCGGCAAACCAATCTCGCGCAACCTCGCAGCCAAGGATACTGCGGGAGGATCTCCGGCACGCCCTGCCTGGTAATTGGACAACCCCACATGGATCAATCCAGCCAGAAATGTACCTGCTGTTAACACCACCGATTTGGATTCAAAGCGCAAGCCAAGCTGGGTGACAACTCCAGCCACCCTCTCGCCCTCGAGAATAATGTCATCCACTGCTTGCTGAAACAGCCACAAATTAGGCTGATTTTCCAGACGCCGACGTATAGCCGCCTTGTACAACACACGATCAGCCTGCGCCCGAGTGGCTCGAACAGCAGGGCCCTTACTGGAATTAAGGATACGGAATTGAATACCACCCTCATCGGTAGCGGCAGCCATAGCACCGCCCAAAGCATCCACCTCTTTGACCAAATGTCCTTTACCAATACCACCAATTGATGGATTACAGGACATCTGACCTAATGTTTCTATATTGTGTGTTAATAGCAGGGTTTTCTGACCCATGCGAGCACTTGCTAACGCCGCTTCCGTTCCCGCATGCCCACCTCCCACTACAATCACATCAAATTTTTCAGGATATTGCATTAAAATTACTCAGATAGAATTATCTGAATGATACTGCATTCATGCCTTACCTGTCAGTGATTATAAGGATGTTCCACGTGAAACATCCTTTTTAGACCTCATTTCTCTCCCTTTTTGTTTCACGTGAAACAATCGAAATTACCACTCATCACTGTCGTCAATATGTCCATTCGGACTATATGCGCGATTATGGAGTTATGGTATTTTTGGGATCAATAAAACATTGTGCTGTTATAAGTAAATAATTAGAAATATCAAAATAAATCAGTAGTTAAAAAGTCATTCAAGTTAATACTATCGGGGATTCATATGTTATTACGTGCCTTATTGTTACCTGCAATGGTAGCAAGCTCTTTTTTCAGCATCAGCGCTCATGCAGCACTTGATGCCAATCAAACATTTCAACAATTCAATGCGGTCGTATTGGGTAATATTGATTCAACATCTCACCTGCATGGACGCACTTGGGTCGGCGGCAGTGTTGTAGGAGGCGAGTATGTACACCGCACACTCCCAGCATCTGATTACGCGGGCCTGACTGTTATCGGTAATGTACAAAGTAGTGGTAGTGGCAAAGTGCTTTCAGCTGGCGCGGTTATCGGCGGCAGTCTTGATAACTTTCATGTCAACGGTGGCAGTGCAGCAATATTGGGAAATGCTAACAATGGTCATTTGAATGGTCCCACTTATGTGCAAGGGACAGCGACCAATATTAACTTCAATGGCGGCAAGCTAGACACGCCAAACTCAATATTGCAAACCAATATCAGCGCAGCCACCTCCACTGATTTTCGTACCCTGCTTGGCAACACTTCCTCTGACTTACGTCAACTGAGCAATACCAGCAGTGTAACCCTGAATGGCAATAAAGCTACTTTTACCGCCACTGCTGATAGCACCGGACTGGCCGTGTTCAATCTGAGCATCGAAGACTCTATCTCCATCTTCAAGCTGGGTGAATTTGATTTCATCCTGAACAACGCGACTACCATCATCATTAATTCCGGACTTACCGACATCGATATTTCCGCAAACTTCCTCGGTGGTTCAGCGCAAAAAATTGCCAGCTCGACCATCTGGAATTTTTACGATGCTGAAACTGTCGATTTCGGTGCCCAATTTGGTGGCTCAGTACTTGCCGTTAAAGCTGACCTGAAAAACACGGCGGATATTGAAGGTAATGTGTACGTCAACAACCTGACTCAACGTGGTCAAATTCATCAATACGGATTTACTGGTGATATCCCAGTACTGGCTGTACCAGAACCTTCTACTTATGCCATGTTCCTCGCGGGCCTGGGTCTGCTAGCGTTTGGTGCTCGTCGTCGCGCATAAATAAAGCACGATTGACAATAAAAAAGCCCGGGTTAACCGGGCTTTTTTATTCAACTAAATAACTCTATTTACCAATACAAAATCGGCTAAATATTTCTCCGAGCAAATCATCAGGGCTAAACTCCCCTGTGATCGTATTTAATTCTTCTTGTGCCAAACGCAACTCTTCCGCAAATAACTCCGGCTGTAACAATAACTCAGCAGCCAATTCCAGATGTTCCCGCACTTGGTCTAACGCAGTCAAGTGACGAGCTCTCGCCATAAAAACACCTTCACCGCTCGGTTGCCAGCCAGCAATTTCCAGCAGATGTTGACGAAGCAAACTCAACCCATCACCAGTTTTTGCCGAGAGGTGAATATGAGTCTGCTGATCGATTTTCTCAATTTTTGGGCTTGTTGAATCAAGATCAATCTTGTTGTGTACCCATATTTTTGGCAAAAACTGCGGCAATCGCTGCAAAATCAATTTTTCTGCATTTCCAATACCATGGCTTGCATCTAGCAATAATAATGCAACGCTGGCGTTTTCTAGCGCTCGCCAAGTTCTGGCAATTCCATGCTGTTCTACTTCATCTTCGGTCTCGCGCAAACCAGCAGTATCAATAATATGCAACGGTACTCCATTGATTTGTATGGAGTTTTTTATGGTATCCCGTGTGGTCCCGGCAATAGGGGTCACAATCGCCACCTCTTCCCCGGCCAGTTGGTTCATCAAGCTCGATTTTCCCACGTTAGGCTGGCCAACCAGGACAACCTGTATACCCTCACGCAATAAATTGCCTTGCTGCGCTTCCTTGAACACCGATTGCAAGCCGACAGCTACCGTTGCCAGCTTTTCTGCCACCCGTCCCTGAGAAATAAAATCGATATCCTCTTCGGGAAAGTCCAGACAGGCTTCCACGTAAAGACGCAGGTCTATCAGTTGTTGCAGCAATGCATGGATACGGGAGGAAAATTCGCCTGAGAGGGATCTCACTGCACTTCTGGCTGCAGCTTCAGTCGCCGCATTAATCACATCCGCCACTGCTTCAGCCTGGGCCAGATCAAGTTTGTCATTGAGATAAGCGCGCCTGGTGAATTCACCAGGTTCAGCCTGGCGTGCACCCAGGGCAATACAGCGCTTTAGTAGTATCTGCATGAGGGCAGGGCCGCCATGGGCCTGCAACTCCAGGACATCTTCACCGGTGTAGGAATAAGGACCGACATAGTAAATGGCGATGCCTTTATCGATCAACTGCTGATCGGCTTCCTTGAAATCAAGGTAAGCCGCATGACGTGGAGCAGGGCAGTGGCCAAGGATGGCCACGGCGATTTCCCTGCTCGCAGAGCCTGATACACGCACCACGCCAATGCCCCCAGAACCTGGGGCAGTGGCTATGGCAGCAATCGTATCAACGGCGTACATTTCCCTTCTTCTTGGTAGCAGCTGCACGTTCTGTTGAACGGTTGATATGCCATTGCTGTGCAATAGAAAGAATATTATTCACCAACCAGTAAAGTACCAACCCGGCCGGGAAGAAAAAGAAGAATACGCTGAACACAATCGGCATGATGGCCATGACCTTGGCCTGGACTGGATCGGCTGGCTTAGGATTCAGCCTGGTCTGGATGATCATGGTCGCGCCCATCAGCAAAGGCAGCAAGCCAACCGGCATGTTCAACCAAGGGATAGTGCCGAACAAAGTATCCGGCGCAGACAAGTCTTGTATCCACAGCATGAATGGGGCATGACGCATTTCCACACTACCGAGTAGCACCCAGTAAAGAGAGATGAATACCGGGATCTGTACCAGGATAGGCAAGCAACCGCCCATTGGGTTGATCTTCTCGGTCTTGTACATCTCCATCATGGCTTGATGCATCTTCTGCTTGTCATCGCCATATTGCTCTTTCAGGCGTTGCAGACGTGGTGCCAGTTCCCGCATATTGGCCATGGAGCGATAGCTTGCCGCAGACAATGGATAGAACGCCAGCTTGATCAGCACAGTCAGCAGAATAATTGAAACACCCCAATTATTCACAAGTTTCTGGATAGATGACAATACCCAGAACAAGGGAGAAGCAATGACAGTAAGCCAGCCATAATCGACGGTATATTCGAGGCCAGGGGCGACACTATTGAGCTCAGTCTGCGTTTGTGGACCGGCGTATAGTCTAGCTTTCACATCCGCAGTCTTACCAGGCTCGATGTTGCCAACATGGCTAACGCTACCGATAGAGTAAATCTTATCAGCCAGTTTCTTGGAGTAAAACTCGCGCGCCAAACCATTCTGAGGAATCCAGGCACTGACAAAATAATGTTGTACCAGTCCCACCCAGCCATCGCTGGCATTCTTGGAAAGATTGGTCTTGGACATGTCAGAGAAGCTCAACTTCTTATACTTGTCTGACTCTGTAAAATAAGCCGCACCGGTAAAAGTGGGCATCATGCGTGATCCTTGATGGGATTCACTATCATGCACAATCTGGTAATAGATGGATGGATCAATCGCAGCAGTGCCATTATTGCGGATTTGATAATTTACATCAATTGCATAACTGTCACGGTGGAAGGTATAAATCTTGTCGACTTCAACACCATTTTCACCCTTCCAGGTCAGGCGTACATCCAGTGTATTAGCACCGGCTTGTAGCTTGTAATTGCTGGATTCACTGGTGAATGTAGCCTTGTGGGTAGGCAGCTGATTACCAATCAAGCCGGTTTGGGCCACGTACAGGGCAGGGGAGCCCCTATCATCCATCAAGATGAAGTCCTGATTCAGGTCTTCATCATCTTTATGCTCACGCAATTGCAGACGACGCAGGTCGCCGCCTATCGTATCAATACCTGCCTTGTACAAATCAGTTTCAACATTAATACGTTCAGCGGTTTGCAAGCGGAAACCATTCTCGACCGGCAAGCCGGACTGAGCTGCTGGCTGACCAGCTGATTTGGCTGCTTGGGGAATGCTGCCATCCTCTGCTTGTTGAGCTTGACTAGCAGTAGTGGGGACCGGTTTATGGTCACGTTGCCAGGAATCCCAGAGCATCAATATGGAAAAGGAAAAAATGACAAACAGAATCAGGCGCTTGGTATCCATAAATCTCTTATCTAGTAATTAAGGCCATCAATATCATGGCACTGGATCATGTCCGCCTGCATGCCAGGGATGGCATCTAGACAACCGGCGTATCGTATAAAAAGCACCGCGCAATGCACCATGCTTATGCATGGCTTCAATCGCATACTGCGAACAAGTGGGGAAAAATCTGCAGCTCTGACCGATGAATGGACTCAATGTCCATTGATAGATCTTGATCATCCCTATCAATAGACTAGAGAACAGCTTCATGCTCGTCATTATGCTTGATCAGCTTACGTTGTAAATTCTCAACCAGCTCAATAAACTCCTGCTGAATTTCAGCAAAATTTTCAGCAGAAAACTGTTTTTGAGGTCTGGCTACAATATCCAATCCCTGCAATTGATCTTGCCTAACCCTGAACAGTTCCCGTAATACACGTTTCATGTAATTACGATCAACGGCCCGACGAGCGACTTTCTTTCCCACTACAAGCCCCAGACGAGCATTTCCCAGCGTATTGCATTGATAATGCAAGACAATATAACGCCCGGAAACCCGCTTGCGGAAATTAAAAACGGATGAAAATTCATCCGTTTTTAATAATTTTGCCCGACGTGTAAAAGCGTATGAAGGCAAAACCATGTATAGCTAAATCGCCTTAACGGCGAACGGCTGAATTAAACAGCCAGGCGAGCACGGCCCTTGGCACGGCGCGCAGCGATAACAGCGCGACCACCGCGGGTCTTCATACGCACCAGAAAACCGTGGGTGCGAGCGCGACGAACTTTCGAAGGCTGATAGGTGCGTTTCATGAGAATCTCCGATGACTTCTATGCGTTACTAATCAAAAGGGCGTAATTTAACCTGATTACACAGGGTTATGTCAATGTTTATTTAGGAAATACATCAGCTTGTGAAAATGATTGTGGCTTGCCTGTGGATAAGTTGTGGTAAACAAGCTAGAATCACCCATCCGGCTGAGGGTAAAACTCCCTCGCTTACGGGCATCCACCCGGTCAATCAATAAGAACCGGAAGTATTCATTCTAGATTAATCTTTAATCAGTCACTGCGGGAGTTTCGGGCAACCGATGGAAAATTTTTGGTCTATTTGTCTCGGTCGCTTTGAAGAGGAATTATCGGCGCAGCAATTCAATACTTGGATCAAACCGCTCAGGTTTGAAACCCATAATGGTATCTTCCGTTTACTTGCCCCCAATCGCTTTGTACAGCAATGGGTAAAAGATAGATTCCTGCAGAAGATCCAAATCCTGGCAGAAGAAGTCTATCCCGAGTCAGTTCAAATTGAATTGGCCTTGTACGATGCGACCGACAAGAAACAAGCGCCTGCCATTTCTGCCATTCCCAGTAAACCAGCAAAAACCAGCCCTGACACTGCTATCCCTTCTTTGGATGCTGAAATAAGCAAGGTAACCAAGCCTGTCAGTCCTAGTCGCGCTGCCAACGTTGTCAAGAAAACCAAGCCCGCGGTTGAAACCAATGGACTGAATCCATCGTTCTCTTTTGATAACTTTGTCACTGGTAAAGCGAATCAACTAGCCAGAGCTGCCGCCATCCAGGTCGCAGAAAATCCGGGCACCGCCTACAACCCCTTGTTTATTTATGGCGGTGTAGGGCTAGGCAAAACCCATGTGCTGCAAGCCATCGGCAATCACCTCAAACAGCAACGGCCAGATGCCAAGATCCGCTATCTACATGCAGAACGCTATGTCTCTGATGTGGTAAAAGCCTACGAACACAAGGCGTTTGATGAGTTCAAGCGTCAATATCACTCTCTTGATCTACTGTTGATTGACGATATCCAGTTTTTCGCCAAAAAGAGTCGTACCCAAGAAGAATTTTTCTACGCCTTCAACTCGCTGATTGAAGCCAAGAAACAGATCATCATCACCTGTGATACCTATCCCAAGGAAATCGCAGATGTCGATGAACGTCTGCGTACTCGTTTCAGCTGGGGCCTGACCGTAGCTGTTGAACCACCTGAGTTGGAAATGCGCGTGGCGATTCTGTTGAAAAAGGCCGAGGCTGCACGTGTCAACTTGCATGAGGATGTCGCCTTCTTCATCGCCAAACAGGTCCGTTCCAGCGTGCGTGAGCTGGAAGGTGCACTCAATCGTATCATTGCCATGGCCAATTTCACCGGACATGCTATCGACGTCAACTTGGCAAAGGAAGCATTGAAAGACCTGATCGCCGTACGCGGTCGCCAGATTACAATTGAAAATATTCAAAAAACGGTGGCTGACTATTACAAGATTAAAGTAGCGGAAATGTATAGCAAGAAACGCTCACGTAATTTTGCCCGTCCACGGCAGGTAGCCATGGCGCTAGCGCGTGAGCTGACCAATCATAGTTTTCCAGAGATTGGAGAAGCGTTTGGTAGTCGCCATCACACCACCGTGATGCATGCCTGTGATGAAATTGAGCAATTAAGGCAGAATGATCCCAATGTAGGGCGAGATATCTCGGTGCTGATCCAGGTGATCAGGGATTAAGCAGTTAAGTTATGGATAGCCTGTGAATAGAAATGCGGTTTAGGCGCGATTTTCAGAAAGCGTTAAAATAACCAACATTCTATCCACACCAGTATCTAACAATGTCAAGACAGTTGAGTCTGACTTAGTAATTTGAGTTTAAAAGAAAAAATAGAGTTATCAACAGAAGTCTCTAACATTATTGTTATCATTAATTTATATTTTACTATTTAGGTTTTAAAGATATGAATATCAAAATCAATCGCGATACGCTGCTAAAACCCCTTTCATCTGTAAGCGGCATTGTTGAAAGACGTCATACCTTGCCTATCCTTTCCAATCTGTTACTGGAAGCAAAGCAAGATAAAATCGTCCTGACAGCCACAGATCTTGAAATGCAAATCTCACTTTCTGTGGAAACCGCGGTTGGTGGAGAATTATCGACCACAGTATCAGCAAAAAAACTGCTGGATATCTGCAGGTCACTACCTGAAAACGCTGAAATCAACATGGCAACGCAGGAAAATCGAATTCAGGTCAAAACCGGAAAAAGTCGATTTAATTTGCAAACCTTGCCTGCCAACGATTACCCGGTAATGACCAAGGCCGCTGGCGCAAGCAATACCGTGATTAAAATTGGCCAGAAATCCCTGAAGCGTCTTTTCAAGCAAGTTGAGTTTGCGATGGCACAACAGGACATCCGGTATTACCTCAATGGATTGCTATTCGAAGTGAATGGCAATCGTCTCAATGTGGTAGGTACTGACGGACACAGGCTGAGTTTTACTTCAACTGAACTCACGACGAGCTACGAAAAACAGGAAATAATCCTGCCGCGTAAAACCGTGATTGAATTGATAAAGTTGTTGGATGAAAGCGAGGAAGAAGTCACAATAGAGGTTGCCAGTGGTCAAGCTAACTTTGCTTTTGGTGATATCCGTTTGATTTCAAAGGTAATTGACGGGAAGTTCCCTGATTACACACGTGTTATCCCTAGTGGTCATCAAAACAGTTTCACTGTAGATCGCATGATGATCCTGCTTTCCATGCAACGCGCTTCGATTCTTTCCAATGAAAAATATCGTGGAATCCGTATGGTATTGACTGGCAATAGCTTGAAGCTCATCAGCACCAACAGTGAGCAGGAAGAAGCAGAAGAAGAACTTGAAATAAACTATCCAGGCAATGCGCTGGACATCGGCTTTAATGTGACTTACATGATTGACGTTCTGAATAATGTTGATAGCGAAAACGTCGTGTTTTCTTTTGCAGATGCCAACAGCAGCTGCTTGGTCACGGTTGAAAATGACAACAACTACAAATATGTTGTAATGCCAATGCGTATTTAAGGCATTGTTTTATTGAATTAAATTGATTGTTTCACGTGAAACCCTAGGACTATGACTGAATACAATTCCGATAGTATTAAAATCCTTGAAGGCCTGGATGCTGTACGTAAGCGCCCTGGTATGTATATTGGCGATACCTCCGACGGTAGCGGTTTGCACCACATGGTATTCGAGGTTCTGGATAACGCTATTGACGAAGCCCTAGCTGGTCACTGTGATGACATCAAGGTAATTATCCATCCGGATAATTCCATCAGTATTTCAGATAATGGTCGTGGTATTCCAACTGACGTCAAAGAGGACGACAAGCACGAGCCCAAGCGCTCTGCCGCTGAGATTGTCATGACCGAACTGCATGCTGGCGGTAAATTTGACCAGAATTCCTACAAAGTATCTGGCGGTTTGCACGGTGTGGGTGTTTCCGTAGTAAATGCACTTTCAGACTGGTTGCGTTTGCGTATTTTTCGCAATGGTAAAGTGCATCAGATGGAGTTTAATCGAGGCGTCGCTGTTTCGCCTTTGTCCATGACAGGCACTACCGAGCGACGTGGTACAGAAGTACATTTTCTTGCCTCAATAGAGACATTTGCGCTGATTGAGTTTCACTTTGAAATTCTCGCCAAGCGGATTCGAGAACTGTCTTTCCTCAATAACGGCGTCAAGATCGAGCTTATAGACCAGCGTAATGGCAAGAGTGAGAATTTTGCCCATTCAGGCGGTGTGCGTGGTTTTGTTGAATACATGAACCGCAGCAAGACGGTACTGCATCCCAAGCCTTTCTACGCCATGGGCGAAAAAGACGGCATGACCATAGAGGTTTCCATGCAATGGAATGACTCTTACAGTGAAACCGTTCAATGTTTTACCAACAACATTCCACAGCGTGACGGTGGTACCCACCTGACAGGCCTGCGTACTGCAATGACGCGTACGCTCAATAATTACATTGAGCAAAACGACATGGCTAAAAAAGCCAAAATCGACACCAGTGGTGATGATATGCGTGAAGGTTTGACCTGCGTGCTGTCGGTCAAGGTGCCAGAGCCTAAATTCTCATCGCAGACCAAGGATAAACTGGTTTCCGGTGAAGTGCAGCCAGTGGTGCAGGAAGTGGTATCTGCCAAACTGGCGGAATATCTGCTGGAAAACCCGACTGAAGCCAAAATCATCTGCAGTAAGATCATTGAAGCTGCCCGTGCCCGTGATGCAGCCCGCAAGGCGCGCGAAATGACACGTCGTAAAGGCGTGATGGACACCATGGGATTGCCAGGAAAACTGGCTGATTGTCAGGAAAAAGATCCCTCACTGTGTGAAATTTATCTGGTCGAGGGTGATTCTGCGGGTGGGTCAGCCAAGCAGGGCCGGGATCGTAAATTTCAGGCCATTCTTCCCCTCAAGGGTAAGATTCTTAACGTGGAAAAAGCGCGTTTCGACAAATTGTTATCTTCCCAAGAAATTGCCACCCTGATTACCGCTCTCGGCACAGGGATAGGCAAGGATGATTTCAATCCGGAAAAACTGCGTTATCACCGTATTATCATCATGACCGATGCGGACGTTGATGGTGCCCACATCCGTACATTGTTGCTCACATTCTTCTATCGCCAGATGACCAATTTGGTAGAACGTGGTCACATTTACATTGCTCAACCTCCATTGTTCAAAGTTAAACAGGGCAGGGATGAACGTTATCTCAAGGACGAACAGGAGCTAGACCAGTATCTGCTGCAATCAGCCCTCAAGGGCGCAGAACTGCTGACCAGAGAAGGCGGCGAAACCCTGGTAGGGGATGCATTTGCTGAAATTGCCAATCAACTGGTATTGACGGAAGCCGTGATTCGTCGACTAAGTCCACTGTATGACGAAAGCATATTGCGGGCATTGCAGGAACTTGGTGCACTCGATCTGAGTACGGAAGCAGCGGCTGAAGCTGGCGCTGAAAAATTGCGCCCCTTGCTGGGCCATACTGGTAGCCAGGTGCTGGTTTCATTCAATCAAGAAACCGAAAGTTACCGCCTGGAAATCAATAAATATGTGCATGGCAATCTACAATCCTGTGTGATCAACCCTGATTTCCTAGCCAGTGGAGATTACCGCCAGATTTACAAGGTTTCCCAGTTACTGGCAGGCCTGGTTGGTCCTGGTGCCAGTATCAAGCGTGGTGAAAAAGAACAGAATGTGAATAGCTTCAAAGCTGCCCTGGACTGGCTAATGGGTGAAGCCAAGCATGGCCTCAATATCCAGCGCTACAAGGGTTTGGGCGAAATGAACCCGGAACAGCTGTGGGAAACTACCATGGATCCAACGGTACGACGCCTGTTGAAGGTACAGATAGACGATGCCATTACCGCAGATGAAATCTTTACCACATTAATGGGCGATCAAGTGGAACCAAGGCGAGCATTTATTGAAGGAAATTCATTAAGAGTCAATAATTTAGATATCTAAAATTTTTTTAAATTTAGATATCATATTTTAAATATCAAGCCCCAATAAAAGTTGGGGCTTTTTTACTTCCATCAGTTAATTATTAGCCATATGTCCATAAACGATATCAAAACCAATCTGTTAAGCGGCCTTACCGTGGCTTTGGCCATGGTGCCAGAGGCAATCGCTTTTGCGCTGATTGCGCATGTCTCGCCGCTTACGGGGCTTTATGCGGCTGTCATAGTGTCTTTCATCACTTCTGCCTTTGGTGGGCGTCCAGGGATGATATCGGGAGCTGCAGGGGCATTGGCGGTGGTGATGGTGGCTTTGGTTGTGCAGCATGGCGCGGAATATCTGTTTGCGACTGTAGTGCTGATGGGGATATTACAGATGTTGTTTGCGGTGGCTAAACTGGGCAAATACATCCGCATGGTGCCGCATCCCGTGATGTTGGGGTTTGTGAATGGGTTGGCGATCGTGATTTTTATTGCGCAATTTCACCACTTGAAAACAGTAGGCGCGGATGGCAATGAAGTCTGGATGAGCGGGTTACCGCTTTACGTCATGGCGGGATTGATTGCGCTGACGGTATCAATTATTTACTGGTTACCCAAATTGACCAAGGCGATTCCCTCCGCCTTGGCGGCTATTGCGGTGGTAACGGTAGGCGCGGCTGTGCTGGGTATTAGCACCAAAACGGTGGGTGATCTGGGATCGATTGCTGGAGGTTTGCCCGCGTTTCATTTACCCCAGGTACCGATCACGTTTGAGACCCTGAAGATTATTTTCCCTTATGCCTTGATCCTGGCGGTGATAGGCCTGACAGAGACCTTGCTTACGCTTAACCTGATTGATGAAATGACGGATACGCGTGGAGAGCCTAACCGCGAATCGCTGGCGCAGGGCAGTGCCAATGTGGTGACTGGGCTTTTTGGTGGCATGGGTGGCTGTGCCATGATAGGGCAGAGCATGATCAACGTGGGCAATGGGGCCTTGCACAGGTTGTCAGGTATTGCCACTTCATTGTTCCTGCTCTCGTTTATCCTGTTTGCTTCGCGCTGGATTGAGATGATCCCGTTGGCAGCGTTGGTGGGCGTGATGTTTGTGGTGGCAGAGAAGACGTTTGAATGGGGTAGTTTCAGGTTGTTTGGCAAGGTACCCAAGCCGGATATTGTGGTGGGGTTGCTGGTTGCTGCGGTGACGGTGGCTGCCAATCTGGCGATTGCGGTGCTCACCGGGGTGATTGTATCGGCACTTGTATTTGCCTGGGAACATGCGAAACAGATCAAGGCAGAGTCACACCTCAATGAGCAGGGCTGGAAAGTCTATGAACTGAAGGGCAGTTTGTTTTTTGCCTCGATTGCCGCGTTTAATGCGTTATTTACGCCTAAGCAGGATCCTGACCATGTCATTATCGATTTCAGGCATGCCAAGGTGGTGGATCATTCTGCCTTGGCGGCTATTGATGCCTTGGCAGAACGGTATTCAAGCGCAGGCAAGCGGCTTTATCTCAAGCACCTGAGCCCGGATTGCCAGGAGTTGCTGGATAAAGCCAAGGGCATGGTAGAGGTCAACCTGCTGGAGGACCCCAAATACCATGTAGCGGATGACAAGCTTGCCTGATTACCTGGCCTCGAAGCGATAGTGATTGCTTCCCATCAATTTGCCATTGCGATCCGCAATCTGTGCCTTGAGTTCGTATTGGCCGGGCTGCAAGGAAGGCAGCGGATAATCACGTAGTTTGTGGCCTGAGTCAGGCAGCATTTCCAACGGCAGTTTGAGCTGGTCTATCTGTTTGCCATTGTTATAGAGGGTAATGGTATAGCTTGCATGTTCATAACCCTGCCAGGTGTCATTGATGGCCCATAATCCTATCTTGGGTGATTCACCAGCCTTGTATTCGTCCTGCTGCCATTCCAGGCTGGGCAGGATGGGCTGGTAGGCGACGCGCAATGCCTCATAGCCAGCCTTCGGTTGGCGCCAATAATCAACAACCCCCCAATTGATTGAAGGCCAGTTTTCCACAAACATGAACTGGAACACGGCAGAAACCGGCGCATAACGTTGCCGTCTATAGTTTTCCACAGCGAATTGGATCAGTCTGGCTTGGTAATGCTGTGTGTTGTGGATAAATTCTTCAATATTTTTACCTTGCGCGACATGGGCTAATTCAAACGTTTCCTTACGCTGGAAATTATGGAATTCCCATTTCTTCCACTTTGCCTCGGTATCCGGCCACAGTTCATCAGCCTTGAACATGCGCTTGAGGCTGCTCAGGTGAGGCAATGCCTGTGCGCCAAACTCAGTGCTCCATGGATTGGGGGCAGGGCGCGTGAATGATTGCCACGAGTCAAAATACCAGCCCATCCACTCATGCTCTTTGATGCCAGATTCTTTGCGAACAACGCGTAGATCATCCAGTTTTTTCACGTCTGCATAGAGCAGTTCGTCGAGTTTGCGATTGATGTCTGGGGTATAAGCAGGGTATTTCTGCGCCATCCAGGGCGAATCCCATGGGGGTTCGTTATGCATGGTCCAGGAGATGATGGAAGGATGGTGGTTGAGCCCTTTTACCATATCTTGGGCCTGGGACCTGGCTTCGATGGTGAAGGCTTCATCATCACTATATCCCCACAGCAAGGGAAAGTCCTGGGTCACCAGGATACCCATGCGGTCACATAAGTCATAAAACGTCGGCGCACTTACATGTGCATGCACTCGGATGGCATTGATATTGGCTTTCTGCATCATGGTCAGGTCTTGCTTGAAGCGTTCTGGTGACATATCTGCCAGCCATTGACTGGCAATGTAGTTGGTACCACGCAAGAACATGCGGTGACCGTTGATAAACCATTGCAGGCGATCATCTACCCGAACTTCGCGAAACCCAATCACTTTGTCTTGTTGATCCAGAATACGATTGTTTTTCCCTTCATCCTTCAACGTCAGTTTCAGGCGATAGAGATTGGGTTGTCCATATTCAGCTGGCCACCATAATTCCGGTTTGTCGACAGGCAGCTTAAGCGCCAGGTTGTTCTGCCCAGGCCTCAAGGTGTAGGTTTGTTTGAATTGGTAAGACTTGCCTTTGAAGTTTTCTGGAGTGATGTCGGCTTCAATGGTGATAGATGTTTCATGTGAAACATCGCTGCTGACATTGCCAAAGGCTTCAACATCCCAGCGATCAGCCAATTTGCTACTCTTGCTTTTGCGTGGAGTAACGGTCAATTCCCTAAGGGCCGCATCATCTGAAAACTCAATGGCGACAGGTGCCCAGATGCCTCCCGTATTCTGTTCTTGCCCGCGTTCTGACCAGGCACCGCCGGGGCGGGTATCGTGATGGCTGAAAATCCCTTTGATCAGCCGTTTGTGTAATGACCAGTCCTGAGGGGCTTCCAATGGACTATCAACTAAAACGGTGAGCGTATTCTTGCCCTCAACCAGGTGCTTGGATACATCAAACTCAAAAGCCTGGAAATAGCCAATATGTTGCCCAAGATAATGTCCATTGAGCCATACATCCGCCCTGTAATCCACGCCCTTGAATACCAGCTGGGCATGACGCCCGGATTGCCTGCGATCCAGCATGAACTCTTTCTGGTACCAGGCCTGCCCACTGATATCCCTACCCTGGCGATACCAGTTACCCGGCACCTTGATGCTTTGCCAGCCTTTAGTTGGAAGTGGGAGTTCTGAGGTGACCGGTACACGTTCTATCGGCAGAAACTGCCAGGCACCCCCCAGCTCAAGTTGAGATGCAATGCGGGATTGTGCAGAGGCATTGATTGTGCTGAAAAGCAGGCCTAGCAAGCAGCAGAGTTTGAAGATGGAAAACGAGTGCATCAAGGAAACAACCTGTCAGGAATGATGTGGTTATCAATAAAATAGGCCGGGGTGAAGACCCCGGCCTGTGGTTTAAGGTTGCTGGACCGCTTTTTTATTGCTGTGCAGCAAGTAATGGGTGACGCGCTTGGCAATATAACCTGCGATCAGGGTTTTAATCAGTAGTCTCATGAAGATTCTCCTGTTGGTTAATGACGGGTATTACGCGTATTTGAGGTGCCCTGTTCGACTTTACCTCGCCACGCGCCGGTTTCTTTGCCGCGGGATTCAAGAAATCCCTTGAAGCGTTTGAGGTCACCCTCAACCCGGTGGCTGAGTATACCCAGCGCATCTCCTGTGTTTTCTACTACGCCTTCTGGATCATAATCCATCTGCAACATGATTCGGGTAGTTGAGTCATCAATATGATGAAAAGTGATTACCCCTGCATTCTTGGTGCCAGACAGGCTATGCCAAGCAATACGCTTATCCGGGATTTGCTCGGTGATTTCAGCGTCCCACTCCTTGCGCTGGCCTGCTACATTGGCGCACCAGTGCAGATGGGTATCATCCAGCTGTCTCACCTCGGTAATTCCCTCCATAAATTGAGGAAAATCCTCAAACTGGGTCCATTGGTTATAGGCAATGTTGGCAGGAACATTCACTTGGATTGATTTCTCTATCACTGACATTTCGTCCTCCTATGATGGATACTGATTTGTCTTAACAGTTCCGTTGCAAATCGCTCTGTGTAAAATTTTCAGAGAATAGGACAACGGCGCTACGTGTTAAAAATCGTATCATGGACACTGGCTGTGCCACATCAGCAGCCTTCCTATATGGCTGTCGGACAAAGTGAATGCAAACATTCTCATGCCTTGACTGTGATCGCGACCAATTTCATGACTATAGGCCTGACGGCCATCACACAGATAAAAGCAACGGGCATCGCCAGCTTATAGGCCATGAATACACGATCTATATATCCTGTACCCAAGCCACTGTTGGCTCCCACGATCACCAGGCACATCAGCATTGCCATGATGGCGGCCATGAAAAAAGCAAAAACGACAGGGGTGTAGCGAGTAGGAATGCGGATATCAGCATAACGGGCACGGCTGTAAAGGGGGTTGTTCATGATGCTCTTTCAGGATAGTGAAGGGAGTCATCACTGTAAGTGTCTGCCTTGCATCGGGGTAGCTGACTATAACTAATCATATAATCAAGTTAAACTTATGAATTGATAGATTGATTAATAATCTAATCTAATCTAATCTAATCTAATCTAATCTAATCTAATCTAATCTAATCTAATCTAATCTAATCTAATCTAATCTAATCTAATCTAATCTAATCTAATCTAATCTAATCTAATCTAATCTAATCTAATTAGCTGGAGTCGGAATGGATACCCTCAAGGGTGTAGAAAGCTTTGTGAAGGCAGTAGACGAGGGCAGTATTGCAGCAGGAGCACGCAGGATGGGGATTTCTGCCGCGGCGGCAAGCCAGAACATAGCAAGGTTGGAGCAGAACCTGGGTACCCGCTTACTGGCCCGCACTACCCGCAGCATTGCACTGACAGAGAGTGGTCAAATCTATTATCAACGTGTTAAACAGGTGGTGAATGACCTTGAGGAAGCGCAAGCGGCAGTTGGTGAGCTGCATGGCCAGCCACAGGGAAAACTGCGTATTGCATCATCAGGTGCGTTTGGGCGCCATGTGCTTTCTCCCTTGATTCCGGTGTTTGCCCAGCGCTACCCCAGAGTGAGCATAGAGTTAATCCTGACTGATCACAATGTGGATCATGTCCGTGAAGAGGTCGATATCAGTATCCGTTTCCCACAACAACTGGAGCCGGGTCTGGTGGCGCGCAAAATTGCCCAGGTACCGCTGAGGTTCTGTGCATCGCCAGCGTATCTTGATCAATACGGTGTGCCTCATGACCCGGCGCAATTGCGGGAGCATCAATGCCTGGTGTTTCGGTTGCCTTATGACGGCAGGCTGCTGGGCTGGGTATTTGTGCGCGAGGGTGTCAGGTTTGAAGCTGAGCTCAACCCCGTCATCATCAGTAACGATATAGACTCGCTTGCCAAGTTGGCAGTCGAAGGGGCAGGCATTGCACGGATTGGGGCATTCCTGGCTGATGCACTGATTGAACAGGGGAAATTGCTGCCCTTGTTTTTATCAAATCCTGATGCTGAGCATAGTGCCAGCGCCGATATCGAGCCGCTTGATTTTTATGCCTGTTACCGTGATCGACCTTCCGCCGGTGGTAAGGTGCGCTTGTTCCTGGATTACCTGATGGAAAATGTGCCGGCAGCATGGCGTACTTGAGATGCAACAGGCATCAGTTAAACAAGGATGCCTGCAAGGGCTGTTGTGCCTCCACATCCTCTTCTCGAACCAAGGTGGTGACCTTAACCCCAAGCAGGCGAAAATGTTGATCCAGCGATACGCGTTTGAGGCATTCACCCGCAGCACGACGAATGGCTGCACTGTCATTGGTGTAGTGCGGCAAGGATAGGTCACGGGTGGCGGTACGGAAATCGTGATATTTGATCTTGATGCCCACAGTACGTCCTACATAGCCTTTATGCTGCAAATCTTCTGCCACCCGCTCGCATAGAGCAGTAAACACCTCGGAGAGCCTGGCCTTATCCTTGCGGGCATGCATGTCACGTTCAAAGGTGGTTTCGCGGCTCATGGATTTTGGGGTTGAAAAGGTCACTACCGGTCGGTTGTCACGACCATGCGCGACTTCCAGCAGCCAGTGCGCATAACTCAATCCAAAATTTTCCTGTAGCAGAGAGGCATCGGTTTGCGCGAGCTCTGCAATGGTATGGATATTCAAGGTGGCCAGTTTTTTTGCTGCCTTCGGGCCTATGCCGTTGATCTTGCTAGCCTTGAGTGGCCAGATCCGGCCAGTAAAATTTTCTGCATCAATGATGGTGAGCCCATTGGGCTTGTCCAGGTCGGAGGCAATTTTTGCCAGGAGTTTGTTGGGCGCGATGCCGATTGAGCAGGAAAGACCAGTAGCGGCTTGAACGGCATGCTTGATCTGTTGCGCTAATGCTTCAGTGTCTTCGGAGTGGTGGGTCAGGTCGATATATATTTCATCAATACCCCGGTTTTCTATCAAAGGTGCAATATTGGCGACGGCTTGCTTGAACAACCGTGAATAATGGCGGTAAGAGTCAAAATTGGCCGGTAGCAGAATCGCCTCCGGGGCAAGCTGTGCTGACTTCATCAGGCCCATGGCAGAAAATACCCCTAGAGTCCTGGCTTCGTAGGTGGAGGTGGTGACCACCCCACGACCACTATATTCTCGCAGCCTGAAAAATTTCCGGCTGCCATCCGGCAATGTCTCTGGTTGATATACAGCACGACCTCCTACCACCACGGGCAGTCCACGTAGTTCTGGATAACGTAATAACTCCACCCCGGCAAAGAACATATCCATGTCCAGATGGGCAATACGACGGGAAGAAAATGAGTTCAAAGGTCTATGCGTTGGTGATGTCAGGTCGCTATGCTATCAATTTCCTGCATATATTTAAAAATAAGCTGGCGTAACTCAGTGTTTTTGGTTAGAATTCGCACCCTCTAGAAACGTTAAGTTTCATGTCCCCATCGTCTAGAGGCCTAGGACACCTCCCTTTCACGGAGGCGACCGGGGTTCGAATCCCCGTGGGGACGCCAATTTTATAAAAGCAGACACTCAGGTGATCTGCTTTTATTTTGCCCTGTAAAATGGTAAGTCCTTGATAAAAAAGGATAGTCATGTTTGTCGGTACGCGGCAGTTTCAGTTTACAGATCATGAGGCTGGAGTTTCATTTCCGGTGCTGGTGATGTATCCCACAGCCCAACCTGCGGTTTCCACGGCTTTTGGCCCTTATGTGATGGATGTCAGCCCGGATGCACCCGTGGCTCAGGGCGTTTATCCTCTGGTGATTGTGTCGCATGGTAGCGGTGGTTCCCATTTACTCTATCGCAGCATTACCATGCATCTGGCGCGAAATGGCTATATTGTGGCCATGCTGGAGCATGCGGGTAATAATCGGCTGGATAATCAGTTTCAGGGGAAGATCCAAAATCTGCAATATCGGCCACGGCATGTCACGTTGACGATTGATGGTATTTTGGCTGATCCTGAGTTGAGTCGCCACAGCCAGCAGCATCATGTTGCGATCATAGGCCATTCGATGGGGGGATATACCGCTTTGGCAATTGCTGGTGGTCAACCTTGGTATCCGCCAGACCAGCTACAACCTGAACAATTACATACTGCACAACAAGTAGAAGTTGAACACGATCCCAGGGTGGGTGTTCTCGTACTGCTGGCACCTGCAACGCCATGGTATATGCCAGAAGGTGCATTAAGCCGGGTGGATTTACCTATCCTGATGCTGACAGCTGAACATGATCCCTATACGCCTCAATGGCATGCCGACATAGTCCTGAATGGGGTGCCTGACCGCGAAAAAGTGACATTTAGGGAGGTAAAGAATGCCGGGCATTTTTCTTTCCTCAGTCCTTTCCCACCCAAAATCCAGAGTGGTGGCTCATTGCCCACCATAGATCCAGAAGGGTTTGACCGCGAACAATTTCATGAGCAGCTTAAAGTGGAATTACTGGCTTACTTGAATCTCAAGTTGAAAACAACGTGATCTGGGTTGAATAGACCATAAAAATGGGGCATTTATGCCCCATTTTTATGTCACGCACAGCCGTTATTATTCGGCAACTACGATGTCATTCTTTACTGCAGTCACGCCCTTGATGCTCTTGGCCAGTTTGGCTGCGTGGTCAGATTCTTTCTTGCTCTTGGCTGTACCAGAGAGCTGTACCAAGCCAGCACTGTCAGTTTCAACCTTGATGTCGGTAGCGCTTACCAGCTTGTCCTTGGCAAAAGCAGCTTTCACTTTCGTGGTCACTACAGAATCACTCAATTTGGTTTCGATTGGATCACCATCTGCAGCAAAAGCAGCTACAGGCATTAACAGGGCGCTGATCAGAACGAGGCTTTTAAAATTAGTTTTCATGTAAGACTCCTTGATTGATTTAGTATTGATCTAAAAGACGAGTCCATTCTACGGGGCGTTAGGTCAAGCACTAATCGGCATGTCGCTGAATCAGGTGTAGGAATCAGCTTACTGCTCGCATGATTCAAGATCCCAAGAGGTCTGGAATGGATATAACCGCTAACAAAGACTGTGTTGGTGAGGTTCATCATTGAAGGCGGCGATCTTCGACAAGACAATCAAGAATGTGTGACAAATATCTTTCTGATTGACCTGCCTAAGTCGCACTATTTTTTCTTACAAAATGATGGTGATGCTGGGATGCTTGCCTACAGGTGATTGCTATGGCTGAAGCCTGATTAAGCAGTATGTAGTGGTGCTGGGAAATGTAGAAAAAAGCGAGTGAAGTGTGATCAATAAAACCTGTGACCAGATTGCGATAAGCAACTATTAAAAACCTATACCTGCAATCTGGTCACTGGTCTTGCTCATGGTTAACCAAAAAAGAAACCGAGAGCAATTGGGCCAAACATTACAGTGACCAACATCAGATTCATTAGCGCATTCATGAGCTTATTCCTTGTTTAGTAGAGGGTGTAGCCAATGTAAGCGATGGAAAAAAAGATGTTTATCTGGAAAATTCCGATTTCCTTGTAGGACAAAAGGAAGTCCACTGCAAGTTTTTACTGAGATGAGGATGCAACCCTCTAAATGGCCGCCATTATGAGGTCTTGAGCTTCAAGGTCTGTAGCGTTCTTTCTCTCACTTGATGTAACAAGTCCGCATCTTGTACAAGCGAATGACCATAAGAGTGCACCATTTCCTGCATGCGCTCTTGCCAGGCCGGGTCTTGCAGCCGGGCGCCAAAGCAACGCTCCAGTACCTGGATCATGGCTGGCACGGAGGTGGAAGCCCCAGGTGATGCACCCAGCAGGGCCGCCAGGCTACCATCTTTGGCGGCAACTATTTCGGTACCGAATTCCAGTTTCCCGCCTTGTTCACTGCATTGTTTGATGATTTGCACGCGCTGCCCTGCATATAGTAGTGACCATTCACTTTCTTTGGCATCAGGGAGGAAGTTACGCAGTGCAGCCACACGTTGCTTGTGGCTCTGAAATACTTCCCCTATCAGGTAGCGGGTGAGGTCCATGTTATGACTACCTGCGCCCAGCATGGATTTCAAGTTGTTGCGTTTGACAGAGCGTAGCAGGTCAAGCAATGAACCTTGCTTGAGGAATTTGGTGGTAAAGCCAGCATAAGGCCCGAAGAGCAGGGCGGGTTGCCCATCAATGATGCGGGTATCCAGATGAGGAACCGACATGGGGGGGGCACCTATTGGCGCTTTACCGTACACCTTGGCATAGTGCTGTTTGACAACATCCTGGTTATTGCAGACCAGCCATTGGCCGCTTACTGGAAAGCCACCATATCCCTGACTTTCGGCAATACCTGCTTTTTGTAACAGCGGTAACGCCCCGCCCCCAGCGCCTAGAAAGACAAACCCCGCATCCAAGGTGATTTTACTGCCTCCGGTTTTATCCTGAACCTCAACCTGCCAGCGCTGGTTATTTTGCTGTTTAAGGCTGCGGACTGCATGCTGGGTATGTAATTTGAAGTTGGGGGATTGTTGCAGATTGGCTATCAATAGGCGCGTGAGCGCACCAAAATCCACATCTGTCCCATATTGAATCCTGGTAGCAGCCACAGGCAGGGAACTGCTTCGGTACTGCATCACCAAGGGCATCCATTCTGCGAGTGTTTGCCTGTCCTCGGTATATTCCATATCGGAAAATAGATGATGGGCACTCAACGCTTGATGGCGCTTACGCAGGAAGTTGACATCTTTTTCGCCCCAGACAAAGCTGGCATGAGGGGTGGCATTGATAAAATGCGTTGGGGAGGGCAGGGCTTGTTGTTCTACCAGCCAGGACCAGAACTGCAAGGATTCTTCGAATGCCGCGTTAATACCCAGGGCGCGGGTGATCTGGATGCTGCCATCGGCCGATTCGGGGGTGTAGTTCAACTCACAGTAACCAGCATGCCCTGTACCAGCATTATTCCAGCCATCACTACTTTCACTGGCGACCTTGTCCAGTTGTTCGACCATCATGATATGCAGGGACGGATCGAGCTTCTGCAGCATTGTGCCCAGTGTGGCACTCATGATGCCGCCACCTACTAGCAATATATCGGTCTGGAGCGCTTGGGTCATGGTCTGGTTCTAATCAATCTTCCGCTTGGGACGCCATGATATGCATACTGCGCGATTCTGTAAAATCCATGCAATATTGGGTACTATTAAGCACGTTCCAGCCAGTGCGCAATGACATTGACCACATATTCCTGCTCGATCATGCTCAGTGCGCGTCCATGCGGGATTTGGTGCCATTGTTCCAGGCATCCTCTGCAACAGCATGCTGTGGCATGTTGGGCCACAAATACCGGGTGGCCACGGAAAGGCGTCTGCTTGCCATCATTGGCAATGTCTGCGGGCGCAAGGCGCTTGGCAACAAAGTCACGCGCATGGTCAGTGACCACAGGCAGGCCTTTGCTGTGCAAATAATCCCTGTCTTTGCTGGCAAGCTTGAACGAGCTGCGGAATTTAGATGCTTCCAGTGCCAGGAATAGCGCATCCAATGTGCGCATGCCTAGAGAGGTTCAAAACTGAGGGATGCCGAGTTAATACAGTAACGCACGCCAGTGGGCGGAGGCCCATCGGGAAATACATGGCCCAGATGTGCATCGCACACATTGCAGATCACTTCAGTGCGGATCATGCCGTGAGAGTGATCCACTTCTTCGCGTACATTGTCTGGATCCAGGGCTTTGAAATAGCTGGGCCATCCACATCCGGCATCAAACTTGGTGTCTGATTCAAATAGCGGCGTTTCACAGCATACGCAGCGATATATGCCATGCTCAAAGTGGTAAGCAAATTCGCCAGTACCCGCACGTTCGGTCGCAGCATGCCGGGTGACTTCATATTGCAGGGGAGTGAGCTGTTGCTGCCACTCAGCATCTGTCTTGAAAAACTTGGCCATTTCTTTCTCCTTTTCCTCTTGATGATCACTGTTTTTATAGAATGCCAGACACCTCTAAACCTAGTAAAATCCCGCTCTTCAGCCATCAAGGACAATCCAGTGACACAACACGGTAAAGCGATCAGCATCCAGGGCGTTAACGCTATCATCCGGGACATGGATTACGGTGAGTCCCGTGAAGATACCAACGCAGTCCCACATTTTAATATCAGATTCGATCTTGAGCTGAATGAAAAGCTTTATTCAATCACTTATAGCAGACCTGTGCAGGCAGATGATCATTTCGCCGTGTCGGGCGATGATTACGAGCCTTTGTTGCAGGCGCTTGAGCCTGATCAGGCTCTGACAGCAAAAAATCAATACAGTGCACTGACAGAGCAAGCGCTGCATGCCGAGCTGTTGCCGATTGCCGAGTCTGTCTATGAGGACATTGAATATCACTCGCCAGATCAGGATGAAGAGTAAGTCTCAGGACATTGCCATGCTCACTGTTGACCAGCGGGAGGTTAGTGATCCCTGGGTGCAGCAGTTGATCGTGGCGTTGGATCAGGAGCTGTTGCAAATTTATCCTGACATGCCGCCAGCGTCTCCATTGAAGACACCGTGTATGTTGGTAGCTGCCCTCGATGCAACCCCGTTGGGTTGCGTTGCGCTGCATATCTACTCTTCAACTGAGGCCGAAATCAAGCGTCTATATGTCATCCCTAGTGCCAGAGCGCGCGGCATTGCCCGCCATCTGTTAGTGTTGATAGAGGAACAGGCTGTTGCAAGGGGACTGACCCGCATGCTGGTGGAAACAGGCAATTTACAACCTGCGGCGATCGCGCTTTATCTAAGGATGGGGTATAGCGAGATTGCCCCGTTTGGGCATTACGTCGGGAATCCTGTCAGTCGCTGCTTCGAGAAGTCCCTGGTTTAGGGCGGCGACTGCAAATAAAAACGCCAGCGTTGTGCTGGCGTTTGATTGAACCATGCTTGCGCAGACTTAGTTCAAAGCATCCTTAAGTGCCTTACCAGCCTTGAAGCTAGGAGCCTTACGAGCAGCAATCTTGATTTCATTGCCAGTTTGAGGATTGCGGCCAGTGCGAGCAGCACGTGCGGAAACGCCAAAAGTACCGAAGCCGATCAGTGTCACTGTGTCGCCACCCTTCAGGGCTGTAGTAACGGATGCAGTGAATGCATCAACAGCTTTACCAGCAGCAGCTTTGGAAATACCAGCTTCCTTGGCGATTTCTTCGATCAGTTCTGTCTTGTTCATATGTATGTCCAGTCCTTGTGTTTATTGGGTTATCAAGCAATTTTGGTAAGGCGGATACCTCGCCTCGTTACCAGAATGAATAGTAACAGGGGAGAAAATATCACAACCTGCGCTCAAATAAACCCCTTTTCAACAAGAACTAGGCAAATTTTTCTAATAAGAGCCCGTATTGACGCTGTTTTGAGACAAATTTGACCACATTTTTCAAATGGTTAAAGCGAGTTGGTTCCTACCAACCCGATGATGCCAATGATGATCAGGTAAATGGCAACGATGTAATTTAGTAGGCGAGGTATGGCCAAAATCAGGATGCCAGCAATCAGTGCCACCAGAGGGGCTAAGCTTAAATGCAGATTCATGGAGTGGTTCCTCAGTGATTTATTGGGCAAAAAAAGGGAGCATATGCTCCCTCAAGGCTTAAGCCCTGTTTGTGTAAGATTTCGCGATGCGTTTAACCACATAACTCAATACAGCGGCTTTGATCAGGAATTTCATGATGTATCTCCTTCAAGATTGAAGCATCATATTGAACCTGTTGTCGAGCTATCAATATAGGAAATGAACTGATAATCATGTAGGGCAACTTTGTACAATTCGGTTTTTGCCTCTTCGCATATGAAATGTTCGGCATATATCTCCCAGATCATTCAGATCATTTTTCTGAACCTCTGCTTTATCCTGCGTACTAAAGTGCACTCCCCGTCATCGTATACATCGGCCAGGTGCTGCTTTATAAGCTTCATCGGTCCTGGGTAATGGTTTTGCGGGAGGGCAGTGTGTGTGCGATATTGGCAAAGGTGTAACAGGCAGGAAATAACAATGACAGAAGACTTAAATGATTTGATGGGGTGGTTGCAGGGGCATCAGCAGGTATTCAGCATGCTGTGTGTTCTGCTGTTGATAGTGGGAGCATGGATTGTTAACTGGATAGTCAGGCATATCCTGTTACGCGGTTTGCATCGCTTATTGCGCTCCGCGGTGATTGGGGATGCGGTGAGGCAGCGTCGAGGCGCTGCGCGTTTGGCCAGTATAGTCCCGGCCTTGTTGATTGCCTATGGGATTACCTGGATTCCAGATTTGCCACCGGCATTGGTGACGGTGGTACAAAATGTAGCGCATGCGTTTATCGTATTGAGTATCGGCCTAGCGATTGGCTCTGTACTCAACGTGTTCAACGATATCTGGCAGCAACGACCTGATGCGCATATGCGCCCGATCAAAGGCTATGTGCAGGTAGTGAAGATCGTGATTTATCTCATCGCCACTATCCTCATGGTGGCAACACTGATTGACCGCTCACCCTTGATCCTCTTGTCCGGGATAGGGGCGATGGCTGCGGTGCTCATGCTGATATTCCAGGACACATTGCTTTCGCTGGTGGCCAGCGTGCAGATTACATCCAATGACATTATCCGGGTGGGAGATTGGGTGGAAATGCCCCAGCTCAATGCCGATGGGTTTGTCATTGATATTGCGCTGCATACAGTCAAGGTGCAGAACTGGGACAAGACCATTACTACCGTCCCGACCAAACGCTTCATCAGTGACTCGTTCAAGAACTGGCGCGGGATGTTCGAGTCTGGCGGGCGTCGAATCAAGCGCAGTATCTTCATCGACCAGAACAGTGTTCACTTCCTCACACCGGAAGAGCTTGGACACCTGCAGCAATTCAGCCTGCTGGATGATTACCTAAAGAAAAAACAGGACGAACTCGACGAATGGAACAGGGCGCTGGGCGAGAAAGGCAGGAAACCGATCAATACCCGCCGCGTCACCAATATCGGTACTTTTCGCGCCTATGTTGAGCAATACCTGAAGAATCATCCACGCGTCCACCAGGAAATGCTCATGGTGGTGCGGCAGCAAAATCTTTCCGCAGAAGGCATTCCGCTGGAAATCTGGTGCTTTTCCAACACTACGGTTTTTGTGGAGTATGAGGCCATCCAGTCCGATATTTTCGATCACTTGCTGGCCATATTGCCGGAGTTTGGCTTGCGCGTATTCCAGAATCCAAGTGGCGCGGATCTTAAAAGCTTGCGACAAACGCCTACCGAGGGCCTGTAAGCGGGTTAACTTATTCTGCCGTGGTATCGGTCACCCGGCCACGATAAAGCGCAGCAATCAGGTCAGACTGGGTCACTATGCCTGCCAGTCGGCGCTCATGGTCTATGACCGGGATATGATGGATTCCATGTTCCGAAAGCAGGGGAACGAGTTCAACAATATGGGTATCTATGCTGGTGGTGAGCACCTGGCTGGTCATGATCTGGCCTACTACCTCGGGTTTGTCTGTCGCGACTAAATGCGTGCGCTGTACGAAACGCCGCAACTTGTCCTCAAACCCGCTGTAAACCTCCAGGTTGGCATGCTGCATGAAGTCAAAGCGTGTCAGGATGCCAATAATACGCCGCGAGCGGTCCAGTACCGGTAAGGCCTTGATGTGATGTTTAAGCAATAAGGGCCAGGCTTCTTCCAGTAAAGTCCCAAACTCAACGCTGACCACATCACGTGACATGATATCGCCGCAGGTAATTTCACCAAACCGGCGCCGGTAGGCATGCATCTCGGTTTGCAGGAACAGGGTTTCCAGGTCGTCACGTGCGACGTCCAGCACTTGATTGTATTGCTTCAATACAGCATCCAGATCGCCTGCGGTGAAGCCGATACGGTCACTGGGGCGTAAATCCTTGGTCAAGTGCGCGCGATTGCTGTGATCAGGATTGGGCTGGTGGGGATAACGCCGCCGCGTGGCGTTATTGAAGAGCAAGGCTACCAATAGCAGAATGAGAGAATTCACGGTCACGAGTAGCAGGAAGTCAGCGCTGTGCTCTCGTATAACCGCCCCCCCCAGAATGGCAGTTAATGCCACCGCCCCACCCGGGGGATGCAGGCAGCGCATGGCAAACATCAGGCCAATCGCGCCCGCAATCGCCAATGAGCATGCCAGGGCCGGGTCGGCAATCCAATGGCTGCAGGCGATGCCGGCAATCGCGGAGAACACGTTGCCACCGAAGATGGACCAGGGTTGAGCCAAAGGGCTGGCAGGCACCGCATAGAGCAATACGGCGGATGCTCCCATCGGCGCAATCAGGAATGGCAGGCTTTCAGCGCCCAGTAACCAGTAACTCAGATATCCCGTCATCAATATACCCAGCAGGGCGCCCACGCAGGCGCGCAGCTTTTCTGTATGGTTGACCGAGGTTTGTTGTGGCGTAAAGCCTTTCAGCCAGTGTAAGACTGCATTCACACAAGTGTTCCTGAAATCACAATCTGGCAATTTAACATTTTTCGCCCCAATTTGGTGCAGATAGAGATATGGATTTTCCTGATAATCTATATTTATAGATTATTAATTGCTAGACTTCGATATGCATTATTTATCAAATGGTACAAAATCGATATGACACTGAGTGAATTGAGATTTATTGTCGCGGTTGCCAAGGAGCGTAATTTCCGACGCGCTGCGGAAAAAACCTTTGTCAGCCAGCCGGCATTGAGTCTGGCCGTGAAAAAGCTGGAAGAAGAGCTGGGAGTGATTATTTTTGAACGTAGTCACAAGGACGTAGCGATGACGCCGATCGGAGAGCAGATAGTCTTGCAGGCAAGCCGGACACTGGAAGAAGCCAATCGGGTCAAGGATATTGCGCGCCAGGGTAATAACCAGTTGGCAGGCGCTTTCAAGCTTGGAGTGATTTATTCCACAGGGCCTTATTTGCTCCCAGAGATTATTCCTGCTTTACGCCACATGGCCCCAGAAATGCCTCTGGAAGTGGAAGAAAACCTGACAGCAAACCTGGAAACGCAATTGCGCAACCGTGTCTTGGATGCTGCCATCATTGCCCTGCCTTTTGATGTGCCTGGTGTATGTTATGAGCCGCTTTATGATGAAACCTTTGTGGTGGCCGTACCGGATATTCATCCGTGGGCCAATCGTACGTCCATCCATGCAGAAGAGCTCGCGGATGAAAAGGTGCTATTGCTGAATAGTGGCCACTGTTTCAGTAACCAGGTGGTGCTGGCCTGTCCACAGCTTTCCCGGCATGGTGAAGTACTACAGGGCAATTCGCTGGAGACTATACGCAATATGGTGGCTTCTAATCTGGGGATTACCGTATTGCCCTGCAGTGCTGCAGTGGAGCGCTACCGCAATCCATTGATTAAGGTGATTCCGTTTGCTGACCCTGTGCCGACCAGGCGGATGGCACTTGCCTGGCGCAAGGGATATACCAGGGAAAAAGCGATAGAGTGTATGTTGGCTGCGATCAGGAGTATTCAGTCGCCATGTTTGCAGGCCTTGACCTGAAAAACTGGAAAATCATTGAGACAAATGAAAACAGGGGCGATTAGCCCCTGTTCTTTTATGTACGGTACAAAAACTTAACGGTTGCAAACGTACATGGTTACTTCAAAACCGAAACGCATTTCAGTCACTTCTGGCTTGGTCCACATGATATGTCTCCTTTAGGTTTGAGTGAAAAATCATGTAGTGGTGTTTCCATCTACACAATCCATGACTCACATCATATAGAACCACGTCATGAATGCTATGCGCAGCATCATGATCTATACCTAGTGATTTTCATTAGATATTTTGCTGCAGAATGCCAGGATCAACGCTTATTTACTATGCCACACAGGATGAGGGGGAAAATTAATAGGTGACAAAAACGCGGTAGCCAGACACTGGTTCTCCGCTGGTGGAGAGTGAGAGTCTGATCTGGACTTCCTCGTTTGAGGGAATCCCTGCCTCAATGTCGGTATCATCTGGCAGATATTCACTAGGCTTGAAAATGCGGCGCAGCTTGGGTTTGTCATCATCGTCCGTCAATGTCAGTTCCAGCATGGGATAAGCCTGGATAAATGCGGCGTTGTTGATCAAGGTGGTGGAAAGCTGGATAACTTCGGGATGTTCTATATCTTCTTGCAGGTCTGAGTCGTCCAGGGCCAGAAGCTCAGGGTTCTTGGACAGTGGAATTTCGCAGCCCAATAACTCACAGCTTGAGATCAGCAAGGGTTTGGAAGCTGGCCAGTGGCTGGCTAACTCTGTACGGAAGAAATAGGCGGCCTGACCTGCAGCCATCAGCAATAACAATATGCATAACGGAATGCTTAACCATAGCGAAAGATTGTGCTTGGTAGTTTTACTGGGCTTCTTTCCCTTGAGAAACGCATCCGGGATGGGGGCTGGTTGAGTTTGAGTGGATGCTTGCGATGCCACAGTGGATTCGGCATTGGCATGTGAAGGCGGAACGGCTAACGGCATTGCTGTTGCATCGGCATCTACATGAGGCCATGCCTGCTCGGATGTTAAAGCAATGGTTTCTTCAGGCGCTGTGAGTCGGTCTTCAGGGATAGCATCATTGTGAGCGTTTTCTTCAGGCACTGGCTCTAGTGGGTCTGTCAGCGATAGCGCATGCCCAATTAGGACTTCAGTATCTGCTGCGGGGTTGCTATCGTCGCTGCTGGCGTTTTCTGACTCTATTTCTGCAAGTAGGCTTGGTTCCTTAACTAGGTCTGGCAATGGTACAGGCAGTGGCTCCAGTAGCTCATAGAGTCTGTCCTGGGTATTAAATACATGCTGGCATTGTCCGCAACGGACGGTACCGTGATGTGCGGCCAGTTGTTCCGGCTTGACGTGGAATTGGGTGTCACACGCTGGGCAGGATGTTACTAGCCGCATATCAGGCCTTATCTCCGGATTCCGGTGAGCAGCACCCAGCTATCCATGAAAGTAGGTGGGTTCATGTCGAACCATTCGGCATAGATAGCCGAGACTTGCTCGGTTTGCTCACGCAAAATACCAGAGAGCGCTATCCTGCCACCGGACTTGCTGGCACTTGCCAGTGCCGGGGCTAGCACCGACAAGGCGCTGGACAGGATATTGGCTACCACGACGTCGAACTGTGCAGAAGGCAGTTTGTCCGCCATAAAGAAATCAGCAATGACATGGTTCTGCGTAGCGTTGTATTCACTGGACTGGATAGCCTGGGCATCAATATCGACGCCAATCACCTGGGCTGCACCGAGCTTGCTGGCAGCAATGGCCAGAATGCCAGAGCCGCAGCCATAATCGAGCACTGTTTCACCGGTTTTTATGGTGTCTGCAAGCCAGGCCAGGCACAGGTGAGTGGTCGGATGGCTACCGGTACCAAAAGCCAATCCCGGATCCAGTACGATATTTAGCGCCTTTGCATTGGGGGCATCATGCCAGGAAGGCACAATCCATAGGTCGTCGCGGATACGGATGGGTTCGAATTGGGATTGGGTGGCACGCACCCAGTCTTGTTCGGCGATGGTTTCCGTGGAGTAGATGAGTTCTTCTAGTCCAGTGGCGGTACGTAGTTCTGCCAGCACCCCTGCAATGTCAGCATCCTCATCAAACAGTGCACTGACCACGTTTTGCTGCCAGATACCGGGGGGGGGATCCCCCGGTTCGCCGAAAATAGGCTGTTCGTCGGGTGTTTCTGCATTGGCATCTTCGATGATGGCAGACAGTGCACCAAGTTCCATCAAGGCATCACTTAGCTGGTCGGCATTGTTATCATGTGCCTCGATTTTAAGTGAGATCCATCCCATTACTTGGTCGCGATACCGAGCTTGTGTTCCAGGTAGTGAATGCTGGTACCACCTTGGTGGAATGCGGCATCTGCCAGCAATTCCTTGTGCAGGGCGACATTGGTCTTGATGCCTTCAATCACCATTTCAGACAGTGCGATCTGCATGCGGGCGATTGCCTGTTGGCGCGTATCACCATAAGCAATCAGTTTGCCTATCATTGAATCGTAATTGGGCGGCACCATATAACCTTGGTAAGCATGAGTATCGACGCGGATACCAGGGCCTCCTGGCATATGGAAGGTGGTGATGCGACCAGGTGATGGCACAAAGTTGAAAGGATCTTCGGCATTGATGCGGCATTCGATAGAGTGCCCGGAGAGCTTGATATCCTTCTGGCTGAAACTCAGCTTCTGGTTGGCTGCAATCAGGATTTGCTGCTGTACGATATCAATGCCAGTGATCATTTCGGTCACTGGGTGCTCTACCTGGACACGGGTGTTCATTTCAATGAAATAGAACTCACCGTTTTCATAGAGAAACTCAAAAGTGCCGGCACCGCGATAATTGATGCGCATGCAGGCTTCAGCGCAGGCAGTGCCTATCTTCTTACGCATTTGTTCGGTGATCCCGAACGCAGGCGCTTCTTCCAGTACCTTCTGGTGACGTCGTTGCATGGAGCAATCACGTTCACCCAGATATACCGCGTTACCGTGCTGGTCTGCCAGTATCTGGATTTCAATGTGGCGTGGCTGTTCCAGGAATTTTTCCATGTAGACCACGGGATTACCAAAAGCAGCCTGTGCTTCTGCTTTGGTCATACTCACTGAGGCGAGCAATGCAGCCTCTGTATGGACAACCCGCATGCCGCGACCGCCGCCGCCGCCAGCCGCCTTGATAATGACGGGGTAGCCGATTTCTTTGGCAATGCGGATCACCTCATCTGCATCTTCAGGCAAGGCACCTTCTGAACCGGGCACGCAGGGCACACCAGCGGCTTTCATGGTGTCCTTGGCACTGACTTTATCGCCCATCAGGCGGATGGTCTCGGCACGGGGACCGATAAAGGCAAAGCCACTTTGTTCCACGCGCTCGGCAAAATCGGCATTTTCTGAAAGAAAACCATAGCCCGGGTGGATTGCTTCCGCATCAGTTACTTCCGCTGCACTGATCACCGCAGGAATATTAAGGTAGCTAAGCCCGGAAGGTGCGGGGCCTATGCATACAGATTCATCGGCAAGCTTAACGTACTTGGCTTCACGATCAGCTTCAGAGTGTACTGCGACAGTCTTGATACCCAGTTCGCGACAGGCACGCTGGATACGCAGGGCGATTTCCCCACGGTTTGCAATGAGGACTTTATCGAACATGTAAACCCCTAGCCTATGATGAACAGCGGTTCGCCGTATTCGACCGGTTGGCCGTTTTCGACCAGGATAGCCTTGATAACGCCAGATTTGTCGGCTTCAATTTCATTGAGCAGTTTCATGGCTTCAATGATGCAGAGCGTATCACCAGCGTTTACGCTGCTGCCGATATCGACAAAGGATTTTGCATCGGGTGATGGAGCACGGTAGAACGTGCCTACCATGGGTGATTTCACAACATGGCCTTCAATTACTGGGACAACAGGCTCGGCAGCAGCAACAGGGGCTGCGGCAACGGGTGCCGCGGCCAGATATGGCTGGGCAAATTGAACTGGCGCCTGTGCCAGATGGCGGGAGATGCGTACTTTTTCTTCGCCTTCGGTCAGTTCCAGCTCGGAGATACCGGATTCCTCAACCAGGTCGATCAGTTTTTTAAGTTTGCGTAAATCCATGTTTAACCTCTAAAGATAGTTGCCCGCTTAGGCGCGGGTAATAGTGTTGATAGCGTAGTCCAGCGCCAGTGAATATCCTTGTGCGCCCAGGCCACTGATCACGCCGACAGCAATGTCGGAGAAATACGAATGGTGGCGAAAGGATTCGCGTGCATAGATATTCGAAAGATGGACCTCAATAAAGGGAATCTTCACGGCCGATACTGCATCGCGCAGTGCCACTGAAGTATGGGTAAAGGCTGCGGGGTTGATAATGAGGAAGTCTGCCGGGTTTTTTGCCAGCGCATGAATCTTCCCGATTAATTCGGCTTCATGGTTGCTTTGAAAAGTTTCCAGCAGGATGCCGGAGCTGTGCGCCTGAGTTTTCAGAGTCGCATCAATGCTTTCCAAAGTGGTTCTGCCATAGTGCTCTGGTTCACGCAGGCCCAACAGATTCAGGTTGGGGCCATGCAGGACAAGAACGGATTTGGAAGAATGATCAGCCATAAAGGGGGCTTTTGATAGCCAGTGCAACTTTGATGGCTGCAAGTTTGCCGTAATTTGGGGTATTTTGTCTAGCGGATTGACGAAATTTACCGAAATTGGCGTTTGGCAAGGTTTAGCTGGCTGGGGGAAGGGATTGGGCGAGCAATGGCTGTAAAGTTTCCTCAAGCAGCGCCTTGCTGATACGGCCAAAATAACTTTTCACGATTTTACCATCAGTGCCAATGATGACGGTATATGGCACTACCCCTTTATCATTGCCCAATGATGCACTAATAGCCATGCCTTCACTATCCGCAGCTAGCAGTGGGTAATTCATCGGGGTTTTTACAGCGAATCCCCGCATTTTCTCTGCATTATCCAGAGAGATGCCCAGCACCTCGACACCTTGAGCCTGGTATTGCGCATGCAGTTCTGCAAGTTCAGGCATTTCCTCTCGGCAAGGGGCGCACCAGGTTGCCCAGAAATTGACTACCAGGATCTTGCCTTGCCACTGGCTGGCGGATTGTTGGGCATTATTCAGATCAGTGAAGCTGGCCTGGAAAAAAGGGGCGGTAGAGGCATAAACAGTCACCGGTGGTGCCAGGCTGGGTTTGGTGACAAAGTTCTGTACCAAAATACCTGCTGCCATCAGCCCGAGAGCGAGATAAACAAAGTGTTTCTTATCAAGGCGTTTAGTCATTGCGATGCTGCACTTTCACTAAGGATTGTTCAAATTGGCCTACATTTTGGTAGCCAATGACTCTGGCATGGCGAATTTCCTCGCCCTTGCCATTGAAAAAAATGATGCCTGGAGGGCCATATAGGCCAAAACGCTTGAGCAGCGCCTGGTCGCCGGTATCGTTTTTGGTAACGTCTGCCTGTAACAGAACGATGTTGTCCAGGCGGGCGCGGATTTTTGGATCACTGAAAGTGAATTGCTCCATTTCCTTGCAAGCGACACACCAGTCGGCATAGAAATCCAGCATGACCAGGGTGTCCGGGTGTTGTTGCAACTGGTGATCCAGTGCCGCCAGGTCCTTGATGCGCTGGAAGGGCAGGGCAGCGACCCTGTCGGGAGCAATGCGTAAGCCTTCCAAAGGGTGCAAGGCTGATTTGGCACCAGAGGCAGCGCCTATGACCAAGGTGGTGCCGAGCAACAGCATGATGATGGCAATACCTTTCCAGAACCTGGTCCAGCCACTTGCAGTGTCAGGCAGGCGATCCAGTGCCCGCATAAAAATGGCTGGCACGATCAGCAGGGCGGCCCATATTAATAGCTGCAGACTGGTGGGAATCAATGGCGAAACAATCCATACGGCTACTGCCAGCATGATCACACCAAATAGTTGCCTGACTGCGCTCATCCACGGTCCGGCCTTGGGCAGAATAGCACCGGCGGAAGCACCGATCAGCAATAATGGCACTCCCATGCCGATTGAGAGTGCAAACAAGGCTGTGCCGCCCAGCACAATATCTTGTGTCTGGCCGATATAAACCAATGCGCCAGCCAGCGGAGCTGCCACACATGGGCTCACGATCAACGCACCCAGCACCCCCATGGCAAACACACCGAGTAAGTGCCCACCCTTAAAACGTTGGCTGGTCTGCATCATGCGAGTTTCCAGGCTGGCGGGTAACCGGATTTCGTAAAAGCCGAACATGGAAAGTGCGAGGAGGATAAAAACCAAAGCACTGGCGCCAAGTACCCAGGCATTCTGCAAGGCAGCACTCAACAGTTGTCCGGAAAGGCCAGCCGCCACGCCAGCCGCTGTATAGCTGAGTGCCATGCCCAATGTATAAGCCAGGGACAGATTGAAGCTATGCAGCCGACCAGTATGTTTACTGCCGACGATGATGGCGGACAGAATGGGAATCATGGGTAACACGCAGGGGGTTAAGGAGAGTAGCAGGCCAAACCCGAAGAATCCTAGAATGATCAACCACATGTTGCCACTGGCAAGCAGCTTGGTGGATTCATCCTGTTCTGCTGGCGAACCTATGAGGATGCTGGTGGTCGGATGTGCAGCGTCAAGTTCAAACGTTTTGTTGATCGGTGGATAGCACAGGCCTTTTTCGCTACAGCCCTGGTAAGTGGCGCTGATCTTGATGATGTTGTGGGTCTTGTCATCATTCGGGCTGGCGAGTGCGAGCTTGATTAAGGCCGCAAAGTCGTGATGGAACACCTCGGTTTTGCCGAAGGTTGGATCCTCTTTCCAGTCACCTGAGGGTAGTGTGATTGAGCCAAACTGATGGTGATCGGATTCAATCGTGAACTTGATTTTGTCTTTGTATAAGTAGTGGCCAGGCGCAATCTGGAAATCTGCCTGCAGGGTGTCCGCAGCAATAAATTCGACCGAGAGCTTGAAAGCTTGCTCTGGTGGCAGAATATTATCCTCATTGCTGTCAACAAAGACACTGCGCCCTTTATTGATAAAGTCACTGAGCTGACTTGTGCCTGGCTGAGCCAATGCCATGGCGGGGGAAAGCCCGGTCAGTATCAGTAGTGAGAGGAGAAAAAAACGGTGTAATGCCGAGATCACGCTTTGGTTTCCTGGTGTAGCCATGTGAGATAGGCGGGTAATCCACCTGTGATTGGGACATGGATGATTTCTGGAAGTTCGTAAGGATGTAGTGCCTGAATGGCCTCTTCAATGGCAGGGTAGTTCTGGAGAGTAGTTTTGATCAGCAGTGGGATTTCCTCGGCCCGTTCGATTTTCCCCTGCCAATGATAAATAGAAGTGCAGGGTGCCAGCAGGTTGACGCAGGCAGCGAGTTGATTGGCGATCAGGTGCTCTGCAATTTTTTCAGCACTGTTCTGGTCTGGCAGATTGGTCAGTACCAGAATAGTGTCAGTGGTTTCTGATGATGGAGATTGAGGTTTCATGCGTTTTCTGTTCCTTTTGTTGATTTTACTCGCTTTCCCTATTGCTGAGATATGGGTGTTGATTGAGCTGGCTGCGCGTTATGGCTGGCTGGTGCTGGCTTATCTGCTGGTGGTCGGGGTGCTGGGATGGCGCTTGATACAGGATGAGAAGTTGCTGATGTTAGGTCGCATGGCGCAAACCATCCAGTCTGGAGGTACCCCGATCAAAGCCTTGTTCGGCAGTGCCAAGAACCTGATTGCAGGGATATTGTTGATTCTGCCAGGCGTGATCAGTGATGCGATTGCCGTCATTCTGCTATTGATTCCTGCCGGTGCCAAAGAACCCGCGGATGCTGCCAATGAGCCTGACTTCGTTTCACGTGAAACACGTCAGCAGGATACCGAGAGAGGGACGGCCAGCCACAGTGGTGAAGTGATCGAGGGTGAATATCGTCGCGAAGAGTAAGCTGACAGGGCCGTGCCAGCGCTATGCTAGACTAGCGCCCTTCGTGTGAGTGCCTGTTTGCATTAGGAAATACTGCATGTCTTATCAAGTCATCATCAAACCCAGTGACCGTGTACTGACGGTGGAAAATGGCGATACAGTGCTGGATGCCGCCATTGATGCCGGTATTAACCTGCCGTATGGCTGCCGCAATGGTACCTGTGGCGCCTGTAAGGGTCAGGTGCTGGCGGGAGAGGTGAACTATGGGGATTATTTTGAAAGTGCCTTGAGCGAAGACGAGAAGAAAACCGGTAAAGCCTTGTTTTGCTCCGCGCAGCCCTTATCCAACCTGGTGATTGAGTGCAGGGAAGTGGCGGGTGAGGGCATACCACCGCGCATCATGCCGGTTCGGGTGGAAAAGCTGGAAAAACTCTCACATGACGTCATGGGCATGACACTGAAGTTGCCTAGCAACGAACGCATGCAGTTTATGGCGGGACAGTATATTGAGTTCCTGTTGAAGGACGGTAGGCGTCGAGCCTTCTCTCTGGCCAACGCACCTTATCACGACCGATTCCTTGAGCTACATATGAGGCTGGTGCCTGGTGGGCAATTCACCCACTATGTTTTCAGTGAAATGCAGGAAAAAACCATCCTGCGACTGGAAGGGCCGTTCGGCACATTCTATTTGCGTGAGGAAAGTGATAGCCCCGTGATCTTTGTGGCTGGGGGCACCGGTTTTGCTCCGGTCAAAGGGATTATTGAGCATGCCCTGCATCATGGGGTACAGCGCAAGATGATCCTGTATTGGGGAGCACGTTCCAAACAGGATATTTACATGCATGAGCTGCCACTGAAATGGCAGGCAGAACATCCTCTGTTCGAATATATCCCGGTGCTTTCAGACCCGGCACCTGAAGATGACTGGCAAGGCAGGACGGGTCTGGTACACCATGCGGTGCTGGAAGATCACGCTGATCTCAGTGATTATCAGGTGTATTGCTGTGGTGCGCCGCAAATGGTGGAAACTGCCCATCAGGATTTTCAAGCGCATGGCCTGCCTGCGCATGAATTTTTCTCGGATGCCTTTACCTTCTCCAACCCTGTTGCCAAAGCTGGCACATCCTAAACATCAGCGATGAAGCCGGTGCTATTTGCCTTCCTGGCAGAATTGTACGCTCAGGCGGTATTGGCGGTTGGCAGCTTCTGTTTCTCCACGGCTTTCCAGCAGGCGCGCCAGCGTTAAATGCGCATTGGCATGCGGTTCAACGCTGATACTGGCTTCAAGGTAGCTTTGGGCCTTGCCCCAGAGACTAAGGCGTACACACATCTTGCCCAGTGCCAGCAGCAGCTTGGCATCTCCTTCATGACGCATTAGCCAGTGTTCAGCCTGTTGCAATTGCTTGTGAGGGTTGGTAGTCGCACAGTCACCGAGCAGGCCGGCAAGTGTGCTGTCCCAGCGTTTGGTGAGGCTCATTTCCAGTACTTCTGCTGCCTGGTTGCCTGCATTCAGGGCGATGAATGCTTCTGCGGCCATGGCGGCAATACGCGAAGTCAGGCGATCTTCATCGGGGATTTTCTTCCAGTAGGCCATCAAGCCATTGAGGTCATTTGCATTACGTTCAATCAGGTGCTGATGGGCTTGATGACGGATCTCGCGCGCTTGCCAGGATTCCATGCCATCGCGCTTTTCCAGTTGCTGCAGGATCAGTAGCACTTGCTCCCAATTGTTCAGCCGTAGCTGGACTTTTAATTCCAGACGCAGAGCCGGGACAAATTTGGATTCTATTTTTTCTATCTTGTGCAGGATGCTCAGCGCCTGGCTATATTGCCTGTCATCCAGTAGCAGTTCTGCATTGAGTAATAGGCGCGCCACCGCGGCATCCGGTGCCAGTCTTTCTGCTTCGGCAAGGTAATAGTCGCGCTGGCCCTTTTGCTTCAGTTTATGTGAGGCACGTGCGGCAATCAGTGCGGTCAGGCTGGCATCTTCTCCCAGATCCAGTGCCTTGGAGGCCGCTTTCTGGGCAGCCTGGTAACGGCCTTCGCCGATGGCATGCAGGGATTCCAATAATGCAGCATGGCCCTGACGTATGCGCTTATTCTCTTTGTAAGCACGTACATTGGCCGGCAAGTCGCGTGCATAGTTGATAAAGCGCAGCAGCAGGTGCATGGAAGCAAATGCCAATATGACCAGGATTAACAACAGGTTCAGTGAAAGCTCAAGCCGGTAGGGCGGTCTGACGATGAGGACGTAGCCTTCATTGCTGCCAGCCAGCAGTGATACCCCGATGGCCAGCGACAGAATAAACAGGATCCAGATGAGTAAACGCACTATTGGCCCCGCTCGGCATTGATGCGATCTGAAGTGCGCTCAGAATTGTTGGAGCGCTCCAGTGTCAGTTTGTATTTGCTGACCAGTCCCAGCGTCTCGCTGATATCAGGTACCTGAATCACGATATTGCTCGCAGACAACTGCTTGAGCGTAGTCAGTGCGGTTTTGGTCGCATTTTCCCGCAGGTCGAAGTGTCCCTTGATCCATTGATCAGTGGCATCCAGGTCGGCGCGATAAGTGTTCTCATCATGCTGCAACAGAGCGATGCGGGCGGTCAGCAAATGCAGCTTGATATTCTCGCGCAGGAAGAATGTCTGGTCAGGCGCCAGTAATGGCGGCTCAGCGCGGTCAACCCGCTCAAGCCGGATCATCTGCTTGAGGTCTTCCCACACTTCGCGTGCCAGTTTGCGTAGCTGGTTTTCATCATCCAGCAGGGCTTCCGGCAACATTGGTTTGGGGTGGCGGTCACTCACCAGCGGCAGCTTATCAATACTTTCAGTCAGATTCTCCAGTTTGAGACTCATGCCGATCACATCAATCAATGGTAGCTCTTGCAGGCGCTGGATATCCTTGGCAATCGCCTTGCGCAGTTGTATCGCCAGAGGGGAGTCCATATGCTGCAGACGGGAATCGGCGGTTTGTAACGCCAGCAATGCGGGCTTGATGTTGGCGGCCAGTTGCAGTTGCTGGTTGGCAATCGCGAGTAGCTGCTCCACTTCGGCAATCACGCGCTCATCATGATTGTTGACCAGTTCCAGATACAAGGTTTGCAGGGACTCTTGCTGGTCACGTGATTCTGCCAGTTGTTGTTCAAGCTTGATGATGCGTACATTGGACTCTGTGCTGCGTTCATCAGCATTCTTGGCCAGCGCCAGACTTTGCTGGTTATTGTTGTTGAACTGCTCCAGCCGCTGGGTCAGCGATTGTTCCAGCTCGATAAAACGATGGCGCGTATTGAGCCACTGCCATGCCAAGATGCCGAGTGCAAGCAACACCAGGATAAATGCGATCACGGCGAAAAACGACGGTTTTCTCGTTACTGTCACCAGGGGTGTTGCAGCAGCGGGGCTGCTGGCAGTATTGGATTCTGGAGTGTTTTGTTCAGTCATATTGGGCTAACTTTACTTAAGCATTGCAGCATGGCATCGTCTCCTGGTGCCTCGGCCACCAAGACCCTCAGGCCTTGTGCCTCTGGTAACTCGGCGATTCTGGCGTGATTGACGCAGATGGTGACGTCTTGTATCCATTGATCCTGGCCGTTGTTCGTCATGTCCAGCAGATGGCGCATGGCTTCACTGCTGGTGACAACGACAGTATCCAAGCCCCCATTTTGCCACAGAGCGGACAAAATGCCTGCATCGGTTTGTGGGTTGATGCGGCGATAGCATTCAGCAAACGTGATCTGGGCCCCGCGCTCGCGCAGGGTATCGGCCATCAGTTCACGGCCACCTACCCCTCGGACAATCCAGATATGGTGTCCTGCGACATCCTGCATTTCCGGCAATGCCAGCAAGGCTTCGCTGTCGAAACGCTGCCTCGGCTGAAGGACGTCTGATACCCCATATTGCTGCAATTCCTGCGCTGTAACCGGGCCAATTGCGGCAAAACGCAAGCCAGCTGGCAGTGAGTGATACCTGGCTTTGATCCTTGGCATGGCATTTTGCACGGCGTTGGAGCTGATAAATATGGCCCAGTCCTGTTGCGGCAGCCGCTCAAGTTGTTGCTCGAAATGGCTGTAATCCGCCAGTGGTGCAATCGCAATCAGAGGAAAAGAGATGGCATGGCCGCCAGTCGCTTCTATCAATGCTGTTAGCCGACTCGCCTGACCTTGTGGCCTGGTGATGGCGATATGGCGGTCTTGCAACTCAGGCATCTGCTGCCAATGCAGCCAGGATACGATCTGCACCGCGAGCGATGAGTTTCTGTGCCAGTGCCTGCCCCAGGGCTTCTGGTGCTGCCACCGGGCCCTCTGCTTGCTCGTGCAGTAGCTCGAGGCCGTCTATGCTGGCGACAAAACCTGTCATGGTCAGGGTGTTGCCATGCTGTTCTGCATAAGCCCCCAGCGGTACCTGGCAACTGCCTGCCAATGCACGACTCATACCGCGTTCGGCTTCCACGCAGGCAGCCGTTTGTGGATGGTTCAAGGGCGCCAGTACGGCGAGCAGGTCCTGGCGGGCTGCATTGATCTCTATACCCAAGGCGCCCTGACCAACGGCGGGGATGCTCTGTGTGGTGTCTATGGCTTGGCGAATACGCTGTTCCAGGCCCAGGCGCTTGAGCCCTGCTGCGGCGAGGATGATGGCGGCATATTGCCCTTCATCCAGTTTGCGCAAGCGTGTCTGCAGGTTGCCGCGCAGGGACTCAATCTTGATATGCGGAAACCTGGCCTGCAACTGGCTCTGGCGACGCAGGCTGGAAGTGCCGACGATACTGCCAGCAGGCAGATCCTCCAGGCTGGCGTAGTCATTGGATACAAATGCATCCCGTGGGTCTTCACGTTCGCCTATGGCGGCAAGTGCAAAACCATCCGGCAAATGCATGGGCACATCCTTCATGGAATGCACGGCAAGATCGGCACGCCCATCAGCAAGTGCCTGCTCCAGTTCTTTGACAAACAGCCCCTTGCCGCCTATCAGTGCCAACGGAGAATCCAGAATCTGGTCACCCGTTGTCGTCATGCCCAGAATCTCAATGATGGCTTCTGGGTAAAGGGCTTGCAGGCGGCTTTGAATATGCTTGGCTTGCCACATGGCAAGTGCGCTTTCGCGAGAGGCGATAACCAGTTTGGTCGGTGGAGTCATAAAAATATCAGGCAGGGCAGCTAAAAGGGAATCATGAAGGTGCTAATTCTAACATAGCAGCCGGGTTGGCTAGCGCGACGAAAGCTCGCGCAGGACGTGATACTGGCGACGGCTGACTGCAATGGTTTCCGGGATATCTCGAAGCACGGCGTGCCACCCAGGCTCGCCATTGCTCTCGCGTTTTTCATAGCCTGCGATGCTGTCCTGCGCCACCAGGCAATTCCGATGCAGGCGCAGGAAAGTGTCGCTCAGCTCATGCTCAAGCGAGACTAGGGAATCTTCAATCAGGTATTCCCGTTCCCGGGTCCTGACCGTAATGTATTTGAGCTCTGCACGTAGGTAGATCACATCACTGACCGGCACCAGAAGTACACGGCCACGCTCATTTATACTGAAGTGTGAGCGTCTGTGTTGCAGGGGTTTTAGCGCAGCCAATTGAGCGGGGAGCAGTGCGCGGGCCTTGCTGAGGGCCGCGGCCAGGCGCTCCTGCCGGATGGGTTTGAGCAGGTAATCCACGGCGCTCATCTCAAAGGCCTGGACGGCATATCCGTCAAAAGCGGTGGTGAAAATAATGGCAGGGGGTGTTTGCAGTTTTTGTGCATGCTGTGCCGCTTCTATGCCGTCCATTTCCGGCATGCGTATATCCAGCAGCAAGACCTGTGGCTGAAGTTGTTGTGCCAGATCCAGTACTTCCTTGCCATTCTTCGCTTCACCAACCATTTGTATGTGCGGGATATCGGAGAGCAGCTCACGCAGCCGATTCCGCGCCGGTGTTTCATCATCGGCAATCAGTACGGTCAAGGCCGTTTCATTCATTTACCTTGCCCTCCACGGTAAGGCACCGCAATGTGGACTTCATAGTGATTTTTCGTTGAGCTGGTATCCAGTCTGGCTTCAGCGTCAAAATGTAATTGCAGACGTTCGCGTATATTGTTCAATGCCATGCGGTTGCCCTGATGGTGATGGCCAGGTGGCAGAAACGGGTTGTTCAGTACGATATGGAGTTGATGGCGCGTGCTATAAATGCGTACGGTAATAGCGCCACCCTGCGGCATGGGCTCAATACCATGATATACCGCGTTCTCCAGCAAGGGCTGTAACACCAATGGGGGAATCAGCGCATCTGGTGGCATGGTGTCTATCTGCCAGTCGACGCGCAGTCTGTCATCCAGCCGCAGTTTCTCCAGCGCTAGATACTGGCGACTCAATGCCAGCTCTTGTGCCAAAGACACCAGTTCACGGTTGTCTGCCATCAATACCCGGAATAAGTCCGCCATATCCATGAGGGCAGTTTCTGCCTGCTTCGGTTCACTGCGGATAATCGAAAGCACCGCATTGATACTGTTGAAGAGAAAATGAGGTCGGATGCGCGCCTGTAGCGCCTGTAACCGGGCTTCCGTCACCGCAGGGGAGAGCGCGCGTTGGCGCAGGTTGAGATAGCCGAGCACTGCCAGCGTGATCAATAGGGTGATCAGCCAGGTGCGTGGCAGGCTATTGATGCTCTCCGGGCCAAGCAGATATTGCGCCAGCAGGTGAGCCAGGGTGCTGAATAGTAAGGTGGTGCCAACAATGAGGCCCGCACTGACAGGATAAGTCAATTGCCGTAACCAAGGGCTGAGGCCATAGAGCGCCAGCAAACTCACCAATAATACAGGTTGCAGGAAGGCTGAAAGCCGGGTGAAGGCTGCTGCCATATCGGTCAGGTTTTTGCTGGCCACCAGGCAGGCAAACAGGCCTAACAGGTTCACCAGGATCAGGATACGCAGGCAAATGCCCAGGTTGCGCAGGTCGGGCAACTTAGCGGAATAGGTGGCATTTTGCTTTATAATAGCCATATTTAGCGCAATATCATTCCCCGTGATTTCATCACGCAACATCATGACAGAGAAGTCGACGATTTTGAAAGAAAACCCATCTAAAACCTGGTCTGGTCGTTTTAACGAGCCTGTAGCTGAATTGGTCAAGAAATATACGGCATCGGTCAGTTTTGACCAGCGTCTTGCCGAATTTGATATACAGGGTTCGCTTGCGCATGCACGCATGCTGGGCGCACAAGGCATTATCAGCCACGAAGATGTGGCCCGCATTGAACAAGGACTGGCAGACATTCTGCAAGAGATACGGGATGGTCAGTTTGAGTGGCTGCTGGATCTTGAGGATGTGCACCTGAATATCGAGAAACGCCTTACTGACAAGATTGGTGATGCAGGTAAGCGCTTGCACACAGGGCGCTCTCGGAATGACCAGGTAGCGACGGATATCCGCTTGTGGCTGCGCGCAACGACAGATGAGATCATCACGCTTCTGCGCAAACTGCAGTTATCTATCGTGGATCTGGCAGAAGAGCATGTGGATACAGTGATGCCCGGCTTTACCCATTTACAGGTTGCGCAACCTGTTACCTTTGGTCACCACCTGCTGGCTTATTTTGAGATGCTGCAGCGTGATGCCGAGCGTTTTGCCGATGCCCGCAAGCGTATCAATCGATTGCCATTGGGAGCTGCAGCCTTGGCTGGCACTAGTTATCCGATTGACCGGGAGCGTGTAGCACGTGAGCTGGGATTTGAGGCTCTATGTGAGAACTCGCTGGATGCGGTCTCTGATCGCGATTTTGCCATTGAATTTACCGCAGCGGCAGCCTTGGTGATGACGCATCTTTCACGTTTTTCTGAAGAGTTGATTCTGTGGTCCAGCCCACGGTTTGGTTTTATCGATATTGCAGATCGTTTCTGTACCGGTTCTTCCATCATGCCGCAGAAGAAGAATCCTGACGTCCCTGAACTGGTGCGTGGCAAGACCGGGCGCGTAAATGGCCATCTGGTCGCCTTGCTGACCCTGATGAAAAGCCAGCCGCTGGCATACAACAAGGATAACCAGGAAGATAAAGAACCGCTGTTTGATACGGCGGATACGATATTGGTGACGCTGGAAATCTATGCAGACATGCTGCGAGGGATTCGTGTCAACAAGCCAGCCATGCGCCTGGCTGCAGCGGAAGGATTTGCCACAGCTACTGACCTGGCCGACTATCTGGTGAAGAAGGGTACGCCTTTCCGCGATGCCCACGAAGTGGTCGCCCTGGCGGTACGGCATGCAGTGGAAAAGGGATGCGATCTCTCCGATTTGCCCTTGGCAGAATTACAGACGTTCAGTCCGCTGATTGCAGAGGATGTCTACGGTGTCCTTACCCTTGAGGGTTCGCTCGCTAGCCGGAACCACCGTGGTGGTACAGCACCTGCGCAGGTGAGCCAGGCGATCGCCAGGGCCAGACAGCGTCTTGCTTGAATGGTGTAGCTGTTAAAAAGCCCGCAAGTAGACACTTGCGGGCTTTTGTTTTTTTAAGGGGATAGCTGCTATTGCTGAGCTGGTGGCGTTGCCAGGCTGGTGGCACCGATCACGCGATTCCGGCCACTGTTTTTTGCCTGGTACAGTGCCTTGTCGGTACGGCCGATCACGGTATCAGCATCTTCTCCCGACATCCGTTCAGCAACGCCTGCACTGAACGTGATCAGTACTCGATTACGATCGTGCATGAAAAAATTGCGCGTGAGTTCACGCTGTGCCCGCGTAATCACGCTGATCGCGTCTTTTTCCGAGGTGCCTGGCAATAGGATAATGAACTCTTCGCCACCATAACGGGCAATCACATCGGTGGTACGCAATGACTCCTTGATCACCGCTGCCAAGTGCGCCAGGGCCTGGTCACCTGTGGCGTGGCCCATGTTGTCGTTGATCTGCTTGAAATGATCAATATCCATCATGGCGATGCTCAAGGGCATGCCAAAACGATCCGCACGGCTAAACTCGCGGATCAGTGCTTCATCCATGCCGCGACGGTTGAGTGTCCCGGTCAGGTAATCTTCATGTGCGATTTCGTTGATGTGGTCGAGTTGTAGTGTCAATTCGTAAATCTGTTTCTCTGATTCACGTACTTTATTCTGTGCATCCAGTATCTCTTCACGCGAGCGTTGGGTGACGACGCTGATAATGCGCGTATCTTCCAGTAGCTGGCTCAGTATCTGGTTCAGGTCTTTGATTTCATCGCTATGGCTGATTTCTTCCTGATAGCCTTCAAGCTTGGTTTGATACTCCCCGGTGGCTTCAGTGAGTTCAGATAGCTGGGTGACGAAGATTGAGGCCATCTTTTTCAATGTTTTCTTGGCCTCGACCAAGCCAGGCTTGAGTTGCCCCTGCATGAAGATCAGGTCTTTCAGGGTACATTCGGCCTTGATCAGGGAGTCGATATTCAAGGGGCTGGATAGAATCTCGCGGATGGCTGCCGTGGGGCCTTGTAGCCACTTGTCTTCCAGCAGCAGGGCTTCCATGCTGACGAGGAGCAAGCGTAACAGTTGCAGCAAGTGTAATTGCAGCTGGCTTTGACTATCCAGCTGCATTTCCAGGGTAAACAAGATGGATTTGAGGGCTTCTTCCAGCTTCAGGATGTCATGGCGTGTTTCTGCCAGTTTGGCCTCTGAAAGCAGTTCACGTGTGCGTGACTCAACCTCGGGAATGCTTTTGAGCTGGGGAATGACAACCAAGTCCAGTGTTTTGACCAGCATGTCACGCCATAGCTGGATCAAGTCCCCATTGCCGCTCAGTTCCAAATGGTAGGCACTGGCCTGGGCCACTTCAGGCAAGACCATGTTGGAGAATAGCCGGCGTAATACGCCTTCGAGTTCAGGCCAGTTCTGTTCTTCAATCTGGAAGATGATGGAGCGTACAGTCTCGTGATGCGGGTGCTGCGCATCAATCTCATGTAACACTTTGCCCAGGAGCTTGCTGACAGATAAGGATTCATCTGCGATGGCCTGAGTGCTGCCATTGATTGCGTTGTATACCTTGCGGTAGTTTTCAGGGGTAGGTTCTATTCGGCTCTTTGCGAGCTGAATCAGCGTTTGTCGTGCAGTTTCAACGGATTTATTATGATGATCCATATCTGACCCGAATTTTATTGTATGGGTTTCTGTCAGCCCTCGATTGCCCTAGGGTGCTGCTGTCTGACGGACGCTGATGTTGATAATGTACAACGTTTCTCAGGAGGCTGCATTGTAATACAGAGATTGTCCTACAAATTGAAACAGCATGAAAAATTCATGATCATCGGCTTGCTAATTCAGGAATAGTTGTAGCAATTCATTCAAGAACCGCTGACCAAGCAGGCTTGGGGCAATATGGTTGGCGTCTATGACTAACAGGCCTTTGTCCACTGCGAGTTTAAGCTGATGGTCTATGCAGCTGATTGGCAGGCCAGTACGCGCCTGGAATAAATCGGTTTCAAACCCACCGGTGAAGCGTAAGGTATTCATCATGAATTCAAACGGCAATTCATCAGCAGGGATGGTCCAGGTGTTATCTACAGCCAAGCCTTTTGCAGCCTGTTCCAGATAGCGTTTGGGGTGCTTGTGCCTGCTTTCGCGTGTAATGCGATCGTGAAAGCTCAATTTGCTATGCGCACCAGCGCCTATGCCAAGATAATCTCCGAATAGCCAATAGTTCTGGTTGTGCCGACATTGGTTGCCGGGCCGGGCAAAGGCCGAGGTCTCATAATGCTGATAGCCGTGATCTTCCAGTACCAGTTCTATCGCCTCTTGCATGGCCGCGCTGGTGTCGTCATCTGGCAGTATGGGCGGCGTACGATGAAACGGCGTATTAGGCTCTAAGGTGAGGTGGTAAAACGAGAGATGCGCAGGCTGCAGGCTGCAGGCGCGGCGTGCGTCAGCCAGCGCATCCTGCATACTCTGGCCGGGTAATGCATACATCAGATCCAGGTTCACCGCATCAAAGGTGGCGAGTGCGAGCTCTGCGGCAGCAATCGCTTGCTGTTCATCATGAATACGCCCCAGTTTCTGCAGATAGTCACTATTAAAACTCTGTATACCCAGCGACAGGCGATTGATACCTGCCTCACGATATCCCTTGAAATGAGCGGCATCTACAGTGCCTGGATTCGCTTCCAGGGTGATTTCTGCATGATGGGCAAGCGGCACCAGCGCCCGTACATGGCTGAGGATACGGTCTATCGCCGCATCAGAAAACAGGCTGGGTGTGCCGCCGCCAAAGAAAATGCTATGCACTTTTCTGCCCCAGATCCGCGGCACAGATTGTTCCAAATCCGCAATCAGGGCATCGACATAGGCTTGCTCCGGGATCTCGGCGCGTGATTCATGCGAGTTGAAATCGCAATAAGGACACTTCTTCACGCACCAGGGGATATGGATGTAGAGGGAGAGCGGAGGTGAATGCGTCAGGCCTGATGCCGTCACTTCGCCTGCCACCGGGGCTATGCTGGGTGGCGGATCAATCGTCGCTATGTGAATGACGTTGCTGATAGGGGTTCACCAGTTCATCTACCAGGCGATGCAATGCTTCACGCATCTGGGCTTCGGAGACTTCCATGAGCAGGCCGTCTTCCAGGGCATCCTGGGTAATTTGCTTGATTTCGTCAAAATTCTCGGTCATGACTTTGACCTTTTCCGTACACGACACCACACTGCCGTCATCACGTAACCACTTGGGCCATTGATCGCTCATGAGGCCAGTCTTTCCAGTTGATGCAGCAATTTGGTCAGCGCATGTCCTCGATGACTGATGCGGTTCTTGATCTCGGCAGGTAGTTCGGCAGCAGTCTGGCCAGTTTTGGCATCCAGGAACAGTGGGTCGTAACCAAAGCCACCTTGTCCTTTTGCCTCGGTCAGAATCTCGCCTTGCCATATGCCTTCTGCAATCAGCGGTTGTGGATCATCAGCATGACGCACCAATACCATCACGCAATAATAATGAGCATGGCGGTCTTGCTGTCCCTCCAGGCTTTGCAGCAGTTTTTCATTATTGCGGGCATCGGATTTAGGCTCACCCGCATATCGTGCGGAATGTACACCCGGTGCGCCTTGCAGGGCATTGACGCAAATGCCGGAGTCGTCTGCAAGTGCAGGTAAGCCGGTATGGCGGCTGGCGTGCCGTGCCTTGGTCAGCGCGTTTTCTATAAAGGTGACATAAGGCTCTTCAGTTTCTGGCACATTCAAGGCGGCTTGCGGCAGCACCTCAATCTCCAGGGTGTGCAGCAAGGCCTGGATTTCCTTTAGCTTGCCTTGGTTACCACTGGCGATGACCAGCTTTTGGAACGGCATAGCCACTTTTATACTCCCAGCACGCTTTTCTGTTTGACCAGCAGTTCATTGATACCGGCTTCAGCCAGGGCGACCATGCTGTTCATGGCATCGCGCTGGAATGGTTCACCCTCAGCAGTACCCTGAATTTCCACAAATCCGCCCTTGCCTGTCATGACAATATTCATGTCGGTATCACAGTCTGAGTCTTCAATGTAGTCAAGATCCAGAACAGGCGTTCCTTTATAGATGCCTACTGAAATGGCAGCGACTGCATCCTTGAGGGGGGATTCCTTGATCAGGCCTTTGCCTAGCAGATACGACACTGCATCATGGAGGGCCACGTAAGCACCGGTAATGCTGGCCGTGCGGGTGCCGCCATCTGCCTGGATGACGTCACAGTCGATATGTATGGTGCGTTCACCCAGCTTCCCTAGGTCGATGATGGCACGCAGGCTGCGCCCGATCAGGCGCTGGATTTCCTGTGTACGGCCAGATTGCTTGCCGCGTGCAGCTTCCCTATCCATGCGGCTACCAGTGGAGCGAGGCAGCATACCGTATTCTGCGGTTACCCAACCCTGATTCTTGCCACGCAGGAAGCCCGGGACTTTTTCTTCCACACTAGCGGTACAGAGCACATGCGTATCCCCAAATTTCACTAGAACCGAGCCTTCAGCGTGCTTGGTGTAATGACGGATGAGTTCAACTTCACGAAGCTGGTGAGCGGCACGTTGGCTGGGGCGCATGGGATATCCTGATACTTTAAAACGCCTATTATAAGCGATCGAAATAATCGATTCGCTTAAATTTCCATCGAACCCCAGTTTTAAGGCATGGCCATGATGTAGACGCTATATCAACGTTTACTGCGATTGATGGCAACCTGGATCTCAGCAATGGCGCGATCAATATCGTCCTCGGTCAAATCGGCTAGTGCATGAGCATCAGGACTGGCCGCTTGTCCCGTGATAGGACTCATGATGGTATTCGCGTTTTCCAGCGGCATATGCAATGTGGAAATGGTCAGGGCATCTTCCAGCGAGCTACCCCATTGCATCCCGGCAGCGCTGATATTGTCGCTGCTATCTCCGCCTCGCCGCTCAGCGGTATCGATGAGGCCGGGAATGTTCTGGTTGATGCTCATGCCATTATTGAGAATGTCCACGATGCGCTCATCACTGAGGTGGCCCCATAGCCCGTCGGAGCAGAGCAAAATGATATCGCCCTGGTGTAGCGCTCGTGGCTTGCTGATGTCGATGGTAGGCGGCGTTTCACCGCCCAGGCAGTTATATATTTTATTGCGATCAGGATGCTTGCTCATGTCCTGCGCCTTTACCAAGCCCTGTTTCAGCATCATCTGGATAATGGAATGATCTTCCGTGCGGTAAAGTAGCTGGCGCTGGCGGATGTGATACAGCCTGGAGTCGCCCACATGGGCGCAATAGAGCGTGTCATCCTGCACAATGCTGGCCACGATCGTGGTTTTTGGGATTTCTTCCAGCGACTTTTGCTTGGCAAGATGATGGATGGCTTCGTGGATTTTCTGGATTTGCATGCGCAGAAAATGGTCTGGGTCCAGCAAGCTGGGAGCTGCCATTTGTTGAAAGGCTGCCGTCAAGGTCTTGACGGCAAGCTGTGCTGCCATTTCCCCATGGCTATATCCGCCCATGCCATCGGCTACCACCATTAACAATGCATGTTTGCTGTATGAGTAGGCGAGTCGGTCTTGATTGTATCGACGGCCGCCCCGTCGGCTGCTCTGGTGAATAGTGAATTTCATGAGGATGATCTCCCGATTCTGGCGATGTCTGGCTTACTTGAACATGGCTTTAAATTGATGCAGCCATCCCGCTTTTGCAGGATTGGGCTGCTCTTCCATCAGGACCTTTTGTAATGCAAACAGGCTTTGTGGCCGCTCCAGGTGATCTAGCGCCATGCAGCTATCGATAAGCCTGAGCAGATGGCTGGAGTAAACACCTTTGCCAATTCTGGCTGCGGGGGGCAACAAGTCTTTCTTCAGCCGTATATCAGCGGCCAGTGGCGCAGATTGCATCAGGCAGGCATACATGCTGGCCCCTATGCTGTAGACATCACTCCATGGCCCCAGGTGTTTGCGTTCACCATATTGTTCCGGTGCGGCAAAGCCAGGTGTATAGCTGGGAGGAAGTGTAGATGGCGTATTGGTGAGTGCCTGTCTGGCCGAGCCAAAGTCCAGCAGTACGGGTGAGCCATCCAGCCTGATATAGATATTGGCGGGCTTGATATCCAGGTGCAGCAGTTTTTGTGTATGTACTTCGCGCAGACCATTCAATAATTCGCCGAAGACACGGCGTATGATGATTTCGGCCATCGCCGTGTCCTGCGACAAGATATGTTCTTGCAGGGATTTGCCACGTTCGTAATGCATCACCATGTAAACGGTATCGTTGGCCCGAAAAAAATTGAGTACCCGTACAATATTCTTGTGCTCGATATTGGCGAGCGCGCGGCCTTCCTCGAAAAAACATTTGAGGCCAAAACGAAACCCCGTGGAGGCTTCTTCTGAGGGGATTTTGACCTGCACACCTTCCTGGCGCAAGGCCAGGGTGTTGGGAAGATATTCCTTGATCGCCACCGTGCTCTGGTTCTCCAGGTCGCGTGCGATATAGACGAAGCTGAAGCCACCTGCACTCAGGAGTTTTCTGATTTCATAACCCTGAAGTTGATACCCCGCCGGCAGGGCTAGATTTTGGTTGGCTTGCATGCTGGATTTTGGTGTATTACCACTAAACTTTCGCCAGCTATTCTGTCATGAATCCTCTGGGATTTGATACCATGGGCCAAATTTAATCAGGAACGGCTATCACCATGATGTTCAGTATGACCGGCTATGCCTCGCTTGAAAGTGAGGTGGCAAGCGGTGTTTTGCTGCTGGAGCTGCGCTCGGTAAACCACAGATATCTCGAGTTACACCTGAAGCTGGATGACAATGTACGCATGTTTGAACCGCTGGTGCGGGAACTGATCAGTGCGCGTTTGGGGCGTGGCAAGGTTGAATGTCGCATCAGTCTGATGCAGCGCAATGCCGACCAACGCCAGGTGCAATTGGATGACAATGTCCTGCAGCAACTGGCGCAGATGACGGTGAGCGTGCAGCGTCATTTTCCGGAAAGTCGTCCCCTGAGTGTTGCCGATATCCTGCGCTGGCCAGGCGTGATGCTGGGGGATGCGGCAGATCATGAGGTGCTGGCAGAGGCTATCAAGGAAAGCCTGGTGAAGGTATTGCAGGATATGACCGAGTCACGAGCACGTGAGGGCATCAAGCTCAAGGCATTGATACACGCCCGCCTGGCGGAGATGGAAGTGCTGGTGGATCAGGTAAGGCCATTGCTGCCTGCCCAGTTGAAGGTATATCAGGAGCGCCTGTCAGCCAAGTTGCAGGAGGCGCTGAAGTCGGTTGATGAGGAGCGAGTGCGCCAGGAGCTCACCATTTTTGCTCAACGCATTGATGTGGATGAGGAGCTGAGTCGCCTGGGGGCACACATTGAAGAGGTCAAGCGTATCCTGGAAGCGGGCAGCCCTGCTGGCAAACGCCTGGACTTCCTGATGCAGGAACTGAACCGGGAAGCTAATACCTTGGGCGCCAAGTCAGTCTCGACCGAGGTTTCGCAGGTTTCAATGGCCCTCAAGCTCTTGATAGAGCAAATGCGCGAGCAAATTCAGAACATCGAGTAATCGTCAGCACGTAAAATACGAGTCCTTGCCAGTGTATTTGCCTGGTCGGACCAGACATTCATTTCAAACGATCCGGAATATTAATGCGCGATTTTCGATACTCATTTCTTGTGACATTCGTCTGCCTTGGCCTTGCTGCGCTTTGGGGGTATGAGCTCAAAGGCAGCATCGCCGGTATCTGGCCTGCATTGAGTGTGGCCTTGATACTGGGCATTATGGAAGTGTCTCTCTCCTTTGATAATGCCGTGGTGAATGCGTCTATTCTCAAGGAGATGGATGAGAAGTGGCGGCATATATTCCTCACCATCGGGATACTGATCGCCGTATTTGGGGTGCGTTTGCTGTTCCCCTTGCTGCTGGTGGCGGTGGCTACTGGGCAGGGCTTGTTTGATGTTGCGCACATGGCGATCAACAATCCAGTGCTATATGCAGATTATCTGGATGATGGACATACCGCGATTGCTGCATTTGGCGGTTCCTTCCTGTTCCTGGTCTTCCTCAGTTTCATTTTTGATTCCGGCAAAGAGCTGCACTGGCTAGGGCGTATCGAAGCTGCGCTGAGCAGGCTGGGCCGCATGGAGTCCATCAGTATCGTCGTGATCTTGCTGATCTTGCTGGCCTTGCAGAACTTTCTGCCGATTTCACAGGAAGAGCGCCTGACCATCCTCTTGTCGGGATTATGTGGGGTCGTCTTATATGTGCTGATTGATAGCATGGGTAATTTTTTCTCCTCCCAGGCCGAGGGTGATGCGATCGCCAAAACCGCCAAGCGCAATGGGGCCATGGGGTTTCTCTACCTTGAGATTCTGGACGCTTCGTTCTCGTTTGATGGTGTGATTGGCGCATTTGCCATTACCCGCGATGTCGTGATCATCATGCTGGGCCTGACCATAGGCGCGATGTTCGTGCGGTCACTCACTGTACGCATGGTGTATAAGGGCACGCTGGATAATTATGTATTCCTGGAGCACGGGGCGCATTACGCCATTGGCGTGCTGGGGCTGGTGATGTTCTATTCCATTTACCAGCATGTTCCCGAGGTGGTCACGGGGCTGGTCGGGGTAGTATTCATTGTGGCGGCCTTGTTGTCGTCCATACGCTATAAGCGCAATATTGTGCTGTAAGAGAGCTTTCTAGAGATTTCACGATGGACATATGATGGGTAATCTTTTTATCATTACGGCCCCCTCAGGGGCTGGCAAGACTTCATTGGTTGGCGCTTTGCTGGATGCCGATGAGCACGTCAAACTATCCGTTTCCCACACCACGCGTCAGCCGCGCCCAGGTGAAATGGAAGGGGTGCATTATTATTTTGTGGATGAGGCTGTATTCATAGAAATGCTGGGGCATGGTGATTTTCTTGAAAGTGCCCAGGTGCATGGTGCACGCTATGGGACTTCCCAATCCACGGTGAATGGGGTGCTGGCGTCAGGGTATGACCTAGTGCTGGAGATCGACTGGCAGGGCGCCCAGCAGGTCAGGCAGCAATATCCTGATGCCATCAGTATTTTTATACTGCCACCGTCCATAGAAGCCCTGGAGCAGCGCCTCAACAATAGAGGGCAGGACAACGCGGAAGTGATCCAGCGCAGACTGGCGGCTGCCAGGGATGAGATGAGCCACGTGGCCGAGTTTGACTATGTTACAATCAACGACAGATTCGAACATGCGTTGGAAGACCTACGCGCAATCATCCGCACCCAGAGACTCAAGCGTGATACACAGTTGGCCAAGCACCAGACCATGGTAAAAAACCTGCTGTAAAGCGCTTTAATACTTGGTGTGTAGACCCGAAAATATTCAGGAGAACCCCATAAAATGGCACGTATTACCGTTGATGACTGTCTGGAAAAAATTCCAAATCGCTTCCAGCTTACCCTTGTTGCTGCATATCGTGCACGCCAACTGGCGAATGGATCTGAACCGCTGGTCAATGTGCATGGTCACAAGGACAAGCCTACAGTATTGGCATTGCGTGAAATTGCTGCCAACAAGGTTGGCCTGGAAGTACTTAATCGCGGACATGCCTGATTCGCCAGTGTTGCATCACGCTTAACAGTTCGGTTTTGCAATCGGTGCACAAGTTGTGCACCGAGTTGGCGAGCGTTTTTGTTAGTCACTTATTCATAAACTTATGCCTAAAACCGCTGCCAAACGACCAGCAGAACCCATAGCCCCAGCCCCTTTGCTGCCAGCCGATAGCGAAGAATCTCGACTCACCCTGCGTCTGCGGGAATATCTCAAACAAGAAGACATAGAGCAAATCTGGGCGGCTTATCGCTTCAGTGCTGCTGCCCATGAGGGCCAGGTGCGCCGTAGTGGTGAGCCATATGTTATTCACCCCGTCAGTGTCGCTGGCATACTGGCCGACCTGCACCTGGATCCTCCCACGCTGATTGCTGCCTTGCTGCATGATGTGGTTGAGGATACTGGCGTCACCAAGCAGGAAATTAGTGATCAGTTTGGCAAGCAAGTGGCTGAATTGGTTGATGGTTTATCCAAGCTCGACAAAATCGAGTTCCAGAGTGCTACCCAGGCTCAGGCAGAAAATTTCCGCAAAATGTTGTTGGCCATGTCGCAGGATGTGCGTGTGATTCTGGTCAAGCTGGCTGATCGCCTGCACAACATGAGTACGCTGGATGTGATGAAGCCGGAAAAGCAGAAACGCATCGCACGTGAGACGCTGGATATCTATGCGCCGATTGCCAACCGCTTGGGCTTGAACGAGATTTACCAGACGCTGGAAGACCTGAGCTTCAAGTTTCTCTATCCCATGCGCTATCGCGTGATTTCCAAGGCCGTGATGGCGGCGCGCGGCAATCGCAAGGAGGTGGTGGGCAAGATACTGGATGCGATTCGCCAGCGCTTGCAGGATAGCCAGATAGAAGCCGATGTGACTGGCCGTGAGAAGCATCTCTACAGTATCTATAAAAAAATGACGGGCAAGACCGTCACGTTCTCCCAGATTTACGATATTTACGGCTTCAGGGTAATCGTGCGTGACCTGCCCACCTGTTATTACACGCTGGGTGTGCTTCACAGCCTCTACAAGCCGATTCCAGGCAAGTTCAAGGACTATATCGCCATCCCCAAGGCCAATGGCTACCAGTCATTGCATACCACGCTGTTCGGCCCGTTCGGCACGCCCATAGAAGTACAGATACGCAGTAATGAAATGCATAATATTGCCGATGCTGGGGTGGCAGCGCACTGGCTATACAAGACGACAGATGCCCACCTGACGGCATTGCAGCAGCAGACACACCAGTGGTTGCAGCGTTTGCTTGACATCCAGAGCGAGAGCAGCGACTCACTGGAGTTTCTGGAGCACTTCAAGGTGGACCTGTTCCCGGACGAGGTCTATGTCTTCACGCCCAAGGGCACCATCATGGCCCTGCCCAAGGGCGCTACAGCGGTGGATTTTGCCTATGCCGTGCATACGGATATCGGCAACCGCTGTGTAGCGGTGAAGATCAACCAGGAACTGGCGCCCCTGCGTACCGAATTGCACAATGGCGATCATGTGGAAATTATTACTGCAGCGCATGCGCATCCCAATCCAGCCTGGCTCAATTATGTGTTGACCGGCAAGGCACGTGCGCATATCCGCCATTATCTCAAGTCCATGCAGTCTACTGAATCTGCCCTGCTGGGTGAGCGCATGCTCAATCAGGCATTGCGAGCGCTACATGCCAATCCTGCCACCATTGACGATACGGCTTGGCAGCGTCTGATACGGGATTATGGCGCCAAGAGCAAGGATGAAATATTGGCCGATGTCGGCCTGGGCAAGCGCCTGAATGTCATGGTGGCGCATCAATTGATGGCGCAGGCTGGCCAGCACGATGCGGCGGATGGCAACCAGAAGTCTTCGCCCAAGGTGCTGGATACCATCACAATTCGCGGTTCCGAGGGCATGGCAGTGCAGTTCGCCCAATGCTGCCGCCCGATCCCAGGGGATCCTATCCTTGGCTTTATCAATAAGGATAAGGGCTTGGTCATCCATACCCATGACTGTCCGGCGATACGGAAATTCCGTCTTGACCCGGATAAGTGGCTGGATGTGGAGTGGGATCCTCAAGGCCATAGACTGTACAAGGTCAGTCTCAAGCTGGTGGTGGCCAATCGCAGGGGCATGCTGGCCAAGATCGCCTCTGGTATCGCGGAAGCAGGATCCAATATTGACAATGTCAGCATGGAAGAAGCGGATAACAGCACGTATACCAATATGAATTTCACGGTGCAGGTGGAAAATCGCGTGCATCTGGCTGAACTCATGCGCCGCCTGCGCAAGATCCCTGATGTGGTCAGGATCAATCGCGTCAAGGGTGCGGGCAATGAGCAGCGGGTCCAATAACAAGACGTTTTTACATTCAGGAGAAACATTCATGGCAAAGCAGATCATACATACCGACGGTGCCCCACAAGCCATTGGCACTTACTCACAGGCGGTCAAGGTCAATGGCAGTACCGTTTACCTGTCCGGCCAGATCGGTCTGGATCCTGACAACATGGAAATGGTGGATGGTATTGAAGCGCAAGTGCATCGTGTGTTCAAGAATCTCAAGGCAGTGGCTGAAGCTGCTGGTGGATCGCTGGCCGATGTGGTCAAGCTGAATATTTTCCTCACAGACCTGTCACATTTTGCCCTGGTGAACACCATCATGGCAGAGTACTTTACCCAGCCTTATCCTGCACGTGCAGCGGTAGGCGTGGCACAGCTGCCCAGGAACGCGCTGGTGGAAGCCGATGGCGTGCTGGAGATTGGCGCCTAGTCTTTACTTCTTGATGCGCCATCCAGATTGTGTGAGCAGGCCCTAAAGCATGGCGCAACCCATTCCCGGCAATACCAGGCTTGAGGGTCTGAAGGCCTTTACCAAGGCCTTGCTCACCCGTTTGCATAAGCTTGGCATTTTGGATGTGCAGGGTTTGTTGCTCCATATGCCCTTGCGCTATGTCGATGAAACCAGGATCACTGCGATTCGTGAACTGCGCAGTGGTGAGCAGGCCCAAGTGCAGGGAGCAATTGTTCATGCGGAGGTGCAATACCGTCCGCGCAAGGCCTTGATCTGTCGTCTGAAGGATGATTCAGGGCAGATCACCCTGCGTTTCCTGCATTTCTATCCCAGTCAGCTAGCCAGCCTTAAAGTTGGTGCTTACGTCCGCGCCTTTGGTGATGTGCGTGGCGGCTTCTTTGGCTGGGAAATGGTACATCCCCAATATCGGACGGTGGCTGAGGATGAGCCGGTACAAGATGCCCTGACCCCGGTTTACCCTACCACCTCAGGCTTGAGCCAGGCGAGTTTGCGCAAGTGGATTGCCTGGGCGCTGGAGCGTGCGGATCTGGGTGAAACCCTGCCGCAGGATATCTATCACCGGCTTGATCTGCCAGGGTTTGCTGCCAGTCTCAACGGTTTGCATCACCCCGCGGCCGATGCTGATCTTTACAGTCTGCAGGAACGGGAAAGCCCTGCGTGGCGCAGACTGGCATTTGATGAGTTGTTGGCGCAACAACTCTCCATGCGCAAGCACCATGCAAGGCGGCGACATCAAGGGGCGCCTGCTTTTGGCCCATCACGCAAGCTGATCACCGGATTGCTGCGTAGTCTGCCGTTTGCCCTGACATCTGCCCAGCAGAAAGTCGCCATGGAAATTTGTCACGATCTGGAGCAATCCCACCCCATGCAGCGTTTGCTGCAAGGAGATGTGGGTAGCGGCAAAACCATAGTGGCGGCGATGGCAGCCTTGCAAGCCATAGAAAGCGGCTGGCAGGCAGCGATCATGGCCCCAACGGAAATCCTCGCCGAACAACATTACCGCAAGATGCAAGTATGGCTGCAGCCTTTGGGCATAGCCGTTGCCTGGCTTGCGGGCAGCCAGGGAAAGAAAGAGCGGCGTGGCATGCTGGAAAGCGTTGCCAGTGGTGAATCCCAGCTGGTGATCGGTACCCATGCCCTGTTTCAGGATCAAGTGCAGTTTTCCCGATTAGGATTGGCGATTGTCGATGAACAGCATCGGTTTGGGGTGCAGCAACGCCTGTCATTACGGCAGAAGGGCATACAGCCTCATCAGTTGATGATGAGTGCAACTCCTATTCCGCGGACTTTATCCATGAGTTATTTTGCTGATCTTGATGTGTCGGTGATTGATGAGCTGCCACCAGGACGCACCCCGGTGGTGACGCGCCTGGTGTCTGATGCGCGCCGGGATGAGGTGCTGGAGCGGGTGCGCGAAGCATGTATGCAGGGCAGGCAGGCATACTGGGTATGCCCCTTGATTGAGGAATCTGAAGCCCTGCAATTGCAGACAGTGATGGACACCTACGAGATCCTGCAAACCTCCTTCCCTGATCTGCGTGTGGGCCTGGTGCATGGGCGCATGAAGGCAGCGGAAAAACAGGCTGTCATGGCCGCATTCAGTGGTGGCGAGACGCAGTTGCTGGTGGCGACTACGGTGATTGAAGTGGGCGTAGATGTCCCGAATGCCAGCTTGATGGTGATTGAGCACGCTGAACGCATGGGTCTGTCGCAACTGCATCAGTTACGCGGCCGGGTTGGGCGTGGTGCAGCAAAGAGTAGCTGTATATTGCTGTATCAAGATGGAAAATTGTCTGAGACCGCACGGGCGCGGCTTAAGATTATTTACGAATCCAGCGATGGATTTGCTATTGCCAAGGCCGACCTGGCATTGCGTGGCCCTGGTGAGTTCATGGGCATACGCCAGAGCGGCGTGCCCATGCTCAAGATTGCAGATCTGGATCGTGATGCCGATTTGCTGCAGGCCGCGATGGAGATAGCCGAACAATTACTGCAACAGCAGCCCCAGGCTGCCGCTGCCCATTTGCAGCGCTGGCTGGGGCATGCGGAAGAATTGGTCAAAGTTTGAGATAATCCACAGGTGAAAGTATTTTCCTATCCCCACAAGGCGCGTGATCGCTGGCTGAATACGCCGGTGGGAAGTGCTGCTTATAAACCCTGGCTGACAGATGGTGGTTCACTGACACGCCGCCTGCAGCTGCGTTGTCAGCATTTTTCTGTGCGTCCAGTGCGCGTGCAAGAGGCCAGGCCGCATCTGAGTGAAGCACGGCTGTTGCGTTGCCTCTCAAGGCGCAAGGCCTGGTTGCGCGATGTGCACCTGCAGTGTGAAGGCAGGGCCGTGGTGTTTGCGCATAGCGTATTGCCACATGCGGTCATGCAAGGTGCCTGGCGTGGTTTGGTCACTCTGGGTAATCGATCACTTGGTAGCACCCTGTTCTCTGATCCGACCATACGCCGCGTACCCTTGCAGTATAAAAAACTGGGCCCGCATCATTTTCTTTACCGCCAGGCTGCTGCCGGGTTGGACGGATTGCCAAAGGTATTGTGGGCCAGACGCTCAGTATTTACCTTAAAATGTTCGGCCATCTTGGTCACGGAGATATTCCTGCCAGCAGTCTTGCATTTAGAAATGCAGCAAGGTGACACTTAAATATCATGCATGCTCAACGAGGTAAAAACTGGCAGCAGAAGCTGCATGCCTATATACGGTTGATGCGGCTGGACAAGCCCATCGGCATATTGCTGTTGCTGTGGCCCACCTTGTGGGCATTGTGGATCGCGGGGCAAGGCCGGCCGGATTGGCTGGTGGTATTGGTATTTGTCGTGGGCACGGTATTGATGCGTTCCGCTGGCTGCGTCATGAACGATCTGGCTGATCGTCGTTTTGATGGACATGTATCGCGTACACAGAGACGGCCTTTGGTGACGGGTGAGGTCAGTGTGAAAGAGGCGATAATACTGGCGGCAGGCCTTAGCCTAGTGGCATTTGGCCTGGTTCTGTTGCTGAATGGTCTGGTGATTGCGCTGTCATTCGCTGCACTTTTCCTGGCTGTGACCTATCCCCTGACCAAGCGTTTCCTCTCCATACCACAGGCTTATCTAGGCATTGCATTCGGATTTGGTATCCCCATGGCATTTGCTGCACTCACAGGGGAGATCGCGATTGAAGCATGGATCATGTTACTGGCCAATGTGTTCTGGGCTGTAGCCTATGATACCGAATATGCGATGGTCGATCGGGAGGATGACCTCAAGATCGGCATACGTTCTTCCGCCATTTTCTTTGGCCGCTATGATGTGTTGGCCATCATGGTGTGTTATCTGGCATTCTTGAGTTTAATGGCTTTGGTGGGCTGCAGGCTGCAGCTTGCGTGGCCCTATCATGCGGGGCTGCTGGCGGCCATCACGATTGCAGGGTATCATTACAGCCTGATCCGTGACCGTCGGCGCGAGCCTTGTTTCAAGGCTTTCCTGCATAACAACTGGTTGGGTGCAGTGGTGTTTCTGGGGCTCATCACAGCTGTTTATCTTTAAGCATGCTTTTTAAGTATTTATGCGGATTGAAATTTTAGCCCGATAAATGTTTGACAAAGCGCGCTTAAGTGACTTACAATCCGCCTCTTAATTTTTTCAGCGAATATTGGTTTGTCCGATGAAGACCTTTTCTGCAAAAGCGCATGAAGTAAAGCGCGACTGGTTCGTGGTAGATGCTACGGATTTGGTGCTGGGCCGTTTGGCGAGTGAGATTGCACACCGTCTGCGTGGCAAGCATAAAACTATTTACACACCGCACGTTGATACGGGCGATTATATCGTTGTGGTCAATGCCGACAAGATCAAGGTAACTGGCAACAAGGCGCTGGATAAGCAATACCACCGCCACAGTGGTTACCCAGGTGGTATCTACACAACGACATTCGGTAAGATGCAAGAGCGTTTCCCAGGCCGTGCCTTGGAAAAAGCGGTTAAAGGCATGTTGCCAAAAGGCCCGCTGGGTTACGCCATGTTCCGCAAGCTCAAGGTATACGCTGGCGAGAAGCATGACCATGTTGCCCAACAGCCGCAACCTTTGAAAATCCAAAGTCAAGCGTAAGGATAAGCAGCGATGATTGGTAATTATAACTACGGTACAGGCCGCCGCAAAAGCTCGGTAGCTCGTGTATTCCTGAAGTCCGGTAGCGGTAACATCGTTGTTAACGACAAGCCAGCTGACGAATACTTCTCTCGCGTGACTTCACGCATGATTTTGCGTCAGCCACTTGCATTGACTGAAAACGAAGGCAGCTTCGATATTCTGGTGAATGTTACTGGCGGTGGTGAGTCAGGCCAAGCTGGTGCTGTTCGTCACGGTATCACTCGTGCATTGATCGATTACGATGCAGCGCTGAAGAGCGCCCTGTCCAAGGCAGGTTTCGTAACGCGTGACGCACGTGAAGTTGAGCGTAAGAAAGTCGGCCTGCGTAAAGCGCGTCGTCGTAAACAGTTCTCCAAGCGCTAAGCTTTACTGTTGTTGTACTCCAAAAAAGCCGCACTTGTTGCGGCTTTTTTGTTTTGAATTTTTAAAATTTAACCGCCTTTTGTTACTATGGGTCTGTTAAGCGCAATGCCATACAGGTGTTGATTGCCACAGAATGGTGTATTGGATATGCAAAACAAAAAAATCAAGGCAGGTATCGTAGGTGGAACGGGGTATACCGGCGTCGAACTGCTGCGCTTGCTTGCACTGCATCCGCATGTGGAGCTGGTAGCGATCACATCGCGCAGCGAGGCAGGTTTGCCTGTGGCCGATATGTATCCGAGTTTGCGTGGCTATGTTCACCTGAAATTTACCGATCCTGCAGATTCCGCTTTGCAAGATTGTGATGTTGTATTCTTCGCCACGCCTAATGGTGTGGCTATGCAGCAAACGAGAGCTCTGCTTGATCAGGGCGTACGTGTGATCGATCTTGCTGCGGATTTCCGGATCAAGGATCTGAGTGTCTGGGAAAAATGGTACGGCATGACGCATGCTTGTCCTGATCTTGTAGAGCAGGCGGTATATGGTTTGCCAGAACTGAATCGCGAGCAAATCAAAGACGCACGTCTTCTGGCTAATCCCGGATGTTATCCGACGGCAGTTCAGCTGGGTTTCCTGCCGTTGCTGGAAGCTGGCGTGATCGATAGGGACTACCTGATCGCCGACTCCAAGTCTGGGGTGAGTGGTGCTGGCCGTAAGGCAGAAACTCATACCTTGTTTGCCGAAGCTGGGGATAACTTCAAGGCATACGGTGTTGCTGGTCATAGACATCTGCCCGAAATCAGCCAGGGCTTGGCCTTGATGGCGAACACGGCTAAAGTTGGACTCACATTTGTACCGCATCTGACGCCATTAATTCGTGGCATTCATGCGACGCTCTACGGCAGACTGACACAGGATGTGGATTTACAGCATCTGTTTGAACAGCGTTATGCCAATGAAGCTTTTGTTGATGTATTGCCTGCTGGATCTCATCCCGAAACCCGTTCCGTACGTGGTTCCAACCAGTGTCGTATCGCAGTGCATAGACCACAAGGTGGCGATACTGTCGTAGTGCTTTCTGTGATTGATAACCTGGTGAAGGGCGCTGCAGGGCAGGCAGTGCAGAACATGAATATCATGTTCGGTATTGATGAGCAGGCGGGCCTCAATATTGTGCCGCTGTTACCTTGATTTGGATTGAAACTTAAAGCATGAAGCGGATATCACGCCGTTTCAAGCGACACTTTAATACACCGAGCAGACGTGTCGCGGTCAAGTTGCATCGTGCCTGGTATTGGCAGGCATTGGCTGCCATATTGCTGGTTGGCATAGGCTATTTGCTGGCGTATTGGCATTTAACCGTAGGTGGAAAATTCAGCCCGACCTTTGTAAAGCCAGTATTGACCGATGAGGTGTTGCTGGCTAAGGTTGTGTTTGCCGAGCGCCAGTTACAAGTGCAGCGCGCAGTTCAAGAAGGCTTAGCTAAAGAGCTTGCTGCGGTCCAGGACGAAAGCATGAAACTCAAGGAAAACGTGACTTTTTACCAGGGTATTCTGGAGGAAAGTGCGAATGGTGATCGAGTGCGGCTCAATAGTTTCAAGCTGGAAAAGGGCAAAACGGCTGATCGTTATCAATACCACGTAGTGCTTTCGCAACAAGGCTCGCACAATAAGGCAATCCAGGGGGCGCTGAAGTTTGTTCTGGAAGGTACAGATGAAAAAGGTGACCAGATCAAGCTGGTGTTGAAGCATGAACCCGCTGCCAACGCGCAGGCCAATGTTAATTTCAGGTATTACCAGCGCATGGATGGCAGTTTTACCTTACCGCCCAATATCGCTGGGCAGGGGGTTGAGGTCAGTTTTCTTGAAAATGGTGCCAAGCAACCCTATATTAGTCAAAAGGTTGACTTGCCAGATTAAGCGCTGGGCAATACTTAGTTGAGGATCAACATGTTTTCCAAGAACAAGAACAAGCCACAAAGTCGTATTGATACATTGATTGGCGCGGAAACGCGGTTAGAGGGCAATATTTCATTCAGCGGCGGCTTGCGTGTAGATGGGAGCATCAAGGGGGATGTGACGGAGGCAGATACTCCAAGTATGCTGATTGTACAAGGCAAGATTGAGGGCTCTGTGACGGTGGCGCATATTGTGCTGAACGGGCAGGTGACGGGTCCAGTGCATGCCAGCCAGTATTTGGAGTTACATGCCAAGTCCAGAATTAATGGGGATGTCTATTACAAATCCCTCGAAATCCATACCGGCGCCATTATTGAAGGCAAGCTGGTGTATATCGGGGATGCAGTTAACGCAAATACGACCGTCTTGCCTGTGGATAAAGATTGACCCTGTAGGTTATGCGCAGGATAATGAATTCAGTTGAGGATTTAAGGAGTTATATATGAACGCTGTGACAGAACAAATTCCAAGCCCGCTGGTGTTTACCGATAATGCGGCAAAGAAAGTAAAAGAACTGATTGAAGAGGAAGGCTCACCAGACCTTAAGCTGCGCGTGTTCGTGAGCGGTGGCGGTTGTTCGGGTTTCCAGTATGGATTTACGTTTGAAGAAACCGTGAATGAAGATGATACGCAGGTTGAGAAAGATAATGTGACCTTGCTGATCGATCCCATGAGCTTGCAATACTTGGTGGGAGCAGAAATCGATTATCAGGATAGCCTGCAAGGTTCCCAGTTCGTCATTCGTAACCCGAATGCGACAACTACGTGTGGTTGTGGATCATCCTTCTCTGCATAATATTGTTTAGTAATATGAAGTTAAACAAAAAGGGGCTGATTGCCCCTTTTTTGTTTTGTCCCGCCAATATCTGCTCTAGCGTTGGTTCAATGGTACAAAGTCCCGACGAACTTCGCCAGTATATAGCTGGCGTGGCCGACCTATCCTTGAGCCTGGGTCAGACATCATTTCGTTCCATTGCGCCACCCAGCCTACGGTACGCGCCAGGGCAAAGATCGCAGTGAACATGGAGTTGGGGATGCCCATCGCGCGCATGACAATGCCGGAGTAGAAGTCTACGTTAGGATATAGCTGCCGGCTGACAAAATATTCGTCTTCCAGCGCAATTTTTTCGAGCTCCAGCGCCAGCTTGAACATGGGGTCGTCGTGCAGGCCCAGTTCATCCAGGACTTGATGGCAGGTCTGGCGCATAATCGCTGCACGTGGATCCATGTTGCGGTAAACACGGTGACCGAAGCCCATGAGACGGAAAGAGTCTGTCTTGTCCTTGGCGCGCTTGATGTACTCACCAATACGGCTCACATCGCCTATCTCTTCAAGCATCTTCAGCGTAGCTTCGTTGGCACCGCCATGGGCCGGGCCCCACAAGGAGGCAATACCAGCGGCTACACAGGCAAACGGATTGGCTCCGCTGGAGCCTGCCAGTCGCACAGTGGAGGTGGACGCATTTTGCTCATGGTCGGCATGCAGAATCAGTATGCGTTCAAACGCCTTGGCCAGTACCGGATTAGGCTCGTAGTCTTCACACGGTGTAGCAAACATCATATGCATGAAGTTTTCCGCATAATTGAAGCGGTTCTTCGGATACATAAACGGTTGGCCGATATTGTATTTGTAGCTCCAGGCCGCAATCGTCGGCACTTTGGCTAGCAATCGATGCGCTGCAAACTCACGGTTCTTGGGGTCGCTGACATCAATTGCTTCATGATAAAAGGCTGAAAGTGAGCCCACCACGCCCACCATGACGGCCATAGGATGTGCATCACGCCTGAACCCGCGGAAAATATGAGTGAGCTGGTCATGTACCATGCTATGACGGAGGATGGTGTTGGTGAAGCTGGCTTTCTCTTCAGCATTAGGCAGTTCTCCATGCATCAGCAGGTAGGAGACTTCCATGAAATCAGAATGCTCTGCCAGCTGCTCTATAGGATAACCCCGATAAAACAGCAATCCTTGTTCACCATCAATAAAGGTGATGTTGGAGTCACAGGAAGCGGTCGACAAGAAACCGGGGTCATAGGTAAAAATACCATGTTTACCCAGGCTGCGAATATCAATGACACTCGGGCCGAGGTTGCCTTGCAGGACAGGTAGCTCGATAGGAGCGGAGCCATCATCGAAAGTAAGTGTGACTTTGCTTGGTTTCATAGTTCTGGATTCAAAATTGATTAGACGTTTACAGAATCACGCAGCATAAACTGCGCCAAGTATTCTTGGGCCTTTGGCCCCGGTGACAGCTGGCAGGTTGCCCGGTAAGCCATGCATGGCCTGGCGTGCCAGCCAGGCAAATGCTGCTGCTTCCACCGAATTGACAGCAAGTCCAAGCTCATCGCTAAGATTGATGGTGACAGGCTGTAGTAGTTGCTGCAAGCGTTGCAGCAAAACACTATTATAAGCGCCACCACCACATACATACAGCTCATCTACATTACTGCAGTTCTGTGTCACTGCTGTGGCGATAGATTGTGCAGTGAGCTCCAGAAGAGTGCGTTGTACATCAACTGCTTGATAATCCTGGTGCAGCAGTGCTGCCAGCCAGGTTGTATTGAAGGTATCTCGGCCTGTGCTCTTGGGCGCTGGCTGGGTAAAGAATGGTTCAGCGAGCATATGCTCCAGTAGTGCAGGGATTACTTGTCCACTGGCAGCCCAGCTACCATGAGCATCATATGGCTTGCCTTGGTGTTGCTCTATCCAAGCATCCATCAACATATTGCCTGGCCCCGTATCAAACCCTGTGACAGGACCATCAATTGCCAGGTCGGTAAGATTGGCAATGCCGCCTATATTGAGCAGTACGCGATGAATATAGGCGTCAGCAAAGAGTGCCTGATGAAACGCCGGTACCAGTGGAGCACCATGGCCCCCGGCAGCCAGATCACGACTTCGAAAATCTGCGACTACCGTAATGCCGGTTAACTCTGTGAGCAATGCGGGATTGAAAATCTGCAATGTGAAGCCAAGTTCCGGCCGATGGCGTATGGTCTGTCCATGACAGCCAATGGCGGTAATGTTGATTGGTTCTAGATTGGCGGTGCTTAGCAGCAGCTGTACGTTTTCGGCATAAAGGCGGGACAGGGTGTTGCCGGTCAATGCCGTGATTTCAAGCTCGTTGGCGCTGCTGGTATGCAATGCCAGCAGTTGCTGGCGTAGCTCAGGTGGGTAGGGCGTGAACTGCTGGTGCAATACCTGGCAATGATGGCCATCAAGCTCAACGACAACGCTATCTGCACCGTCCAGGCTGGTGCCTGACATCAGGCCGATAAATAACTCGCGTGACACTAGTCCAGGGAAGCAACAGCGCTTGCGCCCAGCAGCCTGAGTTGTGCGGAGAGACTTTCGCTATGGGTGAAGAAGTCTGCCTTGTATTGTGGTGCAATTGGTACGGCTGCTGGGAGTGCTACCTTGAGTGGGTCGCGATGTACGCCATTCAGCAGGAATTCATAATGCAGGTGGGGCCCAGTGGCCATGCCACTCATGCCGACAAAACCAATGATATCGCCCTGGGAAACCTTCATCCCGCTGCGCAGGCCAGGAGTAAAACGGGATAGGTGACCATAAACGGTGCTGACGCCACTGGCGTGCTGTAGATACACCACATTGCCATAACCACCCTTGACGCCGACAAAGCTCACTACACCGTCAGCGGGTGCCTTGATGCGGGTGCCAATAGGTGCTGCGAGGTCCACGCCCTTGTGTGCGCGCATTCTTTGCAATATCGGGTGGAAGCGACCCATCGTGAAGCCCGAGCTGATACGAGTAAATTCAAGGGGTGAGCGCAGGAAGGATTTATGCAGGCTTTTGCCTTCTGGGGTGTAGTACGCAACCTTGCCTTCCGGGTTGCGGTACATGACCGCCTTGTAGGTTTTGCCTTGATTGGTGAATTCAGCTGCCAGTACTTGCCCTGTGTTGACCAGCGTCCCGTTGTCATACTTGGCTTCATAGATCACGACAAAGCGATCGCCTTTGCGCAGGTCTGAGTGGAAGTCGATATCTGAAGAGAAGATTTCGGCGATCTGGATGGCAATGGAGTCTGGAATATCAGCGGCATCGGTAGCGGCAAATAGAGAACTTCTGATTTCCGCGGTCTTTAATACACTATGTATCTCTAATACGGGCTCACCGGTCTTGGCCTGGTAGCCGGAGTCAGTACGTTCAATGGTCAAGGTAGAGGTGGCGCTGAGCTGATATTGCAGCTTGAGTAACTCACCGCTTTCATTGACTTGTGCCTGAATGGAACGACCTGGTCGCAGTTGAGAGGCCAGCGCGCTCGCTTCTGGGTTGTGCCGCAGGAAATCCAGTGCTTCGGTATTCTGTACGTTCAGCCTGGCCATCAAGCTTGCCAGTGTATCGTCGCGGCGCACTTGGTCAGCTTGCCAGTAGTTCTGACTATCAAGATTATCTGAAACGAGAGGAGTGGTGAATTCTGGAAGCTCAATCTGTTCCACGATAGTGGAAATTGCGATGTCTTGTGTTGAGGTCTGGGGCGCAATACCAAAAGCGGTAATGATGCCAAATAAAGGTAGGCTGGAAATGGCAAGCAACCAACGCAGGCGCAGCTTTCGTTCTTTTAATGCAGGGTTTTGCGTTAAAATAACTTCTTTATGGCTCTGCTCAGTCTGCTGCACTGGTCGCTACCTCTTTACTGGTTCAAAACAATGAAGGGGCATGCTAACAGAAAAATTCAGCATGGTGAAGGCAAACCGCACTTAAGATACGGATATTAATCAGATATGGCGAATTTGAATGATGACCTAGCGCTTATCAAGCGCGGGATAGAAGACCTGATTGGCGAGCAGGAATTGGTAGAAAAACTCAAGCAGGGAAAGTCACTGCGCATCAAAGCTGGTTTTGATCCCACTGCGCCTGATCTGCACCTGGGACATGCCGTCCTGATTAACAAGTTGCGCCAGTTTCAGGATATGGGTCATCAGGTGCTGTTTCTGATCGGTGACTTTACCGGCATGATCGGTGACCCCACAGGCAAAAGTGCCACCCGTCCTCCTTTGACTGAGGAGCAGGTGCAACAGAATGCCAAGACTTATCAAGAGCAGGTATTCAAGATACTCAAGCCTGAACAGACTGAAGTCGTGTTCAACTCCACCTGGATGAACAAGCTGGGGGCTGCAGGTATGCTCAAGTTGGCGGCCACCCATACGGTGGCACGCATGCTGGAGCGTGACGATTTTGAAAAGCGCTATAAAAGTAACCAGCCTATTGCCATTCATGAATTCCTCTATCCTTTATTGCAGGGCTACGATTCTGTTGAGTTGAAAGCAGATCTGGAGCTTGGTGGTACCGACCAGCGCTTTAACCTGCTGATGGGGCGTGAGCTGCAAAAGCATTATGGACAGTCGCCGCAATCGGTTTTAACGGTTCCTTTGCTGGAAGGCTTGGATGGTGTGAACAAAATGTCCAAGTCCCTAGGTAACTATATAGGGATAGCAGAACCGGCTAATACTATATTCAGCAAGCTGATGTCAGTATCTGATGAGTTGATGTGGCGCTATATCAATCTTTTATCATTTGAATCGATTGCTACCGTAGAGCAGTGGAAAGAGGCGGTGGTCAATGGCGAGAATCCGCGCACGATCAAAGTACGTTTTGCGCAGGAGATTGTTGCACGCTTCCACAGTGTTGCAGCGGCAGAGGAGGCTTTGGCTGATTTTGAGTTGCGTTCCAAAGGCTGTATTCCAGATGAAGTGCCAGAAGTGACTATATATATAGAGCAAGACTCGATAGCGATTGGCCCCTTGCTCAAGCAGGCTGGACTGGTTGCAAGCACGTCCGAGGCTTTTCGCATGATAGAGCAGGGCGGGGTAAAGCTTGATAGTGAGAAGGTTAGCGATCGTGGTTTGCAGATAGGCCTTGGCGCAGTAGTGGTGGCGCAGGTAGGCAAGCGCAAGTTTGCCCGTATTACTATTGAGAAGTAATGGGCTCAAAATGGCACCAAATGTAATTAATTTGTAACAGTGCCAAAAAGGGCTTGACCAAAATTCTGCGGTACGTAGAATGCGCACCTCGCTTCAACGGCGGGGCTCGCAGGAGAGTTTAAAGAAATGAAAATTCTCCTTGACCAATTAAAAAAGGTCTGTAAAATGCGCGGCTCGCTTGAGAAAGCGAAGTGCAGTTAAGCAGTTTGAAATTAGTTTCAAAAACAGCTTGACCGGTTCAAAAGAAACTGTAAAATGCGCGGCTCGCTGAACGAGGTGGTGGTAGCGAAGTTGGTGAAGAAGTTGATGTAAATTAATTTCGAAACTAGCTTGACCGAATTAAAAAGGTCTGTATAATGCGCCCCTC
>NZ_JAJAVE010000002.1 GCF_020532675.1 Methylobacillus gramineus | reverse complement strand
CAGCAGTTTCGTACTCAACGTGGGAGGTATTAATAGTAATACCACGGGCCTTTTCTTCCGGCGCGTTATCGATCTGGGAGTAGTCCTTGGCTTCACCACCAAATTTCTTGGTCAACACGGTAGTGATCGCAGCTGTCAGCGTGGTCTTACCATGGTCAACGTGACCAATCGTCCCTACGTTTACGTGCGGTTTCGTCCGCTCAAATTTACCTTTTGCCATTTCCGTTTCCTTTAACCGACTTTATCAAGTTAATGAGTGCGTAATATCCAAGCACCAAATGGTGCCCATGGCGGGAATCGGACCCGCGACCTCTCCCTTACCAAGGGAGTGCTCTACCACTGAGCCACATGGGCGTTTTCTTAAATTCTGAATTCTATGGAGCGGGCGACGAGATTCGAACTCGCGACATCTTGCTTGGAAGGCAAGTGCTCTACCAACTGAGCTACACCCGCACATCTAACCAGAAATCTAAACCCTGGCTCCAAATTTCATGCTGGTGGAGGGGGAAGGATTCGAACCTTCGTACTCTGAGAGAACGGATTTACAGTCCGTCGCCTTTAACCACTCGGCCACCCCTCCAAACAGAACCCGGGATTATGCGTATATTTTGACGAAGTGTCAAACGCATTTACAGAAGAAAATGGTGCCGGATGTCGGAATCGAACTGACGACCTTCGCATTACAAGTGCGCTGCTCTACCAACTGAGCTAATCCGGCACAACCACAAAACTGTTATTTAACCACCTTTAAGGATGGTTTTTTTACTACCGGCGGATGAGCATTACCTGCATCCGCATTACTACTTTTAGCATCGGTATTGTCAGGATCTGAACCTTGCGGATCCTCCTGAAAAAACATGCCTTCACCATTCTCGCGAGCAAAAATTCTACGCACCGCATCAATCGGCACATACAACTCATTTGATGCACCACCGAAACGGGCTGAGAATGTAACAGCATCCGATCCAATATGCAAACTTTTTGTAGCGCTGTAATTGATATTCAGCACTATCTGCCCATCCTTCACATACGCCATTGGTACACGCGTCTGCGAATTCACCGCAACCAGCAAATGTGGCGTCAAGCCGTTATCCGTACACCACTCGTGAATCGCACGAATCATATAGGGCTTGGTTGATGTCAATTCAGCCATGCCACCCCCTATTTACGCATTGCTTTTTCGGAAGGGGTCATTGCTTCTATGTAAGCCGGGCGAGAGAATATACGTTCTGCGTACTTTAGTAAAGGGGCAGCTTGCTTTGGCAGCTCAATGCCATAATGACCAAGGCGCCACAACAGCGGCGCAATCGCCACATCCAGCATGGAAAACTCATCACCAAGAATATATTGCTGACGGCTAAACAAAGGCACAATTTGCGTTAGATTGTCACGCACATTGGCTCTGGCCTTATCTGCAGCCTTGGCATTACCGGATTCAATATCCCCAATCTGGCTAAACAACTGATCTTCAAAGTTATGCAAGAACAAACGTGCACGAGCTCGCATCACCGGATCGGCAGGCATCAACTGTGGATGCGGAAAGCGCTCATCAATATACTCATTGATGATATTGGCCTGTTCAAGCACCAGATCACGCTCAACCAAAACAGGTACAGTGTTATGGGGATTGATCACTGCCAGATCTTCCGGTTTGTTTGCCATATCCACATCAATCACCTGAAAGTCCATTCCCTTTTCAAATAGCACGATGCGGCAACGGTGGCTATATGGGCAGGTAGTACCCGAATACAAAGTCATCATAATTATTCAATCCCGGCTGATGAAAAAAGTCAGACGAAAATCCCGCACTGGAATTTTCGCCCCTAGATAAATACACAATATAAATACAAAACTGCCACCCAAACAGCCATAACCAGACAAATGCAAGCACACTACGGATGATGAGAAACGTGGCAAATTAATAATCAGCCGCGTAGTTTACAGAGTTTAAATTGAAATTAAAAGGAATACCTTGTTTTTTCCTTAATATTCATTAAGTTAAATGACTATATAGGATTTTTTATTTCAATGAATTGGTGCTCCAGCTGGAACTGCTGCGCAAGATGCTGCCCCAAGGCCTGTATTCCGTATCGCTCAGTGGCATGATGTCCGGCAGCTATATAGGCCACTCCGGTTTCAGCCGCAAGATGAAACACCTGCTCCGACACTTCACCACTGATAAATACATCCACACCCAAGGCAATAGCTTCCTCGAAATATCCCTGCGCTCCACCAGTACACCAAGCAATTCGGCGGATGGGCTTATCGTGGTCACCGAATATATGCGGTGGTCTATGCAACACACTTTCCAACTTCAGGGCAAATTCACCCAGCTTAAGTTGATCTGGCAGGCTGCCATAGGCAATCAGATTCTGCTCCCCGGCCCAACCCTCCAGACTTATCCCCAGAATACGTCCAAGCTCAGCGTTATTACCTAGCGCCACGTGCGCATCCAGTGGCAAGTGATAAGCCAACAGATTGATATCATGCTGCAGGAGGAATTTGAGGCGCTGCTGCTTGATTCCTGTAATGCTTGGATTTTCATTCCGCCAGAAATAGCCATGATGAACCAGCACCGCATCGGCCTCCGCCTCTTGTGCTGCTCGCAACAAGGCCATGCTGGCAGTCACACCACTGACCAGCTTTTTGATCTCCGGCCTGCCCTGCACTTGTAGGCCATTGGGACAATAATCACGGAAGCGCTCTACCTGCAGGAATTGTCCGGTATAATCGACCAGCTCTTTTAGTTTCATTGTGATTCTCCACATTTAGATCTACGCCAAATCGAAAAAACATGCGCAAACTCTGGCTTATTTTTGCACAGACCGTCACCATCAGTCTTGCTGCACTTTTCGTGGTGCAGTTGTTTTACCCACACGTACTTCCTCATCGCGACACCTCCTTGATCGTCAAAGAAGCGCCCTCCAACACTGAAGAAACCATGACACAGCCAGGCTCTTACAGCGTGGCGGCCAAGACTGCCATGCCCAGTGTGGTCAATATTTTCACCTCCAAAAAAGCTTCACAGACGACCGAAAGTCCGCTTATGGACGATCCCTTGTTTCGCCATTTCTTTGGCGAACAACAGGATGAGCAACAACAAAGCCAACGCGAGAACAGCCTGGGCTCTGGTGTCATCGTTAACAGCCAGGGCCTGATCCTTACCAATCACCACGTGATTGAGGCTGCCGATGAAATCGAAATCGCATTGGCGGACGGGCGAACCGTTCCAGCACGTGTAGTCGGTACAGACCCTGAAACCGATCTTGCAGTACTCAAGGTTAATGTCCGTAACCTACCTGCCATCACATTTGCGCAACAGGAAAATATCAACGTTGGCGATGTCGTTCTCGCCATCGGCAATCCATTTGGCGTGGGCCAGACTGTGACGCAGGGCATTATCAGTGCGCTCGGACGCAACCATTTAGGTATCAACACATTCGAGAACTTTATCCAAACCGATGCCCCGATCAATCCGGGTAACTCTGGCGGCGCATTGATCGATACCCAGGGCAATCTGGTCGGCATCAACAGTGCCATTTACTCACGCAGTGGTGGCTCCATGGGCATAGGCTTTGCAATCCCGGTAAGCCTAGTCAAACAAGTAATGGAACAAATCATACGCCAGGGTAGCGTAACACGTGGATGGATCGGCATAGAAGCGCAAGACATTACACCTGAGCTGGCGGAATCCTTTCATCTCAAGCAAATTCGCGGCTCACTTATTGCTGGCGTGTTGCGTGGCGGGCCTGCAGACAATGCAGGCTTGCGTCCCGGTGATATTCTGCTGGAGATCGACAGCCGTGAAGTAATAGACAGCTCCACAATGCTTAATGTCATTTCAAGCTTGAAGCCAGAGAAAAAAGTCACGGTGAAGATCGCACGCAACCAGAAAGAAATGACGGTTTCGATTGTAATCGGCAAGCGGCCGAAGCCGGAAGTAGCTCGCAACGAAGAGTAAGGCAGTCTGAAACGACCAACTTAACTAAGTTGCCTGGCCTTTTTCTGCATCAGGCTGGCCACAAGAATGCCCACCTCATAGAGCAGCCATAAAGGCACGGCCAGCATAATTTGTGAAATGACATCCGGGGGTGTAAAGATAGCCCCCAGGACAAAGGCACCTACAATCACATAAGACCTGGCTTCGCGTAGCGTCTGCACATTCACCACACCGGCACTCACTAACAACACGACAGCGACTGGCACTTCAAATGCCAAACCGAACGCCATGAATAGCGTGATGGCAAAATCCAGGTATTTACCTATATCCGTCATGACGGCCACCCCTGTCGGTGCAGTACCGGCAATAAAGCCAAATACCACGGGAAACACCAGGAAATAGGCAAACGCCATGCCACACAGAAATAACACGGTACTGGCAAATACGAGCGGGCCAATCAAACGGCGTTCATGGGTATATAAACCAGGTGCCACAAATGCCCAGATTTGGTAAAGCGTATGCGGCAAGGCAATCATAAATGCCGTCAGCATGACCACTTTCATCGGCACAAAAAATGGTGTGGTGACATCGGTAGCTATCATCTGCCCACCAACAGGTAGACTTTTCAATAAAGGCTGGGCCAGAAAAGTATAGATGTCATTCGCAAACGGAAACAATGCAATCATGATCAGGACTAGCCCAACCACAATACGTAACAATCGATCACGCAGCTCTATCAGATGCGATATAAAGGTGTCAGAGGGGTTCAATCCGGCTTACCAGTTTTACTATCGTTAATATTGTGCTCCGATAACGCGGAGCTGGCATCAACGGGGTTGTCCGTCTCTGGCTTTATATCATTGGCCAGACTCTTGCCAATGTCTCCAATCTGGTTCACCTCACGGTTCACTGCCGACTCGGCCTGATTGATGCCTTCTCGTACCTGATCCTGCAAGCGTTGCAGCTCCTCAAACCGGAGTTCACGACTGATATCGGATTTAACACCATTCACATAACGCTGCACGCGCCCCACCAGCAAGCCCACCGTACGTGCGACCTTGGGCAGTTTTTCCGGGCCGATCACAATCAGCGCAACAACGCAAATAACGACCAGCTCAGAGAAGGCAATATCAAACAATGGGGATACTCTCCAGCCTATTGTTTCTGCTTTTGCCTGATCTCATTATCGATGGTATTACCTTGCGCCTCGTCTTCCAGAATGGGGGTCGACTTACCGTCATTCACAGCTTCCTTGAAGTTCTTAACAGCGCCACCAACATCGCTACCGATATTACGCAGCTTCTTGGTGCCAAAAATCAATACCACAATCGCCAGTACGATCAGCCAGTGCCAAATACTAAATGAACCCATTGCTCGCCCTCCTGATATGTCAGATCTTTGGTAGCGTTTCACCGCCACCAAATACATGTATGTGTATATGAAACACTTCCTGTCCACCTTCACGCCCAGTATTGATCATGGTGCGAAATCCTTTCAGACCTAGCTGGGTAGCAAGTTTGGGTGCTAATAAAAGCATTTTGCCGAGCAATCCGTGATGCGTTTCATCACAGCTTGCCAAGCTTTCAACGTGTAACTTGGGCACTATTAAAAAGTGTACCGGTGCAATAGGATGAATGTCATGAAATACAACGACATCCTCATCCTCATAGAATGTATTGGAAGGAATATCATTACTTACTATCTTACAAAAAATACAATCAGCATTCATCAAGATATTCCTGTCTATTTCGCAAAAGCTGGGTACGACATCCCAGTCCTCGTTGATCAATCCGCTGGACGGGAGGCCTTTTCATCAATACCCGACAAACCCTCGCGCCTGGCCAGCTCATTCAAGACATCCTGGGGGCCAAGCCCGGCATGTGCCAGCATTACCATGCAATGAAACCAGAGATCCGCAGTTTCATAGACAATTTTCTCAGCATCTCCATCCTTGGCGGCAATAATCGTTTCTGCCGCTTCCTCGCCTATCTTCTTAAGTATGGTATCTGTGCCCTTGGCATACAGCTTTGCCACATAAGAAGATTGAGGATCTGCCAGTTTACGCTGTTCCAACAGTTCGGCCAGCCTGTTCAACACATCACTCATGGTGGTAGATATCCTCAGGATTTTTCACGACCGGCTGATCTACTATCCAATCATTGTGTTCCAGTTTCTGGAAAAAACAGTTATGCCTGCCAGTATGACAGGCAATGCCTCCCACCTGTTCAACCAGAATCAGCACCACATCCTCGTCACAGTCCAGCCTGATATCATGCACTTTTTGCACATGCCCAGACTCTTCGCCCTTATGCCAAAGGCGATTGCGAGAACGCGACCAATAGACGGCCTGCCTGGTTTCTGCCGTCAGGCGCAATGCCTCGCGATTCATCCAGGCAAACATCAACACCTTGTTGGTACCAAATTCCTGGGCAATCACCGGCACCAAGCCATCTGTAGTCCAACTGACTTTATCCAGCCATAGGTTACTCACAACCGTACCTCTATGCCATAGTCGCGCATGTATTCCTTGGCTTCGCGCACTGTGTATTCCCCATAATGGAAAATACTGGCAGCCAATACAGCATCCGCACCACCCTCTTTCACACCCTCAACCAGGTGAGTCAGATTACCTACGCCGCCAGAAGCAATGATAGGCACATCCACTGCGTCACTGATTGCGCGGTTCAACGGCAGATTAAAGCCTATCTTGGTACCATCCCTGTCCATGCTGGTGACCAGCAACTCACCGGCACCCAATGCCACCATTTTTCTGGCCCACTCAATTGCGTCAATGCCTGTCGCCTGCCGACCTCCATGAGTAAATACTTCCCAATGATCGCCCACTTGCTTGGCATCAATCGCGACGACTATGCACTGGGAACCAAAGCGCGAAGCGGCATCGGCTACCAGTTGTGGATTAGTCACAGCAGACGTATTAATACTAACTTTATCAGCCCCTGCATTGAGCAACCGGCGCACATCTTCCACCGCGCGTACTCCGCCGCCCACCGTCAAGGGTATAAACACCTGCGAAGCAACCTGCTCAATGATATTGAGAATGAGGCCACGATTATCCGAACTCGCTGTGATGTCCAGGAACGTTAACTCATCAGCACCCTGCTCATCGTAGCGACGTGCAATCTCCACTGGATCACCAGCATCGCGTAACTCCAGAAAATTGACGCCTTTGACCACGCGACCATTGGTCACGTCCAGGCAAGGAATAATACGCTTGGCTAAACTCATCCACCCGCCAATTCATCTGCCAGGGCCTGTGCCTCGGCAAAATTCAATGTGCCTTCATAAATGGCACGCCCGGTGATCGCACCGATCACACCCTCATCTGCTACGGCAGACAAGCGACGCACATCCTCCAGATTGGTGACACCACCACTGGCAATCACAGGAATGGTCAAAGCTTGTGCAAGCGCCACCGTGGCTTCAATATTGACACCAGTCAACATGCCGTCCCGACCAATATCCGTATAGACAATAGCCTCGACACCGTAATCCTCAAATTTCTTGGCCAGGTCAATCACATCGTGTCCTGTCAACTTGGACCAGCCATCCACAGCCACCTTGCCATCCTTGGCATCCAGGCCCACCATAATCTGCCCAGGGAAGGCATAACATGCCTCGTGCAGGAAGCCCGGGTTTTTCACCGCCGCCGTACCGATGATAACGTAGCTAATACCATTATCCAGATAGCGCTCTATGGTTTCTAGATCACGGATACCGCCACCAAGCTGGATGGGAATATCATTGCCCACCGCGCTGACAATGGCCTTGATGGCATCTTCATTGACTGGTTTACCAGCAAATGCACCATTCAAATCGACCAAATGCAGGCGCTTGCCGCCCTGGTCTACCCAGTGACGCGCCATGGCGCCTGGATCTTCGGAAAATACGGTGGCATCTTCCATCAATCCTTGTTTCAAACGTACACAATGACCGTCTTTCAGGTCGATAGCTGGAATAATGAGCATGATGTTTAGACTAAGTTTTAATTACCCCCGTCCCACTGGACGAAGTTTGAAAGGAGTTTAAGGCCAGCATTGTGGCTTTTCTCCGGATGGAATTGCGCAGCAAACAGATTGCCGCGCGCAATACAACTTGTAAATCGCGCAGGATATTCGCTAAAGCCTGCATCCAGACTAGCATCTTCAGGTGCCACATAATAACTATGCACGTAATAAAAGCGCTCGCCATCCTCTATGCCATGCCAGAGAGGATGCGACTGGCTCTGGTATACCTGATTCCAGCCCATATGCGGCACTTTGAGCTTGGCCCCATCGGCATCATGCATATCGGCAGGGGCAAAACGTTTTACCTTACCTTTAAAGATGCCAAGGCCAGCAGCATCACCTTCTTCACTGTGTTCAAACAGCAATTGCAAGCCAATACAGATACCGAGAAACGGTTTTTCAGCGGCAGCAGCCACCACCGCGTCACGCAAACCACGTGCATCAAGCTCGCGCACACAATCCGGCATTGCTCCCTGCCCCGGAAATACCACTCGATCAGCGGCAGCAATTTGGGCTGGGTCACTGGTCACAATGACTTTCTGGTTTGGAGCTACATGCTCCAGGGCTTTGGACACAGAGCGTAAATTGCCCATGCCATAATCAACAACAGCTATATGTGTCATGGTTACGATTAGGAAGACTGGGGAAAGTCTATAAACTACCTTTAGTAGAAGGCATTATACCCACCATACGGGGGTCAAGTTCAACTGCAGCGCGCAAAGCGCGGCCAAATGCCTTGAAAATCGTCTCAGCCTGATGGTGAGCATTTTTTCCACGCAGGTTATCAATATGCAATGTGATATCAGCATGGTTAACGAAACCCTGGAAAAACTCACGCACTAGATCAACATCAAATTCGCCAATGCGAGCCCGTGTAAATTCAACATTAAAATCCAACCCAGGACGACCAGAGATATCCAGCACCACACGAGACAAGGCTTCATCCAAAGGCACGTAGGCATGGGCATAACGGCGTATGCCCTTTTTGTCACCCAATGCCTTGCTGAAGGCTTGACCGAGTGCAATTCCCACATCCTCTACGGTGTGGTGTGCATCAATATGCAGGTCACCCTGACACTCGACCATGATATCCATCATGCCATGGCGTGCGATCTGGTCTAGCATATGGTCGAAAAATCCAACCCCGCTACTTAACTTGGATACACCAGTACCATCCAGATTGATGGAGACAGCGATCTTGGTTTCCAGAGTATTACGACTGACTTCGGCGTTACGCATGGCAATAGTTTAAATCTTCTAGATTAAGAAAATCAAAACCGCTGCAAAACTGTTAACAGGTCTTGCAGCGGTTTGCGAGTAAATCACGACATCACCAAGTGATGCCGTCAGTGTACAGCTAGATTAGCTGAACAGCTTCTTCAGCCAACCGAACACACCACCACTGCTTTGAGTACCCTTGGCAGCGTTGCTGATTTCAGCAGCAGCAGCAGCAGGATCAGCAGCGCCGTAGATAGCAGCACCAGCCACTACAATAGTAGCACCAGCATCCACTACTTGCTTCGCTGTAGTCGCTTTAACACCACCAGCTACAGAGATATCAACACCCAGATTCAGACCGGATACCAGACCCAAGTCAGCAAATGGAGTTTGACCAGCAGCTTGTTGATCCAGACCTGTATGTACGCCAATGATGTGAGCGCCCAGCTTAGCTACTTCTTGTGTACGCTTAGCTTTGTCTTGTACGTTGATCAAGTCAACTTGAGCTTTTTTGCCGTATTTGTTGGCAACGTCAATCACGCCCTTGATAGTACCGATATCGGCAGTACCCAGAACGGTCACGATGTCAGCACCGGCCTTATAGAATGGTTCAGCTTCGTAGAAGCCAGCATCCATGGTCTTCAGATCAACCAGGATTTTGTTGTTCGGGAACTTTGCACGCAGAGTTTCCAGCAGTTTGATTCCGTTGTACTTGATGCATGGCGTACCAATTTCAAGAATATCAACGTGTGGTGCAACAGTCGTAGCAAGTGCTACTGTTTGATCGAAATCCAATGAATCTAATGCCATTTGAACTAATGGTTTTGCCACGATGCTTCCTCCGCTTAATTACAGAATTATGATGTACTAACCGCGCTATAATACATTTTTTCCAAGCCTTAAGGGAAGTCATCACGGACTATTCTCTCAATTTTCTGGAAAATCAATACAATAGAAGACAAAAATGCGGTGAGATTACGAGGTTTTCCAGACGTAAACTTATTTTAGAATCTCTGCCAAGGCCCGAATCAAGGCCATGCTTTGTTCATCAGTACCGATGGTGATACGCAGAAATGGTGATATCCGCGCCGGCTTGCTGAAATGTCTGACAATGATATTGCGTTCACGCAATTGACTCGATAACACTGTGCCACCATACGTTGTATGCCGTGCAAAGATGAAATTGGCAGCGGAAGGCAACACCTCAAAATTTAATGCCTGCAATTCAGCCACCAGCTTGTCCCGCGTGGCAATGACCTTGCGACAGGTTTCTTCAAAATAGGCTTTATCTTCAATGGCTGCTACTGCACCGCTGATGGCGAACCTATCGAGTGGATAAGAGTTAAAGCTATCCTTCACTCTATTGAGTGCCTCAATCAAGGCGATATGTCCAATCGCATACCCTACCCGCAATCCGGCCAGAGACCTGGCCTTGGATAAAGTATGGGTGACCAGGAGATTAGGATAGCGCTCTACCAGACCAACCGCCGACTCACCTCCAAAATCCACATAGGCCTCATCAACCACCACCACTGATTCAGTATTGGCCTGGAGCAGACGCTCAATTTCGCTCAGCGGCAACAAACTGCCAGTAGGCGCATTGGGATTAGGGAAAATGATACCGCCGTTCGGTCGCAGGTAATCATCGACCTGGATTTCGAATGCTGCATTCAAAGGGATAGTCTCATAGGCAATTTCATATAGCCCGCAGTAGACCGGATAAAAACTATAGGTGATATCGGGAAACAGGATAGGCTGGTCATGCTTGAGCAATGCATGAAAGGCGTGCGCCAAGACCTCGTCTGAGCCATTACCCACAAACACCTGCGCCGACTCAACCCCATAAAACTCAGCCACGGCGTGGCGCAAACGGTCAGAGCTGGGATCAGGATACAAACGCAAGCTGTCCGCGGCTTCCGCCTGCAAGGCCTGCAACACCTTGGGGCTAGGGCCATACGGATTTTCGTTAGTATTGAGCTTGATCAGATTGCTGATCTTGGGCTGCTCACCCGGCACATAAGGCGTCAACTCATGAACAATAGGGCTCCAGAATTTGCTCAAGATCAGCCTTTCAAGCGGAATTCAGCCGAGCGGGCATGTGCCTGCAAGCCTTCACCATAGGCAAGGGTAGCTGCAATACGGCCCAATGTCTGCGCACCTTCCGCTGACACCATGATCAGACTGGAACGCTTCTGGAAATCATAGACACCAAGCGGTGAGGAAAAGCGGGCGGTACGTGAAGTCGGCAACACATGATTAGGGCCGGCGCAATAATCACCCAGGGCTTCGCAAGTATCCCTACCCATAAAAATGGCACCGGCATGCCGGATTTTCTTGCTATATGCCAATGGATCCTCAACTGATAACTCCAAATGCTCGGGCGCTATGTAATTGGCAATCTCGGCAGCCTGCTCCAAATCGTTGACCTTGATCAATGCGCCGCGATTTTGTAACGATGTGGTGATAATGTCCTTGCGCGGCATCTCTTCCACTAGGCGATCTATGCTGGCCTTAACCGCATCCAGGAAAGCAGCATCCGGTGATAGCAGAATGGCTTGCGCCAATTCATCGTGCTCTGCCTGGGAGAACAAATCCATCGCCACCCAGTCAGGGTTGGTCTTGCCATCGCAAATCACCAGAATCTCAGATGGGCCTGCCACCATATCGATACCCACCACGCCAAATACCCGGCGCTTGGCAGCAGCCACATAAGCATTCCCTGGGCCGACAATTTTATCCACCTGCGGCACTGTCTGGGTACCATAAGCCAGCGCACCTACAGCCTGTGCACCGCCAATACAGAACACACGATCAACACCACAGACAGCTGCAGCGGCCAACACCAACTGGTTCTTCTCGCCGCCAGGAGTCGGCACTACCATAATCAGCTCGGCGACGCCCGCCACCTTGGCTGGAATCGCATTCATCAACACTGAGGATGGATAGGCTGCCTTGCCGCCCGGGACATATAAGCCCACGCGATCCAATGCCGTCACTTGCTGACCAAGTAATGTGCCATCCGCCTCTGTATAGGACCAGGAAGACATCAGCTGCTTTTCGTGATAATCCCGTACGCGTTGCGCTGCCTGCTGCAAGGCCTCACGCTGAACTTCAGGCAGGCCTGCAAGCGCTGCGTTGAGTTCAGCATGCCCAATTTCAAGTTCGGATAACGCACCTACATCAAGGCGGTCAAACCGTGCGGTGTACTCCAACACAGCAGCATCGCCACGCTGTTTTACATTACGCAATATATCGGCTACCACGCTGTCGATCTGATCATCCTGCGCGGTTTCGAATGCGAGCAAATCCTTTAAATTCTGATCAAAACTCGCATCACTTGTAGAAAAACGTCTGATATTCATGATTTCAACCCAAATTAATTGTTGGCAGCCACCACTTGCGCAAATGCATCCATTATCGGCTGCAAGGTGTCACGCTTGAGTTTGAGAGAGGCCTGATTCACGACCAATCGCGAGCTGATATCGGTAATTTCTTCAACCGCTTTGAGGTTGTTGGCGCGCAGGGTGCCACCAGTGCTGACAAGATCAACAATCACATCCGCCAGACCCACCAATGGACCCAGCTCCATGGAGCCGTAAAGCTTGATCAAGTCCACATGCATACCCTTGGCAGCGAAGTGTTCGCGTGCCGTCTTCACATACTTGGTCACCACTTTGAGCCGTGCACCGCGGCGAATAGAGCCAAAATAGTCAAAATCCTCGCGCACGGCCACCATCATGCGGCAACGCGCAATCTTGAGATCCAGCGGCTGGTAAAGGCCTTCGCCTCCATGTTCATCCAGCACATCCTTGCCAGCTATGCCCAGATCAGCAGCGCCATATTGCACATAGGTCGGCACATCGGTCGCTCGCACAATAATCAAGCGCACATCAGGGCGATTGGTCGGCAATATCAGCTTGCGTGAGGCTTCTGGGTCTTCAAGCGCAGTAATGCCAGCAGCAGCCAGCAGCGGCGTGGTTTCTTCAAAGATGCGACCCTTGGAGAGGGCAATTGTAATCATTGCTGTCTTTCTTGCGATTCAGTACAACTGAAGCCGCACATTATTTCACACGCTGAATGCGCGCACCCAATTGGGTCAGTTTATCTTCCAGGCGTTCATAACCGCGATCCAGGTGGTAAATCCGTTCAATCACGGTCTCACCTCTTGCCACTAGCGCTGCCAGCACCAAGCTGGCTGAAGCACGCAGGTCAGTTGCCATCACCGTGGCACCCTCAAGAAACTCGGTACCGCGAATAATCGCCGTATTACCTTCCACCTCAATATTGGCGCCCAGGCGCTGCATTTCCTGCACATGCATGAAACGATTTTCAAAGATGGTTTCAGTCACGGTAGCCACCGCATCAGCCACGGTATTCAATGCCATGAACTGTGCCTGCATATCGGTAGGAAAAGCCGGATGCGGGGCAGTGCGTACACTGACCGACCTCAAATTCCCCTTACCCTGCAGCACACCAACACTGCTGACGGAAATACTGTTGTCATCATGGGTCACCGTTGCGCCCGTTTCACGTAGTTTGTCGATCACGGCATCCAGCAGTTCAGCACGCACATGCTGCAACCGTATATTGCCACCTGTCATGGCCGCAGCTACCAAGTAAGTACCCGCTTCTATGCGGTCACACACCACATCATGCTGAGCAGCTCCCAGGCTGGAGACCCCCTTGATTGTGATCACATCCGAGCCCGCACCTTCAATCTGCGCCCCCATTTTGATCAGGCATTCCGCCAGATCCACCACTTCCGGCTCCTTGGCGGCGTTTTCCAGTATGGTAGTGCCTTCAGCCAGAGTGGCCGCCATCATGAGGTTCTCTGTGCCGGTAACCGTCACCAGATCCATGAAGATACGCGCACCCTTGAGCTTGTCTACCTTGGCTTCAATATAGCCATGCTCGATATGAATTTCCGCGCCCATGGCCTGCAAGCCCTTGATGTGCAGGTCAACAGGCCGTGAACCGATGGCACAGCCTCCAGGCAAGGAAACACGAGCATGACCAAAACGCGCCAACAAAGGCCCCAACACCAGTATCGAAGCCCGCATGGTCTTTACCATGTCGTAAGGTGCTTCATGCGTATGGATATCGCTGGCATCGAGTGTTAGCTGATTTTGCCCGTCCCGACTCACCTTGATTCCCATATGCTCAAGTAGTTTGAGCATGGTCGCAATATCATGCAGATCAGGCACATTGCCCAGTTTTAATGGAGCCTCAGTCAAAAGGCCAGCACACAGTATGGGCAATGCCGCATTCTTGGCACCAGAAATGCGTACCTCACCGTTTAAAGGGATTCCGCCCTGAATGACTAATTTATCCACGTGTTAAGCCACAGCTTCCTGCAATAATTTCTGCAACTCACCCTGCTGATAAAGATCACGCATGATATCGGCACCACCGATGAATTCCCCCTTGATATATAACTGGGGAATAGTGGGCCAGTTGGCGTAAGTCTTGATACCGTCACGGATGGCTGGGTCCGCCAGCACATCAATCGCAGTAAAGTCATTGATGCCGCTACCTTGCAGAAGCTGCACCGCCAGGCCAGAAAAACCGCACTGCGGAAATTTTGGGCTGCCCTTCATATATAAAACCACCGGATTGCTTGTGACTTGGCTCTTGATAAGTTCCTGGGTATCCATCGATATATCCTTTGATCTATGTTAATGCTTTGATTAAATATTCAATATACTAAAGCATGCTATTCAGCTTGCCCCACGCTTCTGGCGTGAAGGTGCGCATCGATAAGGCATGCACTTCCTCTCGCATACGATCGCCTAAAGCCTGGTAAACCAACTGATGCTGCTGCACCATGTTTTTACCTACAAACAACTGGCTCACCACAATCGCCTCAAAATGCTGACCGTCATCACCCAGCACCTGCACGTGTTCACAGGCCAAGCCTTGCGTTATATAGTTTTTTAAGTCCTGAGCGCTGACCAAGATTAACCTCGTAATTTATAGCCGGATTTAAGCATCCGTAAAGTCAACAATGATAGGGCAAAAAAGCATGTCACAACAACGCCAAGGCTGATGTATGGAGAAATATCGCCAGTACCGAAAAAACCGTAGCGGAATCCGTCTATCATGTAAAAAAACGGATTGAGGTGTGACACCTGCTGCCAGAAGGGCGGTAGCGAGTGTATAGAGTAAAACACCCCTGAAAGAAACGACAGCGGCATAATGACAAAATTCTGGAACACGGCCATCTGGTCAAACTTCTCAGCCCATATGCCAGCAATAATGCCAAAAGTACCAAGCAAGGCACTCCCCAGCAGGGCAAATGTCAGAATCCAGCCCGGATGTGCAAGCGGCAAATCCACAAAGAACATCGCAACCAGATAGATACATGCTCCCACCACCATGCCGCGGATGATTGCGGCAGCGAGAAAAGCCAGGAAAAACTGCAGATAGGAAATCGGCGTCAACATCACAAAAATGATATTGCCCATGACCTTGGACTGAATCAGGCTGGATGAACTGTTGGCAAACGCGTTTTGCAGCAGAGACATCATGATCAGGCCGGGAATCAGGAAAGCCGTATACCCCACACCAGGATACACCTGCACTTTATCTTCAAGCACGTGCGAGAAAATCAGCAAATACAGTAGCGCAGTCATGACGGGGGCCGCCACGGTTTGAAAACCTACGCGCCAGAAACGCAGCAATTCCTTCTTGAACAAGGTCCAGGGGCCGCGCATACGGCTAGTGATGAACCTGCCCATCACTGCCCCACCAAGTCCACAAACACATCCTCGAGATCTACCTCTATGAGCTGCATATCCTCAATGGCCACATTGGCCACCCTCAGCTCAGCCAGAATAGACTCAAGCTGCGCGGGCGCTGACAACGCCAAGGTATATCCATCATCATTCTGCTCGCGAACCAGGCCCTGCAGACTGAAGGGCAAGGCAGCACTCAGCTTCAACTGCAATTTTTTGCCCGGAAGGCGGTTAAGCAGGTTTTGTGTACTATCCAATGCCACGATCTGCCCCAGCTTCATCATGGCAATGCGGCTACAGAGCTTCTCTGCCTCTTCCAGATAATGCGTGGTCAGAATGATGGTGTGGCCTTCGCGATTCAACCTGCGGATAAAATCCCACATGGTCTGACGCAGTTCAACATCGACACCGGCCGTTGGCTCATCCAATACAATTACCGGCGGCTTGTGTGCAAGCGCTTGTGCGATCAGTGCCCGTCGCTTCATGCCACCGGATAGACGACGCATATTCGTATGCGCCTTGTCCGTGAGGCCCAGTGACTCAATCACTTCATCCACCCAGGCATCATTTTCCCGTCCATGCCCAAAATAACCCGCCTGGAAACGCAGCATCTCGCGCACATTAAAAAATGGATCAAATACCAGCTCTTGCGGCACCACGCCCAATGCATGACGTGCTTGAGAATATTGGGCATTGACGTCAAAACCCATCACTTCCAGAGTGCCGCTAGATGGGCGCAACAAACCCGCCAACAAGTTGATCAGGGTAGACTTACCCGCCCCATTAGGCCCCAGCAAGGCAAAGAACTCTCCCTGCTCTATACGCAGATCTATCCCTTTCAGCGCGTGTAAATCGCCAAAATGCTGATGGACCTGCTGGATATTAATGGCGGGGATCATAGGGTTTTTAAGGTGGGGGAAATCCCCAGAAATTCAATGACTGGCCTGAGGAATCAGGTCAAGCACCCCATACATTGTTGCCAGACTGGCGAGATTGGCAGGCAGGCTGGATATCGTCAGAGTGGCCTTACCCGCTTCTGCGTGCCTCAGCCATTCAAAAATCAGGCTGAGCGCCACGGTATCGACTTCCTGCACCTGCGCCAGATCGATCTCAAGCGCGCCAGACATGTTTAATGCCCGGCTTTCAGCAAGCAGGGCATCGACCTGGGCGATAGTCATGTCACCGCTGACTAGCCAGCGGTCACCTTGTTGTTGAATTTGAGCCAACTTAATCTGCGCTTTGCTTATTTGTTTGAATCGCGGTTCTTGGCAGCCAGCTTCTGAATCAGGCCATCCAAGCCACCTTGGCGGATTTCGGTATTGAACTGGCCACGATAGTTGGTCACCAGGCTCACACCTTCAATCGTGATGTCATAGACTTTCCAGCTATCACCGCTCTTTTCCAGACTGTAATCCACAGCGACCGGCTGTCCGCCTTGCTGCAGAATCTGCGTCTTCACCTTGACGTCAGTTTCATCAGGCTGGGCACGAAACGGCTTGTATTCAATCGTCTGGTTGCGGTATTTAGATAATGCGGTTGCATAAGTACGGAGCAACAGGCTACGAAACTCTTGCTGAAACGCTTCCTTCTGTTCAGGACTTGCCTTTGACCATGCCTTACCCAGCACCAAGCGTGATACGCGATCAAAGTTGAAGTTAGGCAGGATTTTTTCTTCAGCCAGCGCAAAAATCTTGCTCTGGTTACCAGCCTGGATATCCTTATCGGTTTTCACCACCGCCAGCACATCTTCTGCCGTGCTTTTCACCAGCGCATCAGGGGCTACTTCTGCAACAGCAACAGTAGCAAAGCCTGCCACCAGGGTAAGCGCTGCCAACCAGTTCCAAATTCTGTTCATGCTTATTCCGCCTCTTTAGTATCGTTAGTTTCCGATGCCTTGCTATAGAGAAACTGACTGATCATTTTCTCCAGCACCACTGCATCCTGCGTCTTGCTGAACTTATCGCCATCCTGCAACATCTTGTCATCACCACCGGCTTCAAGGCCAATGTACTGCTCACCTAGCAAACCCGCAGTATAGATATTGGCAAATGTATCCTTGGGAAAAGGATATCGCTTATCCACCTTGACGGTCACCAGTGCTTCATACGTGTTGGTATCGAACTTGATGTTATCTACACGGCCCACCACCACACCCGCACTTTTAACAGGCGCACGTGGCTTCAGACTGCCAATATTCTCAAAAGCTCCCGTAACACTATAAGTTTCACCTAAAGTAGCGCTATTGAAATTACCGACTTTCAAGGCTAGGCCAAACAATGCAGCCGCACCTGCCGCTGCAAACACGCCTACCCACAGATCAATTGTTGTGCGTTCCATCTTTTCTCCAGTGTGTTGCGCTTACGCAACAATCATGAACGAAGTCATTACAAAATCCAGGCCCAACACAGCCAGTGAAGAATTCACTACTGTCCGCGTTGTGGCCCGACTGACACCTTCCGCAGTCGGCGGGGCATCAAAACCTTCAAACAGGGCAATCAAGGTACAAGCCACACCAAATACAACACTCTTGATGATCCCATTAAGAATATCTTCCTTGAAATCCACACTGGCCTGCATCTGCGACCAGAAAGCACCAGAGTCCACGCCTATCAAGGGCACCGCTACCATGTAGCCTCCCAGCACACCCACCATGGAAAACAGCGCTGCCAATAGAGGCATGGACAAGACACCAGCCCAGAATCGCGGCGCCACTACACGTGCAATTGGACTCACCGCCATCATTTCCATGGCAGATAACTGTTCGGTCGCCTTCATCAAGCCAATTTCCGCAGTAATCGCGGTGCCAGCACGTCCGGCAAACAGCAACGCTGTCACCACAGGCCCCAGCTCACGCACTAGAGACAAGGCCACCAGCACACCTATGGCTTCTGAAGAACCATAGCGCTGCAAGGTGTTATAGCCTTGCAAAGCCAGCACCATACCGACAAAAAACGCAGAGACCAGCATAATAATCAGCGACAGTACGCCAGTGAAATAAATCTCGCGTATGGTCAAATGCAGGCGGCGAAAACTCTCACCGGAGTAAATCAGGATGTAAGCAAAAAAACGTAGGCCTGAACCGAAGCGCCACAAGCGATCAATAATGCGATGGCCTATCCCACCAAACATCCCAGCCAAGGCACTAAACATTGCGACTCCTCAAAATATCCTGCCTGTAATCAGGAGCGGCATAATGGAATGGCACCGGACCATCCACTTCGCCATGCACAAACTGATGCACAAACGGCAATTCAGATTTGCGCAAATCTTCCGGCGAACCTTCAGCAGCCACCACCCCGTTGGCAACGAAATAAACGTAATCTGCTATCGAGAACACTTCCTGCACATCGTGCGTCACGATGATGGAAGTCGCACCCAGTGCATCATTGAGGTTACGGATCAGATTACAGATCACGGCCATTGAAATCGGGTCCAGCCCGGCAAAAGGCTCGTCATACATAATAATGGAAGGGTCCAATGCCACCGCACGTGCCAACGCCACTCGTCGCGCCATCCCGCCCGAAAGTTCAGTAGCCTTCAAATTGCGAGCACCACGCAAACCCACCGCATTCAGCTTCATCATCACCAGATCGCGGATCATGGATTCAGGCAAATCCGTGTGTTCCCGCATGGGGAAAGCCACATTCTCATATACAGAAAGATCAGTAAATAAAGCACCTTGCTGGAATAGCATGCCCATCTTGCGGCGCAATGCCTGCAAGCCTGAACGATCCTGCTCATGCACTACTTTCCCGGCAACCTTCACCTGTCCGGATACGGGCTTGAGTTGACCACCAATCAAGCGCAACAGCGTGGTCTTGCCACTGCCGCTCCCGCCCATAATGGCCACCACCTTGCCACGCGGGAACACCATATTGATGCCCTTGTGTAGCAATCGATTTTTATAACCAAAGGATAGATTGTCAATTTCGACGATGTTGTCGCTCATAATCACCGCTTTTCTGATCAGCGGGCTATTTTAAAGCAAAAGCGCAAGAAGGCATAACCTGAAAAAGTAAAAGCCCGCAAAGAACGGGCTTTTACGCAACACACCTAATATTTAGAAAGACATACAAACAGTAAATGTATCTCCATCAAGCACAGCTGCATTGGCAAGTGATGGGCCAGGATTTTCAACAACCCGCACCGACCCACTGTTTGTTATCCCATCATCCATTTGAACATCAATCTGTTTTGCCAAACGTCCTGTGATACCCGACGAGCAAACAACAAATGTACCCACCATAGGATTTGCATCAACAATAGTTAAAAATCCCGCTGTACTTTGGATACCCAACCGACCTCCATCGGCATTACGCGGAATATATTCTGGCGTTCCTGTAACAGTTGAACCAGTTGCTAAACCTGCCAACCTGACATGCTGCCAAAATAAATAAGACTCATCACTAACAGTTACAGAATCCCAATTGCCATTAATCTGCCCATTACCAATACGATTTGCTGGTGTTGTTGCTGTAGTGGCATTTGTAACATGAGCGGCTGCACTAGCATCATCTCCTGGCAACGCCCTGAATTTATCCTGATATCCATATAGTAAAATTTGGGTATTCTTGAAATCATTAGCTATATTTTTTGCCTTGGCACTATTAATCAGCTCCTGCCCCTTCAACACACCACCAAGCAGCAAGCCGATAATCACCAGCACGATGGCAAGCTCGATGAGGGTGAAGCCGGATTGTTTTTTCATTATGTTATCCTTGCGCGGAAGACGCTGAAACGCGCCTTCACATAATAGGTTGGTACAAGATATGCAACTCTCATGCCAAGTCACCTGAGCAAGGAATTGTGAGCAAAACCAGCAACAGCGGGGCTTTGTAGCAGATTTTCAGCAATCTCACCCCACATCCAATATTCCGGCTGATGTTGAGATTTCATCTAAAATGACAAGATTACGACATATCTTATTGGATTTTTGAGCTTACATGGCCAGCCTCAGCAGTCAACTTTCCCATTACCGCCCCAGCCAATCCACCCTGCAACAATGGATGTTGGGGCTCATGTTGCTGTCATTTCACGGGGTATTGCTCTGGGGGTTTGACGACCCGTTGCAACAGGCCTTGTTACTCAGCCATTACGGCTTGTTTCTGATCTGGCAGCCTATCTGGCAGACCAAGGAAAAACTCTCCCCCCAGGCCATCATCCTGTTTGTTGCAGGCGGGCTTTTACTGACGCTGTTCATCAATTGGTGGCTGATTGCATTCTGGCTGTCTGCCATGTTCGGCTTGCTCGGTGGCCGCATTTTCTCCACCACCGCCCGTGCATCGCGCATGAGCTACCTGCTTGCGGCCACCTATCTGCTTTCCGTGTTATTGCTCTGGGTGATTCCCCGCTTGCTCGATGCCTCTGCCGACCTTGTGGTGGCCGAGTTCCTCATGCAGTACCTGTTACCCATATTGCCTTTAGCCATTCTTTTTCTGCGAGTCAAACAAGAAACCCACCAGCATGCGCCTATCCTGGATTTCTTCTACACCCTGCTGCTGTTCCTGCTCTCGGTCACCTTGATTCTGAGCATCTTCACGATTGAACGATCCAGCGAAGTAGATTACGCCAATGTAGTCCTGCAGGTCGTCTTTGGCCTGGCGGCCACATTGCTAATTGCAAGCTGGTTATGGAATCCGCGTGCAGGCTTCAGCGGTATCGGCCAGCTGCTATCCAGGTATCTACTGAGTGTTGGACTGCCATTTGAGCGCTGGATCAAAAACATTGCCGAGCTCGCAGAACGGGAAACCAGCCCCAAGGAATTCATGCAGGCCGCCATGACCGAGGTGGAGACCTTGCCCTGGGTAGCCGGGGGCAAATGGGAAACAGCAGAAGACCAGGGCGAGTTTGGCATCGCAGCAGCCTATAAAGCCGACCTGGATTTTCATGACTTCCACCTCACGCTCTATAGCCGCTGGCCGCTCACTCCGGCACTGACCATGCACATCAAGCTGCTAACCCAGATTCTGGGTGAATTCCACGAAGCCAAACGCCGCGAAGAAGCCCTGTTGCAAAACACCTATATGCAAGCGATTTATGAAACTGGCGCACGCCTGACACATGACATGAAGAATATTGTGCAGTCCATGAGTGCCCTCTGCAGTGCCGCAGAACAAACCAGCGACGAAGACAACGAGCGACTGGTCGCCCTTATCCGCCGCCAGCTCCCCTTACTCAATCAACGCCTGGCACTCACCCTAGACAAACTAGGCGCACCGCGCAATGAAAAAACCCGCATGCTGCCACTAAGTGCATGGTGGGAGAACATGCAGCAACGCTATGCGGAAACCCGCGTGTCGTTTTATGCGGATCAGGATATCGAAGAGGTGGAAATTGATAGCGAAGTCTGGGACAGCGTGGTCGATAATCTGTTACAGAATGCCATTGCCAAGGCGCAGCATGAGCCAGAGATCAGCATTCATGCCCAGCTGGCAGGTACGCCATTGGCATACGTAGAGATTTACGACAGCGGCACCCCTATGCCACAAGCCATTGCAGATAGCCTGTTCCGCAAACGCATCCGCTCAGAAGGCGGATTGGGCATCGGTCTTTACCAAGCGGGACGCCAGGCACAGCAAGCCGGTTATCAACTAGCGCTCACGCATAACAGCCACGGCAATGTCCGCTTCCGGCTGGCACGTAAAGAGTAGGGGCACCACAAGCAAAAGGGCGGTTTTCACCGCCCTCTTTTACACCCTCACAGCCCCATTGCGCCCGCTTACAGCTCGCCGTAAGAGTGCAGTCCTGACAGGAACATGTTGACGCCAAGGAAAGCAAATGTCGTCACGATCAGTCCCACTAGTGCCCACCAGGCCAGAATTGGGCCGCGCAATCCTTTGACCAATCGCAGATGCAGCCATGCCGCATAATTAAGCCAGACTATCAGCGCCCAGGTTTCTTTGGGGTCCCAAGACCAGTAGCCACCCCAGGCTTCAGCGGCCCACATGGCACCCAGGATGGTGGCAATGGTAAAAAAGGCAAATCCGACAGAAATGGCCTTGTACATCAGATCATCCAGGATCTCAAGACTGGGCAGGCGGGAAGCCAGGATGCCACGATCTGCCAGCAGGTAAGCCGCCCCTACCATGGCCGCCAGCGAAAATGTGCCATACCCAATAAAATTCGCCGGTACATGGATCTTCATCCAGTAAGACTGTAGTGCAGGCACCAGGGGCTGGATTTCATAGGCCTGACGATCAAAGGTATACCAGAGGATAAAACCCACTGCCGCATTGATCACCAACAGCACAAACCCGCCCAGCTGCTTGGTTGCATAGCGGCCTTCATAGTATAGATACGCCAGCGCAGTAATCAGGCAGAACAGAATAAACACTTCATAGAGGTTGCTGATTGGGATATGTCCCACATCCGGCGCAATCAGATAGGACTCATACCAGCGTACCATGAGGCCGACAAAGCCCATGACCACTGCAGACCAGACAAGGCTGGATGCCACTTTGCCGGCAAAGATCGAGCGCGAAAACAAGGCCAGCCAATACGTCAGCATCGCCAGTACGAACAGCACATTCATCCACATCACGGCAGACTGACTGGAAATCAGGTATTTAAGCAGAAACACCTGATTCACACTGGCTTGTTCGCCGTTATACAGATAAATGGAAAATAGACTGATCAGCGTGATAGCCAACAACAAGGGACGCATAGGCTTCCATTGCCAGCCCAGCCAGCTGAACAGTGCAACGGCACCAAACAGGAACCCCACTTCATAGCCGTCCATAAAGCTACCGTATTGCTGAAATGCAAATACAGCCCCCACCAGCAATAGCAAGGCATACAGCCAGTCTTGCAGGCTCAAGCGCTTTAATAATGGCGCCGGGATATCATCCATATAGGCAATCTTCATCATTGACCTCGATTACTTTTGGTTAATTACAGTACGTCTTAAAGATGCTGATTTTCCAGCAACCGCGCCAGCTTCTCACGATAGGTCGAGAATTCGATGTCAAAATCCCGATTCTTGCGATTAGCCGTCATGGCAAATAAAACACGATGGGTATCAGGCTTGACCAGCAACCAGATACGACGTTCACGAATATAAAGCATGGAGAAGATACCCAGCACCAATAGCACCGAGCCTGAGTAAACCAGCGTCTTGCCAGGTGAGCGTGTCAGTTGCAGGCCGCTGGATTGCCTGTGGTCAAACCCAACCGGCTGCAGGTAAAGCGGCGCGCCATAATGAAAAGTATCGCTCATGGCATGCAGGCTATCTTCAACAAAAGGCTGCAAAGCCTCGTTCATGGTCGCTGGCGGCAATCCCGCACGCTCGCGACTGATGGCATAAGCCTCAAAAGCCGCAGAAGTGACTACTTTGAGATAAGCCTGTGCAGCGCCCGCCCTCTGAGCTTCAGGCACGGCAGCATCAATCATCTCGGCCACCTTGCCGAACCCACCCTGGCTAAATGCCTGCAACAACTGCATGAGACTGGCTTCAAACTTACTACGCATATCCGCATCTACATCGCCATGACCAGACAGGGCAACTTTGGAAACCCTGCGCACAATTTCCGGATACAACGATTGGTCAAACATCGCGGCACGGAAGTTCATGTAACCCTCTATGTTGTCATCCTCATCCGCCGGAATACGGAGATATCGGTACGTATCCTGCTGCATGGCACGCACACCCGACATAAAGTAACGGCGGCCATCCAGCAACAGGGGATTGAGGTAGTTCACATACTCATGCGCCTGCCCTTGCGCATCCCGCACCTTGAATGTCACATTGGGGCCAACGTTGCGCGGCTTACCCTTGCCATCGACCGACAGATTCAGGATATTAAACAACCTGAAATCCATCAGCTCTACACTTAACGGGCTATCGCCACCGCTAACGGTATATTTGTTGAAAATATTGCCATCGAAAGGAATGGCATCGGCATGGCTGCCAAAGATATTCCACACCTTAAAATCAAGCCGGGAACCACCATCGCCAAAGTCTGACTGATAAATCGCAATGCCTTTATAGATCAGCGGGTGATTGACCTTGATCGTCGCCGTGATCGGATCCTTGACTTCAGGATCGATAATCATGATGTCGCTTTCGAATGATTTCGGCTGCCCGGTATCATAATGCTGGATACGGAAAGTTTTCAGCGCAATACTGAATGGCAACTCCTGCACCAGATACCCATCCCTGACCCGCATAAAAGCGGCATTGGCACCCGCACCTTCCGGCAAGGTCATATTGGCACGGAATGAGAGATTGGAGGGGGATAAGCGGCTTTCCGGCGGCACTGCTTTCTCGGCAATATCCCGTGTCTCGATTTTGGTATAGCCCAGCAACTCCTGCAGCTTCAACGGCACATTGCCATCAATCAGACCGCCGATACAGATCATGACAATCGCAGCATGGGTCAAGATATAGCCTAGGCGTTGATAGCTACCGGCCTTGGCAGCAAACAAGCGGCTGCCATCCTCCTGCTCCACCGTCCTGAAACGAAAACTGTGCACAGTCAGGAACTGTGCCAGGCGGGACTGGGTTTCCTCAGTGGAGTAAGGCGCATGATACTCATGTTGATGGCTGAAACTGCGCAATGAGGCTTCTTTGACATTCTCACGGAAGGCACGAAGCTCACGCAGCATGATAGGCGAGTTACGATAGATACAGAGTGAAGTAGACAGCACCAGGAAGATCAGGATCACCAGGAACCAGGCACTGTGATACACATCGTACAGGCCGATAAACTCAAAAAACTCGAACCAGAACTGGCCAAATTGCACAATGTAGTTGGTATAAGGCTCATTCTGCTTGAGAACGGTGCCAATGATGGACGCAATACCCAATACGACAAGCACACTTACCGCGAAGCGCATGGAGCTTAACAGCTCATAAAGCCTTTGACTGCTGGACTGGACGGGTTTCAAAACGAGGCCATTCGAAAATTTGTGATAGGACAATGTCACCTGAAGTTGGTTGCACACCACCCTGCAATACAAAAAGTTAAGGGCGGCATCAGTGCCACCCTTAACGCTTCATGTCTGAGTTTGGTTGTCAGGCCCGACTAATTTCTACTTCAAGCCCTGAATATAATCGGCAACTGCAGCAATATCATCATCCGTCATCTTGGCGGAGACCATACGCATCATTTTTGCAGCATCATTCTTGCGCTGACCATCGCGGAAGGCTTTCACCTGTGTCACGGTATAGGCCGCATGCTGACCAGCCAGGCGCGGAAACCCTGCAGCCAGGCCATTGCCATTGATCCCATGGCATGACGCACAGGCAGGCACACCAGCACCAGGAATGCCACCCAGATAAATCTTCTCACCAACTGATCCTGCCCCGTTGCTCGCCGAATTTCCTGGCTTGGGCGTCTGTTGTGAGAAATACTTGGAAAGAATGGTGACATCTTCATCGGCCAATGTCGCTACAATCCCCATCATCACAGGGCTGATGCGTACATTAGACTTGATGTTCTTCAGTTGTTTTTCCAGATATTCAGGGTGTTGTCCGGCAATCTTGGGGAACATGGGCACCATACTGTTGCCATCTGCACCGTGACAACTGCCACAGATCTGCGCTGAAGCTGGTGCTTTATTGACCGCTTCTGCGGCATCAGCCTCATCTTCCGCATAGGAAGTTGCACCCATTACCATTACCATAGCGCCAACTACCAGCACCGCAAATTTACGCAAACCCATAAAGACTCCTAGTTCATGCATACTACGTCAAAACGTAGGGTCGCATTTTATATAAAAACCCTACTTCGTGGTAGTATTTTTCCCTTTTCCAATTATGGTCGTATAACTCCATGCCCTTGTTTCAAAATGCCACTTTTTATATTTCGGCGCACAACCTCAGCGACCTGCCCCCACCAGCGGGGGTTGAAGTAGCATTCGCAGGGCGTTCCAATGCCGGAAAATCCAGCGCACTGAACACATTGGCAAACCATAATCGGCTCGCCTATGTGAGTAAGCAACCTGGCCGCACACAACTGATCAACTTCTTCAGCCTGGGCAACGACCGCTTCCTGGTCGATCTTCCAGGCTATGGCTATGCAAAAGTCCCTGAAGCCATGCGCAAGCATTGGCAAATGACCTTGGCTAACTACCTGAGTCATCGTTCCACCATTACAGGTTTAGTGTTAGTAATGGATTGCCGCCATCCACTGACACCTCTGGACCGGCAAATGCTGGACTGGTTCGGCCCAAGCGGCAGGCCTATCCACGTATTACTGACAAAATCAGACAAGCTTTCCCGTCAGGCAGCCAACCAGACACTACAAACCGTCAGAAAAGAACTCAATGAGAACTGGGGCAACTGCACCATCCAGCTATTCTCCAGCCTGAAGAAGCAGGGCGTGGAGGAAGCGGAAGGCGTGATTGGTCAATGGCTATTTGCGCCTGAAGAGGAGATCCCAGACACCGTGGCCTAGCTTGATGCCCCGATTTTCAAACTTGGTCAGCGGACGATAATCAGGTTTAGGGGCATAATCCTTTGCTGTATTTTCCAGCAAGGGTTCATTTTGCAATATCTCCAGTACCCATTCGGCATACTCCTGCCAGTCCGTGGCCACATGAATGTAAGCGCCCGCTTTCAACTTGCTGCACAATAGCTTGATGAAACCAGCTTGAATCAGGCGACGCTTGTGGTGGCGCTTCTTGTGCCAAGGGTCGGGAAAGAAAATATGCACGCCATCCAGGCTAGCATCTGCAATCATGTGGTTGAGCACTTCGACCGCATCATGTTGAATAATGCGTAGATTCTTGAGATCCAACTCCCCTATCTGTTTCAGTAAACTCCCCACGCCCGGGGTATGCACTTCCACCCCAATAAAATCACGCTCTGGCTGACCTTGGGCAATCTGTGCCGTGCTTTCTCCCATACCAAAGCCAATTTCAAGAATTTTCAGGCTATCGACACGAGCAAAAGCCGCATTGATATCAAGCAATTCAGGCCTATACTCAATCCCGAAGACCGGCTTGAGGGTTTCAAGTGCGCGCTGCTGACCATCGGTCAAGCGGCCCTGTCTGAGGACATAGCTCCTGATTGGCCGCTTTGCCAGCTCTTCTTTATCACCCTCGTTTCGCACACGCTGTTCATTCATACTTTGCATTCAATCACTCGAAAAACGGGATTATAGACTATGCCATCCGGCAAATTTCATAAGGTATGTGCCCGATTGCCCTGGGTAAATCCCAATAAACTGCCGCCCATGCCCTTACCCAAGGCAATCACCTTGAACAACTCACCCATTTCCGCGGGAGACATTAGTTTTTGCGCCTGACCTGCCAGCGGTACATAGCGCACCACATCCTCTGGTGATACCCGCATCAGTATCTGCGTGATCCCGCAATTGATGAGGAACTGGGCCTGTCCGCAATAGCCATGGAGCTTCAGGCCATTGGCAATGGCAGCTTCTGCAATCAGGGTAAAATCAACATGGGCTGTCACATCCTGCAGCCCGGGATAAAGAAAGGGATCCTGATGTGCGTAATGCCGATAATGGCACATCAAAGTACCCTGGTTGCGCTGCGGATGATAATACTCGGCCCGCGAGAACCCATAATCAATAAACAACAGGACCCCGCGCTGTAACATCAGGGAAAGACTGCCAATCAAGGCGGTCGCCGCAGGACAAACCTCGGTTTGATAGCCTTCTGGCAAGGCCAAGCTCTCCACAAGGTCACGCACCCTGCCTGCCACAAGAGGGTGGGATGCAAAGTGCAATCCATGCTCGGCACTTGCCGCCACGCCCAGCTCCTGCAGCTCTCCGTCCATATGCTGTACAAGATTGACAGGCAAGGCATCCAGCACCTCATTCCCCAGCACTACGCCTGTGAAATGTTCGGGCAAGGCATCCAGCCATTGCACACATTGAAAGATAGCTTTGGGCAATACCATGCCGAGGTACTGCTTCTGGACTTCGCGCAAATGGGCACTGACTTCCAGTATCAAATACTGCGCAGGCAGTGTCTTTGCATCAGCTAGCTCCTGCAATAGCGCAGCGGCCAGCCGACCACTTCCTGCCCCCAGTTCCAATATAGCGCCCTCGGTCTCCTTCAGTATCTGTATGACTTGTTGCGCCAGAGTCTGGGCAAACAAGGGCGAAATCTCGGGCGCGGTGACAAAGTCGCCTGCAGCCCCGAATTTCTTTGCGCCGCCACTGTAGTACCCCAGCCCTGGGCTGTAGAGCACAAGATTCATGTAACTGGCAAAATCCAGCCAGCCCCCTGCCGCATGGATTTGGTGACGAATATATTCTGAGAGTTCTTGGCTGTGGGCCAAAGCATCCTGTTCTGGTACAGGTAATGAAGTGATGTCCATGGATTGGATTATAATGCTTCGTTATTCTGCAAGCTTCAGACTCTTTAGGACAAACGTGGATTCCACTCTGGAAAACAAGGTCATATTGATTACCGGTGGTGCCAAGCGCGTTGGCGCGGCCATCTGCCGCCTGCTGCATGCCAGTGGTGCCAATTTGATGATTCATTATCGCAGCTCCAAGGGCGAAGCACGGGCTTTGCAGTCTGAACTCAACCTGAAACGGCCCAATTCAGTGGCGATTATTCAGGGCGACCTGCTGAAGCTCAGCGTATTACCAACACTGGTGCAGGAAACGATAACCCATTTCGGCCGATTGGATGCACTGATCAACAATGCATCCAGTTACTACCCAACTGAACTTGGCAACATCAGTGCCAACGAATGGGAAGACCTGATAGGCCCCAACCTCAAGGCACCGTTATTTCTTTCCCAGGCAGCCGCCCCGGAACTAAAAAAGAATCGCGGCAGTATCATCAACATTACCGATATGCACGTAGAGCGCCCGAAGAAGAGCTACATTGTCTACAGCGTCGCCAAGGCTGGCCTGGTCACACTGACCAAATCCCTGGCCCACGAGCTTGCTCCCGATGTACGCGTCAATGCGGTGGCCCCAGGCCCGGTGCTATGGCCGGAAGACAATCCGCAATTTGACGAGGTGTATCGTCAACGTGTGATTTCACAAACCCTACTCAAGCGCATAGGCGAAGGCGATGATGTTGCCAAGGCTGTACGTTTCCTGCTACAGGATGCCCCCTTCATTACCGGCCATGTCATTGCCGTTGATGGTGGACGTTCACTTAATCTTTAAGAATTACCGATCATGATTAAACATTACCCAGACAACGCCTCAAACAGTTTTCTTAAGTTACGCAACAGCCTTATCAGCGCCACCGGCAAAGCCATAGGCGACTACAACATGATAGAAGAAGGCGATACGGTGCTCGTCTGCATGAGTGGCGGCAAGGACTCCTACACCATGCTGATGGTCCTGCTTGCCTTACAGGAACGTGCACCGATCAATTTCAAGCTGATTGCCATGAATCTGGATCAGAAGCAGCCAGGATTCCCCGCGCACATTCTGCCCGCATATCTAGAAAAGTTAGGTGTGGAATACCGGATTGTAGAAGCCGACACCTACTCCATTGTCAAGGAAAAGATCCCTGAAGGTAAAACCACCTGCTCACTCTGCTCCCGACTGCGTCGAGGCATCATCTACCGCACCGCCCAGGAACTCGGTGCCAACAAGATCGCCCTGGGTCACCATAGGGACGACATCGTGGAAACACTATTCCTTAATATGTTCTTTGGCGCAAAAATGAAAGCGATGCCACCCAAGCTGGCCACCAACAAGGGCGAGTTTAAGGTGATCCGACCGCTGGCATACTGTGCAGAAAAGGATATTGCCAGCTATGCCCGTAGCATGGAGTTCCCTATCATTCCTTGCGACCTCTGTGGCTCACAGGAGAATTTACAACGGCAGAAAGTGAAAGACATGCTGCATGCCTGGGAGCGCGAGCAGCCTGGCCGCGTCAATAATATTTTCCGCGCGATCACCAATGTAGAGCCTTCCCATCTGGCCGATACCGATTTATACGACTTCAGGAACATGAGCCAAACCCGCGTGGAAGACGAGGACCCTTTATTTGGCGATATAGATAAAGAGAATAACCCTGCACTGTCCCTGGCCGCCAGCGAAGGCACCCGCATCGAGTTCAAACGGAATATTGCTGTACCAACAGAACCTGCCACTGAATTGGGCTGATTGGCAATAGCAACGCCAGAATCCGGGGAATATGGATGCTGTTTTCCCCTGAGGATTGCCCTAAAACACGATACAGCAAGCACCTAAATTTACAGTGCTTTCTTGTGTAGCGCGCAATTTACTCTTATCATCTGCCGCTCCGCATCCCACAATTGTGTGTCCATGTCAAAACTGCTGATCGTTGAATCGCCATCCAAAGCCAAGACCCTGAAGAAATATCTGGGCAAGGATTTTGAGGTTCTAGCCTCTTATGGACACGTGCGCGACCTTATCCCAAAAACCGGGGCTGTCGATACCGAGAACAACTTTGCGATGAAATATGAAATCATCGATCGTAACTCCAAGCATGTGGATGCAATTGCCAAGGCAGTCAAGAACGCAGATGCGATATATCTCGCAACCGATCCAGACCGCGAAGGCGAAGCCATCTCCTGGCACATCGCCGAGATTCTCAAGAGCAAAAAACTGATCAAGGACAAGCTGCTGAAGCGTGTGGTGTTTCATGAAATCACCAAGACAGCGGTGCAGCATGCCATCGACGAACCACGCGATATCTCGATGCCATTGGTCAATGCCCAGCAAGCCCGGCGTGCGCTGGATTACCTGGTAGGTTTCAACCTGTCCCCATTGCTATGGAAAAAAATTCGCCGTGGCCTCTCTGCCGGCCGTGTACAAAGCCCGGCGCTGCGCCTGATTGTAGAGCGCGAGCTGGAGATCGAGGCATTCAAGAGCCAGGAATACTGGACCATCCACCTCGACTCGCTCAAACACCAGCATGCTTTTGATGCACGGTTGATCCAGCTTGATGGCCAAAAGGTAGAGCAGTTCACCATCACCAATCATGAGCAACAACAGGAAGTCGTCGGCAAGCTATTGCTGGCCAGTGCGGGCAAGACCACGGTCACCAGAGTAGAGAAAAAGCAGCGCAGCCGCAGTCCCGCCGCGCCTTTCACTACATCGACCCTGCAGCAGGAGTCTGTGCGCAAGCTGGGCTTCACCACAAGCCGCACCATGCGTGTGGCGCAGCAGCTGTATGAAGGGATTGATGTCGGTAGTGGTACTACTGGCTTGATCACCTACATGCGTACGGATAGTTTCAGCATGGCGGCCGAAGCCGTGATGCAAATCCGTGACTACATCAAGAAAAACTTTGCGGCCGACTACTTGCCCAAGTCGCCCATCATGTACAAGACCAAGGCCAAGAACGCCCAGGAAGCGCATGAGGCGATCCGCCCTACCGATATTTCACGCACCCCTGCCAGCGTACGTGCGTTCCTCACGCCAGAACAGTTCACGCTTTACGAAATGATCTGGAAACGTGCTCTTGCCTGCCAGATGACACAAGCCAAATTTGACGGTGTCAGTGTAGATCTTGCCATCGGCAGCGAGGCCAACCTGTTCCGCGCGACAGGCCAAACCATGGTATTCCCCGGCTTTATCGCCGTGTATATGGAAGGCGTTGATGACGAAGAAGAGGAAGGGGAAAGCAAGCTTCCTCATCTGGAAACCGGCGAAGTACTGACCGTACAAAAAATCTTTGGCGACCAGCACTTTACCGAGCCACCACCACGCTACTCCGAAGCCAGCCTAGTGAAAGCACTGGAAGAATACGGCATAGGGCGCCCTTCTACTTACGCGAGCATTATTTCGACCTTGCAGGATCGCGAATACGTGCTGCTGGACAAAAAACGCTTCACGCCTACCGATGTCGGGCGTGTGGTGAATAAATTTCTGACCGAGCATTTCACCCGCTATGTCGATTACAGCTTTACTGCCAACCTCGAAAACGAGCTGGATGATATCGCTGAAGGGGCACGCGAGTGGATACCAGTCCTCAATGAATTCTGGCAGGGCTTTAATAACCAGATCCTCGAAAAAGCGGATGTAGAACGCCCGGGCGTAGAAGTGCTGGAAGAAGCCTGTCCCAAGTGCGGCAAACCACTGCACTCAAGACTGGGACGTTTCGGCATGTTTATTGGCTGCTCCGGCTACCCGGAATGCGATTACATCCGCAACACATCAAGCACAGCAGCCCCAAGCGCAGAGCCCGTGGTGATCGGGCAGGACACTGAAAGCGGCAAAGATATCCTCTTGCTGAGCGGCCCGTATGGCCCTTACCTGCAAATTGGCCTGCCTGAGGAAGACAGTAAGAAAAAACCCAAGCGCGTCAGCATTCCCAAGGAAATCCCGCTGGCGAATGTAGACCTGGAAATTGCACGCAAGCTGATTGCCTTGCCACGCGATCTGGGCAAGCACCCGGAAACAGATAAGAAAGTCGTGGCCAACATTGGGCGCTTTGGCCCTTACGTCAACCATGATGGCAAGTTCAAGTCTATTCCCAAGAATGATAGCGTGTTTGATATCGACATGACACGCGCTGTCGAGCTGCTGGCACAGGCTCACTCCGGGCCTGCACCGATCCGCGAACTAGGCGCCCATCCAAGTGCTGACGGCACCATTGCCATTTATTCAGGCCGCTATGGCCCTTATGTCCAGCACGGCAAAATCCGCGCGACCTTGTCCAAGAGCCAGGAACCTGAAAGCGTTACCATGGAGGAAGCACTAGAACTGCTTGCAGCCAAGGCCGCCAAGGAAGCACCGGCAAAAGCCAAGAAAGCGCCTGCGAAGAAGCCTGCCGCTAAAAAGACCAGCGCAACTAAAACCACCACGGCAGCGCCTGCCAAAAAAGCACCAGCCAAGAAACCGGCCGTGAGAAAAACCGCGGCCAAGAAAGCCAGCAGCGAATAGCCCGGGCGTTCCTCAATAAAAAAGCGGCCTGGGCCGCTTTTTTATTGTTAGAAGAATAGCTCTTAGCTCATATGACGCAAGCTGTTGCTACTCTCTATCCACTTGCGTATGCGCTGTGCATCACCTATCCGCGAACTCTTGCTGAAAGAGTCGAGCAATACAATGATTAGCGGCTGGCCCGCAATTTCGGCCTGCATCACCAGGCAACGCCCTGCTTCATTGATATAGCCAGTTTTGGACAAACCAATCACCCAGTCGCTATTGCGCACCAATACATTGCTGTTCACATAATTCAGCGGATTACGCATGCCGTGTACTGGCACGGAATACGCGGAGGAGGTCGATACATGGCGAATTTCCGGATACTGGTAAGCAGCACGAACCATCTTCACCAAGTCTTCTGCTGTTGAAACGTTGGAGCTGTTCAGACCGGTTGGGTCAGCAAAATGCGAATGCATCATGCCCAGTTGCAAAGCCTTCACATTCATTGCTGCGACAAAAGCGCCCAGACCGCCAGGATAATTGCGGCCCAGTGCTGAGGCAGCGCGATTTTCTGAAGCCATCAGGGCCAGCTGCAATAACTCGGCACGCGATAGCGCAGTGCCTATGGTCATGCGTGAACTGGTGCCCTTGAGCGTATCCACATCATCACGCGTGATCAGCAGCTTTTCATCCATATCGAGCTTGGCGTCCAGCATCACCATGGCAGTCATGAGCTTGGTCACCGAAGCAATCGGCGTCGCTAGGTCTGTGCTCTTGGCATAGAGCACCTCCCCACTATTCTGATTGACGATCAATGCCTTGGTCGAGGCAAGCTGGAGGTTGCCAATTTCATCCTTGAACACACTGGGATTAGGGCTGGATTTGGTGACTTTGCTGTTGGAACGAATGGTGCTGATGATGCGACCACTCGCTTCATTTTTCTTGGCAATCGTGGTCTTGGGTTTTTTCTTGGCGACGACTTTTTGACTGGATTTGGTTTTACTCGAGGCCGTTTTCTGCGGTTTTTTCTCCGCCGCATAAGCAAGCAGAGGCGGCATGCACAACGCCAGCATGGTCAATAGCAGTGTAAATTTACGAATCATGGCCCCACCTCGTACAACAGTCGACAGGAATATTATCTAAAAAAGTTTGATTTGTCATTAACATAGCATCGGATCTTTACAAACTTTCTTAATAGTCATCACAAAATATTCTTTAGCCCAACGATACGCTCAGTTTATGAGAAAATACGCCAACAAGACCGACGAGACTACCATCACATGAAAATCCCCGAGAACCTGCAATATACCGCCGAGCATTTATGGATACGTCAACAGGATGACGGTAGCTGGCTGGCTGGCATTACCGATTATGCTCAGGACCTGCTGGGTGACATCGTCTATGTTGAAGCGCCGGCAGTTGGTACTGCTATCACGGCAGGCACACCATGCGGGCTGGTCGAGTCGGTCAAAACCGGCTCAGACCTGCATGCGCCGGCCAGTGGCAGCGTGCTTGCCATCAATGAAGCCCTGCAAAGCACCCCTGAAGATATCAATGACAAGCCTTACGATGCCTGGATTTTTTCCTTTACCAGTAGCGCGCTGCCTGACAACCTGCTGAACGCAGAGCAATACCGCGCACTGCTCGGTTAGGACGCGTCAAGCGCCTGCTGGATCCTGGCTCGCAAGCTGGTCGTCAACTCTTGCTCCAGTCGCGCTTCCAGCTCCAGAGTGACATGTTGCAGCTCCTGCTGCACTGCCTGCTTGACTGCTTGCTGAACAAGAGGCCACATATCGGTCAGGATGGTTTCTACCAGCTCGCCCCTGGCCAACAATAAGGCTGGGCTTGCTGACACTTCCGGCTCTGCCCAAAGCTCTTCGCTGCCATCCTGCTGATTGTCCTCGACTGGCAGGAATTTAATCGGCGAGGCCATGCCCTCATCCGATGCTTCTGCCAAGGTGGTGGCTGATACAGGCGCTTGCGTATCTTCAAGCGTAGACTGGTTGGCCTGATCCTGATAAAACGGGGCAAACAAACGCTCAATCTCCAAAGGACTCAGCGCATCCTGGCCATCATAAATCTCGGTCAATACCGGGATATCCGGCGCCAAAGCTGTCGCGTCAATCGATGCAGCCTCAGTCCTCGCTTCAATCCCGGACGTGGTCAGCGCGTTAATTCGGCTTAACACCAGCGCCAGTTCATCACTCGTTCTGCTCTGCTCACTCATGGGTTGATTCCTTTCATGACAAGGCAGCTCCGTTGGCATCAAATGTCCTGATCTCATACCCGCGATCGCGATAAAAGCGGTAGCGTTCTCGCGCCTCCGCCTTGTCAGTTTCGTCCAGCCCCACAATCTCAATCAGCCGCCGGAAGCGGCTGAAGAATGGCGGATGTTGACTCTGCAGGTTAATCAGGATGTCATCATGCGGCAAAGACTCACTGCGCCAGTCAATAATCAGCGGCGTCTCAGCGGCACGCGGATGCGTTGCATGGCAATGGGGCAGAAAGCCTATAGGCGGATTGCTCCAGAGAAAATTCCCCAACTGTTCAGCTGCCTGCTGCGATCCCATATAGACCATCAGCCGCCTACCCTTGCCGACAGCACGGCTGCCAAGGTCGGCGACTTGTAGTGCCTTGTTCTCTACATTGAAGAAAAATTCTACCCTGGTCATGCTGCCTTACTTCCCGACACGCTGCTTGAGGAATTCGGTCAGCAATGGCACAGGACGGCCCGTTGCGCCTTTTTCCTTACCTGATTTCCAGGCGGTACCGGCAATATCCAGATGCGCCCAGTCATATTTCTTGGCAAAACGTGAAAGAAAGCAGGCTGCAGTAATGCTGCCACCCGCACGACCACCGATATTGCCCATATCGGCAAAATTACTGTCCAGCTGACCCTGGTAGTCATCCCACAATGGCATGTGCCATGCCCGGTCTTGTGCAGCAGTACCCGCTTGCAGCAGTTCTTGGGCCAGACTGTCCTTGTTGCTGAACAAACCACTGGCATGGTGCCCAAGTGCGATGACACAAGCGCCGGTCAGGGTAGCAATATCCACCACCGCTTGTGGCTCAAAGCGCTCTGCATAAGTCAAAGCATCACACAGGATCAAGCGGCCTTCAGCGTCCGTATTCAATACTTCAATGGTCTGACCGGACATGCTGGTCAAGATATCCCCCGGGCGCATGGCATTGGCGTCCGGCATGTTTTCGCAAGTAGGAATAATCCCCACCACATTCAATGGCAGGCCGAGCTCGGCAATGGCCTTGAAAGTACCCAACACGCTGGCTGCGCCACACATGTCATACTTCATTTCATCCATGTCGGCACCCGGCTTGAGCGAGATCCCACCAGTATCAAAGGTAATGCCCTTGCCCACCAGCACCACTGGCTTCTGGTTTTTCTTGCCTTTTTTGTGATGCAGCACAATCAACTTGGGCGGCTGCACACTGCCCTGGGCCACTCCCAGGAACGAGCCCATGCCCAGCTTCTCAATATCACCCTGCTCCAGCACTTCCACCTGCAAGCCATGACTCTTGCCCAGGGCCTTGGCCTGTTCAGCCAGATAAGTGGGGGTGCAATAATTAGGCGCCAGATTACCCAGGTCTTTGGTAAAGCTCACGCCTGAAGCCAGCGCCTGTCCTTGTTTCAGCCCGACCTCACCTGCTGCCACATCCGCACGTTGAGATACATGCACCTGTAATTTTGCTATGCCTTTTTTGCTATCTGCAGGCTTGCTCTTGAAACGGTCAAAGCGGTAAACACTATCCACCGCCACTTCTACCAACTGACTGACACGCCAGCTCACATCCTGCTTTTGCACCACGACTTCAGCGATGAACGTCGCCACATCACCTGAGGACAGCCCGGCCAGCGCCTTGATCGAAGCACGCACGGCCTGCCTGTAACTGCGCTCATTCAACTCACGCTCTTTCCCCAGCCCTACCAGCAGCACACGTTCAGCCGCCACGCCTGGAACGCCATGCAACAACAATATAGATCCCACCTTGCCGTCTATATCACCACCACGAAGAATCGTACTCAGATAACCATCAGATACCCGGTCCAGAGAAGCGGCCGCTTCGCTCAATTTACGCGCTTCATAAACACCGACCACCACACAATCTTTGCGCTGTTTTTCCGGATTACCGCTTTTTATGCTAAATTCCATTCCTGAATATCCTTCATGATTAAATGACCAAGCTGTTTGAATTATCCTGCGTTTTCGCTCTAAATCAACCTCAATTGCGGAATACAACCATCTCTAGCCCTCTAATATGCTCTTCAAACGCTCATTACTGCAAGAGCTAGTCAGCACAGCCATCGGCGGCTTTCTGGTGCTGTTCGGCATCGTGATTGCCCAACGCGTTGCCTACTACATTGGCATTGCAGCCAAAGGCAGCCTGGCTAGCGACGCCATCAATACCTTGCTGGGCTTCAGCATGCTGAAGTTTCTGCCCATGATGCTATCGCTCACCTTGTTCCTTGCCGTGCTGCTGACGTTAGCGCGCTGGCACCGAGATAGCGAAATGGTGGTCTGGTTCAGCTCCGGCCAGGGTTTATCAAGCTGGATACGCCCCGTCATGACTTTTGGTTTGCCTGTCATCCTGGTGATCGCATTCCTCAGCCTGTTCGTCAGTCCCTGGGCCACCAACAAGGGTGCTGAATTCCGTGACCAGCTCAAAAGTCGTGATGAACTGGCTTCCATCAGTCCCGGTGTATTCAAGGAATCCCGCCAGTCTGACCGGGTATTTTTCGTGGAAAGCTTTGATGAGCTGGGCAACATCGTCAAGAATATCTTTGTCCAGTCCATGCAGCACCAAAAACTGGGGATCATCGTCGCTGCGCGCGGCCATAGAGAAACCGCTGAGAATAATGACAACTTCCTGGTCATGCAAAATGGTCGGCGCTATGAAGGAACACCCAATACCGCCGAATACTCTATTACCGAGTTTGAGCGTTACGCCATCCGCATTGAACCTGCCGAGGTACAACAGCAGCAACCGCCGAACACCCAATCAAAAGACAGCCTGGAACTATTGGCCGAGAACAGCCCGGATAACAATGCCGAACTACAATGGCGTCTCGCCATTCCTATTTCAGCCTTTGTCCTCATCCTGCTGGCAATCCCCCTGAGCTTTGTTGATCCACGCTCAGGGCGCTCAGCCAACCTCATGCTGGCACTGCTGATTTACATTGTGTACAACAACCTGCTCAGCATCATGCAGGCTTGGCTGGCCCAGGGCAAGATTTCCCCCATGGTGGGACTGTGGCCTGTACATGCATTTTTCCTGCTGCTGACGTTTTACATGTTCTACCGCAGACTGTTCCAGTTGCCCTTCTTCCCCAGACTGGGACGCAGGAATAGATAATGAAACTGCTGAATCGCTACCTTTCACAGGAAATCATCTCCAGCATCATGCTGATCATGCTGGCTTTGCTCGCCATGTTCTCCTTCTTCGACCTGATCCAGGAGCTGGAAAGCATAGGCAAGGGTAGCTACGGCATCAGCAAAGTGTTGCTGTTTGTGTTGCTGAGCGCTCCCGGGCATGTCTACGAAGTGGTACCCGTGGCAGTGCTGGTAGGCACCATGTATGCATTGGGCCAATTCTCGCGCTATTCAGAGTTGATCATTCTGCGCGTCAGCGGGGTTTCCATCCGCAAGATTGCCGTTTCACTGCTCAAGGTTGGATTAATCTTCGCCCTGCTGACCTTCCTGGTAGGTGAATTGATCGCGCCTCTCAGCGAAAAAGCCGCACAGCGCATTCGCATCCAGGCAACCGACTCTGTTGTGGCCCAGGACTTCCGTTCCGGGCTTTGGGTCAAGGATGGCAACAGCTTCGTCAACGTGCAGGACGTGTTGCCGGACAGTGGGCTCATGAACATCCATATTTACGAGTTTGATAATGAATTCCGCCTGCGCACCATCAGTAACGCCAAGGATGGCCGCTTTGATGGCAAGAACTGGAATCTGGGCAATGTGACGCAGACCCATTTTGAAGACAAGAAAATCCGTACCAGCTTTTTCCCCGATGCAACCTGGCAATCATTGATACGGCCTGAGTTGCTCAACGTATTACTGGTCGTGCCAGAAAAAATGTCTGCCTGGAACCTGTATTTTTACATCAACCATTTAACGAGCAACAAACAGAAAACCTCGCGCCACCAGATTGCACTATGGTCCAAGATGATTTATCCGCTAGCCTGCCTAGTGATGGTGGTACTGGCATTGCCGTTCGGTTTTCTACAGCAGCGCTCTGGCACCGCCAGTACCAAGATATTTGCTGGCATCATGCTGGGCATTGTCTATCAGGTATTGAATCGCGTGTTTGTCCATCTGGGGCTGTTGAACGACTGGTCACCTTTATTCAGTGCCGTCGTGCCAACCCTGCTATTTATGATGGCGGGGATATTCATGCTCTACTGGGTGGAGCGCCGTTAAAGAACGGCGTCAATAAAGCGCTGCCCCAATTTTAAAACGTATTAGCAGCAGCAACGACTGCTACTAATCAAATTACCTCAGTTATCCAGGTCATCCAACCCATCGATATCAGGGTTTTCACGTCTCAGGGCTTCTCTTTTGGATTCCGGCAGGCTTTGATATTGCTGCCACTTCTTGCGAATTTCAGCTTTTTTCTCGGCTGACAATGCATTGAACTCCTGGTATTTCTTGCGCGCATTTTCCCGCTCATATGGCGTCATGCGGCTCCAATGATTCAGTCGACGCTGTACGCGGCTTTGCTGGTCTGGCGTCATCTTGGGATAATCACGTGCAATATCCAGCATCTTCTCGCGCTGCCAGGGTCGCAATATATCCCACTCACCTGCCAGGGGAGCCAGCACTTTGCGCTGACTATCCGTTAATTGTGCCCAATCCGGTTCTTTGGGGGCAGTTTCAGCTTGAGCATTAAGGGCAAGCAACAGCAGACTTGCAACTATTGCTGCTCTAACCATGAGTAAAAACCTTTATCAAGATATGCCTCGGGGGGAAGTTCGGAAGCAAGCAGAAACGCATCACCATGTTCTGCCATGCCATGTCCGGTAAATTGTTGCGTCAGCAGGAAAGCAAAGAAGACTGCACTTCCAAGCGCTGCCAATGATAATAAACGTTGATGATGGCGTACATAGCCGCCAAAGTAGGCCAGCAAACCACCGCCATTGCTGTTGGTCGTTCGTGTGCTTTCACGCATGGCCTGGACCGCCAATTGACGTGCTTCTGCCAGCCTGGATATGACCGCTGGTTCAAGTTGGTCGACACTTGCATTCAGCAGTTCGACAATGTCTTTCGCTATTTTCTGTTCTTGATTCATCGCTCGACCCCCGCTTTCTCGAGCACCTGTTTACTCAATCCATATTTTTCGAGGGAGGCTGCTAATGCGTGAACAGCACGCGAACAATGTGTCTTGACGCTCCCCTCGGAACATCCCATGGCAGCAGCCGTTTCAGCTACATCCATATCTTCCCAGTAACGCATGATAAATGCTTCTCGTTGACGGGCTGGCAGATTTTTTATGGCAGCCTCAATAATGCCTATGGTTTGCTGTCGCTCATACTGCACTTCTGGCTCATCTTCGGCATTATCCGCTACCATGTTTTCCAGCGGATCATGCTCTTCATCGTCATCATGGCCTACCCCCAGCGATGACAGCAACGTGGTCCATATGCCGCGAATTTTCTGGCGTCGCCAATAATCCTTCATTGTATTTTGCAATATGCGCTGAAACAACATCGGATATTCAGTGACAGGACGATCACTATATTTCTCAGTCAGCTTCAACATTGAATCCTGCACGATATCCATGGCGGCATGATCATCGCGCACAGCATAAACCGTCTGCTTGAATGCGCGACGTTCTACCTGCTTGAGAAAATCTGAAAGTTCCTGGGTGCTTGCCATGTCGAAGTTCGACGCCGATGTTGATATTTAGTGCGGTAAGGAAATGATAAAAGTGACGTTTTTTCGAGTATAACAGGTTTGTTTTTTGTTCCATCTGCGGCTTTTGGCTACAATCATAGATAATTCAAGCTTCTCCATCCTCTATATTTCGCTGACAAGGCATCATGGCAAAACTTCTGCTAATCGCAATCGTGTTCTGGTTACTGCTGACCATACTAAAACGCTACCGCTCCAACATGAACAAGCAGGCAGACAAACCACCCGCGGCAGAAGATATGGTGCAATGTGCCTATTGCCAGGTACACCTGCCGAGAAGCGAGAGTATCACCCATCACCAGACACAATACTGTTGCGAAGCCCATCGTAAAGCGCATGAAAATACCTAAGCTGGGCTATAGCCCCGAGCAGCCAGACCGCCGTTTCTGGCGGCCAATGGCATTGTTCGGTGGATACCGCATCATACTGTGCGGCATTTTCATCGTTTCCTACTTACTGTTACGCGAAAACAGGGTGTGGGTTAACTACAATGACACCCTCTATTTAAGTACCACCTCGGCCTATCTGGCGTTCAGCCTTCTGGCTATCGGCCTGATCGTGCTACGTACACCCAGCTTCCGGGTACAGCTGTCTTTTCAAAGTCTGGCCGATATCGGGTTTATTATTGTGCTGATGTATGCCAGCGGCGGTATCAAGAGCGGACTGGGCCTGCTCCTGATCGTTACCATTGCTGCGGCCAGCCTGATCAGCCAGGGCAGGCTGGCGCTCTTCTATGCGGCTGTTGCGAGCATTGGGCTGTTACTTGAGCAGTCCTACCAGATGTTGATGTGGAATGAAGATTTCGGCGATTATTCCCATGCCGTCATGCTCAGCCTGAGTTGTTTTGCCACAGCATGGCTTGCCCATAGCTTCAGCAAGCGTGCCAGCGAGAATGAAATTCTCGCCTCGCAACGTGGGATTGATCTGGAAAACCTGGCACAGGTGAACCAATTAATCACGGAGGAAATGGGAGATGGCGTACTCGTTGTCGATCCTGCGTTCATATTGCGCCACCGCAATCGACAGGCTGACCTCCTGCTCAATGCACAAGACCGTTTCCGCAGCAACCAGCCCATCGCCGAATATGCCCCCGAGCTGGCCAATCTGTTGCGTCACTGGCTGGATAATCGACGTGGAAAAAATTCCGGCGCGATTAAACTCAATATAGAACAACGCGCCTTGCGCCTGAAACTGATGCCGGTAGGCGATGATCATCACCAGGGCACTGTGATTTTCATTGAGGACTGGAGTCAACTACAGACCCAGGCCCAACAGCTCAAACTGGCAGCACTTGGACGCCTGACCGCCAATATTGCCCACGAAATCCGTAATCCGCTCAGCGCCATCAGCCATGCCACGCAGTTACTGCAGGAGGATGAATCACACGATCCTTCTTCACAGCGCATGCTGCAGATCATCAGCGATAACGTGCAACGCATGGATCAGATGATCAAGGATGTACTGGAATTGAACCGACGCGACAGAACACGGCAACAGGATATCCTGCTGACCGATTTCCTCCGTGAGTTCCATGACCAGTTTTATCAGGTGGAGAAAATTCCCGCTCAAGGCTTTGTACTGGATACCGCCGAAAGCGAGCCCACCATCCGGTTTGACCATAGACACCTGCACCAGATCCTGTGGAATCTGTGCCGCAATGGCTGGCGCCACAGCCGGCAAGGTCAGGGCAGCCTGACCTTGACCCTGCGTAGCGATCAGCAGAACCGCAACCTGCAGATTGAAATCCAGGATGATGGCAACGGCATTGCACCAGAGGCATTACCGCATTTATTTGAACCATTCTTTACCACGGAAAGCACAGGCACCGGGCTTGGACTTTATATTGCCCGAGAACTGTGCGAAGCTAATGGTGCCACCATTGAACATGTCAGCGCTGATCACGGCTGCCTGTTTATCATTCACATGAAGAAAACTGACACTGCATGAGCATCACGCCCACTTGCCTAGTCATTGATGACGAAACCGATATCCGAGAATTAGTCGTACTGACCCTGGAGCGCATGGATATCAAGGCCGACAGTGCTGGCAGCCTGGCCGAGGCCAAACAATTACTGGAGCAACGTAGTTATTCCCTGTGCTTGACAGACATGCGGCTGCCAGATGGCAGCGGCCTGGATCTGGTGAAATTTATCGCCCAATTCCACGCCGGCCTGCCAGTGGCCGTGATTACTGCCTATGGAAGTGCCGAGAATGCGGTATCCGCCCTTAAAGCGGGCGCATTCGACTACCTGACCAAGCCCATTTCACTAAAACAATTGCGCCCATTGGTGCAATCAGCGCTCAAGCTTTCCTCGCCCGATACCCCTGATAGCGACACCCTGACCATGATAGGAACTAGCGCGCCTATTCAGCAGGTACGCACCATGATAGAAAAACTCTCGCGTAGCCAGGCACCCGTCTACATCAGTGGTGAGTCAGGTAGCGGCAAGGAACTTGCCGCCCGGTTGATCCACCGCAATAGCTCACGTCGTGATGAGCCTTTTATTGCGGTGAACTGTGGTGCCATCCCGGAAAACCTCATGGAAAGCGAGTTCTTCGGTCACAAGAAAGGTGCATTCACCGGTGCCACGCAGGACAAGGATGGCATGTTCCATGCAGCCAAGGGAGGCACCTTATTCCTGGATGAGGTTGCCGACTTGCCCTTGGCAATGCAGGTCAAGCTATTGCGCGCCATCCAGGAGAAAAAAGTACGTATGGTGGGTAGCACCCAGGAAGAAAGCGTGGATGTGCGTATCATCAGCGCGACTCACAAGAACCTGGGCGTCATGATGGAGCGTGGGGAGTTCCGCCAGGATCTTTACTACCGCCTGAACGTGATTGAACTGAAAATGCCGGCTCTGCGCGACATGCAGCAGGATATTCCCTTGCTGGTGGATACTTTGCTGCAAAAGCAGTGTCGTGAACAAGCTAGCGCCATCCCTGAGCTCTCCACCCAAGCCCGGCAAATGCTACTCAGGCATAGTTTTCCCGGCAATATACGGGAGCTGGAAAATGTGCTGGAGCGCGCGCTCGCACTGTGCGATGGACAGATCATCACACCTGATGATTTATTACTGGATAGCAATGCAGGCACCATCAGCACCCCTGACAATGATGAAGGTCTGGCCTTGCCTGATTATCTGGAAACCATAGAGAAAAAAGCCATCCTCAATGCGCTGGAGAAATCCAACCAGAACAAAACTGCGGCCGCCAAACTGCTTGGCGTCAGTTTCAGGACTTTCCGTTATCGCCTCTCCAAGCTAGGACTCAGCAAGGATCCTGTGGATAAGGATGCGGAAGAGTAAACCTGTTGGCAGATCCGGACAATACAATCATGCAGTATGCACTCAATCAGGATGGCGTTATCGTAGACGGGCAGTTCATTGCTTCCCCCAATCATGATCCACGTCCTGATGGCACGGCGATCACCATGATCGTGATCCATAACATCAGCCTGCCGCCAGGAGAGTACGGTGGCCCGGGTATCGTGCAACTGTTCACCAACAGCCTCAGGGCAGACGACCATCCCTACTATGCTGGCATCCACCAGCTTAGGGTGTCCAGTCACTTCCTGATACGCCGCGATGGGCAACTGATCCAGTTTGTTGCTGGCAGTCAGCGTGCCTGGCATGCTGGGGTATCCCACTGGCAGGGGCGTGATCGCTGCAATGATTTCTCTATCGGCATAGAACTGGAAGGGAGTGATGTTGACGCGTTCAAGGCCGCACAATACACCACGCTCAATGCATTAATCCACCTGTTGCAGACGCATTACCCCATCAGCGATATCGTGGGGCATTCGGAGATTGCCCCAGGCCGCAAAACAGACCCCGGGCCTTATTTCGACTGGAATAAAGTGCAATCAACGCCACAGCAGGCTGGCAAAATCCCGTAAAAAATATAGACTCATCGCTTAGCACTGTTCTGGCAAGCAGAATTGTTCACTTTATCAGCCGCATACAGCATGCAACTGCACGTGAATTTATGCCATTGCAATAGCCTGGCCCACCCACACTGATTAGGAAAATGGAATTGATTTCGGGGACTCGTTTAATTAACAGCACCATACTGCTGGCTTCATTCATCACGCTAGTCAGCGGCTGTAGCAAGCCAGAAGAAAACGCCAAGAAGGCGCCAGTGCCACTGGTCAGCGTCACCCAAGCGCAAGTGCTGAGGCTGGAAATCCGCGAACAGTCCATAGGCACCCTGGAAGGGTTGATGGATCCGACCATTGCGGCTGAAGTCCCTGCGCGCGTGGTGCGCATCATGGCCCGCCCTGGCCAGATAGTGAAAAAAGGCGAAGTGATTGCCTTACTTGACCCACAAGACTACAACTTGCAGAAAGTGGAAGCAGAAAGTGAAGTTGCCCGGCTGAGTGCGTTGTTGCTGAATCAACAACGCAATGTAGAACGCAACGAAAAACTGGTTGAGAAAAACTTCATTTCGCAAAACGCCCTGGATGACATACAAACCCAGCAGATTGCCCTCAAGAGACAGCTCGAAGGCGCACGTTCAAGATTGGCCAGCATAGAGCACAACAGCAGCAAGACCAGGCTGATCTCTCCGATCGATGGCAAAGTGGAAAAACAAATTGTGTCCCCTGGTGATTACGTCAAGGTTGGCGATCCCTTGCTGCAAGTGATCAGCAACCAGCGTTTGCGCGCTCACCTGCCGTTTCCGGAAAGCCTGGCATCCAAGTTCAAACCTGGACTAAAGGTACGCCTGAAGACCCCAACCTCGGATGAGGAGGTCAACGGTGTCCTGCGTGAATTCAAGCCGGTGATCGCGTCCAACAACCGTGCGGTGGATGTGCTGGTCGACATTGAAGACCAGCCTGGCTGGCAATCTGGTGCCAGTGTGACGGGCAACATCATTCTCGGTGAATTCCCGGATGCTGTGGTAGTGCCTGAGCAAAGTGTGGTGCTGCGCCCGGCGGGTGAGGTGGTGTATGTGATTGAGAATGATATGGCACAACAGCGCATCGTCAAAACTGGCTTGTTCCAGGATGGCAAGATCCAGATCACCAGTGGCCTGAGTGCTGGTGAAACCGTTGCGGTGGATGGCGCAGCCTTTCTGACCGACCAGGCCAAGGTATCTGTGCAGCCTCAGCGGGCCACGCCATGACCTTGCCTGAAATCTCAATCAAGCGCCACGTACTGGCGTGGATGGTCTCCGGGCTACTGGTGTTACTGGGCATCATCAGCTATCAGCGCATCGGCGTTGACCGGCTGCCTTATATTGAATTCCCGATTATTTCCATCACGACCACCTTCAAGGGCGCCAACCCTGACATCGTCGACGCCAGCATTACCAGCATTATCGAATCCTCGGTCAACACCACGCCGGGAATTGAGCACATACAGTCCTCCTCTTCCCCTGGTGTTTCGGTCATCACCATCACTTTTGACCTGGAAAAAAATATCGACGTTGCCTATAACGAAGTGCAATCCAAGGTCAATCAGGTGTTACGTCGCCTGCCTGATGATACCGATCCGCCGCAGGTACAAAAGGTGGAAACCAATGCACAGCCCATCATGTGGCTGGCATTGCGCGGGGACCGCACCACGCAGCAGATCAATATGTATGGTTTTAACGTACTGAAAAAGAAACTAGAAACCATCAACGGGATTGGCGAGGTACGCCTGGGCGGTCGTCGTGACCGCACCATACGCGTCAATGTCCTGCCCGAGCGCATGGCTGCTTACAACCTGGCTGCCACTGATCTCATAGGCGCCTTCAACCGCGAGCATGTGCAATTGCCCGGTGGCTTTCTGGTGGGCGATAAATCTGAATACCTGATGAAGCTGGATCTTGAATTCCATAATGCCCGCGATCTTGCCAGCATGGTGGTGGCTTATCGCGATGGGGCAGCCATCAAGCTGCAGGATGTGGCAGAGATAGAAGATGGCATTGCAGATTACCGCCAGCTGGGTCGTTACATGGGCAAACCCGCGGTCGGACTGGGTATCGTCAAAGTCTCCAATGCCAATACCGTTGCCATTATTGACGAAGTCATGCGCAGGCTGGATAGCGATATCCGTCCTAATCTGCCGCCCGGCATGACACTGGATATTTCCACCAACGATGCCTTGTTCATCCAGGAAATCGTACACGCCCTGCAAGAGCACTTGCTTGAAGGCACGCTGCTGGCGGCCTTCATCGTCTGGCTGTTCCTGCGTTCCATCCGCTCCACACTCATCATTGCCACGGCAATCCCGGTGTCACTGCTGGGCTCGGTAGCCGTCATGTATTTCTCCGGCTTCACCTTCAATACCATGACCTTGCTTGCCTTGCTGCTGCTGATCGGGGTGGTAGTGGATGACGCCATTGTGGTGCTGGAAAACATACATCGCCACCTGAGCATGAAAACCGCAGAAGCAGGCAGCACCACCAACTATCGTGAGCTGTCCAGAGCTGCTGCCATTGCGGGCAGCCGCGAAGTGGCTTTTGCCGTGATTGCGGCGACATTCTCGCTGGTTTGTATTTTTGCACCGGTGATTTTCATGGATGGCATCATCGGCAAATTCTTCAAATCCTTTGCCGTTGTCGTCACGTTTGGGGTACTGGTTTCCCTCATGGTGTCACTGACCCTGACGCCCATGCTCTGCTCACGCTACTTGCAGGCACATGAGCATGCATCACAAGGCCGCTTCTATCGCTGGCTGCAGGCCATCTTCCTCAGTATGGATAACACCTATTCACGCTGGCTAGGCTGGACACTGCGGCATCGCTGGAAAGTCATGCTGCTGACCTTACTGGTAGTCGCTGCCAGCACCATTTTCTTCGGCAAGGTGCAAAAGGAGTTTATTCCGGACTCGGACGAAAGTCGCTTCCTGATCTCGTTCCGCACACCTCTAGGCTCAAGCCTGGAATACACCAATGACCGTTTGCAGAAAATTGAAGAGATGTTGCAACGCCATGAGTCTGAGATCGCCAGTTACTTCACGACTATCGGCGTAGGCGCTCAAGGACAGGTAAATAAGGGAACCACCAGCATCAGGCTTAAAGAAAGATATGAGCGCAGCATGAGTCAGCAAACGCTGATCAAGAAAATGCGCGAAGAACTGGACGAGATCCCCGGTATCCGTGCATTTCCAGTCCCAGTGGCGCTCATAGGCGGTCAGCGCTCAGAGAAACTGCAGTTTAATGTGACCGGCCCCAACCTGATCCAGGTCAGCGAACTCGGACAAGCCCTGCAACGCAAACTGGCCAATACCCCGGGCATGGGCAAGGTGGATCTGGATATGGACCTGGACTTGCCACAACTTTCCATGAAGGTAGATCGGGTTCGCGCCGCCAGCCTCGGACTCTCTGCCCTGGATATTGCCACCGCCCTCAATCTGTATACCGGAGGTATTGATGTTGCCAGCTTTAATGATGAACCAGGTGATGGTCAGCGTTATGACATCCGCCTCAAGGCCAAAGAGGGCAGCCTGTTACATCCGGACGACCTGAAGAAAATTTATCTACGTAGTGGTACAGGAGAGCTGGTGCGACTTGATAGCGTTGCCACCTTCAAGCAAGAGCTTGGGGCCGCCGTGATCAGTCGTTTTGACCTGCAGTATTCTGCCAGCCTGTATTCCAACCCGATCATGCCCTTGGGGAATGCGGTGGACCTAGTCAAAAGCTACAGCGAGGACATGCTGCCACCCGGCTATAAACTGAACCTGCTCGGCCAGGCCGAGGAAATGCAGAAAACCATCAAGAACATGATTTTTGCCTTTTCCCTGGCGCTGGTCCTGCTCTATATGGTGCTGGCCAGTCAGTTCAATTCCTTCCTGCAGCCCCTGATCATCATGCTGGCCCAACCATTGGCTATCATTGGAGGTGTGTTCGCGCTCTGGTTAACAGGCAACTCGCTCAATATTTTCTCCATGATAGGCCTGGTATTGCTGATCGGCCTGGTCGCCAAGAACTCCATCCTGCTTATCGACCTGACCAATCAGCTACGGGAACAGGGGAAGGATATTGATCAGGCCTTGCGTGAGGCCTGCCCGGTCCGGCTTCGCCCGGTGCTGATGACTTCGCTCACCATCATTCTGGCCTTGCTGCCAGCAGCCTTTGGTCTGGGCGCGGGTGCCGAAACCAATGGGCCATTATCGGTCGCCGTGATTGGCGGCATGATCTCCTCCACGCTGCTCACCTTGGTGGTGGTGCCTGCCGCCTATTCACTCATCATGCATGGTGTCAGTAAATACCTACCGCCCCGTTAACCCACCTGCAAGCGAGGCGTCATACCGAATTGACGTCTCGCTCTCCCCGGCAATAAGCCACTTGCAACCTTGATCTTGATTTAATGTGTATTTTTTGTATTTGTAAATCACTGTAAAAATAGGCTTTTTATAGTCCTATTTAGCCAAAACCGGCCCTTTCTGCCACGTAACTGTCATAAATGATCGCAATAATTCCGGCTCATTGCATCCCCGTTCACGGGCATGCTCTCAACTGGAGATTCAATAATGGAATTGCGTTATTTTTACCCTTTGGTGTTGGGATCATTCTTGATCACCGCTGGCCCAGCCATGGCAGACTCAACTGACGATATTCTTGAAATGCTGATCTCAAAAGGGGTGCTCACCAAGGACGAAGGTGCACAAATCACGCAGCGGCGAAAAAATGAAAATCTGGTGAGTGAAGAGGAACATAAATCCGATATCAGGCCAGTGTTCAAGGATGGCATCCGTTTTGAGTCAGCGGACAAGACACAGTTTGTCAGTTTTGATGGGCGTATCCAGGCCGATTACCGGCATTTTGACAAGCACGAAGCCCAAAGCGCAGATACCTTCGATATCCGCCGTGCCTTCATGACCATGCAAGGCAAGTTTTACAAATACTACGATTTCAATATCACAGCAGATTTTGGCCAGGCAGGCGGAGGCAGTGCGCTGGATGAAGCCTATTTTGGCATTAACTGGTGGAACCAGGCCCGCTTCCGCGTGGGCCAGTTCAAGATGCCGTTTGGCCTGGAACAGGATACCAGCGACATCTTCACGGAATTCCAGGAACGGGCCCTGCTGGACTCACTCACTCCAGGCAAGGAGCGTGGTGCCATGGTCTTCGGCAATCCTGCCAAGGGCGTTTCTTATGGCCTCGCGGCCTCTACAGGCCGGGGCAAGAATAATAGCAACACGGATAACTCTGCTGAGGGACTGGATATTATCGGGCGGGCTACTGTTAACCTTGCCGAGTTGATGGGGAGCAAAAATGCGGTTTACCACCTGGGAGCAGATTTCTCCCGTGGAGATATTTCCCCCGTACAGGTCAATGCAGCTAGCGGCAGGACAGAGGCCAGGGGCATAACCTTCTTCACACCAACCAAATTCACCTTCGACCAGGATGATGAATTAAGGCGCACCCGTTACGGTATTGAGGCAGCTGTTGCACAAGGCTCATTCAAGATTCAATCCGAGTGGATGAAACACAACTACGATGGCAAAACCAACCTGCACCAGGCTTACGACAAGAATATCAAGTCATGGTATGCCGCAGCGAGCTGGTTGGTGACCGGAGAAAGTTTTGCCGATGCCTATACCAGCGCAGGCGTATTTGGCCGGATCAATCCCAAGAGCAACTTTGACTGGAATACCCCCGGCACCGGGGCTGTATTACTCAGTCTGCGCTACTCCGACTTTGATGGCAGTGATTTTGCAGCGGACTCAGGTCCTGCTGGTTCAGGCAATGTAGCCGCCGGATCGCCCACTGGCGCCCACGCATGGACTGCCGGTGTGCAGTGGATTCTGAATCCCAATACGCGTGTCATGCTGGATTTCGTCGATACCAAATTCAAGGGCGGTGAAGCGACTTACATCAAATCCAACACTGGGCTCACTGGCAGTGCGGATGAGGAGAAAGCCTTGACTGCGCGTGCCCAGTTCGACTTTTAACGCTGCTGAGCATAACCTCATCAGGCAAACAAAAAGGGCAGCGTAAGCTGCCCTTTTTTATGTGACTTCAATCGACAGCCAAGCTGTCATTGATTTATTTAACCGTCACAGTTCCGCGCATCATGGTAGCGTGGCCAGGGAAGGAACAGAAGAATGTGTACTTCTCGCCTGCAGCCAGTTTGCTTACGTCAACCTTAACGCTGTCTTTCTCACCGCCGCCAACCAGCTTGGTGTGAGCAACAACGCGAGCATCACCAGCCTTAACGAAGTTGCCTGCTTCACCAGCAGCTACACCGTCGTTCATTGCAGCCTTGAAATCGGCAGTCTTGGTGATCACCAGGTTGTGACCCATGACGTTCTTAGGCAAGGAACCTGTGTGCTTCAAATTGATTGTGAAGTCTTTACAGCTCTTTTCAATGTCAATGTTCTTGGTGTTGTACTGCATCGCATCGTTGGCTTCAACATCAACAGAGCAGCCTGCTGCTAGTACAGAACCTGAGAATAATGAAGCAAACAACAGAGCTACGATTTTGCTGGATTTCATAATTACTTCCCTCATCTAATTAGGCAATATTGCCTGTGTTATAGAACTTCTCTTTTCATTACTACTACACAAACTACCGCTTTTGGTCTTTTATGCGCCTATGCATCAGGGCTGCACAGGAACATTGCTTATTATCCCAAATTATAATTGAGAAACATTATCAATTAAATTCATCTTCTTTTCCAGTAGCACCTACATGATCATTAACGCATCTTTACCGGAGTGGATGACAGCAGGCGCTAATTTTATACACAATCACCTGCCGGAAACAGCTCCTGGCGCAGAAGTTTTTACAATTTCCTGCACAATCAAGCTGCCTATCATGTCGCCTTCCACATTCACCGTGGTGCGTAAGGTATCCAGCAAACGGTCTATAGGCAACAAAATGGCGATTGCTTCTGCTGGCAAACCCACGGACTGCAACACCATGACCATGGTCACCATGCCGGCACTCGGAATACCTGGCGCACCGACCGAGGCAATCATCGCCATGAAAAACACTATGAGTTGCTGAGCCAGATTAAGTTCCACCCCTACCAGATTCGCGATAAACAGCGCAGCAGAAGCTTCATACAGCGCAGTCCCATCCATATTGATGGTTGCCCCCAATGGCACCACAAAACCCGCGATCTCACGGCGCACATGCAGATGCTGCTCGGTGCAACGCAGAGTCACTGGCAAGGTCGCAGAACTGGAGCTGGTGGCAAATGCAGTCACCAGTGCCTCACGTGCGCCTTTCCAGAACTGCCAGGGTGTTACTCGCGTGATCATATACAACATGCTGGGCAGAACAATCACGCCATGCACCAGCGTAATGCCGATGACCACAGCCATGAACTTGCCCATGCTGGCAAACAGCGTGACATCCTGCGTCGCTACCAGCTTGGTGAGTAGCGCCATGATACCAAACGGTGCCAGACGCATGATCCAGCCGACAATCATCATCACCAGATCAAACGCTTCCTGTATCAGCACCAGAAAATTACGGTAACGGCTACCGCCAATCACCAGCGCAATACCGACGAACAGCGCAAAGATGACCACTGCCAGTACATTGCTTTGTGCCAACGAGGTAAAAGGGTTCTGGAACAGGCCAAGAATGAAATGAGAGAAGAACTCACCGACGGTTAGTTTTTCAGTCTGAAACTCCTTCATTGCATCGGCAAACATACCCAGATGCATACCCGCACCAGGGCTGAAGATATTGGTCGCCACCAGCCCCAACAGCACAGCAATCGCCATGGAAATACTGAAGAACACCAACGTAGACACCCAGACTTTGTGCATCTGCTTGTGTTCTTGCAGGTTGGCAACACCGACCACAATCGAAGTAAACAACAAAGGAACCAGCACCATTTTCAGCAGGCCAACAAATACGCCGCCAGCAATGGTGCTTGCATAGAACCCGGCTTCTCGCACGCTGGAACCTGCCTCCAGGCTGCCCAATAACAACCCCAGCAATACACCAAACAAGGCACCAAGCAATATTTGGGTATTCAGGCTGGGGAGTTTCATCGTTATAGATCCTTAGCTAGCAGGGGCATCGACGGCAACATGCTCAAACACGGCAGCAAAAAAACCATCGGTCTGGTGCAGATGCGGCAATAGTTTCAGGTACTTCCCGGTGTTAAGATCAATCTGCTGCTGGGCGAGGATTTCACTGGCATCCACCAGCGTGAATTGCGGATGCGCAGCCAGAAATGCTTCGGCCAGCTGTTCGTTTTCTTCCTGCAACAAACTGCATGTGGCATAAACCAGCTTGCCACCCGCCTTGACCAGCTTGGCAGCACGCGCCAATATCGCCGCCTGCTTGGCAGTCAACTCCGCCACATCCTGCTCCGTCTGTTTCCATTTCAGGTCAGGATTGCGACGCAAGGTACCCAGACCACTACAAGGCGCATCAACCAGCACACGATCAAACTTGCCATTCAGGCGTTTGAGTTTGGGGTCCTTCTCACTACTAATCAGCTGGCTATGCAAATTGGACAAGCCCGAACGTTTCAGGCGCTGCCCCAGATTCTGCAACCGTCTTTCCGATACATCAAATGCATACAGTCTGCCGGTATTGCGCATCAGTGCGCCCAATGCCAAGGTCTTGCCGCCTGCACCTGCACAGAAATCCGCGATCATTTCACCGCGTCTGGGGGCCACCAGCTGGGCCAGTAGCTGGCTACCTTCATCCTGTACCTCAATCTTGCCATCCATAAAGAATGGATGGCGATTGATCGACATACGTTGCGGCATACGAATGCCAGTGGGGGAGTAAGGCGTGATTGCGGCATCAGTTTTTTCACCGGAAAAACGTGCCAATACTTCCTCCCGATTACTCTTGACCAGATTAACGCGCAAATCCAGGCTGGCTGGCTTGTGCATGCTGCGGGCAATCGCCAGGGCCTCTTCCTGCCCATACTCTTGCTGCAAACGCTCCCACAACCATTCTGGCAGATCAGCCTGTATGGACAAGGGCATATCTTCTGTAGACTTGGCCTTGATCTCCTGCGCCCACTCTTTCTGCTGCTTATTCAACACTTCGTCCAGCTCTCTCAGGCTGGTACCTTGAACACGCACAATCCATGCCACCAATAAACGGCGCGGGTCTTCACTATCTGCCACATAAGCCAGAAAAGCCTTGCGTCGCAGCACCCCATACACCGACTCGGCTATCAAAGCGCGGTCCTTGGTGCCCAAATCACGATGCTCACGGAACAAGCTACCCAGCTTGGCATCTGCCGGTCCGCTAGTACCCAATACATCAGCCAACACCACGCCGGCCAGTCTTAACAAGTTTTGATTCATACACTCACTTCAATAAATCGGTCGATATACGGACAACCAGCTGCTCAATCACGCTGCCATCCTCTTCAGTCTTACGCATTTTAACCGGCAGGTAGTGATAATCCACTGCCAGCCATAATTCTGTCTTCTCGCTGCCTTCCTGGCCGGTCTTCACCAGATGCAAGGTGTTGATCATACCGGCCTCGGTTTTCAGCGTTTCCTCACCATCAAAGCTATACACATACATGCTCAGCTTCTTGCCGTTAGTCACATTCAGCTGTAACTGCTCCAAAGGCGGGACAAACACAAACTGGTACATAAAGCTCAGCAGATCTTGAGTGGCAGGCGGCAAATCCACCACCTTCACGCCTTTGGCAGTTGCCAGGCTCAGTTTGGCATTTACCCAGTCAAACCTAGCTTCTTGCAGCTTACTGGCGCTCTTGCCAAATTGATAGGAAAAATGATCCGGCTGCAGGCCTTGTTCCGTCACAGCTCCTTCGCTGATCTGAAGTAACTTTCCCGCAACCACCAATGATGCGAGCCCCTTGGGCTCGGTAATACTCGTTAATACATAGCGCTGACCATCCAGCACCTTGTAGCTGATATGGGTCACGCCAACCTTGCTGCCATCAATCCCGCGCAATACCTCAAACTCGGTATCAACATAGCTGAATGCAGGGACATCATGCGCCAGCCCGGCTTCATCCGAGGCATTGTCTGCCTCCATCGCCACCGCAGTCTCGGCCTCTGGCTGCTGATCCTCTATTGGCTGGGTTTCATTCACCGCAGCCACCGGCTCTGTCGGCTCGGTGACGGCTGGCGCTGTTGTCTCAACTGGCGTCTCGGGCTGGGGCAAAGGCGCTGGCTGTGTTTTGGCTGCTGGCGCAGGCTTGGGCTTGCTTGGCTGCTTGCTGCTCGATACCGGTTTGGATGGCGCAATCGCCTGCAAGTGCACCCACTGCCGCTCAGACTGCTCCTTGGCAAAATCCAGGCTGGGCAGCTGCCAATACTCGCCGCTGAAAAACAGCAGATGCACCAGCAATGACAACACCAGAGCAAGAACAAAGCCGCCATAAGGCAGGCGGCTCAGTATGGTTTTTGCCCTGGCAAACCTATTCAAAAACGCTACTCAACATGGATGCTAGTGAGTACCTGTTCAATCTTGTAGCCTTTGTCATCCAGCATCACCAGTTTGACTGGCAGGAAGTGGTGATCAGCGCTCAACCAGAATTCCTTACCATCCTCTGCAGCATCCTTGTCCGCATCAGCCAGGTGCATGACCTTGAACTTGCCTGCGGGTAATTCCAGCGCCTCATCCTTGGACACAATGTTGTAATGGTACTGGCGCAATTTCTTGCCTGTGGTCACGGGCAAGACCAGCTCAGTACCAGCAGGCGGGCTAAACATAAACTGGTACACAAAGCTGCTTAAATCCTGAGTCCCGGCCTCCAGTGGCACCGTATTCAACTTACCTTTGACTTTCATGTTGAGCTGATTGGCGGCCCAGTCAAAATCGGTATAGAGCGAGCGCTTTTCATTATCGCCCTGATGCAATTCAAAATGGCCGGGCTTGAGGCCGTTAGCAGTCACTTCACCCTCACTCGTCAACCGGCGTTCGCCAAACAAAGCATAAACCCCGACACCCTTGGTCACGCTTTCAATCCGGTACCGGTTTCCTTCTTGGCGATAGGTCTCGTTCACTGTGGCAAAAGCCTGACCATTGCGCGTAGCTTCGTACACCAAGGTCACCTGTTTGGGAGCGGCAATTGCCAAGCCGCTCAAAAACAGCAAGGCAACACTGAGAATTCGGACTATTGCTTGTGACATAAGACCTCCTGAAGAATATGGGCACTCAAGGTGCAAACGCGTCATCCAGTTGGCAACTGAATGACGCACAAGTTCTTCAGACGACGATGGTGGGAGCCTCACCAGCTTGCTGTTGGCGGATGTGACCAATATCCCAGACTTGCTCGCCTTCAGCTGCCAATAAGCGCTTGGCAGCCTCTGCATCAGCCTTGGACACAATCACCACCATCCCTATGCCGCAATTAAAGGTCTTGTACATTTCCCCATCTGTCACATTGCCCTGCTCCTGCAACCAGGAAAACAGTGGCGGCATGGTCCAGCTACCCTGACGCACTTCAGCCGTCAGGCCTTCAGGCAACACACGGGGTACATTCTCGGTAATGCCACCACCTGTGATATGTGCCATGCCCTTGACCTTGACTGTCTCCAGCAACTTCAGCAGGGGCTTGACGTAAATACGGGTAGGCTCCATCACCACATCGCGGAATGGCCTGCCATAAAAATCACTATCCAGATCCACACCGGACAAATCAATCAGCTTGCGAATCAACGAATAGCCATTGGAATGCGCGCCACTTGATGCCAGGCCCAGCACTACATCGCCTTCGGCAATGGTGGTGCCGTCAATCAGCGCTTCCTTGTCTGCAGCGCCAACCACAAAACCTGCAAGATCATACTCACCAGCGGGGTACATGCCCGGCATTTCAGCAGTTTCACCACCCACCAAGGCACAGCCGGATTGCTCGCATCCTGCGGCAATGCCCTTGATCACCTGCGCAGCCACACCCACTTCCAGCTTGCCACAGGCAAAGTAGTCCAGGAAGAACAAGGGCTCAGCACCCTGCACCAGGATATCATTGACACTCATGGCCACCAGGTCGATACCCACGGTATCATGCTTGTTCAACTGGAAGGCCAGCTTGAGCTTGGTGCCTACGCCATCGGTACCCGAAACCAGTACCGGATTCTTGAATTTTTTCGGCACCTCGAACAGGGAACCGAAACCTCCAATACCGCCCAGAACCTCAGGACGCATGGTACGTTTTGCGAATGGCTTGATCTGCTCAACCAGGGCATCCCCGGCCTCAATATCCACACCGGCATCGCGATAGCTAATCGAGGTTTTTTCAGAATTCAAGTTGAGTTCTCGCTTTCCACAAGATAAATTAGAAATTTAGGGCATAATTTTACCTTAAATGGCCCGGTAATCGACAAAAAGACCGCGTCAACATGCAGGAAACAGCACAATACAAGCGCTGGCGCCTTCATGCAGACCACCAACCAGCTCGCAAGCGATCCACTTTGAAACAATTATTACTCGACATTCAGCCACCGGCAGCGCCCACCCTGGAGAACTTTGTGGTTGGCCGCAATGCAGAGGCATTGTTCCAGCTCAAGGACACTGTCCAACGAGATGGCAATGCCAGATTCATCTATCTCTGGGGGGCAGATGGCTGTGGTAAAAGCCATTTGATCACTGCCTGCAATGCCTTAGCCAGCCAGCACGGCCTCAATATGATCTGCGTAGATGACGTGCATTTGCTGTCAGACGAAGAACAAATCTCCCTGTTTGATATCTACAACCAGCTGCGGGAATCTGGTGGCAGCCTGATTGCCAGCGGACAGGCAGCACCAGGGCAAATGGGCTTGCGTGATGACCTGGCCACGCGGCTGGCATGGGGACTCGCCTACCAGTTGCATCCCCTCAGTGATGAAGAAAAAGCCCAGGCACTGAAAATCCATGCCGAGGACCGTGGCATGAAATTACCCGATGAAGTCCTGGATTACTGCTTGCGCCATTTGCGTCGAGACATGCCCAACCTCATTGCCACCATTGATGCACTCGATGAGTGGTCACTTACTGACAAGCGGGCTGTCACCCTGCCCTTACTCAAACAACTGCTGCAATTATCCCCTAGCTGATCAAAGGATACCCATGGCCATTTCCCGCTGTAGTCATTGCAACTTCATCAGGGAGCTTGAACCCCGCTTCATCGGCCAGGATGTGCCATGCCCGAAGTGCCAGCACCAGAACAAGGTCTGGGATACACCATTCTTTGTCTCCAAACTGCTGGAAAAATACTTTGCACTGCAGGTCTCGCACAAACGCATGCAAAGCGAACTGCCAGAAGAAGATTCAGCGACAGAATCTGTGCAGGATATCGCAGCTAGTACGGACTTCAGTAATACGGAAATGCTCTCCAGTCCGGCACAGCACCAACCCATACTCCAATGGTTCAAGCAGAAAAACATCGAGGTCGTGATCAACCCCAAAGCGGTAGATACTACGGGGTTCTTTGATGAGATCGCCACGGAAATCGGCCAGCACTACACTAGCCTGAAGCCCATCCTCGGCCAGATATCTCATGCCTACAAAGAGAATTACAACGGCACCACCATCAATCTTGCCAATCGCAATCCTGATGAAATCAGACTACTGACCACGTTCTGCAAACAGCTGTATGACTATGCTCTCATTGGCAAGCTGGTGCAGCAGAAGACAGAAAAAACCCTGCGCCTGATCCTGCAACCGACACCTGTCATCCGCCAGTTTTTCAATGGCATATGGCTGGAATGGTTTGCCATGATGCAGGCACTGACCTATGTGCAACAACGCAACCTGCCCTTTTCCTGCGCACGCAATGTGGTCATCACGCTCCCGAATGCGGACATGCACGAGCTGGACGTGTTTTTGCTGATGGATAATAAAACGCCCATCTGCATTGAGTGTAAAACTGGCGATTACAAATCCTCCATCGAAAAATATCGCCTGCTCAAGAAGAGTCTGGGACTACAAAAATCCCAGTTCATTCTTTGCGTGGCAGACTTGTCCGACGAGCATGCCCAGGGGCTGAGCAGCATGTACGACCTGACCTTCGTCAATGAAAAGTCCTTACTGACATACTTGCACAGGCTATAAAACCGCTGATCCAAGCCATGCATGCCGGTGGAATTTTGTTACCATGAACCAATACCCCCTAAACAAATAGGAGTATTTCATGGCCAAAATGAAAGCCGCTGTCTTCATTGCCCCTGGGCAAATTGTACTGGAGGAAAAACCGATTCCAGAGATCGGGCCATTGGATGCACTGATCCGCATCACCACCACGACAATTTGCGGCACTGATGTCCATATCCTCAAGGGAGAGTACCCGGTCGCTCCCGGCCTGACCGTTGGCCATGAGCCTGTAGGGATCATAGAAAGACTGGGGACATCCGTCAGCGGATTTTCACAGGGCCAGCGCGTCATCGCAGGCGCCATCACCCCCAGCGGATATTCCAATGCCTGTCTGTGTGGCAGTGGTTCCCAGGATGGTCCGGGCAACAAGCACGGTTTCAAGGTGGCGGGAGGCTGGAAGTTCGGTAACACCATAGACGGATGCCAGGCAGAATATTTACGTGTGCCAGATGCCATGGCGAATTTAAGCGTGATTCCGGATGCGCTGACAGATGAGCAGGTGCTCATGTGCCCCGACATTATGTCTACCGGTTTTTCCGGCGCTGAGCGCGGCAATATCAAGATAGGCGATACGGTGGTGGTATTTGCCCTGGGGCCGATCGGCCTGTCAGCCGTGGCTGGCGCCAGGCTCATGGGAGCCAGCACGATTATCGGCGTGGATGCCATTGCGGAAAGGCTGACCATTGCACGCTCGCTGGGGGCAGATCACGTCATCAACTTCAAAACCCACGACCCCATACAGGAAATCATGCGCATCACCGATGGCCGAGGGGTGGATGTCGCGATTGAAGCATTGGGAACCCAACAGACTTTTGAGTCCGCACTGCGTGTATTACGTCCAGGCGGCACGGTATCGAGCCTGGGGGTTTACTCCAGCGAACTGCGATTACCACTGGATGCATTTGGTGCTGGGCTGGGAGATTTTACGATAGTGTCCACGCTCTGTCCTGGCGGCAAGGAACGTATGCGCAGATTGATGGATATCGTTGCTGCTGGCCGTGCAGATCTGCGTTCACTGGTCACGCACCGTTTCAAGCTGGATGATATAGAACAGGCCTACGCGCTATTTTCCAACCAGCGCGACGGTGTCATGAAAGTAGCGATCACGCCGTAATTCTTTCAGGGAGCGTGCCGTCTATGCCACCTGGATTGACTGACGGCCACTCTCACCCTTGTTGTCATGCCACTCGATGGCGATGCTATCGCCAAGCCTGGCACCTGCCACGAAAAAAATCAGGTAAGGGTCACGCGCCACCCCTGTACCCCACTGTGCTTCCAGCACTGGCACCTGATTCAGCGTAGCGGTCAGCAACTGGATAAAATGTGCTGGTACCATCTTGCCAGACTCATCCTCACGGCGACCCGTTTCCATCGGATGACTGATCAACACCCTGACCTCCGCGACACCGGACTGCAAACGGACGCGCATCTTGATGCCTGCTGCCATCAGCCGCACCCGCCTTCCGATACCGTCACATAGCGACTGGCCTGATAGTATCGCTCCCCTACCTTGACAACCACTTGCAGGCTTTGACTTTCCGCCATCTTGATCCGGGTAATGACATAAGGTTGCGCACCGTGACTAAAGGTGAAATTGGCCACCAGCGGCACCGGGTTCTTTTCGGCAAAAATGGCCATGGCTTCCGTCCCGGCAATCCGGCTCATCACTTCAACCTGCACAACCGCACCATTTTCAGCAAAATCAGGCGCCACAATCTCGATCTGCGCAGTGTTTTCCTCGGCACGCATATTCAACACCTGCTTTGCACCATCGATAGTGCGGGCTTCAAACGCAGGTGTATTCCAGCTAGCCGCAATTGCCTTCAAGGGCAGCAACAAGCCTGCCAGCAATACCTGCAAGATGGAGCGCCGACCCGTCATGACTGATCACGCCTGAGCTGCTGCATCATTTATCCCGCTTCTTGTCATCCAGTTGCTGGCGCAGCTGGTTAAGGCGCGCTTCCGCAATCGATTGTTGATAAAAATCGCCATCGGTGGCCTTGGCAGCCAGGTCCATCTGTTCCACTGCCGCACGCAGGTTGTAACGGCGCACATAGGCTTCACCCTGGGCCTGATGCCTGAGCATGGTCTTGCCCTGCATGGTATAGAGCCGGGACTTCAGCTCATAAAAATAAGGGTCATCAGGATATTGCTCCTGCTTGTCGCCAATCAGCTTGAGCAACTTATCCGCCTGGCGTGTCGCCAGCAGGAGGTCGGCATATCCATAGATCAACGCCCGATGATCAGGATATTGGCTCAAGGCGTTCACATACTGTTTTTCAGCGTCGGCCGGGCTTTTGCCCGCGACGGCTATCTGGGTCGCTACCGTTTCTATCATCGCATTGGGTGGCGCATTTTTACGCAGCCATTCAATTTCCTTGCTGGCCCCCGCCAGGTCAGGCTTGCGCAACATGGCCAGCGCCAGTCCATAATGCTGGGCCGCTTCACTGCTATATGTCTTATCTTGCAAGTTATTGCGGAAAGTATTGATGGCTGAATCCGCCGTGCCTATATTAGATAGCAGCTTGATCTTGACGAACTGGAACTCCGGGCTTTCCTTGGCCTGGCGGTAAGCGGTCTGCTCCACCCGATTGCGCACATCGGCAATACGTTCACTGGTCAACGGGTGGGTGCGCAAAAAAGCCGGTGCACTGCCCTCGGAAAAACGTGAGCCTTTTTGCAAGGTTTCAAAAAACGCCGGCATGCCGCGCGTATCAAACCCGGCGCTATCAAGAATCTGCAAGCCTACGCGATCTGCCTCACGCTCGTGTTCACGGGTGTAATCAATTTGTTTTTGTATGGAATTAGCCGTGGCGGCGGTGAGCGCCCCCCCTGTCAACTGCGGATTGCTGCGTGCCGCCAGCAAGGCCAATGCCATGGTGGCCATCGTAATCACTGAATCATTCTTTTGCTTGGCCAGCATACGCGCCAGATGGTGCTGCACCACGTGGCCGATTTCATGCCCCAGCACCCCAGCCACTTCGGATTCATTATTCGCCGCGGTCAACAAGCCAGTATGCACACCAATCACCCCGCCCGGCATGGCAAACGCATTAATCGAGTTGTCCTTGACCACGAAAAAATTGAAATGCTGGTATTTATCCGGGCTGCTGGCAGCGAGACGGTGGCCCAGACTATCAATGTAATCATTGATCTCGGGATCTTCCAGCACCTGATTGCTGGCATACACATCGCGCATGATTTCATCGGCAATCCGCTGCTCATCGAGCGGAGACAGCACCGTCGCAGAATAATCGCCGAGCTCGGGCAAGCCATCGGCCAACACCCAGGGGGCAAAGAAAGAGAGGAAGACAATCGGGTAAAGCAGTTTCATCATTGCTATGATAGCAACCTCAAGCGCCAAGTTCACTAGCTGCCTGGCTTTGTACACCCAGTAACGCGAACCCGTAGGAAACATCATGAGCCATCTTACCCACTTCGATGCCAGCGGCCAGGCACATATGGTCGATGTCGGCAGCAAAGCCGAAACACAACGTGTGGCGGTTGCCAAAGGCAGTATCCACATGCTGCCAGCCACCCTGGCCACCATTCAGCAGGGAGATGCCAAAAAAGGCGATGTACTCGGTATTGCGCGTATTGCCGCCATTCAGGGCTCCAAACGCACCTCGGAGCTCATCCCGCTGTGTCATCCCATTCCCTTGACCAAGGTCAGCGTGGAATTCGAGATCGCAGCCACTGACAACACCATACACTGCACTGTCACTGCTGAAACCGTGGGCCGCACCGGCGTCGAAATGGAAGCCCTCACGGCCACCAGCATCGCTTTATTGACCATCTATGACATGTGCAAGGCCATAGACCGCGGGATGCAGATCAAGGAAATACGCCTGCTGGAAAAAGCAGGCGGCAAGTCTGGTCACTGGCAAGCCCCAGGCTAAAGCTGTCACTCATTGAAGCTATCTCGCATCAAGCACAGGACAAGTACAAAGCAAGTACAGTGAAGCTGCACATATACTCGACTGTCTACCCTGCCGGTTAGACCATCAAAAAACACAACCAAAAAATCATCCCTGAGTCTGCGTAGCCAGACAAAGCAAACAAGGTTAACACCAGCGCTCGGTAACAATCTCAACTTACAGGCCTACCCCAGCATACACACCCCTCAAGGAGGAGACTCACTTAAAAAGCTGGCAAGCAGGGTTTCGAGGGCACCACCATCTGTCCCATCTGGGTCTGCCACAGCATCACTTTGTGCTATCACGCTATCATCTGTTGGCCCCAGCCATAAGGGAGCCAACTTGCCAAGCCCACCCTGCTGCAGCAGATCAGCAATCAAGTCAAATGCGCTGGCAGGGCGTTGCAGGCGTATCCAGTCAGGGGAAATCTGACCATTCGCCTCGGTCGGAGTGACACCCAGCTTGGCTGCCATCAATTCGCGGCGGAAAGTCCGGATCTTGCGGCTGTAGCCTTCTTCAATCTCATGATCAAGAGAGGCAATGGCAACACTGCCATCAAACGTCATGCCACGTCGACGTAAATGCGTCGCACCAGTCAGGCACCAGACATCATCCACGATGACGGTAGTACTGCGAATCTGGGCCCAGCGCCCTGGAAAGCCGCGAGGATGGAAAGCCATCACCCGGCTGGCATCCACGGCGCGCAACAGATCAATGGCATCATTCCGTTGCGTGATGGCTCTACGCACAAAGGGCGGGAATAATGGCGAGAAATCAGTATCTCGCGGGACACTGATCAGCACTTTCAAATTTGGGTTAGCCTGCATGCGCTCTGCCAGTTTCTCGATCAGGTCTATCTCATGGGCAGCCGGTACAGCTGCCGGGCGTGCCGTACTGGCAAGACCGGCTGTCTCGATATAGACCAGCTCATCCGCTTCCCCAATCGCCCGCGCCAGCGACCATAGTGCATCGCGGCTGCCATATTTGGACAGGAAGTATTCACGGCGGATTTCATGGATCAAGCGATCCGCATTCATGACGTCGATATCCGGTGGCCTTTGCTGCCCGAAGGCATTCGATATCTGTGTCAACACATCCTGAAAGCTGATGGGTGGCGGCGAGCTCAGCAGGTTATTGTCAGGCAATAAAGACAGCTCTGGTGTTTCCACTACCGCAGCGATGGATTGCAAGGCAATGCCAGCGCAATTCTGGGCAGGATTGACAGGATTATTCTCGGGTGGATTGAAGTTATTGCCCGCGGAAAACAACAGCCAGCCGGGTGTTGCCGCATTGCCTAAAGGCAGGATAGGCTGGACGCGCTTGACGGCGGTACGTGCAAGATCATAGGCCAGCGCCCCGTTCACGCGAATACCCGCAGCATGGGTATCCGGGCCGGCAGGATTACCCGGGTTGGCCTTGCCGTGCTGCGCTGACCTGGTTTCTCGTGCCCACCTCCCTCCGCTGAGCACTGCACCCCAGGCCAGACCGGCTGTAGTGGTGCCATCGCTGATCCCAGTCACAACGATAGTGTCATGCCGCATCATGGTGGGCAATCTCGGGCCTTGCCGGGGTTGTGTTTCCGACATCAGTGCACGCGCCATGTCTGCAATGCTGCCAGGATTGGCATTGGATGGTGTAATGGTACGCCTCAGCCCAAACAAAGGTACCGGGCTGATGGAACGTATATTATCCGGGAAGATATTCAGCGGGTCCGGCGAAGCAAATGGGTCATTTGGCGCCGGGGCTGGGCCTGGCGCAATGCTGACCCGCTCCGCCGCCCATATCCGGCGCTGCCCCCTGCGTGGCGTGATGACCAGATCAAACACCAGGATACCCGGGCTGGGCAGTGGATCATTCGGCGCCAGATTGAAGGGGTTCTGCAGCAACACCTCCACGCCAGTGCCGCTGATGGCAAGGGCTGCCCCTCCGTCACCACGCACAAAAGACGGCTCCGCACCGATGGCTTCAATCAACTGAAAGCGCTGCGGATAAATGCGGATTGAGGCCCCGTTGGGGGCAAAGTCAGCGGGAATGGCCACGACCACATTATTGCTGCCAGACCAGCTGGCGCTGAGTCCGCTAGGAGTGGATTGTCCCGGAGTGAATCCAATGGCTGTGTCTGTACCAGGGAACGCCGGCCAGTGTGCATTGGCGCCAGGCGCTTCGGGAGCGCCCACCGCAGCTTCAAACGTCGGTGATACTGCAAACATCAGCCCACCTGCTGCTGCCCCTGTCATTCTGGCGGCCACCTGTGAAATGGCGCCGAGTGTATCCGGGCCATCGGCCAAGTAATCGATGGTGATGCCATCATGCACTTGCGGATGCAAATCCGCAGGCATGGTCTGGTCATCCCCGGCAATGCCATTGATTTCTGTCGCAGAACGATTCCCGGCAAGATGCCATTGCAGATCAACGGCAAACACCCGGATAAATCGTCTGGAAAGGGATACGCCCGCAGGTAGGGCAGGCACTTGCAATGACGTTTTCCCCAAGGTGCCAGCCGTTGCCCAGCCAAGGCGCAGACGTGCGTCAGCACCAGTACCTGTGCCACTTAACTGATCACCAGCTGCCAGTGAGATCAAACCATTGGCTCCAGGCGTCCCCGCCGGGTTACCGCCGTTATCCAGGACCTGTACCTCTGGACCAGAGGGAATCGGGGCAAATGCCCGCCCGTGCAAGGTCACCACATGGGCCACTATGCCGGATGCCAGTCCGGCAATACTGCGTATGCTGCCCACTCCGGTATCCATGCTGCTATCTGCTGGGGCAAGCAATGCGGGGAACCTGGTCAACAGGTCATCCAGAATTGCCGCGACAGCAATCGGATCAACGATCAGGCCGCGCGCATCATGAAAGGTAATGGCTTTGCCAATGGCATCCACGGGCAAAGCCATCTCGGGGTCATAGACCTCAGGTGCCTTATCCGCTGCAATGCCGCGAACCACCAGTACCTCCGGAATGGCGTGCACCTGCGGCAATGAAGCCGTGGTGTACCTGGATGCTGCCAAACGCGACAAACGCGCCGCAGCTTGCGGATGTAGCCTCAAGACGGCGGCAGGCCCTGTCATCGGCATACCATCCACTGCCCGAAACATCGTCGCACTATCCACATACTCAAGTATGCCGCGCCATGGTGCTTTGGGAACCTGGGCAAACGTCAGCGTCAGCGCAGCGCTATCAAATGCAGGATCAAGATCACTCCAGCTGGAGCCAAGCAGGAGCGCGGTAATGCCCAGAGCATCCAGGCCGTTTTCACGTAATGCTTCTGCTGCACTGGCGGGTGTTAGCGTATACACAGTAACCATCTTGCCTCCTTAAGCTTTCCAGCGCCGTTCCACGATACGCCCATCCGGTGTTGTAATCCTCACCAGCACAGAGCGCAGGGCAATCCTGGAAAAAATCACGAAATTGTCGTCTGTTGGCAATGTTTGCCGGTAGAGGGCCAGGGCCTCATTGCTGGATGGCAGGGCCTTGTTCACTTTGGGCACCGATGAAAGCGCGCCATTAAACACATACAGCCCTTTTACCAGGGAGAACTGCCCCAATGTCCTTGCGGGAGATGTGCCATCCACAGGGTTTCTTCCACCGCGCGGTCTGGGAAACGGGAAAGGAGAGCTGCTGTCTGCGGTCAGCGCTATATACAAACGATAAATACCTGTTACGCCATCCGTATCCGGCGCATTGGTGGCAAAACTATAGACATGGCCACGACCGGTGATGAAAAACGCATCGATGACTGAAAGCGAAGGTAGCGGCAGCACTGAGCCAGCACCCACCGTGATCGATTGTTCACTGATGCGTCCAAGCGGATCGGTGATGCGCACAATCACTGAAACGCTATCACTCAGCGCAGCGCGGCGTAGCAATACGCTATAACTACTCGATGTGCCATCAACACGCCAGACATCAGAACCAGTGACAGGTTGTGCGGTTGCCACCTCATCCAGCCTCACCGTCTTTTCCACCATGGCAACCCCGCCCTGGACATTGGCTGAGATAGACAATGTATGGGGGCCTATAGGGGTTGGGCTGACTGGGGCACTCGAGCTGAAACTTAACAATACCCAGGCCGGATCGCCTCCAGGCGAGGAGATGGTTAGTGGCGACAAGTCTGGGGCGTGAGCCGGAGGAATCAGTACGGACACAGCAGGCGAAGGCTGCGACCTACCTTTCAGCACTGCGCGCAAAGGGTCATCTGCAGACCAGGCCACTGCGCGATACCAGACCGTGCGCCATGAGCCTGCTGGCTGGTCATGCCCGCTCACACTATCAATCCAGTCTCCTCCAGTCAGCGGCGGGGATACTTTCCAGCTGGCATTGGTCGCCGACAGACTGGCGATAGGAGCACCCATGCTATCGAGGCGACGGGCTGCATCGTCCACTCGAACCCGATAGATATCAATGCGTGTGGGCCTTGCGCCAGAATCAGCACGCGTGCCGATCAACAGCCTGGCACGATAATTGGGCGCAGCGGGTGCCTGGTCTTGCACCAGTTGCACCTCAATGGTGGGTGGAGCAGGTTCAGCCACGCGTGGCGCAGCATAGGGAATCAACGCCTTATCGGCACCAGGGCCACTGGGCCAGGGGCCTTCATTGCCGCCCGCCATCACTGGCAATATCGTGTAGAGATGAATGTCGCGTGACCCGCGCGGCAAGGTGACATCCAGATCCGTGTCCGTTACCAGCTTGGCATTGCGTCGCGTGAAATCGCGCCGCAGTGGCGCAGCGGAAAACGCCTGCTTGATTGTGGTGAGGCGCTGGCTGAGTGTACGCGCCGGGCTTGGCTCTGGATAGCCGGGATGACTAGAAAGAATACGCGTTTCAGTACTTTCATAGATGGCATATCCAATGGCTCCCGGGATGGGATTCCAGTCAAGATGGGCATGACACTCCCCTGCAGCATCGGGCAGGCTGGTCAGCCTTACAATATCAATCACGGTAGTGGGGCGTGCGCGCGGATCTGATGCATAAGCCAGCTTGGCCACAGGAGACCAGGCGCCTTTCCTGTAGGGAGGAATACGCTCCACCAATCTTGACCTCAGCCTGAGGCCAATATGCGGTGTGGCAGCATAATCCAGCGAAAAATCAGTGATGCTGACGCGATATCGCCTGTTTGAAGATTGTTCGGGGCCAGGCGCCACCACCGCAGTGCCTTCAGGATTCAGCGCTTCCACCTTGCCACCATCCATAGCCGGGATATCACCGTCAAACGTAATACTGGCTGTTACGCTGGTGCCTCCTAATTGTTTCTGTATCCCGATCGGCGTAGATGTGCCGGGCGCCTCTGCAAACCTAGATGCCGCTGCAAACAGGCTGCTACGAAAATCAATCTGCTTGATGGAACGTACTTTCCAGTCGACCGAGATTTCAAATACCAGTGTCGCAGGGCAGGCAGTGCCTGTACCGGGGTCAGTGGCATGCAAATCGGCAGATAATATCTGCACAATGGCCGGTGCTGGCTGCCTGATCTCAATCGGCTCTTCTCTCCAGCTGCTCCATATCCCGAAGATATTCTGCGTCGCAATCGCATAGTGCATGGAGACCCTGCCAGGACTGTTGGGTATTCTCAGCGTGCCATCGGTTGCACTTTGGCGCGTCGGTTCCGGGTCAAGCAAATTACGGGTGTTGATAATGGGACGATGCCCCTGGGTCAGCATGCGCCTTTCCAGCAAAACTTCCGCATTCCCTGCAGACCCAACCGCATGGCGGGCAGCAGCAAAGCTGGCCACCGAAGTGAGCTGGGCGGTGGGAAAGCGTTCCCAACTCGATCTGACCGATGCCAGCCATGGATCATCCATGAGCGCAGGACGCAAATGTGCCTGGAAATCCACTTTGAGATCGGCAGGTGTGGGCGCGGGTATCGCCAATCCCGGCCTCGGTACAATTGCGGCAAACTCAACCGTGCCGGACTTGCCATCGAGGCCATTTTTCCACAGTCCTGTGATCATCCAATCCCAGGCACTCTGGCTGGAAGCACTGTACTCATAGCTTCTATCTTCCTCTGGATAGCCAGTACCATAACCCAGCGCCACTGCCAGTAATGGGTCACCGGAGGCCAGCATTGCCAGCAGGCCGACAGGGGAAAGATTGGCCTGGCTAGGCTGATCCGTGGGCATGGCTTCCCCTGCCGGGTTCTGCGGTGGCGCAATTTTGAAGGTAAAAATTTCTGCCGCCTGTTTGTCAGGGGCATGCTGCGCCACCTGACGCAGCATAGGCAGCAACTCAATGGCGCTTTCCTCAATCAGCTTGTCTGCGTCCGGCAATTCCCAGACCGGCGCCACGGTGCCATCCGGCAGACTGGGCCACCATCCCGCCGGATTAACCCCCCGCTTGAAACGATCAATGGCCGCATCCACCGCCGGGACTTCAGCCCCCACCAAGCCTTGTTTGATGCCATGCTGTTGGCCCAAAGGGGCCCATTCACCCTCATCCACTGGCAAGCCTACGGTCTCAACCAGCTCCCAATCCTGGATTTTGTCGAGATCCGCGATATACATTCCAACAACATCACTGAAGCGGCTCACATTGAGCAGCAACAAGCTGGTAATCAGGGGAGCCTGAAACTCCAGATTGACAGTTTCTCCAGCTGCCAGCGTACGTGACTGGGTCGTGACTATCGATTCAAAACTGGGCACTCCGCACAATACTGCGATAGAAACGTTGCCGCCTTTCCTTGAAAATACATTCAGGCTGACCGATGCCAGTGGCGCATCAAACTGAATGATCTGCGCGTTGAAACCGAGTGATCCGAGCGAAATGACCTCATATTGCACTGCATACTGCTCTCCCAGCGCTTGCGCCGGGCGACGCCACACCTTGAAAGGCTCACTGGGCAGACCGGCCGCAGGCGAGGTTTGCCAGCGTAACAGCAGGGACCTCGGCTGTTTGATTTCATATGCGAATACCATCTTGCGTTGCCGGATGAGGGCACTCAAGTCCAGCAGAGCTCCCTGGGCCTTGAGTATGCTGGGATCATAAATACGGATAGCCATGATCAGATTCCTTATTGTTCTTCCCAAGGCGCATGGCCGAGAATCTCGTCGACAACCACAAAACTGGTAGGAGTAGCAGCGGCACCATCCAGGTAGGGCTCAGTGAACACTTCCCTTCTCAGCGCCAATTGCAACCGTTTACCACGTGCATTAGCCTCCAGCATCACCAGCGCTCTTTGCCGCCCTGGTGCCCAGATCGTACGGATCACATTGGTGGTGTTGCCTGCATCTGCGACCAGATTGAGCCAGGTTTTCTCCAGCATCCTCCAGCGTGTTGTGGGCGGTGCATCTCCACTAATGTCTTCTTGTGGCAACATGCGGGTACGCAGCATCGGCTCTGCAGCATCAACCAACACCGCGACCGGCTGAGGAATTGCCGCAGGGCTTGCCTGCTCCCAGAACACCACAATGCGTGGGCTCTTGGGTACAGGCATGGGCTCCAGGCTCGCTGTGGCCATGGCCTGATCCAGCTCGCCACCCTGCGGATCCCTGCCTGCAAATGCTGGGGTGGCGGCAATGCCTTGCATGGCGCCAGGGGGAGCAAATCGGTGCTCGGTAAAAGCGCCCTGAAAGCTGGCAGCAAAATCATCAAATGTGCCATAAGCTCCCGTCGAGAAGTGTCGTCTCAGCACCCGCTCACCCACTGTATTCTGTGGTGCCCCAATAGCGACGGCTTCAATATCCAGCACATAGTCGGTATAGGGGTCGAGCGGGATCGGGATGGTGATGGCACTATGGCGCGATCGATTCACATCCTGCGGAATACAAGGTCCATATGCAGCCAGCCCATCCACCAGAGCCCCCTCAAACGGTGACAGGACACTGGCCGGAATATTGACCAATCCAGGCTGTATCGTATTGGATGGCTGGCGTATCAGAGGCACAGGATGTTGCAAGCCCGGCACATTGACCTGCCTGAACGAGGCGGCCTTGAGGCGCGCACGCAATTCCTTGCCATAAGCCCCCCATAGCTTGTCCACATCTTGCGTGGCAAACACGATTTTGATGAACTCCTCACCAAAATAATGGGGTTCATCCACAGACGGTATGCTGCACAACATCCATGGCTCCAGTGATTTTGGACTCAGATTATCGGTCTTGAACCAGAAATCAGCCGTTTGTGGTGCCGCGCCAGACTCATTGCCATCCTTGTCTTTTACCGTGACTTCAACACTGGTGCGCAAGCAATAAAGCTGGTCAGGCACCAGTAATGCCAGATCCCCACTGTCAGGGCCGAGGAAAGTTTCCAGTACGCCACGATTGCGCTTCACCTCCCGCTGGTCCCATTCTTCACGGCGAGCTTCTTCCAGGCGGGTGAACTCAAATGCAGCGACATAATAAGGTCTGCCACTCTGCTCGTACTTCATCCTGCCATCTGGGCTGTCAGATTCATGCATCAGGGCTATTTCAATATGGTGCAGCTTGTCCATGCCCTTGAACTGGACAAGATAAGCACCATAGATTTTCTCCAGCCGTTGCGAATGGCTGATGACATGGTGCACCGGTTCAGCCCACGGCCCGCCCGCATCATTCCATCTTGCGGGCATGCCCACCACGGAGAGACTGTCGTCATTGCTCACCTGATGTCTATGAATTTCATGATTGTGCTGATCAAAAAAGCGCACCACCAAGCCTAAGTATTGGTTGTTATCGCTGGGCAGGGAACGATGCAGCAACAGCAGAATTCTGCCTTCAATCACAGAGCCACTGGCAATCACAATGGCATCACTAAACTGGTCTGACTTTTTGCCTAAGCGATCAAGACTGTTCGCGATTTCCTTGGCGCGGCTGCGATCGCCAAACACGACAGGCAGACCAATATCAAACTGGGGCGAGGCCAGCAGACGGCTATTACACTGCCGAGACTTCGTGATAAGCATCGCGTTCTGCTTGCGATCCTCACTAGCGGTGGTAATTTGCATCAGCGATACACGATGAATGGCTTGACCAGATGCCAGTTGCTGCATCATGTCACTCAAATCAAGATAATCCACATCACCCCTGTCCATCTTGCGCAGTCCGACAGAAGGCGCTGTAGCAGCGGTCAAGGCTTGCTGCTCCAGATGCAGACGCTTGCTGAACCCGCTGCCTTCAGAAATCTTGTGATAGGGATTAAGCGCTGGATAATCTGCCTGCTTTGCTTCATAGCAAGGCACCAGCGCAGGCGTTATGGCAGCGGGGATAATTCCCCGCTGCCGGTCTAGCTGTCGATCTCCACTGCGCCAGCGTTCCCACACCTTGACCTCAAGTACTGGCACTGCCGAACGCTTGCTGTTGGCAGGGTCAGGCCAGGCAATGCCATCCACCTTCCAGCCGCTTTCTGAGGGTCCGCTAGGCTCATTTTCAAACGTCCACAGTATGGCCGCAGCAGGCGCTGCCTCATGACACACCGTGCCCCAGCGTTCCTCGGTATTGTTCTCAAGAAACTCACTGCGTTCGACGGCCTTGGGAGTGGCGTTCGGTGTCCAGTTGAGCAGCGAAAGCTGGGCGACCAAATTACCTTCGATAGGATCGTTGAGCGTCCACCAGGTAGAAGGCCTGGGGCCTGGGCCTGTGATGTCGCCGCCATCCGCCCGTATTAATTCAACAGATTTCAGATGGTAGCGATAGGCGTAGTCCCCGCGCTTGATGAAGCCATCAGCAGGTGCTCCAGGTGTGCCTTGCGGGCCCTCGCCCATCACCAGCAGTCCCTCATCAAATGGAGTGGCTGACATGGTAATGACAGGAATGGCATCAATCGGCACCGTCACCAGCTTCTTAGCATTGAGCGCTGGTGGTGCTGGCTGTTTGAGCGCATCCCCTATCTTGGCATCTATGCCTCTGTCCACTCCTGTGCCCACCACCAGGGCCGGGGAACGGCTGACCAGTGTCACGCTGCGCACCAGGTCTGGCGCAATTGGCACGATGGCGCTATTTTCACCAAGATGGAAATCGACACACCCCTTGATGGTAAAGAAGAACAAGTCGACCTCACCGCAGACTTCGCCATCAATCCGTGAAACCTCGGTACCATCAGCGAGCTCGCCAATCTGCACCTTGAGCTCGGCAGAAGCGCTGATGCTGACTACGAACAGATGCAGTTCACCACGCACATAGAGCAGTCCACCCACATAAAATGGCTCAAATCCCAGCACCGCGTTGAAGCCCGCGGTGGCACGCAGATACAGGTTAATGTCCTGACTCCCCCAGGTAATCGCCACCTGCAGGCCCACGGCGAGGCCCACCCCATTCACCGCAGACAAGCCCTTATACGCTGGGATGCCATGACCACTCACCATCACATAACCGGTACCATCAAACACTTGCATGATGTTGGCATGGATGGGGCCTGGGAGCGGACGCCCCTTGATATCGCTACCGGTAAAGGTTCCTAGGTAGATATGCCAGTCGCTGCCTTCCTTCAGATTGAAATAGGCTTCAACCGGAATCTGGATTTGAACAATAGGCTTGATACCGAAATCAATTGACAGGCCAATCGACAGCGTACCGCGGCCAAAATCAATATCAATCACGCAGAGGAAAGTGCCCTCGGCATTCTTTTCCTTGAGGTCAGGCAAGACAGCGAGCAGATTGGCCCTGACCACCAGCATCAGGCGTGGGCCGGGCAACTCCAGCAATACCATGCCCTTCACATTGAAGATGATGCCGCCTTCCATGGTGCCAAGAATGGCACCAAGCCCGAAAGCCCATTTATTGACCTGCGGTTTCCAGGCCTTGATGTTGGTAGGGTTACCTTCGGCACGTTCTTTTAACCAGGTCAGGGCCGGGGTCAATGAATTGATACCGCTCTCGTCACGCGCATAATGCATGGCGAACAAGCCCAGGAACCCATAGATACCAAAGCCAGACTGCGCCAGCGGAATGGCAACCGGAAGCTCGAGCTCCAGCGTGATAATCACACCGGTGGCCGGTCCTCCCTCACTGGCAGGAATGTTGGCAACTCCTAGCCCGGCACTCAGGCGCAACTTCAACGGCACCAGTGATATGTCAATCTGGCCTTTGATCTCGTTGCCATTGATCTCCATGTATCCCCGGCCTTCAACCGTGCCCGGCACATTGATGCTGGCTGCAAAAGCCGTCAACTCAGGCACACCAACCGGAGCCACCGGCATGCGCACGCGTGCACGCTCTATCGTGACCACCCCGAGGTCAACTGCAAATCCCAGATCAACTTCAAAGGTCAACGGATTGGTACGGGCTATGCGCGCACCCAAGACCTGGAGTATCTGCCCGAGCGGATCAGGCACCCGCACGGCACCAGGACCGGAAAGATCTATCGAATAGCCCTTGGAAGCATCAAACATGGGACGAAACTGGAAGCGCTCACTGGAACCGGGCGGATAGCCCATCTTGAGCCCGATGGCTTTATAGCGCACCACTAATGGATTTTCGCGTGGAATCTCCAGGATACGTAAAGCCCCAATATTGATATTGGCAGAAATGGCGGTTTCCACATCAAACAATAGGGTAGACACCCATTGCCCGGCACGGGTAGTGACATTCAGCTCACCCCCATAGAGCACCACACGCTCTACATTCAACCAGCCAAGCTCAGCGAGGGCGATCGGCAAACCCAGCGCGGCAGCGGTCAAGACGATTTCACTAACACTGCCATCTGTGGGCGATGCAGGTGCAGTCTCGGCAATTAATGGTGTAAACAAAGCCGTCATCCCCAGCACATTGAGCCCGGTGCTGCGTGGCTTGAGTGGCTGTCCGGGCAGTTGCCCGATCAAGAACAGGCCATCCCTGTCATTGGGGTCAGCACCCAGATAGAGTTTGACCTGGTCGGTCTGGCTTGCAGCATCAGTCTGGTAAAGAATCTTGTATTTGACGATGCCATCCGCAGGATTCTGGCTACCCAGGCCTTCAAATTGCGGTATTTCACTTTGCGCTACCCCTCGATTACGCAGGCGCTCCTCGGCTCCTGTCTGGAAATCAACCTCTCCGGAGAGCTCAATCGCAACAAATTGATCGCGCACAATCCTGATCTTAAGCGCAATCGAGCGGAACCAATCAGGCGGTTGTGGAACGGGAGGTTGAGGCGGCGGAGGCGGTGGAGGTACGGGTATTTGTGTAGAGTTGGGGCGGCTGACCTCTCCATTGGTCACACTGCCCGGGAGTGTAATGGGCCCGAATCCACTCACAGTCGCCTTCCACCATGTATTCCTCGGGCTGGAATGGGTTTTCCAGGCACTGGCCCATGCTGCATCTGGTGCTGCCGCTCCAATATCGGCAGGCTCCACATTCAGGTTAAAGTTCGGGATACGCTTTGCACTATCCGGGTGATTGGCTTCTGCTTGCAGCAGCTGGCGCAAAGCCTCTGCACGGCGCCTGGAAAGCAGATAGTTGTATTTGCTTTTGGCCTCATTCTGCTCGTAGCTTGCACTGCCTGTCAGGGTCAATGTAGTTGCTGCGCTGATTTGTTTCAGCGCTTGACGGTAATGCTCCATGAATGGCGTCCCAGGTGGCAGCCAGAATGCACTGCCACTGGGGTCTACTGCAGGTGAGCTGTTGATATTGTCTGGATCACTGGCAAAGCCTGATGGCATGGTGCTATCAGGCTGATCAAAGCGGAAATAGCAGGTGATGTCATTGATATTGCCACTACTTCGTGTTGCAGTGAGCGTTTTGGTTTCTCCTGCAGCCACCGGCACAGTGACTGTAGCGCCTGAACTGACAGCATTGCCCGCTACCGTCCAGGCTGTATTCGGGCTAGGGGGATTGAGGCTGATGGTGGCCGATTGGTTGTCCTGCCTCACCAACAACAGCTCAGGTGAGGGTTGGGCTTTCCCCTCTAGGGTAATAGCGGTGGTCTTGACGGTGGCAGGTTGTACAATCGCGCTACCCGTACCCGGGACGGGCAGGCTCTGAGTGCTCTGCCGCCGACGGGCCTGGATAGTCAGGCTGGCATTTTTCTGGACCGCACTGGTATCGGTGACGTCGACGCCAATCGTCAACTCCGTGGTAGTGGAAAGATCAATGTCATGCACCACGCCCTGACGGGTCATGCCTGCAAAAGTGGCTTGCCCGGTATAGGGCGCACGCCCCCCGACAACTTCAATCAGCATGCGTGTTCGTTCCGGCAGTGCCACTTCCGCCGTGGTATCTGATAGCCTGGTAACACCGATGACACGCCCAGTGTTGTCGACAAACGCCACTGAAACCTGGAGTGCCCCTGCACCCTGGTTGATGACCATCCCCTCAAAGTCGAATGTTACCCCACTGGACTGACCCAGCCCGAGCAGGAAGTTGCGCACCCCTGCATTCACCGCAAAATCCTCCATGCCATGCGGTGCGACAAACAGGCGGATTTCCGGTAAATACAGTCCGGTCCAGCTTTCATCAAAACCAAACTGATCCAGTACCGCTGGTGGGGTATACCCATCCGCAAGATCCAATACCGCTGAGCGGAAGCCGAACCCCACCACATTACCCTCGCCGATAAAGGCATAAGGCGGTGTCATGCTAATCATTTCGGCCGCAGCAATATCGCCCGGGTCATCAATCCCGGAAACGCCCAAGGAAGCAATGGAAGCATCCAGTACTGCATTCAGGCCACTATCCTGGCTAAGTCGAAGCTTGATCCTGGGCAGATTGAAGACCACATCGCGAAATGCAGGATCAGCCACCAGCAAGCCATCTAGCTCCATTTTGGCCGGCTTGAGGAAAGGTGGCCTCAGCACAATGCCAGACAGCACCAGATCAAGCGTAACGCCCGTGCCGGGATAATCCGATGGCGCAGCATCATTGGGAATGCTGTCCCATGCCTCAAGCACATCCTGCACGGGAGCGAAGTTACTGTCATTAGCAGGAATGGTGGCAACGCCACTTGCCACGATGGCACCGGCCGCCCGGGGAGCCGACATGGAAAATTCAACTCGGGTATCGGTGATATCCAACCATGGATCACGGCGTCCGGCCTGGTTGCGCGGATGTCCTTCGGTGTTGGACGCATCCATCGACAGTTTGCCGCTGATGGGGTCAAAACTGATAGCGCCAGTACCCGAAAAACGTGCAATGCCCCGAATCACAATGCCATCGGTACTCTGTGCCGTTTCAAAACTCTCGACATAGATGGTGGATAATGCCGCATGCCAATCAGTGTGTTCGCCCCTTAATACATAAGGGCGCAATAGATCAGCGAGCGCAAGATCGGTAGGCATACTGTTCTCCTCGGGGGCGGATCACATACGCACTTGCTCCCCGGAAAGATCTGCTCATTCTTGAGAGTAAGAGAATATTAGGTTTTATATAAGTATATCTATTTTGAATAATAAATATATCTAAATATAAAGATCACCGCCAGCACCATCCTCCAGCCATTTGTCAGCAGAAGTCGCAGGTACGCTTCACATCAAAATTGAACCTCAATGCTGGATTTTCAAAAGTCAGGCAAGCATACATCAGGCAAGCTGATGACCATAAAAACAGGCTGCAAGCCTTGAATGGCTGAGCTCATTGAGACACGCGGTCACATAGCAAGACTTGATGGGAGAACAGGGAATAATCTGCGCAAGAAGGCGCATGAGCGCATGACAACAGCAGCCCCAATGAAGATACCTCACAGCGTGGCAAGAGTGTCGATCTGCGACACTCCGCCTCCTATAACGGATTAGCCGGGCAGCGCAAACGGCGCAGCATCAGTCCAGGGCGTTTCTCCGCAGACCATGGCGGCCACCAGCCTGGCACTGGCAGGGGCCATGGTCAGGCCATAGCGGAAATGCCCGGTGTTCAGATACAGGTTCTGCACTTGCGGATGCGGGGCGATCACCGGCAGATTGTCCGGAGTACCTGGCCGCAAACCGCTCCAGTGCTTGATCACAGGCAAGCCTTTGAGGTCAGGCATAATCGCTTCAGCCTTGGCACAAATTTCTTCCCGCACCGTGGAAGTAACAGAAGCATCAAAGCCCACATCTTCAAGCGTACTGCCTGCCAGAAGATAACCATCCCGTCGTGGCACCAGGTAGAACCCCTCGCGATACACCACTTGCTGCAGTTGACGTTCCGGTTTGTAGAGCACGATCTGACCACGCATGGGCTTGACCTGAAGCTTGCTGGCCACTTGTTTCAACAGGTCAAAACTCCAGGCGCCTGAGGTCACGATGAATTGATCTGCCTGCAACATTTCACCGCTGGTCGTGCGCCATTCGCGCAATTCTGCAATTTCGCGCAAAGGCTCGAGCTCGGTATGCTCAAGCAGGCGTACATTATTTTGCTCCAGCCAGGCACGCAATGCATGCATCAGGCAAGGTGGGCGGATCTGGCTCACCGTCGGCAACCATAAGGCCTCTTCGCCACTTAGAGACTGCACGCCGAATGCCGACGCATGGACGGCTTGTGCGGGCAACTGATTCTGTTCACACCAGGCCAGTGCTGCTGCACGATCAAACTCGGGCAACAGCAAAAATCCCGACACGATCAATTGCGGATCGATCCCGGTTTCATTGAGCAGACGCTGGCAGATGGCGCCATAGCTGGCGGCGCCATAACTGGTGAGCCGATTCACATGTTCGGAGTACATCCAGGGCAAGAGGGGAAATACAATGCCAGCCCCGGCCCAGGATGATTCACCAGAGGTCTGGCTGGCGATCACGTTGCGCTCGACGATGGTAACCTGGCAACCACGCGCCACCAGCTCCATGGCCGTCAGGCAACCTACAATACCACCACCCGCCACCAATACATGCTGACTCACGATGGCGACCCCATCGGCAATTTCACCAGCGCATTTTCGGACTTCAACACGATCATCACGCAAAAATTATGCCGACTTTATCGGCATATCCTTTATTCATAGAACATTCCCTTTTATACTTGGCACATATGGGAATTTTCAATTTACAGAAAAGCAGTAGCGCAAAGGCGCCATTGCAGCTTGCGCGAGAAGTATTAGAGATCGAGGCAAGGGAAGTGCAGGCACTGGCCGAACGCCTGGATGAAAATTTCGTCAACGCAGTCGAGCTTATTTTACAGTGCCGTGGCAGAGTTGTCGTGACTGGTATCGGCAAATCCGGCCATGTGGGTCACAAGATTGCGGCCACCCTGGCCAGCACCGGCACCCCGGCTTTTTTCATGCATCCAGCCGAAGCCAGCCATGGCGACCTGGGCATGATCACCAAGGATGATGTGGTGATCGCCCTTTCCAACTCCGGCGAAGCCGATGAGTTGCTGGCCATCCTGCCACCCATCAAGCGCATGGGTGTGCCACTGATCAGTATTTCCGGCAATCGCAACTCCACCCTGTCCAAGGCCGCATCGATTTTCCTGGACGCCCATGTCTCTGAAGAAGCCTGTCCTTTGGGGCTATCCCCCACAGCCAGTACCACAGCCGCGCTCGCCTTGGGCGATGCACTGGCGGTGACGCTGCTCGACCAGCGCGGATTTTCCCAGGAAGACTACGCACTATCGCACCCAGGCGGCTCACTGGGCAGGCGCCTGTTGCTGCATGTCAAAGACATCATGCGCACAGAGGAGGCCATTCCGACGATCAGTATTGACGCCTTTCTCAAGGATGGCTTGCTGGAAATATCGCGCAAAGGCCTGGGTATGACGGCCGTGATGGATGGTGCAGGCAAGGCAATTGGCATCTTCACTGATGGCGACCTGCGCCGCGCTTTTGAAAATGGCATTGATATTCATACCACACGCATGGCCGATGTCATGCATGTCAACCCGCAAACCATAGGGCCGGATCAACTTGCAGTAGACGCCGTGGCCCTGATGGAACAACGCGCAATCAACAGCCTGCTGGTCCTGGACCTGCAGGGCAATCTGGTCGGGGCACTCAATATGCACGACCTCCTTATGGCAAAGGTGGTTTAGAACGTGATTTCATTAGAAGAACGCGCAAAGCGTATCAAGGTTGCAGTGTTCGATGTTGACGGCATCCTGACCAATGGTGGCTTGATGCTGGGTGATGATGGCCTGGAATACAAGGTGTTTCATTCTCAGGATGGCCTGGGCATGAAGATGCTCAAGAACACAGGGCTACGCATGGCTTATATCACGGGTCGCAAATCCAAGGTGGTAGTCAAGCGCGCCGAAAATACCGGCGTCAGCATTATCTACCAGGGAATAGACGACAAGCTCGAAGCTTTTAACGACTTGCTCGACAAGCAGGGTGTATCTGCCGAGGAATGCCTGTTCATGGGCGATGACGTGATTGATATCCCGCCGATGCGCCGTGCTGGATTGGCCATTACCGTCCCGCATGCCATGCCGCTGGTAAAAGAGTATGCCCATTACACCACTGAGCGCCAGGCAGGGTTTGGTGCGGTACGTGAGGTCTGTGAGCTGCTCATGAAGGCGCAAGGCACTTTCGATGCACAAATGGCCCCTTACCTGAAATAACGGATACTCATGCAAGGACGCTCCAATACCATCCTGTTTCCATTGGCAGTGCTTGGCCTGCTGGCCTTGCTCACGCTATGGATAGACCGCACGGTGCAAGCACCAGAACCGCGTGTGGATGGCAATACGCGCCACGACCCGGACTATATCCTCAATAACTTTGTCACTACCAAGACCGATCCATCGGGCAATATCAGCCATATCCTCAAAGCCTCGGAAATGCGCCATTACCCGGACGATGACACGACCGAGCTGGAAAATCCGCATTTCACTCAATACGGTGCCGGCAAGCCGCCGACCACAATAGAAGGCAAACGTGGGCAGGTATCCAGCAATGGTGAAGTGGTGCAGTTCCGCGATGATGTACGGGTGGTGCGTGCCGCCTTTGCTGACAAGCCGGAAATGACGCTCACTACAGATTACCTGCAAGTGGAACCGCAAAAGGAAATTGCCACCACAAACAGGCCTGTAGTGATTACCCAGGGGCCCAAGAGCGTGGTGCGTGCGGTGGGGATGATCTATGACAAGAAACAGCAAACCATACAATTGAACAAGCGCGTACGTACGCACTATGAAAGCCCGAATGCAGGCAAGAAAGTCAGCAAGCCAAAAACCGCCAAACCCGCACCGAACAAGGCTACGACTACCAAGCCTGCGGCCAAGAATACCAGCAACAAACAAACCAAGTCCGGCACCGCTAAAAATGCTAAGCTCCCAACTAAATCCAAATAAAACAATATCTATCAGTGGAGAATATATGCGCACGTTGCGTAGCTATTTCATTATCGGCATGCTGTTTGCCATGCCTTGCCTGAACGCCCATGCGGAAAAGGCTGACCGGGAGAAACCGATTGAACTGGAAGCCGACTCGGTACAGGTCAATGATGCAAAGAAAACCAGCACCTACACTGGCAATGTCATCCTGACGCAAGGTACGTTGATCATCAGGGGCGACAAACTGGTAGTGCGTGAAGACAAGGAAGGCTTCCAGCACAGCACGTCCTATGGCAACCCGACAACCTTCAAGCAGAAACGTGATGGCAAGAATGAATACATGGAAGGCAGTGGTCAGCGTATAGAGTATGATGGACGCATGGACAAGGTGCAGCTGTTCATCAAGGCCTGGGTCAAGCGCGGTGAAGATATCGTGCACGGTGACTACATTATGTACGATGCCAATGCTGAATATGCAGAGGTCATCAGCGGTGGCTCACAAGCCGCTACCCCGGCGACACCCAATGGTCGCGTCCGGGCAATTATCCAGCCCAAGAAGAAACCTGGTCAGGACGGCACTGCAACCCCTACCGTTGAAACTCCATAGGCTGAAAACCATCCATACATTGAAGATATGATTCAAAAGATTGTTGTATAAATGAGTGAATTAATCGTAGAAGGTCTGCGCAAGAAATATAAGTCCCGTACCGTGGTGCAGGATATTTCGCTGCAGCTCAATAGTGGTGAAGTCGTTGGCCTGCTTGGCCCCAATGGTGCCGGTAAAACCACCAGCTTCTACATGATGGTAGGCCTGGTGCCGCTGGACGATGGTCGCATCCTGCTTGATGGCAAGGACTTGAGCCGCATGCCGATTCATCAGCGTGCGCGCATGGGCCTGGCCTATTTACCACAAGAACCGTCTATTTTCCGCAAGATGACCGTGACGGAAAACATTCAAGCCATTCTTGAACTGCAGGACATGCCGCCTGAGCAACAAAAAGAACAGCTTGAATCCCTGTTACAGGAACTCCATATCACCCATATCCGTAACAGTATGGCCGTGAGTCTGTCAGGCGGTGAAAGACGCCGCGTGGAAATTGCCCGCTGCCTGGCCACCAACCCCAGTTTCATTTTGCTGGATGAGCCATTTGCCGGTATCGACCCGATTGCCGTACTGGATATCCAGAAAATTATCCGCTTCCTCACCGAGCGCAATATCGGCGTGCTGATTACTGATCATAACGTGCGTGAAACCCTGGGCATTTGTGACCGGGCTTATATTGTGAATGAGGGGCGCGTGTTTGCCGCAGGCAAACCGAGTGAAATCATCCATAACACCAGTGTACGAGAAGTGTACCTGGGCAAGGACTTCCGCTTGTAGGAAACACATGAGGCGGAATAGAACATGAAACAAAGTCTACAGCTTAAATTTTCCCAGAACCTGGCATTGACGCCGCAGTTGCAGCAGTCAATCAAGTTGCTGCAGCTCTCGTCGCAGGAGCTCAACCAGGAGCTGGAATCACTGCTGCAGGCCAACCCGCTGCTGGAACGTATCGACGGGCCTGATGGCGCGCCCGAAGTGCCAGAAACCTATACTCCTACTGACCAGATCAGCAGCGCACCGGCGGAAAGCAGCACACCGACCACTGAAGAAGTACCACGCGTTGATGAGTTTGGCGGCGGTGATGATTACTTTGAGTCTTTCCAGGGCAGTAATCGCTGGGAAGAAGGCGGTGCCAACAATGATGATGATAATGACTTCAGCTTTCAGGAAGCGGTCAACCTCACCCTGCGCGAGCACCTGCTGAGCCAGATCAAACTATTACCCTTGTCCGCGCGTGATCAGACACTGGCCATGGTATTGGTCGATGCGATTAACGACGACGGCTATCTTGACCAGTCGCTAGAAGAGTTGTCAGAGTTGTTGCCAGAAGAACTGGAAATCGACCAGCTTGAACTGGAAACAGCGCTCAAGCACATCCAGAACCTCGATCCACCCGGCATAGGGGCCCGCAACCTGGCCGAATGCCTGGCGTTGCAATTGCGCGCATTACCTGGCGACACGGCACATCTCAAACTCGCCATCAAGGTAGCAGAACAGCATTTGCCGCTATTGGCGACACGCGACTACGCCCGTTTACGCAAACTCTTGCAATGCGATGATGATGTACTGAAGAGCGTGCAGCTATTGGTCACCCAGCTGAACCCCAGGCCTGGCGGTGAGTTCAGCCACATTAGCTCTGACCATTACATCCAGCACGAGATCGTGGTCAAGAAAATCAAAGGCATCTGGATTGCCAGCCTCAATGATGAAGTGGTGCCCAAACTACGCATCAACCAACTGTATGCAGGCATCCTCAAACGCAATCGTGAAAGCTCAAGTCAGTACTTGATGAGCCAGATGCAGGAAGCCAAATGGATGATAAAGAACATCCAGCAACGCTTCTCCACGATCTTACGGGTATCACAAGCCATCGTTGATCGTCAGCGCAACTTCTTTGAGCATGGAGAAGTAGCCATGCGACCACTGGTGTTGCGTGAAATTGCCGATGAACTGGGATTGCATGAATCCACGGTATCCCGCGTCACCACCCGTAAATATATGCTGACCCCACGCGGTGTCTATGAACTGAAATATTTTTTTGGCAGCCATGTGGCTACTGAATCAGGTGGTGCATGCTCGGCCACCGCCATCCGGGCTTTGATCCGGCAGATGGTGAATGAAGAAAATCCAAAGAAACCATTGTCTGACAATCAGATTACCGACATCCTTGGTAAACAAGGCATAGTTGTTGCAAGAAGAACCATAGCGAAATACCGCGAGTCTCTACAGATACCCGCGGCCAACCAGCGTAAGTCGCTTTGATTTACGCGTTTTTTCAAGTAAGGAGAGCGTTATGAATTTGCACCTGACCGGACACCACCTGGACGTTACCCCAGCCCTGCGCGAATATGTGCAGTCCAAACTGTCGCGACTGAGTAACCACTTTGACCATGTGATTGATGTCAAAGTCACTTTCAGCGTTGAAAAATTGGTGCAAAAAGTCGAAGCAACCCTGCATGTACCGGGCAATGACCTGCATGCGGAGAGCAGTGCCGAGAACATGTATAGCGCTATCGACACCCTCACGGACAAGCTGGATCGCCAGGTCGTCAAACACAAGGAAAAAATCAGTGATCACAACCAGGCTAATGGCGCACTCAAGCATCAACCAATAGAGTAAGTCGTTAGACCATGCTGCAGCAAAGTGCCCCGGCAGCAATAACGCCCTGTAATGGGGCGTGCTGTGAGGCACTTGCTGCAGCAGTTTCATGAGTAGAGCCCACTACAATCCCAAGGTACAAGTAGACGCCATGGCTGAAATCAGTGTTACCCAGCTTTACAAGGATACCCGTCGCAAGCTCAAGCTGACCTGGATCGCAGGCCTGGCAGGCGGCGATAACCCGCTGACCAGTGAAACGGTGACCAAACCCTCCCTGGCACTGATAGGCCACCTGAATTTCGTACACCCCAACCGCGTACAGGTACTGGGATGTGCCGAAATGGATTACCTGCGTAGCCTCAAATCCAAAGAACTACAGCAGGCCATCAAGAATTTGTTTTCTGCCGATCTGGCAGCGATTATTGTCGCCAACGGTGAAATCCCCCCGCAAGAGCTGATTGCAGCTTCGGACGATTACAGCACTCCCCTATTCACCTCGCCGCTCCGCAGCCCAGGACTGATGGATGTACTGAGCCATTATCTGGCACAAGCTGTTGCCGTCTCGGAAAGCCTGCATGGGGTCTTCCTCGAGGTGCAGGGATTTGGCATTCTGGTCAAGGGCAACCCGGCCATCGGCAAGAGCGAGCTCGCCTTGGAACTGATCTCGCGCGGACATAGACTGGTGGCAGATGATATTGTCGATTTTTACCGTATTGCCCCTGACAGGCTGGAAGGACGTTGCCCACCACTGCTTCAGGATTTCCTGGAAGTACGCGGCCTGGGCGTGCTGAATATACGCGCCCTGTTCGGTGATAATGCAGTCAAACCAACCAAGCCACTGGATTTGATTGTGCAACTGGAAATGGCAGACACCATGGTGCCGCTGGACAGGCTCAAAATCAAATCGCAACATGAAACCATCCTGGACGTCAAAATTCCCAAGGTCGTCATTCCAGTCGCAGCTGGACGGAATATTGCGGTATTGGTGGAAGTTGCGGTCCGCAACCACATGCTGCTGCTACGTGGCATCAATGGCACCAAGCAGTTCATGCAGCGCCAGCATCGTGAAATGGCGCGCACGGCAAGAAAGCTCAAACTGGCGGAATAATCCATGCAACTCGTCATCGTTACCGGCCTGTCCGGCTCCGGCAAAAGTATCGTCCTCAAGATGCTGGAGGACAGTGGCTACTATTGCATAGACAACCTGCCCGCCACCTTGCTGCCGCAGATATCCGAACACCTGAGCAATGTCCAGCACGAACAGGTTGCTATCAGCATTGATACACGCAGTGCCTCACTGGAAGCCCTGCCGGATAATATTCGCCAGCTCAAGAGCCAGGGCATGGATGTACAGGTGCTCTTTCTTGAGGCCAATGTGGAAACACTGGTCAAACGTTACAGCGAAACACGGCGACGCCATCCGCTGAGCAAGGATACCAGCACACTGGCAGAAAGCATCAGCCATGAACGCCACTTGCTGGAACAGCTGGTCGACCTGGGCCTGCGCATAGATACCAGTAACCTGAGTGCCAACACCCTGCGTAACTGGGTCAAGGAATTCGTGATCCAGAAGAATGGTGAGCTCACCCTGCTGTTCTCCTCATTCGGCTTCAAACATGGTATTCCACTGGATGCCGACTATGTATTCGATGTACGTTGCCTGCCCAACCCCTACTATGACAAAGAGTTACGCCCATTCACCGGCCAGGATGCCGTAATCCGCGACTATCTGGAAAAACAGGAAAACGTCCACCGCATGTATGAAGACATACAAGGCTTTGTCTCGCGCTGGCTCCCGTGCTTTGTACAGGATAACCGCAGTTATCTGACAGTGGCCATCGGCTGCACGGGTGGACAGCACAGATCGGTTTATTTGGTGGAACGCCTCGGAGCTTATTTCCGCCAGCACCAGCAAAAAGTGCTGATCCGGCACCGTGAACTGGAAAAAAGCTAGTTCGCCACCATCATATGACTATGCGCGCTCACTTGAACGCTTTGTGAAACAGGACATTTACGCATGATCGGAATACTTATCATCGCCCATGGCACACTGGGCGAAAGCCTGATCCACTGTGCCAGCCACGTGATGGGATCACGTCCCCAACTATTAAGACAGCTGGGGGTAGGCACGCATGACGATCCCTCTGCCTTACTACCCCAGGCGCAGCAAATGATCAGGGAGCTGGACGAAGGCCAGGGGGTACTGATACTTTCTGATATCTATGGTGCCACGCCCTGTAACCTGGTCAGCAAGCTATTGATCCCTGGCCATGTGGAGGGCGTTGCAGGCGTTAACCTGCCCATGCTGGTACGCGCATTGACTTATAGAAACGCCAACATCATGACTCTGGTCGATAAAGCCATCAGTGGCGGCCGCGATGGGGTTGTACATTTTTCCAAGGACGCATGTAAGCATCATGATTAAACAAGAAATAGAAATCATCAACAAACTGGGGTTGCATGCCCGTGCCTCTACCAAGCTGACACAGACTGCCAGCCAGCATACCTGCGAGATATGGATAGAACGTAATGGACGCCGCGTGAATGCAAAAAGCATTATGGGCGTCATGATGCTGGCCGCCAGCAAGGGCAGCAAAATCAATCTGGAGACCAACGGTAGCGATGAACAGGCGGCCATGGACGCCCTGGTCAATCTTATCAATGGTCGCTTTGGCGAACCCGAGTAAGTCCATCATGTCATTTCCTACCCCCCCGCAGGAATAAGACCATGGCCCAGAATACCAAGGTTAGTTTTTCCATTCATGGCGTGGGCGTCTCCAGTGGCATTGCCATCGGGAACGCCCATATAGTATCCAGTGCATTGCTTGAAGTGGTGCACTATCAAGTCCCCAAAAAAGCACTGGGCGCAGAAATCCTCCGCTTTGAAAATGCCATAGACAGAGTCAAGCTTGACCTGGAAGCGGTACGTGATCAGCTTCCCGCCAATGCGCCAGCCGAGCTGGACGCATTCATCAACACCCATCTGATGATCCTCGCGGACAAGCATTTGTCCGAAGAACCCAAGGCCATCATTGAACAGGAGCTGTGCAATGCCGAATGGGCGTTGAAGCAGCAAATGAACGAGCTGGTCGCGCAATTCGAGCTGATTGAAGATGAGTACCTGCGTGAACGCAAGCAGGATGTAGTACAGGTAGTCGAGCGCATCATCAAGGTATTGCTCGGCCATCCCAGCGAAGTCGCAATCCGTCCCAATGAAAGCGCATTGATTCTGGTCGCGCATGATGTATCGCCCGCCGATGCAATCCAGTTCAAGCATCACCAGTTTGCGGCTTTTATCACCGATGTCGGCGGCGCCACCTCACACACTGCCATTCTTGCCCGTAGCCTGAATATTCCGTCCATCGTCGCCTTACATCGCGCACGTGACCTGATCCGCGATGGTGAATTGATTATTGTGGATGGCAATTACGGCATCGTGATCGTCAATCCCGACAAGGACACACTGGCTGAATATCGTTTGCGCCAGGAACAATGGGAGCTGGAGCAACAAAAACTCAAACGCCTCAAGCTGACCAGGGCCGTGACGCTGGATGGCGTTGAAGTGGAACTGCACGCCAATATCGAAGTCCCTTCCGATGTGGCAAAAGCCAAGGCGGTGGGGGCGACCGGCATTGGACTTTATCGTACCGAGTTCCTGTTCATGAACCGGCGCGAAATGCCCAATGAAGAAGAACAGTTTGCTGCTTATCGCACCGTGACAGAAATGATGAAGGGTTTACCGGTCACCATCCGCACGCTGGATCTGGGTGCCGACAAGCAAATGAACCCGGATGCGGCCCGCAGTTGCACCAACCCCGCACTGGGCCTGCGCGCCATTCGCCTGTGCCTGTCTGAACCGCATATTTTCCATGTGCAGTTGCGCGCCATCCTGCGCGCCTCACATTATGGGCAAATCAAGATTCTGATTCCCATGCTGTCCAACCTGTCTGAGCTGCGTCAAACCGTGGTATTACTTGAACGCGCCAAGGAAAGTCTGAGAGCGGAGAAACTACCTTTCGATGAACACATCAAACTAGGCGGCATGATAGAAATCCCAGCGGCGGCATTAAATGCAGAGGCATTTGCCCGTGAACTGGATTTCCTTTCCATTGGCACCAATGACTTGATCCAGTATTCCTTGGCAATTGACCGCACTGATGACTCGGTATCGCACCTATACAAGCCCACTCATCCAGCCGTCTTGAAATTGATAGAGATGACTATCCGTGCCGGTAACAAACTGAACAAACCGGTATCGGTCTGCGGTGAAATGGCGGGAGATGTCGCCTTTACCCGCTTGCTCATGAGCCTGGGGCTGCGCCAGTTATCCATGCATCCGTCTCACATCCTCACCATCAAGCGGCAGGTGCTGCAATCTGACCTTAGCACAGCAGCTCCTATCGCGCGCAAAATCATGAGCAGTTACGACATCGATAAAATTGAACCCTTACTGCACAAACTCAATCTGTAGAGTCTGAGTAGGTTTTTTTGGGATGAGAGCACCATATATCCATTTATCAACCCGTACGTTCAATTGCTGAGGTACCCCATCATGACCAACCTGATTCCCGTTGCCAGTGACAACGAAAAAAACATCGCGGTTCTCACACATCTGGGCGGTACCTTGTTCAGCATTGTGCCCAGCCTGATTGTCTGGTTACTGAAGAAGGATGACAGCGCATTTATCGGTGCTCACGCGCGTGAAGCGCTTAATTTTCAGATCACCCTCTTGATAGGCTACGCGATCAGCTCCATATTGATTTATATTCTCATCGGATTTTTAATCGGTGGCATCCTCTGGATTGCCAACATCATTCTCTGCATCGTGGCTGCGATTGCTGCCAGCAAGGGAGAAGAATACCGTTATCCGTTTACGCTACGTTTGATTAGTTAAGGACACCAAGTGAGCACTAACCCACCAACCAACAATCCTTTACTGCACTTCTCCGGCCTGCCTCAATTTGACCAGGTCAAAGCCAGCCATGTCACGCCTGCCGTCGATTACTTGCTGGAACAGGGCAAGACTTTGGTTGAATCACTGGTAGCAGACCAGACGGAGCCCACCTGGGATAACTTTGCACGCCCACTGGAAGATTTTGAAGAACAGATTTCACGGGCGTGGTCACAAGTGGGTCATTTGAACGCCGTCATCAATAGCCCGGAATTGCGTGAAGCCTATAACGAAAACCTGCCCAAGCTCACTGCGTTTTACGCTGACCTCTCACAAGACGAACGACTGTATGCCAAGTTCCGCGCCATTCGGGCCAGCAAAGCCTATGAAAGCCTGAGCACCGCCCAGCGCAAGATTCTTGAAAATGAGCTGCGGGATTTCCGTCTGGGCGGTGCTGAACTGCCAGAAGACAAGAAAGCCAGATTCAAGGCAATCCAGGAAGAGCTTTCCACACTATCTTCCAAGTTTGAGGAAAACCTGCTGGATACCACCAATGATTACGCGCTCTTTATCGAAGATGCAGCAGAGCTGAGCGGCATTCCGGAAGACGCCTTGCAAGCCGCGGCGGAAGCTGCCCAGGCCGATGAAAAAACCGGCTGGAAATTCAGCCTGCAATTCCCTTCCTATATGCCTGTCGTGCAATACGCAGAAAATCGCGCACTGCGTGAACAACTTTACCGCGCTTACGCAACCCGCGCGTCAGAATTCGGCAAACCTGAATGGGATAACACCGCGCTGATCGCCAGCATACTCAAGCTACGCCGTGAAGCTGCCACCCTGCTTGGTTACAAGAATTATGCTGAAACCTCGCTGGCTACCAAGATGGCAGAAACACCCGCACAGGTAGAGGAATTCCTGCAACAACTTGGCGTACGGGCCAAACCGTTTGCCGAACGCGACATGCAAGAGCTGAAAGCCTATGCTGCAGACAAGCTCGGTCTTGCCGAACTGCAAGCCTGGGATATCGCCTACGCTTCTGAGAAACTGCGTGAAGATAAATACGCGTTTTCTGACCAGGAGGTGAAACAGTACTTCCCGGAAGCCCAAGTGCTGCATGGCCTGTTCAAGGTCACAGAAACCATCTTCGGCCTGCAGGTGAACAAGACACCAGCCCCAGTCTGGCATGAATCTGCCAGCTTCTATGAAATCACCGACCAGCAAGGCAATGTCATTGGTCAGTTCTACCTGGACCTCTACGCCCGCAACAACAAGCGTGGCGGTGCCTGGATGGACGAGGCCATCACCCGTCGCCGCAAGCCCCACGGCGTGGAAACGCCTGTGGCATACCTCACCTGCAACTTCTCGGCTCCCGTCGGCGGCAAACCTGCCCTCTTCACCCATGATGAAGTCATCACCATGTTCCACGAGTTTGGCCATGGCCTGCACCATATGCTGACCCAGGTGGAAGACTACGGTGTGTCTGGCATCAAGGGCGTGGAATGGGACGCAGTGGAGCTGCCCAGCCAGTTCATGGAAAACTTCTGCTGGGAATGGGACGTGCTGCGCCACATGACCAAACATGTGGACACCGGCGCACATTTGCCGCGTGAACTGTTCGACAAAATGGTCGCCGCCAAGAATTTCCAGGCTGGCATGCAGACCATGCGCCAGATCGAATTCTCCCTGTTCGACATGCGCCTGCATGCAGACTTTGATCCATTCAGCACACAAACTGCACTCGACCTCATCGAACAAATCCGCGATGAAGTCGCCGTAGTCCGTCCACCCAAGTGGAACCGTTTCCCCAACAACTTCTCCCACATCTTTGCCGGTGGTTACGGTGCAGGCTATTACAGCTACAAATGGGCAGAAGTGCTATCTGCAGACGCCTACAGCATGTTTGAGGAAAACGGCGTGCTATCTGCCGAAGCAGGCAAACGCTTCTGGAACGAAATCCTTGCCCAAGGTGGCTCCAGGCCTGCTCTGGAATCATTTATTGCATTCAGGGGTAGGGAGCCAAGTATTGATGCGTTGTTAAGGCATAACGGAATGAGGGCTTAAGAGAATGAGATACGGCGCAATACCCGTTGGCTATTGCGCGCTACTTGCTGGTAGTTATGAGGATAATGTGGACTATCTGGCGGTGGTCAAATGCCTCGGACAACTATATTAAGTTTTTCTTCATCGCTCTAATCAGCAAGCTGCCAAATCAAACTAAATATTTAGGCAATACCCAGAAAAACCGCCAGGCAGCGTTGCACTTCCACCATGGTAGTGGCATCAATACGGCCAAAGACTTCACCTGCTTTGTGTCTTGTGATGGTGACGGTTTTATCGATCATGACTTGCGAGGGTTTATCCAGGCCATTCTGCTGGTCGGGATGAATACTTACACGCAATAAAGGTGCTTCCACCAATGCACTGGTGACGGGTAGCACGGTGATGGTGGGATGTTCGTTGAATTGATCTGCCTGAATCACCAATGCGGGACGAGGCTTGCCGAACGCTCCCTGCAAAGCAATGGTGATGAGGTCTCCACGCTGCACTATTCCCATCCTTCAATATCTTCAAGTGCTTGATCCAGCATACTGGAGACATCTTGGTTGGTGGACTCTGCTTTAGCAATCAACTGTGACTGACGCCTGCATTCCGCTGCAAAACCAGCCTGGCGTGTGTCTGGCACCCAAATTTGTACGGGACGCAAACCTGCCATACGCAAGGCGTGGCGGTGCTTCTTGACTCGATCATTGACTAAAGTTGCCATATTCATCCCCAAAACTGTTACATGCAACATCGTATGCTCATTTTATGTTACATGCAACATAAGGACTGTCATGTAATGATTGATGGGGTGGCGTTATGTGGATTGCATTTTGCCAAAATTGGAGTGGCAGTTTTCTACGAACATGCGTTAAGCTCCGTTTCCTCATCCAACTGCATTCAGGAATTCCATGGCGCTCAAATCCACCGTATTCAAGGCCAATCTGCAAATTGCGGACATGGAGCGACATTATTACCAGGATCATGCGCTGACATTGGCACGGCATCCTTCGGAAACAGATGAGCGCATGATGGTGCGTTTGCTGGCATTTGCCCTGCATGCGGATGAATTGTTGGCCTTTGGCCAGGGTATGACAGACGATGAGGAGGCGGATATCTGGCGCAAGGATCTCACCGGCAAGATTGAGCAGTGGATTGATGTGGGCCTGCCGGATGAGAAACTGATCCGCAAGGCCTGTGGACGGGCTGATACCATGCTGGTGTATACCTATGGTGGCCGCACGGCAGAGATGTGGTTTGCCCAGAATGCAGATGGCTTTGCCCGGCTCAAGAATTTGTCTATCATCAACTTGCCGCCAGAAAACACCAAGGCATTGGCAGACTTGGCTCAACGCAGCATGAACCTGCAATGCACGATACAGGACGGCCAGGTGTGGTTGAGTGATGGTGAACGCAGTGTTGAGGTGCAATGCGAAAAGTGGAAATAGCCTATAGGCGAGAAATAGACCGAAAGCGCTCGTCAATGCGGCCACGAAAACCACATGGACAACTACCGTCAGCACTTTGATCATTAAACCAACACCATGCTCAAACCGCTCACGCTTAAATTTCTTGCCGCCTACATTGCAGTATTTATTTTGCTATCGCTCTGCCTGTATCTTTATCCCCATTATGTAGACTAGCCGTTAGGGATAGTCTGGGCAATTCCCTATCTCTCCATCTATGTGTTTCATCATATTGGCATGCCTGGATTGCTCCAGCATGATGGTGCATGTGGCTGGGGCTGGTGCGCCCCCTCGATATTTGGTTGGGGGTTTCTGGGCTTTTCCTGGGGCTTGATTGCCTGGTTATTTGCTTGGGCTTCAGCTTGCATCGCCAGGAAAGTCATGAAGACCAGGGAATAGCTATAAAACACATCGCCCCGCACATTATGCTTTGGTAAAACTCCCCTGTTCCGCATCACCAAATGCTCTTAACAGATCAGCACTTTTCAGGGCTAGCGCATAACCGAGAATGCCGCTACCAATCACCACGGTTTCATAATCACCTAAACTGCTATCCACCATGACCTTCAGCCCCTCGGGCAATGCTATCGGTGGCACGGCTCCCACTACATACCCGGTTGCCTCGGGCACTTCGTCATATTCCGCCATCCGCAGCTTGCGTTCATCCAGATGATTGCGTAGCAAAGCCCAATCAGCACGGCCACCACCTGCCACCGCCAGGAGTATAAATTTCTCCGACCCTGTGCGGAACACGACGCTGCGCACCACGGATTTTGGCTCCAGACCCTGGCTTTCCAGTAATTCTTCCAGGTTGCGTACCGGCTTTTTATCCTCACTTAGCGGAATCTCTATCACACTAAAAGTAATGGCCAGTCGGTTCAGCAAGTCTGTGACTGGTGAAGTAAATGCTGTGGTCATGTCTCTTCTCTTCGTTTAGTTAACTCAGCCTTATTGTAATCAGGCTCACATGATCCAGTAAGGTGCCTGAGCCAATCAAATGTATCATGGCACCTGCATGTGGCATCAATATCACAACCTCTGCATCTGCCTCAATACCTTGGGAAGGAGTACAACACAGCATGATAGCAACGTCATTATTTCAATCCATTAAACTGGACATTATTGCCACTGTTGGCCTTTCCAAGGATGCGCTTCACATCTATGTCGGACTGGCGGTGTTCCTTGTGGCAGTGGCACTATTCCGCAAACCACTCAAGTCCATCAGCCCATGGATTGTCGTATTTACCGTCGCTATTGCGGGAGAAGTACTGGATAGGCGTGATGACATCGCAAGTTTGGGCCATTGGCGTTGGGCAGCCAGCTTGCACGATATAATCAACACGCTGTTCTGGCCCACCGTACTCATTGTATTGGCAAGATTCAGCTCCATTTTGGGAGGTTCAAGTGATCAAAACACCTGACATTTGCATGCACAAGAAGCCCATTCAACCTGCAGCCACAACCAAACAGGATTGAAATGAGCTCACCGCTTGGTACTATCATCATCTATGCGAAAGATATGGAGAAAACCGCCCGTTTTTATTGCAGACACTTTGGTTTTGAGAGCACAGGTGAAGTGCATGAAGGGCTGATCGAGCTTCATGCGCCGTTCGGTGGAGCAGCCATTCTGATTCATCAGGCTGCCAAGTCCATCAAGCTCGGCCAGGTTGGCGTTAAGCTCTCCTTTCATGTGCAAGAGATTGAGGCATTCATCATTAACGCAGCAAACAATGGATTAAAATTTGGTGCGTTACATCACGCCCATGGTTATAGTTTCGCCAACGCCAAAGACCCTGACAATAACGCAATCAGTATCTCCAGCAGGGTATTTCGTATTGCACAACAATGAGCTGAATTGACGATATGGCTCACTCAGGATTTCCACTCAAGGATCGCATGAATATACTCAAAGTCATCGCACAGGATTTCATCAAGCCAGAGTACATTGATCAAGTCATGCCTTTATATATAGAACTGGTTGAGAAAAGTAAGCAAGAACCGCTTTGCATCGCGTATGACCTGTTTATTAATCAGAAAGACCCAGGCCATTTTATTTTCATTGAAGAATGGCCGGATAAAGCCGCACTCGACCTGCACTGCCAGACTGAGCATTTCAAGCTGTTAGTGCCGAAAATCAACCAGCTCAGGCGCGAAGAAGGCACGTTTTTGCTGATGGATACGTTTAATGGTCCTGCCTCACCGTTATAACCTACACGCCTGCTTTCATGACTGCCCATACCCCTTCCAATCCGGTTGAAAAATCAGGACTACATCCCCGCAACCAGCATAGAGCGCGTTATGATTTTGAGCAGTTGACGCGGGCTCATCCGGTTTTGGCGAATTTTGTGCGTTTGAATGAATATCAGGATGCTTCCATCAACTTTGCTGATCCACTGGCAGTGAAAGCCCTTAACCAGGCATTGCTCAAGCACTATTACGCGATTGCCGAGTGGGATATCCCGGCACAATTCCTTTGCCCTCCTATTCCTGGCCGGGCAGATTACCTGCATTACCTGGCCGACTTGCTGGCAGCAAGCAATGGCGGATTCATCCCGCGTGGACGGCAGATACAGGTGCTCGATATCGGTGTGGGCGCTAATCTGGTGTATCCCCTGATCGGCCAGCATGAATACGGCTGGCAATTCGTGGGGGCCGATATCAACCCTCAGGCATTGGACAATGCGCGCCAGATTGTAGCGGCCAATCCAGGTCTGGATCATGCCATCACCCTGCGCCTGCAGGCGAACGCTGCTGTCATTTTCCCAGGAGTGGTTGAGGCCACTGATCGCTTCGACCTGACCATGTGCAACCCGCCATTTCATGCATCGCAGGATGACGCTGCTGCTGGTACCCAACGTAAATGGCAAGGACTGGAAAAGAGCCGTGGCAAGCCTGCGCGCAGAAGCAGCAAACCCCTGCCTGCCCACAAGCTGAATTTTGGCGGACAATCTGCCGAACTGTATTGCGAGGGAGGTGAAGAAGCATTTATCGACCGCATGGTCAGCGAAAGCGCCGCTATAGGCAGGCAATGCTTATGGTTTACTACGCTGGTGTCCAAAGCCACCACCCTGCCCGCGGTCTATCGCGTACTGCGGCAGGCCGATGCATTCAAGGTCAAGACCATTGACATGGCACAAGGGCAGAAGAAAAGCCGCGTTGTAGCATGGACTTTTCTTGATAGCCAGCAGCAACGTGCCTGGGTCAGCCAGCGCTGGCCAACAGCAACATCCCGCTAGAGCAAGTCATTGCCGATGCGGGAATGATAAACTTGCAACTCCTAGAACCTGAAATGCTGCATTCATGAAACTCGCCACCTGGAACGTCAACTCCCTCAATGTACGCCTGCCTCACGTACTGGACTGGGTAGCCACAGAAAAACCTGATGTACTGTGCCTGCAGGAAACCAAGCAGGAAGACATCAAGTTTCCTTATGAAGCACTGTCCCAGGCAGGCTACAACGCGATTCATATCGGGCAGAAAACCTATAATGGCGTGGCAATTCTCAGCCCACATGCCATTGAAAATCCACAATTAGGGATTCCGGGATTTAATGATGAACAAAAGCGGCTGATCACCGCCACCATCAATGGTATCAGGATAGTGTGTGCCTACATTCCGAATGGACAGAGTCTGGATTCAGACAAATATCAATACAAACTGGGCTGGCTGGAAGCCCTGACGGCTTATCTGCAAAATGAGCTGGCGCAACATCCAAAGCTGGCGTTGCTGGGAGATTACAATATTGCTCCTGAAGATCGCGATGTGCATGATCCGGCAGCATGGATTGGTCAAGTGCTGGTGAGCGAACCTGAACGTCATGCTTTTCAGGGCTTGTCCGCATTGGGATTGCATGACAGTTTCCGCCTGTTTGACCAGGAGGAAGCCAGCTTCAGCTGGTGGGATTACCGCATGGCAGGATTCCGCCGCAATCTAGGCATGCGCATAGACCACATTCTGGTCAGTACACCATTGGTGAACCAATGCACCCGCAGCTGGATAGATAAGGAGCCACGCAAGCTGGAACGCCCTTCCGACCATACTCCGGTAGTACTGGAACTTTCTTGTTAACCCATCAATGCTGGTTACATTGATGATGTAAGCGCTGGTAATCGGCACATACCCAAACTTTGTACTTAATTCACTACTCCGTTTTGATATCCATATAAGCTTTATGAACCCCGTCATTCAAGAAGAGCCCTCCGGCTGTGGTATTGCCAGTGTGGCTGTGCTCGCAGGCATCACTTACACACAGGCAAAAGCAGTGGCTAACCAGTTGGGCATCTTTGCCGAGGATACCCGCTTATGGTCCACAACTGATTATGTGCGCAGACTGCTAGGCCACTTTTCTATTGAAGTGGATCACCAGGAAACCACTTTCACTTCCTGGCAAGCACTGCCTGATATTGCCCTGCTTGCCATCAAATGGCGGCTTGAAAACGGCCAGCCATACTGGCATTGGGTAGTATTCTGGCGTAGTCCTGATGGACCTGTTATTCTCGATTCAAAGAAAACATTAACCAAGCATGTGCGCTGGGATTTTGGTCGGATCAAGCCCAGGTGGTTTATTCCGATCAGCACATCCTAGTGCAAGGGCTATTGCCACAAGGGAGAAATGAATATGGCAGATGAGAAAAAACTGGAAGGACTGGGTGGCTGGCTGATATTGGTCGGCATTGGCATTATTGCTTCCCCATTGCGGTTGCTTTCCCAGATTATCCCCATTTATTCCGACATGTTTTCCAAGGGTTATTGGGACCTTCTGACCACCCCCGGCAGTTCTGCTTACCATGCATTATGGGCACCTATTCTCTCCCTGGAAATCTTCATCAATGTTGCGCTGGTCATTACCTGGATATGGGTCGCCATATTATTCTTCCGCAAAAAACGACAATTCCCCACCTGGTATATCAGCACATTAATTTTCACCCTTGCTTTCATTGTGCTGGATGCCATCGCCATCAAAATGGTATTGCCTGAAGAAACCATGTTTGATGCAGAGACCACCAAAGAAGTGCTTCGCTCCCTGGTGGCCGTGGTGATCTGGGTACCTTATATGCTGCGATCAAAACGCGTGCACGCCACCTTCGTCAGGTGATGACAGGTCAACGCCACTCACAGGAAAGACGTTAACTATTAACAACACCTAGGGAGTGGATATCATGGTCACACACACAGATGATCAAAGCCTGGATACCGCGTTTATCAACAGGACTCCCACCCTGTTCGTTTACGTCAAGATCCCGGTCAATCCGCACCATAGAGCAGACCCTTTTCACCAGCGTGAAAATGAACTGGCGCTGATCCTGCAAAACCAGGATGCAGGCAGCGTCATCGGCTGGGGAGAGTCAGTGAGTGATGCAGGACATGATGGCACCCAGCATCTCATGCATCAACGCATAGACATCACCACCATCAATCTCGATATCACGCGCCATGCTTTGCGCACAGCGCTGACACAATTGGCAGTCCCACCAGGGACAGAAATTCATTACACTGAAGCGGAAACGATGCTGATGGACGTTTATTCACGCGACGATTGGCGCTTGCATGTGCCATGCTTGTAGCATGCGTGATCGATCAAAGCACAGGATGGCGTATTCACAGGATAACATCGTCACAATTCATGCCTGCCCACTCCCTGCCTAAATAGGTCGATATAGCAGTTTCATGGCAATATAGCAGCCTTCAACCATCAACCTTTACCAAGACACACGCATGGAACAATGGATAGACCGCAGGCGCTATAGTGCAGGTTATGCAGGTAAGCCTTTTAACTCCAGCACGGCAGACAGCGATTACCAGCGTGATCGCGCGCGCATTATCCACTCTTCCTCATTTCGGCGCCTGCAATCCAAAACGCAGATTTTCAGCATAGGCGACAGCGACTTTTATCGCACCCGCCTTACGCATTCGCTTGAGGTTGCCCAGATAGGCTCTGGTATCTGTGAGCAATTGCGCCAGCAATATGCCCACCATGCAGAGTGGATCCCGTCCCTCAGCCTGATTGAGGCTATCTGCCTGGGACATGACCTGGGTCATCCGCCTTTTGGCCACGGCGGTGAAGTCGCCCTTAACGCATTCATGTATGAGCATGGCGGATTCGAGGGCAACGGTCAGACATTGCGCATCATTGGCAGGCTGGGAGAATACTCGCCTGAACACGGCCTGGACCTTACCCGTCGCACCATGCTGGGTTTGCTGAAATACCCAGTGCTGCATAGCGAAGTCGCGCATTACCCAACCAATATCCAGACCACCGCTTCCAATATCGACCATGCCCGTCCACCCAAATGCCTGCATGATGATGAAGCGGACATTCTGCAGTGGATATTAGCGCCCTTACCTGCCGATGAGAGGCAGCGTTTCCGGGAGAGAAAAGTGCTGAATAGCAAACATGGGAAATCCATCCATAAAGGCTTTGATACATCCATCATGGAGCTGGCAGATGATATTGCCTATGGAGTTCACGACCTTGAAGACGCACTGGCATTGGAGCTGATTACCGCCAAGCAGTGGCATGAACTGGTGATGGTTGAGGCGAATGATTTATCCACCTGCCCCCTTGCAGTTGAGGCCGATTTCTATAACAACAAACTGTTCTCTGGCAATGATCGTGACCGCAAACACGCCATTAGCAAACTGGTCAATTATTTCATCAGCCATATCCACATTGTCGAGCAACAGGGATTCACCACCCCTCTACTGAGGCTGCAAGCACAGATGGAAACCGAGGCAGGTGCCCTGCTCCATATCCTCAAGCGTTTTGTGTTTGATATCGTGATCCGTCGCCCGCAAATCCAGGCCCTTGAATTCAAGGGGCAGCAAATGATCATGCGGCTATTTTCCACGCTGCTGGAAAACCCTGACCGCCTGTTGCCACAGCCCACCTTGCAACTGTTCCATGGCAGTGACAATCAGCCACGCATCATTTGCGACTATATTGCCAGCATGACCGATATCTACGCCACCAGGCTCTACCATCGCATGTTCAGCCCGGATATTGGTTCTGTATTCGACAAGATATAACTTTCATCAGGCGCCTAATCGGGTTCTAACGTCTTCCCGCCTTAAACAAGAGTCACCTCAACACCTATCTCATTCGCAGTATTCGCGCTCATGGCAGGCGGGATTCGCCCATATGCAATGGATCGCAAGCTCGCCAGATAATCAATCGACGCACAGCCTACAGCCCAAATGTCAGCATCCCGCCAACATCCAGAAATGGACAACTTCCTCCATTTCGCACCAAATACCACTCAAAACACTGACAATTGTTGACAATTACATCGATCAACAACACTGATTGTCCTTTTATACTTGCGCCTGCAAGGTCGTCATTCCCACCACCTTGTATATCGAAACACATTCATTCAAGGAGATTGGCAATGAAACAATATGGTGCAGAGTTTATCGGCACATTCTGGCTGGTACTTGGTGGCTGCGGCAGTGCAGTGCTGGCCGCTTCCTTTCCTGAGGTTGGCATTGGGTTTCACGGTGTTGCGCTGGCATTTGGGCTTACGGTATTAACCATGGCATTTGCCATTGGTCACATTTCCGGCTGCCATCTCAACCCGGCTGTTTCAATTGGCCTCTGGGCAGGTGGTCGTTTTGGCGCAGCACAACTGGTGCCATATATCGTGGCCCAGGTAACAGGTGCCATTGCTGCAGGCGGTGTGCTGTTTGTGATTGCCAGCGGGCAAGCAGGTTTTGATGTCAGTGCAGGGTTTGCCTCCAATGGATTTGGTGAGCACTCTCCTGGCGCTTACTCTCTCACCGCCGCACTGGTCACTGAAATTGTCATGACGGCATTCTTCCTGTTTATCATCATGGGCGCTACCGACAAGCAGGCACCCTCAGGATGTGCCCCTATCGCCATTGGCCTGGCCTTGACCCTGATTCACCTCATCAGCATTCCGGTCACCAATACTTCGGTTAATCCAGCGCGCAGCACTGGGGTTGCGGTGTACGCAGGTGGCTGGGCCACCGATCAGTTATGGCTGTTCTGGCTTGCGCCTATCCTAGGCGGCATACTGGGAGCGTTGATGTATCGCGCGTTGGCAGAAAAATCACAATCCTAGATCACATCTGGCAATGGCTGGGTTTAAACGCAGCCATTGCAGCCATACTGGCTTTTGTGTTCTCCTTACAGGATGACGCCTGAGCCGATTATTCCTCCCATCCAGCAAGCAGATAATTCGCTGAGTGTTGCCGCCCTTTTGACCCTTTCCGGTGGCTTTCTTGATGCTTTCAGCTATGTCGGGCATGGGCATGTATTTGCCAATGCCATGACAGGCAATATTGTCCTGATGGGCGTGGCAATGGCAGAACAGGACTGGGCACAGGCCTTACGCCATCTGCCGCCATTACTGGCGTTTGTGACCGGCGTCTTTTTTGCCAATTGCCTGAGACTTCCCAGTGTGCGTCGATTTCTACCTAATCCGGCGCTGGTCTGCCTTGGCCTTGAAATCATCATCCTCAGCATCGGCAGCATGCTGCCAGTCAGTTTCCCGGATGCGTGGCTAGTGCCGTGCATCGCATTGGTGGCTGCCATGCAGAACTCCAGCTTTACACATATAGGCACGACTCCTTACAACTCCGTCATGACAACCGGAAACTTGCGCCGCAGCATAGAAGGTTTGTTCAAGGGAATGACTCACAGCAGCAGTTTGGCGTTGCAAGAGGCCAAACTATTCGGGCTGGTGTGCGTGTGTTTTCTGCTGGGTGCCATCATCGGCGGCTTTGCCACCCTTAGCCTGCACAACCTGGCGTTGGTCGTGCCGGTTGCCATGTTGTGCGTGGCCTTTGCCATCTGCCTGTATGATCGACAATAGGCAGATCCAGGCTACTTGGTCTTGACGCCTAACTGCTTGAGTTTGCGATAAAGATGGGTACGTTCCAGCTGTACATTTTCCGCCACCTTGCTCATATTGCTGCCTGCCTTCGCGATATGATGCTCAAAATACAAGCGCTCAAATTCGTCGCGCGCTTCACGCAATGGCAGGTCCAGATTAAAGGACAAGGACACCACTTGGCTTGCGGATTCACTTGCTGTGGCGCTGGATTGATGAAACTGGGCAAATTGGCCCAGCACGCGATTGACATCCGCCAGCGTGATTTTCTCACCCAGGGAAGTCTGCACCAGATTCCGTATCACGCTATCCAGCTGGGCCAGGTTGCCAGGCCAATCCGCATTCCGCAGCCCGTTCAACGCGGCAATATCAAACTCGCGATACGCCGTTTCACCCGTTTCCACCATCAATGTCACCATGGAGCGTGCCAGATCAGGAATATCTTCACGATGATCTTCCAGGGCGGGCACACTCACCGTTGTCACCGATAACAACTGCAAGAGACTATTATCAAACCCGCCTTCTGTCACCAGTTGTGGTAGCCCGCGAGCCGTGCCACAGACCACTCTCACGCCATATTTATCGGCTTTGGCAATCAGGAGCAACAACCCTTTTTGCTCGGTTTTGGTGAGATCAGCCACCTCCGGAATAAAGATCATCCCTTCTGAAGCAAGCTCGAGTAAATCCAGGGGGGCCGTTGCCAAACGCTCGTTTTCAGTGATAACCGACCAGGGCGTGTTGGGCTGGTGCAAAAAGCGCGCACAAAGCTCGATACCGCTCCCTTTGGCACCAATGATCAACAAGGCACTTTTTAAAGCGGCGACCTGCTCCAGGCGCTGACGCAATTCAGTAATGACCGCACTCTTGCCGAGATTCACGAGATTCATGTCGGAACGTGGCAACTGTTCGCCATGCTTGAGGGCAGCGTTGACTGTCTTCAGTAACTTCTGCAAGGCAATTGGTTTCTCGAGGAAATCAAATGCCCCGATACGCGTGGCTTCCACCGCGGTATCAATGGTGCCGTGCCCAGACATCATCACCACTGGCATCGTCAGCAGACCGGCATTACCCCATTCCTTGAGCAGGCTGATGCCGTCACAATCAGGCATCCAGATATCCAGCAACACCAGATCCGGACGTGTTTGCTGGCGCCAGCTACGCGCTTCCGCTGCGTTCTCTGCAAGCCGCACCTGATATCCTTCATCCTGCAAAATATCCCTTAACAACTCACGGATGCCGATCTCGTCATCCACAACTAGCACTTGCCTTGCCGTCATTGCTTGCGCTCCGCTATTGGTATGGTCACGGTGACAATTGCCCCACCGAGTTCCAGGTTTTCCACCTTGATATTGCCTTTGTGTTCTTCAATGATTTTCTTGACGATCGCCAACCCCAGCCCGGTACCGTGCCGCTTGGTGGTCATATACGGCTCAAACGCGTGGGAGAGAATTTCCATGGGGAATCCATCTCCATTGTCCTTCACACATAACTTGACGCGTTCATCCATCACCGTGCAGGCAATGGTGATCGTCGGTTGTGCTGTCTCTATCAATGCATCCTGGGCATTCTGTAACAGGTTATGCAAGACCTGCCGCAACATGGTGGCATCGCCTTGCACCTTGGGCAGGTCTGGTGCGATATCGAGATTGATCGCCACATTGCCAGCCTCATATAGTGCCAGCACGTCCTGAATCAACTGATTCAGGTCCACAATGCCCAGATTGAGGGCCGGTGAACGCGCATATTCGCTGAATTCATTCACCATGGTTTTCATCGCATTCACCTGGTTTACGATAGTCGCTGTCGCACGGCTCAACATTTCAGCATCGCTCCTATCCAGCTTGGAAGCCAGTTTATGCTCCAGGCGTTCTGCCGAGAGTTGGATAGGCGTCAGCGGATTCTTGATTTCATGCGCCAGACGCCGCGCCACTTCAGCCCAGGCAGCATCCCGCTGCGCCTGTGCCATTTGGGTAATATCATCAAACACCACGACAAAACCGCTATCAGGCCCATCTGGCAGGCGCGTACCCCGTACCAGTAATACCTGTTTGCCCTGGGTGGTATTCACTTCCATCTGCTCTTGCCACTCGGCCGAGGCATCTGCCTTGAAATACACCTGAATACGGTTAACAAAACCAGCCAGGGTTTCTTGCTGATGCGTCAGCATATCCAGAGGCTGGTTCACGGTGTGCTCATCAAGACGCACGCCCAGAATATGTGAGGCGGCGTAATTGAATGTACGCAATTGACCATGCTCACCCAGCACCAGTACCCCGGAAGACAAGTGTGCCAGGATAGTCTCCAGATAACCTCGTGCCGCTTCCAGCCTGGCCCGGTTACGGTCAGCCGCTTGGGTGGCATCATTCAGTTGGCGCGTCATGCTGTTAAATGATTGCACCAGAATACCCAGTTCATCCTTGCCATGGGCAGGCAGGGTAATACTGTAATCACCACGTTCAATGGCGCGAGTACCTTCTGCGAGTATGCCCAGTGGCGCAGAAAGCCGGCGGCTCAAGACAAAAGCAATCGCAATCGAAGACAGCATGGCCAGCATCAACACCAGCGTGAGTGTGAGTGCAAATACCTCTTTCAGCGACTCCCGGCTGAATGAAAGCTCCTGATAATCTTCATACACGTCCTGTACCGCTTCCGCCGTGACGGAGAGACTCTTGGGTACCGGTTGCAGCAATTGCAATATGCGCGTTTCACCTGCCATGTCAGTCATGGTCACTGGTGCCAGCACCCGTAGATACAGCCCTTTACCCAGTATAGGCTCAATCACGCCATATACATGCTGCCGCCCCTGTCTCAGTTGCGGCACACTGGGCAGTTCAGGCAGAAAGCTGGAAGGATCTCCGCTGGAAAAAGCCAGGATCCGCCCCTGCAAGGTCAACAAAACAGCGTCGCGTACGCCACTTTTCTCACGCAAGTCATTTAGTACAGTCAGGTGAGTGTTGCCTGGCTGGAAAGCCAGCGACAAGGCCATGGTTTCGCCTTTTTCCTCCAGATCCGACAGCATGATGTCCAGGGCACTTTGTCCCAGGCGCAAGCCGCCTTCCAGCGCTGCCTCCACCTTGACGTTGAACCACGACTCAATCGATCGTGTGAGGAAGTTGACCGACACCGCATACACGACAACCCCAGGAATTACCGCCATCAAGGCAAACCCACCCAGCAGACGCAATGTCAGGCGACTGCCCATGACGCTACTGCGCATCTGGCGATACAGCCGCCACAGCTGCACACCAATGAGGATAATCAGCGCCAAGGCCAGCGCCACATTCAGCACCAGCAAGGCGGTGTAATAACTACCTGATGCGGCTGTTGGCGTACTGGCGTGCGAAAGCAGGTACAGCAATACCGCACCTAGCGCCGCGCTGATGAACACAATGTATTTCATTTAGTTACCGAGTGCTGGTGTCCAGCGGAAGCGCTCAGACACCATGTTCCAGTCTTCTGAACTCAGGGTATCCACCTGCAAGGCCTTGGGAAGCTTGGACTGGTCGAGGCGCATACGCACGGCAGCCTGGTAAGTCTCACCTTTCTTCAGCAGGTCTTTTTCCAGGACTTGCCATCCCTTGATGCTGGATAGCTCTTCCTTGGCCTCCTGAATACTGGTAAATGACAACTGGTGTCCATCGCGATTCACCAGATACTGGCGCGAGAGGGCGTGATAATTCAGGGAGACTTTACTGGTCAGGCTGACAATTTCGTCATCGAACCAGTATTTACGAGGGGAAACCACCTGGAACTCCACCAGAAAATTCAATGACATGCCTTTATTGACCGCCTCCTCAACTGCCGGACTGAGCGTCAACTCAAAATCGGCATCCAGCAAATAGGCTTCTTCAATCGGCAGTAATTCAGCGGACTTGATCTGCAGGCTGCTCTGGGCAGCCGACACGGCACCCGAGGTTAAAGCAAGGAAAATAAGTGCAAATACACTAAACCTTCTGCAGTAATGCGTAAAAGAAGCCGTCATGTTCCTTACCGGGATACAGTTGTCCTTGGGTTGTTTCCAGTTGTGCATGCCTGTAGGGTAACAGCTTGGCATCTGCATGAGCATGTAGAAACTGATCGATTTGCTGCTGGTTTTCTTCATGAAACACCGAGCAAGTCACGTAAAGCAATTTACCACCCTTTGCCAGCAACCGCCACAAACCCTGCAGGATAACCGCTTGCTGCTGGGTAAAAGAACTAATGTCCTGCTCTCGCCTCAACCATTTGATATCGACATGACGACGGACAATCCCGGAAGCCGTGCATGGGACATCGGCCAGAATGCGGTCATAAGGCACGCCATCCCACCAGGTATCAGGCGTGGCAGCATCGCCGACAACCAGCTTTGCCTTGAGCTGCAACCTGTCCAGATTTTCCTGTACGCGCTGCAACCGTTGTTCATCATTATCCATCGCCGTCATGGCCACATCCGCCAGCTCCAGCACGTGTCCAGTTTTGCCCCCAGGCGCGCAACAGGCATCCAGCACGCGCATGCCATCCTGGGCATCCAGCGCTAATGCCGCAAACTGGGCGCCATAATCCTGTACGGAAGACCGTCCTTCACCAAATCCTGGAATACGGCCTACGGGCGTTGGCCGCTCAAGCACCACTGCATCATCCCCCAGTAGGGTCGCAGCCAGGCCAGCGCCATGCAGTTCCTGCAAATAGCTGTCAGCATCGCCATGGCGGCGATTGACACGCAGGGTCATGGGCGGATGTTCATTACCCGCTTCCAGCATGGCCTGCCAGCTTTGCGGATATTGCTGCCTCAGCTTATTGATCCACCACTGCGGATAGGAATAAAGGGCCTCTTCATTCCCTTCCAAGTGGCTTTCCAGCTCGGGCTGCTGACGGAGGAAATTACGCAATACCGCATTCACCAGGCCTTTGGCCCAGGATTTTTTGGTCTTGGTGGCCGCCAGCACTGCCTGGTTGACCACGGTATGAGAAGCCGCACGATCAAACGACAGCTGATACAAAGCGACCAAAAGCAAGTGATGAATATATTCATCGGTCAGCGGTTTTTGTAGCAGAAGATCCAGCACTGCCTGCAAGCGACCGTAAAACCTGACAGTGCCGTAGCTCAAGTCCTGTGCGACAGCGCGTTGCTGCGGAGTAATAGAGGCATGGCGACGGAAAATATCCTCCAATACCGTTGAAAGATTACGTCCATCCAATACCTGGCCGACGGCTTGCGCGGCAAGCTGCTGTGATATATGCATGGGATCAGCTCGCCATCGCCATGAGGCGCGAGATACGTTCCTCGGTGTTGGGGTGGGTACTGAACAAGCCCTTGATCCCATCGGTAGACAACGGGTTGATAATCATCATCTGCGCCGTCTCTGGATGCTGCTCAGCAGTCTCCAGGGGAATCTGGTGAGCATAACTGTGGATTTTTTTCAGGGCTGCAGCCAGCGCTGTCGGGTCGCCGGAAATCTCAGCGCCCGCACGGTCAGCCTCAAATTCGCGTGCACGAGAAATCGCCATCTGGATCAGCATGGCCGCAATTGGGGCCAGGATCATGATGAGGATAGCCACTGCCGGATGCACAGCACGATCCCTGCCTTGAGAAAACAGCATGCCAAACTGGGCAATCGATGAGATGGCACCAGCAATCGTGGCAGAAATCGTAGAAATCAGCGTATCACGGTGCTTAACGTGTGCCAGCTCATGCGCCATCACCCCGCGCAACTCGCGCTGGGTCAGGATGCGCATAATGCCTGTGGTTGCAGCTACCGCAGCATGTTCGGGGTCACGACCTGTTGCAAAGGCATTAGGCTGGGCCTCATCAATAATGTAGACCTTGGGCATGGGGAGCTGGGCATTCTGGGCCAGCTCCTTCACCATTTGATAAAACTCTGGGGCGCTGCTGGCATCAACTTCGCGTGCGTTGTACATCTTCAGCACAGCCTTGTCGGAGAACCAGTAGGCGTAAACATTCATGGCCGCGGCCAGAAGCAGCGCGATCATCATGCCACCAGCGCCACCCAGCGCGGCCCCCACCGAGCCGAACAGGACGACGATCCCTGCCATCAAGATGGATGTTTTCAACCAGTTACCTACCATGTGACCCTCACTAAATAATGCAGTTAAGTATTTCCCTACTTAGATCGTGCCTAAATAGAAAAATTCAAGTCCAGCTTGAGCGCCAAGCGCTTAAAGACCAAAACGTTCGCCGATACTCAAGACACGCCCTGCGAGGAAATCCCTGGCCTTTAGTCGCTTACCCCCTGGCATCTGCAATTCCTCAATCCTGAGCAAGCCACTCGCACAGCCCACGGCAATGGCATCACCCAGTGCCACTATCTCTCCCGGCGTAGCACTGCCAGGCAAAGCCTGCGCCATCCAGATCCGACAGACCTCGCCATGCAGCAGACTCTGCGCGACCGGGAAGGGGTTGAATGCACGCACCTGCCGCGAAAGCGCTTCCGCACTCTGGTTCCAGTCTATCGCCGCTTCTGCCTTATTCAGCTTCTCTGCATAGGTAACCAAAGCCTCATCCTGAGGCTCGGCTTGCAAGCGACCACTGGCCTGCAGCTGGTCCATGGCCTGTACCATGAGTGCCGCTCCAATACTGGCCAAGCCATCATGCAGGGTTTGTGCAGTATCACGGTCGGTAATCGACAAGATGCCTTTCGAGATCATGGCACCAGCATCCAGTGCTGGGACAACCTCCATAATCGTGACACCGGTCTCAGTGTCTCCCGCCAACAAAGAACGTTGTATCGGAGCAGCGCCGCGCCAGCGTGGCAGTAAAGAAGCATGGATATTGAAACACCCGTGACTCGGCATACCAAGTACCTTGGTCGGGATAATCAATCCGTATGCGGCCACCACCATGGCATCTACATTTTCCGCGGCAATCCGTGCCTGTACAGCTTCATCTTTCAGCGTTTCAGGTTGAAAAACGGCGATGTCATACTGCAAAGCCAGCTCCTTTACCGGACTCGGCCTCAATTTCATGCCCCGCCCAGCAGGCCGATCCGGCTGCGTCAGCACCAGGCTGACTTCATGAGAGGATGCAATCAGTGCATCCAAAGCGGGCACCGCAAATTCCGGCGTACCGGCAAATATGATTTTCATTGGGACGTCTTTAAGTTTGGGACTAACTTTAACTGGGGCTATCTTGGCTTACAGATAGCTTGAGCTTCTTTAAATCAGCGTGATCAAACCCGCTCACGCTGACGTTTTTTCAGCTTGTTCTTGATGCGGCTCTGTTTCAGGGAGGACAAATATTCAACGAACACCTTGCCCAATAAATGATCAATTTCGTGCTGGATACACACGGCTAACAGACCTTCCGCCTCCAGGGTGAATGGCTTGCCATGCTCATCCAGCGCTTCCACTGTAACCTTCTCTGCCCGCGTCACGGTATCGTAAACACCAGGGACAGAGAGGCAACCTTCTTCATAGTCCTGGGTGCCACAACTATTCAGTATCCGCGGGTTAATGAACACCCTAAGCTCACTTTTATCCTCGGACAAGTCCATCACAATCACCTGCTTATGCACATCAACTTGCGTAGCCGCCAAGCCGATGCCGGGAGCGTCATACATGGTTTCGGCCATATCACGCACCAGCCGCCTAATATCGCCGTTAACATCATCAACAGGGCTGGCCACTTTATACAAGCGGGGATCGGGGTAAGTCAGGATGTCTAAAATTGCCATAAAAGCTTGATTGTTTAATAGATTAAATGCAGAATCCAGTGCAAGTTACAGAATATTAATATTAAATCTGCGCCCACCGGCTAAGGTTATTCCTATGTATAGACACATTATAACGCCGCTGTTGCTTTGTTGCCTGATTTTGCCTGCCATGGCCGACGAGGTGAAGTTACAGGACAATCACCCCGACCGTTATGTTGTCGTCAAGGGAGATACCCTATGGGGTATTTCCGGTCGCTTCCTCAAAGACCCATGGCAATGGCCCAAGGTCTGGAAGATGAATCAGGATCAGATCAAAAACCCACACTGGATCTATCCCGGTGATGTCGTGGTACTCGATACCAGCAGCGGCTCACCTGAGTTACGCCTGTTACACGAAACCATCGCCGGCGACACCATCACTCTGGAACCCGGCATACGTACCGAACAGCTAGAAGCTGCAGCCATCCCCACCATCTCGCCAAATATTATTACACCGTTTCTCAGCCAGCCTCTCATCATTGAAAGCAACGAGCTGAAAGATGCCCCCAATATCATTGCCGGACCTGAAAACCGTGTGGTACTGAGCCCAGGTGCGCGGGTATACATAGACAAGATCGCAGAGGGCGAGAGCATATTGTGGAATATCTACCGCCCTGGCAAGACCTATATAGACCCTGAAACCAAGGCCATCCTGGGCACAGAAGCCATTTATCTCGGGGATGCGCGCATTATCAAGTATGGTGAGCCCGCCAGCGGCACTATCATCAGCGCCAAAGAAGAAATCTTTGCCAATGACAAATTGGTCGCCGCGCCGGACAATCCGCAGACCAACTTTATTCCACGTGCACCTGATACTTCGGTCAAAGGCCGTATCCTGTCGATTTATGGCGGTGTCGCTGAAGCAGGAAAGAACACCATTATTGCCATCAGCCGCGGGGAAACCGATGGCCTGGAAAAAGGTCATGTGCTCGCCATCAACAGAACCGGGCGCGTCATCAAAAATCCCAAATATGACAAGAAAAACAAAGAGGCTTCTGCCGAACCAGAGAACATCAAGCTGCCAAGCGAGCGTATCGGCCTGGCCATGATATTCCGCACCTTTGACAAGGTCTCCTACGCCTTGATCATGCAGGCCGCCGAACCAATCAACGTGCTCGATATCGTGGAGACGCCATAAGCAGCACCCTAGACAAGCAGGAGGCTGCTCTCTGGATTAGCCTGAGCCAGATTCCCGGCTTAGGCAGCCAGACACTCTGCCAACTGCTCGCAGCCTTCGGTACACCAGCCAATATCTATGCTAGCCCACTGCGCCGATTACACGATGTAGTGAGCGAGAAAATCGCACAACAAATCAATGCGGGCCCCAACCTTGAAGCCTGTACCGCCACGCTGGAATGGCTGGAACAATCTGGCAATCACCTGCTGACACTCGCAGATTCAAGCTACCCTCAATCACTACTGGAAATTCCCGACCCACCTGCATTGCTCTATGCAAAGGGCAACCTTTCATTACTACAAATACCTGGCATTGCGGTAGTGGGCAGCCGCAACGCAAGCCCACAGGGTGAGAAAAACGCTGAAGAATTTTCTGCGGCCCTAAGCCAGCATGGTGTATGCATTATCAGCGGCATGGCGCTAGGTATTGATGGTGCAGCGCATCGAGGCGCACTCAGGGTCAGTGGCAAGACCATTGCAGTTGTCGGCACCGGGCTGGACATTGTCTATCCCGCCAGACATAGGGAGCTGGCTCACCAGATTGCACAACACGGTCTGATTATCTCTGAATTTCCCTTGGGGACCCCTTCAAAACCGCAGAATTTCCCGCGCAGGAACCGCATTATCAGCGGCCTCAGCCGAGGCTGTCTGGTCGTGGAAGCCAATGTCCAGAGTGGATCGCTCATCACTGCCAGGCTGGCGGCCGAACAGGGACGTGAAGTCTTTGCCATTCCTGGCTCCATTCATTCGCCTTTATCAAAGGGATGCCACCAGTTGATTAAACAAGGGGCAAAACTGGTGGACAATACACGAGATATTCTCGACGAACTGGATATTGCCAGTAGCCCCAATGCAAACCCAGGACAACACCTGCCCGAGCAGGATCCATTGCTTGAAGCCATGGGTTATGACCCCATCAGCATGGACACATTGGTGGAACGAAGCGGCTTGACGAGTGATCGGCTTTCCGCCATGCTGTTGGTGCTGGAGTTGGACAATAAAGTAACCTCTCTACCGGGAGGGCGTTTCCAGCGCATCGCCTAACTCTGTGAATTATATAAATAAAGACACGATGGCGATTCTATTAAGCAATCATAGAACTGCCTGAAGTCGAATTTATCCTTGCAGCAGGGTCACCCGGGTCATTACTGATTGGGGAATGTATGTTCGAAGTCCTTGTGTACATGTTTGAAAACTACTTTGAAGCAGATATCCATCCCGACCACGATACACTTTCGAAAGAACTCTTTGCCGCTGGTTTCGACCAGGATGATATAAACGGCGCCTTTGACTGGTTCAGTGCACTTGAAACCATGTCTGCTGAAACAGGTGAGCAAGTAACCGGTTTCGGCCTGGGGCTAAGAGTTTATAGTGAGATCGAAACCAAGAAATTAAGCAGCGAAAGCCTGAGCTTCATTATGTTCCTGGAACAGGCCAAGGTGCTGAGCCCCGCGCAGCGCGAGTTAGTAATTGATCGTGCCATGGCATTACCACAAACCGAAATCGGTATCGACGAAACACGCTGGATAGTCCTGATGGCGTTATGGAATCAGGATAAAGCCAGTGATTATCTGTTTGTTGAAGATGCGATGTTCAGCGACAACCGGCCCACGCTGCATTAGTCGGACTCTCCATGTGAAATGGCACAGCCTCCCGGCTGTGCCTATCCTGTATTAGCGTTTGTCCAAGCCCAGCTGATCCAGAATGCCGGAAATAATACCTGCTTGATTCAAGGTATAGAAATGCAAGCCTGGGGCGCCGCCTGCAAGCAACTGCTCACACAGGTCTACCATGACATCGGCACCGAATGCCCGCATGGATGCCAGGTCATCCCCATAATCTTGCAACCTCAAGCGTAGCCAACGTGGAATCTCAGCGCCGCAGACACTGGAGAATCGTGCCAGCTGTGTGAAGTTGTAGATAGGCATAACGCCCGGCACAATAGGGATGCTAATCCCCAGCTTTTCAGATTGATCCAGAAACTGGAAATAGGCATCTGCATTGTAGAAATACTGCGTGATCGCCGCATTGGCGCCAGCATCGACCTTATGCTTGAAATACTTCAGGTCGGAAGCAGGTGATGTGGATTCAGGGTGAAACTCTGGATAAGCCGCCACCTCGATCTGGAACCAGTCTCCGGTTTCCGCACGGATGAATTCCACCAGCTCGCTGGCGTAGCGGAAATCTCCCGCACTGACCTCACCTGACGGAATATCACCGCGTAGCGCTACCAGGCGCTTGATGCCTTTGGCCTGGTATTGCTTGAGCAAATGACGGATTTCTTGCTTATCTGCAGAAATACAGGAAAGGTGTGGCGCAGCCTCATAGCCTTGCTCATGGATATCCAGCACGGTGTCCATGGTACGGTCACGAGTAGACCCACCAGCCCCAAAGGTCACGGAAAAGAACTTGGGGCCAAACTCTGCCAACTGCTCACGTGCATCACGTAGCTTGGCCATGCCTTCTGCGGTTTTTGGTGGAAAAAATTCAAAACTAATCACAGGTGCCACTTTCATGGTTAGTCTTTGTCACCCAACACCAGGGCAATCAATCCCCAGGAAATCAGGCTATAGAGTATGGCACCCAAAATTCCGGCCAACAGGCCCTGTACTTCAAAGCCATTGAGCAGGTGACCAACAAAGAAGAACAGCAGGCCGTTGATCACGAGCAGGAACAGACCCAGCGTCAACACCGTCACCGGCAAGGTCAGTATCACCAGTATTGGCTTGATCAGCATATTGACCAATCCAATCACGGCAGCCGCTATCAGCGCACCACCTAGGCCGGATACATGAATGGAAGGTACCAGATAGGCCACGGCCAGCAAGGCCAGGGCGTTCAACAACCAGACAATCAGCAGCTTCATAGTTCCAACCTCCTTCAGAATGACCCGGCACTGCGCCGGGCCGGTTTACTGTCTATTAATAACGATAGTGCTCTGGCTTGAATGGGCCGTGCTTGTCCACACCAATATAAGCCGCTTGAACATCGGACAAGACTGTCAGTTGTGCATTCAACTTTCTGAGTTGCAACACTGCCACTTTTTCATCCAGATGCTTGGGTAAAGTATAAACGCCAACAGGATATTGAGCGGTATTGCTAAACAACTCAATTTGCGCAATGGTCTGGTTGGCAAAAGAGGAGCTCATCACATAGCTTGGATGGCCAGTACCACAGCCGAGGTTAACCAAACGGCCCTTGGCCAGCAGGATAATGCGCTTGCCATCCGGGAAAATCACGTGATCTACCTGGGGCTTGATTTCGTCCCACTCGTATTGCTCGATAGAGGCCACATCGATTTCGTTATCGAAGTGGCCAATATTACAGACGATGGCCTGATTTTTCATTTTCACCATATGCTCATGGGTGATCACATGATAATTACCAGTGGCCGTGACAAAGATATCGCCATGTTCAGCAGCATAATCCATGGTCACTACGCGGTAGCCTTCCATCGCAGCCTGCAACGCACAGATGGGATCGATTTCAGTCACCCACACTTGGGCAGACAGGGCACGCAAAGCCTGGGCAGAACCCTTGCCTACGTCGCCATAACCAGCCACCACGGCAATCTTGCCTGCCACCATGACATCGGTTGCACGCTTGATGCCATCCACCAAGGATTCACGACAACCATAGAGGTTATCAAACTTGGACTTGGTCACGGAGTCATTGACGTTGATCGCAGGGAAAGCCAGCTTGCCTTCCTTGTGCATCTGGTAAAGCCTGTGTACACCAGTAGTGGTCTCTTCGGTCACACCGAGGATTTTGGACAAACGGGTGGAATACCATTTGCCATCCTGTGCCAGCTTTGCCTTGATCGCTTTGAACAGGCTGACTTCTTCCTCACTGGAAGGATGATTCAGAATGGTTGCATCGCTCTCTGCGCGCGTGCCCAGATGCAGCAACAAGGTAGCATCACCACCATCATCCAGAATCATGTTGCTGTAACCGCCATCGGCCCATTCGAAAATACGGTGGGTGTAATCCCAGTATTCATCCAGGGTTTCACCTTTGACTGCAAACACAGGAATATCCTGTGCTGCAATCGCGGCAGCAGCATGGTCTTGCGTAGAGTAGATGTTGCATGACGCCCAGCGGACTTCAGCGCCCAGGTCGCGCAGCGTTTCAATCAGCACGGCTGTCTGGATTGTCATATGCAAAGATCCTGTGATGCGCGCACCGCGCAAAGGCTGGATAGCCGCATATTCTTCACGAATCGCCATCAATCCGGGCATTTCGGTCTCGGCGATCGCAATTTCCTTGCGACCCCATCCGGCCAGGCCGATATCGGCAATTACATAATCTTTGGTTTCAGCCACAATATTCATCCTTAAAAAGATTGAGTGTGGCCGGCAGGGAGAGGTACTGAGGTGGCAGTTGCGACATTTTCACCATCATCCCGTGTCCGGCACGAGTTAGTCTGGTGAACGCCGTTCTACGAAAGTCAAACTTTCGCCAACCGAGCCTGGGGATTGAGTTTCGTCCTTGCAACGTTCCTCGGTAGAACCTGCATTATAGAGGGTTTATGCCTTTTTGTAACCAGATGGCACTCTAGAGATAAGGAACACCATCCGACCATAGCTGGTTGAAATCAGGAAAATTCCAATCGGCCGGATCTTCAATTGCCACCACTTTATCCTTGCTACCCGGCTGGGAAAGATCAATTACCTCGGGCAACAGCCTTACATTAGATTTGGTGGAAAAGAACACCTTGACCTTGGGCTTAAGCAGTGAAGACTGATTTTTATCCACAACCACTGCAAGCCGCCCAGACTCCAGGCGCACCAGTGAACCGATGGGATATATCCCCAGGCTCTTCACAAAGGCCTGGAAAATCTTGGCATCCAGGTGGTCGCTGGTCCATTCCGTCATCTTGCGCAGCGCATCGGCAGGATGCCAGCCATTGCGATAAACGCGATCAGAAGTAATCGCATCATAGACATCGCAGATTGCACCCATGCGGGCATAGAGGCTGATCTTGTCTGCATTGAGCTGATGCGGATACCCTGTACCGTCTATTTTTTCATGATGATGCAGGCAGACATCCAGGACGATAGGATGAATATTCGCACTCGCAGACAGCAAGGCATGGCCAATTTCAGGATGACGTTTGATCGCCTCAAACTCATCGTCCGTCAGGCTACCGGGTTTATTGATGACCGACATCGGGATATCCATCTTGCCAATATCATGCAATAGACCGGCCATCCCACAATAGCGCACGTCTTCTTCGCTCATGTCGAGCTGCATGGCAAGTGCAATCATCAGCCCGCAAACGGCCACAGAATGCATATAGGTGTAGTCGTCCTTGTTCTTCAGCCTGGCCAGACTAATCAATGCACTGGGATTCCGCGTAACGGAAGATGATATCTCGCTCACCAATGCCATGGCCTGATTACCATCCAGCGCTTTACCCATGCGCGCTTCGTGAAACATGAATTCCACTTCACGCTTGGCCTTGGTGCAGATTCTGGCTGCCTGCTCCAGCTCTTCAGTGATCTCGACTTTGCGTGGCGCCCTGGGCACAGGAATGGTCGGCGGTGGTACAGGCCGCACCTCACGCTCTACGTCAGAGCCCTTTTTGGTATCGATCGTCACTTCGGTGACACCACTACTCAGCAGGTCATCAATTTCAGACTGGACAGTGATGCGGAAAGCACTGCGCCAGAATGGATGGTTAATCCAGGTAACATCCAGCTTGTGCAGATACATGCCGATACGTAGCTGACTGACGGGTATTTGTCTAAGCATCCCTGCACCAGCTCCGTATCGGTCGTATATTAAATGCCAGCAGCAGCGCGCAACTGCGCAGCCTTGTCAGCAGCTTCCCAGGTAAATTCTGGCTCGTCGCGACCAAAATGACCATAAGCAGCTGTCTTGGAGTAGATAGGACGCAAAAGATCCAGCATTTTGACGATGCCCTTTGGACGTAGATCAAAGTGGTCAAGTACCAATTGAGTTAATATCTCATTGGACACTTTGCCAGTGCCATAGGTTTCCACCATCACGCTGGTTGGCCGCGCCACGCCAATCGCGTAGGACACTTGCACCAGGCAACGTGAAGCCAGGCCAGCCGCCACGATATTCTTGGCCACGTAACGTCCTGCGTAAGCTGCAGAACGATCCACCTTGGAAGGATCCTTGCCGGAGAACGCACCACCACCATGAGGCGCTGCGCCACCATAGGTATCGACGATAATCTTGCGACCGGTCAATCCACAATCACCTTGTGGACCACCAATAACAAAACGACCGGTCGGATTGACCAGATACTTGATTTCACCCTTGATCAGCTCCTGCGGCAAAGCAGGCTTGATGATTTCTTCAATCACAGCTTCACGTACAGACTCCAGGGTAATATCAGGCGCATGCTGGGTGGAGATCAGTACCGTATCAATCTTGTGCGGTTTGCCATCGATGTACTGGATTGTCACCTGGCTCTTGGCATCTGGACGTAACCATGGCAAACGGCCATCTTTGCGCAGTTGAGACTGGCGCTCCATCAGGCGGTGTGAAAGCCAGATCGGCAATGGCATCAGCTGTGGCGTTTCATCGCAGGCATAGCCGAACATCAAGCCCTGGTCACCCGCCCCTTGATCCAGTGGATCATCATTGGCGTTGTCCACACCCTGGGCTATATCAGGTGACTGTTTGTCGTAAGCCACCAGCACTGCACAACTCTTGTGGTCTATGCCATAGTCGGCATTGTCGTAGCCTATGCGCTTGATGGTATCGCGTGCGACCTTGATGTAATCAACGTTCGCAGTGGTGGTGATTTCACCAGCCAGCACCACCAAACCAGTATTGGTCAAGGTTTCCGCTGCTACACGGGCAGTAGGATCTTGTTCAAGAATAGCATCTAGAATGCTGTCCGAAATCTGGTCGGCTACCTTGTCGGGATGACCTTCGGATACGGATTCGGATGTAAACAGATATTCGCTCATTAGCTCCTGCCAAATCAATCGTGTAAAAAGATTGCTAGAATAGCAAACTCATTATGTTTCAAAAAGAAGTTCATGCTAAAAGCATTTCTCCGTGTCCTGGCCGAATTACCTTTGCCCATCATTAACGGCATAGGAGTACTGGCTGGCTGGATACTATACTTTTTTTCCATCAAGATCACACGCCGCACGCGCAAGAACCTCACTACCGCAGCCATCAGTAGCAGTGCGCAGGATTACCGGCGCCTGGTCAGGCAAAGCATTATTGAGACGGGCAAAGGCTTGGTCGAGACTTTTGCCATCTGGTTCCGCCCGCAACACCGTGTATTGAAATGGGTCAGGGAATGCAGGGGCTGGGAGCATGTAGAGGCGGCCCATGCCAACCATCAAGGCATTATTTTCCTGACGCCTCATCTGGGCTGCTATGAAATCAGCGCACTTTATTATGCGGCACGCCATCCCATCACCGTGCTCTATCGGCCAGCACGCCAGCAATGGCTGGCACCCCTGATTGAAGAAGGTCGCAATCGCAGCCAGATTACACAAGCACCCACCAATCTGCGCGGTGTCCGCAGTTTGTTGAAAGCGCTGAAACAGGGGGAAGCGATTGGTATCTTGCCGGACCAGGTACCCGAATTCGGCGAAGGCACCTGGGCCAATTTCTTTGGTACGCCCGCCTATACCATGACGCTGGTCGGCAAGCTGGCTGCCACCTCCGGAGCCACCGTGCTGTTAGCTGTTGGCGAACGGCTTTCCTGGGGCCGCGGTTATGTGATTCATATTACGCCGTTATCCAAGGACCCAACGGCCGACAATATCAACCTAGCAATTGAGCAGCTGGTGAGGCAATGCCCCACCCAATATCTCTGGAGCTATCGGCGTTTCAAGCAACCCAAACCCCATGGCAAGAGTGCGGCCGAGTAGATGCGTTGTCATGCATGCCTCGCCAACACGACTATCAAGCCAGGCATCAATCCCCTAAAATAGCCTTATCACTTACAGATCGATGGCAATGAAGCTGAAATTCACCAAAATGCAGGGCATAGGCAATGACTTTATCGTCATTGATGGCTACACCCAGCCGGTTAGCCTGACTCCCGTACAAATATGCAAGCTGGCAGATCGCCATTTTGGCGTAGGCTTTGACCAGCTATTGCTGGTAGAGCCTGCCAGCACTGCCGATGCAGATTTCCGCTATCGCATCTTCAATGCCGATGGCGGCGAGGTGGAGCAATGCGGCAACGGTGCCCGCTGCTTTGTCCGCTTTGTGCATGACAAGGGGCTGACGAAGGAAAATGAAATCCGCGTCGAAACCGCTAGTGGCATCATTTTTCCCCGCCTGGAGTCCAATGGCCTGGTCAAGGTCAATATGGGCGAGCCGCGCTTCACGCCCAGTGAGATTCCATTCAGTGCCGCTCAAGAAGCGACGACTTATCAGCTGCAGACAAGTGAAACAACGTTGACCATTTCCGCAGTATCCATGGGCAACCCACACGCGGTGACACTGGTGGATGATGTTGATAGCGCACCAGTCGCTGTGTTGGGCCCATTGATTGAAGCCCACCCCCAGTTTCCGCAACGCGTCAACGCTGGATTTATGCAGGTTGTCGATTCCCATCATATCCACCTGCGGGTCTATGAACGCGGCAGCGGAGAAACGCTAGCCTGTGGGACCGGAGCCTGTGCCGCAGTGGTGAGTGGTATCCGCCGCGGATTGCTGCAATCCCCGGTCAAGGTCAGCACCCGCGGTGGTGACCTCAATATTGCCTGGGACGGTGATCATGCACCGGTGTGGATGACTGGCCCGGCAGAAACCGTCTTTGAAGGCGAAATCGATATTTAACCGGTCTTATCAACAGACCAAAAGGAATCAGCATGGACTTTACCAATCAGGATGGCGAACCCCAAGCCAGCGAATACCAGGTCACCAGTTATCTGCGTGCACACCCTCAGTTCTTCGAGCATCACGCCACATTACTCTCCGAGCTTTACCTGCCCAGCCCGCATGGTCACGGCACCGTATCACTGGCAGAACGCCAGCAACTGGCCCAGCGTGACCGTATACGCGTGCTTGACGTCAAGCTTAGTCAATTGATAAAGCATGGGGAAGAAAACGATGTCATTAGCGACAAGGTACATAGACTCAGCCTTGGACTGCTGGCAACACAAGACTTCCAGGTGATGATAAGCCTGCTGGAGCACAGTCTGCGTGAAGACTTTCAGGTCCCTCACGTGGGTCTGCGTCTGTGGGCCACCCCCAAGGAAGAAGAGCACGGCACCTTGGCCGCGTTCAGCAGCATTGATGATGAACTGAAAAACTGGACTCAAAGCCTGGTGACACCCTATTGCGGCAGCAAGCCGGGGTTGGCACTGGACAGCTGGTTTGGTGCAGGTGTTCAGCCTGCCTCGTTTGCATTGATTGCCTTGCGCAGTGAGAAGGTATTTGGCCTGCTAGCGCTGGCCAGTGACGATGAAAAGCGCTTTTTCCCGGAGATGGGCACACTGTATCTCAAGCGCATCGGCGAGTTGATCAGCGCCGCCCTATTGAAGCACATTGCCTGATGCAGTTGGCCGCGAGCCAATCCGTGGATTTTTTACAGCCCTATCTGGAACATCTGCAATTTGAACGCGGCCTGAGCCGACTCACGATAGAAAATTACCGCCGGGATATACGCATGTTGCTAGCACTGTCATCCGACCAAGCGCTAGCAACCTTGCAACCTTCACACATCCGCCGATTCATCTCCACCTTGCACAGTCGCGGACTAGGCGGCAAAAGCATCGCGCGCCACCTTTCCGCCTGGCGCGGCTTTTTCGATTACCTGGCACAGCGCCATGGTTACACGCAAAATCCTTGTCATGACATGCGTGCGCCCAAGTCACCCAAATCCCTGCCGCATGCTTTATCCATTGATCAGGCCGTGCAGCTCGTCAATATCAAAAGTGAAGACCCACTAGCACTGAGAGACCACGCCATTCTGGAGTTATTTTATTCATCTGGCTTGCGACTCGCTGAATTGGTCGGGCTCAACCTTCATGACCTGAACATGCAAGAAGGCACGGTCACCGTCACCGGCAAGGGCAATAAAACCCGCATCGTGCCTATGGGTAGCCATGCCATCACCGCCATCCAGACCTGGCTTTCCATTCGAGTGGCCAGCAACGCTGAGTCCGAGCAAGCCCTATTCCTCAACCGCCATGGTCAACGCATCAGCGGCCGCGCCATTCAATATCGCATCAAGCAATGGGCTCTCAAGCAGGGCATCAGCAGTAATGTGCACCCGCACATGTTACGTCACAGCTTTGCCACCCATGTATTGCAGTCCAGCAGCGATCTAAGGGCGGTTCAGGAAATGCTGGGGCATGCCAACATCAGTACCACACAGGTATACACACACCTCGACTTTCAGCACCTTGCAAAAGTCTACGATGCCGCCCACCCAAGAGCGCGCAAAAAATAATCCATGGTTGTTAAGAGCGGCACCTACGCACCTCTCTTTGTCCTGAAACCCTTACCTGGCCTGACTTGCAAATGATTCTCGCTACCTCATGAAAATAGCGTCTGTGGCAAAATACCTGTCCAAATTTCTGTCATCAACGTGATTAGCAAGGAGCCAGAATGGCGCATCAACTTCCACCCCTCCCTTATGCAAAAGACGCACTTGAACCCATCATTTCCGCTGAAACCATCGATTTCCACTACGGCAAGCATCACCAGACCTATGTCACCAACCTGAACAATCTGATTAAAGATACCGAATTCGAAAACGCGACTCTGGAAGAGATTGTACTTAAATCATCAGGTGGCATTTTCAACAATGCCGCACAGGTATGGAACCACACCTTCTACTGGAATGGCTTCAAGCCTAATGGCGGCGGCACACCCACCGGTGAGCTGGCCGATGCGATCAATCAAGCATTTGGATCTTTTGAAGACTTCAAGAAGCAATTCACGCAAAAAGCCATCACCACTTTCGGTGCGGGCTGGGCTTGGCTCGTTAAGAACAAGGATGGCAGCCTCAGCCTGGAAAGCACCAGCAATGCTGAAACACCACTGACCAAGGGCCAGACACCACTGCTGACCATTGATGTCTGGGAGCACGCCTACTATGTGGATTACCGCAATGCGCGTCCCAAGTATGCTGAGGAATTCTGGAATATCATCAATTGGGATTTCGTTGCCGCCAACTTCAAGGCATAACGACCACAGATCACTCCGCCATTGAGCACCGTGAATTCACACGGTAATCATTGCGCGATTGATGCACTCTCTACGGCCGGGCCTTTCATAGTCCTGGCCGTTTCTTTTTTTCATCACATGCTGCTAGAATCGCAACAATGTTGCGTAGAGTTCTTCTTGGTTATGTGCTTTCCCTGCTGTTGTTGCTCAGCCAACAAGGCGCAGTCACGCATGACATCTCGCATCTTCGCGATTACTCCCATCCTGCACAAGACCAATCCACACACGCTTCGTTTTGCGACCAATGCCTGACCTATAGCAGCCTGGATCATGCAACACCAGGGCTTACCTACAGCATGGCTGGCCTGGCAGGCTCTTTCCTCTTCATCTCCAGCCCTGCATTAGTCAATCAAAGCAATACCTTCTACGCCTATTCCTCGCGCGCACCTCCTGTGAGCTAACTCAGCGCAGCAAATTTCTGGACTGGAGCGGTGTTTCACTCATTGTTCACGAATGTTGCTCGCTGTTCACGCTGGATGACATGCCGACACCAGTCGGTGACCACACTCAAGAATGCAAGCGAGACCAATATGCAGAACACTCATGCGGCGCAACCACTTGCCCGAAAAAAGATTTTTATTGCTGTCACCCTGGCCTGCAGCAGTTCATTGCTGTTTGCCAGCCACCAAGCACTTGCTGCAGCTAGCAGCCCTGAAATCGAACTCCCCACTATCGCTGTGACTGCCAATCCACTGGGCGTTGCCTCAGATGAATTGGTGGTGCCCGTGTCTACATTGAGCGGCCGTGAACTTTCCTTACACCGTGAAAGCACTCTGGGAGAGACTTTAAAATCCATCCCCGGGGTGTCTTCCACCTATTTCGGCCCCAATGCCTCTCGTCCGATTATCCGCGGGATGGATGGCGAACGGGTGCGCATCATGCAAAATGGCGTCGGCATACTGGATGCCTCCAGTCTCAGTTTCGACCATGCGGTTGCAGTAGACCCTCTCATCATCGAACAGATTGACGTCGTGCGCGGACCAGCGGCCTTGCTTTACGGCGGCAGTGCCGTCGGCGGTGTAGTCAACGCGATAGATCACCGCATTCCCAAACAAGCTATCGATGGTATCACCGGCCGAGGGGAAGTACGTTTGGGTGGTGCGGAAAACCAGAAAAATGGCGCAGTGGTGCTGGATGCTGGCAACGGCTTACTGACCCTGCATGCCGATGCCTACAAGCGCAAAACCGACGACCTGGATATTCCCGGATATGCAGTTTCCAATCGTAAAAACCTGGCCGATGGCACTGTGCGAGAAAACAAGGGGCGCCTCGTCAACAGTGGCTCTGATGCAGATGGCGGCGCCATCGGTGCCTCAATTGCACTGGATAACGGCTATATCGGCATGTCCTATTCCACCTTCAACAATAAATACGGCACGGTCGCGGAACCTGATGTGCTGATTGACATGAAAAGTGACCGCTGGGACTTTGCATCCGAATTACGTGACCTTGGCAGCATCATCAACAAGGTAAAATTCCGCATGGCATATACCGATTACCAGCACCAGGAGCTGGAAGATGGCGAGGTCAGCACCACGTTCAAAAATCGCGGCGTAGAGGGATCGATTGAAGCCTCGCATGGCAATATAGGCCCACTCAGCGGTGTGATCGGGTTGCAGTTCCATAATTCAAAGTTCGAAGCGCTGGGTGAAGAAGCCTTTGTGCCGACCAACCGCACCAACACGCGCGCTATTTATATCTATGAAGAGCTACCCTTGGATGCACTCAAGCTCACTTTTGGCGGCCGGGTTGAGCATGCCAAGATCGAGTCGGATGGAGGTGGCGATTTTGGCCCATCACAGTCCCGTTCCTTTACTCCATTCAGCCTGGCAACTGGAGCTCTGTTCAACCTGGATAAACATTGGTCGCTGAGCACCAACCTTTCACACAACGAGCGTGCTCCCAGCTACTTTGAACTGTATGCGGATGGGGTTCATGTGGCCACCGACCAATATGAAGTTGGTTCCAGCAATTTACAGAAAGAGCGCTCCAATGGCGTAGATGCCCAGATCCGCTGGAAAGATGGGCACAATTCCTTTAGCTTCGGTCCTTACTACACCCGTTTCAGCAGTTTTATCGGCCTGTTTAATAGCGGCAACCTGGTGAATGAGCAAGGTGAGGCCGGGCAGCTGGATTCAGAGATTGCAGAAGCCGAGTTTCGCTCAGCCAAGGCTGTATTCAAGGGCCTGGAAGGTGAAGGCAAGTTCCGTGTGTATGACACCGTCGGTACGCTGGACCTGAATCTGCGTGGTGATTATGTGCGTGCCACCAACCGGGATACGGGTGACTCCCTGCCCCGCATTTCGCCATTGAAGTTAGGATTTGGCCTGGATTACCGCTTCAATCGTTTTGGTTCCAGGCTGGATGTACTCCGCGCCTTCAAGCAGAACCGGACGGATGAAAATGAATTGGTCACAGATGGCTACACGCTGGTCAATGCCACTTTCACCTACAAGCTGCCGACACCTGAGAAGTTCCAGCTGGAAGCCTTTGCCAAGGCGTATAACCTGCTGGATCAAACCATACGTGACCACACGTCCATCCTCAAGGATATAGCCCCCATGGGAGGAAGGTCCTTGCTGCTAGGATTGAGAGGCGAGTTCTAGACCAGTAGCAAGCTGCCCGCGGCGATAGACCATCGCACCGCGGTGCAGCTTGCGCTATCATGACGGTCTTATCAGTCACTCTTTAAGATACGATCATGGCACGTACCGTTTTTTGCATCAAACTTGGCCGCAACGCAGATGGTCTGGATTTCCCACCTTACCCTGGCGAACTCGGCAAACGCATTTTTGAGAATGTCTCCAAGGAAGCCTGGGCAGGCTGGTTGAAGCAGCAAACCATGCTGGTCAACGAAAACCGCCTTAGCCTGGCAGACCCTCAAGCACGTAAATATCTATCCCAGCAGACTGAGTCTTATTTCTTCGGTGAAGGTGCAGATACCGCCTCCGGCTATGTTCCACCCAGCCCTTGAACCGACTTTTCATATAACTGTCACATTACGGGCATAGAGTGAGGTTTTTATCATGTTGCCCGTCAAATTGAGCCCAGAATACTTTATCAATCGCGAGCTGGGCATTCTTGCCTTTAATCGCCGCGTGCTTGCGCAAGCCGAAGATGATCGCGTCCCCCTGCTTGAGCGCCTGAAATTCCTCTGCATATTCAGCAGCAATATGGATGAGTTCTTTGAGGTGCGGGTTGCGGGCCTCAAAAACCAGATTAAATACAACTCACCACATGTCAGTGCTGATGGCATGCTGCCCAAACAGGCCTTTGCCAAGGTCAGCCCTGTAGCACACGAGTTGGTGGATCATCAGTACAAAATCCTGAACGAAGTGGTATTGCCGCGACTGGCTGAGCAACACATCCATTTCATCCGGCGCGGACACTGGAATGACGTACAGCGTGAATGGATTGCTGCCTACTTTTTCCGCGAGCTAATGCCTATCCTGACGCCGATTGGCCTGGATCCTGCACATCCTTTTCCACGTGTCCTCAACAAAAGCTTGAATTTTGCGGTAGAGCTGGAAGGCAAGGATGCGTTTGGCCGTAACTCTGGTGTCGCTATTGTCCAGGCACCTCGAGCACTCCCGCGCGTGATTCGTTTACCGCGTGAAATTGCCGGTTGCGACCATGGTTTTGTTTTCCTCTCGTCCATCCTGCACGCCCATGTCAACGAGCTGTTTTCAGGCATGCAGGTAAAAGGCTGCTACCAGTTCCGGGTCACACGAGATAGCGACTTGATTCTGGATGATGAAGAAACCAAGGACTTGCGACTGGTATTGCAGGGAGAACTGACACACCGACAGTACGGTGATGCCGTCAGGCTTGAGGTGGCGGATAGTTGCCCGGCTGAAATGTCTTCATTCCTGCTCGGCCAGTTTGGCTTGACGCAGGATGATCTCTACCAGGTCAATGGCCTGGTGAATCTCGTCCGTTTGATGCAGATTCCTGACAGTGTAGACCGGCCAGACCTGAAGTTTGCCAACTACACTCCCAGCCTGCCCAAGGAATTGGCCAAGGATGCGGATATCTTCAAGGCAATCCGCAAACAGGACATCCTGTTGCACCATCCCTTCCAGTCTTTCAATCCGGTGATTGATTTCATCAAGCAGGCTGCGGAAGACCCGCAAGTATTAGCGATCAAGCAGACGTTCTACCGTACCAGTGCAGACTCTACCCTGATGAAATCATTGATTGAGGCAGCGCAGCGAGGCAAGGAAGTCACGGTAGTGGTGGAACTGCTGGCGCGATTTGACGAGGAAGCCAACATCAACTGGGCAGCCCAGCTTGAAAATGCCGGTGCTCATGTGGTGTATGGCGTGGTGGGTCACAAGACGCACGCAAAAATGGCCATGGTGGTACGCCGCGATGAAGATAAACTACGCCGCTATGTGCACCTTGCCACCGGCAACTACCACCAGCGCACCGCCAGGTTATATAGTGACTTCGGCTTGCTAACCTGCCAAGAAGAAATCAGTGAGGATGTGAACGACGTATTTGCCCAGCTCACCGGGCTTGGCCGCGCAAGCAAGCTACGCCACCTCTGGCAATCGCCATTTACCCTGCACCAGCGCCTGGTGAAAGCCATACAGAATGAAACGGAAATTGCCAAATCTGGCAAGAAGGCACGCATTATTGCCAAGATGAACGCCCTGCTGGACCCGGATGTGATCCGTGCGTTGTACGATGCATCAAGCGCAGGAGTGCAGATTGAACTCATCGTGCGTGGCGTCTGCGCCTTGCGTCCGGGTATACCGGGCATTTCGGAAAACATCAAGGTGCGTTCCATTGTCGGGCGCTTCCTCGAACACACGCGCATTTTCTATTTCTACGATAACGGTGCAGAACACATTTACCTGTCTAGCGCCGACTGGATGTATAGAAACTTCTTCCGCCGCATTGAAGTGTGCTTTCCGCTGCTGGATGCCAAAGTGAAGAAACGTGTATTCAAGGAAGGTCTGGAGCCTTATCTCAAGGACAATACCAATGCTTGGGAAATGTTGCCTGACGGCACTTATGAATACAAACCCAGCAAGCGTACAAGCTTCGGCGCACAACAATCGCTGATGGCTGAATTTGGGCAGGAAGTATTGCCTGAGGTGTGATTCCGCCGCCAGTATTTGAATAGAAAAAGGGCCGATAATATCGGCCCTTTTTCTATCTAGCTATCCGCAAGACCCTGATAATCATTGAGAGATTCAGGAGGACAATGTAAGACTTAAGCCTATCTCTTTCCAATATTCCATTTCATTTACCAGCTCGGCCTCAGTTAAGGGATTATCAACCAGCCAGCCAGGCTCAATCAAGAGCGTATAGCCCGTCTTGACGATGCTGAGCTGCAGCTCTGGCCGGTTATCCGGCAAACGGTTACGGTGAAACAGTACCGCCAGCCGTAGCACCAGAATCATCAACAAACGATCGGGACTGACTGGCAAGCCGCCTTGCAGCTTGCTGAGAGAACGTCTGTGCGCCCTGACCAATATGCCCAGTGTTTCCTGTTCCATTTTGGAAAAACCGGGCATATCGGCATTTTCAACGATATAGGCAGAGTGCTTATGATAAGCGCCATGGGCTATTGAAATGCCGATCTCATGCAGCTTGGCTGCCCAGGTCAGATATTGTGCAGCCCCGTCTTCATCAATCTGCTTGAGTTGATCGGCACTTTGTCCCAGCAGGATCAATGCCATTTGGCGTACCCGTTCCGCCTGATCTGCATCCACATGGTAGCGACGCATAAAGCTGTTCACGGTCACTTCGCGGACATCCTGATCATGCAAGCGCCCAAGTAATTCATAGAGCACGCCTTCACGCAGAGCACTGCTGGCAGCCGTCATGCGCTCTATCTTCAGCGCATCAAAAGCAGCAGTCATAATCGCCAGCCCGCCCGGCAGTACCGCCGCACGATCCGCACTCAAGCCGGGCAATTCAATTTTCTTGATTTCCTTGGCCTTGAGCAATTGCTGACGCAAATACTCCAAACCCTCTCGCGTGATTTCACCTTCACTCAAGCCACTGAGGCGGATGATCTCGCCTAATGCCTTTGCCGTGCCGGAAGAGCCGACAGCCTCATCCCAGCCTTCTGCCATAAAGTGTTTGCGTATGCTTTGAATTTCAGCAGCGGCAGCGATGCGCGCCCTATCCATGGCAGCCTCGGTCAGTTTGCCATCTGGGAAATAACGCATGCTGTAACTGACACAGCCCATATAGAGACTTTCCATCTCTATCGGCTCCAAGCCCTGGCCAATGATGAACTCAGTGGATCCGCCACCAATATCAATCACCAGGCGCTTATGGGTGGCTGGGGGAAGGCTGTGGCTGACGCCCACAAAGATCATGCGGGCCTCTTCCCGGCCTGCAATGATCTCGATAGGAAAACCCAGTGCCTCCTGGGCCTCACGCATCAATTCAGGGGCATTGCGGGCCACACGGAAGGTATTGGTAGCCACGGCACGCACTGCTTGTGACGGCAGGCCACGCAGCCGTTCACCAAATCGTTTAAGACAGTCAATCGCACGACGCTGCGCGTCTGCATCCAGATTGTTTTTTTCATCAAGTCCGGCACCAAGACGCACCGCCTCTCGCAGGGAATCATGAAAAATCAGATGCCCATCCGACACACGTGCCAACTGCAGCCTGAAACTATTGGATCCCAGATCAACTGCTGCGATTTCGGGAAATTCTGGTTTTTTTGTACCCAACGTAAAGCCTTATGCCCTGATAATAAACTTGACCGACGACGGTTAGGGCTCTTGCGCTTCGCGCTCCATCTCCTGCACCGTGGTATGACGCACGTCCTTGCCTTTTACCATGTAGATCACGTATTCAGCAATATTCTTGGCATGGTCGCCGATACGTTCAATCGCCTTGGCGACAAATAATACTTCCAGCGACATCGAGATCGTACGCGGATCTTCCAGCATGAACGTGATCAACTGGCGCATGGCAGCACGAAACTGCTCATCCACCTGTTCATCCTGACGCGCTACATCAACAGTCTTGGTTACATCAAGGCGGGCAAACGCATCCAGCGCCGTACGCAACATTTCACGCACATGGCCCACCATGGTCTTGATTTCATTGAAACGCGGTGTGTAAAGACGACCGGACTCGTATACCTTCTGGGCAACACGGGCAATCTTGGTCGCCTCATCGCCAATACGCTCAAGGTCCGTAATGGTCTTGACCACCATCATGATCATACGCAAATCACCGGCAGCAGGCTGACGACGTGCGATGATATGGCTGCAGTCCTCATCCACCTGTACTTCCAGCGCATTCACCTTGTGGTCATTGGCAATTACCTTGTCGGCCAATGTCAGATTGGCAGTGACCAGGGCTTCCAGCGCATTGACAATCTGCTGTTCCACCAGACCGCCCATTTCCAATACTTTTGCACGCACCGATTCCAGTTCGGCATCGTATTGTTTATACGTATGTTCAAATTGCATAACGCGATCCCTTCCGTGATTGATGCTGGTCAGTCATTTGAAATGACCGGCCAGGCTTGTGAGTCAACTCTATAGCTTAATTGCCGATTATGACAATTTAATGTTTGGATGCTCGCGCTTCTTGCTTTTCAGTGACTTACTTGGCTGTCAGTGTCTTGACGCCATCTGCGGTTGCCAGCAGTAATACATTGGCTGGGCGCACAGCAAACAAGCCATTGGTGACCACACCAACGATCTGGTTGATCTTGGTTTCCAGCTCAACCGGATTGAGGATTTCCAAACCGTGTACATCCAGAATGACATTACCGTTATCGGTCGTAAAATCGCGCAACTTGGGTTGGCCACCGAGCTTGACCAATTCACGCGCTACATGGCTACGTGCCATCGGAATCACCTCAACTGGCAGTGGAAACTTGCCAATCACAGAGACTAGCTTACTCTCATCACAGATACAGATGAACTCCTTAGCGCATGCAGCCACGATTTTTTCACGCGTCAAGGCACCACCACCACCCTTCAGCATATGCATGTGTTCGGTAATTTCATCCGCACCGTCCACATAAATTTCCATGCCATCCACATCATTCAGGTCAAACACTTCAATGCCATGGCCGCGCAAACGCTGGGCTGTCGCTTCGGAGCTGGCAACCGCGCCATCAATACGGTGCTTTACCTTGGCCAGCTCATCAATGAAGAAATTAGCGGTTGAGCCAGTACCAACACCGATAATGCCACTCTTAACATATTCAACCGCTGCCTTGGCAACCTGCTGCTTCAATTCGTCCTGTGTAGCCATTTTTACTTTAACCCTTATGTTTTCTTTATAATTCAGATTCATTAGAACCAAACCCTGAATAATACACTGCTGCATCATATACTGCAGCCTTGGACCGCATCACCTCAATGAAAATCAACTACCTGCAAAAAATCAAAACCGCACGCGTATACGACGTGGCCTGTAAAACACCGCTTGATCTCTTAAGCAACATTTCCAGCCGCATTCACAATACGGTGTTGCTCAAGCGTGAAGACATGCAGCCGGTATTTTCATTCAAGCTGCGTGGCGCGTACAACAAGATGGCCAACCTGTCCAAGGAGGCGCTTGCCCGTGGCGTCATTACGGCCTCTGCGGGCAATCATGCCCAGGGTGTAGCGTTAGCGGCAAAGAATGCAGGGTGCCGTGCCGTCATCGTCATGCCCGTCACCACCCCCAAAATCAAGGTTGATGCCGTACGCAACCGTGGTGGTGAAGTGGTATTGGCTGGTGAGTCCTATACCGATGCCTATAACCACGCCCTGCAACTAGAACAAGAACAGCAGCTCACATTTGTGCATCCGTTTGATGATCCGGATGTGATCGCAGGTCAAGGCACGGTAGCAGTAGAAATTCTGGATGCCCATCCCGAACCGATAGAAGCCATTTTTTGCCCGGTGGGTGGTGGTGGCCTGATCGCCGGTATGGCAGCGTATATCAAACAAGTACGGCCTGAAATCCGCATTATCGGCGTAGAAGTCAGCGATGCCAATGCCATGACGCTATCGCTGCAACAAGGCAAACGCGTCACCCTGGATCAGGTTGGGTTATTTGCCGATGGCAAGGCCGTCAAGCTAGTTGGCGAGGAAACGTTCCGCCTTTGCCAGGAATATGTAGACGAGATGATCCTGGTAGACAACGATGCCATCTGCGCGGCGATCAAGGACGTATTTGAGGATACCCGCGCCATTCTGGAGCCAACCGGTGCATTGGCATTGGCCGGCCTCAAGGCCTATGCACAGCAACACCAGCTACAAGATAAAACACTGATTGCGATTGCGTCTGGTGCCAACATGAGTTTTGACCGCCTGCGTTTTGTGGCCGAACGTGCCGAGATAGGCGAAAAGCGTGAGGCAGTGCTTGCAGTCACGATCCCGGAAAGCCCAGGTTCGTTCAAGCAGTTCTGTCGGCTGATTGGCAACCGCAATATCACTGAATTCAATTACCGCTACGCGGATGCCAGTGCTGCGCACATCTATGTGGGCGTGGCCATCCAGGATCCTAGCGAATCTGGCACGCTGGTAAAGCAACTACAACAACACGGCCTGCCAGCGCTGGATTTAAGCGAGAATGAAGTCGCCAAGCTGCATCTGCGCCACTTGGTCGGGGGCCATGCACCACAAGCAGAGCATGAACAAGTCTATCGTTTTGAGTTTCCGGAAAAACCAGGCGCATTGATGAACTTCCTCGACAGCATGCGCCATGACTGGAATATCAGCCTGTTCCATTATCGCAATCACGGTGCGGATTTCGGCCGCGTGCTGGTTGGCATGCAGGTACCGCCCGGTGAAGACCTTGAGTTCAGGAAATTCCTCGACAATTTGGGTTACCCATACTGGGATGAGAGCAACAATCCTGCCTATAAGCTTTTTCTGGGCTAAATAACATGGCAATAAAAAAAGCCCGCTGATTGGCGGGCTTTTTTTATGATGGATAACAGAAGCTCAATTAGCCTTTGTTAACTATCGGAGTACCGTAAGCCGTAATGTCGTAATCGGTTAACTCATATCCCAGCTCACGCACAATCACCTTGAGACGCTCTTCTATGCCCAGGTCATAAAATTCGCGCACTTCGCCAGTGCTGGTGCTGACCAGGTGACCGTGATGTTCTTCACCGTCATTCAGTTCATAGACTGCCTTGTTGTTGCCCAGCTGGCTGCGCTTTAACAGGCCGGTCTGTTCAAATTGCGCCAACACGCGATATACCGTGGCAAGGCCAAACTCTGAATGATCAGTGATCAGAATGCGGTACACATCTTCTGCAGCCAGGTGGCGTTGCTCACTATTCCGGAAAATATCCAGCACCTTGAGTCGTGGCAAGGTAATCTTGAGGCCACTATTTCTAAGATCCTGATGTGGATCGAGTGCCCCGTCTTCTTTTTTTATGCCCATAATCATCTCCTTTTAATTTGAGTCAGCGCTCGATATTCAAATCATATCATGCATCACATACATGTTTGTTGCGCAACAGTCAGCGACACTATGCCAGCAAATGCAAGATCGTGTCCCAATCGCGCGGATCCACCGGTGTAATCGACAAGCGGTTACCGCGTTGCAAAATCCGCAGATTCTCCAATGCTGGCGTATCGCGCATTTCTTTCAGGCTCAGCAAGCGAGTCTTACGCACCAGCTTGACATCCACATTAAACCAGCGCGGCGTTTCCGGCGTCGCTTTAGGATCATAATATTTATGACCTTCGATGAACTGCAAGCGATCGGGATATGCCAATGTACTGACTTCGGCAACACCCACGATGCCAGGTTCCGCACAATTTGAATGATAGAACAATACGCCATCCCCTACCTGCATCTGGTCCCGCATAAAGTTGCGAGCCTGATAGTTGCGCACACCATACCAGTCCACACTCTGATTGGGGAAAGCAGCCAGGTCATCTATCGAGACATCCCCGGGCTCCGATTTCATTAACCAATAACGCATGAGTTTCTCAAATCAATCCAGATTCCGTATCATACCTCGACTTACCCTTCATTCAGAGCACCCGCATGCCACGCAACGTACTTGGAACCACCTTACAACCATGCAGTACAGACCCATTGACTGGCTTTACCCGTAGCGGATCCTGCGAAACAGGCCCTGAAGATATTGGTAGCCATACCGTGTGTGCCATGATGACCGAGGAATTCCTGATCTTTTCAAAAGCCAAGGGCAACGACCTCAGCACGCCTAGACCTGAATACGGGTTTGATGGACTGGAACCGGGTGACCGCTGGTGCCTGTGCGCTACACGCTGGCATGAAGCTGCTGAAGAGGGATTTGCGCCGCCGGTGATATTAGAGGCCACGCACGCACGGGCATTGGACATCATCAGCCTGGCAGACCTGAAATATCACGCCTTGCAATAATGGCAACGTAAGGGAGTTCCCCGCAAATGTCATCCGAGCCGGCATCCTGAACCTGTACGGTTCAAGTGGTGACGATCTAAAGCCACATTAGGTACACCCGCATCGGAGCGCGCACACAGCTACTTAACAGACCGAAACCGAGGCCAAATTTATGGTTCAAGGAATCTATGGCTCAAACAGCACCGCGGGGAACAAAAGGGAGGAATCAGTCAGGCTGCTTCCTTTTAAAACTGGGGAAGATATCGTGCTAGAAAAGCTGGTTAGGCTCACCAACAACGGCATCAATTTGTTCCTGCATTGAAGAGATTCTACGCTTGAAATCGCCAATGTCAAAACCACCGACCTCGGCAGTCAGCAACTCATGCGTGATATTCAGCGCAGCCATCACTGCAATCCTTTCCACACCGACCACCTTGCCGGTATCGCGAATCTCACGCATTTTCTTATCAAGGTAATCAACCGAGCGCAACAAGCCTGCACGCTCTTCATCTGTACAGGCAATCGTGAACTCACGGCCCATGATATTGACATCAACACCCTTTACCGCGCTCATAAGGTCCCTTCCGGCAAGCGCTCAATCAGGGCTTCAAGCCTGGTAGTGGCAAGCGCCATATTTTCTTTTAACTGTTTGCTATCATCTTGAGCACTGACAAGCTCCTGCCGCAGCTCAAGATTCTCAGCACGCAATAAATGACACAGCGAAATGAGCTGGCCGAGTTTTTCTTCCAAAGCGATCAAATCAGAATCCATGGCGCCACTATAATTGCAAAATCTGCAACCGGTCAACTAAAGTTCAGGATTTATGACGTGATTACAACATCTTATATCTGAAACTTATTTTACCCTCTAAGCATCGAATCCATTATAATCTGGCCAAGTTTCTAGGTGCCTCATCCACGATTCCGTGGTCAAGGTGAAACTGGGAAACAGGTGCGTTCAGTCAAAGAGCCGAACCATTCCTGTACTGCCCCCGCAACGGTAAGCAATTCACACTCTATCCTCATGCCACTGTGATATCCATCATGGGAAGGCGATAGCGTGCATATTGCAAGTCCGGAGACCGGCCTGGAAATGAAAAAGGATGTGCTGCGGGGATGCAGCCTGCCTAATGATGACGGTCGCCCGTTGCTCATGGCTATGCCCCTGCACACTCCATTCATATATCAGCAATTGCGGGGACGCTATTGCTTCAGGAGTTTGCAGTCATGTTTCGTTTTTCAGTGGGCACCATCGCCCTCGCTTCAATATTCTCAACATCGATTACCGCGCAAGCTGCGGATACCAGACTGGAAGATACCGTCGTTACGGCATCCCGGGCAGAACAAAAAGTCACCGACGTGATTGGTGATATCTCAATTATCACAGAAGAGCAGATTCAAAAAGCCGGGCAAACTACTCTGGTCGAGTTATTAGCCATGCAACCAGGCATTGAAACTTCCAGCAATGGCGGAGTAGGAAAATCCACCAACATTTACATCCGTGGTACCAATCCAACACATACCTTGATCTTGGTGGATGGGGTACGCATCAGTTCAGCTACTACTGGGGAAACTGCGATACAGCATATCCCCTTGAGTCAAATTGAACGTGTTGAAATTCTGCGTGGACCTGCTAGCAGCATGTACGGGGCTGATGCCATCGGTGGAGTGATTCAAATTTTCACCAAATCTGGAAAAGGTAGCCCTAAATTCAACGCTTCAGTTGGCCTGGGCAACTATGGTACCGCCATTGGTGAAGCTGGCGTAAACGGCAGGATCAACAACACCAGTTATAGCCTGCAGGGCGGAGCAGTCCATGTAAATGGCATCAGCACCATCAAAAACAAAACGAACCGTGCATACAATTCAGATACTGATGGATATCGCAACCAGAACATCTCTGCAAAAATCACACAGCACCTCTCAGAAAATGATGAGATCGGGCTCAATGTACTCGTCACCGATAGCCGTAGTTTCAACGATTCAGGTAGCACAGCCACAACCTCTCGTTATGATTACTTTCTGGATCAAACCCTGTCCAGTTATACCGTGCACAGCAAAAACCGATTCAATCAATATTGGACAAGCTTATTGAGTTTTTCAAAAAGCACTGATGATCTGTCTTCATTTACGAAAAGGCCTACATCCACCTCTGAAAGTACATTCAAGACTACTCAGGACCAATATTTGTGGCAGAACACCCTGACGACTCCCATCGGCTTGGTAAACCTTGGTGTTGAGAGGCGAGAACAAAAAGCAGATAGCAATGCGACCACCCCATTACTTGTCAACGAACGGGATATTCAGTCCTATTTTGCGGGCTGGCAAAAGCGTATTGACAAGCATGGTTTCCAAGTCAATCTACGCAATGACGACAACTCCCAGTTTGGCAATAAAACCACTGGCAATGCGGGTTATGCCTATCAGATCACATCCACATTAAAAGCCAGTGCAAGTATAGGCACGGCATTTGCGGCACCCACCTTCAACCAGCTTTATTCACCGACTAGCATTCTTCAGGGCATTACCTATCTCAGCAACCCAAACCTTAAACCTGAAGAGTCACGCAATAAGGAAATTGGATTGCAATACGATAATGGTCGTGATTTCGTCAGTGCTACCTATTATCACAATGAAGTGGATAACCTGATCAGCCGTACCGGCACACGCACACTCCTGCAAACAATCAATATCGACCAAGCTGTGCTTCGTGGACTGACCCTCAACTTCCGCACCTCACTTGCTGGCTTCAAACTGGCTGCCAATGCTGATTTCCAACGCCCTGAGAATGAAGCAAATGGTAATTTGCTACCACGCAGGGCCAAAGAGCATGGCTTTATTTCAATCAGCAAGAATTTTAACGCGTGGGATTTGGGTGGTGAAATTCAATCCTCTGGTGCACGTTACAACGATGCTGAAAATACTGTGCGCATGTCGGGCTATACCTTGGTCAACTTCTACACCAACTATCGCATCAATGACGACTGGTCACTCAATGCTCGTGTCAACAACCTGTTTGACCGCAAGTATGAGCTGGCAAGAGACTATGGCACTTACGGTACCAACCTGTTTGTGTCATTAAGATTCTCGCCGTCAATGTAATGTGGAGAGCAAGCCGTCGCATGCAATGACGGCTTGCAACAAACCAGATCATGCACATGCATTTAAGTTAAAATTCGGCGTTATTCACTATTTATCCGGCCTGGAGACAAACTAACATGCTGACACTCAATAAAAATTACCAGATATTGATCGGCTTGCTGCTTGCAGCATTGCTGATTTTGACGCGCGGTCATCACTTTGCTGCGATTAATCATTTGCCTAGCGCTTCATGGGCGGTGTTCTTCCTGGCAGGTGTTTACCTGCGTCCGGCCTGGGTATTCGCAGCGTTGCTGGCTTTGGCTGCCAGTCTGGACTTTGCCGCCGTCACCTGGGGTGGTGTCAGCAATTTCTGCACTACGCCAGCCTATGGCTTCCTGCTTCCTGCATATGGCTCATTGTGGCTGGGTGGTCGCTGGTTTGCCAAGCACTACCAGTTTGCATTCAAGTCGATTGCCACATTGGCCGCCAGCGTCGTAGCGAGCAGCTTTGTGTGTCACCTGTTCTCCAGCGGCGGTTTTTACTTCCTGTCTGGTCGCTATGCGGATCCCACACTGGCTGAATACTTGCCGCGCATCGCAAAATATTACCCATCTTACTTAGGCACACTGGCATTTTATGTCGCCACTGCCGCCATCATCCACATTGTGGTGAAGGCGCTGCGATCTGATGCCAAACAGACGGCATGACAGAGCAGAAAAACACTGACCTCAATCAGCGCCATTCAGAAAGAATGGCGCGCAAAAAATCAGTCGTCGATGCCAAGATCGACGCTGCCAAAGTCGAACGCGGCCTGTTGCTGGTAAACACTGGTAACGGCAAAGGCAAATCCACTGCCGCATTTGGGCTGCTGGCACGGGCACTGGGCCATGGCATGAAAGCCGTGGTCGTCCAGTTTGTCAAAGGCCGCTCAGACACAGGAGAAGAAGCTTTCTTCCGCGATCAGCCAGGTGTCACCTGGCATGTGATGGGAGAAGGTTTCACCTGGGAAACGCAGAACCGCGATCGCGATATCTCTGCAGCGCAACAAGGCTGGGCTGCAGCGCAGGCAGCGCTAAAAGATCCTGCTGTAGGCGTTGTCATTCTTGATGAGCTCAATATCGTGCTCAAGTACAAATACCTGGAATTGTCACAAGTGCTGGCGGATATCACGCAGCGCCCATCCATGCAGCACGTGATTGTCACTGGCCGTGCTGCACAGCCAGAACTGGTAGAGCTCGCAGATACCGTCACCGACATGACCATGGTCAAGCATGCGTTCAAGAATGGTGTGCAGGCCATGCCTGGTGTTGAGTGGTAACCCAGATTGAGTGATCTCATGACGGTCAGTTGTCCCGCCCTGCTGGTATCTGCTCCAGCCTCAAACCAGGGAAAAACCCTTATCACAGCAGCACTGGCAAGAGCCTGGCGCAACCAGGGCCTGAAAATACAGGCGTTTAAATGCGGGCCGGACTTCCTTGATCCCATGATCTTGCAGACCGCTACCGGCAGACCGGTCTATAACCTTGATCTGGCCATGTGTGGCGAAACCGATATCGCAGCCAGGCTTCATGCAGCAGCACAGCAGTCCGACCTCATCATTGTCGAAGGTGTCATGGGGCTCTATGACGGCAATCCATCGAGCGCGGATATTGCGGTCAAATTCAACTTGCCTTTGGCACTCACTATCGACGCCAGCGGCATGGCACAAACCTTTGGCGCACTTGCTGCCGGATTACTCTCGCATTACCCCGCGCTCATTCCCGCTGGCGTCATCGCCAACCGCACAGGGAGTCCACATCATGCCAGCCTGTTGAAAGGCAGCCTGCCCTCGCATATTGCCTGGCTGGGTGCCCTACAAAAAAAGGATGAGCTCACCTTGCCGGAACGCCATTTAGGCCTGTTTCGCGCCAACGAGATCCATGATCTGGAAACTCGTATTGCCTTGGCAGCCAGCATGCTGGCTGAATCCGCCTCACTGGCACTGCCACCCACGGTTGAGTTTAATACTCCTGTAGCATCAGCGATTGAGCCGCTGCTTGCCGGCAAAACCATTGCGATTGCGCAAGATGAAGCGTTCTGTTTCATTTACGAAGCCAATCTGGAATGTCTACGCGCACTTGGGGCCACTCTCCGCTTCTTCTCTCCCCTACATGACCACACCTTGCCTGATGCAGATGCCATCTGGCTGCCTGGCGGTTATCCAGAGCTATATCTTGAGCAGATTAGCAGCAACCAAGCCATGCATAGCGCTCTGCATGCAGCGTGGAAAAACGGCATGCCCATGCTGGCTGAATGTGGCGGCATGATGGCCGTCAGTCAGGCCATCAATGCATCTCCCACTTTTGGGCTCTTGCCCGGCAATTCCGTCATGCAACCACGCTTCCAGGGCCTGGGCGTACAGTTCGCGGAGCTGCCAGAAGGCCGCTTGCATGCGCACACTTTCCATTACTCCAGCTTCATCAGTGAACTAGAGCCATTGAGCACAGCCACCACTCAACGAGGAAAACCCGGCGAATCCATCTATCGCCATGGTGGCCTCACTGCAAGCTACCTACATTTTTATTTCCCATCCAATCCCCGCGCCATCGCCAGCTTATTTTCATGATGACTCTTCGCTATAGCTCTTCCCTGCTGTATCTGCTGCTTTGCTTGAGCGCACCAGCTTCAGCAGCCACCCTTTTTGGCGTGGTATCAGACCGTACAGCCCCTGCTGCTGCCACAGCGGCTCACACAGCACTTGAGGCGAGCAAGGGCAAAGACCAGATTATCCTGCGTACACAATCCCAGGTACTGGCTGCCGACAGTCGCACCCTGAAGCGTTGGTTACAACAGGCAGATGCGGTATTCGCCATTGCCGTTTATGCGGAAACCTCACAACAATTACAGGCACAACTGGACCAACTGGGTTCAGGCAAACCGAAGAACTTCATTGCCTTCAACGGTGATAGCGCACTGTCACTGCGCAGCCGCTGGCAAGGCCAGCAAGTCAGCAATTTTTCACATGCCAAAAGCCTGACACTGACGCAAAACAATCTTTCCCCAAAAGTGGCAGAACTGGCTCAGCAACATCCGGCTGCCAGCCAGTGGCTGGGATTGCATAACCTGTGGCAGGCAGGTGGTAACGATAATCTGGCAACATTCATGCGCCAGCTACTACATCCGGCTGCCAGCTTGCCCGCTATCCAGCCAGAACAAACCCTGCGACTGCGGCGTGGTGGCAAGGAGCTGGAGCAAACCCTCAATAACCAGCCCGGGCCGATGCTGGCAGTGCTGGACTTGAGCACCAGCGACCCGCAACCAGCAGATGCAATCTGTGCCGCCAGCGAGCAGCGTCGCATGCCATGTATCACCATCATGGCGCGCTGGGGCGAGACTTCTCGTGATGCAATTGCCAACCTGAAAAAATTACTGGCACCAGCCACCCCCACCGGGCTGGTCGTACTGCAAGACTTTGTGGTCGGGGCTGCCGAGGGACGGGAAGCTGTCACCGAGCTGCTAAAGACACTGGATGTCCCTGTGTATAAAGCCATGAGACTCACAGACCGCACGGCTTCCGCCTGGCAATTATCCGAAGATGGATTGCCGATCAACTCGGTGCAATACCGCGTGGCCATGCCTGAAATCCAGGGTAGCTCACAGCCTATCGTCGTCGCTGCCGCAGGCCCGGCCACACTGGATAAATTAACCGGGGTGGAATTGAAACTCCCGCAAATCCTCCCTGCCGAGGTCAAGTCATTGGTGACACGCGTGCTTAACTGGCAAAAGCTGCAAGCCAAGCCGAATGCGGACAAGAAAGTCGCGCTGATTTATTACAATCACCCGCCTGGTCGCCAGAACATCGGTGCCGACAACCTGGATGTCCCTGCTTCGCTGTTTGACATGCTGCAGGCACTGAAAAAAGCCGGATATACCACCGGTGCACTGCCTGCTTCTCAAGAAGCATTGCTTGACCTGATGCAGGAGCGCGGCGTCAACTTGCCTGAGGACAATGGCGCGCTGGCAAGTATGAGCCAGCAAGTGAATAGTCTGGACCTGCCATCCTATATGAACTGGTTTTCTACCCTGGCACCGCAGGTTCGCGGTGAAATGGTGGAGGGGCCACTGGGCAAGCTGCATGCGGACCTGACAGCCGCGCAGAAAGCAGGCGAAATTGATATTGCGCGCAACCGGCTGGACAAGGCCATGCACGAGCTGCGCCACCTGCTGGAAGGCGCTGATCACCCGGAGCGTAATAATGCCCTCAAGCAACTGGATGCGCTCAACAAAGCCTATCTGCAATGCCTGGACAAGCATACGGACTGCAGCCAACTCACTGTGCAGAAAACCCGGCTAGCCGGTTTGGGCATAGAAGGACTGAGAGGCTGGGGCCAGCCCCCAGGCAAAGTCATGGTGCATGACCGCAAGCTGCTGATCCCAGGCCTGCAATTTGGCAATATATTCATCGGACCGCAGCCTCCGCGTGGCTGGGAAGTGGATGAGGAGTTACTGCATGCCAACACGACCATCCCGCCTCCACATCAATATCTGGGGTTTTACCATTGGCTACAAAGCAGCTTCAAGGCGGATGCACTGGTACACATAGGTCGCCACTCTACCTATGAATTTCTGCCGGGCAAGGCAGTGGGGCTGGCTACAGATGATTACTCCCGCATCATCGCGGGTGACCTGCCCGGCATCTATCCCTACATCGTCGATGGTGTGGGTGAAGGCACGCAGTCCAAGCGCCGAGGCCTGGCCGTCATGATTGATCACCTGACACCCCCCCTCACATCCACACCGCTCTATGATCGGCTGCTGGAATTACGGCAAATTGTAGAGACCTATGAATCATCAAGCTCTGAAACCATGAAAGTGGAAGCCGCGCGTGAAATGCGCCGACTTGTGGAAGCCCTGCAATTGCGTGCAGAGCTTGAGGCCAGCATGGCCGATGTACTGGAAGTCCGTGGTATTGGATATGAGCAGACAGACGATGATCTTCTGGCCCATGAAATTGGCCATTACCTGACCAAACTGCAGGAAAAATTCATGCCCCATGGCCTGCATATCTTTGGCCGCCAGTGGTCGGATGAATCGTTGCAATTGATGCTGGACTCGATGGCACGTGGGCAACCTGACAGCGTGAGCCAAAAAACGCGTGATGCGCTGGCAGCCTCTCCTGCACTGGAAATGCAAGCCTTGCTGCACGCACTGGATGGCGGCTTTATTGCCCCGGGCAAGGGCAATGACCCTTTGCGTTCACCGGAGTCGCTGCCCACAGGACGTAACTTTCATGCACTGGATGGCGATGTCCTGCCAACGCGGATAGGCTTCCAGATTGGTGCCAGCATGGCTACCAAGGTGCGTGAGCGCGATAGCGTCAATGACAGTGAAGGCGTCATTCTCTGGGCATCGGATGCGGTACGTGATGAAGGCGTCATGGTTAGCTTTATCCTGAGCCTGATGGGCATAGAGCCAGAATGGAACGCGCGTGGCATTGTGCAGAAAATGCAGCTCAAGCCGGATATACCGCGGCACGATGTCATCGTCACCACATCCGGCCTGTTCCGCGACCTCTATCCCAACCTCATGCAGTGGATAGACAATGGGGGTCGCCTGGCACTCGCAGCCTCAGCCCAGCAGATCCGCCGCGATCACCCGCAATTGAACAATGCGCTGACCACTGCACTGGAACCACTGGCTGCAAGCTTGCAGGAAGGCAGTGAGCCCCTGGCGAGCAACGGCGTTGCGCTGCAATGGATACGTCGCACCCAGGCCCATATGCAACATGGCCAACCCGCACAACAAGCGGGCCGTGAAGCTGCATGGCGTATCTTCGGTGATGCTCCCGGTGCTTACGGTACAGGCGTCAACCGGCTGACAGAGCGTTCCGGTACCTGGAAAGACCGCAATGAACTTGGCAATGCCTACCTGACCCGCATGGGCCATGCTTACGGCATGGATGCACAGGGACAGCCCGCGCAAGAGGTACTCAAAACTGCATTAGGCAGCATTACCAACACCTACCATGGTCGCGCATCCAATCTATACGGCCTCATCGACAACAATGATGCCTTTGACTATCTCGGAGGCCTGTCACTGGCCACTGAAACCGTGACCGGTAAACGACCCACGGCACGTATCCTCAATCACACCGATGCAGATAACCTGAGTGATGACCCATTGGAAACAGCGCTGCTGATGGAACTGCGTGGACGTTACCTCAACCCCGCATGGATACGCCCATTGATGACACATGGTTATGCCGGTGCACGCACCATGGGCCAGGAGTTTCTGGAAAACCTCTGGGGCTGGCAAGTGACACGCCCCGACATCATCAAGGACTGGGCATGGGACGAAGTGAAGCGTGTCTATATGGATGACGGACTCAAGCTTGGCCTGGATAAATTCCTGGAAAAAGACCACAACGCCCAGGTCAAAGCACACATGCTGGCGATCATGATGGTGGCTGCTGAAAAAGGCTATTGGCACACGGATGAAGCCACATTAAGACAACTTGGTAGCGACCTGGCCAAACTTGTCAATAAAAACGGGTTACCCGGCAGTGGCCATACAGCACCCAATCACCCCATGTGGAACTGGCTGATGCCATATCTGGACAGTGCCGACCAGCACACATTGCAACAGACTTTGTCCAAGGCACGCGGTGATGCAGTACCCGCAACTTATGCCAGCCAGGCTGATACCAACAGCCCTGCAACACAAGAGCCAGCTCAATCGCCCATAGCAGAGCAAGTGAAACCCAAGATAGCGCCGGCAAAAACGGCTATAGAAAAAAGCAATACACCAGAAACCAAACCAGCAGAACCCCGCGCCTATGAGATAGCCGTTAAGACTGTGCAGGACAACTGGCAATGGCTGCTGATGTTGCTGCCCATCTTTATCGCCGGGCTATGGTTTGGTACCCGCAAGCCCAGGTTGTAACCAGCCATGCCTTCACCAGCTAACTATATGGAATAACTGCTATGCCTTTTGATCTGGATAACTTGCATCACGCCATTACCTGGTTATTGAAACCTGTCATTATCATTCTGGTGATCTCCGTCATCATCGCCGTCCTGGAAGCTGGCCTTACCCTGGGTGAACGCTTGTTCGGACTGCGCCAGATGCGCGCCTCAGGCAATATCGACGCCGTCACCAAGCTGGCACGACACCGTCTGGAACGTGCAGACCTGCTTTCCCGCATTCCGCCCATGCTGGGCCTGATGGCAACCATCATCCCGCTCGGGCCTGGCCTGGCAGCGCTTGGACAAGGTGATCCGGCACAACTGGCCAAGGCCGTCACCACGGCATTTGATGCAACCGTGCTGGGCCTGATTGCAGGCATTATCGGCCTTGTAATCGGCAAGCTGCGCCGTCGCTGGTATGAAGATGTGCTGGAAGGACTGGAAGCCAGATCATGAGCAAATTGCGCCTGAGCAGCCGCTTTGACCATGAAGATGAAGACCCACGGGCCAGCCTGGTCAACCTGGTGGATGTCATGCTGGTATTTGCCTGCGGCCTGTTGGCCGCCCTCAGCGCTGGCGGACAAACCATGCTGGTCAAACCAAAGGAAATAGAGCAAGGCCAGGAAATCAAGGCCCCTGATATTGCCAGCTCAAGCTCACACCTGGGCAATGGTTACCAGTCAGTGGGACAGGTCTATCGCGACCCCAAGACCGGCAAACTGGTATTGATAGAAAATACAGAAGGTAAAACGCCATCACCCTGACTTGATAAGCCAGGGTGATGGCGTGGGCATGACTGCGTTAAGCGCTAAACTCTTCGTCCAACTGACGCTGTTCTTCTTCAGTCAATTCAGGACGGCCTGCCGTGATGGTGCGTGCTCGTACCGCTTTGGCTGACTGAGAAACCTGGATAGGTGATCGGTACCCACGCAGTGTAGTCCGCGTGCCCAGTGCCCCCACATAGGTCAGGTCATTCAGGTTGTCATATAGCTGACCGGTGCTGATCAAGCTGCCGGCTGTAAGGCTCAAGGTAGATACCGGGGTTGTGGTACTGGTCGCCGCATACACCAGGATCTGTTTGCCACGCGCAAACCATATGCGGTCATTGTCAGCAGTATATTGTGCGGCCCAGAAGTAGCCGGGCGCACCAGCGCTGAAATCATTGATGGTGGTAAATGTGGTGAAGTTAGTTGTGCTCACCAGCTTGCCCGCCAATTGCCAGCTGCTGTTATAAGTGCCCATCAGGATATAGGCCGTGGTTCCCTTGAAGCTGATGTCACGGAACTCGTAAGGGTAAGTGGCACTTGGACTCAGCACATCCGTCACAGTCGCCGTGGTCAGGTTAGCCAGAGTGTAATTAATTTTCTGCAACCGCGAAGCAGCGTTAGGCGTGCCTGATGAGCCTTGCACACCACCAACCGCTGTCACATAAAGATCATTTCCACTATTCGCAAATGCAAATGCATTTTTCGCCAGATTGGCATTGTAGTCAGTAGCACCCACGCTGATTGCGCTACCGCCGGTAATGGTAAAACGCACCAGCAGGCTATTGGCATAAGTCGTCCAGCCGCTATTGGCAAAAGTGAATAAGCCAAACAGCGTGCCACCTATATTGATGAGCGATTGACCATGCGCAACAAAGCCACTCGGCGTCAGGCTGGCAGGCAATGTGTAACTGACCCCCGTTTGTGCAAAGGTTGTCGCATTGATCTCCACCACGCGTGCATTGTCGTAATCAATCGCATACAGATAACTGCCCACTTTCACCAGGTCACCGAGGTTTTTTACATTGGACCAGGTGACAGTCGCCGGGCTTGGTGCAACCGTCGGAGAAACAGCGTTATAAATCGAGACCGGCCTGGAAACGCCATTAACGTAATCGGTCACTGCAATCCGCAAGACATTGGTACTGTCTGCAAAGCCTTCCACCTTGGGGTCGCCATTGAGTCCTGTTTTAAGATTAGGGCTTGCGGCTACCGCACTACCAGTATCCAAAATACGACCAGCCATACCACGACCTATATTGGATGCATCATAGTAATAAACGCTATAAGCCAAAAATGTATTTGCCATCTACCTGCTCTCCTTTAATGAACTCAGAATAAGAATTTTCTATTGGTACCGCATGTATGCTACCTCTGGCATGAGAAGGTGAAACCTCAATCAAAATGTATACGCTAGAGTAAAGTAGGCAGTACGACCTTGCTGCGGATAGAGTACATTGCCTTTAATTGGATAGACCTCATCAAACCGAACGCCCGGAGCAAGACCAAACTGGCAAAGTATGTAATCTGGATCAGAAGGATCGCAGCTATCCCATGAGTACTCATGTTTTTGATCTCCTCTGCCCCCTAGCTTCTGCTTAGGGCCTTGATTAAAAATGTCACTCACACCTGCTGACAGCTTCCAGCCTTTAGTTATTTTGTAATGTGTACCAACATCAAAAGTGGTGAGCGATTCTTCCCAACTTTGCACATCCCTATAGAGACGGCCAGTATGTTTACCTTCTATATACGTCATCAGGCTCCCATCAAAAAAATGTAGATTCAACCGCACATTGGTAGCCACTGCCGGCATGTTACGCACCCTGACCTTGTCAGCATCAGGGAACCTACTCTGAGCTGAAGCACCCCCATAGTAAAAGAGTCCCCCATCGCGGTACCATCCTTGTTGCCATGTGCTTGCAAACTGAATATCGACGCGCTGACCAAAACTTAATTTACCCTCAACTTCAACCCCACGATTATAGGTTTCCCCTGAGTTGATATATTTAGCTGCGATCGGCACCGAATAAAGCGTAATAGCATTCTTAGCCGTACGCTCAAAAATTGTCAGCCTGAAATCACCTCCGAGACTATCTGTTATCTTTCCATGCCATCCAAAACCAAACTCGCCATTACGACCAGTTTCAGGCTTGAGAGGCACAGTCTCCCCGGTACCCGCCTGAGCATTGGGGACAGTATCAAAACCATTCCCATAAATTTCATAAAAACTCGGATACCGAATGTAATTACCGTAACTACTAAATACTTGCCAACCTGTATCAAGATTCTTTTTCAGACTAATACTACCTGTCGGCTTCCAGTCATATTTACCGGATGGTCCACTTTGTGGAGAAGATGCACGCCCGATCACAGGGCCATCAAGCTTTTCCATCCGAACAATAGGCGTGACTTGCAAATTACCCAGCGCAGCAATCGTAATAGTGTTCTGAGCTTGTACACGTGTTCCATCTCGCCGATATTGGGGAATAAAATCGGAAGTCTCTGGATTATCACTAATATCGGAATAAAGCGTTTCACGATAACGATCAACATGTAATTCCAGCAATTGACCCACAGAAGCATTTTGTCCAAGCTCCCAAGTTAGATCTCCCGACAAACCATAACGTTTTGTGCGATAGTCCATCCATCGTCTGCCAGGGTTACTATCGCCAGCATCAACATTTTGGTAGCGCTGGTCTTTATCAAGGTAGGTAAAATTAACTCCTGCACCCATATTGGCAAAACTATCTCGCCAACCTAGTAAAAACTCATTCTGGTTCAGCCTCTGTTGTTTACGTTGACGCTCTCCAAACTGCACCCATGCGAGATCTTGGGCATGATCTGTATATGAAGTATTGCTACTAATCTCACGAGGCAAATAGCGTTCCATTTCCAGGTATGCCCACTTAGCAACTAACTTCTGGTTCTGCCACTTAATAAGAGCATTCTTTTTCTCAAAACTATTATTGAGACGTCTACGATTCACAGGGTAGGGTTCACCAGTGATTGCATCAACATTAGCCGTTGATGGTCTCGTACCATCCCCATGCACAATCTGATTCAAGGATTGCACTGTGTAATCCTTGTACCTGAAATCCCCCTCACTACTCTCATCATCAACCCCAATCAACAGATTCCCACCAAACAGCGGTGTGGTGATGCTGGCACTCTCCTGCTTGCCATCGTATGAGCGTCGTCCGGCTGACACGCTGCCGCTTAGGCCTGTTGGCTTTTTAGTGACAATATTGATTGCACCACCCATGGGAGCGCCGGAAAAGCGTGCTGGTGTTACCCCGCGATAGACTTCAACGCGCTCGACATTGGACATGGAGATGGTGGAGAGATCAGCAGCGGTTTCACTGGAGGTATTGACGGGAATGCCATCGATATAGACATTGACCTGGCTGGGTGCACTGCCGCGAATACTGGCGGTGGTATATTGCCCAGTCCCCGCCACCCGACGTACATAGACCCCCGGGATCTGGTCCAGCAGCTCCGGCAGGGATTTATGCTCGCCCTTGACGTCATCCGGGTATACCACTGACACCACCCCTGGAGAGAGCACATCTCGCAGGGCTGTGCGACTGCCAGTGACATCAATGGCAGGCACTTCTGCGATGGCAGTAGATTGCAGGTCTGATGAAGCTGCTGGAGTGGTTTCTACGGCTAACGCATATGTAGCAAATAATGTCGCCGCAATTGCAAGCGGTAACAGTGCTGTGATGTTCATGACTTCCCCTAGACACCAATTATTTGGCAGGGACAGCCGATTACGCACACGGATTCCTAAGACTCCAGAGTGAACGGCAATGCGGCCCCCGCCGCTTTTTTCGTCGCCCAGACGGAAGATTTCCGTACCATTATCAATCCCTGAATAAGGCAAGAGCGACCAGTGCTGGCGGGTATCCTGGCTTGCGGGTCAACATTCAATGCACGCCTTCCCAGGTTGATCTTCTCTCAACACCCAGTGGCTAGAGCTTGGCATTGCCAGCTCACAGCACATTTCACTCACCGCTCACAGTTGCAGGGACAGCTGCGGAATTGGATGACGCATCCTTACCGCATTCCCCATTAAGCCTTGTAACAAGGCACCAGCACGATCTATCGGTGACGCAAGCACCGACACAGTACAATGCAGGCAATGCTAACGAATATTAATATCAGAAACAACTTCTTATCGTATAAATCTATAAAAATGCTTTCGCTTGCTCAAGAGCTAAACTCACAGTGTTATCATGGTTGTTATATTTATATAACAGAACCATATTGTTAGCTTCAATGGCACCTCCAACCCAGATTAAGATTGTCCAGTTTGTGGCTATTGCAGCCATTCTGGCATTCTTTATGCTGTTGACGCGCGGTAGCCATGTGCTCACTCCTTTTTCGCTGCCTGATGCCAGTCCCGTCATCTTTCTGCTAGGCGGGATATTTTTACAGCGTGCTCTCTGGTTTATCTTCTTTTTCATGATGGCCACCGCGATTGATTTTGGTGCCGCGGCCTTTAACCCTTACCTGGGTTTCTGCCTGACTGATGGCTATTGGGGCATGATTCCTACGTACGCAGTGATGTGGCTGGGCGGTCGCTGGCTAGCGACGCGGCAGGATACCTTTGCCCTGCTGCCCTATGTGCTCGTCACTATCTCCACCACATTTCTCGCTTTCGTTATTTCCACCCAGACCTACTACCTTTTTTCCGGACGCTTCCCCAACAATGGACTGCATGAAACCCTATTGCATGGCTGGAACTACCTGCCAGAATATCTGGGATTTTCCATGATGTACTTTGCCATGGTGTGGGGAGGTGCGCATTTCGTCCGACAAATCCGTATCCTTTGGACCATGAGTGTCTAAAGCCCATCTAAGTTTGCTTGAAGTATGAGTTCCTCTGAAAAAAATCCCTTTGCTTTTCCAGATTCTCAGGTGGCCGGGGTATATCGCGCCATCCAGGAGCGTCGCGACATGCGCCACTTTCGCCCTGGCAAGATCGATGCTGAGATTTTGCACAAGCTACTGGATGCAGCCCATCATGCTCCCAGCGTAGGCTTGATGCAGCCTTGGCGTTTCATCCGCATTACCAGCGATCCCTTACGCCAGAAAATTTATGACCTGGTGCAGGAAGAACGGTTGGAAACCGCCCATGCACTGGGCGAGCGTGAGTCAGAATTCTTGCGTCTCAAGGTTGAAGGCATCAAACAGTGTGGTGAATTGCTGATTGCCAACTTGTGTGACAACAGGGAGCGCTTTATTTTTGGCCGCCGCACACTACCGGAAATGGATCTGGCCTCTGTTGCCTGCGCGATTCAGAACCTATGGCTGGCAGCGCGAGCGGAAGGTCTAGGCATGGGCTGGGTATCTATTTTTGATCCGGTAAAACTGGCTACACTGCTACATCTTCCAGCAGGAGCCAAACCAATTGCCATCATTTGCCTGGGCTACGTCGATGAATTCTACACATCTCCCATGCTGGTAGAGGCTGGCTGGGCGAAAGAGCGGCCATTGGCCGAGCTGATGATGGAAAATCAATGGACAGATTCAGTATGAGTTTGCACCAGCGCATCATCTGCCTCACCGCAGAAACACCGGAAATTCTATACCTGCTGGGTGAGCAGGATCGTATTGTCGGCATCTCAGGGTTTACCACGCGGCCCTCTATTGCGCGCAAGGAAAAACCCAAGATATCCGCATTTACCAGCGCCAATATCAACAAAATTCTCGCGCTGGAACCCGACCTGGTACTGGGATTTTCCAACCTGCAAGCAGATATTGCCACTAGCCTGATCAAGGCGGGGATTGAAGTCCATATCTTCAATCAACGTTCTATCGAGGAAATTCTGCGCATGATCACTACCATCGGTGCTTTAGTCGGCGCGGTGGAAAAAGCGGCACTATTGGTCAGCGAGCTGCGACAACAGATGGATCAAGTCGAAGAAACCGCTTCCTACCTCCCTCGCAAGCCAGTGGTCTATTTTGAAGAGTGGAACGATCCCATCATCAGCGGCATTAAATGGGTGAGCGAACTGATTGAAATTGCAGGAGGTGAAGACTGTTTTGCTGATCTGGGCCAATTCAGACTGGCCAAAGAACGGGTGATTCATGACCATGAGGAGATTATTCGCCGCCAGCCAGATATCATCATCGGCTCTTGGTGCGGCAAGAAGTTTCAACCTGAGCAGCTACTGGCAAGGCCAGGCTGGGACACCATCCCCGCTGTGCAACATGGCCAGATTCACGAAATAAAATCTGCCGATCTCCTGCAACCAGGCCCGGCTGCCATTACCCAAGGCCTCAAACAGCTGCAAGCCATCATCCAGCGATGGGGCGTACAGCAGGCCCATAGCAAGCATTGGAGTTAATCATGAGTTCCAGCCAACCCCATCCCCTGCACCTTATCCTGGGCGGTGCACGCTCAGGTAAAAGCGCTTATGCAGAAAAACTTGCCGAAGAAAGTCAGCTGGCAGTCACCTACATTGCCACCGCCCAGGTCTATGACTCTGAGTTTGGCAACCGTGTACAACTACACCAGCAACGCCGCCCCGATCATTGGCAAACGGTAGAAGTCCCTCACAAGCTCGCTGATACTTTACGCGAACAGGCGGCCGACAATCGCTGCCTGCTAGTGGATTGCCTGACGCTATGGCTGGCGCAATGCATATGCCCTGAATGCGCCCCGCCTGAAGGAGTGGATTGGCCATCCGAGCGACAAGCATTACTGGATGTACTACCAAAACTCCCTGGAAAAATTATATTGGTCAGCAACGAAGTCGGCATGGGCATCGTGCCGCTGGGCGAGATCAACCGCCAATTTCAGGATGAAGCAGGTCGCCTGAACCAGGCAGTGGCCGCACTGTGTCCTCAAGTGACATTTACAGCCGCTGGACTGCCATTGCTGCTCAAGGGCTAGGCAGATCAATGTACTCCGCCACATTCGTTTTTGATAAAAAGCAATTTGATGAAACCTTTTATCAAATTGATCAGGAAATTGCCGAATTTGCCCGGAAAACCACGGGATATATAGGTGAAGAAGCTTGGGAAAACCCGGAAAGCGGGCGCGTTAGCAATGTATATTATTGGCACACCATGCAAGGGATGCAGGAGCTGATGCAACACCCCAGGCACCTGGAAGCCAAAGCGGCGCAGTCCAATTGGCTTAACGGTTACCAGGTCATCATTTCTCAAGTACTGCGCGCTTATGGCGATGGCACCTTTGCACATCCCACCAACGCATTGACCCACCACGCTTCAGAATGAATAACAAAGGCAGCTTGCCTTTATGATGACCGCGAGACCTTGAGACCAATCACTTTTGCGCCGGTATATTGAGCAAACATCCCAATCGCTTCATTGATGATGACCTCATGATGGGCTTGTAAATGCGCAACCAGATCGACCTCGCGCAAACGATACAACGGAGGCTCATCCGCGTTGTTGGCCGAACCCAAGGCACGGAATCCCAAGCGGCCAACCGCCTCCTGATTCAGCGTGACCAGCACCTCGTGCAATCCCATCCTGAGCGCTACCTCTCCCACAGACAAGACAAGATGCCGCTCACGATGCGCACTCACAACCAGCCTTCCTCGCGCATCACTTCCTGAATCAAGGGCACCAACGCTTGCGGCAAGTTGACCTTGGTCAGCAAGCCCTGATGTCCTTCTGGTGATACCTTGCGCAGGGTCTTGCGCAAAATATCCTTCCATTTCGGCACATCATATTCTGGATGCTGCCCTACAAACTCCTCCAGGTAATACTCAACAAACACCATCACAATCAGGTTTTCCAGCGCCTGCATCTCGCCATCAGCCAATGAGGCATCCTTGCTGACCAACTGTGCCACGCGCTTGATCATACCCTCATCATAGCCCGCCTCCTGCATCAGCTCTCCCGCCAACTGGGCGTGGTACGCCTTGAGATTTTTGCGCCATTGATGATACCCCGGGCGTGTCATGGGATATGAAGCGCGGCTAATGGTCCAGCGCTCGATATGCTGACAACGTGCTGCCAACTGCAATGCTTCGGAAGCCTCTGGTAAATAGCGTGCAAGCATGTCACTCATGCGCTGTGCATACAGCAACTCCTTGGCATACTCTGCACCATTGAACACCACCCGATTCGGATCTTGCGCATTACGCGCGTCAAACGCCATCATTGCCCTGGAAAAAGCCGGGCCAAATTGGGGGAAATCTTGCATGTCAGTCTCTAAACGTCATCAAACAAATGAGCAATTCACCATTTTACGCTAAAGCCTCATGCTAGAAAATTTACCTGCACGCTGAAAACATGGTGTAATCCCCCTCTCCCATCTAGTGCAGGTACCTCTCCCATGAATTTCACTCTCAAAGACGAATACGTTGAGCTTTGCAACCTGCTCAAACTGACAGGCATTGCAGACTCAGGCGGAAGAGGTAAAGCCATGGTGGCAGAAGGACTGGTCAAAGTGGATGGCGAACCAGAAAGCCGGAAGACTGCCAAAATACGTGCTGGTCAAGTGGTCGAGTGCATGGGGGAAACCATAGAAGTACTGGCTAAGGAATAAGCACACACTTATTGGTTGCTATTGATGGCAACCAATAAAAAAGGCCGGAAACTTCCGACCTTTTTTACGAAAAACATAGTTACCGCTTAGCTGGCATACTTGATTGAGCAACCATAAGGTTTGGTGCTGGCATGAGATACTTTCTTGCCACTAGCTAGTTCGCCCAAAGCAAGTTTGACATAGTTATCTGCCTTGGCAATGTCCTCAACTTTGGCAGTCGCGATACTGTCGATACCACCTTTATAAACCAATACACCTTCAGGATTGATAATAAAAATGTGGGGGGTAGTTTGTGCATCGTATTGTTTGCCGATCTTGCCATCATAATCCAGCAATACCTTGCTTGGTGCTGCACCGCGCTCTGTATTAAGCTTAATCGCTGACGGACCATCAAGATGTCCTTGTTTCCCTTCAGCGGAAGAAATTACCTGCAACCACACGATGCCTTGAGCGACCGCGTCTTTTTGCAGATTGGGAATATTGCCGCTACCGTAATGCTTCACCACGTAAGGACATTCATTATTAGTCCATTCCAGTACCACGGTTTTACCTTTGAGCGAATCCAGGCTCAATGTGTCACCATTGGCAGTTTTTACGGAGAAAGCTGGAGCTGGCTTGCCAATATCGGCAGCAGCGTTAGCCGCCAACGGCAGAAAAGCCAGGCTGGTACCGAAAATAGCAATATTCAGTAATTGACGTAACAACATGATGAACTCCTTGATTAGTTAATTATTGAGTAATAATCACAACTTCTGCACTGCATTTAATACAATTTCCGGCGTCAGAATCTGTGGCAACACTTGCGGTTTTGCATCCTTGCCGGCCGGATACAAAATATATAAAGGCACACCACTACGACCAAACTGTTTAAGCAACTGTGTAATCTGCTGATCCTGATTGGTCCAGTCTCCTTTGAGGTAAGTCACACCCGACTTACTAAAAGCATTAGCCACACTCTGTTGACTTAAGGCGACCTGCTCATTGACCAGGCAAGTAATACACCAGGCCGCAGTCAGGTTGATAAAGACTGGTTTGCCCTGGTTACGAAGATCATTAAATCGTTGCTGGCTATATACTTCCCAGTTCTTTTCTGTAGCAATGCCGGCAGAAGTTTTACTATCAGCAGCACCAATCGCCCCCGCAAACAACTGAATACCGCTGTAACTCCCATAGAGCAGAACCAGCACGCCCAAGAAAGAGAAAGCATTCGCGGCATAACGCTTCTTATTGCTGCTATGCCGGGTGATTTCATAAACCCAGGCCAGCAATGTAATGAGTAACAATCCTGCCAGCGCCAGTGCTACGGCGTTCGCCCCTGCTTGCTGAGCCAGCACCCAGATCAGCCAAATGGCAGCAGCATACATAGGGAAAGCCAGCAACTGCTTGAATCGTTCCATCCAGATACCTGGCTTGGGCAAGAAACGCTGCAAGCTAGGCCAGTGACTAAGCAGTAAATATGGCAGGGCAAGCCCTAGTCCCAAGCTCAGGAACACTGAGAGCAACACAACTGCTGGCTGGGTAAGGGCATAACCCAGAGCTCCCCCCATGAAAGGCGCAGTGCACGGCGTAGCCACTACTGTCGCCAATACACCAGTAAAGAAACTGCCGCTATACCCTGATTTATCTGCAAGTGAAGAACCAACCCCAGTGAATGAACTGCCTATAGTCAATACACCAGACAGGCTAAGACCCACTGTAAACATCAGATAAGCTACCAACACTACAAAAATTGGAGATTGGAACTGAAATCCCCAGCCGACCTGTCCACCTGCAGTTTTCAGTACAATCAGTACCACACCTAACGCGATAAAACTTGCCAACACCCCAGCGGTATAGGCCCAACCGTGACGTCTCGTCTGGCTTTGTGACTGCTTACTGTGATGCAACAATGACAAAGCTTTGATTGACAGCACCGGAAATACACACGGCATGAGGTTAAGAATGATCCCTCCTAAAAGCGCAAATAACAGTGCGGAATAAAAACTGATATCCTCACCAGCATCAGCACCCTCTACCAGCATCTCTTGGTCAACAATCTTTTCCGCAATTCCTGGCCCCAGCTTCACATCTAGCTGGTACCCCTGTGCGAGAGTACCGCTACTGGTTTGCTTGCTGATGACCAGCACACCTTTAAGTGACTCTCCAGCAAGCAATGGATTATCTCCAGCTGTTAACTGCAGCCACAAAGCATCGGGGTCTATTCTTCTAGGTTGCCTGGATTTATGGGAAACACGTCCCCACTCCTCCGGGAAAAACCAGACTTCCGCCTTGCTCTCAGACTCAAGGACTTTGCCTGGGATCTTGAGCAATGGCCCCTGCTCCTGCCCATAGGCATCAACTTGCCAAGGACTAGTGATGGGTAATTTCTGCTTGGCCTGGGCAATCAGCTCATTTCCATTGCCACCATCTACACCAGCTGGAATGACCGGGAGGGACAAGGTCAACGTTACCTCCTGAGGGATGCACACGTCATCACAGACCAACCAGTTCACCAAGGCCCTCACAGGGAAGTGATCGCCAACTTTCAGTGTGGTCGGTACGCGGATGCTGGTCAGAAGTGTTACATCGTCAGAGTAGCCATAATTAGTAATCGGCCCGACATTAAACCTATGCGGTATCGGCCATTGGATATCGCCTGCTTCGCTCCCCGCAGGTAAAGTCCAGGCAATGGAAGTCGCCATGCCAGAATCACCTGGGTTGATCCAATAGGTATGCCAATGTGGAATAATGCGCTGGTTGATGCCTACAGTGATTTCATCGCCAGCATGCACAGCTTGAACCGAAGCTACCAGCTTGGCTTTAACCTGTTCAGTTGAGGCTTCATCCGCATCTGCGGCAACACTATTGCCAGAGATGCTGAACAAAACTAAAAGAACTGAAGCAATCCAGCCGTGGCAAGCCATATGCCGATCCACCAATATACGTTTAATCACCTTCATAGCCTGGACTGGATTTTCTCTAAACCGGCAAGTGCACACTCTTCATCAATCTTGGCACCTCCGACTCCGATAGCACCAAGCAATTGATCGCCGGACTTTATTAATATGCCCCCGGGGCGACTGTTATACCCTGGATTTTCAGCGATTTTTGTGGCCAGATTTTTGTCTGTTTCCACTTGTGTATGCAATTTGCTGGTTGCCACCCCAAAAGCAAGTGCCGTCCTGGCCTTATCGGTACTGGAGCTAACACCCCGCGGGGAGGTTCCATCCGCAGCCAATAGCACTTTCAATACCCCTGCACTATCCACAATGCTGACACCTATTTTGCCTTCCTTACGTCCACAAGCTTCAATACTGGCTTGTGTCGCTTCAAGTGCTAGCGCCAACGGTATGCCTTTTGCAGCAGGCACAGGTGCGCGCGGTGCTTCCGTTGCCACCTCTGCAGCCATTAGTCCATGAGTAGCCGCCATACTCAAAACAGATACCCGGGCTATGGTGTTAATCCATCCCACCTAACGACTCCCGATCAAGCACGCAAATGCTGGTTGAAGAAACTGATAGTGCGTTGCCATGCCAATTTGGCAGCAGCCTCATCGTAGCGCGGTGTCGTATCATTATTGAATGCATGTTGCACACCAGGATAAATGTAAACCTGATACTTCACATTGACGGCTTTCAATGCAGTTTCATAAGCAGGCCATCCCGAAGTAATGCGCTCATCCTGTTCGGCCAATTGAACCAGTAGAGGTGCCTTGATCTTGGCTACATCTTCAGCAGGTGGATGGGCTCCATAGAATGGCACTGCAGCTGCCAGATCTGGCAAGCGTGTCGCCAGGAAGTTGGATATACCACCGCCATAGCAAAAGCCCACTACACCGACTTTGCCGTTACCATCTGGCAACGTTTTCAACGCAGTTGCGGCAGCGATAAAATCTTCACGTGTTTTGGTCTGGTCCAAAGTGGCAAATAATTCACGTGCCTTGTCCTCATCACCTGGATAACCACCCAGCGGATTCAATGCATCCGGTGCAAACGCAATAAAATTGTCCAGCGCTACACGACGAGCAATATCTTGGATGTGAGGATTGAGGCCACGGTTTTCATGCACGACAAGTACCACTGGTAGCTTGCCTGCAAACTTAGCCGGTTTTACTAGATATCCCTTAACCTTACCATTGCCATTAGGAGAGGGAAACTCTACCCAGCTGGTAGTAATGCGCTTGTCATCCGGCGCTATTTGCTCTGCTTGGGCAAACTGAGGAGATAATGAAAGCAACAGGGCTTCAGCTGAAAGACCAGCCACAGTAAATTTGGCCACATTTTTCAAGAAGCCACGTCGATTGATTTCACCATGAGTGTACTGATCAAACGCCTTTAATACCTCGGGTGGAAAGTCATTTGCGGTTTTACGTACCATGCACAGCTCCTGTTAATGTTCTTAAGTTATTCAGCATGAATTGCCTCCATGCATTTCAATGCGCCTGAATAGCGCCACATTCTCTGTAATCTTGATGGGCGTGACCTGTTGGCAATTCAACAGATGGTTCGCCAATTAGCAGAATAATCAACGTGGCAACAACAGCAGATAGTGTGCCAGCATTGGCACAATCATATTGAGGAAGAAAATATAGTAAGGAAATTCAGATAACCATCTGAATAATAGAGCAGAAATTTGTCACCACTTGAATCAATGATATAAAAGTGGGCAACGAGCTGCGGTGTCAAATGTTTCATTCACAACAGCAAAGAGTCCATGCACTGCTTCCAATCAAACAGCAGCAGCGCTTAAGTTCTGCATACCTGCCTCGAAAATGACATCTTTCTTAAACAGGTATGCAGAGATCAAATTCAAAAGAATTATTTTTGTGCTGCGGTTGGTTGAGGCACTTCAACACGTGTCAGCTTACCACCTTCTTCTTCATAATTCTGTGCACCAATAGCACCAGCCACCTTGAAACCCTTATCAATCAGAATATCGCCTGTTTTCAAGGCTCTTCCTGCGTGATTTGAAACAGTCACTATCGTGCGATCTTTAGGAATATAAGCCAAGCTCTTCTCAAAATCAGCCAATTGTATGCTGAGGTAAACTGGGAATCCGCCTATCTTAGTCAGCTCGTCAGGACGACGTACATCAATCACCACCAGCTTTTCTGGCTTAGCTAGCAACTGGTCTATTTCTGCCTTACCAAGTTTCTTGGTCTTATAAACCGGTGCAGCTGGTTTTGCTTCATCAGCAGCTGATACCAATCCAATATTGAACGCAGCAGCTAGGCACAACACATTGAGTAATACTCTCATTTAATTTTCCTTTAGAGGACATTGTAGATGGCGAATGAATAGCAGCTAGCGTGCCAGCGACATCATTGACTCCAGCCATCCGCTCCAACCAGTTCAATTAATCCATTAATAATCATCTATCTAAAATATTTTCCACCAATCAATCCGACCACCTACCAGGAAAATATGGCACTCATTGAGCTGACTAATTAACAACAAATCTCAATATAAATGTTGTAAAAACATCAGTTGAAAACGCAGCAGATGAGTATTTTGCAACACTTAGTCCACAACCTTCACGCACATCACTGATATTCATCAGAACAAAAAATCTATAAAAATCAGTCTTTTGAAAAAAATAATAATGTCCCGTTGATTTTGGCACACATGTTGCCATTGGCTTAGCGCGAAGAAATATTTGTAACTATTAAAGGGAAATAATTAGATGTCGAACAATTCCAAGCTTGGGCATTTGCATAAAAAGCCTGTAGCGAAACTGCTATCCCGCCTGGGTGCATCTTCTGCGCCTGCATTTGTGGTGGCAGGTATCGCCATGGGCGGGCTTAGCCATTATGCACATGCTGCAGAGAACGACCCAAAATCTGTGGAGTCTCTCCAAGAGGAGAATGCTAAACTCAGCAGGGAACTGAATGAACTCAAACAGCGCTACAACATTACCGCTGCCGAAACCAGCACCCAAGCAACACCTGTAGCAGCAATACCTGCTGCAATCACTGAGCAGGAGCAAACGGCTAGGGACAATGCTGCAGCATTAGGCGTTGTTGTGGTTACTTCACGTAACCGTGAAGAAATTGCACAAGATGTGCCCATCCCTATTTCTGTGATTGGTGGGCCAAGATTAGATCGGGAGCGTATTTTCACTGTTGATGACATCACACGCGTCACCCCAGGACTAACAGCCACCACACCAAATGCACGTCGCTCAGGTATTTCTATCCGTGGTATTGGCAAATCCACGGGGGATGAGTCCATGGAAGCAGCTGTGGGTGCGATTGTTGACGATGTGTATCTCAGCTTGCCTGGTATGACTTACCAAGACTTCACCGATCTGGATCGCGTCGAAGTGCTACGTGGCCCTCAGGGCACATTGAAAGGCAAAAATACGACACTAGGTGCCATCAACTACGTCACCAAGGAACCAACCTTCACTCGCCAGACTTATCTTGAAACCGAGGTCGGTGCCAATCAGAACGGCAGTGATTTCCCAGGTGCATTACGTGCACGTGGCTCAATCTCGGATGCGCTGATCGACAATGTCATCGCATATCGCACGTCGTTCTTTATTGATCGCCAAGAAGGGGATATTGAGAATATTAACAACTCTCGTGAAGGCGGCATTACCGATCAACGTTTTCATGAACGTAATAGATTTGGCGGCAAAATTCAGTTCTTGATAACGCCAACAGAGAATTTCAAAGCAAAAATCAGTCTTGATTATGCCGAATCCAAGGAAAATAGTAACACCAAGCCTTTCCAGTATGACCCGGTCAATTTTGCAAATGGTAATCCTAGGTATAGGCCTAATACCAATACTCCTGCCAATCACACCTATGGCTCAAGATTAGCACGTGATTATTTTGGGGGATATAGTCCAATTATTGGCTCCAAAGACAAGATTGATATTGGTCAAGCCGAACCATTGTTAACCAAGAACTACGGTATATCTGCCAAACTGGATTGGAATATTGGCTCACACACGCTGACTTCTATCACTGCATATAGAGGCTACAACTTCGACGCTACCAATGATCAAGAGCAAACTCGTTTTGATATTGCGCAAAGCGGAACACTGGTTGATCACAAGCAATATTCTCAAGAAATCCGCTGGACATCTGACATCGGTGAACTCTACGATTACCAAGTAGGTTTATTCTATTTACATACCGAGACTTCACAAACTAATCGTGCATCTTATGGTTCTGATGCTGGCGCATTTTTTGCGACTGACGTTCAATATAATGCTTTAATAGCCAATCGTGGCCTATTGCAACAATCATTAAATGGTGTGCGACTCAACACTCGCTTTACTCCTGAAACTGATAGCTTTGCCGCATTTGGTCAAGTGAACTGGCATCTGACAGAAAAGGCTACCTTAACCACAGGCTTACGTAAAACCTATGAGTATAAAAATAACAGTGCCCAAAGATGGACCACTGGAGGCGATGCACTGACAGATTCAAATGCTATCGCCATTCGTAACGCTCAAATCGGTAGTTACGCAAAAAACACGGCCGATGAACTTAATGACAACTCAATCTCTTGGCTAGTCAGCCCAAGTTATAAAGTCAATGACGATTTGATGTTTTATGCATCTGCAGCTGGCGGTGAGAAGTCTCCGGCCATTTCATTCAACAACAACAACGGAACAGTTGTACCTCTTGACCCTGAAAAATCTGTCAGTTTTGAATTAGGTACCAAGGGACTGTTCTTTGATCGTCGATTAATGTTCAACGCGAACATTTATCACACTATTGTTAAGGGCTATCAAGCAACAACAAGTGTGGCAGATGCATCCGCGCCTGGCGGCACTGGATATCGCTCACAACTTGGTAATATTCCTGAGATTACGGCTACAGGCATCGAGTTTGAAGGCGGATACTTGTACTCTGATCGCTTGAGCTTTACATTTGGTGGTGCTTATAACCGTGCTCAATATGAAGACTGGAGCACAGCAACCCGTCCACCGGAGCTTGGTGGAGGTGTGCGCGATAATACTGGCAAGCAAATTGTAGGTGCCCCTAAACTTACCGGGATTATCGGTGCTCACTACATACAGCCAATTTGGGGAGGCCTGAAAGCACAAGCATTCTTCAGCACCGTGATTCGCTCCAAGCAAAACGTGGAAAATTTGTTGTCTGAATATGGTGAACAGTCTGGCTATTCTGTCACCGATGCTGGCATCGGTATTATCGGTGGCAAGAAAGACAGCTGGGAATTTAATCTTGTAGGCAAGAATATTTTTGACAAGGTTTACACCACCAGCGTCAATACCTATAGCAATAGTGCTCCAGTAGGCTACGATGGTCTTGGTCAGCGTCGCTATGTAGGTGTTGTACTGCGTACCAAGTTCTAAAAAAATTGCTGTAAACAATTAAAAATGCCGGCTCATACCGGCATTTTTAATTCTGCTTATTATTCATCACACCAGCAGTAAAACACCCTCAACTGTACAAATACAAACAATCAACAACACACTATCTGTTTAATTCCAAACAGCTCCACTGCCTCTATCGCAGTTCTGTGTTAAAAATATGATGCGCAAACAGCATATTTTTCAAACACTTACATCTCCTCCTCATCTCAATGCACCTATATAAGTGTTTGGCATGATAGATGCTAACTTGTAGCTCAACGTTTGGAGCAATCCTTTTAGACCTATTGATGCTTAGGCGAAAGCGATGCTCGATCAATCATTTAGCTTTATTAAGGAGTTAGCAGTGCCAATATTGAATTCGAAACTCTTAGGAACTGCCGTCCTGACGCTGATTGCTGCAGTTTTTGCTTCTACTCCAGCCAATGCACACCATGCTTTTTCAGCTGAATTCGATAGCAACCAGCCTATCCAGATTAAAGGCAAGGTCACAAAACTTGAACTGGTAAATCCGCACAGCTGGATTTACGTAGAAGTACAAAGTGCTGCAGGTGATGTCACAAACTGGGGCTTTGAATTTGGCACTCCATTCAGCCTGAAACAAAAAGGTCTCGCCAAATCTACCTTACCGATAGGTACTGAGGTCACCATTAAGGGGTATCGCGCAAAAAGCGGTAAATCTTTTGGGTATGCAGTGATTACCACTTTAGCTGATGGCCGTTCATTTGAAACAGGTGGCGCACAAGATGCTCCAACAGCAAAAGAAGTTTCTCAATAACACGCTACCTCATTTATATATAGCAACAGGAGAAATTTCTTGATCGTTTTTTCAGTAGATCGTATTCACCCAACAAGCCGTGTCAGACAGTGGTTTGCATTGACGGCTTTTGTCTCCATGGCGTTAATTGCTTTTAATGCCACAGCAAAAGATGATATTCCCCGCATCAAGGGAAAGCCTGACTTCTCTGGTATCTGGCAAACCACCAGTGCCGCAAACTATGATCTGGAGCCCCACTCCAATAGGAAGGATGCTCCTCCTGGCCCTGGCATTGTTGAAGGTAACGTTATTCCTTACCTGCCCAAAGCACTTGAACAAAAGAAAAAGAATTTTGAAAACCGAGCCAGCGCTGATCCAGCCACCAAAGGTTGGACTTTAGGGACGCCACGTGGCATCTATTATCCAGAACCATTCCAGCTACTACAGCGCGCTCAAGATTTAACCGTTCTGTTTCAATTTGGCCATTCGGTACGCACCATACATACCAACGGTACTCAACATCCTGAAGATCCCAACGATTGGTGGCTCGGCGATTCACGTGGCCATTGGGAAGGCGATACATTGGTAGTCGATGTGCGGCATTTCAATGATAAAACCTGGCTGGATGGGGCAGGTAATTTTCATAGTGATGCCTTACACGTGGTTGAGCGCTGGAAGTTTCTCGATAAAAACACCATTGAATACAAAGCGACGCTAGAAGACCCCCAGGTATTCAGTCGTCCCTTTGATATTAGTGTCATCCTGCATCGTCATCGCGAAAAGAACTTTCAGCTGATTGAGGATTATCGCTTCACTCTGGATTATGACCAGTACTATCCGCCCAAACCAGACAGCAAATAAACCAAGACGACCAGTACTAAAACGGACAACAGGTACCACACAATGAATCAACTGAAACTCAGTCTAAAATCTGCTGTGTATATTCTCCTCGGCGGCCTATCTCTTCTGGCATTGTCCAGCATGGCCGAAGAAAAGAAAGCATCAGCGCCACCACCGCAAACCAATGGTGGTATCGACCAGGAATCCAGTTTTCCCAAAATTGCTTCCGGGAAATGGAGTGGAGCATTCCTGGCTGACGGCCAGCCAGATGTACAAGGGTTCTGGTCTAATACCATTGCTAACCATAACAATTTTACCGACCCCCAGGGTGGTATTCCTGGTTCAGGCAGAGCTCCCAAAACCAAACGTGAGCAGCGTGCACCAAGCCGCGTCAGCGACCCTGCTAACGGCGAGGTACCTTTCCAGACCTGGGCCTTGGAAAAGGTAAAGGAATTCCAAGCGCATTTCCACGATCCAGTTGAACAACAATGGGTAGAACCTCTTGCCAGATGCGCGCCAGGGGGTATTCCCAAATCATTTTATTGGCATGGTTATGAAATTCGCCAATATCCTAATTACGTATTGTTTTACTTTAACTCAGGTACACGCCTGATTCACCTAGACAAAAAACCACACCTGCCAGACAACATCAAATTATGGAACGGTGATTCACGTGGGCACTGGGAAGGCAATACACTCGTCGTTGACGTGGGCAATCATAACGGTAAAGCCTTGTTTGGGCGTACTGGGGAATTCATCAGCGAAAACGGGCATATCCAGGAACGCTTCATCTTTAGTCCGGATGGAAAACGATATAACTATGAAGCCGTATTAACTGATCCTACGGTATATACGCGCCCCTTTACGGTCACTATTCCTGCTCGTAGATGGACAGAGAAAGATCAGCCTAATGGCTGGCATTTTGAAGTAGGCCAGGCTAAACATGCAGGCAAGCAAGTCATTCTGGAAAGTGAAGAACGCATTTGCGCAGAGAACAACGCGGCATTTGGCATGGGAGCCTCTACACAGTAATCCATTGCGCTACATACACCCATGAAGCGCTTGTTCAACCGCTGCGCCAATCCACCCGGATAGCGCAGTTAGTGAGTTTCAAAGGCGACAATGTCCGTATTAACATTTGCAGAACTGCTCTACGATTCCGAAATCGGGACTTCCCTGCGTGAATCACTATTTGCTTTCCCTATTGTGGAAGGTATGCACCTGATTGGTTTAGCCCTTTCTGTCGGGTTATTATTTTTTATCGATCTGCGTATTGTCGGCGTCGTGTTCCGGCATGTTCCTATTCCCCAGATACTGCAGCAATTGCGTCCGTGGTTGCTGGGCGGCTTTGCGATCACCATGGCAACCGGAGCATTACTGTTTGTCTCCGAAGCCACCAAGATGATTGAGCTACCCGTCTTTCTATGGAAATTATTCTTTATCTTGCTGGCAGGCCTTAATGCTGCGTGGTTTGAGCTGAAGTGGGGACGAAAAGTAGCGCACTGGGGCCATGCCCCGGTGCTGCCAGTTGGAGTCAAGTTTGCGGCATGGGCATCGCTAGGCCTGTGGAGCTTGGTAGTGATCACTGGCCGCCTCATTCCTTACCTGAGCTACAACTGACACCTCCCGACAGGCACTCATCATGACAAGTTTAGAACTCTTCAGCACTATCCAGAACAGTGGTCTGGGCATTTTTATCGGCAGGCAAGACCGCATGCTGTGGGCCATTGCCCAAATTATCCATATTGTCGGCATTATCTTGGTGCTCGCCCCTATCGTACTCATCAGCTTACGACTGTTTGGTTTTGGCCTTTACCAACAAGCACTTCCCAAATTAGCTAAAGAAAGTGAAAAACTGATCTGGCTGGGATTTGCACTACTCGCATTTTCGGGTCTGCTAATCTTCATCCCTGCCGCGTTGCACTATCACGATAATCCCGTCTTCTGGATCAAGATTTATTTGATAGCTGCTGCGCTATTCATCCAGCTCACTCTGTATCGCGTGATCACTAAACTTGAAAAACCAAATCCATGGCTTGCCAGGATCACTGCCGTTATTACTTTAGTGTTGTGGTTTGGTGTGGCATTTGCCGGCCGGTTTATAGGTTTTGTTTAATCATGAAAAAACCGTTTCAGTCTGCTCTATTGAATGGTCTCGTCCTGAGTTTGATCGTTTCATTAGCTGCTTGCAAAAAACCAGCCGAGCATAATGAAGACTCGATTTTCAATCCTAAAGCCTCGCTGCAGGAAATCATGACCTCTATCATAGATCCGAATGCGGATTATGTATGGAACTCCGTATCTACCGTAATTACTAGTGCAGGCGTGGAAGATCACAGTCCTCAGACTGATGAGGAGTGGAGCACAGTGCGCCAACATGCGCTCAATTTGGCGGAGGCAAGTAATCTGCTATTAATCACAGGCCGAAAGGTCGCACATGCAGGCGCAGAAACCTCATCTCACCCTGTTGAGTTGGGAGCAGAACATATAGAACAAGTGATTGCTCAAAATCGCCAGGCTTTTATAGAAAATGCGCGTTTATTGCATACCACTGCGTATGAAGCCATCACTGCAATCGACCAGAAAAATCCCGAGGAACTCATGCGAGCAGGAGAGCACATACAGCAAGCGTGTGAAGCTTGCCATGCAAAGTTCTGGTACCCCGATGAAAAAACACCTACTTTTCCACCTTTATCAGGGAGTTGATATTGATTTAATTACGAATAAAAATTACCATTTTTTATCTTACGGTTTTTCCCGGTTTTCAACCGGAAAAATAATAGGGAATCCGGTGAAGACATCACAATCCTAATCCGGAACTGCCCCCGCAACTGTAATCGGCGAGTCTGTTTGCATTCATTAGCCACTGAATTTTTAATTCGGGAAGGCGCAAACAAGATGATGACCCGAAAGTCAGGAGACCTGCCGTAAGTTGCTGTGTTGTTCGAACAAGGACGGGGTGTCCTGAAATCGGCGAGTTCTCATCGCTTTCTTCACTATTCATTGCAGACGTTGGGCAAGAAGTCATTTTCTGCCCAGAACAAATTGCACGATGCAATTTCAGCATGAATCTCCCTCCCTGCCTTCCAACATCATAGCGTCATCCACATGACATCCAGTCATTGTGAATTGAACGACTATTTGGGAGCACTCTAATGAAAATAAATTATGTACTAGCGACTTCCATGCTGGCCATTTTCTCCAGCGGGGCGCTGGCGGAAGATGCCACATTGGAAGAGGTTCAGGTTCAAGCCGCTCAGGAAAAACCGGGATTAAACCTTAAAAAGAAAAACTCCACTGCGAGCCGCTTGGGGTTAACAGCTCAGGAAACGCCAGCTAGTGTTGAGATATTGGATGCACAAACGATCAGACAGCGTGGGGATATTTCGATTCGCGAAGCTGCGACGCGTACCACTGGCATTACTGATATCAGCAATCCTGGCAGTGGTCAGGCATTTTCATCTCGTGGCTTTACCGGCAATAATGCAGTAGCGCAGGCAGAAGATGGCATCAGGTTAGCCACTGGAGCTAGCACACAAACTTATCCGTCAGATGCCTGGGGCTATGAGCGCATAGAGGTATTGCGTGGCCCTGCCTCCGTATTATTCGGTGATGGCGCTGCAGGCGGCATTATTAATAGCATTCGCAAGCAAGCGAATAGAGAATCATCTTTTGAAGCTTTACTAGGTGCTGGAACACGCGGAGCATACCGTGCCGGCGTCGGTGGAACAGGTGCAATCGGTGAGATCGGTGCATTCCGTATTGATGCGTCAGCACTCGGTGGCAATGGATTTATAGACAGAGGAGATTACGATAGTCAGAAAATCATGACCTCACTGCTCTTTACACCAACGGATCATCTCCGCATAGGGTTTACCTTAGACCATGCCAACGAATCACCGACAGCCAATTACGGATCCCCCTTGGTAGATGGAAAGATTCGCCATTATCTACGCAAAGCCAATTACAACATTGATAACAACAAAATGGAATTCACCGATACCCGTGCTCGGGCAAAGGTGGAATGGGATATCTCTCCCACGGCCCAAATCCGAAATGAATCTTATTTTTTCAAATCTTATCGTGAGTGGCGCAATCTAGAGGTCTATGACTATAACGAAACGACTCGGCTAGTAGATCGTACGGATTATCTCAATCTCAGACATGACATGAAGCAATATGGCAACCGTGTAGATTTCATTCTTTCTGAAGATATCTTTGGCCACCAAAATCGCTTCTTGATTGGCTGGGATTCAACCCATACGGATTTCCGTCATAGTGGAAGTCGCAATTTTAGTGCGGTTGACTCCAGCCTGCCTTTAGCCAACTTTGATCCTGGTACAGGTTTTGATCCGTTGCAACGCAACTACGACGCTCAAATCACCCAAAACGCGTTTTACCTAGAAAATGCATGGAATGCCACCCAGGATTTAAAACTCATCATCGGTCTACGCAAGGACTATATTGATACGGAGAATAAAAGCTTAAGAGCCGACCGTCCAAGTTCAGTACAAGAGTTCACCCCGCTGACATGGAGAGTGGGAGCCGTATTTAACCTGACTCCGGACACTGTTCTTTACGGGCAATCTAGTCGCGGTACAGATCCAATTGCCAACCTTCTTGGCCTGAGCCTGGTTAACAGTACATATGACCTCACCCGTTCACGCCAAGCAGAAATTGGCATCAAGCAATCCCTAGGAAACCACAAGGCGGAATGGACATTGGCTGCTTATCATATCGCCAAGGATGACATCATTACACGCGACCCATCGAGGCCACTCAACTCCATCCAAGGTGGCTCACAATCGTCACGTGGGATCGAGTTTGCCACGACGTTATACCCTGTAGATCATTGGCGATTAGATTTTAATGCCACGCTCCTTAATGCCCGTTTTGATGAGCTAAGTGAAGGAAACTCTGGCATCTCACGCGCTGGCAACACACCAGAAAACGTACCAGAAAAAGTAGCCAATGCCTGGGTTTATTATCAGCAAACTCAGTGGGAAGCAGGGATAGGTGCACGTTATATTGGTAAGCGGTATGGCAATAATGCTAATGAGGTCAGCATGGCTGGATATACCGTCTACGATGCCAGCGCAGCATGGCATATCAGTAAACAACTCTCTCTACGTGCCAATGTCCGCAACCTGACCGACAAGTTCTATTCTGCTTATGCCTATAGTGATACCCAACAAACCATAGGTACTCCACGCCAGCTTGAGCTCACTGCCGAGTTCCGCTACTAAGCCATGACTATTTATCTTGGGAAGATCACATCTTCCCAAGACTTTGTATTGCCTGAAAGAAACACATGAAATCAAATTATCTGATCCAGATTGCAGCAATAAGTACCATCTCAACAGCTGTGTATGCGGCAGACACAAACACACTAGAAGAAATTACTGTCTCTAGCCAAGCAGAAAAACCTGGAATAAAGCTTAATAAAGTCAACGCCACCAGTAGCCGGCTTGGACTCACTGCCAAGGAAACACCGGCCAGCGTTGAAACATTGGATATTGAAACAAGTAACAAGAGGGGCGATATCTATGTTCGGGATGCTGTTACAAGAACGACTGGGATGACCAGTATCAGTAGCCCTGGCAATGGGCAAGCCTTTTCGTCACGTGGCTTTACAGGCAACAATTCAGTAGCTCAGGCAGAAGATGGCGTGCGGTTATTAACAACAGGTACGCTGAACTATCCTTCAGATACATGGGGCTATGAGCGCATTGAGGTATTACGCGGCCCGGCTTCTGTATTGTTCGGTGATGGTTCTGCGGGAGGCATCATTAACAGTGTGCGTAAACAAGCGAGTCGTGAAACTTCTTTTGAGGCAATCATCGGTGCGGGATCATATGGGGCATATCGTGCAGGAGTAGGCGCTACCGGTGCAATTGGTCATATTGGTGCATTCCGTATCGATGCCTCTGCGCTTGGAGGCAATGGCTATATCAGCCGCGGAGACTACGACAGCCAAAAATTGATGACCTCATTGCTGTTTGAGCCGACTGACAATCTTCGCATTGGGTTTTCGCTAGATCATGCAGTTGACTCTCCCATGGTCAATTACGGCATTCCTTTGATTGATGGAAAAATCCAGCACTCTTTACGTAAATCAAACTACAACATTGACAATAATAAATTGCAGTTTACGGATACACGTGCTCGCGCCCGGGTTGAATGGGCGATATCACCCACAGTGCAATTAAAAAATGAAACTTACTTTTTTAAATCATCGCGCGAATGGCGAAATCTTGAAAAATTCACCTATAACGCATCTACATCCTTAGTAGATCGCTCAAGCTTTTTCAATTTTAAATATGACACCAAGCAATACGGCAATCGTATTGAGTTTGTTGTGACAGAAAATATTGCAGAGCACCAGAATCGTTTTCTGATTGGCTGGGATTCCATGCATCTTGATTTCACAAATAACGGGAATGCAAATTCCAATGCTGCCAATTCAAGTGTTAGCTTGACTGGTTTTGATCCAGGCTATGGATATGATCCATTAAGGAGAAATTTCGAATCCCAGATCACGCAAAACTCATTCTTCATGGAAGACGCTCTGAATATCACCAATGCGCTTAAAGTACTGGTGGGCTTGCGCAAGGATTATATTGATACCGAGAAAACTGGGGAAATTCGTCCAGGACAAACCAATTCTGCTAAAGAATTTACACCTCTCACCTGGAGGGCTGGTGTGGTGTTTGATGTCACTCCCGCTACCTCCCTATACGGGCAACTGAGTCGTGGCACAGACCCTGTCAACAACTTGATTGGGCTGAATCTGGTAAATGCTACTTACGACCTGACAAAAGTGCGCCAGGAAGAAGTGGGTATCAAACACTTGCTACCCAGTAACAAAGGGGAAATGACATTAGCGATATTCCATATCACCAAAGAAAACATTCTGACTCAAGACCCTAACAATGCCTCACTATCAATACAGGGCGGCAGACAGTCTTCACGTGGGATTGAGCTCTCAACTACCCTGCTTCCAGTAGATCATTGGCGCGTTGACCTCAATGCTACATTGTTAAATGCTCGCTTTGATGAGTTAGTTCAATCAGGAGTATCCCGAGCTGGTAATACCCCGCTCAACGTCCCCGAGAAAGTCGCCAATGCCTGGCTATACTATGAAACACCAGTCTGGGAGGCGGGTATTGGAGCTCGTTATGTGGGAAAACGCTATAGCGACAATGCCAACACGGGCACGCTAGATAGCTATACCGTATATGATGCCAGCGCTGCCTGGAACATCAACAAGCAAGTGTCTTTGCGAGCCAATATACGTAACATGACAGATAAATTCTATGCAACCACAGCTTATAACACGCAACAAATTATAGGGAGTCCCCGGCTGTTTGAGCTCACTGCGGAATTCCGCTATTAACTGAAAAAGTGCCATGAAACTCTTCTCTATACGCAACCTTCATCTATGGCATCGCTGGCTGGGGATAGGGTTGGGGTTCATGGTGCTGTTATGGTTTATTTCTGGGGTGGTCATGATGTTCGTGACTTATCCCAGGCTGACGCAGGAAGAACGTATTCCTCATTTGCAGTCGGTGAATCCTGGGCTAGTCAAGGTAAATCCGGCCGAGGCATTGGCTACATTTGGTGGAAAACCTGACAAAATCAGGCTCAATATGCTGTCAGCACGACCCGTATATCACCTAATGATGCCAGACGGCTGGCATTCCATTTGGGCGGATAGCGGCCAGGTATTATCTGTAAACCTGGAATTGATTCGACACTCAGCCCACGCCTTTTTACCCGGACAATCCATTAGCACCATTCACTTACTGGATCACGATTTGTGGTCTATTTCATCCAGCCTCAATCCTCACCGCCCCCTCTACCAAGTGTCATTCGACAATGGAGACATATTGTATCTCTCCAGTCATACCAGCGAAGTCGTGCTTGATACTACACGTAGCGAGCGTGCCTGGAACTGGTTGGGGTCTGTGATCCACTGGGTTTACATCACCCCGCTGCGGTTTGATCACCCTGAAGCCTGGCGCCAGGTCATTATGTGGTTGTCTTTGCCTGCCACCGTCATGGGGCTGATCGGCATCTGGCTGGGAATTGATCGTATGCGTATTCGCCGCCGCTACAAAGGTGGCCGGATTACCCCCTATCGTGGCTGGGCAAAGTGGCATCATGTGTCAGGTCTATTAGCTGGCGCGCTGTGCCTGACATGGCTGTTCAGTGGTTGGTTATCAGTGAAACCTTTTGACCTGTTCTCTGGCAGGAAACTCAGCGCTACCGAATCACAAGCATGGGCTGCCCAGCCAGATGGGGCGACCCTCCCTGCATTGCCCGCTCATCTTGCAAATATGAATACCCTTGGTGAAATTGAATGGCAGTATTTTGCCGGCAAGCCTTATCTATTGGGGCTGGCGCCACAGCGCAGCTACTTATTGGATGCCAATACTGGAGCACTGATACCGGGCTTCACTACTGAAGCGTTAAGCGCCCAAGCTGCGCAATTGCTGCCCGACAGCAAAGTAAAACACGCCACACTACTGGAGCATGGCGATCGCTATTATTACGGCAAACGCCTGGAAGCACTTTCCCCTGTAGTGCGCCTTGATCTGGATGATGTAGCTGACACCAGCTATTACATTGACCCTGCCACCAGTCGCATTGTGGCCTCGCACAACAATCACAGCCGCACTTATCGCTGGCTGTTTGCTGCCTTGCACCGGCTGGACTTTGCACCTTTCGACAATGCAGAACTTCCACGCTGGGTGATCGTCATCCTGTTTTCAATCGGCGGCACCGTCCTCAGTGCCGCGGGCTTGGTTATGGGCTGGCGGCGACTTACTCGCGCATAGCGGCAGTGTTATTACAAGAACCCGCAATCAAGGGCGCATTGCCGGAACCAGGCGTCACGATGGCACCGCTCCCTACCCCATTGGATGCGACACAAGCCTGAAAACCGACACGGGTACTACGTGGCTTTGAGGTATTCACCAGCACCTCTCGCTGCTCCTCGGAAAGTGCCAGTGGGCCGAGTTCAGACAATAGCTGTCCATAAGAAGGATATCGGCCATGTTCCTGATGATACATCTCGATTTTGGCTTGCAACTCCTCAGCAATGCGGTCCGTGTCCACATTCCCTGCCGCACGCTCAGCGCGTTGCGCCTGGCGCGTTAACGCCTCCTGTGCATCTTCCTGCTGACGATGCTCTAATGCAGTTTTAGAGACATAAAAAATACCGGAAAGAAACAGCACCAGCAGAATGGTATAAACCAGATTAATGACGATCGCGAGGATAGCGAACAGATTGCTATGGCCCTGTGCACGTGATTTCAGGTAAGCAAAGATACCGACCACTGTGCCAATCAGGGGCACACCAAAAATGGAGAGCAACAAGGCAATAATGCCAAGCTTCTTGCCGGGGTCTTGAGTCTGATTATTTGTATTATTTTGCGTCATCATGTCTCCTGCATTGCCCCGAGAAAATTAAGAAATCGCATCCAGTCTGTCTGTGCAGGCTATGTGTGTTGGTCAATATTATAGCCTGAGCCGAGGCATTCCCAATGCTGTTCAAAAGCGCTTTCAGTATATGCAAGAGATGCTCTGGTTAAAAAAAGAAAAGCACTCCCGAGAGTGCTTTTCTGATTGCGGTTAAGGCCAGGTCATTACCAACGATATGTTGCTGACAGAATGGCCTTGCGTGGTTCGCCATAGAAACAGCCATAGGTGCAACTGGCAATATAGGTCTTGTCAGCTAGGTTAGTAATGTTCAACGCCAACCTCCACGCGCCTGTTGTATAGCTGGCCATGGCATCCAACAAAGTGAAAGATGGCACACTGACAGCGGTACCCTGCCCCATTCCACGAGTTTCGTCTACATAGCGTAAACCAGCTCCTATTTTCAAATCAGGCAATGCGAACGCCGCTAAGCTGTAGTCGCCCCATAAAGAGAACTGGTTAAACGGCACACTATCCAGTCTTTGCCCCTCTTGCGCTGGCTGCAATGGGCTGGCCTGCAGGGTGCGCGCATCGGTGTAGGCATAAGCTGCAATCAGGTTGGCATGCTGGCCAACACGGGTACGCGCTTCAAGCTCCAGACCCCGAGACCTCGCCTTGCCCGTCTGCATAGAAAAGTTGGTATCAGCAGGATCAGTGACGGTGACGTTTTCACGCGTCAGTTGATATATCGCGGCTGACAATAAGGTATCCGATCCGCTGGGTTGATAGCGCAGACCCGCCTCTATCTGTTTGCCTTCGGTAGGCTTGAAACGGCTGCCAGTGCGATCAGTCCCAGTGGTGGGTTCAAACGATTCGCTGTAACTGGCAAAAGGAGCTAGGCCATTGTCTGACAGGTACACCAGGCCTGCCCGCCCGGTGAAGGCATAACTTTTTTCATCGTCTGCCCATTTTTCACCCGTAAACAACGCTTTTCCATCTTCCCGCACGGTGTCATAGCGCCCGCCCAGCAAGATGACCCATTTCTCGGCAATCTTCATTTGATCCTGCACATAGACACCCAAGCGCCTGGTTTTAGTGACGGAAGAATTGCCAGCAGGGACTGCATCACTGAAAGCACCGCCATAAACCGGCGCATAAAGATCAAGCGACACGCCATCCCGGTTATAGCGTTTATCCTGATGGCGCAGCGTGGCGCTATCAATACCTACGAGTGCAGTGTGTTGCACGCTACCGTGTGCAAACTGGTACTGTAATGAGGTATCCGCAGTCACCGCCGATGATGTGTCCTCACGGTCCTGGGCGCCGCGGAACAGCGATGTTCTTTGATCGTTTTGCAATTGCCAGATATCAGCAGAGTTATATTCATTGCCTGCATGGTAATAACGCACATTGTTTCTCAGCTTGAGCTGATCACTAAAGGCATGCTCAAACAAATAACCCATCGAGTAACGCTTGAGGTTGAACTTGTCATAGCCTGGCTCACCAGGGAAGAAATCACGCTTTATCCTGCCATAGGGGTTGGATAACACGGTGCCGGAGCCAGGTAAGCCATAGACATAGCGCGTCTTGTCTTCCTGATATTCACTCAGCAATGTCAGCGAAGTATCCGTACTTGGTTGCCACTTGAGTGCAGGCGCAATATAGACACGGTCATCAGGCACATAATCAACAAAGGTATTGCTATCGCGTTTGAGGAAGGTCAGGCGATACGACCACTCCCCCGCCTTATCCAGTGCGCCGCCAAAATCACCCGCCACCTGCTTGCGATCAAAACTTCCCAACTGGAAACTCAACTCGCGCAAAGGCTCCAGCGTAGGGCGCTTGCTCACGGTATTAATAATTCCGCCCGGCCCGGCGCTGCCATAGAGCACGGATGCAGCGCCTTTGAGCAGTTCAATGCGCTCCAAGCCATAGGTTTCCTGCCGTCCGTTGTAGATGTTGACGGTGTACAGGCTACCATCTCTATAAGTACTGCCGACACTGGTGCGGAAGCCACGCAAAAAGAAGCTATCCGTGGTTCTGTCCAAGCCCTCTGCCCGGCTGACACCCGCCGCATAGCTCAGCGCATCTTGCAGGCTTTGTATGCCCAGCGTCTGCATTTCCTGCTGACCAATCACGGTAATCGATTGCGGCGTCTCGATAATCGGCGTGTCAGTCTTGGTAGCAGTAGCGCTGTGCTTGGCAACATATCCTGTGACCGGGCTAAAAGCCGTCTCTTTGCTGTCACGCTGACTTTTAACCGTGACTTCCGGCAGCGTCGATGTTTCATGTGGTTGATTGATGATGAGCTTGGCTTTTTGCAGCACAAATACCCCACCATCACCTTCAACCGCCTCTAAACCAGAGCCAACCAGCAAGGCATTAAAACCTTGCCGAACCGAATAACTTCCCTTCAGCCCCTGGCTAGCCAGACCATGGGTCTGGGCCGAACTAAATGACAAAGTGACCCCGGCAGCAGCGGCAAACTGGTTCAGCGCTGTGGTCAGGTTACCTGGATTGATGTTGAACTCTATCGCCTGAACTTGTCCAGACTCTGCGGCGACCACTTGGACGCTATGCGCATTGAAAACACCCGCTATGGCCAGCATCAGCGGCCAAGCCTTGAGCAACGCTGGCTTGAATGAATATTTCATAGACTCCCCTTGAATAGATAATGGTTTCTATCTAGAGGGCCGGATGAAAAAACAAAAGATGAAAAGATTGTGGAAAATTTCTCGAGTGTTGAATAAAACACTTAATTTTAGAGGGCTTGGATGCTCACCCAGTAACGCGTAGTTCTGACGATGTGTACCGGGAAAGATTGGCGTATAGCGAGCAGTGCCTTGTCGGTGTCATGCACAGGATATACACCAGATACCTTCAGCTCTGCCACGGCAGGATCACAGCGCAACCATCCGGCACGATACCGAGCCAGCTCTGCCACCAGGTCTGCCAGACGCCAATCCACTGCAATGATATGGCCTTGCTGCCAGGCAGTAATATTGGCCGCTACAGGGGTAATTACTGTCACCTGTCCATGCCTGATGATTGTTTGTTGCCCCGCCTCTAACCTGGTTGGACTTAATGCATGCTCCAGATAAATATCCACGGCATGTTCCAGCACGGCTACCAGGGTTGCATCTCCATGCGTGTGTACCAGGAAACGTGTTCCCAGGGCATGGATACGTCCGTGTTCAGTGACCACATTGAAAGGACGCGGGCTGCCAATATGCTTATCCTTGGCAGTCTCAACCACAATTTCTCCCTCATGCAAGGTCAGCATACGTCTATGGGCATCATAGTGCGCATCCATTGCTGTTGCTGTATTCAGCACGACTGCCGAACCATCCGCTAACCTGACTTCGCGTTGCTCACCCGTGCCGGTACGATATTCCGCCATCCACCCTTCACGATACATGGCATAACTGAATGTCGAGCCTATGCCCAGCACCGCAATGCCCTTAAGCAGGGAGCGCCTGTTCTGGGAAACGCCTTGCAAGGTTGGCAGGCTGATATTGGTTGGCACACGCTGCAAAGAATGCTGCAGACCTTCCAACCTAGCCCAGGCTTCCTGATGGCGAATATTAGCTTCATACCACTGCCGCCATTGCACATGATCGATTTCGCTCGCCTCCCCAGAACTCAGACGCACAAACCAGCCTATCGCCTGGCGACGGATGCTGGATTCCTGAGTCATGTGGACTCCATCAGGTCGTAACAATGCTCAAGGGCTGTCGTCATGTAATTGCTCACGGTGCGTTTGGTCACCTTCAACTTGACTGCAATCTCGGCATAAGTCAGCGCCTCCAGTTGAGAAAGCAGGAATGCTTGCCGCACCTTGGGCTTGAGCCCATGTAACATGCGGTCGATCTGCAACAAGGCCTCCAACATCAAGGCGCGCTCCTCCAAGGAATGTATGACGGGCTCGGGAATACTGGCGAGCACATCAAGATATGCCCTTTCCAGCGCCTGTTTGCGGAACAGGTCAAACATCAGGCCCTTGGCAATCGTGGCTAGATAATCCCTTGGCTCACGAATATCGCTCACATTGCGCGCAGCGATAATACGCAGGAAAGTGTCATGTGCAAGCTCCGCCGCCTGCTCGCTACACCCGAGCTTGCGCCGCAACCAACCGCGCAGCCAGCCATGATGGCTACTGTAAAGCGCTGTGACCGCTTGTTGGCTGACACTTTCCTGGAAATTCATGACGATGTTGGCAATATATAAAAATGATTATCATTCTATTTGATTGCCCCATGCCATGGCAAACCCTGGCAACAAAAGAAAAACACCCCAAATGGGGTGTTTATTAAACGTACCTTCAGGCATCCAACACAATGCCATGCGTCATGGTTTAATACTTCCAGCGCACCATCAGCAAGGCATTCCGTGGGGTGCCGTAAATGTTGAAATAGTAGGTGGACCCAGGATATTGCAGATACTTGCGGTCAAACAGGTTATTGACTGTCAGCGATGCATCCCAGTGTTTATTGATCTCATAGCCTAGTTTGGCAGAGGTAATGGCATAACTGCCTTGATGGGCGGTCGTGGTATATATCTCACTTTGCGCCTGCACACCGGCACCTACACTCAGCCCCTGCAATGCACCAGAGAGAGTGCTGCCATCGAATCGATATTGCGACCAGAACTTGAGCATATGACGGGGCATGCGGTTCGCTTCAAAGCGGGTTCCTGATGAAACCGATTCATCGCTCAGGTATTGCGCATGATTGTAGGTATAGCCCACAGAAAGATTGAGATTACTGCTTGGCTGCCCTGCAACCTCAAACTCCAAACCCTGGCTTTGCACTTCACCTGCTTGGCGGTAACAATCACCCGTCGAGGTTGTGCAGCCTGCGACGGAGGTATCCTGCATGGCGCGGTTCTTGTCACGGATGCGGAACAAGGCGACCGATGTATTTAACCGACCATCGAGAAACTCCCCTTTCAACCCAGTTTCTATCTGCCAACCCACTCTGGGGTCCAGGACACGATCATTCAGATTACGCTCAGTTTGTGGCACAAAAGTATCCGCATAACTGGCGTACCAGGTGAATTGCTGGTTGATATCCCAGACCAGGCCTCCGTAAGGCGTAAATTCATTATTCGTATTCGCATCACTCTTTTCCCATGCAGTCTTACTAGAGCTAGGCCACCCTGTACGATCCTTACTACTGTAGTCCGACCAACGCCCTCCAAGAATCACACTCAAAGGGTCCAGCAACTTGATTCTTGCCGAGGCATATATACCGGATTGCTCAGTATAGGTTTGACTTTTACTCAGTATGTTGCGATTTAATACATCATCCCAGTGATGATTGCGCAAGGGGTCACGATTACTGGCAGACATATAATTTGAACCACCGAGATAATCATTCTCAGACTTGTTATATCCCACGGTCAGGGTGTGCGTACGACCAAATAATTCCACAGGCCCGATCAAATTAAAATCCATGCTGCGCCATGTGGTTTCGGTTTCGATAAAGCCGACCTGTACGGTATTACTCAAGCCAGTTGCAATATTGACTGGGGTCAATGAGAACACACCAAACCCTGTGTATTCAGTATTTTTATAGTTGTAAACTCCCTTGGCCACCCAGCCGCTGTCAAATTTGTGCTTTAAATCAAGGGAAATGTTCTTACCTTCATCCTCGGCATTTTTGTCGATGCCAACAAAGGTGGAACGACGACCGGGCAAGCTTCCATCCGTATAAGTGGGCAGGCCCCAGAAGGTCTTGTAACTGCGATCAGCATAACTGGCCCATAAGCCGACGGTAGTGTTAGGCGTCAAGTCATACTCCAGTACGCCATATAATAATTTGTCTCGGTTGCTGCCCACATCATAAAACTTGTCCTGATCCTGATAGACCATGACCGTTCGCCCCCGCAAGCTACCATCAGCATTCAAAGGCCCACCAACATCGAACTCTGCGCGCTGCTGGTTCCATGACCCCAGACCGGCAACCGCAGACATCGTCAGTGCATCCTGCGGACGCTTGAGTACATAATTAATCGTGCCCCCAGGCTCTCCACTGCCGGTGAGCAACCCTGAAGGGCCGCGCAATACTTCGACGCGATCATACAGAGCCAGATCATAATGGCCAGAACTGCCTTGCTGCGGAACGCCATTGAATTGCGTGTTGGCGTTATAACCACGAATCACAAAACTTTCATCCCGCTCATACCCGTAACTCCGCACCCCAGTCATCTGGTTCAATGCCTCGGCCACCGTAGTAAAATTCTGATCGTTCATCTGTTGGCGTGTCATCACCGATACCGATTGCGGAATTTCTCGCAAGGTTTGCTCCGTTTTACCAATCGCCACGGCCTTGGCATTATAAGACCCTGTCCCCTCCGTTACGGCACTACGTTCTGCTCTGGAAGAAACACTGACTTCAGGCAAGGTGGAGGCCGCGCCACTTTTATCATTGAGTAGCGTCTTGGCTTTTTGCAGCACAAAAATGCCCTTGTTACTTTCCACGGCTTGTAAACCAGTGCCAGCCAACAAGGTATCGACACCTTGCTGTATGCCATAGCGCCCATTTAAGCCCTGGCTGGTTTTGCCGTTCACCAGCGCGGGAGGTAAGGTGATGCTCACCCCTGCTGCACTGGCAAACTCGCTTAGTGCCTGTTCCAGTGGCCCAGCCTTGATCTGGTAACTGAGTGCGGCTTGTGTCGTGTTGTCTTCCGCCTGCGCGATATGCACCAGGGTCGTACTGCTGATCGCCATGAAAAGCAGTGCACCGCGCACAGCCTGGCCCAGATGATGGAAAGAATGTTTCTGCTGCATGAAATCCCCTTTAGCAAATTGAATGCGAATCGCTTTCAACTCACTTCACACGCCAGGCTGGCAAAGGGGACAATAAAAAGACAATTTCCTTGCGCTACGCCGCCGGTGTACCCGGCGCACTGAACATTACCCAATACCGTGTGAGGTAACTCACTTGCACAGGTAGCATCATGGGCAGGCTTCCAATCACGGCATCGGTATTATTGATCTGAAATACCCCGGAGATACGCAGCTCGTAAACCTCTGGTGCACAACGCACCACGCCATGACGATAACGACCCAGCTCTGCGGCAAAATCGGCCAGGCGCATCTCACGTGCATAAAGCACTCCTTTGGTCCAGCTATCCGCATGCGGTGTCACAGGTTCTACAGGAGCAATGCCTGCTGACCCAAAGTTAGTTTGCCAACCAGCTTCAATGACACCTCGCTCACCCGCCAGCGTCGTAATTTCCACCGACCCTTCCAGCACCGCAAGCTGGGTATGGTGTGCCGCTTGGCGCACGATAAAACGCGTGCCCAGGGGTTGCATCCTGCCATGACTGCTTTCCACCAACATCGGCCTGGCATCGGGTGCCGTCTGGATCAGGATTTCGCCCGCCTCCAGTAAAATCTGACGCTGGTTGGCATCCAGGTAGGTATTGATGCCGCTCGCCGTGTTGAGATGCACCTCGGTGCCGTCTGCCAGCCGTACCTGCCTATGCTCCCCGGTACTGGTGCTATATTCTGCCCGCCACAACCGTGCTGGTTCACTACGCCAGCCTTGCCAACCCACAACTCCTGTCGAAATCAACAGAGCCAGCGTCTTGATGGCGTGACGACGGCTTTGCTGCTGCGTGCGTTTCAAGGTGGCATAGGCCAATCCGCCGGGCAGAACGCCCAGCTTGGCACTTACCTCCAAGGCGCGCTGCCAGGCAGCTTCATGCACAGGATCCGCCTCACGCCAGGCACCACAGGCTTGCCGTTCGCCCTCGGTTGCATTAGGCTCCTGCAGCCGGAAAAACCACTCTGCGGCCTGCAACGCCACTTCTTCCTGCATGGGTACTGTCATGGCAACAACATGATGCAACGCGCCATGGCCTCCACCATATAGCGTTTTACCGTACGCTCGCTGATTTCCAACTGCATGGCGATTTGGGCATACGTCATGCCGTCAAGCTGCGCCATGAGAAATGCCGCACGTACCTTTGTTGGCAAACCATCCAGCAGCATATCGATCTGCTGCAAGGTTTCGAGAATCACGAATTGATGTTCAGGAGAGGGGGCGGACAACTCCGGCATCAGCGCTAGCGAATCCAGATAGGCCTGTTCCAATGCACGCCTGCGATAAAGGTTAGCGACAAGGCGCTTTGCCACTACGGTAAGATAAGCCCTGGGCTCCTGCAACTCCCAACCTGCCTGCTTTTCGGCAATATGCTCGGGGGCCGTGAGAATGCGCATGAAGGTATCCTGCGCGACATCCGCTGCATCCGCAGCATCCCCCAACTTACGTCGCAACCAAGCCTGCAACCAGCCATGGTGGGTGGTATACAAGGTATTAATCGCTTGTTGACCGAAGGTACTGTCTTGGGATGCCATTGAATGAAGGATATATAAAAATGATTCTCATTTTAATTGATGCACCTATGCCATGGCAAACCCCACAAAAAAGCACTCTGATCAGAGTGCTTTTTTGTCTTTACCATAGCTGAATCAGATACAACCATTGATGACAGGATCAGCGTACTTAGAAAATTTGATGTGATAAGCCGAATGATTACGCCTTCACTATCGCGGTTGCCTTCACACCCTCTATTAAGTTAAGGCAGATAAGGCTGAAGTGTGCTCCAATCCAGATGCCGCTCCACCTCATCCGCCAGCCGCTCCAGGCTTGCTTCACGCAAGGCAACATAGTCATAGCGTGCCATTTCTGTTTCAGCGGCAGCCACATCGCGATACCCTGCCCATACAAGCCAAGCTTCGGTCGCTTCTGCATGATCAAACAATCCATGCAAGTAAGTACCCGCTATCTGGTTATCCTCTGATATAGCACCTTCTGCCTGTGTACCGATATGTAGTAAAGGATGGTTTAAAGCGGGGCCACTGCTCACGCCCATATGGATCTCATACCCTGTCACCATGGCATCGGCAAAGGTGAGTTTACCCTCCACCTCTTTCAGATGCTTTTCCTTGGTCAACGTCGTTTCCATCTCCAGCCAGCCAAATCCTTCACTGGAACCCTCATCCCCTTCCATGCCATGAGGATCATGCACTTTCTGCCCGAGCATCTGAAACCCGCCGCAGATTCCAAGCATCTTGCCGCCATAGCGCAAATGCCGTGCAATTTTCTCCTGCCAGCCATGTGTCTTGAGCGCAGCCAAGTCACCCCGCACATTCTTGCTGCCGGGCAGGATGATCAAATCAGCTGGAGGTAGGGGCTCATTCAATTCAATGAATTGAAAATCCACATGCGGATGCAGGCGCAAGGCATCCATGTCCGTATGGTTACTGACGTGAGGTAATACCGGCGCAATCACACGCAACCAGGTTTGAGGTTTTTTCAGTGTTTCGCGGGCCACGGCATCTTCGGCCTCAATGTGCAGGTTGTGCAAATAGGGCAACACACCGAGCACGGGTTTGCCGGTTTCCTGCTCCAGCCAATCCAGTCCGGGCTGCAGCAAGGCAATGTCGCCACGAAAACGATTGATGACAACTCCGATGACGCGTTTTCTCTCGGATTCAGAAAGTAGCGCCAGGGTACCGACCACATGGGCAAATACGCCGCCACGATGAATATCGGCAATCAGGATCACCGGGCAATCTGCCGCCTCGGCAAACCCCATATTGGCAATGTCGTTTTCACGCAAGTTGATTTCCGCCGGGCTACCCGCCCCCTCCACTACCACGCATTGGCATTGCTCACGCAAGCGCTGCCATGAAGCCAGGACGGCCTTCATCGCGGTCGGTTTGTAGGCATGGTAGGCATTGGCCTCCAGGTTGCAAGCCACCTTGCCGTGAATAATGACCTGGCAACCAGTGTCGCTATTGGGCTTCAACAGCACCGGGTTCATATCGGTATGCGGCGCCAACCCGCATGCCTGTGCCTGTACCGCCTGAGCACGCCCGATCTCGCCACCATCGATGGTCACGGCTGAGTTAAGCGCCATGTTCTGCGGCTTGAATGGCACCACCTGGACACCCCTGCGGTACAATACCCGACAAATTGCAGCCACCAGCGTGCTCTTGCCCGCATCAGAGGTGGTACCCTGAACCATCAATGTTTTGGCGTATGTCATTGACCCATTATCCCACTACTTACCTCGTAACCCCAGCCCTGCTGATTGCAGCATTATGGCTGGACCGTTTACTGGGCGAGCCACGGCAATGGCACCCACTGGCAGGATTTGGCAATCTGGCCCACTGGCTGGAAAAACGGATGAATAGAGATCAGCCACCATGGCTCGCCAGGCTCAGTGGAGTATTAGGCTGGTTGTTACTGCTATTGCCGCTCATCGCGATTGCTTATTGGATCACGCATTTACCGTATGGCTGGATCGCCGATATCCTGCTGCTTTACTTTGCCGTCGGCGCTCGCAGCCTGAATGAGCATGCCATGCGTATTTACCATGCGCTGCATGCGGGCGACCTTTCGCAAGCCCGCCATGCTGTCAGCATGATAGTAAGCCGTGATACCCAAGACCTGAACCAGACCGAGATTGCCACCGCCACCGTCGAATCCGTCCTGGAAAACGGTAATGATGCCATCTTTGGCGCCATTTTCTGGTTTGTATTACTGGGTGGCACGGGTGCGCTCATGTTTCGCCTGGCGAACACGCTGGATGCCATGTGGGGCTACCGCACTCCTCGATTCCTCTATTTCGGCTGGGCCGCTGCCCGGCTGGATGACATGCTCAACCTCATCCCCGCACGCCTGACTGCCCTGAGCTACGCGCTTTGCGGGCATACCCGTACTGCACTACACTGCTGGAAAACACAGGCACCTACCTGGTATAGCCCCAACGCAGGACCAGTGATGGCAGCGGGAGCAGGGGCATTGCAAGTCACACTGGGTGGTGTGGCACCGTATCATGGTCAAATAAAATCCAGACCCACCCTTGGCATTGGGCCTGACGCCAACACCCAGCATATCCAGGCAGCCGTGGCACTGGTTCAACGCAGTATTTGGCTATGGGTTGGGGTCTTGGCGTTGGCCTTTGTCATGACAGGATTCATGCATGCTTGAACATGGTGGCAACCTCACAGCAGCAGCGCAGCATTTTGGCATTGCACGCACAGACTGGCTTGACCTGTCCACTGGCATCAATCCTCACGGGTATCCCGTACCTGAGATTCCGGCGATGAGCTGGCAGCGCCTGCCGGAAACTGACCAGGTGCTTGAACAGGCTGCCAGCGCGTATTATGGGACTCCCCACCTATTGACCATCTCAGGTTCACAAGCTGCCATCCAATCCCTGCCACGCCTGCGAGCACATAGCCGCGTGACTGTGTTGGGCCCCATGTATGCAGAGCATGCTTGGGCTTGGCAGCAACAAGGGCATGAAGTCAGGCAGATTGCCACCTTACCCGATGCATCCACGCTGGATCAGACCGATGTCTTGCTGGTGTGCAACCCCAACAACCCTAGCGGCAGAGTCATCTTTCCGGACACACTGCTGGAATGGCATGCGCAGTTGGCGCATCGTGGTGGATGGCTACTGGTGGATGAAGCCTTCATGGACAGTACGCCGCAATTCAGTCTAGCGACATCCGTGGGGAAACCTGGGCTGATCGTCCTGCGCTCACTGGGTAAATTCTTTGGGTTGGCGGGTGCCCGTGTCGGCTTTATATTAGCTGCACCTGCCTTGCTGACAGCCTGCGAGGAATTGCTGGGGCCATGGCCAGTCAGTGGCCCGGCACGCTTTGTGGCAGAAATAGCCCTCAGCGACACCGCCTGGCAAACGCAAACACGGTATCGCCTGCAAACAGATAGTGCCAGATTGGGCAAGCTGTTAACGCAATACGGCATGTCCCCATCGGGATCAACTGCACTGTTTCAATGGTTACCCATGACCAATGCCGCTGAGAGACAGCAGCAACTGGCAAAACTGGGGATATGGACACGCTTCTTCAACGCGCAGTCGGCTTTGCGGATGGGCTTGCCGGAGCAACACGCGTGGCTCCGGCTGGAAACAGCTTTAAGCCAAGTTCAGCAATCTCTCACCTAACCTAACTAGATACAAGCACCGCGCCAGCTCCTAGCGCTGCTGACTAGCCCAAACCTCAAGTTCCGCCTTAACCTGGGCAATGACGCTGTCCCAATCGCCCAGGGTAGGCTGCCTGAAAATTCTGACCGATGGATACCAAGGGCTATCGCTACGATCCAGCATCCAACGATAATCTGGCATATAAGACACCAATAACCATACGGGTTTACCTAAGGCGGCTGCCATGTGTGCGACTGAGGTATCGACCGAAATCACAAGGTCCATGGCTGAAATCAGTGCAGCGGTATCGGCAAAATCCTGCAATGCCGGCTGATGCGTAGTCAGCTGTGGCAGATTGGCCAGGCTCCGCGCATCATGAGGCCGGACTTCTTGCTGCAGGCTGTGAAAATCCAGAGGCAAATTCAGCCAGGAAGCCAATTGTTCCAGGGGAATACTGCGTTTATGGTCTCGAGCATGGCTGGCGGCACCAGACCACACAAGCCCTACGCGGCGGCCATGCGGCTCTGTCAGGTTGAATGCAGGCAGCCTCGCCTCATCTGAGAATAAATAAGCGGATTGAGCCGGTACGGTTTCCTGGGTGGTCTTGAATGCCAAGGGCAAACTCATGAGCGGGCACTGGTAATCAAACGCAACCGTGTCGCCACTGGCGATCAGCTGGATATCCTGATCCAGGCTAGCCATGATGCTCAGTAAGGAGGAAGGCACCTCCAAGATGACATGTGCGCCCAAGGCTTTGACCAGCGAGGCATAACGGGCAAACTGGATCACATCTCCCAAGCCCTGTTCTGGGTAGAGCAATATGCGCTTGCCTTGCAGCGGGGCATCACCCAGCCAGAGTGGCTGAGCATACACCCTGCGCAATCCCTGTGCAGTCGGTAACGCAGCCCAACGCGCCTCAAACAACGGCCACCCTTTAGCCCAATTACCACGCACCAGGTGAATGATGGCTTCGTTCCATTGCGCGATCGCATTGTCGGCATCCTGTAATTGCGCCTGGCGATAATCCTCGAGCGCTTCATCCAGCATGCCCAGTTCCTGGTGAAGGCTTCCACGATTGTTATACGCCCGCGTTTTGTTGGAAGCGAGGGCAATGGCCTGGTCATTATCCTGCCTCGCTTCCTCATAACGACCACATACCGTCAATGTAATGGCACGATTCAGATAGGCATTGGCATGTTGATGATCCAGCGCAATCGCTTGGCTATAATTCTCTAGTGCTTCATCATAATGCCCCATTGCATGCAACACGAGGCCGCGATTGTTATAGGCGGAGACATGGTCGGGTAGCAACCTCAACAGGCGGTCGTAATACTGCAAGGATTGATCGTATTGCTGCAACTCTTTTAATACACTACCGGCATTCAGCAAGGCATCCGCATTGCCGGGATCCATCGCCAGAGCCCGCTTGAAACATTCCAGAGCCTGTTCGAACAAGCTCCGTTCCTGCAAAATGAGGCCCAGGTTGTTATGCGCTGCCACATGATGGGCATCCACTGTCAGGGCTTTTCGGTAACACTGCTCCGCTGTATTGGTGTCACCCAGCCGGCTCATTGCATTGCCCATATCCACATAGGTGCTGGCCTGGGATGGATTGCGCACCAAAGACTCGCTATAGGCTTTTGCCGCCTCTTCGTAATGCCCAGTCAGAAACAAGGCATCCCCAGCAATATTGTATGCATCAAACTGCCCGGGATTGAGCTCCAGAGTGTGCCCTATACACTCCAGGGCTTGCGCATAATCATTGAGCGCAAGATACGCCGTAGATAACAGCGTCCACACCTGATAATGCCCTGCTTGCTGTTGCAGGATCTGCCTATACAGCTTGATCGCCTCCTCTAGCTGCTGGTCTCGTTGCAAACTGATGGCCTGTTGCAACAGGTTTTGCACAGAAACACTGGGCTGATTGGACAGCCCCTGTTTATTCATCAAACCGGAAATCAGGCTGGAGGGTGTGCCAGAAGAGCGCTTTTGCATGCTGCTACCTTGATGTGGGTTTATGGGGAAGTAAGCTGTTGCAACAATGCATGTTCCAGCGCAGTCAGCACGGCATCCCAATCCCCGACTGTAGGCTGGCGGAATAATCTGCCAGTGGGATACCATGGGGTGTCTGTTCTATCCAGTAACCAGCGATAGTCTGGCACAAACGGTAACAACACCCATACTGGCTTGCCCAATGCGCCGGCCAGATGTGCGACTGAAGTATCCACGCTAATCACCAGGTCCATGGCATCCACCAGCGCAGCGGTATCATTAAAATCCTTCAACTGTTCAGTATGGAGGGCGATCGAGGGCAACTCTGCCAGCAAAGCCTGATCTCGCGGCTGAATTTCCTTCTGCAGACAATGAAAGCTGGCTGGCAACTTGAGCAGACCAGCGAGTGTAGCCAGCGGGATACTACGTCTATGGTCATTCTTGTGGCTAGCAGACCCACTCCAGACCAGGCCAATGCGCATCTGATTGGATACACCAAGATTGAATGCTGACTGCCGACTTTTATCGGCAACCAGATATGGCACCTCTGCAGGCACTGTCTCTAGGGTGGTGCCAAACACCATAGGCAAGCTCATGATGGGGCAGTGATAGTCAAACTCAGTAAACCCGCTCCCTTGTGCCACGACGATAAACTGCTCACCCAGGCTTTTGAGCAACCCCACCAGAGGTGCCTGCACCTCAAGGATGACCTGCGCGCCAAGCGCTGCTACCTGATGGGCATACCGACAGAACTGCATGGTGTCGCCATAGCCCTGCTCCGCGTACAACAAGACGCGTTTACCCTTGACATCAAACTTCCCCAACCACTGCGGTTGTGGGCAACGTTTGCGCTCACCTCGCGCAAAACCAGCAGTTTCGAAACCGGCTTCATATAGCTTCCACCCTTCCAGATACTGCCCCAGGAGTATCTGCATCAACCCCTGATTCCAGCGAAATTTATTCTGGCCTGGGTCCAGCTTGGCAGCCTGGGCATAGTCAACCAGCGCTTCTTCTATCATTCGGTTATCGAGAAACAGATTACCGCGATTGTTGTAGGCAATCGCATACTTGGGCCACATGGCAATCACACCGTTATAGAACTCCAGCGCTTCCTCTGCACGATCAAGCTCAGCCAGCGTGTTGGCAAGATTAAGAAAGGTCGCAATTTCGCCGGGGTTCAGCTCCAGTGCTTTCTGGTGATCCAGCAAGGCTTCATCAAAACGTTTGGCACCATGATAGGCCAGGGCACGGTAGTGATAAGCGATGGCAGCATCCGGCTTGAGGGTGAGTGCAAAATTGAAATGTGCCAGAGAAAAATCATACTGACGCAAAGAGGTAAGCGCACGGCCACATCCCACCAGGGCATCGAAATTGGCATCATCCTGTGCCAGTACCAGGTTGTAGGTTTCAAGCGCTTCGCTATGCTTGTCCTGCGCAAGCAAAGCATCCGCCCTAGCCAATAATGACTTCACTGACACGCTGCCCCCTTGGTAACAGTAGATGTGTATGCATCTGGATTATCTATTGACGTATGCTACGCGCGTCACCTTATCTTCTATCACGATTTTCGTCACACTAGCATAGTCAATTTGCAGCTTAAACGTATGTATAAGGGGTAAATCCAGTGCATATCCTGTGATGGCACGTATGACCCCGGCATGCGTGAATACCAGTGCTGGCCGATCTGGATGATCCAGCTCACGGACAAACTCCCCAACCCGCAGTGATAGCTGGTGGAAAGACTCGCCATTAGGCGGTACCTGTTGCACATGATCCTCTGCCCAAACATCCACCAGCCCACGCGGAATATCGTTCCAGGACTGCATTTCCCAGTCACCGAAATTCAGCTCTTTGAGCCTGGCATCCTGTTTCACTTCCTCTTGTGGACTCAAGGTCGCAGCCACAGATTGTGCTAGCTTGAGACAACGCTGCAAGGGACTGCTATAAATAATTGGGGCGTGCGCGCCCCTCAGTTTGGGATGCAAAGCATCAAACTCGGCGAGGAACGTCTCTGTCACATCCACATCGCTTTGTCCGTAACACGTGCCGGGTACTACATCAGGCGTGGTGTGCCTGATTAAGTAAATGTCCACTTAGTATCAACTCCAGATTAGTACACCCAGGTAAAAGGCAATTTCAGTCAATTGCTGCATGGCGCCAAGGCAATCCCCCGTATAGCCACCCAGGCGCTTTTTCAATATGCGGCTGAACCAGAGCCAGACAATGACTACCGGCAACATGGCGGCCCACATCTGCAGTGGTAGAAACAGCATGGGAAGCAGGCCAAATACCGTTGCCAATAACAGGCTGGTTTTAGAAAGTTTACTGGCCATCGGCTTGGCCTTGCCTTCGTCACGTACATATTCCTGTGTGGCCATCACCAATACAGCAGCCAAGCGGCTGGTGGCATGCCCGGCAAAGAGCACCAGCGGCAACAGCGGCAAGGGGATATGCAGCAGACTTTCAAACTTGAGCAATAGTGCCAATATCAAGGCTAGCGCGCCATAACTCCCAAGGCGTGAATCCTTCATGATAGTGAGCACCTGCTCTTTTTTCCAACCTCCACCCAGGCCGTCTGCACTATCTGCCAACCCATCCTCGTGGAATCCACCCGTCATGTATGCGGTCACGGCCATACTGAGAATAATGGCGACTTCTAGCGGCACACTATCACTCAACAAGCCAATCACCAGCGCAGCTACGAACCCCACCAACCAGCCAACCAGCGGCAAATAGCGCGCGGCCTCTTTCAAATCACTTTCCTGGAAATCGGGAATGGCCGGTAAAGGCAATCGGGTAAAAAACCCTAATGCTAGCAGCAGCAATCGCCATTGCTGCCTCATGCATTGTCCTGACGGCTGATATTGGCTGAACTGAATGAAGCCATCTGATTGAGAAAATTCACTGCCGCTTGCAATAAAGGATAAGCCAATGCCGCCCCGGTGCCCTCTCCCAGGCGCAAGCCCAGATTCAACAACGGTTTTGCATTGAGCTGTTGCAATAACAAATCATGTCCAGACTCATCTGAACAATGAGCAAAGACACAATACTCAAGCACCTCAGGTGCTATCCGGCTCGCCACCAGCAAAGCCGCTGTGGCAATAAACCCATCAATCAACAGAATGGCTTTACGTTCTGCAGCCCCCAGCATGGCCCCCACCATCATGGCGATCTCAAAGCCACCGTAAGTAGCTAATACCTGCAAGGGTTGGTCAGCCGACACCTGATGGCGATCAATCGCTGTACTGATCACGGCTGCCTTCTTTGCTACACCGGCATCATCCAGGCCTGTACCGCGCCCCACACAGCTTTCCACCGGCAGTTTGCATAATACGGCTACCAGCGCTGAGGCTGATGTCGTATTGCCAATCCCCATTTCACCGAAGCCCATGACATTGCTGCCAGAGGCGATCTCCGCATGAGCTAGTGCACGTCCACCGCACAACGCCTGCGCGCATTGCTCCGTGGTCATGGCTGGAGTATCGAGGAAATTATTGGTTCCCATGCCCACCTTGGCCCGAATCAGGTCAGGATGTGCCGGGAACTCATGATTAACACCGGCATCCACCACCCGTATCCGCATATTCTGTTGCCGGGCAAAGACATTAATGCCAGCCCCTCCAGCCAGGAAATTCAGCACCATCTGCTGCGTCACTACTTGCGGATAAGGACTGACGCCCGCCTCTACCACACCGTGATCCCCGGCAAACACCAGCATAACTGGGCGCTGCAAAGCGGGGGTCAGCGTGTTTTGAATCAGGCCCACCTGTAATGCTAATGTTTCAAGCACGCCCAAAGCACCCAAAGGCTTGGTCTTGTTATCAATACTGGCCTTCAACTCGGCCTGGAGGCTTTTATTCAGTGGTTCTACGCTAAAGACAGGACTAGTCGCCATCATGAAATCTTCTTTTCAAATCAAGCAGCGAGCATACCCGAGCGGGGGTGTTTTTTGAATGATAGAAATAAAAAACGAATATTTTCGATCAAATCTAGACGAATTCCTCAAGTTTGCTATAATGCTGGCCTTGCGTGAGCTTCAAGAGCCAACGTAATAAGCAAGTAGTATGGCCAGGTAGCTCAGTTGGTAGAGCAGCGGATTGAAAATCCGCGTGTCGACGGTTCGATTCCGCCCCTGGCCACCAAAGAATACCAAAGGGTTAGCTTCAGAAATGAGCTGGCCCTTTTTCATTTTTCGGCATATTGCCTGTGAAGCATTGCACGCCGATGCATTGCAGAATACCTCATTGCCAATATTGCCGAGACGTTCCATTCACTGGTTCTAGCTATACGCGATTCCTAATAACAAGGAATCAGGACGTGAAGTTGGGAATGACTTTAATATCATCAAAGTCATTCTTAATACAGGCCACCGCTCACAGATTAAGACTTTCCCCGTCACTCAGGCCGGGGGTTTTAGAAGCCATAAGCAAACGCCAAGCAACAAGCTTGCAGCAAGGAAGTAGGGAATGCTGATGTTGACTTCGTATAGCAATGTTCGTGCAAGTGGCCCTATCACTACACCTAATCCTTGTGCTGCACCAATTGCTCCAGCGGCTGCCCCTTGCTGATGGGACTCCACCGCATTTGAAGCCAATGCCGCTGATGCCGGAAACACCCACCCCATCCCGGCAGCTGCTATAAAAAAGCACACGTCCAGCACCAAGCTCGTTGTGGCAAATGCTACAGCCCCAAAACCCACACTGCTGACCAATGCGCCGAGAAAAATCATCCGTAATGGAGACCAGCTCAATTTCCGGACGATAAGTTGCGCACAAACCAACCCTATCCCTACCGACGTCAAAGCATGTCCGGCTGCTGCAAGAGCCTCTGCCGGCTCTAATTTCAGTTGGTCAATCGCAAAGAAACCTACCGTGATCTGCGCGATAGAGACGCAAAACATGGCAGCAAATGCGATGACCATGGGTTTGCGTAATCTGGTATCGCTGATACTTCAAGGGATTCAAATGTTGAGGTGGCGTCGGTCCTTTGCCGGGTAATATTTTCCACATAATGCCAATAGCAAAGACAGGAAGTACTGCAATCACATACAGCGGTAGCTCCAGGCTATGTTGTGCCAGCATCGCCGCCACTGCTGGGCCTACAACCAAACCTACCCCATTCGCTGCCCCCAAAGAGGCAATAGCTGCAGCCCGCTTTTCAGGGATGACATGGTCTGCCACAAGCGCCTGCCCTGCGGAAGGGATGGCTGCATAGCATGCGCCCACAGCGCCACGTGTCAGCAACAAACCAGCAAAGACAAGCCAGACTGACAATGAGTAATACATTGCATAAACCAATAAGGCACTCATCATAAAATAGGCAATGGCAAAGCCCACCAAGCCTGATAACAACACGACTCTTCGACCTCGTCTATCACTGAGCTCACCCCAGGGCCGGGAAGACAGCATCCATAGCACACCTCCCACTGTTACAACTGTCCCCACTTGCCAGGGCGCAAGGCTTAGCGATCGAGCAATCGGGCCTATGATTGATACAAAAGCCATCATCGTCATGGTGCAGATCATATAGGCGGCCATCAAAGGCTTGAGATTAAGTGGCTGACTGGTGTTGGGCATCATTCAAAATATACAAACTGGCACGGCTTGGATTGTGGAGAGAGTTATTGGTCTAATCATGGCATTCTTAGGATGGCGACGCCTTGCGCCAAGCTCGCCACACGATCATCAAGGGAATACTCATGCTCAACCAGGAAAGCCAATGCCATATACCTGTAGCCAATAATGCTGCGAGTAGACCAAATCCTGTCAGTACCGCCAAGGCAATGGGCATGCCCCAAATCTGGATAAAGGATTTCACGAGTTTTGCCCCTTTACATTGATTGCATAATCTCGGTGTAATTGCTCAAGATCACTGATACGTTTGTCGGCGGTTTTTCTTCTACCCCACCATAAATATACTCCAGTCCCCAGCACCACCAGCGTCAGCAGGTCGAACAAGGTCCAGATAATCTTCAAGGGCAATTGACCATAGTCTCCAAAATGCAGGGGCTGTGACAATAGTAAGGTTTTGACATACCACGGCATTTCTCTGGTTTCTGTCAGCTTTCCTGTTTGTGCATCGACGAGCGCAGGTTGCAGGAGGCGTGAAGTCACTGGTGTTGTTCCACTGAGAAAAACGGTGTAGTGATGAGGACTTGAAAACATAGTGCCCGGAAACGCAACAAAACGAATATCCATATTGGTCACTGCCGCTTCAGCCGTATCAAGAGCAGCCTGCACTGAACCAATGTTTTCAGGCGCAGATAGCCCTTTATAAGGCGCGATCATTTCCGCCATCTGGTCTTGTTGCCAAAGTCCGATAATGATCTGGCTAAGAGTATTGATGGAACCTGTAATCCCGACAACAAGCACCCATACAATCGTAACCACCCCCAGTAAATTATGGACATCCAACCATTTTAGGCGTTTGCTACGGGTCTTGCGGATAGTGCCAAAGTCCAGTTTACGCATAAAAGGATGGTACAAAACGATGCCAGAAATAATAGCCACCACAAACAACAGACCCATCAGACCCAAGAACAACATGCCTGGCAATCCTGCAAACATGTCGGTGTGTAGCTTAAGCATAATGTACATAAAGCCCTCGTTAGCTGGAGGCTCGTCAAGTACTTGTGCCGTGCGAGAGTCGATCAAAACAATACTGAATTCGTCAGGTGGCGCATCTATCGAATGGGCCATCGAAACCAGCGTCACATGAGGATGCTCTTCTGCATCCCAAAACATGTAGCGAATGACATCTGCAGGACGTTTTTTCAAGGCGGCTTGAGCAATGACATCCATACTGGCAGCGGGTAAATCCTCTGTCAGCTCCGGCGCTTCAGCCTCTCCAGCAAGATGGTCGATCTCCTCGTGGAAAATCAAAGGCAGGCCCGTAATACAAAGCATGATCAGGAAGATCGTACAGATCAGACTTGTCCATTTATGAGTCAGATACCAGAGACGGATATTCATAGTTTTTAACCCTATATGTGCTGTCACTGAAATGGCACATGCCCCTATGGCAAGCCATAGGGGCATGTATGAAGATAACTATTAAAATTTAGAAATCGATTGTTGCAGACACTAGCAAAGTGCGCGGAGCACCAATGTAAAGATAACCTGGCTCGGTCGGGTTGTTGGAAGTACTCCAGTAATCCCGGTCAAACACGTTTTCGATATTGGCACGGAACACAACAGGCTTATCCTGAATAACTGTCTTATACCGTGCACCTATATCAAACCTGGTCCAGCTCGGAATATCAATATTATTGGCCTGATCGTTATATTGTTTTCCAGTGTAGATAGCACGCGCGTTCAAGGTCAAGCCTGGTACAAACAAAGTGTCCCATTCTGCACCAAGGTTGGCTTGTATCCTGGAAATACCAACCCCACGGTTACCATCGAAAGTACCGCCGCTCGTCTTGCTCAGCTTGCTTTGTGTATACGCTGCACCACCCAGTAAGCGCACATGATCGACAACCTCACCAAACAGGTTGAGCTCCAGGCCACGATTACGTTGCTCACCGTTATAACCATACACATTGTTATTAATGCTCGCGGTTGGGCGCTCAATCTCAAACAAGCTAACAGTCGTAGTGAACCTGCCGAAATCTACCTTTACCCCTGCTTCGCGCTGCTGGGTTTTGAAGGGACTAAATGCCTGGCCTGCATTTGCCACATTGAGAAAAGCGGGCGCTGCCTTTGCAGGGCTTAAGCCCTCAATATAGTTGGCATACAGAGACACATGCTCCCATGGCTTGACCACCACACCCAGCACAGGTGTGACAGCGCTCTTGTCGTACTCCCCGGTTTTAGCACCAGTACCAAAGACATATTCTGGTGATTTCACAGTTTGGTGACGAGCACCTAATGTGATCTGCACCTTATCTTCATTAAACGACAAAGTGTCTGCCAGCGCATAACTACTCAGTTCAACGCCTTCATACTTGGTGATGTTGGTCTCAATCCCCGAAGTGCTGGCTGTGCTGGTGTATATCGGGTCATAGAGATTAGACAATAAAGTACCCATCACTGGGGTCATGAATATAGAGGTGGTTTGGTTTACTTTGCTGCCATTGAAAGAGGCTGCATGTTTGACAGGTCCAGTCTCAAACCTGGTGCGTAAACCCGCCTCCAGAGAGCGGGAGTCTATATTGAACAACTGCCAAAAGACTGCCGATGAACTGAAGTTTCCTGCATTATCCTTAATCTCAGGATTTCCAGCGACGGCATTCATGCGACTGGTTCTGGTGCCATAACCGGCATAGACCGTCAGATGATCACTGATGTCATATTCAGCATGAATCACCTGCGATCTATCCTTCATATCTGAATAACCGGTGCCAGGGTAATTGAGTTTATTGTCGGGAGCACCAGGCAGCTTGGTCACTGCTGGCCCCAGGCTGAATTGACGACTCACGCGATCTGTATCCTGGCGTTGATAAATCAGGTCTGCGGAAACGCGTAAGCGTTCGCCCCTATAATCCAGACCCAAGGAACCCAGATGATCTTCGGCCTTTTGCAAATCCTGGCTGGTATTGCCATGACGGTACATGCCATTGACGCGTACGCCAAATTCCTGGTTCTGGCCAAAACGTCGGCCAATATCAACATGGGTACCAAATATGGAGTCAGACAGGTAACTGGCAGTGACGCGGGTCAATTGATCATTGCCTGCACGCTTGGCCACCACATTGATGCTGCCACCAATATTGCCACTGGGGGGAATGCCATTAAGCAGCGCGCTTGGGCCCTTCAGCACTTCCACGCGCTCAACAAACTCCAGTGGTACTCGATAATAAGGCGACAAGCCATACATGCCATTCAAGGCCACATCCTGGCTAGCAACACTAAAGCCGCGGATCGCGAAATCCTCATTGATGTTGTTACGCGCACTAGACAGGCGTACTGAAGGATCAGCGATCAGGAGATCTGACAGACTACGTGCCTGGAAATCTTCTATGGTCTGGGCGGTGTAACTTGTCTGGTTAAATGGCGTATCCATGACACTCTTGACCCCCAACAGACCAAGATTGGCACGTTTAGCCACTTGGCCACCTGCATAGCTTTCTTCAACGGCTTCAGACTTGGATTTAACACTGACTTCGGGGAGGGTAGCCTCTTCCTGCTGAGCATTTCCTTGAGAAGCAGTGTTAGCAGTGGTTGGCTCTGCCGCATGAGCAGACAATCCAAACATAGCAGAAGTGATGATAAGCTGGCCTGATACGGCAGCTTTAATGACCTTTAATGACATGATATCCCCGGAATCAATGAGTTAAATTGCCAATGTTGCAATTTAGAGGGGTTGTATTTTATCCTTAGAAATCGCTATTGGAAATAATTCTCATTATAACTTAACATTTTATTACAAATACTATTTAAAAATAACAATCAATTAGAACAAGCAGGGACTAGCTTCGTGAATTGCAGGAATATTTAATGTTACTTACCGACCTCATCCTGACCATTGCCTTATTAATCATGCTATCCAGTTGGTTTTTCACGGTACCGAAAAACAATAAATGGCTGTGGATGAGTGTTATGGCAGTGATTGGGATATGCATCTGGAGTATTGCTGAAGACCGGTGGCAAGCTTGGAGTGGCCTAATCGTAGGAGTAGTTGTCGCGAGCGGCCTGTTAGCGGGGCAAAGATTTAACCATTCTCGTATACGAATGCAGATATCTGGATTCTGCATCAGCTTGACTGTGTTATTAAGCATTGCTGTACTCTGGTTATTCCCTATTCCAGATTTACCGAAACCTAGCGGACCGCATGCTGTTGGGGTTAAAACGTTTGAATTGGTGGATCACAACCGTTTGGGGGTATTTACACAAAATAAGGCTGAGCCTCGCCGTCTCTTGATTAGGGTGTGGTATCCAGCCACCAGGCCTCAACATCAAGCCCCACAACCCTATCTCAGTGCAGACGAGACTCAATACACCATACGCGGCATTGGTGAATTTATTGGCTTCTCTCCTTTGTTTACCTACATGCGCAATGCCCAGACAAACTCCTTCGCTGATGCGCCCCTGATTAAGGGAGCAAGTCAATTGCCTACGGTATTTTTCAGCCATGGCTATGCTTCTTCGCTGGGTTGGAACACAGTGCTGATGGAGCATCTTGCAAGTCATGGCTATGTGATCTATTCCATTCAACATACTCATGACGCTCTTCCCACCGTATTTGCTGATCACACGATTGCGGATACAGACCCGGAGTTGATTGCTGCTGCCAGAAAATCGTCTATTGGAGCTGGTATCTTGCCGCCTACAATGTCGAAAAGCTTTACTGCACACTCTATCTCAGAACAACTAATAGCCCATGTCGACGGGGCAATGGAAATGTTGTCAGAGAAACAAAGACTCGTTGTCGAGAGTGCGCCTGTCTGGGTACAGGATCGATTATTTGTGCATGACCAGCTTCAACACAGTGTCGTCCCATCTTCAGTACATAGTATTGTGGCCGCAAGCAATTTAACCCGTACCGGAGAAATGGGGCTTTCTTTTGGTGGTTCAGTCAGTGGGGCTGTCTGTATGCTGGATAGCCGCTGCGGAGCGGTGGTCAATATTGATGGGGGAGATTTCCACTACCTGCCTGTTAATGCTGACCTTGGGAAGCCTCTTCTGATGTTGCACTCAGATATTGATTTGTTCTACAAAAGCTTCGGGATTGAAAAGTCATATACCCGCCGGAGTTTGAATGATTTCGCCTATGAGAGCTTTGAGCACGCGGGAGATCATCCTGATATCCATCGCATTCAATTGAAAGGCGTTACCCACAATGGCCTCTCAGACTTCAGTCTTTTCCTACGCACGCCTCTAAGCGACATGTTGATTGGCCCCACCCCTGCAACCAAAGCAATCAATATGGAAAATGATTTTATTCTTGGATTCTTCGATAAGCATTTACGGAACAGTAAAAACTCGTTTCCTGCCGATGAATATAAACATCATAAAGAATTGGCAATGCCTTACCGCAACGACCATATTAAAACATGGTGGGAGTCATTGAGTGAATCTGAAAAACATGATGTAACTCAGCGTATCAACGTATTGAAGAGCAGCTTGCTGCTTCACCAGAAGGATGCACCAGTACTTCATTAGAAATAGAACTGTGAGCAGAAGTGAATACGCTTATCCGACTAACAACAGCCATGAGACTGTATAGAGGTTCTGGAAAACCTCTGGCAATCACCCGTCAAAAACACTACCATTCTCTCGTACATGCCAGACATCCTGATGTGATGGATGTGCCCACACTTCCATACCACAATGACCAAGCTTCCCTACCTCAACGGATACCCTGCCACCCTTATTGTCCAAATCTGCACACTGCTGGAAAAAGGGCAGCTTGGTGTCTGGCTGGAACGCAAGTATCCGGCCCGCCATGATATACAGACGGACAAGGCGCTATATCAATATGTATTAGACATAAAGCAGCGACATCTGAAAAATGCATCGGCTGTGGCTAAAGTACAATTCGACAATCGACAGCACCCCGTCAAGGGAACGCTCGGCACCAACACTTTCGTGGCGCGCGTACAGGGCAACAAGCTGAAGAATAAAAATGAAATCCGCATCGCTACCCTTTTTCGTGATGCTCCCGAAGGTTTTTTACGTATGATCGTAGTGCACGAGCTTGCCCACCTGAAGGAGAAGGATCACAACAAGGCGTTCTACCAATTATGCCGTCACATGGAACCAGACTATCACCAGCTGGAGTTTGATATGCGCGTATGGCTGACCTGGCGCGAACACGGACAGCCTGCCCCGATCGAGCCTCTGCCTGAGTAAATGCAAGCAGGTTCTCGCCCTATCAATCAACATTGTGCGGCCTGTTACCTATCCAAATGTAGCGTGCATTTCTTATGCTCACCTGCGAACAGATAGCCAATAGGGCTGTGATATCATGGCGGGCTTGCAATCTGTGGTTTACATTATTATGGCTAGCCATATTGATATCGATGCGAACGAGCTGCATACGCTTTTGTCATCACAAACAATTATCCTGGTGGATGTACGTAACGACGACGAAGTCGCGCGCGGCATTATCGAAGGGGCAATGCACCTCCCCATGTCAGTGATCCCTGGCATGGCAGGCTTGCTGTCCGAACATCCTGACACCGCACTTGTGTTCTACTGTCATAGCGGCATCCGTTCTGCCCAGGCTGCCGTCTTCCTGGCGGGCCAGGGGCGTGACAAGGTATATAACCTGCGAGGTGGCATCCTGGCATGGGGTAATGCAGGCTATACCTTTACGACCAAGACTGAATGATCATGGAATTCCAGACCGAACTCGATGCACGTGGACTCAAATGCCCGTTGCCTATTTTGCGCTGCAAAAAAGCTCTGGCGGAAGTGGATGCGGGCAATGTATTAAAAGTTGTGACCACAGACCCAGGCTCTGTCAAAGACTTTCAGGCATTCTGCAAACAAACCGGCCACGAGATACTGGACATGGCAGAAAATGCTGACGCACCGCAGAAGGAATTCATTTTCCATATCAGGAAACGTACAGCTTAAGAACAAGGCCTATCACCTAAGCATCTCAGTCTTTGCTGAGCGCTCTGCACCATACAGAATCAACACCAAATAAAAAGCCTCCGAATGGAGGCTTTTTATTTACTCTGGTAGATCAGCCTCTTACTTGAGCTTAGCCAATTGCTGCTGTAGTTTCTCCAGTGTAGACAGGAAAACGGTCAGGCGCTCCTGCTCTTGCGCTACAACTGCAGCAGGCGCACGTGCAACAAAACTTTCATTACCCAGCTTGCTTTGGGCTTTGCCAACCTCCGTCTCGATACGGTTGATCTCCTTGCTCAGGCGCTCTTTCTCGGCCGCAACATCGATCTCGATCTTGAGCATGAGCTTGAAATCACCCGCCAGTGCCACGGGGGCATCCGCTTCTGGTAGTTCTGCCACAATCTCTACCTCTGCCAACTTGGCCAAGGCCTTGAGATGCGGCGCATAAGCTGCCAGCTTTTCTGCATCACCAGCCGCAATCAGCGGCACACGTGTGGCAGGTGACACGCCCATTTCTCCACGCAAACTGCGGCAGGCATCCACTGCCTGCTTGAGCAGGGCAACCCAGGCTTCAGCACTGGCATCCACCTTGGCAGGCTGGGTCTGGGGGTAGGTTTCCAGCATGATACTGGGGCCTGTGCGCCCAGACAGCGGACCAACGGTCTGCCAGATTTCCTCGGTAATGAATGGCATCAATGGATGCGCCAGGCGCAATATGGTTTCCAGCACGCGTAACAAGGTGCGGCGCGTGGCGCGCTGCTCAGCCTCGTCACCGGTCTGCAACTGTACTTTCGCCAGCTCCAGGTACCAATCGCAATACTCATCCCAGACAAACTTGTAGATGGACTGTGCCACATTATCGAAGCGATATTCAGCAAAGCTGCGTTCAATTTCCGCCTCGGTATGCTGCAACAGGCTCACTATCCAGCGGTCTGCCTGCGAGAACTTGAGATAGCCTTCTGGCTTGGTCTTGCAATCTTCCAGCCCGTTATCCTGGCCCTCGGTGTTCATCAGCACAAAGCGCGTGGCATTCCACAGCTTGTTGCAGAAATTGCGATAACCTTCGCAGCGCTGCAAATCAAACTTGATATCGCGTCCTGGAGAGGCCAGCGAGGCAAAAGTGAAGCGCAATGCATCAGTACCAAACGCAGGAATGCCCTCTGGGAACTCCTTGCGGGTGCGTTTCTCAATCTTTTCCGCATCCCTGGGGTTCATCAAACCAGTGGTGCGTTTCTTCACCAGCTCATCCAGCCCGATACCATCAATCAGGTCGATCGGATCCAGCACATTGCCCTTGGACTTGGACATCTTCTGGCCTTCCGCATCGCGGATCAGGCCATGGACGTAAACATGTTTAAACGGGATCTTGCCGGTGATGTGCTTGGTCATCATTACCATGCGTGCCACCCAGAAGAAGATGATGTCAAAACCCGTCACCAGTACCGAGGAAGGCAGGTATTGTTGCAAGGCCTGGTTAGCCTGATCCTTTTCCTCGTCACCGGTCCAATCCAATGTGGAAAAAGGCCACAGCGCTGAGGAATACCAGGTGTCCAGCACATCGTCATCGCGCTTCAAATTGCCGCGATATCCATCGTTGGCTGCAAGCTGTATCGCCTCGGATTCATTATGCGCGACATAAACCTTGCCCTCATCGCTATACCAGGCAGGAATCTGGTGACCCCACCATAGCTGGCGGGAAATACACCAGTCCTGGATATTGTTGAGCCACTGGTTGTAAGTATTCACCCAGTTTTCCGGCACAAACTTGATCTCGCCAGAAGCCACTACCTCCAGCGCCTTTTGCGTGATGCTCTTGCCATCGGCTGCGGGCTTGCTCATGGCGACAAACCACTGGTCGGTCAACATCGGCTCAATCACGACATTGGTCCGGTCGCCACGCGGCACCTTGAGCTTGTGCTTATCAACCTTAGCCAGGTAACCCTGTGCTTCAAGATCAGCGACTATCTGCTTGCGGGCATCAAAACGTTCTAATCCCTGATACTTCAGAGGAATGAAATTTACTGTCGGCTCTGAAGTCAAATCAGTATCCGCTAATATTGAACCATCTTTACTAGCTTTATGGCCCCAAGAAAAATCATCAAATTCAGAGCTTTTTATTTTTCCATCTAACGTCAATATAGATAGTGGCTTTAGTTTATGCCGCTGGCCCACCGCATAATCGTTGAAATCATGCGCAGGCGTCACCTTGACCACACCCGTGCCGAACTCGCGATCTACATAATCATCAGCAATAATCGGGATTTCACGGTCGCACAGCGGCAGCTTGACGGTCTTGCCCACCAGGTGTGCATAACGCTCGTCTTCAGGGTGTACCATCACAGCCACATCACCCAGCATGGTTTCAGGACGGGTAGTCGCTACGGTGAGATGGCCTGAACCATCAGCCAGGGGATAGTTGATATGCCAGAGGGATCCATCTTCCTCTTCCTGCACCACTTCGAGGTCTGAGACAGCGGTACCCAGCTTCACATCCCAGTTCACCAAACGCTTGCCGCGATAAATCAGGCCTTCGTTATAAAGGCGGACAAAGGTCTCGGTCACTGTCCTGGACAAGCCTTCATCCATGGTGAAACGCTCGCGACTCCAGTCGGGCGAGGTGCCCAGACGGCGCATTTGTTTGGTGATGGTGCCGCCGGAATACTCTTTCCATTCCCAGACTTTTTCCAGGAATTTCTCGCGGCCCAGGTCATGACGACTCACGCCTTGTGCATCCAGCTGGCGTTCCACCACGATCTGGGTGGCAATGCCCGCGTGGTCAGTACCAGGCTGCCACAAGGTGTTGTCGCCGCGCATGCGATGGTAACGGGTCAATGCATCCATGATGGTCTGGTTGAAACCATGCCCCATATGCAGGGTGCCGGTCACATTCGGTGGTGGCAGCAGGATGCAGAAATTATCTTGTTTAGTGGAATCCAGACCAGCAGCATAGTAGCCATGCTCTTCCCAGAATTGGTACCAGCGGCTTTCTATGTTCTTGGGTTCAAAGGATTTATCCAGGGTATTGGCTTGGGAGTTATCTGTGCTCATAGGGGTGGGATTTTAGCATAGCGACCCGCCGCCATAACGCCTGCCCCTGCAAAAACTGCGGATTGATGATCCTGTTACCAGGGATGCTGGCTCACCCAGAAAATGGCGGCCATGGCTCCAGCCAATATCAGCGCATGCACCCAGCCCCAGCACAGATACTGCTGACGCAGACGATGAGGAGAACGGCTGGAGAGCAAGAACATGCGTCCATCGGCAGGTGCCCTGATGATATGGACACCAGCGGCTGTTCTCAGCTCACAGTGCTGCTTCTCCACTTCGCGGATCGCGGCACGACGTGCCAGCTCCCATTCCTTGAGATCGATCTCGCCATTGCCATCCAGATCAAAGCGCTGCAATAAACTCGCTTTGTCCTGCTTCCACTCGCCAAGCAAGGCCGATACATCCTCGCTTTTATTGAGTGGGGTATTGGCTCCGCCCACTGTGGTCAATTCACCCAGCACATAAATGGCCCCGGCAAATAGAATCTCCTCCACCCGCTTGTAATCTGCCTCATAGCTTACCCTGCGCTCCGGGCCTATCACTTCTGCATGATCAGGATCAACAAAACATTGCCCGCTACCATCAGAGATCACAAACGTTTCACCACTCACGCCTTGATGCTCCAGATGCCAGTCTTTGTTCCCACGCTTGCGATAAACCTGATAGCGATACCAGACACAGCGCCGCGCTGAAAACGGGCTGACGATCAAATGCTCAGGATCTGGCACCGCCCGGCCATACAGCTCAACATAGCCTTGTGCTGCCGAGCTAATGCGTGAGGTCGGAAGGTCGGCAATAGCACGTACACGCCGATAATTGGAGGCCCAGGCAAAGCCGCTGATCAAGGCTACCAAACCCAAGCACCATTGCCACACATCTGGCCGCCTGAACTGTAGTGCAACCAGCAGCAACGCCAGATGACTGACCGAAGTCAGTAGATCGACGTAATGACGGCGCCAGCCCTGGAATATCACGAGGAATTAAAGCAATGAATTACTGATTGAAACGCTTGGCAATATCCACATCCTGCAATTCGCTCTTGGCAAATCGCAGCAAAGCCTGGCGGCTGAAACCCAGCGTACGGGCAACTACCAGATCCGGGAACTGGGCAATGCGAACATTATGGATATTGACACTGTCGTTATAGAACTCGCGGCGATCCGCAATGGCATTTTCCAGCCCGCTGATACGCGCCTGTAAATGCAGGAACTGCTCATTCGCCTTCAACTCAGGGTAAGACTCTGCCACGGCAAACAAGCTTCCCAGTCCCGCACGCAATGCACCTTCTGCTGCACCTAACGCGGCCACATCATGCAGCTCACGTGCCTCAGAAACACGTGACCGTGCCTGGATTACCTTCTGCAAGGTATCTTGCTCATGCTGCATGTATTGCCTGCAGGTATCCACCAGCTTGGGCAATTCATCATGCCGCTGCTTGAGCAACACATCAATATTGGCCCAGGCTTTTTCTACATTGTTCTTGAGCAACACCAGACCGTTATAAACCATGATGAAATAAACCACGACAATCACCAATACCACCAGTACAAAAATCGGCATATCACCCCTCCCCTTTTTGCTTGCAAGTGTAATCTGCGAGTATGAGATGAGGCAACGAAAAGAACCAATTGATGATGACCAAATAAAAAGGCCAGTTGCCTGGCCTTTGATACATCAAGAGAAATTTTTTAGCCAAACAACTGCTTGCGTCTGCTTGTGTACCCCACTAAACCAAGACCGATCAATAACAAACCATAGGTTGATGGCTCCGGTACGGCAACCACATTCACAGAAAATACCAAATCGCCATTCCAGTTAGTCGTCCAGGCATCCTGAGTTAATTGACTACGGTCATTACCATTATTGATAAATACAAACTCCCCGCCGGCATATGATGCACCGTCATCCAGATACCCCCAGCGGTTAGTCTCGGTGGTACCCGATTGAATACCTGAGGTAGTGAAATACAGCACATATTGCGCATCAGGCACCAGATTAATCCCCGGATTGACTGTCACCGGGTTGAAACTCCCGGTTGCGCTCAACAGGATGGAAGCCGATTGATAGACAATCTCGCCAATGCGATCCCCATTCCATGTCCCCACCTCGGCAGTGAATGGAATGTTTAAAGGAGACAGGTAAAACGTAAATGAATCCAGATACAAACCTTGTTCACCTGTAGTAATCGTTTGTCCATAGGTGGCTGTATTGCCTTCTCCAAATGGTTGTACACCTGAGGACCAATTCCACGCCTCCACAGTACTGATTGTGGTGTCAGTATTTGCCTGGGCAATCGTGGCAAATGCCATCATCAACGTAACACTTAAGACAGAAGCTTTCATTTACTCCTCCACCATGCTAAAAGTATCTATAAATTATTAATTTTTATATGTTTTACGCTCTTTACCACACACTCCACAATAGTCCGTTAAGACTAGGCAGAGGGCTATTTTCAATGCGTGAATAATAAAAAAGGGCCGGTTACCCGGCCCTTTCTCAAAACTACAGATTTAAGCTGCGTAAACCACTTTTCTACGTCTCGCTGCAATGCCTATCAAACCAAGTCCAGCCAGTAACATGCCATATGTGGCAGGTTCAGGTACGGCGGCCAGATTTGCGCTGAAAGCAAGGTCCCCACCTAGCGTCGTGACCCATGGAGACCCTGTCAACCGACTACGGTCATTTCCATTGTTGAGGTAGACAAATGTGCCGCCTGTATACGCGCTATCAGCGGTCAGCCCCCAAGCATTGGTACTTTCCTGATTGTTCTGTATGCCGGATGTCGTGAAATACAAGACATACTGACTATTGGCATTCAACGTGATGTCAGGACTTGCAGTGATCGCGGTAAACTCGCTCTGCGCTGAAAAACTGAATGGATCAGACTGGTAAACAATCTCCCCCACCCTGGATCCCGTCCAGGTACCCACTTCAACGGTAAACGCCGCATCCAATGCCGTCAGATTGAAAGTAAACGATTGCAGCACCTGTGCTACATCCCCAATGGAAATGGTTTGACCATAGGTAGCAGTATCAGGTGTACCGAATGGCGACACGCTTGAATCTATTGTCCCATCCCACTGATCAAGAGTACTGATATTAGCGGCGTTAGCTGCCGAAGCAAACGTTAACGCCAAAGCAAAACCTAATGCTGGAATTTTCACACGACCTCCTTGAATTAATGAATATGACTTAAGCTACTCAATAGGCATTTTCATACCTGCTGATGGCAGCATGCTGTCATGTATGCCACACGCTTCGTGCTTAAAAATTCCCCCCACTTACCCGACACTGATTTGCAGCTAAAGTTTCTGTTAGGATAAGCATCTCTTTAAATGAGGTCGTCATATGCTGGAACCAATCTGGGCTTGGGGTATTCTTGGATTAATCTTGATTGCGTTGGAAATGCTTTCTGGAACTCTATATATCCTCTGGTTTGGTATTGCCGCACTCTGTTTGAGCCTGCTGGCTTATATTTTTCCGGCGATTGATATTGCATGGCAGCTGTTGATATTCACTGTGCTGGCATTAGGCTCGCTTATCCTCTGGAGGCAGTTTTACAAAAAAGAAACCACTGACTCCAACATCGGCCAATCACGCGGTGATGAGATCGGTCGCATCGGCACCATCACCCAGGCGGTCAGCAGTAAGCAGAATGGCCGCATAGAATTTGCGCAGGGCGTATTGGGCAGCCGGGATTGGGTTGCTATTGCCAATGAAGAAATCGAAGCAGGCGCTGATGCCATCGTGGTGGCGGTGGAAGGCAATCGACTGCGCGTCACAAGCAAAACCTGAATCTACAACGAGGAGACACCATGTTTGAATTTGCTTTTGTATTAATTGCCGCCGCCGCTGTGCTGGCCTGGAAAGGCATACGTATCGTGCCGCAAGGTGAGGAGTGGGTGGTGGAAAGACTGGGGAAATTCAATGCCGTCATTACCCCTGGCCTGCACATCATCAACCCGATCTTCAGCAAAGTGACTTATAAGGTCACCACCAAGGACATCATCCTTGATGTGCCTGAGCAGGATGTCATTACCAAGGATAACGCCGTCATCCTTGCCAATGCACTGGCATTTATCAAAGTCACCAACATTGAGCGAGCTGTCTACGGCATTGAGGATTTCCGTGAGGCCATGCGCAACATGGTACAGACCAACCTGCGCTCCATCATAGGTGGCATGGACCTGAACGAAGCGCTGACCTCGCGCGAACGCATCAAGTCAGAGCTGAAAACTGCAATTGCCGATGAAGCGTCCGACTGGGGATTAACCGTCAAATCAGTGGAAATCCAGGACATTAAACCATCAGCCAATATGCAGCATGCCATGGAACAACAAGCTTCTGCCGAACGTGAACGGGTAGCCGTGGTCACCAGAGCCGAGGGCGATAAACAGTCGCTGATCCTCAATGCCGAGGCCCGACTGGAAGCAGCAAGAAAAGATGCAGAAGCGCAAAAGGTGGCGGCAGAAGCCTCCGCTGAATCCATCCGTATGATTGCGGAGGCAGTAAAGCAAAACGATACCTCCGCCACCTTCCTGCTGGGCGACCGTTATATTCAGGCCTTGCAGAAAATGTCCAGCTCCAGCAATAGCAAGATAGTCGTGATGCCTGGCGATATTGTCAGTGCGGTCAAAGCATTGGTAGGTAGCAGTAAGTAACGACGCCAGAAAATGCTAAAGGGAGCCTAGGCTCCCTTTTTTATGGATGGCAGACCGGGCAAGCAGGATCCTTGCTTAATTTAAGCGTACGCCAGTCCATGGTTTGTACATCCAGCAATAGCAAGCGCCCCTGCAAACTTTTCCCAAGACCCAGCAACAGCTTCATTGCCTCGGCCGCCTGCGTAGTGCCTATCATACCCACCAGCGGTGCAAACACCCCATTCTCTGCACAGCGCAGACCTTCATCACCACCCAGGTTAGGAAACAGGCAGTGATAACATGGGCTATCCTCATGCCGCATATCAAACACCGTCACCTGCCCCTCAAACCCAATCGCAGCGCCTGACACCAACGGTTTACGCAAATCCACACATACCTGATTCACCGCATACCGAATCGTGAAATTATCAGTGCAGTCAATCACGACATCGGCGGCCTCCACCAATGCTCGTAAAGAGTCCTCGGTTATTTTTTCCTGAACGGGCCGCACACTGACTTCAGGATTGATCGCGGCAATAGTATGCTGCGCTGAAAGCGCCTTATTGATACCAACCGATTGTGTGCTGTGAATAATCTGACGCTGTAAATTGGTGAGATCCACCTCATCAAAGTCACAGATAGTTAATATCCCCACCCCTCCCGCGGCCAGATAAAGCGCCACTGGCGAGCCCAAACCACCAGCACCGATGATCAATGCATGACTGTTGACCAGCTGCTCCTGACCCTCGTAACTGATTTGGGGCAATAGAATATGACGGCTGTAGCGTAAGAGTTGATTGTCGTTCATTAAGGTAATCTTCCCGCCGAAACGAGTTTATTCAGCAATACCGGGCGGGCAATCCAGATCAACATGTCATCATACGTAGGTGAGAAATCGCTAACTTGATAAATACTGTCTGTAACTCCATTCCGCTCATCGGCCAATAGATTTTTACCAGTGGAAAAGACTATTGCCAATGGCCTTTCTGGGGAAGATGTTGATAATAGGCTATTCCCATTGGCATCTTGCAGATCCAGTGCATCGACAAATAACGAGGGAGTAGTTGGCGATGCCAGCATATTGGTGCTGAAACTAATAACATTGGTAAACCCTTGATCTACTCGATAACGCCAGGCTCGGCGCCATGCATCACTAAAATCAACATGGAGGGTGCGCCAAGGTAGGAACCCTTCAAGCCCTTGAGTGCTGCTTGAACAATCTTCTACTCCACCGTTCGCTAGAGAAACATCGGCAGATATGGCAGGACAAGGTAAGCGACCATTCAACACCACAAAGCCAATCAGAGCATCACTAATCGTTTTCAATTTATCCCGATTAGACTCTATGTACTGAATATCACGTTGAGCACTCATGGGAATCAGCAAAGCACCTATGATTAATCCAAATATCACCAGCACGACTGCCATTTCCACTAAGGTAAACCCCTGATGCCGGCTCATTACCACACCACCTGATCATTAAACATAGAAGTAAGTGGCCATTGTTGATCAAACACCAGACTTTCAGAGATGTTATTTGTACTGTCAAAATAGTCTTGCAAGTTAGCACTATCTCTTTGCTGGGCCGGATTGCTCACATTAAATTGCGCGCCTGATTTCAATAATGTCTGGTTCAGTTCGACGCCTGCACTCATCACAATCAGTGGCAACTTATCCGCCTTGATCTGTCCATTAACTACCACTTGCAAGCACCCTTCGGTGCAGGAGCGACTTGCACCTGGTTGATAAGCAGGCGCAAGCGCAGCATAGATATATCGATACCATTCGTTTTCTTTATACCAGGCAGGAAGTATGGGATACTGAATTTGCGTAGCCAGTAATGATTCCATGCTCGTTGAAGCTATAGAGTCTAAGTGTGCCTCCCCAACAAGATTGATACCATCATAGTCTTCAATTGTTAGCACTTTTTTTAAAGCACCATATTTTGTTAGAAAAATACGCTGAGCATGCGTTGTATTATTTAATACGAAATAACTTTGTTGCTTAACCATACTAGGTATATTAATTTTCACTACCCGTTCGGTTACTCCATGAGGCAAATTAGTATCCAGTGTATCGTCACATCGAAAGTTAGGATTGTTAGAACTCGCTATCGTGACATCAATTTTTGTACATTTATCTTTCTTATCTTCAAAATAATTGAGATATTCCAAGAGTCCCTCTAATGTCATTCCACTAAGTGTTCCAGAATGTTCCTTCAATTCTGGATATCTTAAAATCAAGCGCAATCGATACAATTGATTGGGATTACAATTTTTTTGTGAGCCACTGGTGTCACAAATCACAAACGGCACCAAACCTTTAGAACTATACTCACCATCAATCCAAGTAAAGTTTGCAAGAACTTCTGGACTTCTAAAAGGCAACAACCATGGTCTATAAGCAATGCCATAAATACGCGGATAATCTAATGCCTTCTTAACCTCCAGCACTACTCGCTTTTCTAACAAAGGCATCAGTTGATCAATGGTCACATACAGTAACCTGTCATTTGCCATCCCTATCTGCGTCGCCCCAGGAATAATGTAGTCATTATCGAGATTGGCATTGCTATAAGTACCAGGCACACAAGGTTTAACACAGTTATCAGGCACTACTAGTGTATCCAGATAATTTGTCACCTCGGCTGCAAGCATGTCAGAGCGATACTGACTGCCTAGTGGTGGCCCTGGCAATATCACGATGAATGCAACCCGGTCACTCACCACATTACCTCGCTCGTCACGGACTGTGAGCCATGGGTGTGCAAGGTTGGCTCCTGAAGGATTACACACATATCCCTGGTATTTCATTCTCAACATCCCAGGATTGACCATCATGCATGAACCATCCACCAAATTAGCAGAAACAGCATACCAGGGCATTTCGCCCATACTATCTTGCTGACTTGAACTGCTAGTCAACATAGCAAGTCTACGCCAAGGCAAACGCCCCAAGCAGCGCATATTCTGGCCATTATTAATCAGTGGCAAACCATTCGGCTTACTGGCATTCATACATCCGCCATCAGGCTCTCCATCATAAACTGGCGGTGTTTCCGCCAGATAATCAGGTATAGGCATGCCGCCCGGCCATTCACCAGTCCCTATTCGACCCAAGGTGTATGCCAATAAAGCCTCACGGGCATTGCTCAGGATATAGTCAGATTTTTCAGCCTGGCGCGCCTTTAATGAGGGCGTATTAAGAGAGTTAAGCAAATAAGTAAGTGCTGCCATGCTTATTATAAAAATCAATAAAAGAAGCGCAGCCCCTTGTTGGTAAGGAAAGCTGAATGAATTGTGTGCCTCCCGCCTTAGCATCTTGAGATCATCTACCTGATAGTGCCCTCTTCAGCACCATTCACGCGTGCTGAGTTTTCCTGGGCAGGCTGAGCATGGACATTGTTTTCGATAATTCCACCGCTGGCAGGGTCATATGACTGACCTGCTTTCAATGAAATGCTGCGTCCCTGATCTGGCAGGGTAATGGAGACCGTGTTTTTGCCAGTGGTGAGTTTGCCTATCCGTACGCTGCCACTCTCCGAGTTTTCTTGCAGTGGCTGGTGGTTGATCCATACTGTGCTTTTGTTGCCATCGCTGCGCCGAACAAATCCCTGTACTGAAATCCTCTGCGCAGCAGATACGGCTGGTGTTGTCTCCGTTACTTCCGGAGTGGGTATTTGCTCCAGCATCTGGCCGCGGGTATTTTGTCTCAACCTATCAAGAGCGTCTCGTTCTGCTGGGGTGGTAAACAAGCGGCCAACATCTTCTGCCGCTATTACACTATGTGCCACCAGCAGTAATACCCATAGCAGATGCTTCATGGTGTAGCTCCCAAGGTGGACTCATGCAGTGTCAGCCAGTCAAGCTCGCACTCTGCAGTCACTACAGGCGTCAAGATGGTGGCACTGACTGTACCTGTACGCTTGATGGTGCATTCCCGCACCAGAAAAGGCGTTGCTTGTTGACGTTTGAGTGAATCCAGCAAGACCAGCAAATCCCCTTCGTGCAGCAGTGGCAACTCCAACTTCATGATCGAGCGATACAGGCTGAATGGTCCGAGATGACTGATAAAGACTGGTTTAAAAAGCTCTTGTGCACCAATGCTGTACTTGATGCCAAACATGCGCTCTTGTTGATGGATATTGCGCAAGGCATCGACCCACTCGATACGTCGCTCTTCGCCTATAAACCCTTGGTTGATCAGGCGCTGATACACCGGCAGGTAACGAATGATATTTTCGCGCTCCTGTCCTGATGACTGCAAACGTGCCCGCGCTTGCATCAGCTGGCTTTGCTGTTGTTGCAGCCTCTGGCTGGTTTCGTCTCGATACGCCTGGGCAAAACTGACAATCAATACCGCAAACACGAGTGCCAGCAATAGTGCTATCAACGGAACACTCAATCGGCGCCAGTCTTGCGTGGTCAACTTCATGCTGGCACTTCCGGTTTTAGCACGAGCTTGATTTTGAATATGGCCGCCTGGCGCTGGGCAGTGCGCTCATCCGTAGTACTGCCTTGCAAGCTGGTATATGAACTCACATTCACAGGTTGTTGCAGAATCACCACGTCAGCCACCGCATTGTTCGCTTTGAGCATTTCTGCCAATCGATGGACAGTGTCCAATGCCGCCCGATAATTACCCGTGAATCCGCGAATTTCCCCAGACACAAACCCCACCTGGTAGAGCACGTTTTGCTGTGGGGTAAACACCGTGGCGTTAGCTACGGTGACTGGCTGGGTAGCCGAACCTTCTTCGTCCTTGATGGCCAGATCATTGCTCAGCACCCAACGCAAACGGTTGAGCTGAATATTGGGCATGCTCTCCAGAGTACGACTCAATACATGCATCATATGCTGTGGTGAACCCTCCTGCCGCTGGATAGCATCGCGTACCTCGGCTGCCACTTGCAGATCCATGCCAGGCAGCGGTGTCACCGGAAAGTCATTGGCAACCTCGTTATACCGTTGCTCCTGCTCGCTGGTTATTGCCATCGCCTGCTGAATTTCATGTGCTTCACCAATCGATTGGTGTAAATAGAAAATAGTCAGCAGTAAACCCAGCAGAGCAATCAATAGCGCCACTGCCATCATGCTCTTGCGCAATAATTCCAGCTTGTAGGTCTTGATGAGCGGGTCAGGCGCAAGATTGTCTGGCCTATTGCCCCGTGCCAGCAAATGCATATGCAACAACTCTGGCACATGTTCAATCAGATGCGAGGGTAATCCATAGCGGCGCGCCACCTCAGTCAGCTTGACTGCCTGGCACTTCAGGCCTTGCTCTTGCTCAATGTTACGGCAAATCTGTTCCGCATTTTCATCAATTGTGAGCAGAACCACTTGCAAGGCCGTGTCCCGTGCAATCAAACGCTGGCTCAACAGATAAAGACGCGCTTTATCTGTTTCAACCAAATGAAAATAAGCGAACTGCTCGTAGGCCTCAGGGGGTATATGTACCAACCGGCTGATGCGTAACTTACCTTCATGCAGAAAACTTTGCCGCAGCCCAGATGCCAGATGCTCACTCAACAGAATATTGGGGGCCGTGATGTTCATCTTGCGCAAGAAAACCTGGCTGAGCATGGACAGGCTGTAAATGCCCGCCAGTGGAGCTTGCTGCGCGCCAATAACTTCAAGCCATGGCTGCAGGAAATCCCCGTTGGTCAGCGCCACAAACAGAAATCGGTCATCCTTGCGTTTATCCCGCTCCCGATTGACGAACTGGGCAGTACGGAAATCAGCACCGCGATACACCTGGTTCAGCTTGCGCTGCAACATCTCCTGGCGAGCCTTGCCTGTGGTATGCGGCAAGGTCTCTAGATGAAAGTCTTCTTCTTGTGCATCCGCCAGCAAATAAATCGGCGCATACGCGTAACGCTGGAGAAAATGGGCAAACGCCTGCTGGCCTTGCGCATCATTATTGAACAGCTCGTAATTGCGCAAGCGACCAAAACTCCAGCGCCCTGCAGTGAGGCGGTCATGGCTGGCACAAAGGATGATTCTCTCGAACATGAATGATGAACAGGCGCTAGAGTTTAAGTTGACTAAACGAATCGTACACCGGACCGAGCACTGAAAACATTATCAAGGCCAGAATGCCACCTAAAAATACGGTCAATGCCGGTTCTATGATCTTCAACATTTTCTCGACCGACTCATTCACATCCCGATCATAAAAATAACTGATGTTCAGCAGGGATTTATCCAGTGCGCCCGTACTTTCTCCCACTCGGATCATGCGCACAACCAGGGGTGGAAACAATCCCGCATTGCGAAAACTCTCACTCATGCTATCGCCCGCATTGATTTGTTGCCAGGCACGATTCAATGCATCTGCGACCACACGGTTATCCACAATCTCTTCGCAATTCCGCATCCCATCCAGTACCGGGATGCCGGTCTGGTACATCAATGCGAAATAGCGGGAAAACCGCGCCATGATGATTTTATTCAGGATATCCCCGGTGACGGGCAACTTGAGCTTGAGCATATCGAACCGGTAACGCATTTCCGGGCTGTTCTTGATGGCTATCGCCAGCCCGGCAAACAGGATCAAGGGTAAGGAGATCATCAGCCACCAGTAATTGACCACAGCATTGGACACCGCAATCAGTATCCGCGTCTGCAAGGGTAATTGTTGCCCCATGTTGGTAAGAAAAGACACCATCTGTGGCACCAGATACGTCATCAGAAACACCACGGCAGATAGCACCACCACCAGCACAAATGCAGGGTAGGCGAGTAACTTGCGGGTCTGGGCAATCAACTCATCCTGCCATTTCAAGGTACTGGCCAGATGCTGAAAGATATCGGGAAGACGGCCTGTCTGCTCACCAGCGCGTATCAGGCTGATAAATACCCGATTAAACACCAGCGGATGTTCTGCCAGTGCCTGTGAGAGCATCTTGCCACCTTCAACCGATGACACCAGCGAGCCAATCACCTTCTGGAAATGCAGGTTGGTCGTGCTGTCACGCAAATCGACCAAGCCCTCGAGCAACGGTACCCCGGCACTGCTCAACTGCTCCAGCTGAAAGCAAAAAATCACCAGATCCTGCAGGCTCACCTTCTTGCGCGTAAAGATAGAATGCGTTTTGGGGGCCGGCCGGAAAGTAATCAAATCCAGCCCGATACGCTTGAGACGTAACTCCAGGTCAATTTCATTCAGGGCATCAATCTGCCCTTGTGCAGATTTACCGACTTGATCCACTGCCTTGTAGTTGAATGTCGGCATTGCCGTGTTACCTGACGCGACTGGTCAAATCAATCACGCGCATCACTTCAGCCAGGCTGGTATGCCCTTCTACTATGCGCCGGATGCCATCTTCTGCCAGGGTGGTAAATCCTTTTTCCAATGCCATGGTGCGCATTTCATCAAAATGCGCACGCCGGGCAATCAGTGAGTCCATATCACTGTCTATGCGCAGCAACTCCATGATGGCCATCCGTCCACGGTAACCGCTGTGAGAACATTGCTTGCAGCCGACTGGCCTGTAAATCCTGATATCTGGCCTGGCTTTGTCCGCCAGCAATTTACGTTCATCATCATTCGGTGAGTAAGCCTCTTTACATTCCGGACATAGCACACGCACCAGGCGTTGCGCCACCACGCCTATGATATTGCCCGCCATGATGTCCGGCGAAATGCCAATATCGAGCAAGCGCGGGAAGGTACCCAACGCTGAATTGGTATGCAGTGTAGTGAAGACCTGATGACCGGTCATGGCCGCGCGAAATGCCATGGTGGCCGTATCTGCATCCCGTACTTCCCCCACCAGGATGATGTCCGGGTCTTGCCGCATGATGGAGCGTATGCCATTGGCAAAATCCACCTTGTTTACTTCCGCTACTGAGGTCTGCCGCATCATGGTCACAGGATATTCCACTGGATCTTCCAGTGTCATGATGTTCACAGCCTCGGTGTTCTGAAAAGACAGCAAGGAGTAAAGCGTGGTTGTTTTACCGCTACCCGTTGGCCCGGTCACCACCAGGATGCCTTCCGGGCGGGTCATCATGAGCTTGAGTTCCTCAAGCGTATGGTCACGCAAGCCCATGCGCTCAAGTGGGATGATGGACTTCTCGCGGTCCAGTACCCGCAACACGATATTTTCACCATGGATGGTGGGATGGCTGGCGACACGAAAATCGATAGGCCGCCCTGACAAATTCATATTCAGACGACCATCCTGAGGGGAACGCGTTTCCGCGATATCCATACCACTGATGACCTTGAGCCGTACTGCTATCCCAGGCCAGTAAGTCTTGTGCAGGCTGCGTATCTGCTGCAACACGCCATCAATACGATAACGGATGCGTAGAAATGCATATTCAGGTTCAAAGTGGATATCAGAGGCACCACGCTTGACCGCATCCATCAGCAATGCCCCGACCAATCGCACTACCGGCTGGGTATATTCGTCACCTCCGGTCTGCAGGCTTTGATAATCAATTTCACCGGTTTCGATCTCGCGCAAAATGCCATCAACTGATAGCTCATAGCCGTAAAACTGGTCAATATATTCTTCAAGCTGCGCCTCTGCAGCGAGCACCGGTTTGACTTGTATCTGGCCACCAATAATGGCACGCAATTGATCCAGCGCTACCACATTGAACATATCGGACATGGCGACCGTCAGTTGATTACTGAGGGCATCATAGGCCACTGGCAACAAGTGATAGCGGCGGGCAAAACCCTCCTGCACCATGCGCAAGGCTTCTCCATCAGCAACCACTGTCGCCAGGTCTATACTTTCCTGGCCTATGGTATGCGCCACCAGGTCGCGCACCATCGCTTCGGTGACAAATCCCAGGCGTACCAGTTGCCTACCCAGTGGAATATTGCTTTGATCCTGCTCCATCAGGGCAATACGCAATTGGTCCTGACTGATCAGGCCCTGCTGTACCATCAATTCGCCCAACCGGAGCTTGCGACGCTGTTCTACCATGAAATGCGGGTCTTTATCTTGGTTATTGCCCAGGCCAGGGCCCAGGCTTGTTATCTAACCAGACATCCTATGAGCGGATAGCTGGTTATTGGAGCTGCTGGATTCTCACCTCAAGCTGTGCTCTATCCACAGCAGCAGAATTTCGTACCGCCAATAATGCTTGGGTCTGACGATAATATTGTAGCGCAAGGACTGACTTGCCTAATTGATCCAGGCTGATCGCCAGATTAAACGCATATTCAGGATTGGCCGCATCTAAATGATGCGCTTGAAAATATGCTTGCTGGGCCAGAGGCCATTGTGCCTGCTCAGCATAGAGATTACCCAGGGCTGCCTGCAAATAAGCCGCTTCGGGCTGCTGGGCAATCATGCTCTTCAGCCTTGACTCGCTCGTCAATGGATCGCCTTGCCCCAGCAATTCAAGTTTTGCTGCTTGCGCAATGTTATTACGAGGCTCAATTTCCTGCACCTTTGCATACCACCCCAGCGCATCCTGATACCGCTGCTGCCGAGCGGCAATGGCCGCCATCCCCAGCAAAGCATCGACATTGCGCGCATCACTCTGTAATACCTGACGATAAGCCTGTTGCGCACCGGCATCATCCCCTCGATTAAATGCCTGATAGGCCAGCATGACGGTGCTGTTGATGCCGGTAACTGGACGGTTACGGCTGATTTGCACATTGCTGTTCGCATTAGGTTCCACCGGCTCACCAAATGCCATAACTGGCTTGGCCGCAGTGGGTAGTCGTGGATTAGCTAATGGTGCTGCTGCAATAGTGTCTGGTTTTTGTACTGGTTCAACTGGCCCTGCCAATGCTGCCTTAGTCTCAACATTCTCTTCTGGCGGTGCCACCAGCTCCGATTCTAGCTGAGCAGGCACCTCCGGCACGTCTACTGGCTTGAGTGCCACTGGTCGCGGCACAATTACTTCGGGTTGTGTCAGGGAATTCAGGTACCAGAAAAACCCAGCACCAATCGCCAGAATCAAACCCAGTAACAAGAATCCCAACACTAAGGGAGAAATGCGGGAGTCCACCCTTACTGGCCCGGTAGATTTTGCTGCCAGCAACTTGGCTGCCACCTGCTGACTGGAAGAAGCGGCTGTATCGGGGCTGCTTTTCGCGGTAGTTTCTCGACTAGTCGACAATCCCGCCCGGGGATCATATTCAGAAGCCCCGACCGGGGCCAGCTCCAGCAAAAAGTCCTCTACCTCAGCCTTATCCAGTTGCTGATCATTCTTGCCATTCTCGGCTTTTTGCAGCGCTTTAATTAACAGACTCATTGATCAGTTTCTGCAATTGTTGTGCCGGGAGATACTGCTTATAAGTAGTCAGTTCATCACTTTCCAGGCTGGCATTCTGGATCACCACAGGACGCAGGAAAATCACCAGTTCGGTCTTGACATTAAAATTGCTGCGCGCGGTAAATAGCTTGCCTACCAATGGCAGCTTGGCAATGCCAGGCACCTTATCTGTCGCCTGCTGCACATTGTCCTGCATCAAGCCACCCAACACAGCAGTATCGCCACTATTCACCCGCAAGACAGACTCAAACTCACGTACCTGGATTTGTGGAATCCGGCTCTCGATTCTGGTCGTGGTAGTTCCATTGGTTAAGGTTAATTGCGGATTAGGATCATCCACGTAACTCAAGACACGAGAAATGGTCGGGCGCACATTGATATTGACCTGCCCGGCATCATTGATTTGTGGCGTCACACTCATCACCATACCCACAGGCACAGTATTAGGTGTTGTAGTGACTGATTGTAAATTCGTAGAGCCTTGACCAACCCCCTGAGACACCTGGGATTGGATCGTAAAATAAACCAGGTTATCTACCACCTTCATAACCGCGGTCTGGTTATTCAGCACCATCAATTTAGGGCTGGATAGCACCTTGGTATCGCCAAATCGCTGCAATAGCCGTAAATTAAAATCCACGCTGCTGTTATCACTGGAATAGCCAATACTAAAAGGCAATGTCGTACCTGCTGTCCCCGCCACACCCGCAGGCGCAAGCAAGGTACTCAAGCCTAATTGATTCGTCATATTGAAACCATTACCCAACTTGGTCCAATCAATCCCAGCTTGATAAGTATCATTGAGTGTTACCTCAACAATAGAGGCCTCTATCAAGACTTGCCGCTTGGCACTGCTCATGACCTTATCGAGAAATTCTTGCACCCTCTCATGCTGACGATGCGTCGCACGCACACTGACAATCCCCGTTTCCGGGCTAGCAATGACCGTGGCAGCAAATAGGGTCTTGTACTCTGTACGTGCTTCCTCACGCTCTTGCGTCACATTCCGCGAGGGGGCTTGTTGCGTGGCAGCCCTGTCACCATTCTCTGCAGCAGCGACTTCAGCAGCTTGTTGAGATGCCGCTGTACCACTGCGGGTAATAATGACCTCTTTATCGGTCTCGGTAAGAATGTCCTTCAGGTTCTGAATGAGGGTTTCCCAGAAATGGTTAGTCGCCAGACTATTCACTGCAGTTCTTGAACTGTTTGCGGCTCCTGTGCCAGATGAGGAACCACTTGTTGAGCCACCACCTGCACCACCACTAGTCGTCGAGGCGCTACGCCCGGTACTGGCAATTTCAGCAGCAGCGCCAATAAAGCCTGTGGTATCACGCGACATGTTGACGTAATCCACTTTGTAACTGCGCAACACCGGCATGTCCGGTGTGATGCTCAGCACATGCCCATCCACCCTGTAAGTCAGATCCACTTGCTTGGCAAGCCGTTCCAGAATCGCGGATAAGGTCTGGTCCACCGCATTCAAGGTCACCCGCCCCTGTATGGCAGGATGAATATCAATATTGAGTTTGCTTTCCCTGGCCAGCGCAAACAATATCTCCTTTACCGGGACATCGTTCACCACGACGCTATAGGTTTGTTCTTTGACTCGAGGGGTGGGAGGTGGCAAAAAGGTGGTGTTTTTCACTGGCTTCGGAATGCTGGCGGGCGCAACTGGCACTGCAGTGGACTCGGAAATATGCCCAGTGGAAGGAGATACTGTGGACTGATGAGCGCAACTTGCCAGGCCAAGCAATGGCAGGATCAAGATACTGGCAATTTTATGCAGCTGACCGGGCAAAATACCCCCTTATTTTTAATGTAATGATTTGCAGAGATTTATCCCACAATCCAGATGCGATTGCAACGAAGCTATTGATGTTGCTTCACTTCTTCCCTGATTCCTGCGATTGTCCGCAATTGTGGCATGGCGGCGGCCGACTCGGGTAACAATCTCAGTGCCGTCGCGGCATCCTGACGACTCGAATATGCGCCATACAATACGCTAACGAAAGCTTTTGACTCAACTTTAGTCCGAATGGCATGAATATTATCCAGCTCTAGCACGCTGGTCAGCTCTTTCAGCTGCTGATTGACCGCATCCTCATCCTCGCTACGCATCAGCTGGATGGTCACGCCCCCCTCTGACTGCTGCTCCAGCCAGGCATCGGTGGATGCTAGCCTATCTTCAAGCAATACATTGTGATGCACATCAGAAACAATATTACCTGATGTATCTATCGGCTCTGCTTCCGCCACTACAGTTTCCGGCTGTTGACTGCTCGCCACCTGTGCATCATCCACATGAGGCTGATGTAACCACAACCAGGTCAAGCTCCCAAACACCGTGAGCAATACTAAACATGCCGCACCTAGCAGTAGGTTCACACCTCGCTTGTTAGGAGGCAATGCTGCAGCAAACTCACTATCCTGGATGGCGGCTCGCACATGCCTCTGATCAACCTGATACACATTGGCTGCAAATGCAGATAACAAGGCTTTGTCGGCCAGGATATTGACACGTCGCACCAACCCTTGCGCTGTGCGAGACAGCAAGCGTATCGCAGCCTTGGTAAACAAAGGGGGGCCAAAATAACCAGCAGCCCTCAAACGGAAGATCAAATACTCGGCAATTTCGTTTTCTTGCAATGGCCCCAAATAAAAGCTGTGGGTAATGCGCTCTTTCAGTTGGCGGATATGACGCTGGTCAAGGTTTTCATCCAGCTCTGGCTGACCAAACAGCACAATCTGCAGCAATTTATCATGCCGCGTTTCCAGATTGGTCAGCAAGCGAATTTCCTCCAGGGTTGCCAACGGCATGCCCTGAGCCTCCTCAACAAAAACAACGACGTGCTTTCCTGCTTCATGTTTTTCCAGCAAATAACGCTGCAACGCCTGCATGACTTGCAGACGGTCTGCATTTGCCGGGAGCACCAGCTGTAACTCCAGCGCAATTGCTTGCAACACGTCTTCCGGCGCCATGCTGGGATTCGCCAGGTAAACGCTTTCTACCTGGGGAGGCAACATGGTCTGCAGCATGCGACATAGCATGGTTTTACCGCTACCCACTTCGCCCACCACCTTGACGATGCCTTCGCCACTGGTAATGGCATAGAGCAATGCCTCAAGCACCGCACCCCGATTGCCTCCTGAAAAGAAGAAATCCGTATTCGGTGTGATCTTGAATGGCGGCTCTTTCAAGCCGAAATGGGCGTAATACACTATTCGCCTTTGAAGTCCTGCTGCAATTGGATGCGACTGTACAAAGTTGTACGGTTAATCCCCAACAGCTTGGCTGCCTGGCTCAGATTGCCATGCGTAATTTTCATTGCAGCATCCACATAGGCACGCTCCCAGGACTTCAGCACCTGGTCCAGGTTGACATTGGCCTGAGTCTGCAGGTGTTTATATGCCTGGTTCGCCATGGAAGCATCATCCGTTGCCAATGACGCCTCCACCGCTCCTGTAGTCATGCCGGCATGCATCAGATCCAGCTCAGCTGCCAGTTGCACATCAGTCACCACACGCCCCGAATATTTTGCAATCAGGCGGATAATGATATTGCGCAATTCACGCACATTGCCGGGAAAGTGGTAACCCAGCCAGCGCTGTCTTGCCTTGTCGTCCAGTTCAAACGGTTTTTGTGCGGTCTCGCGCGAGTAGAAACTGTTGAAATGCTCCAACAGAAGATAGCGATCCTCTTCCAGATCCCGCAATGGCGGAACCCGTACCGAGAACACACTGAGACGATGGTAGAGATCGATCCGGAAATGCCCGGCACGTACCTCTTCACGCAAATCACGATTGGTTGCCGCAACGATCCGTGCACGGCTGCGCCTGGTCTGCGTTTCACCAATCCGCTGGTATTCACCGTTTTCCAGCACACGTAATAGCTTCGCTTGTAGCTCAAGAGGCAGCTCACCAATTTCATCCAGGAACAAGGTGCCTTCACCGGCATCTTCAAAGTATCCGCTATGGGCATTGGCTGCCCCGGTAAAGGAGCCTTTGCCATGCCCAAACAGGATGGACTCCGCCAAGGTGGGCGAAATCGCAGCGCAATTGATAGAAAGATAAGGCTGTTGAGAGCGCCGACTCAATCGATGCAGGCAATTGGCAACCAACTCCTTGCCACTACCTGACTCCCCCTCTATCAACACAGGGAAAGGTGCATCAGCAAATTGCGTCATCTGCGTACGCAGGGTTTGCATGGGCAGACTATCACCGAGCAGACCGCAACCCTCCTGCGCTTTAAGCTCTTCGCCCAACTCTGCATCTTGCAACTTCAAGGCATTATGCAATAGCTCGCGCAAGCGTTCGACATTGCACGGCTTGGGAATAAAATCTACCGCGCCCAATGCCAGTGCGTGTTTAACGTTAACCTCTTCATTCTGGCCAGACAGCACCAGTATCTTCATCGTAGGCGCATGCGCCAGCAACTCGCCAATGACCTTGAAGCCTTCATCAGGCTTGTGGGGTACTGGGGGCAAGCCAAGATCAACTAGGGCCAATGAAGGTGGCTCTTCCAGCTGCCGCAACAGACTCTTTGCCTGGGCACGTGATTCGGCCACATAGACTTCAAAATCCTTGCCCAACAGATAATGTAAGGTATCTGTGATCAGTGGATCGTCATCAATAATGATTAATGCGGGGCGCTGTTCAGCCATCAAGGCAGCTTTCATGAAAAAATCTGGGCGGTGAAAGTGTGAATTTCATGGCGCTACTATAAGCACATCCCCCAAATCACACAAGGCAAGCGCCTAGACATGCGGGTAATGTGAGAAATTAAGAAGCCTCACGCACTTTAGTGGATAATTATCCGACCATTCATGAGGAATTAGCTATGTCTCTAGACGAAAACGCCATCAATGCCATCAACGACTATTTTCCATCCATCGCCCAAATTGCGCTGGATCACACCTATGAAGTGGTAACGGAAGATACGACTTTTGCCGAGTTCATGGAGTCGCTCATCTACAGGATCAACCAATACTCGGCAGAACATGTTGCCACCGAGGTATTGGCCTTTTCATCGAAAAAAATCGAATCCATTAATAATGGCACAGGCATCACTGTCGATGATGTACAAGGCTTTATTGATAATGCGGGAGATGAGGAAGAGGAGTACGACGAAGAGTAATGATGGTTAGTGGCTTGTAAAAAAGCTCAGCCTTTATTTAAGCCACTATCCATAAGAGCTTTCCTGCATCACATCACCTGCTTTTGACGTAATGCATTGGAAAGTAATACGCAGATACACGCTGACTGCTATTGGAATTTTAATATAGAACATTGATGGGGTGGCTGATGGGACTCGAACCCACGACAACTGGAATCACAATCCAGGACTCTACCAACTGAGCTACAGCCACCATTGAAACTGGGGAACCAGAAAATGGCCTGCCCGACAGGAATCGAACCTGTAACCCCCAGCTTAGAAGGCTGGTGCTCTATCCGATTGAGCTACGGGCAGATTGTCGGGCAATCTAGACATTTTTTGAAACTGGTCGGGGTGGAGAGATTCGAACTCCCGACATCCTGCTCCCAAAGCAGGCGCGCTACCAGGCTACGCTACACCCCGAGGGCGAGAAATATAGCGCATCCCAGAGGGAAGGTCAAACTGATTCTGCTAAAATAGCGCATTATTTTCAAAAAAATTGCTATGACTGCCAACATCCTCAATGGAAAAGCGATCGCCGAAATCACCTTAAGCGAGACAAAATCATTAATAGCCAATCGTTTAGCCGCTGGCTTACGTGCGCCAACACTGGCAGTGATTTTAGTAGGCGCTGATCCCGCTTCCGCCATCTATGTCCGTAACAAGAAACTGGCCTGTGAGAAAACTGGTGTACGTTCCCTTTCGTATGATCTGCCAGCGACCATTACAGAAGCCGATCTTTTGAGCCTGATCACTCAGCTCAATGCCGATGATGAGGTGGATGGCATCCTGGTACAGTCCCCACTGCCTGCCCATATAGAAGAAAAGAAGATCATAGAAACCATCAGCGCAGCCAAGGATGTGGATGGCTTCCATCCCTACAACATTGGCAGGCTCGCTGTCCGGCAGCCCACTTTGCGCTCATGCACACCGTTTGGTGTAATCAAGCTGCTGGAGTCCACCGATATCAAGATTCTGGGCATGGATGCTGTCGTGGTTGGCGTGTCCAACCATGTGGGTCGCCCCATGGCGCTGGAATTGTTGCTAGCAGGCTGTACAGTCACCAGCTGCCATCGACACACCAAGGATCTGCGTGGTCATGTTGAACGCGCCGATATCGTGGTGGCAGCAGCTGGCAAGGCAGGTCTCGTCAAGGGGGAATGGATCAAGCCTGGCGCGATCGTCATTGATATCGGCATTACCCGGCTGGATGATGGAACCCTCAGCGGTGATGTGGAGTTTGCCGTGGCCAAGGAACGAGCAGGCTGGATCACGCCCGTCCCTGGTGGTGTAGGCCCAATGACGGTGGCTACCCTGATGCAGAACACGCTGACAGCGCTTGAGTTGCGCGAAAAAACACCAAGCTGACCAGGAAAGCAAACCACTGGTATCAAGCTATCTGCTTTTATTCCGACACTAGGTGGTTAAGGCTTTTGCATCACTGAATTATTCGGTGTACACTTGCGCCTGCTTTATTTTTCTGTTAATCAAAAATTAACTTCAAGGCGCACATGGCTGAAGCAATTACACGACAATTTGTTCCTTACCAGCCCAAGGCTGATGAGGAGTACATGAATGAAAAGCAACGCGATCACTTCCGCAAGATTTTGAACGACTGGAAAGCAGAGCTTAGTCATGATATTGACCGCACGGTCCACACCATGCAAGACGAAGTCACCATGTTTGCTGACCCTAATGACCGGGCCAGCCAGGAATCCGACATGGCTCTTGAGTTACGCAACCGCGACCGTGAACGCAAGCTGATCAAGAAGATTGACGAAACCCTGTCCAAGATTAATGAAGGTGATTACGGCTATTGCAATGGATGCGGCATCGAGATTGGCCTGAAACGGCTGGAAGCTCGCCCAACAGCAACCCTGTGCATAGACTGCAAAACACTGGACGAAATCCGCGAGAAGCAGGTCGCCAAGTAAACAGTGCGTAAATCATGCCGACCTAGTTATTATCGGCGTGGGATGGCATAGCCAAAATTTGCCGGCACTGCATAGCGCCTAAGTTAAAGACATAAAAAAGGCCGGATGGATATCCGGCCTTTTTATTTATTGCTTCATGTCGCTAATCAAGCATCCTGCTGCTCGGAAGCTGCTGGCTCTTCCGCGGCAGGCTGTTCAATCAAAGCCTTGGCGCTCAAACGGACGCGACCCTTTTCATCAACTTCAAGTACCTTGACCTTAACAACTTGGCCTTCCTTCAGGAAGTCGCTCACCGCATTGACGCGCTGATGGGCAATCTGAGAAATATGCAGCAAGCCATCTTTACCTGGCAACAGGGTCACAATCGCGCCAAAATCAAGCAGCTTGATCACGGTACCTTCGTACACTTGGCCAACTTCAACTTCAACTGTAATCGCCTCAATACGCTTCTTGGCTTCTTCCCCGGCTTCGGCGCTGATGCAACCAATCTTGATGGTGCCATCCTCTTCGATATCGATGGTGGTACCAGTTTCTTCAGTCAGGGCACGAATCACTGCGCCACCCTTGCCGATCACGTCACGGATTTTTTCCGGATTGATCTTCATGGTGATGATGCGTGGAGCAAAGGCTGAAAGTTCCTGGCGGGTTTCGCCCATGGCTTCCTTCATCAGGCCAAGAATGTGCAAACGGCCTTCCTTGGCTTGTGACAATGCAACCTGCATGATTTCAGCAGTGATACCGGTGATTTTGATATCCATTTGCAATGCAGTAATACCACTTTCAGTACCCGCTACCTTAAAGTCCATATCGCCCAGGTGATCTTCATCACCCAGAATGTCTGTCAAGACCGCTACACGGTTACCTTCCTTGATCAGACCCATCGCAATACCCGCGACATGAGCCTTGACTGGCACACCAGCATCCATCAAGGATAAACAGCCGCCACAGACGGATGCCATGGAGCTGGAGCCGTTAGATTCTGTAATTTCCGATACGACACGGATGGTATAACCAAATTCTTCCTTGCTTGGCAATACAGCCAGCAAAGCACGCTTGGCCAAACGACCATGACCAATTTCACGACGTTTGGGTGTACCAACGCGGCCAGTTTCGCCAGTCGCGTATGGAGGCATGTTGTAATGCAGCATAAAGCGATCAGTGTATTCACCTTGCAGTGCATCAATGATCTGCTCATCACGGCCAGTACCCAGGGTAGCAACCACCAGAGCCTGTGTTTCACCACGGGTGAACAATGCAGAACCGTGAGTGCGCGGCAATACGCCAGTACGGATGCTGATAGGACGCACAGTGCGGGTATCACGACCATCAATACGAGGTTCACCATTCAGGATCTGGCTACGTACAATCTTGGCTTCCAGATTATGCAGAATGTTCTTGATTTCACCAGCTTCGGCACTGGAAGTTTCTTCAGTCACCAGCTCAGCCAGTACACGGCTTTTTACTTCATCCAGCTTGGTAGATCGTGCGCCCTTGGATTTGATCTGGTAAGCCACATTAATATCATCGCCAGCCGCTGCCGTTACTTTTTCGATCAAAGCGGTATTTTCTGCAGGTGGAGCCCAATCCCATGGCTCATTACCCACTTCAGCAGCCAGCTCATTGATCGCATTGATCACAGCCTGCATTTGCTCATGTCCATAGACCACGGAGCCCAGCATGATGTCTTCTGGCAGTTCCTTGGCTTCAGATTCCACCATCAGCACAGCACTGTTAGTCGCAGCTACCACCAGATCCAGCTCAGTTTCTTTCAGCTGGCTAGCTGTTGGATTGAGTACATACTCACCATTGATGTAACCAACACGTGCAGCACCGATAGGGCCATAGAATGGAATACCGGAAACAGCTAGAGCAGCGGAAGCACCAATAATGGCTGGAATATCAGAATCGATTTCGCTATCTGATGACATCACAGTAGCGACAATCTGAACTTCATTCAGAAAGGCTTCCGGGAACAGAGGACGCAATGGGCGATCGATCAAACGGGAAGTCAGTGTTTCCTTCTCAGAAGGACGGCCTTCACGCTTGAAGAAACCACCAGGAATCTTACCAGCCGCGTAAGTACGCTCTTGATAATCCACAGTCAGGGGAAAGAAATCCTGGCCAGCCTTGACTTCACGTTTTCCAACCACAGTCACCAGCACTACGGTGTCACCGTAGCTCACCACTACAGCACCATCAGCCTGGCGAGCAATCTCACCAGTCTCAATGGTCAGCTCATGCTGACCGTAGGCAATCGTTTTTTTAATTGCTTTCACGATATATGTCCTTTAGATAAAAAAATAAGCCGACAAGCATCGCGTTTCCGCTTTGCTTTCGGCTTATCTTATGAATTCACAAGTGCGCGATAATTACTTACGCAGACCCAGGCGCTCGATCAATGTACGATAACGATCAGCATTCTTGCGCTTGAGGTAGTCCAGCAACTTGCGGCGCTGACTTACCATTTTCAGCAGACCACGACGTGAGTGGTGATCCTTGGCATTAACCTTGAAGTGATCAGTTAATGTACTAATGCGGCTGCTCAAAAGTGCCACTTGCACTTCTGGGGAGCCAGTATCGTTTGCAGCTTGTTGATAGTCGCCAACAATCTTGGCTTTTTCAGCAGTCGAAATAGACATCTTTTTCTCCTATTCTTGAACCGCGCATTTTAACCTTAAAATCTATTACTTAACAAGCGGTTCTAATATTAAATATATAATTTTTCATGCTTTTATTACGACTAATCTTTTGGGAGCGATTTTTCCGCTGGCATCCTGCTCGCCCAACCCAAGAAATTCGCCACTCTCCCGGTATATCCTGAATAATCCATCAATCCGGGTATTAGGTTTCCATACCGCTTGCCCTTGTAACAGGTAAAAAGCGCTATCGTCATCCAGTTTTACTACCTGCATATCCGCCACTGCCGCATCCGGCGAGAGCAAAATGTCATCTCTAGCCTCAGCGCTCATGGCTTCAAGCTGTTCCAGCGTAAATGCATCCTGTAGCTGAAAATGTGCCGTGCTCAAACGGCGCAAACCGCCCAAATGAGCACCACAGCCCAACGCACAGCCTATATCTTCGGCCAAAGTCCGAATATAAGTACCTTTGCTACAGCTCACCACTATTTCAAGCACACCCGCATCAATATCAAACTTTTCCAACCTGATTCCGTGGATAGTAATACGGCGCGCCGGTCTCTCAATCTCCACCCCATCCCGCGCATACTCATACAAGGCCTTGCCTTGATGCTTCAGCGCTGAATACATAGGCGGAACTTGCTCAATCTCGCCAGTAAACTTCAGCAAGACCTGTTCTATCTGCAGCAGGCTTACATCTACTTCGGCAGTGCTAAGCACTGCCCCTTCCGCATCGCCAGTCGTCGTCGTTGATCCTAACCTGACCAATGCCCGATAACTTTTATCTGCATCCAGTAAAAAATGTGAAAACTTGGTCGCCTCACCCAGGCAAATCGGTAGCAAGCCTGTTGCCAAGGGATCCAAACTACCAGTATGACCAGCTTTGGCAGCCTGGTAATGCCGTTTCACTATCTGCAATGCCTGATTGGAAGAAATTCCCAGCGGCTTATCCAGTAGCAGAACGCCATTGACATGGCGTTTGATGCGTTTGAACTGCAAACCCTATCCAGCCTTGTGATTACTTGCTGCCCTGCTCATCATCCACTGAAGGTGATGAGAGCACATCATCAATCAGCTTGGCGATGTGCATGCCACGATCAATCGAGGCATCATAAACAAAATGCAGTTGCGGTACTGTTCTCAGCAACAAGCGTTTGGCCAGCTGGCTACGCAGAAAACCCGCGGTTTTCTCCAGCCCTTTTTGCAACTCCGCAGTGCCTGCTGAGGCGGTGTAATAGATCTTTGCATGTGCCATGTCACCAGTGACTTCAACCTCTGTCACCGTCACCATACCCACGCGTGGGTCTTTGACCTCAAACTGGAGCAGATCAGCCATTTCTCGCTGAATCTGCTCTGCCACTCGATCACTTCTTGAGAATACCTTAGCCATAAGCTTAGAGGGTTCTCGCTATTTCAACGACTTCGAATACTTCGAGGATATCGCCAACTTCAATTTCATTGTAGTTCTTCAGAGACAAGCCACATTCAAAGTTGGATTTCACTTCCTTGACGTCATCCTTGAAGCGTTTCAATGAATCTAAATCACCGGTATGGATAACAACGTTGTCACGCAACAGGCGAATCTTGGAGTTACGGCGGATGACACCATCCTGCACATAACAACCAGCGACAGCACCTACTCGAGAAATACGGAAGACTTCGCGGATTTCCACGGTACCAATCACGCTTTCCTTCTGCTCTGGCGACAACATGCCGCCCAGCGCCGCTTTCACTTCATCCACGGCTTCGTAGATGATGGTGTAGTAGCGCACATCAACGCCTGAGCTTTCAATCAACTTACGCGCCCCTGCATCTGCACGCACATTGAAACCGATCACCACCGTTTTGGATGCTGCAGCCAGGTTGACGTCAGACTCGGTAATGGCACCCACACCGGTATGAATAATGTTGACCTTGACTTCATCAGTAGACAATTTCTGCAAAGAAGTCGCCAATGCTTCGTAAGAACCTTGCACGTCCGATTTAATGATCAGCGGCAATACCTTGACTTCGCCTTCACCCATCTGCTGGAACATGTTCTCCAACTTGGCCGCCTGCTGGCGTGCCAGTTTAACGTCGCGGAACTTGCCTTGACGGAACAGGGCGATTTCACGGGCCTTGCGCTCATCATTCAACACAATTACTTCTTCGCCAGCACTTGCCACATCCGATAAGCCCAGAATTTCAACCGGGATTGATGGACCAGCTTCCTTCACGTCGGCACCGGATTCATCCAGCATTGCACGTACACGTCCATACGCAGTGCCCGCCAATATCATATCGCCACGCTTCAGCGTTCCAGATTGCACCAGAATCGTAGATACAGGACCACGACCCTTATCGAGACGGCCTTCAATGACCAATCCCTTGGCAGGCGTATTCTTGGCGGCTGTAAGCTCAAGCACTTCAGCCTGCAGCAGAACCGCTTCCAGCAAGTTATCGATACCCACACCGGTTTTGGCAGAGACTTCCACAAACATGGTGTCACCACCCCAGTCTTCAGGCACCACGGAATGCGTCACCAGTTCCTGCTTGACGCGTTCCGGACTGGCTTCAGGCTTATCAATTTTGTTCACAGCCACCACCAGTGGCACTCCAGCCGCCTTGGCATGGTGTACCGCTTCAATGGTTTGCGGCATCACACCATCATCGGCTGCCACGACCAGGACCACGACGTCAGTCGCCTTGGCTCCACGGGCTCGCATTGCAGTAAACGCTTCATGGCCAGGGGTGTCGAGGAAAGTCACCATCCCGCGTGGAGTTTCCACATGGTAAGCGCCAATATGCTGGGTAATCCCACCGGCCTCACCAGAAGCCACACGGCTACGGCGGATATAATCCAGCAACGAGGTTTTACCGTGATCAACATGACCCATCACGGTCACTACCGGCGGACGCGATTCCTGTATGGCTTCTGCATGCTCTTCATCATCCAGGAAAGTTTCCGGATCATTTGAAGCAGCCGCTTTGGCATTGTGGCCCATTTCTTCCACGATAATAATCGCGGTTTCCTGATCCAATACCTGGTTAATTGTGACCATCATGCCCATCTTCATGAGCGCCTTGATCACCTCACTGGCTTTCACTGCCATCTTATGAGCAAGATCACCCACGGAAATAGTTTCCGGGACCAATACCTCATGCACAATAGGCTCTGTTGGCGCATTGAATGCATGTTGCTGATCACTATCATTCTTTTGCGACTTGGATGCCTTGCCCTTGTGCGCACGCCATCCTGTGGCGCCAGCTGAATCACCACGTCCTTTAACACCGCCGCGCTTCTTGTTATCGCTATCGGGCCACACCTTGGCAGTCTTGGCACCCTTCTTGGCGCCCTTGTCATCCACTTTTGGCGCTTCTTTTGCCGCAGGCTTATGCAACGTCCCTTCAGACAGCTTGGTAGTGGCAGCCAGAGCAGCGGCAGCACGTTTTGCCTCTTCTTCCACACGACGCTGCGCCAGTTCCTGCTTCTTGCGTAAATCATCAGCCTGAATGGCAGCCAGAGCAGCGTGCCGCTTGGCTTCCTTTTCACGCAAGGCAAGCTCATCTGCCCCAAAAATCTCTTTAGCCGTCAATCTGGTACGGACAGCAGGCTCAACTGCTTTTTCAGGCACCGGTGCTGGGGCAGACTCTTCCGCCTTCACTTCTTCAGGTGCTTTTTCAGCCTCAATCACTTGTGGCACGGCTTCAATCACAGGCTCAGCCACTTCAGGCTCAATTTCAGCTACAACCTCAACCGGCGCTACAATTTCAGGCTCAACATGAAGTTCAGCGGCAACCTCAACAGGCTGCTCTGCCAACACTTCAATCAATGGCTCTTCTTCGCTGACAGAATCAAGTGGGGAATCCCGACGGACCAGCACGCGTTTTTTGCGCACTTCAACCTGTATGGTACGAGCCTTGCCGCTGCTATCTGACTTCTTGATTTCAGTTACCTGCTTACGGGTAAGCGTAATCTTGTCCTTGGGCGCCTGTCCGCCATGCTCTTTGCGCAAATACTCTAGCAACGAGGTCTTATCCTGTTCCGTCAGGGTATCCTCATACGCTAATTTATTAACGCCAGCACCTTTCAGTTGCTCCAGAAGCAGTTCAGCCGGCAGCCCTAATTCATTGGCAAACTGTGCTACGCTCGATTGTCCCATTCTGTTACTCCAGTCTCTTCTGTTTGCACTGTTTCACAGTGCATTTCTTTTTAGCTATGCTAAATCTACTTTGCGCAAATCCACTCTTGCGGCTTAAGCAAACCAGGGAGCACGTGCTGTCATGATTAACTGCTTAGCGCGCTCAATATCCATGCCGGTCAATTCCACCAGATCATCTACCGCCAGATCGGCCAAATCATCCATCGTAGAAACACCCTTTGAAGCCAAAGTACGAGCCGTAGCCTCGTCCATTCCGTCCATCGTCAACAGATCTTCGGAAGCTTCCTCAACCTTTTCCTCCTTAGCAATGGCTTCGGTCAATAGTGCTGCACGTGCGCGTTTGCGCAACTCGTTGATGGTGTCTTCATCAAATGCTTCAATCTCGCTCATTTCGGACAATGGCACGTAAGCAATCTCTTCCAGTGTACTGAATCCTTCTTGCACCAGAATATCAGCCACCTCTTCATCCACATCCAACTTGTCTACAAACAACTGCAGAATACCGGTATGCTCTTCTTCGTTTTTCTTTGCAGCTTCTTCTTCGGTCAGAATATTCAATGTCCAACCGGTCAACTCAGAGGCCAAGCGCACATTTTGACCACTACGGCCAATCGCTTGAGCTAACTGCTCTTCGTCAACAATCACATCCATGCTATGGGCATCTTCGTCGACTACAATGCCTGATACCTCTGCAGGTGCCATGGCATTAATAACAAACTGTGCAGGCTCCATCGACCAGAGTACGATATCCACACGCTCACCAGCCAATTCACCAGTAACTGCCTGTACACGTGAACCACGCATGCCGACACAAGTACCCACAGGATCAAGACGCTGATCATTGGATTTAACGGCTATCTTGGAACGTAATCCAGGATCACGTGCCGCAGACCTGATTTCCAACAAGCCTTCTTCAATTTCAGGTACTTCAAGTTCAAATAACTTGATAAGAAACTCAGGTGCAATACGTGACAAAATTAATTGTGGACCCCGTCCACCGCGCTCAATGCGGGATAAATACGCACGCACCCTATCACCCACACGCAGATTTTCCTTAGGAATCATCTGCTCGCGCGGCAAGATCGATTCAATCCTGCCCACCTCGATGATGGCATTGCCTTTTTCCATGCGCTTGATCACACCAGTGACCAAATGCTCTTTACGAGCGAGAAAATCATCGAGAATTTGCTCACGCTCGGCTTCCCGCACTTTTTGCAGAATAACCTGCTTTGCAGCTTGCGCACCAATACGACCAAATTCCACCGACTCCAAAGGCTCCTCGATATACTCGCCTTCTGGTAGATTTTGAGCGCGTTCATCGCCTATGGCGATCTGAGCATCTGGATTTTCCAGTACATCTTCAGCCACCACTTGCCAGCGACGGAAGGAATTATACTCGCCATTTTCACGGTCAATCTCTACACGGACATCGGCATCTTCAGTGAAACGTTTTTTGGTTGCAGAAGCCAGAGCTAGCTCCAATGCAGTAAAAATCACAGCCTTAGCCACATTTTTCTCGTGGGCCAGTGCATCAACCAATAATAATATTTCGCGACTCATTTCAATCTCCGCCAAAAAATTTGGTGCTTAGAACTCAGGGGATAATCTTGCCTTGTCGATATTTGATAATGCAACACGTTGCTCTACACCATCACATTCAATCACTAGGCTACCCTGATCCAAGCCACGCAATATGCCTATAAAATTCTTCCTGCCTTCAACCGGAACGCGCAATTTAACCTGCGCTCGCTCGCCAGCAAAACGCACATAATCTGTTTCTTTTTTCAATACTCGATCAATACCAGGCGATGAAACCTCGAGCCTGTCGTAATCAATATCATGCTCAACTGCCAGCAGGTCACTCAGATGGTTACTCACCAACACGCAATCATCAATGTCGATACCCTCAGGCTTGTCAATAAACAAGCGTATCAACTTGCCGCGATTGGACATCTCCATATCAACCAGCTCATAGCCCAATTGAGCCAGAGACTTATCCAACAATGTGTATAAATCCTGCATATCAAACCCTAAACCACGGTTTTCACAAATAAAAAATGGGCTTAACGCCCATCCCAAAGAATCCCATTATATCAATCTCTAAATAGAATTGATAAAACAAAAACAAAAGCCCTCATATAGAGGGCTATTGCATAAACTCACAGAAGTGAATTTTAAATAAAAGCCTGGCGGTGACCTACTTTCGCATACGAGAAGTATACTATCATTGGCGCAGAATCGTTTCACGGCCCTGTTCGAGATGGGAAGGGGTGGGTCCAATTCGCTATGGCCGCCA
>NZ_JAJAVE010000001.1 GCF_020532675.1 Methylobacillus gramineus | reverse complement strand
GTCGTCATACACCATTCTTCAATGGCTACCGTCCACAATTCTACTTCCGTACCACAGACGTGACTGGTGCAGTAGAACTGCCAGCGGGTACTGAAATGGTCATGCCTGGTGACAACGTATCTATCACGGTAGCGCTGATCGCGCCAATCGCGATGGAAGAAGGTCTGCGCTTCGCGATTCGTGAAGGTGGCCGTACCGTTGGTGCTGGTGTCGTCGCTAAAGTACTTGAGTAATTACTCGTAAATGCCAGGGGCTGTATCAGTTGTGCAGTCCTTGTGCATTATTAAAAAGAAGCTTTTAGGCCAGTAGCTCAATTGGCAGAGTATCGGTCTCCAAAACCGAGGGTTGGGGGTTCGAGGCCCTCCTGGCCTGCCATTATATTAAGTGCAAAATATGACCGAAAAAATTAAGCTGGTAATCGCCCTGCTGCTTGTTGCTGCTGGTGTTGCCGGCTTTTATTTGCTGGCTGATCAGGCGCTGGTGTTGCGTATTCTGGCCGTACTGGCAGGGATTGTTTTTGCATTGTTATTGCTGAAGACAACTGTGCTGGGTCAGGATGCATTCACGTTTGCGCGTGAGGCAGTTATTGAAACCCGGAAAGTTGTGTGGCCTAGCCGCAAAGAGACTATTCAAACCACTATGGCTGTGTTTGGTCTGGTGATTGTCATGGCTATTTTCCTCTGGATTATTGATATTGGCTTTATGTGGGCTGTAAAGCATCTGATGGGGCGAGGCGCTTGATGAGTGATATGCGGTGGTATGCAGTGCAGGCTTTCTCTGGTTTTGAGAAGTCTGTGAAAAAGGGATTGGAAGAGCGTATTTCTCGTTCTGATGTCGGTGATATGTTCGGGGAAATTCTCGTGCCGGTAGAAGAAGTGGTCGAGATGAAGAATGGTGTCAAAAGCATCACCGAGCGCAAACTGTATCCAGGGTATGTGTTAGTGCAAATGCAGATGAGTGATCAGAGCTGGCACCTAGTTAAGAGTACGCCACGTGTTACAGCTTTTATTGGTGGTACGGCGCTTAAGCCGACGCCGATCAAGGACAAAGAAGTTGAGATCATTCTGCAGCGCATGGATGACAGTAAGAGTAATCCTACTCAGAAGCTGACCTTTGAAAAGGGTGAGTCTGTGCGGGTAATTGATGGGCCGTTTAAGGATTTCTCCGGTAGTGTGGAAGATATCAACTACGAGAAGAGCAAGCTGCGTGTTTCTGTAGTGATCTTTGGTCGTGCAACACCGGTTGAGCTGGACTTCGGTCAGATCGAAAAAGAAGTGTAAGAATTTTAAGCTGTACTCTGCCGTTTGGCAGGGTGCGGCTTTCCGCATTCCGACATGGTTGGTTTGCGACAGGCGTAGTGTAAGGCACTACATATCTAAACTGGGGAGCTTGATATCAAGCGCGATTACCCAAATTAGGAGTTCCAGATGGCAAAGAAAGTTATAGGCTATATCAAGTTGCAGATTCCTGCAGGTAAAGCCAATCCAAGTCCCCCCGTTGGTCCAGCATTGGGTCAGCGCGGTCTGAATATTATGGAATTCTGTAAGGCTTTCAATGCAGCCACGCAGAGTTTGGAGCCAGGTCTGCCAATTCCAGTCGTCATTACGGCGTTTGCAGATAAGAGCTTCACATTCATCATGAAGACGCCTCCGGCGACTATCCTGATCAAGAAGGCAGCCAAGATTGATAAGGGTTCTCCTCGTCCTCATACCGATAAGGTTGGCAAGATTACTCGCGCTCAAGCCGAGGAAATTGCAAAGACTAAGGCACCTGATTTGACGGCTGCTGATCTGGATGCTGCGGTGCGTACTATTGCAGGTAGCGCACGCAGTATGGGTATTGAAGTGGAGGGTATATAAATGGCTAAGGTTTCTAAGCGTATTGATGCCTTGCGTGCCAAGGTTGACCGTAACAAGATCTATCCAGTGGCTGAAGCTTTGACTCTGGTCAAGGAAGCTGCAACTGCCAAGTTTGATGAGTCCGTTGATGCCGTGATCAATCTGGGTATTGATGCACGTAAGTCAGACCAGTTGGTGCGTGGCGCCCTGGTATTGCCGAATGGTACGGGTAAGACCAAGCGTATCGCTGTATTTGCCCAGGGTGCTGCAGCTGAAGCGGCTAAGGCAGCTGGTGCAGATATCGTTGGTTTTGAAGATCTGGCTGAGCAAGTTAAGGGTGGTTTCCTGGACTTTGACGTTGCGATTGCAACCCCGGACGCAATGCGTATTGTTGGTACTCTAGGTCAGGTTCTTGGTCCTCGTGGTCTGATGCCTAACCCTAAGGTTGGCACTGTGACACCTGATGTCACCACTGCTGTGAAGAATGCCAAGGCTGGTCAAGTGCAGTACCGTACTGACAAGGGCGGTATCGTGCATTGCACTATTGGTCGTGCTTCTTTCGGTGTTGATGCACTGAAGGAAAATCTGGCTGCATTGCTTGATGCGCTGAGCAAAGCCAAGCCAGCTTCATCCAAGGGTGTATACCTGAAGAAGGTATCCGTCTCTAGCACCATGGGTGTTGGTGTGCGTGTGGATCAGTTTAACCTCGGTTAAACAATTGAGTGCGCCGGTGATATGCCGGCGCCAAAAAAGAACTTTGGGCCCGCAATTTCGATTGTGGGGTTATCAAAGACCGTAGGAGCCCGCAAGGGTTTAATTGAGGCAATGTTCTAGCTGAATCCAACGCAGATGGCGTAGCCCGGAACAGGATATTAATATTCCTGATGAAAGGTCGCCGTGGAAGGTGTTTGCAGATTTCTGCAAATGCTTAATTAACGGAAGGAGAAGACCTTGAGTCTTAATCTTGAGCAGAAAAAGGCAGTAGTTGCTGAGGTTAGCGAGCAAATCGCGCAGGCTCAGGCAATTGTTCTTGCTGAGTATCGTGGCATCGAAGTGGGCAACATGACCAAGTTGCGTGCTGAAGCCAGAAAATCAGGTGTTTACCTGCGTGTTATGAAAAATACGCTGGTTCGTCGCGCTGTAGACGGCACCCATTTTTCTGATTTAGCGAACGACATGGTCGGTCCATTGGTATTCGGTATTTCTACCGATCCAGTTGCTGCGGCAAAAGTAATGAGCGGTTTTGCCAAGTCTAACGACAAGTTCGTCATCAAGGCTGGCGCATTGCCAGGCAAGGTTATTGATGCAAAGGGTGTTCAAGCCCTAGCCGCCTTGCCAAGCCGTGACGAGTTGCTGGCCAAGTTGCTCGGTACTATGCAGGCTCCAGTCGCAACATTTGTACGTACGCTTAACGAAGTACCTACAAAGTTTGCACGTGGTCTTGCTGCAGTACGCGATCAAAAGCAAGCAGCCTAATCAATATCATATTTATCAGGAGTATTAACAAATGGCATTATCTAAAGCAGAAATTCTTGACGCTATCGCTTCCCTGACGGTTCTTGAACTGTCCGAACTGATCAAAGATCTGGAAGAAAAGTTTGGCGTATCCGCAGCTGCAGCTGCTGTTGCAGTAGCTGCACCAGCAGCTGGTGGCGATGCTGGTGCAGCCGCCGCTGAGAAGACAGAGTTCGACGTAGTTCTGACTTCAGCTGGCGACAACAAAGTGAACGTTATTAAGGCTGTTCGCGAACTGACTTCCCTGGGTCTGAAGGAAGCTAAAGACCTGGTTGATGCTGCTCCTAAGGCTGTTAAGGAAGGCGTTTCCAAGGCTGATGCTGAAGCTGCTGCTAAGAAGTTGGAAGAAGCTGGCGCTAAGGTTGAAGTTAAGTAATACCGCAGTAAATCGTAGTGCATGGGCTGACAGGAAACTGTCAGCCTTCACCATTTTAAGAAGTTAGAAGACAGCAGTCCTCTTGGTCTGCTGTCTTCTGCCCTCTATCCTCAGGAGATGCTATGAGCTATTCCTTTACCGAAAAGAAACGTCTGCGTAAAAGTTTCGCCAAACGCGAAAGCGTGCAGGAAGTTCCTTACCTGCTCGCCATGCAATTGGAGTCCTACGCGGCATTTTTACAAGCCGATGTTCATGCTGACAAGCGCACAGATGCAGGTCTGCAAGCAGCGTTCAGTTCGGTTTTTCCTATCGTCAGCCATTCTGGCAATGCACGGTTGGATTTTGTCAGTTATAACCTTGGTCAAGAGCCGTTTGACGTCAAGGAATGTCAGCAGCGTGGCCTGACTTACGCAGCTCCTCTGCGAGTCAAAGTCCGTCTGACTATCATGGATAAAGAAGCTTCCAAGCCTACGGTCAAGGAAGTGAAAGAGCAGGAAGTCTACATGGGCGAATTGCCTCTGATGACCGAAAATGGTTCTTTCGTGATCAATGGTACAGAGCGTGTCATCGTTTCCCAGTTGCACCGTAGTCCTGGTGTGTTCTTTGAACACGATAGAGGTAAGACCCATAGCTCGGGCAAGCTCTTGTTCTCTGCACGTATTATTCCTTACCGTGGTTCATGGTTGGACTTTGAGTTTGACCCTAAGGATTACCTGTATTTCCGTGTGGATCGCCGCCGTAAAATGCCGGTCACCATCCTGCTGAAGGCGCTGGGTTATACACCAGAGCAGATTCTGCAAACATTCTACGATTTCGATACCTTCCATATTGCTAAGAAGGGTATCCAGTTTGAACTGGTGCCTGAGCGTCTGCGTGGCGAAATCGCTAAATTCGATATCCTGGACAAAGATGGTAATGCCATTGTTGCCAAGGATAAGCGTATTACTGTCAAGCATATCCGTGAAATGGAAAAAGCGGGTATCAGCAAGATTACCGTCCCAGAAGAGTTCATCTTGGGTCGTGCGTTGTCTGCAAGTGTAGTTGATAAATCCACTGGTGAAGTGGTGGCCAATGCCAACGACGAAATCACTGAATCTGTGATGGATAAATTGCGTGAAGCTGAAGTAGCTAAGATCAGCACTTTGTATGCAAATGATCTTGATCATGGTGACTATATTTCTCAAACATTGCGTATTGATGAAATCCCGGATCAGTACAGTGCACGCGTTGCCATTTATCGCATGATGCGTCCTGGCGAGCCGCCAACTGAAGATGCGGTGCAGGCGTTGTTTGAAGGTCTGTTCTTCAATGAAGATCGTTATGATCTGTCTGTTGTTGGTCGCATGAAATTCAACCGTCGCGCCTTCCCTGAGAAGATTGAAGAGCGTACAGCGGCCTGGTTGCGTCGTTTCTATGAGAAAATCGGTCCACAAGGTGCTGAAGGTGCTGGCATACTTGCCAATGACGATATTCTGGCGGTGATTGCTGTATTGATTGAACTGCGCAATGGTCGCGGTGAAATCGATGATATTGATCACTTGGGTAATCGTCGTATCCGTTCCGTGGGTGAGTTGGCTGAAAACCAGTTCCGTGCTGGTCTGGTACGTGTGGAGCGTGCGGTAAAAGAGCGTTTGAGCCAGGCGGAATCAGATAACCTGATGCCGCATGACCTGATCAACGCCAAGCCTGTATCTAGTGCGATTCGTGAGTTCTTTGGTTCTTCACAATTGTCGCAGTTTATGGATCAAACCAATCCATTGTCTGAAATCACGCACAAACGCCGTGTTTCAGCTCTGGGACCAGGCGGCTTGACACGTGAACGTGCTGGCTTTGAAGTGCGTGACGTACATACCACGCATTATGGTCGTGTCTGTCCGATTGAAACACCAGAAGGCCCGAACATCGGTCTGATCAACTCATTGGCATTGTATGCGCGTACTAATAAGTACGGCTTCCTGGAAACGCCTTATCGCCGTGTTGAAGACAACAAGGTTAGTGCTACGATTGACTTCCTTTCCGCGATTGAGGAAAGCCAGTACATGATCGCCCAGGCTAACTCTGAGCTGGATGCAAAGGGTGGCTTCAGGGAGGAGCTGATCTCTGCGCGTTACCATAACGAATTCACGATGGCTCAGCCTGACCGTGTTCAGTACATGGACGTCGCGCCAGGCCAGATCGTTTCGGTAGCGGCATCACTCATTCCATTCCTGGAACACGATGATGCGAACCGTGCCTTGATGGGTGCCAACATGCAGCGTCAAGCTGTGCCATGTCTGCGTGCTGAAAAAGCCGTCGTGGGTACCGGCATTGAACGTACTGTTGCGGTTGACTCTGGCACTGTCGTGACTGCACGTCGTGGTGGTATTGTGGATTATGTAGATTCCAGCCGTATCGTGGTGCGTGTGCATGATGATGAAGCTGCAGCCGGTGAAGTCGGTGTTGATATATACAATCTGATCAAGTACACCCGTTCCAACCAGAATACCAATATTAACCAGCGTCCATTGGTCAACATTGGTGATGTGCTGGCGCGTGGTGATGTGATTGCCGATGGCGCATCCACTGATATGGGTGAGCTGGCACTGGGGCAAAACATGCTCGTGGCATTTATGCCATGGAATGGCTACAACTTTGAGGACTCGATCCTGATCTCGGAGCGTGTGGTAGCGGATGACCGTTACACATCCATCCATATTGAAGAGTTGTCAGTGGTTGCCCGTGATACCAAGCTGGGTGCTGAAGAAATTACCCGTGATATCTCCAACCTGTCCGAGCGTATGCTGGGCCGTCTGGATGACTCCGGTATTATTTATATCGGCGCTGAAGTTGAAGCTGGTGATGTATTGGTGGGTAAGGTGACACCTAAGGGTGAAACCCAGCTGACACCAGAAGAAAAACTGTTGCGTGCCATTTTCGGAGAGAAGGCTTCTGACGTTAAGGATACTTCCCTGCGTGTGCCTTCCGGCATGTCCGGCACCGTGATTGATGTGCAGGTGTTTACACGCGAAGGTATTGATCGTGATGCACGTGCGCAGCAAATCATTGATGACCAGCTTGGTAACTACAAGCAGGATCTGGCTGACCAGATGCGTATTGTGGAAGACGATGCTTTTGGTCGTATCCGTCGCCTGATCGAAGGTAAGGTTGCGACTGGTGGTCCACAGAAACTGAAGAAGGGCGAAACACTTTCTGCAGAATATCTGGAAAGCCTGCCACGTTACGATTGGTTTGATATTCGCCTCAGCGAAGAAGAGACCGCACGTCAACTGGAACAGCTGCGTGACAGCTTGTCACAAGCGCGTATCGAGTTCGATAGCAAGTTTGAAGAGAAGAAGCGCAAGCTGACTCAGGGCGATGAGTTGCCACCTGGTGTACAGAAGATGGTCAAGGTTTACCTGGCAGTCAAGCGTCGCATCCAGCCTGGTGACAAGATGGCCGGTCGTCACGGTAACAAGGGTGTGGTGTCCAAAATTGTGCCGATTGAAGATATGCCGCACATGGCAGACGGTACCCCTATGGATATTGTGCTGAACCCGCTGGGCGTTCCTTCACGGATGAATATCGGTCAGATTCTGGAAGTGCACCTGGGTTGGGCCGCTAAAGGCTTGGGTATTCGTATCAACGCCATGCTGCAGGCTCAAGCCAAGGCGACGGAAGTGCGTAAGTTCCTTGAGCAGATTTATAACGACACCAGTGGCAAGAGTGAAGACATCAAGTCCTTGACGGATATTGAAGTGTTCGAGCTCGCGAAGAACCTGCAAGGTGGCGTGCCGTTTGCAACCCCTGTATTTGACGGTGCAGCGGAAACAGATATCCGTGCCATGCTGGATCTGGCTTTCCCTGATGATGATGCACGTACCAAGCAGCTTCAGTTTGCTGCAGGCAAAACTCAAGTCAAACTGTTTGATGGTCGCTCCGGTGAGGCTTTTGAGCGTCCGGTCACTGTTGGCTATATGCACGTACTGAAACTGCATCACTTGGTCGATGACAAGATGCATGCCCGTTCTACGGGTCCTTACTCGCTGGTGACTCAGCAGCCACTTGGCGGTAAAGCCCAGTTTGGTGGTCAGCGTTTTGGTGAAATGGAAGTCTGGGCGCTGGAAGCCTACGGTGCTGCCTATACCTTGCAAGAAATGCTCACGGTCAAATCAGATGACGTATCTGGCCGTACCAAGGTATATGAAAACATCGTTAAGGGTGAGCATAAGATTGACGCTGGCATGCCAGAGTCCTTCAATGTGTTGGTGAAGGAAATCCGCTCGCTCGCTATCGATATTGATCTTGACCGCAACTAAGGAGAAACGCGCGTGAAAGCTCTATTAGATTTATTCAAGCAGGTCACTCAGGAAGAAGAGTTTGATGCCATCAAGATTGCCTTGGCATCTCCTGAGAAGATTCGCTCCTGGTCTTACGGTGAGGTCAAGAAGCCTGAGACTATTAACTATCGTACGTTCAAGCCTGAGCGTGACGGTTTGTTCTGCGCCAAGATTTTTGGCCCGATCAAAGACTATGAATGTTTGTGTGGTAAGTACAAGCGCCTCAAGCATCGCGGTGTAATCTGCGAGAAGTGCGGCGTTGAAGTGACCCTGTCCAAGGTGCGTCGTGAGCGTATGGCGCACATTGAGCTTGCCAGCCCGGTCGCGCATATCTGGTTCTTGAAGTCCCTGCCAAGCCGTTTGGGCATGGTGCTGGATATTGCCTTGCGTGATATTGAGCGCGTGCTCTACTTTGAGGCATACATTGTTATCGATCCAGGCATGACACCGCTAACGCGTGCTCAGTTGCTGACTGAAGATGACTACCTGGCCAAGGTGGAAGAATACGGCGATGAATTCAGTGCTGTGATGGGTGCTGAAGCTGTGCGTGAGCTCCTGCGTACCATGGACGTACACACTGAAATCGAAAGATTACGCCGCGAACTGGGTGAAACTGGTTCTGAAGCCAAGATCAAGAAGCTGGCCAAGCGTCTGAAGGTGCTGGAAGCTTTCCAGAAGTCTGGCATCAAGCCAGAATGGATGATCCTGGAAGTGTTGCCAGTATTGCCGCCAGAATTGCGCCCATTGGTGCCGCTGGATGGTGGACGTTTTGCAACTTCCGATCTGAACGATCTGTATCGCCGTGTAATTAACCGTAACAACCGTTTGAAGCGTTTGCTGGAGCTGAAGGCGCCAGAAATCATCGTGCGTAACGAAAAGCGTATGTTGCAGGAAGCGGTTGACTCCTTGTTGGATAATGGCCGTCGCGGCAAGGTCATGACTGGTGCTAACAAGCGCCCATTGAAGTCACTGGCTGACATGATCAAGGGTAAGGGCGGTCGTTTCCGTCAGAACTTGCTCGGTAAGCGTGTGGATTACTCCGGTCGTTCCGTGATCGTGGTGGGCCCGCAATTGAAGCTGCATCAGTGCGGTTTGCCGAAGAAAATGGCGCTTGAGTTGTTCAAGCCGTTTATTTTCCACAAGCTGGAAGTGTTAGGTCTAGCAACCACCATCAAGGCGGCCAAGAAGAAGGTTGAAGAGGAAGGACCAGAAGTCTGGGATATCCTTGAAGACGTGATTCGCGAGCATCCTGTATTGTTGAACCGTGCACCTACATTGCACCGTCTGGGTATTCAGGCCTTTGAGCCGACCTTGATTGAAGGTAAGGCAATTCAGTTGCACCCATTGGTGTGTGCTGCCTTCAACGCCGACTTTGACGGTGACCAGATGGCGGTTCACGTACCATTGAGCCTGGAAGCGCAAATGGAAGCACGCACACTGATGCTGGCCTCCAACAATGTGCTGTCCCCAGCCAACGGCGAACCTATCATTGTGCCTTCACAGGATATCGTGTTGGGTCTGTACTACATGACGCGTGAGAAGAAGTCTGCGCGTGGTGAAGGCATGCGTTTTGCCAATGTGTCTGAAGTCCAGCGTGTTTATGATAACGGCCTGATTGATTTGCATGCACGGATCACAGTACGTATCCGTGAATACGATGTAGATCTGGACGGTCAGAAGCATGAAAAGATTACCCGCTATGAAACTACGGTGGGTCGTGCGCTGTTGTCAGAAATTCTGCCACCAGGCCTGTCATTCAGTGTGATTGACAAGGCGCTGAAGAAAAAAGAAATCTCTCGCTTGATCAATGCCAGCTTCCGTAAGGTGGGCATTCGCGAAACGGTGATTTTCGCTGACAAACTGATGTACACAGGCTACACCTATGCAACACGTGCCGGTATCTCTATCAGTATCAACGATATGCTGGTTCCGCCTGAGAAGGAGCAGTTGATTGCTTCTGCTGAAGCTGAAGTGAAGGAAATCGAAGATCAGTACGTCTCCGGTCTGGTGACCCAGGGCGAGCGTTACAACAAGGTCGTCGATATCTGGGGTCGTGCCGGTGATAAGGTGGCCGACGCCATGATGAAGCAGTTGCGTGAAGAAACGGTCTACGAGGCTGATGGTTCGATCGCCAAGGATGCTGACGGCAAGGACATCAAGCAAGAATCCTTCAATGCGATTTACATGATGGCCGACTCTGGTGCCCGTGGTTCCGCAGCTCAGGTACGTCAGCTGGCTGGTATGCGTGGCCTGATGGCGAAGCCGGATGGTTCCATCATTGAAACGCCGATTATTGCTAACTTCCGTGATGGTTTGAACGTATTGCAGTACTTTATTTCCACCCACGGTGCGCGTAAGGGTCTGGCAGATACTGCGTTGAAAACAGCTAACTCCGGTTACCTGACGCGTCGTCTGGTTGATGTGACGCAGGATCTGGTGGTGACCGAGCATGATTGCGGCACCGTAGAAGGTCTGTTTACTAAGGCCCTGGTCAAGGGTGGTGAAGTGGTTGAGCCATTGCATGATCGTATCCTGGGTCGCGTAGCGGCATTGGATGTGGTGAATCTTGAAACTCAGGAAGTGGTGTATCCAGCGGGTACCCTGTTTACTGAGGATGAAGTTGAACAGATTGATGCCTTGGGTATTGATGAAGTCAAGGTGCGTACTGCCCTGACTTGCGATACGCGCTACGGTATTTGTGCCAAATGTTATGGTCGTGACTTGGGACGTGGTCGCCTGATCAATATGGGTGAAGCTGTTGGTGTGATTGCTGCGCAATCCATTGGTGAGCCAGGCACTCAGTTGACCATGCGTACCTTCCACATTGGGGGTGCGGTATCGCGTGCGGCTTCTGTGAGCCAGGTTGAGAGCAAGTCTAATGGTATCGTGCGCTTCACTTCCACTATGCGTTATGTCACCAATGCCAGAAGCGAGCAGGTTGTGATTTCACGTAATGGTGAAGCTATTATCCAGGACGAAAACGGCCGTGAGCGTGAGCGTCACAAGGTGCCATATGGTGCGACCTTGCAAATTACCGATGGTAAGCAAGTCAAGGCGGGTCAGGCACTGGCGACATGGGATCCACATACTCGTCCGATCATTACCGAGTACGCTGGTCGCGTGAAGTTTGAGAACGTGGAAGAAGGCGTTACCGTCGCCAAGCAGGTAGATGAAGTGACGGGCTTGTCTTCCTTGGTGGTTATCGATCCCAAGCAGCGTGCGGGTCAGTCCAAGGGTCTGCGCCCTCAGGTTAAATTGCTGGATGCCAATGGCGTTGAAGTCAAGGTCGCTGGCGGTGATGTCTCAGTTAATGTGACATTCCAGCTGGGTTGCATTATTACCGTCAAGGATGGTCAGGAAGTAGGCGTGGGTGAAGTGCTGGCACGTATCCCGCAAGAGTCTTCCAAGACCCGTGATATTACCGGTGGTCTGCCACGTGTTGCTGAGTTGTTTGAGGCGCGTTCACCTAAGGATGCTGGCTTGCTGGCTGAAGTGACAGGCACGATTTCCTTCGGTAAGGATACCAAGGGCAAGCAACGTTTGGTCATCACTGACCTAGACGGTGTGTCCAACGAGTTCCTGATTCCTAAGGACAAGCACGTGACTGCGCATGATGGTCAAGTGGTAACCAAGGGTGAAAGTATTGTTGATGGCCCGGCAGATCCTCAAGATATCTTGAGGCTGCAAGGTCGTGAGGCATTGGCGCGTTACATCATTGATGAAGTGCAGGACGTTTACCGCCTGCAGGGCGTTAAGATCAACGACAAGCATATTGAAGTCATCGTACGTCAGATGCTGCGTCGTGTTCGTATCACCGATCCTGGTGATGCCAACTTCATTCTGGGTGAGCAAGTTGAACGTGCTGATGTGCTGACAGAGAACGAACGTGTGCTGGCGGAAGATAAAGATCAGCGTCCGGCAAGTTTCGAGTATGTGTTGCTGGGCATTACCAAGGCTTCGCTATCTACCGATTCATTCATCTCTGCAGCGTCCTTCCAGGAAACAACACGAGTTCTGACCGAAGCCGCAATTCTGGGCAAACGCGACGAGCTGCGTGGCCTGAAGGAAAATGTGATTGTGGGTCGTTTGATTCCTGCAGGTACTGGTCTGGCCTACCATGAAACACGTAGGCGTAATGCCGCAGGTGTAGATTCTGCCCCTGCATTCATCGAAGAAGCTGACGAAGTGAAGGTCGAAGAAATATCAGGTAATCCTGAGGTTGCTTGACAACACATTGAACGCTAAATAAAATGCTAAGTTTTCCGGGATGGCCTTTCGCCATCCCGTAATTTTTAGCGGTTAAAATATAAAGGCTAAAGGTTATGCCAACCACCAATCAATTAGTGCGCAAGCCGCGCCAAAAAGTAGTCACCAAGAGCAAAGTTCCAGCGCTTGAGAGCTGCCCACAAAAACGTGGGGTATGTACTCGCGTTTACACAACTACTCCTAAGAAGCCTAACTCAGCCTTGCGTAAGGTTGCTAAGGTTCGTCTGACGAATGGCTATGAAGTAATTAGCTATATCGGCGGTGAAGGCCACAACCTGCAGGAGCACTCTGTTGTGCTGCTGCGTGGTGGTCGTGTGAAGGATTTGCCGGGTGTGCGTTACCACATGGTACGCGGTAGCCTAGATACTGCCGGTGTTAAAGACCGTAAGCAATCCCGCTCCAAGTACGGTGCTAAGCGCCCTAAGGCTGCTTAATCCCAGCAGCCCAAAGTTTAAGGAATCGAGAAAGCCATGCCAAGACGTAGAGAAGTTCCCAAACGTAACATCCTGCCTGATCCTAAGTTCGGTAGTCAGGAAGTTTCAAAGTTCGTTAATGTGTTGATGACCGGTGGTAAGAAATCGGTTGCAGAACGTATTCTATACGGCGCATTTGATCAGATTACACAAAAGAGTGGCAAGGATGCGCTGGAAGTATTTACTCTGGCTATCGGTAATCTGCGCCCTGTAGTTGAAGTGAAGAGCCGTCGTGTTGGTGGTGCTAACTACCAGGTGCCTGTTGAGGTGCGCCCTGCGCGTCGTAATGCACTGGCAATGCGCTGGTTGCGTGATGCAGCTCGCAAGCGCGGCGAAAAGTCCATGGGCTTGCGTCTTGCGGCAGAGTTGGTGGAAGCATCTGAAGGTCGTGGTTCTGCCATGAAGAAGCGTGAAGAAGTGCACCGTATGGCAGAAGCCAACAAGGCCTTCTCACATTTCCGCTTCTAAGCCATTTAACAAAGCAATAGTAAACAAAAGTAAAAGGTAATCGCTGTGGCTCGTAAAACTCCTATTGATCGCTACCGTAATATCGGTATTAGTGCGCACATTGACGCTGGTAAAACCACGACAACTGAACGTATTCTTTTTTATACCGGTGTAAACCACAAAATTGGTGAAGTGCATGATGGCGCTGCCACCATGGACTGGATGGAGCAGGAGCAAGAGCGCGGCATTACTATTACTTCTGCTGCTACTACTGCTTTCTGGAAGGGTATGGCTGGTAATTACCCTGAGCACCGTATTAATATTATTGATACTCCTGGCCACGTTGACTTCACGATTGAAGTTGAGCGTTCCATGCGCGTGTTGGATGCTGCCTGTATGGTGTACTGTGCGGTGGGTGGTGTGCAGCCTCAATCTGAGACTGTATGGCGCCAAGCTAACAAGTACGGTGTGCCACGTCTGGCGTTCATTAACAAGATGGACCGTACCGGTGCTAATTTCTTCAAGGTTTATGATCAGCTCAAGACACGCCTGAAGGCGAATCCTGTGCCGGTTGTCGTGCCTATTGGTGCAGAAGATACCTTCACTGGTGTGGTTGACTTGATGAAGATGAGATCGATCATTTGGGATGAAGCTAGTCAAGGTACCAAGTTTGACTATTCCGAGATTCCTGCTGATCTGGTTGAGGTATGCAACAAGTGGCGTGAAAACATGGTGGAAGCTGCTGCTGAAGCCAATGAAGAATTGATGAATAAGTACCTTGAAGACGGCGATCTGTCTGAGGCTGATGTACTTAAGGGCTTGCGTGCGCGTACTCTGGCTGGTGAAATTCAGCCTATGTTGTGCGGTTCTGCGTTCAAGAACAAGGGTGTGCAGCGTATGCTGGATGCCGTGATCGACTTCCTGCCATCGCCAGTGGATATTCCGCCGGTCAAGGGTGAAGATGACGACGGTGTGATTGTTGAGCGTAAGGCTGACGATAGTGAAAAGTTTGCTGCGCTGGCATTCAAGATCATGACTGATCCATTTGTTGGGCAGTTGATTTTCTTCCGCGTGTATTCTGGTGTGGTGAATTCGGGTGATACTGTTTACAACCCGATCAAGGGCAAAAAAGAGCGCTTGGGTCGTATCTTGCAGATGCATGCTAATCAGCGTGAGGAAATCAAGGAAGTGCGTGCCGGCGACATCGCTGCGGCTGTGGGTCTGAAGGATGCGACTACTGGTGATACTTTGTGTCACCCAGATCACATCATCATCCTTGAGCGCATGATATTCCCTGAGCCTGTGATTCACGTGGCTGTTGAGCCAAAGACCAAGGTTGACCAGGAAAAAATGGGTATTGCCCTGAACCGCCTGGCGCAAGAAGATCCGTCTTTCCGTGTTCGCACTGATGAAGAAACCAATCAAACCATTATTTCTGGTATGGGTGAGTTGCACCTGGAAATTCTGGTAGACCGTATGCGTCGCGAATTCAACGTTGAGGCTAATGTAGGTGCGCCGCAAGTGGCTTACCGTGAAGCGATCAAGAAGAAAGTTGAAGTTGAGGGCAAGTTTGTTAAGCAGTCTGGTGGTAAGGGTCAATACGGTCACGTATGGTTGATCATGGAGCCAAACGAGCCTGGTAAGGGTTTTGAGTTTGTCGACCAGATCAAGGGTGGTACCGTACCTCGTGAGTTCATCCCTGCGGTTGAAAAGGGTCTGCGCGAAACTATCCCTAGCGGTGTGTTGGCAGGCTTCCCGGTTGTGGATGTGAAGGTTACTTTGTTTGACGGTTCTTACCATGATGTTGACTCGAACGAAAACGCCTTTAAGATGGCGGCTTCGATCGGCTTCAAGGATGGTATGCGCAAGGCAGATCCAATATTGCTGGAGCCTATGATGGCGGTTGAAGTTGAAACCCCGGAAGATTATATGGGTGATGTGATGGGTGACTTGTCTTCACGTCGCGGTATGATTCAAGGTATGGAAGATAACGCAAGCGGCAAGGTGATTCGTGCTGAAGTTCCTCTGGCTGAAATGTTCGGCTACTCCACTGTAGTGCGCTCATTGTCGCAAGGTCGTGCAAGCTACAGTATGGAATTCAAGCACTATGCTGAAGCGCCAAGAAACGTGGCAGAAGCCATCATTAACAAGAAATAAGCACTATTATTAAAGGAAACGGAAATGGCAAAAGGTAAATTTGAGCGGACGAAACCGCACGTAAACGTAGGGACGATTGGTCACGTTGACCATGGTAAGACCACGCTGACAGCTGCGATCACTACCGTGTTGACCAAGAAATTTGGTGGTGAAGCCAAGGACTACTCCCAGATCGATAACGCGCCGGAAGAAAAGGCCCGTGGTATTACTATTAATACCTCCCACGTTGAGTACGAAACTGCTGCACGTCACTACGCTCACGTTGACTGTCCAGGCCACGCCGACTACGTTAAGAACATGATTACCGGTGCTGCCCAGATGGACGGCGCGATCCTGGTATGTTCCGCTGCTGACGGCCCAATGCCCCAGACACGTGAACACATCCTGCTGGCACGTCAGGTGGGCGTACCTTACATCGTCGTCTTCTTGAACAAGGCAGACATGGTGGATGACGCAGAACTGCTGGAACTGGTTGAAATGGAAGTGCGCGAGTTGCTTTCCAAATACGAATTCCCAGGTGACGACACCCCAATCATCCACGGATCAGCCAAGCTGGCCCTGGAAGGTGACCAATCCGAAATTGGCGAACCAGCCATCTTCCGTTTGGCTGACGCCCTGGATAGCTACATCCCAACCCCAGAGCGCGCTGTTGACGGCGCATTCCTGATGCCAGTAGAAGACGTATTCTCCATCTCCGGTCGTGGTACCGTAGTGACAGGTCGTATCGAGCGCGGCATCGTCAAGGTTGGTGATGAAATCGAAATTGTTGGTCTGAAGCCAACCCTGAAGACCATCTGTACCGGCGTTGAAATGTTCCGCAAACTGCTGGATCAAGGTCAAGCTGGTGACAACGTAGGCGTACTGCTGCGCGGTACCAAGCGTGAAGAAGTTGAGCGTGGTCAAGTGTTGTCTAAAGTGGGCTCCATCAAGCCACACACCAAATTCACAGCAGAAATCTACGTGTTGGGTAAAGATGAAGGTGGTCGTCATACACCATTCTTCAATGGCTACCGTCCACAATTCTACTTCCGTACCACAGACGTGACTGGTGCAGTAGAACTGCCAGCGGGTACTGAAATGGTCATGCCTGGTGACAACGTATCTATCACGGTAGCGCTGATCGCGCCAATCGCGATGGAAGAAGGTCTGCGCTTCGCGATTCGTGAAGGTGGCCGTACCGTTGGTGCTGGTGTCGTCGCTAAAGTACTTGAGTAATTAATCCCGTCAGGCCGCAAGCGTTAATGCTTGCGGCCTTTTCGCTCTTTGGAAGTACCGCTCTTTAAGGAAAGTAATATGGCAGCTCAAAAAATTCGTATCCGCCTCAAGGCATTTGATTATCGTCTGATTGATCAGTCTGCGCTTGAAATTGTTGAAACGGCTAAGCGCACTGGTGCTGTGGTCAAGGGGCCTGTGCCATTGCCAACACGTATCGAGCGTTTTGATATTCTGCGTTCACCACACGTTAACAAGACATCCCGTGATCAGTTCGAAATTCGTACTCATCAACGCCTGATGGACATTGTTGACCCAACTGACAAGACTGTTGATGCATTGATGAAGCTGGATCTTCCAGCCGGTGTTGATGTTGAAATCAAGCTGTAAGTTGTAATTTTGAAGTGGGTCGGATATAATCCGACCCTTTCGCGTACCGGGTCGGTCAATTGTAATCGGCCTTTTTAATTATTATAAGGAAACGATCATGAGCTTAGGGCTTATTGGTCGCAAGGTGGGCATGACCCGCATTTTTACCGAAGAAGGCGAAAGCATTCCGGTAACAGTGCTGGAAGTCGTTCCTAACCGTGTGACACAGATCAAGACTGTCGCAAGCGATGGCTATACAGGCCTTCAGGTTGCTTACGGCGAACGTCGTGCTAGCCGTATTGGCAAAGCATTGACAGGTCACTATGCTAAGGCTGGTGTATCTGCTGGTGCTGGCATCAAAGAATTCCCAGTCGTTGCTGATGTGCTGGCGAACTACACTGTTGGTGGGCAAGTAACTGTTGAGCTGTTTCAGGCAGGTCAGCTGGTTGATGTGACCGGTATTTCCATCGGTAAGGGTTTTGCTGGTGCCATCAAGCGTCACAACTTCAGATCTAACCGTGCTTCACACGGTAACTCCAGATCACATAATGTGCCAGGCTCTATTGGTATGGCGCAGGATCCTGGTCGTGTTTTCCCTGGTAAGCGCATGCCTGGTCATCTGGGTGCAGCCAAGACTACTGTGCAAAATCTGCAAGTGGTGCGTGTGGATGCTGAACGCAATCTCTTGTTGATTAAGGGTGCAATTCCTGGCTCTAAAGGCGGCGATGTTGTCGTGCGCGCTAGCGTGAAGGTGAAAGCATAATGGAAATTAAATTAATTGATAAGAATGGCAAGCCTGCTAAAGCTGGTTTGGCTGTTTCTGAAGCAACTTTTGGTCGTGAATTCAACGAAGCTCTGGTGCATCAGGTGGTGGTTGCCTATCAGGCAAATGCCCGTACTGCAACTCGTGCGCAGCTGGGCCGTGGCAATGTAAGTCATACGACACACAAGCCATGGAATCAGAAGGGTACTGGTCGTGCTCGTGCTGGTATGAGCTCCAGCCCGATCTGGCGTGGAGGCGGTCGTGCGTTCCCTAATAGCCCGGATGAAAATTTCAGCCATAAGGTAAACCGTAAGGCTTATCGCGCTGGTGTGCGTGCCATCTTGTCTGAATTGGTTCGTCAAGAGCGCTTGCGTGCAGTTGAAGAGTTTGTCGTTGATAGTCCAAAGACTAAGCAGTTGCTAGAGAAGATCAAGAATTTCGGTTATACCGATGGTTTGTTGGTGTTGGTAGACAGTTTTGATGAGAATCTTTACCTGTCTGCGCGTAATCTTCCGCATGTGCTCGTCATTGAAGCGCAATACATTGATCCTGTCAGTTTGGTGCGTTTCCCTAACGTGCTGGCAACCACTGGTGCGGTCAAGAAACTTGAGGAGATGCTGGCATGAGCGCGTTGACTATCCAAGAACGTTTGTTGCAAGTGATTGTTGCACCACAAATTACAGAAAAAGCGACCCGCATTGCTGATAAGTATCAGCAGATTGCATTCAAAGTGCGTACTGATGCTACCAAGTCTGAAATCAAGGCTGCAGTGGAGTTGGTATTCAAGGTTGAAGTTGATGCTGTGACTGTCGTTAATGTTGGCGGCAAGGTTAAGCGTGCTGGCCGTACCGTTGGTCGCCGCAAGGACTGGAAGAAGGCTTATGTAAGCCTGAAGCCGGGTCAAGAAATCAACTTCGCAGCGGGCGAATAGGAGAAATTATGGCACTGATTAAAGTCAAGCCGACTTCCCCAGGCCGGCGCGCTGTAGTCAAGGTGGTGACACCTGAGCTACACAAGGGCAAGCCCTATGCGCCCCTGCTGGAGAAGCAAAATAAACATGCTGGTCGTAACAATAACGGCCATATCACGATTCGTCACCAAGGTGGTGGTCATAAACAGCACTATCGTCTGGTTGATTTCCGTCGCAACAAGGATGGTATCGTGGCAAAGGTAGAGCGTCTGGAATACGATCCTAACCGTAGCGCGCATCTTGCTTTGTTGTGCTATGCGGATGGTGAGCGTCGTTACATTATTGCCCCGCGTGGTATTTTCGCTGGTGCGCAATTAGTGAGCGGTTCTGATGCGCCTATTCGTCCAGGTAATGCATTGCCATTGCGCAACATCCCAGTCGGTAGCACGATCCATTGCATTGAATTGCAACCAGGTAAGGGTGCGCAAATTGCGCGTTCTGCCGGTACTTCAGTGCAGTTGCTAGCGCGCGAAGGTAGTTATGCTCAGTTGCGTCTACGCTCTGGTGAAGTCCGCCGCGTACACGTTGACTGCAAAGCGACTATTGGCGAAGTTGGTAACGAAGAGCACTCCCTGCGTTCTATCGGTAAAGCTGGTGCTATGCGCTGGCGCGGTGTTCGTCCTACCGTTCGCGGTGTGGTGATGAATCCGGTCGATCACCCGCACGGTGGTGGTGAAGGTAAGACCGCTGCTGGTATGAATCCTGTCAGTCCATGGGGTACACCTACCAAGGGTTATCGTACGCGTAGCAACAAGCGTACTGACAACATGCGCGTCAGCCGTCGTCCTGCGAATAAGAGGTAATCAATATGGCACGTTCAATTAAAAAAGGGCCATTCGTTGATGGTCATCTGGCAAAAAAAGTAGAAGTTGCAGCCGCTACTCGTGATAGAAAACCAATCAAGACTTGGTCGCGTCGCTCTACTATTCTGCCTGATTTCATTGGTTTGACCATTGCGGTTCACAACGGCAAGCAACATGTGCCGGTGCTGATTTCAGAAAACATGGTAGGTCACAAGCTCGGCGAATTTGCGCTGACCCGTACGTTCAAGGGTCACGCTGCCGATAAAAAGGCCAAGAAGTAGGAGAATGACGATGGAAGTATCCGCAGTATTAAGAGGTGTTCATCTGTCCCCGCAGAAGGCTCGCTTGGTGGCTGATTTAATTCGTGGCAAGAAAGTAGACAATGCCCTGAGTATCTTGGCTTTCACCCCTAAAAAAGGGGCTGAGATCATCAAGAAAGTGGTTGAGTCGGCGATTGCCAATGCAGAGCACAATGAAGGCGCTGATATCGATGAGTTGAAGGTAACTTCAATTTATGTCGACAAGGGGCTGGTGCTCAAGCGTATTCGCGCTCGTGCCAAGGGTCGTGCTGGACGGATTATCAAACCAACTTGTCACATCACTGTGACAGTCGGTAACTAAAGGAATCGTTATGGGTCAGAAAATTCATCCGTTTGGTTTCCGTCTGAGTGTCCAGAAAAACTGGTCTTCTCGTTGGTATGCCAATAGTCAAAATTTCCCAGCGATGCTGAACAGCGATATCAAGGTACGTGAGTTCCTTAAGAAGAAGCTGTCGCATGCGGCTGTGAGCAAGATCGTGATTGAGCGTCCTGCAAAGAATGCAAAGATCACTATCTATAGCGCACGTCCTGGTATCGTCATTGGTAAGAAGGGCGAAGACATTGAGTCATTGCGCTCCAGTCTTCAAGGTCTGATGGGCGTACCTGTTCATCTGAATATTGAAGAGGTGCGCAAGCCTGAAATCGATGCGACACTGATTGCAGAAAGTATTGCACAACAGCTTGAAAAGCGCGTGATGTTCCGTCGCGCTATGAAGCGTGCAATGCAAAACGCCATGCGTCTGGGTGCCCAAGGCATCAAGATCATGAGTGCAGGTCGTTTGAATGGTATCGAAATTGCACGTACCGAATGGTACCGTGAAGGCCGCGTGCCTTTGCATACATTGCGTGCCGATATCGATTATGGTGTGGCTGAGGCACAAACTACCTACGGTATTATTGGTATCAAGGTTTGGGTGTTCAAGGGCGAGATTTTCGGCAATAAGGCTGATCAATCTGCTGCACCTGCCGAGCCAGAAAAGAAAGTAAGAAAGTCGGGGGCGAAAAATGCTGCAACCAGCTAGACAAAAATTCCGTAAGATGCAGAAAGGCCGTAACAAGGGCATCGCAACTACCGGTAACAAGGTAAGTTTTGGCGAGTTCGGTCTTAAAGCAGTTGGTCGTGGTCGCCTGACCGCGCGTCAGATTGAAGCGGCTCGTCGTGTGATGACTCGCCATATCAAGCGTGGTGGCCGCGTTTGGATTCGCATTTTCCCAGATCAGCCGATTTCTAAGAAGCCAGCTGAAGTGCGGATGGGTAATGGTAAGGGTAGTACCGAGTACTACGTAGCCCAGATCCAGCCAGGTAAAATGCTGTATGAAATGGACGGCGTTAGCGAAGAGCTGGCGCGTGAAGCGTTCCGTCTGGCTGCTGCCAAGCTGCCAATCGAAACTACATTCACTACTCGTCATATTGGGAGCTGAGCATGAAAGCATCCGAATTGAGAAATAAAACTGTTGAAGAGCTGAACAACGAACTGATTGAGTTGCGCCGTGCACAATTCTCTCTGCGTATGCAGCTTGCTACTCAACAGCTGAACAAAGTTGACCAGGTAGGCAAAGTACGCCGTGATATTGCTCGCGTTCGTTCTGTGCTTGCTGAAAAAGCCAAATCGGCTAATGCAAGTCAAGCTTAAGCGGAGTTATTATGAGCGAAATTCAAACTGAAAAACTTGTCCGCACCCTGAGCGGTCGTGTTGTTAGCGACAAGATGGATAAGACGGTTACTGTACTGGTTGAGCGCAAGGTTAAACACCCCTTGATCGGTAAAGTGGTACGTCGTTCCAACAAGTTCCATGCACACGATGAAAACAACGAGTGCAAAGAAGGTGATCTGGTTGTGATTGAAGAAAGCCGTCCGCTTTCCAAGACTAAAACCTGGCGTGTGAGCAAGATTGTAGAAAAAGCACGTATTGTGTAATAAATATTGCTCCCCTACTTGCAAGAGTGGCGGGGAGCAATATATAATGTCGGACTTTTCGGCGCCCAACAAGCTGGCGCCCCAATACTGACCGTGGTGCTGTCGGCCGATTTTGACAAGCGGCTGGTGTTGGTTTAACGGATTAAGTTGGAGATTATTCTCATGATTCAAATGCAGTCTCGGCTGGAAGTTGCCGATAACACTGGTGCGCGTTCTGTAATGTGCATCAAGGTGTTGGGTGGTTCTAAGCGTCGTTATGCTGGTATTGGTGACATCATCAAGGTCAGTATCAAGGATGCGGCACCACGTGGTCGCGTCAAAAAAGGCGAGGTCTATAGCGCGGTTGTTGTTCGCACAGCCAAGGGTGTTCGTCGTCCAGACGGTTCCTTGGTTAAGTTCGACACCAATGCTGCGGTATTGTTGAACAACAAGCTGGAACCGATTGGTACCCGTATTTTCGGGCCGGTGACACGTGAGCTGCGTGGCGAGCGTTTCATGAAGATCGTTTCTCTGGCACCCGAAGTTCTATAAGGAGTTGCTGGATGAGTAAGATTCGTAAGGGCGATGAAGTCGTTCTGAATACAGGAAAAGACAAAGGTAAGCGCGGTACTGTTCTGCGTGTGCTGGAGTCCGGCCATGTTTTGGTCGAGGGTATCAACATTGTGAAAAAGCATGCTAAGCCAAACCCAATGCGTGGTGTAACTGGCGGCATCATCACTAAGGAGATGCCTGTAGACATCTCTAATGTTGCTTTGTTTAATGGTGCCACCCAGAAGGGTGACCGCGTTGGCTTCAAAACATTGGACGATGGTCGTAAGGTTCGTGTATTCAAGTCCAGCGGCGAAGTCGTAGACGCATAAGGGTAAATCATGGCTCGTTTAAAAGATTTTTACAAAGACACCGTGGTTGCACAGCTTACTGAGCAGTTTGGTTACAAGTCTGTGATGCAAGTACCGCGCATTCAAAAGATCAGCATCAATATGGGTGTTGGTGAGGCGGTTGCAGACAAGAAAATCATGGAAAATGCAGTTGGTGATCTCGAAAAGATTGCTGGTCAGAAACCTGTTGTGACCAAGGCTAAGAAGTCCATCGCTGGTTTTAAGATTCGTGATGGTTACCCAGTAGGTTGCAAAGTAACTTTGCGTCGTGAACACATGTATGAATTTCTGGATCGCCTGATTACTGTGGCTATTCCTCGAATTCGTGACTTCCGTGGTATTTCTGCCAAGTCCTTTGATGGTCGTGGTAACTATAACCTTGGTGTTCGTGAACAGATTATTTTCCCGGAAATTGAATACGACAAGATCGATGCGTTGCGCGGGATGAATATCACCATCACTACCACTGCAAAGACTGATGAAGAGGCGCGTGCGCTCCTCTCCGCATTCAGCTTCCCTTTTAGGAACTAATCATCATGGCTAAAACCTGTTTGATTGAACGCGAACAAAAGCGTCGCGATACAGTAAAGAAATATGCAGCAAAGCGTGCTGAGTTGACTGCGGTTGCCAATGATGTGAATGCATCAGTTGAAGACCGTCGTGCCGCTCGCAGTAAGCTGCAAAGTCTGCCACGTAATTCTAGTCCAGTTCGCTTGCGTAATCGTTGTGCGCTGACTGGTCGTCCACGTGGTGTGTTTAGTAAATTTGGCATTGCGCGCGGCAAGCTGCGCGAGTTGATGATGCGTGGCGAAGTGCCAGGTGTCACCAAGGCTAGCTGGTAACGGAGGAATTTAGTATGAGTATGAGTGATCCGATTGCCGATATGCTGACGCGCATCCGTAATGCGCAGCGCACTAACAAGCCTGTTGTTTCTATGCCTTCTTCCAAGTTAAAGGGTGCTATTGCTAGCGTTCTTAAGGATGAAGGTTATATCGATGACTTTGGTGTGCAAGAAGTAGACGGTAAGCCACAACTGAATATCAGCCTGAAATACTACGCTGGTCGTCCTGTTATTGAAAAGATTGAACGCGTGAGCCGTCCAGGTTTGCGTATCTATCGCGGTAACCAGGATATTCCTGTTGTGATGAATGGTTTGGGTGTGACGATTGTTTCCACATCCAAAGGTGTAATGACTGATCGTAAAGCACGTGACGCCGGTATCGGTGGCGAAGTGCTGTGCGTAGTGGCTTAAGGGGAAAACTATGTCTCGTGTAGCTAAAAACCCAGTCGCTATCCCTGCTAAGGTAGAAGTTGTTCTGAGTGCTGCCAATATTGCAGTAAGCGGTCCTTTGGGCAAGCTTTCACTGGCGTTGACTGGTGATGTTGATGTGCAACGCGACGGTGATAACATCACTTTTGCAGTAGCTAAAAACAGTCAGCATGCCCGTGCAATGTCAGGTACTTTGCGTGCTCTGGTCTTTAATATGGTTGCTGGTGTTTCTCAAGGTTTTACACGTAAGCTGAACCTGGTGGGTGTGGGCTATAAAGCTCAGGCTCAAGGGGCTACGTTGAATCTAGATCTGGGGTTTTCCCATCCGGTTAATCACAAGATGCCAGAAGGCGTGACTGTTCAGACTCCAACACCTACAGAAATCGTGCTTACAGGTCCAGATAAGCAAGTGGTTGGTCAGGTTGCCGCGCAGATTCGTGCGTATCGTTCTCCAGAGCCTTATAAGGGCAAGGGTGTTCGTTACTCCGATGAAGTGGTGATTATCAAAGAAACCAAGAAGAAGTAAGGTTTAGCCATGAATATTGAAAATTCACGCCTGCGTCGTGCACGTAAAACTCGTGCCAAGATCGCTGAGTTGAAAGTCACGCGTTTGAGCGTACATCGTAGCAACGGGCATATTTATGCTCAGATCATTGCGCCTACTGGTGATCAGGTTCTTGCCAGTGCTTCAACCCTTGAGGCAGAAGTACGTAAGGATATCAAGAACGGTGGCAACATCGCTGCTGCCGTAGTTATTGGTAAGCGTATTGCTGAAAAGGCAAAGGCTGCTGGTGTCACCACCGTTGCTTTTGATCGTTCCGGCTACAAATACCACGGTCGTATCAAGGCGTTGGCAGATGCTGCGCGTGAAAACGGCTTGTCCTTCTAATAGACGGGGTTGATGATGGCAAAAGTTGAAATTGAACAGCAGCAAACCGATGGTTTGCGCGAGAAGATGATCGGCGTCAATCGTGTCACCAAAGTGGTGAAGGGCGGTCGTATCATGAGTTTTGCCGCACTGTCAGTCGTTGGTGATGGTGATGGCGGTGTAGGTATGGGCAAGGGCAAGGCGCGTGAAGTGCCAGTGGCCGTGCAAAAAGCAATGGACGAAGCCCGTCGTGGCATGATCAAGGTGAGCCTGAACAACGGTACGTTGTATCATGCCGTGACGGGTGTTCACGGTGCTGCCAAAGTGTTTATCCAGCCAGCTTCTGAAGGTACCGGTATTATCGCCGGTGGTGCAATGCGCGCTATCTTTGAAGTAATGGGTGTGACTAACGTTCTGGCTAAATGTATTGGTTCTACCAACCCATACAACGTGGTTCGTGCAACTTTGAATGGCCTGCAATCCATGAATACTCCAGCTGAAGTTGCTGCCAAGCGCGGCAAGAGTGTTGAAGAAATCAGAGGTTAATGATGGTTAAGGCAAAAAAAGCAACAGACTTGATCAAGGTCACCTTGGTTAAAAGCACCATCGGTAGAATCCAGTCTCACCGTGCATGTGTAGCAGGCCTAGGTCTGCGCCGTCTGCACCAGACAGTTGAAGTGCAAGACACTCCAGCTAATCGCGGCATGATCAATGCGGTGAGCTATCTGTTAAAGGTAGAAGCATAATGAAACTGAACTCCATTAAGCCTGCTGAAGGCGCCAAGCAGGAAAAACGCCGCGTTGGTCGTGGTATTGGCTCAGGCTTCGGCAAAACTGCTGGTCGCGGTCACAAGGGTCAAAAGTCCCGTACTGGTGGCTTCCACAAGGTCGGTTTTGAAGGCGGTCAAATGCCTTTGCAACGTCGTCTGCCTAAGCGTGGTTTCAATTCACTGACCAAGGCTGATACAGCTCATGTTCGTACAAGCGAGCTGGACAAAGTTGAAGCTGAAGTGATTGATTTGCTGGCGTTGAAGCAAGCTAACGTAATCTCCGCAACTGCACGCTCAGTCAAAGTTTATCTGTCTGGTGATGTCAGTCGTGCTGTAACTCTGCAAGGCTTGTTGCTGAGCAAGGGTGCACGTGCTGCTGTTGAAGCGGCCGGCGGTAAAATCGTCGAGTAATTGATACGTGGCTAACGATAGTATTTTTGGTGCAGTAGGTAAGATGAGTGAGCTCAAAAGCCGTTTGCTTTTCGTGCTTGGTGCTCTGATCGTTTTCCGTTTGGGTGCGCACATCCCGGTTCCTGGTATTGATCCGGATGTGCTTGCCCGCCTGTTTGAGTCGCAGAGTGGCGGTATTCTAGGCATGTTCAACATGTTCTCGGGCGGTGCCCTTGAACGGTTTACCATTTTTGCCCTGGGTATCATGCCGTATATCTCAGCTTCTATCATCATGCAGCTTTTGACCGTGGTGTCCCCACAGATGGAGCAGCTGAAAAAGGAAGGTGAGAGCGGTCGTCGCACGATTACCAAGTACACCAGATATGGCACTGTGTTTTTAGCCACTTTCCAGGCGCTGGGTATTGCGATAGCACTGGAAGGTCAGGCTGGCCTTGTGCTCGATCCAGGTTTGATGTTCCGTTTTACCACAGTGATTACACTGGTAGGCGGCACCATGTTCCTGATGTGGTTGGGTGAGCAGATTACCGAGCGTGGTATTGGTAATGGTATTTCTATTATCATCTTTGCCGGTATTGTGGCTGGTTTGCCGCATGCTATTGGCGGTACGCTGGAGTTGGCGCGTACTGGTGCATTCTCAATACCATTAGTGCTGTTCTTGTTCGTGGCTGCAATTCTCGTGACAGCGTTTGTTGTGTTTGTGGAACGAGGTCAACGCAAGATTACTGTGAATTATGCGAAGCGCCAGGTTGGACGCAAGGTATTTGGTGGTCAGACTAGCCATTTACCTTTGAAGTTGAATATGGCGGGTGTGATTCCCCCGATTTTCGCTTCGAGCATTATTCTGTTCCCGGCGACAATGGCTGGTTGGTTTGGTAGTCATGAAAGTATGTCTTGGCTGAAGGATATTGGTTCTACCTTGTCCCCAGGTCAGCCCCTGTACATTATTTTCTTTGCTACAGCGATTATTTTCTTCTGTTTCTTCTATACGGCATTGGTATTCAATCCTAAAGAAACAGCGGATAACCTGAAGAAGAGTGGTGCATTTGTTCCTGGGATCCGTCCTGGTGAGCAGACCGCCAGATATATTGACCGCATTATGGGTCGTTTGACCCTGGCTGGTGCGCTCTATATCACTGCGGTTTGTTTGTTGCCAGAGTTCCTGATTCTGAAATTTAATGTGCCTTTCTATTTTGGTGGCACTTCTTTGCTGATTATCGTGGTTGTAACTATGGACTTTATGGCCCAGGTTCAATCCCACCTGATGTCTCATCAGTATGAAGGTTTGCTGAAAAAGGCTAACTTTAAAGGTGGTGCGGGTCTCCCGAGGTAATCAGTAGTATGGCAAAAGAAGATCGTATTGAAATGCAGGGTGAGGTTCTAGAGAATCTTCCAAATGCAACATTTAGGGTCAAACTGGAAAATGGTCATGTCGTACTAGGCTATATTTCAGGCAAGATGCGTATGCACTATATCCGTATCCTGCCAGGTGACAAGGTTACCGTTGAAATGACTCCTTATGATTTATCGCGTGCGCGGATTATTTTCCGCGCCAAGTAAGATTCTAGCGAAGAGGTGAGAGATGAGAGTTCGTGCATCAGTAAAGACGTTGTGCCGTAATTGCAAGGTGGTTCGCCGCCGTGGTGTTGTGCGTGTTATTTGCACTGATCCACGTCATAAGCAACGCCAGGGTTAATTCGGTACGCAAGTTTGTAATAAATGGGGCTGGTTTTTAATCTATTTGTTAAAAGCTAGCCAAGCTGTTAAAATTTTGGGCTTTTTTGGCGATTTGATTAAACGATGCGCCATTATTTTGGAGTAGCTACATGGCTCGTATAGCAGGGGTAAATATCCCAAATCATAAACATACCGATATCGCATTAACTTCGATTTACGGTGTGGGTCGTAATACGGCAAAACAAATCTGTCTGGCTGCAGGCGTTTTGGCAACAGCAAAGATCAAAGATCTGAATGATGCTGAAGTTGAAAAGCTGCGTGATGAAGTCGCCAAGTTGCAGGTAGAAGGTGATCTGCGTCGTGAAGTGACTATGAACATCAAGCGTTTGATGGATCTGGGTTGCTATCGCGGTGTCCGCCATCGTCGTGGACTGCCAGTTCGTGGTCAACGTACTAAGACCAATGCGCGCACTCGCAAGGGTCCAATTAAGCCTATCAAGGCATCCAAGTAAGGAATAGCAAATAATGGCTAAAGCTAACGTACGCGTACGCAAGAAAGTCAAAAAGAATATTGCCGAGGGCATCGCCCACGTGCACGCTTCTTTTAACAACACGATTATTACCATTACTGACCGTCAGGGTAATGCGCTGTCTTGGGCAACTTCTGGTGGTGCTGGTTTTAAGGGCTCTCGTAAGAGTACTCCTTTTGCTGCACAGGTGGCTGCCGAGGCAGCAGGCAAGGCAGCTCAGGAATGCGGCGTGAAAAATCTTGAAGTACGCATCAAGGGTCCAGGCCCAGGCCGTGAATCTGCAGTGCGTGCACTGAATGCTGTTGGTTTCAAAATCACCAGTATCTCTGACGTGACTCCGGTTCCACATAACGGTTGCCGCCCACCCAAGAAACGCCGTATCTAAATCAGATGCATGGTCGCGACCACGATGAACTTTTTGTCGTGGTTGATTTTATTTGAAGAAATCGAGGACCGTAAGGATAGCTATGCAAAACAGTCCGACTGAATATTTGAAGCCACGTGTTGTTGATGTTGAAGTGATTTCACCCGTGCGTGCACGTGTGACACTTGAACCTATGGAACGTGGTTTTGGTTACACGCTGGGTAATGCCTTGCGTCGTGTATTGCTTTCATCCATTCCTGGCTTCGCTATTACCGAAGTCAAGATTGATGGCGTGGTGCATGAATACTCTACGCTTGATGGCGTGCAGGAAGACGTAGTAGATATCCTGCTGAACCTCAAAGGTGTTGCACTGAAGCTGAATAGCAAGAGCGAAACTACCCTGACCCTGAATAAGTCAGTGGAAGGTATCGTAACTGCTGGTGACTTTGAAACAGGTCATGATGCGGAGATTGCTAACCCTGATCATGTAATTGCTCATCTGACAAAGGGTGGCAAGATCAATCTTGAAGTTAAGGTTGAAATGGGTCGTGGTTACCAGCCTGTGCCAGTGCGTCAACAGAGTGAAGATGAAGATCGTGTACTTGGTTTTATCCAGGTGGATGCATCTTTCAGTCCAATCAACAAGGTAAGTTACCATGTTGAAAGTGCACGTGTAGAGCAACGTACAGATCTGGATAAACTGATCATGGACGTTGAAACTAATGGCGTGGTTGAGCCTGAGCAAGCCATTCGTGATGCAGCGCGCATCCTGATGGGCCAGTTGTCTGTATTTGCAGATCTGGAAGGTGCTCCTTCAGAAGTTGAAGTGAAGCATGCTCCTCAAGTTGATCCTATCCTGTTGCGTCCGGTAGATGATCTTGAGTTGACCGTGCGCTCTGCAAACTGCTTGAAGGCAGAAAACATTTATTACATTGGTGATTTGATTCAGCGTACTGAAAACGAGCTGTTGAAAGCACCAAATCTGGGCCGTAAATCTTTGAATGAGATTAAGGATGTACTGGCCTCTAAAGGCCTGACATTAGGCATGAAACTGGAAAACTGGCCACCAGCGGGCCTGGAAAAGGTGTGAGGGAATCACTATGCGTCATCGCAACAGCAATCGTAAATTAAATCGCACCAGCAGCCATCGTCAGGCTATGTTGCGCAATATGACTAACTCTCTGCTTCGTCATGAGATTATCAAGACAACCTTGCCTAAGGCAAAGGAACTGCGTCGTGTAGCAGAGCCTTTGATCACTTTGGGTAAGGAAGCTACGCTGGCTAATCGCCGCTTAGCGTTCAACCGTCTGCGTGACCGTGACATCGTTGGTAAGCTTTTCAGTGACCTTGGTCCACGTTACCAAACCCGTAATGGTGGTTACCTGCGTATCCTGAAGTGTGGTTTCCGCGTTGGTGACAATGCGCCTATGGCACTGGTCGAGTTGGTTGATCGTCCTGAGCTGGCAGTGGATGCAGAAGTTGTGACTGCTGAATAAGCATTCATTTTCTGCATCTGACAAAAAAGCCGGTCAAGTACCGGCTTTTTTGCTTTTATTGCCTAGCTGATTCCTTTTTAGCCCCGCTCTGTCAGGATAGATCTCTGCCCTAGACTCCTTTTTAGCGCATGGTGAACAATGGCTTTCACATAAGACCTGTATAAAGGCATGAGTCTGTCATTGATGTGGGCTATATCCTTAATAATGCATTGTGTGATTTTCTATCAAACTACTATTGATTAAAAATCCTGACTTTAAATCATAATACTTAAAGAATTAACTTAATATTTGGTGAAGTTGTACGATGGCTGAATATATAATTTTCTTGCTGCTCTAAATACGGGGACTGGTGTGAACCGGTAATTCCTTAACAACATTGGCATAAGTCTGCGAGCGCATATGGCGGATATTCAGGAATCGAAGGAAAGTTTACAGGAAAGCCTGCAGCAGGTGATTACACTCCTCAATAAGCACAGGCTGATTGAGGAGCTAGTCCATAAGCAGGATATGCCCAAGCAAGAGCTGGTGCAGACGCTGGTGCACAGGCAGAACCTAGCTGAGTTGCAGAAGAAGCTGGATGTACTGCACCCTGCTGACGTTGCCTATATTCTGGAAGCGCTTCCATTAGAGCAGCGTCTCGATGTCTGGGACCTGGTCAAGGCAGAGCGCGACGGTGAAATTCTGCTGGAAGTGTCGGATGCGGTACGTCAGACCCTGATTGCAGACATGGATAGCGATGAGTTACTGGCCGCCGCCGAGCAACTCGACACCGACGAACTGGCCGATCTGGCGCCTGACCTGCCCAAGGATGTATTGCAGGAGTTGCTGGAAAGCCTGGACAGTCGTAATCGTGAACGATTGCAGTCTGCATTGGGCTATCAGGACGATGCGGTGGGGGCGTTGATGGACTTTGATATCGTCACTATTCGTGAAGATATCACCCTGGAAGTGGCTCTGCGCTATTTGCGTCGTATCGGCAGCCTGCCTGATCATACCGATAAGCTGTTTGTGGTCGATAGAAATGACATCCTGCAAGGCGTGTTGCCGCTCAAGCGTTTGGTCGTGAATGACCTGGACTCAGGCGTGGCAGAAATCATGGCCGATGATGCTGTGGTATTTCACCCTGAAGACAAGGCAGATGAAGCTGCCAAGGCTTTTGAACGGTATGACCTGGTGACAGCACCTGTCGTGGATGAGAATAATCGCTTGGTTGGCCGTTTGACCGTGGATACGGTCATGGATTACATCCGTGAGGAAGCAGAAAGCGATATGCTTTCCATGGCGGGCTTGCGTGAGGAGGAGGATATTTTCTCCTCAGTCTGGAAGTCGGTGCAGAACCGCTGGACTTGGCTGGCCATTAATCTGGTAACAGCATTTGTCGCTTCCCGTGTGATTGGCCTGTTCGAGGGTTCAATTGAGAAAATCGTCGCGCTGGCGGCCTTAATGCCTATCGTGGCTGGAATTGGTGGCAACTCGGGCAATCAGACGACGACCATGATAGTGCGTGGCCTTGCGTTAGGCCAGATTTCAACCTATAACACCAAATCCATGCTGATCAAAGAGACGGGTGTGGGTTTGCTCAATGGCTTGATCTGGGGCAGTGTACTGGGCGTCATTGCTTATTTGCTTTACGGGAATATAGCATTGGGCATGGTCATGACGGCTGCCATGACGTTGAACCTCTTGCTTGCTGCGGTAATGGGCGTAATGATTCCATTGATTATGGCAACCCGCTTTAATCGTGATCCCGCAGTGGGATCCAGTGTCTTGATCACGGCAGTGACGGACAGTGGTGGTTTCTTCATCTTCCTTGGGCTTGCAACGATATTCTTGTTATGAACAACGCTACGCTTTATGCCGTATGGCAAGATCTGGTCACTGATTTTTCATCGGCTGCTGTCTTATGGCAGGTCGGTATCATCATCACCAGTTTATTGATCGCATGGTCTATCAATGGTCTGCAGCGTGCCCGGCTGACCAATCGTTCAGGCAATGTGCATCAGGCAGCGATTGATGGCATCACCCGTATTCTTTTCCCCATATCATCTTTGTTGATGGTATGGCTGGGTCAGCTGCTTATCAGTCACTGGTACAACACAAGCTTGCTTAAGCTGGCCTCTTATCTGCTGGTCGCTATGGCGGTCATACGGCTGGCGGTCTATGTGCTGCGCTATGTATTTTCTCCCAGTGGCTGGCTGCGCACAACAGAGAGTATTTTCTCTACCACGGTATGGCTAATCCTGGTGCTCCATGTCACTGGCTTATTGCCCGAGATTCTGGAGGCGCTGGATAGTGTCCATTTCACTGTGGGCAAGAGTCCTATCAGCTTGTTGCTGGTCATCCAGGGTTTGCTGACGGTGCTGGTCACGGTGTTTGTTGCCTTGTGGCTCAGCAGATTACTCGAGAACAAGTTGATGCAGGCGACCAACATCAATATCAACATGCGGGTAGTGATCACCAAAGTCATTCGTATCGCCTTCATCTTCTTTGCCGTATTGATGGCACTCTCTGCTGTTGGCCTGGATATCACCCTTCTATCAGTGTTTGGTGGGGCTTTGGGGGTTGGGCTTGGTTTTGGCCTGCAAAAGATCGCCAGTAACTATGTCAGTGGTTTTATTATCCTGTTGGATGAATCCATGAGCCTAGGTGATATTGTCGCCATCGATTCTTATTACGGCATCGTGCAGGAGCTGCGTTCCCGGTATATGGTGTTACGCCAGCTAGATGGCACGGATGTGATTATTCCGAATGAAACTCTGATTACCAGCGCCGTGATCAACCATACTGCTATTCGGCGCCGGGTGCCGATCAAAGTGCCAATACAGGTGGGTTATGATACTGACCTTAAGGAAGTCCTCGCCCTCATGGTGGAGATCGGGAGGAGGCAGAAACGTGTCATGGTGGATCCTGCGCCAGATGCCAAGCTGGTAGGGTTTGGTGAAAGTGGTATCAACCTTAATCTGACCATGTGGGTGCCTGATCCTGAGAATGGCGCAGGCAGCATTCCCTCAGACGTCTATATGGAGCTATGGGAAGAGTTCAAGCGGCGGGGGATATCCATCCCTTATCCACAGCGTGAAGTGCACGTATACGGGCATACCGTGATTCAGGAGCCGACAAACAGAGGATTGGATGCTCAGTCTTCTGGCGCTTGAGCTGGTAGCTGGCCAAATAATCTTTGATTAAGCTTGATCTCGGTTTGCTGGATAGGTGTCAAGTTTTATGGATGAGTAAAAACTCAGGCAATAAAAAAGCCCGCAATTGCGGGCTTTTTTATCAGGCTGAATATTATTTCAGCTTTGTTTCCTTGTACAGGACATGCTTGCGTACAACAGGATCAAACTTCTTGATCTCCATTTTTTCAGGCATGGTGCGCTTGTTTTTGGTCGTAGTGTAGAAGTGACCTGTACCAGCGCTGGATTCCAGTTTGATTTTTTCACGCATGATTTAGTCCTTAGATCTTTTCGCCGCTGGCACGTAGATCAGCCAGAACAGTGTCGATACCGTTCTTGTCGATAGTGCGCAGGGCAGCATTGGTAATACGTAGGCTAATCCAGCGGTTTTCGCTCTCAACCCAGAACCTGCGGTTTTGCAGGTTAGGAAGGAAACGACGCTTGGTCTTGTTATTTGCGTGGGAAACATTATTCCCAACCATCGGCTTTTTGCCGGTTACCTGACATACGCGTGCCATGGCGGACTCCGAAATTCGAAAGACCGCATTTATACCATGAAAAGCAAACGTCTTTCAAGTAAATTCAAAGATTTTTCTCTGTATTCTCAATGTTTTCCCGTACTGCCAAAACCGCCTTCGCCACGCTCGCTGGTGACGAAGTCATCCACAATATTAAAGCTGGCTTGTACTACCGGCACAATCACCAATTGGGCAATACGTTCCATCGGGTTCAATATGAAGCTCTCCTTACTCCGGTTCCAGCAGGAGACCAATAATTGGCCCTGATAGTCCGAGTCTATAAGGCCAACCAGATTGCCAAGCACGATGCCGTGTTTATGGCCCAAACCAGAACGTGGCAGGATCAACGCTGCATAATTGGGGTCTGCCAGGTGGATTGCCATGCCAGTCGGGATCATGATGGTTTCGCCCGGATGCAGGCTTTGGGTGTGCTCGATACAAGCACGCAGATCCAGGCCAGCAGAACCAGCGGTGGCATAGGCGGGCAGCATGTGCTGCAGGCGGCTGTCGAGGATTTTGATGTCTATATGAATGCTCATGAAGATTCTTTCTTGGGATGGTGATCCAGCATAGCGGCAATATGTTGCAGCAATCCGCGCGCTAGTGCCAGCTTGGGAGCTTGAGGCAAGGGGTGTGAGCCTTCATCGTCCAGCAGTATCAGGCTGCTGGCATCCTTGCCCATAGCCTCGGTGGCGATATTGGCTGCGATGAGCGGCAGTTTTTTATTTTGCCGTTTTTGCTCGGCATGTTGCAGCAGATGTTCACTTTCCGCAGCAAAGCCAACACAGAAAGGCGCATCTGGCCTGGCAGCAATGGTAGCGAGTATGTCCTGATTCAGTTTTAGCTCAATGGTCAGGGCAGCAGCGCTTTTCTTGACCTTGTGCATGCTGGCTTGCTGAGGGCTATAGTCAGCCACTGCCGCTACAGCAATAAAGATATCCTGCCCCTCGATATTTGATTCCACCGCTTCCAGCATATCTGCCGCACTAATGACTGGAATCAAGTTGGTTCCGCTAGGTGCTGTCAAGGCAACCGGGCCGCTGACCAAGGTTACCTTGGCCCCCATCTCGATGGCGGCACGCGCAATGCTGTAACCCATTTTTCCTGAGCTATGGTTGGTGATCGCGCGTACCGGGTCTATCGCTTCAATGGTTGGGCCGGCAGTAATTAGAATGCGCTTGCCTGCAAGTAGCTTGGGCTGGGTGTGGGCCAGTAGTTGCGCCACAATCTCCTCCGGTTCCAGCATACGACCCATGCCGGTTTCACCGCAGGCCTGATCACCACTGGCGGGGCCAAATATGGCAATACTATCGTGATGCAGTTGTTTGATATTGCGTTGGGTAGCCGGATTGTTCCACATTTGCTGGTTCATGGCGGGTGCCACAATGAGCTTGCAGTCACGTGCCAGGCACAGCGTGGATAAGAGATCATCCGCTGCACCATGAACCAACTTGGCAATAAAATCAGCACTGGCAGGCGCAATCAGGATGGCATCTGCCTCGCGGGACAAGTCAATATGTGCCATGCCTTTACTCGAATCGGAAACCCAGAGGTCGGTGTAGACCGGTTTGCCCGAGAGTGCCTGGAATGTCAGTGGCGTGACAAACTGGGTAGCGGCCTCAGTCATGACTACCTGCACCTCAATACCCTGTTTGACCAGCAGTCTGACCAGCTCGGCTGCTTTATAGGCAGCAATGCCACCCGTAATACCAAGCAATAACTTTTTTATGGAATAATCGTTCATCAGGGGATGTGTGAATACACTAAGTAAAACAGCTATATGAATTCATTCGATTTTATATGAAAGGCTGAACTGTGGCGATTACTGATTGGCCGGAAGGGGAACGGCCGCGGGAGAAACTGCTGGCGAATGGGGTTGCGGCACTATCGGATGCCGAGCTGCTGGCAATCTTCTTGCGCACCGGGGTGGTGGGGAAGAGTGCGGTGGATCTGGCGCGTGACCTGCTTTTGCGTTTTTCCAGTTTGAATGGCATTTTTGCGGCCAGTGTGCAGGATATTTGTCAGGTACATGGCATGGGTGCCAGTAAGTTTGTTCAGTTGCAGGCGATTTTTGAGATGAGTCGTCGTGCGCTGGCAGAGGAAATGCACAGGAGGGATGTGCTGAGCTCACCGCAACAGGTCAGGCATTATCTCAGTCTCAAGATCGGCTCCTTGCCGCGGGAAGTGTTTATCGTGTTGTTTCTGGATGCTCAAAACCGGGTGCTGGCTTATGAAGAGTTGTTCTCTGGCACGCTCACACAAACGTCAGTCTATCCGCGTGAGGTCGTCAAGCGCAGCTTGCATCACAACGCGGCGGCTGTGATTTTTGCGCATAATCATCCGTCGGGCGTGGCAGAGCCGAGCCAGGCAGATGAAATGCTGACAAACGCGCTCAAGCAGGCATTAGCGTTGGTGGATGTACGGGTGTTGGATCATTTGGTGGTTGCAGGCAATACCACGGTATCGTTTGCTGAAAGAAGGCTACTTTAAGTAGAGGGTTCAAGTAGCCTGCCAGTCCTGTATTCGCCCTTGCTTTTATCTGCCCTTGCCGCTGAGCGAGCCGCGATTGAAGTCCTTATCGCCAGGGAGAATGCAGCGAGTGCCGAAAAAACCGCCTTGTGATTTCTGTGGGCATTCACCAGACACAGCGGCCCGATTTTTTTCTTCCTCCTTGGCTTGGGCAGGATTTGCATAATTCCAGCTGCCATCAGGTTGCAGCACAATGCTTTCTCCCTTGGATGTAGTGGCGCGGATTTCCTTTTCTGCCTCTTCAGCCATGACTGGAAAAGCCAACCAGCTACATAAGGCGGCGGCAAACAACATCTGTTTCATTACATGTCTCCTCAATCTTTATTATCGCCACATGGTGATGCTGGCATTATTTTATCGTATATAGCTAGAATGACAGGTATTGCACTCGCTTAGTTCCGCTGTGACAGCCAGTGTGTCACAGGCGATTCAATACACATCCCGCACATAACGCTTGTCTTGTGCCATTCGGGACACATAGGCTACGGCATCCTCTGCGCTCATCCTGCCATGGGTCTGCACCACAGTTTTTAATGCAGCATCTACATCCTTTGCCATACGACTGGCGTCACCACATACGCAGAAGTGCGCACCCTCTTCCAGCCATGCCCATAGCGTTGCCCCATGTTCAATCATGCGGTGCTGGACATAGATTTTTTCCGCTTGATCCCGGGAGAATGCCGTATCGAATTTATGTAGATAGCCAGCTTTCTGCAGGGCCAGCAGTTCTTCCCGGTAATAAAAGTCAGTGTCCGCGTGTTGTTCGCCAAAGAATAGCCAGTTCTTGCCTGTGGCGGCGGTAGCCTGGCGTTCCTGCAGGAATGCACGAAATGGCGCAATGCCAGTGCCGGGGCCGACCATGATCAGGGGAGCATCTGGATTGTTTGGGATGCGGAAGTGTGCAGATTTTTGCAGAAAGATCGGGATCTCTGCATCTGCGGCGCGATCCGCCAGGAATGTAGAGCAGACACCGCCACGAGCATTGCCTTGATCACCATAGCGTACGGTAGACACTGTCAGGTGCACCTGGCCGGGATGTATCTTCGGGCTGGATGAGATGGAATATAAGCGTGGTTGCATGCGCTTCAATACCGCCAGCCACTCGGTGGCACTGGCTGCAATCGGGAATGCCTGCAACAGGTCGATGATTTGTTTGCCCCATAGCCATGACTTAAGCGCGGCTTGATTATCTGCTGTCATCAGTGCTGCCAGCTGTGGATCCTGGTTGCGTTCACCGACAAATTTCAGCACATCAGGGGTGATACGCGCAATGTCGTAGTGGTGGGATAAAGCCTCCACTAGCGGCAGTTCACCCAGTTCTTTGGCTGTGACCATGCTGGATGGAGACAGCTTGAGAACAGACAGTATATTGCCGACCAGTTCTGGGCAGTTGGTTGGCCAGACGCCGAGTGCGTCACCGGCCTCATAATGAAAGTCAGTATTGCTCAGGTCAAAACCGAACTGGCGTATTTCTTTCTCTGAGTCTGCTGCATTGAGGCGCTGGTTGATCACCAAGCGCGTGCGAAGCGGCTGTTGGCGGCTGTAGGTTGGTGCTGTGATAGGCGTCTCGCTTGGAATGTCGGAGGTATTGCCAGCCAGGGTCAGCGCTGATGCTGCAATGGCTTGGGAAGCATTCACGGTTGCACTGCTCATGCTCTGTACCACGGCTTCCAGCCAGGCTTGTGCTGGCTCTTCAAATTCTGGTTCGCAATCGATGCGGGCGGTCAGGCGCTGTGCACCCAAGACCTCAAGTCGCGCATCCAGCTTGCGGCCAAAACCGCAGAACTGGTCATAATTGGAATCACCAAATGCCAGTACGGCAAATTGTGTCTGTTCCAGCCTGGGAGCACTCTCGAGGGCCAATGCACTCCAGAATGCGCCGGCATTGTCAGGAGGATCACCATCTCCAAACGTGCTGGTGAGTAATAGGAGCTGGGAGGTGTTAGCTAGCTCACTGACCTGGATACTGTCCATGCTGGCCAGTGTGACGAGGTGGCCTTCAGCTTGCAGGCGTGCTGCACACTGTGTTGCAAAGGCCTCGGCATTGCCTGTCTGTGATGCCCAGAGTACCGTTACCGCGGATTGCGCGGCGATGCCAAGTGCCAGGTCATCACTCAACCAGGTGCGAGCAAACATGCCAGCCAGTATGCCGTCCACCAGCATCCGTTTGGCAGGGTTGAGAGGGGCCGTGCTGGGTAATACCGGCACGCCGCCCATTTTGCGTGATTCTTCGGTACGCAGGCCTGTGATGTAACCTTGCATATAGTGTTGCTCTTGCGGATCCAGTGTGATCTCAGGCACGGAGTCCAGGCCTAAGAGCTTGGCCAGGGCATTGATATCTTTCATGTCGAGTTCCTTTACATGGGGCTGGGCAACTGTATCGGTGCTCAGGGCGCCGTTGTCCCCGTCTTGTAGCTTCGTCTCATGGGCTGTGCTGGCGACGCGTGTCATGCTGACGGCACAGACCTTGAATTCTGGTTGCTGCGATATCGGGTCTATCGCATCGTTGGTCACGGCGTTGATGGTGAGATGTTCGCCATAGGTATCATTCCAGTGGAATGGGGCGAAAGAGTTGCCTGGGCGGACGCGGTCCGTCACTACGGCGGGTAGCACTGCATGTCCACGGCGTGAACGGATTGCCACTTGGTCCTTGTCGCGGATATCCAGTGCGGCTGCATCTTCAGGATGCAGTTCGATGAAGGGGCCAGGGTTGAGTTTATTCAGCGTGGCGATCTTGCCAGTCTTGGTCATGGTGTGCCATTGATGCTGCAAACGACCAGTGTTCAATACCAACGGGAAATCCTGGTCTGGCATTTCTGCTGCCGCGACGTGGGGACGCGCGAAGAAAACGCCTTTGCCACTCTCGGAGGCAAAGGCAATGCGTGGGATGGAGCCATCCTCATTCACCTTGAGTTTCTGATGAATGCCATCGTTGATATAGCGAATAGGCTGGCGTTCATCCTCGCTATCTGCGGTGCGAGGCCATTGCAAAGGCTGCGACCGCAGCTTGTCATGGCTGATGCCACGAATTTCATAACCGGTCTTGGGATTGGAAACCTGCTTGATTTCTTCAAATACCTCGGCTGCGGAGCTGTAGGTGAACGCTTCTGCAAACCCCATCTCACAGGCGACGCGGGCAATGATCTGCCAGTCGGCCATGGCCTCGCCCGGTGGCGTCACCGCCTGTTGCATCAAGGTCATATTGCGTTCTGAGTTGATCATGACGCCTTCTGCTTCAGCCCACAATGCACCCGGCAACAGGATATCGGCGTAATGATTGGTTTCCGTGTCGAGGAAGGCATCCTGGGTGATCACCAGTTCCGCAGCTTCAAGGCCCTCAATCACATTCTTGCGGTTGGCCACGGAGGCCACTGGATTGGTACAGATGATCCAGCATGCCTTGATCTTGCCTGCCTTCATTTGCTCAAACATGGCAATGGTGCCGCCGCCCAGCCTGGTATGCAGAGTATCTGCTGGAATCTTCCACAGATTCTCGATAAAAGCCCGGTCCTGCTCGACCAGCACAGAGCGTTGTCCTGGAAGCCCGGGACCCATATAGCCCATTTCACGGCCACCCATTGCATTGGGTTGTCCTGTGAGTGAAAACGGGCCACTACCGGGCCGACAGATGGCGCCTGTTGCCAAGTGCAGGTTGCAGATAGCATTGGTGTTCCAGGTGCCATGTGTACTCTGGTTGAGACCCATGGTCCAGCAGCTCATCCATTCCCTGGCTGTGCCTATCCATTCTGCCGCCTGGCGGATATCAGCTTCAGGCAAGCCGGTGATTTCAGCCACTTTTTCTGGGGAGTAATCCTCCAGGAATGCTGGCATCACTTCCCAGCCTTCAGTGAATTCCGCGATAAATTCGGGGTCGGTGTGCCCGTGCTTGACCAGCAAATGCAGCAGACCATTGAGCAGGGCGAGATCGGTGCCTGGCTTGATCTGCATGAAGAGGTTTGCCTTATCGGCGGTGGTGTTGCGGCGTGGGTCTACCACAATCAGCCTGGCCCCTGCCTTGACCCTGTCCATCATTCTCAGGAACAGAATAGGGTGGCAGTCTGCCATATTGGCACCAATGACGAAAAACACATCGGCCTTGTCGAAATCCTCATACGAGCCGGGTGGCCCGTCAGATCCCAGGGAAAGCTTATAACCGCTGCCAGCACTCGCCATGCACAAGCGTGAATTGGATTCGATATTATTGCTGCCCAGGTAGCCTTTAACCAGTTTATTGGCGAGATATTGCGACTCAATCGACATCTGGCCCGAGACATAAAGTGCAATTGCATCCGGACCATGGGTATCAAGAATATCGCGCAACCGCCGCGCGGCTTCCTTGATCGCGCTATTGATCTCGACACGTCCTGGTTCCTGGGTGCGATCCTGGCGCACATAGGCATGCTCCAGCCGTCCGGATTCAACCAGTGCTTGAGCACACGTATTGCCCTTGGTGCACAAACGGCCGAAATTGGATGGGTGTTGCTTGTCGCCAGTGACCTTGATCACGCGATTGTCGGCGACTTCCATGACGATGCCGCAGCCAACACCGCAATAAGGACAGACTGATTTGACTGTTGTCATGACTGTTTTTCGACCTGAGCCTTGAACTGGACCAGAACTAGGCCTGCACCCAGACGGTGCTCTCGCGCAGCTCTACCGCATAACGGTTGAGTGCTGTATCTGCATCTTCCACACACACGCCAGTACGCAACTGGTAGTGATGTTTGTAGATGGGTGATGCGACCACGGGTTCACCTGCCAGATCGCCGATCAGGCCACGTGAGAGCACGTTGGCGCCGCTGTGCGGATCGTGATTGTCTATGGCATACAGGTCATCGTTCTTCATGCGGAAAATAGCGATCTGTCGCCCATTCACCAGCGCGCATACGCCGGTGTTAGGCCAGATCTCATCCAGTGCGCAAACTGACTGCCAGGTGCCTGTCGTCGAGGGGATGGTGGTGTGTTGTAATTGGTTCATGGTGTTACTCCATTCTTTAATCGACTAGCGCCAGGATAGGGATGGTTTTTTCCAGGCGTTTTTCTTCTGGCGTGGCAGGGCGCATTTGTTCGCGTTCGCTCACGAACACGATATTGTTATCGCCGACCGTGCTGTTGACGAAACTGCGGAAGCGCTTGCGTACTTCAGGGTCAGTCACTGCGGTCTTCCATTCATCCTGGTAGTTGTCCACCACATGCTGCATTTGCGCTTCCAGTTCTGCGCCCAGGTCCAATGAGTCGTGGATGACGACATCCTTGAGGTAGTCCAGTCCGCCTTCGAGGTTGTCGCGCCAGGTGCTGGTGCGTTGCAGGCGATCAGCAGTGCGGATATAGAACATCAGGAAGCGGTCTATCATCTTGATCAAGTCTTCCTTGTTCAGATCACTGGCCAGCAGTTCTGCGTGACGTGGCTTCATGCCGCCATTGCCGCAGACGTAGAGATTCCAGCCATTCTCGGTGGCGATGATGCCCACGTCCTTGCCCTGGGCCTCGGCGCATTCACGGGTACAACCGGAGACGCCAAACTTGATCTTGTGTGGTGCGCGCAGGCCCTTGTAACGGTTCTCTAGCTGCACAGCCAGGCCCACACTGTCGTCCACGCCATAGCGGCACCAGGTCGAGCCGACGCAGCTTTTTACGGTGCGCAATGACTTGCCATAGGCGTGACCGGATTCAAAGCCCGCTGCAATCAGTTCTTCCCAGATATTGGGCAATTGCTCCACCCGTGCACCAAACATGTCCACGCGTGCACCACCGGTGACCTTGGTATACAGACTGTATTTCTTGGCAATCTGGCCGATGGCGATCAGGCCGTCGGGGGTGACTTCACCACCCGGCATACGTGGTACCACGGAGTAGCTGCCATCCTTCTGGATATTGCCGAGGAAGTAGTCATTGGAATCTTGCAGGGAAGCCAGATCCTTTTTGAGGATGAAGTCGTTCCAGCAGGAAGCCAGTACACTGGCCGCGGTTGGTTTGCAGATGTCGCAACCCAGACCTTTGCCGTGCTTGGCCAGCAGCTCATCAAATGTCCTGATCTGCTCTACGCGCACGATGTGGTAAAGCTCCTGGCGCGAGTACGGGAAGTGTTCGCACAGGTGGTTGTTCACGGCCATACCATGCTTGCGCATTTCGGCCTTCATCACTTGCGTGACCAGTGGCACGCAACCGCCGCAGGCGGTGCCTGCCTTGGTGCAGGCCTTGATCTCGCCTATGCTGCATGCACCAGCCGCCACGGCTTCGCCTATGGCACCCTTGCTGACGTTGTTGCATGAACACAGCACGGCGCTGTCGGGCAGGGCATCAACGCCGAGGCCTGGTTTTTCCTTGCCATCACTGGCAGGCAGGATGAGGAATTCTGGATTATCCGGCAGCGGCATGGCATTGAGTGCCATTTGTTGCAGGGTGCCGAATTCATCCGCATTGCCGATCAGCACGGCCCCGAGCAACGTCTTGTTATCTTCGCTGACAACGATCTTCTTGTAGATCTGGCGCAGTTCGTCCAGATAATGGAAGCTGCGGCAGCCTGGTGTCTTGCCATGGGCATCGCCGACGCTGGCGACATCAACGCCCATCAGCTTCAGCTTGGTGCTCATGTCAGCGCCCTGGAATGTAGAGGCGGTTTCGCCAAACAGGTGCGCGCATGCCGTGCGGGCCATGTCATAGCCGGGTGCCACCAGGCCGAACATTTCGCCATTCCAGCTCGCACATTCACCAATCGCATAAATATCGTGGTCGCTAGAGCGGGAGAAGTCATCAATGGCGATGCCGCCACGTGCGCCAATCGCCAGGCCGGAATCGCGTGCCAGTTCGTCGCGTGGACGTATGCCTGCTGAGAAGACGATCATGTCCGTCTCCAGCCAGGTTTCATCAAAGAACACCATGCGATGACGTGCCGTAGCGCCGTCAACGATGGCCGTTGTGTTGCGATTGGTATGCACGTGTACGCCCAGGCTTTCGATCTTGCTGCGCAGCACTTGTCCACCTGCTTCGTCTACTTGCACTGCCATCAGGCGTGGAGCAAATTCCACCACGTGGGTTTCCAGACCCATATCACACAGGGCCTTGGCACATTCCAGGCCAAGCAGGCCGCCACCAACCACCACGCCGCTCTTGGCCTTGGTGCCTGCTGCCGTCATTGCTTCCAGATCTTCAATGGTGCGGTAGACAAAGCAGTTCTCACGGTCACGCCCGGCCACACCGGGGACGAAAGGCACGGAGCCAGTGGCGAGCACCAGCTTGTCATAAGCCAGAGTGCTGCCGTCGGTGAGAGTCACTGTGTGCTGGATGCGGTCTATGCTGCTGGCTCTGGCGTTCAGGCGCAGCTCCAGGCCAGGGCGGTCATAGAAGCCTGGTTCCACCAGTGACAGGTCTTCAGCCGTACTGCCAGAGAAAAAACTGGAGAGGTGCACGCGGTCATAAGCTGGGCGTGGTTCTTCACCCAGCACCGTCACTTCTAGTTTTGCGGCGCTCAGATCAGGATGGCGCTTGACCAGCTCCTGAACAAAGTAGTGACCAACCATGCCGTTGCCAACTACAAGTATGCGGATATGTTCATTCATCGTCGTGTTTCCCATGAAATTGAAAGGCAGCCTCAACGCATTGCTAATGCGTCAAATGATGCGTTTCTGTTCTATTCGTCGCTAAAATGCAAAACGGCACCCATCACTTGCCCTGCAGCTGCCTGGGCAGTGCAAAAAAACAAGGAATGGACGCCGTTGTCCTCAAGAGGATTTCCACTTCGAGAAAACCCCTTGTTAAAAATACTCATCGCTACTGCACGAGCTTTAATTCTTAAAAAAGCAATATCCGTACCAATTTTATGGATTTATGTTTCATGCGCCTTGGCGAGGTATTTATAGGCCCAAGCAGGGAATCCTGCCATTGTTGCAAACTGGTGCATGGCACGGCAGGTATTGCCTTAATGCACCAAAAAGGTTCGTGTGCGCAAAACCGGTGCAACAGTAAGTGGGTGCCGCTACGCCAAGGTTACCCAGCAGAGCAATGTGCCCAATGTTGTGCGGAGCTCATGGCAAAAGCCTTTAATGATTTGTACTGATTATCATTCGCTTGAAAATGCTGAAAGGTAGCAGAATTAGCCTGATTAAGGCTTGCGAGCAGGGGCATCTTGATTTCGGCTACACACCATCTAAAAGTGACGGAAAGTTTTCAGGAAATAAACAATAAGTAAATCAATACCAGATTGACCAGCATTGAGCACACTGCCAGCCATTGCCACTGCTGCAAGCCAGCGCGGGAAATCAGCGGGGTACGCTGCATGGGCAGGATGGGACGCGTTTCACCCAATTCAAGAGCCAGCAGCATTTCTTCTGCGGTTTCAAAGCGTAATGCCGGGTTGCGTGCTACCGCTTTCAGGATGATGTTTTCCAGCCAGCCAGGAATGTCGGGGCGATAACGCGTGGGCGCTGCCGGTTCACCAAAGCGTGGATGCTGGAAAGGCTCAATCTCGCCGTAGGGATATTTGCGCGTCAGCAGGTAGTACAGCGTCACGCCCGCCGCGTAAATATCACTGCGTGTTGATGCCTGGCCGGTTTCAAACAACTCAGGCGCCATGAAGCTGGGCGTGCCAGGGTTGGGCATGGCTTCTTCCTGCAGATTGTTGCCGCTGGAGGCCACACCAAGATCCAGGATGCGCAGGCGGTTGTCCTTGCCCATATGCAGGTTGGCGGGTTTGATATCTCGGTGCAGGATATGCAGCCTGTGCAGGGCACCCAGGCCTCGCAATATATCAATACCAATGCGGGTGATGCCTGCTGTGGTGAAGTGATGACCATGCTCCAGTCTATGCTGCAGCGTAGCGCCTTCATGCCAGCTCATAACGTAATACAGTTTGCTGCGCTGCTCTGCATCCAGTGGCAATACTTGCGGCAAATATTGCGACATGATGCGCTTGGCCAGCCACTCTTCATTGAGTAGTGCCTGGCAGCTCAGGCGGTCTTCTTCGAGTATGGGTTGCAGGGTCTTGAGTACCCACAATTGCGCGCTCTGGCGATGCTTTACCTTGTAAACCAGGCTGGCGCGGGATTGATGCAGAATCTCCAACACCTCAAAATTGTCCAGGTGGTCACCCACCTTGAGTTTGGGTGGCAGTGTGAGCTGACGGCCTTCTGCCAGGAAATCGGTCAGGGTTTCATCGCCGGTTTCCATGACGCGAACGGTGATGACGGTGGCGTTGTCACTCCCACCGGCAGCCAGCGCCAGCCGCGTCAGTTCGTCACAGATTTTTTGCGGGTTGTCGTATAAACCCATGGTGTGATGGATCAGGCTTTGCTCCAGCGTGCCCCAGACACCATCGGTCATCAGTGCGTAGATATCGCCAGCCTGGGTGCTGCCTTCGGCATAGTCCACACTGAGCTGTTGATCCAGGCCGACCGCACGCTTGAGCACATGGCGCATATCCGGCCTGTCCCATACATGGTCGGTGGTCAGCAGCTCTAGCTGTCCTGCGCGCAGGCGATACAAGCGGCTATCGCCCACATGGCCTGAGTAATAACGTTGTCCGCGCAGCACCAGCAAGGATAACGTCGTCGCCATGCCCGCCATTTCACGGTGCTGCAAGGCTTGCGCCAATAGCCAACGATTGGCGGCAATGATCACCTTATCCAGGGCGACCGGGATTTCCCAGGTATCAGGCGTGGCATAGAAGTCGGTCAGCAGGCTGCGCACCGTCATTTCTGCCGCCTCGCGTCCCCCCGCGTTGCCACTTACGCCATCCGCGACCGCAAAAATAGCGCCTTTAAGATTGAGCGTGGCACCCGTGGGCGTCACCATTCCGGCAAAATCCTCATTGCGTTCACGTTGCCCGGTGACCGAGCTTGATCCTGTTTTAAAGCTGAGCGCCATGGTCCTGGTTTAGATCCGTGCGCTGGTGACTGCGGCAGAGCCCCAAGTGGTACGCCAGCGTTTCTTTACCAGGCTCAACCCAATCAGCGCAATCACTGCCAGGCTGGCAAATGCGGCCAAGCCGATCTGGTAATTACCCGTGAGTTGTTTGGAATAGCCCAGGCTGGATGCCAGGTAAAAACCACCTATACCGCCTGCCATGCCGATCAAGCCAGTCATGACGCCGATTTCCTTGCGGAAACGTTGTGGCACCAATTGGAACACGGCGCCATTACCCATGCCGAGTGACATCATGGCTAATACCACCACCGCAAGGCCAGCCAGCTGTTGCTTGAGTCCAAAGCTGAGGATGAAGAGGAATACGGCCGCCAGGATATACATATAGCTCAGGGTGCGGATGCCGCCGATACGATCTGCCAGATTGCCGCCGATAGGACGTACAAAAGATCCAGCAAAGACGCAGGCAGCGGTGAAGTAGCCTGCATGCACCGGGTCCAGTCCATATTGGTCATTAAAGTAGATGGTGAGCGAGGACGCCATGCCGACAAAGCCGCCAAAAGTCACGCTGTAGAAAAACATGAACCACCAGGCATCCTTGTCTTTCAGCACGGCCAGATACTGGCTCAATGACTTGCCTGCTGGTGGGTTGGGCGCATCCTTGGCAAACAGCACATAGACGACCAAGGCAATGCTCAGTGGGATGAGTGCCAGACCAAAGACATTGCTCCAGCCAAAGGCCAGTGCCAGTCCAGGTGCAAACAGGGCGGCCAGTGCCGTGCCGGAATTACCTGCACCGGCAATGCCAAGCGCCGTACCTTGATGCTCAGGGGGATACCAGCGTGAAGCCAACGGCAACGCCACCGCGAATGAAGCGCCGGCAAAACCAAGGAATACGCCTAGCAGCAAGGCTTGTTGATAGGAGTGGATGCCATTGAGCCAGGCAATCGCCAATGCTGCGAGCACGATCAGCTGGCCGATCAGCCCGGCTTTTTTGGGTTGAATCTGGTCTACCAGCACGCCCATGACCAGACGCAGTAAGGCGCCAGTTAGCACTGGCGTGGCCACCATCATGCCTTTTTGGGCTGAAGTGAGTTGCAGGTCACCTGCGATCTGCACCGCCAGCGGGCCGAGCAAGACCCAGACCATGAAGCTGAGATCGAAATAAAGAAAGGCAGAGAACAGCGTGGGTTTGTGGCCTGCCTGCCAGAAGCTTTTTTGCATGATGTGTCCTTGGATAATGGGTCTTGATAATGGCGGGTTAGTGTCCCGCGCTCATTATTGAATGGTGATGCTCTCGAATTTCTGCTGTTGCTGACTATGCCTGGCCCATAGGGATCTGGCCAGGATGCTGAAGTTATCTAATGTTGTCATGATTTGCTCCATTTGTTGCTTATGCTGCGATCGATACTGACTGCAGCAAGTCCTTGCTATGGGCCAGACGCACCACGTCGCCGATGACAATAATGGCGGGACTGCCCATGCCTGCTTGTTGCACTGCAGTTGTCAGCAGTGCCAATGTACTGGTGACGTGTTGCTGCTGAGGAAGGGAGCCGTTCTGGATGGCTGCGGCCGGGGTGTCAGGCGACATGCCGGTTTCCAGCAGTTCTCGCGTGATGGTGGCTAGATGTTTCATGCCCATGTAGATCACCAGGGTGGTGCCGCTTTCAGCCAGGGCTTTCCAGTTCTGTCCACTTTCACCATCCTGTAAATGACCGGTGACAAAGCTCACGCCATGCGTGTATGCCCGATGGGTGACCGGGATGCCCAGCGTAGCGGGGACGGCGATACCGCTGGTGATGCCGGGAATCACTTCCACCGCGATGCCTGCACTGCGCAGTTCCAGCATTTCCTCACCACCACGGCCAAACAGGAAAGGATCTCCTCCCTTGAGTCGGATAACGGTTTGTCCTTGTTCGGCCAGGGCAATCATCATGCGGTTGATGAAGTGTTGGGGGGGGGATTTGCAACCCCCGCGCTTGCCTACCTCAATCACGCGTGCTTGAGGTGCATGTTGCAAGATATCGCGGTTGACCAGGTCATCCAGCAATATCACGTCTGCGGCCTGCATGGCCTTGACTGCCTTGAGGGTGATTAGGTCAGGGTCGCCTGGGCCTGCGCCGATTAAATATACTATTCCTGCCATGTTATGGTGCCAACGCTATCAATATGATCCTGAATAAGCAAATTGTGTTCCATTGGTCTAAAGTCCTTTTATATCAATCTGGTAACGATTAATCCCCGATAACTCTCTACTTTTTATGCCTCTGATTCATGCATTGGCACCAAAACCTCATGCTGTCATGGTCGGTATTGGTGCATGCTAGTTGCGTCTGTTTCCTCATGGTGCACGGTGCTAGACCAGAGAATTCTTCATGGTGCACGGTGCTAGACCAGAGAATTCTTCATGGCAATGACAATCAATTCATCCAGCTCGCTGGTAATGTTGGTCAGCACGCTGGCGACCACGGAAAATTCCTTGCCGGCATCGCCCGCTCTCGCGGCAATGATCTTGGCGTTGATGGAAATAATCTTGGCCTGTTTGGTAATTTGCTGGATGTTATCCATCAGCTCGCGCTGCTGTTTCTGATGGCGCTGGGTGTATTGCTTGGCTTCAGCTTCATAGACCTGTGTGATGCTGTTCAGCAGATTGACCAGTGGGGTGGCACACTGCCCCAGCATATCAATCTGGGCGGTGGAACCTGGACTGCCAAGGGATGACAGTGCCAGCCTGGCATGCTGGATGAAACCGCGGATTTGTGACTCTGCCTGCAACTCACCGAAATAAATTGCTTCCAGCTCTTTGGAAAAAATGCCGGGTAATTCCCGGTTGCCTTCCACCAGGCTGATATGGGTATTTTCGAATAGGTTCAGTGCTTCCTGGGCGACGCCCTGGGCTTCTTCGTGTCCCAGCGTATAAAGAATGGTATTGAGGATGATGCGTTGTGACAGCATGCGTTGCCTGCCGGCAAGGTTGATCAGCGTGCTCAAGGTATCTGCACCAATCATCTTGTCGGTGTCAGGGCTTGTGTTGAATGTGCGTAGTGCTGATGTCATGTGTCTATCTCAGTAGGGCTGTTCACTGTCCAGGGGCCTTGGATTGATCCCAGCCCCTGGCGCTATGCATTGATACTGCTTATCAGAAGGTATACATCAAGGTGAGCCAGAGTTTTTCCGTGTCACGGACACGTCCAGCCGCGTTGTTTCCAGGTAGCAGGGTGTATTGATCGCTTTCAGTAAACTTGCCGTACTCGACCTTGGTCATCAGGTGAGGATTGACGTTGTAAGTGACGGCTGCATTCCACTCCTTGCCATACTTGTCGCCAAACCCCCCACCTACTGCATTGAAACTCTCATCAGACTTGAGCACGTGGTAGTCGGCAAAAAACAGGAAGTCACCCCATTTATAGGTCGCAGTGACAAAGGTGTCCTTGATGCCTTCAACAGGTGTGGTGAGGAACTTGTCTACCCAGCCCTGGAACAGGTGGTTAGTGCCAAACGGTGTCTGGAAAGCGTATTGACCATTGTTGCTGGAGAGCAATTCCTGGTCTGCCCGTAGTGCAAAGTTGCCATAAGCTGCGCCGCCACCTACCTTGTAGTAGTGGGCATCAATACGTGAGTCACCACCTTTGTAATCAGTCTGTTTTGCATATTCGGCGGTATAGAGCCCTTTCCAGTCTGGCGTGAAGGGATGAACACCATCCAGGCGTAGGCCAATGATCTTGTTGCCCTGATCTGCATTCTGGTTGATGTTGCCATTCTTGCCGGCTGCGATGCCGCCAGCGGCCGCGGCGTTACCAAACCATGCCCGGCCAAACCCAAGATCGTCAAAGCTGGAGAAATAGCCATATCCCACCAGCGATTCCGTTGGGGAAATGCGGTATTTCAGGTTGACGATTTCCAGGGCACCATCGTCACGCAGTTTTGTGGTGATTTGCTTGACCCGTTCAAGATGGCCCAGGTAAATCTCGGTATCTGGCAATGACTTGTTGAGCAGGGTGGCGCCGTCGAAGACCTGCATGACCTGACGGAAAGCGATGTCACCAATAAAGCGGACGTTGTCCAGGTTGATCTGCTGACGGCCAACACGCAGGCGGTTGTTCTTGATCCCTGTCCAGTCAACGAATAACTGGTTGATGCCGGTGTAGTCAGGGTCGACGATCTTGGCATAATCCAGTTTGTCCGGCTGGTTGGAAACGCTGTTGATCAAGCTGCCATTGGTGCTGTCGTTGAAGTTATCCTGAAATTTGCTGACATCAATGATCTGTCCAGCAAAACTGAAGTTCTGATAAGGCGCAGTTTGCCAGCCGACCAAGCTGCGTAGCGTGAGGCCATTGGCATCCTTGAGGGGGCTGCCCGTCGGTGCATTGCCATCCTGCTCCACGTTTTCATAACGCAGGCGGAAGCTGGTGAGGTTTTTGCCAGTTTTGATGGCGTCCATAAAGGTATATTCAGGCAATACTTCTTCTGCATGAGCTAGGGGCATGGCAGCGATGGCTAGTCCCAGCAGACTGCTAGAACAGACTTGACGCAGGGTAAATCTCGAATTACTTTGCATGTGTTGCTCCTTTTTCTCAGATGAAGGGTAACGGTAGTAGTGGCCCGTCCTGACCGACGGGCCTTTTCTTTTTGTCAGCGCATTGGCGAGTGAAGTAGTGCCGCTGCGCCTGGATCTAGGCGGCCTTGCGGGCATGCCTTTCATAAAGAAACTTCAGCACTTCACTACGCAAATGGTTGTAGTGACGATCTTCTGCCAGTTCCAAGCGTTTGCGCGGTCGTGCCAGATCAACATCCAGGATGTCACCGATGGTGGCGGCCGGGCCGTTGGTCATCATGACAATACGGTCCGAGAGCAGCACGGCTTCATCTACATCGTGCGTGACCATGACAGCAGTACAGCCGGATTTGGCCATGATGCCCATCAGCTCGTCCTGCAAGTGCGCACGGGTCAATGCATCCAGTGCGCCGAATGGCTCATCCAGCAGCAGCACCTTGGGTTCCATCGCTAATGCGCGGGCAATGCCGACACGTTGCTTCATGCCACCGGAAATTTCATTGGGTCGCTTGTCTGCAGCATGGGCCAGGCCCACCAGATCGATGGCAGCCTTGGTGCGCTGCTGTAGGTTTGCCTTACCTTCATCGGCGCCAAATACCCGTTCCACTGCCAGGTAGACGTTCTCTGAACAGGTTAGCCAGGGCAGTAATGAATGATTCTGGAACACCACGGCCCGTTCTGGGCCTGGGCCAGAAATTTCGCGCCCGGCGCAGAACAGGTTGCCTTCTGTAGGGTGTAGCAGCCCGGCAATCAGGTTCAGCACGGTTGATTTGCCACAACCCGAGTGGCCGATGATGGAGATGAATTCGCCTTCACGGATGCTGAAGTTGATGTTTTTCAGCGCTTCAAATGTACCTTTCTTGGTATAGAAGGTCATGTTGACGTTTTCTAGCTGTACGTATTTTTCTTGCGCAATCTTTTCCATGATCCGTTTTCCTTATTCGTAGCTGAAGCGCTTGGCCAGTGAAGTCAGTGCCAGTTCCAGCAGCAGACCGACAATCCCGACCACGAAGATGGCGATGATGATGTGTTCTACATTCAGGTTGTTCCACTCATCCCACACCCAGAAACCGATACCGACACCGCCAGTCAGCATTTCTGCCGCCACGATCACCAGCCAGGCTACGCCGATGGAAAGGCGTACGCCCGTCATCATGTAGGGCAGTACGAAGGGAAACAGGATTTTGGTGACTATCTTCCACTCCGACAGGTTGAGCACCTTGGCCACGTTCATATAATCCTGAGGCACTTTGCTGACACCCACTGCGGTATTGATGATCATGGGCCAGATGGCGGAGATAAAGATCACCCAGATCGCCGCTGGATTGGCCGCCTTGAATACGAGCAGGCCTATCGGTAGCCAAGCCAGCGGTGAGACTGGGCGCAGCAGGCCGATGATCGGTGCCGCCATGCGTGACATGAACTGGAAGCGGCCGATGATAAAGCCCATGGGGATGCCAACCAGTGCTGCCAGACCAAACCCCAGCGCCACCCGCTCAAGCGAGGCAACGATGTTCCAGCCTATGCCTTGATCATTGAGGCTATTGCGGTAGAAAGGATCCTTGAACAACTCCACCGCTGAATGCCAGGTCGGCATCGGCCCCGGCAGATTGGGTGACTGATGCGCGATCAACGTCCAGATCGCTCCCAGCAGGAGCAAGCCAAATAACGGTGGCAGCAGCCACTGGAAAAAGGCGCGCGACTTTAACGCCAGTGCGCTGGGGCGGGGCGCCGCAACGGGTTTGGGCGCTGCGACCGCTGTGACGATGGTTTGCTCACTTTTCATGATGGTCTTGATGTCTTCCTTGGTGATACTGACTGAGCTCATAATGGATCGCCTTGCATCAATGGTTGATAGAGGTGGCTTTAGGCCTTGATCTTGAAGCCGTTGGCATAGGCTTTCGGATCCTTGCCATCCCACACCACGCCGTCAATCAGCTTGCTCGAGCGCATGGGATCTGTCGGGACGGAAACCCCCAGCGCCTTGGCTGCTTCGGTGTAAATGTCGATACGGTTGACCTTCTTGGCAATGGCCAGGTAGTCAGGATCGGTTTTCAACAGGCCCCAACGTTTGTGCTGGGTCAGGAACCACATGCCATCTGACAGGTAAGGGAAGGTCACCTTGCCATCATTGAAGAACTTCATGTAGTTCGGGTCTTCCCACTTCTTGCCGATACCGTTGTCGTAATGGCCGAGGAAGCGGCCTTCAATGACTTCTTCCGGCGCATTGACATAGGCCTTGCCAGCAATCAGCTTGGCGACAGCCGGACGGTTGGCGGTGGCATCGATATAGCGACAGGCTTCCAGGATCGCCTTGGTCAGGGCGAGGGCGGTATTGGGGTTCTTGGCGATAAAGTCTGCAGTCGTGCCCAATACTTTTTCGGGATGATCGGTCCAGATATCTTGCGTAGTGGCTGCGGTAAAGCCGATCTTGTCGTAAATGGCACGCGCATTCCATGGTTCACCTACACAATAGCCATCCATATTGCCGATACGCATATTGGCGACCATTTGTGGTGGTGGCACGACGATGGTTTTCACGTCCTTGAGTGGGTTGATGCCATACGTTGCCAACCAGTAGTTGAGCCACATGGCATGGGTGCCGGTAGGGAAGGTCTGCGCAAAGGTGAAGTCGCGGTTTTCATTGTCCAGCAAGCGTTTCAGGGTAGGGCCACTGGTCGCGCCCTTATCCTTGAGCTGGTTGGCTAGCGTGATGCCCTGTCCATTGTGGTTCAGGGTTAACAAGACGGACATGTCTTTTTGTTGCCCACCAATGCCCATCTGCACGCCATACACCATGCCATACAGCATATGGGCTGCATGTAATTCACCATTGACCACCTTGTCTCTAATCGCAGCCCAGGAAGCCTCTTTGGATGGTGTAATCTTGATACCGTATTTCTTGTCGAAGCCCATCTGGGCGGCTACCACCACTGGCGCACAGTCCGTCAGTGGAATGAAGCCAATCTTGACTTCGGTAAGTTCTGGGGTATCCGAACCAGCTGCCCATGCCTGATTGTGGATGGCGGAAGGAACCATATTCATCATCGCTGCAGCTCCCAGTGTGCCTGCCACAGCTTGGTGGAAGAAATGACGCCTGCTCTGGTCCATGCTGTCGTGAGCTACTGTGGACTCTGGCAATGATGGTGTTTTTTTGGAATTACTCATCGTGGCTCCCTTGAATCAATTAAAAGTGAACGCTTAAAAACAAAAAAAGCGCCCTGATTGCAGACTATTTTTGTCTGTAATCAGGACGCCTTTGTCCTATGTCTTCAGGTCCTGCGCGAACCTGGTATTGAATACATTGTGCTACTTGGATATCACGGTGGATGTTGCCATCCACAACAACAACCGCCATTGGTTGCTACTGCTTAATCAAGTAGTAGCAAATGCTGTGCCAGGGTTGGATTGTTTTGTAAGTGCTATGTTTTGAAAGGGAATTTTTTTGATGGTGAACTGGGTTGTGCATTCGGTGCAAGCTGGAGATTGCACCAGCCAAGTGCGGTATGCACCATGTTAAATGGCTGTCAGGAGAGGGGTGGTTGTCTGCTCAGGATATTGTCTGCCACATCGATGATTTTGCGGTTTTGCTCCATCGCAGTGCGGCGCATGATTTTATAGGCGTCAACCTCACTGATATTCATTGTGCTCATGAGTAGACCCTTGGCTCGCTCAATCTGTTTTCTTTCCGCCAGGGCTTTCTTGGTTTCCGACAGTTCGTTTTCAATCTCGGCAATCTGCTGCGATTGCTGCTGCAGTAGCGAGATGATGGACTCCATGGGGTAAGGGTGCAGATTGTCGTGTGCCTGGAAGGTATAGGCATTTTCCACTGGAATCGACAGGTTGAAGAAGGCGCTATCCAGTGTAGCTGTCTGGTTGGCTTGATGGCGCATCTTGCCCAGGTAGTGGCGCGTGTTTGCCAGGTCGGCTCTGGCATGGCTGACCAGTGTTTCCAGTGTGTCGTGCATGTCCTTGATGAGCTCGCACTGGATATGCCAGATTTCGGTGAGGCGCTGGCTGCACAGCTCGAACCATTGATCGCCATCCTTGGCCTGCATACTTTGGCCATCTTTGGCTTGAGTAAGTTTGCGACGGTATTGTTGATGCTCAAGAGAGAGGCTGCTATTCATGGATGTGGCCCATGCCTCACGCCAGGCATCGCTGCCGAACTGGCAGAACAGCTCAAAATGCCTGTCTTGCAGGGCGATCAGCTCTAGCAGCTTGTGTTGGTGCTCCTGCTGCACAGTTCCTGAGCCGAATAGGTAGGAGCCCACTGCACGTTCCTGACCGGCAAACTCCTTCGCTTGTACCAGATTGTAAAGTGCCAGCAGGTAGGTGGAAATCTTGCTGTTGACGGCATTGTCTGTAATGTCAAAGATCAGCGAAATCAGGCTGCCGATAAAGCGGCTGAATGACTGGATGCAATCCGCAAATGAAATCTGGTGCAAGGTTACCTGGTGACGTAACGCTGTTAACTGGTCAAAACCAAGCAATGTCCATGAAAGCAGTGTGAGTTGCTTGGCATCAATCAGCGGGTTATTGCCCAGATGGCGTTGTAGCGCCTCGCGGAATTTCAGTTCCAGGCTCTGGTTTTCTGCAATGATGTCACCACGCTCCTTGCCGAAGCGCTTGCCTGCAGAGGCCAGGTACAAGCAGCTTGCTCCTCGTTCTGCTTGAAGCTGGTGAATGATCAGGCCGATATTCTCCACAAACTCAGTGCTGATGGATAAACGTTCCAGTTCATCAATATGCCTGATCTTGGCCAGGATGATGGTTTGGTCGGGGGAAATTTCTCTCATGATGTCTATTGGCTAGCAAAAATCATGCGCAATTAATATGCGCTACAACGGGTTAGGCGATGGTTGGCGAGTCCTGTATGGGCAGGGGTGGGGACACCCCGGCTATGCAGCAAGCCTAGTAAGAGATGATACACAACTATGCCCTATCTTTGCGTTGTCTATCTTCATGCTTTCCTGGCTGTCAGCGTGGTTGAAGGATCGCTGACATACGATGAGAAAGAATTGCACGCTTGTAGTGCATGCTTTCAAGGAGTGCTTGATTTGGGAGCAGCGTTACGGCTGGATATCCATCTGCAGTTTGGCCAGGCGGCTATACAGTCCGGATTGCTGCCGTAATTCGCTTGGTGGGCCGGTTTCGATGATACGGCCATTCTCAAGCACGACTACGCGGTTTGCATTCTGGATGGTGGCAAGGCGATGCGCAATTACCAGGGTAGTGCGGCCATGCATGGCGCTGTTCAGGCCTTGTTGCACCAGGATTTCAGATTCTGCATCCAGCGCGCTGGTGGCTTCATCCAGCAAGAGAATGGGCGCATTTTTGAGGATGGCGCGCGCGATGGCAATACGTTGGCGCTGGCCGCCTGACAGCCGGGTGCCACGTTCTCCCAGAAAGGTGTCATAGCCTTGCGGTAGCTTCTCGATAAACTCATCTGCCAGTGCTGCCTTGGCTGCCATCTTGACTTCTGCATCAGTGGCATAGGGTCTGCCGTAGCGTATGTTCTCTATTGCATTCGCAGAGAATATTACAGGGTCCTGCGGCACGATGGCTATCATGCTGCGCAACTGTTGCAGGCTCAGTTCGCGGATGTCCTGGCCGTTAATGCGGATATGGCCGAGGCTGATGTCGTAAAAACGCAGCAATAGCTGGAACAGGGTGGTTTTACCTGCGCCTGAGGGGCCGACCAGTGCCACAGTTTCTCCTGCTGAAATCAACAGGGAGATATGATCAAGCGAGGGCTGGCTTGGTCTGGATGGGTAGTAAAAGCTTACTTCTTCAAAAGCGATAGTCGCAGGTTCTTCCGCAGCAGGAGTCAGCGGATGCGCGGGTTCGTTAATGGCAGATTCTGTATGCAAGAGCTCCAGCAATCGTTCAGTGGCCCCCGCAGCACGCATGATGTCACCCCAGACCTCTGCCATGGTGCTGACGCTGCCTGCCACCATGACCGCATACAGAATGAACGAAGCCAGTTGTCCACCGGACATTTCACCACTACCTACCTGACGCGCGCCTATCCACAATACAAAGATGATGGCCCCGGAAATGGCGGCAATGATCACTGCAGTCATGGCGGCACGCACCCGCACGCGGCGAATTGCGGTGTTGAAGCTGACATCAATGCTCTGGCGGAAGCGGGCAATCTCGCGATGTTCCTGGGTATAGGACTGCACTGTGGGCATGGCGTTGAGGATTTCTCCTGCCATGGCCGAGCTGTCGGCAATCCGGTCCTGCGACTCACGTGACAGCCGCTTGACCGACCGGCCTATCAGCATGATGGGCAATATCAATAACAGCATTAATCCAAGGTTGAGCGAGAACAGGTAAAAGCTGGTGACGGCCAGCATCACCATGCCGCCTGTAAACTGGAACAGGCTGCGCAAGCCCATGGAGGCCGAGCTACCGACTACCGTCTGGATCAAGGTGGTATCGCCAGTCAGGCGTGAAAGTACCTCGCCTGTCTGCAGGGTTTCAAAGAACTGCGGGGATTGAGTAAGTACTCGCTGATACACGGCGCTGCGTAAATCGGCAGTAACACGTTCACCTACCCAGGAAACGGTGTAGTAGCGGCTGGCGACCATCAATGCCCAGAACCCTGCCAGGCCAAACAGGATCAGAAAGTGGCTGTTTAGATTGGTGCTGCCAGTCAGTGCGCCGGTTTTTTCTGCAGATGGCTGGCCAAAGCCAAAGTCTATGAGGTCACGAAATGCCAGCGGAACTAACAACAAGGTGGCGGATGCCAGGCTGAGCAGTATGAAAGCCAGGAGAATTTGCCAGCGATAAGGGCGCAGCAATGGCCATAGTTCACTCAGCAGTAACAAGCGTTTGGGTGGAGCGGGGGTTTGCAGGGCAACCTCAGGTTTCTGGACTTTGTTTTGATCCAGCTTGGGCAAGTGGATCAAAACAAAGTTTAATGGCAAACAGGATTAATTAACGGCCTTTGCCGCTGATAGAGCCGCGGTTGAAGTCCTTGTCGCCAGGCGGAATGCAGCGACCGATCCCAAGCACACCACCTTGGGTACCATTGGGGCAGCCCTGATTTTCAGGATATTGCTTGGCGACCTTATCTGCCTCGGCTTTTTTGGCAGTATCAATATATTCCCACTTGCCATTCGGGTGCAGCAGGATTTTGTCACCATTGGCGGTGGTGGTTTCTATGCTTTTGCCTTCTGCTGGCTCAGCCCAGACGGGGGATGCGATGGCCAGGCAAGCCAACAAACTTAAACAGGTTAATTTCATGCTTATCTCTCACTATTATTGATTTGGTCTGAATGCAAATACAGATATTGCACCGGAGTAACTAGCAATAATTGTTCCGCTGCCGAAGTGGGGCAATTAAAGCATACCATTCACTTTAGTTTTATACTTGCGAACATTCTTGATTTGCCATCATAAACCCAAATGAATAAAACCTTGAGTTCTCTAGTCTGGCTGTCGATTGCGGTGATTGGTGCTGGTGCCGTTGGTGGTATTGCGCTGCATCGTGGTGAAAGCATCAATGCCTTGTGGTTCATTGCTGCCGCAGTCTGTGTCTTTGCCATTGCCTATCGTTTCTATGCAGCCTGGATTGCGGCGAAAGTGCTGGTCGTAGACCCCAGCAGGGCGACTCCGGCTGAACGTCTGGATAATGGCCGTGATTATGTCCCCACCAATAAGTGGGTTGTATTCGGCCATCATTTTGCTGCGATCGCAGGCCCGGGTCCGTTGGTGGGGCCTACGCTGGCTGCGCAGTTCGGCTATCTGCCTGGCACCTTGTGGATATTGGTCGGTGCAGTACTTGGAGGTGCCGTGCAGGATATGGTGACCCTGTTCCTCTCAACCCGTCGCAACGGACGCAGCCTGGGCCAAATGGCACGTGACGAGCTGGGGCCTATTGGAGGTGCAGCGGCACTGATCGGTACCTTCATTATCATGGTGATTTTAATTGCCGTATTGGGCCTGGTGGTGGTCAACGCCATGAAGCACAGCCCATGGGCCACCTCCACGGTGGCGGCGACCATCCCGATTGCCATGATTGTCGGCCTCTATATGCGTCATTTCCGGCCTGGTCGTGTGTTGGAAGCCTCGGTGCTGGGCGTGGCACTGTTATTGTTTTCGGTATTTGCTGGTGGCTGGATAGACCATCATGCCAGCCTGCGTGTGATATTTGACCAGGAAGGCCTGACGCTGGCCTGGTGGGTGATGGCCTATGGGTTTGCTGCGGCCATCATGCCAGTCTGGCTATTGCTCGCACCGCGCGATTATCTTTCTACCTTCATGAAAGTGGGGACGATTTCCCTGCTGGCGATTGCCATTATTTTGCTCCAGCCTGAAGTCAAAATGCCTGCGCTGACGCAGTTTATTGATGGCTCTGGCCCGATATTTGGTGGCACGCTATTTCCCTTTGTATTTATTACGATTGCCTGTGGAGCTATTTCTGGATTCCATGCACTGATTGCTTCCGGCACCTCCCCCAAATTGCTGGCCAATGAAGGCGATATTCGCATGATTGGTTATGGCGCCATGTTGCTGGAATCATTTGTGGCGATTATGGCGATGATCGCCGCAACCGTGCTGGATCCTGGCGTGTTCTTTGCCATTAACAGCTCGGCTGGGGTGGTCGGTAAGGAGGCCGCAGATGCTGTGGCCACTATTTCAGCCTGGGGTTTCCCGGTGACCGTGGAGCAGATGGAAAGCCTGGCAAGGGATATGGGCGAATCCACCCTGTTTGCCCGGACAGGTGGAGCGCCGTCACTGGCAGTGGGGATGGCCAGTATTTTTGGCAGCGCGTTTGGTCAGAGCATGTTGGCGCTGTGGTACCACTTTGCCATCATGTTCGAGGCCATCTTTATCCTGACCACTTTGGATGCAGGCACCCGCGTGGGTCGTTTTATGTTGCAGGATATGCTGGGGAATATCTGGCCAAAAATGGGGCAGACTTCCTGGTATCCATCCGTGTTGCTGACCAGTGCGATTGTGGTGTCAGGCTGGGGGTACTTTCTTTATATCGGCGTGATAGACCCGAACGGGGGCGTCAATATTCTGTGGCCGCTATTCGGTATTTCTAACCAGATGCTGGCGGCGATTGCGTTATCGGTGGGCACTGGCATCCTCATCAAGTCTGGTCGTCTCAAGTATGCATGGGTGACCGGCCTGCCACTGGCCTGGCTGGTGTTGATCACCAGCGCTGCGGCCTGGGAAAAGATTACCAGTCCAGATATACGTGTAGGTTTTTTGGCCGCGGCCAATGATATGGCAGACAAACTCGCTGCTGGTGTCCTGCCACCGGAGAAGGTAGCCGTTGCCCCGCAGCTCATCCTGAATCAGCAACTGGACGCTGCGTTGACCTTGTTCTTTGTGGCCGTGCTGTGGATCGTGATACTTGACATGCTACGCGTGAGTTATCGTTATCTGGCAGGCAAACCTGTGCGCCCATTGAGCGAAACGCCTCACACCATGACGCAATTGGACCAGGCCTGGGTGCGCCACTGATGGCCGGGATCAGAACGCGCCTGCAACAAGCCTGGCAGCTGCTACGCCGATTGTCAGGCGATGATGCCTACGAACGTTATTTAAGGTTGTATGCGCGTCATGGGCATACCGCAGCTCCATTGTCGCGCGAGGCATTTTTTCGTGCCTGGCAGGAAGAGCAGTGGGATGGCGTCAAGCGTTGCTGCTGATAGATTAGCGGGTTAAAGGGATCTATTAAGCCTGCAGGGTATTCTCTGATGGGCAGATGCCGTCTTTCATGCTGGTTCTTCGCGCGACTCATCCCATAAGGTCACTACCATCGCGCCCACATCCCTGACTGCCTGCTCAATGGCAACAGTCCACAAATGGCTGAAGTTAAGACGGATATAGTTGGTAAGGTCTTTTTTACGCGAGAAGATGGTGCCAGGTGCCACGGTGATGCCGTTGTCAATGGCTCGCCGATAGAGCTTTAATGCGTCTATGCCCTTGGGTAATTGTATCCAGATGACATAGCCACCCCTGGGAACGGAAAGCAGGGTACCTGGCGGAAAGCTTTCTTCTATCACGGTGCGAATCAGTACGTATTGCGAGCGTAAGGTATGGCGTAACTGCTTGAGGTGCTGCTCGTAGCTGTCACGCTGCATGAATTTGGCAATTGCAATCTGTGGGGCTGAAGGCAAAGACAGGCTGTTGAGGAACATCAATCTTTCCACTTCTTGGCGATAACGCCCAGCCACGGTCCAGCCAACGCGGTAACCTGGTGCCAGTGATTTGGAAAAAGAAGAGCAATGCAGTACCAGGCCGGATTGATCAAAAGCCTTGGCTGGCTTGGGTGCCTGTTCGCAGAAATACAGCTCGTGATAGACGTCATCCTCAATCAGTGGAATCTGTTCTTCTGCCAGCAACTCCACCAATGCCTGCTTTTTCTCATCCGGCATGACAAATCCGAGTGGATTCTGAAAGTTGGTGGTGAGAATGACCGCGGCAATGCGCACATTGTTGATGGTGGCACGCAATGCATCCAGATCAATACCTGAATGTGGATCTGTACGTAGTTCAGCGACCTTCATCCCCATGCGTTCCACTGTGTGCGCCAGCGCATAATAGCCGGGAGCTTCCAGGGCAATGATGTCACCGGCTTTTGCGACTGCCTGCAGGCAGAGGGTGATGGCCTCGGTGGCACCGTGGGTGATCACGATATCATCGGGTGAGATATCCATGCCATTTTCCAGGTAGCGCCTGGCAATCTGCTGGCGCAGCATTTCATTGCCTGGGGGCAGGTCGCTTAAAATGCCCCATTCGCCTTCGTCGTCGGTCAGGGCTTTTTCGTATTGGTGGATTTTCTTGAGCGGGAACAGCTGAGGATCAGGAAAGGGCGAACCCAAGGGTACAGTACCGAATTCACGGATTGATTTCAGCGTGGTGAGTACCAGGTTGCTGGCATCGACCTCGGATAAGTTGACGTCCTTGCCTAGGGGGGATCCGCGCTTCTGCAGGCGTTTGCGCGGTGTCACATAGTAGCCGGATTGCGGATGACTGCTGATGACGCCTTCCTGCTCAAGCAGCAGGTAAGCGCGTAAGACCGTACTGATGCTGAGCGAGTATTTCTGGCTGGCCTGGCGTACGGAAAAGATTTTATCGCCAGGACGCAATACGCCTTCATCTATCATCGCACGGATGCGTGCAGCAAATGAGACGTAAAGCTTCATGGTGGCCGGACAATCGCAATCATTAATGAAGAATGAATGCCATTGTACTCCAGCCACCATGCGGCGCGGGAGGCTGCCCTTTACTTACTGCGCTTGCAATGCGCTGGAAATTTCTTCTCCGCCAGGCGTCAATGCTGCTACCAGGCGTTCTTTCTCGGTGCTGATGGTGATCAGCTCCTGCTCGGTGAGGGCTGTCATCAAGCGTTGCAAGGTGCTCATGCGTAAGCCAAGGCGTTTGCAGATGGCGGCCAGTGGCATCACAGCGCGTCCACGATCATGTTCGGCATGCAGTAACTCCAATATGCCGAGCATGAGCACCGCACTGCTGTCCAGCCCGCTGGTTTCAGGCTGGAAGTCAGTGGCTTCCTGATAATGGCTATCCTCAAGCAGCACGGGACACCTGCTTTTCTGCCGCTTTCTCGATAATCACCGGGATCGATTTCGATGTTGGTGTATGGGAGTCATCAGCCACACTTTCCAGCGGTACCAGGTTATTGGTTTCAGGGTAGTAAGCACTGAGGCAGCCCTGGGGAATGTCATAAGACACTATCAGGAAGTTATCGGCCCGACGGGTAATGTCATCCTGCCAGACGCTGACCAGGTTGACCCAGTCACCTGCCTTGAGTCCCATACGCTTGATATCTTCCGGGTTCATGAACACTACGCGACGCTGGCCGAACACACCGCGATAACGGTCATCCATGCCATAGATCGTGGTGTTGTACTGATCGTGTGAGCGTGTAGTCATGAGTACAAACAGCTTGTCGCCAAACTTCTCGCGTGCCTGGTGGATAGGGGAATTGCGTGGAATCGCCTGCACAGTGAATTCAGCTTTGCCAGAAGGTGTGATCCAGATGCGATGGCTGGACGGCACCGGCATGCGGAAGCCGCCTGGATGCTTGATGCGTTCGTTGTAATCCTTGAATGCTTCCGGCATGGTCTGCTCAATCACCTCACGGATCTTGCTGTAATCCTTGATGTATTCCAGCCAAGGTGTCTTGCTGTGCTTGAGTGTGGCATGTGCCAGGCGGGCGACGATGGCAGGCTCTGACAGCAGGTGCATGGAAGCAGGCTTGTTCATGCCATACGAGATATGCACCATGCTCATGGAATCTTCCACGGTCACGCCTTGGGGGCCGGTTTCCTGGGTGTCGATCTCGGTACGTCCCAAGCAAGGCAGGATCAGTGCTTCAGTGCCGTGTACTAGGTGGCTGCGGTTGAGCTTGGTGGTGACATGGGCAGTGAGCGTGCAGCTGCGTAGGCCATCCCAGGTACGGTCAGTGTCGGGCGTGGCAATGGAGAAGTTGCCTCCCAGGCCAAAAAACACCTTTACCTTGCCGTCTATCATGGCCTGAATGGCGGCGACTGCATCATAGCCATGGGCTTTTGGTACTTTGATGTCGAATACCTGCTCCAGGCTGGAGAGGAACTTCTCGGGCATTTTTTCATAAATGCCTACGGTACGATTACCTTGCACATTGCTGTGACCACGTACCGGGCAGAGGCCTGCGCCTTCCTTGCCTATATTGCCGCGTAACAGCATCAGGTTAACCAGGGTCTTGATGGTGGCAACCCCATGCTTGTGCTGGGTGATGCCCATGCCCCAGGTGGATATGACGCGGTTGCCAGCGACATAAATGCGCGAGATTTGCTCAATCTGTTCCAGTGAAACACCGGATTCTTCAGTGATGGCATCCCAGCTTTCCTGGCGTGCATCTTCGGCAATCTGTTCAAAACCATTGGTGTGTTGCTGGATAAACTCTAGATCGACCACACGAGCAGTGCCATTCTTGATCGCTTCATCATCCCATTGAATCACAAACTTGATCATGCCCTTGATTAGGGCCAAATCACCACCCAGCTTGGGCTGGATGAACATATCGCTGATCTTGGAGCCCTTGAATGACAACATGTCGAACGGGCTTTGTGGATCGGCAAAGCGTTCCAGGCCGCGTTCCTTCAGTGGGTTGATTGCCACAATGCGTGCGCCGCGCTTGGCGGCTTCACGCAGTTCACCCAGCATGCGGGGGTGGTTGGTGGCGGGATTCTGACCAAAGATCAGCAGTGTATCGGCGTGTTCGAAATCATGCAGGGTGACCGAGCCTTTGCCTATGCCGACAGTCGGTGGCAATGCCATGCTGGTGGATTCATGACAAAGGTTGGAGCAATCCGGGAAATTGTTGGTGCCGAATTCGCGACCAAACAACTGGTAAAGAAACGCTGCCTCGTTGCTGGCGCGGCCTGAGGTATAGAACGCAGCCTGGTCTGGATGATCCAGAGCATTCAGATGCTTGGCGACCAAATCAAATGCCTGATCCCAGGTCACTTCTTCATATTTATCGGTCACAGGGTTGTAACGCATGGGGTGGGTCAGGCGGCCTTCACCTTCCAGCGCAAAATCGCTCCACTCCATGAGTTCAGTGACGGTGTGCTTGGCAAAGAAGGAGGGAGGTACGCGCTTGGCCGTCGCTTCTGCTGCAACCGCCTTGACACCGTTCTCGCAAAACTCAAATGTCGATGTGTGTTCCTTGTCTGGCCAGGCACAGCCTGGGCAGTCAAAACCATCTGGCTGATTCTGCGATAGCAGGGTGAGGATGCCCTTGACCGGAATCTTCTGCAGCGCAAGTTGGGCTGCCACCTGCTTGATGGCGCCCCAGCCTGCAGCGGGATGGTGATAGGGTTTGATCGAGCCTTGTTGTTCCGACATTGTGCTTGTGAATCCTGAGTAATCGGCGCTGTGTGAGTAGACGAGCAGCCGGTAAAAGACAAATAGCGATTAAAGCAAATGGTAAGGGCTGGGGCGGGGGTAAACCAGATACAGAAGTGAAGGTATTTTTAGAGTACAGTTTGGAAGTTAACCATCGTGTACACCCAAATTTAATGGGGATGTACCGTGATTTTAATGGTGAGGTATCAGGCTGATTTACGCGCGGCTGGGGGAATGTTTGCGCTGGCTACTGATAAACAGCCAGATTCCGGCAATCATCATAGGTAAACTCAGCCATTGGCCCATGCTCAGACCTAGCGAGAGCAGGCCCAGGAAGTCGTCAGGCTGGCGTGTAAACTCGACAAGGAAACGGAAACTGCCATAGCCGATCAGGAACAGTGCAGAAACTGTACCCCTTGCACGTGGTTTGCTGGAATACCACCAGAGTAATATGAACAATACGATGCCTTCGAGCAGGAATTCGTAGAGCTGGGAAGGGTGACGCGCGATATTGTCTATCTGCGGGAACACCATGGCCCAAGGCAGCTCGCTGGGGCGGCCCCATAATTCACCGTTGATGAAGTTGCCCATGCGGCCTGCTCCCAGGCCGACCGGGACTAGTGGTGCTACAAAATCCATGATGCCAAAAAAAGTGAGCTGGCGTTGTCTGGCAAAGATCAACATGGCGACTAATACGCCGATGAAGCCGCCGTGGAAGGACATGCCTCCCTGCCAGAGGAACAGGATTTCAAGCGGGTGCTCCAAGTAGTATTCATGCTGGTAGAACAAGGCATAGCCCACCCTGCCACCCAGGATCACGCCCAATGCACCGTAGAATAATGCGTCATCCAGCATCTTGGGAGACCAGCCCCACCAGTTCTGGTGAGCAATGCGCCAGCGGCCCAGCCAGAGGAATGCCAGGAAGCCGGTGAGGTACATCAGGCCGTACCAGTGAATGCCGAAAGGCCCCAGGTGAATAGCGACCGGATCAAATTGCGGATGAACAAGCATTGGGATTGGCTCTTGGATTGGAGTAAAATCCAGTAATTATACGTTTAGTTTAGGGTTTTTATGCCGCAATATCGTTCCAGAACCTCCACCCACGGCCGCAATATGGCAGGCGCACGTGCGCTCTGGCGCGCTACCGGGATGAAGGACGATGATTTCAGCAAGCCAATCATCGCCATCTCCAACTCCTTCACCCAGTTTGTGCCTGGACACGTGCATTTAAAGGATTTAGGGCAGATGGTGGCCCGTGAAATTGAACGTGCCGGTGGTGTCGCCAAGGAATTCAACACGATTGCCGTCGATGACGGGATTGCCATGGGCCATAGCGGCATGCTCTATAGCTTGCCTAGCCGTGACCTGATTGCCGACAGTGTGGAATACATGGTGAATGCGCACTGTGCGGATGCGCTTGTATGTATCTCCAACTGTGACAAGATTACCCCTGGCATGTTGATGGCGGCTTTACGACTCAATATTCCTGTGGTCTTTGTTTCAGGCGGCCCGATGGAGGCTGGCAAGGTGAACTGGCAAGGTACTATGCACAAGCTGGATTTGGTCGATGCCATGGTGGCTGCTGCGGATAGCAATGTCTCCGATGAAGAGTCCGACGCGATTGAACGCTCTGCCTGCCCGACTTGCGGCTCATGTTCCGGTATGTTTACCGCCAACTCCATGAACTGCCTGACGGAAGCCTTGGGGCTGAGTCTCCCAGGGAATGGCTCCACACTGGCTACTCATGCGGCGCGCAAAGAGCTGTTCCTCAAGGCTGGCCGCTTGATCGTTGAAATCACCAAGCGTTATTACGAGCAGGATGATGAAAGCGTGCTGCCACGCAATATTGCCAACCTGCATGCATTCGAGAATGCCATGAGCCTGGATGTGGCCATGGGAGGCTCTACCAATACGGTATTGCACCTGCTGGCTGCTGCGCATGAAGCCGAGGTGGATTTCACCATGGCGGATATAGACCGTATTTCCCGCGGTGTGCCTTGTGTATGTAAAGTGGCACCCGCTACCGCCAAGTACCATATGGAAGACGTGCACCGTGCCGGCGGCGTGATGGGCATATTGAGTGAGCTAAGTCGTGCGGGCCTGATTCATCGAGACAGCCCGACAGTGCATAGCCCGTCGCTGGGTGCAGCGTTGGATAAATGGGACATTACGACGACGGAAGATGAAGATGTGAAGAAGTTTTTCCGCGCGGCGCCTGGCGGTATTTCAACGACGATTGCATTCAGCCAGTCCATGCTGTGGCCTGATCTTGATACAGACCGCGCAGAAGGCTGCATCCGTGACAAGGCGCATGCGTACTCCCAGGATGGTGGCCTGGCGGTACTCTATGGCAACATTGCGCAGGACGGCTGCATCGTCAAAACTGCGGGAGTGGATGACAGCATCCTCAAGTTCACCGGGCGTGCACGGATTTTTGAAAGCCAGGATGACGCGGTTGAAGCCATTCTTGCTGACAAGATTGTCGCAGGGGATATTGTGATTATTCGCTATGAAGGTCCACGCGGTGGTCCAGGCATGCAGGAAATGCTTTACCCTACGAGTTATCTCAAGTCCAAGGGATTGGGCAAGGACTGCGCGTTGCTGACTGATGGTCGCTTTTCCGGCGGTACTTCCGGCCTCAGTATTGGTCATGCCTCGCCAGAAGCTGCCGAAGGCGGTGCTATTGGCCTGGTTGAAGAAAATGACACCATAGAGATCGATATTCCGAACCGGAAGATACATCTGGCTGTCACTGATGAAGTGATGGCGCATCGTCGTGCTGCCATGGAAGCGCGCGGCAAGAATGCCTGGAAGCCAGTGAGCCGTCAGCGTGTGGTATCGCCAGCGTTGCGTGCCTATGCCGCCATGAGTACATCTGCCGCCAAGGGAGCGGTGCGTGACGTTAGCCAAATAGAAAAATAATAATAAGAATTCATTAATTTAATTAATAAGAGCTTATGCAATCAATACACGAATTGAATGCCCGGTACGGGGTCGGGCATAAAATACAATTCTCATCCGATCTGAATGGCCTGGTGACACTAGATATTGAAAATCCGCATGCTACTGCCAAAGTTGCTTTGCAGGGTGGACATGTCATGCAGTGGAATCCGCGCCATGCAGAAGCCCCGGTGCTGTGGTTGTCCGATCAGGCGAGATTTGTTTCCGGGCGTTCAATTCGTGGTGGTGTTCCTGTATGTTGGCCCTGGTTCGGCCCACATCCGACAGATGAAACGCTATGTCCCCATGGGTTTGCCCGCGTGGTGCCATGGGAAGTGGTTGATGCAAAGCCGGAAGACAACAATACCACCAGCGTGGTCATGCGCTTGGCCGAAAGTCGGCAGGTGGAGAAACAGTGGCCCTATTTATGTGACCTGACACTGACGATCAATATCGGCCCGGTACTGAAGATGGCACTGTCCACCACCAATAATGGCGATGTGCCGTTTGTGATTGGCGAGGCGCTGCATACCTACTTCCAGGTTAGTGATATCGAAGTCGTGAAAATCACAGGCCTGGATCATGCCGAGTATGAAGACAAGGTTGAGGATTACGCGCTCAAGCGCCAGTTTGGTGATATCAGTTTTAGTGATGAAGTGGATCGCGTTTATCTGCATACCGAGTCTACCTGCGTGCTGGAAGACCCGGGCCTGAGGCGCAAGATCATTATCGAGAAATCCGGCAGCAGTTCCACCGTGGTGTGGACGCCATGGGAGCGCAAGGCAGCGGAGATCGGGGATCTGGGCAGTCATTATGGCTGGCGGCAGATGGTCTGTGTCGAGTCTTCCAATGTCAGGGACAATGCAGTGACGGTAGCGCCGGGCGAAACCCATGTGTTGACGGTGCAGTACAGCACGGAAGGCCTGTAGTCCTGATTCATGCGCAATCGTGCATTTGTTTGATGAGTACAGGTCAACGTTGATTTACCTGAAGCGTTAGGCAATATCAACGGCAGTGATAAGCCAAGGAGGATATATGAAATCGATCATGCGCATCCTGATCGCGGTATGTGGATTGGCGCTTGCTGGCCAGGCCGCAGCGGTGGATGCCAAGGCAGCTGAGGCGCTGGCACAGAAAAGCGGATGCCTCGCTTGCCATACCGTGGCGAATAAAGTGATAGGCCCGGCTTATCGTGATGTGGCTGCCAAGTATCGGGGCGAGAAAACGGCAGAGGCCAAGTTGATTGCCAAGGTCAAGTCTGGAGGCAAGGGCGTATGGGGCCCGATTCCTATGCCGCCTAACAGCCCTCAGATCGCGGATGATGATATTAAAACCATCGTGCAGTGGATACTGACCCTGTAATCACCATGAGTGTTTTGTCCCAATAAAAAACCAGTCTACATGGCTGGTTTTTTATTGCTTGCTCTCCTGCAATTAAAATAACAAGGCAGCAAGGGGATCAGGGGGTGGGAGCCATCGTCTGATCAGGGGCGGGATTCTATGGCGAGTGTATGTTACTCATGCGCAGCATGAGTGGATGGAGTTTAGCTCATCCCTAGTGCTTTGAGCTTACGGTACAAGCGGTTGCGACTCATCCCCAGTGAGCGTGCTGCGGCAGAAATGTTGCCCTCGTGATTCTCTAACGCCCGCTTGACTGCTTCTTGGGTCATTTCATCAAGAGACCCATTTGCCTGAAATTCAGATTGCATTGGGCTGTCTGCGTTTTTAATTTGTTGCCCGGATGAAGCTAGTTCCTGCATGAAGCTGTTTGGTAGATGGCTGCGTTGTATGGGTTTGCCATCGGCGAGGGCGATCGCTGTTTTCACCACATTACGCAGTTGGCGGATATTGCCAGGCCAGGCGTGCTGTCTGAATATCTGCATGATGTCTGCGCTGATCTCACGTTGATATTGCTCGCTCTGCACGATGGTTGCCAGCAGGGCGTTGAGGTCGCTACGCTCCCGTAAGGGCGGCAGGGTAAGGCTGAGGCCGTTCAGGCGGTAATAGAGATCCTTGCGAAATTCTCCGCTGGCGACTTTGGCTTGCAGGGTCTGATTGGTGGCGCTGATCACGGCAAAATCCAGGCGCCGTGATTTGCTGCCGCCTAGCGGGGTCACGCTACGTTCCTGTAATACGCGTAAAAGCCTTGCCTGAAGCAATAGCGGCATATCGCCGATTTCATCCAGGAACAGGGTGCCACCGTTGGCCTGTTCAATTTTGCCCTGGCTGCCTTTTTGTCTGGCTCCGGTGAATGCGCCTTCTTCATAACCAAATAGTTCGGCCTCAATCAGGCCTTCAGGCAGGGCGGCGCAGTTGACCGCGATAAGGGGGCCATGGCTGCGATTGCTGCTGTAGTGAATGGCACTGGCAAATAGCTCTTTACCTACCCCGGTTTCTCCTTCGATCAGGATGGGAATATCCTGATTCATCACTAGCCTGGCTTGTGCAACGACTTGCTGGATATGCGTGTCGCTGCTGTTGAGGTGATCCAGGGTCTGCCTGCCATGCGGCTGCTTGATGCGGCTAATCGGGGAGGCTGGGTGTTCTTCCGGAGTCGCAGCATCTAGCTGCGCATGAATGATGCTGCCGTTGATCCCAGCTAGCTGCATGGGCGATTGTAATGTGGCCTGTCCAAGTGCCATGTTGAATGGCTGATGGAAGATGCCTTCAAATGTGCCGGGAAGGTTGTGGGCCTGGCACGCAAGCTGGGTCATGCCATTGCGATTGATCGCCTGCAGTGCGCCCGTGTGGGAAAAGACCGCCGTGCCTTCCCAGAGGGTGCCGATGAATTCAGGGCGGTTGTGAAAACGCAGAACCACAGGGCCTTGATGGCTGGCGCGGAATATCCGGTTCTCGATCATTTGTGCTGCCATTTTGACCAGCGCCAGCGTGTGTTGCTGATGGGCGGAAAAAGCATTGGAAACATTGAGCGTGCCAATCAGCTGATGATTGGCGCCAAAAATGGGAACGGCGTAACAGCTGAAGAGATGCAGTTGCGCTACAAAATGTTCTGCGCCCTGGACGGCTACTGGCTGTTCCTCAATGATCGCCGTACCAATCGCATTAGTGCCTCTTTCCTCTTCGCTCCATGAGTAGCCTGGGCTGAGCATAACCGCTGGTGCCATACCGACCAGGTGGTCGTGCCCCTCGCTATGCAGGATGACGCCTTTGGCATCGGTCAGCGCAATAGCGCTGTAAGAGTGGGCAATCTGTTCGTAAAGCGTGGCAATTTCGGGCCTGGCTTGTGTCAGTAGCAGGTGGTTCTGGCTATATTTTTTCTCCAGCTCCACCTTGCTCAAGGTTTCCGTCGTCAGGGGCAACGCTGCATTGATGCCTTGAGCCAGGCTGCGCTGCCAGGATTGGGCAATGGTCTTGCTCACCACGCCTTCCTGCATATTGCCGTCAGCAAGAAACTGCAGCCTTGCATGTTCGGTGGGATGCAAGGACTTGGTAGCGGGGTGATTCATGAGCAATTGACTGCGGTATCCGGGAATTGTTCCCAAATGTAGCACTTGTGCGGTTTCGGTACAACCTTGCATCGGGCAGGTGGGGCTTGGATTGTCAGAGGATGTGTAGTGTAAGGCATTATTTCATTGTTGTTTTTGGGAAATATTCCTGAGTTTGATGGGGATTGGCATAAGGATTGCTGAAATGGCCTGCAAGCCTATGGCTGAGTTGTGCAAGTTATCAGCATCGCCGTTGCGGTGGAGAACGATAGCGGCGGCAATCATTTTCATACTATGGAGAATACTTTCTTGAAATATCAACAACTCAAACTCGCAGTCGGAGCGGGCCTGATTGGCCTGCTATCGGTTCCTGCTTTTGCGGCAAATGATCTTGAAAAGCTGATGCAGGATGACAACCAATGGGTTGCACAGCGTAAAGATTATGCAAATACCGGATATAGCAGCTTGTCCCAGATCAACAAGGCCAATATCAAGAACCTGAAAATGGCCTGGACCTTTGCTACTGGCGTGAATCGTGGTCATGAAGGCGCGCCGCTGGTGGTTGGCGATATCATGTATGTAGCCACTGCATTCCCGAACAATGTGTATGCCCTTGATCTCAATAATGGTGAAAAGATCAAATGGTCTTATTTCCCCAAGCAGGATCCCTCCATTCAGTCGCTGCTGTGCTGCGATAACGTGACGCGTGGCCTGGGCTACGGTGACGGCAAGATTTTCCTGCAACAGAACGACGGTGTGCTGGTAGCCTTGGATGCCAAGACCGGTGCCAAGGTGTGGGATGTCAAAGTGGTTGATCCCAAGGAAGGGGCAACGACAACCAATGCACCTCACATCTTCAAGGATAAGGTCATTACCGGCTGTTCAGGTGGTGAGTATGGCGTACGTTGCTATCTGACTGCCTACAATATCAAGGATGGTTCGCAAGCTTGGCGTGCCTATAGCACTGGCCCGGATAGCGAAGTCTTGATCGGCAAGGACTTTAACAAGGACACCCCACAGTACAGCGCTTTGTCAGTGTATGAAGACGTGAACGGTGGTAACAAGGAAGACGGTTCTTTCAAGCCACTGGCTGCGGATAAGCTGAAGTTTCCAGAAACTGATCTGGGCGTGAAAACCTGGCACAAGCCACAAGCGACCAAGAATGGCTGGGAGCGTGGAGGTGGTGCAACCTGGGGTTGGTATTCTTATGATTCCAAGTTGAATCTGCTGTATTACTCCACTGGTAATCCTTCCGTCTGGAATCCAGACGTACGTCCTGGAGATAACAAATGGTCCATGACCATTTTCGCCCGTGATCTGGATACAGGCCTAGCGAAGTGGGGTTATCAACTGACACCACATGATGAGTGGGATTACGATGCAGTGAACGAAACCATCCTGTGGGATGCTGAAGGCAAGAAACTGGCGACGCATTTTGACCGTAACGGCTTTGGCTATACGCTGAACCGTGAAACCGGCAAGCTGGTGGCTGCTGAGAAAATTCACCCATTCGTCAACTGGGCTACTGGGATTGATCTCAAGACCGGTGTGCCGATCAAGGATCCTAAGTTCTCTACGCACCAGGATGTGAATTCCAAAGGTGTTTGCCCTGCATCCCTGGGCGTGAAGGATCAGCAACCTGCGGCCTATTCACCCAAGAGCAAGCTGTTCTACGTACCGCTTAACCACGTCTGCATGGATTACGAGCCGGTAGAAGTGAAGTATGTCGCTGGTCAGCCATGGGTGGGTGCCACATTGAGCATGTTCCCAGGCCCTGATGGCATCATGGGTGGTTTCATGGCTTGGGATGGTCTCAAGGGCAAGCAGGTCTGGTACAACAAAGAGAAGTTCTCTGTCTGGAGCGGTGCCCTGGCAACGGGGTCTGACGTAGTGTTCTACGGTACCCTCGATCGTTGGCTCAAGGCCGTGGATGGCAAAACGGGCAAAGAACTCTGGAAGTTCCGTGTCGGTTCTGGTGTGGTGGGTAATCCGATTACCTATGGCCACAAAGGCAAGCAGTACATAGGCATTCTGTCCGGCATCGGTGGCTGGGCTGGTGTTGCCATGAATCTGGGTCTGACCAACGAAAATGACGGTCTGGGCGCAGCGGGTGGATACAAGGAACTGAAGGACTGGAATGCAGCACCTGGTGGTGGTGCACTGAACGTCTTTAGCCTCTAATCCATCCTCAGTATTACCCCTGCTTTCGGGCAGGGCTCATCTCCATTTTGTAGTCCCTTAGTTGCCAGTCCTGTAAGGACTGGCTTTTTTTTGCCTGATATTGATGGAGGCTATCTGCGCAGGTGTTGGTGCAGCAGTGCATGTATCAATCGGTAAGTGAAGATGGAGTGGTGCATGCAAGCGGGCATTTATGCGGTCATCGTCAACATGCCCGATTGATCGTGCTAAAGCCTACCAAACACGATAGGTTTGACCGGTTTGGTGGCCTTCCACGCTTTTTCTATAGGCAAGGGCTACTTTTTCACCCGGTACAGGTTCTGTGCCAGGAACCCCGCCACCATAGACATCCCACGATTCTTGCAGCACATTGGGACTGACGGAATTGATACGGCGGTCATGATCCAGTTCAACGGCGGCTCCCCTAATGAATCCATCAATGGAGGCATTGACGGTGGTAAAGCTGGCGCCCCCGACGTGTGGATCATCACTCAAGCTGCCGCTAGTGAGGGTGATAGATCCACCATCATTGAGGAAGTGTTGACCAATCAGGGTCAGGTTGACTTGCCCCATCAGTTTCTCATTCAAGCCTATCTTGAATTGATCAGCGCTCATCTCCTGTAACGAGCCCCAGTGTACATTGCCTGCCACGGCAATAATGGCATCGACTTTACCCACCTGCGTAAAGAGCTGGCGAACACTGTCTTCGTTCGTAATATCGACCTGATACTGTCCCTTGTGCTTGCCTGCTTCAATAATCGCATGGCGAGGGGAAAGTTCTTTCACGATCAATTTTCCTATGGTGCCTGATGCACCGACGATCAAGACCTTCATGATGGCTCCAATAGATAAAAATAAATAACGAAGCCATTCTGTGCGTTTTATTTGTTCTGATAAATAGCATAATATTCACAACATATTTTACTGCTGGTATCAAATATGGACAGGTTGCTGAGTATGGAGGTGTTTGTTGCCGCCGTGGATATGGGCAGTTTTACGGCTGCAGCGAACGCATTCAGGATATCTCCTGCCATGGTGAGTAAACATATTGCCGCGTTGGAGAGGCGTTTAGGAGCCGCCTTGCTGGCCAGGACCACGCGAAGACAAAAACTTACCGAGATTGGTCAAAAGTATTACGAGAATTGCAAGCTGATCATCGGGCACATTGCCAATGCAGAGGCGGGCGCTGAAGCCATGGGGAGCGCGCCCAGAGGCCAGCTCAGGGTCAGTGCGTCGATGTGGTTTGGCGCATTAACCCTGGCACCGGTTATCTGTGACTACCTGCAGCAATACCCCGAGGTGAATATTGAACTGTCCTTGACGGATCGATATGTCGATATCGTAGATGAAGGCATTGATGTGGCGATTCGGGTGGGTGAGCTCAAAGACTCTTCACTGCTGGCGAGAAAGATATCAATGTTTGAAGTAGCTGTTTGCGCTTCTCCTGACTATATTGCGCTGGCAGGAAAGCCAGAAACGCCGGAAGACCTTGCCCATCATGAATGCCTGGGATTTACCAACTGGCATAGTCAGGGTGGCTGGCGGCTGATGCAGCAACAGTCCGGATCTAAAACAGGACAGATGCCAAGGTTTGAATCAGATAACGGACAGGCACTGCGAGTTGCTGCCATCAAAGGTATTGGGCTCATCATGATGCCCAAAGAATTGCTCCGGCAGGATATTGAGGCTGGGCGGCTGGTGGAGTTGATGCATGATCATCTGCCTCCTGCGCGGCCGATTCATGCTGTCTATCCAAGAGAGCGACAATTAACGCCCAAACTGACTTCCTTTGTAGACTTTCTGGTACAGGCACTTCGTCATTAAACCAGTCTGGCGATCGGCCTTGAAAGAAATGGCTGCAGGTGGGCAGGATCAGGGCACTGGCGCGTATTCTGTGCGCCTGATGGACTAGACCTTGCTGCGCGCCAGTGTCTGATGTGGGTTGTGGTTTATCGCTGTTGCTTGAGTTTGCTGTGATGCATGGAATAGAGAAAATATACCGCGATCCCGATCAAGACCCAGATGATAAAACGGTGCCAGGTCTCGGCAGGCAGGAATGCCATCAGGGCACTACAGGAAAAGATGCCTAGTACCGGGATCAATGGGTTCCAGCGGTTTTTGAACGGCCGGGGCAAGTCAGGCTGCCTGATGCGCAGGATGATGACGCCGCAGCACACCATGACAAAGCTGGCCAGGGTACCGATATTGACGGTTTCCGCCAGGGTACCTAGCGGGAAGAAACCCGCCACAATGGAGATGATGGCACCACAAAATAAGATGAGGCGCGTGGGCGTTTGACGGTCTGGATTGATTTTGGAGAATGCCGCGGGAATCAGTCCATCGCGGCTCATGGCGTACAGGATACGCGTGAGGCCATACAACAGCACCAACAACACGGTAATCAGTCCAGCCAGCACCCCCGTGGCGACTAGGGTGGATGACCATGAGTAGCCCAGTTTGCTCAGGGCATAGGCGACGGGAGAGGACACGTTGAGGTCAGAGTAATGCACCACGCCTGTCAGCACGCCTGAGACCAGTATATACACGAAGGTGCAGAACAGCAGTGACGCAATCAGGCCAATCGGCAGATCACGCTGCGGGTTCTTGGCTTCGTCAGCGGCAGTGGAAACAGCATCGAACCCAAAGTAGGCAAAGAATACCAGCGATGCGCCAGCGAGTATGCCGATATTGTTGCTGCCTTCCAGGGTCTGGAACCAGCCAAACGGCATGAAGGGATGCCAGTTATCCGTGTTGATATGGCCAATCGCAATTGCCAGGAAAATGGCAATTGTACTGAGCTTGATCACCACCATGATATTGTTGACTTGTGAGCTCTGCTTGACCCCGGTGACCAAGATCAGGGTAAGTAGCCAGATAATACCGAAAGCCGGGAGGTTGATAATGCCGCCCATGCTGGGCGCCTTGGTCCAGACATCGGGGATATGGAGGTTGAAATTGGCCAGGGTGTTGATGAAATAACCTGACCAGCCATTGGCAACTGCTGCTGCGCCCACTCCATATTCCAGCAGGAGTATCCAGCCAATGACCCAGGCAAAGAACTCGCCAAATGCCACATAGGTATAGCCGTAAGCACTGCCAGATCCGCCGATGGAGGCCGCCAGTTCTGCGTAAGCAAACCCGGCAAAGCCTGCGGCCAGGCCGGCTAGAATGAACGAGAGCACGACAGCCGGGCCAGCGTAATTGGCAGCTGCGATGCCGGTCAGCACAAAGATACCGGTGCCAATCGCGCATCCTATCCCCAATAAGGCCAGGTCAAATGCACTCAGACATTTTTTGAGACCGCTCTGGCGGTCTATCTCTACCGGTTTGGTGCGAAACAGTTGTGCAAACATGCGTTCTCCCTTTTGGTTTTTTTAGTATGCACGAATTATGCCCAAAGCTTTAGTGCTATGTATTGACCACTGTTTCTATCCCGTTACAGGGTTGAGTTGTCTGTCAGCCAGTCACGACCGGTGATGAAGTCGCTATACAGTTTTGCTTCAGCCGAACCCGCTTCCGGTGCCCAGTCATAGCGCCATTTGACGAGAGGTGGCATGGAGAGCAGGATGGACTCGGTACGCCCATTGGATTGCAGGCCAAACAGGGTGCCGCGGTCATAGACCAGGTTGAACTCAACATAACGGCCGCGACGATAGGCCTGGAAGTCTCGCTCACGCTCACCATACGGGGTATCTTTGCGGCGTTGCACAATCGGCAGGTAGGCATTGAGAAAAGCATCCCCTACGCTGCGTTGCAAGGCAAAGCTCTGCTCCAGCCCCAACTCACTGAAGTCATCAAAGAAAATACCTCCTATGCCGCGCGCTTCCTTGCGGTGCTTGAGGTAGAAGTATTCGTCGCATTCTTTCTTGAATTCTGGGTAGTACTGCTGACCAAATGGATTCAGCGCATCACGGCAAGTGCGATGGAAATGGACGGCGTCTTCCTCAAAGCCATAATAGGGCGTTAGATCCATGCCGCCGCCAAACCACCAGATCGGCTCTTCGCCAGCTTTTTCCGCCACAAAGAACCGTACATTCATATGGACGGTCGGGACAAAAGGGTTGCAGGGATGGAACACCAGTGACACCCCCATGGCCTGCCAGCTACGGCCAGCCGCTTCGGGGTGTGCCACGCTGGCAGAAGGAGGTAGCTTGTTACCCAGCACATGGGAGAAACCTATACCGGCGCGTTCGAATACATTGCCATCTTCCAGCATGCACGAGGTGCCGCCTCCACCTTCTGCTCGCTGCCAGCTATCGTGCAGAAAGCGCTTGCCGTCAACCAGCTCGATCGATTCCACGATGCGGGATTGCAGGCCTTGAAGGTAGTCGAAGATTGCATTTGAATTCATGAAGCTCTCCTGGTGAAACTGGGTGAATGGCTTAAGGGCGCAAAATCTTGCCCGTCAGCAGGTCCTGGATGGTGGAAGGTTTGCTCGCGCCACCAGTTCTGCCGGGTAGTACCTTGACGCTATGTCCAAACAGGCGGTAGCAGTCGCGAGTCGTTTTGGCTGGCACGCGGCCATTGTGGTTGGCGCTGGTGGATACCAGGGCCATGCGTGTGCTGCGGCAAAGCTGGGCGGCATATTTGTGGGCAGTCACGCGCACTGCCAATGAGGTATGGCGTCCCTTGAGCCAGGCTGGGCAATTGTCTGCCGTAGGTACCAGCCAGGTATGCGGGCCTGGCCAGCGTGAAAATAATTGCTGCTGTTGCGCTGCTGAAGGGGGGGCAATATAGGGTTTGAGCTGGGGAAAGCGGCTGGCAATCACAATCAAGCCCTTGCGCTGCGGCCTGCCCTTGATGCGCAACAGGCGTTGTACCGCCAGGCGATTGCTGGGATCGCAACCGAGTCCAAAGCAGGACTCGGTTGGATAGGCAATGACACCACCACTACGCAGGAAATGCTGTAGAGCGCGTGTCTTCATTCCTTGGGCCGGCCTAGGACTTGATGGCGCGGTAGCCAATATCGCGGCGCAGCTGCGCGCCGTCGAAGCTGATGCCATCGGCAATCTTGTAAGCCTGTGACTGCGCATACTTCACTGTCTCACCCAGTGCGGCTACACACAGGACGCGACCGCCACTAGTCACTACCTTGCCATCCTTCATGCTGGTGCCAGCATGGAATACATGGGCATCTTCCAGATGCTTGGGCAGGCCAGTGATTTCATCGCCCAGTCTTGGGGTGTCAGGATAGTTGGCAGACGCCAGCACTACGCCCAATGCACTGCGGCGATCCCATTCTGCCTGGGCTTCATGCAGTGTGCCATTGACGGCATGTTCAGCCAGTGTGACCAGGTCGCTCTTGAGGCGCAGCATGATGGGCTGGGTTTCAGGGTCACCCATGCGGCAGTTGAATTCTAGGGTCTTGACGTTACCGTCTGGCGAGATCATGAGACCCGCGTACAGAAAGCCGGTATAGGGAATGCCATCTTTTGCCATGCCTGCCACCGTAGGGGCGATGATTTCACGCATGGCCTTGGCGTGTATTTCTGGCGTGACTACCGGTGCCGGGGAGTAAGCGCCCATACCTCCAGTGTTCGGCCCGTTGTCACCATCCAGCAGGCGTTTGTGATCCTGGCTGGTGGCTAACGGCAAAATGTTTTTGCCGTCGACCATGACGATAAAACTGGCTTCTTCGCCAGTGAGAAACTCTTCAATAACAACACGCGCACCTGCGACACCCAGCTTGTTGTCAGCCAGCATGGCATTAATCGCGCTGTGGGCTTCGGCTTCATCCATGGCGACCACGACGCCCTTGCCTGCTGCCAGGCCATCTGCCTTGATCACGATAGGCGCACCCTGCTGCTTGACGTAATCATGCGCCGCGACGGCATCGGTGAAAGTCGCATAGGCTGCGGTGGGAATGTTATGCCGCACCATGAACGCCTTGGCAAAATCCTTGGAGCTTTCCAGTTGTGCAGCCGCCTGTGTCGGGCCAAAGATTTTCAGGTCAGCGGCACGAAAAGCATCGACAACCCCTTGGGATAAGGGGGCTTCAGGACCTACTATCGTGAGGCCAATCTGCTCTTGTTCAGCGAAATCGACCAGTTCTTGTACCTGGGTAATAGGGACATTCACCATGTCAGGATCCAGTGCAGTGCCAGCGTTGCCTGGTGCCACAAATACGCGGCTGATACGCTCACTCTGAGCGAGTTTCCATGCAAGTGCGTGCTCACGCCCGCCGCCGCCGATGACTAGAACTTTCATAATGATCCTTTAATTGTGTAACTTGCCAGGCCAGCGGATATTTTAACTATGCCCGGAGTTTGCTTCGAGTTATTGGTCAATCGTTGCTGGCAAGGCGCACCGCCGCAGACTGTACATATTGAGTACGGCAAATGGTGCAATGCAGCCATCGGTGATTGACCAATGACGATCAGTGACGGAAGTGGCGGATGCCGGTCAATACCATCACCAAGCCGTGTTCATCTGCTGCTGCAATCACTTCGTCATCACGGATGCTGCCGCCTGGTTGAATGACACAGGTGGCACCCGCTTCTGCCAATACATCCACGCCATCGCGGAACGGGAAGAAGGCATCGGAAGCGACCGCAGAGCCCTGCAATGACAGGCCCGCATTTTGTGCCTTGATGGCGGCAATCTTGGTGCTGTCCACACGGCTCATCTGGCCTGCGCCTACACCTAATGTCATGCCATTGCCACAGAATACAATGGCATTGGATTTCACATACTTGGCGACGCGCCAGGCAAACAACAGGTCTTCCAGCTGTTCTGGCGTGGGCTGTTTCTTGGACACGACCTTGATATCATCCAGGCTGATTTCCAGATTGTCTGCCGTCTGGATCAGCAAGCCTGACCCCACCCGCTTGGTGTCATGGGAGTTGCGGCCACGGCTCCAGGCACTGTCGCCGCCGCTAGGGAGTGCGATTTTCAGGACGCGGACATTGGCTTTGGCCTTGAACACTGCAAGTGCTTCTTCGGTATAGTCAGGGGCAATCAGCACTTCCACGAACTGCTTGGATACGGCTTCAGCAGTTGCCTGATCCAAGGTGTGATTGAAGGCGATAATGCCGCCGAATGCGGAGGTGGTATCGGTCTTGAATGCCTTGTCATAGGCCTCGAGGGCAGTGGCACCAATAGCCACGCCACAAGGGTTGGCGTGCTTGACGATGACACATGCGGTAGTGTCAAAGCTCTTGACGCACTCCCAGGCAGCATCGGCATCCGCGATGTTGTTATAGGACAATTCCTTGCCTTGTAATTGCTGAGCAGTGACCAGTGAGCCAGGCGCTGGATAGAGGTCGCGATAGAACGCGGCTTTCTGGTGGGGATTCTCGCCATAGCGTAGATCCTGCACCTTCACCAGGCGGCCATTCACCTGCCCAGGGAATTCATTACGCGTGCCATCGGCATTGAATGCGGAGAGGTAATCGCTGATCGCGCCATCATAGTTGCTGATGCGGTTGAATGCGGCAACAGACAATGCAAAGCGTGTTGCCTGGCTGGTAGCACCGCCTGTGCTCTTCATTTCAGCAATCACGCCATCGTATTGGGCCGCATCAGTCAGTACCGCCACGTCCTGCCAGTTCTTGGCAGCAGAGCGCACCATGGCTGGGCCGCCGATATCGATATTCTCGATTGCGTCTTCCAGTGTGCAGTCCGCCTTGGCAACCGTCGCTTCAAACGGATATAGGTTGACGACCAGCATATCAATATTCTGAATATCAGCTGCCTGCATCGCGGCGACATGTTCAGGCAACTCGCGTCGGCCCAACAGGCCACCGTGGATTTTGGGATGCAGGGTCTTGACCCGGCCATCCAGCATTTCCGGGAAGCCAGTGTAATCACTGACCTCAATGACCGGCACGCCATGGTCGCGGAATAGTTTCGCGGTACCGCCGGTGGAAAGAATCTCCACACCGAACGCTGCCAGCGATTGTGCAAATTCAAGAATACCGTTTTTATCAGAAACGCTGATAAGTGCTCGTTTGATGACTGCCATATTGAAAACTTCGAAGAGGAGGTTATTGAAGATTGTGTTGCTGCAGCTTTTTGCGCAGCGTATTGCGATTCAGGCCGAGAATGTCTGCAGCTTTACTTTGATTACCACCGGCACGGTTGAGTACATATTCCAGCAGGGGTTTTTCCATGCATTGCAGTACCATGTCGTACACGGCGTGTGGTGGCTGTCCGTCCAGGTCCTTGAAGTATTCTTCCAGGGCTGCACGTACACAGCTGGCGAGATCCTGACTACTCATTATGCGGCCAGTGCCTCGTCATCGGATGTTGGGGATGTCTCGGTTTCGTATTGCAAACGCGCATCGCGCTGTTTCAGCTCACCAAAAAAGTCATGGATGGATTGCAGTTGTTCTTCTATTGTCTGCAACTGATTCATGTGATGCCTGAAATTGGCAGAACCCACCAGACCCTTGGTGTACCAGGAAATATGCTTGCGTGCGACGCGCATGCCAGTCAGTTCACCATAAAACTCGTAGAGGTCATGGATGTGCTCCAGCATGACCTGGTGAATTTCTTCCACTTCAGGCGCGGGCAGATGCTCGCCAGTGGCAAGAAAATGCTCGGTTTCACGGAAAATCCAGGGGCGTCCCTGTGCTGCACGGCCTATCATGACGGCATCTGCCTGGGTGTAATCCAGGACAAACTTGGCTTTTTCGGGGGTGGTGATATCGCCGTTAGCAATCAGTGGAATCTTGATGGCTTGCTTGACGGCTGCCATGGTGTCGTATTCTGCATTGCCCGTATAAAGACAGGCGCGAGTACGGCCATGCATGGCTAGCGCCTGAATGCCGATGTCTTCTGCCATTTTGGCTACGACCACGGCGTTACGATTATTTTTATCCCAGCCGGTCCGTATTTTCAGCGTCACAGGGACATCTACGGCATTGACCACGGCCCTGAGGATTTGGGAAACCAGCGGTTCGTCCTTGAGCAGGGCTGAGCCAGCCATCACGTTACAGATCTTCTTGGCCGGGCAACCCATGTTGATATCGATGATCTGGGCACCGTTATCCACATTGTGCTTGGCGGCTTCTGCCATCATCTTGGGATCTGAGCCCGCAATCTGGACTGAGATAGGGTCAACTTCGCCTTCGTGGTTGGCGCGCCGCAGTGTTTTAGCGCTGCCATAGAGCAGGGAGTTGGAGGTCACCATTTCACTGACTGCCAGGCCTGCACCCATTTTTTTGCACAGAACGCGGAAAGGCCGGTCCGTCACACCCGCCATGGGGGCGACAACCAGATTGTTTTTCAGGGTGTAGGAACCGATCTGCACGTTAATATAACCGTATCCATGGCATGGAAAAGCTGCCCATTTTATATGCAAACCGAGGCAGAACAAAGCACATATTGAGGGCATGTCTGTGTGAAATTGTCTAATAATTCAGTCATAAGCAACGTTTTACTTTAACTAGCCAGGCTAAGTATATTGATTGATGGCAGCTTGTTTGCTGCCGCGCATGCCGTCATGGTTGGGAATTTGGCCGATATGGAATGGGATTTTTTCATCATCATTGGATGCCGCTTCTCAACTCTGGTCCAGGCGGAACACCGATACCGCCTTGTTGAGCTGTTGAGCCTGGTCATCCAGTGACTGCGCAGCTGCCATGGCTTCTTCCACCAAGGCTGCATTTTGCTGGGTGACTTCATCCATGGATGTGATGGCAATATTGATTTGCTGTATGCCGGTGCTCTGTTCTTCAGAGGCATGGACAATCTCGGACATGATGCTGGAGACACGTTGCACGGCGGCGACGACCTCCTGCATCGTATTGCCTGCATCAATGACTTGAGAAGAGCCTTGTCCTATCTTGGTCACGGATTCATCAATCAACTGCTTGATCTCCTTGGCGGCGCTGGCACTGCGTTGTGCCAGGTTGCGCACTTCCTGTGCCACCACGGCAAAGCCACGACCCTGCTCACCCGCACGCGCTGCTTCAACCGCGGCATTGAGCGCCAGAATATTGGTCTGGAAGGCAATGCCCTCAATGACCGCAGTAATTTCCGACATTTTTTGTGATTGATTACTGATCTGGGTCATAGTGCTGACAGCGCCAGAGACCGTGCTACTGGCTTTTTCCGCCGTGGTGGAAGCGGTGAATGCCAGCGAGTTGGCGGTACGTGCATTTTCCGTATTCTGGCCCACCGTTGAGGTCAGTTCCTCGATGCTGGCTGCAGTTTGTTCCAGGGACGCTGCCTGGTTTTCCGTTCTTTGCGATAAGTCGCTGTTACCAAGCGCAATCTCAGAAGAAGCATTGGAAACATATTCACTACTGGCTCGAATCTCACTGACGATGCTGCGTAATTGGTCCTGCATGACCTTCATGGCGTGCAACATGCTGGATTGATCTCCAGACTTGAGGTCGACACGGGTGCTGAGATTGCCCTCTGCGATATGGTGCGCCAGGTCCGCTGCCTCGGCAGGTTCGCCACCGATCGGGCGTATCACCATGCGATCTATCAAATACCCTAATGCCAGTGATACCAGGATTATGCTCAATAGCCCGATCATGATGGCGGTGTTGCGTAGCTTGTGCACGCCACTCAAAATCTTGTCTTCAGGTACGGCAATGGCAAAAGACCAAGGGGTTTTGCTGTGAGCAATCTGTATCGGTTGGTAAATGCGTAATATATCAGTCTGCAGGATAGGGTCTTTGATACTGTCGTGGTAGGCCTGTCCTTGTTGAATGGCTTGCCTGATCTTGTCGCCAGTGCCGCCCGTTGCCATAGGCTTGCCCACATTACTGGCATCACGGTCACCCACATAGATGCTCTGGTTGGAAAGCAGGCTGGCAAAACCGGTGTCAAAGGGTTTGATCTTACTGATTTTTTGCTGGAACTCCGATAGCAGGATGTCAACACCGGCTACACCCACCACCGTTCCATTCTTGTAAATCGGCACCGCCATGCTAGTGATGAGCACTTTTTTGCCACCAATTTCATAAGCATAGGGCTCAAGCAAGGTTTCATTGCCGCTGTTGCGCGCCAGCAGGTAGTAATCGCCGGGCCCCGGGGTGGTGTAGTCGGTTAAAGCCGTGACCTCTGTCACGCCATTCGGTCGATTCCAGTAGGGTAGGTAGCGCCCGGTGGCATCGCTGCCTGTCTGGTTGATGTATGCATTGTCTTTGCCGTCAAAGGCATTCGGTTCCCAAATCGTCCAGACGCCAATAAAGGCAGGGTTTCCTTCCAGTACGCTTTTGAGCATGCTGTCAGCCAGCTTGCGATTGGATAGCCCGGCAGCATGCAGTCCTTCCAGTGATTGTGCCAGAGTGCGCGCGGCATCAAACGCACTGTCTATCTCTGCTTTGACCTCGTTGGCATGCTGCCTGGAGAGGGCGCGAGTGTATTCAAGTGCAGATGCCTGTTGCAGGTTGGCTGCTTTATAAGTGAGCACGCCAATAGTGATGCTGAAGCCAACCAGAATCAAGGTAGTGACGATGAGCAGGACTTTGCTGCGCAGGGTTAGCGTGCTGAAAGACGACATGGGTGATGCTTTATGAAAAGGCAGTAATCGTCTTAAGCAAATAATATTCCTCACAGAAAACCAGTAGCTACTGCAACTTAATACCTATCTTAGGCACTGGTTTGGTGCGGCTAACAATGCGGTTTACCTGCTCAGAGTCTTGCAGCCTTGCGGTGATTGCTTCCTGGCTTGGGTGCATATAAGGGGGTGATGCACAGGGAATGGGCGGTGAACTCTCTCTTATCAGGGTGCTGTCAGCTGTTCCAGCTGGGTGAGCCAGGCAAAAGCCTGTGCGTTGCTGGTGCCGCACATTTCAGGCTCTGGTTGCAAGGAACTGCACACGAGCGGCCGGTCTGCCTGGCCAAAAATCATGCAGCGGTTATCGCTATCCAGTTGTATGCAACGCTCGCCCGCCCGCTTGCCATAGGGCATGCCGGGAATCGGGGAGGAAATGGATGGGGCGGTACAGCATGCTCCGCATTGTGGTCGGCATTGCATGGATGGCCCTATGCCTTGTTCAATGGTTGCCAGGGATACCCTGCAGCGGTAATCGATGCCTGGATTTCATGCATGGCGAGTTGCACAGCGTCAGGCTTGCCTTTGACCCCGAGTTCTATGCTGCGGCGTTGGTCCAGTCGGGGCAGGCTGAACAGCTTGAGGTCGGGGTAGCCAAGTGTGATGTGGTTCATGAGATCGATTAATTGGCTTTCCCCTGCATCCATCACCATGATGGATGACTCGACTAGCGACTGCTGGTGAAATAGGTGACGATAGTGCGTATCCAATATCCATTCCGTCATGGGCCAGGCCATTTCGGGGAAGCCGGGCATAAAATAGTGCTGGTTCAGCGAAAATCCTGCCACGCGATTGACCGGGTTGGGAATCAGCGCTGCCCCTTGTGGGAAGTCTGCCATCAACACACGCTTTGGATACGCAGCCGCACCGAATCTTGCCTCGATTTCTTTGACAGCGTCTGGATGTCGCACGATGGGGAGTGCTGCAGCTTCAGCAGCGGCCTGGCGTGTCTGGTCATCGGGTGTGGCACCAATGCCGCCAAAACTGAATACGATGTCCATGCTTTGCATGGAGCGCTTTAATGTTGCGGCAATCTGGCTACGCTCGTCACCCAGGTATTCGGCCCAGGATAAGCTCAGTCCGCGCGCAGCAAGCAAAGCAATAAGCTTGGCAAGATGGGCATCCTGGCGTTTGCCGGACAGAATTTCATCGCCGATGATGATGGCGCCAAAGCGCACTGTAGTCTCTGTCATGGTTCAATATTTACTTTTTATCTTTGAGTTTACTGGGCCGGTGGCAATTGCCGTCGATTGTTCATGCTTTGCAAGTTGGACGTTACAATAACAACCGTTTCTATTGAAATATATATTCATGAGCAGCAAAAACGACAATCCGGATGATGAAGTCTTGTGTTTCTGCAGCGGAACGCGACGGGGCAAGATTCGCGACCTTTACATGCAAGGCATGGATATCAAGGAGATTGCTGCCATAACCGGCGCGATGACCGGCTGTGGCGGCTGTGAGTGGGAGATTGAGTATTACCTCAAGGAGCTCCAGCAGCATGGAATCAAGCCCAATCGCGCCTGATACCCATATCTTTGGCTAACCTAGTGCGCTGCTTCCCAATTTGTTCCCACTCCCACTTCTGACAGTAACGGCACATCCAGTTTTGCCACACCTTGCATGAGCTGGGGCAATTTTTCCTTGACGAGCGGCAGCTCTGTATCCGGCACTTCCAGCACCAATTCATCGTGCACTTGCATAATGAGCTTGGTGGCGAGTTTCTCGGTTTCCAGCCAGCCTTGTACAGCAATCATCGCTAGCTTGATGAGATCGGCTGCGGTACCTTGCATGGGTGCATTGATTGCCGCGCGCTCTGCACCTGCACGGCGCATGCCGTTAGGGCTGTTGATCTCCGGTACCCATAACCTGCGCCCAAACAGTGTTTCTACATATCCCTTTTCCTTTGCCACTTCACGTGTGTTCTGCATATATTCACGTACGCCAGGGTAGCGGGCAAAATAGCGGTCAATATAGCTTTGTGCGGCGCTGCGTTCAATATTCAGGTTTTGCGCCAGGCCAAAGGCGCTCATGCCATAAATCAGGCCAAAGTTGATGACCTTGGCGTAGCGTCGTTGCTCATGGGTCACCGCATCGCGTTCTGTGCCAAAAATCTCGGCAGCGGTTGCGCGGTGAATGTCCTCACCCTTGGCAAAAGCATTCAGCAAGCCGTCATCCTGAGAGAGATGCGCCATAATACGCAGCTCGATCTGAGAGTAGTCGGCTGAGATGATGCTGCTGCCAGCTGGCGCGATAAAGGCTTCACGGATGCGGCGACCTTCTGCAGTGCGTACCGGGATGTTTTGCAGATTGGGTTCCGAGCTTGCCAGGCGGCCAGTAATGGCGACTGCCTGGCTGTAGCTGGTGTGAACGCGGCCAGTATGAGGGTTGATCATGCGTGGCAGCTTGTCCGTATAGGTGGATTTCAGCTTGGCCAACCCCCGGTATTCCAACAGCACCTTGGGCAGTGGATAGTCCAGAGCCAGTTCCTGTAGTACATCTTCGTCGGTGGATGGTGCGCCACTAGGGGTTTTCTTCAGCGGTTTGATGCCCAGTTTACCAAACAGGATTTCCTGTAATTGCTTGGGGGAACCGAGATTGAAAGGCTGGCCTGCCAGTTCATACGCCTGTTGTTCGAGTGCCACTAGTTTCTGGCCGATCTCATGGCTTTGCGTCTGTAACATGGCCTGATCTATCAGTACCCCATTACGTTCTATCGTGTAGAGAATATCCAGCACGGGCATTTCAATCTGGCGGTAGATGTATTGCAACTTATCGTCAGCTTCTACCTGGGGATAGAGTGACTCGTGCAATTGCAGCGTGATATCAGCATCTTCTGCTGCATAATCGGACGCTTGCTCAAGTGCAACCTGGCTGAACGGCACTTGTTTGGCCCCTTTGCCCGCAATTTCTTCGTACGTGATTGTCTTGACGCCCAGATGGCGCATGGCCAAATCATCCATGCCATGGGTGCGATGGCTTTCCAATACATAAGATTGCAATAGGGTGTCGTGCGCAATGCCATTGAGCTGGATGTCGTGATTGGCCAATACGTGCTTGTCATACTTGAGGTTTTGCCCGACTTTCCTGATAGCAGGGTTTTCCAGCAAGGGCTTGATGCGTGCCAGCGTGGCAGCGAAGGGTAATTGGTCTGGGGCACCGGGGTAGTCGTGAGTCAGGGGTAGATAAGCTGCTTCACCCGCGGTGACCGAAAATGACATGCCGACCAGTTTTGCATTCAGCGGGTCCAGTGAGGTGGTTTCGGTGTCGAAGCACACCAAGGGTGCCTGGCTGACTTTATCCAGCCAGGTTTGCAGGGCAGTCTCGGTCAATATCGTCTCGAAATGGCGGGTACTAACAGCAGATGCTGCAAATAGGTCAGTCGGTGGACCACCGGGTGTGATCGGGGTGGCATTAGGCGTGCTGGCAGGGATTGCCGTATCCAGCTCGCGGCGCAGGGTCTTGAATTCAAACCGGTCAAACAACTCAATCAGTTTGTCTTTATCTTGCGGGCGTGGTGCCAGGTCGCCCAGGTTCTCCTGTATGCCAACATCGCAGCGAATGGTGATTAACTCGCGTGCTGTAGGCAGCCACGGCAGGGCATTGCGCAGGTTCTGGCCAACGACGCCAGTGATATGGTCGGCATTGGCGACGATATTTTCCAAGGAGCCATATTGCTTCAGCCATTTGACAGCGGTTTTCGGCCCGACCTTCTCTACGCCGGGTACATTATCCGAGCTGTCGCCAATGAGAATCAGGTAATCAACCATCAGGCTGGGCGGTACACCAAACTTGGCTTCCACGCCGGCTTCATCCAGTATCTCATCGGTTTTCCTGAAGGCATCGCGCATAGTGTTGACCACAGTGATGTTGGCATTCACCAGCTGAGAAATATCCTTGTCGCCGGTGGAAATGATCACACGCATGCCTTCGCTTGCGGCCTGTTTTGCCAGGGCACCGATCACATCATCTGCTTCCACCCCATCCTCTACAATGAGCGGCCAGCCCATTGCTTGAATCGCACTGTGTAATGGTTCGATTTGCAGCCGCAGATCATCCGGCATGGAAGCGCGGTTGGCCTTGTATTCTGGGTAGATATCGTCACGGAAGGTTTTGCCTTTGGCATCAAAGACACAAGCGCTATAATCGGCTGGATAGTCTTTATGCAGGCGACGCAGCATATTGAGTACGCCCTGAATGGCGCCAGTGGGCTCACCAGCCTTGTTACGCAAATCTGGCATGGCATGGAAGGCGCGATAGAGGTAGGACGAACCGTCCACTAATAACAATGTTTTCATTTTTGAGTGTGGAACCTTATGTCAGCTGCAAAAAAACTTCCCAAGATTCTTGATCCCGAATTGCCCAATAAAAAGTACTCGGCGCGCGAATCATGGCGAGCTTTCGAGATTATGGCAGAATTCGTCGAGGCGACCGAGCGCATGAAGGAAATTACGCCTGCGGTGTCTATCTTCGGCAGCGCGCGTACCAAACCTGATCATCCTTATTACAAACTGACCGAGGAAATTGCGCGCCAGCTATCTGATGCGGGTTTTAGCGTAATCTCCGGCGGCGGTCCCGGGATTATGGAAGCGGCCAACAAGGGCGCTTTTCATGGCAAGTCACCCAGCATAGGCCTCAATATCGAGTTGCCGCATGAGCAGAAGGGCAACGACTTCCAGGACATCAGCCAGAACTTCCAGCATTTTTTCATGCGCAAAGTCATGTTCGTGAAATATGCCTCGGCTTATGTCGTAATGCCTGGTGGTTTTGGTACGCTAGATGAGTTGATGGAAGCGCTTACTCTCATTCAAACTGCCAAGACAAGAAGGATCCCCATTATTCTGGTGCATGAGCCTTTCTGGCGTGGCATGCTGGCGTGGTTTCGCGACACCATCATTGCCCAGGGCATGGCTTCCCCTGAAGACATGGACTTGATGCAGGTGATAGACGACCCCAAGGAAGTGGTGGAGGCAATATTCAAGCATTACGAAACCCGTGGATTTGAGCCTTCGCCTGCAGAGCAGCAGATCATGCAGTTTTATCTCTGAGGAGGTTTACGACCAATACAGAAAGAATTTGCAGGATATCTACATATATGTTGCGTATCGGCAACATGATGTCTTTGTGAGGCCTGCGCTATTTGATAGAATTGCAACAATACTAAAACCCTGAGGTTGTCATGCGTATCTATCGTAATTTACTGGTGTTGGCATTCTTGCTGCCGCTGATGGCCTCTGCAGCAGATATCCCGAAGAATCTGGAGCCGCTACCAGAAGCGCCACCTCCGCCTGCGGGCATGGAAGGGGAGAATCCAGAGCCGGAAGTCACCATTACCAAAAAGGGTGAGGATACGGTGGAAGAGTACCGCATCAATGGTGAGCTTTATATGATGAAAGTCACCCCCGCTCATGGCGTACCGTATTACCTGACCAAAGATGACCAAAACGCTGGTTGGGCACGTAATGATGGTGTGGCAGAACCCATGAGTATTCCAAAGTGGGTTTTATTCCGTTTCTAGACAATTCAATGTGTCACTAAAGAGGGCTTGATTGCCCTCTTTGATTATTCATCCAGCAGGTTTCTGAAAAAGTTTTATGTCCGTATTCACTACCGTTACTTTCGAACAGATGCAGCAATGGCTAAAGGCTTATTCCCTGGGCGAGCTGTTAGATCTGCAAGGTATTGCATCCGGCATTACCAATACCAATTATTTTGTGACAACGGCTACAGGGCGGTATGTATTGACGCTGTTTGAGGAACATACGGCAGAAGAGCTGCCTTATTTTATTGACCTCATGACGCATTTGGCAGAGCGCGATATCCCTTGTCCGCATCCAGTGAAAAATAATCTCGGGCAGGCCTTGGGCGAGCTTAATGGCAAACCTGCGGTTCTGATCAGCTGTCTGGCTGGCAAGTCTGTGGACAATCCCAGCCCTGTACATTGTGCTGAAATTGGCAAGGTGCTTGCGCAGATGCATTTGGCAGCAGCGTCATTCAAGGCCGACATGCAGAATTTACGTTGCGCAGGCTGGCGCATTGCAACTGCGGAAAAAATAGCCCCGTTTCTAGAGACAGAGAACCGAAAAATGCTGGAAGCGCAGTTAGCTTTCGAGCGCAGCTTCAACACCACCCATTTGCCTCAAGGTGTGATTCATGCAGACTTGTTCCGTGACAATGTGCTGATGGATGGCGAGAAACTGGGTGGGCTGATTGATTTCTACTATGCCTGTAATGATGTTCTACTCTATGACATTGCGATTGCGGTGAATGACTGGTGCGTCACGGAAGAGGGCGTGCTGGATCCCATACGGCTTGCTGCGTTACTCCAGGCTTATCATGCCGTGAGGCCGCTGACAGAAGCTGAGCATGCCGCATGGCCCGGTATGTTGCGGGTTGCTGCCATGCGCTTCTGGCTATCACGCTTGCATGACCTGCATTTCCCGGTGGCGGGTGAGCTCACGCATGCCAAGGATCCGCAATACTTCGAACGTATTCTGCGTAATACCATCAATCAAGAAACCCAGATCAGTCAAGCCTGGGTGTGATTCGTACAGATATCTAGCTAAGGGTTATAAACGTTCAATATGCAAGTCAAACCATCCATCAGCCACCAGACGCTTGCCTGGTTACGCGATATTCTCGCCTTGTTTCGCAAGACACCGGGCAAATGGATGCTGCTAGGGTTGGCGCACGTTTTTTTCTTTGCCATCCTGCCTGGCTTGCTGGGCCTCAAATTCGTTTCTTTCCTGCTGCTGCCTGCTTTTCTGGCCTTGGCTGTTGGGTTTTACCGTGACGCAGATCAAGGCCGTGATTCAGATCTGGGTGACCTCTTGAACGAAATCAAGCCGCACTTTCTCAAGCTATTGAGCCTGGGCGCCATTTGTGTGGTGTATGTGCTGTTGATTAACCTGCTGACGGTGGATGACAGCGTCAGGCTTGCCGAGCTGACCAAGTCTGACGCCAGCCAGGAGGAAATAGTGGAACAGGTCATGCCACTGATGATCAAACTGATGTTATTGCTGGTGCCTTTGGTGCTGGTGATCTGGTTTGCACCGGCCCTGGTATCATTTCAGCAATATTCTGTCGTGCGGGCGATCAAGTCCAGCCTGGCGGCATTTATCCAGTATTTTCTACCGCTCTTGCTCACCTGGCTGGGAGTTACATTGACCATCATGATGAGCATGACCCTGGCGGGGATATTGGTAGGGACATTGTCTGCGGCGTCTACAGCGCTGGGTGGTTTCTTGATGCTGATATTGGTGTTTGGATGCATGCTGCTTGCCAGTGCCTTGATGCTGGCATTTCAATATGTCAGCAATCGCGATATCTTCAAGATGCCACCCCCTGTGGCTCCTGAAGTAGAGGTCTTATAGCGTTTCCAGTTTGGCGTATTCCAGCGCCAGCCATTTCAAGCCCTCACGACCAAAGTTCACCTGCACCCGCAGATCGTCAGCGTTGCCTTCATAATTCACCACTACGCCCTGACCGAATTTGCTATGGGCCACTGCCTGGCCTATCTTCCATGGCATGTGGGCTTGGGGGCGTTGCGTAGGCGCTGTCGGCGCGGCATATTGGCTTGTACTGCCATATGATTTATTAGAGACGGTATTCAGGCGTTTGATTAAATCATCGGGTATTTCATCCAGGAAACGTGATGGAATACCATAGCGTACCTGTCCGTGCAGCATGCGGCTCTGCGCAAAGCTGAGATAAAGCCGCTGGCGTGCACGCGTTACAGCGACATACATCAGTCGTCGTTCCTCTTCCAATCCATTGGCTTCAAAACTGCTCTGCTCATGAGGGAACAGGCCTTCTTCCACCCCGCTGATGAAGACGGTATGGAATTCCAAGCCCTTGGAGGCATGTACCGTCATTAATTGCAGCGCATCACGCCCGGCATCGGCCTGATGCTCTCCAGACTCAAGGCTGGCATGGGCAAGAAATTGTGCCAAGAGGGACATGGCAACTTCGCCATTTTCGTCTACCTGCATGCCAATATCTTGGTTCATGAAGGCGATAGCAGCATTCACCAGCTCATCCAGATTGGCGAGGCGATCTTCGCCTTCCTTATCCGTTGCATAGTGATCGCGCAGGCCTGAGAGGCGGGTGGCAAGCTCGACTTGTTCAGCCAGTGTCAGGCCGATGGATTCCTCCTGCATTTGTTTGATGAGGGCGACAAAGCCATCCATGCCACGGCCTGGCTTACCGTCGCCCACTTTTGCACAGGCTGCCTGCCACAGGCTGCCTTCCTGCTGGCGGGCAAGTTCCTGCAATTGTTCCAGGCTGCGTGCACCTATGCCGCGGGTGGGGAAGTTGATCACGCGCAACAAGGCGGTATCGTCGTCGCCACTGGCAATCAGGCGCAAGTAGGCTAGCGCATGCTTGACTTCGGCACGTTCGAAGAAGCGCAAGCCACCATAGACGCGATAGGGCAGACCGGCGGAAAACAGTTCATGTTCAAGGATGCGTGATTGTGCATTGGAGCGGTAAAGCATGGCAATCTGGCTGAGTTTGATGCCTTCTTTATGTAAGGCCTTGATCTCGTCGACGATGAATATTGCCTCATCCTTGTCGTTATAACCTTCATAGACGCGGATGGGCTCACCTTTACCCGCGGCAGTCCAGAGGTTCTTACCCAGACGGTTGCTGTTATGCATGATGATGGCATTGGCAGCATCGAGAATATTGCTGTGTGAGCGGTAGTTTTGTTCCAGCTTGACGATGTTCTGCACATTGAAATCATGTTCAAAGTCACGCATATTGCCCACGCGCGCGCCACGAAATGCATAAATCGATTGATCATCGTCACCGACGGCAAAAATGCAGTTGTTGTCACCTGCCAGTAGTTTCAGCCACAAGTATTGCAGGCGGTTGGTATCTTGAAATTCATCGACCAGGATATATCTAAACCTGTGCTGATAATGTTCTCGGATACTATTATTCTTGCTCAATAATTCATAGCAGCGAAGCAATAACTCGGCAAAATCCACCACACCTTCGCGCAAACATTGCTTATCGTATTCCTCGAAAATCTCGCGCATGCGTTGTGAGTGGCTGTCATAGGCTTCCACCGCGTAGGCGCGCAACCCCTCTTCCTTGCAACTGTTGATGTAACCCAGCACTTGCTTTGGAGGGAATTTCTCGTCATCAACATTCATCACCTTCATGACGCGCTTGATGGAGGAAAGCTGGTCTGCCGTATCCAGAATCTGGAACGTGGCAGGTAATTCCGCCTCACGGTGGTGCGCACGTAGCAGGCGATTACACAGTCCGTGAAAAGTGCCGGCCCACATGCCACGAATATTGATCGGTAGCATTGCTCCCAAACGCGTGAGCATTTCTTTAGCTGCCTTGTTGGTGAAGGTGACTGAGAGAATGCCATGCGGCGACACCTGTCCTGTCTGGATCAACCAGGCAATACGGGTAGTCAGTACGCGAGTCTTGCCGCTGCCTGCACCTGCAAGAATGAGCGCGGATTGATGGGGAAGCGTGACGGCCTCTAGCTGTTTGTCGTTAAGGCCTTCAAGAAGGGGTGTGGAGGGTGTTGAATTCGTCATAACCTGCATTATCGCAGGTGAGGCGACTGAGGAGAACCTTTGCAGTGCTGATCAACATATCTAAATATTGAAACTGTGAAATACGTGTTGATGTGCAATGTTGGTGCACTTTGTAAGCAGATGTAAAAAATGCACATCCTGTGAACTAAACACTAAAAGGCCCGGTCATATTTCCAGACGACGCAATCGTCTCCCGCTTTCCTCCCTGAGCGGGAAGCCTTATCTGATGAGGCTAGTTTGACCCCGATTTTACTCCCCTTTAATCGGGGTTTTTTTTGTCTATCGATTATGCATTGGTGCTTAGGGTTGCCCTATATTGTATTCAATGCTAATCATTCTCAAGTATATGCCTAAATTTTTATAGTGTGGTAAATATTGTATGTAAATAGTAGCTTCTCAAAATTCTGTGACAACTTTGAGTGTAACAGGATGATAAAGAGGCGATTTAATGGTGCCTGGTTGGTCGTAAGATACAAAATAAAAAAAGCCCCGCAATGCGGGGCTTTTTTATAAGGATGGGGTGCGGTTGTTTGACTGCACCCGACACCTGAGCTTTTTTAGAAGCCCATACCACCCATACCGCCACCATCATGGTGAGGAGCAGCTGGTGCTTCTTCCCTAGGCAGTTCAGCAACCAGTGCATCAGTCGTCAGGATCAGTGAGGCAACAGAAGCTGCGTTTTGCAGTGCAGAGCGTGTTACCTTGGCTGGATCTAGAACACCGAGTTCAACCAGGTCACCGTAAGTACCGTTGGATGCGTTATAACCATAGTTGCCAGTACCTTCCAGTACCTTGTTCACTACAACAGATGGCTCATCACCAGCGTTTGCAACGATCTGACGCAATGGTTCTTCAATTGCGCGCAATACGATCTTGATACCAGCATCTTGATCAGGATTATCACCCTTCAGTTCCTTGATGGCTGAACGAGCACGTATCAGAGCAACACCGCCGCCAGGAACAATACCTTCTTCAACCGCAGCACGAGTAGCATGCAGAGCATCTTCCACGCGTGCTTTCTTTTCCTTCATTTCGGTTTCAGTTGCAGCACCGACCTTGATCACAGCAACACCGCCAGCCAGCTTGGCTACGCGTTCTTGCAGTTTTTCACGGTCATAGTCGCTGGAAGCTTCGTCGATCTGCTTCTTGATCTGTTCGATACGAACCTTGATGTTGCTTTCAGTACCAGCGCCATCAATAATCGTGGTGTTTTCCTTGCCGATTTCAACGCGCTTGGCGTGACCCAGATTTTCCAGGGTAACCTTTTCCAGGCTCAGGCCAACTTCTTCAGCAATCACGGTACCGCCAGTCAAGATAGCGATATCTTCCAGCATCGCCTTACGACGATCACCAAAGCCAGGGGCCTTGACGGCAACAGTCTTCAGAATGCCGCGGATGTTGTTCACAACCAGGGTAGCCAATGCTTCGCCTTCTACATCTTCAGCGATAATCAACAGTGGGCGACCAGCCTTGGCCACTTGTTCTAGAGTTGGCAGCAGGTCACGGATGTTGGAAATCTTCTTGTCGTACAGCAGAACAAAAGGATTTTCCAGCAGCGCAATTTGGCGATCTGGATTGTTGATGAAGTATGGAGACAGGTAGCCACGGTCAAACTGCATACCTTCAACTACGTCCAATTCATTTTCCAGGCCAGAACCGTCTTCAACGGTAATCACGCCTTCTTTGCCTACCTTATCCATTGCATCAGCAATGATCTGACCGATATGCAGATCAGAGTTAGCGGAAATAGAACCTACCTGAGCAATTTCCTTGCTGGTGGTCGTTGGCTTGGAGATGCTCTTGATCTCTTCAACGATAGCGGAAACAGCCTTGTCGATACCGCGCTTCAAATCAGTTGGGTTAAAACCAGCTGCTACGTATTTGAAACCTTCACGCACAATCGCTTGAGCCAGAACGGTGGCAGTCGTTGTACCGTCACCTGCATTGTCATTGGTTCTTGAAGCAACTTCCTTCACCAGTTGAGCACCCATGTTTTCCAGCTTGTCGCTCAGTTCAATTTCCTTGGCAACCGAAACACCGTCCTTGGTAACAGTTGGGGAGCCGAAAGAACGCTCAAGCACCACGTTACGGCCTTTAGGGCCCAGGGTAACTTTTACCGCATTTGCCAGAATGTTAACGCCGTTAACGATCTTGGCACGCGCTTCATCACCAAAAATAACTTGTTTTGCAGCCATTTATATCTCCTGTAATATCTTTAATCGGATAGTTGAAATGCAGATTACGCTTCGACTACGCCCAGAATGTCATCTTCGCGCAGCACTAGCACTTCATCACCATTAATCTTGACGGCCTGACCTGCATATTTGCCGAACAGCACCTTGTCGCCTACCTTCACATCCAGAGTGATGGCCTTGCCGTTGTCATCTTTCTTGCCTGGACCAACAGCAAGCACTTCACCTTGGTCTGGTTTCTCAGTGGCAGAGTCAGGAATCACAATACCAGATGCGGTTTTACGTTCTTCTTCCAGGCGTTTAACAATAACGCGGTCTTGCAATGGGCGAATTGCCATGAGTGTGCTCTCCTAAAAAGCTTGAATTAACATTGATTTTGTTACGGATTCAATTGCTAGGGGGAATGAACCTTAGCACTCGTCCCTATTGAGTGCTAATGATAGGGGCGACACATGGCTTTTTCAAGGGCAAGGGGATAAATTTTTTTGTCGTTTGCAATTCAAATCTAGATTTTTTCAATCGAAAATTAGATTCCCGCCTTGATCGACGGCATGTGATGATTTTGAAGATCGGTGCTCAGAACGCATTGCCCAGCCATTTGATAGAGCATGACCGCCGCCGTAATCTCCTCCAGATAGTGAGGCAGGGTCACTTTTCGCCCCCGCGTCGCGTAATTGGGCGGCACCGGATTCTCCAAGCTGTTGTTTGAAGAGTTTTTACACCGCTATCCCTGCACTGCACGATCACTGCTGCTACTCACAACAGCTGCCAACTCTTCAGACAAAATCTCTAATGCCCTGGCTTCCAGTTTAAGTATTTTTTGCGTGAGTTCCGGGTTATCCAGCGGTAAAAAAGAGGCGCCGCCCAAATCGCTTAACACCACTTTTTCAGCTCCCCTCAAAATATTATGCGCGTATAAATCGCCGTGCATGAGCCCATTGGCATGCAAGTGTTCTGCGGCTTGCGTGATGCCTTTTAAAATAAATTGGGCTTGTTGTGGCGTGAGTCTGCAATCTTCTGCATACACATCTCGCGAGCAGCTTTCATAGCTGGGTGGCCTTGCCAGCACTTTTAAATGAGCATCCAGCAAAGGCATGACCAAGCCTGAAACGCCTTGCGGGTGATTGTGTATCACTCCTTTGACACCGACTAAATTGGGGTGCTCACCCGCCAGCACATTGGCGTGCATTTCGCAACGTGGCAGGCCGTCGCTGGTGAGGCCACTCTTAAAGAGCTTTACTGCCACAAGCTCCTGTGCATTTTTTTGTTGCATCAACGCCTGGTAGGTGACGCCAGAAGCGCCTTCCCCGAGTACTTGCTGAAGGGTGAGGGTTTGCCAATCGATTTGGTGCATATGATGCTGGCTGATTAGAGCTTGCTCGATGGCGTTACAAAATGGGTTGCCAGCGTAGGCCAGCCAGGTGAGTTTAGGTAAATCGAATAAAAAATCCGGCAAGGTCTCAAACTGGTTGGCAGAAATCCTCAATAACTCTAAGGCGTGGCAATTTGCCATGCTGGCTGGCAAGCTGCTGAGCTGGTTACCCGCCAGCATGAGTTTTTGCAGCTTGCTGCACTCGCCCAAGGCATGAGGCACTGCGCCAAGTGCGTTATCGGTGACGATAAACCAGCGTAAGGTGTGAGTGGGGATGGCGTCTTCCGGGATATGTTTGATCTTGTTGGCTTTAAAACCAATCATGCTTAAGTTTTCGCATTGCCCAAGCACTTCTGGCAGGTGCGTAAACTGGTTGTTTGAGCAAAAAAGAATGCGCAGTTTTTTGAGGCGATTTAAATCACTGGGCAAATCAGTCAGCGCATTACCGGACAAGTCTAGAATTTCCAGGCTATCGGCTAATTCGAAAATTTGAGGGGGAAACTGCGTTAACTGACTACTTAATTTGAGGTGTTGGGCCCCTTGAAGCTTACCCGCCTTGAGTTGGGCGAGCGTGTCATCTGGCGCTGGGGTGAGTATCATAACAATCAATGCGGTTTATGGATGCGCTATGTTACTTCAATCCGTTTGATACTCTGCAGATTCTCTCTCCGTCAGGGGATTTGGCTTGTGCAAAAATACCTTGCCAAGCCTGACATGACTAAAGAATCAAAGGGGGCAGACTCGATTGATTAGATTTTATCGTTGACGACGAAAAGCCTCTGACTTCCGAAACTGGAAAGATCCTTTGCTGATGTTGAGGTTCTGGCCTCTCTGCTAGCCGATATGCCGTTTTTACTATTGGATTCAATAAGTCTATCCCTGCAGTACTAGTGACATGTCCGGATATTTAGCACACATGAAATCGACGAATGCGCGAACCTTCGGAGCAGCAAGGCGCCTGGACGTGTGCAATACCCAGAGTTCAGCCTCTAAGCCGGATACCTTGCCCCACTGAACCAACTCACCACTAGCAAGCTGACTCCATGCGATGGACTGTGGGATGAGGGCTGCACCACCACCGGCGATAGCAGCATCGCGGATCATCAAGAATGAAGAGAAGCGCAGTTTTGGGATGGGCTCTAGGACCAAGTGCCCCCCATCCAGTTCCCAGGTGGTGGGCCGGAAACTGGATGCCACGATACTAGGAACAGGTCTGATCGCGCCGGGCATCGGCATAGGTATGTGAGGTGCCGCCACTACAACCAGCCGATCCTTTGCGAAGCACCGACCGACCAAACTACTGTCTGGGTTTGGATTAGTTCGAATGGCAACATCAAATTGTTCTTCGACGAGATCGACTAGGCGATCCTCCGCCACTACTTCGATGGCGACCTCGGGGTAGGTTGCACAGAATTCTGCTCCAATGCGGCCCATCGCAAGCTGCGAGAACAGGACTGGAGAAGCGATACGCAAGCGTCCCCGAGGTATTGATACCCCTTCTCGTGCTGCCGCCATTGCTTCGGCCACTTCGCTCAACGGACCTTCGGTTCGAGCCATCAGCATCTCGCCAGCCTCTGTGAGTTTTAACCCACGTGCGCTGCGTTCGACCAGCCGTACGCCCATTTCTTCCTCAAGTTCGGAAATACGGCGTGACAATGTTGCTTTGGATATGCCACTCGCACGGCTTGCCTTTCCCAACCCTTCGTTGGTTGCGATGAGCGTGAAGTCGATTAGAGCATTCAAGTTCATGGTGTTCCATTTTTGAAACAAAGTATCAAAATTTTGACACCTTCCTTTAACTTGTGCAACAGCATATCTTCTCAGCATTGAAATTCAATACGAGGAGCTGCAATGAGCACTATCCAAAGAGCTGTACTGGTTCGAGCATACGGAGGCGCTGCCGCTGTGGAGGTAGCTGATATTGAGAAGCCAGTACCAGAGCAGGGTGAGGTTCTGGTTCGAATTAGCGCCGCTGGCGTGAATGGCATCGACTGGAAGGTACGTGAAGGCAATGTGCGAAATGCTTTCCCACTTCCATTGCCAATAGTACTGGGTGCCGAACTAGCTGGGGTTGTCGATGCAATCGGCTCCGGTGTCTCTCGCTTCCGAGTCGGCGATAGGGTCATGGGTGCGATGGGAGGGCTTGGTGCGTACGCCGAATTCGTGGTTGTCAATGAAGCGACCCTTTCTCGTACACCTGAAGGTCTGGACGATATCCATGCTGCAGCTATACCCGTAGCAGCCGTGTCGGCCTGGAAAAGCCTCTACCATGCGGGATCGATTAATCCTGGCCAGAGAATCCTTATTCACGGCGCGGCAGGTGGACTGGGAGGCTACGCCGTGCAGTACGCTAAGCGGGCTGCCGCCGAAGTCTTCGCAACTGCGGCCACCAATGACCTCGACTACGTACGTAGTCTCGGCACTGATCATGTGATCGACTATCAGTCTCAACGATTTGAGGATGTTGTCAGAGATATTGACTTGGTGCTCGACTACGTCGGGGGGGGGGGTGCTGGATCGCTCATGGCAGGTTCTGGCGAAAAACGGCGTCATTGTTGGCACGTCATCCCCTGACATTCTGGCCCGAACCCCTGCTAATCGACGAGGACTTTGGTTCATGAACAAGCCGGACCCCGACCTTCTGGAGACACTGGCCGAGGAAGTGGCCAACGGTACGCTACAGTCAAGGATCAGTGAGGTAATCGGTTTCGCAGACATCCCGAAGGCGATTGAACTCAATCGCACCTCTTCACGCGCCGGCAAGGTCGTTGCGGATTTTTCTCGCTAATCACATTTTATCCATTAAAGGAGATTCAAATGAGCATTCTGGTTATCGGTGCCACTGGCACCATTGGTTCACTTATCACTCAGGGCCTTGCCAGCGCAGGTGCCGAAGTCAAAGCTCTAGTACGTCAACCTGGTAAGCGGTCATTCCCGGTCGGCGTCACTGAAGTCGTTGCAGACCTCACCGATGTATCGTCGATGCGTGGTGCGTTGTCGTCGGTGCGTACGCTGTTCCTGCTCAACGCCGTTACGCCAGATGAGGTAACGCAAGCCCTCATCACGTTAAACCTCGCTCGCGAGGCTGGCATCGAGCGCATCGTTTACCTGTCGGTGATTCATGCCGACAAGTTCACCAATGTTCCGCACTTCACTGGCAAGCATACCGTTGAGCGCATGATCGAAAGCTTCGACATTCCAGCGACTATCCTGCGGCCAGCTTACTTCATGCAAAATGAACTCATGGTTCAACAGACGATTCAGGACTATTCCGTGTACCCCATGCCAATTGGTTCCTCTGGAGTCTCGATGATAGATGCGCGAGATATTGCTGATGTCGCCGTGGCAGAGTTGCTGCGCCGCGACCAGGCATCTTCTGCCCTGAATCGCGTAACGCTGGAGTTGGTCGGCCCACAGGCGCTTACCGGTACTTCCGTGGCGAAGATATGGAGTTCTGTCTTGGGTCGCGATATCGCCTACGGCGGTGACGATGTGGCAGCCTTCGAAGGACAGCTAGCTTCATACGGTCCCACTTGGTTGGCTTATGACATGCGCCTGATGATGGCCGGTATCCAGAAGTTCGGCATGCAAGCGACTGAAGGAACAGTGGCGCGGCTGGAGACCATCATAGGGCATCCGCTACGTACTTATGAAAACTTCGTTCGCGAGGCTATCGCTGAGGTTTAAACAACTAGCGGAAGGGGACGGATTTATTTCTTGCTGGCAAGTCGGTATCGATAATAAATCTGTCCTCGTTGCTATTTTTATCCATCTGTTTGTTATTGGCAGTAGCCCCTTACCAGCATCGTGCTACTACTGATCACCGTGGGAATCACTTGGCTACATCGTGCCAGCATATCGAAACTCATCCATCCAACTCAAACCTGACTTTATGGGAATAGAAACCATGACTACATCCTCAACCAACCTTGATGAGAGTTTGTCTCGACGTATTGTGCACTCCACTCGAGGAGCAACGGGACACGGGCCCATTACCCGTCTTATGAGTCCTGCTGATCTAGGACAGATTCTCAAGCCCTTTGTATTCCTCGACATTTTTGAAGTTAGTGGAGATGCTATCCATGCAATGTCCAGCATGCCTTTACATCCCCATTCGGGCATAGCCACAGTGACAATCTTTACAGAAGGCCGAGTACGGTATAGCGATCCGGAGAATGGAGAGGGGACTATCGGTTACGGTGGTGTTGAATGGATGCGGGCGGGCGGAGGTGTCTGGCATGGCAAAGAGCTGACCGCAGAGGAAGTTCCTCGCATTCAGGGATTCCAACTGTGGATCGCCTTACCGCCTGAACTCGAAAATGGTGAGCCTGAAAGTCGATATCTCGAATCAGTAGGTGCCAATAAGGGCCAGCCTTATCATGTCATACTCGGTAACTACCAAGGCGTGCAAAGCCCTATTCCTGCGCCGAAGGATGTCAATTATTTGCTGGTTACTTTAAAACCAGGAGAGCGTTGGATATATCAGCCACCTGCTGGCCACAGTGTTGCATGGCTCGCGCTTGCCAAGGGGGAGCTGAATGCCGGCGGTGCTGTCCAATCTGGAGAAATGGTGAGTTTTGACTCCAGCGAGGCACCTATTACCTTGCAGGCATCCGGTCAAGAGGATGCAGTATTCGTCTTAGGCTCAGCTGTACCCCATCCACACCCGCTACACCTCGGATCCTACTCCGTGCATACAAGTGCGCCGGCGCTGGAGGCGGGCGAGCGCCGCATAGAAGAGTTGGGTAAAAGCTTAAAAGCTGCCGGTGATCGTCGTACAGAGTCGGGGACAATCCCGGTATACCGCTGACAGTTTGCCTCTACATTATTTACCTACAACGTCCTTTGATCTGACGAAGCGTAAAGAATCTTGATTAATTGCGTGTGATTTTTAGCCTTGGATTCTAGATTTTTGCAATCAAAAATCAGATTCCTCAATCTATTTTCAGATTAGAGTCTGTGTTCGTATGCATACTGCACACTATGGAAGACATTAATGCAACTCTAGTATTGAGTAGCTAAGTATTATAAGCAAAGGCAACAAGCGATATTCAGTTACGTGCTTGGAATGAATCTAAAATATGTTCAATTCGCTGATCAATAGCTTGATCAGTGTCAAATCGCGTCACTATGCATTGCCGTGTAGCCAGCCAAGTCTCGTGACGTTGCCTACTACGTCCTGGTAACTTGCCCTCATCATACTGCCCTGCCCAGCGCATGAACTCAGGCTTTGCCTTGCCAAAACGCTCCACTTCTCTTGCTTCAATGCGTTCCAATCTTAATGGGGTGGGGAGTGAAAGAAAAATGATGAGGTCAAAGGAGTTTTCTAGAGCATCTCCCCAGCCACAGACCGAACCTGAAATGACAGAGGCTTCCTGATTGGCTATAAAATCCAAGCTTGATTGAAGCCGAAAATCGACCTCATATTTATCAGTGTAAGGCGGTGTTGTGGGCTTCCAGTAGAAATCGTCCGCATCGGCAAAACCAAAGCCGAGGCGAGCTGCGAGTGCACGTCCAAGTGTCGTGGTTCCTGAGCCAGGAGCACCAACAACGTTGATACGACGAAAAGGAAAGTTTGTCATCATCAGTTATGCTGGATTGCATTGGAAATCTGACTTGTCATATCAAATTCATTGAATCTGGAATTAGATTGCCACGATTGTGTTGAATCTGAAGTTAAGTTGCAAATAGTCGAATAGTGGTATTGCAATATTTTTATAACAGATTGATTTGAATGACCAGAGAGTCTGGATCAAACCAAATCCAGCTGTATCCATACTTGCCGCCAATCTGCTTATCGGTAGTGAAGAGGGTGTGCGCCAACACATTCTTTTCGATACCGATAGACGTCTGCCAGTGTCAGGATAGCCACCCTGATGGTGAAGTTGCCCGTAGCCGCGTGCCCGTAAGGGTACCGGCGTAGCTGAAACGGGCGTTTCGGGGGTAGTCCGAAGTCATTTGAGTAGTGACTTAACTGCTTCTAAGCCCGCTTGTGCACAAGCTTCATCTTCGTGAGGCATTCCGCCGCTCACACCTACTGCTCCCAGGAATGCTTTACTGGTTTTTATTGGCAGGCCACCTGCTAAAGTAATGAAGCCTGGTATATGGGCAATACCAGGTGCAGGCCCACCTTTTTTATCCTTACCAAAAGCAAACTCATCCAACAGACTCGTGGGCATTTGCATCTTGGCGGAATTCTGAGCTTTCATATTGGCGATCTCTCCTGAGCCAATGTATGCACCATCTGCACGGTGGAAGTAAATTGGGTTTGCACCTCCATCAACTATTGACACACTCATTTTCCAGCCATGCTTGGAAGCCTCATCCTGGCAGCCAGCCGCTATTTTCTGAGCAGTATCAAGATTCATTACTGGCTGACTTTCAAATGCCATAGCTTGGATACTTAGAGTGGACCCAATTAACGCCAAACCAGCTGCAAACAATTTGATATTCATTTTTGGAAGCCTTTTATTAATTAAATGATGTAAAAAAGATGATTAAATTGTGGGTAGTCTAGGGAAATATCAGTTTTAACTGAGGCCAAAAGTTTTTCTCAAACTTGAATCCACAGGACCAGCAGGCATAAAACGACGCAATTTTCTTAGAAGGGAGGCTTCTCCTTTTGGCGTGTGACGCATTTTCCATGGACCTAAAGCGGCATCGACAATCGTTTCTGCCACACCATCGGGTTCAGGGGCGTTCTGCACACTCTTTTGCACAGCACTGGACACTTTGGCACGATCATCGTCATAGGCTGAAATTTTAGAGGCCGCGCTGGGTGCATTAAGATCCAGATTGGTCTTGGTGTAAGACGGTTCAACGAGTGAGATGCGGATTCCGAACTTGCGCACTTCATGATCTAAGCTCTCAGATAATCCTTCTATGGCATGCTTGGAAGCCGAGTAGAGCCCCATATATGGCGCTGGAAGAAAACCCAGCACCGAGCTGATGTTAATTATTCTTCCAGAGAGTTGGGTCCGCATGTAAGGAAGTACTGCTTGCGTTGTACGCAAGATACCAAAAACATTGGTATCGAATATTGATTGAGCCTCAACAATCGAAGTTTCCTCTGTCGAACCTAGTAGAGTGACACCTGCACTATTGACCAGCACATCGATCTGTTTGCTCAAAGAAAGTATAGCTTGAATTCCATTTTGAACGGACACTTCATCCCGGACATCCATTTCGATCAGAACAACACCAGGAATTGGCGAGACTGCCGCAGTATTGCGTACAGTGCCGAATACTTGGCAACCACGTTCGGCAAATTTCTGCGCAGTAATACGTCCGATGCCCGAGGACACACCAGTAACAACGACAACTTTGGAATTAGACATAACAGAGTCCTTTCATATGGTTGAATGTGGATGAATAGTCATCATCCGTGCGACCGAGCAGGTTTGATCTTGAACCAGATCGAGTACATGGCTGGCAGGAACACTAGAGTTAGAACAGTTCCGGCAAAAGTACCGCCGATCAGTGTGTAAGCGAGCGTGCCCCAGAACACCGAATGCGTCAGCGGAATAAAGGCCAGGATGGCTGCCAGAGCCGTAAGGATGACAGGTCTGGCTCGTTGAACCGTCGCCTCAACCACCGCATCAAATGAGCTTAATCCCTCTTTGAGGTTGTGATTAATTTGCTCAATCAGGATCAGTGTGTTCCGCATCAATATGCCAGATAGCGCAATCAATCCAACAAGCGCATTAATGCCAAATGGTTGTTGGAACAGAAGTAATGTAGGCACAACCCCAATTAATCCTAGAGGGCTAGTGGCAAACACCATCACCATTGCAGCGATCGAACGCACCTGCAGAATAAGAATGAGCAACGTCACTGCAATCATAATGGGGAACAATGGCAACAGTGCATTGGTAGCTTTTTCTGACTCTTCAATCGCCCCGGCTACATTGATCTTATAACCAGCCGGCAAGCTGCTAATAATGGGTTGTATCTCATTCAAGATAGCGGCAGATACATCTGGAGGTTGGAGATTTTCTGAGATATCGCCTCGCACGGTAATTGTGGGGGTACGATCCCGCCTTCTTAAAATGGGCTCTTCCATCCTTATTTCGACTTTACCCACTTGAGACAGCGGGATATGTTGTCCTGCGGAGCCTACCAAAGTGAACCCGGCGATTTTTTCCGGATCCAGGCGAATCTCGTTTGTAGCCCGACCCACAACCTGAACAGTCCGAATATCTTCACGAGTCTCAGTGATCGGGATGCCGGTTAACAAAAACTGGAGTTGCTGAGAAACACTGCTTGGTGTCAGGCCTACAGCGTGGAGGCGATCCTGATTCAGTGTGAAATGAAGGGATGGTACACGTGTACCCCAATCGGTATTGACGGTGCGCATCATCGGACTCGCTTGCATCACCTTGGCAACAGCGGCCGCTATTTCCCTCAGCTTTGCAGAATCCTCTCCAGCAACACGAAACGCTACTGGATATGGAGAGTATGGGCCAAACACTAATTGTGTAACCCGAACTTGGGCCTGCGGAGCCAATCCGTCCACAATGGCCTTCCGTAACCTTAATTTCAGCGTTTCTCGTTCATCCTGATTGTCGGTTCGAACGACAATCTTTGCAAAAGAGGGATCAGGCAGTTCAGGCGACATTGCTAAATAGAAACGAGGAGCGCCTTGACCGATATAAGAGGTCACAATCTTTGCTTCTGCTTGTTCGGCCAGCCATGCCTCTACTTGTGCCGTAGCAATACTTGTTTGCTCTATTGAGGTGCCATAAGGCATTTGAACCTCAATCAACACTTCAGGGCGGTCTGATGTTGGAAAAAATTGCTTCTTTACAACACTCATACCGAGGATGGCGACAATAAAACTACCAATCACAATAGCTGCTACTAGCCATTTGTATTGAATCACCCGGCCAAGTAATGAGCGAAATCTTCTGTAATTTGGAGTGTTATATATCGCAGTGTGGCTTCCTTCTGCTTTCTTGATTTCTGGAAGCATCTTTACACCTAAGTAAGGTGTAAACACAACAGCCACAAGCCATGACACAATCAGAGCAGTTCCAACTACCCAGAACATGTTGCTGGTATATTCGCCAGCCGTTGATTGGGCAAATCCATTGGGCATGAAGCCAATTGCAGTCACTAGCGTGCCTGATAACATTGGAGCAGCTGTATGACTCCAAGCGTAAGCCGAAGCAGCTATTCGGCTATAGCCTTCCTCCATTTTTACAACCATTGTTTCAATGGCGATGATGGCATCATCAACGAGAAGCCCCAGTGCCAAAATCAATGATCCTAATGTAATGCGATCAAAATTCTTACCTGTTGCTGCCATAACCAGAAAAACAGCTGCAAGCGTCAGAGGCACTGCAGCAGCCACAACGACGCCCACGCGCCAGCCCATGCTTAAGAAGCAAACCAACATGACGACCAGCAGGGCTACAAAGAACTTGACCATGAATTCATCAACGGCACCATGAATATTTATTGCTTGGTCAGTGACTTTACTTAACCCCATACCCAAGGGAGACTCTGCATTGATGGCGGCGACTTCATTATCCAGAGCCTTGCCAAGATCCAGTCCATTCCATCCCTCCCGCATAATGATGCCAAGTAGCAAAGCCTCTTTCCCATTGTTCCGAACAATGAAGGTAGAAGGGTCTTCATATCCTCTTTCAACTGTTGCTATATCGGATAATTTAAGCGTGCGTCCTTTAGCTACGATGGGCGTGTCACTGATTTTCTGAAGCTGGTCAAATGCTCCTTCAATTCTGATAAAGACTTTTGAGCCTTTAGTGTCGATTGAGCCCGCAGGTGTTAATACATTCTGGCTATTGAGTGTAGAGAAAATTTCTTGAGGAGTAATTCCAAGTGTTGCCAATCGATCATGAGAAAAGCTGACAAATATCCGTTCTGGTTGCTCCCCAATAATGTTCACTTTCTTGACGCCAGGGACATGTAACAGACGCTGACGCATTTTCTCAGCATCCCGGACGAGAAGCCGCTGAGGCTCGCCATCAGCCTCTAACGCAAATAATGCAAAAGTAACATCCGCGTATTCATCATTGACGAATGGGCCAATGACTCCCTGAGGAAGAGAGGGTGCTTCGTCATTAATTTTTTTACGTGCCTGGTAAAACTCTTCCTGGACTTCGGAAGGAGGAGTGCCATCAAGTAAGGTTACCGTGGTAAAGGCCAGCCCAGGGCGAGTATATGTTTCTGAGCGATCATACCAACGTAGCTCCTGCATCCGCTTTTCAAGCTTTTCTGCCACCTGATCCTGCATTTCCTGCGCTGTAGCACCTGGCCATGCAGTCACCACAGTCATGATCTTGACGGTAAAGGGAGGATCTTCAGCCCTTCCCATGTTGAAAAATGCAGCAATCCCTGCAATGGTGATCAGTAGGATCAGGAACAAGGTAATGGAGCGTTCTCTGACAGCAAGGGCGGAAAGATTAAAATTGCTCATTTCGTTGCTCCTGCACCCACCTCTGAAATAGCCTCACGTTGAGTCGTGATGTTTACTTCATCTCCGTCATGGAGTAAGTGGGCACCAAGCGTAACAATTTTCTCATTCTCCTGAAGGTTGCCTTCAACTAGCGCAGCTTCATCAGTTAACTTCTGTATCTTTACTTCGCGCCAAGCAACACGCGTAGGTTCTCCTTCAACTACCCATACACCAGATCCCTTTCCTGCATCGAGGATAGCTGATATCGGCACTTGGATTGGATGTGTATTGGAGGCTTTGTTATCGCTAATTTCAATAGTGATTGTCGATCCGAGAGGAGCATTCGCTAAATTACCTTCAAGTACGTATCTAGCTTCAAATGTTCTAGAAAGTCGATCAGCGGATGCAGACAATTGCCGTAGTTTTACTTGAGTCGGATTGTCCTCCTCGCTATATAACTTAGCCTGAGCCAAAGATCCGAGAGATGGACGGATGGTTTCAGGTAGATTGATGATTGCTTCACGCTTACCGGTATGAGCGATTTGAATCACCGTCTGACCTGCTGCAACCACTTGTCCAGGCTCAGCCAAGGTTTCAACAATAACCCCATCGGCATCTGCCAATAACACTGAGTATGTTGAAGAGTTTTTGGCAATATCTGCCTGCGCCTCCGCGGCTCTTAATTGTGCCTGTGCGGCATCGGCAGCAGCTTTGATCTGGTCATATGTGGAAGCTGAAATGGCACCAGTGGCAACAAGATCTCGATATCGAACCTCATCATCCGCAGTTTGCTGGGCACGTACTTTCGCCGCTACTACTGTTTCAACTTGGGCATGTGCGACCAGTTGGAGATCAATGGGGTCAAGTCGCATAAGCGGCTGACCTCGTTTAACAACCTGTCCTGCATCAACCAAGCGTTCGAGAATTTTACCTGACACCCGAAACCCCATATCGCTTTGAACGCGTGCTGCCACTACACCCGTAAATGCGCGAGTCTGGTTAGTAGCAGATTGAACATATCCTGTGCGAACAACAGGAATCTCAGTACGTGGGTCAGAGGGTGTCTTGTCAGCGCAGGCGATCAGCGCTAGCGGTAAAAGAGTCACAACAACGGCTGATGCATGTCTGCGGCGAAGCATAGGTTACCCCTTCAAAATGGTAGTAACGCATTTTGCATCTAGTGACCAATTCAGTCAATAGTCACATAATTATGGGGCCAAGCTTCTGAGTATCAGATTCAAAATCATCACACCTGCATCTTCTGCCCGATCCAGGTTGTGTTGGAGCAGGAGTGGGTTGAGATAGGGTTTCATGACAAAGTAGATGGCATTAACCGTTTCATCTATTGGAGTCTTACGCTCAAATTCACCAGACGCACGGCCTTCTTGAAGTAACTCAAAGATGGTTTGCTTCAACTGGGCATCATAATGGGCAACGGAGTTCCAATTCTCACCTGCAGCAGCTGCAGCTATATCGTAAAGCTTTCTATCTTGAAAAAACAGCTGAACGCTAGCTCCAATAGCAGACTTGAACATTCTCCTGAAACGCTCTGCAGACGTGGGGGAGCCTTCCATGCTTTCGGTAATGGTCGTTAAGATTTTACGAAGTGTGTTTGAGCATATCACCTCGCCAATTGCCTGCTTGGAATCAAAAAACTTATAAATATATGCCTTCGAAAATCCAATGGCCTTAGCCAAATCGGAGACAGTGGTTTTCTCGTATCCATAGCGGCTGAAATGTTCAGCCGCTGCTTCTACGATCTGATCCCGAACATCATGATCAACAGGACCTCGGGCTGGGGGTGGTAACTTTTCTTTCATAAGTCGAGCTTACCTTTCTTTGATTTGTTTGACAAATAGTGACCAATCAGTAATATAGTCACAAATGTTCACTTTTAGTTCAAGGATTGCTATGCCCTTACTCCGCCCTCTTGCTTTACTAATAAGCGCTAGTGTATTGGCTGGTTGTGCAATTGGCCCTGAGTATACAAAACCAGAGGTATCTCTCCCTGACCATTTCATGGGCCAGGCTCAAATTGAGCAGCGGAATGACAAAGCGATCAAAGACATCGTGTCCTGGTGGGATGGGTTTGATGATCCAATACTGAGTCGCTTTGTTGCTTTGGCGTTGGAGCAAAATCTTGATATTGCCCAGGCTTCCGCACGCATCGCCCAAGCAAGATCAGGGCTAACCATGGCCCAGGCAGCGTTATTGCCATCTGTTAATGGCACTGCACAAGGGACAAGAGTCCATCAGTCACTAGAAACTCCTCTGGGCCAATTACTTAATAATGTTCCAGGGTATGACAGGAATGCCTCAATGTATGAGGCAAACCTTGTTGCCGGATGGGAGCTAGACATCTTTGGAGGGTTGCGACGTGAGCGTGAAGCCGCAATTTCTGAATATTTGGCGGCAAAAGCAGGTGGAGATGCAACACGTTTGGCGATTGCAGCTCAAACAGCAGACATCTACATTACCATCCGAAGCCTACAAACCCGTCTAGATATCAATCGGAAACAACTCCAAACGCAGCAGGAGTTGCTATCCAAAGTGAGCATGCTGTATCAAAGAGGGCTTGTTCCCAAACTTCAGGTTCAGCAAACTGAGGGCGCGGTTGCGCATGTAAAAGCGTCGATTCCTGTCATTGAAACAGGATTAGACAGTGCCATGAATGCACTTGATGTATTGCTGGGAGCTGCTCCAGGGACGTATAGGTCTGATCTTGGTCAATCAACCACTATTCCCTTTGCTCCTCAAGTCAGCTCAATTGGCTCTCCTGCGGATCTATTGCTGCGCAGACCAGATCTGATGGTTGCCGAACAGCGATTAAAGGCTGCCAATGCAAGAACTGGTGCTGCTATCTCTGAGTATTATCCCAAGTTTGGCCTGAATGTTTTATTAGGGAGTGCAACTGCAATTTCCGCTGGCAACCTATTCAGCAGTAACGCCAATCAAGCCGCAGGTATTCTGGGGCTAAGGTGGAGATTATTTGATTTTGGTAGGATCAATGCTCAAATCGATTTGGCCAAAGGACAGGAGCTGGAAGCGCTGTCTGCATATCGTCAGGCAGCGCTCCGAGCAACTGAGGATGTTGAGAACTCCATTTCGGCCTTGCTTAAACGGGATGAACAGGTTGAGGCGCTGACTCAAGGGGAGCTAGCTCTACAGCAAGCTAGAGAATCTTCCTTCGCAGCGTACCAAAAGGGAGTTAGCAGTTTTATTGACGTATTACATGCTGACGAAACCCTTCTCAGAACTGCTGATGCTCGAGCACAAGCTCAGGCTGAAGCGGCACATGCTGCTGTCGCAATGTTTAAAGCATTTGGTGGAGGCTGGAAAAACGATGGTTTGTCATCTCAGGCATCCTCACATGTCAACACTGCGAAAGCACCTTGATTGACTCGGCTAAATAAAAAATCCTCACCATGGTAGGTCATTCCAACAGCCCCCCTTTGAATCTCTGGTCTGTATTTGGCATTGCTAGCCTGGCCACGTTTCTTGTATCCATTGATTCAACGATACTTTATGCCGCCTTTAGCAATATTGCGGCTAGTTTTTCTCAAGCTAGCCCCTCAAGCATATCTTGGGTAATGAATGCATACACGATTGTGTATGCCACAACACTGATACCAGCAGGAGGAATGGCAGATAGGTTTGGTAGAAAAAAAGTGTTTATGGTTGGCGTTGCTTTATTTACCTGGGCGTCATTTTTGTGTGGGTTAGCGCCTAATATATATCTTCTTATTACGGCCAGAATCATTCAAGCGGTTGGAGCCGCGATGATTGGTCCTGCCGCTTTATCCCTGATTCTTGAAGCATTCCCGCAAGCAAAAAGAGCCCAAGTAATCAGCGCATGGGGTGCCGTAGGTGCCCTTGCCGCCGCCCTGGGGCCTGCATCTGGGACACTCATTGTTGATAGCCTGGGTTGGGAATGGACATTCTTTATCAATGTGCCCATTGGTATTTATTGTGTTCTGCGAGGGAGAAAGACACTGAGCGAGTCCAGCAACTCCAAAACTCACGTTAGATTCGATGCAGTAGGAATGGCGTTAATTATTCTATCAATTGGTCTAATGACAACTAGCATCATTGGCGTAGGGAGCATCAGCCTTTCCTGGCTTCAGCGCCTGTTCATATTTTTGGCGAGTGGTGGAGTCATACTGATTTTTGCGGTTTGGTGCAAAACGGCAAATAACCCCCTCGTGGACTTGGCCTTATTCAAAAATAGAACTTATCTTTTCGTGAATCTTGCTTCTTTTCTTTTTTCAGTTGCCTTTGCCACCATGTTTTTCTCATTTTTCTTTTTCATGACGAACATATGGCACTTTAGTCTTCCCCTTGCTGGGCTAGCTATCACCCCAGGGCCCTTAATGGTTATCCCTGTCGCTATCCTGAGTGGAAAGATCGCATCCAAAATTGGACATAGAAAGCTCCTTATGTATGGGTGCTTGGTTTTTGCTGCAGGTGCTTGCTGGTATTTGAATGTGCCTGGTATCACACCCAATTACTGGGTTGACTGGCTACCTGGACAAATACTGACAGGGATTGCTATTGGCATGGTGATGCCATCATTGTCAGCTGCTGCTGTGCATGATCTTCCTAAGAAGGATTACGCGATAGGCAGTTCTATCAATCAAGCAATCAGACAAATTGGAACTGTCGTTGGTGTGGCAATCACGATTAGCGTTCTAGTACATCCTCATCTTGAAATAGCTTATTTCAATAAACTCTATCTCATCCAGATTGGACTGGCGTTTATGGCGGCGATTCTGGTTACTCAAGTAGACACAGCACCTAGAAAACTCCAGTCATGATCTCAGGAATTCTTCAGTGCTGCCCTCAATGCATGCAATGCAAACTCTGTGGAGGTAAATAGCTCAGTTTTAGATGAACCATCTCTTGCTCGTAATGCCATGCCGTGAATAAATCCAAAGTAAAACTCCGCCAGAGCATTTGTGTTGGTACCTTCAACTAGCTCACCCTCTGCTAATGCTCTGTCAAATCTTGCTTTAAGTATCTCTTTGTACAATGCCCTCAGGCCCATGAGGTAGTTCACATGCTCCTGATGCTCCGGCGCACAGTTAATAGCCCCTGCCATGATTAAGCAACTAGGGGCCTGGGGGCCGGAAAACATGTCTACATTTTCCCGCAGAGAGTTTTCTAATGCCTTGAATACCGTCGGGGTTTCGTTAAGCGTTCGCAAAGGACCTTGCTCAACTTTGTTTTTGTAAACATCTACAACTTCTCTGAAAAGGGCATCTTTATTGCCAAAGGCTGCATACACACTAGGCGCTTTCATCCCGATTGCGGCTACTAAATCCGCCATAGTGGTTCCTTCAAAGCCCTTTTCCCAGAAAACCATCATGGCTTTCTTTAAGGCTTCTTCCCGATCAAAGGTTCGTGGACGGCCAGCTGGAGACATAAATTTATCCGTATATGAATAATATATAATGCAGATTACATAAATATGTTGACAATAGCAATGGCAGCCTTAATAATGTAATCCAAGTTACATAAATCAAATTCCTCCATAGTTTGATTCTCGTAACTGGATAAACATTTTATTAAACGAAAGGGTTTAACATGAAGACCAAAGTTGCCATTCTTAGTAGCCTAATTATCGGTATTGCTTCTGTAGGTAGTGCGCTTGCAGACAGTGCTAACGTCGATCAATCCAAGAATGTTTTTATTGAAAGGACTGTGCTGGGACATTGGGAGCCTGAAGCCACCGCAAAATCTAACGATAAGCCAGATGTCGACAAATCTTTGGATCTATTTTATGACGCAGTGCTGGATAGAAATGCTCGTGTAACTCCAGCAACTAGAGATGATGTGACAAAAACTCCGCCTGCATCAGATATTTTAACAAGCCAGTTCGAAGCAAAATATCGGAAGAATTAGTTTTAAGCGTCATCTCTCCATTTATGCCAGCATATGCATTTGATAGTGCATATGCTTTTTTTGTTCATTAAAGCTGAGCTAATTAACTGTCAATTTCATGAGGCCTGAGAATAGATTGCAAATCTTCGGATAATGGTATTGCCATACCTGATATAAATGATTGATCTCAATCATTAGAAAGTCTAGATTTAATTTGCAAACGACATTTTTGTCCTTGGTAACTCAACTCCAGAGTTTTGCAAGTTAAGTCCAAATTTAGTTATTTGCTCTATCTAGCCCATTCAAAGATTTTTTAGTTGATAAAAATCTTTCGTCAATACTATAGCGCCCACTTCCCTGAGTTAAGATCGTAAATAACATTAAAGCCAGCATCAGCGGGACTTTGAACCCGAGGCCTGCCTCTGTATCAATCTGGTTCCACCCGGTCCAGCCTAAATCAAAATGGACGGTATATATCGCTACAAAGGTAATGTACAACAATCCTAGAGCTACTAATCGGCTGTATATGCCCAGCATTAGAGCCGCTCCCAATAAGACTTCTCCCAACCCTGCAGCCACCCAATTCAGATCTGGGCCAAGAAAATGTAGCGGAAAGGGAAACTGCAGGCCACTGAACCATTCTGGCGCATGAATCCCGCCACTCAGTTTTTTATATCCCGCCCCTAGAAACTCTTGAGCAACCCATAACCTGAGTCCGAGTAACCCAAGATCATGTATCTTCTCTATCGCTTTCACGTGCAAGGAATGCCAGGAATTCATCTTTAAGATCTCCATAATAATGTGATGTCCAGGCAGACTGGCGAACGAATGCCTGTATTAACTCTTTCCATGCAGGCTCCCCCAGTTGCTGGCGGATGGCCGGGAAGTGAGCTTCTATCATTTGACAGGCTCCAAGCATTACAAGGTGGCGGTAAGCCCGCATCCCGGATTCGCTGTATCCGGGCGGAATGACCTCAGTCGCCCCTCTTACGTAGAGATAAAAGTCTTCAGGCATGATAATTCTTGATTGATGGTGGTAAGAGCTGGAATGTCGTTGTCCCACTCAAGCAAAATGGGGATGTGATGTTGCTGGAATAATTCAAGTGCCACCTCTCGGGTTTCGGTCTCCACGGTTTGGCTATGGGTATCAATATACAAACCAAAACGCTCATCAAACTCATGGCCCGCTACGTGAATATAAGTGACGCGCTGCATATCCACATGGGATACAAAGTGATGCACATTCGTCAGATGATGATTCTTGTGATTCACGGCAATGTTGTTGATATCGAGCAATATGTTGCAATCGGCTCTTTCAACCACTTGCATCAAGAACTCCACCTCATTCATTTCTCCAACATTGGTGTAGTAGGTGGTATTTTCTACGGCGATCCTGAGGCCCAATATATTCTGGACTTCCTTGATGCGGTCACTGATGCGGATCACCTCACGATCAGTAAATGGGATAGGGAATAAATCATAGAGTTGATGGGCATCACCGCTTGCTGCCAGATGATCAGAATAATAGTCTGTACCAAGGTCTGTCATCAGTTCGCGTACGGCCATCAGAAACTCCTGCTGAATGGGAGCCTGTCCACCAAGACTTAGTGATACACCATGCAGCATAACTGGGCGACCTGAGTCCAATAACTTGTAGAGTGGTGATCTGTCTCGCTTGATCCAGTTTTCAGGCGCGACTTCAAAAAAATCAGCCTCCACTGCCGACATATCCCAGTCTGCCATTTCCCCTCGGTAACCCAGTCCAGCCATGGCAAAGTCCTTATTTCTTAGAGCAGGAAGTTTCTTTTTTGCTGCAAGAGGTTTCCTTCTTGGAGCAAGAGGCATCCTTTTGCTCAGCGGAAGCCTCTTTTTTCGAACATGAGGCATCTTTCTTCTCCGAAGAGACTTCCTTTTTACTGCATGTGCCAGCACTACATTTCTTTTCTGCAGGGCTACCAGCAAATGTAGACGTGGCAATAATGGCGGTGGCTAATGCAGCCAGGTGTTTGATGTTCATGGTAAGGCTCCTATTTAGGTTGAAATACATTGTGAGCACTGTAGTAAGGCAAACTCGCAATGTTCTCTTGCTAATACGCTGTTGGCCAACCCATGGTTACACTTGGGCATAAAAATAATTAAATATTTTTCTATGCGTATCTGTAACCTTTATCCCTTCTCCAGCGAATTATCTAGATCATGATGGAACAAGAACTGCGTAATTTGATGTTGAGAGCCCTTGATGGCAATGCTGAGTCATACCAGTGTTTTCTACAGCGAGTCAGTTCAGTGCTAAGAGCGTATTTAAGGCGGCGTCTTACTAGTGCTCCTGATGAAGTGGAAGATTTGCTACAGGAGACTTTGCTGGCCATTCATACCCAACTTCATACGTATCGCAGAAATGAACCATTGACCCCATGGCTGTATGCCGTGGCACGTTACAAAATGATCGACTACTTACGTCGCCGATCCAGGCATGAAGCTCGGCATGATCCTTTTGAGGATGATGCCGAATGGCTGGCGGTTTCCGGTGAGGCCACCAATGAGTCAAAGAGGGACCTGGAGACTATGCTTGATGCATTACCAGCACATCAACGCTTACCCATACAACATACAAAGTTGGAAGGTAGGTCAGTTGCAGAGGCGGCAGCCATGACGGGAATGTCAGTATCAGCGATTAAGGTTGGTGTACATCGTGGCATGAAAGCACTAGCAAAAATGTGGAAGGAACAAGCATGAAAACCGATGAATTGATCAATATACTCTCAACAGGTGCACAACCAGTCCCGCAACATGCGGCCGAGAAACGCATCAGTATGGCTTTGCTGGCAGGTGTGGTGATATCTTTCATATTGCTGTTAATGATCTATGGCATCAGACCTGATTTGAAAGAAATCAGTACCAGTGTTGCTTTCTGGATGAAACTGGGTGTGCCTCTGGCCAATGTCATTATTGGATTTATATTTGTGTTCGCTTTGGCACATCCCGGCAAATTACCCAAGCTTGGCTATTGGGTGCTGGCTATTCCAATCGTGGTGCTGTGGGGGTGGGCTCTCTGGGCTTGGAATGCTACAGACCCAACGGCACGTCTTGAATTGTTATGGGGTAAAACCTGGCGGGTTTGCATCTTGAATATCACGTTTCTAGCTTTGCCAGTGGGTGCTACGGCATTATTAGCTTTGCGTAATCTTGCACCAACCAAGCCGGTGTTGACTGGTGCCATTGCTGGATGGCTTGCCGGAAGTGCTGGAGCCAGTGTGTACGCCTTGCATTGCCCAGAAATGGCGCCGCCATTCCTGGCTGTGTGGTATGTGCTCGGGATGATCGTGCCCAGTGCCATGATGGCCTATATGGGACATCGCTATTTAAGATGGTAAAGCCGGACATGGCTGGGAGGTTTTATTCCCATAGGGCCTCAGCCATCAAATCCAGGATTTTGTTTTAAGTAACCTACAGGTAAAAATACGATTCTTCGCCCTATATGTGCTCTCATTCATATTGAGACAGCACTTTCCTGCTATGTGACGGGGTGTTTTAGTGGGAATCAGCCTTTCACCAACATGAATACTGATCCTATTTGCCTTTGAGGGTCTGCATCAGGAGAGATTTGTAAAGGTTCAGCGCTCTCTTCAACGCTAACGGGTCATTACTCGATTTGGAAAGCACTAAGCCTCCTTCCAAAGTCGAGATATAGAGTTCAGTCCATGCGTCTGTATCCAGCTGTTTACCAGAATGTTCGGCCGCCTCCCTGAATCTCTTTGATAGAGTATCTCGCCAGTTCGCAAAGTGCTGAGCTGCAGAGGCGAATAATGTCTCATGACTATCTGCAAGCTCGATTGTAAAGATGGCCAGCATGCATCCCCGCTGCAGCTCGGGCGATTGATATGCCTCAATAACGTAGTCTAAATATTCTTCAAGCCACGATACAGGATCAGGGGCTTTATTGAATGGCGCATGCACCTCTCTGTCTGCCGCGTCTTGCCAAAAACGATTTAAAGCTGCCTCACCCAAGGCATCCTTGCTGGGGAAGTGATGAAAGAATCCGCCTTTGGTGATCCCTGCAGATTGGCAAACCGCATCAACTGTCATCGCTGCAAAGCCTCTAGACAGAATGATGTCTTGAGCGCCAGTGAGGATTTTCTCACGGGATAAGACTGATCTAGATCTTACAGTTTCCATCTTTAAATACTTTCATCGCACAGCGGTTGACAAATCTTATCACAAGAATAATATACCGACTAGTTGGTATGTTTTTAGGAGGTAGATATGAAGCACCACAATAAAGTTTTAAGTCGAACTCTAGTCTTAACATTTCTTGCTTGTATTGGCATCGCTGGTTTTGCGCATGCCCAAGCTGAAGAGAAGTACTGGCAGGCGATGAAGAAAGACTACTTCCCCCAAGCTGTGCTGGAAGAAAGTGCCGCTATCAAAATCATAGCGCCCCAGCGCGCGGAGAGTGGAGCGCAAGTTCCGTTTTCCTTCAGTATCGACTACCCCATGACAGAAAGTCATTACATCAAGTCGGTATCCGTGATTGCAGATGCGAATCCAGTCCCATTGGTGGCTGTATACCATTTCAATCCTAATTCTGGCAGGGCAGAAATATCAACGCGTATCCGTCTGGAAGTAGATTCATTTGTACATGTCGTGGCTGAGACCAGCGATGGAAAGTATCTGGTCAATCAGGTGCCTATACGGGCATCTGGCGGATGTGGGGGAACCATCGGTGGTGATGAAAATATTGCACGGCAAACTGCTGGCAAGATGAAGCTGCAGGTGAAATCAGAAAGCAGTGAGCAGTTGAAGCAAGCACATTTGTTGATCAAACATCCCATGAATACTGGATTGCAACGTGATCTTGAATCACAAGGCTACCGCCCAGCCTTCTACATCAGCAAGGTCGTTGCCAAGTTCAATGACACGGTAGTGTTTGATGCAGATACGTATATCGGAGTCAGCGAAGATCCCAATATTCAATTCCCATTTAAAGCCGATCAGTCTGGCAAGCTTACTGTGGTGATTCAAGATAATGAGGATAAGGAGTTCACCGCGACTACTGATGTTGTTGTGAATTGATGCCATGAGGCACGTTCTAGCCGTGTTATCCCATTTCTTGATGATCTTTGTTGGCGTGTGTTCTCAGGATGCCGTGTCAATGGAGGCTAACACGCACACTAGAACTCTTGCTTCCTCTTGTTTGATATGTCATGGAAATGGCACGGTCCAACATGCTGCGATTCCAGGTCTGGCCGCTCTTGATGAAGCCTATTTCATCAAGAAAATGCAGATATTCCGTAATTCTGCAGACGAGCATGCAGTAATGGTTCAGCATGCCAAAGGTCTTTCTGAAGAAGAGATACAGCAATTGGCCAAGTATTTCTCAGAACAACGTCGAGCCTGTCCTGTGGCAAAAAAGAAGTCGTTTCGTGAAATGAACCAAGCAGAATGAATAGGAGACTTTTCCTTAAGTCAGGTATGGCTGGGCTTGGTATGTTGGTGTTGCCATCTCTTGCAGCTACGAATTCTAATGCTTCTCTTGGACATGTTGTGATTATCGGCGCAGGTTTTGGGGGAGCCACTGCTGCGCGATATCTGCGTATGTGGAGTGAAGGGCGGATAAAAGTTACCTTGATAGAGCTTCGGCCAGAATTCATTTCATGCCCGGTCAGTAATCGCATCCTGGCAGGAGCTGCGGATATCAACACGATCACGCACTCTTATAAGACATTACGGGACCTTTATGGTGTAAGTGTTATCAAAGGTCAGGCAAGCCGTATTGATCCTGAGCGGAAGGAGGTGCATGTCAATGAAGAGCGTATTGGCTATGACCGGCTTATTGTGGCAACCGGCATTGATTTCGACTACAGCAGGCTGCCAATGTTGAATGCTGAAATACAGGCAACACATATCCCTCATGCCTGGAAGGCAGGCCCGCAGACCCTGTTACTCAAGGGCCAACTCAGGACTTTGCCTGATGGCGGTATTGTTGGGATCACTATTCCACAGGTACCATATCGGTGTCCCCCAGGCCCTTATGAGCGGGCCTGCCAGATTGCTTTCTATCTCAAACAGCATAATCCCCGGGCGAAATTATTAGTATTTGATGGAAATCCGGCGATTACTTCAAAACGTCCTTTGTTCGAACGAGCCTGGCACGAGCTTTACCCAAATATTGTGGAATACCTGCCCAGTAGTGGCATTGAGAATCTGGACACCACGTCCTTGGGACTCGCGACTACTTTCGGCAATTACAAGCTGGATGTATTGAACCTGATTCCGCCGCAAACAGCCGGTAGATTGACGCTAGAAACTGGGCTCGCCAGTGATGCCAGACCATGGTGCGATGTGAATTTCCTCAATTACGCATCAGGGAAGATTCCTGGCATCCATTTGCTAGGAGACGCTGTGGATGCCATGACGCCGAAGTCAGCACACATAGCCACTTCACAGGCCAAGGTGTGTGCCAGTGCAATCATTGCCGAGCTTGCGGGGGAAGCTGTTGATCCAGCGCCAGTATTTGCCAATACCTGCTACAGCTTCGTGGATGACAAACAGGCAGTCCACGTTGCAAATGTCTATCGCTATGATGCCAAAGACCATGATATGCGCCCAGCCCCTGGTGGAGGTATTTCTGCTATATCTTCAATCGTAGAGGGCATTCATGCAGATATATGGGCCGCTAATATTTGGGCGGATGTACTCGGTTAAGCCATAAAGATTTTTTAACGAAGGAGGTAATTGCTATGTTGGATTGGAATCAATACCGTGACGAACTGATGGGCCGGGTAGGTGACTTGGCCAAGCTCACACCTGATACGGTCAAGGGATACCAGATTGCAAGCGGGGCCGGTGCCAAGACGCAACACCTTGATGCTAAGACTCGCCAATTAATCTCTTTGGCGGTAGCAGTCACAACGCGTTGTGATGGTTGCATCACAGTGCATGCCAAAGAAGCCATCAAAGAAGGGGCAACTGAAGCAGAAATTGCAGAAGCGCTCGGCGTTGCCGTGGCTATGAACGCAGGTGCTGCTTTAGTGTACTCAGCCCGGGCATTGGATGCAGTGAAAGCAGTAAACGAAGCATAAGTGATTTAGATATGGTCCTATCCGTATTGATGCCGAGAAACTATTCTATTTGCAGAAAAGTATTTTGCAGTGGGCGCTATGGATAAGAGAAACCAGGAAAATTCAAAGGAGTGAAAAGAGATGAGTAAACGTGCGTTGGTGATAGTAGATTTGCAGAATGAATATCTGCCAACTGGCAAACTGCCATTGGTGGCTATTGAGCAAGCGATTGAAAATGCTAGTCGTGTGCTTAAGAATGCACGGGATACAGACACGATGGTGATTCATGTACGGCACGAATTTACAGATACTGCATCATCATTCTTTGTACCTGGAACAGAAGGGGTGCAAATCATACAAGCAGTATCACCCCAGAAAAATGAAACTGTGATCCTTAAAAATTACCCAAATTCCTTCCTTAGAACGAATTTACAGGCTGTGCTTAATATGCATGGTATTGAGCAACTGGTAGTAGTGGGTGCAATGAGTCATATGTGTATTGATGCAACGGTACGTGCTGCTTCAGACTCAGGATTCAAGGTGACCGTGTTGCATGATGCTTGCGCAACACGGGATCTTGAATTCAATGGAAAGACAGTACCTGCAGATCAAGTACATACAGCAATGATGTCTGCCTTGGCATTTGCCTATGCGGAAGTCATATCAACCGAAGATTATTTGGCTGCGTGAGACTTTTAAAAGACCAAGATGCTCACAACCTGGGGTAGTAACAAGAGGTTGTTGAATGACATCATCTAGTCCTATGGATGTCTGTTTTCAGGTGATGAATTTGATTTAGTGCGATTCCCCAGGGTCTTTATAGCATCGAAGGTTAATCTGGTTGGGCATGTCCACAATCTTATTTCCGCAGCATCAATACAAAAAAGCCGGTGATATCCGGCCCATGTCTATTGCATTCTTCAGTAGGTGCTAAAACCCAATCGAATAGCCTAGGAAGCCCATAGGCTGGGTCTTGGTTTCGACGATGGGGCTATCAGACTGTTCATTGCCTAAACGGTTGGCAATCACGCCAAAAAAGATAGCATGATTTTCTTTCACGCTGTAAATGCCATTGATGCCGATCTGATATTGGACGCCAGCTCCAGCTTGATATGTCGGTCGACCAGGCCTAGTCTCATCTGCAGCTACCCCGAAGTAATAGTCATTGAATTTTTTGTCATTCCATTGAATTCCCACCAAACCATTGAGGCGGAATTTTTCTGAACGATACAGGCTGCGAATGAACTGTAACTGTACATTCTGGCCGTTGCTGGCATTGCCTACATCAAAGCCCCATTGGGCATTAACAGTGCCGTAATCAGTCTGCCAACGAAGTACAGGGCCGACATCTACTGAGAAGTCACGGTCATGCATGCCCTTGGTACGGCGGCTATCATCAGCATCCCAGCCAAATCTCGCGTCTGCGGACAATCCCAACCTGATTCTTTTATCACTCGACTCTACCAGCCAAACACCCGCTTGAAGGCCATTCACATAGAAGCGATCCCCATAATTTGCATTAATCACAGGGAGCACCACAGTCCGCATGTCCTTCGACCCTGATGTCTTAGGAATGAAACCTACACCAATCCCATACATATTTTTTTGTCTTGGCATGGCGGTTTCAGTTTGGCGGTCTATATTTGTCTCGGCCAATGCATGGGTATTCGTCAGGAGCATAGCGATGATCCCTGCAGCATAATGGGTTGGTTTCATTGGTGTTATCCCTGCTTTTTAGATAATAAAATTTACAACACTATAGTGATTCAAACATTTCTCATGCACTGTGTTCGTCATTGACCTGCTTTACCATTGATGCTCAGCTTGAGCGTATTGTTAGGCTTCAGACTGCAGGTGTTGGCGAATGGCTTGGACGATGTGACCATGTGCTTGCTCAGAGTAAGGAATGGCGTTTTTCCAGTCATAAAACCAAGCTGGCATGCGTCGTTTCTCGTCGGGCTCACTTATGTATCGCGGAAAGATATGGGCATGTAGTTCAGGTTCAGTGTTGCCCAGGATCTCATAATTGATGCGGGAGGCACCTGTGGCTTGGAGGATTGCATCGCCTATACGCGCCATGTCTTGAAGAAACTGACCGCGCGCCTCAATCGATAGATCATTGAGGCTGGGTACAATCTGGTCGGCAAGCAGGAGACAGTAGCCTGGGAGGAACTGAACATCCCCGATAACGGCCCAGCCAGATGGAAGTCTCGTGATCACCCAGGGGTTTTTGCCTTCACGGGCAAGTGCTACTCTGTCAGCGATAAGTGCCATTAGATGCTGATCCCTTTCTTTGCTCGTGAAGTAATCACCTTTGTCAGTGCCTGTGCATCCAAAGTCACTTTTTTGCCCTTCTCGGGTTTATAGGTGTAACTATCTGGCTGAATTTCCAGATGCGCATGCTTAACCTTATCTCCTTCTGAGAGGTTAATCAGTTGCACGCCCTTGCCGCCATTAGCCAGCACTTTTACCTCTTTGACTGCGAAACCAAGCAGTTTCTGGCTTGTTTGGATAAACAGGAGTTGTTCTGCATTGGCAGGGTCGGCACCAAGCAGTAATGGCTCCATGATTTTTTCGCCTTCATCCAGTTTCATGAATACCTTACCTGCTTTGTTTCTGGCCATGAGGCTGGACAACGGTGCGAGGAAACCATAACCACCAGAGCTTGAGAATAGATAGTGGTCAGTGTCATTGCCGCTCATTACAAACGCCATTCGCGAGCCGGACTGGAGATCGACCAGGGAAGTGATGGGTACTCCATCTCCTTTGCCCCCGGGCAGGTTGGATGCATGCACGGAATAGGATCTTCCCATGGTATCCAGCACGATAAGTTGGGATGTGGTCCTGGCCTCAATGATGGTCATCAGGTCATCGCCAGGTCGCCAGTTGATTGTAGCCAGATCAATGTTGTGACCATTGCGAGTGCGCACCCAGCCCAGCTTGGAAACGACAATGGTGATTGGCTCGTCAATAATGGTTTCCTCGATGGAGAGGGAAGCCTTGGATACAGGCTGAATAACGGTACGGCGTTCATCAGCATGCTCTTTTGCATCCTGCTTGATTTCCTTGATGATCAAATCGCGCATCGCTGATTCATTGGCTAACAAATGTTTCCAATCAGCCACCTTAGGCTCCAGGGTGTCAATTTCAGCTTGGATCTTGATGGCTTCAAGCTTGGCCAGCTGACGAAGTTTGATTTCCAGAATATCTTCAGCCTGGATGTCCGTGAGGCCAAAAGCCGCCATCAGATCCGCTTTAGGGTCTTCAGCCTCGCGAACAATGCGAATGACCTCATCAATGTTCAACAGAATCATCCTGCGACCATAGAGGATATGCAGCCTTGCTTCAGCCTTGTTCAGGTCAAACTGGGTACGTCTTGTCACCGTGTTAAAGCGGAATGTTGCCCATTCGTTTAACATCTCGACGACGGTCTTGGGACGAGGATTGCCATCCAGGCCAACTACTACATGGTTGTTGGAGAATGTGGTTTCCAGCGAGGTATGAACCAAAAGGAAGTTCATCAAGGCATCAGCATCAATCTTGCCGGTTCTTGGCTCCAGGATGATGCGGATGCCATCTTTGCTGGTACTTTCATCGCGGGAAGTTTCCAGCATGTCCAGCAGGCTGTTCTTCAGGAGCTGCTGCTCTTTGGACAAGATAAGCTTGCCGTTTTTGTCCTTTTCCTTGGGCTTGGGATTACAAAGCTCCTCAATGGCCGACATGATGTCTGAGGCAGACACGCCATGTGGCAAGGCCTCAATAATGATGCGGTATTGGCCCCTGGCTTGCTCCTCACGCCGCCAAATACCGCGTAGCCTGAAGCTGCCACGGCCAGTGCCATAAATCTCGCGTAACTCTGCAGGAGTGTTGGTCAATTGACACTTGTTGGCAAAGTCAGGCCCTGGGACATGCTCAAGGAATTTGTCCAAAGTGAGCTTGCCCTGTACCGCCAAGATGGAGGCTTTTGCCAGCTCGACTAGATTGTGCGATGGGATATTAGTCGCCAAGGCAACAGCGGTACCCGTTGCGCCATTCAGCAGGATGAAAGGCAGCCTGGCTGGGAGAACGACAGGCTCATTGAATGAACCATCATATGTGGGCTTGAAATCTACCGTTCCGCGGTTGATTTCTGATAGCAGAAGTCTTGAGATCGGTGACAGGCGCATTTCTGTGTATCGCATGGCCGCTGCATTATCACCATCGCGCGAGCCAAAATTCCCTTGCCCATCGACCAAGGGGTATCTGAGGGAGAACTTTTGGGCGACACGCACGCTGGCGTCATACACCGAGCTGTCACCATGAGGGTGATATTTACCCAGCACGTCACCCACCACGCGAGCAGACTTGAACAGCCGCACCCCATCATCCAGGCCAATTTCCTTCATGGAAAACAGCACACGGCGCTGCACAGGCTTTTGCCCATCACTCACGGAAGGGATTGAACGGCCCTTGGTCACCGATACTGAATAGCTGAGATAGGCTAGCTCAGCAAACTTATCGATATCATTATCTTCAACCGGAGGGAAGCCGCCACCAAAAAATGAGCCGCCATCATCATCGTTTCCGCCGCCTTCACCGGGTAGCATATCCAGGGTATCCGCCAAGTTTTCTTGTTCGCGCTCGGCAATGGATTCAGTCTCTTTAGAGGCGTCGGCCTGCGGGGGTTCTATGATCTCGGCTTGGTCTGGTGAGGCATAGATGAGGTCAATAGAAGCAGGTCTTGCATCGGCTTCTGCGGGTATCTCTGGCGCCACATCTGTATCGGTCACGGAGAGATCCAGCTCAAGGTTCACTTCTTTCGGTATGGCTCTTGATCGGTTAGACATCGAAATATGGGGTCCTAATCATCGTACTCAACGGAAAATGACTTTTCTTCCAGCCATCTCTTGCGCCAGTCAGTGGTCGATTTGTCCATTAAATTGGTAAACATTTGGGTGCTACGATCGTGCATGTCATCGGTTAAGCGAATTTGAACAATGGTGCGCAGGTCTGGATTCAGGGTGGTTTCCGCCAACTGCTCAGGATTCATTTCACCCAGGCCCTTGAAACGCTGCACCTTGATCTTGTCCATATTGACGCCTTCCCGCGTCAGTCTTGCCAGCACGGATTCTTTTTCCTCATCATTGGCAATATGAATTTTTTGCTCTGCACGTTTGCCTGTAGGCGGAATGTGAATGCTATAAAGTGGGGGCCGGGCGACATATACATGCCCACGTTTAATAAGCTCAGGGGCGTAGCGCATGAACAGTGTCAGCAATAGTGTTTGAATGTGGGCGCCATCAATATCGGCATCTGCCAGGATAATGATTTTCCCGTATCGCAAGCCACTGAAGTCAACATCATCCCCTATCTTGTGGGGCTGGATGCCAATTGCAACAAACAAATCATGCGTTTCATTGTTCTTGAACAAGTCACCCAGTTTGACTTCCCACGCATTCTTAATCTTCCCTCGGATCGGTAGAATGGCTTGCCTCTCGCGATCACGCCCATCTTTCGCACTGCCGCCCGCACTGTCTCCCTCAACAATAAAAAGTTCAGCCTCAAGAGAGCCTGCCAGTTCACAATCGGCCAGCTTGCCAGGGAGCGTCACCACGCCGGATGACTTTTTCTTCTCTGCTTTTTCCTCTGTCCTTAGGCGGCGGTTGGCAGCGCGAATGGCAAAAGAAACAATACGCTTGGCTTCGTCGGTATGGGTGTTGAGCCAGGTTTCCATTTGCGGTTGCACGGAATTCAACAGAATCTTGTGCGCATCCCGGCTGCTCAGCGAGTCCTTGGTTTGACCCTGGAATTCAACATTACGTATCTTGGTGGACAATACAAACCTGGTGTTGCCCCAGATATCATCACTGGATATTTTGACCCCGCGAGCCAGTAAACCATGGTGTTCTGCAAATGATCTGACTGCTTCGAAAATGCCCGTCTTCATGCCAGTCACATGCGTACCACCCCCCATGGTCGGGATCAGGTTGACGTAGGACTCCCCTCGACCTCCTGCCCCTTCATTGAATAACAAGCCCCAGGACGCCCCCTGGCCATCAGGCTGGAAAAACTCAGAAGCCATGCGCACAGCAGGTTCGTCAGGATTTTCGTCAATGTCTGCGGTGATTTCATGCAAGTATTCGCTGATACCGCCTGGGTAGGACCAGGTTTTTTCAGCGAAGCCATCGTCTGTTTCCTGCGCCAGGGTCATCAATACGCCCGGTAACAATAACGCTTTTGAGCGAACCAGGTGCTCCATTTCTGCAACAGGGATGGCACCTGACCGGAAATATTGAGGGTCGGGCCAGCAACGTACAATGGTGCCGCGTTCACCCGCGGGGCATTCACCAGCTTCTGTTAATTTTTTGGTGACCTTGCCATTGGTGAAGCCAATTTCGTAGACCTTGCCTTCGCGTCTGACCTGGACGTGCAGATGCCTGGATAAAGCATTGGTTACCGACACACCGACACCATGCAGGCCGCCAGAGAATTCATAAGCGCCAGAATCAAACTTGCCACCTGCATGCAGCACCGTAAAAGCCAATTCGACGGCAGGCTTTCTTTTGCCAGGCACAATATCAATCGGAATGCCACGCCCGTTATCTTTCACTTCCGCACTACCATCCTTGAAAATGGTCAGCCTGATATCGGTGGCGTGACCACCCAATGCCTCGTCAGCAGCGTTATCCAACACCTCCTGAATAATATGGGCCGGACTATCAGTGCGCGTGTACATCCCAGGGCGCTTTCTGACGGGATCAAGTCCCTCCAGCACCTTAAACTGAGAGGCATCATAGGTTGATGGATTTGTTGCCATGGTAGTGAGCTCTAATTAGGTTGTGGCAGATGACGGGGTCAATTTTAAACGTTTACGCTATTCCCATGGGAGTTAGGGTGGAAAGATCGTGCCCAAGCCCAGTTTTGCCAGCCTCCCCATTGCATTAGGTGCTGCGTGCAACGTCTGTTGCGATGTGAGTGACAGCACCACAGTTGGCACTTAAGCCAAGCGTGAGCGGCAACTTAAAGTTGCAGATTCTAGCAAGTGAATTTAGTCCGGTGCTGTGGCTGGGTAAGTCAGTAATAATGTGTTGTTGCGTTTATCAAATATCTTCATTTGTACAATCGTGGCTACTGCGGCTTCGCCCATGCGCACCATTTCATAACGATTGATGTCGGTAGGGGGCTGGGTGGCGATGAATTGGGTAAAGTAGGGGTATGACAATTTCATGACGACTTCACACGCCATATTGGGTGCTAAATCTCGCAGTACTGCAGCATCCAGTGGCAAGGACCTCTCCATTTCATTGGCATTGATATAGTCAGTCACTATGCCTTCCCCGGTGACACGGTAAGAGGTGTATGGCATTCGTCCGGTTGGGGTTTGCAATGCCTGTGGGCTTTGCGTTGCACTCAGGGACTTTAACAGGGTGACCTGTTTATATTCATTGAGCGCTGGAATCGGCGCAGCCAAGAGGCCTCCAATCGCAAACACGGTGTATCCACTTAATTTATTCTGGATGAAGTGGCATAAAGGGTCTGCTTTTGATGAAACCAATATGTCACGCGCATCATAGACGCTGGATCTCATGGCAAAGTAGGCTGGATCCGGAGTGATCCCACCTCCTGCACGCATCCGGTTAATTTCTTCATAGGTGGTGTAGCGATCTTGAGTCGGTACTTGGGATGCAACCTCCCTGGCCCAGGGAAGCAGATCTTCTGTAGAGGCGTACTTGTACGCTTTGGGCTGTTTTTCCAGTTGGAGATTGAAACTCTGTGGTTTGATGGTCTCCGTAGCAGCTAATCCAGATAGTGGTATCAGCAGGCTGAGCATCAACAATATCTTCAGGGAAAATTCAATAGAATGATCTGTTTTCATCAAATTCTCCTCTATGTAAGCTAAACAATGAGTGTCAGTATATCGACTGAGGGGTCATTCTAATCAATAAAGGTATGGTATGAATCATCAAGACTTAGCCAATCCATATTTCAGTTTAGGCGATTTAAAGCTGAACCGTCTTGGTTTTGGCGCAATGCGCATCACCGGCCCTGGCACCTGGGGTGAGCCTCAAGACCGGGAGGAATGCCTGCGGGTGTTGCGTCGCTTGCCTGAATTGGGTGTGAACTTTATTGATACTGCGGACAGTTATGGTCCCAATGTCAGTGAGGAGTTGATACGGGAAGCGTTGTATCCCTATCCAGGCATGGTGATCGCGACCAAGGCCGGGCAGTTGAGACATGGCCATAATATTTGGGTGCTTCATGGGGATCCTGCTTATTTAAGGCAATCCCTGTTGATGAGCATGCGTAGGCTGAATGTTGAGCAAATCGATCTCTGGCAACTGCACCGTATAGACCCTAAAGTGCCAAGGGACGAACAGTTTCAGGCGGTTGCCGATTTTCAGCGAGAGGGCTTGATCAAGCATATCGGGCTCAGCGAAGTGAAGGTTGAGGAAATTCAGGCCGCACAGCAGTACTTTACTGTGGCTACTATTCAGAACCAGTACAACATGGCCAATCGCCAGCATGAAGCTGAGCTGGAGTACTGTACAGAGCATGGCATTGGCTTTATTCCCTGGTATCCACTGGCAAAAAGCACGCTGTCTAATCAGGTGCAGGTGCTAGATACCATCGCCGCCAAATACCAAGCTACGCCGAACCAAATTGCACTGGCGTGGTTATTGAAACGCAGCCCTATCATATTGCCTATCCCAGGTACCAGTAAGGTGCGGCATTTGGAAGAAAACGTGAAAGCCTTAACGATTGAGCTAAGCGATGAAGATTTTGCGGCGCTGAGTCTTAACAAGTCAATTAATCATCAGCCGTGATGCGTAGGGCAACAGGCTAGGCTTCCGGCTCGGACCACACGGCGAACTCGTTACCGCTTGGCTCGGTGAAGTGGAATCTGCGGCCACCAGAAAATGAGAATATCGGCTTGATAATGTTTCCCCCTGCCGCCTGGACTTTGGCCAGGGTACTCTCCAGTTGCTCACTGTAAAAGACAATCAGTGCGCTACCCTGGCTTGTGCTTGCCGCCATTCCAGACCTGAAAAAACCACCATCCAGCCCCTGGCCAGAGAAGGCCGAGTAGTCAGGGCCATAGTCGACAAATGACCAGTCGAATGCAGCTTGAAAGAATAGCTTTGTCGCTTCTATATCCTTGGCGGGATATTCGACGTAATTGATTTTTTCATGCAATGGCATGCATCGCTCCTTTTCTCATGACTGATGATGGTACGAAACAGCCTGTTTAGCGTATCCCTAGAGTATATCCATAGCTGTTTGCCATATCCAGGCATGGAAATTCAGTGGATGTGACATTGCAGGCACAACTGATGTGCCGGTCAATGGCTGGTATGGCAGATATTATCGCTGCATACTGGCAGTGGAAATTAATCTAAATATGGAGCGCATGCGATGAAACTGGATCTGGAAAACAAGCTGGCATTAGTCACTGCGTCATCAGGGGGTATCGGGTTGGAAATTGCCCGGGTATTGGCTGCAGAGAAAGCCAGGGTGGTGATTAACGGTCGCACTCAGGCCAATGTGGATAAGGCGATTGCCGATATTGTAGCGTCGCAGCCGGATGCACAGTTGATTCCGCTGGTGAGTGATAACGGTACACAAGAGGGATGTGAAGCCACGATCCAGGCATTGCCGGAAGTGGATATCCTGGTGAATAACCTGGGGATTTATGAGGCGGTGGGCTTCTTTGAAGAGACGGATGCAGACTGGCAGCGCCTGTTCGAGGTCAATATCATGAGTGGCGTGCGCCTGGCCAGGCAGTATCTGGCCCCCATGCTGGCCAAGAGCGAAGGACGGGTGGTGTTTATTTCCAGCGAATCTGGCGTCATGGCAGCGCCGGAAATGGCGCATTACAGTGCGACCAAAACCATGCAACTCAGTATTTCGCGTTCACTGGCAGAGTTGACCAAGAACACCCGTGTCACTGTGAACTCGGTATTGCCTGGACCTACCAGGACCGAGAATGTGCAGAAGTTCATGCAGGATGTGTATCCGGGTTTGAGCATAGAAGACGCAGAGCGCAAGTTCCTGGCCGAAAACCGGCCAACTTCATTGATTGGTCGATTGATAGATCCGGTGGAAATCGGCAATGTGGTGGCGTTTATCTGTAGTGAGCGTGCTTCGGTGATTAATGGGGCTGCGATTCGTGCAGAGGGTGGTTTGTTGCGCAGTGTGATCTAAAGCAGAGCCCTGGAAACCTCTTATTGCCGTATGGGTATGGCGGATTCTGACAATTGACAAGGTAAGTTCCTGGTTAAAGCTTTATAATCGCGTGCTTATGTTTGTGGTGCGGGAGTAGTTTGATGTCAGATGAGTTTGCGGATATGGCGATTCAGCAGCTTCACCTTAGTTACAGCGGTCCACAGGACCGCATGTTGCTGAAAGTCAGTCTGGCTGATGAGACGGAGTTGAGTGCTTGGCTGACCCGGCGCATTGTCCGGGTGTTGTGGGGGTTGTTGCAGGATAGCGAGCTTTCGCCCATGCCCATGCATGATGTGATGGCAGTGACGGCTGAAGAGTTGCTGGAACGTTTCAATCAGGAGGCGGATAACCTGTCCCTGATACAGGGCATCAATCTTTCCGGCGCCTATCAAGACCGAAAAATTGCCGAAGCGGACCCTCCTGTGCTGGTGACGGATTGCAAGCTGGTGCATATCGATCATTTGGAGTCCATGCTGGAGTTTCATAGCCAGACTGGTGAGGTGTATAGCATTGCACTCACCGAGGAGCTCAATCATGCCATCAGCGGTATGTTGCAGTTGGCAACACAGGAAGCTGCGTGGGATCTGGGGTTTTCAACCGATATGATCGTGCTGGCGGATGAGGCGACACAGCACGTGTTGCATTAATCATGGTGAGTAACCAGTCACTGCTGGATCGAAGCCACCACAGTGTGTGGCATCCCTGCACGCAGATGAAGCAACATGAAACACTGCCGTTGGTGCCAATTCGCAGTGGTCATGGTGTCTGGCTGGAAGATTTTGAGGGCAAGCGATATCTGGATGGTGTCAGCTCATGGTGGGTCAACCTGTTTGGACATAACAATTCCAGAATCAAGGATGCAATCCGGCAACAACTCGATCAGCTAGAGCATGTCATTCTGGCTGGCTTTACTCACCAGCCCGTGGTTGAGCTATCAGAGAAACTCTCGTCATTGACCGGGCTGGGTCACAGTTTTTATGCCTCTGATGGCGCTTCTGCCACGGAGATTGCGCTCAAGATGAGTTTCCATTACTGGCGCAATATTGGCAAGCCTGAAAAAACCCAATTTATTAGCCTGCAGAACGGCTATCACGGTGAGACCCTGGGCTCACTGTCAGTCACTGATGTCGCTTTGTTCAAGGATACCTACGCCAATCTGCTCCGCGGCAGCATTGCCTTGCCATCCCCAGATTGGCGACTGGCGGAGACGGGTGAAACACCAGAGCAATATGCACTGCGATGTGCCTCTGCCGCCGAAGCCCATATTGCCGCACACCACACTGAAATTGCCGCTTTTATCCTGGAACCGTTAATACAGTGTGCCACTGGCATGGCCATGTATCACCCTGCCTATCTGGTACGCATACGTGACATCTGCAATCGCTATGAGATTCACCTGATTACAGATGAAATTGCTGTCGGATTTGGCCGCACGGGTACGATGTTTGCAGTGGAGCAGGCTGCTATCAAGCCTGATTTTATCTGCCTGTCCAAAGGGATTACTGGTGGTTACCTGCCACTTTCCGTGGTGCAAACAACGGATGAGATCTATGCGGCTTTTTATGATGACAACGTAGCACGTGGATTTCTGCACTCCCATAGTTATACCGGCAATGCGCTGGCTTGCAGCGCCGCGCTCGCAACCCTGGCAATTTTTGAGCAGGATGATGTGCTGAATATCAATCGCAGCAAGGCTGCTTATCTTAACCAGCGTTTGCAGGTGCTGGATGAGCTGCCGATTAGTCATTTGCGTAACACCGGCATGATCTGGGCATTTGAAGTGCAGACGGACAACCCCGGTTTTCAGAAAAGTTTTTATCAAGCCGCTCTGCAACGGGGCTTGTTGCTGAGGCCGGTAGCTAACACGGTGTATTTCATGCCACCTTATGTGATTAGCGAGGATGAGATGGACTGGATGGTGATGCAAACCGTGGAAATCCTGCATAAGGAAACTACATGAAGTGGATGGCAAGAATATGTTGGTGGGTGTTCACTATGATGGCAGGCCCTGCGTATGCTGAATTGCCATCAGCCGTCAGTGATATCCTGAAGAAAAATGGCATTGCGCAGGAGAATGTAGCCGTCTTTGTGCAAGCCGTGGATCAACCCCGGCCCCTGATCAGTCATCAGGCTGAGCGGCCAATGAAAACGGCTTCAACCATGAAGCTGGTCACTACCTATGCAGGCCTCGAATTACTGGGGCCTGCCTATCGCTGGCGTACCGAACTCTATCACGATGGGATGCTGAGTAATGGGGTGCTACACGGCAACCTGATTATTAAAGGCAAGGGTGATCCTTACCTGATGGCGGCCGATATGCGCAGTATGCTGGAAGAGCTGCGTATCGCTGGCGTGGATGAAATACGTGGCGATTTACTCATCGATACTGAATACTTTGCGAGCAAACATCATGATGTCGCTGCGTTCGATGAAAAGCCTCATTCCCCGTATAACGCAGCCCCTAACGGTTTTCCGGTCAATATCAAGTCTACTTCATTCCATTTTTTTCTGGATAACCGGCAACTGGCTATCCAGGCTGACCCTGACTTACCTGACATCAAGATCATCAACCAGGTCAAGCTGACTAAAGGGGAGTGTGGTGATTGGAAAAATCAGCTCAGCTTTGAGGTCAAGCCACAGGGTAACCTGGTCGAGGTCAAGTTCAGTGGTGAGTATCCTGCAGCGTGTCGCGAGAAAACAGTTGAGTTGAGTGTGCTGGAAGATGGCCCATATGCGTATAACCTGTTTCGTCAGAGCTGGCAGGAAGTGGGCGGGAAATTCAGTGGGCAATGGCGTTATGCCAGCCTGCCAGAAATGGCCAATTACCTGATGTCACATGACTCGCTGACATTGGCTGAGATCATTCGTACCATCAATAAATATAGCAATAACCTGATGGTGAGGCAGCTGTTCCTGACCATAGGTGCGGAACGCGTGGCTACGCCTGCCATGGAGGCAGACAGCGTCCACGCTATTCAGGCCTGGCTTGCCAGCAAGGGCTTGCGTTTTCCTGAGTTAGTGCTTGAAAACGGCTCTGGCTTGTCACGCAATGAACAGATCAGTGCGCAACACATGGGCGAAATGCTGTTGGCGGCCTATGCCAGCCCGGTGATGCCGGAGTATCTGTCGGCCCTGCCGATTCCTTCGGTAGACGGCACCATGGCTAACCGTTTGCGCAATAGTCCTGCGCGCGGCAGTGCCCACCTGAAGACGGGCACCATCACGGGCGTCAGTGCGCTTGCGGGCTATGTGCATGATAGAAGCGGCAGACGCTGGGTGGCGGTCATCATGGTGAACGATCCCAAAGCGAGCGCTTCACGAGCTGCGCAGGATGCATTGATAGACTGGGTGTACCAGCAGCCAGCAGCGGTGAATAACTGAGCCGGCTGGCAAGCACATCGTGATAGATAATCTAGTATCATAGATAGCTCACGTAGTGTGATTAGACACTGCTGTTTTTAACCAGCTATCGGAGTTTTTTTGATGAAACCAATCTCCATGCTGGCCAGTGCTTTTGTGCTTGCCATGCTTGCTGTAAGCGGCTGTTCAGCCGATAACACCAATGACAAGGAAAAAACCGTAATGAGTGCCAACGTAACAGAATTGCAGAAAATCGATACCCAGGTAGGTGAAGGCCGCGAGGCTGAAGCTGGCCTCAATGTAACCGTACATTACACAGGCTGGTTATATGATCCCAGCAAGCCGGATGGCAAGGGTACCAAGTTTGATAGCTCGCTGGATCGCCGTGAGCCATTTGTATTCTACCTTGGCGGTGGCCAGGTCATTCGTGGTTGGGATGAAGGCTTTGCCGGCATGAAGGTTGGCGGCAAGCGCACCCTCATCATTCCATCTGAATATGGCTATGGTGCGCGTGGTGCTGGTGGGGTGATTCCGCCAAATGCGACACTGATTTTTGATGTAGAGCTGCTAGGTATCAAGTAATTGGGATACGCAACATACTTCGATTCACTGCTTGTATTGAAGTATGTTGCCACGATATTAATGTTTCACCATGGATAAGAGTTAAAGATGAAAGCACGTGTTAAATGGATTGAGAATGTCTGCTTCATGGGCGAGTCAGAAACCGGACATGCCGTGGTGCTGGATGGTGCACCAGATGCAGGTGGTCGCAATCTGGGGATGCGCCCTATGGAAATGCTGCTGATCGGGATGGGTGCCTGCACCTCGTTCGATGTGGTCACCATACTCAAGAAGTCACGCCAGCCTATCAGTGATTGCGTGGCTGAAATCCAGGCAGAACGTGCGGATGAAATTCCCAAGGTATTCACCAAGATACACGTGCATTTTGTCGTAACTGGCAGAGGGCTCAATCCGGGACAAGTCGAGCGTGCGGTCAAACTATCTGCCGAAAAATATTGCTCCGCCTCCATCATGCTGGGGAAAGCCGCGGAGATTACCCATGGCTTTGAAATCAGGGAAACTGCGCTTTGAGTCGTCCAGCAGGGATGCAAGGGCTACGTCATGTCGCCCTGTTTGTACAAGATGTTGAAGCCTGCCTGCATTTCTATGTTGATCTCATTGGTATGCAGGTTGAGTGGCAGCCAGATGCAGACAACTACTTTCTGACCTCCGGCAATGACAATCTTGCCTTGCACCGCAGTAGCGAAGAGATTGCAGGCAAGCAGCGCCTGGATCACATAGGATTTATCATCAGCCATATCGAGCTGGTGGATGAGTGGCACAGTCATTTTGTTGAAAATGACGTAAAAATATTGGTGCCCCCAAAAACCCACCGGGATGGGGCGAGAAGTTTCTACTGTGCTGACCCGGCAGGAACGGCGGTTCAGATCATTTACCATCCGCCGATTTCTGGCAGACTTTAAGATATAAAAAAAGCCCCGCATGCGGGGCTTTTTGTTGCCACTCAATTAGGGATCAGTAATTCCAGGTCAAGGTGGCGCTGGCGTTTGTAGGCGCCGAATAATAGCTTTGTCCAAACATCAGGCTGTTCAGGTATTTCTCGTTGGTCAGGTTATAAACGTTCACTGCTGCAGTCCAATGCTGATTCAGCTCGTAGTTGGCCATGAGGTTGATCAGGGCATAGCTATCCTGCTTGAAACGACTGCCATTGGTGTAGACATAGTGAGTGGAATCCTGCCAGTTAAGCGAGGCGCCAACTTTTAATTTCTCAATATTAGGTACCTGATAGGTTACACTCAGCTTGACGAGATGCCGTGGAGTATAAGGTTTGACGTTTAGATCATCATTACCTTTGACACTCATGAGACGCGTATAGCCCGCATTGAGTTTTAGGCGTTCACTAAGCTCGCCAGACAGGTCAAACTCATAGCCCTTGGTTGTGGCATCAATCGCCCTGGAGACGAACACATTGTTAACTTGCTGTCCGGTTGATTCAGCCAGGTTCTCTTGCTCACTCCTGAATAGTGCAAACGAGGCGTTGAGATTGGTGAGCAGTTCGCTCTTGATACCTGCCTCATAGTTCTTGCCTTTCAATGGGGCTAGCGGTTGAAGTGTTGCACCAAGAGCTGTCTGAGGATTGTAAATACCGGTATAGCTGGCATACAGAGTATGTTGTTCTGTCAGGTTATATACTGCCCCGATATAGGGGGTGACCTTGTCATGGCCCTTGGCATCATTATTCGCGCCATAGTAATCACCTTCATACTTATAGCTAAGCATGCTGGCACCTGTAGTCAATTTCCACTTATCGGAGATGTTGAACTTGGCTGCCACATAGTGGTTCAGACGTTTCTGCGATCTAGAACCTTGATCAGCCAAGCCACCCCAGTTAGGTTCTGCAATGGTACCGATACTGTTGAGGTTACTGAGGGCGATGTAGCCGGTACCACTGCCTCTAGCTCGACCATAGGAGCGAGACCAGCTTGATCCAACGACTAACTCATGTTCTCGCCCCCCTAATGTGAATGGGCCAGAAGCGTAGAGATCCCCAATATACTCCTTAAAAGTGTCATGGTATTGACCCGCAAAATAGGATAGGCCAGTGCCCGTGGCACGGATTTCATTGCCGGTAAGAAAGAATAGATTGGTTTGACCAGTCTCGGTCTTGCGTGAAAACTGGGTCTTGATCTTCCAGCCGTTATCAAAGAAGTGTGTCAGTTCTGCAAAGCTGGTGTTATTGAGTGTGTTCCAGTTTGTCCAGTCTGGTGACGAAGATGTGGAACGGCTGTAGTGACGGGTCGAGCCATCTGCATAAAGCAATGGCAGTGCCCCCCAAGTTGGGCTGTTGGTGTCATTCTGCTGGTAGGTATGACCAAATGCCACTTTGGTGTTATCGGTGATATCGGCCTCGATGATGCCGTAAGCCACATTGCGTTCTTGGCTATAGTTGTCTAGGTAGGAATTACGGTTCTGGGTTGATAGTACCAGGCGACCACGAACAGTGCCTGCTTCGTTGAGTGGTCCGGAAATGTCAGCATCGACGCGACGTTTATCCCAGGAACCTACAGTAAGATTGACCTGCGCCTTGAACTCCGTAGTTGGGCGCTTGCGGACAAAATTGATGGTTGCAGATGGATTGCCAGTCGCCGTCAGCAGGCCATTGGCGCCACGCAGTACCTCGATACGGTCATAGACAATGGTATCCATGTCCCCGATCAGTAAACCTGTCTGGAAAGGTACGCCAATCCCATCAATCTGGAAGTTAGTGATGTCGGCACCACGCGCCGTGTAATAAGTGCGATCAGTTTCGGCCCGTTCCACCCTGATACCGGTGGCCATATCAAGCGCATCGTTGACGGATGTAAGCTTGAAGTCGTCGATAAGACTGCGGGTCAGAACAGAGATCGATTGCGGGGTTTCTTTTAGTGGTGTGTTGAGTTTAGTAGCTGTGGTACTTGATTTGACGGTATATGACTTGGTGGTTTCAGATGATTTAGGGTCTGAACTTCCCTCAACCTTAACCTGGATTTCAGGCAAGGTATCTGCGGCTAAAACAAGATTGCTGCCTGATAGGCAAAGCAATGCTACCGCACTTGCCATACGTTCAATGGATTTACTCATTATCATTTCCCTGATAAATTAAAAAGCTGGTAAATGATAATGATTATTGTTAGTTAAATAATGCAAATGGTAATTATTTACATAATTTAACTAATGATTATTTTTAAGTAATTGATATATATTGATTTTGTTAGATTGGGAATGTTGTATGTTTACAACGTTGACGTTGGGATCAGCAAAAAGCCCCTGATGGGGCCTTCGTGACTTAATTAATGCGCAGGGTTAATGGACTATTGTGCTTGATGATGGAAAATAGTCGATCAATATTGGGATGTTTGCCCGGGTTTTCCTCTGCATCCGTTGTATGTTCTGCATAAATACTGAGGCCATCTTGAGCGGCTTCCACATTGATGCTGCCGTATTTTTTGAATAGGTGGTAATAGACACGAACAGAGCCTTGACTGCCTTGCTTGTTCTCAATCAGGCCAACCAGGTTTGCGTTGGCATCAAGCAGTTCAATGGTCTGGATGTTGTCCGCTACTTCAAGAGCGGCGAGGTTTTCGCTGAATGTGGTCATAGATGATAGGTCGTCGTTGTCATGATGTTGGAAAACAGGCGCATGGTGGCCCTGATTGGTAATGGCAGTTCAGCCGCTCCGTGCGCAATGGCACTATCGGCATGTGCGGCTTCATCTGCACGCATTTGCTGGATAATCGCCTGGCTCTTGATATCTTGCACGGGGAATTTATTCAAGTGTTCCGTGAGGTGCTGACCGACTTGTCTCTCGGTTTCTGCAAGAAAGCCCAGGTTCCATTTGTCTCCAAGGCATCCAGCCAGCAGCCCGAGACCGAAAGATCCGCCGTAAAAGATAGGGTTCAATACGCTGGTATGGCTGCCTAGTTCCTTGATGCGTTTTTCACACCACGCCAGGTGCTCGGTTTCTTCCTCGGCTGCCTGCTGCAACGCGCGCGCCGTATCAGGATTGCGGGCACTGAGCGACTGGCCACTATAAAGCGCTTGTGCACACACTTCGCCACTATGATTGATGCGCATGAGTGCTGCAGCGTGACGCTTCTCTTGCTGATCACTCAGTTGCTCATCCAGTGCATGGTCAGGATAAGGACGCCTGCTATGTGCTGGCGCCAATAAGGTTCTCAAGCCTTTATCGAACTCAATAATGAAGCGGTCTAGCATGGGATGGTGTGTTCTGAAATTAAGCTACCGGCCAAAAGAAAGCCGCCCATCGTGAGATGGGCGGCTGGATGTTGCTTACTTGCGTTGCAGGATCTGCAGGCCTTTGAGCAGGTTCAGTGCTTGATTGAACTGGTAATCGGTTTTGGAACCAGGTTCAATCGGGCCAGTAGGCGCTGCGCTCTTGTCTTTTTGCTCACCTTCAGGAGTAGCAGCAGGCGTTTCCTGCTTGTTCTCTTTTTCTTCAGGAGCAGGTGGGACAACAGGCTTCTCTTCGCCATCCTTTGGATTGCTCAGGTGGCGCGTGAGATCAGCCTCGCGCAACATTGCAGCATGCTCTGGCGAGTTGACAATTGCTTCCTCTACCAGGATATCCGGCACAATGCCCTTGGCTTGAATCGAGCGACCTTTTGGCGTGAAGTAACGCGCTGTGGTCAGCTTGATTGCCGTGCCATTGTTCATCGGCAGAATGGTTTGCACTGAGCCCTTGCCGAAGCTCTGGGTACCCATGATGATGGCGCGTTTGTGATCCTGCAGGGCGCCCGCCACGATTTCAGAGGCTGATGCTGATCCGCCATTGACCAGGACGATCATAGGCAGGGTCTTCAGGTCTGCAGGCAAATCACGCAGGTAATCGGCACGTGCACCACCGCGAACATAATTCTCCGGGTTGGCTGTCAGGCGCATTTTGGCCTCTTCACCGCGACCCTCGGTATATACCACTAGTTCACCCTTGGGCAGGAACGCAGCAGAAACACCAACACCAGCATTCAGCAAGCCACCTGGGTTGTTGCGTAGATCCAGAATCAGACCTCTGAACGGTTCTTTATTTTGATCACGCAGGGTTTTCAAGGCCTTAGCCAGATCTTCGCCGGTATGTTCCTGGAACTGGGTCACGCGGATATAAGGATAACCAGGCTCTGAAAGCTTGAATTTTACGCTTTGGGTTTTGATCACTGCACGTGTCAATACAAACGTGAGTGGTTTGGCTTCACCCTTGCGTAACACCAGCAAGGTAATCTTGGTGTCAGGCTTGCCGCGCATGCGCTTGACTGCATCATTTAGGGTCATGCCTTTGACTGGCGTATCATCCAGCTTCATGATCAAGTCACCACTTTTGAGCCCGGCTTTGTAAGCAGGGGTGTCTTCAATCGGGGAAACCACCTTGACGAAGCCATCTTCCATACCGACTTCAATGCCCAGGCCGCCGAATTCACCCTGTGTGCCTGCTTGCAAGTCCTTGAATGCATCCGCATCCAGGTAAGCTGAGTGAGGATCCAGGCCAGACAACATACCGTTGATGGCTTCTGTCAGCAGTTTTTTATCTTCAACAGGTTCTACATAGTCGCTCTTGATTTTGCCAAAGACTTCGGCAAAGGTACGCAGGTCATCAAGTGGCAGCTGCGGTTTGGTTTCTTTATCGGCAATCGCGGAGTAGCTCAGGCTCAGCATCACACCGAGTAGCGGGCCTGCGACGATCAAGCCGATCTTTTTTAATTTTGGGCGCATGTAAAACAATTCCTTAATGGAAAGTCAGGTGATTAAACACTAAATACAGTGCAGGGAATATGGAATAACAATATTATTCATTTTCCGCTATTTGTATTGTCATTGCAAAGTGTTGCAGAGTATCGCACAGTCATTTTTTACTTTTCAATGTCTCTTGCGCTTATTTTTCAAATTTTACACATGGAGTGCCATTCATGAGCCTGGCTGGTTTACCTGAGCTTGAAATCGAATACTGTACGCAATGCCGGTGGTTGTTGCGTGCTGCCTGGATGGCGCAGGAGTTGTTGACAACTTTTGAATCAGACATTGGTCGCGTGAGTCTGGTTCCTGGGACTGGCGGTATTTTTGAGGTCAGGCTGAACAAGGGCCTGCTATTTTCGCGTAAAGAGCAGGGGCGTTTTCCTGAGTCTAAAGAGCTGAAGCAGCTGGTGAGGGATCAAATTGATCCGGAGCGGGATCTAGGTCACAGCGATCGGAAATAAGCGGCAAAATAATATCCGACTAAAATAGTCAGAAATAATTCTTTAAATGTAAATCGTTATCATTTATTATGAATCCTAGAGGAAATGACTGGAGGATTTTTTAATGAATGCGTTTAACCGTTCTGAAATCGGCGCCTTGATGTTGGGACATGAGGTTGAGCCCGCAGATTTGCAGCCGAGTGAGTTATTGGATGTTATTCTGGGGCGCCGTTTCGGCGCGCACTACCAGCCTATAGTCGAAGTTCAGTCTGGAGAGCTGCTGGGTTACCAGGCCTCATCCAGATTCTGGACCCATGACTATCACGCCATCGATGCGGGCAAGATGTTTGCAAGCCTGCACAAGAATCCTTTGCTGCTGTTTCACATCGAGATGGAAATGAAGAAGCTACAGATCTCCCAGTTTCCTGGTACCGGCTGGCTGATGCTGGACCTGGATATTGATAGCTTCTTTATGGGCGGCGGTGATATGCAGAATCCTTTTCTAGCCTTGTTCAAGGAGCACGCCTGGTCTGAGCGTGAGTTAATCGTCAATATTGTCGACCATAAGAGCGTGGCAGATGCTTACCGCTCACAACGCATGATTTCCATGTTGCAGCAATGTGGCACATCCGTTGCACTGGAAGATGTCGGCGTGAGCTGGGGTATGTTTTCACTGAGTGCATTTATGGATGCCAGCATTATCAAATTCAGCAGCATGGCATTGCGGGCTCTGGATATCAAAGCTGCTCAGGCAACAGTGGATTGGCTGGTCAGTGCCGCTCGTAAAATCGGGGTACAGACAGTCATGAGTGAAGTCGATACTTGCGCTTCGTTTGACTGGGCCAGGCGCATGGGCGTGGACTGCGTGCAGGGCAATCTGTTTGCCAGGCAGGATTTGCAAGTACGGTAATGACTTCACACAAGCGCGCATAAAGTCTCAGGCAATAGATCACTTTCATGCATATTAATGGCGGGCTATAACAATTTCTATTGCGGGTGTTGTATTGTGTTTGGAAATAAACAATAATTATTCTCATTGTTATTCTTGGTGTCAAAGAGAATGAGTCCTGTCAGAAATTCCGATTCCTCCCTAGACGATGCCGTCACGTCTGAGCGCAGTAGCGTGTCAGCGTGGGAACAGTCAATCAAGCAGGGAAATCAGGCATTTTCACAGAATGAAGACCAGGCTGCATTGCAGCAGTACCACAGTGCACTAAAGCAGGCGGAGCAGTTGCTTAAGCAATGCGTACAGGCAGATACACTGCCGTTGCCTGTGGATACCGTGATGGCGGCCTATGTGGTTTCTCATCACAACCTGGCCAATGTGCATGCGCGTCAAGGTGATATCAATGCGGCAGCCTGTCGCTTGTGCGAGGCGCACCAGTGCCTGTCCAGGATTTGTGCTGATGCCAGTATGGGGTGTGAATTGCGGCAGGCAGCCCAGCGTCATGGTAGACGTACCTACACAGAATTACTGAACTTTAGCAATCTATACAGTCAACATCCCTTAGTGACTAAAACTTTGCGAGTATGCGGTCAGTTTTGCACGCAACAGGAACGGTCACTGCACTAAAATCTCTCCCCAGAGTGTGATTTTCTGCATAAAAAAGCATAAGATTGTGCAGGTTAATTCATTTATCTGATATATCTAAACTTTCAATACAATCTTAAGGAGTTTTACCATGGCTTATACGCTACCCCCCCTGGATTATGCATACAACGCACTGGAGCCACATATTGATGCCCAGACCATGGAAATCCACCATACCAAACATCATCAAACCTATATCAATAATGTCAATGCCGCGCTTGAAGGCAGCAGCTTTGCCGACGAACCAGTTGAGGCTCTGCTAGCCAAGCTAGATACATTGCCAGAGAATTTGCGTGGTGTTGTGCGTAACAATGGTGGTGGTCATGCTAACCACAGCCTATTCTGGAAAGTGTTATCCCCGAATGGTGGTGGAGAGCCTGCCGGTGCACTGGCCGATGCCATCAAGTCGGATATTGGTGGCTTTGATGTGTTCAAGGAAGCCTTCACTAAGGCTGCATTGACACGTTTTGGTAGCGGTTGGGCTTGGTTGTCTGTGACTCCTGAAAAGAAGCTGATTGTGGAAAGTTCTGGCAACCAGGATAGTCCGTTGTCTACTGGCAATACTCCGATCCTGGGTCTGGATGTGTGGGAGCATGCTTATTACCTGCGTTACCAGAATCGTCGCCCTGAATACATAGGCGCGTTTTTCAACGTGGTTGACTGGAATGAAGTGGCCCGCCGTTATCAAGCTGCCCTTGCATAATTTGCATGAACCATTGAGTAAGCCGGTATGAACTTTCCCTTTCTGATTGCAAGCGGCCGCCATCGCGCCTGGCTGTGGAGCATTGCCATGGGCAGTGTGATTGTCTTGATCGCGGCTGTGCAATTGTTAGGGGATTGGGCCCAGGCGGCCTGGGCTACACCTCAAGTGCGGGATGCTTTCTGGGGTGGTTCTGCCGCTGCATTTGCAACCGCGGCCGGGGTGTTGCCCATATTGTTCTGGAAGCAGTTACCCGAGCGTGTCATGGATACGCTATTTGGTTTTGGGGCCGGTGTCATGCTGGCCGCCAGTGCTTTCTCGCTCATTGTGCCTGGCATCGAGGCTGCACAGATGCAGGGGGCTTCAGCCTGGGGCGCAGCTTCTATTGTAGGGGCCAGTATTATTCTGGGGGCCGCTTTATTGCTGGCGCTGGAGCGTTGGGTGCCACATGAGCATTTCATCAAAGGCGTTGAAGGGCAAAGCTCTTTAGCGCTTAAGCGTACCTGGCTGTTTGTGTTTGCGATTGCCTTGCACAATGTGCCTGAAGGTTTGGCGATTGGCGTCGGATTTGCTGGTGGTGATGTAGTGCGAGGCAGTGCGCTAGCAACAGGCATCGCTATTCAGGATATTCCCGAGGGATTTGTGGTGGCGATGGCCTTGGCTGTGGTCGGGTACTCGCGCAAGACTGCCATTATCATCGGCATGGCGAGCGGCCTGGTGGAGCCAATAGGTGCTGTATTGGGCGCAGCCATTGTCAGCTCATCTGTGGCATTACTGCCTTGGGGGTTGGGCTTTGCGGCGGGTGCCATGTTGTTTGTGGTCAGCCACGAAATCATCCCTGAATCTCACCGCAAGGGGCATGAGGTCTTTGCGACCAGTGGCTTGATTGTCGGGTTTGTCTTGATGATGATGCTGGATACTGCGCTGGCTTAAACGCGTGTTGAGCGGTATAGAAGGCTGGTGGCGACTGTCATCAGCCTTTATTTATTGTTGAGACTGCTGACTGCATTTTTATCGTCGCTATCAATACGGCGCGCACCGTTGAAGCGCTTGGACCAATAGCTGTCCTTCATATTCACCACTTGAATGCCACCGCCTGAACTGGGGGCGTGAATGAATTTATTGTCACCCAGATATATCCCCACATGGGAAAACGCAGATTTCAATGTATTAAAAAATACCAGGTCACCGGGTTGTAGCTGGTCGGCTGAAACGGTCTGTCCCATCTGGCTGATTGCCTTGGCGCCATGGGGCAAGGTCATGCTGGCAGATTGCTGGAATACATAGCGCACAAACCCACTGCAATCAAAACCTGTTTCTGGAGATTTCCCACCGTAGGTGTATTTGATGCCGGTCAGGCTGAGTGCACTGATCAGGACTTCCTGTGCAATATCTGACCAGCCTGATTTTTCCGACTCTTCACTGTTTTGCTGCTGAGGCTGCCAGGAGTAAGCGGAATCCGCAGCCATAGCATGCTGGGTGCCTAGCAAAAACAGGGTAGCGATCAGGGCTCGGATTGTCATCATCGGCCCCATTCTAAAAGGGAAAAAATACTCTTGTAAACCTTTTATCGTGTTTTGTTGTCTCCAGTACTGCTTCTGGAGGCATGAACACGATGGTGTAGAATGGCTTATCAACGCTGGAATAAGGTAGGACATGATGAGTGAAAGCACATTTCCACTGATTCATAGGGTCAGGGCATCCGTTGAGGATGCCAAGCGGCGTGAGCAGCTGCATCACCTGTCTCCTGCAGAGCTGGAGCAGACACTGGCAGAATACGCCAAGCATTTTAAATTGAGTTCTCGCGAGCGAGCGCGTTTGATGGCAGAGTCTTTGGCAATCAGGGTGCATGATACGAGCAGCCGGATCAAGAATGCTGGTAAACGTGCGGTCAAGCATGTCGGGGCAAAGGTGGCACATGCCGCCAGCCATAAGCTGATGGACATGGCGCAGCGGATTGAACATCGCGCCCATCGTCTTGATCAGGATGAGTAATCTAACCCCTTTTTTCGGAATTCTTTATGCTGCGTGAAACTCTTTCTGTGATGCGTGATTTCAGGCGCTTGCGTGCTATTGCCCGTATTCTCATGTATTACGGTTGGGGGGACATCGCAGAACGTTTGGGTAAACGCAGCTGGATCAGGCGTGCCGGGAATGCCCTGAATTCAGAAGCCTCACGTGAAATCATGGCGCTTCCATCAGAAGTGCGCGCACGGTTGGCATTACAGGAACTGGGCCCGACGTTTGTGAAAATGGGACAGGTACTGGCGACACGGCCAGATATTTTTCCACCTAACTGGATTACAGAGCTTGCCAAGCTACAGGATCAGGTACCTCCAGTCCCGTTTGAGGAAATGCTGCCAGATCTAGAAGCAGCATTGGGTAAGTCGCCGTTTGAAGTGTTCCGGGATTTTCAGTCTACACCTGTGGCAGGCGCTTCTATTGCCCAGGTCTACCAAGCCAAGTTGCAGGATGGTACGCCGGTCATTCTCAAATTACGCAGGCCAGGGATACGCGAGAATATTGATGCCGATCTCAGGTTGCTGGCGCATATTGCCAAGCTGATTGAGGCTGAGGTTGAAGAGGTTCGGCGCTTTAACCCATCGGAGATCGTGGAGCAGTTTTCCAAGTCACTCAAGCGTGAGTTGGATCTGGCCTTGGAAGGCCGCAACACTGAACGGTTTGCGCGTAATTTCCTGAATGACCAGACCACCAGTTTTGCCAAGATTTACTGGGATTACACCAGTGACGGTGTCCTGGTGATGGAGCAGATCAATGGTATCCCCGGCAATGACCTGGTACAGGCCCGTCAGGCAGGGATGGATTTACCGTTGCTGGCCGCGCGTGGGGCGGATGCTCTTATGAAGATGGTGCTGATTGATGGGTTTTTCCATGCTGATCCGCACCCGGGTAATATTTTCTTCCTGCCTGAAAACAAGATTGCCGTAATTGATTGCGGCATGGTAGGCCGTATCAGCATAGACCGCCGGAATGAGATTGCAGACTTGCTGGCGGCATTGGTGTCGCGGGATATCGATACCTTGCGCGATATTCTGATTACCTGGGCTGGTAATGTCGTGGTGGATGAGGCCAAGCTGGGCGCAGATGTGGATGAGTTTATCTGCACTTACGATAATGCGCCGCTAAAGCACATCAGTTTTGGCGTGTTGCTGAATGACCTGACCACCATCATGCGAGAAAACCAGCTGTCCGTACCGCCTGACCTGACCATGCTATTCAAGGCGCTGATTACATTGGAAGGCCTGGGAAGGCAGCTTGATCCTGATTTCCAGATTGTCAGTCACCTGACCCCGTTCGTGAAGAAAATCATTATTGACCGCTATATGCCACGGACATTGTGGCGTAAAGGCAGCCGCGGCTTTGGCAAGACGGTGAGTGCGGTCAGTGAGTTGCCTGGTGATATTTCGCAAGTGCTGAAAGAGGCGGGGCGTGGCAGGCTGAAACTTAACCTGGATCTGAAGCGGCTTGATCATTTCGGTCACCAGCTGGATCACAGTACCAACCGGCTCACCATGGCATTGATTACGGCTTCGCTGATTATTGGGTCATCTATCGTGATGACGGTGCGCGGTGGTCCGGAGCTGTTCGGCTTGCCTGCGTTTGGTTTTCTTGGATTTTTCCTCGCTTTTGTGATCGGCATCATGCTGATGGTCTCCATCTGGCGATCGGGTAAAGACTAGGCCGGAACCAGCCCTATATCAGGGCTGCACGTTTTTGACATTGCCCCATTTCGGTGCGTTTTAGGCCATTTGTCATTGATGTGTTTTTTAACATCCTGAATCTTAATGTATTTTTGTCTGGCATGCCCCTTGCGATAGAAATCACATGGATACCGCTGCTAAAAAACCTTTTGATGAGATGTACCTACAAGATGAAGCGGTCAGGTCGATTTATGCCGAATATGCTGCCTGGTTAAAAAATGTGCCGCTCCATCAGCTGGAAAGTAAACGACAAGAAGCTGAGCTGCTGTTCCGTCGCGTGGGTATTACCTTTAATGTGTATGGTGAGGATGCTGGCTCTGAACGGCTGATTCCTTTCGATGTACTGCCTCGCCTGCTTTCAGCCAAAGAGTGGGATCGCCTGTCAGAGGGCGCTATCCAGCGCGTCAAGGCGCTCAATATGTTCCTGCATGATATCTATCATGAGCAGGCTATCATCAAGGCGGGCATTGTCCCGGCCACGATACTGGCCAATTCGCAATACCGTCCGGAAATGTTTGGGGTGGATGTGCCTAAAGGCATTTATGCCCATGTTGCCGGCATCGACCTGGTGCGTACCGGCGAAAATGATTTCTACGTACTAGAAGATAATCTGCGCACCCCTTCCGGCGTTTCCTACATGCTGGAAAACCGCAAGATGATGATGCGTTTGTTTCCTGAGCTGTTCCGCAGTTACCCGATTGCACCGGTAGAGCATTATCCACAGGTATTGCTGAATAACTTGCGGGCGGTCGCACAGGCCGGGGTGCCAGAACCGACCGTAGTCTTGCTGACACCCGGTGCCTATAACAGTGCTTATTTTGAACATGCCTTCATTGCCCAGCAGATGGGCATTGAGCTGGTCGAGGGGCAGGATCTGTTTGTACGCAATAACGCTGTGTATATGCGCACGACAGAAGGTCCCAAGCGGGTGGATGTGATCTACCGCCGTATCGATGATGATTTTATTGACCCGCTCAGTTTCCGCCCTGACAGCATGCTGGGCGTGCCTGGATTGCTTTCGGTATATCGCAATGGCGGTGTGACACTGGCCAATGCGGTGGGCACTGGAGTTGCGGATGATAAAGACACTTATATCTACGTGCCCGAGATGATCCGGTTTTACCTGGGTGAAGAGCCTATTTTATCCAACGTGCCCACTTATCAGTTGAGCAAGGAAGATGACTTCAAGTATGTGCTTGGTCATCTCGCAGAGCTGGTGGTGAAGGAGGTACAGGGGTCTGGTGGGTATGGCATGCTGGTGGGGCCAGCTGCAAGCAAGCAGGAGCTGGAAGATTTCCGCCGGCGCATTATCGCGCATCCCGCCAACTACATTGCCCAGCCAACCCTGGCACTTTCCACCTGCCCTACCCTGGTGGAAAAAGGCGTGGCTCCCCGGCATGTGGACTTGCGACCTTTTGTCCTGTCAGGAAAGAGCGTCACGCTGGTGCCTGGTGCCTTATGCCGTGTGGCGTTGAGGGAGGGCTCCCTGGTGGTGAATTCCTCGCAGGGTGGCGGTACCAAGGACACCTGGATTTTGAAAGACTGATGCCATGCTGAGTAGAACCGCAGATCATTTGTACTGGATGGCCCGTTATATCGAGCGTGCCGAGAATATGGCTCGCGTGCTTGATGTTACTTACAACATGTCCCTGGTGCCCAATGCCGCCCAAAGCGAGGCTGAGTTATGGGAGCCTGCGCTACAGATTGCTGGCGGGTTGGAAGCGTATCGCGATGAGTATGGCGAGGTGACTGCTGTGGGCGTAGTCCGTTACCTGTCGATGGATACGCAAAATCCATCCAGCATTTTCAATGCCTTGCGTGGCGCGCGCGAAAATGCGCGTGCAGTGCGCGTGACCTTGTCTGCTGAAACCTGGGAGAGCATCAATAGCTTATGGCTGGAATTCAGCCAGTTCATCGGTGTTGATCTCATGAAGCAAGGTCTGGGAGAGTTTTGCGACTGGGTAAAGGCGCGTTCTCACCTGTTCCGTGGCGTTAGCTTCGGCACCATGTTAAGGGATGATGCTTTCCGCTTTCTGCGCCTGGGGACTTTTATGGAGCGTGCTGACAATACGGCTCGTTTACTGGATGTGAAGTATCACCTGTTGTTGCCAGGAGATGAAGAGGTGGGCGGGGCGGTAGACTACTATGAGTGGAGCGCTGTCTTGCGTGCAGTGTCTGCTTTCCAGGCGTATCAAAAAGTGTTTAATGATGCGATAGAGCCCTGGCGCGTTGCCGAGTTGCTGGTATTGCGCGAGGACATGCCGCGTTCATTGCATGCCTGTTTTTCCGAGATTACCCCCATTCTTGAGCAACTCAGCGGGCGCCATAGTACCGAATGCCGACGGCTGGCAGGTGAATTGCATGCACGTCTGCGCTACGGGCGCATGAATGATATTTTTCAAGATGGACTACACGAATTTCTGTCGGACTTCATCGAGTCCAACAATAATCTGGGCGCTGAGATCCAGCGTACTTTCCTTAATGCGCCTATCGGTGCATAGCCTTACGGAACAAGAAACGGAGCCTTATCATGCAGCTCAATATTAATCACAGAACTCACTATCTCTACACGGATATCGTTAACTACACCATCCAGCAGTTGCGTCTGACACCTCAGGATGGCTTTGGTCAGCGGGTGCGGCGCTGGGAGATTCGAGTCAATGGTCATTTGCAGCGACATGATGATACCTATGGGAATGCAGCGCATATCCTGGTGCTGGATACGCCGCATGAGGAAATCAACATCTTGGCAACCGGTGAAGTGGAAACCGGCCTGGATACGCCACCTGCCTATGATGCACTGCCGCGTGAAATTTATTTGAGAACCACAGGTCTGACAGAAATCGATGCCAGCTTGCGCCAGTTTGCACAACAGTTTGGCAGGATCAAGCCGGATGAGCGCATGCTCGATGAAATGATGCATGCGATTGTAGATAGAGTGCCTTATAACAAGGGGGCGACGGCGGTGGATACCACTGCGATTGATGCCTTCAAGACTGGCAGTGGCGTGTGCCAGGATCATGCACATATCTTTATCGCATGTTGCCGATATCTGGGCATGCCGGCGCGCTATGTCAGTGGATACCTGTTTACCAATGATGGGAGCCTGATGGAAAGCCATGCCTGGGCTGATGTCTGGATCAAGGACACAGGCTGGGCCAGTTTTGATGTATCCAATCGTTGCCGTACCAATGGCGTCCATGTGCGCTTGGCGACCGGGCTTGATTATCGGGATGCGTGTCCTGTGAGCGGGATGCGGGTGGGCGGTGGATTGGAGACGATGACGGTGGGCGTGCACGTTAACCAAATGCAAGCCCAGCAGTGAGCGAGCGCGTCTGGTGGCGTTGCCTCTGCCCTGCTAAGGGATACTGACGTTCTGCGTCGATGTGCCTTGCCAGTCACGCTTGCTTGACCGCTCCAGTTGATTGGGAGCATCAGCCCATTAACTCTTGATGCTGTCTTCGGCACTTTCTATAACCAAGACAGTGGAGCGCGCGTTTCATTGCAGCGCAAAGCAGAGAAAATACAGGAGAACGCATGAACTCATTGCAGTTTCCCCGCCACGGGGACAAGGAAAATTCCCCATTCTTTGAGGAGTATCTGGTCAAGTTGCTGGAAGAGCGGGATGCGCTGGGACTTACCAGCATGGTGCATGAAATTGATGCATTGATGATCACGGTAGACCCCGGCCATTCGGTGAAATACATTGCCGAGCTCTGCCTGATGACGGCTTACCATTATCTGGTGACGCTGGAGAGCGAGTCACACTGGACGCATGTCCTAAGGATAGACCTGTCCTCGCCAGATATTATTGTGCGGGAGGTCAAAGATCCTAACCTCCGAGGTATCTTTCGCAGCCTGAATGAAATTTATCCGGTCGGTGCCAAGAAACCCAATAGCCGCTATATGGGTGAAATTATCCGCGTGGATAATCTGCATGACGTGGTCAAGCTTCAGCAGGAGCGGGAATTCCGCTTTTTCTCCCAGGATGAAATTCGCAAGCTGGAGCTGCCCGGTAACCTGGCCGTGAGCAAACCATCGCCTTATACCCACAATATTGTGGCCTATCTTGAGCGGCAACCGGATGAAATGCGTGTCTATGCCTTGGGTGTCAGCCGTGTGGATGAAGAGGTGCAGCAAGCCTATGAAGTAGCCAAGAGTATGCAGGACAAGCTGCGGATCAGTGACTTGCTGCTACCTATAGATCACCTGGCAACGCGGGTATACAGCCAGAACCGGGAAGTGGCGATCCTTGAGTACCTGTCCTGGTCCAGTTATTACTTCTGGGGCGCTTACAATATCTTCAACCAGAACTCTTCCACCAATGTCACCAAGAGTGCGCATGGCCTGGCGGAATCAAAGAGCCCTGCCAAGGTATTTACTGCCAACAACACACCTTATTTCGTCAATCATCTGGAACAATTGCCATCCCCGACGGAGACCTTTGTGCGTAACTATGGCCCACGCTTGCATCACTTGGCGATAGCCGTGCGAGATGGGGAAAGGGAAGGGTTGGAGAACATCGAGTTTGTGGTGAACGCCATTGCAGCACAAGGGCAGGGTTTCCTGCTGGATGTGATCGGCTCGCGTGAGGAAGGGCTCAAGCAGATATTTTCCAATGCCTCGGAACATTCTTCACTGATTATTGAGTATGTGCAGCGTTTTGGTGATTTCCAGGGATTCTTCACCAAGGATAATGTTGCCATGCTCACGGAGGCTGCAGGACGTGAAGAAGGCGTCAGGCTGGCCGCCTCGTAAGACGGGTAGTTTACTCGTCCTTGACGCCTAGCTTCTTTGCCACTGAGAGTGTCAGCAGCGAGGCCACGAACAATGCGCCTAATGTCATAAAGCTTTTGTGGATGAAGTCAGAGTCCTTGACCCAATCCCAGATCATGGCAATTCCAAGCAGCAGGCTGCCAAGGATGCACAGGATACAGATGGCGAAGCAGATATTGCGGATGGCATGGACGCTCATGGTCGATATTCCTCAAAGGTAATGCTGGCATGATACCGCAAGCAACATGCGCTTGTTGAGACACCGCTGCATCTAACCCTTGCATGATTGTGGTATATTGCGCATCCTTTTGTTTTTGAATGGAATGACGGCTTTTGATGCCGCCGTCATGTTGGGATATGACTCAAAGCCGTCGCCATCTTGAATTGCTTGCTCCAGCCAGGAATGCTGATTACGGCATTGCCGCAATCAACCACGGCGCCGATGCCGTTTATATCGGCGGCCCTGCATTTGGGGCCCGAGCCAAGGCAGAAAATTCCCTGGAAGATATCGCCAGGTTAGTCCAGCATGCACATCGCTTCCATTCAGAAGTCTTTGTCGCGTTCAACACCATTTTTCATGACAATGAACTCGAAGGTGCCCGCGCCATGGTGTGGCAACTCTATGAGGCGGGCGTGGATGCCTTGATTGTGCAGGACATGGGCTTGTTGCAAATGGACATACCTCCCATCCAGCTGCATGCCAGTACCCAGACCGATATCCGGACTGTGGAAAAAGCCGTGTTCCTTGATCAGGTTGGTTTTACCCAGATTGTGCTTGCCCGCGAGATGGATCTCAATACCATCAGGAAGGTGGCGGATGCGACCAATTGCAACCTGGAGTTCTTTATCCATGGTGCCTTATGTGTGGCTTTTAGTGGACAGTGCTATATCAGCCATGCACACACCGGGCGTAGTGCCAACCGGGGTGAGTGTTCGCAGGAGTGCCGCCTGCCCTATACGCTGGAAGATACCCAGGGCCGTATCCTGGCCAAGGATAAGCATCTACTCTCGATGAAGGATAATGACCAGAGTGCCAATCTGCGGGCGCTGGTGGATGCGGGCGTCAGTGCATTCAAGATAGAGGGTCGCTACAAGGATCTGGCTTACGTGAAAAACGCAACAGCGCACTATCGCCAGCTCCTGGATGAAATTCTTGAAGATACGCCAGGTTACCAACGTGCTTCTTCAGGTCGCCCTATTTTCAGCTTTACCCCACAACCTGAAAAAACCTTTAATCGCAGTACCACTGAATACTTTGTGCATGGCCGGGGCGAAGATGTGGGGGCATTTGATACCCCAAAATTTTCCGGTGAAGAAATTGGTCGCGTGACCAAGGTCGGCAAGGATTATTTTGAGGTGGAAACATCGCTCGAGCTGCACAATGGGGATGGTGTGTGTTTCTTTGATGTGCACAAGGAGCTGGTGGGTATGCGCATCAATACCGTGCAGGCTAACTGTTTGTATCCGAACGAAATGCCGCCGGATATGCGCCGCAATATGAAGGTATACCGCAATCGGGATCAATCGTTCATGCGCTTGCTGGAGAAGGATTCTGCTGTGCGCAAGATTGGAGTGGAACTGGTGCTGCAGGAAACCCATGACGGCTTTGCCCTCACGGTATCTGATGAGAATGGGTTTATGGCGCATGCACAATGCCAGGCGGAAAAGCAGGCGGCGCAGCATCTGGACAAAGCAGAAGCCAGCCTGCGTGAAAATCTCGGCAAACTGGGTAATACAGACTTTTCTGCTACAGACATCAGCTTGCAGTTGAGCCAGCCATGGTTCATTCCGGCATCCATCGTCAATCAGTTGCGCCGTGATGCAATGGAGCAACTGGAAGCGACGCGGAGGCTGGGATATCAGCGGCCTCAACCGGGTAACCCCGTTAATCCACCCGCACAGTACCCGCAGGATACCTTGAGTTATTTATCCAATGTCTATAACAAACAGGCACGAGCTTTTTATGAAAAACATGGGGTACAGGCGATTGCTGCTGCGTATGAAGCCAATGAGGAGCTAGGCGAAGTCCCGGTGATGATCACCAAGCATTGCCTGCGCTACAGCTTTGCCATGTGCCCGAAAGAAGCCAAGGGCGTGATCGGTGTACAAGGCACCATTACTGCAGAACCCATGACATTGGTCAGTGGCAAGGACAGGATCAGCCTCAAATTTGATTGCAAGCGTTGTGAAATGCATGTCATGGGCAAAGTACGTAAACCCGTACTGCAGATGGCGCCTCCACAACCGGTGCAGGTTTTCGCCAGACGTCCGCAATAAATTAACCTCGGCGTGGCGCGCGTCTACCTTATGATGCAGTCTGATTCGCAGACTGTTGATTAACAGGCCAATGCTGCAATACCAGATTTGCCAATGACTCCAGCTCTGCGCGACTCGCCCCATTTACTGCCTGCACAGACATGCCCTGGTGCATGGTGACAACATACTTGGCGAGAGTATCTACTGCTGCATCCTGCGACAGGTCACCCTGTTCCTGTGCCAGGATAAAGCGTTGCTTTAATGCCTGTTCATAGTCCTGCCTACGCACAATCATTTCCTGCTTGATGGCTTCCGCTTCCTTGCCGCAATTGAGCGATCCCATGAGTACCATACAGCCTTTGGGGTTATCTGGATGTACGAGGCATGCCGCGCTATCCAGCAGCAGTTTCTCTACCACTTCATAAGCTGTTTTTTCCTGCAGTGCTGCGTCGATAAAGGCAACCGGCCCTGCTAGATAGTGCTCGACCGCTTTATGGAATAAATTTTCCTTGCTGCCAAAAGCCGCATACAGGCTGGGTTTGTTGATACTCATGGCTTCGGTGAGCTCTGTCATTGAGGTGCCTTCATAGCCATGAGACCAAAACAAGTGCATGGCGACTTGCAACGATGTTTCCGCATCAAACTTGCTGGGACGGCCTCGTCCTCTCTTGATTTCACTCATGATATCCCTACCTTGTTTCTCGTATTTTTATTATTATACCAGTTGGTAAAAAATTTGTTGACAGGAAAATCGGCGGGGATTAACATTAATTTACCGTTTGGTACATTAATTAAATACAAGGATATCATCATGGCAATTAGTAATGGAAAAATCGCATTGGTCACTGGTGCAAATCGTGGCATCGGATATGAAACAGCCAAAGATCTTGGCTTACAGGGAATCACAGTGATTCTGGGAGTGCGGGATGTTGCAAGTGGTCAGGCAGCAGCCAGCAAGTTGCAAGCGTTAGGCGTCAATGCGGCAGTTGTTCATTACGATGCAGCACAGCCTGAAACGGCAGGGCAGGTGGCAGATTATATCCAGCAACATTTCGGCAAGCTTGATATCTTGGTCAACAATGCTGGCGTGTTGAAAGAAAACCTGGTGGGAAGCAACAATAGCAGCACCGTCAGCCGCGCGGTGTTGCACGACACCTTTGAAACCAATTTCTTTGCTGTGATTGAGCTGACGCAGACATTGCTGCCGCTCATTCAGTTGGCGCCAGCTGGTCGTATAGTCAATCTTTCAAGCATTCTTGGATCACTAACGCTCCACAGCTTGGCGGATTCTCCTATAGAACAAGCCAAAAGTGTTGCCTACAACACTTCAAAAACTGCACTTAATGCCTATACCGTACATTTGGCGCATGAATTAAAGCATACCAATATCAAGGTCAATGCAGCGCACCCTGGCTGGGTCAAAACTGAACTTGGCGGAGAGCATGCGCCCATGGAAGTTGAAGACAGCAGCAAAACCAGTGTGCGTCTGGCAACGTTGGGTACAGATGGGGAAAGCGGTGGGTTCTTTCATGAGAATGATGTTTTGCCCTGGTAAGTCTATTCATTCATCACTTTTTAATATCTGACAACAGGCACTGACATGGCGCGAAAACTTCCACGAAAATACAGGAAAATCCTGTTTGCTCTGGTGATGTCTGCCAGCACTTCATGGATTGTTTCCGCCATCATTTTATTCAGCCGGCATGTACCACCTGATGTTTTCCTTGATCAGTGGGGCAGGGCTTTCACCACGGCATGGCCGGTTGTGTTTGTGGCTATTGTATTGATTGCCCCGGTGGTGGATACATTACTCAATGTTGTCGTAGAGAGGGATTGATAGGGTTCAATGGGCGCATTGTCGATATGCGCGTGGGGCAAGGCCGAATTGTTTTTTGAAGGCCCGGCTGAAATGTGCCAGATCATTGAACCCCCAGCGTAGCGCAATTTCGGAAATACTGTGCCCATAGTGGGCTGGGTTCAGCATATCCTGCCTGCATTTTTCCAGGCGACGTTGCCAGACATGGCGCATGAGCGATATGTTCTCATCCTCAAACAAGCTATTGAGATAGCGAGGACTCAAGCCACTCGCATTGGCGATGGCATGGGTGTCCAGCGTGTGGTCCGTTAATAAGCGGTCTATCAATTCCTTGACCCTATACAGCGAAAGAGAACGACTGCGTGACAAGCTGTAATGTTGCGGACGTATATCTGCCAGCGACAATGTCAGCAAGTCCAGGGCATGTGTAGCCAGGCCGGAAAATGTATCCATACTCAATTCGCTGACATGCCGGGCGGCTGATTGAATGAAGCTGGAAGTAATGGCACTGGGCCCGTGCTGAGAGCTGATTTTCCGTGCAGTACAATGTTCTACGCCAGCCAGGCGCTGACGCAGTTGAGCGCGTGGTATCGAAACGATGAGCTTGGAGAATGGCTCGGGACAATAAATACGATGGGGACGCGTGGCGTCATATAAGGTTATTTCACCCGGCTGTAAAAATACTTCACGCCCGTTTTGTTCCAGCAAATATTTGCCCGAGAGCAGGATGACAGCAAAGTAGGCATCCTGGCTTACCCCATACCCTTCACCAGGCTTGCGGTTGATGTTAATGCTGTTGGACCTGATGCAAGAAAGCTTCATATCTTCCCATGGATAGATATGCATTTCATTGAACAGAGCGGCGGGCCCTGGCACGCTAATGCTGACATGGGCGTATTCCTTGCCAATCATATCCTGCAGCCACTCATGGCGCTGGCTAGCGGCGTAATGCTCGGTAGAAAGATGCAGGCCGTGATGAATGGCAGGGGCTGGAAGCGCTGTTTCCATATGCATTTCCCAGAGGATGTAGGGTATGGACTGAATGGTATTCAAAGTATCGGGTGAGGTAAATCAGTAAACCACCGTTTGGATCAAGTTGTTGCGCTCGTGTCATCAAGTCCGTTCATCTGTTTATCCAGATAATGGAGTGCTTGATGACGATGGAGTGTGAATATGCTGCAACAAGATGATAAAGCCCTCAATGTAGTCATGATCCGTGGTGCCTGTCTTTGGATCCTCATGGCCTTGATACTGGCTTGGTGCATGGTCGGGCTGAATTTTGGCGTACCGGGATTAGCGGATATTTTCCCCGGGAAACAAACCAGGGTGTTGCAGGCGCATATCGACTTCCTGTTGATGTCGGCCTTGATCCTGGGGTTTTATGCAGCCAGGGTGCCCTTGCCCTGGCATGTACGCTGGGCAATGGTGGTAGGCGCTTTTACTAATTCCAGCCTGTTTCTGCTGATGGGAATGTTTCCGCTGCTAGATACAGCGGAACCTCCGCAGAGCCTGGTTCAGCATGTGTTCCAGGTGTATCTTTTTGTCAGCCTGATCACCACCAGTTATGGGTTTGGCAAGGGAGCGGTGCTGATACTGAAAGCTACATTGATGAGGAAAAGTTGAATCCGGCATCGGGAATAGGCCGATAAAATTCCACATAAAACCTGCCGGGAATACTGAACTCCACCCAGTGCTCAATTTCCGGCAGTATCACAATCGAGTCACCCGCATTCGCTTGGGCTGATGCTGTATGCGGCGGTGCCAGATGGTAGGTAACCTGCCCCTCTAGTACCTGTAACAAGCCCCACACGCCAGGCTTGGTGGAATGTGAAGATCGCAAGGCGGATGGTAAATTATCCGGCGTAAATTCTGGCGTGCGTTTGTAGCTTTCCAGTCCGGCGGGTATTTGGCGTGGGATATGGTTCATAGGATTTGACTGAAAGCCGTTTTCATCAAGCTTCTGCCTTTACCAGATTGCATGGGGATCCTGCGGCCCAGGCGCTGATATTGGCCAGGGTGGTACTTGCAATCGCATGTAGTGCTTCACGTGTGAGGAAAGCCTGATGTGCGGTGATGATGACGTTGGGAAAAGTCAGCAGACGTGCCAGGACATCATCTTGCAAGGGAAAATCGGAAAGATCCTCAAAAAACAGGTCTGCCTCCTCCTCATATACATCCAGGCCAAGATAGCCCAGGTGACCGCTTTTCAATGCCTCGATCACGGCTGGCGTATCGACCAATGCACCACGGCTGGTATTGATCAGCATACTGCCGCGTTGCATGCGGTTGAGTGTCTCAGCATTGATCAGATGAAAGGTGTTGGGGCTTAAAGGACAGTGCAGGCTGACAATCTGGGCCCGGCTGAATAACGCATCCAGCGGCAGGTATTCCGCACCGAGTGCGGTCACTTCAGGGTTGGGGTAAGGGTCATACGCCAGTAGTTTGCAGCCAAATCCGGCCATGATCCGTGCGAAGGCTGCACCTATCTGCCCGGTACCTATAATCCCCACCGTCTTGTTGGCCAGATCAAAGCCTGTGAGGCCTCTGAGGTTGAAATCTCCTTCTCGCGTCCGGTTATAGGCACGCGTCAGGTGCCGATTGAGTGCCAGTATCAGGGCGATGGTATGTTCTGCAATGGCATTGGGCGAATAAGACGGTACGCGTGTCACTACCAGGCCCAGGCGCTGTGCCGCTTCCAGGTCGATATGGTTGTACCCGGCCGAGCGCAATGCAATCAAGCGTGTGCCTGTGGCTGCCAGCTGATCCAGTACTGGGGCGGACAGATCATCATTGATGAACGCACACACTACCTCTGCGCCGGCGGCAAGAACCGCAGTATCGACGGTCAGTTTCGGTTGCTGAAATACAAATTCTGCGCCTGTCGGCTTATCAAGCCCGAGAAAACTTTCACGGTCATAAGTCTGGGTGCTGAAAAAAACGATACGCATCGAGTTTCCTTGTGTGGTGTTGGCTGGGGAAAGTGCAATGGTACCCATGTCCTTTGTGGGGAGACGGGATGTAGAGCTCATCATAAAGCATGGTGTGGCGGAGAGAGAACCTGAAACACTCGCTATCTGGACTGAAAAGGAAACCTTCCCCTTACGAGGAAGGCCGGATCACTCCAAAAGTCAGGGAAATGTGCGTGGCGAATCGATTCGCTTCGAATAGTTATTCTGTAAAGACCTTAAAAAAATCAGGTCTTCTACTAGTAATGACACGCGAGAACGAAAAAAGGACACCCTCATAGCACATTTTTTTCATAACACAATGTTTATGTTGGTTTTTTGTTTTCACTAAAAATGTGCTCATCACTCGGTTTACCTGACTAGGCCTGTTGCAGCAAAAATGACATCAAATTGTCACAAATTCCCAATACTATGCAAGAAATGTTCACTACCTGCTTGTTCAGCTTGGCGGATGCAACTCGTCCACAGTGCAATACGACTTGCTGTCAGTCTTCTTCCTCACCCTGATTTACACAGAGTACTTTCATGCAACTTAGCAACCTCAATATATCCACGCGTCTCATTGGGCTGAGCGCACTTTTATTACTCGGCTCGGTGATCCTGGGCATGGTGGGTTGGTTAACCTTGTCCAAAACAAATGCTCTGCTTCAACTCACCATAGCGCAGGCGTCTGTTGCAGAGCATGCGGTGAATACGGCGCGCAAAACTCAGGTGACGTTCAAGATCCAGATACAGGAGTGGAAGAATATTCTGCTGCGCGGTCATGACCCCAAGGCTTTCGATAAATATCGCGATGCATTTATCCAGAGCGGAAAGGGGACACAGGAAGAACTGGGCAGGCTGCAGGTGATTTTTGATCAAATGAATTTGGATACCACGATGGTGAGGGATGCCAGACAGGCATTGTCGCAACTGGAGGTCAATTATCTGGAAGCACTCAAGCAATTTGATCACCATAAACTGGAAAGCACACAGGCTGTGGATGCGCTGGTGAAAGGCATGGATCGTGCACCTACCCAACAGATCGACCAGATTGTGGCATTTGTAGGGGAGCGATCTACCGTAATACGTGAGCAAAACCAGGCCGCAGCGCAACAGCATCATGACCTTGCCGTGGCTACAATATTGCTGGCATTGGCAGTGTTGACGGCATGTGGTGTAAGCCTGACTTACTGGATTATCACGGGTGTCACTCGTCCTCTCAATCGTGCAATTGAGATTGCACAAACGGTGGCGGCAGGGGATCTGACCACGCATATTCAGGCATCATCCCGTGATGAAACGGGACAGTTGCTGCAGGCATTGAAGGAAATGAACGATCGCCTGACCAGCATTGTATCCAAAGTAAGACATGGTACGGATGCGATGGCGACGGGTTCGAGTGAGATTGCCGCGGGTAACCTCGATCTGTCATCGCGCACCGAACAGCAAGCGAGTGCTCTGGAAGAAACTGCCTCATCCATGGAAGAAATTACATCAGCAGTGAGGCAGAATGCGGACAACGCACAGCAGGCAAACCAATTTGTATCCTCGGCTGCAAAGATTGCGCTGCGCGGTGGCGCGGTGGTATCACAAGTGATTTCCACCATGGGTTCTATCAATGAAGCATCCAGGCGGGTGGTGGATATTATTGCCGTGATTGACGGAATTGCTTTCCAGACAAATATCCTGGCCTTGAATGCGGCGGTAGAGGCAGCGCGTGCCGGCGAGCATGGACGTGGCTTTGCGGTGGTTGCATCAGAGGTGCGTGGTCTTGCGCAACGATCGGCAGTGGCTGCGAAGGAGATCAAGGAACTGATCGGGGATTCAGTCGAGCGTGTGAATACTGGCGAGAAGCTGGTGATGGAGGCGGGCACGACGATGCAGGAAATTGTAGATAGCGTTAAACGCGTGACGGACATCATGTCTGAAATTACCACTGCAAGCCATGAGCAAAGCAGTGGCATTGAACAGGTCAATCATGCCATCACGCAAATGGATCAAGTGACACAGCAAAACGCTGCCCTGGTCGAGCAGGCTGCAGCCGCAGCTGCGTCCTTGCAAGAGCAAGCCGATCAACTGGCTCAAACTGTCGCCTGGTTCAAGATAGGAACTTTTCAGAACAATTCATAGTTAAACACACGACTTGACCTGCTTGTCGTGGTCGTATGTAGGTCAGCGCTTTAAGGCGCTGGATTCATGTAACGCAGGTGAATGTGCTCGATTTCTTGCATGATTTCTGAGCTCAGCGGTGTTTGCCATGCCCCGATATTTTCTGTCAGCTGGGGCAGGCTGGTGGCACCAATGATGGTACTGGTGACAAACCAGCGGTGATAGACAAAACCCAGTGCGAGTTCAGTGGGAGTGAGGCCATGCTTGCGGGCGAGTTCTGCGTAGGCGGCACTTGCTGGCGTCACATTGGGTTTGGTATAACGTTGTGCATAGCCTGGGAACAGATTAACCCGACCCTGTGCTTTCGGGTTATCAATGTATTTACCTGTGAGGTGGCCAAAAGCTAATGGAGAGTAGGCGGTCAGGCTGAGCTGTTCACGATAGGCAATCTCGGTCATGCCAAACTCAAATCCACGGTTGAGCAGGCTGTAGCTATTCTGGATCGAGGCAATCCGAGGCAGGTTGTACTGGTTGGACAAGCGGATAAACTCCATCACGCCCCAGGGCTGCTCGTTGGACACGCCGATATAACGTACCTTGCCTTCCTTCACCAGTTCCGCCAGCGTTTCCAGCTGGTTGTGGATAGATACCCATTCCTTTTCCTTGCTGGGATCAAACTGGTATTGACCAAAAATGGGCACATTCCGTTCCGGCCAGTGAATCTGGTAAAGGTCTAGGTAATCGGTTTGCAGACGCTTGAGCGAACCTTCAATCGCTGCCCGTACGTTGGCACGATCAACGGCTTGTGGGCCACCGCGTATCCATTCCATCTTGCGATTGCCGCCAGCGACCTTGCTGGCCAGAATGATCTTGTCACGTGCTTGCTTCTTGAGCCAGCTGCCGATGATGGTCTCAGTGCGCGTGACGGTGTCAGCTTTGGGCGGCACCGGATACATCTCTGCGGTATCGATGAAATTGATGCCCTGTGCGAGCGCATAGTCTAGCTGCTCATGGCCTTCAGCTTCGGTATTCTGGTCACCATAAGTCATGGTGCCGAGGCAGATAGCTGAAACGTTGAGATCAGATTGACCTAGCTTGCGATATTCCATGTGACTTGCCTGAAAATGGGGATAAAAATCAAGTTTACGCGATTTTTAAATGAAAAGTGACACTACTCCAAGCGTGGTATTGTCGCGGCAGGCTCGCATGCGTATGATGAATCCACCTTTACTCAGCGTGTTTTCAGCATGACCTATTGCGTTGCATTACTGCTTGACCAGGGCCTGGTGCTGGCCTCTGATACCAGAACCAATGCTGGCGTGGACCAGGTCGCCATTTTCCCCAAGATGAATGTATTTGAAGTGCCGGGGGAGCGTGTCATTACCTTGATGACAGCAGGTAATCTGGCGATTACGCAGGCCGTCATTAACCGCTTGCGTGAGGCACTTAAACTCAGCGAAGGTATCAACCTGCACAACGTCACCAATATGTTTGATGCTGCCCAATTGGTAGGCGATCAATTGCGTGCAGTATATGAGCAGGACAATGAGCACCTGAAAAACCACAACACGGAATTCAGTGCCAGCATCCTGGTCGGTGGGCAAATCCAGGGTGAGCAGCCGCGTTTATTCTCGGTATATGCAGCGGGTAACTTTATCGAGACTAGCCAGGAAACCCCGTATTTCCAGATTGGCGAAACCAAGTATGGCAAGCCCATCATAGACCGTGTCGTTACCCATGACAGCGATATCATGGAGGCGGTCAAGTGTGTGCTGATTTCATTTGACTCCACCATACGCAGCAATATTTCGGTGGCGGCACCGATAGATTTACTTATTTATCGCACTAACAGTTTCAATGCGGATTGCAAGCAGCGTCTCACTGAGAGTGATCCTTATTACACCACGGTCAGGCAGGGCTGGTCAGACGGTTTGCGGCAAGTATTTGCCGGGCTGCCTAATCCAGACTGGTGTTGATGGCCTCAATTTAAACAGCGTTCAGTTAAATAACGTGGCTTGTAACAACATGCTTGTCATTTCGCTGCATTTGCTTGAAAGTGTTCCAGCCGCTTATCTCTAGTCTTAAACGCTTAGTCTCGTTGCCCATGCATTTTGCCGGGCGTCATCCTGCTTAACTTAAGTATAATGGCAAGGTATTTCCTGCCTGATTTGAAAGCCATTCTTGAGTGATCTAGACCACGTTTTTTCGCCGGAAGGCCCGCTTGCGGAGACCATCCCTGGCTATCGCTCGCGTATCCAGCAGCAGGAAATGGCGCAGGCGATTGCAGATGCCATCAAGCATAATCACCAGCTGGTGGCCGAGGCCGGCACCGGCACCGGCAAGACCTTTGCCTATCTCGTCCCGGCCTTGCTTTCTGGCGGCAAGGTGATTATTTCCACAGGCACCAAGACCTTGCAGGATCAGCTGTTTAACCGCGATTTGCCGGCTGTGCGCGACGCACTCAAGGTACCGGTGACCGTGGCCATGCTCAAGGGCCGTGCCAATTACGTCTGCCATTTTCATTTGCAGCGCGCCATGAATGAAGGCAAGTTTTACTCGCGTGAAGATGCCACCTATGTCCATCAAATCCAGGCCTTTGCCGAAAACAGTGGTACTGGCGACAAGAGTGAGCTGACCTCAGTCCCGGAAAGTGCCACGATCTGGCCAGCCGTTACCTCCACCCGGGATAACTGCATGGGACAGGAGTGCGCTTTCTATAAAGACTGTTTTGTCATGGAAGCCCGCAAACGCGCCCTGGCTGCCGATGTGGTGGTGGTGAATCATCATCTGTTTTTTGCGGATGTCATGCTGCGCGATGAAGGCGTGGCTGAGCTGTTGCCTTCTGCCAATACCGTGATTTTCGATGAGGCGCACCAATTGCCGGAAGTGGCAGGCATGTTCTTTGGGGAGGGGTTTTCTACCAGCCAGTTGATGGAGTTGGCACGCGATGCCCATGCGGAATACATTACCACCATCAAGGATTGCACCGCCTTACCTGAGATGACTGCCGCGCTTGAAAAGGCCGTGCGGGATTTTCGCCTGATCTTTGCTTATGAGAGCGCGCGTTTACCCGTGCAGAAGGTATTGGCATTACGAAATTTTGAGAGTGCCTATGCTCTGATGGAGCAAACCCTGGCAGCGCTTGCTGCTGTACTGGAAACCCAGGCGGCACGTGAGCCTTCGGTGGAAAACTGCTGGCAGCGCGCATTGGCGTTACAGGTGATGCTGCAACGCTGGCAACGCGCTGAAAATGCCAACCTGGTGCGCTGGGTGGAGGTGTTTACCCAGTCCGTACAGCTACACGCCACGCCATTGTCGGTCGCTGAAGGTTTCAGCAAGCAGTTGAATGCCCAGCCACGCTCATGGATATTTACCTCTGCCACACTGGCAGTCAAAAGTGACTTTAGCCATTATCTGGGGCAGATGGGGCTGGAAGCAGCCAAGACCGGGTACTGGAACAGCCCATTTGACTACGCCAGCCAGGGCTTGTTTTATGTGCCGCAAGGCATGCCGGAACCGAACAGCCCGGGTTATGCCTCAGCAGTGGCTGCGATGGCATTGCCTGTGATCAAGGCGAGTCGTGGCCGTGCTTTTGTCTTGTGTACCAGCCTGCGTGCAATGCGAGAGGTGCATGCTTTGCTCAAGGATGCATTTGAAACCGAAGGCCTGGATTATCCGCTGTTGATGCAGGGCGATACGGCACGTAGCGAGCTGTTGGAGCGATTCCGTAAACTGGGCAATGCCGTACTGGTGGGTTCACAAAGTTTCTGGGAAGGTGTGGATGTCCGGGGGGAGGCGCTTTCCGCGGTGATCATCGACAAGCTGCCATTTGCGCCCCCTGACGACCCCGTGCTCTCTGCCCGTATCGACAAGATGAATGCAGAAGGCAAGAATGCGTTTATGGAATATCAGTTGCCGTATGCCGTCATCACCCTCAAGCAGGGAGCGGGCCGCCTGATCAGGGATGAGGCCGATCGCGGTGTACTCATGATTTGTGATCCACGCCTGATCAGCAAGCCTTATGGCCGCCGTATCTGGCAAAGCTTGCCACCCATGCGCCGGACGCGCGAGGTGGCAGATGTAGTAGAATTCTTTGATTCACTCCCCGTTGATCCTGCATGAACATTCTCGCCCTCGATACCTCGACTGAATATCTCTCCCTGGCCTTGCTGCTCGATGGCAAGCTGCACCAACGCGAGATATTGGCCGGGCAAAGCCATTCCCAGCGCATATTGCCTTTGCTGCGTGAGTTGCTGGATGAAGCCGGGATGGAGTTGCGGGATATGGACGGCATTGCCTTTGGTGCCGGACCAGGCTCTTTCACCGGCTTGCGGATAGGCTGTGGCGTAGCGCAGGGGCTGGCGCTTGGCGCGGAATTGCCCGTGATAGGGATCAGTACATTGCTAGCGCTGGCTGAAGATGCCATAGAGGCTGATAAAGTGATCGCATGCCTGGATGCGCGTATGGGCGAGGTGTATCAAGCTGTTTATATCAAACAGGCACATGGATGGCAGGAGGTGATTGCCCCCGGGCTTTACAAGCCAGAAGCCGTACCGGCAGTCGAAGGCAATGGCTGGACTGGGGTAGGGAGTGGCTGGCAGAGCTACGCAAGTGCTTTGCAGCATGGATATGGTGAACAGGTGGCGCATACCGTGCCGGGTGCCTATCCACGCGCAGCCGCGATTGCGGCTCTGGCCTTGCCAGCATTCATGGAGGGTCAGGGGCGGCCTGCAGATGAAGCAGCCCCTGTATATATTCGCAACAAGGTCGCCTTGAAAACCAGTGAGCGCTTAGCCAAGGCAAGCGCAGCATGAACGCTGTGCTCAATGCCCAAGCCAGTTTACGCCCCATGCAGCATCATGATCTGGACGTCATCGCGCGTATAGAACCCACTATCTTTCCTTATCCTTGGACGCGCGGGAATTTCACTGACTCGCTTAACTCGGGTTATAGCTGCTGGGTCTATGAACAAAGTGGCGAGGTTTTTGGTTACGCCGTCCTCATGATGGTGCTGGATGAAGCGCACCTGCTCAATATCAGCATTGCGACTCCCTGGCAGGGCAAAGGGTTTGGCCGTAGCCTCTTGCAGCATATGATGGAGATAGGCCGGCGACATGGCGCACTCAATATGTTTCTTGAAGTCCGCCCTTCCAATCTGTCTGCGATTGCGCTCTATGAAAGCATGGGATTTAATGAAATGGCCATACGCCGCGGTTACTATCCTGCCAAGCAGGGACGCGAAGATGCGGTGCTGATGGGAGCTGCCTTATGACCTTGACCCGTGAAGATATGTTGCGTGAACTGGAACTGCTGCCAGTCTGGCGCTTGCGTGACCAGCCAGCATCATTGGAAGCTAAACTAGGTGGGCCTGATGTTGCTGGAGTACGCCCGCAAGCATTGCAGGGTGCGGCTGCAGAGGAGCAGAGTCATGAGGTCGTGCAGGCAGTGATCGAGGCGAGTACCGAGCCCGAGCCTATATTCAGCGAAGTGGCACACATTGATGAGCCAGCGCTGGCATTGGCTCAAGAGATCGATGCCGCGCTGACAGAGCAATCTGACTATCCTGAAGAAAGCCAGCTCGATTGGTCGGACGCTACGGCGTCTGTCGCAGCGCATATTGAAACGGCAGCGCCAGTGCAGGATAGGCGTGCTGGCATCATGGAGATGAACTGGCAGGCATTGCAGGCGGATGTTGAGGCTTGCAATGCCTGCAGTCTGGAAGCCACTCGCACTCAGACCGTGTTTGGTGTGGGTGATCCTCATGCAGAGTGGCTGTTTATCGGGGAAGCACCTGGGGCAGAAGAAGACAGGCGTGGTGAGCCTTTTGTCGGGCAGGCAGGCAAGCTGCTGGACAATATGTTGGCGGCCATCAAACTCAAGCGTGGCGATAATGTCTATATCGCCAATGTGCTGAAATGCCGTCCGCCCGCCAATCGGGATCCCCAGGGGGAAGAGGTCGTCAAATGTGATCCTTATCTCAAACGCCAGGTGGAGCTGATCAAGCCTAAACTGATTGTGGCCCTCGGTAAGTTCGCTGCTCAGTCATTACTCGTCAGTGAAAGCAGTATTGCGAGCCTGCGCGGCAAGTTGCATGATTTCCATGGGGTACCTGTGATCGTGACCTATCACCCGGCCTACCTCTTGCGCAATCTGCCCGATAAGGCACGGGCCTGGGATGATTTATGTTTTGCGCGTGACACTATGCAGGGCTTGCAATCCGCGGTGTCAGCCTCATCTGTGGAATAGATTTTAGTGTGCTGGATAAACCAGCAGACCTCTTTATTAAAATTACTCGCTAGGAGATAAAACATGCAAAAAATCTGGTTGAAGTTGGCGGCCTTGCTGATGGTCCTGACATTGAGCGGCTGTGGCTATAACACTTTCCAGACGCTGGATGAACAGGTCAATGCGGACTGGTCTGAGGTGTTGAACCAGTATCAACGTCGTGCGGATCTGGTGCCTAACCTGGTCAGTACAGTCAAGGGATATGCTGCGCATGAGAAGGAAGTGCTGACTCAGGTGGCTGATGCCCGCTCTAAAGTGGGCAGCATCCAGGCAACGCCTGAGTTGTTGAATGATGAGCAGGCGTTTGCACGTTTCCAGGCTGCGCAAGGCCAAATGACCTCTGCCTTGTCACGTCTGATGGCGGTGGCAGAAAACTATCCACAACTGAAGGCAGATACCAACTTCCGTGATTTGCAGGCGCAACTTGAAGGCACTGAAAACCGTGTGACCGTGGCGCGTAACCGCTACATCAAGGCAGTGCAAGCCTATAACACGGCAATTCGCCAGTTTCCCAATAACTTGACCGCCAAGATGTTTGACTACAAAACCAAGCCAAACTTCTCAGTGGAAAATGAACGCGAAATTTCCAAGGCACCTGCGGTCAGCTTTGATAAGTAAGCGGAAAGACACACAGGTTTGATTAATACACTTTCCGCGAAAATCATCGCTGGCTTACTGTTGCTGGGTCTGGCGCTTGCCAGCCCGGTGCAGGCAGCAGACGAGGTGGCGATACCCACTCTTCAGCAGCGGGTAACTGACCTCACTCATACGCTTAGTCCTGATCAGCAGGCTGCACTTGAATCCCGACTGGCACAGTTTGAGCAGGAAAAAGGCAGCCAGATTGCGGTGCTGATCGTGCCCACGACACAACCAGAGGTCATTGAGCAATATGCGCTACGGGTGGTGGAAGCCTGGAAGCTGGGGCGTGGCAAGGTGGATGATGGGGTGCTGGTGCTGGTGGCCAAGGATGACAGGAAGATGCGCATCGAGGTGGGGTATGGCCTGGAAGGTGCTGTCCCCGATGTGATTGCCAAACGTATTGTGTCTGACGTCATGGCCCCGGCGTTTCGCCAGGGAGATTTTTATGCGGGCATCAACAATGCAGTCGATTACCTGACGCGTCTGATTTCAGGTGAGGGCTTGCCTGCACCGCCGCCTCGCCAAGGCAGGCAGGGGGCAGGTGGTTTTGGTGAAATGCTGCCTTTGCTGCTGTTTGGTGGACTCGTCCTCGGTGGCGTGTTGCGTGCCATGTTTGGCAATTTCCTCGGTGGTTCCATTAATGCAGGCCTGGTGGGTGCTGCGGTCATGCTGTTTGGTGGCGGCATCCTGTTTGCCATTGTGCTGGCGATAGTCGCGTTCTTTATTACCATGATGGGGGGGCTTGGCATTCCCGGTGGTGGTTTTGGTGGTGGAAGTGGCTGGGGTGGCGGCGGATTTTCTGGCGGCGGCGGTGGCTTTGGAGGAGGAGGCGCCTCGGGCGACTGGTAGATCATGAAGCAGCGACATTTTATCCTGAGATTCTTCAGTCACTTATTCAGCATGCCTTGGCATGTGCGCAGGCATTTTTCCAAATCCGCCTTGCAGCATATCGAACAGGCGATTACGGCCAGCGAACTGACGCACAATGGGGAAATACGCTTTGTGGTCGAAGGTGACCTTCATCCCCTGGCTATCTTGCGTGGAGTGACGCCGCGTCAACGCGCAATCGCGCTATTCTCGCAACTGGGGATTTGGGATACCGAGCAAAATAATGGTGTGCTGATCTATCTGCTCCTGGCGGATCATGATGTCGAGATTCTGGCTGACCGGGGTATCAACCAGCATTTAGGCCCACAAGGCTGGGAATTGATTTGCAAGGCGATGGAAGCCCATTTCAGGCAAGGCAGGTTTGAAGAGGGTGTGATCTACGGCATTACTGAAATTGGCAAGTCATTGCAGCAGCATTTTCCTGCCACTGCAGATGACAGAAACGAATTACCGAATAAACCGATCGTACTTTGATCTGGTGATTGGGGGGAACCATCATAGCCTTGCTAAGGCTCATAGTAATTCGCACTGCCTCGTGGGCAATGTGAATTGAAGATGGACAAGCTAGCCAAGAATCCTGGCTGAGCAGATTTGTGTCAGATCTGCTTATTCAAGATGTTTAGGTGTAATTCAAGACTTCGCCACGCAAGGTATAGCTTGCTACTCGGCATGCTTCCACGATAGGGCGCCACGAGCGACCATATATCTCGCTACAGGGCACATGATCAATATGATGCGTCATATCGGCTGGTTCTGGGGCCATCAATGTATTGGCGGCTTCCAGCTGGGAGAAGATGATCATGACCTGCTCTACAGCAGTAATCGTGCCCAGGTTGTGGATAGGGATGGCGTGCAATGCCATTTCCAGTCGACCTAATTTACTCCGATTAAAATCACGCATGATGCGCGTTTCATTTTTTAGTGGATTACTACGCAACTGTTCGATGTTATGCAGGGTCAGAAAAATATCGTAGGCAATTTTATGCGTCACCGACATCAGGCGTTTGGAGTAACCGCGCTGCTCTGTGCTCCTGCGATTGCTATCGACGTGGTTTTGCCAGGTGGAAATGCCGATGGCGGCGAGGATGGCAATAATTGAGCCGATGGCCTGTACCCAGGCTGCCCATTCAGTATTGGTGAGTTCAGTCATATTTTTACGGATAAAGCATTCTAAAAAGTGATTCATGAAACAAGGGCATGCCCTGCTTTTGCCAATAGGGCTTATTCAATTTCAATCATGCTTGCGCTAGCAAGGTTATAACAGTTTTGCATTATTGTGCAGTGCAGCCGTACAAACAGCGGGAATGGATTTTGCTCCACTTCGCTACAATTTAGTAAAAACCATGACGATATCCTCAGCTTTAACGGCAGCATGACGATATAGTTAATAGGGATTTATTCCAGAGAAAGGCATCAAAATGAAAGCCTTATTCAGAGGTAATGTGATCAGTGGGATGCGGCTGGTAGGCATCTATGAAGATGAGGAAGTGGCCGCCATTGAAACCTATATGGCCGAGCAGTTTGCAGCGGCTGTACCCAATAATGAAAAACAGTTCTATCAGTTCATAGACCTGACCCCTTCCTCGCAGGCAGCCCAGTATGGCAGTATTCCGCCAACATCCCGGACCATCCTGGTTTCCGGTAGCCTGACGCGCGGTATCGTGGCGCGTGGCCCGTTCCCGGCACGTTCTATCGCATTGGGCTACGCAGTCAACCTCAGTTTTGGACATACGGCCAATTATTATGTGGTGGATTTAGAGCCTGAGTTTGCGGAGCTGCGCGACACACTTTACTCGCTGGCAAAGCCGACCTCGGCGGTGGCCTGATTGCTGCTCAGGCTGACGTGAAGCACGTTTCACTATAAAATCCGCAGCATCCCCGATTTTAAAGAACGAACCAGACATGCGTGCATCACAGTTTTTCATAGCAACACAAAAAGAAGCGCCCCAGGAAGCCGAGCTTGCCAGCCACAGACTGATGCTGCGCGCTGGCCTGATCAAGCGCTTGGGCTCTGGCCTCTACACCTGGATGCCACTGGGTCTGCGTGTGCTGCGCAAGGTAGAGGCCATTGTGCGGGAAGAGATGAATCGTGCCGGTGCCCTGGAGCTGCTGATGCCTGCAGTGCAGCCTAAGGAATTGTGGGAAGAAACCGGTCGCTGGGCGGTATTTGGTCCACAGATGCTCAAGATTCGTGATCGCCACGAACGTGATTTCTGTTTCGGCCCTACTCATGAAGAAGTCATCACCGATATTGCACGCCGTGAAATCCGTTCTTACAAACAATTACCACTTAATTTCTATCAGGTCCAGACCAAGTTCCGTGATGAGATCCGCCCGCGTTTCGGCGTGATGCGTGCACGTGAATTCATGATGAAGGATGCTTATTCCTTCCATACCAGCCTGGACTCCCTGGAACAGACTTACCAGACCATGTATCAGGCATACAGCAATGTATTCAACCGTCTGGGCTTGAAATTCCGTGCGGTGCGTGCTGATACTGGCGCCATTGGTGGTGACGGTTCGCATGAGTTCCATGTATTGGCTGACTCTGGCGAAGATGCGCTGGCCTATAGTGAAGATTCTGACTTTGCGGCCAATGTGGAGCTGGCGGAGGCGCTTGCACCTTCACAGGTCCGTGCTGCTGCCGCAGAGACGCTGCGTGAGGTCGATACGCCCAAGCAGACTAGCTGCGAAGATGTCGCAGCCTTGCTGGGCATTACGTTACAGCAAACGGTGAAGTCTATCGCCCTGCTGGCGACCGATGCTGAAGGTGCTACTCAGTTTTACCTGCTGCTGCTGCGTGGTGATCATACGTTGAACGAAATCAAGGCAGGCAAAGTGGCTGGTCTTGAGAACTTCCGCTTTGCCTCCGAGCAGGAAATCCGTGACCATCTGAACTGCCCGCCTGGCTTTATTGGGCCAGTGGCTGTTTCGGGCAAAGTGAAAATCGTCGCTGATCGTGCTGTTGCAGTGATGAGTGATTTTGTCTGTGGTGCCAATAAACCCAAGTTCCATTTGGCTGGGGTCAATTTTGGCCGTGATTTACCTGAACCTGAGGTCGTTGCCGATATCCGCAATGTGGTAGCTGGTGATCCCAGCCCAGACGGCCATGGCGCAATCAGTCTTTGTCGCGGCATTGAAGTCGGGCATATTTTCCAATTGCGCACCAAATATGCCGCCGCTATGGATGCTACCTATCTGGACGAAAACGGTCAGAAGCAAGTGATGGAAATGGGCTGCTACGGTATTGGTGTGTCGCGGATTGTGGGGGCTGCGATTGAGCAAGGCAATGACGAGCGTGGCATCATTTTCCCCAAGGCCATGGCACCTTTTGAAGTGGTGATTGCGCCTATCGGTTTTGACAAGAGTGAAGTCGTGCAGGCTGCTGCACAGTCGCTATATGCTGCGCTGCAAGCAGCGGGTGTGGATGTATTGCTGGATGATAGAGGTGAGCGCCCTGGCGTGATGTTTGCCGATATGGAGCTCATCGGCATTCCACATCGCATCGTGATTGGCGACCGCGGCCTCAAGGATGGGCAGGTGGAATATCAGGCACGTACCGATGCCGCCGCGCAGAATGTAGCACTGGCAGATATTGGCAGTGTGATTCAGCAGGCCTTGCTGTCAGGTCGTTGATGCGTAAAGCGGCCTATTTCCTGGTTGCTGGCTGGCTGCTGTTGAATGCTGGCAGTGTAATCGCTGGTGCACAAAGGGAAGAACCGCTTGCTAACAGTGTCAGGGCGCTCATGCAGCGCTCTATCAGTGATAGTGCCGCACCACGGATGGTGTTTGCCAGTGAGGTCGAGGGCCAGGATTGGCTTAATGCCATGTCGGCCAGACTGGCAAAGCGCATCCCGGATGACAGGTTCCGTGAGGATTTCCTCCGCACGGTCAATTATGAGGCCACGCGTGCAGGCTTGGATACGCAATTGGTATTGGCCCTGATTCAAGTCGAGAGCGCGTTTAATAAATACGCGGTGTCCTCAGTTGGTGCGCGTGGCTATATGCAGGTGATGCCATTCTGGGTCAAAAGCATAGGTGCCACTGAACACAATCTGTTCCATTTGCGCCTTAATCTCCGCTATGGCTGCACCATATTGCGACATTATCTTGATATAGAAAAAGGCGATCTTTATCGCGCGCTGGGCCGCTATAACGGTAGCCTGGGGCAGCCTCAATATCCCAACCTGGTCTTGGGCGCCTGGCGCAAATCCTGGAGTTATCAGCCTCCATTGAGGCCCGTGAGTGAAGCTGCATTGAAATAGCCGGATGACGGAAAGCACAGTACGTAGAGGTCGGCATCTGCTGGTCTATATTTCAGGGCACGGCTATGGGCATGTTGCACAAATAGCGCCTGTGCTTAATCAACTGCGTTTATTATCCCCGACAATCAGGCTGACGATTTGTAGTGCAGTGCCGGAAGCGTTTCTGCGCTCACGCATTGCGGTCAGTTTCAGTTATATCCGGCATGTTGCCGATTTTGGCATGCTGATGCAGTCTGCGCTTGAGGTGGACACCCATGCCAGTGTGCAGGCCTATCTTGATTTTCATGCAGACTGGGAAGCTAAGATAGTCCAGGAGGTGGCGTGGATCAAGGCGCTTGAGCCGGATGCCATTCTCAGCAATGTAGCCTATCTGCCATTGGCCGCCGCCAGCCAATTAGGCCTGCCAGCATTTGCCATGTGTTCGCTGAATTGGGCCGATGTGTTGCAGCATTATGCAGGCGACCGACCCGATATACAGGGCGTGTTGCAGCAAATACGGGCAGCCTATGCCGGTTCGCAATACTTTCTGCGTACCACGCCCTCTATGCCCATGCCATGGCTTACGCAATCCCATGAGTGCGGCCCGGTGGCGGATCTGGCCAGCAATCAACGTTCCCGATTGCTAGCTCAACTCGGTAAGCCTTCCCAAAGCCAGCAGCGACTGGTGCTGGTCAGCATGGGAGGCATCAGTACCGATATCCATCCAGAGCATTTTCCTGTGCTGGAACATGTGCAGTGGCTGTTGCCGCAACATTGGCTCAATGGCATACAGCGCGCTGATTTTCACGCGACGGAGAGTCTGGGGGAAAGCTTTTCCGATATCCTGGCCAGTTGTGATCTGGTGCTCACGAAACCTGGGTATGGCACCTTTGTTGAAGCGGCCTGCCATGGCATACCGGTACTTTACGTGGAACGAGATGGCTGGCCGGAGCAGGATTGCCTGATTACATGGTTGCAAGAATATGGGGTATGCCGGCGGTTGGTGCCACAAGCCTGGATAAGTGGGGAATTTTCTGCAGAGGTGCTGGCGCTATTGGCATTGCCCAAACCGTCTCCGGTTCAGGCAAGCGGCAATCGTGAAGCGGCGCGCTTCTTGATTGCCAGTATTGGCCTGGATCACTAATTAAACGAAATGTGCAAACAGCCAGTAAAGCGAGCCGGAAAGTAGCATTGCCATTGGCAATGTCAGTACCCAGGCCATCAGCAGATTACGGATGGTAGACATCTGCAAACCCGATTTGTTGGCTGCCATGGTGCCTGCAACCCCGGATGACAGGACTTGCGTAGTGGAAACTGGCAGACCATACATATCGGCTGCGCCAATGGTCAGCATGGCGACAGTTTCAGCTGAAGCCCCTTGGGCATAGGTCAGATGGGTTTTGCCTATGCGCTCACCCACGGTCACCACAATACGCTTCCAGCCCACCATAGTCCCCAGTCCCAATGCGATGGCGACCGCAATTTTCACCCACAAAGGAATGAACTTGGTGGCCTTGTCCATTTCCTTTTTGAATGCCATGAGGTTGGTCTTGGCATCCTCATCCAGGATGATGCTCTGATTTTTGTCTATCAGCCTGATCGCCTCTGATGCCAGGTACATATCATTACGGACGTTGGCGACCGCATCTGCGGGTACCAGCGACAGGCTGCCATAGCCCCTGACCTGGTTGCCGATGCTGCCTGTGACTGCAGCCAGTGCTGGCAGCAATGCGGGAGTAACTTCTTTGGTGCGGATGTAAGTAGAGAGCGTATCCAGTGGTTTTGCCGGAGCGGCATCGGGAGCGGCTTTGACCAGAGCATCCTGGGTGACCTGAGCCACGGCAGAAAACTGCACGGCCTGGTCGGCGGGCATGGTGCGGTTAAGTGCATAGGCCATCGGCACCGTACCTACCAGGATAAGCATGATCAAGCCCATGCCTTTTTGGCCATCATTGGAACCATGGGCAAAGGAAACACCCGTACAGGTCAGGATGAGCAGGCCACGGATCCATGGTGGCGGTGGCTTGTTGCCTTTAGGCTCGCGGAACAGTTCGCGGTTCTTGATAACAGCACGCAGGGTAAGCAATACCAATCCCGCAGCAATAAAGCCCACTAACGGGGAAAGCAGCAGGGAGTAACCGACTTTGCTGGCCTGTGCCCAATCCACGCCGCTGGTACCATCGCGGCCATGCATGAGGGCATTCGCTACGCCCACACCGATAATGGAGCCGATGAGGGTGTGAGACGATGACGCGGGCAGGCCTAGCAGCCATGTACCCAGGTTCCACAGGATCGCTGCGATCAGCAAGGCGAAGACCATGGCAAACCCTGCGCCTGAGCCAACCTGCAGGATCAGTTCAACTGGCAACAAGGAAATAATACCGAATGCCACCGCACCGCTGGATGCCATGACGCCGAGGAAGTTGAAGAATCCGGACCAGACCACGGCCACATTAGCTGGTAATGCATGGGTGTAGATCACAGTTGCCACGGCATTGGCCGTGTCATGGAATCCATTGACAAACTCAAAGCCCAGCGCAATCAGTAGGGCCAAACCTAGCAAGAGGAAAGGTAACCAGGTTTTGCTGGTGCTACCAGCTTCTGTCATGTCATTGCTTAGACTGAACACTGTAAACATTAAACCAGCCAATAACACGCTGAAAAACAGGATTTTGGTGAAGATGCCCGACTTTTTGTTGAGTTCCGGGCGCCCTTGAGCGGGCTGCTGATGGTGTAAAGTTTGGCTGTTTGTGTTCATTATGACTTTGGTTTGCGCTGGTCGTGCCAGTATTGTGCACGCGCATTGTGACACATTAGTGACAATGCGCGTGCAAGCCCACGTTGTTTTAGTGGTTTCTTTTCAGGATGAGCGACCCAGGCAGTGAATCAATTCTGCCGTTCAATCAGCATGGCGTCGCCGTAACTGAAAAAGCGGTAACGATGGTCCACTGCGTGTTCATAGGCCTGGTGCATATGATCAAAGCCTGCAAACGCGGATACCAGCATCAATAATGTACTTTTAGGCAGGTGGAAGTTGGTGAAGAGACGTTCGACCACTTGAAAGCGATAACCCGGCGTAATGAATATATCGGTTTCGCCCTGGCCCGCTAACAGCTCGCCTGAGCGTGCGGCACTTTCCAGTGCGCGTAACGCCGTAGTACCAACCGCGGTTGTCTTGCCTCCCGCAGCCCGGGTCTGGTGAATCATGTCCACGGTTTCAATCGGAACGGAATAAAGTTCACTGTGCATCTTGTGCTCGGCAATCTCATCTACACGCACAGGCTGGAAGGTACCTGCCCCCACATGTAGCGTGACATAAGCGATGTTGATGCCTTTACTTTTTAATGTGGCCAGCATGGCATCATCAAAGTGCAGGCCAGCGGTGGGCGCTGCGACTGCGCCGGGTTCACGCGCATATACTGTCTGATAGCGGTCTTCGTCTGTTTCGTCGGCGTTGTGCGTAATGTAAGGCGGCAAGGGCAGGGCGCCGTATTGATCCAACAGTTCCAGGATTGGCCGCTCATGCTCAAAGCGCAGGTGGAACAAGTCATCCTGCCGCGCGATGACTTCAATTTCTAACTCACCCGCAATACGCAGGCAGCTACCCGGTTTGGGCGCACGCGAGGCTTTAATGTGGGCAAGGGCGTGATGGGCATCCAGTACACGCTCGACCAGCATCTCCACTTTGCCTCCACTGAGCTTCTCGCCGTGCAGCCTGGCCTTGATCACGCGCGTGTCATTGAAAATCAGCAAGTCGCCAGTATTCAGTAAATCAGGCAAGTCGAGGAAGGCTTTATCCTGCAAGTTGCCTGTATTGCCATCCAGCTGGAGCAGACGGCTGCCGTGACGTTCTTTAGCGGGAAACTGGGCAATTAATTCGTCAGGTAATAAAAAGTTGAAATCAGTAGTGCGCATATTCATCAGTATTGCTATATAATGCCCGACTTGTTGCTGCCGGGGTGGCGGAATTGGTAGACGCAGCGGACTCAAAATCCGCCGCCGCAAGGTGTGGGGGTTCGAGTCCCCCCCCCGGCACCAGCATCAAGCAGTATATCTTCAAAAATTCCCTGTTTATCTCTTGTAAGTTCCAGCGTTACCCACTTGGGGTATGCAATGGATGCCGGATTATACCGGAGCTTTTCTTCGTTTCGCCTTTCGGTTTTCCTTAAATTCTTTTGCAGTTTCCCTTTCTTTCAGCATTGCTTTGGCTTTCCGTGCTTTTGTTGATTGCTTGCAGCCTTGTTTACATCTGGGGTGTCCCCTGGCGCATAGTCTTGGTTTTTTAAGCAGCCAAATGCCGTGCACGCCTGTTTCTTGCTACAATGAGACCAATTCTCATTTGGTGGGTTTCTGCTGCCACACCGCCGCGATTTCATGCAAAACACTCAGGTTCACAAACAGCGTTCATTCTGGCTCAAGCATCTTTATCGTTGGCACTGGATCAGTTCCGCGATCTGCCTAATAGGCATGCTGTTATTTGCCGCCACTGGCCTGACTCTGAATAATGCTGCGCGGATAGAAGGCAATGCACTGATTACCAAGAAGCAGGCAGAGGTGCCAGCATTGCTATTACCGCAATTACGCATATCACCTTCTGATAACGCCCCATTACCCCGGACATTGGCGGACTGGGTGGCAGGTGCCCTCGGTATTGAAGTGGGGCTTGCCCCGGCTGAATGGTCGGAAGATGAGGTATATGTTTCGTTACCACGTCCTGGGGGTGATGCCTGGCTGGTGATTGATCGTGAAACTGGCGATCTGAATTATGAGTTGACGGAGCGCGGTTGGGTATCCTATTTCAATGACCTGCACAAAGGGCGCAATACAGGTCTTGCCTGGAGCTGGTTTCTGGATGTGTTTTCCGTCATGGCGCTGATTTTTTCCATTACCGGGCTGTGCCTGTTGCATATGCATGCAGGGAATCGGCCTTTTACCTGGCCATTGGTGGCACTGGGCATGGTGTTGCCACTGGTGCTGGTGATATTGTTTATTCATTAAGGAGAAGTGATGCGACTTGCAGTGATTCCGGCCCTGGTTGCGGCCTTGTTTGCCAGTACGAGCCATGCGGCAGGACTGGATGTCAAAGTGACGGTGCCGCGTATCAATGCTGCTGAATATCACCGTCCCTATCTTGCCGTATGGGTGGAGACGCCCAACCAGGATATTGCGACCACGCTTTCCGTCTGGTACGGCAAGGATAAGTCGGAAAGCAAGGGCACCAAGTGGCTCAAGGACTTGCGTCAATGGTGGCGCAAAGGTGGGCGTGACCTGGATATGCCGCTGGATGGGGTTTCTGGCGCGACCAAGCCTGTGGGTGAACACACGCTTTCCTACACCGAAGGCAAAGGGCCCTTGAACAAACTGGCTCCGGGGGAGTATCGCCTGGTGGTGGAAGCTGCGCGTGAAAAGGGAGACCGTGAGTTGGTGCGTATTCCATTTACCTGGCCTGTGACCAAGGCAAGCTCACTCAGTGCAAGCGGTGAGCATGAGCTTGGCGCGATTAGTCTTGATCTCAAACCCTGATTTTCACCGAAGGACACTGAATATGAAACGAATGATGACTGTGCTGGCAATGGCTGCTGCCATGACGACAACCGCGGCTTATGGGCATGGATACTGGCTGCTGCCGTCCAGTACGGTACTTTCAGCCCCGCAGTTTGTCACTTTTGATGCCGCGGTTTCTAACGATCCTTTTCATTTCAACCACCGCCCTTTGCAGATTGATGAGCTGCAGATTGTGGCCCCGGATGGCAGTAAAGTGGAGCCGATCAATATCGGTAAAGGTGAATTACGGACCACATTTGATGCCAAGTTCGAGCAAAAAGGCACGTATCGACTTTCCATGTATCGTGAGGGCGTACGTGCCTCATGGAAGGAGGCTGACCAAGCCAAGCGCTTTATGGGCAAGGCCGAGGAGTTGAGCAAGCGTATTCCTGCAGATGCCAAAGAGGTGAAGGTGTCCGAGATTGCCAATCGACTTGAGGCCTATGTCAGTGTTGGATCGCCTAGCAAGCTGAAAACCAGTGGGCGTGGCCTGGAAATGGTGGCTTCCACACACCCTAATGACCTGGTCGCAGGTGAGCCACTGACTTTACAGTTCCTGGTGGATGGAGCGCCAGCTAAAGGTGTGGAAATTGAAATAGTCAGAGGGCAAACGCGTTATCGTGACCAGAAGAGCGGGCAGAAATTCACCTCGGGTCAGGATGGAAAAGTCACAGTGACCTTGCCTGAAGCCGGTATGTACTGGCTGGATGCGGATTTCAGCGATGACAAGGTCAGTGTAAAGCAGGCCAAGGAGCGTAGCCTGGCTTATGTATTGACCCTGGAAGTATTGCCGCAATAAGCATGCGCCGTGTATTGATTGCGCCACAGCTGGGGGATTTACCACGGCAGCTGCCTGGCGGGTTTGTCCATAGCCTAAGCGGGCAAACCATGGGCACCACCTGGACGGTGCGTTATGTTGCCGTGGATGATGTGTCGGGCGATCAGGTGGCAGAGGCTATACAGGCAGCGCTGGATCAGGTGAATGAGGAAATGAGTACCTGGCTTGAGCGCTCTGCGATCAGCCAGTTCAATCAGGCCGCTGCGGGGAGTTGGCATCACTTGACCCACGGGTTTGCCACTGTGCTGAAAAAAGCCATCGAGATTGCGGCCTTAACTGATGGTACGTTTGATCCCACCATCGGACCTCTGGTCAATATATGGGGGTTTGGTCCTGATTCATATCATGCCGCCTCTCAGCGCGCGCAGCCGCCTCCCATTGCAGACATTCTTTTAAATCTGGCGCGATGTGGATGGCAAAAGCTGCAATTCAATCAGTCCAATCAAACCTTATTACAAACCGGGAGTGTATACCTGGATTTCTCCGGCATTGCCAAGGGCTATGGCGTGGATCAGGTCGTGGTTGCGCTACGCACACTTGGCTTGGCGCATTTCCTGGTGGAGGTTGGTGGTGAGCTGTATGGCAGCGGAATCAAGCCTGATGGGCATCCCTGGTGGGTAGCATTGGAACGCCCCCAGCAGGAGTCTGGACTGGATGAGAACGTAGTGGCGCTCCATGGGATGGCAATCGCCACCTCAGGGGATTATCGTCGGTATTTCGAGCACCATGGCAAACGCTATGCCCACACCATTGACCCCCATACCGGTTTCCCGGTGGAACATGCGCCCGTCTCGGTTACGGTATTGCACACAAGTTGTATGGAAGCGGATGCGCTGGCCACCGCATTGACTGTGATGGGTTTGCGCCGTGGTCTGGCGTATGCCAATACCCATGGCATTGCTGCCTTGTTTATCGTCAATGAGTCAGGCAGTTTGTCAGCCCATGATTCACCTGCCCTAGCCGAGATGCTGGAGTGAGTGTGCTCATTCAGCTGATGGCGGGCTTGGTACTGGCCACTCAGGCCCACGCTGCCGTCAACAATCTTGCATTCAATCGCTGGATGACGGCACTTGCGGTGATGTTAGCTTATCTGCTGTTTTGTGCCTGGATCCACAAACGCCACAAGGCGCGTTCCCTCAGCTCTGAACAAACTATCGTAGCGTCGCCGCAGGCCATATTAGTGGCTTATGCCAGCCAGGGTGGCTTGGCCAGGCAACTGGCACAGCAGACGGTTGAATCATTGCAGGGTGCTGGTGTGACGGCATACAGTTTGCCATTGAACGAGATGGATACCAAGGTGCTGCAACAATGCCATCGTGCCTTATTCGTGGTCAGCACCACGGGTGAAGGCGATGCACCGGATAATGCCGTGGTTTTCCTGCAGCAGGTGATGGGCGAGGCGCTTTCGTTGCAAGGTCTGGAATATGGGGTACTGGCCCTGGGCGATAGTAGCTATGCCAATTATTGTGGATTTGGCCATCGTTTGGATGGTTGGTTGCAATATGCGCATGCTTTACCCTTGTTTGATCTGGTCGAGGTGGACAATGCCGATGCAGGCGCATTGCGTCACTGGCAATACCAGCTGGGCGTGCTGGCGGATAATTATGAAATGAGTGACTGGCAGGCCCCGCATTATCGCGAGTGGCAGCTGGTGCAGCGTCAGCATCTCAATCCCGGTAGTGCTGGTGCGCCTGTGTATCACCTGGCATTGAAAAGCGTTGAGCCTGATGTGCATTGGCAGGCGGGAGATATTGCCGAGATTGGTCCGCGTAATCCAGCGCATGAAGTAGACAAGGTATTACGAGAGCTGAACCTTGCACCCGATACGTTGGTGCAAGGAAGAGCATTGAGTCTGATATTAAGTGAGTGTTTGCTACCGCATGATACACATGCGCTGCAAGCTTTGAAGTCACTGGATGCAGCGGCCGTGGTCGGCAAGCTCAAGCCATTGCCGCATCGTGAATACTCGATTGCCTCCTTGCCCGAGGATGGGCAGCTGGAGCTGCTGGTGCGACAGACCATGTATGCGGATGGACGATTGGGCCTGGGGTCAGGATGGCTGACCACCTATGCAGCGCCTGGAGACTCTATTGCCTTACGCATCCGGGACAATCCAGGTTTTCATCCACCCGCACCTGATGTACCGCTGATCCTGATTGGCAATGGCACCGGTATTGCGGGTTTGCGCGCCCACCTCAAGGCGCGTGCAGCACAAGATCAGCATCACAACTGGTTGTTTTTTGGGGAACGCAATGCCTTGCATGACCTGCATTTTGGAGAAGAAATACACCAGTGGCAGGCACAAGGGGTATTGAAGAAATTCAATGCAGTATTTTCCCGGGATCAATCCGATAAGCGGTATGTGCAGGATATGGTGGCAGAGCATGCGATAGATATCAGGCATTGGGTGTGCGAGCTGCACGCCGTAATTTATATATGTGGCAGCGCTACCGGCATGGCGCCTGCCGTGCACCATGCCCTGATTGATATCGTGGGTGAGTCGGTACTCACTGCCATGACGGCAGTGGGTAGATATAGGCGTGATATCTATTAACGCGTAGAGAAATAAAAAGGCATGCCTGACCCTGAACGGGGGCTGAACGGATATCAGGCATGCAAAACTTAAATGTTAATGGCGATTTGAGGATGGTATTTGCTACGACCAATGTAGCGGCTGCATCTTAGTTCTTCATACCCCACTACGCGGTTTCTTCCCTGGCTTTTTGCGGCGTACAGTGCCAGGTCGGCTTGGGCCAGCAGTTCATTGATGCTGCGGTTTTCATAGGACTCAGTCCAGGTGGCATAGCCTGCACTGATGGAAACCGGCCTGCCGTATATCGCCTGAATCTTCAGCTGGTAAATGGCGGTGCGTAACTTCTCTGCAACCAGCCTCACGCCTTCAGGTGTACTGTTGGGCAACAGTACAACAAACTCTTCCCCCCCAAACCTGGCGACGAAATCACCGGGGCGTAGCAGGTTTTCCTGCAAGGTCTTGGCTATCCTGCACAGGCATTGGTCTCCCTTGAGATGGCCAAATTTATCGTTGAAATCCTTGAAATGGTCTATATCCAGCATGATCACCGACATGGTGCCGCCTACTCGTTGGGCGCGGCGCCATTCAGTGCCGGAGGTTTCATCGAAGTAACCTCGATTGAAAATACCGGTGAGCCCATCCTTGCAGGCTTTTTCTATCAGTTGGGAATGAGCGTCTGCCAGATCACTATTGAGGCGGCTGATTTGTAGAATCAGTACGGCAAGCAAGCCGGAGGAGGAGATCATGCTCAACATTTTTGCCATATACCAGCCGCTGCTGAATTGGGTATTGTCCACCATCATCAAGGAGGTCTGGCATAGGTAGGCGAGGGCAGTGACGGAGAGGAATGTGGTGATGACATTGTCATCGCCACCGCAGTATCGCACGATAAAAAAGGTCAATGCTGCGATGGTCCATGTGCCCCAGCCGACGATTTCACTGACAGGCTGTGCGATGGAGTTTGCAGTCAAGAGAGAAGTCAGTAGATGGCCAGAGTTGACTGCCACCATATACATGACGATACCCAATAGCGGGGCCAGCATAAACAGTATCATGCCCTTGGTCAGGCTGAGGCGGTTAAGTTGCACCGCTTGTTCCCCATATTTGCGGAACAGAATGGCAATGATAATGAACAGGGGGTAGCCAATATGCCAGCAGTGCCAGATCCAGCTGGTAGCCTGGCTGGGAGCTTCCATCATGGGAATGGGGCCAAAAGTTTCACGCTGTATCAGGAGCTCTACCAGTGCCGCCATGCCATAAAAAGCATATGCCCCCGCTAGTGGGATCAGGAAGAACTTCTTGTGAATGTTGAATTGCACCAATAGTACATAGGAGGTTACGACAGCACTGATGGCGACCATCAGGGCAATGGCGGGGAAAAAGGCGTCCATGGCTGGCCACTGCTCTGCTGCGTGCGGCATGACAAAGAGGGCGGCCGCGACTAGCAGCAGCATGAGTATGCGAGCAATCCAGAGCTGTCTGGACGATGTTGCCTGGTGCAATATGGAGTTCATTATGTCTACACCTTGATGACGGGAACGTTATATATCAGTCCCTATCATGCAGGACAGCCATGCCCAGGCATATGGTTTTGACAATTGTTGACAGTTGCCTTGCGGAAGGTGCTTGCCAGCTTAGGACGTTGATCCGTCTTGTATGCTCGGTATGGTGATGGAGAAGGTGCTGCCTTGCCCCGGAGCGCTTTCCACAGAGGCGCTGCCCTGGTGGCGTATGGCGACTGTGTGCACAAAGGCCAGGCCCAGGCCGGTGCCCTCTATCTCTGGGTGGCTTTGGTGATGAAGGCGGCTGAAAGATTGGAACAGCTGTGGTTGTAATGCTGGGTCTATGCCAATGCCTGCATCCTTGACCGAGATATGCCAGTCATTATGGGCGCACGTGATCATGCAGCTAATGGTGGATTGATCCGGGCTGAATTTGATGGCATTGCTCAGCAGGTTGGCAATGGCGCGCTTGAACAGTGTCCGGTCTATCATCGCACGCGCCTCAGTGGGCGCCTGTTCCAGCTTGATGGTGATATGACGGGAATACGCCTTGATCCAGAACTCATCAATCACCTCATGCAGCATGTCGGTCAGATTGAGGTCATGCAACTGATAATGGCCTGACTTCGCCCGTGTCAGCTGCACGAAGTTGTCTGCCAGCTCCAGTGCATTGTCCGCGTGTTTTTCTATCATGTTGAGGAGACGTTCCTCATTCTCCCCCGGATTGAATTTCTGTAGCTCGACCAGGGAAATAATGGAGGACAAGGGTGAGCGGATGTCGTGCGTGATAAAGCGGAAAGCTTCATCGCGATCTCGCTCAGCCTGCCAGAGCTGGGAAACATCGATAATGCTGAGAATCCAGCCGATATGTTGGTTGGCTGCATTCATGCAGGGAACAAACTTGATCAGCAGGTCGCGCTGCTTGGCATCACGCGCCTCAGCTGCAAGCTCTGCAGGTATCGGTTGCTGCAAGGTGTGAGCGGTGATGAGTGCTTGTTGGCTCTGTGGGTGACGGATATTGGCAATCAGATTGGTCAATTGCTGCTGATGCAGGTTTTCTGCATCGTTCGTTTCAAAATACCTCGCTGCTGCCTGGTTGCTAATACGAATGATGCCAGTGGTATCACAGATTAGCGTGGGGTCAGGCAGGCCATTAATGCTATCCGTCATAAAGCGATGCATGCTTTGCAGCTCATTGGCGGCGCCTTCGAGCGCACTGATGCGCCGGTCAAGAAAATCCTTGAAGAGTGGATTTTTTTGCGCACCAAACAACAAGTGGGAATGGGTCTTGAATGACTCAAATTCTGCTGTGAGAAAGCGGGTAGCGGTATCCAGGCGATGCCAGCTCCAGAGCGGATAAATCACGATCAGCCCCATGACACCTGCTGCTGGTGCCATCAGCAGGCCGCTTACATTGGCAATCAAGTAAGTGGAGAACAATAGCAGGGTGAGCAGGGTGACCGTGAGTAGCAGTGCCAGCAATGGGCTGAGGACATTGAATCCAATCAGTGCCAGGGCGACAAACGCCAAATTGAACAGTACATTCTGCCAGTCTGACGCCTGGTTGACGGTATGTCCGCTGAGCAGGCCTTCTACCATGTTGGCCAGAATTTCCACGCCTGGCATCAAATGGTCTTCGCCTGATACCGGTGTGGCATATTGATCACCGATACCCGTGGCGGTGGCACCCACCAGTACAATCTTGCCTCTGAAAGTATCAGCTGGCAGTTTATCTTCAATGACATCCTTATAGGAAATACGTGGGAAATAGCCAGTATGCCCTGCATAGGGAATCAGCATTTCGTGGCGGTCACGCAACTTCTCGGAGCTGCTTGGCATAAAGAGAGGGCTGCGCTCTTGATCTGTTATGGAGCTGATATTGATGGGATGCTGCGCGGTTTGCAGTATGGCCAGGCTAAAGTGGTTTACCAGCGTGCCATTGATCTCATCCTGCATATAGGTCGAGCGCACGGTACCATCGTGATCTATCTTGATATGCACATGCCCCAGGCTGGCAGCACTCTCTGCCAGCATAGTTTGAGGCGGCAGCAGGCTGGCGGTTGGGCCGGTTTGCTGGATCAGTAAGGGCAACGTGACTACACCACTATCCTGAATCGCGGCAGAGAGGATCTCGTCATCCTTGGGGTAGCGACTATCAGCTTCAGTAAACAGGATATCCAGTCCGATGGCAGCAGGCTGGTCTGCACTGATCCGCCTGACCAGTTCTGCGTGCAGGCTACGGCGCCAGGGCCAGCGCCCCAGCGATTGCACGCTGTCATCATCAATCGCAATGATGATGACTTTTTCACTCAACTCATGTTGCTGTTTTGCCGTGACAAAGTCCTGGACCAGATGATTCGCCTGCAGTAACTGGTGCTGAGGTGCCAGCAGCCCAACCAGTATCAGGATCGCCAGTGATATCAGCAGCCATAATGCCTGGCTACGCAGGTGGGAAGCCGGAAACAAGCGGAAGCGTTTCATGCTGTCTGTGGATACTTATTGTTTGGGCTTGTCGAACCAGGTGCGATCAAAGTCATTGTCCACATGCTCGACCTCAAGAATACGTGCGTCGGCATATGGTCCGGTGTGGGTTTCAAGCTGGGTAGCCAGTTTGACGTAATAACGACCGCTGGGCAGGGAGGAAATATCCAGTTGCGGTGTTACCAGCGTTTTCTCTGTGACCAGGCTGGAAAATGCTGGATCCAGGCTGATCTGGGCGTTATATTGAATGTCAGGACGTTGACTGACCCAATAGGCCTGGCTGGCGGAGGATGGGCTGCTGTGTGCTTCATCATCAACGGTCAGGGCACTGGGCTGGCTAAATGGGCCATGACGAGTCTTGCCTGTTTCATCAGGGGCGATGGTGGCAACGCGCCAGAAATAATCGCCAGTGGCCAAGGTTTCGGCTTGGTAGCTGCATGTGCTGAGGTTGCTGGCATCTACGATCACTTGCTTGAATTGAGCATCACGGGCGATCTGCAGATGGTAAGCGGTGGCATTAAGGACCGCTGTGCAGGAAAACTGGCTGGTAGAGCCGATTGACTGATTTTGCAGGGGATGCAGCAAGAGTGGGCTTGATGGGTGTGCGTGAATATGGAAGGCATGCACACTTTCAAATCCGGGAATACTTTGAGCATCATGCCCCCGAATACCGAGGAAATACTCACCGTCAGGCAATGAGGGCAGGGCTAATGCAGGGGTGTGGGATAGCCCATTGTGGAACACCTGTTCCATGTCTTCATCCCGGGCAATGCGGTAGCTGTAACTCGCGCCGTTTTCAAGCGCGGGCCAGGCAAAAGCCAGTAGCTCCGGTTGCTCGAGGGTGTCCGGTAAATTTTTCAGGGTAGGAGCAGACAGCAACTGCTGGGCATGCCCCAGACCTTGATCACTGGCGGCCAAGCCTTGACCTGCTGCCAGAAGTACCCCCGTGTTTTTCTTGTGTTTAGAGACTGCGGCGGCGGACTGCGGACTCATTTCAACCCGGCCATGGGTCACACTGCTGGTCATGGCCTGCTCTTGGGTATTGATCGCAAAACGTGTCCCTCTCACCGCTGCGACGGCCATCGGGGTAATGACCTTGAAGTGCGGTTGTTGGCGTTTAGCTGCGGGAGTGACCGAGACATCCACATTACCCTGCTTGAGGTAAATGACACGTTGCGGGGCGGACGACAGCTGCTCTCCTTCCTTGATGCTGTCCAGGCGGATGGTGGAGTTGGCGAGTACACGCGCAATTGACTGGTCGGCAAACTCAAGTGAGAGATAACTGTTGTTGCCGGTGCTGATGATGGAGCCTTCAGTGAGCTTGTCACCGTGCTCGATAGGACGAGAGGGCTTTTCTTGATCGTCCAGCAGCATGACGTCGCCGTAGACAAAGCTGGCTTTGACGGTGGTTCCTATGCGCGGGATATTGAGTGTACTGCCGGGTTGCAATTTGTAGGGGTCACGTATCGCGTTGATTTTCTGGATCTGACGCCACGCATTGGCATTGCCCAGGTAGTGATGGGCAAGGTTATACAGGTTATCGCCATTGATCACGGTATGGCTGATGGTCTCTGCTTGCACATGAAAAGTCATCATGACGGCGAGCGTGAATGCAAAGCGAGAAGCTTGTAAGCGTGGTGATGGTCTTCTGTGCTGTGAAGACAAATGCGTGCTGATGGCTTTCATGTGATCCCTGATAACTTTTTCTATGAATCTTCTTTGTTCAATACTTCTGGTGCATCCGCTTCCAGTCGGTACCCAATTCCATATACGGCTGTCAGTCGATAGCCATTGGTGGGATGCAGCTTTAATTTGGTCCGTACTGAGGATATATGGGTATCCAGTGTCCGTGTTTGCAGTTCTACCGACTGCATTCCCCATACCTGTTCCTGAATATGTTGCCTTGAGAGTAAACGTCCCAGGTTCTGGAATAAAAACAGCGCCAGCTCAAACTCTTTATTTTTCAAATTCAAGGCCACGCCATTATGCCAAAAGCTCTGGGTCGCCACATTGCAATGATAGTTGCCCCAGGTGAATTCCTGCTGTGTTGCCTTGGGATACAGTCTGCGCAATAAGGCATTAATACGTGCCATGAGCTCACGTACGCGCACGGGCTTGCTCATGAAGTCATCAGCCCCCGCAGTAAGCCCATGCACCACATCGCGCTCATCGCTGCGGTTAGTGATCATGAGGATGGGGACGGCTTCTTGGATGTTTTCCCGCACCCATTTCACCACTTCGGGGCCGGAAGTATCTGGCAACTCCCAATCCAGCACCAGAAAATCAAAGGTTTCATGCTGCAAGGCGCGTAATAAAGATTTGCCGTTGCTGAACGTGTGACAGTCATGGCCAAGTGCCGTGACCGTTTTCTGAATCAACTCCAGCTCTGAATTGTCGTCATCCAAAGCAGCAAAACGCATGTAAAACCTTTCTGTTTTTTTATTATTCGACGGCATTGCAACTGGCAAGAGCAGGGAAATATCCCTATGCCATGCACCACTATAGCTAATGTATGCGTTTTATCCACAATGGATTGTCAACAATTGTGAACCCATTTTTCTGCACAGGCTTGGTGCATGAGATTATTTTGGTGCATGAAAAAAGGGAGTTATCTCTCGGTCACACACTTTTTATTGATAGTGTGTGATTTTATCCAATTGAAAAATAAAGGTAAATTCTAGTGGCATAAGAGTTGCTGATGTTTGCGTGTTCCAACGTAATAGACATTATGTGCCAGGACAATCTGGTGATGATCAACACACTTTGATGTAAGGAGCATGTATGAAATTCATATCCGCTATCATCAAGCCCTTCAAGCTTGACGAGGTGCGGGAAGCTCTTTCCGCTATTGGCGTACAGGGTATTACCGTGACTGAAGTAAAAGGGTTCGGTCGTCAAAAAGGACACACTGAACTGTATCGCGGTGCCGAATATGTAGTGGATTTTCTTCCCAAGGTAAAGTTGGAAGTCGCAATCGAGGCAAGTTTGCTGGACCAGGTCATCGACGCGATTGAGCAATCTGCCAGCACCGGAAAAATCGGGGATGGCAAGATTTTCGTGTTTGATCTTGAACAGGCCTATCGCATACGCACCGGTGAAACCGGCACGGATGCGCTTTAACGGAGGATGTCATGAAGCGATTTTTATCAATTTCCACCTTGCTGGGGCTTTTGGGCGCCGGTATGTTTGCCATGACAGGTTCCTGTATGGCCGAAGAGGCTGCTGCAGTGGCAGAGGTGGCAGCCGAAGCGCCCGCAGTATTAAATAGTGGAGATACTGCCTGGATGATTGTAGCGACAGTGCTCGTCATTATCATGGCAGTCCCGGGATTGGCTATTTTCTACGGTGGCCTGGCCCGTGCCAAGAATATGCTATCCGTCTTGATGCAGGTGATGGTGACGTTTTCACTGCTGTCCATCTTGTGGGCTGTCTATGGATACAGTCTGGTATTTACTGAAGGCAATGCCGTGATTGGAGGGCTGAGCAAGGCATTCTTAGCTGGAATTACACCAGACAGTCTGCAAGGGACCATTCCAGAGTTGCTGTTCGTGACTTTCCAGATGACGTTTGCCGCGATTACTCCCGCCCTGATCGTGGGTGGTTTTGCTGAGCGGATCAAGTTCTCTGCGGTGTTGCTGTTCATGGCACTCTGGATGACATTTGCTTACGTCCCGATGGCGCACATGGTGTGGGGTGGTGGCTGGATAGGTGAATTGGGCGCAGCCGATTTTGCTGGTGGTACTGTAGTCCATATTAATGCGGGTATTGCGGCCTTGGTCGGCGCTCTGGTGCTGGGCAAGCGCTTAGGATACGGCAAGGAAGCGATGCCACCACATAGCCTGGTCATGACCATGGTGGGTGGTTCACTGCTGTGGGCTGGCTGGTTTGGTTTCAACGTAGGTAGCGAGCTGGCTGCGGATGGCCGTGCAGGTTTGGCTGTGGTGAATACCCAGCTAGCGACGGCGGCTGCCGTGATTGGCTGGGTGTTTGCCGAGTGGCTATTCAAGGGTAAGCCATCCATGCTGGGTGCCGTATCTGGTGCCATTGCAGGCTTGGTCGCCATTACCCCGGCGTGCGGTTTCATTGGACCGATGGGCTCCATCATCCTCGGCTTTGTGGCTAGCTTTGTCAGCCTCTGGGCAGTCACCAAGCTCAAGAATGGCCTGGGTTACGATGACACCATGGATGTGTTCGGTATCCACGGTATTGCCGGCATCATTGGCGCGATTGGTACTGGTATTTTCATGGCACCATCACTTGGCGGTATCGGGTACGCAGAAGGTGTGACCATGGCTGGCCAGGTCGAAGTGCAGGCGATTGCCGTTGGCTTCACCGTCGTTTATGTTGGTATCGTCAGTTTCATTCTGTATAAGGTCGTGGATCTGGTGATCGGTCTGCGGGTGACGGAAGACGACGAACGTGAAGGCCTGGACACCGCATCCCATGGTGAGCGTGCCTATCACAGCTAAATAGTGGAGCGCGCAACGCGCTTGAATAGCAAGCATGATGAGCCCACCCTCTTGTGATGAGAGGGTGGGTTTTTATTTTAAACACGGTGGCGGATATTGATGCGTGTTCTGAAGAGGGAGCGCTGAGGCAGGTAAATCAGGGATTTAGTAGGTGCAGGGCACGGCAGCTTGAGCTTGCATCCATGGCTTGATCTGTGACGGAGGCAAAGGTTTGGAAAACCAGTATCCCTGGCCTTGGTTGCAGCCAATATTGCGCAACAATTCAAAGATTTCCTGCGTTTCAATGCCCTCGGCCAGAATGGTAAATCCCAGGTCATGGCCTAGATGGATCAATGACGGCACAATCTTCATATCCTTGGCGCTTGAGGGCAGTTGCTTGATGAAGGATTGGTCTATCTTGAGTGTAGAGGCTGGAATATCCTTCAGATAATTGAGGTTGCTGTAACCAGCGCCAAAGTCATCAATCGATATTTTGAGGCCAAGCTGGGATATTTTCTCCAGTTGCTGCTGGATGCTATGGGTGGAGCGCGAGATGGCGGTTTCTGTAAATTCCAGTTCTACCCAGGCAGGATTAATGGAGTATTCACTTAACATGCTGCTGAGCCTGTCGACGAATTCTTCATCTTCAATATCTTTGGCCGAAATGTTGATGGAAACCACCATGCGTGTTCCATCTTCAACCCAGTCACGCAATTGGCTGAAAGCTGAGCGCAATACCCAGTGGGTGATGCGTCGAATCAGCGCGGTTTCTTCTGCCAGTGGAATAAATTCAGACGGCGAGATATTGCCCAATGAGGCATGGTTCCATCGTAGCAAAGCTTCGACCCCAAAGCATTGCCTGGAGTGTAAATCGACCTTGGGCTGATAGAGCAGGGACAGCTGGTTGTGTTGTGATAGTGCGTGCGGCAGGGTCGCAAGAATCTCAAAGCTGCGTTGTTGAAGATAGCCTTGCATGGAGTCAAAGCATTTAGAGACCTGCCCGGCTTTTCTGGCATTATCTGCTGCGGTTGACAGGGCGCCGATCAATTGTTTTGCACTGCTGTGTGCCGCCAGGTAGGTATATCCAATTGACAGGATAGCCAGGTGAGGGATGCCGTTATAGTGAATTGACTGGCTGAATACATGCCCTAGTGCCTGAGAAATCCGCGCTATGTCTTGCTCAGTCAAGGAGGTGTCTATGATGGCAAAAGAGGTCGTATCAATACGGTATAGCGGCAATGGCGCAAATTGCTCTTTCAGCGTGTTGGCGACATGGGTGAGAAATCCATTGGCATATTCCAGACCTAGTGACTGCACCATGCCATAAAAATAATCTCGGCCACAAATATCCACACTGAATGCAATATGCTTGGTGTCAGCCGCCGCGCTGGCTTGTCGCCAGTGTTCTATATCTTCAATAAATCTGCTGCGGTTCGGCAGGCCTGTGGGCTGGTCGGTGTAGCCGATAGACTGCAGGGTCTCAATACGCTGCACCACCATGGTCGCTAGATGGGCCAATGTATTGAGCTCATCGGAGGAGAAATGCGCTTTAGGTTCTGTGCCTATGATGCATAGGGTACCAATGCCGATTTCTTCATCCATGATCAGGGGGATGCCTGCATAAAATCTGATGTGGGGATATCCAAGCACGAGCGGATGTTCTGAGAACCGTGGGTCATCATGAGTATCCAGCACCACCACAGGACGCAGGCTGTGAATGGCGTAGGCACAAAATGCCTGGTTACGGTGTGTTTCTGCAACGCTTAAGCCTGTTTTGGATTTAAACCATTGGCGACCATGATCAATCAGCGATATCAGCGAGATAGGGACATTGAACAGCTTGGCGGCTAATTCTGTAATCAAGTCCAGACTGGCATCGGGAGGTGTATCGAGTAGGCATAAGCTTTGCAGGGTGGCTAATCGCTGCTCTTCGTTGAAGGGGATAGGCGGGGTGATTTGCATAAGCTATTTACGACCAAGACATAGGGAATCTTTAAAAATTCAGGCGGGCAACATCTAAAAAGTCAGGAAAGAAAGCAGGCTTCATGGCATTGCATGATGAGCAGGGGATGCATCATGAAATGCTTAAACAGGGACGAACTGAATCAGCAGAAGCTAGAGAAACAGGCTACGCATCTGTAAGCGTGAGGTGTGCCAACCCAGGTGGTCGTAATAGGCAATCGCGGGTGTATTGTCCATGTCCACCAACAGTTGCGCACGTGTCGCGCCTTGTTGGCTGGCCCAGTTCAGGATGGCCTGTAGCAGGGATTTTCCCAGGCCTCTGTTACGCCATGCGCTGTCTATTACCATATCCTCTATCCAGGCCGAGGGTGCACCCTCGGCGGTAGAGATGACTAACTGGGCGCTGATCATGCCAATGGCGTGGCCTTCTGCATTACGCGCTACCATGATGGTGCCACGATCCGGCTGCTGGATGAGCAATGTTAATCCAGCACGCTGTTTTTCCAGATCAGGAGTGAAATCCTGCTCTATGCTGAACAGCTGTTGTAGCAAGTGGCACAGCGCAGGCACATCGGTCAGGCGTGCGCTTTCGATATTCACTGGATCACTAAGCTCATTCATCTCCTGAGGACTCTTCTTGATCATAATGAATGATGGCGAGAAACTTGATAGGCAACTTGGCGTGCACTTCAGGGCGGTGCGGAATGATGCCGCGGAAGGTGAGCGAGTCGCCCGGTTGCAACATATAGACCTCTTCCCCAACACGGTAGCCGAGTTCCCCTTCCAGCATATAGAGGAATTCTGTGCCTGCATGCTCAAACGAGGGGAACTCTTCACCCGGATCTTCCAGCGTGATCAAGAAAGGTTCAAACAGCTTTTTGGGGCCTTGGTCGTAAGCCAATAGATGGTAAGTGTGGCCATTGCGCGTGCCGCGCCTTACCACCTCCATGCCTTGACCATTTTTGACTAATTGCGCGCCACCGGTAGGCTGGTTATAGCCCTGAAACAGGCGGGAAATGGTCACTCCTAAACTATTGGCGAGTTGCTCCAGGGTATCCAGACTGGTGGAAACCAGGCCATTTTCTATTTTACTCAGCATGCCACGGCTGATACTTGCCCGCTCTGACACTTCGGCAATGGTGAGCCCATGCTGCTGGCGAATTTGCTTGATGATATTGCCCAGGTGTTTGCCCAAAGGCTTGGCATCACTGTCTGGCAGAGGAGTGCCTGGAGTTTTTTTATTATCAGCCATGCTGGATGTTATTGCCTCGCTTGATGAGATTGCCAGTGTAATTCAAGATTTTTAAAGTCACTATTAAAAGATTCCTGAGAGTAAATTTTACAAACGATTGACTTCACCTTGAGGGCCGAGTTAAATCATTCAAGTGACACTTCAATTACCAAGCTCATTCTTGATTTATGCCCCATAAGCCAGTCATCGTGTTTCAGTTTACCGAGTCGGAAGGTGCGGGCTATCTGGCAGGCTTCCTGGCACGCCAGCATATTCCCATGCAGATTGTGCATCTTTATCAAGATGATCCCTTGCCTGCCTCTCTGGAGATGGTGAGTGGTGTTGCCATGATGGGTGGCCCCATGAGTGTCAATGACCAATTGCCATGGATTGCACCATTACTGGAATTGGTGCGTGAGGCGGTGCGTCAGCAGGTTCCAGTCATTGGCCACTGCCTGGGCGGGCAAATGCTGGCCAACGCCTTGGGGGCGCCCATCACAGATAATCCCGTGGCAGAAATTGGCTGGATTCCTGCCCGCAGAATCAATACACCAGAAGCTCGGGAATGGTTGGGGCCCTGGCAGGAAACTACCTTATTTCAATGGCACTACCAGACCTTTGCGATCCCGGAAGGGGCAGTACGGATATTGCAAAGTGAATATTGTGATAACCAGGCTTATGTGGTGAATGATCTGCATATCGGTTTTCAGTGTCATATAGAAATGCAGGCCGATATGGTGAAAGCGTGGTGCCATATTTCGCCCAATGAGTTGAGGTCGGAAACGGATCATCAGGTAAATACCGACCAGCCAGCAATCCAGACTGTTACAGAGATTCTCACTGACCTTGATGAGAAAGTATCGCAGCTCAATCGCCTGGCTGAGCATGTCTATAGCCGCTGGATCAAAAGCTTGAGGCTGGAGTGATCTCACTATCCACGCGAAGACAAGCCTCCCGGCAATTTTGTCTTTGCTGTAACTTTTATCGATATGAAGCAGGGCAAGGATGCATGCATGAGAGCTTCAGTCGCTGCTACTCCCTTTGAAGTACACCTTCGAGAGAATTTTCCCATCGCGTTATTTTGACTATCGTTAGCCTTGAAATCACACCATTTTAAGGATATACGCATGTCAAGAAACTCTATTCTGAACGAACGCCATCGTGCCCTGGGCTCAAAGCTGGATGGAGAAACCTGGAATGATATGCCGATTCCATGGAGCTATGATTCTGATGTGCATGACGAGGTGGTGGCAGTCCGTTCTAGCGCTGGACTGTATGATGTTTCGGCATTGAATGTCGTCAATGTGACAGGGCCGGATGCGGAGAAGCTGGTGGATCAGTTGGTCGCAAGGGACATTACACGGCTCAAACCTGGGACTTCATTGCTGGCAGCGGAACTGAGTGAGGTGGGTGCCATTTGTGATGACATCATGGTGATACGCGATTCCGCCACAGCATTCCGCCTTTCCCACGGCAGCGGACAGACGCCCGTAAATCTTGCCAAGTTGTCTGCGGGGCTTAATGTAGAAGTGAAGGCCGACCTTGGTTCGCACATTCTTTCACTGCAAGGCCCCAAGTCGCTGGAGGTGCTCAATCCCCTGCTGGATTTTGACCTTGAATCACTTGCGTATTTCCAGCACAAGGCCACCACTATCTTTGGCAAGGAAGTCTATATTGCGCGTGGCGGTTACTCAGGAGAACTGGGTTATGAGGTCTATTGCCGTGCTGAGGATGCCATCCTGATCTGGGATGAAATATTGAAAGCGGGCGCATCAGTGGGTGTCATCCCTGCTTCGTGGAATTCACTGGAGCTGACACGGATAGAGGCTGCATTGCTGTTTTTTCCCTTCGAAATGCCAGAAAGTGACACCACCCCGTGGGAAGTGAATATGGGATGGGGTGTTGATCTGGACAAAAAGGGGGACTACCTTGGCAAGGAGGCTGTGCTGGCCCTTAAGGGCAGGGAGCGCATTCGCCAGGTGGGACTGATTTGCCGCTCCAATGTAGCGGTAGAGGCCGGAGCTGAGATTCTGCATGATGGCAAAAAAGTAGGGGTAGTCACTAGCGCTTCCTATAGTCGATATCTGATGCAGTCATTGGCCCTGGCCCATATCTCGCCAGAATTGGCAGTCAACGGGACTGACGTGAAAATCCAGGGAAAACACATCAGTTGCGATGCCTATGTCGCACCTACTCCTTTTTATGACCCGTTGCGTTTACGTACCCATCCTCGCTCCGGGGTCTAGATATGCAGCATGGATACTGGATCAGGAGCAAGCCGGTCTATCACAGCCTTAGCTGGCAACATAGAGCACAGGCTCACGTACTGGTGGCCAACGGAGAAGCTGGGCGTTCGATTGTGCGGCTATTGCATCAACGTTTGCCGGATCAGCCTATCACCGTGCTCTATCACCCCACCCAAGAAGCTGATTACAGCAAATCACTAGTGTCGCTTGCCGGAGAAAATCTACACGTATTCAAGCGGGAATCTGAGTTGTGGCATCGATTTGAACAGATTCTCCAACAATCGGTGATGGGGACACGGCTATATGCGGCTGGAAACGAGTATTTTCTCTGGCAGGCAACCACACTGGCAGCCAGCCATGGCGTACTGAGTGGGGATGTCATGCGTGAGCAAGCGTCCTCGCTGGCGCGCTCGGTCTATTGTGTGCATTGCAAGACAATCTCTCATCGAGTGACCACCAACATTGCGATCTGTACCGGGTGTCAGCGCCACCTGTTGGTGCGTGATCACTTCTCGCGAAGGCTTGGGGCTTATATGGGGTTGATGATAGATGCCGAAGAGCCTGGCAATGTGCCGGAAGCAGAAGAGGTTTATCCATGAGTGCGCTCAAAGTCATCGTCTCTGCGATTGAGCAGGTCGCAGATGGAATATGCCATTTCACTTTTGCCGCGGCTGATGGTGGGGAATTGCCTGGATTTTCCGGCGGTAGCCATGTGGTGGTGTCCATGCCTGCGCACAATCGCACCTATCGCAATGCCTACTCCCTGTTGAGCTCACCTGCTGACCGTCGCAACTATCAGATTGCCGTACGCTTGCAGGAACAATCACGGGGCGGTTCAAGGTTTATGCATGAGCAGGTCAAAGTGGGAAGCAGGCTGGATATATCCTGGCCGGTGAACCTATTTCCCATTTCTCGGGTTGGGCACAAGCATATCCTGGTGGCTGGGGGCATAGGGATTACGCCCTTTATGTCCCAGGTGCATGAATTGCTGCGCACTGGTGCGGACTTTGAGCTGCATTACGCTTTTCGCTCACCACAATATGCTGGTTTCATCGACCAGCTCCAGCAATTGCTGGGCAAAAACCTGATCTGCCATGACCAAAGCCAGAGGCAGGTTTTAGACCTGCAGGCACTGCTGAGCCAACAACCCCTGGGCACGCATGTCTATGTCTGTGGCCCTGCTGGCATGGTGGATGCCTTGCTTTCAACGGCATATGAACTGGGCTGGCCAGATGCCCATGTCCATCATGAGGAGTTTCTGGCGCCGCCAATTGGAGAGCCTTTCACATTACGTTTGAAGCAGTCCGGTAAATCTGTTGAGGTGGGTGCAGAGGTCAGCATGCTGGAGGCCATGGAAGCGGCAGGAGTGGATGCTCCTTACCTATGCCGTGGTGGTGCATGTGGGCGTTGTGAACTGGAAGTGTTGGCGACAGATGGTGTTATAGAACACCACGATCATTATCTTTCTGATGCAGAAAAAGGCTCGGGCAAGAAAATCATGCCTTGTGTATCAAGGGCCAAGTGCTCTTTTATTGAACTCAATCTTTGAGGTGAATCATGAATAATTTGGCTTATAAACGTGAAACCTTTCGCGACGATTACACCTATCGTAATTCTCCTGCTGCAATCAGGCGTTTTCCATTTCCGTTTGCCGAAGATCACTATATGTACTCGGTCAATATCGAGCAGCATCAGCCCGGTGCGCCTGGCTCCATTGTTGAACATGCGTTTGATATAGACGAGCATTATGTCTCTGAATGTAAGGATAAATTGCTGACCTTGGCACAGGACAAGGGACGCTATGCCGCTTTGCCACATATGATGGATGCGCAGTGGGATTTCCTCGAGCTCACTATGGAAAGCCTCGCCCGTGATTATCCGCAGCTATTTACCCTTACCAAGGATGTCGACCATTGGACCTGGCGTAATCGACCTCTGGAGATAGAAGATAGTTTTATCTTTGGAGATGCCTCTACCTTGCCGCTAGAACCTTTTGATTACATGGGCAGGCAGGTTCAGGGCGATTTTGTGTTGCTTGACCAGCGCGAGGGCACCCTGTTTGCCGATGCCGGCTTTATCACCAGCCAGGCTGACTGGTCACTGGCATTTGATATAGGCATGTCATGGCATGAGTGGCATGGGCCAGTGCCGCAGGTGGAAAAAATGGGCATCATGGACCGGGCACTGAAGTTTCTCATGAGCCTGCAACAAGGCAGCCCGGTACGCAGGCTAAACTGGACCATGACCATCAACCCGCGCCTGGATACTTCACCAGAGCATTTCCCAGAGTGGGGGCCGGACAAGCTCACGGTCACGCCACAGAATGCGGGTGAAAAAGCCCATTTGCGCGTGGAGCTGCAAAGCATGTTCCGTTTGCCGCGTAGCAATGCCATTCTGTTCAGCATACGCTGCTACCTGATTAGCCTGGAGGAGCTGGCGACTTATCCGCGCTGGGCAAAACGGTTTCACCGCGTGTTAAAGGATTTGCATCCTGATCTGCTGGAATACAAAGGGATCAAGGTGTATCACGAAGCTGTGCTGGCATGGCTGTCACAACATGATGATGGCGCTGAAATTGCAGCAGGCACCCATCCTGGTTAAGGCATGGATTAAGACGTAGTTGCCGGGTAGTCTGGATGCGCCAGTTGTTGGTGAGATCACCGTTAATGAGCGACTTGCATCTGGAGTCTCTGCAGGATATCCCCGCTAATGATGTGACCGTTTTCTCTATCCAGGGTGGCGATAAAACCCTCTACTGCAAGCAGTTCGCCAGTGCTGGCATAGATGCCAGTGCCATGCTCCCATACCCATTGGTAAGTGCCATTGCGTGAATGAAGGCGGTATACCACCTGGAGCTGTTGCTGCTGCATGAGCTTGTCATGTGCAGCTTCCCAGGTGTGCCTGTCTTGGGGATGCAGGAGTTTCTTGAACACAAGGGAAGGGTTGCCAATTAATTCATGCGCATCATAGCCGGTGAGATCGACGCAGCCATCGCTGACAAACTCGAAGTTGAGTCCGGCATCAGCCTTGCGTCGGTAAAGCATGCAGGGCACATTGTTGAGCAGGCTGCTGAGTGAGTGCCGGTTACTCTTGATGCTGGCTTCAACCTGGCGTGCCTCGTTGATGTCGGTCATGGTGCCGATGACGCTGGTTCCTTCGTTGGGCATGGCGGATGAGCTTTTGGCGCGCAGCTCCACCCAGCATGATTCGCCATTACGCCGGATCAGGCGTATTTGTTCATTGCAGCGCAAGCGCTTGCCTTTGGAAATGGAGTCCAGCCTGGCGATGGTGAGTGGTTTGTCTTCGGGATGTACAAAGTCGATGAAGGATTTTCCCAGGGATTCTTCTGCCGTATATTCAAGTAACGCTTCCCAGCTGGGGTTGAGAAAAGTGATCTTGTTGCCGCGTTGTAGCTGGAATACGACCTCCTCAATGCGGTTGATCAGCAAGTGGTAATTGAATTGCTCATTGAAGCTGATGCCGGTCGTCGGGCTATTGGAAATCAGTGAAAACTGCAGCAGGAGCCTGTCACTCATGGCAGCATCCCCAATCGGGGATAGCGAGAGTTTTGCCGAGAGGATTGTGCCATCAACGCAGAGCAGGCGCAGGGTGGTATCCTCTTTGGCAGGGGCGTCAAGATTGGCCAGCAAGGCTGCCAGCCGTGCGTGGTCGCCCGGGTAGACGACATTGGTCAGTGGCATGCCGACAATCTGGTCTGACATGCCAGCCATGCCGAGATCATTGAGGAACGCCTTGTTGGCAAAAGTGACGGTATGGCCTTCTATCACGGCCGCAGGAGAGGATAAGCGGGATGACACTTCCATTTCCCAGTTCGGGCTATGCAAATGCGACTGTATCTTGCCGAGCCGTTGGCGTGTCAAAACCGGAATAAGGGCGATCATGAGCAACAGCGATAGCAGCGTGCTGCCCGCAATCAGCATGCCGGTCAGGTGGGTGGCAAAAGGCGCACTGGCAGTCCACCAACTGTTGAACACCAGCAGGAAGATCAGGCTGAGTATCATGGTGCTGAACAGGTATAGGCTCATGGCGGGCTCAGGATAAAGGTTAAATGTGCTTGCGATAAAAAATATATATGCTGGGTTGCATCAGCGCATCGTGTTGCTTACAGAAAGGGTATTGAGGCATACCCTATATCTGCGTCTGACCATGTTGCTGTCATGTGTTGCCATCCTGAGTGTGATGATGCAGGTTGGCTCGTTCTTCCTGTTAGATTACATACCTGCCAGTCAATCTGCAATCCAGGAGGTCAGCCAGAGAAAGCTTGAATGGAGCCTGGTATTCAGCAATGCAAGTCTGGGCAAGCAACCCTCCAGATGGAATGCCTCTGACCTGGCGGGTGGGCAGGCGCTGTACGGATGGTATGCAGATCATCAGGCGAGCAAGCTGGCAACACTGGTCGCTACACTTAATAATGATGAGCAGGCATTCCGGGCATTGCAAGGGCAGGTTTCCACAGAGGTGCACCGTCTCTCGCAGAAAATACTGGATGACCATGACGAGGTCATTCATGCCTTGCGCCGGGACGTGGAAGAAAAGCAGACGGTGCTGGCGATGCTGCAGTTAATGGGCCTGGTCTTGTTATTGTTTTGCCTCGTATCTGCCGCTTACATGGCTAAACAGGTATTGATAGACCGGGTGGCTAACCTGGTTGCATTACTGCCTGCCAGTGAAGGAAGTCGACAGCAGGATAGGCGGAACATGGATGAATTCTCGCTGCTGGAAAACATGGTGCATGAGCTGGCTGCGCAAACCCAGGGTTTCAGGGCGGAGAGTGAGTGGTTCAACCGTACCAAGAGCGAATTATTGCGTCGCTTGCTGCGTGCAAGAACCTTTGTCCATGGGTTGGTACTTTCCTTGCAGGATAGTCAGCTCAACGAATCAACCATCCGCACCATCATTTACTCCATGGAAAGCAGCCTGGACTTGCGCAATGTGGCGATCCGTTTTGTGCTTGGTGGACTGGATTCGCAAGGGGAGAAGATGCTGTTCTCACAACACGCTCCCGAGCCTTTTTCCGATGCCATATTGCGTGACCTAGCCACCCAGAGGTCTGCCAAGTTTCATCTTTCCAATGGTGCGGAGTGCATAGTTGCTAGTTTTACCTGCCCCGGGGATAGCTTCGGCCTGTTGATCCTTGAGGCCAAACTGGACCAGGAGTTTTATGAGTCGGATGTGACATTGGCTGAAATTACGGCCCAGTTGCTGTCCATGGTGATGGGGGCACAAAGCCGCGAGGAACAGGCACGCCGTTTGGCCTTGTTTGAAGAACGTGCTGCTATTGCAAGGGAGCTGCATGACTCGCTGGCTCAGTCACTTTCCTTCATGAAGATCCAGATTGCCCGTTTGCAAACACACAAGGAATTGCAGCAAGGCGAGACCAATTCAATCACCAGCGAATTGCGCGAGGGGTTGGATAACGCTTATCGTGAATTGCGGGAGTTATTGTCAACTTTCCGTATGCATATGGATGTACGCGGGCTTGGGTTTGCCATTCAGTCTGCCATTGATGAATTTTCCCATCGCTCAGCAGTTGCCATCACTCTGGATAACCGCTTGGTGAATTGTCGGCTGACTGTGAATGAAGAGTTCCATATGCTGCATGTGATCCGCGAGGCACTTTCCAATATCATCCGGCACGCAGGTGCACAGAATGTCGTGGTGGCGCTGGCATACACGCAAGGTAGCACCGTGGTGGTAACGATTGATGATGATGGCATAGGGATGGCCGGGGCGACTGATGAACATGGTCATTATGGGCAAAGCATTATGCGGGATCGTGCCTATAGCCTGGGAGGTGAGATTGCGGTGACTTCAAGAAGAAAAGGTGGCACACGCGTGAGGTTGGTATTTACCCCTAAACTGATGCAGTAGCAGGCCAATACCAATCTCAAAATGCAGCTTGTTACATGATGTAATTGATTGATATAGATAAGGTGGGCGAGTGGACAATAAATTCAAGGTATTCCTGATCGATGATCATGCATTGTTTCGCAAGGGTGTGAGCCAGATGATCAGCGCTGACCCTGCCTTCGAGGTGGTAGGAGAGGCATCCTCCGGGCTGGAAGGGCTTGAGCTTGCTCCCCCGCTGGCGCCAGATATCGTGCTGATTGATCTCAACATGAAAGGGGTGGATGGCCTTGAAACCTTACGCCGGTTTAAAAGTGGCGATCTGCCCGCGCGCTTTGTTGTGTTGACGGTATCAGATGCAGAGGATGACTTGCTGGAAGCGCTGCGTGCTGGCGCTGATGGCTATTTGCTCAAAGATATGGATCCGGAGCAGCTCTGTGCCAGTTTGAAGAAGATTCTGGGTGGGATGACCGTGATCCAGGACAGGCTGACGGAAGTCCTGAAGCAGGCTTTGCAAGAGCTAGCCACAAAACCTGCGCCGCTTTCGCCAGATCATGTGTCGTTGACAGAGCGCGAACATGAAATCCTGCAGTGCCTCGCGGATGGATTGAGTAATAAGGCGATTGCGCGCAAGCTGGGGATATCCGATACCACAGTGAAAGTGCATGTAAAACATTTGCTGAGCAAGTTGAGGCTTACCAGTCGGCTTGAAGCCGCCGTATGGGCACACAGGCAGAAGTAAGTGCTTATACCCATAAAGAAGTAATCCGTAGTGGGAATTGTGGCGTTGAGCTCATCCGTTATCCAATGGAGTCCTGAACGTGGATGCTGCCCGCATCCAATTCATTATTTTCGGGAGACTTCAAATTGAGCGCGACACCATCGTTAGATGCCACGGCTATCAATGTGCCGGTCACTGATCAATCCGCACGGGGTAGCCTGCATCGCAAGATAGGATGGCAGGGCGCGTTTTGGGTTGCCAGTGGGGTACCGGCCTTGGTCCTTTTTTCCATCGGGGCCATTGCCTCCACGGTAGGCAAGCCCGCGTGGCTGGCCTGGATGCTGTCTATCAGCTTCGGTTTTATCCAGGCATTTACCTATGCCGAAATTGCCGGGATGTTTCCGCATAAGTCTGGCGGGGCCTCTGTTTACGGGGCCATTGCCTGGGTGCGATACAGCAAGTTCATTGCCCCCATCTCGGTCTGGTGTAACTGGCTGGCGTGGACACCCGTGCTGGCAATAGGATCGGGCCTTGCAGCAGGCTATATCCTGATTGCCTCATTTCCGGCTGATGCGGTGATCAACACCTGGCAAATTACCTTGTTTGACCTTGGGTTCATCAAGACCGGCCTTACCTTGCGTATCAATGCCACCTTTATTCTCGGCGCAGCCGTCCTGCTTGGCGTCTTTGGTATTCAGCACGGTGGCATATTGCGCTCCTCCAAGGTCACCATGATCCTGGGCCTGGCCGCCTTGATACCACTCATGTTGATTGGCATCGTCCCGATCCTCACCGGCGATATTACTGCGGCTAACTTTTTCCCGATCACACCACTGGCGTATGACGAGGTGGGCAATGTGGTGAATGGTATCTGGGATATAGAAGGGTGGAAGCTGATGGCTGGTGGTATGTTCATCGCGGCCTGGTCCACCTATGCCTTTGAGACCTCGGTCTGTTATACGCGCGAGTTCCGCAATCCCAAGACGGATACCTTCAAGGCTATTTTTTACTCTGGCCTGTTGTGTATTGCCGTGTTTACTCTGGTGCCTATTGCTTTCCAGGCGGATCTTGGCCTCGGTCACCTGGTAACGCCAGCGGTGATGGATGCTGCCGGAAACGTGGTTACACCAGCCGTTTATGACGGGATGCTGGCACCAGATATCTATAGTGGTATGGGCGTGGCCAGTGCGTTGGCGGCCATGCTGGGTGGAGGGCAGCAGATCGGTAATATGATTGTGATCATGCTGGTGCTGGCATTATTGCTGTCTATCATGACCTCCATGGCGGGATCATCACGTACCCTGTATCAAGGTGCAGTGGATGGCTGGCTGCCCAAGTATCTTTCCCATGCCAATGAGCATGGTGCACCTACGCGTGCCATGTGGACTGATCTCTGTTTCAACCTGGGGTTGTTGCTGATGTCGGACTATGTCTTTGTACTGGCCGTGTCCAATGTCTGCTACATCATCTTCAACTTCCTCAATCTTAACTCTGGTTGGATACACCGTCTGGATCGCCCTAATTGGGTACGTCCCTACAAGGCGCCGTTAATCCTGATTGTGCTGGGCACTATACTTAGCTTTGTGAATGTTGCGCTGATGGGGCTGGGGGCGAATATCTGGGGTGAGGGGACGCTGTGGTCGGGCGTGATTTGTGCCTCACTGATCTTGCCTGTATTCGTGTTCCGCCATTATGTGCAAGACAAAGGAAAATTCCCCAAGGCCATGGTGGAAGATATGCATGTTGGAGATGAAGATGGTGTGAAGAAACGCGCTGGCATACTCCCATTTATCGCGATTGCGGTGGCGATTCTTATCGTGATTGGCATGCAGCAGTTATAGTCAGGACAGCGTTATAAAAGCATCAAGCCCCATTTAAGTGGGGCTTGATGCTGTTTGATATATCCAGGATGCACTGTTGTTATAAAAAATATTGATCCTCATTTTTACATCGTAGAAAACTCGATATAAAAATCCCTGATTCCCGAAGCCAGGAACTGCACTGCCACACAGGTCAGCAGGAAACCCATGATTTTGGTGACGGCTTGTACGCCATGCTCGCCGAGAAACTTCTCGATGATGTGCGCTGAAGCCAGTGCAAGATAGGCCACACTGATGGTGATGAGGATGCCAATGATCACAATGCTGTAGCCGAGCATATAAGAGCCATCAGGGATTTGCGATCCAAAGCCCATCACTACGGCAATTGAACCTGGCCCGGCTAAACTAGGCATGGCCAATGGGGAAAATGAATAGTCCAGATCGGCATGCTTGATTTCCGTCGTTTCGGTATCAACGCTGGATGATGAATCCTCTCCAGAGAAAATCATGCGCAGCGCCAGAATCAGAATGATGATGCCGCCAGCAACGCGAATCCCCGGTATTGAAATGCCAAACAAGGCAATGATGCCGTTGCCTAACAACAAAAATGTACTCAAGATACAAAACGCATAAAAACAGGCTTTTTTGGCTTGAAGTTTTTTATTGGCGGGCGTCATCCGGCTGGTCAGCGCCATGTATAGAGGAATGGTAGTCAGTGGGTTCATGATAGGCAGCAGGCCAACCACCACGATTGAAATGTATTTGAGTATGTCCAGTATGCTCATGCAGACCTTTCTGGTGTTCTTCTATATCCAAATCCAATGAGAAACGTTGCGCTGTTTCATGGCGCTTGATTTTTCACAAGTTGACTTGGGTTATCAGTTTTCGCGATAAAGCGTGATGTTTCCAGGCAAGCAGCCAGCCTAGCATGCTTGCCGCATGTCTACTTACTCAATAGTGAAGCGACGGTGGCCATTTGTTCTTTGCTCAGCCCTTGATCAGACATCGTTTTATGCAAGGTTTTCATGGCGGCTGACAGGCCAGTGTGTAATGTGCTGATGGCGGCCTGTACCTCTAGTAGTTGTGTTTTTCTCTCATCAGCGGAGAGATGCTGGTTGGCCATGATGGCTTGCAAGCGTTGTTGTTGCTCACGTAATTGTTCCTGCAATTTCCTGATCTGCTTGAGTATGGTCTTGATCAGGTCGGGCAGGTCGCTGTCATCAATATCTTGATTGGGGTTAGACTTGTTGGTCTGTTGCGGGGCAAAGGACGAGAGAAGTTGCCCTAGCTGGGATATCTTAACTTCGGAACGGTTGGATGACAGACTGGCACTAGCCCCTGCAGGTTTGGCGGTGGGGTTGAGTTGGGATACAAGCTCAGAAACATAGGAAGGGCTGGTAGGAGAGAGTTTGTTCATACCGATATTTTTTTAGCGTCAACATAGTTTTTACGACACTCTGTTGTAAAGCTTTACCTCTATCAGGATACGTCTCGTATTGGTCAAAGCATGATGGGCTTCATCATCCATGTTTTCTTTGAGTGATCTATCACAGTGCAATCTACGCATGCTTTGCCTGTGTGCCTCTTTTTGGTGCAAAACCTGAGTGCTATCTCTCCTTATTTGTAGCGTCCTCTGCTCATTGGCAGTCCTTCTATTCTTTATTCCTTAGCCGTTCCGGCGAATCAAACCACGTTTGACTCAATGATTGGTACAGGCCCTGCTTGTTAGCAAGATAAAGCGATTCATGTCGCGGGCTTGCACTTCATTATTTATTTAAACGTGTGCAAAAACAGGCAACTACTCCCTTGGAGGTATTGACCTGTGATTGATGTTTCTTATTATGAATAAAAGTTTCATAAATTGATTGACACTGTTTTTTTGCATCGGTATAAATACGTTTTATAAGTTTCATAACAAGAAAAAAAGTTTATCAATAATTTAATCGTTGGATTGGGTTACCCAGTTCATTGGAGTCAAATCAATGCCGTTAAGACTGCTTAAATACGCGTTAAGTAAAGACTATCCCGGAACGCGGTTTTTTAAGGCGCATGAAACCCCCAAGAAGTCGTATGACGTAGTCATTATCGGCGGCGGAGGTCATGGCCTGGCAGCAGCGTATTACCTGGCCAAGGAACATGGCATCACCAATGTGGCGGTGCTGGAAAAAGGCTATATCGGTGGCGGTAACACGGGCCGCAATACCACCATCGTTCGCTCCAATTACCTCACTCCTGAAGGCGTGAAGTTTTACGATGCCAGCGTCAAGATTTATGAGGGTTTGTCCGAGGAACTGGATCTCAACCTGTTCTATTCCACCCGCGGACACTTCACGCTGGCCCATACCGAATCTGCCATGCGTACCATGCGCTGGCGTGCCGAGGTCAACAAGCACGTAGGAGTTGAAAGCTATGTGGTTGGTCCAGACGAGATTTCCAAGGCCTGTCCTCAGCTTGATATGAGCTGTAGTGGCCAGGCCCCCATCCTTGGCGCTTTGTATCATGCGCCAGGCTCGGTGGCCCGTCATGATGGTGTGGCCTGGGGCTATGCCCGTGGTGCTGACCAGTTGGGGGTGGAGATTTTCCAGAACACAGAAGTACTGGGTATAGACGTCAAGGCTGGCAAGGTGGTGGGGGTCAACACCAACAAAGGCTATATCGCTACCAGCAAGGTGCTGTCAGCCGTAGCGGGTTTCACGCCACGCATCTGCGAGATGGTGGACCTGGATACGCCTATCGTCATTCATCCATTGCAGGCCTGCGTGACCGAGCCGATGAAGCCCTGGCTGGACACCATCCTGGTGTCCGGCAGTCTGCATGTGTATGTCAGCCAGTCTTCACGTGGCGAGCTGGTAATGGGGTCTTCGCTGGATCCCTATGAAGTGCATTCCACCCGATCCACGTTGGATTTTGTTGAGGGCCTAACCTCGCACATGCTGGACATGTTCCCTTTCCTTTCCAACATCAAGGTGGTGCGCCAATGGGCGGGCATGGCGGATATGACGCCAGATTTTGCGCCCATCATGGGCAAGACGCCAATCGAGGGGTTTTACCTGGATGCTGGTTGGGGCACCTGGGGCTTCAAGGCCACCCCAATCAGCGGCAAGACCATGGCAGAAACCATTGCCCGTGATCACGCACCAGATCTTATCCATTCTTTCCGCCTGTCACGCTTTGAGGATTACGAGCTGACCGGGGAAAAAGGCGCGGCCTCGGTCGGTCATTAGAGGATAGAAATAATGAAATTACTGACATGTCCAGTGAACGGCACCCGTCCCTTGAGCGAATTTGTCTTTGGTGGTGAATATCGCGTTGCCCCGCCAGCAGACTGTACCGATGCAGAGTGGGCAGCCTATGTGCACAACCGCAGTGGCGCACCTGGGATCAAGAATGAATGGTGGTATCACGCGCCCAGCGGCACCTGGTTTATCGCTGAGCGCAATACATTGACTGACAAGGTGATGCGTACATATCTGAAAGGGCAGGAGGGCAGCAAATGAGCGCGCGTTTAGCCAAACAAAAAGGTGAATGGATTAACCGCTCCACTGCCGTCAAGTTCAGTTTTGAAGGCAAGGAATTCAGCGGTTTTGAAGGCGATTCCATCACCAGCGCCCTCTGGGCCAGTGGTGAGCAGGTCATAGGCCGCAGCTTCAAGTATCACCGCCCACGCGGCATCCTGAGCTTTGCCAATCATGACGTGAATATCATGCTGACCGATGGCATGGATACCAATATCCGCGGGGATGTGGTGCCGGTTCGCAATGGTATGGCGCTGGAAGCTGTCAATACCGATGGGGGAGTGAAGAAGGATAAAAATCGCTTTATCGATTCCATCTCACCGTTGTTGCCTGTCGGTTTCTATTACAAGGCATTTCATACCCCCAGGAAGCTGTTCCCATTCTGGGAAAACATCATCCGCAAGGCGGCAGGCCTGGGTGTGGTCAATTTCAATTATCCCCGTATCCTCAAGCGCAAGAAGCACAGGCACTGTGACGTACTGGTGATAGGCGCCGGTGCTAGCGGTCTTTCTGCCGCTTATGAAGCAGGCAAGAGCGGGCTGCGCGTGATGCTGGTGGATGAAAACCTGCAAATAGGCGGCAGCCTGGGCTTTGACTGGGGTGGCACACAAGAGGCTGCCAACCTGCTGAAAGACTTGTTGGCCAAGGTGGAAAGCCTGCCCAATGTAGAGGTGATTGCCGCGGCTTATGCTGCTGGTTATTACCCCGATCACCTGATTCCTGTGGTGACTGCTGATGGCATGATCAAGGTCAGGGCCAATGCCGTCATCATGGCCAGCGGGGCTTTTGAGCAGCCCCCTGTGTTCAGGAACAACGATATTCCCGGTGTCATGCTGGGTTCCGCCGCCCAGCGCCTGTTGCATCGTTATAGCGTCAAGCCTTTCAGCAATGGCGTGGTGTTTACCGCTAATGATTATGGCTACCGCGTGGCGCAAGACTTGCTGGAAGCTGGTATCAAGGTAGCGGCCGTGGTGGATTTGCGCAGTGATGCCAAGGATGGGCCATTGGCAGCTCAGCTTGCACGCCGTGGCGTCAAGACAATCAGCGGCAGCTGTATTTATGAAGTACAGCCCAATGCAGGAAAGACTGGCGTCAAGTCCGTGACCGTGGCGGAATATGATGAAAAACTTAATGAAGCGCTGACCCGCAGCAAGGTCACGATAGACTGCGACGGCGTGGCGATGTGTGCTGGCTGGGCCCCTGCGGCCAACCTCTTGTACCAGGCTGGCACCGCCATGCGCTACGACTATGGTGTGCACCAGTTTGTGCCCAACAAGCTGCCTGCTGGCATCTTTGCCGCTGGTCGCGTCAATGGGGTCTATGCGCTGGAACAGAAAGTCCAGGATGGTGCGCGGGCGGCTTCGCTGGCTCTGCGCCACATTGGCCTGGGTACACCTGAACTGTCATCTGTATCCCCTTCAAACACCGCACAAAGCCATGAATACCCTGTGGTACCGCATCCCAAGGGCAAGAACTTTGTCGATTTTGATGAGGATATCCAGGTCAAGGATTTCATCAATGCGGCCAAGGAAGGCTTTGACAACATTGAGCTAATGAAGCGCTTTACCACGGTGGGCATGGGCCCCAGCCAGGGCAAGCATTCCAACATGAATGCCATCCGTATCCTGGCCCGCGTGCGTGGCGTGCCAGTGGAGCAGATCGGTACCACCACTTCACGCCCGTTCTTCCACCCCACACCCATAGGTCACCTCGGTGGTCGTGGTTTCCATCCACATCGCCTGACACCATTGCACGATATGAACCACAAGCTTGGTGCAGTGTTTACGGATGTGGGTGCCTGGAAGCGTGCGGCCTATTACCAGGTGCCTGGCCTCAGTCTGGCGGATACCGTGCTGGCAGAAGTCGAGGCAGTGAGGACCAAGGCCGGCATTATCGATAGCAGTTCCTTTGGCAAGATCGAAGTACACGGCCCGGATGCTGCACTGTTCCTGGAACGGTTCTTCACTGGCAGTTACAGCGTCCAGCCTGTTGGCTCTTCGCGCTACACCATGTTGCTGGATGAATCCGGCGTGGTGATAGACGATGGGCTGGCCCATCGCTTGGCAGACGATTTGTTCTATCTCTCTTCCGGTACTTCCAATGCTGCAGCTGTTTACCGTGAAATGCAGCGCTGGCAGCAGATGTGGCAACTGGATATTGGTCTGGTCAATGTTACCGGTTCTTATGCCGCTATCAATATCGCTGGCCCACTGGCTCGGCAAGTGTTGTCCGGCCTCGTCAATGTCAGCCTGGATGAAAGCGCAATGCCGGCCCAGAGCATATGCGAGGCTGAAATTGCTGGCGTGCCAGTACGCTTGATCCGCGTGGTCTTTGTCTCGGATACCACTTATGAGTTGCATATCCCCACTCCACAGGCCGCGTTTGTCTGGGAGCGGGTGATGGGGGCAGGTCATGCCTTGGGGCTTAAGCCTTTTGGCACTGATGCCCAACGCTTGCTGCGGCTGGAAATGGGTCATGCCATGCCGGGTATTGATACCGACGGCCTCACCAACCCCTACGAGATTGGTGCTGACCATGCCCTCAGCCTGGACAAGCCCGACTTCATTGGCAAGCGCAGTCTGCAGATTATTGCCAAGCGGCCATTGAAGAAAATCCTGGTGGCGTTTGCGCTGGATGCAGGCTATGCCGGGGAGATGCCGTTTGAGTGCAACCTGGTGATACGCGATGGTGAGATTGAAGGCCGTGTGACCAGTATCGCTTATTCCAGGACGGTAGGTCGCGTGATTGGATTTGCCTACGTGGCACCTGACCATAGTGCGCTGGAATCACGATTTCAGATTCGTGCTGACAGTGGGGCGTTAGTCAGCGCCACCGTGGTTTCTTCCCATTTTATTGCAATGCAAAAGTGAGCATCGCCATGCAGACAGACAAATTCATCACCCCGATCGCCCATGCATTTTCAGCCGGACTAGGTTCCTGGGGTGTCATCAACGGCATGCAGGTGGTCACGCAGTTTGTGGACAAGGATGTAGAAGAAATCAGAAAAGAATTATTGGGAATTGCTGACGCCAGTTTTCTCGGCAAGTTTGGAGTCAAGGGGCGTCATGCCGCGCAATGGTTGCAAGACCAGGGTGTGGACATTCCGACGCAGTCCAACAGCTGGGTGGCTGACGCAGATGGCAACCTGGTGTTGAGGCTGGGTGGCAGTGAATTCCTGATTGAGGATGCGCCGGACGGCAATCTTTGCGAAAAGCTACTTAAAGCAGATGCAAAGCGGGCAGGTGTATACCTGGTACCTCATGTTGAAGCGTCGTTGGTATTGAGCGGCAGTGCGGTACAGGAGTTGTTGGTAGAAGTATGTTCAATTGATTTAACTCGCGCTGCCCTGGGCACACAAGAAGTCATCATGACTCAATTTGCCGGGGTAAGTGTAGTCCTGATACACCAGGACCTGGAGGGGGAGGCCCGCTACAGGGTGTGGTGTGATAGTTCGTATGGTCCATATTTGTGGGAATTCATGGCAGGCATCGCTAGCGAACACAGTGGCGGACCCATTGGAGTAGGCAACTACTTCAGTCTCTAAAAATGAATTGATCGGACTCGGAGAGTTATATGAAAACAGTAGATGGAAAGTTCACATATCAACCAAGCACTCCTGTCCAGGAACTGGCTCAAGCTGAGCAGTTCCTGGCGCAAAATAATGTCAAATACGTGCTGGCGCAGTTTGTGGACATTCATGGTGTGGCCAAGGTGAAGTCAGTACCTGCCGCTCATTTGGGATCCATCCTGAAAGGTGGCGCTGGTTTTGCTGGTGGTGCGATCTGGGGGATGGGTATTCTGCCCAATGGCCCTGACTACATGGCCGTGGGGGATTTATCCACGCTCAGCCTGATTCCCTGGCAAGCCGGTTATGCACGCATCATTTGTGATGGGCATGTGGAAGACAAGCCGTATGAATATGACTCACGCGTGGTGCTGAAAAAGCAGATAGATCGCCTGAGTGCCAATGGATGGACGCTGTTTACCGGCTTGGAGCCAGAGTTCTCCTTGCTGAAGAAAGACGAGAAGGGTGGCATTCATCCCTGTGATGACAGTGATATCCTGCAAAAGCCTTGTTATGACTATAAGGGCATGACGCGACAGTCTGAATTCCTCGAGCGCCTGACCGAGTCCCTGATTGCGGCTGGCCTTGATGTTTACCAGATAGACCATGAGGATGCCAACGGCCAGTTCGAGATCAACTACACCTATGCAGACTGCCTGCGTAGCGCGGATGACTACATCCTGTTCAAGATGGCGGCCAGCCATATTGCCAATGAACTTGGAATGATCTGCTCATTCATGCCCAAGCCCTTTGGCAATCGCCCTGGCAACGGCATGCATATGCACATGTCCATAGGCGATGGCAAAAAAAGCCTGTTCCATGATGACTCAGACAAGACCGGCCATGGACTGTCCCAACTGGCGTATCACTTCCTGGGCGGCATCCTGCACCATGCGCCAGCACTGACTGCGCTGGCGGCCCCAACGGTCAACTCTTACAAGCGCCTGGTAGTCAGCCAGTCCCTGACAGGCTCTACCTGGGCTCCGGCCTATATCTCATATGGGAACAACAATCGCTCCACCATGGTGCGCATTCCTTATGGTCGCCTGGAGTTGCGTTTGCCTGATGGTAGCTGTAACCCTTATTTGACGACGGCTGCCGTGATTGCCGCTGGCCTGGATGGCGTAAAGCGAGAGCTCAATCCTGGCGCTGGTCACTCCATTAACCTGTTTGACCTGTCCTTTGCCGAAATGAAGCAGCAAGGCATAGGCATTCTTCCACAAAACCTCAATGAGTCCCTGGATCAGCTTGAAGCTAACCAGGTGTTACGCGATGCCTTGGGTAACTCCCTTACCGAGGAGTTCATCAAGCTCAAGCGCTCTGAGTGGATCGACTATCAACGACATGTATCGGATTGGGAAATCAATCGATACATAGAGTTTTTCTAAATTTGGATTCTGAAGGAGAACATCATGTGTGGAATCGTTGGATTACTGGTCAAGAACCAGAAAATGCGTGCCAATATTGGCGAGTTGATGCTGCCTATGCTGATAGGCATGACCGAGCGCGGGCCTGATTCGGCTGGCCTTGCCATTTTTGGGGCGCCGGTGGATGACGAGGCTCGCAAATTCAGCCTGTATTCAGCTGACCTCAGCTTTGACTGGAAAAAATTCGGGGCAGACCTCAACAGCACACTCAAGACCAAGGCCGAGATTGAAGTGAAGGTGAATCACGCGGTGATCACCACCTCTGTCAGCCCGGAACAGGTCAAGGCATGGCTGCTGTCAGCATATCCACAGGTGCATCTGTTATCTGTCGGTCAATTGATGGACATCTACAAGGACACTGGCACGCCAGCGCAGGTAGCGAGTCGATATGATTTCTCCAAGCTCTCCGGTAGCCACCTGGTAGGCCATACCCGCATGGCAACTGAATCTGCCATCACACCATCCCATGCCCACCCGTTTACTGCAGGTGAAGACTGGTGCCTGGTACATAACGGTTCCCTGTCCAACGCGCATAGCATCCGTCGCAAGCTTGAGTATGAGGGTATTACGTTTGAGACCGACAATGATACCGAGGCTGCCTGCCGCTTTCTGCAATGGCGCATGCGTGAGGGCGATGACCTGAAGACAGCCCTGGAACATGGCTTTGACGAGCTGGATGGGTTTTATACCCTGCTGATGGGTACCAAGGATCAGCTTGCGCTGGTGCGGGATCCATTTGCCTGCAAGCCAGCCATTGTGGCCGAGCATGATGATTACGTGGCGATTGCTTCCGAGTTCCGTTCCCTGGCACACCTGCCTGATATCAAGAACGCAAAGGTATTTGAGCCTGCACCAAAGGAGATGTACGTATGGAAACTATAACGTTTGATCTGGACCAGCACACCCTGCGCGAGGTCAATCAATACCTGCACAGCGATGCTGCTGAACTCAATGGCAAGACGGTCACAGTGGCCAATCCGAATGGATCGCACAATATTGCCGTGGGACTCAAGTCTGACGTCAATGTCACGATCCAGGGCCATGCCGGTTATTACGCTGCGGGCATGAATCAACTCGCCAATGTCGTGATTGAAGGCAGTGCTGGCACCGGCGTGGCTGAGAACATGATGTCCGGCCGTGTCCATGTGAAAGGCTTTGCCTCCAATGCGGCAGGTGCCACTGCCAATGGTGGTTTGCTCGTCATCGATGGCGATGCTGGCTTGCGTTGCGGGATTTCCATGAAGGGCGTCAACATTGTGGTGGGTGGTTCTGTCGGCAGCTTCTCCGCTTTTATGGCACAAGCTGGCAACCTGGTCATCCTGGGCGATGCTGGGGAAGCACTGGGCGACTCCTTGTATGAAGCCCGTATCTTTGTGCGCGGCAGCATCCAGAGCCTGGGGGCTGATTGTGAGGAAAAACCCATGGATGCCGAGTCTCGCCAGATTTTGGTGAACCTGCTGGCTGAGTCTGGCCACCAGGATGCAGACCCTGACAGCTTCACTCTGCTGGGTTCTGCTCGCAAGCTATACAACTTCCACGTCGATAACGCAGGAGATTATTAATCATGAGCGACGCCCCAAAAATCCCGCAAACCGAGCCACGTTACTCGGCCACTTTCGACAAGAACACCGCGGCGGAAATCCGCCGTGCGGCTGCTACCGGTATTTATGATATTCGTGGCGCAGGTGCCAAGCGCAAGTTGCCGCACTTTGACGACCTCCTGTTTCTCGGTGCATCCATCAGTCGCTACCCACTGGAAGGCTATCGTGAGAAATGCGGCACGGATGTGATCCTGGGCAACCGGTTTGCCAAGAAGCCCATTCACCTGAAAACCCCGGTGACCATTGCCGGCATGAGCTTCGGTGCGCTGTCAGGACCGGCCAAGGAAGCCTTGGGCCGTGGTGCAAGTGCCGTTGGCACCAGTACCACCACGGGGGATGGCGGTATGACCCCGGAAGAGCGTGGGCAATCCTCCATCCTTGTTTACCAGTATTTGCCATCACGCTATGGCATGAACCCAGATGATCTGCGCAAGGCCGATGCGATTGAAGTGGTGATCGGCCAGGGTGCCAAGCCAGGCGGTGGTGGTATGTTGCTGGGGCAGAAGATCAGTGATCGCGTGGCCAAGATGCGTTGTTTGCCCAAGGGCGTAGACCAGCGTTCTGCCTGCCGTCACCCAGACTGGACCGGCCCTGATGATCTTGAAATCAAGATTGCCGAAATCCGTGAAATCACCGATTGGGAGAAGCCTATCTACGTCAAGGTGGGTGCTACCCGTCCTTACTTCGACGTGGCGCTGGCGGTCAAAGCCGGTGCGGACGTGGTGGTGCTGGATGGCATGCAGGGCGGTACCGCTGCCACGCAGGAAGTGTTCATTGAGCATGTGGGCATCCCGATCCTGGCTGCTATTCGTCCAGCCGTGCAAGCCTTGCAGGATCTGGGCATGCATCGCAAGGTGCAATTGATCGTGTCCGGTGGTATCAGGAACGGTGCAGATGTCGCCAAGGCGCTAGCCCTGGGTGCAGATGCGGTCGCCATTGGTACCGCTGCGCTGATTGCACTGGGTGACAATGACCCGCACCTTGAAGCCGAGTACAACAAGCTGGGCACCACTGCCGGTGCATATGATGATTGGCATGAAGGAAAAGACCCTGCAGGGATTACTACCCAGGATCCTGAGCTGATGAAACGGGTTGACCCGGTCAAGGCTGGTCGTCGCCTGGCGAATTATCTGTCGGTCCTGACCATGGAGGCGCAAGTGATAGCCCGTGCTTGTGGCAAATCTCACCTACACAACCTGGAGCCAGAAGACCTGGTGGCCTTGACGCTGGAAGCATCTGCCATGGCCAAGGTGCCATTGGCGGGCACTAACTGGATTCCAGGAGTCACCCAGTTCTAGATTGATTCATCTGGTGCCTGAGAAGGCCGGAGCTATGCTTACAAGCAGCAGAACTCCGGCCTTTTTACGTTCAGTGGCTCAAGCACTACTTACAAAGAAGTAGTGCTTAATGGGAATGGAGAAAAACGGACTCCACCGGCAAAATGGAGAGGCTGTTATTTAGCGATGCCTGCTCCATTGGCCCTCATGGAGCATAGTAAAGGAGTGCCCTCCAGTCCTATATGGACTGGAGGGCACTCCTTCTTTTTTATGGCTATTACCAAAATTATCATGATTAAATCCAGTATTAATAAATGATTACACCATAGTGAGTACTTCCTTCGAGATACTCCTTCAAGATAATTTAAAGTGACAGCGTGATTCTTTATTGTCGTAGCTACTGTTTTTTTTATTGCTACCAAGGGGAGTCACAATGCAATCCAAACGTTTGAACATGCTGGCCTGTGGTTTGGCTGGTTTTCTTTCCATTTCGGCATCGGCAGCAGAGGGTGATACTGATTTAAAGGCAACATTGGAACCAGAGTCACCCCACCATATCAGTACCAATTTCGGGTTTTATAGTGATTACCTGTTCCGCGGTATTTCTTATGCCCGCGGGCGGGGCGCTATCCAGGCTTTTGTGGATTACTCACATGACAGTGGCTTGTTTCTGGGGATTGGTGGCACCAATGTGCACAAGGACGCCATCTACGGCAACACACTTGAGGTGGATATCTACGGTGGTTTCAGTTTCCCTGTTACCGAGGACCTGACCATTACCCCTGGTTTCCTGCAGTTTTATTATCCTGATAACGAAAAGATCGCCAATCAGTCAGCCAATGTGACAGAAGTGAATGTTGCACTGAACTATAAGGATTTTGCGATCAAGTATTCCTATGCCCTGACAGATTGGTTTGGCGTCAATACCCAATCTTACGGGAACACTCAGATTGGTAATCATACGACAGGCACAGGGGACTCCAGGGGCAGCAACTACATCGAGCTAAACTATGATGCACCATTGCCATTCTATGGACTCAATGTGCTGCTGCATGTGGGACATCAATCGGTGAGGAATTACTCGGTAGCGGATTACACCGATATTTCTGTGGGTGTGAACAAGGACTTTGCCATTGCCAACTCAGAAGGCTGGAATGCAGGCATGAGTTATATTGCTACAGATGCCAATGATGACTGGTATGTGACCAGCGCCGGATATAAAACTGGCGATAACAAATTCTTTGCCTACATCAGGCGTACGTTTTAGAAAGTAGATACAGATATCCCTGTGAAAGCGCGTGTTCCACAGGGATATCTTTTGGGCAATGCAGCCAGCAGGACTTTTTATCTCAGGCTGATAAAGCTGCGACCATGTGGCTGATGTAGATCAGAAGCGGATATGCAAGGCCACTTCCAGGCTGCGCGGTTCGCCGACATAGTAGAGCGAATTGCTGGATTGAATGTAGCGTGCGTAGGTTTCATCCGTGAGGTTGCGGATACGCGCAGTCAGGTCGGCATTCTTGGTCACCCGATACTTGGTATGCACATCAAATAAGGCATATGCAGGCACCCACTGCGTATTGGCAGTGTTGGCATACACTGAATCCACATAGCGCGCGCCAATGCCAGCTTGCCAGTCAGGGGTGATGTCGTAGTTAAATCTCAGGTTGACCACTTGGTCTGGCGTATTGGTCGGCGACTTGCCTTTTCTTGATACAGAGACTGTTCCAACCCTTTCAGTAAAGTCATCATATTCTGCATTTACCCATGCAATATTGCCTTCAGCTCTCAGCCTGGGAGTGATTTGCAGCGAGCTGGAAAGCTCAATTCCCCTGGAAGTCTGCTGACCAGCCAAAATGGTGCTGTTTGGGTTTTGTGGGTCAGTCACGGGGAAGTCTCTACGGACTATCTTGTATGTCGCAATGGTGGCAGTGCCTCGCCCATCCAGGTAATTCAGCTTGCTGCCCACCTCTACTTGATAGCCAGTGGACAGCTTGAAGTTGTTGTTGATTTGAGCCACGTTGGCACTGGTCAGCGTGCCACCAGGTGGCTCCGCCGAGGTGCTGTATTGTGCGTAAATATTGGCATCATCCGTCACATCAAATACAACGCCTGCACGTCCGGTGAGGGTATTCCAGCTACGATTGATATCGGTAGGGGCGACCCCTGGGGTATTGTCAAAATGAAAGTCGATATGGTCATAGCGCATCCCGGTCACCAATGACAGGCGTTGGCTCAGAAACTGACGGTTTTCAAGGAAGGCAGATAGCGTCTTGGTCTTGGTGCTGCGGCCTTTTTGCAGGCCATTGCTCATGCCTGGAATATCCGTGAAATGGTCTGGCTCGAAATTGCCGGGAGAAACAACATCAAATACACTGTTAACCGAGGTGGGGAATACGGTTTGCTGGTTCACGTTATAGTCAGTGCCAAAAGACCAGTCGCTTTTCAAGCCAAACAATTCTCCCTTGTGCAGGATTTCGATACGATTCCCGTTTAGCTCCTGATTATGCCGTTGCAGATAGCCAGCTGAACGCGAGATAGCGGTATTGCTGGCGTTATAGTTGTATACCTCCAGGTTGCGATAGTCGCGTTGACCAGTGTAGTGGTAGAAGGTATTACGTATTGAGGTCTGATCATTGAACTTGTATTCGGTGATAGATCGGAGCCAGGTTAAGCGTTGTTCATAGCGACCATCTCTGACGTTGTAATTCTCAAAACGGTTGGATGTGTCGATTTTCAGCTTGCCGTTTTTTGGGTTCAAGGTTGGCGTACCCCAGTAAGGGCTGTCTTCCTGTTCCTCGTGATGTTCCAACGCCAAGGTATGGGACAAGTTGGGCGTAATGTCCGCAAGCCATGACAGTGCAAGGCTGTTCGCCTCGCGCTCCTGGCGATCAATATAGCCATTGCTGCTATTGTGGCTGAAATCGAGACGAACCCAGTTATTGTCATTCAATGCATGGTTGATGCCAAAAGCCGCTTCCATCGTGTCATAGCGACCATAACTGAGGCGTGCCTCCCTGATTTCCGCATCACGTGTGGCGAGCTTGGTCACATAGTTCAGGCTGCCGCCAACAGAACCACTGCCATAGAGGAACGAAGATGGCCCACCAACCAGCTCAACGCGGTCAAACACCCAGGCGTCAACGGGGCGGTTAGCACTGGTATATTGCAGGCTGATGCCATTGAACAGCTGATTAACCTGTGCGCCGCTAAAGCCGCGATATGCAACAAACCCACCCGAGCCAGGAGGTGCGGATGCATTGACACCAGGCAGGCTATTGGCGGCGTCCTGGAAAGTACGTGCGCCAATCTCCTCCATTTTCTGCCGATCAGCAACGGCCACAGACGCGGGGTTTTCCCGAATCGTCAGCCCCAGCCGTGAGCCAGCTTCTGAGGGCTTATCAATATTCAGGCCTTTCTGGTCTTTGATAGAGGAAGTCTTGACAGTAATGGTGTCCAGTTTCTTGATATCGTCTGTTGTCTGTGAGGCCTGATTTAGCGCTTCTTCTGCATACGCAATTTGAACAGAAGATGAAAAAAGCCCCGCGATAATAGTGCTGATGAGAATAGATTGTTGTTTTGTCATGAGGATGTTGAATCGGTACGGATTGATCAAAGTTCCGAACCATATCAATATCTGCCATGAAAGATAATGTGACAAATTGCCGCAGTCACATTCGTGCCAAGCAATTTAAGTAAAGAAGGGCGATGAAGCGTCAGTGTTGATTGGGGGCTATTGGAGGAGCAATGTCACTTATTGATACATCAAATTTGTGCATTGATTCATTAGTCAAACAAGCTTCCCTGATGATCAACGACTTTTGGCGGAGTGTAGTTTCTCGGGTCGAAATCGAGGTCAAATAGTCCTGGCTTGCCTCTGCAGGGGATGAATTCAACAGGAGTGACATTTGCAAAGACCAGCCCATAATGACCGGGGCCGCTGTAAGCACGTTTCTCAATCGGGATTCCGCCTGACTCACCAGGTTGCAGAACATCGACCAGCTCGCCAATCCCAACAATTCCCCCTCGTTCGAGACCAGCCATGTCAGGTACATCAATGCCAGCGACATCCCTGCAATAAAGAATGTACTGCTCAAGCCCGGTCTTGCTGGCATGGATCGCGATTGGCCCTCTGTAATAGGGAATCCAGGTTCTATCATCGACGACAAAATGACCATTGGCCAACATCCAGGCGATAGGCTGGTAAAAGGATAATGCTTTCATTGTCTTTATCCTAACTGGCCGTAGCTGCCATCTTGGCTCGCGCCGTATGCAACTTCCTGTAACTGTCGATCAGGCGCTGGTGCCTGTCTAACCCTTCCAGTTTCATGCTGGTGGGCGTCAAGCCAAAGAAACGTACGCTGCCATCCACTGAACCTATCACGGCGTCCATCCTGGTATTGCCAAACATCTTGCGGAAGTTGACTTCGAAGTCATCCAGTTCCAGCTCATCATCCAGTATCACTTCCAGTACCACATTCAAGGCTTGGTAAAACAAGCCGCGCTCTAAGGTGTTGTCGTTATATTGCAGGAAGGCACCTACCAGCTCATGCGCCTCCTCAAGTTGTTGCAAGGCCAGATGAATCAGCAGCTTTAACTCCAGCACTGTGAGCTGTCCCCAGTCGGTATTGTCGTCAAACTGGATGCCGATCAATGTGCCGATGTCGCCGTAGTCATCCAGCTCATTATTCTCTAAACGCTCAAGCAGTGCTCCCAGGCTGGCATCGTCCAGTTGATGCAGATTCAGGATATCTGCACGGAACAATAGGGATTTGTTGGTGTTATCCCACACCAGGTCTTCTACCGGATACACTTCCGAATAGCCCGGCACCAATATACGACAAGCCGTTGCGCCTAGCTGGTCATACACCGCCACGTAAGCTTCTTTGCCCATGTTGGCCAACATCCCAAACATGGTTGCTACTTCTTCAGCGTTCGCGTTGTCGTCTTTACCCGAGAAATCCCACTCAACAAATTCGTAATCCGATTTGGCGCTGAAAAAGCGCCACGAGACAATGCCGCTGGAATCAATAAAGTGTTCCACAAAGTTATTCGGTTCAGTCACCGCTTCGCTGGCGAAGGTCGGTTGCGGCAAATCATTCAGGCCTTCAAAACTGCGGCCTTGCAGCAATTCGGTCAGGCTGCGCTCCAGCGCGACTTCCATACAAGGGTGCGCGCCGAATGAGGCGAACACACCGCCAGTACGCGGATTCATTAAAGTCACGCACATGACCGGATACTCGCCGCCAAGTGATGCATCCTTGACCAACACAGGAAAGCCCTGCTCTTCCAGCCCCTGAATACCTGCCACAATGCCGGGATATTTCGCCAGCACTGCCTGCGGCACATCCGGCAAAGCGATTTCACCTTCAATGATTTCGCGTTTGACTGCCCGTTCAAAAATCTCCGACAGGCATTGCACTTGCGCTTCAACCAGCGTGTTACCGGCACTCATGCCATTGCTGGCATACAGGTTTTCAACCAGGTTAGATGGAAAATAAACCACCTCGCCATCTGACTGACGCACATACGGCAGCGAACAGATACCGCGCTTGGCATTGCCGGAATTAGTATCTATCAGGTGCGAACCGCGTAGCTCGCCATCAGGGTTGTAAATCTCCAGGCAGTAGTCATCCAGAATCTCTTTTGGCAGCGCATCTTTACGGCCTGGCTTGAACCAGCGCTCGTTCGGGTAATGCACAAATTCCGCATTGGCAATCTCTTCGCCCCAGTACGACCCGGCATAAAAATGGTTGTTACTCAGCCGCTCGATATATTCGCCCAAAGCCGACGCCAGCGCGCTTTCCTTGGTCGATCCTTTGCCGTTAGTGAAACACATCGGCGAATGCGCATCGCGGATATGCAGCGACCACACGTTAGGTACAATATTGCGCCACGAGGCGATTTCAATCTTGATGCCCAAGCTCGCCAGCAGGCCAGACATATTGGCGATGGTTTGTTCCAGCGGTAAATCTTTGCCGGTAATGTAAGTGCGCGACTCGGCAGATGGATTCACCATCAGCAACGCCTGCGCATCTTCGTCCAGGTTAGCGACTTCTTCAATGATGAAATCCGGCCCGGCCTGCACCACCTTCTTCACCGTACACCGGTCAATAGAACGCAAAATCCCCTGGCGATCTTTGTCGGAAATATCTGAAGGTAACTCGACCTGAATCTTGAAAATTTGTTTGTAGCGGTTTTCAGGGTCCACCACATTGTTGTGCGACAGGCGGATGTTCTCGGTAGGGATATTGCGCGTGCTGCAATACAACTTCACAAAATAAGCTGCGCACAGGGCAGATGAAGCCAGAAAGTAATCGAATGGTCCAGGCGCCGAGCCATCGCCCTTATAGCGAATAGGCTGATCGGCAATCACCGTGAAGTCATCGAACTTGGCTTCAAGACGTAGCTTATCGAGAAAATTGACTTTGATTTCCATGGGGAGAATTCCAAGAGTGCTGCAAAAAATGCTGAGGGCGCTATTATCCCTCAACACGACTATGCCACCTAAGAGTAAATTACAAGCTTATGATTACATGAGGTTTTAGAAGGCTAAGGATGAGTGCTTCCACGCTCGTACAATGCCAGTCTTAAGCATGCACAGCAATCAGCAGATAAACTAGATTCGCATCCGAGCCAATATCCAGAATGGTCATTTGTTCAGGGTTTATGGTTGGATTACTCTTTGCCAATAAATACGCGAGAAAGTGCACATAATCCACCCGTCTGGAAGAGCATTTGAAAAAAACAAGGGTCTCAGGCCCTTAGGTTTACTTGGAGTTCTGTTAATAACTGTACGAACAATCAAATAAATTTCAACTATGCCTCTTCTTTGATTTAGAGCGAGTAGTTTGCAAACTTAAATAATTACGCTCATACAAATCAAGCATATTGCTTAATATTTGTTCAACTGCATCATGCTTTTCTGGATTACGTAATTTACTTAATAGCCGAGTTAGCGTCTTATACGTAATTCTAATAATTAGCTTGTTTTGCGTATAGTAGATTTCTCTTACCCAATCTAGCTCAGCTCCTACTTTTATTGTCTCCTCCTCATTCCGACTAACAATGAACCCTAAACGCCCATATGGCCCTGTTAAATACGTTGACAATTGCCTATATGCATCAATACTAAGCTCACTAAAGTTTTTAGCATCAAATACTACCTGATGAACTTCATATGTATTATGGATATGCTGCCAAGTTGGTGTCTTAATTAAGTTGGTACCAACAATATCCCGTCGCTGTACTGCTGAACCATTAGGATGTGGGACAATATTAGAAAGATGACCAGCAAATATTGTTTGCAAAGCCCTAGTCACCCATTGCTCGAAACTGGATGCATCTTCTCTACCTGTTTTAATACTCCCAATTTCTGAAATTAATGTTCCAATTTTCTGAACTCTAATTTCTGGTGTCACAGAAGTAACATTGATCTCATACTCATCATTAATCTGCTCAGCATCTTCGGGAGAAAGAGCATTCTTAGAAAGATTAAGTCCTATCCAGTAACAAGGATGAAGAAGAATTTTATCTTCACTTGAAAACTCGCGATCTGGATTTCTTCCATCATGACAGAAATTGAAAGACCCCGATGACTCATCATGAGTCCCCAAAAATCCCACACTATAGAGTGCTCTGAGTACTCCATCACTTCCCAATATCCGATAGTCTTGCTGGGCTTCTGCAGAGCTATCATTTTGTATTGTGATCGACAATGCATCAATTTTTTCAATTGCCTCTAAATATGTCATTTCAGGGCTACCATTTGAAAAAACAGACACAGCACAGCTAATTACTGGGATGATCGACTGATACTCTTTCTTTAAATCATCTAACCTATTTTCTGAAATATATTTAGCAGTTTTCTCCACATCCGAAAGGACAATTTTATTTCTATCCTGTTTACCTGCTTCAAAAAATGACTGGTTCAATAACGAAAGTAAATCACGGGGACGATATAGCGTGAACTGCAAACATTTTTTAAAGCCTAATTGCCCCTGCAACTCTCTATCGGCCCCCTCATCGGCCGTGCATCTATCCCAAATTTTCTGACTATTTTCAATCTGAAGATTAAATGCAGCATCCAACCGCTTTGTTACTAACTTTAACAACTGATGAGTATCCCAATGTATGCGAATGACTTCTCCCTCAATGTTTCTTGTATAGTCAGGATCATATTTCGCAACCGATCTTATAATATTATCCCGTTGAAAAAGCACAGGTCTAATATTGGAATATCTCTTATTTATTTCAGAAACAACTGCTATTAACCCCGCTATTATCGCAGCCCCTGTTTCATCATTTTCATAACCCTCATCTAAGCGATCTATCAAAATATAGAAATTAACATTAGATTTGGAAAGTAAGTTTTCTAAGTCTCTCTCCAGATCTGCAATTTTCAAATCAAAGCTTAATGTACTGATGGCCTCATCTGGATCATCCACACTTTTAAGAATCACTCTCAAAATGTTTGATAGGGTTGATAAAAAATCGGCAGATGAAGAAGACCATTTTTTTACATGCTCAACTGCTGCAGGACAACAAGAGAATGATTCTTTAAGTTTATAGTTTCTAGAAATATGGCTAAGAATTTCTAGTAAAAACCCATATTTCCATATAATTCTTGCTGCCGCCCTCACATGAGAGTACTTAGCATCAAAGATTTTAAACAAACTCCTAAAACCAATTGTTTGATAATCTTCTGGCGCTACTTGAATAACGTAATTATTTTTTTCTTCTTTCCAGAATTTTGCGAGCCGTAGATACATTGCACTTTTCCCCGTACCTCGCCGTCCAACAACGACCGTACTATCTTTTGTTTCCAAAATTGAGCGAAACTCTGGAGTTTCAATGTAATTGGAGAGCAACAAATTTTTATCGTTTTCCGCAGTTTGCTCCCCTAACAAGGTCGCTCTCACTCCAACTACTTTTTGCACTTTGTATGCCCTCATTAATTTTTCGTATAAGTTTGAATATAGTTTAACGTTAATGAAATTTAATTTCTAGGAATGATAATTTATCTTTTTACACAGCCTACTATAAGGCTACTAAAAATAATCAATGGGTTACGAATTAACGTTACCCATTGATTATTTGGCAGGCCTCCCCGGAGCCCGAACCGGGCACCAATGGATTTTGAGTCCGCTAAATTGACAACCCAATTTATGGGCAAGAAACTTCTAAAAAATCTGCTACATAATACTTTAGATCAGTGGTTAGCGCTGAAATCGAAGTTAACTTATGCAGATTGTCCTTTAAAGCATTGAATTAAATATGAAAAGGCTATCTTCATTATATATACATGTGTAAAAAACTCTGATATCGTGCAAATAATTAAAATATTACTGTGATTTACGCAGACTGATACTCGGGGTGACATTAAAAATGTTAGAGCATAATTCTGGGAAATATTTGTATACGATACGCAGCGCAAACGGCGTGCTGGTTGAAAACTTGCAGGTGTATGGCAAGTCCCGCACTGAGGCGGATAACAAGATTCGGCAAATGTATTTGCGTTGTGACATTATCAGCTGCGGCTTGATTGAAGACATCAGGCCACGTGTGCCGAACTTGAAAATGAATTGGTTACGACCATAACAGTTCGATAAGACTGGCTCTAGAACCAGGCATGTTTTAAATAGAATACGCATAGTGAGTACCACCGTCGAATAGCTTGCAGTCCGCAGGGAAACCTAGCGTGGCAACCATCGACTGGCGTCGTACTTTGTCTGATCTCCCTGCCATGACCATCATATTTTGCATATGACAGCGCGTTTACTTTTCGCGTTGTAAAAAAGATGGATGCTGGCAGGGATGTGTCCCCATCTGCGATTTATCAAGCATCATCACATAGCATTACCCTCGGAGTTTCCTCGTATATAGCGGCTTCCAGCTTCTAATTGTATAAAAGGTGCAATTCAGGAGTTTGTGTTATACCATGTGGGATTTTATGCAACATTGTTGCGTATTTGGGTGGTAGGGCAACTCCAGTTCGACCTATCGCGTCAGATAGATTTGATAATAAAGCTTCCAAATTATGTTGATTGATAAAGTAATTTCATCCGAAGCCTCCAGCTCCGAATATGTACTTGATGCAAGGGATGTTCTGGCAGGGTACGGCAGCAAAACCATCCTGCACGAGTTGAATCTGCACATTCGCCCTGGCGAGATTTATGCCTTGTTAGGCGCAAATGGCGCAGGAAAGACAACCACATTAAGCCTTTTTCTGGGCTTCTTGGCCCCTCAATCAGGTTTAGTCCGTGTTAATGGTATTGACCCATTCACCCGGCCAACTGAGGCCAGGAAGAATTTTGCCTACATTCCTGAGAATGTAGCACTCTATGAACATTTGAGTGCCCGTGAAAATGTGGCTTACCTGTTAGACCTTGCAGGGCAGCATGAAGATGCAAGTACTATATCTAATGCACTGGCTGCAGCAGGCCTGGACTCTTCAGCATTTGATTTGCGGGTAGGGGGATTTTCAAAAGGGATGCGTCAGAAAGTGGCTATTGCTTTGGCATTGGCGCGCAAAGTGCCTGCATTGTTGCTTGATGAGCCAACCTCCGGATTGGATCCCCAAGCCACAACCGAATTCAATCGCTTGTTGGGCCTCCTCAGGCAGCAAGGGGTTGCCATACTCATGGTGACACATGATCTCCTCAGCGCTGCCGATATCGCTGATCGTATTGGTTTCCTGGAGGCAGGCCGATTAGTTGAGGAGGTTGCCGCTCAAGGCCAGGATCGTTTTGACGTCCGGAATCTGCATCGCCGATATGCTGGACAAGCAATATGAGCATCGTGTTACGCATTGCCCGCGAAGAGTGGCGCTCGCTATTAAGAAATCGTGTTGCCGTGATGGGCACGATTTTGTTAACCATATTGATGCTGATTGCGTCACTCACTGCCTGGGAACATCAGCGCAATGCTGGTGAAGAAAGAGCTCGCTACCAAGCTCAATCCAATCACGAGTTCGAATCACAGCCTGACCGTCATCCACATCGGGTGGCCCATTATGGTCATTTCCTATTTAGGCCTTTAAATGCGCTTGCAGCATTTGATCCCGGCATTAATGCCTACACCGGCAATACGCTGTTTCTAGAGGCTCACCGCCAGAACAGCGCAAACTTTGGTGATGTGAGGCAATCGTCGTTATTGTTGCGCTTTGGTCAATTAACGCCAGCGTTTGTGTTGCAGGTGCTTGCGCCGTTATTACTGATATTTGTTGGCTTTGCTGGTGTTTCGCGTGAGCGTGAGTCAGGCACATTGCGGGTGCTTCTAACACAAGGCGTGAGTAGCCAGCAGCTTGTGATAGGCAAGCTGGTTGCGCTTTTAGGCTTTTCAGGCTTGATCCTGCTTCCTGCAGTAGTAGGATTGTGCTTGTTATCAGTGTCTGGAGCGTCTGCCTGGGCGATGACCTTGCTGTTGATCGGTGGATATACTTTATGGCTTCTTCTGTGGTCATTAGCCGTGATATTTATTTCAAGCCTATGCCAGCGTGGACGTGACTCACTTTTAGCCTTAATGGCCATATGGGTGTTGGTCGTTATATTGTTGCCCCGATGGGTGCCGGACATGGCTAACGCGGCTATCGCTTTACCTACGCGCTTCGAAAATGAGATCTCCGTTCAACGTGAATATCTTGCCCTTGGAGATGCGCATAATCCAGATGATCCGAAATTCGCAGAGTTCCGCGACAAAGTGCTCAAACAATATGGTGTGACGCGTATCGAAGACTTGCCGGTCAACTTCAAGGGGCTTGTCGGAATGGAGGGGGAGCGCAAGTCGAGTGAATTGTTCAGTCACTATTCGACGAGAGCATTTGACCTCCAGGCTCAACAAAATAGCTTTGTTGATGGATTCAGTTTGTTAAGCCCCTTATTTGCGCTTAAGCGACTTTCAATGACAGCCTCAGGTACGGACTTGCAAAACTTCCGACGTTTCCTTGAACAGGGAGAACAGTATCGTTACAACCTGGTGCAAGGCTTGAACAAGCTGCAAGCTGAGAGCTTAACTTATGCTGACGATACCAATCGTCAGAAGGAAAACCGCATCGCACGCTCGAATTGGCAGGCTTTTCCTGAGTTTAAATTTACCCCTGGCTCCTCAATTGAGACACTAAAAGGTGCTTTGGCATCAATTGGCGTTTTAACGCTTTGGATCATGGTGCTTGGAGTTTTGAGCTGGTTACAAAGCCGGCGCTTAGGGAGGGCAATACGATGAGTTGGCTGTCTCATGAATTAAGGCTATTACAACGCTCTCATTTATCCATCATCGCGCTGATTTTGCTTTTCCTGTTAAGTGGGCTGGCAGTGTGGTCAGGGCTCAAGGAGATAAAGCATCAGCATGACACCATTGCCAGGCTAGCTCCTTTGCAAGAGCAGGATCTTGCGGCGGTGGCTAAGACATATTCGAATGCTGCAAACGCTGGATATCCTGCCTACTATACGTTTTATAGCACATGGGATACTCCTTCGGATGCTGCATTTCTTTCAATCGGCATACGGGATTCCGCGCCTTATGTTCTTCGCGTACGTGCCCTGGGCTTGCAAGCTCAGCTGTATGAAGGGGAAATATTTAATCCTGAGTTAGCATTGCCTGGTCGTTTCGATTTTGCTTTTGTGTTGATCTACTTGACTCCTCTTTTCATCATTGCGCTCATGCATGACATGATCTCAGGTGAGCAACAATCTGGCAGATTGCGCCTATTAGTGTCTTTACCGGAAGGGCGTCTTGTCTGGTTAAGACGCACCAGCTTGCGTTTTGTGCTGGTGTTGATGTGCCTAGTCATTCCTGTTTTGCTGGGAGCGACCATCACTAGCACTAACCTTAGCTCCCTCTCGATCATTATGGCTGTCATATCTAGCTACGTGGCGTTTTGGTTTGGATTGACTTTATTGATCACAACCCAGGGGTGGCGATCAGTGACAAACGCCACAGCATTGATGAGCGTATGGGTGTTACTCACTTTAGTATTACCGTCCCTAGCCAATGTTGCCTTGCTTCGTGCTGTGCCAGTGCATCAAGGTGTAGACCTGATGCTAGCGCAAAGGCAGGCTGTGCATGGCGCATGGGAAGTACCCCGCGAAGAAACAATGCAACGCTTTTTCGTTCATCATCCAGAGTGGAGTGGCACGGCCCCGCTGCCTCAAGACTTCCATTGGAAATGGTATTTTGCTTTCCATCAGCTTGGTGATGAAAGTGTAGCGCCTCTAGCTAACGCGTATAGGGCTGGTTTGTTAGAAAGGCAAGCATGGACGAACCGCTTGGGGTGGTTGTTACCAGGGGTTGGGGCTCAAGCGATATTACATCGTGTAGCCGATACTGATCTGCTTGCGCAACTTTCTTACCAGGATCAGATTGAAGCATTCCACCGCCAGATCCGGGAATTTTATTATGCATACCTATTTGAGGATCGGCCTTTTGGGGCAGCAGATTTCGCCAAGCAACCGGTTTTTCAACCAAGTGCACATAACATCGCACCACCAGAACATACATTTTTCATGCTAATTCTGAGCTGGATGGTGTTCTTGATTGGAGTATGGCGGTTGAAGACGGTGCGTCTTGATAGCTAATGAAAGCGGGTTTATGAGGTTGGGGATATACAGTCAGGACAAGTTGTCGTGATCAAGTCATCCCAGACACTGCATTAAGTTTTTCTTCGACCATGGCTGGTGACGATCCGTTAGCGCTACAGCCGCTAACGGAATTTTCTACTGGCATACTGACTTTCATTGATCTGAGTGAAACATCAGACCTGGTGGTCTCCCACGCTGATGAAATGCCATCTTCAATGCTTGTGCCCCAGATTAAGCGTCATTCTGTGGATGCTACTGGAAAGTACCACACGTACTTTTAAACTTGTTGGGAGACTTGGCTGATTTGAAAATCAAAGTATTAATGATTGATTGGTGCGCCCGACAGGAGTCGAACCTGTGACCTTTGGCTTCGGAAACCAACACTCTATCCAACTGAGCTACGGGCGCATTTTGAGGCAGGCGCGAATTATATCAAATGGCGGGGCAGTTGTCCTTGCTAGTAACCTTTTCCCTGTTGCGGGTTATTCAGTATAATTAGGCTCATTTTCCCATGTATCAAGGATATGGTTGGCATGAGCGCGCAAGAGTACGATTTTCCTAAAACAACTAAAAAAGAATTTATCCTGGCAGTGCTAGGTGGATTGTTTGCCCCTGTATTGGTACTTTTTCTGGTTGCCCGCTTGTTTTTCGGTATCCAGGCCAGCCATATTGATGATCCGGAAGTAAAGCAGCCCACTGCGGCTGAGGCTGCCAAGCCTGCTGAAGATGGGGAGGCTGATGAAGATGCGGCTGATGCGGAGGCACCAGTAGCTGAAGAGCCTGCCGCCGCTGAAGGCGAAAAGAGCGAATAAGGCTTAGCTTTATTCGTCTCAATTTCCTGTTGAAATAGCGGTCCTTATGTCTACATATGCAATAGGTGACATCCAGGGCTGCTACCATTCTTTTCTCTCCTTGCTGGATGCTATCCAGTTTGATCCCACCACAGACAAGCTCTGGCTGGTGGGTGATCTGATCAATCGTGGTTCGGGTTCTCTGGAAACGCTTCGTTGGGCCAAGGCGCATGAGTCCAGTGTGATTATGGTGCTGGGCAATCATGATTTGCATGCGCTCGTTGTGGCTGAAGGCTATGTCCGCGCGCATCGCAGTGATACTTTACAACCCATTTTTGATGCGCCAGACCGGCAGGAATTGCTTGACTGGTTGAGGTTCCGTCCCATTATTCATGGAGATGGCGATCTGCTGATGGTGCATGCTGGCTTGTTGCCGCAATGGCAAGCCGAAGAGGCGCTGGCGTTGGGGCGTGAGGTGGAAGATGCATTGCGCGGAGACCTGTATCAGGATTTTCTGGCACAGATGTATGGTAATTATCCGCTGCAGTGGCGTGATGATTTACAAGGGATGGATCGCTTGCGCATGATTACTAATGCCATGACGCGCTTACGTGTTTGCAGCGTGGACGGTGAGATGGATTTCCATTTCAAGGGTGAGTTGGCGGATATTCCCGCTGGCAATCTGCCGTGGTTCGATGTGCCTGCCCGGCATTCTGTAGATGCGACCATTATCTTTGGACATTGGTCTGCATTGGGATTGCAGCAGCGCGATAATTTGTATGCGCTGGACACCGGTTGCCTTTGGGGTGGGCGGTTGACTGCATTGCGCCTGGAAGACCGGCAGACCTTTCAGGTGGAGTGTCATCCTGCCGATGCGCCGCGCCGTATCAAGGCCTAGTTGTAGAACGTCTTCTGGGCATCTCGCCCCGAAATTATTAAGGTTGTTGTGATTAATGCAGGTCTAGCTTGGCAGCAATCGATTGTCTGGCCATTAAGCACAATCCTCTTCTTTCATGCCCTGCACTTGCAATTGGAGCGGCAAAATTCAGTTCCACCACTGGGTGTCGTTGTCCCAATATCATCAACAGTGATTGCCACATGGTGGTGTCGTTGTGGTATGCCATGGCGATATTCGTACTGCCATCCGGATTGGGATAGCGGATAGAAAATGGGCGAATGTCGGTGTGGGCATCAATCGCGGCTTGCATCAGGCTACCCTTGAATGGGCGCAACTCATTTCCGTCTGTAGTTGTGCCTTCAGGAAAGTAGCATAGGCAATCGCCAGCTTGCAGGCTTTGAGTGGCGGTGGCCACAATGCGGCTGGCATCCTGTTTTTTATCCCGCTCAATAAACAAGGTGTTTGCCTGCGCCATTAGCCATCCAAGGACAGGCCAGGAGCGAATATCGGACTTGGCAATAAAGCGCACGGTACGCATGCTATTGAGGGCATGTATATCCAGCCACGAGATATGGTTGGCCACAAACATGGCGCCACGTACTTGTTCATTGGGTACATGGCCTGTTGCCACTACGCGAATATTCAGGATACCCATGAATTGCCCGCTCCAGCGACTAATGATGCGGTCACGCCTTAAATGCGTGACGCGGGGCAATATCGTGGCGGCGATTGTGACTCCGTAAACCGTGTGGAGAAAAAGACGCGTCAGGCGATAGAGTTGAGTAGGGAGAGGCGTCTTTTTATTGTGCAAGCGGGTGTGTGCGGGCAGCCTATTTGAAAAAGTGAGCTGCATAGCGTTTGTTGATTCTCGACAATGGTAGCATGACCAGCATGTCTGCCGTGTTGAAATCAGGATCCCAGGCCGGTGCGCCGCAAATGTATGCACCCAGGCGTAAATAGCCTTTGATCAATGGCGGGCAATTGACTTCAATGTCATTCCTCAACGCTTCCAAGGGTAATGGGCAATTGGGAAACACACGATATTCCGCTGGAGACAGGTGTTCTTGCTGTAACTGGTGATAGAGGCTGGCTGCCATGTGGCCGCCATCTGCCATGCCGATACTGCCGCACCCAATCATGTATTCGTAGCGGTGTACCTTCATGTAATTGGCAAGTCCTGCCCATAACATGGTGATGGTGCCACCCATTCTGTAGTTCTTGTGTACGCAGGCACGTCCCACTTCTACCATGCTGGATGACAGGTGGCGCAGGCGCGAAAGGTCAAACTCGCCTGCGGAGTAATAGCCTCCAGCTTCATTGGCCATAGCAGGGCTGAGAATTCGGTAAGTACCGACGACTTCACCGGTATTGTGATCACGGACTAATAGATGATCGCAGAATGCATCAAAGCCATCCTTGTCCAGACCATCTGTGCTGGGGATATTGGCTCCCATTTCTTCGGCAAAGACTTTGTAGCGGAGGCGTTGGGCTTCTGCGATTTCAGAAGCGTTGCGGGCAAGGCTGACATATAGCTGGCTGGAACCGGGCCGGGCGCCGGTAGCGGACTGCCGATCAAGCATGGTGCTTTCCTGACTGCTGTTTAGACAGTCAGGACTTTAAAAGCGCCAGGTGACAAATTGGTTAAACGAGTTTTAAGCTTTTGTGAATGTGCCCGGTTTTGCCGAGCAATGATTAATGGCTGACGCGTGTCACGCCACCGCTATCCAGCAAGCGTACCTTGTCGCCAGGGGAAAACTGCACATCGGCTTCTTGCACCACTGCGAGCAGGGTGCCATTTTCCAGTTTGACGGTGATTTCCAGTCCATCCTTGCGGGTAATGCCTTCTTCTGCTGCTGCACCCGCCAAGCCGCCAACCAGTGCGCCAAGCACGGTGGTAATGGCTTGGCCTCTGCCACCACCCAATGTGCTACCGGCAATACCGCCTACGACCGCACCTGCACCACCACCGATCGGGGTTTTGGTCCCTTCCAGCTTGACGTTACGTACACTTTCCACCACACCCAGGCGCACAGTCTGCGTTTTGCGTGCTTCATCGCGGCTATACACATCCCCAGAGTTGGAGCTCATGCATCCCGTAAGCACGAGGAGTATGGACATAGCAGTCAATAATTTGGTGGTGCGCATTTCTTGCTCCTTAAGCGGTTAGTTCATCAGTGTGTTGCGACAATGTTTCATTTACCAGTATCTGGCTGTATATGTGCTGAATTTCATCACGGGTAGCACGATGGTTTTGTCCGCCGCGGCTGGCAATCTTGATTGAGCCCATGACCGAAGCCAGACGGCCACATACTGACCAATCCCAGCCTTGCGAAATGCCGTATAACAAACCGGCACGATAGGCATCACCACACCCAGTTGGATCAACCACTTCCAGCGCTTCCACACATGGGATCTCGTACAGTTGCTCATCGGCATAAATCGTCGAACCTTGAGCACCCTTGGTCACAATCAGCGCTTTTACCTTTGATGCAATGGCATCAAGAGTAAGACCGGTTTTTTCCTGTAATAGTTGCGCCTCATAGTCATTTACTGCGACATAAGTGGCCAAGTCGATAAAGTGCATGAGTTCTTCACCGTTGAACATGGGGAGACCCTGGCCTGGATCGAACAGGAACGGGATACCTTGTTCATGGCATTCCTTTGCATGCTGGAACATGCCTTCGCGTCCGTCTGGGGCGATGATTGCCAATCCAATGTCTTTGGTGTCGGCAACGCTGTTTTGATGACACTCACTCATGGCGCCGGGGTGAAAAGCGGTGATCTGGTTATCATCCATATCGGTTGTAATGAAGGCTTGCGCGGTAAAACTGCCATCAATTTTCTTGATGTGGGTGGTGTCCAGCTTGTTGTCGTTCAACCATTTGTCGTAGACGCCGAAATCTTCGCCAACTGTTGCCATGATCACTGGCTCACCAGACAGTAGGTTCAGGTTATAAGCGATATTACCTGCGGTGCCACCGAACTCGCGGCGCATTTCGGGCACAAAAAAACATACGTTAAGCATATGAATCTTCTCCGGCAGGATGTGATTTTTGAATTGATCGCCAAACACCATGATGGTGTCATATGCCATGGATCCACAGATTAATATACGCATGTCTAGCCTATTGCAATGGTGTAAAGCCTGCATTATCTAGGGCGCGCGAATGCTTCGCAAGTATGAAAAAAGCCTGCTTCATTCGAGGCAGGCTTTTGCAATGGATTTGTAATACTTTAGTAGCTACTTTTCCAGCGCATTCTCAATCAGAATCTTGGCTGCTTTTTTGGCATATTTGACCGCACCAGAGCCACGTTTCATCTGCTCGGCCTGGATTGCACCTTCAATCAGGATGGATAACTGAAGCGCCAGGCTGTCTGCATCTTTGGCGCCAGCGTCTACAGCGAGTTCAGTCAGAAACTGCTTGAATTGCTTGGAGTGCTCGGCAGAAAGGCGATGTACCGGGTTTTCTTCATTGGGGAATTCAGCGGAGGCCTTGAGGAATGCCATACCACGGAAATCAGGTGCAGTAACCCATTCTTCAATAAAGTCGAACAGCTTTTGCAGGCGCTCGGAAGGTTTCTTGGTGTTCTTGTTCAGTTTCTGGTTCAGCCAGGTGCTGAAGTCGGCATGCCCTTTGTGCAACACCTCCAGGATCAGGTCTTCCTTGCTGCGGAAATATTTGTACAGTGTCATCTTGGTGGTGCCTGCTACCGCTACGATGGTATCCACGCCGGTCGAGTTGATGCCGCGCGTCTGAAACAAGTCAGAGGCAACATCGAGTATTTTTTCCCTTAGCAAGGACATAGTGCCATTCCCCATATAGCGTAGCTCTTCAGTACGCATTTTTATATACAGATTAGTATATACGTAAATTTGCCAGTGCAATATGAATAAAAACTGCGCTGGCTAATTCTCTAATTCACGCCCGAGTATAAGTCCTGCCTATTAACTCTGCTTGGCTTAAGTGTAAACAAACTGTTACAAAAGTATAAAAAAGTGTAAATTTACGGCTGCAATAGGCAATTTTAAAAACCACAATGTATTTACAGGGAGGTATTGATGAAATGTATTTTAGCTGTTGCGGTAGCCGCTGTGCTGAGTTGCCCCTTAATGGTGTCTGCGGCCCTGGATGAAACCCTGCGCGTCAAGGAAACGGTGGAGATTGATGCACCGGCAGATGTGGTGTGGGAAAAGATTGGCAATTTTGGTGATATGAGCTGGCATCCTGCTGTGGCTTCCACTGAAATTGTAGAGGGCAAGCAGGATGAGGTGGGTGCGAAACGCACACTCACATTGCAGGATGGCGGGAAAATCCATGAGGTGCTGACTGCGCGAGATGCTGAAAGTAAGACACTGAAATATGAAATTACCGAAAGCGTTTTGCCGCTACGTGATTACAGCGCTACGTTGACGGTTCAGGCGAATGGTACAAAAAGCAAGATTGTCTGGAAAAGTATGTTCAAACGTCAGGATCCTGCACATCCAGGCGCGGCGGGCAAAGATGATAAAGCTGCGACTGACGTGATTACTGGGATTTTTCAGTCTGGTTTGGCTAATGTGAAGAAAATCATCAAATGATGATGAAGTGATTGGGGTCAGTGTTGTAAAAAAGCCGATAGATGTCGGCTTTTTTACATGGAGTGTCGTGATTGGCTGAGCTACTCTAGGTTTGCGATGTATTGGCCGGTCCATGGGTTGGTATGCCGGTGTGCATCTTCATTTGAGTCTGCTCAGGTTCAGATAAGGTGGTCAGTGGTCGGTATTCACAGCTGACCTTTTTTATTAATTGGCTGGCCAGTTTGATTTCATCTTCATGGCTGGAGAGATTGCCATCGACGATATTTTGTAGATAAACGCTTCGCTCTGACTCGGCCAGCATCAAGGCTTGCGGGAAGTGGCATTTCCCCTGACGCATGCGTTCCAGCATATTGTAAAGTTCAGCCACCTTGATCGGGTTGGCCACTGGCTGACGCGCACCATTGTTCCATAGCTGATAGCTGGAAGCGTCTTGATGCTGGGCGGGAATATCGCGCAACATATACCAGAACATGAACGATGTAATGATCATCAGGCTTACCAGGCCACTTGTCATGCTGAAATCGCGCACTTTGCGATAGCTGCCATCACATTGAGCCTGTACCAATGCCTGGGTGGCGACTTGGGCGTGATGCAAAGCCTGGCACCCAGGATGCTTGATCTCTCTTTGCAGCGCATTTTCCAGCATGATGAGGATTTGCTGTGCCAGCACCTCAGGTAACTGCGCGCCGCTGGAGCGGGCTTGCTTGGTGAGGTACTGCATCAGGGGTTGTTTGTTCTTCTCTACTTCAAGTGCCAGATCTGTAATAGAGGTGGACTTGCTCTCCAGCACATCAAACACGCGCAATAGCTTCGCCTGAGGCTTGTTTTTGTACTGTTGCAGTGCGCGCAGCAGCCATGATGTGGGTTGAGTAAACATATACGTGTCCTGGCTAGAATGGCTTGACGACCACCAGTATGACAACCCCAATTAATAAAAGCACTGGGAGCTCGTTCAGCCAGCGGTAGTAAACATGACCGTGGCGGTTGCGATTATATTTGAAATCAAATAGCAGCTTGCCACAATAGACATGGTAGGCCAACAGGACTGCCACCAGTGTGAGCTTTGCGTGTAGCCATGCACCAGAAATGCCATAGCCCTGCCATAACCACATGCCGAAGATAATTGTCAGTACGGCACCTGGCGTCATGATGCCAAAGAAGAGTTTACGCTCCATGATTTTGAAACGTTCAGTGCTGACGCTGTCGTCTGCCTGTGCGTGGTAGACAAAGAGGCGGGGCAGATAGAATAGCCCTGCGAACCATGTCACCATAAATACAATATGCCAAGCTTTTATCCATAACATGCTAATGGTTCCCCGATAATTGCTTGTCTAGCAGGCTGCGTAAGGACTTGAAGTCCAGCTCGCCAATGAGTTTCTGAGTAATGCGTCCTTGCTGGTCCACAATGAATGAGGTGGGGGTCACGCGGACATCGCTAAATAAATGAGCAGCTTCGCCTTGACTATCATGGGTAACAGGGAAGGGCAGGGCATTTTTCTGGGTGTAATTGATGACTTGCTGTGGCGCATCGTAAGACATGGCCACGGCAATGACTTCAAAGCCTTTATCTTTATATTGGTTGTAAGTCTCTACTAGGCCTGGCATTTCGGCAATGCATCCCGGGCAGTCTGTTGCCCAGAAGTTGACCAATACCATTTTCCCCTGCAAGGATGACAGTGGGATGGTCTTGCCTTCCAGTGTAACGAAATTAATGGTGGGGGCTTGCGGTTTCTGGGTTAGTGAATAGCCGAGAAATGCCAGTAAGCCGAGTATGACAAGAGGGATGAGTACTTTTCGCAGTTTTGATGACATTGTTCGATCACAGCCAATTCAACATCGAGGATAAATCTGTGTTGCCATTGTGGTGCTTTTTACAGGCTTTGTCATCTGAATTGCACTGTGGGGTGCGTGTGTGTGTATGAAACAATTCTCATTCTCGTGAAAGCCGCGTCACGACTGCATTTGCGTGTAATTCTACGGCTATCTCCATGTTATAATTGTGCCTTTAGCCCTCAGTACAAGCATGACTGCCCGCTTACGCGAAATCCCGTATAACTACACTTCGTTTTCCGATCGTGAAATTGTCATCAGATTCCTCGGCGAGGAAATCTGGGAGGTACTCAATGAGCTGCGAGAAGAGCGCAAGACTGGTCGCTCTGCCCGCATGTTATTTGAAGTGCTGGGCGATCTGTGGGTGGTTTCAAGAAATCCTTATCTGCAGGATGATCTGCTGCAGAACAAGAAGCGTCGCCAGGCACTGATTGATGCGCTGAATCACCGCATCAAGGCGATTGACGAGCGTAGTGCCGGCAATCAGAAGGTGCTGAAGCTGGTGGTGGCTGCCCGCAAGGCAGTCAACGAGTTTGAGCAGGATTTCCGCCAGACCGAGACCTTGCGCAAGCAGGCATTGGCAAAGCTGAGCCGTCATACGCGCAAGGACAATATCCGTTTTGATGGCTTGTCCCGTGTTTCCCATGTGACCGATGCGACCGATTGGCGCGTTGAGTATCCCTTTGTTGTGATCAACCCAGATACTGAAGCGGAGATCGCGGCGCTGGTCCGGATCTGTATTGAGCTAGGCCTGACCATCATTCCACGTGGCGGAGGTACCGGCTATACCGGTGGTGCCATACCATTGACCAAGCTCTCTGCGGTCATCAATACCGAGAAACTCGATCATTATTCCGAAGTCAGTTACACCACATTGCCCGGTGTTAGCGAGCAAGTGCCGGTGATCCATTGTGGCGCGGGTGTAGTGACTCGTCGGGTGATGGAGGCTGCAAGCAATGCAGGGCTGGAATTTGCTGTTGATCCAACCTCGGCCGATGCATCTTGCATAGGCGGTAACGTGGCGATGAATGCGGGTGGCAAGAAGGCGGTGCTATGGGGTACTGCGCTTGATAACCTGGCTTCATGGCGCATGGTGACGCCAGATGCCCAATGGCTGTTTGTGGAGCGCCTGGAGCATAACCAGGGCAAGATTCATGACATCGACATGGCGCGTTTTCGCATTACGCGCTATGAAGAGGATGGTGTAACCCTGATCGGGGAGCCCCATGTCCTAGAAATTCCTGGTCCCAGCTTCCGTACGGTAGGCTTGGGGAAAGATGTGACAGACAAGTTTCTGTCTGGTTTGCCTGGTATCCAGAAGGAAGGCTGTGATGGCCTGATTACCTCAGCCACCTTTATTCTGCATCGCATGCCCAAGCATGTGCGCACCGTGTGCCTTGAGTTTTTCGGCCATGTGGCGCTGGCAGTGCCTTCGATTGTTGAAATCAAGAATTACCTCGATGCCCATGCCAATACAATACTGGCTGGACTAGAGCATCTGGATGAGCGCTATTTGCGGGCGGTGGGCTATGCCACCAAGGCGAATCGCAGCGAGCGTCCCAAGATGGTGTTGATTGCCGATATCGCCAGCGATGATGAAGCGGGTGTAGGTGAAGCAGCTTCGCAAGTGGTACGTTTGGCCAATGCCCGTGGTGGCGAGGGTTTTATTGCGGTTTCCAGTGATGCACGCAAGAAGTTCTGGCTGGACCGTGCACGTACGGCTGCGATTGCCAAGCATACCAACGCGTTCAAGATCAATGAGGATGTGGTGATTCCATTGCCGCGTCTGGGCGATTATTCGGATGGTATCGAGCGTATCAATATCGAGCTTTCCATCCGCAACAAGCTGAAGTTGCTCGATGGCCTGGAAAGCTTTATGCAAGGCGATCTGCCCTTGTATGAGGATGATGAAACCCAGGCTGATCTCGACATGCTGGTGACCAAGCGCCAAATGGCACTGGAACTGTTTGCTGCAACGCGCAAACATTGGAAAAACACGCTGGAAAACCTGGACGGCGCGCTTTCATTGCTGGGGCCAGATTATAGTGATCTTGCCGTGGAGAATATCTTCCGCGCCGTGCAGGAGCATCAGGTGCGTATCTCCTGGAAACAGGACGTCAAGAAAGAGCTGCATCGCATTTTTACCGGTCGTGAATACCGGCGTATTCTGGAAAAATGCGATGAAATCCACAAACAGGTCTTAAAAGGCCGTGTGTTTGTTGCCCTGCACATGCACGCAGGGGATGGCAATGTGCATACCAATATCCCCGTCAACTCTGATGACTATGAAATGATGCAGGCCGCACATGAGGCTGTGGCACGCATCATGAAGCTGGCTACCGGCCTGGGCGGCGTGATCTCGGGTGAGCATGGGATTGGTATCACCAAGATGGAGTTCCTGGACGAGAAAACGGTGTCCAGATTTGCTGCCTACAAGCAACAGGTTGATCCTGAAGGCCGCTTCAACAAGGGCAAGCTGATGGCTGGTTCTGGCCTGCATTCAGCGTATACGCCTTCTTTCGGCCTGCTGGAGCAGGAGTCCATCATCATGGAGCAATCTGCGATTGGTGGCATTGCAGATTCCATCAGCGATTGTTTACGCTGCGGCAAATGCAAGCCTGTCTGCACTACGCATGTGCCACGTGCCAACCTGCTTTATAGTCCGCGCAACAAGATATTGGGTACCTCGCTATTGATAGAGGCATTTCTCTATGAGGAGCAAACGCGTCGCGGGATATCACTCAAGCATTTTGATGAATTCAATGATGTTGCGGATCATTGCACTGTGTGTCATCGCTGCGAAAAACCGTGTCCGGTCGATATCGATTTTGGCGATGTTTCGATTGCCATGCGCAATTTTCTGCGTGAGCAGGGCAAGAAGCATTTCAATCCTGGCACTACTGCGGCCATGACCTTCCTCAATATCAAGGACCCAGCCACGATACGCGCCATGCGTAGCGTGATGGTCGGTGTGGGCTACAAGGCGCAGCGGTTGGGGCATGCGATATTCAAGAAGCTGGGCTTGTTGAATGGCACCAAGAAAAATCCGCCGCCAACGTTGGGCAAGCCTGAAATCAAGGCGCAGGTGATTCATTTCCTCAATCGCCCCATGCCCAAGGCCATGCCAACCAAGACATCACGTGCCTTACTTGGCATTGAAGATGACACCATTGTGCCGGTGATCCGTAATCCACAAAAAACGCATGAAGATTCAGATGCGGTGTTCTATTTCCCTGGATGCGGTTCCGAACGTTTGTTCTCCACCGTAGGCTTGGCAACCCAGGCCATGTTGTATGAGGCTGGCGCTATTACCGTATTGCCGCCAGGTTATTTATGCTGCGGATATCCGCAAACCTCCAGTGGCAATCACGACAAAGGCCAGCAGATCACGGCGGATAACCGGGTGCAGTTCCATCGTGTAGCGAACACCCTCAATTACCTAGACATCAAGACGGTGATTGTTTCATGCGGCACTTGCATGGATCAGCTGCAGAAATATGAGTTTGAACGCATTTTCCCGGGTGCGAGGTTGCTCGACATTCATGAATACCTGATGGAGAAGAATTTCAAGATCGAGGGCGTCACCGGTACACGCTATATGTACCATGACCCGTGCCACAGCCCCATGAAGACCTATGCGCCAATGAAAGTAACCCAGGCGCTGGTGGGTGATAACGATGTTGAGCTCAATGATCGTTGTTGTGGGGAGTCCGGTACGTTTGCAGTGGCCCGCCCCGATATTGCGACCCAGGTCAAAATGCGCAAGCAGGAAGAGCTGGAAAAAGGCCTGACCAAGCTCGGACTGACGCCAGGGGCGCCAGAGCAGGATGTGAAAATCCTGACTTCTTGCCCATCATGCCTGCAAGGCTTGTCACGTTATGGGGAAGATACCGGCATAGAAGCCGATTACATTGTGGTGGAAATGGCCAAACATGTATTGGGTGAAAACTGGATGCAGGATTATGTGCACAAGGCAAATAATGGTGGCATAGAAAAGGTCTTGCTTTAAGCTCTCTGCATCATGAGCACCAAATAAAAAAGCCAGCATTGCTGGCTTTTTTATTTGACCAGGCAGGTTATGGTTGCTGAACTGGAGGAAGCTTATAGCCTCCCTGCGCGAGGTAGTCGAGTACGATGCGCACAAAGGCTTTCTGGCCCACGATCAGTGCACTGTCGTCCAGCAGGAAGTAGGGAGAGTGATTGCCCGCTGCTTTTTCCAGCGGTACTTGTGCTGGGGTGACGCCCAGACCAAACGCCAAGCCTGGGATGACTTTTGCAAATTCCCAGAAGTCTTCGCCGTAATATCCAGAATTGCTATCTACTTTCACGCTTTTTCCAGAAGCCTTGGCTGCACTTTGCAGGCTGGGCAGTACTTTATCTACCAGTGCAGGATCATTAAATCCAGCGGGCCAATGGTGATGATCGAGGATGAACTCTCCCTTGGCACCATGTGCAGCAGCAACATGCTCAGTGATACGCTGTATGCGATTGAGCACATCCTCTCGTTGCGAATTGGATTTCGCGCGCAATGTGCCATCCAGACTGATGGATTCAGGAATGATATTGTGGCGTATCCCGCCATCGACTCGTCCAATGCTAATCACGGGCGGTTTGTTGGCGATCAGGTCGGTCTGGCGGCTGGGGATTTGCTGCAGTGCCAGAATGACCTCGGCCGCAATCGGCACAGGGTCTATACCACGCCAGGGTGAAGCGCCATGGGTCTGCACACCAGTGATTTTTGCCGTGAAATGATCAGAGCTGGCCGCGGTTGGGCCTTTGGTGACACTCAGGCTTCCTGTTTCTCCAGGCCCCACATGCAACATGAAGATAGCGCCCGGGCGTGGATTCTCCAGTGCGCCTTCTTTGATCATTAACGATGCGCCACCTGCCTCGCCATTGGGAGGCCCCTCTTCTGCCGGTTGAAAGATGAATTTCACTGTGCCAGCGAGCTTTTCCCGATTGGCAGCCAGCGCTTCTGCTACGCCCAGGAGAATGGCAATGTGACCATCATGGCCACAGGCGTGCATCACCCCTACGTTCTCGCCGTTGTATTCTGCCTTGGCAGAGGATGCATAAGGCAAGCCAGTTTTCTCCACCACGGGCAAGGCATCCAGTTCTGAGCGCAGCGCAACCACTGGACCTGGTTTGCCGCCCTTGAGGACTGCGACTACTCCAGTGACACCTACACCGCTTTTGACTTCCAATCCCAGTTTGCGCAGGCGATCTGTCACCAGTTGGCTGGTTCGGACTTCACGGTTGCCAAGTTCTGGATGCTGATGGATGTCTTGGCGTAAGGCAATGATCTCTGGCTGTATGGCTTCCAGTTTCAGGTCAATGGCTTTTAGTAGAGGCTGATTGACGCCATCCAGAGCATAGGATGCTGAGCTGGCTAGTGTCAGCATCGCGGCGGCCAGAATCGGTTTTATCTTGAATTGCATGCGTATCCTCATCAGTGTATGAATCAGGTTTGGTTTTCGTTGATTTTATTAAGTGTTGCTTTATCTCACCTTGGCCAGCGCATGGATGCCGACTGGTGGGTAATGCGTGGTCGTGACGTCTGCATACTGATGGCTTGTGAAGTGAGCGCCGGGATGTGGTGCAAGGTGAATCACAGCGCTATCGATTTTGCCCGGACGATCTTTGCTTGCATCTGGAATGGGGCGCGTAGACTTATCTACAACGGTATTGGTCACTATTACGGTTGGTTTTTTGATAGCCGTGATCAATGCTTGCGCCGTTTCATCTGCAGCAGATGCAAGCGCGGGTAATGCAAGCAGGATAAACAAGGACATGGTATTCAGCAGATTTGAGCGATTCAAGATGTTCACGGAAGATCCCTGTTTTTTTGAATGACAGATAGGTATCGCAAGCGCCGTGCCACTAATTGATGACAAGTGGTGGTTTTATAGTTATATGATTTTTAATGTATTTTTGGTTTTAAGCCTGGGGTGCAAGCGGTTAATCGCCTGTTGCTAACAAAACAATCTGTCCCAATTCACACAATAAGATGGATGTGTGTGGATTTATCAACAGCTGGGGCAAGTTAGCGTTAGCAGTGAAGTAAAGACGCTTTCGCCGGGGATTGGGCTGAATGAATGGCAATGTTATCCGCTTGGGTAAAGATGATTGGCGATTGATGGAGTGTGGAGTAGAAAGGCGTGAATGCAACTAGAGCACTATGGTGCTTATGAAAATGAAGCGCGTGTTTATAATGTAGGTATTCAGCTATTGCATGCCCATCGGGATGATATTAAAAACTTTCTTGTTATTTGTTGTGACCGCCCTGGCTGAGATTGTAGGCTGCTATCTGCCTTATCTGTGGCTGAAAAAAGGCGGGTCGGTATGGTTGTTGTTACCTGCGGCTCTCAGTCTTGCCTTGTTTGCCTGGTTGCTGAGTTTGCATCCCAATGCTGCTGGGCGAGTCTATGCGGCGTATGGTGGCGTCTATATTTTTGTCGCCCTGGGCTGGCTCTGGCTGGTGGATGGCATACGTCCCAGTGCCTGGGATATTGTCGGGGTCATGGTGGCCATAGCTGGCATGATGATTATCATGTTTGCACCACGGTAGCTTGATTGATGGGGTGTAATGGAGTGAAATAAAGCAGTAAATCGCCAATGTAGGTCTTCAGGCAGGCAGTGCAAGGAGATTGAAATGAACGCGTTGATCACTTCCGTAATGCTAAGAGGGCTGGCCTTGATAGGCTTGATGCTGCCTTTTTCTGAGGCAAATGCCATCATGGATGGCATGCCTGCTGTCGGTGTGTCGACGGTTCAACTGGTGTTTGAACATCGGACTTGGCGTGAATATGCTCAAGAATGGAAGATCAGTCATAGCCAGTGTAGCGCAGTCGTCGTAGGCGTTGCGCCCTTAACCTTGCTGACGGCTGCCCATTGCCTGCGTGAAGTGAGCCTGAATCCAGTAAATCAACTCCCACTGGTACGCATTGCCCAAGCGGATCAGCCTGCAATACAGTCAGCAATACTCACACAAGCCATTTTCCCGGAGTTCGACAAAGTGCGGGGCAACCTGATTGATGACCTGGCAGTCTTGGTATTTGATCTCCAGCTCACGGATACCAAGCTGATTGCGCCGGTGTTACTGGATCATCCACAAGCCAGGGCATTGTTATGCGGTTATGGCTTTGGTGCCTCGGATAATCCCCCAGATATATTACGGTGCGCCAGCAAAACCTTGCACGAGGCCAGCGCGGAGTTTTCTGCTTTTGTGCCTGCCCGCTATGAAGCATTGGATCCATTGTTTTATGCGCGATATCGTACCCAGTTTGAAAGCAAGGCCAGCGCTATTTCTACATTGGATACGCTGCTCGCCGTGAATCGGCTGGATCATGAGGGTGAATATATCCCAAGTTTGCCAATGCCGACTTTGGGCGATTCCGGTGGGCCATGGTTGGCTGATTTGGGAGAGGGGCGTTATGTCGTGATGGGCGTGACCAGTTTTGTGGAAAGTTTTTACAGCAGTTCGCCCCAGTGGGGATTTTTCCGTCAGAGTAATGCGCCCATGGCGGATTTTATGTACGCAGGCTACGGCATCCGGCTGGATTCAATGCGCGCGCGCAAGTTATTCAATGCTGCGCGCATCCGGGGGGCGGATATACGCGTCTACCGGCAGGGTTGGGAGCAACTCGAATCAAGGCAGCGAATCAACTGATGCGACGGTTTTTCGGATCAGGCGGGATTGGGGCAGGACGGCACTGAAGATACTGCCTTTGCCTGCTTCACTTTCGATCTCAAGGTGACCTTGATGGCGCGTCAAAATATGCTTGACGATAGACAGGCCCAGCCCGGTTCCGCCAGTTTCACGTGAGCGGCTACGATCAACCCGATAAAAGCGCTCGGTGAGACGATCTATATGCTGTTGCTCAATGCCAATGCCGGTATCACACACGCTGAAAATAACATTGGTGCCACGTAGCAGCAGCTTCAGCGAGATAGATTCACCCTTGGGTGTATAGCGTACGGCATTGCTGACCAGATTGCCGAGGGCACTGTGCAGCTCTTCCGGGGCGCCTTTGATAAACAGGCCGGGTTCGACCGGGTCCAGCGTGATGTGGTGCTGGTTCTGGCTCAGGCTATTGCCTTCATGCAGGAGCATGTTAAGCAGGGCTGAGAGATCAATCTCACTTTCCTGCGGTGCTTCCGGACTATTCTCCAGCTGGGATAAGGTCAGCAGGTCTTCAATCAGGCGCCGCATGCGGTTGGTTTGTTCCTGCATCATGCTGAAGTAACTGCGTGTACTTTCAGGCACTGCACCTTCCATATCCATCAATGTTTCAATAAAGCCACCGACGACCGTAAGCGGGGTACGCATCTCATGGGAGACGTTGGCAATAAAATCTCGCCGCATGGTTTCGAGCTTTTCCACCTGGCTGATATCGCGCGATAGCAATAATTTCTGGTTGGCGCCAAAGGGTACCAGCTGTATTTCCAGCGTGGCGCCTGCATTACGCCATGATTTAAGTTTGATGGGTTCGGAATAATCCTGACGATGAAGATACTGGATAAAGTCTACCGGCCTGACCAGATAACTGATGGGCTGACCGGCATCCTGCTTCATGGATAAGCCGAGCTGGTGTTCAGCCGTGGGGTTACACCATTCGATCTGGTCGTTGCCATTCAGCAAGACCACACCATCTGGCAAGGCGCTGGCGGCGTGGCGAAAACGATCCAGCGCAGAGCTGATTTGTGCCTGGCTCCTGCTATGGCGACGTTTTTCATAATAGATCGCGGCAAACACATCTTCCCAGATACCTGCACCTATGGGCATCGAGTTGAGATCTGGCTTCTTGAACCACTGCAATAGCTTGTGCAACCAGAACAAATGGCTGATCAGATAAAGCAGGATGGCCGCAGCAAAGACCGCAAGTGCAGTCATGGCGTCCGTGGCTGCCCAGATGATCAGGCAAATGAATACTGTGGCCAAACCGAGCCACAGGGCTTTCCATCGAATATCTTGCACGAAGTTGTTCTTGTAAGAATCAGGCGCTTATTATGATCTACTGAGCGGAGAAACGGTAGCCAACACCACGCACAGTCTGGATAAATTCTTCATGCCCGGACTCTGTAAGTGCGCGTCGCAGGCGGCGGATGTGCACATCCACGGTACGGTCTTCGACAAATACGCGGTCGCCCCAGACGCGATCCAGCACTTGAGTGCGAGAATGCACGCGTTCCGGATTGGACATTAAGTAATGCAGCAAACGGAATTCTGTCGGACCCAGTTCCAGGGTTTTTCCATTGCCTGACACCCGGTGCGTCATTGGATCCAGCCTGAGGCCGCCCGCTTCAATCGGGTCATCTGTCATTTGAGGTGCACGACGGCGTAATACGGCCTTGATTCTGGCATTGAGTTCACGCGGGCTGAAGGGTTTGGTGACGTAATCATCCGCACCCACTTCCAGCCCACGTACTTTGTCTGCTTCTTCGCCACGTGCTGTAAGCATGATGATGGGGATGGACTTTGTCAGCTCATCGCCTTTCAGCTTGCGTGCAAACTCAATACCGCTCATGCCAGGCAGCATCCAGTCGAGCAGGATAAGGTCAGGCAGGGTCTCGCGAATCAGCATCTGTGCCTGCTCCACACTCAGTGCGCGCACTGGGTTGTGGCCGGCCTGGGTCAGGTTCAGGGCAAGCAATTCCTGTATCGCTGGTTCGTCTTCTACTACCAGTATATTGGCTGGCATTTGGAGGTTTCCTTGAGTGGTTGAATGACGAGCAATATATGACGCTAATATGACAGATTGATGAACAAGATTAAATAGACTCAGGCATTGCAGTTTTTCCCAATTTATATGAGTATTTGTAACAAATTGTTTCGATCTTGGCAGTGGCGGTGATTGCTTGCTGATTATTGATTAAATAAGGGGTGTCTGATGTCTGGTTTTTTCTCCAAAGAGCGCATTACTGCTGCGCCGGGCTATAACCGCTGGTTGGTGCCGCCTGCTGCATTGGCGGTGCATTTGTCCATTGGTATGGCGTATGGTTTCAGTGTCTTCTGGTTGCCGCTGTCCAAGGCCTTGGGTATCAAGGAGCCGCTTGCGTGTGGCGAGGATATCAGTTTCTGGATGCGCACCATTACAACGAGTTGCGACTGGAAGGTCAGTGATCTGGGCTGGATGTATACTCTGTTTTTTGTTTTTCTTGGCTCCTCAGCTGCTGTGTTTGGGCATTGGCTGGAGCATGCAGGCCCACGCAAGGCGGGGGCAGTGGCCGCGCTGTGTTGGGGCGGTGGCCTGCTAATCTCGGCGATTGGGGTATACACACACCAGCTCTGGTTAATGTGGTTAGGCTCGGGTGTGATTGGCGGGATTGGTTTGGGGCTGGGATACATTTCGCCAGTTTCAAGCCTGATCAAGTGGTTCCCTGATCGCAGGGGGATGGCAACCGGTATGGCCATCATGGGGTTCGGTGGTGGTGCCATGATAGGCGCACCCTTAGCCAATACCCTGATGAATTACTTCGCAACACCGACATCGATTGGTGTCTGGGAAACCTTTGCCACCATGGGCGTATTATATTTTGTCGCCATGATGATAGGCTCGCTCGGCTATCGCGTGCCCGCCAATGGCTGGAAACCTGAAGGCTGGACTCCGCCAGCGAATAATGGCAAAGCGATGATTACCTCACGCCATGTGCATGTGAATCAAGCGCATAAAACGCCACAGTTCTGGTTACTCTGGAGTGTGCTGTGCCTGAATGTGAGTGCGGGCATAGGCGTGATTGGCATGGCTTCTCCGATGTTGCAGGAGGTGTTTGGGGGATTGCTCATAGGTGAGCCGCTGAAACTGGCTGAGCTGAGCCTGGACCAGAAACTGCAGGTGGCGGCCATTGGAGCGGGTTTTGCCGGCTTGTTGTCCTTCTTCAATATCCTGGGACGGATTGGCTGGGCGTCATGCTCTGATTTTCTTGGGCGCAAGCTGACCTATATCATATTTTTTGCGCTGGGTTTTGTGCTGTACATCCTGTCACCCTGGGCGGGAGATATCGGCAGTGTGGCGCTGTTTGCAGGATTGTTCTGCGTTATCCTCACCATGTATGGCGGTGGATTCTCGACGATTCCTGCCTATCTTGCCGATATCTTTGGCACTCAGCATGTAGGCGCGATTCATGGCCGCTTGCTGACAGCATGGGCAACTGCAGGCGTGCTTGGGCCAGTCACGGTGAATTACCTACGCGACTATCAGTTGGATCATGGCGTGCCTGCAGATCATGCCTACAACATGATCATGTATGTGCTGGCTGCGCTTTTGTTGATTGGGCTGGTGTGCAACTTACTGGTGCGTCCAGTGGCTGAAAAACATTACATGACACCAGCCGAGCTTGAGGCTGAAAAGAAAATCTCTCATGAGAAGTCGCTGGCGGCAGCCAGCCAGCAGGGCACGCACAAAAGCAGTACCGTTCTGACGGTGGTGGTATGGGTAGCGGTAGGCATTCCGATTAGTTATGGCATATGGAATACCTTGCAGAAAGCCGTTATCCTGTTCCATTAAATCGGCCAGAGGTGTTTGTTGTGAGCCATCCCGCTCGTTCGCGTTGTCTATGGGCCAAGGCCCCACTCGATATTGTTTATCATGATCATGAGTGGGGTGTGCCGGTTCATGATGACCGTACCTTGTTTGAATTCCTCACGCTGGAAGGTGCCCAGGCAGGCCTGAGCTGGAGCACTATCCTGAAAAAACGCGCGCACTATCGTCAGGTGTTTGATGATTTTGAGATCGCTAAAGTAGCCGCTTACGATCAGGCCAAGGTGGATAGTCTGTTGGCAGATGCAGGCATAGTGCGCAACCGGCTCAAGGTGGCTTCTACCATTGGCAATGCGCGTATTGCGCTGGAAATCCAGGCGCAGTATGGCAGTCTAAATCAGTACCTGTGGGAATTCGTAGGCGGCGAGCCAGTGCACAACGCCTGGTCGGATGTTTCCCAGGTGCCAGCCAAAACGCTGGTGTCAGATCAGATGTCCAAGACTTTGATCAAGCGGGGATTTAAATTCGTTGGTTCTACGATTTGTTATGCATTCATGCAGGCAACCGGTATGGTCAACGATCACACTATCGATTGTTTTCGCCATGCTGAAATCTCAGCGCGTGCATAAAGTCGCTACGTGGTAAAATATCTTGATTAATCAGGGCATCCCCTGAATCATTTTCAATGACGCGGCATGGGCCGCGTACCTGACGGAACGAGATCATGAAGAAAATAGCAGTAGATTTGAACGGCAAGGATTTGCGTATTGGCATTGTATTGTCACGCTTTAACAGCAATATTGGCGAAGGCCTGTTGCAAGCCTGCGTGGCAGAGTTGGTGAAGCTGGGTGTGGCCGATAATGACATTACCCTGGCAACCGTGCCAGGTGCGCTTGAAACGCCAGCCATTCTCCTGCAAATGGCCGATAGCGAGCAGTTTGACGGATTGATTGCGCTGGGTGCGATCATCCGTGGGGAGACCTATCATTTTGAGGTCGTTTCCAATGAATCCGCCCGCGGCATTTCTGATGTGCAATTGAACACGGGTATCCCCGTAGCCAATGCCATTCTCACCACAGAAACTGATGAGCAGGCAGAAGAGCGTATGGCAGTGAAGGGCGCCGAAGCTGCAACTGTTGTGGTTGAGATGATCAACTTACTGAAGCAGCTATGAGCGATATTGATAATAACCAGCCTGACGCTGCTGCGCGTCCCAAACCTGTCAAGGCTGCACGCAGTCGCCGTAAATCACGGGAGTTGGTGCTCAAGGGAATTTACCTGGGTCTGATGAACCAGAAAGCAGTGCGCGACATCATGCGTGAGCTGGCGGATGATCCCGATTTTGACAAGGCGGATGATGAGTATTTCCGTCAGCTGCTGGAAGGTGTCGCCTCGAATATGAGCGTGCTGGATGCTCGTTTGGTGGGCTCGCTGGATCGCCAGGTATCTGAGTTGAGCCCGATAGAACATGCCATTCTCTGTATTGCTGCTTATGAGCTGATCTATGACGTTACCATTCCTTATCGCGTGGCAATTAATGAGGGTGTAGAGCTGGCCAAGCTATATGGCGGCACGGATGGCCACAAATATGTGAACGGTGTGCTCGACAAGATTGCTGCTGAAGCCCGTCCTGATGAGTTTCAGCGGAACCGGAGATAGTTCGCCAGTATTGGAGATGACAAATAGCCAGCCGCAAGCTGGCTATTTTTTTGTCGGTAATTGCTTGTAATGTTGGGTAAGATTGGTCATATTCTGAGCAGTCAGTAAAAAATAACAAATTCAAGGTTTATGCACATGCCATGTGAAGTGTTATGCCGCGCATTTTGAAATGGCCTGTCATGGGAGTATGGGGTGCAAGTGATTAAACAGGTAGGAATCGGGTATTTATGGCAAAGCTTGTACTGACACTGGAAGGTGATTTTCTGGCCGAGTTTCCACTGGATAAAGAGCGATTGACGATAGGGCGGCGACCCAATAACGATATCCGCCTTGAAAACCTTGCCATCAGTGGTGAGCATGCGGTGGTTGTCACGGCTGGTGATCAGTCCTACATTGAGGACGCGGGCAGCACGAATGGGACATTGGTGAATGGTCAGCCCGTCAAGCAGCACTGGTTGCAGGATGGTGACAGGATAGGTCTGGGTCGGCACCAGATTGAATATCGGGAAGAGGGTCTTGCCGCCAGTCGCGGTTTTGAACAAACCATACTGGTCATGCCATTGATCAATCAAGCGATGGCGGATGCTGCTCCTGAGGCGCAAGTAGAGCAGGTGGTTGAGCCGAGCGAGACTTCTTTGGACGATGAGCTTGGGCAAGCTGCAGTCATCAATACCGTTCCCCTGTTGGCGCCAGTCAGTCAATTACAGAGTGCCAAAATACAGGTATTGAGCGGGGCCAGCGCCGGGAAGCAGATGGTGTTACACAAGAGCTTGACTACCTTGGGGAAAAGCGGCGTGCAGGTAGCGGTGATTACCAGACGCCCGCATGGCTATTTCCTTGCCCATGTGGAAGGGGAAGGACGTCCGGTGTTAAATGGTCATGCAGTAGGTGTTCAGGCCCATGCATTGGGGCATGGCGATATTATTGAGTTGGCTGGGGTGAGGATGGAGTTTTCCCTCAGCCCTTAGGGTTGGCTGACATTACCGATTCAAGGGGAGTAGCGCATGACGGACCAGAGTGTTCTTTTGCAGCAGCTAGAGCAGCTTCATGCGATCGGCATTGCGCTTTCTTCAGAGCATGACCACAAACGTTTGCTGGAAATGATAGTGATCAGTGCCAAGGAGATGACCAACGCCGATGGCGGCACTCTCTATACCGTGACTGAAGATCAGCAACTGCGGTTTGAAATCATGCGTACGCGCTCACTCAATATTGCTATGGGCGGGACGACTGGCATTGATATCCCCTTTCCCTCCTTACCACTTTATCTGAATGATGGAAGTCCTAACCACCACATGGTGGCCGCCTATAGCAGTCTGAACGGGTGTACTGTCAATATAGACGATGCCTATGCGGTGGATGGGTTCGATTTTTCTGGTACGCGGGAATTTGATCAAGCCACAGGCTATCGCTCTTGCTCGTTCCTCACAGTGCCGATGAAGAATCATGAAAATGAAATCATCGGAATATTGCAATTGATCAATGCACAGGATCCTGATACCGGCGACATCATGCCATTTTCCCTGGCCAGCCAGCGGCTGGTGGAATCACTGGCATCACAGGCTGCGGTTGCCTTGACTAATCAGCAATTAATCACTGGCCTGAAAAGCCTGTTTGAGGCATTTATACAACTGATTGCTGGCGCGATTGATGCGAAATCTCCGTATACGGGCGGGCATTGCCGGCGCGTGCCCGAGCTGACAATGATGCTGGCTGAGGCCGCGAGCCGGACCAGTGTGGGGCCCATCAGTGGGTTCAGCATGAGCAGCAAGGAAGTGGATGAACTAAGGATTGCGGCATGGTTGCATGACTGTGGCAAGGTGACGACGCCAGAAGCCGTGATGGATAAGCCGACCAAGTTATCCACCATTTTTGACCGTATCGAGTTGATAGACCAGCGCTTTCAGTTATTGAAAAAACAGCTTGAATGCGGATTCCTGAAAGAAAAGCTGGCCTGTGTGCAACAAGGTCGTCATGCCGCTATGCCTGATCTGGAGCATGGGTTTTCCGCACGGTTACAGCAGTTGGAGCTGGACCGCATTTTTCTGCGGCAGGCGAATATAGGCAGTGAGTTGATGCCAGTCGAGGATCAGCAGCGCGTGCGTCACATTGGGCAATATGTGCTTGAGGATGCGCTGGGTCAGCCTGTTCCGTTTCTGACTGAAGAAGAGATCTATAACTTAACCATAGAGCGAGGCACGCTGACTGAGGAAGAGCGATCCATCATCAATCACCATATCGTGGTGACGATAGAGATGCTGGAGTCCTTGCCCTATCCGCCTGATCTGCGCCGTGTGCCGGAGTATGCAGGAGGGCATCATGAGCGCATGGATGGCAAGGGGTATCCGCGTGGCCTGACGCGTGAGCAAATGTCGATTCCGGCACGAGTGATGAGTATTGCGGATATTTTTGAAGCCTTAACGTCTGGTGACCGGCCTTACAAGAAAGCCAAGCGCTTATCTGAGGCTCTGCAAATACTGGGGAATATGAAGCTGGACCATCATATTGATCCAGACCTGTTTGATGTGTTTATTCGTGAAAAAGTCTATTTGCGATATGCAGAGCAGTATTTGCAGCCAGACCAGATTGATGAGGTTGATGAGTCGAAAATCCCGGGTTACGCGCTGTCTGTCAGCTAACAACTGACTCAGGTTTTCTTTATAAAGGCTGGTTAGTAAAGCCGGAATGATCGGCCCGCAAGCAACTACCCTGATCATACCAATCACCCAATACCCAGCGTTGCACCTGGTGCCCATCGACGGTCAGCTGATGCAATGCCGGCCTGTGCGTGTGACCATGGATCAACACCTGCGGATACTGAAACTGGCGGATGAGGGTATCTACGGCATCCTCATTCACATCCATAATGCTTTCCTGTTTGCCAGACTTTTCCTGTTCACTGCGTTTACGCAAGGCTTCAATCTGTGCTTTGCGGGATGCCAGAGGTTGTTGCAGAAATGCGTGTTGCCAGGCGGGGGTGCGCACCTGCTGACGGAAGGCCTGATAGGCTACATCATCGGTACACAGTGCATCGCCGTGGCTGAGTAGTATGCGCCTGCCATACAGCTCTATTAAGGTCGGATCTGCCAGTAGAGTGATGCGCGTGGCCTGCGCAAAGCGATCGCCAATCAGGAAGTCGCGATTGCCATGCATGAAGAAGATAGAGGTGCCGTTGTCGGCCAGAATGCGTAAGGCTTCGATAATAGGTAAGTGCTGGTCCAGATCATCATCACCTGCCCAATATTCGAAAAAATCCCCTAGGATATAGAGTGATTCTGCCTGAGAAGCCTGATATTGCAGAAAAGCCAGGAATTGCGCCGTAATAACGGGCCTGGAGCGGCAAAGGTGCAGGTCGGAAATGAACAGCGAATGTGCGTGCGCATTTCCTTTACCTGACCTCATAAGCAAGCTTTAAACGACTTCAGCGCGTTCGATGATAACTGGCTCTACCGGTACATCCTGGTGACCATTCTTGCTGCCAGTTTTGACTTTCTTGATCTGGTCTATCACTTCAGTACCCGCGACCACTTTGCCAAATACTGCGTAACCCCAGCCTTGGGAAGTAGGCGCAGTAAAGTTGAGGAAGTCATTGTCAGCCACGTTGATGAAGAACTGGCTGCTTGCAGAGTCAGGCGATGGCGTACGTGCCATGGCAACTGTATAGTTTTTGTTCTGCAGGCCGTTGTTGGCTTCGTTCTTGATGGTTGGGTTGGTGGGTTTTTGCGACATATCACTGGTAAAGCCGCCACCTTGAATCATGAAACCGTCAATGACGCGGTGGAAAATGGTGTTGTCATAAAAGCCATCCTGGACGTATTGCAGGAAGTTTGCCGCCGTAATAGGGGCTTTTTCTGCATCCAGTTCAAGGGTGATTTCGCCGAAATTGGTGTGTAATTTAATCAAGGTTTCTTTCCTTTGGTTTTGGGTGTCTCAGTTTGCGCAATCTTGTTTTTCTTGTAGTCCAGGCGCTCGGCAATATTGATGGGCTGGTCAAGTAAGGCTACGCGCTCGATCACGACGGGTTCGGTCGGCACGTTCAGGTGGGCGCCCACGGCCTTGGTCGGGCTCTTGCCGATACGCTCCACTATATCTATACCCTTGATGACTTTGCCAAATACGCAATACCCGATATAAGCCGCTTCCGGTTTGTGGAAGTTAAGAAACTTGTTGTCAGCCAGGTTGATAAAAAATTGCGATGTGGCTGAGTGGGGCGAAAATGCACGTGCCATGGCGATTGAGCCATATTCATTCTTGAGGCCGTTGTTGGATTCGTTTTCAATTGGAGAAAAGGTCGATTTTTCCCGCATCTCAGCCGTCAAGCCACCACCCTGGATCATGAAGCGATCAAGGGTACGATGAAAGGTGGTACCTGTATAAAAGTCGCTGGTGACGTACTGGATAAAATTGGCGACTGTTTTCGGCGCCTTGTCTGGATACAGCTCAATAATGAAGCTGCCCTGGTTAGTCTGCACCTCGATTTGGGGCGGTGTGTTATCTGCGGCCTGAGCAATCCCAAACAACAAGGATAAAGACAGTAACGGTACTAAAACAATACTTTTTATTGCGCGCATCGGGGAGTCCTCCAAAAAAACCGGCATGTGATCATGCTGGGCCTTCATACATAATTTTCCAGCGCTGTTTGTCCCAGACCCAGTACTGCTTTTTTTGCATGCGGCTTTCGAGGACATCGCTTTTATAATTCTGGTTAAAATTCACCTGAACCATCGTGGCAGGGCTACTAGGATAGCGGAACATGCTGAGGTTGGATAGGCTGATGCTGACTTTTGAACTGGCGGACTGGATGCGGCGTTTTTCACTGCTCCAGCGTTGCAGATTGATATTTTCACTAAAGAAATTAGTGTCGTAGTGGCTCAGATAGCGCTCTGTATCTTGTGATTCCCAATCTTGACGCCAGCTTTCAATCGCCTGTTTCAATGCCTGCATATTGGCTGTAGATGCCTTGTTTGGCGTAATCCAGGTCAGGTCATTGGCAATAATCACTGGGGTATTGCCATTCTGTAATACTGGCGCCAGTGCTAATAGGTCGGGGTTGGTCATGACGATACAGCCGTCGCTGGCCTTGGGTGGTCGACTATAGACATTTTTAGGCGTGCCATGCAGCCAGATACCGTGCCCTTTTTTACCTTGCTGGCGATCCAGTGGATTGGGGTAGTTGAGTGGATAGGCCGCTTCGCCATAAAAGTCAGGAAGTTTGCGCGACATTTTCTGTCCGGCGGTATACAGCCCAAGTGGCGTGCGCTTGTCCCCCTCGGTAAATTTCTCGCTACCGTTCTTGCCCATTGTGATGTAGTAATCAACCAGATAATGCAGTTGGTTGTCACGGTTCTGATACACATATAGTCGTGATTTTGTTGTGTCGACGACGATGGCATAACGTTGGTCGGGCGCCAGTTGCCACAGGGGTTCAGGGATTTTGGCGATCGTGTTGCTGGCGAGATGACGTTCAATACGGACCCTAGCCTCATCACGGAAATCCCCGAGCGTCGGGTCGCTGGTCGCATCCATTTTGGGGCTTTTCTGGGCAAACGCCATCAGCAGGTCGCCCCGTACCAAGTGTGCCAAGCGGAAGTTTGGCACTGCTTGCAATAGCTGGTCTATTGTATCTAGCGCTTGTTGCAGCTTGCCATCGTTGATCTCTAGCAGGCTCTGAACCAACAGGCGCTCGGCCTGGTTACTGCTAAAAGCCGTGATAGCGGTCGTAGGCATGGCACCGCTTTTATCTGCAGTAGCATTCCATGGCAGTAGGTTGCCACTGAGCAGCAGGGCGCCGATGACGAGTTTGACGATACGATTCTTCATAGGGTGAGCTTATCGATCCGTCAGTTCTTGCTGGATCAGCCATTTGCCATGTTGCTGCGTCATCACCAGTAGTTTGGAGGTCCGTTGAGACAGGCTGCCTGAGCGGTAGGATTGCTGAAAGCGTACCTTGGCGCTGTGGTCATTTTCAAAGCTGACCTCAAGCCTGTTCAGACTGACTTGAATTTTCGATGGCTTGCTGAGGCGCTCCCGCCGAATGTTCTCCCAGGCTTTACGGGTTTCACCATTGGGAGTTTTGAAGTTGCTCGCATAGCTTGCCAGGTATTGATCCACGTTCTGTGAAGACCATGCCTGGGCCCAATGCTGCACTGCATCCGTGACGGCTTGCTGGTTGCTTGAGATGACTGGTGCAGGCGCTTTGACCTCTTCAGGTACAGGCTTGGCTGGCTTGACTTCAGCTTTGGGTTCACTCTTGGCGGGTGCTGGCGGTACTGATATTGCCGCTATCTGCGTTTCTTTTGGCACCTCCACTTTGGCCGTGGTTTGCACCGGCGGTGTGGGCGAAGCGAATAAATCCTTGATCAGAGATAGCTTGCTTTTAGCCCTGGTATTGCTGGTGTCCAGTTGCAGGGCTTTGCCGTAGGCGTCTGAAGCCATGCGTGCATAAATATCGCCCAGGTTTTCATGGGCCGTGGCATAGCTGGGATGGGTTTTGATGGCAGCATCCAGTGCGGTGCGGGCTTTGTCATACTGTCCCTGGTCGGCATAAAGTACTGCCAGATTGTTGTATGGTTCAGGCAGCGTTGGATTTTTTTCCGTTAGCTCGGTAAAGGTTTTGATTGCTTCATCCCGCTTGCCGGTCTCAGCAAGCAGCACGCCACGCAGGAAGATGGCCTGGATATCTTTAGGCTTGCTGATTAGGTAAGTGTTGATGCGCTCCAGTGCCTGTGCATTTTGCCCTTGATTGGCCAGTAGGGTAATGTTCTTCAGTTCATCTGCGCGTGCGCTAGCGGCAACGAATAAGGCCAGCATGAGCAGGCCATGGCTTAAAGCGCGGAGTACAGGCATTGTGATATACTTTTTGACAAATTATTCAGGCGCCAATTTTATCAATAAGCTCATTCAAGCTCCAGTAGCACAATGGTGATTCGCTGGTTTTATTGATATAAAAGGCTCTTGCATTACACAATAGCATCACATGACATTCATTCCGCTTAATTTCTTATCAACTTCCAACCATTCACATGCTGAAAATCTATAACTCGATCGCTCGCGAGAAGCAGCAATTTGTCCCTATCGTTGCTGGCAAGGTAAGCATGTATGTATGTGGCATGACCGTATACGACTATTGCCATTTGGGCCATGCCCGGGTGATGGTGGTGTTCGATATGGTCAATCGCTGGTTGCGTACTTCAGGCTTTGACGTCACCTATGTGCGTAATATCACCGATATCGATGACAAGATTATCGCCCGTGCCAATGAGAATGGCGAAACCATTACTGCGCTGACCAATCGGTTTATTACTGCCATGGATGAGGATGCTGCGCGTCTAGGTGTATTGCGTCCAGATATTGAGCCACGGGCGACAGCCTATATTGATGCGATGATCAATATGATTGTCACCTTGATTGGCAAAGAGCACGCCTATGCGGCAGATAATGGCGACGTCTATTATTCAGTGTCCAGTTTTGCCGGATATGGCAAGCTTTCTGGCAAGTCGCTGGAGGATCTGCGTGTGGGTGAGCGGGTGGATGTTGATGTGCACAAGCGTGATCCCATGGACTTTGTGCTGTGGAAAGCTGCCAAGCCTCATGAGCCAAGCTGGGATTCTCCCTGGGGCCAGGGTCGTCCAGGCTGGCATATTGAATGTTCCGCGATGGGCGAGCAGCATCTTGGCCAGCATTTTGATATCCACGGCGGTGGCCAGGATCTGCAATTCCCACATCATGAGAATGAAATTGCCCAGAGCGAGGGCGCGCATGACTGTACGTTCGTGAACTACTGGATGCACAACGGTTTCATTCGCGTCGATGATGAGAAGATGTCCAAGTCTCTCGGCAACTTCTTCACCATACGCCAGGTGCTGGATCAATATGATGCCGAAGTGGTGCGCTTCTTTATCCTGCGTGCGCATTACCGTAGCCCCTTGAATTACTCTGATCATCACCTGGATGATGCCAAGCAGGCGTTAACCCGCTTATATACTGCCTTGCGCGGATTACCCGTGCAACCATCCGCCATCGATTGGACGCAATCTGCTGCGGCGCGCTTTAAAGTGGCCATGGATGATGACTTCAACACCTCCGAGGCGTTTGCCGTATTGTTTGAGCTGGCCAATGAAGTAAACCGTAGCCGTTCGCTGGAGCAAGCCTCCATACTCAAGACCCTGGCTGCCCAGCTTGGCTTGCTGCAGCGGGATTCTGAGGAGTTTCTTCAGGGCGATGTCTCTGCTGGCTTGTCGGTGGACGCGATTGAGCAATTGATTCACCAGCGACTAGCCGCCAAAAAATCCAGGAATTTTTCCGAGGCGGATTGCATCCGTCAATCACTGTCAGAGCAAGGCGTGGTGCTGGAAGACACGCCTCAAGGGACGACCTGGCGGCGCGTTTAGTTTTGCTCAGCAGTCAGCTTTGTGGCTATAATGGGCTCATGTCTTTTGCCAAGCGGCTATTCGCCTTACTCAGTATGGTTGTCTGTATGTGTTTGTTTGCGCAACAAGCAGAGCAGGCATATGCAATGGAGTTCGATGGTCCTGCCGTCTCCCATAGCCAGCATTTCGAGATGGATAATGATCGAGATGCGAGTGAACCTATCCTGGTGTTCCATTTGCCGCTGGTCCGTCCTGAGTTCTTTTTTGATCTCAAAGTTGCCATCCTGGCGCCTACTTACCGCCAACCCAATCTGTTCCTGATCACCCGCCCTCCTATAGCCTAATTGCGTCCGTAAACTATTATCAGGCCATGTGTGCCGCTATGCCATGTGATTGGCCCTGGTGTGCGCCTGTGTCTAGAAGTTTGTGGGCGTTGTCTTCTGGGTATTTCTCACGTTTGGCCCGACCCTTGCTACTTGTAGCCTGGTCGCCATATCAATGGCATAGTCTGCTGCCTGACCGTGGCCTTTATCCAGATCGTAGTGCCTGCTATCACTGGTGCCATCAACTAGCGCCAGTGGCCCGCAGGATTGCATTCAATCAATCAGTTAGAGTGACATGAAGATAAAAACAGATGTACATGCGCACAAAAGTGGTGCATTGCGGGCAGGAAGTGCTGTACTTCGTACAGTGGCAAAAAAACTCTTGCCTGCGGTGCTGACTTTTTGCTGCATAGAGCCGGCCTTGGCAGCGTATACGCTGCCTGACATTATAGATGGTGCCTTGCAATACAACCCGGCGGTGGGTATCGCTGCTGCGCAGAAAGATGCTGCTGAAGCGGCAATCACGACTGCAGGAACTTATAGCAATCCTCAGGTCGAAGCGGTCATGGGGCCTAGTCGCTATCGGACACCAGGTGGTCAAGGGGGAGATCGTAACTGGAACCTGGGACTTTCCCAGCCTTTGGAGTTTCCAGGTGTGCGCAATGCCAGGCTGGCAGTTGCGGAGTCTGGTAGCAAAGTGGCGGATACCACAACCGCCTTGATTCAGATTGAACTCAGAACACGTGTCAAGAATGCGTTTTACGATGTTTTGCAGCGCCAGGCGGTACTCAAGCTGGTAGAGGGCGACCGTAACTTGCTGCAGCAAATTCGCGAGCGCGTGAAATTACGGGTAGATGTGGGTGAAGCGCCCAGATATGAGCTGATCAAGGCAGATACCGAGGCCTTGGCTGCAGAGCGCGATTATCAGGCTGCATTGGTACGTGTGTCCGAGGGTAAAGCCTATTTGCGTGGGCTGGTGGGATCGAGCATTCCGGTTGAATATGATCTGGCAGGCGAGTTGCCGCTGGCATATAGTCTGCCATCCCTGGATAGCTTGCGTGAGCAAGTGTTACAAAGCCCTCAATTATCTCAGGCACGTGCAGCCAGGGAAACCGCCGATGCCAGGCTAAAGCTCGAAGAGCGCTTGCGCACGCCAGGCCTTACCCTGAAGGCCAGCATAGAGCAAGATCCCGATTTGACGCAGATGCGTTTTGGCGTGGCCATTCCATTGCCATTGTGGGATCAGCGCAAGGGCCCTATTGCCGCAGCCGCAGCTGATGTCAGACAGAACCAGGCGATATTGAGTGACCGTGAACTGGCCTTGCGCCGTGATATGGAAGCCGCTTATCAGCGCTACCTGATTGCCCAGCAGCAAGTATCCGCATTTGAAAATGGCCTGCTCAGTCAGGCCGAGTCAGTATTGAAGGTGGCGGAAGCTGCTTACCGTTTTGGCGAACGAGGCATTCTTGAATACATGGATGCACAGCGGACTTTCCGCGCGGTGCGCAAGGATTATCTTGCTGCCCGCTTCGATTATGTCAGCAGTATGCTGGAAATTGAGCGCCTGCTCGGTACTGAACTTTTGGAGGTTAAGCCGTAATGTTTCTGAATTCTTTGATTAAACAATCCCCTGCCACATTCCCAGTCAAGTCCGTGTTATCGAGTTTGATGTTGGTGTTATTGCTTTCTGCCTGCAAGCCTGCGACTGAAAATACCGATGAAGCTGAAAAGCAGCCGAATGATCCCAATGTGGTCGAGCTTTCCAAATTGCTGCAAGACCAGGTCAAGCTGGCAACGGTAGGCAAAGCCGATATTCGGGAGATCTTGCGTGTGCCTGGCAGCATACAGGTGGATGAGCAGCGTGTTGCCCGGATTGGTGCCTCTGTGACCGGACGGATTACGGATATTGATGTGATTCTGGGGCAGGATGTCAAACAGGGCCAAGTGCTGGCGACCTTGAACAGTACCGAGCTTGCACAGAACCAGTTGCTGTATATCAAGGCATGGCAACAGATTGCGCTACAAACCAAGGCGGTTGAGCGCGCACGCCAATTGCTGGAAGCTGATGTTATTGGAGCAGCCGAGTTGCAGCGTCGTGAAGCCGAGTTGAGTGCAGCGCAGGCTGACCTCTATACCGCCAAGGAGCAATTGCATGTGCTGGGCATGTCTGATCAGGCGATTGCGCAGATCGCCCATTCTGGCCAGATGCGTTCCTACAGTAGTGTCTACGCACGTCTTGCAGGCACCATTATCAGTCGCAAGGTGAATCTGGGGCAGGTAGTGCAGCCGGCAGAGGAGCTGTTTATTGTGGCCGACCTGTCACGCGTCTGGGCGGTGGCTGAGGTGCCGGAGCAGCAGGCTGAACTGGTGCAGGAAGGCGAAGATGTTGATATCGAAATCCCCGCACTGAGTAATCGAAAATTCACCGGCAAGCTGATTTTTGTAGGCGATGTGGTGAACCCGCTAACGCGTACGGTGACAGTGCGTACCGATATGGTGAATACCGACCATACCATCAAGCCGGATATGCTGGTTTCCATGCTGGTGCAGTCCAAGGCGATTTCCCAGATGGCGGTTCCACGTCGTGCGGTGGTACGTGAAAATGACAAGAATCATGTATTTGTCGAGATTGCACCCAACAAATTCCGTATGCGTGAAGTGGAACTGGGGACAGAGTACCAGGAGTTGGTAGCTGTCACTGCAGGTCTGGATGAGGGTGAGAAAATCGTGGCCGAAGGCGCTTTCCACGTCAATAACGAACGCAAGCGCAAGGAACTGGAATAACGATGATTGAATCCCTGATTAGAGCTGCACTCAAGCAGCGTCTTATAGTGGTGGTCCTGGCCCTGGCCCTGATGGCTGCTGGGGCGTTTTCTGTGAAGAAACTTTCGGTAGACGCATTTCCTGATGTGACCAATGTACAGGTGCTGATTGCGACGCAGGCAACTGGCCGCTCTCCTGAGGAGGTTGAGCGTTTTATTGCGGTACCGCTGGAAATTGCCATGACCGGTTTACCGGGCCTGGAGGAAATGCGTTCGCTGAATCGGAATGGCTTGTCGCTGATTACCTTGGTGTTTACTGACAAGACCGACGTCTACTTTGCCCGTCAGTTAGTGATGGAGCGCTTGATGGAGGTGATGGAGCGCCTGCCCGAAGGTGTGACGCCGATTCTTGGCCCTGTGGCCACCGGCCTGGGCGAGGTGTATCAGTTCACCCTGGAAAAACCCAGCGATGGTAACAAGGAGCTATCCCAGGAGGAGTTGACCGAGCGTCGCTCCATCCAGGACTGGATTGTGCGCCCATTGCTGCGCGGTATTCCTGGCATTGCTGAAATCAATTCCCAAGGCGGTTACGTCAAGCAGTATCAGGCGCTGGTGAACCCCGATCGCATGAATCACTATGGCCTCAAGTTGCATGATGTCTATCTGGCCTTGGCGCGTAACAATGCGAATAGTGGTGGTGGCGTGTTGCCGCGCTATGCCGAGCAGTATTTGATCCGCGGTGTGGGCTTGATCCAGGATCTGGAAGACATCCGCAATATCGTGCTCAAGGAACAAGGCGGCGTTCCGGTATATATGCGCGATGTGGCAGAAGTCCAATTAGGCTACGAAGTACGGGTCGGTGCAGTGGTCAAGAATGGCTATACCGAATCTGTGGGCGGTATCGTCATCATGATGCGTGGCGGTAATGCCAAAGAGGTGGTGAGCCGTGTCAAGGCGCGTGTGAAGGAAATCAACGAGCAAGGCATGTTGCCTGGTGGTCTGCAGGTCGTGCCTTATTATGATAGAAGTGAGCTGGTGGATGCGTCACTGAAGACGGTGGTCAAGGTGTTGATTGAGGGCATTATCCTCGTGATCATCATCTTGTTCCTGTTCCTCGGTGATGTACGCTCCAGCCTGATTGTGGTGACCACATTGATTCTGACGCCATTGATTACTTTCATGGCGATGAACTATTACGGTATTTCCGCCAACCTGATGTCCTTGGGTGGCTTGGCGATCGCGATTGGCCTGATGGTCGATGGCTCGGTGGTAGTGGTGGAGAATGCCTTCCACCATCTGGGACACCGACCTGGTGAGAGCAAGATACGCGTGGTGCTGGAAGCGGCGACCGAGGTGGGTACGCCGGTACTGTTCGGCGTAGGCATTATCATCCTGGTATTCCTGCCGTTGATGACCTTGCAGGGGATGGAGGGCAAGATGTTTGCCCCGCTGGCCTTGACGATCGCCATAGCCTTGTTTGTGTCACTGGTTATTTCACTGACATTGTCACCCGTGCTGTGCTCTTACATTCTCAAAGGTGGTAGTGGGGAAGATACCCGTTTTATCCAGGCTATTAAGCGCCCTTACCTGCGCATGCTGGACTGGGCGCTGGAGCATGACAAGCTTACGATCATCACGGCTACGCTGGTTTTTGTCGGCACGATATTGCTGGTGCCATTTCTGGGAACATCGTTTATCCCGGAAATGAAGGAAGGCTCGATTGTGCCAGGGATCAACCGGGTGCCAAATATTTCGCTGGAAGAGTCGATCAAGATGGAAAACGACGCCATGCGACTGATCATGGAGCAGGTGCCGGGTGTGAAATCAGCTGTTTCTGGCGTTGGCCGTGGCGAAAGTCCTGCCGATCCGCAGAGCCAGAATGAGTCCACTCCTATCATCAGCCTCAAGCCTAGGGATGAATGGCCGGATGGCTGGACGCAGGATGATATCGCAGAAAAAATGCGTATTGTGCTGGAGTCCTCGTTGCCAGGTGTGCAGATTGTCATGGCCCAGCCGATTTCTGACCGTGTAGATGAGTTGTTGACCGGAGTGCGTGCGGATGTGGCGGTGAAGATCTTTGGTGAAGATATGGATCTGCTAAAGGCCAAGGCCGATGAAATATCGCGTATCGCAAGTAGTGTGACGGGGGCGACAGAGATCAAGGTAGAAAAGGTCTCCGGCCAGCAATATCTCAATATCACTGTGGACAGGCATGCGATTGCACGTCATGGTATTAATGCCGCTGATGTGCATGATGTGATTGAAACAGCGATAGGCGGCAAGATCGCCACTGAAATTTATGAGGGGCAGCGTCGATTCAGTGCGGCAGTGCGTTTCCCGGCCAGCTTCCGCGACAATATTGAAGCAATCAAGAATATCCTGATTACTTCACCCAATGGCTCGCGAGTGGCGCTGGAAGACCTTGCCAAGATCGAGGTGCGTGATGGTCCTGCACAGATCAGTCGTGAACTGGCCAAGCGCCGGGTGGTGGTGGGGATTAACGTCAAGGATAGAGATCTGGGTGGTTTTGTCGCCGAGTTACAGCAAGTGCTGACCAAGCAGTTAAAGCTGCCTGAAGGCTATTACCTGGAGTTTGGTGGCCAGTTCCAGAACATGGAACGGGCGATGGGACATTTGATGGTGATTATCCCGGTCACGATAGGAGCGATTTTCTTCCTGTTGTTCTTGCTGTTTAACTCCGTGCGCTACGCCACCATGATTATCATGGTGCTGCCATTCGCCTCCATCGGCGGTATCATCGCGCTCTTCCTGACAGGCGAATACCTCTCGGTACCCGCTTCCGTCGGCTTTATTGCCTTATGGGGGATTGCGGTGCTGAACGGGGTGGTACTGGTCTCGTATATTCGCAGTTTGCGGGATGAAGGCTTGAGCCAGAGTGAAGCTATTATCAAGGGTTGTACACAACGATTCCGTCCCGTCATGATGACGGCCACAGTGGCGATGCTGGCCTTGGTGCCTTTCCTGTTTGCGACTGGACCAGGTTCGGAAATTCAGCGTCCGCTGGCGATTGTGGTGATTGGCGGGCTGATTACCTCTACGCTATTGACGCTGGTAGTGGTACCTACTTTGTATCGCAAGTTTGAAGAAAAACGGATAGAAGCCTGAGGGAAATGAGATGAAAGAGATTAAAGCAGTAGTACCGCCGCAACGATTGCCAAAAATCCGTTCAGCCTTACGTAATATCAAGGGCTTTCCCGGGATGACCGTGAGCAAGGTAGATGGATGCGGACACCATGTGGCGCGCCCTACGCACGGCATACGGGAGGAGCTGACGGATTACAGCCCCAAAGTGCGGGTTGAGATTGTGGCCCCCGAAGAGCTGGTTGAAGGCATCCTGCAAATCCTGGTTGAGGTTGGACATACCGCCCAAATTGGCGATGGTATTGTCTGGGTGACCCCAGTGGAACGTATGGTGCGGCTGTCTGAGCAAGTGATTGTTCTGGATTGCTGATTCACAGTGTATCCATGTTGTGAATAAAAAGGGCTCCGTAAGGGGCCTTTTTTATGCAGCCATTTTCTATCGGAATGGTGTGGATAGTGAGAATGGCTCAGCACAACATAGGTTTTACGGTAAAATTCATCTCATGTTTTATTCCATTGCCAAACCATGGTTGTTCAAGCTTGACGCTGAACATGCTCACGACTTCACACTACAGAATCTGCGGCGTGCCGAAAAATTAGGGCTGCTCAATCTTTATCCCAATCCTGCGCCATGCCAGCCCAGAGAGGTCATGGGGATTCGTTTCCCCAATCCGGTTGGCTTGGCTGCCGGCCTGGATAAGAATGGGGCCTATATTGATGGCCTGGCGGCCCTGGGTTTTGGTTTTATTGAGATAGGCACCATTACGCCGCGTCCGCAACCTGGCAATCCCAAGCCGCGGATGTTCCGCCTGCCTGATGCTGAGGGGGTGATTAACCGTTTTGGCTTCAATAATCTCGGCGTTGATGCTTTACTGGACAATGTGCGTCAAGCCAAGTACCAAGGCGTGCTTGGGATCAATATCGGCAAGAACTTTGATACGCCGAATGAGCGTGCGGTGGATGATTACTTGATCTGCATGCGCAAAGTCTATGCGCATGCCCATTACATTACCGTCAACATCTCGTCTCCGAATACGAAGAATTTGCGCCAGTTGCAGGAAAAAGAAGCGTTGGCTGGTTTGTTGCAGGCATTGAAAGCCGAGCAACAAGTGTTGGCAGATCAACATGGCAAGTATGTGCCGATTGCGCTCAAGATTGCGCCTGATCTGGATGCGACGCAGATTGCAGATATTGCCAGCCTGCTGATTGAATATCGGTTTGATGGCGTAATTGCCACCAACACTACCCTGGCGCGTGATGCCGTGCAGGGAATGCCTCATGCTGAGGAGGCGGGTGGTCTTTCTGGCGCACCAGTGCGAGACCGATCCACAGCAGTCATCAAGGCACTTGCCCGTCAGTTGGCTGGTGCTTTGCCCATCATCGGGGTGGGCGGCATACTGAGTGGCCATGATGCGGCTGATAAGCTGACAGCGGGCGCTAGTCTGGTACAGCTATATAGTGGCCTTGTGTATCGTGGCCCGGCGCTGATTGATGAAGTCTGCCGTACATTGGGCTAAACACTGAATGGCATTGCCAGTTCTTTATTCCTATCGTCGTTGTCCCTATGCCATGCGAGCGCGCATGGCACTGCATTATGCCGGTATAAAGGTGGACATTCGCGAAGTATCGCTAAAGGCCAAACCCGCTCACATGCTGCAGGTGTCACCTAAAGGGACGGTCCCTGTCTTGATTTTTGAGCAGGGGTGCGTGATAGAGCAAAGTCTGGACATCATGCGGTGGGCATTATCCAGGCATGACCCTGACAATTGGCTTGGGGATGTTGCCGCTGAAGCTGAAATTGCCATGCTCATTGTGATGAATGACGGGGACTTCAAGCGGGCACTGGATCAATATAAATACGCTATTCGTTTTCCTGATCATCCGCCAACGGTGTATCGCGAACACGCCGAGGTGTTTTTGCGGCAGTTAGAAATGCGCTTGCAGCAGCATCAATATCTACTCGCGCAAGGTCTCAGCATGGCGGATATTGCCATTTTTCCTTTCGTCCGCCAGTTCGCCATGGTGGATGAGCCATGGTTTGCCAGTGCAGCTTACCCGAAGGTCAGGGCATGGTTGGAGAGCTTAATTGCATTGCCATTGTTTGATGCCATCATGCAGAAATATCCCACTTGGGTTGATTAAGTATTCTATGCAATAAAAAAGCCGCCAGTAGTAATGTTGGCGGCTTTTTTCTTTATGCTAAAACCCTTTAGCTGGCGATATCAGCTTCCAGTAAGGTTTTATCCTGCTTGGCATCTTTGTCGAAGCTGAGCTTGATATTGTCGTCCTGATCGATATCTACCTGTACATGTCCACCATTGGACAGTTTGCCAAACAGTAATTCATCGGCCAGCGCACGGCGTATGGTGTCTTGAATCAAGCGTGACATCGGCCGGGCACCCATGAGCGGGTCGAATCCCTTCTTGCCCAGATAAGCCTTGAGCGCATCGCTGAAGGTGGCTTCCACTTTCTTCTCATGCAATTGATCTTCCAGTTGCATGAGGAACTTGTCGACGACACGCATGATAATTTCCTGGGACAGCGGCGCGAACGAGACCATGGCATCAATGCGATTACGGAACTCAGGGCTGAACAGGCGCTTGATATCGGCCATCTCATCACCGGAGCTGCTGCCCAGCGTGAAGCCGATGCTGGTCTTGCTGATGGCTTCCGCACCGGCATTGGTCGTCATGATAATGGTCACGTTGCGGAAGTCCGCCTTGCGACCATTGTTATCAGTCAGTGTGCCGTGATCCATCACTTGCAACAGGATGTTGAAAATATCAGGATGGGCTTTTTCAATCTCGTCCAGTAGCAGGACGCAATAAGGTGTCTTGGTGACTGCCTCGGTCAGCAAACCACCCTGTTCAAAGCCGACATAGCCAGGAGGCGCACCAATCAGGCGTGACACGGCATGACGTTCCATGTACTCGGACATATCAAAGCGTATCAGCTCAACACCCAGGGTATAGGCGAGCTGGCGAGCAACCTCGGTTTTGCCCACACCAGTCGGGCCGGAGAACAGGAATGAGCCAATCGGCTTGTTGCTGCTACCCAGGCCGCTGCGTGCCATTTTGATGGCACTGGCCAACACTTCAATCGACTTGTCCTGACCAAATACTGTTGCTTTCAGGTCTCGTTCCAGGGTCTTCAATGCATTCCTGTCATCGCTGGAAATGTTCTTGGGTGGAATACGGGCCACCTTGGCGATAATGTCTTCGATTTCCTTATTGCCGATGACTTTTTTCTGCTTGGACTTGGGCAATATGCGTTGTGCTGCACCAGCTTCATCAATCACATCAATCGCCTTGTCCGGCAGATGACGGTCATTGATGTAGCGTGCTGAAAGTTCAGCTGCCGTATTCAGGGCAGACGCGGTGTATTTGACACTGTGATGCTTCTCGAATCTGGACTTGAGGCCTTTGAGTATTTCCACGGTTTCGGAAATGCTAGGCTCAGCCACATCGACTTTCTGGAAGCGGCGTGACAGCGCATGATCCTTCTCGAAAATGCCACGGAATTCCTGATAGGTAGTAGCCCCTATGCATTTCAGCGAGCCATTGGAAAGCGCTGGCTTCAACAGGTTGGACGCATCAAGCGTGCCACCACTGGCTGCTCCCGCACCAATCAGGGTATGGATTTCGTCTATAAACAGGATGGCATCAGGCTGTTCCGCCAATTTTTTCATGATGGCTTTGAGGCGTTGCTCAAAATCACCGCGATACTTGGTGCCTGCAAGTAATGCTCCCATGTCGAGTGAGTAGATCACTGCATTTTCCAGCACCTCGGGTACATTACCTTCAACGATGCGACGCGCCAGTCCTTCAGCAATCGCGGTTTTACCTACACCTGCCTCACCAACCAGCAAGGGGTTGTTCTTGCGGCGACGGCATAGCGTTTGCACCACGCGTTCCAGCTCTTGAGCGCGCCCGATCAGTGGGTCTATCTTGCCAGCCAGTACTTGCTGGTTAAGGTTGAGCGTATAGCTTTCCAGAGCACTAGCCGGAGAAGCTTCAGTTTCAACCTCCTGCTCAGACTCACTGCGCTTGGCAGTGCCGTCTGCTACCTTGGCCACTCCGTGGGAAATGAAATTCACCACATCAAGACGGGTAATGCCTTGCTGATGTAGGAAGAAGACCGCATGTGAATCTTTTTCGCCATAGATGGCAACCAGCACATTTGCTCCGGTTACCTCTTTCTTGCCAGAGGACTGGACATGCAGGATGGCACGCTGAATGACGCGCTGGAAACCAAGCGTAGGCTGCGTATCAACCTCTTCGCTACCTTCAACAGTAGGCGTGTGCTCTTCAATATAGTTATTGAGTTCGCTACGTAGATTGTCGAGATTGGCACCGCATGAACGCAGCACATCGGCCGCGGTCGGGTTATCTATCATGGCAAGCAGCAGGTGCTCCACGGTGATAAGCTCGTGCCGCTTTTGTCTGGCATCCATGAACGCCATATGTAGGGATACTTCGAGTTCTTGCGCAATCATTTAAGCTTCCTCAGCTTTCTTCAGGCTTCTTCCATCGTGCATTGCAGCGGATGCTGGTGCTCACGGGCATAACTAACGACTTGGTTCACCTTGGTTTCAGCGATGCCGTGCGGATATACACCGCATACGCCAGCCCCTTCGGTATGTACTTGGAGCATGATATGTGTTGCTTGTTCACGATTCTTCTGAAAAAAGCGTTGCATGACATCCACGACGAACTCCATAGGCGTGTAGTCATCATTCAACAGAATGACCTTGTACATGGCAGGCGCTTTGGGTTTCGTTGCGCCGGTCTTTTCAACAATGTTGTCCTGATGTTTGATGCTAGCCATATCTTGTAGTCTATTTTGAGCCGAATGCAGAATTTTTCAAGTCTGAAATGAGTAGGGTTATTACTTCTACTCTAAATTTAAGCAATATTTTGGTCTGTTAATCCTATTACGGATAAATTCTGACAGTTTTTACTGTTCTGTCCTGCGTCTTGATAATTTCCAGTTTGAAGTCTCCGATTTTCAGCCCGATGCCAGATTCTGGAATATCTTCAAAGTGTTCAATAATCAGGCCATTCAGGGTGCGAGGGCCATCAACTGGTAGGCTGATGCCGAGTTTTTTATTGATATCGCGCAGGCTGCTGCTGGCATCCACCAGCCAGCTACCGGTACTTTCCTTACGATAGGCCTGTTTGGTTTCTAGCGATTCACTGGCAAAGTCACCAATAATCGCCTTGATGATATCTTCGAGTGTCACCAGGCCTTTGAGTTCACCATACTCATCCACTACTACAGCAATGCGCTGCTGGTTCTGCTGGAATTCCTGCATCTGGGTATAGAGTGGGGTGCCTGAAGGAATAAAGTAAGGGGACTCTATGTTCTGCACCAATATACGTTGGGTCAGGTCATGCTGGCGTAATGCATTGATGGTTTTGCGGATGTGCAGCATGCCGATAATCTCTTCAGTTGGCCCTTTACGCACTGGTAGACGCGTGTGGTGGCTGGTGGTGATCTGCTGCAGAATCTCCTCCATCGGCGCATCAAAATCCACAATTTCCAGTTGGGTGTGGACGGTCATGATGTCATCTACCGTCGTTTGTTCCAGATCCAGCAGATTGAGCAATACCTCGCGGTGTTTTTGCGGGATAGGGCTGGTGGACTCACTGAAGATACTGCGTAATTCCTCAATGCTGGCGGCGTGGCTGCTTTCGGTAAAACCGACTTTCATCCCCAGCAGGCGCAACAGGCTGTTGGCACATAAATTGGCGAACCAGATCAACGGATAGCCGATTTTGACCAGGGGCAGCAATACATAGCTGAAAGCCAGGGCCAAGGGTTCTGCATGTCGGGCAGCTATTACCTTCGGGGTGATTTCGCTGAAAACCAGAATGGCAAAGGTAATGATGAGGGTGGAAGCTGGCATCAGCAGCTCACCGAGATTGAAAAGCCGGATGCTGATAAATGCCGCCAAGGTGGCAGCAGCAGCATTGGACAGGGTGTTGCCGAGCAGGATGGCACCGAGGAACTGTTCGCGTTCGTGCAGGAGCCTGGAGGCCAGGCGCGCACTACGCAGGCCTTCTTTTGCCAATATGGTCAGTCGGTGACGATTGAGCATCATCAGACTGGTTTCGGCCATGGAGAAAAATGCAGAAACAAAAAGCAGCAGGGCAAGGGTGCCCAGCTGCCATATTAAAGGGATGTCCAACGGTAGCTATCGGTTAAGAGATAGCCATAGTGTCGGCGCGAAGCGCCTGCCTTGTCAAGGCAGGGCTTCTGTTTCGGCTTTCTTTTCGCCAGTGCTGCCGCCAATCAGGTTCTCACGCGATACACCAAGATACATGGCGATCGGGCTGGCAACCAGGACGGAAGAGTAAATACCGAACAGGATGCCGATGGTCAGTGCCAGAGCGAAGTTGTGCAGCACCTCACCACCGAAGAACAGCATAGACAAGACCATGAGTTCAGTCGAGAAGTGGGTGATGATGGTACGTGACATGGTGCGGGTAATCGCATTGTTGATTACCTCAGGCACACTTGCCTTACGCATCTTGCGGAAGTTTTCACGTACCCGGTCAAACACGACTACAGATTCGTTAACTGAGTAACCCAGTACCGCCAGAACCGCAGCGAGCACCGTCAGGTTGAACTCCCACTGGAAGAAGGCAAAGAAGCCAAGGATGATCACGACGTCGTGCATATTGGCGATGACGGCGGCCACCGCAAAGCGCCATTCAAAGCGCAAGGCAAGATAGGCCATGATGCCCGCACAGACAAACAGCATTGCCAGCGCACCCTTGTCATACAATTCCTGTCCAACCTGTGCACCGACAGACTCCACGCGGTGCAGCTTGACTGAAGGGTCCGCCTTGGACAGAGCTGCCAGAACCTGGTCGGACAGTTGAGCAATCGATACGCCAGGCTTGATCGGCAGGCGGATCAATACGTCCTGGCTGGTACCGAAGTTCTGTACCGTGGCATCCTTGAGGCCAATCTCATCCACGGATTTGCGGATGCTTTCCAGATTGGCCGCTTGTGGATAGTTCACTTCCATCATGGTGCCGCCAGTGAAGTCGACGCCAAGATGCAAGCCTTTGGTGAACAGGAATAGTACCGACAGCAGGAAAGTCACCAGCGAGATGGTCGTCGTCAGGCGACCATAGCTCATGAACGGTATATCTTTTTTGATTCTGAAAAATTCCATGATATTTACTCTAGTCTTTTATGCCGGGTTGATAGCAATGTTCAATGTGGCTATTAGCCTATGGATAACTTGGTGATCTTGCGACGGTAGCCGTAGATGAGGTTAACCACAGATCTTGAAACCACCACAGCGGTAAACATCGAGGTCAGAATGCCCAATACGTGTACCACGGCAAATCCCTTGATCGGGCCAGTACCAAACATGAACAAGGCCACACCGGCAATCATGGTGGTGACGTTGGCATCCAGGATGGTGTCGAACGCACGGTCATAACCGGCGTGGATGGAGGCTTGCGGAGTATTGCCGTTACGCAGTTCTTCACGAATACGTTCGTTGATCAATACGTTGGAGTCAATGGCCATCCCCAGTGTCAAGGCTACCGCGGCAATGCCTGGCAAGGTAAGTGTGGCTTGCAGCAAGGACAATAGCGCCACCAGCAACAGCAGGTTAATGCTCAATGCCAGTACCGATACACTGCCGAACAGCATGTAGTAAATCAGCATGAAGATGGAAATTGCGACAAAGCCCCACAGGGTAGAGTGCATGCCACGTTCAATATTGGCTTCACCCATGCTTGGGCCCACTGTACGTTCTTCGATGATCTCCATCGGGGCTGCCAATGCGCCTGAGCGCAGCAGCAGAGAAATATCGGTAGCTTCCTGCGTGTTGGCCATACCCGATATTTGTACACGGCCGCCACCGATTTCCTCGCGGATCACCGGGGCAGTAATCACTTCAGCCTGACCTTTTTCGATCAGCAGAATCGCCATGCGCTTGCCGACGTTTTCACGCGTGGCCTGTTTGAACAGGCGTGCACCACGGCCATCCAAGGTGACATGTACCACGGCACCACCACCTTGTGGATCCATGCCCGGGCCTGCATCCGTGATGTAGTCACCGGTCAGAATCACGCTTTTCTTCACCAGCATGGGCTGGCCGTTACGGTCGGTGTAGAAGTCAGTACCGAAAGGCACCTGGCCCTTGGAAGCACTTTCCAGGGTCAGCGCATTGCTCTTGTCTTCATCCACCATGCGGATTTCCAGGGTGGCGGTACGGCCCAGGATTTCCTTGGCCTTGGCAGTATCCTGCACACCTGGCAGTTGAACAACGACGCGATCCAGGCCTTGCTGCTGAATCACCGGTTCGGCTACGCCTAGTTCGTTGATCCGGTTATGCAGGGTCTGGATGTTTTGTTTAAGCGCAAACTCCTGGATGCGTTTCTGTGCGGGTTGGCTCAGTACGGCCTTCAGGAATTTTTCATCGCCATGATCTTCAGAGCTGAAGGTCAGGTCAGGGTACTCTTTGGACAGGGCTTTCTCTGCCTTAGACAGGTCAGCGCTTTCCTTGAAGCGAATCTTGACGGACTGGCCTTCGCGCGAAACACCAAGATAGGTTAAGCGAGCATTGCGCAAGGCGCTACGGAAGTCTCCCACATAACGTTCAGCGGCTTGATCCAGTGCTGCCTTCATGTCTACCTGCAGCAGGAAATGCACGCCACCGCGCAAGTCCAGGCCCAGGTACATGGGGCGTGCACCAATGCTACGCAGCCATTCCGGGGAGCGGGAAAGCAGGTTAAGCGCAATCACGTATTCCTTACCAAGGCGGCTTTGCAGGACATCTTTGGCTTTCAGCTGGGTATCTGTATTCGCAAACCGCACCTTGACGCCATTGGTATCGAGAAACAGTGCCTCAAACTGGATTTTTTCCTGGTTGAGGATGTTTTCCGTGTTGGAAAGCAACGCGGAGTCTACTTTGGCATTGGTCTTGGCTGCAGTGATCTGGACAGCGGGGGATTCGCCAAACAGGTTAGGCGCTGCGTAGAGCAGCCCCAACACAACGACGACCAGCACTAGCAGGTATTTCCATAAAGGGTAGCGGTTCATGAAGCAGCTCGCATTTCAGTGTTTCGATGTTTTTAAAGATCGGATTTTCAAGAGTAGCAGTGGACTGTTACAACGCCTTGATCGTGCCCTTGGGCAGCAAGGTCTGTACGGTGTGCTTCTGGACTGTAATCACGGTCTCAGCGGCAATTTCCAGGCTGACATAGCCTTCGCCTACCTTGGTGATTCTGCCGACGATGCCGGAAGTCGTGGTGACTTCATCGCCTTTTTGCAGCGCTTCTATCAGTTTGCGTTGCTCTTTGGCCTGTTTCATTTGAGGGCGTATCAGCATGAACCAGAACAATACGAAGATCACAACCAGAGGAATGAAGCTGGTCCAGTCTGGAGCAGACTGTGCTGCTTCTGCAGCGATAGCGGAACTGATAAACACAGGTAAACCTTTCTTTACTTATAAAGTGAATTACTTAAAGCGCAAAATATTAGCCCAAAATTCTAACATAGTGTGATTTATGCTTCTTTCAGGATGTTTTGCCGATTTTGCTTGAAGGTGTTGACGAACGCCGCAAACTGGCCTTGTTCAATCGCGAGCCGCATTCCAGCCATCAGTTCCTGGTAGTAATGCAGGTTGTGGATGGTGTTGAGGCGTGCGCCCAATATTTCGCCTGTCCGGTGCAAGTGGTGCAGGTAGGCACGGCTGAAGTTGCTGCAAGCGTAGCAAGTGCAGTCTTCATCGATCGGCCTTGTGTCCTGGCGATGGCGGGCATTCTTCAGCTTGATATCACCATTGCGGGTGAACAGCCAGCCATTGCGTGCGTTACGGGTAGGCATCACACAGTCGAACATATCCACGCCATGGGATACTGCAGCAACCAGATCTTCCGGGGTACCAACGCCCATGAGGTAGCGTGGCTTGTTGCTTGGCATTTTGGGAGCAGTGTGGGCCAAGATGCGCAGCATGTCTTCCTTGGGTTCACCCACGGATAGGCCGCCGATGGCGTAGCCATCAAAGTCGATATCGGTGAGTCCGTCCAGTGATTCATCACGCAGGTCTTCATACATGCCGCCCTGAATAATGCCAAACAGGGCATTGGAATTGCCTTCATGCGCGGACTTGCTGCGTGCAGCCCAGCGCAAGCTGAGGCGCATGGAGTCGCGGGCTTCGATATGAGTGGCCGGATAAGGCGTGCACTCATCAAAAATCATGACTATGTCGGAATTCAGCACTTTCTGTATGCGCATCGACTCTTCGGGTGTGAGGAAGCAGCTGTCACCATTGATCGGGGAGCGGAAACGTACGCCTTCCTCGGTAATCTTGCGCAGATCGCCCAGGCTCCAGACCTGGAAGCCACCGGAATCCGTAAGTATAGGGCCGTCCCATCCCATGAATTTGTGCAGGCCACCGTGGGCGGCCACGACATCCAGGCCCGGTCGCAACCAGAGGTGGAAAGTATTGCCCAGCAGGATATGGGCGCCGATCTCACGCACCTCGACGGGGGAGAGTGACTTGACGGAGCCATAGGTGCCTACAGGCATGAAGGCTGGGGTCTGTACCTCGCCATGTGCGAGGCTAACAGTGCCGCGCCTAGCAGCACCATCTTCATTGATTAGGGTAAATTCCATGATTCCTGGAGCCTGTTCAAAGGCTTTTTGCCAAATTTCAAGCCGCGATACTATCACGGACTGGACTTGAAGATGGACATGGAGTGTAGGCCATGCGCTTTGTTATACTGTCTGGAATTGCGCGCAGATAAGCTGCGCCATCATGACAATCAAGGAAATTCCGGTATGGCTGAATCCCCTCTTCGTCCGCGTCGTTCTGGTTCGCTCATAGAGCCAGGTTTGCGTGAACGCAGTATCTACCTGCTCCCCAACCTGTTTACCACGGCTGCATTGTTTGCAGGATTTTATGCGATTGTGCAGGCCATGAACGGGAAATTCGAGTATTCCGCCGTGGCTATTTTTATTGCCATGGTCATGGATGGGCTGGATGGCCGGGTTGCCCGCATGACCAACACGCAGAGTGCGTTTGGTGCGGAGTACGATAGCTTGTCAGACATGGTGTCCTTTGGCGTTGCGCCTGCCTTGGTGCTGTATGTATGGGCGCTCAAACCTCTGGGCAAGCTGGGCTGGATTGCGGCGTTTATCTATTGTGCATGTGCCGCCTTGCGCTTGGCACGGTTTAATACCAAGTTGGATGAGAGCGACAAGCGTTATTTCCAGGGCTTGCCAAGTCCAGCTGCCGCCGCATTGCTGGCCGGGCTGGTGTGGGTTGCCCATGAAAACAGTGTAAGTGGTACAGAGGAGTTTTTTGGCTGGGTCAAGATGCAGTGGGTGGCATGGACCATTACCCTGTTTGCAGGCTTGTCCATGGTCAGCGATCTGCGCTATTACAGCGGAAAAGATATCAACCTGCGCCGCAGTGTGCCTTTTGTCGTCATTTTGTTGATTGTGCTGGCTTTCGTACTGGTGTCCTATAGCCCCCCTGAAGTGCTGTTTGCGGTGTCGCTGTTATATGGCATATCGGGTTATTTCCTCTGGCTGTGGCAGAAACGCAAGCCCAGGGTATCCGTGGGTGACAAGCAAGCCGAAAGTAGTATCGACAAGCCTGTCGAATAATCCAGGAGGAGGATGAAGTCCGGTGCAGGAGCGACTAATGATCCTGCGCCAGCTCCTGGAGCAGCGGTCTTATATTGTCTCCAATATATATCTGCGGGTTGGAAAATCCATCATTTTTGCCCGCTGCCTGTTCCCGCCTTTGAATTTCCGGCACTGCCTGCTTGAAGGCTTCTTCAAAAGAGCGCGTATTGCGCAGGGCTTCATCAAAGACGGCACGGCCAAAAAAGGTCAGCTCAGAACGACTGCCACAACCAAAAGAGGTATGCGTGCTATCTGCCGCGGTCATGATCAGCGTATTGGGCGTTTTCAAGGGCGCGATCCAGCTACCGGAAAAGCAGGCAGATACCGCGATGATACGATGCTTGATGCCCGCTTTATCCAGCCAGAGATTGAGTGTTTGAGGCGTTAATGGATCGGTTTCCAGCGGCCATAGCGAGGCGCTAAGCTCGCCATCCTTGGCTCCGTGCGAGGTCAGGTAGATGAACAGGACATCGTGCTCCCTGTCCATGAGGTCAGCCGCGCGGTTAATCGCACGTTCCAGGTTTTCCAGGCTGGCCCATGGCAGGTTTTCCAGCGTAGCGGGGTGATTGACCAGCTCCTGCATGTGGCCTGCTGCATCAAATTGCTCTTCAATCACCGCATTGACCATGCTGCTTTCGCGCAAAAATACAGTCTCCTCTCCATACGGCGCATAGGTAATGCTGAATATATCGGTGATGCCGGGCCGCTCTGGCTTGAGTGCAGCACGTTGCTTGGTTGCCAGCTGAAATTGAGTTTCCAGCTTCTCCTGCGTTAGTTGTAGGCTGTTTTCCGCTTCGCCTGATTCAGCTTGCTCCGGTAACCAGAACATGGGCGCTTGTGCAAAATGGATGAGCAATGGTGTGCCGAGGGCAAATACACCGGCAAGAATGATCAGGCGCCCCTGTGACTGGGTAACCCGCGTCAGCAATAGCCAGTAAGCCAAGGCCCCCCAGGCTGACATACCGATATAGACTGCCCAGTGCCAGCTTGAACCATCCAGTCCCTGGGGCTGGATCAGTAGTAGATAAGCTAATGTGCTGATGACATCCAGTGTGAATCCTAGTCCCACCCCCAGTGCAAACAGCGCTGCCGCTTGTATATTCCGCCCATGCGGTTTTGCCTGTTCTGTCAGGTACCAACAAAGCCACAGCAATAGGATAGTGATCAGCCAGCCCCACAAGACGGCTTTGGGATAAAACTCGGCAGGTCCGGCAATCACCATGCGCCCCATGATGATAGATGCGGTGGTGGTCAGGATCATCACCACCAATAGTGCCAATGGCGTGATATGAAGATCAGCAGCTGATACCCTGAGAAAGAAGGCGCTCCTCAAACCGCGAACAAAGAAAGTGTGCAATGCGCAGTTTGTTTTTGTCATGTTGGGCGACTCAGGCGTTGGATTATCATATTTATCATCCTGCCTGAAATCAGGGGGGGAATTCAAGGGAATCTGACAGTTCTTGCCGATATCAGCGGATGAGATGTCGCTTGGCTTGCCTTGCTTGAGGAAAAGAATTATATTCAAAGCCCTATGCAATCCCCCAGACACAATACTGACTTTCCTGTTCTCGCGGCCAGCCCGGCCGGGGTTGGTCTGTTGCTGTGTATTCCGCGCTAGAAGACTTCCCATCCAGTTATACAGCCGTCATCTTTACCATGACGCACACTCATTCTTACGAAACCCCATAAATTAGTTGATGGAACAAAGGCCATGACAAACAAGCAGCTGATCATTTTCGATACCACATTGCGTGATGGTGAACAAAGCCCCGGTGCTGCAATGACCAAGGACGAGAAGCTGAGGATCGCACGCCAGCTGGAAAAACTGGGTGTGAATGTCATTGAGGCAGGATTTGCTGCTGCCAGCCCTGGCGATTTTGATGCGATACGTGCGATTGCCGAAGTCATCACTGAATCCACGGTATGCTCGCTGGCACGCGCCAACGAGAACGATATCCGCCGTGCTGGTGAGGCGATTGCCCCCGCAAAGAAACGTCGTATCCATACCTTTATCGCCACCAGCCCTATCCACATGCAGAACAAGTTACGCATGACCCCAGAACAGGTGCTGGAACGTGCTGTCCAGGCGGTAAAATGGGCGCGTGAATATACCGATGATGTGGAGTTTTCGGCTGAGGATGCTGTGCGTTCCGATATGGACTTCCTGGTACAGGTATTCGATGCGGTGATTGAGGCCGGTGCAAAGACCATTAACGTACCAGATACTGTTGGTTATTCCGTGCCAGCCCAGTGGGGCGAGCGCATGGCGCAATTGATTGCCCGCGTGAAGAATGCTGACCAGGTGATCTGGTCAACCCACTGCCATAATGACCTGGGCATGGCGGTCGCCAATTCACTCTCTGCGGTACTGGCAGGGGCACGCCAAGTGGAATGTACGATCAATGGACTGGGTGAGCGCGCAGGTAACGCCAGCCTTGAGGAAATTGTGATGGCGGTCAAGACACGCCGTGATATTTTTCAACTCGAGACCAGCATAGATACCACCCAGATCGTCACCACGTCCAAACTGGTTTCCACAATCACGGGTTATCCCGTGCAGCCCAACAAAGCGGTGGTGGGAGCCAATGCTTTTGCGCATGAGTCTGGCATTCACCAGGATGGCGTACTGAAGCATCGTGAGACCTATGAAATCATGCGCGCAGAAGATGTGGGCTGGGGAGCGAACAAGTTAACCCTGGGCAAATTGTCTGGCCGCAATGCTTTCCGCACCCGCTTGACCGAACTCGGCATTACGCTGGAGGGTGAGGATGCGCTCAATGCCGCATTTGCACGTTTCAAGGAGCTGGCTGACAAGAAGTCCGAGATATTTGATGAGGATATCCAGGCCCTGGTGGGGGGCAATGTGATTAGCGAAGAATGCTTCAAGCTGACCTATCTGCAAGTAGCATCGCAAACTGGCGAGGTGCCTCATGCCATTGTAGCTGTCACGGACAATGGGCTGGAACGTCGTGCTGAAGCCGATGGTGGAGGGCCAGTTGATGCGGCGTTCAAGGCTATTGAGAAGATAGTTGCCAGCGGTGCCGAACTACAGCTTTACTCCGTGAACAACATCACCAGTGGGACAGATGCGCAGGGCGAGGTGACGGTGCGCCTGTCTAAAGGCGGCCGTATTGTCAACGGCCAGGGGGCTGATACGGATATCGTGATTGCCTCGGCCAAGGCTTACCTCAATGGTTTGAATAAACTGTACACCAATGCGGAGCGTGCACATCCCCAAGTCTGATCACAGGTCTGTTCAAGGGTTTTAGGTAGAGTATCAACAGCGGCCGCTGTACTTCTGGTCGGCATTGGTCAAGATTGACTACACATCTGAATGTTTTGCACTTAGTCACGCCCTGTGCGGGGCTAGGTGTATTTAAAGTTAAATGAAAAGGAGTTTTTCCATGTTGCAAGGCGCTATACAGGTCACGAGTTTTGACATGAACCGACTGTTTGCCATGATAGAGCAGCTGCGCAAGAACGGTTTTCGCGAGGATGGCAATCTGTCCAAGTTGGAAGAAGAGCTCGCGCGTAGTGAGGAAGTCGCTTCCGAGAAGGTGGCTGCAGATGTGGTAACGATGAACTCCCGCGTCTTGTTGCGCGATGAGTCCAGTGGGCATGAAATGGTGTGCACCTTGGTATTCCCGGTTGATGCCAATGCCTCGGAGAATCGTATTTCCGTCGTTGCTCCACTGGGCACGGCCATTCTTGGCTATCGTGTCGGGGATCTGGTCGACTGGGCCATGCCGGGTGGTGTGCGCCAGTACAAAATTCTCGAGATCAGTTATCAGCCGGAAGCGGCGGGTGACTTTCATCTTTAGGACGTAGGGTGATGTATCAAGGCGCCTGATGCAGGCGCCTTTTTTGTTTGTGGCTGGGCTTAATCAATAAAGGCTAGATCATGCGTTTATCTCGTCACCATCTCCTTATCCTGCTGGCTTTATTGGCGCTCTATTTTATTTGGGGTTCCACTTATCTGGCCATGCGTTTTGCCATTGAGAGCTTTCCGCCTTTTCTCATGGCAGCGATACGCTTCCTGGTAGCGGGTGGCTTGCTTTACCTGGTGTTATGGTTCAAAGGATATAAAGCGCCGGTAGGCAGTGAATGGTTCGGCGCTTTTTTAGTAGGGACCTTGTTGTTGGCTGGTGGCAACGGGGGTGTGGCGTATGCCGAGCAGACGGTTTCATCCGGTGTAGCCGCATTGGCGGTGGCTACGATGCCTTTATGGGCGGCTGTGTTTGCCAGTATGTGGAAACATCCGCCTAGCCGTCGAGAGTGGCTAGGTGTGATGATAGGGACTATTGGCGTGGTGGTGCTCAATCTGGGTACGGAAATGCAGGCCAGCCCTGTAGGTGCCATAGTCTTGCTGCTGGCAGCCGCAAGCTGGGCTTTTGGCTCAATTTGGGGCAAGCATCTGTCCATGCCAAAGGGGATGATGGCCAGCGCTTCACAAATGCTGTGTGGTGGCCTGGTTTTGCTGTTCATGAGCCTGTTCAGTGGTGAGCAATGGCCGCAGCAGGTGACGCAAACCTCTTTTTATGCATTGATATACTTGGTTGTTTTTGGCTCACTCGTTGCCTATAGCGCATATTTGTATCTGTTCAAGACGGTTCGCCCTGCGTTGGCGACCAGTTATGCCTTTGTCAATCCAGTGGTAGCAATGATGTTGGGTGCACTGCTTGCCAATGAAGTGATAGGCCGTGCTGAATATGTGGCACTGGCGATCATTGTGCTGGGCGTGCTACTGGTGCTGCCGCTAGGCCGACAGCGTTGATATAAATGAGCTATTACTTGGTTTTGAGATAACGCGTGTCGTTAAACGTCATCAGCCAGTGTGGCCTGAATGCCGTCATCAAGGTGACGGCCATGCCCGTCAACAGAGCTTCTGACCAACCGATCAGAATGTAATACGGCAGATAGTGATCCCGTAAATATTCACCTGGATAAGCCTCCATGCCAATTAGTGCAAGTACCGCACTCAGGCCGCACATGTTGATGGTGAGGCCTGCGCAGAGAAAACCGCAGACAAAGATGTAAATCACCAGGTGATTGGGGAGCTTGCTATCTACCAGGCGGAAAAGGTTATAACTGAACGCCACTGGGATAGCCGCCATAATGAGAAAGTTGATCCCGAGTGCATGCCAGCCTGTCATGTTAAATGCGGCGTGGCCCAGGAGTATGGTGGCCATGGCGATCAGGGCCAGCTGCCAGCGGAACATCAGGCAAAGCACGGTAGCGCCAAGTAAGTGGATATTGAGGCCGGGCCTGATGCCTGCCTTGATGGTCCAGAGTATGAGTAAGGTGACGATGGAGCCCAGAAATACATGCTGCAGTGCAGAAGGGGATAGATGCTTCCACGGAGCCTTGATGATGGAATAGACCAGCAACAGTATGGCCAGGCTATTGGCTGCCCATTGCCAGGCCGTCGGAATCAGGTAATCCGGCAGATTCATGTACGGTATGCCCGTATCGGTATCGGTCGGTCACACACACTCAGCATCGCGAACTTCGGGTTCATAAGCTAAACTCTAGCAATTTTTGCAGTGGATGGAGAAACAATTTGCAACTCGCTCTGTTTGATCTCGACAACACCCTCCTGGCTGGAGACAGTGATTTTCAGTGGGGACAGTTCCTTATCAAGAAAGGACTGCTTAACGCGGAAGAGCATCTGGCCAAGAATCTTCGGTTTTATGAAGATTACAAGGCTGGCAATCTGGATATCTACGCTTTCCTGGATTTTCAGCTCAAACCCTTGAGCGAGCACAAGCGCAGCGAGCTGGATGCCTTGCACCGTGAATACATGACACAGATCATCCGCCCCATGATTACAGATCAAGCACGTGCGTTGGTAGAAAAACACAGGACAAACGGCGATCTGTTGATGATTATCACAGCCACCAACAGTTTTGTGACTGGGCCGATTGCCAAGGAATTTGGTATAGACAATCTGATCGGTACCACGCCTGAGGAGATCAATGGTGAATTTACTGGCAAGGTAACAGGTACTCCCAGTTTTCAGACTGGAAAAATTACGCGCCTGAATGAATGGCTGGCTGAGCGAGATCAAACTCTGCAGAGTTTTGAAACCACTTGGTTTTATAGCGATTCACACAATGATTTGCCATTGATGAAACTGGTCGGCAAGGCTGTCGCAGTGGATCCGGATGAAAAGTTGAAAGCTTACGCTGAGGCTGCAGGCTGGCCTGTGGTGAGTTTGAGGTAAGTGGTGTGGCGGGAGAATATGGGTTCCCCGCTATCATTTTGATCTAGCGGTGCAGCAGGACTTCCAGTACAAACTTGCTGCCGGCATAAGCGAGCAGTAGCACCACAAATCCAGTCAAGGTCCAGCGGATAGCAGTGCGGCCTCGCCAGCCATAGATGCGGCGGCCTAACAGCAAGCCACCGAAGATCAGCCATGACAATATGGTGAATATATTCTTGTGGGTCATGCGTAGCGGATGATCGAACAATAGCTCTGAAAACATCATGCCACTGATAAGTGTCAGCGTCAGCAGGATAAAGCCCAGGGTGATGATGCGAAATAGCAGGGTTTCCATGGTCATCAATGGTGGAAAGTCCGGCAGGCTGATCCAGGTGGATTTCTGGTGCAGCTTGCGTTCAGCCGCAGTCATCAGCAGTGCGTGCAAGGCGGCAAAAGTTAGCAGGCTGTACGCCAGCATGGCAATGATCATGTGCGCGACAAACAGGGGTTGTTCTGCGTAAGGTACTACATGGGTTTCGGGCATGAGCCTCTGCAGTAGCACGAAGAACGCTGCTGGAGGCAGTACAAAGGCCTGCAGACTATGCAGGTGGTGCCTGAAATTGGTGAGCCAGTATATCAGTACCGTCAGCCATAAAATGGTGGAGAGGGCGTTGGTGAAGCTGAGATTAAGCGCATGCTGAAACAGCGAGGTGTATAGCAGGATGGCATGCAGCGCTAGCCCGACCGCGATCAGGCCGGATTGCCAGTTGGAACTCTGATGTACGCTTTTTGCCGTTGTTTTTGGGTTGCGCCAGTAGTTGGCGGCCACAAACAGGTAGATGAAAGCAGTAATAAAAGGCAGAAACTCAATCATACGTCGCGATGACTTGGGTTAGAATTCATATATTCATAACACTATAACATGCGGCCGTTCAACTAAGCGTGGTTGCTGCATGACCGGTACCCAATCATGTTTGAAAATCTGAGCAGTAGATTACAGCAAGTCGTTAAATCATTACGCGGCCAGGCGCGACTGACTGAGGACAATATCGCCGATGCCATGCGGGAAGTACGCATGGCCTTGCTTGAGGCCGATGTTGCCTTGCCCGTGGTCAAGGACTTCATTCAACAGGTCAAGGAGCGTGCGCAAGGCCGAGAGGTGTTGCAAAGCCTGAGCCCGGGCCAGGCCGTGATTCAAGTGGTGCATGAAGAGCTGACCAAGCTCATGGGCCAGCAGAATAGCGGCCTGAATCTCGCTACCACTCCACCAGCAATTATCCTGATGGCGGGCTTGCAAGGGTCGGGTAAAACCACGACGTCCGCCAAGCTGGCGCGCTTGCTCAAGGCAGACAAGAAAAAAGTCCTGCTTGCCAGTGCCGACGTGTATCGGCCGGCAGCGATCGAACAGTTGAAAACCCTTGCCAAAAGCCTGGACGTGGACTGTTTTGACTCCAATGCCACCCAGAAGCCTGCTGATATTGCCGCACAGGCGCTGGATTTTGCCAAGCGCCATTTTTACGATGTGCTGATTTTCGATACTGCCGGTCGGTTGGGTATTGATGAGGCCATGATGGCCGAAATCAAACAGCTGCATGAATACCTGAATCCAATAGAAACCCTGTTTGTAGTGGATGCCATGCAGGGTCAGGATGCGGTCAATACGGCCCGCGCGTTTGGCGAGACGCTGCCTTTGACAGGTGTCGTGCTGACCAAGCTGGATGGTGATGCCCGTGGTGGCGCTGCGCTTTCCGTTCGCCATGTCACTGGCAAGCCAATCAAGTTTATTGGTGTGAGCGAAAAGGTGGATGGGATTGAGTTATTCCATCCGGAGCGTATGGCTTCCCGTGTGCTGGGCATGGGAGATGTGCTGTCACTGATCGAACAGGCACAAAAGAATGTAGACCTGGATGAGGCGAAAAAGCTGGCTGACAAGGTCAAGTCAGGCAAAGGCTTTGATCTGGAAGACTTCAAGGCGCAAATGCAGCAGATGCGCAAAATGGGAGGCGTCGGCGCCCTTATGGACAAAATGCCTGCGCAGCTTGCAGGGATGGCCGGGCAGATGAATGGTGATGCGGGTGACAAGGCTATGCGTCGCATAGAGGGCATTATCAATTCGATGACGGCACTTGAGCGTCGTAAGCCGGAGTTGATCAAGGCTACCCGCAAGCGCCGGATTGCTGCTGGTGCTGGTGTGCAGGTGCAGGAAGTGAACCGTTTGCTCAATCAGTTTGAAGAAGTGCAGAAAATGATGAAGATGTTTTCCAAGGGCGGTATGGGCAAGATGATGCGCGCCATGCAAGGCCGCTTCCCGGGTATGAGGTAGTGCCCTGATCGTCATCTAAAGGCATGAATTGGGTGTTTACTCGAGTTTTTCGATAATTACTACCAATCTAGCATTGACGCATAGCGCGGTTTTCTTCATAATTGCGCGCTTTCCGAGGTGAGCTTCTCATCTCCGGGCTGTTAGCTCAGTTGGTAGAGCAGCGGACTTTTAATCCGTTTGTCACAGGTTCGAATCCCGTACAGCCCACCAGAAATATCAAAGGGTTAGCCTCACAGCTAACCCTTTTTCATTTTCAAAACGTCAACTGAATGACGACCTAGTAAAGGTGCCTATAGTCAAACAAAGGCATCTAATCCAGATTCATCATCGGATTTAGCTTCCTAGCCTCCTGTAAATGATCGGGGGAAAGGTGCGCATATCGCATCGTCATAGTCAGGCTGCTGTGCCCGAGCAATCGCTGCAATACCAGAATATTTCCACCGTTCATCATGAAGTGACTGGCAAAGCTATGCCGCAAGACATGTGTCATTTGCCCGTCTGGTAGCTCTAGCTGCGCTCGCTTCACTGCATCCCTGAATGCGTTATAGGAATACTGGAATAAACGCCCCATGGCCCCGCGCCGCTTGTCCTGCTCCTTTAGCTCCTTTATCAAAAACTCAGGGATAGGCACTGATCGGTTTTTGCCTGACTTCGTGTTGCTGAAATGGATCATCCCGTCCCGAACTTGGCTAGGCCGCAAATGCTCCGCTTCGCTCCATCTAGCCCCTGTAGACAAACACACTTTCGCAATCAGTAATGTGTCTCGACTCTTGGACTGCTCAAGCGCGGCCAGTAAGCGCTTTATGTCCTCCTTGGACAGGTATGACAGCTCACGCTCTGGCACCTTGATCTGTCTTACTGAAGACAAGGGGTTATCGCCCTTCCAATGTCCCAGGCGCTTGGCCTCATTAAACACACTGCGCAGATAGGCATGCTCACGATTGATCGTGTTAGCAGCTAATCCAGCCTCTGTGCGGGCCTTGCGGTACTGCGCAAACATGCTTGCATCAAAGCGGTCAAGGTACGGGTTACCCAAAGCCACACAAAGCGCTTTCAGGCGCTTGTACGTATCTTCCCCGGCTCGCAGGTTAGAACCATGGTGTTCGTACCAAACATCGACCAGCTCAACCAATCGGCGCAGATCACGTTTTGCAGGCTGCCACTCAGGCGTGACTAACACCTTGGATTTAAGCCATGCCTCATAAGCTAAAGCCTCGCCTTTGCTGGCTAAGGTCTTACGATAACGTTTAGATCCTCGTCCACCTGGCTGAATATCTACTAGCCAGCCACCCTCCATTTTCTTGATGGCCATCTCATTTTTCCCCCTTGTGGTGCTCGCATAGATCCTCCATGTTTTTGCTGATCACGTTCAGCAAGACATGTTGCGCACAAAGAATGTTCTCCAGGAGCACGGGCTGCAGACCTGAATACTCATGATCGGTGCTATTGGCCTTGTTCATTTCGGCAATGCTGCGCTCGATGAGATGGGCAACACCCATGGCGCCATAAGTGGCTGTCAGGGCTTGGGCTGCTTTTTGTTGGATTTGGCGTCCGCCATATTCGGCTTCCACCCAGAATTTCCCGTTTAGGGGATTGGATTGATGACTGGTCAAGATGACCTCCTTGATTTTAGAGAGAGCCATCCCTTATGCGGGGTGGCGGGCGCACTCTCGGTATCAAAGAAACCGCGTCCGGGCTTCCCTTTCGGTGTTATATACCCGGTCTCAACCCCGCCATAAAAACTGTAGACGTAAAAATAGCCGCAGACTGACGGGGCGACAGGCCGCTTTGAATTTTGAGAGGTCTTCAGGATATGCGTTGACGTATATAGGTGTCAATAGAGGTGTAATGATGAGTTTGCATAAAGTGATAAAAGTATTACCATAATAGCTGGAAGGTTATTTGTTCCTACAAAAATTTTTGTTCATTTCATGAGGAGAATTAGTAATGGCATTACTTTCTACAGGTGATTTGCAATTTACATATTCTTGGACTGCGATTCCACCTGATGACGCGAGGGTCACTGGCGTGCCTGACAGTACATTGTTGAATCGGGGTGAAGGGTATGAGGTACTTTATTTCATCAATCGCCTTGCTACTGCAAGCGAATGGGCTTCTAAAGAGCCGGCGTTAAAAGCAGAGCGGTTGATTAAAACTAAACTTCCTGGTGATGTGAGAAGCCACAAGAATGTATGGCAGTGGCTCATTGATCATTGGAACGATTAATAACATAGCCGCCCCAGTTATCCATAGCGCAGCGCATACGACGCAAGCGCTGTGGATAACTGGAAAGGGGCGGCGGGAATAGACCTGTATTATATAAGGCAGGAAATTAAAAAAAACGATTTGTTGATTGGGTGGTGTAATTAAATATAAAGGGGAAGGTGACTGTGAAGGAAAAAATTCGTAAAGAGCGTCTTTCTATTTATCTAGTTAGGCAGCAAAAAAAAGATGAAGAAGACGATAGTCTTATAAATTATGATGAGACTTTAAAGAAAGTTTCTTTTCAAGCTCATGCCATTGAAAGTGCAACTCTGTACGTAAAAAATCCTTTTCCTCACTCACCTGCCTGGGCAAGAATGTTTGCAGAAATTCCTAATTTTCCTATGGATATATTTGGTTCAACTAGCTCAGTTGGAGCTGTATGTATTTTAAGGTGTGAGGGAAATACTTTTATTTTGTCTTTTGGTACTGGGTATCATTTATTAAAACAAGATCTTATAGAGCGAGATTTTGGCTTAAGAGTGACTCTCAATTCTGTTGATCCCGATAAATTAAGAAGTTTAGATAAAGCTAGTTATGTTGATAATCCATTAAACTCTAGAACTCAAAGTACTAGAGAGGTCGATATTTTTGAACTACATGTTGATTCTGAAATGGAAATGCTTTATGCCGTAACTGGTGCCTCCAAAATTCCACAATTTGGTTCGCACGTAACTGGAAGAGATGCTTTAACATTAATGGTGGAAGTTAATTTTGATACTATTAGTAAAATTTTAATTACTGCATATCAGCAATATAAATCCAGTTTGCCGCCTCAATTTTCATGGGTTGATAATATCAGTCGTGTGCGAGATCTAGAAACAATGGAAATACTTGATCTAGAGCTAATCGATAATCTCCAAAAAGGTATGATTGATAATATTTGGCTAGGTGAGCCTGAGATTGTTGATTGGGAAGGGCAAATTGGATATTCATTTGATCTTTATTCTAAGACGTTACGACACGTTGTGCTAGATATTAAAGATTATTTTGAGTATCTGAAGGCAAAAGAAAAGCCGTTAGATATAAATGCGCTGCTTTATGGACAGGTTCATGTAAATAATACTGAATTTCACCCCATAAAATCTTGGTCAATATATCGTTGTTTATATGCGGAAATTGAGATTGGAAAAGAACAATATGTTCTCAGAAATGGGACATGGTATAGAGTTAATACGGACTTTGTTAAAGAGGTCGATCAATATCTATCTAATTTGAAATCTCCTTTGTATACTCTTCCTACTTATAATCATGATGATGAGGGGAGTTATAATAAAGCTGTCACTAGTGATCCATCATTTATATTAATGGATAAAAATAATATTAAAATTGGAAACGTATACGACAAAATTGAATTTTGTGATTTGATCAAAGACAAATTTGATTTGATTCACGTCAAATATTATAGAAGCTCAAGCACACTGAGTCATTTATTCTCTCAAGGAGCAGTCGCAGCAGAGACTTTTATTTCTGATGAAAATTTTAGACAGAGGCTGAATGAAAAATTTCCTGATGAAATTAAGTTGTTGGATTATAAAGATAGACCAGATCCTGGAAACTATAAGATAATTTATGCAATTGCTACAAAGAAATCTTTACCCGATGAGTTGCCTTTTTTCTCTAAAGTTTCTTTGAAAAATGCATTAAAACTTCTTAGAACATTAAACTTTACTGTTGAGTTAGCTCAGGTTGAGATCGCGCCGGACTTATTGGTAAGAAAGCATTGCAAGCCAAACAAATAAAAAATTTCTAGTTAGATTTTTTAACTGATTGGTAGGAAGCAAAGGCCGTTGCGTATTTGCCAGCCAGGGGCGGCTGTACGCAACGGCCTTTTTTATCTAGGTTATCGATTATAGAAAGTCCATAAGAAATTCAAATATTGCTTTGCACCTCTTTGCAGGCCGTTCAGATTTAGCCCCTTGTCCTTAAAAAGCCTCCAATTGCATCATGCGCTTACACCTCCCCCGTCTGTAATACGGGGGGAAAGATTAAACGGGCGTATGTATCGGGGAAATCCAGTATTGATGCGGGTTACACCAGAAATGATGTATGTACATTGTTCATACGCTTGTATGTACAACGTAACGACAGGGGGTTTTATGGAAAATGACATCACGTTAACAATTCGGCTCAATAGGGAGTTGAAAGAGGACGCTGAGCTTGCATGCAAAAAAATGGAGTTCACACTCTCGGCTTATATCCGAAAGTGCTTGAAGGATGCGGTGCGTACTTATCATGTCACCTCAGTGCGTGAAAATGGATATGCCAAGGCCTTTATGGAGACCGATGAGGCAAAGCGAGCATATGATGTGATCGTCAATGCTGTGAAGCAATCAGAAGCCATTCAGCCGCAGCCTGTTCCTGCTCAACCTAAACCACCAGAACCAATGCCCTCAAGGAAAGAGGTTGGTGATGTGCTTTTTGATGAGAATGGGCATGTTGATCCCAGTACGATGAGCCGAAAGATGCGCAGGGAGTATCAGCGCGAATGGAAGCGGGGCACGTTTGATGAAAGGCCAGGAGAGAGACAAAAACCTGTCTTGGAGCGATTTAACCCTGAGCAGCGATTAAAGGAACTGATAGAAAAGGAAAAGCGGACCCACTTGACGCGCCGGGAGCGAGATCAGAAAAGTGCATTGATCACTGGTGGGGTTAAATTAAGTGATGACTGAGATTGTCAACCTACCGTCGACAATTATGGTATTTAATGATATTGTCCGACATCCGTTGTGGGCTGAAACCCTTGCGTAGTAAAGCATTGATAGATTCAGAACGACGTTAGATGACTCTTTTAATCCGTTTGTCACAGGTTCGAATCCCGTACAGCCCACCAGAAATATCAAAGGGTTAGCCTAACAGCTAACCCTTTTTCATTGCACCGCATCAACAACTGTGTTGACTGTATAAACCCGCAACCTCTGGATCATACCTATGCAAGCTGATCACCATACAGAACCCCGTAGTCGATGGCTGGCCTTGATCGTGCTGTGCCTGGGCGTGCTGATGATCGTGCTGGATACGACTATCGTCAATGTCGCCCTGCCTTCCATACGTGCCGATCTGGGGTTTAGTGAAACTTCGCTAGTGTGGGTGGTGAATGCTTATATGCTGACGTTTGGCGGTTTTCTGCTGTTAGGTGGCCGACTGGGGGATATTTTTGGGCAACGACGCTTATTTCTGATGGGCATTGCCTTTTTTACCCTGGCCTCTTTGTCCTGTGGCATTGCTAATAGTCAAACCCAATTGATCTGGGCCCGTGCATTGCAGGGCTTGGGTGGGGCGGTAGTGTCTGCCGTGGCATTGTCCCTGATCATGAATTTGTTTACCGAACAGACCGAGCGCGCGAAAGCCATGGGGGTCTATGGGTTTGTCTGTGCAGGGGGTGGCAGTTTGGGCGTGCTGCTGGGTGGCGTGCTTACCAGTAGCTTGAGCTGGCACTGGATTTTCCTGGTGAATTTGCCGATCGGTATTGTGGTGTATGTGCTGTGCCTGTCACTATTGCCACCGCACAAGGCTGAATCTCAGTCCCAGCGGCTAGATATTGCTGGTGCAATAACCATTACTAGCTCCATGATGCTGGCGGTTTATGCGATTGTGAATGGCAATGAGGCAGGGTGGTTATCCATGCAGACGCTGGGCATGTTTGCGTTGTCCATCCTGTTATTTATCGGTTTTGTTGTATTACAGATGCGGCTTTCCACGCCGCTGATGCCATTGAGTCTTTTCCGGCAGCGCAATGTCTCAGTGGCCAATGCTGTGGCTGTGCTATGGGCTGCTGCCTTGTTTGCGTGGTTCTTCATGTCTGCACTGTACTTGCAGTTTGTCCTGGGCTATGACGCGCTCAAGGTAGGCTTGGCATTCCTGCCTGCCAATCTGGTGATGGCTTTATTTTCACTGGGGTTGTCAGCTAAACTGGTCATGCGTTTTGGCATTCGATACTCCCTGGCGGCAGGGCTCGCCCTGGCAGCTTTGGGCTTGCTCTGGTTTGCCCGTGTATCCTTGCATGGTGATTTCCTGATCGATATCCTGCCTGCCATGGTGTTGCTGGGGCTAGGTGGCGGAATTGCTTTTAATCCTTTATTACTGGCAGCGATGAACGATGTGGCACCGCAGGATTCAGGATTGGCTTCCGGTCTGGTGAACACTGCCTTCATGATGGGTGGCGCGGTGGGGCTGGCGGTGCTTGCCAGTTTGGCAGCCCTGGTGAGCCAGCGCTTGCTTGCTGTGAATGTGCCCCTGCCAATTGCGTTGTTACAGGGTTACCAGTTGGCCTTCCTGCTGGGCGCAGCATCTGCCGCGATAGGGGCTGTAGTGGTATTGTTATTGATGCGAGAGAATACTGTCGCTCAAGCACCCCATGCGCCTGTTGTGCATTAGCAGTCTAAAAATCCAGTCGCATGCCGATTTCTATGTTGCGTCCTAGTTCTGGGCTGTAATAACGCAGGAATGAGGTGCTGTTTCTCACTTCGGCATTGGTGATATTACGCATATTGATGAAAAAATCTCCCTTGAATCCCTCACTGAATGTCACGCTTCTTCTAATCGCGATATCAATCTTGTTATAGCTATCAGTACCAGGCTCCAACTCAATCTGATCCACCTTGATCATGGTGCCAGTGCGTTCTTGCGCCTGCACATGGGTATATCGTAGATCGGCTTCCCATTGATCAAAGCCTGTCTGGATAAATAGTCCTTGTCTGGCTGGCGCCAGTCTGGGGACATAAGTCCCATCATCCAATACGCCACGGACTTGATCTGCAAACACGCTGGCACGAAATTTCCTGAGTCCAGGCATTTTTAATGGCAATCCTACTTCCAGCTCATATCCATGGAATTGGGCATCTTGTTGCGCCTGCTGCATCACGATCAAACAGGTGGTAAGCCTCGTGCAAACAGGCTTGGGAATTGGCAATACTGCATCGGTCTGATATTTGTTCCCTGTGTTGGATTGGTATATATAGTTTTCAGCGGAGTATTTGAATAGATTGAGTACGCCATCCAGTTTGCCCAGTTTTTGTTGCACCCTGATATCCCATCCATTCAAGGTTTCAATGTCGAGGTTTTTGTTACCAAAGTCATAGGTGCGAGTCGCCAAGTGAGGGCCTACGGCATATAGCTCCTGGACATCGGGGGCACGTCTGGCTATCCATCGGTTCAATGTGATATTACCTGTCTGATGCGTCCAGCCCAGGGCCATGGAGAAGCTGTCTGGACTGAAGTCTCGCTTGGGTTGTGCAACAGGGATGGTTATTGGTCCGAATCTTGTGAGCTGATCGTCAGGGTCAAGTTTTACCTGTTCTTTCCTGTAGCCGAATTCCAGCTGGAATGGTTTCAAATCCAGAGTTTCTATCAAATACACTCCCTGGGAGTTGATGCTGGTTTTTGGTGCAAAGGCTTCCACACCCAGTGCTGCAAAATGCCGGTGGATGCCATGGAATCCCAATACCCCTGATAGCTTGGTGAATATATGATGGTTAAATTCTAGCCGTGACTCTACGACATCATTCGTGAAACGCGTTTGAGCATTACCATTATTGAGCTCATCGTGCTGGTAGCGGGATTTGCCCACCCGCAATGCAATGCTGTCTAGCCATGGCGTGTCTAAAAACAATTCTCCCTTGAGATCAATTCGCTCCTGTTGCATGTCGATCCTGACGCGCTCGGCTCCTTCGATCACGCCTCCTCCATGGCTATGGGAAGGGCCTAAAGGGATGCCGTAATTATTGGCGGATTGACTTAACGATATGCCGATATAGCCTTGTTCACCAAAATAACTGGCCCCCACACTACCGCCCTTGCTACGCGCATTCGTATTGTCTGTGTAACCATGTGTGTTACTGGGTGAGGGGATATCCAGCACTTTGATAATATCCTGCTGGTTGATGGCATACCCTGGAATCTGAATATTATTGCTATCACGCCCATGCACATCGGCATGGAAAGCCAGGTTGTTAAGCTTGGTGAGTAACTCACTGGTCAATACTTTTTCGTCGTTGTTGCTATTGAACCTGATTTGAGTTGTCACCTTGGTATTGTTCGGCAGGCTTTCAGGAATTCTGCCATCCTTGATTTCTATTGCGCCGCCAATGGCACCGCCACCATTCCGAATGGTTGCTGGACCTCTCAGGATCTTGATCTCTTTCGCTAGCAACGATTCAACCGTGGTGCCATGGTCTGGGCTGATCGCAGAGGCATCATGTGTGCCGACTCCATTAATCATCACCCTGGTGCGAGGACCATGCTGTCCACGTATCAAGGGCAGTCCCACGTTAGGGCCAAAGGTGGAGTTGGCCACGCCAAGCTCGTCCTGCAAGGTAGCACCCAAAGTAGCGGCACTTTTCTGCAGCAGTTCTTTGCCAGAGATGACAGTGGCAGGCTCCAGCGATCTGGAAGCTTTTTCTTGCTCGGCACTGACTTCTATTGCCTCTAATCTGATTAGTTCTGCTTCTGCCGACAGGCCTACCCCCGGGATGAACAACGAAATCATGGCAGCATAAACACTGCGGATGTTGAGATGTGGCTTGGAAGTGTTCACGATGAGTGGCTGCAATATTGGTATTTTTCCCTATGGTAATGCAACTATGTTTCTTTATGCAACATTATTGCAATTGGCAACATAATTGCATTAAGATGCAACACGGGCAGGATATTGGATCCATGAAAGCCCGACATCTTTCTGTTAATAAGGGAGTAATACCAATGCGTAAATTAATGATGCCACTGGTTATAGTGGCGGGGTTGTTCAGTGCTTCAGCCTATGCGGAAGATCATCTGCACGATGGGGATATTGAAGTGGAAATTGAAGGTGGTAAGCTCGGCACTCATGGTGCCGGGCATACACAAGTGGGTTCTGGTTATGCCATTTTTGAGTCCGACTTCCGTGACTTGGCAAAAGGGCCATATGCCACTAATGCGCCAGGCTTTGATAGCCATAATGGCGTCTTTGAGCAGAATGATATCGTCGGCTACCAGGCAATAGGCTCATTGTGGGCGTGGAATGGCTCAAGCTGGACCAGTTCTTTGCTCAATGGCGAAACCATCAAGCTGGGAGGAAACCTGGGAGAAACTACCACTTGGGGTGCTACTGGAGTGACTGGTGATGTGATTGGGACGCTCGGCCAGGCAGGGTCCGCCGGCAATATTCATGAGCATCTGACATTCACGATTGCCGGTGCGAGCGGATTGCCTAGCAATGGGGCTTACTACATTACCTTGCAACTGATTTCTGCTGACCTCAATTCCAGTTTTGATGGCATTGTCGCCAATGGTAAATATGCCAGTTCAGATCCTTTCTACCTGGTATTCAACAATGGTCTTAGCGCCAGCGAATTTCATGCGTCCGTTCATGGGCTATCTGATATTGCGCCTGTTCCAGAACCAAGTTCCTACGCCATGCTCATGCTCGGTTTGGGCTTGATCGGGTGGCGTCTGCGTAAGCGCACATAAGCGTATGCCAGCATGGTGCCCCGACGGGGCACCTTACAAGCAAGGAGTTAACCATGTTGAAAACATTACTCACTGTGGCATTGCTGGCTTATGCCTCGCTGGCACAGGCAGTGCATTATGATGTGCGTCTTGGTACCAGCAATGGCCCGGTAGCAGGCAGCAAGATCACGGTAGATTTTTATGGGGATTATGACCTGGCAGGCAAGTTGCCAGTGGATACGCAAACCGGCTACAAGATATTTCCCGGCTATTTTGATGATCTGGAGGGTGGTCCACGGCTTACCGATGATCCGGGTTTCCAGTCGTTTGCCAATACCTTTAAGTATGGCGAGGAAGTACATTTCCGTGCATTGGGTAGCTTGTCGTACTGGGATCCTGCCAGTGCCAGCTGGGGAAGTGCAGGAGCTGGTGCGAGCGTGACCTTGTATGGCGGGATACCGGTGAATATCTGGTTAAACTATATGCTGAATCCAGGGAATGCCAGTTATGCCGCACAATATAACCACTATGCGGGGGGTACGGTCTATTCAGGCGGCGGTGTTAGCGGCCCACTGACTGCGCTCATTGATGGCGCCAGCCAGAATGGAACTTTCCACTCACACCTGGATTGGAAGTTATCAGATGCCGCAGCTGCGGGGGCTTATATGCTCACCTTGCAGGTGTGGTCACCAACTACATCTGTGAATGGTGAACCAAAATACCTGGACTCCGATCCCTTCCATGTAGTGTTCAAGTCTGCTGGTATTAGTCAGGCACAATTTGATTTGGCATTTGAGCAACGTATTGCGGTTGCAGTACCAGAGGCCGATACCTGGAGCATGCTGTTATTGGGGCTGGGGTTGTTGACAGTATTGGGTCAGCGGAGACGTCGCCAATCCTGATCAAGGTTATTGTCGCTATAAAATCAATAAGGCCCGGTAAGCAAGCGTTTACCGGGCCTTATTGATTACAGTCTGATGGGTGGCCGCGCCCTAAATATTGATCTGCTATTTACATCGTTGCCACGACGTCCCTGAGCTTACTCGGTTTCTTCCTGGAACTTGCGGCGTGCGCGTACACTTTCTGCCAGTTTGTCGAGTAGGGTCAAGGTATCATCCCAGCCCAGGCAGCCATCGGTAATGGATTTTCCGTATTCCAGCGTACAGCCCGGCGTGTGATCCTGCCTGCCTTCGTTGAGGTGTGACTCAATCATCACGCCCACAATCCGGTCATCGCCGTTGCTGAGCTGACCACACACATCAGCTACTACATCCACCTGGCGTTTGTACTGCTTGAGGCTGTTGGCGTGAGAACAGTCTATCATGACCTTGGCAGCAAGGCCGGCACTGGCGAGCTCACGTGAAGCTATCTCCACATTTTCTGCATCGTAGTTCGGGGTTTTCCCACCGCGCAGGATGACGTGACAATCTTCATTGCCGCTGGTAGAAATGATCGCGGAGCGGCCTTCCTTGGTGACGGAAAGGAAGTGGTGCGGGCTGGCGGCGGCTTTGATCGCATCGACAGCAATGCGGATGTTGCCATCCGTGCCATTCTTGAAACCTACCGGGCAAGACAGGCCTGAAGCCAGCTCACGATGGATTTGCGACTCCGTGGTGCGTGCGCCTATGGCACCCCAGCTCACCAGGTCTGCCGTGTATTGGGGCGTGATCACGTCCAGGAATTCAGTACCTGCGGGCATGCCGAGGTCATTGACCTCCAGCAGGAAACGGCGTGCCAGTTCCAGGCCTTCATTGATACGGAAACTGCCATCAAGGTATGGATCGTTGATCAGGCCTTTCCAGCCTACGGTGGTGCGCGGTTTCTCGAAATATACGCGCATCACGATCACTAGCTCATTGGCAAATAAGGGAAGCTGTTTCACCAAACGCTGGGCATACTCGATGCCAGCCTGATAGTCATGGATGGAACAGGGGCCGATAATGACCAGTAACCTGTCATCTGCACTATGCAGGATCTTATGGATGGCGCTGCGGGTATCCACGATATTCTGGGTAGTGGAGGCGCTGGCCTGTAGTTCCTCAAGCAGCTCTGACGGTAATCTCAGCTCCTTGATTTCTTTGATGCGAACATCGTCAGTCGCAATTTTCTGGTATGGACTCATAGTCTTATAGCCAATGCCTTTTGGGCGGGCAGTTCATGTAAAAAAGTCGATTATTATAGCTTTGCAGGCGGATTCATGCCTGACTGTTTCAGGACAACATCGCAGTCATGGGGCATCAATCGGCCAGTGGACACCATTTACTGGCTATCTACTGCTTTGCATACAAAGCTATGGAAGCCAGGTTTGGCGCCATCTATCTGGTCAAAATGGCCATCTGCCCGGCTTTGAGTCGAGCCTTTCGGACAGGTGAACATAGTGGGTGCGGAGTCTGCCAGTGGAACATAGCTGGCGATATGCCCGTTGGCATCACGAGTGGCGATCAGCTTGTAGAAAATACGGCGGTTGCCTTCCTCGGCAATCTCAGAGGTAGTCCAGCACATATTGCCGTAGAAGTAGGCTTCTATCTTGTCCTGTTTATATTCAGCAAATGCCACACCACCGACCACACCGTTGGTGGGCTTGTAATTGCCGTAGTCCATGCATACGGCATGGGCTGATCCAGCACAGGCAAATAATATGGAGGCCATAGCCAGTGCTGGAATATGTCTTTCAATCATGCAATCTCATCCTCAAGCTTGGAATAATTTTTTTATATTCTCTCACAATCTGGCTGAAGGCTAGCGGCGGAGTGAGTGGGGTAGTGAATGACCTATTTCTACCGACTAATACCTGTCATGACCTATCCTTGAGCATGGGCATTTTCGTGCAACTCTTTCGTATCTGATTTGCTCTTATGCATGATGGATAATAAAATCAATGCAAAGAGCTTAATCAATAAAAATGAGCTAACGCTTATATAGCATTGAAATTCAATGTGCTCCGGTGCCAATGGTGAATCATTGCGCAGTGGAGAGTCTATCTTGGGGAGTCGTGGCGGGTGAGATGTTTGCCATGCTGCCCGCAGCAATATGGTCCCGAACTGTTTCATAATGCATTGATGGTGTATCCCAGCCCACTATAGTCTTCATCCCGCTTGGGATGTGAGTCAGAAAGGAAGCGTGTTTTGTCTAGAAAAAATAACTCTTTAATCATGGCCAGCCTAGTGATGACGGGCATTGGCCTACTCTCTGTACCTGCAAGTGCAGATGAAATCCGGCTCAAGAATGGTGACGTCATTACCGGCAAGGTAGTGAAGAAGATCAATGACAAAGTGGTATTCAATACGCCGTATGCGGGCGATATTCAGGTGACATGGACTGAGATTGAAACCATCAAGACCGATGAACCGCAACGGGTGACACTGACAGATCGAACCAACCTGAAGACGCCGCTGGAAAGCTATGACACAGGCAAGGCAACCATCAAGCTGGTGGATCTTGATGAAGATGATGGCAAGGAAAAACAATATGAAGAGAAGGAAATTGCGCTCTCAGACTTGTTATATATCAATCCCACGCCTGAACTGTCAGGTGTAGGCGTCAACTGGACAGGCCGTGTCAATCTCGGTGGTTCTGTAACGCAGGGCAATACCGATACTACGACCTTACGTCTGGATGCCGAGTCGATTGCACGCACGCTGAATCATCGTCTGACAGTGGCTGCCGTGGTAAACCGGGCAACGAATAATGACGTCAATACGCAATTTAATAACCGCTCGTCAATCAAGCTCGACAGATTTATCAGCGAGAAATGGTATATATACGCCAATAACACGCTGGAAAATGACAAGTTCCGCGACATTCGTCTGCGTACCACCACCGGTATTGGTAGTGGTTATCAGGTGTATGAGCAGCCTGATATCAATCTGTTTGTTGAAGGCGGTTTTAACTACGTGACGGTCAATTATTATGCGGCAGAGAATGAGAGTTACCCTGGCGCACGTTGGGCCGTGAAATATGACCACCGTATTTTTGGTGGCAGCACGCAGTTTTTCCATGAGCATGAAGCCTTGCTGGGCTTGGACAACCTGGACAATACCCTGGTATTCACCAAAACTGGTCTACGCTTCCCGATTATCAATAATTTCAATGCTTCTGTTCAGTACAACCTGGATTGGGCACGTACCCCGGCTGAGGGCCGCAAGAGCGCTGACAGTGCTTTGATTTTCAGTTTGGGCTATGTTTGGCAATAAGCATCTGCCGTGCCTGAGTCGTGATGCATTGCATCGACTTGGACACGGCAGTCTAATGGTTTAATTGACTATGCTTTTTAGGTTGTTCTTGAGCTAGTGCTGTTTATGATGGCCTCTTCACGTATCGTTGCGTTGTTGTGATGTGTCACTGGCATTTAGTTTTTACTAAAACCGTCCGTTAAGTAAGAAAAAGCGCTGATTTTCAGATGCTTGGGCCAATCCCGAGTCAATGTTCGCTAATAAGTAATGCTGCCTAGCTTATATGATTCCCTTCGTGACGATTTACTGCTCTCTGGATTTTAATACTCAACAATTACTAGAAAATCGTCATGTCATTTAATCAAGCACCTGATAGAACAGTTTGGCTAGGCTTCTGGTGCCGTTATTCCCCCATGATCATTGCATTGTCGCTAGGGATAATGCTGGGGATGTTGACTATCTATCTTGACCGGGTCGAACAGGAAGTGGCGCTGAAGGATGAACGTGCCTATATCGCCACTATCACAGCCAGTGTGCGTGCCAGGCTGGAAGCCGAAATTAATAGCGCAATTCATCTGGGCTTGGGACTGGCTACTTATATTGCCGCGAATCCGCAGGCGTCTGAAAAAGATTTTCAGCGAATATCTGCCAAGTTGATCAAATATGGGCGGCATGTCAAAGCCATTACTTTGGCGCCGGATAATGTGGTACGTCATGTGTATCCGCTATCTGGGAATGAGAAAGTACTGGGCTTGCGCTATCACGATAGCGCGCCTGAACAAGACAGCCTCCATCCCATGCGTGCCTGGCAATTTACGTTGGCAGGCCCGATCAACCTTATTCAGGGCGGACGTGGCTTGGTGCATCGGTTACCGGTGTTTCTTGGAGAAGAGCCAACACAGGAATCCTATTGGGGCGTGGTGTCGGTGGTGCTGGACATTGATTCATTGCTCAATGCCGCCGGCTTGACCGCCCCGCAGACGGTTGTGCAATATGCCTTGAGGCGCAGTGTGAAGCCCGGCACTGCAAATCTGATGGTGTATGGAGATAGTGCCTTATTTAATCATCATCCTATTTTGCTGGATGTTTCCCTCTCGGATTCATTACCCTGGCAACTGGCAGCGGTGCCGCTACACGGCTGGGGAACACTGACCGAGCGACAGCTATGGATACGCCTATTCGGCGGTGGCTTATCCCTGATCTTGACCGTGCTTATTTATGTATGGTTGAAGAGTGTGCAACGGCTGCGTGTGCGTAATGCACAAGCACGCTTGGCGACTAGTGTGCTGGCATACTCTAATGAATGCATCTTGATTGCCAACTCCTACGATGAGGTGGTGACGATTAATCCGGCTGTGAGCAAGATTACGGGCTATCAACCAGCAGACTTAGTGGGAATGCCTTCCGGTTTCTTGCTGGCTGAACCTATGCAGCCAGAAGAAATGAAGCAGATGCAGGCGATGGTCAGCCACTCAGGGAACTGGCAAACCGAAACCTGGTTCCGCCATAAAGGGGGGCATATCTTCCCGGTGGCACTGACGGTGACAGCGGTACATGATGAGCATAATCGCACCATTAATTTTGTGAATACTTTTAGTGATATCAGTGAGCGTAAGCGGGCTGAGGAACGTATTTACAATCTGGCTCATCAGGATGCGCTGACTGGCTTGCCTAATCGCATTGATATTTATGGCAGGCTTGAAGAGCTGATGAAGCTGGCGGATAACCAGCACAGGTTTGCCGCCATGATTCTTGATCTGGATAACTTCAAAATCATTAACGATACCCTGGGGCATTATGTGGGCGACCAGTTGTTGGTGGAAGTGGCACATCGTCTCACTTCTGCCGTCAATAGTGGGGATGTCGTGGCCAGGCTGGGAGGGGATGAGTTTGTGGTGGTGCTGACCAATGTTGATGCACCGGTAACCGTCAGCAATGTGGCCGAAAAAATCCTCTACCGCCTGGCGCAGACTTACCTGATAGATGGCTATGAATTACACTCCTCTGCCAGTATTGGTATCGGAGTGTTTCCTCGGGATGGCGTGGATATCAATAGCCTGTTCAAGAATGTGGACACTGCCATGTATGAGGCAAAATCCCAGGGTAAAGGTAATTACCAGTTCTTTACCGAAAGCATGCGGGTACAGATTGATGAGCGTTTGCGCATGGAGAGTTACTTGCGCCAGGCGATTGCGCGCCAGGAGTTTGTACTGCATTACCAGCCACAAATCGATATAGCATCTGGCCGTGTCAGTGGAGTCGAGGCCTTGGTTCGCTGGAATCATCCGGAATTGGGGATGGTGTATCCGGATAAATTCATTAAAATCGCAGAGGAATGTAACCTGATCATTCCGCTTGGCGAGTGGGTGTTGCAGGAAGCCTGCCGCCAATCTAGCGAATGGCGCGCGCAAGGAATGAAGGATATTTGTATGTCAGTCAATATTTCTGCCAGGCAATTACAATCCAGGCTGTTATTTAGCCTGATAGATCATCTCATCGCACAATATGATATTAAACCGGGCGCTCTGGAATTGGAGATTACCGAAAGTGTCGCGATGGATAATCCGGAAGAAACCATTCCCCGGATGGAAAAATTGCGCGCCAAAGGGGTGGCGCTGGCGATTGACGATTTTGGCACCGGATATTCTTCACTGAGTTATTTGAAGCTGTTGCCATTGACGCGGTTAAAAATTGATCGATCCTTCGTCAAGGATATTGAGTCAGATCCGAATGATGCCGCCATCTGTGCTGCCACGATTGCGCTGGCACATATTCTTGATTTGGAGCTGGTGGCCGAAGGCGTTGAAACCGAGGCACAACTTCAATATTTACGTGAACAGGGCTGTGATACTGCGCAGGGATATTATTTCAGCAAGCCCTTGCCTGCCGATAGTTTGGTAGAGTTCGTCTCATGTCATCAAGCTGTGATGACAGGATGATGGGATAGAGTGAGGCCACTAAAGGGATGGGGAGTATGCTCAGGCAACTGATTCTTGTGCTGTTGGTATGCTGCCATGCAAATGCATGGGCACAGCCCGCTGCCTTGCGCCTGGATGTGGCCACTCACTCTGTAAGTGCTGCCCCCTTCCTGCAATATATAGAGGATGCACAGCATCAACTGACTATAGCGACCCTGCCTGCGCTGACCGATCAGAGCAGGCGCTGGCAACCCGCGATGAACGAGAGTAGCAGTGTCAATTTTGGCTATTCGCCATCCACTTACTGGTTTGCACTCACGGTCGATGTCACTCCCGATGCTCCCGCCAAATGGTTGCTGGAGATTGCATTTGCCTCACTGGATCAGGCTCAGGTCTATGTGCCGCAAACGGATGGGCAGTACAGTATGCAATTGGCCGGCGATATCTATCCGTTTGAAGCGCGTCATTATGCGCACAGAAATCTCCTGTTCCCTATGTCCTTATCGCCAGGCCAGCACACGATTTACATCAAGGTGCGCTCGCAAGGCAGTGTGACGGTCCCTGTGAGCTTGTGGCAGGTGGAAGCCAAACACAATGACGACCAATACACCTATTCATTGCTGAGCCTGTATTACGGTGCCTTGCTGGCTTTGTTCTTCTACAATTTCCTGATTTACTTATCGACGCGTGAGTCGGTGTTCCTGTTTTATGTGGCATTTGTGGGTAGCATGATCATTGCCCAGGCCTCACTGAATGGATTTGGCAACCAGTTTCTGTGGCCCAATTGGCCAGCCTGGGGCAACGTGGCCTTGCCTTGCGGAATGGCGGCTACCGGGTTTTTTGGTGCTTTTTTCAGTCGTCACTTTCTTAATACGCGTGCCAAGTTTCCGCGCTTGGATCGCGTTATCCTGGCTTTTGCCGTCTTGTTCTTATTGATTTTTTGTTCGCCGATTCTGTTGCCCTATCATGTGTCCGCGATTTCGGTATCCATTGCCGGCATTTTCTTTTCGCTGTTTATTACCTTGGTCGCGATAGGCTCCTATCTGGATAAAAACCCCGGTGCATTTTACTTTTTGCTGGCTTGGGGGGCCGTGCTGGCTGGGGTAGTCATACTTGGTTTGCGTAATCTTGGCTGGGTGGAAACCAACGCATTCACCATTTACTCGATGCAAATTGGTTCTGCAATAGAGATGCTGATGCTGTCCTTTGCCCTGGCCGATCGCATCAACATTATGCGCAAGGAAAAAGAACAGGCCCAGCGCGATACCCTGAATGCGAAGCAGGATCTGGTGGATACCCTGATCAAGTCAGAGCAGGAGCTGGAAGAGCGCGTGGTGTTGCGTACCAAGGAAATCGAGGCGGTCAATACGCAATTGCGCCACAAAGAGCGAGAATTGCGCTATATGGCGTTGCATGATGCCTTGACCGGGTTGGCAAATCGTACCTTGATGAACGATACACTGAAACGGGCGATTTCTCGCCGGGAGCGCGATAAAAGCAAAGTCAAAGTGGCTGTACTGCTGATTGATCTTGATGGATTCAAAGAGGTAAATGACTCCTACGGTCATGCGGCAGGGGATTTGGTATTACAGGTAGTGGCGGCGCGTTTGCGCAAGATTACCCGCGTCAGTGATGTAACTGCTCGCCTGGGCGGAGATGAGTTTGTGGTGGTGCTGGAGGATATTCATGGCGTGGAGGATGCGATCAGGATATCGGAAAAACTGGTACATGAACTGGCCCGCCCGGTTGAAGGCGGTTTTCATGTTTCCGCGAGTATCGGCATTGCATTGACCGGGTGCGAACCGATCACTGCAGATCAATTAATCAAGATGGCAGACCAAGCCATGTATCAGGCAAAACTGTTGGGGCGTAATCGGTGGGTGATTGCTGGCGATGAGCCATGCGATAGCACTATCTGAACAATACGCAACTTTTTTGTTGGGCATGTGTCTCTTTTCAGGGGATTTTTGCTGCAGAACTTTCCTGACTCCTTCAAATATCAATAAGGCAGCGCCATGAATTTTTTGAAAAAATATAAGAAGTTTTTCCAGTTTCTTTTTTTAATACTGGCTGGCTGTATCGTTTTTCTGGTGGGGGCTAACCAATACCATATGCAATGGTGGCCTTTCGGCTATGGCTATTTCACCCACGTTGATGTGGATGAAATGGTGCCTGAGCCTCAACAGACCAAGATATCCTCGATTTTTGGTTCTCAGGATGTGCAGGTGCGCGACCTGCCCTTCAGTGATCAATATCCTACCGGCCCTTTCGAGGTGTTGGGAGAGAAAAGCTTTTTGTTCATTACCAAGTGTGGCGATGTCTATTTCACCAAGCTCAATCCATCTGGCGATATGGAAATTACAAAACAGGGAGACCAGCTGAGTAAGGGCAATCCTTCGCAGGCAAGTGACAGCAAGGATGAGGATCTGGTCTACTGCAAGGAGCTGGCAGGGGTCAAAGATTCCCTGTTGGTGGACAACGTTCTATATGTGGCTTATACCACCTGGGATAGTGAGGATAATGGCGCCAGACTTGCTGTGTCTGCATTTGAGCTAGATGTGGACAATGCCGAGCTGACCTATCGCCGGGATATCTTCATTAGTCATCCCGCAGTCAAAGAGCCTTTCCTTGGGCACCAGGTTGGGGGGAAACTGGTACTTGGGGCTGATGATAAAACCATGTTCCTTAGCATTGGTGATTTTTCCAAACCGCAAGGCGTACAGGATCCCTCAACTTCACTAGGCAAGATGATCAAGATCAACTTGCGTGATTTCAGCGCTGAAGTGTATGCCTCTGGTTTGCGCTCACCTTCTGGTGGATTGTATTTTGACCGCGAGAGTAATGAGCTGTGGGAAACTGAACATGGCCCCAAAGGCGGGGATGAAATCAACCTGATCAAGGCGGGCAAGAACTATGGCTGGCCACTGGTGAGCTATGGCACGCTGTATGAGCGTGAAGGCATGGGCAATTACTACGGCAACAAATACAACTCCCACGAGAAGTTTGAGAAACCAGCCTTTGTCTTCATTCCATCCGTTGGTGTAGGGGCGATCGCCAAGTATCCCAAGACAGGCAAGAATGAATACTGGGAGAATGGTTTCTTTGTGGCCGGGATGGCGGCAAACTCCCTGCTGTATATGCGTAAGGAAGGCGAGCGTCTAGTCTATGCAGAGCCTGTGCTGAATGACTATCGTATCCGGGCACTGAAAATAGATAAAAACGGACGTTTCTTTATGAAGACTGATAACGACCAGTTTCTCTGGACCGAATAGTCAGCATTTTTTCCTAACTCAGCTTTCGCATTAAGTTCCAGCCTCCGGGATGGGACTTAATGCGGGAGCTGCTCTGGCAGTATCAGCAAATGATGCTGCATGGCATAAAAAATGAAGTCCGCATTGCTCTTGAAGTTCAATTTCTTCAATACCCGGCTTCTAAACACACTGACCGCTCCAGTACTGACGTTCAGCTCTTTTGCCACGGTAGAAATAGGTTTTCTCTGGATGAACTTCAAGAACACCTGAAACTCCCGATTAGACAAACATTCATGGGGCAAGGGAGCAGAATGGGCTTCCAGTGCGTCTCTGAATTTTTCGGATAAGTAATAGCCCCCGGTACTGACCTCCTGAATGGCATCCAGCAAATTTTGCTGACTGGCATGTCTGTCCAGATAACCCTTACATCCGCAACGTATAAAGTTGAGTAAAAACTCGGTTTCTTCATTGTTGCTTAATATCAAGACCGGAATCTTTGGTGCAATTTCCCTGAGATGGGATAGCACTTCCAACCCGTCGGTTTTGGGCATGGAGATATTGATCATGATCAGGTGGATACGTTTGCTCACGATCAAAGGCTTGATTTTGGTGGCATCAATGTGCGAAAACTCGTGACTAATGCTCAAATCCTGTGCCTGCTCTACCAAGAGTCGCAGGGAGTAATTGATGAGATTGTCGTCACTGATTAATACGATCTTTTTCATAATGAACAGACAATAGTTTCTGAACGTTAATCATAATCAGATCAGTAAGATAGTAATGTAGGACTACAAATGACATGTGTGTAGGACATGCTGAGTTACGCCGCTTCAAATATTCATCCAGCGCAATTGACCCTCGGTTTATCCATTTCTCCTCTTACTTTCATCAGCCTTTATGGTCAGTATCATCCTACAAAAAGTCAGGCCAAAGCCCGATGCTGATAGATATGGTCCTCGATTAAGCTGTCGCCAAGCTTGAAACCAAGCTGGTTAATTAAAACAACTTTAATCTAGGAGGCTGTGATGGCTACGTTAAGCAATGAAGTAATCGGCAGAAATGCTGACGGGTTTATTTCGCGGATTTCATGGCGAGCAATATTGGCAGGTTTGGCAGTTGCAGTAGCTGTGCAGTTGATTTTGAGTTTGCTCGGTACCGGTGTTGGTTTCAGCTTTGTGGATCCGGTTGAAGTAGGTGCTACACCTTCGGCAAAAAGTTTTGGCATCGGGGCATCTTTGTGGTGGATCGTGTCATGGATACTTTCTTTGACCGCTGGCACCATTGTTGCCGTCATGTCATCTGATGTTATTACCCGCTGCCGTGGTGCCATTTTAGGCATTGTGATCTGGGCGCTGGCCACGATAGTGGGCGCTTGCGTGTTCAGTAATCTGGTTGGTGGAGCATTCAAGACTGCGGGTAGTGCAGTCGGTATCGCTGGTACCGGTGCGGTTGCTGCCGGCGCGCTGCTGACAACAGAGGGTTCCTCTGGTGCTGGTCTGGGTGTGGAGGACTTGAAGTTTCAGATTCAGGACTTCATACGCAATGCCAAAGGTAGTATAGACCAGCAGATTGCAGAGGGTGCCACTGATGGAGCTGCACCCCCACCCAAGCAGGGTGGTCCTCGCGCAGGACACGGACAGCATGCACTTTATTGGCAGGCGTTGACCAAGTATCTGGCAAACGCTGACGAAACCAGCAAGGCCGTAGATCGTGAGCGCGTGGTAGCAACGCTGGCAGACGCTGCAGGTGTGTCAAAAGAACAGGCCGAAGCAGAACTGCAAAAGCTTGAAGCCGCCTATGATCAGGCCAAGCAAAAAGCTAAAGAGGCTGCAGACAAGGCCGCCAGTGCTGCCGCGCATTTTGCGCTATGGGCAACCCTTGGTTTTATCTTGAGTTTGTTGGCTGCCACCTTCGCTGGTGCGTGCACTGCGCGCAGCCTGACTCAAGCTAACGTTAAGCACACATACTAAAAGGAGTAATTCATATGCCTTATATCATTGCATGGCTACTAGGTGTACCCGTCTTTGTATTGGTGTTGATCTGGTTGTTGTTCTAATCAGACTCAATTCTCAGGTTTAAAAGCGCCCATATTCGTCCCCCCGATATGGGCGTTTTTATTGGCGTGTGAGCGTGTCGGTGCTCTCTGACAAGAAGTCTATCGTCAGTCCTATATTGCATATTTTCAAGAGGGATAAGATAACTGAACCATCACAAACGTGGCTGACAGCAAAGATGCTGGGTTGATTTTGTGGAGGCATATAGATCCAACCATCGTTGTTATAACGGGGATGGTGGCATGCAGCAAACCTGATTGCGTCAGTGGATGATAAGGAGACAAGGATAATGAAGAAATCCTGCAAAGTAATACACCTTCTATGGATAACCGGTGTTTTAACATTGGCTGGCACCGCCAGTGCCGGGGAGATTTGTTATAGCGAATTAAAGCATGCATACCCTGGCAGGGCTGATGCACATTCGATGCTCAGCATCGGAATGCACCAAGCACCAGTGATGAATGGCATGCAACAAAGCGCATCGGCACCATTGAAGCGCTATCAGAAGCCTGTACTGTCGGATAAAGGCACTTGCCTCTATAAGCCTGCAGGATTCAAGAGTGTATCAATCAAGATGTAGCCTGGCGAGGCATGCTGAGCGTGGATGCTCGGAATTATTGCTTCATTGCCTGTGAGTTGAGGCGTAGTTATTGTTCATCAACATTACAAGGGATTCTATGCGTTTGTCAAAATCAAAGTTTTTTGCCGGAATTATTCTGCTCATCCTAGTGTGGGTTGCCTTTACACAAATCCGCATGGTGGATGGAAATGCAATTGATATGGCCAAAGCCGCGGCATTAAAGGAAATTGAGAATTCTGAAACTGCCAAGTTTGATCAGATGGAAAAAGTCGATCATGGAGAAACAACGGTGGTATGTGGTCAGTATTCAGTGAAGGATGAGGCGGGGAATTACACGACACCCAAGAATTTTTCGGTGATTGTACAAACGCCGGAATCCAAATTCAGTGAGAGTGCAGAGGACTTCAACCAGTACTGTGCGTTACCTGGTAAAAAATAGTCCTTCAAGCCAATAAAAAGCCCCAGCGATTTGAGACTGGGGCTTTTCATTATCAAACTGTGTCAGTGACTGACAGGCGCAATCAATGGCCAGCGATCACCTATCCATGCATATTCCTCTGGCGGCTCTGTGGTGACCACATAAATACGGCGTTCATTGTGATGAGTGGCGATCACGCCCTGAATAGCATGACCTTCCGGGATGTCAATCCAGTGCGATATTCTGGATTGGTCTTTGCCCATGAATTCATGGGCCATGATGTTGACCTTTTCAGGTTTAAGCTTGTCCCACTTGCCCTGGTCGAGCGAGGTCTTGCGGGCCCAGCCACCAACAAAGAATCCGCCTTCTTTTTCCTCCAGATTATTACCCCAGCGTAACCATTTGATTTTTCCGTCTTTATATTTGATCGGTAAAGCGGATGTTAAATGGGGAAATAAAATCTTCGTCTCTAGGCCTGACGCATCAGTAAATTTAACGCCTCTACACATGGTACTTCCTTCCGAAATTCGTCACTCAAAATCAGTTTACGCATATCGTATGAAGAATTGATTAAACGTTGAAGTGGCTATAGTCCGAAGCTTGTGTAGGAGTTGGCTGATTGACAGCCAGCGTTGGCATGTTCAACAGTGAAATAACGTATTACTTATTATAAATAAGCAAAGTTATATGACATCCAGAGCATCACAATGGCAAGCAGTGTGACTTCGAAAATGGTCAGTTTGAACATGATGCAGCTCCAGACTTGGAAGGTGTGTATTGATCTTAAGAAAGTAAGTAATGTCTGTGAAGTGAGGGTTTTCTGATTTACTTGTCAGAATTGACTGAGGATAGCGGTATTCCGTTATCTGGAATTGTGTAAGTAATATATTTCTATATATTGAGATAGCGCATTTGGGCATACTGTTATAGAGAATCATTATCTATGGAGCAAAATAAACAATGAAAAAATGCATAAACCTGATACGTATTATGGTCGCGCTGTCATTGGGTGCGGGCGCCAGCTTGGCATACGCTGATGCCAAGGATGTAGAGGCCAATCTCAGCCGCTTGAAAGTACCTGCAGGATTCAAGGTTGAGGTCTATGCTGAAGTGCCTGGCGCACGCCAGATGGCATTAGGCACGGCTGGCACGGTATATGTGGGCACGCGCGGCAACAAAGTCTACGCCGTGGTTGATAAGAACAAGGATCATAAGGCTGATCAGGTAGTGACCTTGATGGATGATCTTTCCGTGGGGAATGGGGTTGCCATGCACAATGGCAATTTGTATGTCGCAGAACAAAACCGTATTGCGCGATATGCAGCTCCCGATTTTGACCTCAACTTACCTTTTAAGCAGATGCGGGAGGTGATTTATGACAAGCTGCCCAACAAGGCTCACCATGGCTGGCGCTATATCAGTTTTGGGCCAGATAACAAGCTCTATGTCACAGTAGGAGCACCCTGCAATATTTGTGATCCTCAAGGGGTTGAGGCCAGTATTCTGCGCATGGATCCTGATGGCGGTCATGTGGAGACCTTTGCCAAGGGGGTAAGAAATTCTGTGGGTATGGATTTCCAGCCAGGCACTGGGGTTTTGCATTTCACCGATAACGGCATGGATATGATGGGGGATGATATTCCCCACGATGAATTGAATGCGGCTCCCAAAGCAGGACTACATTTTGGCTTCCCTTACTTCGGTGGGCGTGATGCACGCCCCAAAGAATGGCAGAACAAGAAGCCGCCCCAGGACGTAACTCCACCAGTGGTTGAGTTCCAGGCGCATAGTGCCAACCTGGGTTTTAAGTTTTATACGGGTAAACAGTTCCCCGCAGAGTATCAGGGCAATGCCATTGTCGCCCAGCATGGATCATGGAATCGTAGCCAGCCGGTTGGCTATCAACTCATGCGCGTGGTGTTTGACGAGCATCATCAGCCAAAAAGCACAGAGGTGTTTATTGATGGCTGGCTGAATGATGGAGAGGCATGGGGCCGTCCGACGGATGTGTTGCAGTTGAATGATGGGTCTTTGCTGGTATCGGATGATTATAGTGGTGTGATTTACCGGATCAGCTACGGCGAGAAAAATGCCCCGGTTTCCTCTGCTGGCAAGAAAATCACAGGCCTGAAAATGCCTGAGTCTGCAATCGCGCACTCAGATGGCCGCATTTTTGTGACTGAAATTGGCGAGTTTGGTAAAAATGGGGACGGCAAGATCACCGTGATTAACCAGGATGGTAGTACCAAGACTCTCGCCGATGGCTTGAATGATCCTAAAGGGATAGATCTGTTCAATGACCAGTTGTACATTGCGGATGTTGATCACGTGGTGCGCGTGGGGCTGGATGGTAGCAAAACGATTATTGCTAAACCGGCTGATTTCCAGCAAAAACCCATCTTCCTCAATGATATTGAGATTGATGGCTTAGGCAATGTTTATGTGTCTGACAGTGGCGACGATAATGGCAAGCATGCTGCTATTTACAAGATCGCGCCAAACGGCAAGGTGACGCAAATCATCAATGATCAATCAGGGATTAAGCGCCCCAATGGCTTATTGATGGATGGTCCAAACAAACTGCTGGTGGCTGACTTTGGCAATGGGAAGTTGTTCCAGGTGGTTTTCAATGAACCGTCAGCCAAGGCAAAAGCCACCGTGACCTTGCTTAACAGTGGTTTTGGTGGGGCGGATGGCTTGGTGCGGGATACCGATGGGTTGCTTTACGTTAGCGATTGGGCAGGCGGTAATGTCTGGCAACTGAGCGAGCCTAAAGCGACGCCCCAATTGATTTCGAAAGGACATCAGTCTGCTGCGGATATTACGCTATCAAGCGATGGTAAAACGCTGCTGATCCCAGACATGAAGGGCGGGGAACTGGTGTATTTACCGATTAAGTAAGCGGTGAAATAGGCTTACATCTCAATAGAAAAGCTGGCATTGCCAGCTTTTCTATTTGGTGCTGCGTCAGATCCAGGCTGACAGATCCATCTGTCTTCAAGTGTTAATCAAGGCGGCTTTGGTGGTATGGGGCAGGTAAGAGTCCAGCTTGAATGCCAGTTTGCTCGATTTGTACTGGCGCTCAGCATCCTGAATCCGTTGATCAATCAAATCCAGTACATCTTCCACGGTTAATATGTTTGCATAAGGCGCAATATCATTCTTTAATGTCTTCAGAGTCTTTACATAATGAAGACTGTCATAAATGGATTGTTCAATATCTTTAGAAAACATCTCAATAGCCTCAATTAAAGTGAGCCCTGAATGGGCAGCGCGAGTAAGTGAGGTGATTGTAGAAAGTTCATGATGACTGGCGAAGCAGAAAAAAGCTGATGTTCTTGTAGGACAATAATGACAAGGGCATCCTGTTGGCAATGGCTTCCTTGTTAGGTTTGGGGCCATCACTGTATTTCAAACTAGGATATGCAATTGTAAGCTTGTAGTATTTATCAGGTCGGTCTAATGACTGACGGTTTTTTTCTTTTTAATGCAGGTATGTGTCAAAAAGTCTCTACTATGAACGTGAAATAAAGCAATTGAATTTCCGACCACTTTGTGGAGGCTTGAGCTATGGCTATAAATACAATAACAAATACCAAGCAGTCTTTGCGCATGCGTCGAGCTTTGCTATTGAGCTGTCTGGTTCTTGGCGCTGTTTCCCTGTATTGGGGGATCTACTTTGTGGCGCGTCAGAACTGGCTTATTAGCAGTATCAATCTAGTGTCGGCTTTAGTCGCCACTGGCACCGCTTTACTCACATGGCGCGGGCACAATCGAGCAGCCTCCATTATTCTTTTCTGTGCTGTATACCTGATTCTTGGCGTATTTTGCATCCTTCTTGATGTGCCAACGGCTGAAGCGCCGCGATCAAACCATAACTATTTTTTGGTCATCGCGCTCTTTGCCTCTTTGGTATTTAAAGGCGACAAACTGTGGATTCGTCATGGCATGATCGTTGCAGCGTTGTGTGCCTTTATTTTCTTTGCGAGTAATCCGTGGGGCTTGGTTTCTTCCTATCAACTAGGCAATGAAGTGCGTATACCCGGCACTTGGGTCCACAACACTATTGTGGCGGGATTGCTCTATGCCCTGGTGTGGGTGATGCAATCAGATCTTTCCCAGCGTAGCGCGATGGAGTCTGATTTGCGTAAAGCTATTCTGGGTAACCAATTGGAGCTGTATTACCAACCTCAAATTGGCGATGAGGGGCGGATTGTGGGGGCAGAAGCGCTATTGCGCTGGAAGCATCCGACACAAGGCATGGTGTCGCCCGCTGATTTTATCCCACTGGCGGAGCAAACCGGACTCATTCTGCCGATTGGGCATTGGGTATTAGGCACGGCCTGTGCGCAATTAATGGCCTGGGCCAGTAACCCGGTTACCGCGCATTTATGTATGGCGGTGAATGTCAGCGCGCTGCAATTCAAACAAGCAGATTACGTTAGTCAGGTGATTTCCGTGATAGATCGCTCCGGCATTGATCCTACCTTGCTTAAGCTTGAGTTGACCGAGAGCATGTTAGTCAATGATGTCGACGATATCATCTCCAAAATGAATTTGCTCAAGGCCAAAGGCGTGCGCTTGTCTCTGGATGACTTTGGTACCGGGTACTCCTCTTTAAGTTATCTGAAGAATTTGCCACTTGACCAACTCAAAATTGATCAATCTTTTGTCCGCGATATGCTGAGTGACGCTAGCGATATGGCAATTGTCCGTACACTTGTAGAGCTGGGGCGGGCCATGAATTTACATGTGATTGCCGAGGGCGTAGAAACCGAAGAGCACCGTACTCATTTGGCCGAGATTGGCTGTCATTCGTTTCAGGGGTATTTGTTCAGCCGTCCCGTGCCCATTGCAGATTTTGAAGGCGTATTGCAGGTGCACAATACAAATGCGTAGTTTTTGGGAAGGGAATGTTTTATATGGAGGTGCATGACTGACAAACTATGAGAATGATCACTGATTCACCGCAGATGTATTCTGTGGGTGCAGAGTGTCGGTACACTCAAGATTAAAAAGAATGCAGCTACTACCCTGATCTATTTGGCGCGTGCCCGACAAATAGATTGCAACAATCTGAAACAGGGCGAAAATAAAAAAGAATTGGTCCTGCTTTCGTAAACAACGCCATGGTGTTTTGCAGCCAGGGTGATCCCCTTAATCCCGTACACCTAAATGATGGCCTTGGATGCCTTCAGTATAGATTGCAGAACCCCTGGATATTTCTTCTCGATTTCCTCGAACCTCAATGAGTTCATGTGCTCGGTACCATCAATCAAGGTCTCAACCAGCCCGGCACTTCGTAATAGCTTGAAGTGATGTGACATGCTGGATTTGGGGCGATTCAGATCCAATTCGCCACAAGTCATCTTCCTGCCTGCTTGTGCCAGGCGCACAACAATCTCCAGACGAGTAGGGTCTGCGAGGGCATACATGATGTCCGTTAGTTCAACCTGATCAATGTTGGGGTGTTTGATTTGTCGCATTGACAAAATCTATCACATCTCTTGATATTATTCCATAGTTCCATTATATTCGAACAATGGAATAATGAAGCCGGCTATTCCAAGGTACTATTCCCTGAATATCTATTAAGAGGATCATATGACAGATCTATTTTCTTCATATCAATTGAAGGACGTTACATTAAGAAATCGAATCGCCATCCCCCCAATGTGCCAATACATGGCGCAAGATGGTTTTGTGAATGATTGGCATAAAGCACATTATGCGAGCCTGGCACGAGGTGGAAGTGGGCTGGTTATCGTGGAGGCCACTGGTGTGGCCCCAGAAGGGCGTATCACGCCAAACTGTCTGGGAATATGGAATGATGCTCAAGCTGAAAAATTACGCGAAATAGCCGCAGAAATTAAAGCCGCGGGCGCGGTTCCTGGCATCCAGATTGCACATGCGGGCCGTAAGGCAAGTGCCAATATCCCATGGGAAGGGGACGACCATATATCGATTGATGACCCACGTGCATGGCAGTCGATTGGACCATCTGCTATTGCATTTGGCGGTGACCTTCCCCGAGTGCCGATTGAAATGACGATTGATGATATCAAACGAGTACAACAAGATTTTGTAGCAGCTGCTCGTCGTGCCCTGGATGCCGGGTTTGAGTGGCTGGAGCTCCACTTTGCGCATGGATATCTGGCTCAGAGTTTTACTTCATCTCATTCCAATCATCGCACTGATGAATATGGTGGTAGCTTTGAGAACAGATCCAGATTCACCCGCGAGACGCTTGCCGCAGTGAGAGAAGTTTGGCCTGAGAATCTGCCGCTCACCGCCAGGTTTGGTGTCATTGAATATGATGGCAAAGATGAGGAAACGCTGAGCGAGTCTATTCAGCTAGTCAAAGCATGGCGTGAAATTGGTCTGGATATGTTGAGTGTGAGTGTTGGATTCACCATCCCTGAGACTCATATTCCATGGGGCCCCGCTTTTCTTGGGCCTATCGCTGAACGCGTCCGGAATGAAGCGAAAATACCCGTGTCATCAGCCTGGGGCTTTGGTGCCCCCACACTTGCTGACCAGGCCATCCGCAGTGAACAGCTTGATCTGGCCATGATAGGACGGGCACATCTAGAGAACCCAAATTGGCCGTACCATGCGGCGAAGGAACTGGCAAAGAGTGATCCGGCATGGGTGCTACCGCCACCCTATGCACATTGGTTATCTCGATATAAAAGTCTATCGTAAAAGGAGAATAGCGCTGACAGTTTCGGCGCTATTTTTTTGTATATAAATTCAGGTTAGGAATATGCGGTAATGGCTGTAGAGGTTTGATAGCAGCAGATGAAAGGTGTATATGTGGAATTCACGCTCTGCTTTTGATGCTCAATTAGAGCCGCTGACAAAGTGATCCATGACAGAAGTCACCGCAGCAAAGAAAACGGGGTAAGTGATATTCACTTACCCCGTTGATTTACTACTTATAATTTGGTGCGCCCGAAGAGATTCGAACTCCTGACCCCTTGGTTCGTAGCCAAGTACTCTATCCAGCTGAGCTACGGGCGCGTGAGGCGTGCATTATACGTGAAGATAAATTTAATGCTAGCAAAAAATTTATCTCGTTTTGCACACCATTTAAGGTGGCGGAGAGCGAGGGATTCGAACCCTCGATACAGGTTTAAGCCCGTATGCTTCCTTAGCAGGGAAGTGCCTTCGACCACTCGGCCAGCTCTCCGCACGAGGGCGTAACAATACTTGAATACGCCGCAAAAATCAACGCTAAAACGGCCTATTCTTTAAACTTCCTCTAGTCCGAAAGCCTTATGCAATACGCGGACTGCCAACTCCATGTATTTCTCGTCGATGACGACCGAGATTTTGATCTCGGAGGTGGAAATCATCTGGATATTGATGCCTTCTTCAGCCAGTGTGCGGAACATCTGGCTGGCGATGCCGACGTGCGAGCGCATACCAACGCCAACGACTGATACCTTGGCGGTTTTGTCGTCACCAATGATCTCGCGTGCGCCGATGTGGCCTTGTACTTTGTCACGCAGGATTTCCAGTGCTTTCTGCAGGTCATTTTTATGTACGGTGAAGGTGAAGTCGGTGGTGCCGTCTGCGCCTACGTTCTGGGTGATGATATCTACGTCGATATTGGCATCAGCCACTGGTCCCAGGATTTGATAGGCGATGCCTGGACGGTCTGGCACGCCCAGTACGGTAATTTTGGCTTCGTCGCGGTTAAAGGCGATGCCGGAGATGATGGGTTGTTCCATGTTGTTGTCGTCCTCAAAAGTAATCAACGTGCCTTCGCCTTCTTCTTCAAAGCTGGAAAGCACGCGTAGTTTGACTTTGTATTTACCGGCAAACTCGACGGAGCGAATTTGCAGTACCTTGGAGCCCAGGCTGGCCATTTCCAGCATTTCCTCGAAGGTCACGGATTTCAGGCGGCGTGCTTCTGGCACGACGCGTGGATCGGTGGTGTATACGCCATCTACATCGGTGTAAATCTGGCATTCGTCGGCTTTTAATGCTGCGGCCAGTGCAACCCCCGTTGTGTCTGAGCCTCCACGACCCAGGGTAGTGATATTGCCTGCTTCGTCCACGCCCTGGAAACCGGCGACGACGACGACGTAGCCATTGTTCAGGTCTTCCCGCATGCGCTCTTCATCGATCTTGAGGATGCGAGCCTTGGTGTGAGCGTTGTCTGTCAGGATGCGCACCTGGCTACCAGTGTAGCTTTTTGCCTTTACGCCTAACTCCTGGAGTGCCATCGCGAGCAAGGCAATGGTGACTTGCTCGCCTGTGGAAACCAGTACGTCCAGTTCGCGTGGACTTGGGTTGGGCATGACTTCCTTGGCCAGTCCAATCAGGCGGTTGGTTTCGCCCGACATCGCGGATACCACCACCACGACTTGTTGGCCCAGCGCTTTATGCCTGGCGACGCGGCGTGCCACGTTGCCGATGCGTTCCGGATTGGCGACTGAGGTGCCGCCATATTTTTGTACGATGAGTGCCATATTTATATCTGTATCAAGAGTGAAGCATCAATGAACACGAATAGAGGTTGGGAAATACGCCTCTATTGGCGGCTTAATTCAATTTTTCCTTAACCCAGCTGGCGACACTGGCGAGGGCTGCAGGGAGCTGGCTGGCATCTGTACCGCCTGCCATGGCCATATCCGGTTTGCCACCACCCTTGCCGCCTACTTGGCTTGCGACAAAGTTGACCAGATCCCCTGCCTTTATCCTGGCGATGGTGTCTGCGGTCACTCCTGCTGCAACGCTGACCTTGCCTGCATTGACGCTGGCAAGCACAATCGTCGCGGTTTTGAGTTTGTCCTTCAATTTATCCATGGTTTCACGCAGTGTATTGGCATCGGCACCTTCTAGTGTGGCAGCCAATACCTTGACGCCATTGATGTCCACAGCCTGTTCCGCCAGTTCATCGCCTTGTGAGGAGGCGAGCTTGGACTTGAGTCTGGCCAATTCCTTTTCAAGCGACTTGACCTGCTCCAGGGTCTGGCTGATTTTGCCAGCCAGCTCAGTCGCAGGTGCCTTGAAGGCAGAAGCTGCATCAGCCAATAAATTCTGCTGTTGCTGGATGTGTTGTAGCGCTACGTCGCCAGTGGCAGCTTCAATACGACGCACACCCGCCGCTACGCCTGACTCTGCAGTGATTTTGAACAGTCCAATATCCCCAGTGCGGCTAACGTGCGTGCCGCCACAAAGTTCACGGCTGCTGCCAATATCAATGACGCGAACTTCATCGCCATATTTCTCACCGAACAACATCATGGCACCGGTTTTCTGTGCAGATTCAATATCCATCACCCGGGCTTGCGTAGGAGCGTTAGCCAGGATCTCGGTATTGACGATGGTTTCTATGCGGCGAATTTCTTCAGCACCGACGGGGGCATTATGCGAGAAATCAAAACGCGTTTTGTCCGGGTCAACCAAGGAACCTTTCTGCTGCACATGTGTGCCCAAGACCTCGCGCAATGCCTTGTGCATCAAGTGGGTGGCGGAGTGGTGGCGCATGGTTCTATGGCGAGCCACCAAGTCCACGCGAGCACTGATTTCAGTGCCTACACTCAGCTTGCCGGTGCTGAGTACACCATGATGCCCAAATACATTGGCCTGGATTTTCTGCGTATCTTCCACCTGGAAGATGCCGTCCGAACCCTTGAGCAGGCCCTGGTCACCGACCTGGCCACCGGATTCAGCGTAGAAAGGCGTGTTGTTGAGGACCACGATACCAAGCTCGCCTTCATTGAGTGTGTCGACTGCGGCACCATCTTTGTATAAAGCCAATACTGTGGCCTGAGCTTCAAGGGTATCGTAGCCCTGGAATGTCGTGGCAGCACCATCATATTCAAGATTGGTAGCCATCTTGAACTTGCCAGCTGCGCGCGCCTGTTCCTTCTGGCGTGCCATGGCAGCATCAAAGGCAGCAGAGTCTACGCTGACTTCACGCTCGCGGCAGACGTCCGCGGTCAAATCCAGAGGGAAGCCGAAGGTGTCATGAAGTTTGAAAGCGGTTTCGCCATTGAACACCTGATGGCCATGCTTGGCCATCTCAGCCAGTTCAGTTTCCAGGATGGCCATGCCATGTTCAATGGTTTCAAAGAAGCGTTCTTCTTCCTGGCGCAGGATGTCAGTGATACGTTGCTCACCGCTCTTCAGTTCAGGATAGGCATCGCCCATTTCCGTGACCAGGTCAATGACCATCTTATGGAAGAATGCGGCGCGGGCACCTAGTTTGTAACCATGACGGATGGCACGGCGAATAATGCGGCGTAATACATAGCCGCGACCTTCATTGCCGGGAATTACGCCATCAGCAATCAGGAATGAACAGGCGCGAATATGATCAGCCAGTACCTTGAGTGACGGGCTGTCGAGGTCTTGTGTATTGGTGACCCGAGCCGCAGCCTTGATCAGGCTTTGGAACAGATCAATCTCGTAGTTGCTGTGTACGCCTTGCAATACTGCCGCAATACGTTCTAGCCCCATGCCAGTATCCACGCTGGGCTTTGGCAGGGGATGCATCACGCCTGCCTCATCGCGGTTAAACTGCATGAACACGTTATTCCAGATTTCGATGAAGCGATCGCCATCTTCTTCAGGGCTGCCTGGAGGGCCGCCCCAGATATGGTCGCCATGGTCATAGAAGATCTCACTGCAAGGACCACAGGGGCCAGTGTCGCCCATCATCCAGAAGTTGTCTGAGGCATAACGTGCGCCCTTGTTGTCACCGATGCGGATAATACGTTCCGCTGGTACGCCGATTTCCTTGGCCCAGATGTCGTAGGCCTCATCATCTTCTGCGTATACGGTGACAGTAAGCTTGTCCTTGGGTAGTTTGAATACTTCGGTCAATAACTCCCAGGCAAAATTGATGGCATCACGCTTGAAATAATCACCAAAGCTGAAGTTACCCAGCATTTCAAAGAAGGTGTGATGGCGTGCGGTGTAGCCAACATTTTCCAGGTCGTTGTGCTTGCCACCTGCGCGTACACACTTTTGGGAGGATGTCGCACGATTGTAGGGGCGTTTGTCAAAACCGAGGAACACGTCCTTGAACTGGTTCATCCCGGCATTGGTGAAGAGCAGGGTAGGGTCGCCAGCGGGAACCAGTGAACTGGAACTGACAATCTGGTGCCCTTTGGAGGCGAAGTAATCCAGGAAAGCCTGGCGAATCTGATTGCTCTTCATGTACCTGTTTTCTTGCTAGAAGTTATGTTCAAAAATCTTTGTAGAGGCCACCCTATTCAATGAGCAGGATGGCGTATGTACTTTAGTTAGTCTTCGTCAGGCGTATTACGCAACACCTGGCGGATAATCTCAAACCCAAATCCACGGCCTTGCAAAAACCTGGCTTGCTTAGCCCACTCTTCCCGGCTTTGTGGGGGAGTGGCAAATTTCTTTCGATAAACATTGGTGGCAGTTGCCAGTTCATCGGTTTGTACTTCTGCCACTGCTTGGCCGATCAACTCATCCGCAACCCCATGTTCTCGCAGCTCATGTGCAACACGTAAACTGCCAAAACGCCCCTTGCGCGCATGGACTATCTGCTCGGTATATCGTGCATCAGAAAGCCAGCCGCGCTGTTTAAAGTCATCCAGCAAGGCTTGCACGTCATCCTCTTCACTGGCATACATCCGCAGTTTTTGCTGCAGCTCCTGGTACGAGTATTCACGCCGGGTCAGATAAGCCAAAGCCCGCTCGCGCAGGCTGATGGCAGGTTTATTCTTCTTCGTTGTCTTCATCCGGCGCCGTGGAGGTGCGGGCATTGGTCATCTTGGAATTAGCACGTATTTTGGCATCGATTTCATTGGCGATTTCTGGGTGTTCACGCAGGAACTCGCGCGAGTTATCCTTGCCCTGTCCTATCTTTTCGCCGTTGTAGCTATACCAGGCACCGGCTTTTTCAACCAGCTTGAGGTTGACGCCCAGCTCCACAATTTCGCCTTCGCGTGAAATACCTTCGCCATACAGAATGTCAAACTCAGCCTGCTTGAATGGCGGTGATACCTTGTTCTTCACAACCTTGACGCGTGTTTCAGAGCCGATGACTTCATCTCCCCTTTTGATCGCGCCAGTGCGGCGGATATCCAGGCGGACGGAAGCGTAGAACTTGAGGGCGTTACCGCCGGTAGTGGTTTCAGGATTGCCGAACATCACACCGATTTTCATACGAATCTGGTTGATGAAGATCACCAGCGTATTGGTGCGCTTGATGTTGGCAGTCAGTTTGCGTAAGGCCTGGGACATCAATCGGGCTTGCAAGCCCATATGGGAGTCGCCCATTTCACCTTCGATTTCAGCCTTGGGTGTCAGCGCTGCCACAGAGTCAACGACAACGATGTCGACCGAGCCGGAACGTACCAGCATGTCAGCAATTTCCAGTGCCTGTTCGCCAGTATCGGGCTGGGAAATCAGCAGTTCGGAAACATTGACGCCGAGTTTTTGTGCGTATTGTGGATCCAGCGCATGTTCTGCATCAATAAAGGCAGCCGTACCACCAATCTTTTGCATCTGTGCAATCACAGACAATGTCAGGGTGGTTTTGCCTGAAGACTCAGGACCATAAATTTCCACGATACGACCGCGTGGCAGACCACCAATGCCTAGGGCGATATCAAGACCCAGTGAGCCAGTAGATACTGCCTGGATGTCAGCAGCAACGTCGGTGTCACCCATGCGCATGATAGAACCTTTGCCGAACTGTTTCTCGATTTGCGAGAGTGCCGCGGCTAGCGCTTTGCTTCTATTTTCATCCATCAGTAAGTACCTTTTTCAATTAGCCTGCTAAAGCCTGCAATTATTTCATAAATCAGGGGCTAAGGTAAGTTGCAACAGACCTTCAAACACGGTTTTTACCGACTGTCTGCGTACTTCCTCCCTGTCCCCTGGAAAGTGATGGGTGCTGCTGATAATGCGACCATCTGCATGTACCCATCCAAAGCACACGGTGCCTACGGGTTTTTGCGTTGATCCACCATCTGGCCCGGCAATGCCGGTGATGGACGCAGATAGTTGTGCATGGCTATGCTGCAAGGCACCCAGCGCCATTTCCCGTGCAGTTTCTTCACTCACAGCCCCATAAGTCTGCAGTGTGGTGAGCCTGACATCGAGCATTTCTTCCTTGGCCGCATTGCTGTAACTGACAAATCCCCGATCAAACCAGGATGAGCTACCAGCAACGGCCGTGATGCATTGTGCCGCCCAGCCACCAGTGCAGGATTCAGCTAATGCCAACTGCCAGTGTTTTTCCTTGAGGGCTATGCCCAGTTCTGTTGATAGCGCTAAAAGTAATGCATCACTAGCCATTGCAGTCCTTTCAACGCGGCGATGGCATAAATGGCGGCCAGAAGGTCGTCAAACATCACGCCCAAACCACCATGTAGCGTACGGTCACACTGGCGGATGGGAAATGGTTTCCAGATATCAAATAGCCGGAACAGCAGGAATGCCACCAGCCACCATTCCCAGGCTTTTGGCGTGAATTCCAGTACCAGCATATAGGCGAAGATTTCGTCCCAGACAATCCCGCCATGGTCACTGACGCCGAGATTACGTCCAGTGATGCCACAGATGGGGATGCCAATCAGGAAAATGAATGCAAGGATGACAAGGTGACTGGCCTCGGGTAGCTGCATCAACAAGGCAAACAAGGGCAGGGCTGCCAGGGTACCAAAAGTCCCGGGGGCCTTGGGTGCCAGGCCGGTCCCAAAACCTAAACCGAGAAAATGGGCAGGATGGCTGAGTAGAAAGCGCAGGTTAGGCGAAGTGGTCAAAGCCATTCTCCTCAATGATCATTATCGTGCCATCCATTCCGTGTACATTTAGTCCTTGATCGCGGGTAATGTGTCCGATAGCGTGAAGTGGCAATCCTAACTCTTGGCCGAGGGCAGCAATCTGGTTGTGGTTTTCCGGTCTGGCGGTAAAACACAGTTCATAGTCATCACCCCCGCTGAGTACCATCTGCTGCACTACATCGTGCTGTAAGTGGGTGCTGACTGTTGTTGAAACTGGAATGCGGTTGAGATAAAGCTCGGCCCCCACGTTTGAACGCGCCAGGATATGGCCGAGATCGGCCAATAGACCATCAGATATATCCAGTGCACTATGTGCCAGACCGCGTAATCCCAGCCCCAGTTCGACACGGGGGATAGGTTGGTGCAGCGCCGAGGTACAGTACGCTAGTTCCTGATCGGTCAGCGCGTAACGCTGTTGTAATCCCGCCAGGGCCAGGGCCGCATCTCCCAGGGGTCCTGATACCCAGATTTGATCGCCAACATGAGCCAGGCTGCGTAACAGGGATTGACCAGGGGGAACTTCTCCCATGATCTGCACACTGATGGTGAGAGGGCCGCGCGTGGTGTCACCGCCAATCAGGTCAACCTTGAATTGTTCGGCACAGGCAAAAAAACCTGCAGAAAATTGTTTGACCCAATCTTCGTCGGCCTGGGGCAGGGCGATGGCGAGCGTAGCCCACCTTGGCAAGGCTCCCATCGCAGCCATATCTGAGATATTGACGGCCAGTGATTTCCAGCCGATTAGCCAGGGATCAATATCAGCAAAGAAGTGAGTATTTGCTACCAGCATGTCAGCTGAAACAGCGAGCTCCATGCCCGGGGTGATCTGCACCAATGCGGCATCATCGCCAACCCCCAACACTGCTTGCCTAGTAGGGCGGTTGAAGTGGCGCTGGATCAGGTCAAATTCACTCGCCATCAGGATGCAGGTGTTTGCGCAGATTTGGGGCGGAACGATGCCACGATGGCTGCATTGGTTTCAATGTAGGGTGCGCCTATGAGATCCAGGCAGTAAGGTACTGCGGCAAAAATACCGGGGACTGTGATGTTGCCTCCTTCGTCCTTGAGACCTTCCAGTGTCTGGGCGATGGATTTTGGCTGGCCTGGTAGGTTAATGATCAGGCTGCGTTTGCGGATGACGGCGATTTGGCGCGACAAGATGGCAGTGGGTACAAAGTTGAGGCTGATCTGGCGCATCTGTTCGCCAAATCCGGGCATGATCTTGTCGGCGACAGCCATGGTGGCTTCCGGGGTGACATCCCGGATTGCCGGGCCAGTGCCGCCTGTGGTGAGAACGAGACTGCAACCGTCGAAATCGACCAGGTCCCGTAATGTGGCCTCAATCTCCTCTTGTTCATCGGGAATGACACGTACTGTCGATTCCCAGGGTGTGGTGAGGGTTTTGCCTAACCATGCCTGCAGCGATGGAATACCTTTGTCTTGATATTCACCGCTGGACGCGCGGTCGCTGATGGAAACTAATCCTATGCGTATGAGTTGATCTGCCATATTGTATGTATCAGGTTAATTTATTGGGTGATATCCACGGCGCGGATGTGAAAAACTGTGGTTTCATCATACCATTAGAACCCCTCACAGCGATGTCCCGCATGTGTGGGCCAAGCACTACTCAATCTGCAATTCTTAGATAATGGAGGCATGATGCGTATATTCTTAATCCTGCTGTTTGTAATGCTAGCGGTTGCCTGTAGCAAGCCTGTCGTCAAGGAGCCGGTGCCCGATAAGCCTGTCATTGCTACTCCCACAGTATCAGTGCCGGAACAGGATAATCCCTACACGCGTACCTACACGCCGCGTGAGTTGCATGGCGTCAAACTGAGTCCGAGTAGCGCAACCCCCAAGATATATAAAGGCGTAGCTGAAACTGAGGACTATCAGCGTATGTTGCGCGAAGGTTATGAAATGTTGGGTTATTCCCGCTTTGAAGCTGGCGATATACTGCCATCCAAAGCGCTGGCACAAGCCAGTCAAGTGAAGGCTGAGGCGGTAGTAGTTTATACTCAGCGGCTGGCATCACCCACGGCTGCAATGAAAATGCAGCAGATACGGGAACAAGCCAGGCATCCCGAGAATGCTGCCCAGAGTGCTGAGATTTATAGTTATTTTGCCACCTATTGGGCCAAGCTGTTGCCTCCAGTCTTGGGGGTGCATGTGATGAAGCCACGGAATGATGATGCCAATCCAGGCTTGACCGTGCTCGCAGTCATTGCGGGCTCACCTGCTGAAAAAGCTGGGATTGTGGTCGGCGATATACTGATAGCACTGGCTGCGCAACGCCTGAAATCCCCTGAACAATTGCAGCAAGTGACACAGCAGCATGCGGGGCAGCCGATTGAGGTCACTTTTCGCCGTGTCAATCTGGAAAAGATGGTGTCAGTCAACCTGAATCCAGTGCCCTGAGCAAGTCGTTAGCAAGTGAAAATGGGATGGCAAGCTGGTTCAACTTGCTTGCCGCCTGCTAAGTGATCAAATTGAGTAGATAACAAAGATGATGATGGAAAAGATACTGAGTACGTATACAGTACAAAACACCAATGCTGCACGGTTGATTGCTGATCTTGTGGCAGAAATACGCCCTGCCAGTCTGAGCGACACTGATGATGCAGCTCATGCAGTTCAAGCGCTGTGCCATGTGTTGAACAGTGATCCGCAAAAGGCCATCTTGTTGCGCGATGCGATTGTCAGTCTGTTGAGTGGTCGCAAGCCGATCTCCCTGTATGTTGATTCCGGCATACAGCCTAATAGTGGGTTTTTCACAGAGCTTTGGCGCAGAATCGGCCATAAGCTGCTGCCGGATGCGGTGAACCCGGCATACCTCAAGGATGTGTTTGCAGAGGTTTTCCCTAAAGCCGGGGATGAACTATGGGTGGCTGCCATTCCTGATGAAGTCTGGTTGCAACTGATACACGCCCTGCGTTTTCATGAGGTTGAGCTGGATCAGGTGTTTGCCTGCCAGAAAAGTGTGTTGGAGTCCGCTCAGGTACTCTCTTATCGCTTGGCGGCATCAGGACTGGAGCCGGAGTTAATCCGCAATCATCCCGAAATTGAGTATCACGATTCTCCTTTTATCACGCAGAGTGTAGAGCTGCAGGCGCTATTGGCTTTGCCGTTGGAAAAACAGTATGAAGTCGACCATATCCTGGTGATGCTGGATCAGTGTCGGCAAGTGATTGCCAAGATCCGGCGCAATAGCTCACAAACTGGTACCAGTGTGCGATTGACCTTTCTGCTGCAACGCATGAGCCAGCAGATTCGTCGCCTGGAAAGCCTGCTGGGCATTATCAAGCAGGTACGCAGTGCGGAGGATGCCGGGATTGCATTTGTGCAACTGTTCAAGACTCTGGTGTCTGCAGAGCGGCACAAGAATGACGTGCGGCAGCATTTTCGTGAGAATGTAGAGCTGATGGCGCTACGCGTGACTGAGAATGCCAGCCGTACCGGTGAGCATTACATCACGGAAACACGCAGCGAATATTTTGGCCTGATGCGTTCGGCCATGGGTGCTGGGGTCATTATTGCCATTATGAGCATGCTCAAGATCATGGCAGCCAAACACCATTATGCGCCGCTCACGGAGGCCATCCTGTTCAGCCTGAATTACGGACTGGGCTTTGTCTTGATCCATATCCTGCATTTCACGGTAGCCACCAAGCAGCCTGCCATGACTGCTGCGGCAATCGCAGCCAGCATTGATGCCAGTGACCGTAGAAACAAGAACCTGGACAAACTGGTGAATATTGTCGCCCAGACCTTTCGTAGCCAGACCATCGCAATTCTGGGCAATGTGATGCTTGCGGTACCCATGGCTATGCTGGTGGGCTGGGTGATTCTCAGCGTGACGGGCGAGCATTTTATCAGCCCGGAAAAAGCACATCAGTTGCTGGATTCCAATGATCCATTGCATAGCGGAGCAGTGTTCTATGCGGCTATCGCCGGGGTCTGCCTGTTTCTGTCGGGGTTGATTGCGGGCTATCACGACAATCTTGCGGTCTACAACAAAATCCCACAACGCTTGCGGGCGCTACGCTGGCTAGAGAAGCTCTTAGGCACCCACAGGCTGGACAGGGTGGCACGCTATGTGGAAAACAATCTTGGTGCCCTGGCGGGTAACTTTTATTTCGGCTGCTTGCTGGGCGGGATGTCTGGCCTGGGTGTGTTGCTGGGTGCGCCGATTGATATCCGCCATATTGCCTTTGTATCCGCGTTTACCGGCTATTCCTTCATGGCATTGGATTTTGCGTTCAGTTGGCAGGTGCTGGTAACCGCCATACTGGGTATCTGGCTGATCGGGACTGCAAACCTGGTGGTGAGTTTTAGCCTGGCGCTCTATGTGGCCATGAAGTCACGCAAGGTCTCATTTGCGCAGTGGCGCTTATTGCTGAAAACCTTGTTGAAACGCTTTATCCAGCAGCCAGGGCTGTTCCTGTTACCGCCAAAACGCCAGCAGCAGGTGCTGGATACGGAAGGTGAGCTAGTGGCACAGGTAAAAGAGCCGCAACAAACTAGCCAGCACTAGCCGATGTTAGCTAAGGTTGCGGGGTTGTGTGTCGCCTTAGTCCAGTGAATGGTACTGCTGATGCTGTTTATTCTTGCGCTCTATCGCTTCATCCGGCAACGGCACCAGCGATTCAACCTTGAGGTGCAATGCTGCTTTGGCTAGCAGGTGGGCGCTGATTGGGGCAGTAATGAACAGGAATAGCGTGATGAGCCCTTCATGCAGGCTGATACCTTCATCACGTGTACTGAAAAATATGGCGGATGCGATCAACAGGCAACCTACCCCCAGCGTAGTGCCTTTGGTGGGGCCGTGCAAACGGGTATAAAAGTCCCGTAAGCGCGCCAGGCCCAGTGAGCCGATAAAAGTAAATAGGGCGCCGGCTACAATCAGTACCGACAACAAGATTTCCAGCAGAGTGTTCATTCGATGATGTCTCCGCGCAGCAGGTATTTGCACATGGCAACCGTACCGACAAAGCCCATCAATGCGATCAGCAGCGCGGCCTCAAAGTAAAGCGCACTGCCGATATGGATGCCGAACAGGACCAATAGGGCGATGGTGTTGATGTATAGCGTATCCAGCGCCAGGATACGGTCAGGGGCACTTGGCCCTTTGAGCAGGCGCCAGAAGTTGAGTGCCAGCGCCGCAGATACCAGCACAAATGCAATGTGGATGGCGATTGCGATCATTCCTCGAAAATCTCCTTCAGCGGTTGTTCATAGCGGGTCTTGATGGTACGGATAAAGGCTTCTTCATCCTCTACATCCATCGCATGCACCAGTATGCTTTTACGGTCAGGTGCCAATAGCGCAGAGAGTGAGCCTGGCGTCAGGCAGGTGGTGTTGGCAAGGATGCTCATCGCAAAATCAGAATCCAGGTCGATAGGGACCACAATAAATGCCGGGCGCAGTTTTGCCGGGTTGCCAAGAATGCGCGCAGCCACAATAAAATTGGCCTCCACGATATCGTGCAGCAGGATGTAGGTGAACTTTAGCAGGGTCAGAGGTTTATGTACCTTGACCTTGTCTGGCCAGAATGGCAGTGCAAAGAACGGAATGGCCCAGCCCAGCAACATGCCCAGCACCAGTTGGCCTAATGCGATGCTGTTGGAGAGCAGCAGCCAGATTAGTGTCAGCAGTACGGTCAATAAAGGGTGGGGCAATAATCTTTGCATCATGGGGCTCCTTTCCCTAATACTGCCTCTATATAGGACTTTGTATCCAGCAGTTGGGCGGCGGTCTCGGCGGTGAATTTTGTCAGGGTACCCGCCCATAGTGTCATGGCGAGACATAAGCCTAGCAAGGCAAAGATGGGCAACAGTTCGCGTACGTTCAGTGGCTCAGGTAGCTCTTGCTTGTTATAGGTATTGGTGGATTTATCCACGGCGTGCGCTTCATAGAACATCAGGCTTCCCGAGCGAGCTAGTCCAATCACCGTCAGTAGGCCATTCAGCAAGACGATCGTCATGATGAACACAACCGCGGGATGATCCAGTGCGGCTTGAAGCAGCATAAACTTACCGAGAAACCCTGAGAGTGGCGGCAAGCCTGCTGCAAGGATGGCTAAGGTAAAAAATATTGCACCAAGAAACTTTTGCTGAGTAATCACATAGCCCGCATCCAGTCGATCTTCCATCAAGCCACGGCGTTTGACAATCAGGTCGGCAAGCAGGAACAGCGCTGCGGTGGCAAAGGTGGTGTGGGGCAAATAGTAAAGCCCGGCCGCGATGCCTGCTTCCGAGTTGAGGCTGAAACAGGTAAGCAGTGTGCCTGCAGAAATCACCACCAGATAGGCGACCTGCTGGCGCAAGCGTTTGCTGCCCAGCAAGCCGAAAGTGCCGATGGCGATTGTCAGCAGTGCCATCGGTAATAGCCAGCCATCCAACAGGTTGGCAAGCGGCCCGGCATGGTCTCCGAAGATCAGGGTGTACACGCGCAAGATGCTATAAGCGCCAACTTTGGTCATGATGGCAAATAATGCAGCGGCAGGTGCGCTGGTTTGCGAGTAGGCAGAAGGCAGCCACAAGTAGAATGGCAGTAAGGCGGCCTTTAGTGCGAATACGGCGAATAGCAGCATGCCTGCGCTATGCACCAATACCAGGTTTTCCGGCGGTGTGGCGGCTACCTTGACGGCAAGGTCTGCCATATTGAGTGTGCCCAGTACGCCGTACAACGTCCCCACTGCAAACAGGAACAGCGAAGATCCGACGACATTGATGACGACAAAGTGCAGGCCCGAGCGTATCCGTTTGCGTCCACCGCCATGCAATAACAGGCTGTAGGATGCCAGCAGCAATACCTCGAAAAACACGAACAGGTTGAACAGGTCTCCGGTTAAAAATGCACCGTTCAGGCCAAATAGTTGTAGCTGGAACATGATGTGGAAATGCCTGCCTTCACGGTCTACGCCATGCATGGCATAGATCAGGGCAAAGATGGATAACATGGAAGTGGTCAGCACCATCCATCCTGCCAGCCTGTCTGCAACCAGGGTGATGCCATAGGGCGCTGCCCAGTCGCTGAGGGCGTAGACCAAGATAGTGCCATCCGCTACCTGCAGCAATAACTCAATGGCGATGACAATCAACGCAATATTACTGATGCCGGCAATGATGCGTTTGACGTAAATGCGCTGCTCGCGCAATAGCAGCAAGCAAATGCCGGTAAACAGCGGCAATAATAATGGGGCGATGGCAATGTGGTTCAACTGACATCCTTTCCATCGACATGATCATTACCCATTTCAGTACGCGCTTTTAACGCCAGCACAATGATAAATGCCGTCATGGCGAAGCTGATCACGATCGCAGTCAGCACCAGCGCCTGGGGAATTGGGTCGGCATATCCGCTGGCATCGGCGCTGATAATAGGCGGTTGACCAATGACCAGGCGTCCCATCATGAATAGGAACAGGTTGACGGCATACGACAGCAGCGTCAGCCCCAAGACCACCGGGAAGGTGTGGCTACGCAAACAGAGATAAACCCCGCCCGCGGTGAGTACGCCTATGAGTAATGAAATTAGTGCTTCCATGGCATAACCTTCTTGATGACTGCAGACCTGGAAGAGGTCTTGCCGCTATCTGTGGCGGCGCTCGGTGTTGTCAGGGCTTTTTTGACGGTACGTGGCTGGTAGCTCACCTGGTGTATCAGACCCAGATTGATCAGGATCAATAATGATGTGCCTACCACTACTAGATATACCCCGAGGTCAAATGCCATCGCTGACGCTAGTTCCAGCTCACCCAGGAGCGGAATGTAGAAATGATCGAAAGTGGATGTCAGGAAGGGGTAACCAAAATACCAGCTGGCCACGCCTGTGGTGGCTGCGATCAATAATCCACTGCCTATGACTGGGTGGGTATTGGATGGCAGCTTGCTGCGCGTCCATTCCACACCGTTGGCAAGATATTGCACAATCAGGGCAACTGAGGTGACCAGCCCGGCAATAAAGCCGCCACCAGGCAGGTTGTGCCCACGGAGCAATATGAAGATGGAGACCATTAATGCGAGCGGAAGCAGCAAGCGGCTGAAGGTCGACATGATCAGGGGGTGAGTGTCGGGATTCCATGGGCGACCATCCGCATCTTGCTTGGGGCTAAGTAGTTTCAGCTTATCAAGCATGGCATAAATGCCAATACCTGCCAGCGAAAGCACGGTGATCTCTCCCATGGTATCGAACCCGCGGAAATCAACCAGCAGTACGTTAACTACATTGGCCCCGCCACCGCCGGACACACTGTTGCTGATAAAGTAATCTGCAATGGTAGTGTATTCCCGTGTGAGCACGGCATAACTGAGTGCAGCCACGCCACTGCCTGCCAGCAGGGCAATCACGATGTCGCGCCCCTGGCGCAGGCGATCAGTTTCGTCAGGAGTTGTTTGCGGCAGGAAGAACAATGCCAGCAACAATAGTACTGCGGTGATGAACTCGACGGAAAGTTGGGTCAGCGCCAGATCCGGTGCTGAAAACTTGATAAAGGTCAGGGCAACGCCCAACCCCACGGCACTCACTAGCACCAGGGCAGTGAAGCGCTGCTGGTGCATGATAACGGTACTGATCCCCGCCGCGATCATGATGAGCGCCACCATGGCACTCATTGGGTCTATTGGCAGCATGGGGCGCGTCCCAGCCAGGGGGGAGTCATGCACGATGAAACCTGACGCCCCCATGACGATGGCGGCCACAAACAAGATCCACAGCATACGTTTCTGGGATAGATTGTCTGCATTCATGGTAATGCTGCTGGACCAGTTAAATAGCCTGCGCATGGCCCCGTTATACAGACGCTTGGCTTCAAATGCGCCGTCAAACCTCGCTTGCAGCTTGAACAAACGCTCGCGGCTGCGATAGACCAATATTCCGCCAGCCACAGCTATCATGCTCATGATCAGGGCTGGATTAATGCCATGCCAGATGGCCAGATGATACTCGGGTGGCGTTGCCTGCAAGGTGCTGGCAACCACCACGGATAACAAAGGCCCGGCAATCTGTGCCGGGAAAATGCCAATCAGAAGACAGAGGACGACCAGGATTTCCACCGGGATCTGCAGGCCGCGAGAAGGTTCGTGCGGTGTTTTGGGCAGGTCTTCGGTCTCACCATTGAAGAACACATTATGCGCAATGCGAATCGAGTATGCCGCAGCAAAAATGCCGCCGATAGTGACAACCAAGGGTAGCAGCCAGGGGAGTGCCATGCCGCTGCCATGTTCTACTGTCTCGGCAAAGAACATTTCCTTCGACAGAAATCCATTGAAGAAAGGAATACCGGCCATGGATGCGGCAGCAATCACTGTGAGCAAGGCCGTATAGGGCATATATCGACGTAGACCTCGTAGCTGGCGCATATCGCGGGTGCCGGTTTCATGATCGACAATACCTGCCAGCATAAACAGGGAAGCCTTGAATATGGCATGGTTCATGATATGGAAGATGCCAGCTACCACAGCCAGAGGGGTGCCGATGCCAAACAGCATGACGATCAACCCTAAGTGGCTGATGGTGGAATAGGCCAGCAGTGCTTTCATATCGTGCTTGAAGAGGGCGATATAGGCACCGGTGAGAAAGGTGATCAGCCCGGTCAGCGTGACAATCCATGTCCATTCAGGGGTACCGGATAAAGCCGGGAATAAACGAGCCAACAGGAAAATCCCAGCTTTGACCATCGTCGCGGAATGTAGATAAGACGAGACCGGTGTGGGTGCTGCCATGGCATTGGGTAGCCAGAAATGAAACGGAAACTGGGCCGATTTGGTAAATACTCCCAGCAGAATCAACACCAGCATGTAAGGGTATAGCGCATGTTGACGGATCACATCACCCGCGCTCAGTATGACCGAGAGCTCATAGCTGCCCGCTATTTTCCCCAAAAGCAGAAAGCCGCCCAGCATGGCCAGGCCGCCACCGCCCGTGATGGCGAGTGCCATGCGTGCACCACGGCTGGCTTCTTCACGTTGCTGCCAGTAACTAATGAGCAGGAAAGAAGAAAGGCTGGTTAATTCCCAGAACATCAGTAATTGAAGAATGTTTTCCGAGAGCACGATTCCCAGCATGGAGCCCATGAACAGCAATAGATAGGCATAAAAGCGTCCCATGCTGTCGCGAGGAGAAAGGTAGTAACGTGCGTAAATAATGACGACGAGGCCGATCAGCAGGATCATCAAGGTAAACAGCAGGCTCAGCCCATCCAGGCGGAAGGCGATATTCAGGCCCAGGGAGGGCATCCATTGGCTGGTCTGCTGGATGATGGTCTGACCCGCCATGACATCGTTGATCAGGGGTAACATCAGGGAGAGTGAGGCTATGGTAGTGAGCACAGCCACCCACGCGGAGGAGTATCTGCCCAGCCTGGTGCTGACAGTGGTGAATGCGGCCCCGATAAAAGGAATAAGTGTGAGGTAAGCTAGACCCATGAGTGATTTGAATTCAGTTATTTATTTTATTGGTAGCCCTTGCTTGAATAGTCTGTCATGCGTTGCATGCAGGCTATTCAAGGTGTTGGTTCACATGGCTGAAGCTCATTCGTCAATCAGGAATACCCTGATCGCGGAGAGCGATTTTTAATGTCACCGGATTCGCCACAATCCAGTAGTTCACTAGTTAAGAGATTAGTACGACGTCAACTTTTGGCTACTACACTGAGTCTCTAATGACTGTCGAGTTCAGTGTCAGTATGATTATTTTCCGTGATCGTGCGTAATAACTTAAACAGTTCACGGCTGCTTTTTGGCGGTTTCCCCGCACTTTCCTCGCGCCTGGCATTGCGGATCAGGTTGCGGATTTGCTGGGCCTCAGTCTGCGGATATTCATTCATGAATTCCGCCAGTGCGGATTCATCTTCTATCAGGCGAGTACGCCAGCGCTCCAGCCGGTGGAAGTATGCATTTTCTTCCGTATGGGTGCCTTCCCAACGTTGTAACTGATCGAGGATGGGCGCGGTGTCAATATCGCGCATCAAGCGACCCAGATACTGCATTTGTCGACGGATGGCACCATTGGCGGTCAGGCGCTTGGCCTCATTGACGGCGTCCAGCAATGTTTCTGGCAAGGCCAGCTTTTTCAGCTTTTCCTTGGGTAAATCAACCAGTGTCACGCCTATATCCTGTAATGCATCCGCTTCGGCTTTGCGTTTGGTTTTGCTGATGGGCTCTAGCTCATCAGCCGAGTTTTCTGTCTTGTTAGGTTTCATGCTGATGTATGATAACAGTTTTTTGCAAAGAGACTCTTGTGAAAGACCAGACAGCGGGCAGTGCGCGCTTTTCATATTCGCTTGATCAGCTCAAGGCCATGAGTGACGAAGTGTTGCGTTTGGCTAAGTCTTCCGGCGCAACTTCTGCTGAAGCTGAGGTTAGCCTCGGGATCGGGCAGAATGTTTCGGTGCGTATGGGCGAAACCGAAACCATAGAGTACAACCGTGATAAAGGCATGTCGGTAACGGTCTATTTCGGCCAGCAAAAAGGCCATGCCAGCACTTCCGACCTGTCTCCACAGGCATTGAGTGATACCGTGGCCGCCGCCTGTAATATTGCCCGCTATACGGCTCAGGACGAGTTCTGTGGCCTGGCTGATCCGGCCTTGCTGGCACATGACATACCAGATTTGGATCTGCACCATCCTTGGCCGCTCTCGGTGGATGAAGCGATTGCCATTGCCCTGGAGTGCGAGCAGGCTGCGCGCGATGCCGATACGCGGATTGTGAATTCTGAAGGGGCTTCAGTTTCCACCTATGAAGGCCTGTTTTCCTACGCGAATAGCAATGGTTTCAATGCCGGTTACCCAAGCTCACGACATGGCATCAGCTGTTCGGTGATTGCTGAGGAAGGCGAAAGCATGCAGCGTGATTACTGGTACACCAGTGCCAGGCATGCGGCTGAGCTGGATTCACCACGTTCCGTGGGTTTACGTGCAGGCGAGCGTACAGTCAGGCGCCTGGGGTCACGCAAGATCAAGACTGCACAAGTTCCGGTATTGTTCGAGGCGCCGCTGGCCTCTGGCCTGATTTCGCATCTGATTTCAGCTATTTCGGGCGGCAGCCTCTACCGCAAGTCCTCCTTCCTGCTGGATAGCCTGGGCAAACAGGTGATGTCCAGCAGTATCAACATTGAGGAATTGCCGCATATCAAGCGTGGCCTGGCGAGCTCGCCATTTGATAATGAAGGCGTATCTACCAAGCCGCGTATGCTGATCAAGGATGGCGTGCTGCAAGGCTATATGCTGGGCAGTTATTCCGCACGCAAGCTCGGCATGACCACTACTGGCAATGCTGGCGGTAATCATAATCTGATCATTCAACACGGCGATCTGGATTTCCAAGGCTTGCTCAATACCATGGGAACAGGCTTGCTGGTGACCGAGTTGCTCGGGCATGGGCTGAATATGGTGACGGGTGATTATTCGCGCGGCGCTGCTGGTTTCTGGGTGGAGAATGGCGTGATTGCTTATCCTGTGGAGGAAATCACCATTGCTGGCAACCTGGCTGACATGTTGAAGCAGATAGTCGCGGTGGGCAGTGATGTTTTGACCCAGGGCTCCAAGCAAACCGGCTCTATCCTGATTGAGCGCATGACGGTGGCCAGTGGCGAATGAGCCGCTTGACTCATAATTTCTCAGCTTAAACTCAAAATAAGCACAATAAAAAAAGCCCCGAAATTCGGGGCTTTTTTTATTCATGACAGAGCAATCTACTGCTCAATTCACTTGTTATTCATCATCATCTTCATACGTGGCATCAACCGGCGCCTTGCCAGTGACAAACTGTTCACGACGTGCGAGGTAAGCATCACGCATGAAGGTATAAGGATCAAGCGCAGCATCATCCAGTAAATCACTGGCTGGCAGGTATTGCGAGCGCAGGTCGATGAACTTGACTGCACGTAACTGGTTACGGGCGCGCACATTGTCCACGTACTGGATAGGATCAAACACCAGTGTGTCTACACCCATGCCAGCAAAGTCACGTGCAGTGCTAGGGCCGAGGAATGGAATCACCAGGTAGGCACCACTGCTCATGCCCCAATGTCCAAGGGTCTGGCCGAAGTCAGCGTAATGTCTGGGAACGTTGTCCATGGATGCGACATCAATAACGCCACCCAGGCCTAAGGTGCTATTGATCAATACACGGCCGGTGTTGTCCATGGCCTTGCCTAGCTCAAGCTGGAGAATATTGTTGATAATCGATGTGATGGTGGTCAGATTGGTGAAGAAGTTATTCACGCCGGTTCTGATCGGGCTAGGCAGTACTGCTTTGTATGCACCTGCAATTGGCTTGAGAACTGCTTTATCAGCAGTGTCATTGAATTTGTAGACTCCGCGGTTTATGCTTTCCAGCGGATCTTTGTTAGCTTGGGAGGCACAGCCAGTAAGTGTCAGAGCAAGAGCGACACTGGCAGTTATTGCGGAAATTTGAAAGCGCATACATTGTCCTAGTTATGATGGTGTGTCTCTAAATTGACACACGGAGCCAACTTTAACCGAGCGATTTTTACTTGTCCACTCATTTGAAATGCTGTTGGCATGGTCTTTGTGTATTAGTTGTAAAAATGAAACACTGCTGGCCTTGCAATGAGCCCTAGGCTGCGCCATTCCGGCTTAAAACGTGATCATATTTATTTCCTGATGGAAGAAATGCATGCACCCACCTACCTTATTACATTTTTTTGAAACCCAGCAGCATGGTGTCGATCATTCCCAACATCTGTTGTCGGTGATTGGGGACATTGCCCAAGCCTGCAAGCTGGTGGCCAGAGAGGTCAGTCATGGCGCATTGTTGGGCAATATGGGCAATGTCGGGCACGAAAATATTCAGGGTGAACAGCAAAAAACACTGGATGTGATTAGTAACGATATCTTCATCAAGATGGCCGAAGACAATCCTTATATCGCAGGCATTGCCTCTGAGGAAATGGAGCATACGCTTGAGTTCTCAGCCAAGGCTGGTGGGTTTCTGCTGGTATTTGATCCTTTGGATGGTTCGTCCAACGTCAATCTCAACCTCTCGGTGGGCAGTATCTTTTCAGTATTGCCTGGTCCTGACAGTGAAGGGCCCCTGACTGAGCAGGATTTTCTCCAACTGGGCACGCAGCAAGTATGTGCAGGGTATGCATTGTATGGTACGTCTACCATGCTGGTGTTGACTACAGGCCAGGGCGTGAACGGATTTACGCTCGATCCTGATAGCGGTGAATTCATGCTGACGCATCCAGCGATGCGTATTGCCCCTGAAGCGCAGGAGTTTGCCATCAATATGTCCAATCAGAGATTCTGGCAGCCGCCTGTGCAGCGCTACATTGATGAGTGTTTGGCGGGTACTCAAGGAGCAAGAGGCAAGGATTTCAATATGCGCTGGGTGGCCTCCATGGTGGCGGAGGTGCATAGGCTGCTGATTAGGGGCGGGGTGTTTTTGTATCCCCTGGACAGCCGTACCAAGGGCAAGGGCGGGCGTTTGCGGCTGCTGTATGAGGCCAGTCCCATGGGCTGGTTAATTGAGCAGGCTGGTGGCCTTGCGACGACAGGGCACAAGCGTCTGTTGGAAATAGAACCAACTGCACTGCACCAGCGGGTGCCGGTGATATTAGGCGCACAGGAGGAGGTTGAGTTGTTGCTCAGTTATCATTCGCTGAAAGATCCTACGGCTTGATGCCCTGATCAGGATTGGATGCCTGTTTGTACAATGCCAATACCTGTTCTCGCCTGGTGGCATGGTCTACCACTGGCAGTGGATAGTGTTTGCCGATCAGGATGTTCAGTGATTGCTGGCGCAGGGGTGGGATCAGCCAGGGAGCATGGATTTCATTGTTGTCACACTGCGATAGCTCAGGCACATATTTGCGGATGAACTTGCCTTCAGCATCAAATTTTTCTGATTGAGTCACCGGGTTGAAGATACGGAACCATGGTTGTGCATCGCATCCGGTAGAGGCGGCCCATTGCCAGCCGCCATTATTGGCGGATAGGTCGAAATCAATCAATTTTTCTGCAAAATACTGCTCACCCCAGCGCCAGTCAATGAGCAAATCCTTGACGAGGAAACTGGCTGTTACCATGCGCAATCGATTATGCATGTAGCCAGTCTGGTTGAGCTGGCGCATGGCAGCATCCACCAGCGGGTAACCGGTACGGCCTTCACACCAGGCGGCAAACAGCGATGGGTCATTGGGAAACGGAATTTGATTGAATTCGGGCCTGAAAGCCTGGCCTGCAGCTACTTGAGGGTGGTGATGCAATATCTGGAAATAGAAATCGCGCCACAATAGCTCGTTGAGCCAGGTTTCGGCGCCTTGCCCCCCGGTATTCCAGGCAGTTCTTGCCAGGTGACGGATGGAAACAGTGCCAAAACGTAAGTGCACTGACAGGTAGGAGGGGCCTTTAATGCCAGGAAAGTCCCGTGTGTCACGGTAGCGCTGGATGCGTTGGCTGAAGTCTTCAAATAGTGCGACTCCACCCGACATACCCGTTGGTAGTTTGAGAGACTGCAGGTTGGTAGGTTCGAACCCAAGGCTCTGCAGGTCTAGCATGGGCTCATGGGGATGAGCAGCCAGACTCCCCAGATACCGGTCTACTGGATAGGCCTTCAGGTAAAAGTCATTGAGTGTTCTGAGGCAGGCATTCTTGTAAGGCGTGAAGACACTGAATGCGGTACCGGTTTTGGTGAGAATTTCATTTTTCTCGAAAATGACCTGGTCTTTGTAACTGTGGAATTCAATATGGCTCTGCGCCACGGATTGTTGCACTGATTGATCGCGCTGGATGGCAGCAGGTTCGTAATCGTGGTTACAGAACACGGCTTCCACTTGCAGCTGCTGGGCCAGTAAGGGAATGAGTTTGACGGGATTGCCGGTTCTGACAATCAGCTCGCCTCCATGCTGTTGCAGAGCGGATTTGAGTTCTCTAACGCTCTCCCAGATAAACTCGACCCGACGGTCAGCCTTGTCGGTCAGAGCGGTAAGAAGGTCAGTATCAAAAATGAAGACGCAATACACCTGCCTGGCGGATTTCAGCGCATGGTAAAGTGCTGCATGGTCATAATCGCGCAGGTCACGCCGGAACCAGACGAGGGCTTTGTCCATTATTCGCGGTGGTAGGGATGATTGTTGATGACGCTATGGGCGCGATAAAGCTGCTCACTCAGCATCACGCGTACCATGCCGTGTGGCATGGTGAGGCGCGACAGGCTCCACAGCCAATCAGCTTGTTGCTTGATATCTTCATGCAGGCCGTCAGCACCGCCTATGATCAGGCTGATGTCACGGCCGTTTCCCAGCCAGGTTTTCATGCGCTCTGCCAGTTGCAAGGTGCTGACTTCCTGGCCGCGTTCATCCAGAGCTACCAGGTAGTCGCGTCCAGCGGCTTCCAGTATGCGCTTGGCTTCAGCTTCCTGTACAACGGCCGCATTTTTCCCGGAAGCGCGTTTGTCAGGCTTGATCTCGACGATATCTACCGACATTTCGCGAGGCATGCGCTTGATATATTCGGTGCATGCGGATTGCACCCAGTCTGGCATTTTATGACCGACAGAAATAATCCGCAGCTTCAAGAGGGGCTAACTACTCTGTGGGTTTGATATGACCGCGGCGGTTTTCGGCCTCACCCCAGAGTTGTTCCAGGTTGTAATAGGCACGGGTAGCAGGAATCATGACGTGAACGACGATATCGCCCAGGTCAACCAGCACCCATTCACCTTCTTTTTCACCTTCGGTGCCTTGCAGGTTGGCACCCTTGGCTTTGAGTTTTTCGCGTACGTTATCGGCAACAGCCTTGGCCTGGCGCGTGGAGTTCGCGCTGGCGACTATCATGTAATTGGTCATGGAGGTGAGCTTGCGCACATCCATCACCGTGATATCAAAGGCTTTGATATCTTCCAGCGCGTCGACGACGGCCAGCTTCATTTCTTCTAGATCTAGCATTAGGCGGCTTGTACAGGTATATGCTGGCGTTGGTCCTTGATACGGTTTTCTGTATCAACGTACACCAGTTGGGGGTTAAATGTTGCCAGCTCAGCTTCGGTATAGCTGGCATAAGTCGCAATAATCAGCAGATCGCCGGGGCTTGCCTTGCGGGCAGCCGCTCCGTTGACCGAAATTGTGCCGGAATTACGCTGGGCGCGAATGGCGTAGGTTGTGAAACGTTCACCGTTATTGATATTGTAGATGTCGATTTGCTGGTATTCACGGATGTCCGCGGCTTCCAGCAACGCTTCATCAATGGCGCAGGATCCCTCATAGTCCAGCTCCGAGTGCGTTACGCGCACGCGATGTAGCTTGGATTTGAGCATAGTTCTTTGCATGGCCTACCAATTGTAATGTAAAAATAAGACCGGCTATTATAGTGTAAACAACACGCTGAATAAATGAAGTTTTATTGCAGAGGGAGATATAGCATTATGGATAAGCAAGAGCGGGGCTGGATAATTGCCTGGGCTGCACTGCAGGGAGTGAGCCTGTGGTTGCTGCACGAGTGGCTGCTGAAGCTATCAATACCAGGACAGTATTTTAGTTTAATTTGGCCCTTATATGCCGTGATCATCACCCTGCCACTCAGCCTGATGGTGCTTTCCCACTATCGCCAGCAGACACTATTGTGGAGCATGGCAACCGGCTTTTCCGTACTGATGGCAGGCGCTGCAGCTTATATGGGGCACCAGGCATGGGTGGCGGACTTACCGGTCAATAAAACGGGAGAGCTGGGCTTTATCCTGAATGTGATCGCCTTATCCAGCTGGTTTGTCTTGCTGCCGTTTGCCGAACATAAACTGAGCCGGGGTAGCTGGGCCAGCGATTACCCACTGCTCTTTTCTGCGGCCTGGCGCAACTGGATCAAGCTGATGCTGGCGGCGCTCTTCACCGGGCTGTTCTGGACATTATTGTTCTTGCTTGCGGGCTTGTTCAAGGTGCTCAATGTCAACACGCTCATGGATTGGTTTACCAGCAGAATCTTTGCCTATCCAGCCACCACCATTATCTTTGGCATAGGCCTTTCTCTTTATGCCGCCAAGGAAGAGGCCTTGGTGGGGATTTACCGCGCAAGCCTGAATATCCTGGGCTGGTTGTTGCCACTCGTGAGTTTTATCCTGCTCCTATTCTTGTTGGCTTTGCCTTTCCAGGGCCTTGCGTTGCTCTGGAAGACAGGCTATGCCACCAGCCTGATGCTGAGCTTACTGGCCTGGACCGTATTTTTGTTCAATGCAGCCTGGCAGGATGCTTCAGGGGAGCAACGTTTTCCCAGATGGCTATTGCGTTTTATAGGCCTAAGTTTGCTGGTAATGCCAGTGTATATCGCATTGTGTGTGTATTCCCTGGGTTTGCGTGTTACCCAATATGGTTGGACCATTGATCGCGTCTGGGCCGCCCTGGTGATTGTCGTCATGGCGATTTATGCGCTGGGTTATGCCTGGGTGGTGTTGCGTCGGCAACCGATCTGGATGGCATCTGCCAGCCGGGTGAATATCGGTGCGGCCCTGATCACCGTGGCACTGGCGATCCTGACTTGTAGCCCGGTGCTGGATCCGGCCAGGATTGCCGTGAATAGTCAGGTGGCGCGTTTGTTGCAACAAAAGGTGGATATCAGCAGTTTTGATTTTGAGTATCTGCGCCTGGAAGCTGGGCGTTATGGTAACCAAGCATTGTTGAGTCTCAGTCGCGAGCAATCTCACCCACAAGCGGCCTTGCTCCGGAAAAAAGCGACCGATGCGAGTAAGGTGACCTACCGTACTTTTAAGCCAGGGAATGGTCCAGAACAGAGTGACGAATCAGTGCGGCAACAGCTCAAGATATATCCGCATGATGCCGAGCTTCCAGCGGCATTTCTTCAGGAGGTACGTGAGCAGTTGAATCGGCAGGCTTTGTACCTTAATTGCCAGAAAGACAAGCCTTGCCCAGTGCTTAAATTGGATCTGAATCACGATGGCATGGATGAACTGATTTTACTCAATGGCTATTCGAGCCTTATTTTTGAATTGAGCCAGGGGCGATGGAAGTCGAGTGGCAGGTTAAGCGGAGTGGATCTACATAAATTGAACACGCAGGAAACCCTGCAAGCATTGGATAGCCAGGACTTTGCCAGCAAGCCAGCGCGCTGGGGCGAATTGTGGATAGGTGATATGAAGTATGGGGTTCAGGGCGAATAGGGCTGTAGCAAGGTAATACCTGGCTACAGCTCCGGGAGCTAGAGGTCTATGGATGCGGACAAGACAAACGTTCTGGGGATTGCTGGAGACACAGCTCCCCAGGATGTGATGCCAGACCAGTAATCGCGATCAGCAAGATTCTGGATGGTGGCGCGTAAAGTGGTATTCCTTCCAGCAATGCTGGTTTGATAACGGCCACCAATATCGATTCTTGTCCATGATGGGATGCTCAGCGTATTGGCCTGATTAACATATTGCTTGCCTGTATAAATTAAGTCAGTGGAAAGCGTCAGGCCTGAAATCCCGCTAACATCCCATTCCAGCCCTAAGTTGGCTTGCTGTTTGCTGGTGCCGATAGGACGATTCCCTGCAACGTTGGATAAGGCAGAGCTGGTAATTTCACTATCCAGAAGCGTGATGCCGCCTATGGCACGTAATGCTGGCGAGATTGTGCCATAGCCATAAAGCTCCAACCCTCTGTTGCGTTGTTCACTATTGGAAGAAAACACGCCGTTACTCAAACCCCCGCTAGGTTTTTCAATCTGGAACAGGGCGGCCGTAGTCATGAAATGTCCGGTGTCATACTTGATACCCGCTTCATATTGCTTGCTCTTGTATGGGGCTAATACCTCGCCATAGTTCACCGCTGCAGGCGGGGCAATATCCCCTTTGCTGAGGCCCTCAATATAGTTGGCATAAAGAGACAGGTTCTTGACGGGCTGTATCACAATCCCTACTGCAGGCGTCGAAACACTACGGTCATAACGATTGTTGCTGCTGAGTCCTAGCGCATTGTAATTGGTGGTTTTGATCCGCTGGTGGCGCAGACCCAGTGAAAGCTGCAGCTTATCATCCAATATCGACATCGTATCGACGAGCGCAAAGCTAGTGTTTTGGTTGTCGTAAATACGCGGGATATTGCCTGGCCTGGAAATCTGCTGCTCGGCATAATCTGTAGTGTCATAGATGTTGGATGTGACTGTTGTTCCTGCACGCAGGGCACGATCCAGTCGGTCTCGATAGACGCTGGTCTGGAAAGTCACGGAGTGCGCGATAAAACCAGTCTGGAATTTGCTGCGTAAGCCGGCATCATAGGTGGTCCGAGCTACGTCAAATACTCCGTAGGTTGGGGTTACCTGGGTTGTACCACTTTCGTTCACCAATCGTGGTGCTGAGTCGTAAACCCGAGACACCTTGGCTGAGGATGTACCAGCGTTGGCAAATAACGAAAGATGCTGGTTGATATCGTATTCCGTGCGCAGCAAGACGGATTGCTCTTTGTTTTCTGACCACTCCCAGGGTTGGGTTACATTGCGCTTGCCGTCTGGTGCGCTGGGCATGCGGCTAATGCCTGATGGCATCAATGGGCGGCTAGGGGCATTGATATCTTCTTTCTGCAGGATGATGTCTAGCGTAGAACGGAAGCGCTCGCCCTCAAAATCCAGTGCCAGTGCGCCGGTGTGGCCTTCAGTGGATTGCTTGTCCACCGCGGTGTCGCCGTTGTAATAACTACCGTTGAAACGAACCCCAAGCTGGGCATCAGAGCCAAAGCGCCTGCCTATATCCAGGTGACCACCAGCCTGATTATTGCTGATCAGTGTTGTGGTCAAGTTCGTTACATCACGATTGGCTCTCTTGGGAGCAATATTAATAACACCGCCGACCGAGCCATTAGGGGAAATGCCAAACAATAAGGCGCCTGGCCCCTTGATGACTTCAATGCGTTCCACATACTCTGTCCGTACTCGGTAATTGGGTGCAATACCATAAATACCATCAAAAGCGATTTCGCCGGAGTTACCCTCCCAAATTGGGAAACCGCGGATATAGAGATTATCCACATTACCTCCAGGTAATACCGTGTAGCGTACTGAGGGATCACGATTGATTGATTCAGCGATGGTTCTGGCCTGCTGATTCTGTATGGATATCGCGGTGTAACTGGTGGTGCTGAAAGGTGCGCGCATATTAGATGTGTTGCCCAACACACCTAGCCTGACGCCTTTAGCGACCTGTTCGCCAGCATATGCCGAGGGTAATAGGTTGATGTTTTGGTCGCCTGCGCTGACTTTAATCTCAGGGAGTATTTCGGCTCTATGTTCTCGTGGGATGATGGTATAGCGCTGATTGTCTTGCCGTTTGACACTTAGGCCAGAACCTACCAGCAATTTCTCAAAACCAGATTCCACTGTATATCGGCCATTGAGGCCTGTGCTGGTTTTTCCGTCTGCCAACGATGCATCGGCAGAAAGCAGGATGCCTGATTCGGCAGCAAAGTGGCTGAGTGCCTGGCTCAAAGGGCCTGCCGGGATATGGTATTCGTGCAGTGGGGTGCTGGTTTCAGCAGCGTGGACCATGTTCATGCTGCTGAGTGTGCTGCCAAGTGAAAGTGCGAGTATGGCTGCACGCCATTGACGCGCCAGCGGCTTGATGGAAATCTGAGGTGTATGCATGAGGCTCCCTGATTCTGTATTTAGAAATGAATGGCTTTATCTCTAAACCGAAGCACTGTTAAAAAAGGGAACCCTGGCGCTGAAATTTTGCTGGATTAAGGTCGTGGTACCAGTTCAATCGTATTGGAGGTGGAGTGTTGCAGCTTAAGCGGCAGCGTGTTGGCAATCTCGTCCAGTACAAGCGGTACATTGCTGAAAGGATAAGCACCCATCAGTCTTAGGTGGGCTATTTCGGGCGCAACGCTGAGTTTGCCTGGAAAGTAATTTCCCAGCTCGGCAATAAAGTCATCAAGCCTGCGGTTATCTGCGATCAGAGTGCCACGGGTCCAGGCTTCTCGTGCAAGAGAGGCTGGCTGGGGATGCTCAATATGGCTGGCATCAAACCGTGCTTGCCACCCCGCAACAATGATGAAGGACTTGCCTTGTTTGGGGCTAATCGCAACCTGACCATCATAAACGGCGAGCAGGGTATGCTGCGCTTGCTGCTGCACGCTGAAGCGGGTGCCCAATGCGGTCAGACGTCCATGGGGAGTATCTACCACCAATGGGCGGGAGGGCTGGTCAGTATCTTTGCCTGACTGCAGCAAAATCTCACCGGCAATCAAGCGAATGCGGCGTAATGTCATGCCATATTCCACCTTGACCTGACTATGCGTGTTGAGCCATAGCTTGCCACCATCGGCCAGGGGGAGCATCCCAGTTTTTCCTAGCATGGTGCTATGTGTCTCGGCGCTTGCGGTCAGAGTGGTAGCCCAATCCTGCCAGGGGCTATAGCGTTTCAGTAACATGCCGCTAATCAAGGCGGTGCCTGCAAATCCCAGCAGTTTTAATGCCTGGCGGCGTGATGTGGGACGGTTCAAGGCATTGAGCGCGGCGGGCTTGATGGCAATGTCTGATAGCTGGTGGAATGGCGAGTTGATGGCCTCGACTTCTTGCCAGGCGGTCTGGTGCAATGGGCTGGCGTTAAACCAGGTCTGCCAGGCATGTCGATCATGCTCACGTACCTGGTCATCGCGCAATACAGCAAACCATTCTGCTGCCTGCTGCAAGGCCGTGAGTTCAGCGTTATGGCTCATGTCCGTGCTTCGTTGAGTTCACGCCTCAATAGCAGGCAATGCAGCATGGCCGTGGCCATGTATTTTTTCACCATGCGTTCCGAGACTCCAATGATATCTGCAATTTCCTGATAGGTCAGGCCGTCGATCTGGGCAAGCAGAAATGCCTGTTTGGCCTTGGGGTTCAGGCGGTTCAGCATGGCATCAACTTCGAGCAGGGTTTCGAGGATGATAGCTTGCAACTCTTGCGAAGCCGAAGATGGCTGGTCATGCAGGCTTAATGCATCCAGATAACGCTGCTCCAGCTCCTGGCGACGCCACTGATCAATCAGCAGCCCCTTGGCAATCCTGACCAGATAGGCACGCGGTGTTGTTAGATCCTTTAGCGCTTCATGCTTGAGCAACAGCCGCATAAATGCATCCTGGGTAATATCCGCAGCATTGTGTGGACACCCCAGTTTTTTGCTGAGCCAGCCTGACAGCCAGCCATGGTGCTCATGATAGAGCTGGCCGACCTGATTGGATTTTAGACTGTCTGAAATGGACATGGTGGAGTAGTTGGTTCTGATAATTATTCTCATTCTATCGCTTGGCAGAATGCACAGGCAATAATATTTATCGGCAGCTGGTGCGGGATTAATTTAGGATTGGCAGACAATAGGATCGTCGCCAACAGGGAGATAAAAATGAAATGGGATGGATTTCGGCGTTCTGGCAATGTTGAAGACAGGCGTGGCGGTGGAGGCGGGCGAAGTGTTGGGCTTGGTGCCGTGGTAATTGCATTACTGGCAGGCTGGATATTTGGCGTGAATCCGCTGACGATACTCGGCTTGCTGGATGGAGGCAGCAGCCCTTCTGTGCAACAAGGCACTGCACCGGCAGGGGGTGACAGGCAGGCCATGTTTGTTTCCACCGTGCTGGCCAGTACCGAGGATGTCTGGGGCAAGTTGTTCAGTGATGCAGGCAAGCGCTACCAGGAACCAAAGCTGGTGCTGTTTGGCGGGCGTATCAACACCACACAAACCGGCTGTGGAGTGGGGGAGAGTGCAATGGGGCCTTTCTATTGTTCTGCCGATCATACGGTGTATATCGATCTTGGATTTTATGAAACCCTGGAACGGCAACTGGGTGCTCCAGGGGAGTTTGCCCGGGCCTATGTGATTGCGCATGAAGTTGGCCATCATGTGCAGAATCTGCTGGGAGTATTGCCCAAAGTTGATCAATTGCGTGCACGTGCCACTGAGGTGGAAGCCAATCGACTGTCTGTGCTGCAGGAGTTACAGGCGGATTGCCTGGCGGGCGTCTGGGCACATCATGCCGATAGCCAGTACAACATGGTGGAAGCTGGAGATATTGAGTCTGCGCTCAATGCCGCTGCCCAGATTGGCGATGATAACCTGCAAAAACGCGGTCAAGGCTATGTAGTGCCGGAGAGTTTTACCCATGGCAGCAGTGAGCAACGCATGCAGTGGTTTAATACAGGTTATAAGGATGGAAAAGTGGAGGCTTGCGATACTTTCAGCAAGAGATAATTACAAAGGCAGTTCAATACTGTTATTTGTTAAATGATTCATAAAGTGCAGGCTTAATGAAAAAGCTGGGGGCATTCATGATCCTGGATTTCTTCCATGGAGGCATGAGGCAGCAGGCCGGATTGTTGACTGGCGAGCAGGATAAAACGGCCATCCTGCATGGTGGCTAACCCAAGGCCGAATTCTTCCATATGGCCTTGTGCTTGTGGCAAGCCCTGATTCAGCAGTTGAAAGGGATTGCGATCGGTCAGCTCGCTTTGGCTCATGGTCCTTGCCCAGTATGGATGCTGATTCATGCCATTGTTGATGCGTTGCCATTGCTCATTCAGCCCGGGTGTCAGGCTATCCAAATGCTTCCTGAATGCAGGCTTAAGGCAGGATATATGAATATGGAGCTGGTTTTGTGTGCGTGCGCGTCTAGCGTTAATGGTGAGGGAAAGGGCTTGGTCAGGGATCGCTTGTCCGTACAGCTGGTTCAGCCAGCTACGTTCCTGCCAGGCGTGGGCAACAAGATGGTGCCCCGTTGGGCCTAGCAGCATAGCTGACTCAATGCCGCTGATTTTCTCAGTGGGAATCAGCAAGTGTTGTAAAGGGCCGACTCTGTCCTTGAGGATGACATATTGATCAGCCAGATTGACCTTGGCACAAGGCGTGGGTGCGTGCTCGGTAAGCTGGTGCGGCACACATTGTTCATGGGTGATGCGCCATAATGCATCGGCGGTGTTAACACGATGTGCGGCTGCAAGTGGCGACGCCGAGGAATTACAGCCGATGAGCATGATTATGCTTAAGAGCAAGCTGGCATAGCGAATCAAGCAGGAACAAGCTGAAATAGTAGATTTCATGGTGGGCAGGCAGAGTTGGGGTGCCAGCAGAGTAGCCTGTGATTAATACGGCAGTATGATCATGGGCTTTGTCTTCGCGCTAACTTGCGCGGTACTCGGAAGCTTAATTCTCTAAAGAAAACTCGATGTTATCTATCAGCCTTGTTTTACCCTGTTTGGCGGCCCCCAGCACGACCAGCGCCGTGTCCTCAGCGCTGGCTGGTGCGAGGGTGGTCGCAGAGCGGATTGAAATGTAATCAACGATCCAGCCCAGTTGCGTCAAGTATTGGCTGGATTGTGTCTCGATCAATGCATAGTCCCGGTTGCCTTTTTTTACATTGTCGACCACCATCTGCAGGGTGCGGTACAGGCGCTGCGCTTCCAGCTTCTGTGCTGGAGTCAGGTAACCATTGCGCGAGCTGAGCGCGAGGCCACTATCTTCGCGCTGGGTATCCCCTGCGATAATGTTGATTGGCAGGTTGAACTGCCTGACCAGTTCACGAATGATGAATAGCTGCTGGAAGTCCTTGCTACCAAAGATGGCGCTATGCGGTTGCACGATGTTGAACAGTTTCATGACAACGGTAGCCACGCCTCTGAAATGGCCTGGCCGGTTTGCGCCACAGAGCTCATTGGCAATCGGTGGCGGTTCGATCAACATGGTTTGTGCCACGGGGTAAAGTGTTTGCTCAGTGGGCGTGAAGACAACGTCAGCGCCTGCTGCGATTAGTTGTTCGCAATCTTCCTTCAAGGTGCGCGGATAGCTGGTGAGGTCTTCATTGGCACCAAATTGCAGTGGATTCACAAAGATACTGACCACTACACACTGTCCGTGCTTCCGGGCTTGTTCTACCAGATGAATATGGCCTGCGTGCAGGTTGCCCATGGTGGGGACAAAGGCAATCGCTGCTTCTTGCGCCAGGCACTCACGCAATACATCGATTTTGGCAATAATTTCCAACTCAGATCTCACTCAAAACTATGTTCTGCTGCCGGAAAAGACTTGTTTTTTACGGCCGCCACATAAGCCGTTACGGCTTCCTGAATGCTGGAATTATCTTGCATGAAATTGCGCACGAAACGCGGTGATTTTCCTGCATAAATTCCCAGCATATCCTGTAACACCAAGACCTGTCCGTCACAGTCCACCCCCGCGCCAATCCCTATGGTCGGGATCGTGAGCGCTTCACTGATGGTGCGGGCGAGGCTACTCGGTACCATTTCCAGTACCAATAGCCCAGCACCAGCTTCCTCCAGTATCTTGGCATCTTCCAGCAGCTGTTTTGCAGCGGCTTCACTGCGACCTTGTACCCGGTAACCACCTAATTGGTGCACCGATTGGGGCGTCAGGCCCAAATGACCGCATACAGGAATGCCACGTTCAACCAGAAACTTCACGGTTGAGCGCATGATGGTGCCGCCTTCGACCTTGACCATGTGCGCGCCAGCGGTCATCAATACCGCGGCATTTTCAAATGCCTGCTCCGGCGTTTGCTGGTAGCTGCCGAAAGGCATGTCGGTCACGATCAAGACATTGCTGGTGCCATTGGCTACACAGCGTGTGTGATATTGCATATCCGTCATGGATACCGGCAAGGTACTACTGTGGCCTTGTATTGTCATGCCAAGGGAGTCGCCTACCAAGAGGACATCTACACCGGATTTTTCAGATAATGCGGCAAAACTTGCATCGTAGCTGGTGAGTACGGCGATTTTCTCGCGGTTCTGTTTCTTTTGCTGCAAGGAAAGCAGATTCATGCCCACTTACTCCATATTGGGGTTGAAGAATTCGCGCCTGCTGCGTATTTGCATCACTCTCTCAAGCAGCATATTCATTGCGGATTCTTGTTCCGTAATGTCGAGTTTTTCATTGTTGACGATGAGTACCGGCGCCCCGTCGTATTGGTGGAAGAAGTTGCTGTAAGCATCGGCAAGTCTGCCAAGGTATTCCTTGGGGATTTCCTGCTCATAGCTGGTGTGGCGCTGGTTCACACGCTCATGCAGTGTATCGACCGGGGTTTGCAGATAGATCACCAGGTCTGGTGTTGGCACCTGAACATGCAGATGTTTGTACATCTGGCGATAAAGCGCATATTCCTCATCGTTGAGATTCATCTGGGCAAATAACGGGTCTTTTTCAAGAAAGAAGTCAGCTATCGTATGTTGACTAAACATGTCGCGCTGGTTGAGGCTACGTATTTGTTCTACTCGCTGAAACAGGAAGAACATCTGGGTGGACAAGGCATAGCGTGGGGCATCCTGGTAAAACTTGGGCAGAAACGGATTGGCATCTGCATTTTCCAGTAGCAGGTTTACCGGAAACATATCACCCAGCTTGCGCGCAAGCGTACTCTTGCCACTGCCAATAGGGCCTTCAATGACGATGTAATGAAAACGGTCAAAAATACTCATCACGCTCTTCTAGTCCACTATTCTTTCAACGCCCTGGTCCATACAGTGCTGTGCCAGCTCAACCACCTTGCCATGACCGGGAATGTCTAGTTCTGCAGCAATTTCAGCCAGTGGCAACAGTACAAATCCACGTTCATGCATGCGTGGGTGAGGTACCGTCAGTTCTGGCGTCTGCAGCGATGCACCTTCATAAAATAGAAGGTCTAGGTCCAGCACCCGGGGTGCATTGGGAAACGGACGCTCACGACCATGTAGTGTTTCCAGTGCCAATATGGCATGCAGCAACTCCAGTGGGGCAAGACCGGTCTCTATCTCGGCAACCGCATTGATGAAGTCTGGCTGATTATCGTAGCCAACCGGTGCGGTGCGGTAAAGCGATGAGGCCTTGACCAAGGTGGTCTGTGGTAATGAGGACAGCTCGCTTAATGCACGCGTCACTTGAATGTCGGGCTGCTGCAGGTTGCTGCCGAGGGCGATATATGCACGTGCCACGGCTTAATCTCCAGCGTTGGCGCTTGGCTTGCTCGGGCTGCGACGACGTCTGCGTTTTTTCGGCGTGGTATCAGGCTGCAACATCGTAAGGCGTTGCTCGCCATCTGCCAGCGCAAAGGCTGTCCACCACTGCCCAAGCTCTTCAGGTAATTCGCCAGACTCGCAACGGAGCAGCAGAAAATCATAGGCAGCACGATAGCGCGGGTTTTCCAGCAGGCTGTATGGCCGCTTGCCAGAGCGCTGTTCAAAGCGTGGTTGCAATCCCCAGATTTCTTTCATCGTGATACTGAAACGCTTATGGATAGCCATTTTTTCTGACTGAATGTCAGACACTTCATCCATGGCCATATGCAATGCTGGAATCGGTCGCTGACCTTGCTTCTCAAATTTCTTCCAGGCGAGCAATACCTCGTGCCATAGCAAGGTGGCAAAGAGAAAGCCTGGAGAAACCGGCTTCTCTGCCAATACACGGTCATCGGTATTTTTCAGCGCAATCTTGACGAAGCGCTCACCCATGGGTTGTTCCAGCACAACATCCAGCAAAGGCAGCAAGCCATGATGCAGCCCATGCTGGCGTAAGGCACTGGCGCTTTCCAGCGCATGCCCGGACAGGAATAGTTTAAGCATCTCGTCAAACAGCCGAGAGGGCGGTACATCATGTAGCAGATCAGCCAATTGTGAAATGGGCTTTTCCGTGGCGGCATCTAACTTGAGCCCTAGTTTTGCTGAAAGCCTGACGCCTCGGAGCATGCGCACCGGGTCTTCACGGTAACGTGTGGCAGGGTCACCAATCATGCGCAGGATACCCGCCTGGATATCGGCTACGCCATTGTGGAAATCCAGCACTTCTTCGCTTGAGGGATCGTAGTAGAGGGCATTTGCCGTGAAGTCGCGACGGACAGCGTCTTCTTCCTGATTGCCAAAGACATTGTCACGCAAAATCCGACCGCTATCGGCCACCTTGGAATCACCTTCATCGCCCAGATGGCTTCCACGGAATGTGGAGACTTCAATCGTCTCATCACCAAACATCACGTGAACCAAACGAAAACGACGGCCAATAATGCGCGAACGGCGGAAGATGCGATTCACCTGTTCCGGCGTGGCATTGGTGGCGATATCAAAATCTTTGGGGCGTTTTTTCAGCAAAAGATCGCGCACTGCACCGCCGACGATAAATGCTTCAAAACCGGCTTTCTGCAACCCATCAGTGGTTTTGATCGCCGCATGACTAATCAATTTGCGATCAATACGATGTATTTTTGATGGAATGCGCTTGGCATTGCCAGTACCGGAGGCTCGTGCGTCTTTGACGACAGGGGGCGATGCGGGTTTTTTGGAGGACTGAAAAACGCGTTGCAGCAGTTTTTTGATCATTATCGGGTTTAGCCTGACGTTCTGGAGCGCTAAAGAGACCGATTATAACGTAAGCAAGTGAATCGACACACCGAGATCACTGTAATTACGTATGACTCATCACCTGGTTATTGATATTTTCTGCCTATCAATAAGCCTATCAACATGGTGATAGTGAAAATAAAAGGAGACATTCCACCACTAATCAAGGATGTCACTGCAGGGCCAGGACAATAGCCGCCCAGCCCCCAGCCTATACCGAAGATAACTGCGCCTATGGTCAATTTCCGGTCAATGGTGGTTTTTTTCGGTAACTGTATTTCATTTCCAAGCAGCGATTTGGATCGTTTTTTTGCCAGCTGGAATGCAGGAAATGCAACGAGAATAGCCCCTCCCATGACCAGTGCCAATGACGGGTCCCAGTGGCCGGACAGGTCAAGAAAGCCGATGACTTTTGCTGGATTGGTCATACCTGACAATATCAGGCCTACACCAAATAGCAGGCCGATCAGGAAAGTGCTCAGAAAATACATATGGGCTTACTCATGAAAATACATGGCGGAGCAGGAATACTGTGAGGAACCCTGAACCCATGAATAGAAGGGTGGCGATCAGTGAGCGTAATGATAAGCGAGAAAGCCCACAAACGCCGTGGCCGCTGGTGCAACCGTTACCTAGGCTGGTGCCGAATCCGACCAATAGTCCGGCAATAGCCAGTGTGGAGAGATCACCGACGTTAATGACGGATGGCAGGGTGGTGAAGCTGCCGTAAAGCAGGGGCGCCAGGATCAGGCCTGTAATAAAGGCAAGGCGCCAGCCTGTTTCTAGACTACGGAATTGCAGCAGGCCGCCAAGAATGCCGCTGATACCGGCAATCCTGCCATTCAGCAGAATAAGTGCAGCCGCTGATAGGCCGATGAGCAGCCCACCAGCCAGAGATGACCATGGGGTGAAGGCATTCCAGTCTATGCTCATGAGGCAGCGCTTTCCTGTTGAATATCAGACTTTATAACAGAGTTAATGCTTATTTAACATGGACTCCAATGTTATAGCGCCCAGGCGTAAGCAATGCCTAGTGAATCTTGATACATCTTGAGGTTAACATCGCCACCACCAAATGCAGGGTTGATGGAGTTATTCCCGTTTACCTTGTTTTCAAACGCATGCACATAACTCAGTGACAGTTCGCTCTTGTTCTCGAATTTCCAGGTTGCCCCCAGGGTGACGTGATCTTGAACAACAGCTGGTGCCAGGATATTGAACAGCGTTTCGCCGCGCGCAATAGGCTGTGTTGCATGGTTGTAGCCAGCACGTAATGTGAGTTGGTCATTCACTTGGTATAGCGTGCCAATTTTATATGCGGTGACATCGCGCCAACCAAAGCCGGCTCCGCGGTCTGAGCCAAGTTGCTGTTGTGCGAAGAAGTTGGCAATCGAGTTGCCTACAGAGTCGACATCGCTATAGCGAATGCGCTGCACATCCCCAGCTACCGTCCAGTTTGGGGTCAGCTTGATGGCGATGCCCAGGCCATAGCTGGCGGGAATGTCGAAGTCTCCCTGTTCAGCAAACAGGCCGCGATATTTGTCGAACTTGCTCATGGAGGTTTTTGTTTGATAACTGGCGCCCAATGTCACGTGATCACCAAACTGGCCAAGCCAGCCGATATGTGCGCCGATACCATAAGAGGAATCATGGCCTTTATTCGTCACATGCCCAGGTGCTTCGGAAAAGTTATTATCGAAGTTCTGCAGGCCTTTGGCCTCAAACCGTTGATAGGCAAGGTTAAGCCCCACACCTATAGACTGGGTCGGTGAGAGTTTCCATGCCAGCGCAGGTTTGATAAATACCTGGATTAGATCGATGCCCGCGCGCCTGTTGCCCAATAATGGAACCGCAGTTTTGTAATCAGTATTCATGCCGCCATTGCCGTATACAGCGACCCCCGCGTTCAGTGTTTCGCTGACCTGCTTGTTGTAGCCTATTTCCGGGATGATGAAGTTTTCTTTGTCATTGGCATCGTATTTGCCATTGATAGGCCCTGCGTTGTTTTCAATTTCAGCTTCCCGTTGGGGACGAAACCAGGTGGCCCCAATATCAAGGCGATCGCCTACCCAGGCCAATCCAGCCGGGTTGCTGGCAGAGACCAGTGCATCCTGTGGCAAGGCAATCCCTACGCCCCCCACACCTTGAGACTTCACCCCATAACCGTGGGCAAAGTAGCCGTCTGTCGCGGATGCAATGCTCGCGATGCCGATACTGATGACCGACAAAGCCAGTGTAGAAAGTGTGCTAGTTCTTAATCCCGTCATGATGATTCATCCTTGTAGGTGAGGGGCAATAAAAAAGGCCGTTACATGATTAATCTCATGTAACGGCCTCCTGTTGTCAGGTCGGCTGGGCGAACAGTGTAGTTAGCTTTGTGTAATTGCAGATTCCAGAAAAACTTGTACGTTGCGTGGCTTCAGGTACACGTGCGAGCCCTGATTGAGGGCAAGTTCGCGAAAGCGTTCACGGGTGATTTCCGCTTCTATCGTGTCGGTTTCATTGATCGGCTGCAGCTCCAGCCTGACCAGCGGACCAGCGGCATGGATATAGCTGACAATCGCTTGTAATGCAGGTTGGCCGTTTTGCTCTGTATAGACATCAATGTCGTGCGGTCTGACATAGGCCAGCGCATTGCTATTTTGCGTCGAGTGATGCGCATTTAGGGTCAATGAAATGTCGCCAATATGCGCCTGGCCTTCATTGACGCGGCTATGAAATTGGTTAACGTTGCCGAGGAATTTGTAGACAAACGGTGAGGCTGGATTATCGTAAACATCTTGTGGTGTGCCTATCTGCTCAATCTTGCCCTGGTTCATGACCACGATACGATCAGCTACTTCCAACGCTTCTTCCTGGTCATGTGTCACAAAGACGCTGGTAATGTGCAACTCATCATGCAGGCGGCGCAGCCAGCGGCGTAAATCCTTGCGTACCTTGGCATCAAGTGCGCCAAACGGCTCATCCAGCAGCAATACCTTGGGTTCTACAGCCAATGCGCGAGCTAGCGCAATACGCTGACGTTGGCCGCCTGAGAGTTGTGGTGGGTAACGGTCTGCCAACCAGTCTAGCTGAACCAGCTCCAGCAACTGGTGCACGCGTCTGTGTATTTCCGCTTCTGTCGGGCGCGTTTTCTTTGGGCGAACGCGCAGGCCGAAGGCTACATTTTCAAATACCGTCATATGGCGGAACAGCGCGTAATGCTGGAATACAAAACCTACCTGGCGTTCGCGTACATCGCGGTCTGTGGCTTCCTGCCCATGAAAGTGAATGCTGCCAGTGTCTGGTGATTCAAGACCGGCGATGATACGTAACAGGGTAGTCTTGCCGCATCCTGAGGGTCCAAGTAGGGCGACCAGTTCGCCACTCGGTACGTCCAGATTGACATTGTTCAGGGCGGTGAAACTGCCGAATTCTTTCTTGATATTGCGGATCTCGATACTCATGGGGCTATCCTTGTGCCAGGTATTCTTTAAGATGAATCTTGTTTATTCGTCTACGGGTTTTGCAGCGACAACGCTACGCGCGCTTTGCCATTCAATGTAGGACTTCAATGCCAAAGTAATCAGTGCCAGGAAAGCCAGTAACGAAGCCACAGCAAACGCAGCAGCGTAGTTGTATTCGTTGTAGAGGATTTCCACATGAAGCGGCATGGTGTTGGTCATGCCGCGGATATGCCCTGACACTACGGATACCGCACCGAATTCGCCCATGGCACGGGCATTGGTCAGGATCACGCCATAGAGCAAACCCCACTTGATATTGGGCAGTGTGATATGCCAGAGAATCTGCCAGCCAGAAGCGCCCAGCACCAGGCCAGCTTCTTCCTCATCCTTGCCTTGCGCTTGCATCAGCGGAATAAGTTCGCGCGCAATAAACGGGAAGGTGACAAAGATCGTGGCCAGCACAATGCCAGGAATGGCAAATATCACCTTGAGATCATTATCAATCAACCATTCGCCGAACCAGCCCTGTAGACCGAAAATCAGTACATAGATCAAACCGGCAATCACGGGAGACACTGCAAAAGGCAGATCAATTAGGGTGATCAGTATGCTTTTACCCTTGAACTCAAACTTGGCAATGGCCCAGGCTGCGGCTACACCGAATACCAGGTTGAGCGGTAAAGCAATGGCAGCCGCAATCAATGTCAGCTTGATCGCAGAAAGCGCATCAGGCTCTATCAATGCCGCAATATAGGTTTCAAAACCTTTGCGCAGCGCTTCTGTAAATACTGCAGCCAATGGGATAAACAGGAACAGGCTGAGGAACAGCAGCGAGACAATAATCAGGCTCCAGCGTATCCATGCAGGTTCCGAGGTGGCACGACTACGTGCTACCTTGGCATTGTAATGAGCGAGTTGGGAAACGGTTGTCGACATTTTTTCTATTCCTATCTCGATGCACTGTTACGGCGGCTACTCCACCATTGCAAGCCATTAATGGCAAACAAGAGCAGGAATGAAATTACCAGCATGACCACGGCAACAGCGGTTGCCCCGGCGTAATCGTACTGTTCCAGTTTGGTGATAATGATCAGCGGCGTGATTTCCGAGACCATGGGCATATTGCCCGCAATGAAGATGACTGAGCCATATTCACCGACCGCACGCGCAAATGCCAGGGCAAAGCCAGTGAGCAGGGCGGGCCAGAGTGCTGGAAGAATCACTCGGCTGAATGTTTGCCAACGGTTTGCACCAAGGCTGGCAGCGGCTTCTTCAGTTTCAGCTTCCAGGTCCTCAAGAACTGGTTGTACGGTGCGGACGACAAAAGGGAGTCCGATGAATGTCAGGGCGACGACGACACCCAGTGGCGTGAATGCGACCTTGATGCCATGTGGCTCTAGTAGACTGCCCAGCCAGCCATTGGTGGCATACACTGCTGTTAGCGCAATACCTGCGACTGCGGTAGGTAGTGCAAATGGCAAGTCAACCAGCGCATCCACCAGCTTTTTGCCAGGAAAGGTGTAGCGCGTCAGCACCCATGCAGTGAGCAAGCCAAAAATGGCATTGATCACGGCTGCAAATAACGAGGCGCCAAACGTCAGTTTATATGAGGCAATCACGCGTGGCGTGGTGACCGTATGCCAGAACTCGGCAAAGGTCAGTTCAGTGGTTTTGAAAAATGCAGCAGATAATGGAATCAGCACAATCAGGCTGAGGTAGAGCAGGGTGTAGCCCAAGGATAGATTGAATCCTGGTAATACGTTTTTCTGTTTATTTTTTGCCATGTTGTTCAATCAATCCAGTCTATGCAGCGAACGCGTTCAGCGGCTGCCAATGTAACAGACCGCCTGGCTTGTAAATAGAATATGTTTTTATAATGATATAGCCGTCTGTTATTTCAGGCCGCGGCTAATTAACTTACACCGTGAAAGTTAAGCCGCTGCACGTTTTTTCAGGTGCAGTGCGGGCTTGATGGCATCGGTAGGCTGCAATTCGCGTGCGGTGACGGGTTTCCCCAGGAAATAGCCTTGCAACAAGGTACTACCAGACTCGATGGCAATTTCCAGACCGGTTTGGGATTCTATGCCGGTAATGACTGGCTGCGCGCCAATGTCTCGTGCCAATTGAATCAGGCCCGGCAATATCTTGCGCAAACGAGGGTTGCGTTCTGCTTCCTTGATCAGGCTGGTGTCGAATTTGACGAACTCGGGTGACAGCTTCCACAAGCGTTCCAGATGGGAGTGCTTATTGCCAAAGTTGTCGATTGCGATCCCGTAACCACGCTCACGATAATTCTCTATGGCTTCAGCCAACTGATTTTCATGCTCCAGAACGCTTTCCTGAATCTCAATCACCACTCTGTCTGTCGGCACAGAGTTTGAATGCAATATGCGCTCAAACACTTTGCCGTGCGCATTGACGCTAATCAGCAGGTTAGGGTGCACATTGAGGAACAGCAGGCCATTTTCCGCATAGATCTGGCGGAAGTTGAGCACATGTAGAGTACGCGCAACACGGTCAAACTTCACCAGCTTGCCACCTTGTTCGGCAAAGCTGAATGCAAACTCAGGGCTGATCGCTTGTAAGCCGCCAAGAGATGGGCGTAAAAAAGCTTCGTGCCCATGCAAATCACCTGCTTCGCTATCATAAATAGGCTGGAAGGCGCTATTTAGCTGTATGCCGAGAAAGGTGCTATTAAACTCGCCGGATTGCTGCTCTTCCAGGCCGTATTCATCAAGATCCAGATAGAGCGATTCCCTTAACTGAATCTTCAACTGCTCTATATGGGCCGAGGATATTTTGGTTGCCTGTGCTGGCGTGCTTTGGTTTTCATGTGTTTTCGACATGTGCCTTCCTTACATTACTTGCTCGAGTAAATCTGATCAAATACACCGCCATCGGCAAAGTGTGTTTTCTGTGCTTTCTGCCAGCCACCAAATAACTCATCTACCGTAAACAGATCAATTGGTTTGAAATCGGCCTTGTGCTTGGTGATAACGGCGGCAGAGCGTGGACGCAAGTAATGCTGGGCGGCAATCTCCTGGCCTTCTTCCGAGTAATGGAACTCAAGGTAAGCCTGAGCGACCTGGCGCGTCTTGCGCTTGTCGACCACTTTGTCTACCAGGGAAATTGGATTCTCGGCCAGTATGCTGGCAGAAGGGTAGACCACGTCAAACTGGTCATTCCCTAGCTCTTTCTTGATCAGGAATACTTCGTTTTCAAAAGTGAGTAATACATCACCAATGCTGCGCTGGACAAAGGTAGTGGTGGCACCACGGCCGCCAGTATCCAGAACTGGTACGTTCTTGAATAAGCGGGTGACAAAATCACGTGCCTTGGCTTCGTCTCCGCCTTTTTTAATGACGGCACCCCATGCTGCCAAATAGCTGTAACGGCCATTGCCTGAAGTTTTGGGGTTGGGGACGACAACTTTAATGCCTGGTTTGATCAAGTCAGCCCAGTCTGTGATCTGCTTTGGATTACCCTTGCGAACCAAAAATACTGTTGTTGATGTGGTCGGTGAGCTGTCATTTGGCAGGCGTTTTTGCCAGTCGGCAGGAATCAGCTTGCCACGTTCTGCAAGAATGTCGATGTCATTGCTCTGGTTCATGGAAATAATGTCAGCTTGCAAACCATCCACAACGGAGCGTGCCTGCTTGCTTGAGCCGCCGTGGGACTGATTTACTACAACGGATTCACCGGTTTTTTGCTTCCAGTATTTGGCAAATGCAGGATTGAAATCTTTGTAAAACTCGCGGGTAACGTCATAGGAGACGTTAAGTAATGTGGTGTCTGCGTAAGCCAGTGATGTTGCGGTCAACAAGCCGATAGCCAATATTTTTTTTAACATGTAGGCCTCAATAATGATGGATGGAACGGAGCATGTGCGCACTATATGCAATCTAAAAAATAATGTAAAAGAATATAGTTGAATATGTATGGCTGTTTTTGTTATTTGTAAATAAATCTCTTATATATTTTTAACTTATATGTATATAATTAATGTGAATATATGATAGTCTTCCATTATTGATGAGTTTGCTGCACCATTCATAGAACGTAGCGATGCTATTAGCATAAGTAGTTAAGCGGTCTTGTAACTTCCACAAAAAGAGCAAGTGTCTGCATGATAATTACTAATTGTTTATTATTAGTGTTTAGCTGACCGGAACACCGGAAGCCAGTATGCCAACCAGGCTACTGGCTTTTTTCGTTTGTAGGTCTCAATTTTGGATGCAGGTATATGAGTCGAGATGTGAATAATGATGAATCCTTATTTCCTGATGATTTAGGGATTAGTCAGATAGTGAGTGACTTACGTGAAGTACGGCAGGCTTCCCTGGAGCATAGGAATCGCCTGAATCGTCCTCCCAAGCTGCCTGCACGAAAAGTGCTCGCTAGCGTGGTTGATGGCTTGGGTGCAGCCTTGTTTCCCAATCGTTTGGGGCTGCCGGATTTACGTGAAGAAGGCTTGGATTATTTTGTTGGACATACCCTGGATGTGGCGCTGCGTGAGCTAGTGGCGCAGGTGAGGTTGGAACTCAACTTTGTGGCAGAAGTAGCAGCGACTCCAGAAGTATCACGTGAGCGAGCAATTGTATTGGTACGTGATTTTGCCAGTCGCCTGCCAGCAGTTCGCGTGTTGCTGGATAGTGATATACGGGCCGCCTATGAGGGTGATCCTGCTGCCAGAAGTGTGGATGAGGTGCTGGTGTGCTATCCCGGGATTAATGCCATTATTCATTACCGCATTGCTCATGTGTTGCACCAGCTGGGCGTGCCATTGATTGCCCGTATGATTACTGAGATTGCTCACTCAGCCACTGGGATTGATATACACCCTGGGGCACAAATTAGCGAAGGTTTCTTTATTGATCATGGGACGGGTGTGGTGATCGGAGAAACCAGCATTATTGGGCGCCATGTGCGTCTCTACCAGGCAGTAACGTTAGGCGCCAAGCGTTTTCCGGTGGATGCGGATGGTGCTCTGGTCAAGGGGAATGAGCGTCATCCCATTGTTGAGGATGATGTGGTGATCTATGCAGGAGCGACTATTCTGGGACGTATCACGATTGGTCGTGGTTCGGTCATTGGCGGTAATGTCTGGCTGACTTACAGCGTGCCCCCTAATAGCAATATTACTCAGGCACAGATGAAGGATGCGGTGTCATCAAGCCGTCAATCCGATGCTTCAACTTAAGAGTATGAATACATTTTAACCGGCGGTTGTTATATGCCGCATCTTTAGAAACTGGTATTTAAAAGGAGAGATTCATGTCAGATATTCATCAGGGCCATACCGCATTGGGTGATGTTGCAGCCCGTACGTTAGCCAATGCGACCAAAACGGTGCCAATGCTGGGTGCTATCACCCCGCGTTGGTTGGTACACCTGCTACAGTGGGTGCCGGTAGAAGCAGGTATTTACCGTGTTAACAAGGTGAAAGACAACCACAATGTGCAGGTGGATTGTTCCAATAAGGATGAACGCGAGTTGCCAGCCACGTTCGTGGATTACGAAGAGTGGGGCCGTGAGTATGTGCTCAATGCCGTGAACACTGTGGTGGATGTACATACGCGTATTTCTGACCTGTATAGCAGCCCGCATAACCAGATTCGTGAGCAACTGCGCCTGACTATTGAAACAGTGAAAGAGCGCCAAGAAAGCGAACTGATCAATAACAAGGAATACGGCCTGTTGCACAATGTGGCTGATGGTCAAAAGGTCAAGTCACGTACCGGCTCACCAACACCAGATGATTTTGATGAACTGATTTCACGTGTGTGGAAAGAGCCAGCTTTCTTCCTGGCCCACCCACAGGCGATTGCGGCATTTGGCCGTGAGTGCACACGTCGCGGCGTACCACCACCAACTGTGAGCCTGTTCGGCTCACAATTCATTACCTGGCGCGGTATCCCTCTGATTCCATGCGACAAGCTGCGTGTGACTAAAGGCAAGACCAACATCATCTTGCTACGTACTGGTGAGAGCCGTCAGGGCGTGGTCGGTCTGTATCAACCTAACTTGCCAGGCCAGCAAACCATGGGCCTGTCTGTACGCTTCATGGGTATCAATCACAAAGCGATTGCTTCCTATCTGGTTTCACTTTATTGCTCGCTGGCGGTATTGACCGAAGATGCGATTGCCGTGCTGGAGAATGTAGACGTAGGCAACTACTATGACTACAAGTAACTTCAACGATTTGTCTTCGTTCGAGCCCGAGGCCATACTGGCATCAGTGCCGGGTGAGCATCCCCGTATGGGGGCAGCTCTGGCTGTGGGGCGAGAGGCTCAGGCAGGCGGACATCTGGATATCGATGAACTGACCCGCATTGCCAACGAGATTTACTCTGAAGGCTTCCCACAAGCACAGGGCATTCCATCGACTGCTTCATTGACCGACTCAGCCGCGCCGTATGCGGCTGGAAGCCCGACCATAGGTGCGCCGGTGCCAGCCGCTCCATCCGCCGTATCGGCTGTTCCTGCGGGCTTGCCTGCAGTGACTAACATCGTGCCCGGTGCGGAAACGATACCCGTTAGTGCGCCTAGTTTTGGCGTGTCGCCATCCCATCTGCCACCTGAATTCACCCAGGAGCGCTTAGATGCAGTAGGGCCGACTCCTGGGGCATCCTCGTTGCCGCTAGATGGCAGCATACTGGGCGCACTGGATATTAGCAGCTTGCTGGGGGGGATTGATATTCCTTACCAGTTGGACTTGCAAAGCCTTTTGGTCTCGCCAGTGAATAGTTCTGCTAGTGGTGCGGGTAAGTCAGCGCCTGAAAACAAGGCGACACCTTATTACTTCCTGGGTGATCGTTCTGGGGTGCCACAAGTATCCAGTTCAGCGCATCCGCCGTTTGACGCCAATCTGGTGCGCAAGGATTTTCCTATTCTGCGTGAGTTGGTCAATGGCAGGCCACTGATCTGGCTGGACAATGCGGCCACTACGCAAAAGCCGCAGGTGGTGATAGACCGTCTGTCCTATTTCTATCAGCACGAAAACTCCAATATCCATCGTGCTGCGCATGAGCTGGCAGCACGCGCGACTGATGCTTATGAAGGGGCTCGTGAAACTGTTCGTCGTTTCATCAATGCGCCTTCGGTAGATAACATCGTGTTTGTGCGTGGTACCACGGAAGCGATCAACCTGGTTGCCAAAACCTGGGGCAAGAAGCATTTGGGTGAGGGCGACGAAGTTATTGTGACCAATCTTGAGCATCACGCCAATATTGTGCCCTGGCAGCAGTTATGCCAGGAAACCGGTGCCAAGCTCAAGGTGGTGCCGGTAGATGACAGCGGACAGGTATTGCTGGATGAATATCAGAAGCTGTTGACATCGCGTACCAAGCTGGTCTCCTTCACTCAGGTATCCAATGCTCTGGGCACAGTAACGCCTGCGCAGCAGATGATACAGATGGCCCATAGTGTCGGTGCCAAGGTATTGTTGGATGGTGCGCAGTCTGTGTCACATATGCGTACGGATGTTCAAGCGCTGGATTGTGACTTCTTTGTGTTTTCTGGTCACAAGGTGTTTGGCCCAACCGGTATAGGCGCGTTGTATGGCAAGCCGGAAGTGCTGAATGATATGCCTGCATGGCAAGGTGGCGGCAATATGATCCAGGACGTGACGTTTGAAAAGACGGTCTACCATGGAGCGCCAGCCAAGTTTGAAGCCGGTACCGGCAATATTGCCGATGCCGTGGGCATGGGTGCTGCGCTGGAGTATGTTGAGCGCTTGGGTATAGACAATATTGCCCGTTACGAGCATGAGCTCCTGGTCTATGCAACAGCCGCGCTGAACAAGGTGCCCGGGTTGCGTTTGATTGGCACAGCGAAGGAAAAGGCCAGCGTATTGTCGTTTAACCTGCATGGTTACAAGAGCGAAGAAGTGGGTGCTGCCCTGAATCAGGAAGGCATCGCCGTACGTTCTGGTCATCATTGCGCACAGCCTATCCTGCGCCGCTTCGGTGTGGAAACTACAGTCCGGCCATCACTGGCGTTCTATAACACGTATGCAGAAATTGATGTGTTGCAGAATGCCTTGTTCAAGCTGGCGTCTGCTAAAGGTGTAAATGGTTTGTAGTTGATGCATGGGTAGTCTCAATAAAAAAGGCCGGGATTCCCGGCCTTTTTTATTATTACGTATACAAGCAGCGAACTGCATAACCCTTTGCTAGACTTTGGCGAGGGATACCTCTGTTGCCTTAATCAGGGCCAGCACTTCCGTACCAACTTGCAGGTTGAGCTCTGTGATGGAACGTGTGGTAATCACAGAGGTGACAATACCCACAGGCGTTTCAACATCAACCTCTGATACGACCGGGCCAACGACTATTTCCTTGATTCTGCCGCGGAATTGGTTACGGACGTTAATTGCGTGTATTGCCATGGTGAATCTCCTTTTGCGTACGATCAATATGCCGGATGCTTACTTCAGTTCGGCATGTGAGGCTTTTGAGTGTTCTTAATGTAGTGAAAATCCAGATTGATCTTCTCTACATTCGGCCTCCACAACGTAATCCGGATCCAGTCTTTTGAGCCTGGTACGCAATGCTGCCGGGCCATTGGGGGTGTAAACAATTTTGACGCCCCGTTTGGCCGCATTCTGCTTGATCTTGTGAGTAAACGTATGGCTGATCCAGTCTGTGATCAATATGATCAGATCGGTATCTTGAGGGATGATTTTCTTGCCATCGCCCACCTTGCGGCCAGACCAGTGATTGATATGCGTAATACCGAAATTGGACAGCTCCTGTTTGATGCCGTCAATCTGGTCGCCACCTACAATTAATGCAGTACTCATAGTGTGAGTCTCCTTTACTTGTCGGCGGCGCCAGATTTTGCCCGGCGCTGCCCCGTTAATTGGAAGATAAAACCTTATTGCTGATAAATCTGGTCAAAAGTCCCACCGTCAGAGAAGTGGGTTTTTTGGGCTTTTTGCCATCCACCAAAAGCACCATCGATAGTGACCAAAGATAGTTTTGGGAAACTCTTTTCATACTTCTTGGCCACTGATTCAAGGCGTGGACGATAGTAGTTCTTTGCCGCAATTTCCTGGCCTTCTTCGCTATACAAATGTTCCAGATAAGCTTCTGCAACCTTGCGAGTACCTCGTTTGTCTATCACTTTGTCGACGACGGATACTGAGGGTTCGGCCAGAATCGAAAGCGAAGGAGCGACAATCTCGAACTTGTCTGGACCAAGTTCTTTCTGCGCCAGGAATGCTTCGTTTTCCCAGGCCAGCAATACATCACCGATGCCGCGTTCCACGAAGGTGGTGGTAGATCCACGTGCACCAGAATCAAGCACTGGAACGTTTTTCAGGATTTTTCCAAGGAATTCACGAGTCTTGGTTTCATCGTTATTAAACTTTTTTTGACCATAAGCCCAGGCTGCCAGGTAATTCCAGCGGGCGCCACCAGAGGTTTTTGGGTTAGGCGTAATCACGCTCACGCCAGACCTGGCCAGGTCATCCCAGTCCTTAATTTGCTTGGGGTTGCCCTTGCGCACCAGAAACACAATCGTGGAGGTATAAGGCGAGCTATTGTCTGGTAAACGCTTGATCCAGTCTTTATTGATCAGTTTGCCTTTCTCATGTAGTGCATCTACATCGTAAGCCAGTGCCAGGGTGACAACATCTGCCTGCAAGCCATCAATGACGGATCGTGCCTGTTTGCCTGAGCCGCCGTGTGAGGCTTTGATGGTGACTTTATCGCCAGTTTTGCCTTGCCAATATTTGGCGAATGCGGTGTTGTACTCTTGATAAAGTTCACGCGTAGGGTCGTAAGAAACATTCAATAGGGTGATGTCAGCCGCAGCTGCCGCGATAGGGCTTGCCAGTACTGCAATGGCGATCAAGCCTGAAAGACCAGGGAAAAACGATTTCATGCAAATTCCTTTTGTATGGTGTGTGCTGATGAGTGCTACTGCTTATGCGGCAACCGTATTGTTGGCTGCTTTTTGTTTTTGAATATCATTGTTGAAGCGTACTTTTTCCCTGCGCTCAATTTGTGTCACTCGACCATCGTGTACTGTGATCTCGATGGAGCCAAATCGCAGGAGATCAATTGAGCGGATGATTTCTTGCAGCACTTCGTTGCTTGCTCGGGATTGAATTTCTTGCGACATGTTCAGACCTTTGGGAGTTAATCGAATGCGATGCTGCTACTCTAGCAACAACTTTAAATAGTTAAAAATAATTTGTTTTTATATTTTTATATCATAAGTGAATATTGAGGGCTGGGTCAGGCAAAAAAATACCGGGATTCAATGAAGAGTCCCGGTTAAATTAAGAGATATACAAAATGATTAGAGAAGTTTAGAAGGCGCTAACGGTTAATTCTACATAGAAGAAGTTAGAGGTATCCTTACGTCCAGCTTCAATTCTTTGGGATGTGGCCTTGGTGAAGTCACCGCCCTTAAAGTATGCATAGCCGACGTTGGCTGAGACCTTGTCAATAACAGGGAATCTTACGCGGATATCCCACTCCTCACCCAAGTCACGACCGCTGTTGCCAGTTGCATCAGTCAGATTGTTACCCGCATTCCAGCGGTCAGTTGCGCTGTCAAGCTTGTACCAGCTGTAGCCAGTGTCGATATTCACGCCGGTAAATGGGCTGAACTCGGCGCGTATCTTGGTGGAGTTGACGTTTTCCATCTGGATGTAGTCGTTGCTTGACCAAGGGCGGGCAAAGCCGAATAAACGATCAAAGCGTTCCTGAGTGCCGACACTGGATGCCTTGTTTCCACTAGCTACGCCATAATTAGCGCTGAAACGTGGTTTCCAGGCATGGTCGGCTGTATAGCCGACTTCGGCTATATAGGAGTATGCACGATGATCACGCTTGGCTGTAGGGGTTCTGTCTTCTTCACCCCATTGGCGATAATAGCTGGCGTCATAATCAAAACCCGTCTTGCCAATTACCCCATAACCACGTAAGCCTGCAGTGTGGATTTCACGATCTATGCGCTGGGCAGCGGTGGCGGGAGTACCATTGGATGTGTACTTGACCTCATCGCCATCTTGCTTCAGGTAGAAGTAAGAGGGGGACAAAGTGACGATATCAGACCATTTGCGCCAATCAAATACAGCACCATAAAACCATTGCGCTTTATCGCGCTGATTAAGTTGTTCGGTAAAGCGTACGATCGGTTGCAATGCAAATAGATCCAGCTCCCAGTCATTTTTATGCTGGCCAAACGTAGCGCGCACACCCTGGAAAGTATTGGTGGTATTACGCCATTCGTTTCGTGCAATCAGGCGGCGGTCTAGCTGTTCAAAAGCCATGCGACCAGCTTTTATGCTGACAGGACGATCATTATCGAGATCATCCTTGCCGAGCGCATCCTTGAAGAAGAGTTCTGCGTAAGCCTGAATTGGTTCAGCTAAATCCACATCACGATTGTCACGGGTAAAATTGCTGTGATTGCGGCGTGCATCCTCTGCTTCCAGTGTGAAGCGTAAAGGGTCGAACTTGTTGCGCACTGCGACATAAATCCGTGAACGCAACAGGAAAGGCTCGTCTGTAACATTTGTACCACGGCGGAAATCGTTCTCACGGTTTTCGTAGCGAAAGCGGTAATCCGCACCTACGTCCAGCCAGTCAATGTCTGTATAGTCCTTGAGCCAGGTCTTGTTAATGGGTTTGGTGAATTTGGGTGGTTCCGATTCACGCGTAGTGCCATAAGCGCGCGGCGCAACCCAGTAACCGACTTCTGCTTTCTTTGCTTTGGCGGCTTCGGCCGCCAATTCAGCCTTGCGCGCTTTGATGCGTTCCTGCTGATCTGCTTCTTCTGCGCTGAGTGTCGTCGTGACTTCTTCGGCGGCGTAAATCAGACCACTGGAAAGTGCGATGCCGCTGGCAATTAATAACTCAATAATGCCTGATTTTTTGAACAAGATAATTCTCCCTGATGATTGTGCCGCTTCCGGATGACCGGTGAGTGCCGCCTTATTCTGACTAAATGGTATAGATATCCGCTGACGCTGAGCAGTAGGTATTCAACACGGGTTGTATACGCCTGCCACAGCGCATTGTATGCACAGATCCAGCATATACAACGGATGAGAAATGGGATTCTGTAATGGGGAGCGACTGGCGGTTTTATAATGATTCAGAGCTTGCATGCTAGTCACGGACTACATCCCATAAAAGAATGACAGCACTGTAACAATGAATTTTAATAATGAAAAATATTTATTCTTTATATCTATATTATGTGTTCGTATATAAACATGTCACTGTTTGTTTTCGTTCACCGCTGGTGCTTCCAAAGCACATCATTGCTTCCAGCGCTCTTGTTCAGGCTGCGTGACATAACAAATAGCAGGTCGGATAAGCGGTTGATATAAGGAATGGCAACTGGACCTATGTTCTGCTGTCGACTCAGCGCAATCAAGATACGTTCTGCCCGTCTGCATACCGTACGGCCCAGGTGACAATAAGCTGCGGCGGTTGTGCCTCCGGGGAGAATAAATTCTTTCAGAGGGGGTAGCTCCGCATTTAATGTGTCCAGTAATTGTTCCAGTGCATCGGTTCTATGAGACGGCAATAATGTATGCCCCGGAATGGAGAGTTCTCCGCCAAGGTCGAATAAGTCGTGCTGGATCAGAGTGAGCATATGGCTGATATTGGCAGGTAATGCATCGGTCAACAGAATTCCCAATATTGCATTCAACTCATCAACGGTTCCCATTGCCTCGACGCGCAGGCTATCTTTATCTATGCGACTACCATCACCTAAGCCTGTGGTGCCGTCATCCCCAGTTCTTGTGTATATTTTGCTCAGTCGGTTGCCCATGCTGCTTCTCCTTATAAGGTGGATATATTGTATCGGAAGCTGATGCTGAGCATGGCATGCCGAGAGTGCATGGGCTAAACTTGCTAGGACTTTCAACACTTCAGGTAATGCATTTCGTGAGCGCCACAAATTCAGCCATAGGTATTTTTGATTCCGGCGTGGGAGGCATTTCCGTATTGCGGCATATTCGCAGCGCCCTGCCTCACGAACACCTGGCGTATTACGCTGATTCGCATTTTGCGCCCTATGGTACCAAGTCGCCGGAGATGATTGCTGAGCGGAGTTTTTATCTTGCGGATTTCCTTATCAGACAGGCAGGGGTAAAAGCCCTGGTGGTGGCTTGCAATACAGCAACTGCCGCCGCAGTAGGGTTGCTGCGTCAACACTATTCACTACCCGTGATTGGGATGGAGCCTGCGGTAAAACCCGCTGTACTGGCCACTAAAACTGGGGTGGTGGGTGTGCTTGCAACGAGTGGTACTTTGAAGAGTGCGCAATTTGCAGCGTTGCTGGAAAGTTACGGCCAGGATATTCAAATCGTGACCCAGGCTGGACATGGTCTGGTCGAGTGTGTGGAGCGCGGTGAACTGGATAATGAATCTGTGCGGCATTTGCTTAGGCAATATCTTGAGCCCCTGCTAGCACAGGGCGTAGATACGCTGGTTCTGGGCTGTACGCATTATCCTTTTCTGTCCGGAGCCATCCGGGAGATTGTCGGTAATGACGTGACCCTGATTGAGACAGGGGCTGCCGTGGCTAAACAGTTGGGAAAGCGACTGCACGAGCATCAATTGTTGAATGCAGGCTCTGATAATGGTCAGGTGAGTTTTTTCAGTAATCAGGCTGATGCGGTAAGCGCCAGGGGTGTGATTGCAGCGTTATGGAATGAGCCGCAAGAGAATTGGACGTTCACTGTGCAAGAGGTCGCTGCAGAGCCTTAATGGGTTTGCAAGCCGACTGGATAATAAAAAAGCGGAGCTAGCTCCGCTTTTTTATTCATTACGCTGAGAGAGCCTAGTGCGAATGTACGACTTCACCAGTTTTCAAAGCGTACTTGGTGCCGCAATAAGGACAACTGATGTGACCGGTTTCACTAATATCCAGAAAGACACGCGGGTGAGAACTCCACAATGCCACTTCCTTGGTGGGGCAGTGCAGTGGCAGGTCTTGTGCAGTAACTTCTATTTCTCTGGTGTCTGACATGATGTTCAGTCTTCCTGAAATGAGTGAATTAAACTAGGGTCAGCCAGTCTTGATGCTTGGCGGACTTGCCTTTGACAATATCAAAGTACAGAGTCTGCAGCTGTTCTGTAATCGGGCCGCGCTTACCATTGCCAATCGCACGATTGTCTAGTTCACGAATCGGTGTAACCTCAGCTGCGGTGCCAGTAAAGAAGGCCTCGTCAGCAGAGTAGACTTCATCGCGCGTGATTCGTTTTTCAATGACTTTCAGGCCGATCTCATCTGCCAGTTGCACAATGGTGTCACGAGTGATGCCTTCAAGGGCGCTGGTGAGGTCAGGGGTATAAAGCTTGCCATTGCGTACAATAAATATGTTCTCCCCTGAGCCTTCAGCGACAAAGCCGTCAACGTCCAGCAGCAGGGCTTCATCGTAGCCATCCTGAGCAGCTTCTTGATGCGCGAGAATGGAGTTCATGTAGTTGCCGTTGGCTTTGGCCTTACACATGGTGATGTTCACATGATGGCGTGAAAATGATGAGGTTTTAACGCGGATACCATTCTGGATGGCAGCATCGCCCATGTAAGCACCCCAAGTCCAGGCGGCCACAATGACGTGAGTGGAGAGGGTTTTTGCGGAAATGCCCATGGCTTCTGCGCCATAGAATGCCATCGGGCGCATGTAGGCAGATTCCAGATTATTCTCACGAACTGCAGCCTTTTGCGCTTCTATCAGCGTTGCTTTATCAAAAGGCATTTTCATGCCCAGAATATGCGCAGAGCGGAACAGGCGGTCAGTATGTTCCTTGAGGCGGAAAATGGCTGGACCTTTGTCTGTCTTGTAAGCGCGTACGCCTTCAAATACTCCCATGCCGTAATGCAGTGTGTGGGTTAATACGTGGGTGGTTGCCTCGCGCCAAGGTACCATTTTCCCGTCATACCAAATCAGGCCATCGCGGTCAGCCATCGACATCTTGTTTCTCCATACCTATGCAAGCTAAAAGACTAATTGTAAACGGAAGGCCTTGTGCTTGGATAGCTGGCGCTGCCAAATATACCGAGGGAATATTAATAAAGTGTTGGCTATGGAAGATTTACCTGTGTTGTAGAAGATGGCGAGGCTTATAACTTTGTAAAATAATGGGTTTTAGTAAGGGTGCTAATAGTTGAGTGCCGTAGTGGGATATTAACCACTTTTAAAATATGGGTAATGGGGGTAGAATTAAACCCATAAGTTTTTTATGGTTAATAGGTAAAGTGAGCGTATGATGCAAATCAGAAATACTATGTTATTGGTAAGTGCTTTGATGGTGCCTGGGTTGGCATTTGCTGAAGCTGGGGATTGGGTAGTGCGAGCACGCGCTGTGAATGTGAGCCCGAATGAAGACAGCAAGTTGGGTGACTATACCAATAGTTTATTGGGGGCAGGGGCGGGTGCCAAGCTTGAGGTGAGTGATAAGGTCATTCCTGAGCTCGATATTTCCTACTATGTGACTAAAAATATTGCCCTGGAGCTGGTGTTGGCACTTGGTACGCGACATAACGTCGGCATCAAGGGCGCTAATGGCGTGGCGAATGAGGATTTGGGATCGGTGAATCTGCTGCCTCCTACACTGACTGCGCAGTGGCATTTCAGGCCTGACCAGACTTTTGATCCATATGTGGGGGCAGGCGTGAATTACACCCGCTTCATGGATAATGGCCTGCATTCTGACCAGCTGAATCAGGATATCCGGGTTGAGCGTAATAGTTGGGGGCCTGCATTGCAGGCCGGGTTTGACTACAACCTGCCAGATGGTTGGTTGATCAATGCCGATATCAAGTATCTTTGGATCGATACTGACGTCAGACTGAAGAATGGTACCAAGATAGATAGTCTTGATATCAATCCGTGGGTGGTGGGGTTTGGTTTTGGCAAGCGTTTTTAAGGGAGTGGATTTCCAGACTTGATTCCCGGATTGATTGGCTGGATTGTCCTCGTGGCTGATAATGGCGGTTTGGACAATTCTGTCAAAAGAGGTTTAAGCATGCGCGCATCGATTTTTATCCTGCTCTCCTTGTTGTTAATAGGGTGTGGGCAGGGCAAGCAGGAAATGCAATTGTATGGGGCTGATGTCACAGGGACTGAGATCTCAGGGGCATTTGAGTTAAGAGACCATACTGGCAAGGTGCGGCATCTGGAGGATTTTCAGGGCAAGTTGGTGGCTGTATTTTTTGGCTACACGCATTGTCCTGATGTATGTCCAACCACCATGTTGGCGCTTGCGGATGCCATGAAGTTGCTGGGCAAGCAGGCAGAGCAGGTGCAGGTGCTATTTGTGACAGTGGATCCTGAACGGGATACGCAGCAGGTGCTGGCACAGTATGTACCTTCGTTTTACCCGGGATTTATTGGCCTTTATGGCACCGAGGCACAACTTAAAAGTACAGCCAGTCATTATCGGGTGATGTATGCGAAACAGGCCGTAGAGGGTGGTGGAGCCTATACGGTAGATCATAGTGCAGGTGTCTATCTGTTTGACCGTAATGGGAAAATCAGAGCGTATCTGAAGCATGATCAGTCGCCGGAACAGCTGGCGCATGATATTACCCAATTTTTTTAGGGTTTTTCTTGTCCAAGCGATTGGATACGGAATATAATTTTGGGATTTTTCCAGTATAGCTTTTGTGTGAGGAGATAGTAATGGCAACGGCAAGCGTGACGACTGCTGGTGTTGGTACTAGTGAGCAATATAATTACGATATTGTCCGCAAGTTTGCCATCATGACGTTGGTCTGGGGTGCGATTGGTATGTTCGTAGGCGTGTATATCGCTTCTGAACTGGCATTTCCATTCCTGAATTTTGATAGTGCGTACATTACTTTTGGTCGTTTGCGCCCGGTACACACCAGTGGTGTGATATTCGGTTTTGGCGGCAGTGCGTTGTTTGCTACCTCATATTACGTTGTGCAGCGCACCTGTCAGGCGCGTTTGTTCGGCGGTGAGCGACTTGCTAACTTCACGTTCTGGGGCTGGCAAACGGCGGTAGCGCTATCTGCACTGGGCTATATGTTTGGTTATACCCAGGCACGTGAGTATGCCGAGATGGTATGGCCGATAGACTTGCTTATTCTGGTGGTATGGGTCGCTTACCTGGGTATCTTCGTTGGTACCCTGATGAAGCGTAAACAGCCTCACATTTATGTAGCCAACTGGTTTTACCTGGCATTCATTTTGGCAACGGCTCTATTGCATATCTTTAACAACCTGCAAGTGCCCGTGAAGCTGTTCTCGCTAGAATCCTATAGCCTGTTCTCCGGCACCCAGGATGCGATGACGCAGTGGTGGTATGGGCATAATGCCGTAGGTTTCTTCCTGACAGCAGCATTCCTGGGCATGATGTATTACTTTGTGCCCAAGCAGGCAGGTCGTCCGGTATATTCCTACCGTCTTTCCATCCTGCATTTCTGGGCCATTATTTTCCTGTACATGTGGGCTGGTGCGCATCACCTGCACTGGACTGCATTGCCTGACTGGACCGGTACACTGGCGGCCACATTCTCCATCATGCTGTTGCTGCCTTCCTGGGGCGGTATGATCAACGGTATCATGACGCTGTCAGGCGCCTGGGACAAGTTGCGTACAGATCCAGTGATCCGCTTCCTTATTGTGGCGCTTTCCTTCTATGGTATGTCTACCTTTGAAGGCCCGATGATGTCACTGAAGGATGTGAATGCACTTTCCCATTACACAGACTGGACTGTGGGCCATGTGCACTCAGGCGCTCTGGGCTGGGTGGCCATGATTACCTTTGGCAGTATGTATCACATGGTGCCGCGTATCTGGAATACTGAGATGTATAGCCTGCGCCTGATCAATGTGCACTTCTGGTTGGCGACAACCGGTGTATTGCTGTACATCGTGGCGATGTGGATTTCCGGCATTATGCAAGGGTTGATGTGGCGTGCTTTCGATGACTTCGGTAACTTGCAGTACTCTTTCGTTGAGTCTGTTGCTGCAGCGCATCCGTTCTATGTCATGCGTGCGTTGGGTGGGGCATTCTTCCTGACTGGCATGATCATCATGTGCTACAACATGTATAAGACTATCCGTCAGGGCAGCACAGAAGCTCATGCTGGCCTGAACGTGGCAACAGCCTGATAGGCGCTTGATTGTAAAGAGACAAGGTACTGGAGTTATTCATGAAGCATGACAAAATTGAGCGTAACCTCGGCATATTGCTGATATTCACAATGCTGGCCATCAGTGCTGGGGGTATGGTTGAAATCATCCCGCTGTTCTTCATCAAGGAAACAATTGAGAAGGTGGATGGCGTGCGTCCTTACACCCCTCTTGAGCAGCGTGGTCGTGATATCTATACCCGTGAAGGCTGCTATCTGTGCCATTCACAAATGATACGTCCGTTCCGCGACGAAGCATTGCGTTATGGGCATTACTCACTGGCGGCTGAATCCAAGTATGACCATCCGTTCCAGTGGGGCTCAAAGCGTACAGGTCCTGATTTGGCACGTGTGGGCGGCAAGTATTCCAATGACTGGCACACCCAGCATTTGATCGCGCCACGTTCACTGGTGCCTCAGTCTGTCATGCCTAATTATCCCTGGCTGGCTAAAAACGACCTGGACTACTCGGATATAACATTGCGCCTGAAGGCATTGCGTGTTGCTGGTGTGCCTTACTCCAACAGTCAGGCAGAGTACGAGCGTAACGTGAAGGATTTTGGTGAGGATGTTGCGAAAACGCTGCATATTCCTGATGCAGAGAAAAACCTGGTAGCTCAGGCCAAGTTGGGTAACTACGATACCGATCCAAGCAATATTACCGAGCTGGATGCGTTGGTTGCCTATTTGCAGGTGCTGGGCACTATGGTTGATTTCAAGAAATATGATGACGATTATTTCGTCAAATTCCGTTAAGAGGCAATGCGATGGAATGGCTGCTCTGGTTTACGCGATTTGAAAATACCAAGCCTTTGTCGTTGGCGATTTTTTTCATCGTTTTCTGCGGCATTCTGTTCTATGTCTTCGGAAGCAAGAAGCGTGGCGAGAGACTTGAAAGTCATAAAAACATCCCGCTGCAAGACGACGAAATTTAGTTAGGAAGAAGCACATGAGTCAGGATAAGACTACGACTACAGCAACACCAAAGACCACGGGGCATAACTGGGATGGGATTGAGGAATATACCAATCCGCTTCCTACCTGGTGGATATGGGGCTTTTACATTACGTTTATCTTTACTGTGGTGTATTGGTTGTTCTATCCGGCATGGCCAATTGGTGACAAGTTCACCAAGGGCATTCCCGGCTTGCACACCATTACCTATAAAGCGACGACGGTGGATGGCAAAGAGGTAGAGAAAACCACCCACTGGAATATGCGTTCCAAGTTCATGCATGAAATGAACGAGATGGAAGGGGTGCAAAAGCAGTGGTTTGATAAAGTGGCTGCGATGTCGTTCGAGGATGTGTCCAAGGATGCCGAGTTGATGCAGTTTGTTAACTCTGCGGGTAAAACCCTGTTCTCTGACAACTGCGCACCTTGTCACCAAGCTGGCGGTCAGGGCAAGATCGGTTTTTCCCCTAACCTGACTGACGATCACTGGCAGTTTGGTGGTACCCATGATGAAATCCAGCAAACCATTGTGCATGGGCGTAAAGGCTTTATGCCTGCTTTCAAGGAAGTGCTGAACGAGCAGCAGATTACGCAACTGGCAAATTATGTACTGAGCCTGTCGGGTGAGCCGCACGATAATGCCTTTGCAACCGCTGGTGCACAATTGTTCAAGAGCGAAGATGCTGGATGCTATTACTGCCATGGCGCTGATGCCAAGGGCAATACGCAGATGGGTTCCGCGAATCTGACAGATAAAATCTGGTTGTGGGCCGATGTGCCTGCTAAGTCTACTCAGGAAAGCAAGCTCGCTGAGGTAAAGAGGGTGATCACTGGCGGTCTTGATCGTGGTGTGATGCCTGCCTGGGGTGGTCGTCTCAAGCCAGAACAAATCAAGTTGTTGACTGTCTATGTACACGACAGTCTGGGCGGTGGTAAGTAATACGAGTATGGTGATCGATAAAGGCTCACGTTGTCGCGTGGGCCTTTATTACTTTGGCCGTAACCGCTACATTCAACAAGGGTGGTGATTCGAGATTTATGGAAGCAACCAGTCCAGTAAGCCCTGTAAAGAAGCCATCCCCGCTACTCAATCGGCAAATCCCGATTGTTACCCGCTCGGTTAAAGGCAAGTTCCGCACGTTCAAGACGGCTGTCATGGTGATTGCCTACTCGGTGTATTTCCTCTTGCCATGGATGCAGTGGGAGCGCAGCAATGCTGCCAGCCAAGCCTTGTTGTTTGACCTTGAGTCACGTCGCTTCTTTATATTCAACCTGGTGGTGTACCCCCAGGATATCTTCTGGCTGGCCATGCTGCTGTTTATTGCCGCCGCTCTGCTGTTCTTCACTACTGGGCTGATAGGCCGTGCCTGGTGTGGCTATTTCTGCTTCCAGACTTTATGGACTGACCTGTTCATCATGATTGAACGCATGGTGCAGGGTGAACGTCCGGCGCGTTTACGTTTGATCAAGCAGCCATGGAATGCAGAAAAAATCCTGAAAATGGGCGTGTCACATAGTTTGATGATATTGATCTCGTTTTGGACTGGGGTCACTTTCGCCGCTTATTTCACTTATGCACCGGATTTTGTTTACCACCTGTTTACCGGGCAGGCGGCAGAGGCTGGCTATATCACGGTGGTGGTATTGACCATTACGACCTATGTAGCGGCCGGTTTGTCCCGTGAACACATTTGTACCCTGGCGTGTCCTTATGCGCGATTCCAGGGCGTCATGTATGAAGAAGATACGCTGGCGGTTGCTTATGATGTTCGTCGGGGAGAGGGTACTGCGGGCCGCATTGCGCCAGGCAAAGGCTTGCGTATACGTGAGGAGCGCCAGGCGCAGGGGCATGGCGACTGTATAGACTGCGGATTCTGTGTGCAAGTATGCCCAACGGGCATTGATATTCGTGACGGACTGCAATATCAATGCATTTCCTGTGGCTTGTGTATTGATGCCTGTAATAATGTCATGGATTCGGTTGGCTCTCCACGCGGATTGATTCGTTATGATTCCGAACAGAACATCGCCAGCCCTGTGCCGCATCGGCCCAGGCTGGAATGGAGGCGCCCCAAGGTGCTGGGGTATGCTGCTTCGCTGGTGGTGGCTTCTACTATCCTGTTCTACAACATTGGTACACGCAGTGACACTGAGGCGAATGTGCAGCAAGTGCGTCAACCGCTGTTTGTCATGTTGTCAGATGGTAGTGTACGTAATCGCTATCAGATCAACATCATCAATAAAACCGAACATGAGCAGCGTTATTACCTGAAGGTGCAGGGTATTCCGGCCAATGCATTGGATATGGGGAATATTCCTGAGATTCGGGTACGGGCAGGCAAGACGCTGAGCCTGAATGCCAAGGTGGACTTGAGCAGTGAGCAGGCCAAAGCCACCAAGCACTTTTCATTTATTGTGATTCCTACGATTGCAGAGGCTGAGCCTGTTGTAGTTAAAACCAATTTCCATAGCCATTAATGACATGTTGAGCTTTATTCCTATCTTAAGTATTGCAGAAACCTTATTTGGTGGCCTGCTGTTTGCCATTGCCCTGTTCTTTATCATTCGTCGCCTGGGCTTATCCAATTTCTGGGCAGCGGTGTTGAGCGGGGCTCTACCCTTTGTTTCTTATATTGTCTATTGCACTCAGCATTGGGCTGGCGGCGATGTGATGGCGATCCATTTCGCAGTGTATCTTGCCAATGCCGGGCTGCTGGGCGTGTTCGGCGGTATGCAGCAAAAACAGCAATCCATGCATTGGGCTCCCAAGCTGATTATTGCCTTTTTCATTTGTTTAGTGATTTCCAATGCGGCATTGTTGTCAATTGCGGGTCGCGGCCTGCCACAGGGGTTGACCTCGCTATTCCTGCCACATCCTGAAAACCAGCGTGTCCATACCGGGTTTCCCGGTGTCATGCCACATGATCGTAATAAGAGCTATCAGCCGCATTTACAGCAACTGGAGCAGCAGCAGGAGCTGGGCTGGAAGCTAAGCCTGCGCGGGCTGGATGTATTGCAGCCTGACCATGAGCAGTCAATTACGGCGCATCTACAAGAGAGTGATGGTCATGCAATCACGGGTGCCGCCGTGCAGTTGAATTTCTGGCGCATGGCCAATAGCCGCGATGACAAAGTTTACGAAGCCGTTGAGCAAGACCCTGGTGAATATGTTAGTCAGGTAACGTTGCCAGACTCAGGCCGTTGGGTTGTTGAAGTCCTGGTGAAGCAAGGTGATCAACGCTACCGTAAGCAACAGTCGCTGTTTATAGGCGACGAATAAGGCCGCAATGACGGCCGCTGATTCACCTTCCTGCTACCACTGTGGCTTGCCAGTTCCGGCGGCAAGCCATTTCCGTGTCAGCATCCTGGGCCATCCTCGCAGCATGTGTTGCCACGGATGCCAGGCGGTGGCGGAAGCCATTGTCGCCAATGGCCTGGAGGATTATTACCAGCACCGGACGGAGTTGCCCAACACCGCAGAGGAGTTGGTGCCGGATGAGTTGCGTCAGCTCGTCCTATATGACCATCCAGACATCCAGAAGAGTTTTGTCAGCAATGAACACGGCAATTTACGTGAAGCATCGCTGATCCTGGAAGGGATTACCTGCGCGGCCTGCATCTGGCTCAATGAACGCCATTTGCAGCAACTTGCCGGTGTGCAGGCCGTCACTATCAACTACGCATCGCACCGGGCCCGTATCAGCTGGGATGATGCCCACATCAAGCTGAGTCAGATATTGGCCGAAATACGCAAGCTTGGTTATCACGCTCATCCTTTTAGCGCGCAACAGCAGGAGGCTGTGCGTGAACAGCAACGCCGTTTGGACTTCCGTCGTCTGGCGATTGCCGGGCTATCGGCGGCCCAGGTCATGATGATCGCTGTTGCATTTTATGCGGGTCCCGCACAGGGTCTGGAGCCTGCAACGGAACAATTGCTTCGCTGGTTCAGCCTGGTGATGACCTTGCCTGCCATGACCTATTCCGCCTGGCCTTTTTATCAGGCTGCTTGGCGGGGCATCGTCAATATGCGCATAGGGATGGATGTACCGATTACGCTCGGTCTGCTTACCGGGTTTATTGGCAGTGTCTGGGTAACGCTGCAAGGACATGGCATAGTCTATTTTGATACCCTGACCATGCTCATCTTCTTCCTGCTTTCTACCCGCTATCTTGAACGGAATGCACGTGAAAAATCAGTGGAGGCTGCCGAAAACCTGCACAAGTTGATTCCCTTGATGGCCACCCGTCTTGATGCTGATCTGCAAGGCCAGTTGGTGACGTTGCAGGAAATCAATATGGGAGACCAGTTGCTGGTCAAACCCGGTGAAACGATAGCCGCTGATGGGGTGGTCGTGGACGGTGAAAGCAGCGCGGACGAGGCATTGTTGACGGGCGAAAGTCGCCCTGTAGCGAAAGGCATAGGAAGCTATGTCTATGCGGGTAGTATTAATTACGAAAGTCCTCTCATTATCAAAGTGTCGGGACTGGGGGAGCAGACAGTGATTGCCGGTATTGCCCGCCTGCTTGACCGCGCGCAGGCAGAAAAGCCAAGGCTGGCAAGGGTAGCAGACCATGTGGCGGTTTACTTTACCTCCATCTTGTTGCTTGCTGTGCTGGTGATCGGGATTGCTTGGTGGATGATTGCACCCGAGCGTTGTTTTGAAATTGTGCTGGCTGTGCTGGTCGTGAGTTGCCCGTGTGCCTTATCGCTGGCAGCGCCCGCGGCATTCGCGGCAGCAGGGTCTCATTTAGTCAGGCGTGGTGTGCTGATGACACGTGGCCATGCACTGGAAAGCCTGGCGCAGGTCACCCGGGTGGTGTTTGATAAAACAGGCACCCTGACCGTGGGCCATCCCGTGATCATGCAAACCATAGTGCATGCTGAATGGTCTGTTGAACAAGCCCTGCTGGTGGCAGCCAGCCTGGAACAGGCGTCGGAGCATCCTTTGGCACGGAGTTTTAGTGCCGCACTGTCAGGTCAAGCCTTATTGCCGGTCACCGCTGTGGTGAATACGCCAGGTAAAGGCATGAGTGGCGAGATTAATCATGTACGGTATTGGGTTGGGAATGCCAGCCTGAATCAGGCAGTGGCTATGCAGTATTCATTGCCTGAATCCCTTCCTGCTGGCGCAACAGTTGTGTGGTTGAGTGATATGCACCATATTCTTGCTGCCTTTATATTGACTGATGCAGCCCGGCCCGGAGTGCCGGAGTTGGTGCAGAAGTTGGCCGCACGCAATATTCAGGTGGCGATTCTCAGCGGTGATACAGCATCCGCAGTGCAGCATTTTGCTGAGCTGGCCGGCATTCATGACTGGCAGGCCGGATTATCTCCCGATGGAAAGTTACAGGCCTTGCGTGAGCTACAGCAGCGAGGTGATGTAATTGTCATGGTGGGTGATGGCATCAATGATGCTCCGGTGCTGGCAGGTGCGCAGGTATCGATTGCCATGGGCAATGGTACGCAAATGGCGCGCGCTTCTGGAGATATCGTACTCTTGAATGAAAACCTGCTGGAAATAGATCATGCTATTCATACCAGCCGGTTCACCGTGAGTGTGGTGAGGCAAAATTTTGCCTGGGCTCTGGTTTATAACGTGGTGGCCCTGCCTTTCGCTGCGACTGGACTGATTGCGCCCTGGATGGCAGCCATTGGCATGTCCATCAGCTCCCTTATTGTAGTTGTCAATGCCCTGCGTCTACGCTGATCCCCCATTTTCCCGCTATTTTTCCACTTATTCACAGCTGGATAAAGAATGATTCTTGTTGGTGTTATTATTTATAAAATCATTTAAAATCAATAATTTAACGTTAAATTATTGTATGCATTTCCTGGGTTTTTCGGTATGATCCATTCAATCGAAAAATAACACGTGGAGGCGCTATGAAAGGCGACAAAAAAATCATTGAAACCTTGAATGAATTGCTGGCTGGTGAGTTGACAGCGGTTGACCAGTACTTGATTCACGGTGAGATGTATGCGGATTTTGGCCTGAATCAGCTGGCACAGAAAAGCCTGCATGAGTCTGAACATGAGCGCCAACATGCTCGCGCTATTATTCAGCGCATCTTGTTCCTGGAAGGTAAGCCTAACCTGGAAAAGCGCAATCCCCTGACGGTTGGCAAGACGGTTCCCGAGATGCTGAAAGCTGACCTGGCGCTTGAGTATCAAGTGGTGGGAGATCTGAAAGCGGCCATGACGCAGTGCGAGAAAGCGAGTGATTACGTCACGCGCGATATGTTACTGGTGCAGCTGGATGATACCGAAATGGATCATGCTTACTGGATTGAGCAACAAGTGCGCCTGATCAGCATGATAGGACTGGAAAATTACCTGCAGAGTCAGATGAAATCTGACGTAGCGGTTTGAGAGGAGAAGCAAAATGAAGGGTGATAAACAAGTCATTGAAATACTGAACAAGGTGCTCAAGAATGAGCTTACTTCGATCAATCAGTATTTCCTGCACGCGCGTATGTTCCGCAACTGGGGTCTGGAAAAACTGAATGACTACCAGTACAAGCAGTCGATCCGCGTCATGAAAGAGGCGGATGAGTTGATAGAGCGTATCTTGTTCCTGGATGGCTTACCTAACCTGCAAAACCTAGGCAAGCTGTTGATTGGTGAAAACGTGGTCGAATGCCTGCAGGGTGACCTCAAGTATGAAAAAGATATTCATCGTCCTTTGTTGGTGGAGGCGATTGCCCTCTGCGAGCAATTGCAGGATTATGTAACCCGCGATTTGTTTGAAGAGCTGCTGGAAAAAAGTGAAGGTGCAATTGACTGGCTGGAAACACAGCATGGCTTGATTGCCGATGTGACTTTGCCGAATTACCTGCAGGCACATATGGAAGCTGCAGACTAAGACGCTGAATCCATGTAATGCCGTCTTACAAGTAAGAAAACCGCAGCAAGTCTGCGGTTTTTTATTATGGGCTTGTTCCTTAAACGCATCGGACCAACCGGTCGACTAACTTCTGTTGTGCCAATTTCCTGCATTTGTTAACTGCTCACTTTTCATGTCGACCATACAGGGGGCGTCATGGAATACAGCCCATTTCATCTTGCTCGTGCTGAGCAAGTTCAATCCCGGGTAATGATCTTGATTGTGAAATGGCTAAATGGGGTAATAAAAAAGGAGCCCGTAGGCTCCTAGGAAGTCATGATCAGCAGCACCCATAAGGCGGTTCACATTTCACATGCCTGCTTCTGGCAGGTAATTCGGTGTTATTGAGTATCCATTATTTATGGACGTTCGTTATTCACAATCTTATTTATTCAATTATCTAACGAACTTAGAAGTCTACAGTGGCTGACAACATCACAGTACGCGGTAGGCCCTGAATCAACCAGTTGCCATCGACGGTCGAAGACCAGTAATCACGGCCAAATAAGTTCTCGATATTGGCGCGTAACACGAGAGGACGGTTCCATGAGGTCGTCTTGTAGCGGGCACCTACATCAAGCCGGCTCCAGCCTGCAGTACGCATCTGATTGGCGGTATCCAAATATTGGCGCCCTGTGGCAACTATACGGCCGGACAAGGTTAATCCCTGCATTAGGAGTGGATCCCATTCCAGTCCTAGATTGGCTTGTTTTCTTGGTACACCCGGTGCATGGTTGCCATCTGCTACTCCATTCTCTGTATGTGTTAGCTTGGCTTCGGTCCAGGCTGCGCCGCCCAGTATTCGGACACCAGACGAGAGTTCACCAAATACGTTCAACTCCAGGCCACGATTGCGCTGCTCACCTGCCATCCTATATACGCTGCTGAGTCCATTAGAGACGCGAATACCACTGGGCTGCTCAATCTGGAACACGCTCGCACTCATGGCTAAGCGACCCAGATCGAGCTTTATCCCGGTTTCAGCCTGCTTGCTCTTGATGGGCGGGAACAGGGTATCTTGGTTTATGGTCCCCGCAGAAGCGGTTGGACCTTGGCTCAATCCCTCAATATAACTAGCGTATAGAGATAATTTTTCCAGGGGCCTCACTACCAGGGCAACACTAGGTGTGACAGCACTTTCGTCGTAGTGCTGCAGACGTGCTCCGCTGACCAAATCATAGCCATTGGTCTTGACCTGTTGATGGCGTACACCAAGAATCAGCGACAGGCGGTTATCAAGCATGGATAGCGTGTCAGACAATGCGATGGTTGGCAGTTCCATGGTGTTGGTCTTCGGTGCGCTGGAAGAGAAGCCGGCCAGGGATGGCTTGTTGATGCTTGCTGAGTTGTAAATATTGGTGAGTTGGGTCAGGAAGCCATAGCCGTAGCCATATTCATTCCCGAAGCTGTAGCCATTTTCCTGCCATAGTTTGGATAGCTGGAAATCGAGCTGATGCTTGACTGGGCCTGTGCTGAATTGACCACGAATACCGGCCTGTGCGCTTTTGCGGTCATTGTATCCAGGAAAGTAATAGTACTGGGCCAACGCGTCTCCTGCATTGTTAAATACAAATAGATCCGAGGCCAGCCACTGGTACTTATTCCAGTTCGCGCCCACTGCGCCATACACAGTCCAGTCATCAGCAATGTCATATTCTGCCTTGAAGAGTACGTATTGCCCCTTGTTTTTGGCGTACTCCCAATCTTGGGAAATCTGCTTTTCCGCTTGTGGTGCCTTGAGTGTGCTGATGTTAAACAGAGAAAATCCTCCAGCCCCGGTGGGGGCTTGGGTGGAGGTGTTCTGGTATCCCAGGTCCAGGGAGGTGCGCAGATTTTCACCGCGATAATCTAACCCCAGTGTTGCCACTGAGAACTCACGCGACTGACCATCCACGGCGGTATCCCCATCCCGGTATATGCCGTTGAAACGTACCCCCCATTGCTTCAAGTCGCCGAAACGGCGACTGAGGTCGACATGGGCACCATAGTGTCGGTCAGACTGATAAGAGAAACTCAGGCGGTTTAAATCTTCCTCGCTGGCGCGTTTGGGTACGACATTGATAGTGCCGCCCACGCCCCCACGCTGCCCCATGCCGCTCAGCATGGCACTAGGCCCTTTCATAATCTCAACCCGCTCCAGGGCTTCAACCGGGAACGTATTGATCATGGCAATCCCAGCCACCCCATCGAAAAGGACGTCCGAACTGTAGGTGCGGAAGCCTCTGATCATAAAGCCATCACCTTGTCCGGCAGCGCTTGTTAGACCGTTGGTGGTTACCCGCACCGCTGGGTCATTGGCCACTACGTCCACTAGGCTAGTGGCTTGTTGATCGCGTATTGTCTGCGCTGTATAGGAGGTGATATTGAAGGGAGTGTCCATGAAATCGCGATTGCCTAGCATACCGATCCGGGCACCACTGGCCACTTGACCTCCAGCGTAAGCTGCAGGGAGCTCAGTAACGGACTCACGCGTCCTGTTCGCTTTCACCTCGACAGCAGGCAAGGTTTCTTCCTTGGCTGCTGCCTGGCCGACTGTTTGCGTACGCTTCAGCATATAGCTGCCATTGGCTTGTCCTATGGCCTGCAGCTGGGTACCTCGTAAGATTCTATCCAGACCGGCGCGCAGGTCAAAATGACCATGCAGTCCCTCACTGGTTTTGCCGGTGGTGAGCTCGGCATCAATGACCAGTAATATGCCGGTTTCCCGGGCAAACACATTCAATACCTGATCCAAAGGTCCCGCAGCGATAGCGAAGGGCTGCCCAGCTTGGCTAACTTGGGCTGTATCAGCACAGGCGATAGGCACCAAGGCCATGCTGCTCAGGCCAGATAGCAGAAGCAGGCTTGTGAGTTTACGGGTGGGGAATGCGGGAAAGCCTGACTCGGTAGGTCTGGCTTGTTTCAACAGTTGTTTCAACATGATCAATCTTTCATTGAGAATAGTCTTCAATAGCTATCCCGAATGAAAAAATAAAAGTGCTAATTCTCATGCCATATTTTTTACCCTTCAAGGGTAAATTTGATCACAGGGTGCGCACAGATACCCAGTATCTGGAAAAGTAGTCAATTCGAAGGGGTAAGGCATACAGCAGAGATTCAAGTATGCGGTCGGTATCTGCGAGGGGATAGACACCGGACACGATCAGTTTGCCAACGGCATTGCTATAGCGGATCACCCCGGGACGGTAGCGAGCCAGCTCATCCAGAAAAGCATCCAGTTGCATACGCTCTGCCACCAATTTGCCTTCAAGCCATGCGACCTCGTTACCGTTGGGTAGTGCAGCTTGTATATCATAGGCCGAGAATCGTGCCAGCCAGCCGCTTTCCAGCGTGACAGCATTGCCCGCATACAATGTCTGGAGGTGCACAGTGCCATCCTGCACGGACACTTGGGTTTCATCTGGTTTTAAGCGTACGTTGAAACGGGTACCCAAGGCTTGGGCCATTCCATGCACGGTCTCTACCTTCAGAGGACGGGCAATATCTGGTGCGCTAGCAAGGTGGATTTCACCACGGTGCAGGATCAGCCTGCGCTCTTGAGCGTTGAAGTCTATATCAACAGCGCTAGAAGTATTCAGCGTCAATTGACTGCCATCCGGCAGCAACAGCCGCCGTTGCTCGCCAGTATGGGTACTATAGTCTGCAGATAAGTCTTGCCAGGTATCGCTGTGACGGACGAGTGGTAAGCTCCCACCAACGATGGCAGTTATGCCGAGGAGCTGCAACAGTTGACGACGCTTCTCGGCCTTAGGTTTATCTTTGAGCCAACCTGCAGCTTGGGCGGGAATCTCTTGAAGTGCTTGCTGTATGGATTGAAGCTCTGCCCAAGCCTGTTGCTGCTCCTGGCCGGTAGCAAGCCATGCCTCGAAGCCAGCCTGCTCGGCTGGCGTCACCTCGCCGGACCACAGCATGACTTGCCATTCCAGGGCCTGCTGCCTCAACTGCGCTTGCTCTGCCCCATTACTCATTGCTGCACCATGCAAGCCTGCACTGCCTTGAGCATATAGACACGTACCGAAGCTACTGATACACCTAGTTTTTGTGCAATTTCGCTATAAGTCAGGCCATCGAATCTTGATAATAGGAAGGTTTCGCGTACCTTGCGCGGTAATTCGGCAAGTATCTGGTCAAGCTGTACTAAGCTCTGTAAGACTATGGCCTGGTGTTCGGGGGATGGTAACTGTGATTCAGGTAATTGAAAGAGCCACTCCTGATAGGTGCGCTCTAGGTGACGTCTTCGATAGAGGTCAATGACCAGACCCTTGGCGATCTGGGCGAGATAAGCGCGTGACTGCTCGGGCGAGGGGGCTTTTCCTGCTACGATCAGGCGTACAAAGGTATCTTGTGCCAAGTCGGCTGCAGTGTCATGGCAGCCTAGCTTCTTGCGTAGCCAAGCATTAAGCCATCCATGATGCAGGGTATACAACTGCTGTGTCAGGCTGGTAATGAGGATGTTCTTAGCAGGCACAATATTTAGAGTAGGGAGGAGTTTAATGTATAAGCATTCTCATTATCAGGCAGGGGCTTGTGATTGGCAATCCATACTCGCTTGTCAGATTTTTGGCTGAGACGCTGCTTATACCTAGTGATCTTTGGCCATGAATCATCTAGAGTGCCAAATAGCTACCAGTAGCTCGCCTTGCGCAGACGTTTAATGTCTTGGACAGATTGTGATCATAAAATCTTGTGGATTAAGCGTATGCGAGTCTTGAAGCAGGTTGGTCTGCCAGTAAAGGTGGTAACTCCCGAGTAATTTGCAATTTAATTGTTGAGTGAAACTCTTAGGATGCATACTGCGCACTATGAAAGACATGATGACCGATGAATAATTTAGTGCCTGTAATCTCAACAATCAGCAACGTAATAAAGTTATTACAGATTGAGGGATACTAATGCAATTCACACTTAAGCAATGGATGACCCTCACTTCATTACTCTATTCGGGTGTTTCAACCGTTCATGCTGCAGATTACATCACTTCTATTAATGGAAACATTACCACCGATATTGATTTCAGTGGATCAGATAGGCTGACCGTCGACACGGTTATGGGCATCAACGGCGGCCTTCAACGTTTCACAGACAACAGTATTCTCAATGTAAGTACCACTGGTGGTATTACGGGAGGCAATCAGTCTTTCTATCATTCCAGCGCCCTCGTTATTGATGCGCAAGACGCAATTACAGGAGGGACTCAGACCTTTCATGGCAGCAGTAAGCTTGAAGTTGCAACACTAGGTTCTATTAATTCTGAAACCGTTGAGATCAATCTTGATGGATTGTTAAGTACTTTTGATTTGGCCGGTAATGATGTTCTGATTGGCGGTTTAACGGGACTCGGCAATGTGGTTACCTCTTCAGGAGCTGCCACGCTCACAGTGAATACGAACCAACGAGGTGATTCAGTTTTCTATGGTGCAATTTTAAGTGGAAATGGGATACTGAACCTAGTTAAAGACGGGATTGGCACATGGAATTTTAGTGGCGTTGGGATCGGTATCCTGGGCACTACTACCGTGAATGGAGGAACACTGGCAGTGAATGGTGATCTTTCCAATTCACAAGTGACTGTCAATAATGGTGGAATATTAAGCGGCATTGGTGATGTTGGTGAAACGATGGTGACATCGGGCGGCATACTAGCACCTAGTAACCCTAGTGGCAGCTTGACCGTAAAAGGCAATCTCAGTTTTGATAGTGGTTCTATTTTCCAAGTTGAAGTGGATAGTCAGGGCAATTCAGACCATGTGAGTGTTTCGGGCCAAGGAGGCGTCATTATCATCAATGGAGCTAGCCTGAATGTAATCGCCTCATCCGGCAGCTATGCTGCTAACACCAACTACACCATTCTTAGTGCACCCAGCGGCATCAATGGCACTTTTAGTAATTTGAATAGCAATCTGGCCTTCCTCACCCCGTCATTAAATAATAATGGTAACGACCTGACCCTGAGCATGACCAGAAATAACGTGAGTTTTGCCGATGTAGCTGTCACCTTTAACCAACGCTCGGCCTCATTAGGACTCATGAGCTTAAGAAGCGGTTTACTGGTGAACACAATAACTACGTTTGATGCTTCAACTGCGCGAATTGCTTACACCCAGCTCGCTGGTGAGATACATGCTTCTTCACAAGCTGCCTTGATTGATGATACTGACTTTCTCCGCTCCGCGGTCATTCAACGACTCTATCAACCCGATGGCAATGAAGTCTGGTTCAAGAGCAGTTCAATCCACGGGTATGTTGACCGTAACAGTAACAACGATGCTACCTCCCGTCATATGCATGGAGGTCTAATCGGTATAGACCGTATCATAGGGAATAGTGGTCAAGTGCGAGCAGGCTTGATTGGTGGCTATGGCGATACCAACTTCAATACGCAGCGTAGTAGTGCCGATATTAATTCTGTGTATTTAGGGGGATATGCTGGACTCAGCTTTGACAAGCTACAGCTGAAAGTCGGTACATCCTATGGCTACCATCACCTGGATACCAAACGCACTCTAGTATTTGGTCGTTTCACAGGTCGTGAATCTGCAAATTACAATGCCCAAGCCCTGCAGGCCTTTGCTGATGCTGCATACCGAATCCAAGCTGGTGCTAGCAGCATTGAACCCTTCTTCAACTTGGCACAGATTTACATCCAGAGAGAAGGCTTTAGTGAATATGGGGATGAAGCAGCATTAAAACTGAAACGGAAAGAATCTAACGTCACATTGAGCACAATAGGTGTACGTATGGATCACCTACTAATGACCAGCTATACCCTCCCAATCAGACTTAGCGGCTCAATTGGTCTACGTCACGGGGAAGGTGATCTCACACAAAAGAGTAAGGCCAGACTCAACGGTGGTAGCAGCTTTGATGTCCAAGGTAATCCCATTGATAGAGATTCTCTGGTCTATGATATTGGGATTAATAGCCAGCTTACTTCAGCCCTTAGTGCCGGAATTAACTATCGTGGACAACAAAGCGATCACACTAATACCCATGCGGCTAACCTATATCTGAGTTTGGTATTCTAGGAACATTACTCTCTGCAACAGACCTTTGAATTAAGGGTAAAGTGATAAGACGGATGAGTTTAATCTCGTTAATTATTCACGAGTGATTACTCGTCACCGTTGCCATTAATAATGATTTGAACTTGGCTAATCTTGTTTACAGTTATATTCAATATCAATTGTAAGCTGCCCCCCAGATATTGCGTTTGTTTATCCCTGTCAGCAAATCGGGGATTTATATAGTATTGATCAATAATTGCAGATAATCTGCGAACAGCTTAAGGTAGCGCTGATCAATATGAAGTCGTAGGAGCAATTCTATCTAGGCTCAACGATGGCGGTGTTCTTGGCCATCTTCATCAAGGTAGAAGGTTCCCACCAGGCTGTTCATGTGCATCGCGTGCTCCTTCAGGCGTTCCGCGGCGGCGGCAGTTTCTTCCACCATTGCAGAGTTTTCCTGCGTCAGGCCATCAAGTTGGCTCACCACTACGTTCACTTGTGCGATCCCGCGGCTCTGTTCAGCCGCAGACGAGCTGATGTGGTTGATAATGCTGACCACGTGATCAACGCTATGGACAATTTCATTCATTGTCACACCTGCCTGTTGTGCCAGTTTGTCCCCGGTAGCCACATTAGCCACAGAGGTCTCAATCAGTGATTTGATTTCCTTTGCAGCCGCAGCGCTGTTATGCGCCAAAGTACGCACTTCATTGGCAACCACGGCGAAGCCTTTTCCTTCGGCACCCGCGCGTGCGGCCTCGACGGCAGCGTTGATCGCTAATATATTGGTTTGGAAGGCAATGGCTTCGATGCTGCTGAGTATCTGCGAGATTTGCTGTGAACTGGAATCGATTACCTTCATGGTGTCGATCACGCTGGCAACCACGTTGGCCCCTTTTTTCGCGACGTCGGAGGCTGACGCCGATAACTCTGCAGCCTCTCGAGCTGCATCAGCATTGCCCTTGACCGCAACGGTCAACTGCTCCATCGATGCAGCAGTTTGTTCCAGGCTGGCGGCTTGTTCTTCAGTCCGGCTGCTGAGGTGTACATTAGCTGTGGAGATTTCTGCAGAGCCGGTGGAGATCAGGCTGGATGCGTCGCGTACCTCGCCTACTAGCTTTGCTAGCGCTTGCTGCATAGTGGTTAGTGAATTCATGACGCTTCCCGCTGGAATTTGTTGAGTGACGACCACCTTTCTTAGATCACCACCTGCCACTTGTTGCGCTATTGCTCCAAGTAAAACCGGCTCACTACCGAGTGAGAGGTTCAGCTTGCGTGTAATCCAGAAACCCGCGCCAGCGGCGGAGAGGAAGGCCAGAATGCAGATCCCGATTAGACTATTGCGCTGAAAATTGAATGCAACCTCGCCAGCAGCCTTGCGAGTTACAGCTTGCTCCTGTGCATAATTTGAATATTCGGCGGTAGCTTTGGTCAACTCTGCCAGTAGCGGCTGGCATTCGTTATTAAGCTTCTCGACGGCGGCTTCTCGCTGACCATCGAGAGCAAGCTGGACGATCGATAGCGCCACGGGGCCATAGCTTTCCTCAAGTCGCTGCATCTTGCCAATCATCTGGGTCGCGGTTGCAGTAATTTCATTGGAGTGTGTTGCGCTGCGCTGTAGTTGTTCCAAAAGCGAGCCGACCTGTAGATGGAATTGTTTTACACGCTCGCTTTCGGCCACGACTTCCTCGTTGCTGCGTAACAGCAACATATTGCGTGCGCCAATAGCCCTGCTGTTGACGGCATCCTGTAATTTAGCGACCAGGACCGCATTAGCGTTAGTTTCGGAGAGATATGTGTTGAAACGGCCGTTGGCCTTTTGTAACGAAGTGAGCGACATTGCTGATACTACAAGTACTATGCCGGCTAACGCGGTGAAAGCAATCGCCAACTTACCATTGATGCTAGTTCCGATTTCCATATTGATTCCTGGTTCCAAAGAGAGTGATGGGTCAGATGCTGCCGACTGGTTGTTCAGGACAGAACACGACGCGATCTTTTCCGCTGACTTTCGCGCGGTAGAGCGCATCGTCTGCCTTGCGCATGCTGATAAAAATGGATTTACCCTGTAAAAAACTCGCTCCAATACTGACGGTTACATGCCGCCCTGAGATGGGTGCTCCACGTACTGCTTGCAGAAGACGTTCTGCCAATCCTTCGGCATCTTCGCGCTTGCCGCGAACGACGATCGAGAACTCCTCCCCGCCTATCCTGCCGTAAGGTAGGCCTGCAGCTACCGTACTGATGATGCTGCCGATTCCCTTGAGGACCTCGTCACCAATGTCATGTCCAGATTCGTCATTTATCCGCTTGAAGTTATCAACATCCAAAATCAATAAATACCCATCCAGATGGCTGGCTTTCAGGGCGAGATCAACAGCTTCAATGAACCAACGGCGATTGGGTATGCCGGTCAGGTGATCCTTGTACGCCATATCAATAAGGCGCAATGTACAAAGCTCATTGACGCGGCGTAGACGTGACAAAACAGCATTGAGGAGCAGGCCAATGACTATCGCTGTTGACGTCAGCAACTGAGGCCACAATCCGTCGTTTTGTGGAGCCCCTGCTACACCAAAATCAATGTCCAGCACAAACCAGACCACTGCTATCAGAAGCGAATAGATTCCGGGGCTACTTACGATTACCGCAATGGATACAGCGATCAACGCACCAACTGGCAAAGTCCAGATAGCAGTGCGCTCGGCCGCTACCAGAATCAGCCGAAAGCCGATGCAGGCAAAGAGCACCGTGATAAAGCCTCCGATGTTCAAGGTCGCCATATTTCGACTGAGATGGCTAATGAAAATACCCGCTAGTATCCCAACGACGCAACCTGACACTTCAAGGAGAATGTCCTTGGTAAGCCTCGGGCCAACCGCATATGCTGCAATTAAGCCAATTAGCGCAATGCTCTGCAGTGACAAGCTGGGTATCTTCAACTCAGCGATGAATTGCTTTTTATTGCGTTGCTGCGCCAAATTTAGATCAAGGACGCCAGAAATTTCATGGATCCTGCGTGCGATGATCATCTGGGTCACCTTTTGTGTGTTTTGGCTGATGAAGCAGAGGTACCGGTATAAACTTTATATCTTTTAGCGGGGCTCACATTACCTTTGCTTCAGAAGAGTAGCCATCACACCATAGTTCTATTGATCAATATTTTTGCTTTCGCTAGGATCGCTTCGCCTTGCAATAATTGTGAAGGCGACCGTGGGGTCGTACTAGAATAAGAAATGTCAAAATACCGCCGTTTTAGCTTGCTGTTTGTATTGTCGATCGTCGCGTTGATACCCACTATGAGCGTCGCCGCCGACCTCATCTATGAAGTCAACGACCACCAGCAGTCAGAAGTGATACTGCGTTACGCTTATCTGGAAGATGTTTCTAGAAACAACACGGTGGAGGATGTACAGAAAGTAAAGGACTGGAAAAATAGCAGTGGCAATTCCCCACACTTTGGCTTTACCCAGTCTGCTTGGTGGCTGAAGTTCGAACTGCGCAATGCGGGGGGGCAGCCAAAAAGTATCGTGCTTGATCTTAAAACCCCTCTTCAGGATTATGTCGACTGGTATGTTGTCGACGCGAGCACGGGGCAGTTGAAGTCGAAGGTGCTTAGTGGCGACAGGCGAGAGTTCGACTTCAGGTATCAGGGAAACTACACACTTTCTTTGCCATTGACCCTGCATGCAGGAGAGCATCTGCGAATTTATATGCGCATGAGCTCGCATGATGGGTTACTGGAATCTACACCGCTGTCGCTACTATCGGCCGATGATTTCGTTATAGAAAAATCGCGACAAAAGTTCTATTTGGGTGCGTATTTCGGTTGCCTGCTAGCTTTTGGTTTCTGTGGATTGTTTATTTTCATATTGACCCGGGAAAAAATTTACCTGCTGTTCGCGATATTTCTCCTGCTGACCGTATGCACTAATCTAGTGTATTACGGCATCAGTGCTGAAATGATGCTCAGCAAGTATCCTGACTTGAACAACATGATGTTGCTAGTTTTTCATTCAGCAGCGGCAGGTGTTTTCTTTCTTTTTTCCAGGAGATTCCTTCAACTGGACAAGCATATTCCGGTAGTCGTCATCAAAGCTTTTAACGTAGCGATATATCTGCTCTTAACGATCGCGCCTTTAGTTTTTATCGTTGATTATGCAACTGCATACTGGTTCATTTCATATCTCATTCTAATGAACATAGCGTTGTTGTCTTTTTTTGCCGTGCGGATGGCATTGCGAAAACACATTGATGCCATATTTTTTTGCCTCGCATTTATCCCGCTGGGCCTAGCTTTGAGCCTGAAGCTGTTGAGCCTAGGTAATATCTTCACCATGCAGTTTCTCTTACAGCAAAATTTTTATCTGGCTCAGACCTCTCTTTTTACTGTGGTTGCGCTCGGTTTTTCCATTGAGCATTCAATGAAGATACTGCGTACGGCAATGCGTGACGCGCATTCTAGACAGATCGCATCAGCGATGGCGCTCAAGGACAGTGAGCTGAAGATATTTCATCTGGCGCGGGTGACGATGACAGGAGAAATGACAGGTGCGGTCGCGCACGAATTGAGCCAGCCTCTGAGTTCTATCCTGCTTAATAGCCAAGCGGCAGAAATGAGAATCAAGCATCGTCCTTTTGATCAGGCCGCCTATCTTGCGATAATGGCGGACATTGTTGGGCAGGCCAAGATGGCAACGGCAGTGATCGAGCGGGTGAGGCGAATGCTGGCACCTGGACGACATGCTCCGGCCAAGGTTGAGGTCTCCCAGATATTTTCTGCGGCACAAACCCTGCTGCGCTACGAGCTTAGCCTGAAAGACATTTTGCTACTGCAAGAGTGCGCGCCTGGATTACAGATTCGTGGTGACGCTATCCAATTGCAGCAGGTTATTGTCAACTTGGTCATGAATTCAATCGATGCGGTAAATGGCCTTGCAGGAGCCAGGCGAGTGATCACGTTGTCTGCTCGAAGAAGCAGCGCTACCCATGCATTACTATCGGTGACGGATAGTGGTTGCGGGTTTACGTCAAACTGCCAGCAGGAGATTTTTTCTGCGTTTTTTACCACCAAGAAGAATGGCCTGGGCTTGGGACTAAATATCTGTAAGCAGATCGTCACCGCTCATGGGGGTGAGATATTGGCCCGGCCCCGGTTACCATTCGGCTCAACCGTGGAATTTACCGTACCACTCTATGAACATGTCTGATGTTTCTTGCATTTTCATCGTTGATGACGATGAGTTCATCCTGCGTTCGGTAGAACGCCTATTTTTCTCCACACAGTATGAAGTGGAGACATATTCTTCGGCCCGGCTTTTTTTGGAGAACGCCCGCATCGAGCGTCCTGGGTGCGTAATTCTTGACATCTCGATGCCCGAGATGCAAGGGCTGGAGCTGCAAGCGCAGCTGCTATGCCGCCGTTCGTTGCTTCCGATTATTTTTCTCACCGGCAATGGGGACGTCGCCAACTGCGTCCGGGCCATGAAACAGGGAGCATGTGATTTTCTGACCAAACCGGTGGATGCGCACATTCTTTTATGTGCGGTAGAGCAGGCATTGCAGTTGAACCGCAAGCGACTGAAAGAGCACGATCTAGTCCAGTCTATTCAAGCACGCTTGACCTTGCTCACCCCTCGGGAGCGACAGGTATTAGAACAGGTGGTGGCGGGGCGGCTCAACAAGCAGATTGCGGCAGAATTTGGCACTGTCGAACATACTATCAAACTGCACCGGGCAAGCATTATGCGCAAGATGCAGGCTCAGTCCATACAGAGTCTCGTGACTACAATCAATACACTGCGTCTGTTGGGGGGTGAGTCGGGCGAAGTTGGGACGACAATCTGAATCATAAGCCTTGGTGGGTAATAACTTAAATGTTTGATTAGTAAAATATGAAAATCAATAACATAATGGCTATTGGCAGAAGACCTAAGATACAGAAGTTGAAATCAATGACCTCGCGAATGGCCAGAAAGATGGATTTAATCAACCTAAACATAACTGACTTTTCTGGAAAGAGTAAGCGAGACCAAGATTGTTAAAACAAGTACAACACAGGTTTTAAATGTTGTTTTCCATGTCATAAAATTCCCCTCAATATTGCTAGTGTTCTTTGTTATTGATTTTTATACAGCATCAAGGAAGCGCGTGATACATGCTTCAAAAGGCAATACCTGAGTAAGAAACTGATTAAAAGCAGTTAACTAAATGTCCATCGCACTAAAAGCGCACCCTCATATAAGCAAACTTAGAAAATAACTAATTAACAGCCATATTAAATGTAATCAATCTCATTTTTATTTGCAATAAATATTAATAATCCATTCTCTTTTTATAGTTCAGTCATGATTAACAAATTGCTTGTGAAGAGCTCAGTATTATTAAGAGGTGAATAACATACACATCAAATGCAAATGCTTCTTGACAAGCACTTGAGTGAAAAACGATAATAGTTATCGTTTGTTTTGTAACTCAATTGATTTCTTAACTTGCAAAGAAAGCATCTGGTCGGTTGATATGTACGTCTGTGTTTGTCGCGCGGTAACGGATCGTCAAATATTTCAAGCAGCGCGCGCCGGGGCAAGTAGCCTCAAGGATTTAAGGCGAGAGCTTGGTGTTGCCTCGGAATGTGGGCAATGTGCCAGCTGTGCTAAACAGTGTTTGCGTGAAGTCCATCAGGGTGACGCTTCGGCAGCTATGCCTATCAGCTTCGCCTGAGCCAATACCAATATCCTCAAGTTTTGGAATGACCGTGCACACGGTCATTCTCTGTCTATACGCTCTCCTACCTAGAGTAAGTGATCCAACATATCTGGTCCGAACACTTCCCTGTGGATGCGATCAGCGGATACACCCGCTGCTATCAAACTCTTGCGTTGGGCCTGCATAAAGCCCAGCGGGCCACACATGTATATATCTGCATTTTGCAAATATGCGGGCCATAAAGCGCCTGCATCCATATAACCTTCATATATCCCGCCAAGCCCCGGTAATGTGCCCTCCATGCTTTCATAGAACAGGGCAGTTTCCAGTTTTGGCATATACAGGCGTGCTTGCTGGAGTTCCTGGCCGTGTGTCTGCCAGGCAGGACTACGAGTTGCATGTGCGAACAATACTGGGCGTTGTGGGGATGTATCCCTTAACGTATTCAGCATGGATAGCATAGGTGTGATGCCGACTCCAGCGGAAAGTAGTATTACGGGGCCTGAGCCTTGAATGTTGTGAAGCTGGAACTCACCAAAAGCGGGGGTGACATGCAGAGTGTCACCAGCCTCAACTTCATCATGCAGCCAATGCGATACTTGTCCATCTGGTTTGCCATTTTCCTGTTCACGCTTGACCGATATTCTCCACCATGGGGCTTCAGTGGAGTCGGATAAGCTGTATTGCCTTAACTGTCGGCCACGCCCTTGATTAAACTGCATTTCCACGCTGATGTATTGCCCGGGCTTGAATGGGCCAGGCTGCTTGCCATCTGCTTGTAAATAAAAGGAGATAACTTGATCGGTTTCCTGCACCTTGCGTGCTACCTTGAGTGCCATTAATTGCCCAGGCTGTGTTGCTGTGGCTTGGTAAAGGGATTTTTCTTCTGCGATCAACAGGTTGGCCAATAGCCAATAAGCCTCGCCCCAGGCAGCGATCAATTCATCGCTTGCGGCATCTCCCAATACTTGTTTGATGGCGCCCAACAAGTGTTCACCGACAATTGGATAATGCTCGGGTTTGAGCCCCACGGCCGCATGTTTGTGCACAATACGCGTTACCACAGGCGCCAGTGCCGCAGGGTTGTCAATGTTGGCGGCATAGGCAAATACTGCCGCCGCCAGGGATTGTTGTTGTAATCCATTGGCTTGATTGCCCATATTGAACAGATTTTTCAACTCAGGATGGGCTGTCAGCATGTTCTGATAAAACACGCGGGTGATGTCGACACCGTGCTCACGCAGAACGGGCACACTGGCATCAATGTAGGGGCGGGCAGTAGCGGATAGCATAATATCTCCTTTGTTGTATATAAGATGAAACAATTAATCCAAGCAATGTGGCAATGCATGGCTGGTGATTAAAAATAGGGGTGTAGGCATTGTTGTCATCAGCTGTCCATTCAGTGCAAGCCGGCAAGATGGGTATGTTGCAAGTGCACAATCACATTGGCAGTGCGATTCTGGATGACATCGCTCAGGGTATAAGAGTCCATATAATGGTAAAACGCGTTCAGGCCTTGATCCAACGCGCCTTTAAGTCCACATTGCCCGCTAAGTGGGCAGGGTGGTTCCTGGCAGTTAACGAGTGACTCACTGCCTTCCAGTATGCGGATGACATGCCCCAGTTTGAGTGACATGGAGTCAGTGCCCAGTCGCAAACCACCATTGGGGCCGCGTGTGGTTTGTATCCATCCGGTCTTGTTCAGAAATGTCACCACCTTGATCAGGTGATTGCGAGGGATATTGAATTGCGTCGCGATCTCGCTGATTGTGATCGGTTTGCTGCGATCATGTTGCGAAACATACATGAGGACGCGTAGTCCCAGATCAGTGAATTTGGTCAGTTGCATAAGGTCATCATACTATTGTTGCATTTAAATAGAAACATTAGGCTGGCTAATATTGATAGAAAAATAGTCAACCCATGCGGTAAAGCTGTGAGGAGCAAGCTTTCAATGCAATTTCGGCTTGGCGGTAATCCGGGTAGATCTTGGCAACCGTGGCCCAGAAACGGGCTGAATGGTTCATTTCACGCAAATGGGCCAGCTCATGCGCAGTGACATAATTAATGATAGACGGGTTGGCCTGTATCAGACGCCAGTTGAGGCGTATCTCTCGTCTGGAGTTACAGCTGCCCCAGCGTGTTTTGGCGTTGGACAGAAATAGGGGTGGCAGTGGCTCACCAAGCTTGGCAGCCAGTATTTGCACGCGTTTGGCAAAGTCTGCCAAGGCTTCTTTCTGGTACCAGTGCAATACCTTGCGGGCAATCGCTGTTTCATCATGGATATTGGTCACTGCAACGGTCAGTACGCCATATTCGTATTGAGGGCGGCTATTGCGGGAGGAGGCGATCACTTCAAGCGTCAATGGCTGGCCCAGCAGCATTAACTGCGCGCCATCGTGCCATTGCAGGGCGGGCGTGACATCTTGTTGTCGTGACTGCAGCTTGCTGGTAATCCAGCGTGCCTTGCTTATCAACAACTGTTCCAGCTGACTTTGCGCAAGACGCTGCGGGGCGTGCACTACCAATCCACTGGCGGTAATTTTCATGCCTATGGTTCTGCGTGCTCTGCGCTCCAACTGGTAAGGAATGCGTTCACCGTTAGGCATCGCCAGAGTGTGGCTACTACTCATCTGCTGTCTAGAAGCAGCATTTCCTGCTCTATCCAGTTTTCCACCAGCTGATTCAACTGATCGGGCTTGAGCCCTGCAGCATCTATGGGATTGCCTATGCTCAGGGTAATGGTGCCAGGGCGCTTGAGAAAGGAATTCTTTGGCCAGTACTCACCTGCATTGTGCGCGACTGGCACAACAGTACTCTTGGTATGGGTGGCTAACCAGGCGCCGCCAATATGGTACTTGCCACGCGTGCCGGGGGCCAGACGCGTGCCTTCCGGGAAAATGACGACAAAGAAACGTTGTTTGAGGCGCTCCTTGCCCTGACTCACCAGTTGCTTGAGTGCTTCACGGCCTGCCGCACGGTTGATGGCAATCGGCGAAGTCAATGCCAGGCCCCAGCCAAAGAATGGAATCCAGAGCAATTCACGTTTGAGCACCCAGACTTGGGGCGGGAATATCTGTTGTAGGGCTAGGGTTTCCCAGGCAGATTGGTGCTTGCACAGGATGATGCTGGGGGTAATTGGAATGTTTTCTCGGCCTATCACCCGGTAACTCAGGCCGCAGGTAATACGCAGCCACCATAGCATGCTGCGGGCCCAGCCACTGATAATGATATAGCGGGTGCGGCGCGGCAGCGGGAACGTCAGCAGGATGGAGGTAGTAAAAATGGGCGTGAATATCCACATACCCAGCGTATAGATCAAGGAGCGCAAATAGATCATCTCAGGCTCAGGAAAGTGTAGTAATGATGCGTTGTGCCGCTTCAGCCAAGTCCGCACACACCCAAGTGTTTTCCGGCAGGTTGCCTGCAGCCAGGGTTTTTTCTCCCTTGCCGGTCCGTACCAGAATGGGCTGTGCCCCAAAAGCAGCGCTGGCCTGGAGATCGCGCAGGGAGTCACCCACACTGGGCACCCCTTTGAGGTCCATGCTAAAGCGCTTGCTGATTTCTTCAATCATGCCCGACTTAGGCTTGCGGCAATTGCAATTAGCGTCGGCAGCGTGCGGGCAGTAGAACAACGCATCTATCCGGCCACCAAATTGGGACAGGGCCTTGTGCATTTTGTCATGGATGGCATTGAGGGTAGCCATGTCAAACAGCCCGCGGCCTATGCCTGATTGATTGGTGGCCAATGCCACCCTGAATCCGCTCTGATTGAGCATGGCAATCGCTTCCAGGCTCCCGGGGATGGGCTTCCATTCATCCGGGCTCTTGATGAATTGGGTGCTGTCGTAGTTGATGACACCATCGCGGTCCAGAATGACAAGTTTCATCGTTGTTATGCCGCTAGCCTGGACAAGTCCGCGACCCGGTTCATCGCCTGGTGCAATGTGGCGAGAAGACCGAGACGGTTAGCCTTGAGTGCAGGATCATCGGCATTGACCATCACATTGTCAAAGAAGGCATCAACCGGGGTTTTAAGTGCAGCCAGCGCTTGTAGAGACTGCGTATAGTCTCCCGCTTCAAATGCGGCATCAGCTGTGGTTTTGACACTGGTCAGCACTTGAGCCAGGGCCTTTTCTGCCTCTTCTTGCAGTAGGGTGCTGTCTATCTTTGCGCTGACTACCTCTTCTACCTTTTTCAGGATATTGCCCACCCGCTTGTTGGCTGCTGCCAGGCTTGGTGCCTCTGCCAGCGCGGCAAATGCGCGTACAGCAGCCAGGCGCTTGAGGATGTCTGCAATCAATGGTGGCTTCAATGCCAGCACGGCATCAATCTCTTGTGCACTGTAACCCTGCTCGCGTAAGTTGCCCGCAAGCCTGTCATAGATAAACTCGTTAAGCGCTTGTAGTACTTCAGCCTGGTTAACACTATGCTGGAACACGGATAACGATTGCTCTAGCAGGATATCAAGCGGGAGGTTGATGCCGCTGTCATTCAAGATACGCAATATGCCGAAAGCATGGCGACGTAGTGCAAAGGGATCTTTTTCACCAGTAGGTTTTTCGCCAATGCTGAATAGGCCCACCAGGGTTTCCAGTTTGTCAGCCAAGGCAACCACGGCTCCTACCTGGTTGCGTGGCAGTTCATCGCCGGCAAAGCGTGGCTTGTAGTGATCCTCAATGGCATACGCAATGTCATCATCCAGTCCTTCATGCTGGGCGTAATAGCGCCCCATGATGCCTTGCAACTCTGGAAATTCGCCTACCATATCGGTGACCAGATCAGCTTTGGATAGTCGGGCAGCCTGGCTGGACTGCTCGGCGAGTGTGGCATCACCAATCGCTTCTGCAATCAGCCTGGCAATCGTGCTGACGCGGGTAATACGTTCACCCTGTGACCCAAGCTTATTGTGGTACACCACTTTATCCAGTCCTGCGATACGGGATTCCAGGGTTTTCTTACGGTCTTGTTCAAAGAAGAACTTGGCATCAGCGAGGCGCGGGCGTACCACGCGCTCGTTACCGCCTATCACTGCGCTGGCATCAGCCGGGCTGATGTTGGACACAATGAGGAATTTGTTGGTGAGACGGCCACTGGCATCCAGCAGCGGGAAATATTTCTGGTTGGCCTTCATGGTCAGGATGAGGCACTCCTGAGGGACGGCCAGAAATTCATCTTCAAACTGACCCAGCAGCACATTGGGGCGCTCAACCAGCGCTGTTACTTCATCCAATAATGCTTCATCTTCAATCGGCTTCAGGCCTTGTGCTGCGGCAGCCTGTTCAAGCTGGCTAATGATCTCGGCACGACGGGCATCAAAGCTGGCGATTACTGCGCCTTCGTCCTTTAATTGTTCCGCATAGCTATCGGCATCACGCAGCACGATAGGATTGACCCTGGCCTCAAAGCGATGGCCTTGAGTGCTATTGCCCGCATTCAGGCCCAGGGTGGATAGGTTGATTACTTCCGTGCCATGCAATGCCACCAGGCCATGGGCTGGGCGGACAAAATTAACGCTACTCCAGCCGTCCTCAAGTTGATAAGTCATGACCTTGGGGATAGGTAACTTTGCAATGGCTTCATCCAGCGCCTTTTGCAATCCTTCAGCCAGATTGGCGCCGGCAACGGTGAGGTCGAGAAATAGAGTCTCGGCCTTGCCATCATTCTCACGCTTGAGCTGTGATACCACACTGGCATCGGCACCCAGTGCGCCAAGCTTCTTCAATAGGGCTGGGGTGGCGTTGCCAGTGGCATCCAGGCCTACGCTGGCTGGCATCAGCTTTTGTGATACTTGTTTGTCGGCTGCCTTGGCAGAGACTGCACTGATATGGGCTGCCAGGCGACGCGGTGAGGCATAGTCGGTAACAGCCGACTCAGTAACGGTGAGGCCCTGGCTTTTCAGGCTTTCAAACAGGGCGGCAGAAAACGCTTTCCCCAGCTTGTTCAATGCCTTGGGCGGCAGTTCTTCAACGAATAGTTCTACCAGTAGGTTCTTGCTGCTCATGCTGCTGCTTTCTTTGCCAATTCTGCCAATATTTCATCTGCCCAGGCTTTGGGAGCCATCGGGAACCCCAGTCTTGCCCGGCTATCCAGGTAGCTTGCGGCGACTGCACGTGCCAGGTTGCGAATCCGGCCAATATAGGCGGCACGTTCAGTGACGGAGATCGCACCACGGGCATCCAGCAGGTTGAAGGTATGTGCAGCTTTCAGTACTTGTTCATACGCGGGAAGGGCCAGTTTATGCTCCACCAGTTCCTGCGCTTTTTTCTCATGCGCATCGAAGGCGATAAACAGGAAGTCGGCATCACTATGTTCGAAGTTATAGGTGGATTGCTCTACTTCGTTCTGGTGGAAGACATCACCATACTTGAGGTCCGCTGCGCCATTGATGCCTTTTGAGTAGACCAGGTCATAGACATTGTCCACGCCTTGCAGATACATGGCCAGGCGCTCAAGGCCATAAGTAATCTCGCCGGTGATCGGCTTGCAATTGATACCTCCCACTTGCTGGAAATAAGTGAACTGGGTGACTTCCATGCCGTTCAACCAGACTTCCCATCCCAATCCCCAGGCGCCCAGTGTCGGGTTTTCCCAGTCATCTTCCACAAAGCGGATATCATTTTTCTTCAGATCAAACCCGAGGGCTTCAAGCGAGCCCAAGTAAAGCTCCAGAATATTGGCTGGTGCTGGTTTCAGCACAACCTGAAACTGATAGTAGTGCTGTAAACGGTTGGGGTTTTCACCATATCGACCATCTTTTGGGCGACGGCTAGGCTGCACATAAGCAGCTTTCCAAGGTTCAGGGCCTAATGCGCGCAGGAAGGTGGCAGTGTGGGATGTGCCTGCGCCCACTTCCATATCGTAAGGTTGTAGCAGGGCGCAACCCTGTTTATCCCAGTATTGCTGCAAGGTCAGAATGATCTGTTGAAAAGTCAGCATGGCGGTCAGTTATGGTTCGAGTTCTATTATGGGTTAAATCAAAATCTTACCCGGTAGCGGCATGGTGTTTTGCCGACCGTGCAAGTGCAGTATGCGCATGTCCCTGTATCAGGAGGCGTCAAAAGGGCTTGATTTTACTTCTTTTTACGCACCCACAAAAGGCCAAGTGCAGTAAAGAGGAAAGCAAGCATCGGCCAGTTGCCCCAACGCACATAAGGCGTCATGCCCACATAACCCTGGGCTGTGCCTTCCAGTGTGGTGGTTGTGAAGTGCTTGGCATGTGCTAATACCTGGCCGTTGGTGTCGATGATGGCGGTGGCGCCGGTATTGGTGGAGCGCAACATCATGCGGGCGGTTTCTAGGGCGCGAGCTTGGGCAATCTGCAGGTGCTGATAAGCTGCCAGAGACTCGCCATACCATGCATCGTTGCTTGTATTCACCAGTAAAGTCGCTTGCGGCAATTGATGGATGATTTCCTCGCCAAAGACATCTTCATAACAGATATTGATCGCCACTTGCTGTCCGGCAATATGCATAGGTCTCTGCTGAAAGCCGCCACGCGCCAGGTCTGTGAGCGGGATATTGAGCCAATTCTCATAAATCCAGCCAAAGGCCTGCTTGAGCGGGATAAATTCACCAAACGGCACCAAATGGGTTTTCCGGTAAGCTTGCTCCGCAGACTGCCCCATACTGAGCATGCTGTTGTAATAGGCGCCGTCCTGTTTTTCCACCGTGCCGATGAGGATGTCACCCCCATTGTGCTTTGCGTGGTCGGCCAGTTGCTGGAGGTAGTCAGGTGGAATCTGGCTTGAAACCAGGGGAAAAGCCGTTTCTGGCAAGATGATAAGTTTGGCATGGCTTTGTAGCGACATATCCAGATATTGTTGCAGGGTCTGGCGCAGGGTGTCGTTTTCCCATTTCAGATCCTGTGTGATATTGCCTTGTACCAATGCCACTGATACTGGCTCACCTGTGGGCGTGCTCCAGGTGTTGAGCTTGAGTAATCCACCTGCCAGCCATAAGGTGCATAACAGCAAGGCGGATTTACCTAGGAATGGCAGATTGCGCCGGTGAAGCAGTGCCCAGGCAAGCAGGCTGGCACTAATAGCGACAGCCAGGGATACGCCATGTATGCCCAGGACCGGGGCAAAACCGGTCAGCGGACTACCGGGAATTTGTGAGTAACCCGCCAATAGCCAGGGGAAGCCAGTGAATATCCAGCTGCGTACCCATTCCATGAGTACCCAGAACAAGGGGATGGTGAGATATTGTGCACCCAGTTTACGCGACAGCCAGCCAGTGGCTGCTGGGAACAGGGCCATGAATGCGCTGAGGCAGAAAGTTGCCACAACGGCCATCGTGGCAGGCATGCCGCCAAAATCATGCAGACTGATATAGATCCAGTAAATGCCGGCCCCAAATAACCCCAAGCCAAATGAGAAACCCAGCCACCATGCATGTTTGGCGGAAGGCGATTGATACCAGAGATAGAATAGCCCCGCCATGCTGATGATGGTGACAGGATAAAAATAAAATGGCGCAAAGCCTAACACTGACAATGCACCCAACAATAGTGCGATGAGGTGCGGAAGGCGGGGGCAGTGGAATTTCAAGACTATCCTTAAAGCTGAGTGTAGACGTGGGTTTGTTGTTTATTGCATTATAGCGGCTTAGTCATGCATGAGGCATTCGGCTTCCGCATCTATCAACTGGCACTAACTGTTTTTGACGAAGGAGAAATTATGTTTAAAGAGTTCAAGGCATTTGCCGTACGTGGAAACGTGGTCGATATGGCCGTCGGTATCATTATCGGGGCCGCCTTCGGTGCTATCGTCAAATCATTGGTTGATGATGTCATCATGCCGCCGATTGGATTGTTGCTGGGCAATGTCGATTTCAGCAATCTGTTTGTTGTGCTCAAGGATGGTGCTGAGCTTGCGCCACCTTATGCCTCGGTTGCTGCTGCCCATGCCGCCGGTGCTGTGACGCTTAACTATGGCTTGTTTATCAATGCAGTGGTGAGTTTCACCATTGTGGCATTTGCGGTGTTCTTGCTGATTCGTGCCATCAACAAGCTCAAGACTGAAGAGCCTGCTGTGCCAGCGGCGACACCGGAAGAAATTTTGATCTTGCGTGATATTCGGGATTCACTGAAAAAGTAATAGGCGTCCATAGTCGCCGACTACCGAATGGTGAGATCGACGACAAGGCCAGACAATAAAAAAGCGATGCATGGCATCGCTTTTTTATTGTCTATCAGCAATGTGCAGGATTAAAGACCTGGTACGACTTGTTGGTGCATGGTTGCATCGTCATTTCCATCGTGGTTCATGAACACCACCAGCACAACGCGGTCACCGACAAAATCTAACTCGGTAGTCTGGTAGTAAGCCCCATCCAGGCCTGTGTTGATGTAATGATATTGCCAGACGGAAGCCATGAGTTCATCAGTGCCTGGACGATGATAGTCATTCTTGCGTGCAGGTTCTCCAAATTGGGCAACGATAGCATCTTTATCAAACTGGTAAATGTGTTCAATAAAGGTGGTTTCATCGATGGGGATACTATCGGCCGATGGTGTTGGCGGCGTTTGTGCTGAAGGCGATTCTTCAGCGAGTAAAGTGCCGGGGTTCAATACAAGCGCAGGTAAAGCCAGGAACAGGGTAAGCCACACGACTTTCATCACGAACTCCCATCAGGCATGTTGAGCTGGTTGGAGCAGGAATTATTCCCTAAAGTTCCTGATGTAACAAGGAATTAGGCCGTGAGGGTGTCGCTGTCTTCCTCGGTGGCTGCTGCCAGTTCTACCAGCAAGGAGTGCACACGGCGACTATCGGCGCGTAGCACTGTGACATTGATGTTGTCGAAGCTGACTTCTTCTCCACGCTTGGGCATATGCTGGAATTTGCTGACTACCAGTCCGCCTATGGTGGAGAACTCTTCATCGCTAAATTGAGTACCGAGGATGTCGTTGAAATCTACGATCTCCGTGAGTGCTTTCACCCGGTAGCGACCTTGTGCATCCTGGATGATATTGTCTTCGTTTTCATCCTCATCAAACTCATCTTCGATATCGCCTACAATTTGCTCCAGCACATCCTCAATGGTGACCATGCCTGCCACACCACCATATTCATCCACCACAATGGCGATATGGTTGCGGTTGCTGCGAAATTCCTTGAGTAGCACATTCAGGCGCTTGGATTCTGGAATGAACACGGCAGGGCGTAGCATGTCGCGGGCATCAAAATCCTTGCCAGTGTAGTAACGCAATAAATCCTTTGCCAGCAAGATGCCGATCACGTCGTCCTTGTTGTCATCAATGACAGGAAAGCGCGAGTGAGCGGCTTCAATGACAAAAGGGATAAATTTTTCAGGGGGATCCGTGATGTCGATCACGTCCATTTGAGAGCGTGGGATCATGATGTCACGCACTTGCATTTCTGACACCTGCAGCACGCCTTCTATCATGGCCAGCGCATCTGCATCTAGCAGGCTGTTTTCATATGCAGTGTGGAGTTGCTCTATGAGCTGCTCACGGTCTTCGGGCTCGCGTAGCAGAAAGTTGGTCAGGCGTTCTAGCCAATGGGGTTTGATGTTGGGACTTCGTTTGTCAGGTTCAGCCATGATGGTTGATTAAATGTCCGTTTTTTCTGATAAATAGGGATCCGCATAACCAAGCTTGCTGAGTATGCTGGATTCCAGCGACTCCATCAGCTCGGCTTGCGCCTCTTCTTCATGATCATAACCGTGCAGATGCAGTATGCCATGCACGGTCATATGCGCATAATGCGCCTCCACTGTTTTGCCCTGTTCGCTTGCCTCTCTTGCCACAACAGGGGCACAGAGAATGATGTCGCCGATAAGCCAGGGCTCCTCGACCAGCGGAAACGTCAATACATTTGTAGCATAATCCTTGCCACGATAATCGCGGTTGAGTGTGCGTCCTTCTTCTTCGTCCACAATGCGCAGCGTGGCTTCGGTATCTACCCGTAGCGTATGACGTGCCCACTTGCGGAACTGCTTCTCGCTGGGCACTTCTGCTGCTTCACTGGCATATTGCACGCTAAGCGCAAGTTTAGGCATTGTTGGGCTTGCCCTGATTATCGCCAGGCTGTGTGACAGATTGTGCATGACGCTCACTATCGTAGCGTTCGTAGGCGTTGATGATTTTCTGCACCAATGGGTGGCGTACCACATCATCGGAAAGGAACTGGGTGAATGCAATGCCGCGCACATCCTTGAGCACTTTTTGCGCTTCTACCAGGCCGCTCTTCTGGCCACGCCCCAAGTCAATCTGCGTCACATCGCCCGTAATGACGGCCTTGGTGCCAAAGCCAATACGCGTCAGGAACATCTTCATCTGCTCTGGCGTGGTGTTCTGTGCTTCATCCAGGATGATAAAGCTCTGGTTAAGCGTGCGACCACGCATGTAGGCAAGCGGGGCGACCTCAATGGCACCACGCTCAAACATCTTGTTGACCGTGTCATAGCCTGCCAGGTCATAAAGGGCGTCATACAAGGGGCGTAGATAGGGATCCACTTTTTGTGCCAGATCTCCCGGTAAAAATCCCAGGCGCTCGCCCGCTTCTACCGCAGGACGTACCAACACAATACGTTTGACGCGATCACGTGTCATGGCATCAATGGCACTGGCAACAGCCAGATAGGTTTTGCCAGTGCCAGCCGGGCCTATCCCAAAGGTAATGTCGAAGTCCTGAATCTGCTGTAAATAGCTTACCTGGCGCGGAGTGCGGCCATGCAGATCCTGACGGCGTGTCATAAGCGTAGGCATGGCAGTGCTGACCTGCTCAGGTGCCAGGCGCTCGAGCTCTACCAGGCCAAGTTGCACTTCTTCCAGGTTAATCGGGTTTTTGGCCCGCTCATAAAAGTTTTCCAGCAGTTGTGCTGCCAGGCGGGTATTGGCCTGGTCGCCTGCGACGCGAAAATGAGCACCACGCCTGGAAATGGTGACATCAAGCGCATCCTCGATTTGCTTGAGATTTTCATCCAGGGCACCGCATAAATTGGCGAGACGCAGATTATCTTCAGGTTGTAACGTGAGTTCCACTCAATATGTCCTATATTAATTCGCCACGTAATGTATGAGGGGCTGCCTCGGTAATCCTGACATTGACAAACTGGTTGATCAGCTTGGCATCACCAGGGAAGTTGACGATGCGGTTATTATCAGTACGGCCTGCCAGCTCGCTGGCACTCTTTGCTGAGAGACCTTCGATCAGCACACGTTGCACGCTACCTACCATCGCTTCACTGATGGCCTTGCCCTGGGCTTCATTCAATGCCTGCAGGCGGGTGAGCCGTGCTTGCTTTTCTTCCTGGCTGCAATCATCTGCAAGGTAGGAGGCTGGTGTGCCGGGACGTGGGCTGTAAGTGAAGCTGAAGCTGAAATCAAAGCCTACATCCTGCATCAGCTTCATGGTGGCTTCAAACTCTTTCTCGGTTTCGCCAGGAAAGCCAATGATGAAGTCAGACGTGATGCATATATCCGGTCGGGCTGCACGTAGTTTGCGAATCACGGATTTATATTGCAATGCCGTGTAATTGCGCTTCATCGCCATCAGAATACGGTCAGAGCCTGCTTGTACTGGCAGATGCAAGTGCGAGACTAGCTTTGGAATACGGGCGTAGCAATCAATCAGCTCAGCTGACATTTCGTTAGGATGTGACGTGGTATAGCGGATGCGTTCAATTTCTGGGATTTCTGCCAGATATTCAATCAGTAGCGCCAGATCTGCCGTATCGCCTTCTGCTGTTTCACTGCGATAGCCATTGACGTTTTGCCCCAGCAGGGTGATTTCCTTTACCCCTTGTTCTGCCAACTGGATGGCTTCGGTCAGGATGTCGTCAAATGGGCGCGATACTTCGTCGCCGCGGGTGTAAGGCACAACGCAGAAAGTACAGTATTTGCTGCAGCCTTCCATAATCGAAAGAAAAGCGGCCCCGCCTTCGACTCGTGGTGGTGGTAAATGGTCAAACTTCTCTACTTCGGGAAAACTGATATCCACCTGTGACAGCCCCGTCACACGGCGAGACTGTATCATCTCCGGAAGCCGGTGCAGGGTTTGCGGTCCGAACACCACATCGACGTAGGGCGCGCGCGCTACGATGTTTGCTCCCTCCTGGCTGGCTACGCAACCACCGACACCAATCACTAGGTTGGGGTTTTTTTCCTTCAAGGGGCCAAAACGGCCTAAATGGCTAAATACTTTTTCCTGGGCTTTTTCGCGCACGGAACAGGTGTTCAGCAAAATGACATCTGCCTCTTCCGGGTTTTCCGTAGTGAGCATGCCTTCCGTGGCATGCAGCATATCCATCATGCGAGATGAGTCATATTCGTTCATCTGGCACCCAAAGGTCTTGATAAAGACTTTTTTCGGCGTATTCATGGGGTAACTTGGCGTGTGCTCAATGTGAGCGCGAGATGGGGAATGAAGGTTGCAGGATGCAAAATATCTTAAAAAAACAGTGGGCTAAGTGCCTATTTTAGCTTAGCTGCCGCGGAATGCCAATCGCAGAGTAAAATATCCCGCATGGAAACCCTGCCTATATTCATGAAAATTCGCCATCGCCGCTGCGTGGTGATCGGTGGCGGTGATGTCGCCAGCCGTAAAGTCAGTCTCTTACTCAAGGCAGGAGCCGCGGTCACCGTGATTGCTCCTGAGCTTTATGCCACGCTCATTGAGTGGGTTGATGCCGGGGAGATTAGGCATATCAATGCCATGTTTCAGCCTGAGCAGTTGGATGGTGCTTGTATCGTCATTGCCGCGACGGATGATGAAGATGTCAACCGTCAGGTGTCTGCCGCCGCCATGTCGCGTAATATTCCGGTGAATGTGGTTGATGCGCCCGAATTATGTACCTTTATTGTGCCTTCGATTGTGGATAGATCCCCCATTCTGGTCGCAGTTTCCAGTGGCGGTGCGGCACCGGTCTTGGCACGCATGCTGCGCACGCGGATTGAAACCATGATTCCCGCGACGTATGGCAAGCTGGCAGCCCTTGCCGCTGATTTTCGTGACCAGGTGAAACAACGTTTCAGCAATAGCCAGCAAAGACGCATTTTCTGGGAGGATGTATTCCAGGGGCCGATAGGTGAGCAAGTGTTATCAGGCCAGGAGTCAGCGGCCCGTCAAGCATTGCAGCAGGTCTTGAAAGGGAGTGGTGATACCCATCATGGTGAGGTATACCTGGTGGGGGGTGGGCCTGGAGACCCGGATTTACTGACGTTCCGTGCATTACGGTTAATGCAGCAGGCCGATGTGTGTGTGTACGACAAGTTAGTGAGTAAAGAGGTGATGGAGCTGGTTCGACGTGACGCTGATCTTGTCTATGTCGGAAAGACCAGGGACCAGCACACCTTGCCGCAAGAAAAAATCAATGACCTGCTGGTTCGACTCGCTCAGGAAGGCAAGCGTGTATTGCGCTTGAAGGGTGGCGACCCCTTCATTTTTGGCCGAGGAGGGGAGGAAATAGAAACCCTGATGGAACATGGTGTGCCATTCCAGGTGGTGCCGGGTATTACCGCAGCCAATGGCGTATCCAGTTATGCCGGGATCCCATTGACGCATCGCGATTACGCACAATCCTGCTTATTCACCACCGGGCACCTCAAGGATGGCAGTGTCGACCTGGACTGGCCTGCATTGGTCAGGCCAGGGCAAACCGTGGTGATTTACATGGGCTTGGTGGGTTTGCCGGAAATCTGCCGGCAATTGATATTGCATGGTGCACCAGCTAATCGCCCGATTGCGATCGTGCAGCAAGGCACGACGCCAAGACAGCGAGTGGTGGCCGCTACCCTGGAGACGCTTGCTGAGAAGGTAGAGGCTGCTGGCTTAAAGGCACCATGCCTGATTATTGTCGGGGAGGTGGTGCGTTTACGCGAAAAGCTTGCTTGGTTTGAACCGTCACCTGTGGCTGAATCGGTAGAGTAAGCCTGGCTTCCAATCCCCCTTGTGGACGGTTGAGCAGGGTCAGCTGGCCTTTGTGCAGTTTGGCAATCCGGTCAGAAATCGCCAGTCCCAGTCCACTGCCACTCTTGTTGCCACGGGCAGTATCCAGGCGTTCAAATGGTCGCAGCAGGCGCTCCATTTGAGAGGCGGGTATGCCAGGGCCATTATCCAGTACGCTGAGTATGATATTGCCTGCGGTTATGCGTGTGGTGAGTGTGACTTCGCCACCGCCATAGGCAAACGCATTGTCTACCAGGTTGCCTAGCAAGCGTTGCATTGCCAGCGGCCGAAGTGGAATCAGGTGGGTCGGGCCCAATGACAGGTTGAGTTTGCGGCCCGCCCTGATATGGCGATCAGCAATCGAGCCCAATAGTGCATTGAGATCCATCATTTGCGTGGGCTCTCCTTCAATACCCCGGACAAAATCCAGGAACTGATGGATGATGCTGTCCATGTCGCCAATATCCTGAATCATGCCGGTCTTTAGGCTCGCACAATGTTCGTCAGGCAGCATTTCCACTGACAGCCTCAAGCGGGCCAGCGGGGTGCGCAAATCATGTGAAATCCCGGCTAAAAGCAGCGTACGTTCGTTATCCAGCCGCACCAGGGCTTCTGTCATTTCATTGAACGTGCGACTGACCTCACGCAACTCGTGAGCGCCTTCTTCAGGTAATGGCGGTGGATATTCGCCGCTACTCAGGCGGCCCGCTGCTTTGACAAGTAATCTGAGCGGGTGGTGGATGTTGGAGGCAATCAGGTAGGCGCCTAGCAGGGACAGCATGATGACCAGTGCTCCCCAGCCCAGCCATTGCCAGGGGAAGGGGCGGTCTACCTGTATGCGTGGAATGACGACCCAGTAGTCATCCTGACCCAGGCTGAAGCTCACCCAAAGACCGGGAATACCAAAATGATTCATGACGACCAGCGTATCTTTACCCAGGCGTTCACGGATTTTGGTGGCGATCAGACGGATCAACAGATCATTGGGTAGCGGCTCGATTTCTTCCAGCATGTCGGCCGCATAGATACGCACTCCCTCACGACCTGATAGCTCGGAAAGTAAGGCCAGTCGACGATTTTCATGTGCTGCGAGCAAGGATGCGCGGGTGTAATTCACCACGGTGATCGCCTGCAATGCAGCAGACATGGCCCGTGGCTCACTCTCGAAATAATCGAATAACTTGAGCGCGGCAAACTGCCCCGCAGCCAGCAGCAGGGCAATCAGCAGCATGACGCGTGCCAGCAGGGTGCGAGGTAACAAGTTCATGGTGCGGGGAAGTTAGCTTTTCTGGGCTTCACCATCAGGGACAAACACATAGCCAAACCCCCACATGGTCTGCAGATAGCGAGGATGCGCCGGATCAGGTTCTATCAGCCTGCGTAGACGCGACACCTGCACATCAATGCTGCGGTCAAACACATCAAGCTCGCGCCCCCGGGCAAGTTGCATCAGGCGGTCACGCGATAGTGGTTGGCGCGGATGGTCTACAAATACTTTCAACAGGGCGAATTCGCCACTGGTGATGGTGACTGATTCACCATTCTTGGTCAGAGTACGGGTAGAGGGATCAAACACAAACTCACCAAAGCTGATGTTGTCAGCTTCTGCCACAGGCGTTCCGGGTGGCAATCGGCCATGACGGCGCATGACGGTATTGATGCGGGCTAACAGTTCGCGCGGGTTGAATGGTTTGGGCAGATAATCATCAGCGCCCATTTCCAGCCCGATAATGCGGTCAATTTCATCGCCGCGGGCTGTGAGCATGATCACCGGAATGGTGCTGCCATTGGCCCGCAGGCGACGACAAATGGCCAAGCCATCTTCTCCGGGCAGCATCAAGTCCAGCACTAGTAGGTCCACATGTTCATGGGCTAGGGCCTGATCCATTTCAGTAGCGTCAGAGACGGTCTTTACACTGAAGCCCTGTTCGCCCAGATAGCGTTGCAACAACTCGCGCATGCGCAAGTCATCATCCACCATTAATATTTTTTTAGAAGGTATCTGCATAGTAATATTTTCTGCGGAATGGAGGTCAATGGAAAGTATTATTTATCGTTAAGCTCTTAAATTGCAGGGCGGCGCAACATAGCGTTAATTGGCATGAAATCCTATTATTCAAGAGCCAGTCTCATTGTTACAAAATTTTACAATGGGACGGCAGTATGAAACATTCAGTTTACATCAATGGGGCATGATGTCGCCTCAATCAAGTTCAAATCAAACGGTTGCTGTGCTGTTTGATCTATTCTTTTTAAGAGAAGCATTTCTCCGTGATATGCATGACAACAGGTATTTAGCCTGCTCGTGCTTGGATTGAAAGCTGTGAATTGAGGCGTATGAACCACATGATCTGGAAGTGTACGGTTTAGCTGTATGTTGATAGTGACTGATCTTATTGCTCATCAAAAGCATGTATTGCTGATCGCGCTGGCCTTAATGGGCTGTGCTGGCTTGGCAATTGCTGCTGGCCCCCGGGATAAAACTGCTGAATTGCTTGCAGAAAACGAGTTGCAGGAAATTCCTGGTCCGCAGATACACCAGACGCTGGATGGGAAAATCAGTCTTGAAGACCGTTTGCGTTTACGCCGTGATCTTGATGAGTATTCTCGTAGCGTGGATGCTGCTCATGCCCAGATTGAGGATAGGCGTCGCGTCATGCGCCAGCGTATATTGGAACGCTTCCAGGAAGCGGATCGTGATAACAATGGTGTGATTTCACGTGAAGAGGCCACCGAGTTTCTGCCCCAGGTGGCGCGCCATTTCATGCAATTTGATCTGAATGGTGACGGCATGATTACCATGAATGAACTGGAAACCGTACAAGCCCGTATTGCTGAGCGTCAGCATATGGCAATTGAAAAAAAGGAAATGCAGGATATTTCCGAACAGGCAAAAGCCAAGTCCAAAGAGGCCGCTGTAGTTCCTGCCAAGCGTTCTCTGTAATCAGTATTCCAATAATAAAACTTCCTTGTGAAACCTGAAGCACTGCCTTGCCGGGACAGTGCTTTTCTTTTGTCTGCAATTAGCAACAATTTACCTCTTACATATTCTGCTTACATTCGTAATGTATTGATGCTAATGATATAAGTCAGTTGGCTCGAAAAATGCATAGCTGATATTAACTGTGGCACATTGCCTGTCTTGATAAGGAAATCAACATGAATAAATCGATTGCTGGCGTATTGTTAGTTGTGGTCTTGAGTGGCTGTTCAGGCTTGTCCACCAAGCAGAAAAACGCCGCGACCGGCGCTGCCATTGGTGGCGTTGCGGGTGCTGTGCTCACTGGCGGTAGCTCCATTGGTACGGTCGGTGGCGCTGCGATTGGCGGCGTGATCGGCCATGGCGTTGACTCTGGTGGCAAGAAAAAATAAGCTTGTCGTGATTGATTGACATGCTAATCAATTGATCTAGCAGTTTATTTTTCCATATCATTGCCCTTTGTCTCTTATTTGAGACGGAGGGCAATGTCTTATCTCGGTGTCTATATCTGCTCGATTTTATTGCGAAGTAGTCAGCACCTCATGCATGAGGTGAATACATGCGGTAAGCTAATGGCATCCATGAGCGATCAAATTGAAATCGGTGCCAGTATCAGTGAGTTAAATCCAGCAGAGTGGGATGCTCTCGGAGATGGATCACCTTTGCTCAGCCACGCCTTTCTGAGTGCCCTTGAGCAAACAGGATGTGTCGGGGGTGAGACCGGTTGGCAACCTTGCCCTTTGTTGATAAGCAGGCATGGCAAGTTGGTGGGCGCAGTGCCGCTTTACCTAAAAAGCCACTCCTATGGTGAATATGTGTTCGATTGGTCATGGGCCGATGCTTATGCCCAGCATGGCCTGGAATATTATCCCAAGCTGGTGGCGGGCATCCCGTTCACCCCTATCACAGGCGCCCGGCTTCTGACGCATGATGCGGCGATACGGCAACAGCTGACAGAGCAATTGGTGGAGTACCTGTTCAGTCTGCAAGTTTCCTCCATCCATGTCTTATTCCCGGATGATGCGTCCGCATCCACGTTGCAGCAACAAGGCTGGATCAAGCGTACCGGGGTGCAGTTCCGCTGGGAAAATCAGCAGTTTGCGAGTTTTGATGCGTTCTTGATGGCGCTGGCACATGACAAGCGCAAGAAAATCCGCCAGGAGCGTAAGAAAGTTACGCAGGCAGGTGTGCATTGTCGACAATTGGTGGGGGCTGAGATTACCACCAAAGACTGGGATTTCTTTTATGCCTGTTACGTCAATACCTATCTGCAGCATCGATCAACCCCGTATCTGACAAAAGAGTTTTTCCATGCGCTCGGTCAGCGTTTGCCCGAGCATGTGATGCTGGTGCTGGCGGAGCTTGATGGTCAGCCCATCGGCGGAGCATTGAATCTCTATGATAAAGAGTGTTTGTATGGCCGCTATTGGGGCGCACTAGGGTATATCCCCAATCTGCATTTCGAATTGTGTTATTACCAGGCGCAGGAGTTTTGCATTGCGCAGGGAATACGCTATTTTGAGGGTGGTGCGCAGGGTGAGCACAAGCTGGCACGTGGATTTTCTCCCCGGCCCACCTGTTCATTTCATCAATTGGTTCATCCGGATTTTGAGGCGGCCGTCAGGCGCTTTGTCATTCGGGAAGAGCACGGAATGATGCAATACCAGCAGGAGCTGGATGAACGGGCGCCTTACAAAAAGCTGGATATGGGCAGTTAGGTTTGAGGATATATGGTGCGTCAAAAGCTAAGCGCATCCTTACCATTCGACACCTGCACGCACCCAATTGGCCATGCCTTTGGCAATTTCCCGCTCTCCCATGATGGTGTATGAGGCCCCATGCTTTTCCAGATGCTCAATTTGGGCATCAGAATGCGCACGGGCGACTACTTCAATCTGTGGGTTGATCTTGCGCGCATGTTCAATGATCTGGCCTGCCTCCAATGCATCCGGGATGGCAACCAGCAACCAGCGTGCAGAGCGGATATTGGCGGCTTCCATCATGCCTGGTGCGGCCGCATTGCCACACAATGCGGGTGTGCCTTGCTCACGTAATGCCTGAACCACTTCCGGCTGATCTTCCAGCACAATAAAAGGCTGATCCTGTTGCTGTAATGAGGCGCCGACCAGTTTGCCCACGCGACCATAGCCAATCAGGATGGCATGCGCATGCAGGTAAGGATAGGAAATGGTGCGTGTGCCACTTTCACCCTTGAGCGGTCTTTTTTCTTCTCGATTCAACAGCCATGGTTTGAGCTTGTCCAGCCCTAAAAACAGCAGGGGATTGATCAGAATGGAAAGGATGGCGCCGCTGAGAATCAGGTCTCGCCCGGTATCGGAGAGCAAGCCAAGAGAAACCCCCAGTGCGGCAAGAATGAAGGAAAACTCACCAATCTGGGCCAGGCTGGCCGAAATGGTCAGGGCCGTGCCCAAGGGATGACGGAAGGCGAGCACGATGGCAAAGGCCGCCAGCGACTTCCCGATCACAATGATGAACAGGGTAGCCAGTATCAGCCATGGCTCACGCATGATGATGGAGGGGTCGAACAGCATGCCGACGGATACGAAGAACAGTACGGCAAACGCATCACGCAGTGGCAAAGATTCTTCAGCAGCGCGATGGCTCAGTTCCGACTCACTGAGGATCATACCCGCGAAGAACGCCCCCAGCGCAAACGAAACGCCAAACAGATAGGTCGAGCCCAGCGCAAAGCCCAGCGCAATGGCCAATACGGCCAGCCTGAACAATTCACGGGAACCCGTGGCGGCAGTGCGTGCCAGCATCCATGGAATGACGCGCCTTCCCACGATCAGCATCACGGCAACAAATGCAATGACTTTGCCTATGGTAATGGCCAGGGTATGAGTCAGTTCAGCACCGGTGACAGTATCTCCCTCTCCGCCAAGGATGCCGCTAATGGCGGGCACCATTACCAAGGCCAGCACCATGGCAATATCTTCAACAATCAGCCAGCCAATCGCGATCTGGCCGCGCTTGGTTTCAAGAATGCGCCGTTCCTGCAATGCAGTCAGCAATACCACGGTGCTTGCTGTAGAAAGTGCCAGCCCGAAAATCAGGCCTTCTCCAATCGGCCAGCCAATCGACAATGCCAGTGTCATGCCAAACAGGGTGGCAATCGCGATCTGCACAATGGCGCCGGGAATGGCGATTGATTTGACCGATAACAAATCCCTGAGGGAAAAATGCAGGCCTACGCCAAACATGAGCAGGATGACGCCGATTTCGGATAGTTCCTGTGCCAGGTGGGCGTCGGCAACAAAACCCGGTGTAAATGGGCCAACCACAATGCCTGCGATCAGATAGCCGATCAAGGGTGGCATGCGTAGGCGGTTGGCCAGCATGCCAAAGACAAAGGCTAGCACCAAGCCTCCAACAATAGTGGCGATGAGGGGGGAGTGCTCCATCCAGGAAGATTGCCTTTCACATATGGGTTAGACAGGCAGCACGATTGCTGCCCAGTGGGGTCACCCAAAACTACATCAATAATATGTCAGCGTGCAACTATTAATATGAAGATAAATCGCGATGAGGGAGGAGTGGCAACGTATTGGCATCAGCACTTCATGCTTTCAATGGGTATATGGTGTTCTCCTACACACTTCTCAGCCAGTTTCCTATAGTTCTTCGGACATTGAGTCGGCTATGTTGTGCTAGAGATAAAACAGGAGCTATCCATGGCGATTTTTACCATTGATGTACATGAAAAGAAGATTGAGAACAAAGGTGATTCATTATGGAGAACCTCCATCAACGCCGCTGATATTGAGGAAGCATACCGTATTGGAAAATCACAATTCGAGATGGAACGGCCCGATCTCAACGCTGAGGATGTGGTGATTGAAGCAAGCTCTGAATCTGTTGAAAAGTAGGAAGATTTTGCTGATCACTCCTTAAGCCTGCATCTTCAGTCAATGAAAAATACATTCTTGTTCGCTTAAGGTTTACTGCGGTATTTGAGTAAAAACTCGTTTTCCATGAACTCACAGGCTTCAGCGACATATTTTTGCTCAATCGGAGATAGTGGCGTATTGGCATGATTTTTCCAGCACGATTTAATCGCTGCGCGGTCATTGGCCTGTTCGTGACTATCAATCACCTCGTGGTTGGTGGTGACAAACAGGTAGGTGAGCACCACCACAATCGGCGTCAGGAAAAGCCATAATTTGGTGGTGGGACTTAATCCATCACGTGAGTTTGTTTGAGATGTGTTTGTCATGTGATCCCTCTTGTTTTTGGTGATTGCAATGAATCGTCGCACTATGCGGTATGGATTACATTTTTGTTGGATTGTTCATTCTTTTTTAATGAGATGCAATTCTTTTTATCGGGCTGGAAAAGTAAATCTCTATTTTGCCAGTCAACTATGTATGTTCAAGGAGAAGTCTGTGAAATTAATGGCCATGTTGACGTTGCTTTTTGCTTCCAGTGCACTTGCCGATATTGTGGTGCCAATGAGTTTGGTGAATGAGCAGGGCATTGGGGAGTCTGCGGGAAATATACGGATTACTGAGAGTAAGTACGGCGTCGTATTGACCGCCTCGCTGAAAGGATTGACGCCCGGTTTGCATGGCTTTCATCTTCACCAGAATGCCAGTTGCGAAGCCAAGGAGAAAGACGGTAAGAAGGAACCAGCCGGTGCGGCTGGCGGGCACTTTGACCCTGCCAACACTGCTCAGCATGGAACACCGTGGGGCAGGGGCCATTTAGGCGATCTTCCCCCTTTGTATGTGAATGCAGATGGCAGTGCCGCACAGCCTGTGCTGGCACCGCGCCTCACACTAAAAGAGCTGACAGGACATTCCCTGATCATCCATGCCGGCGGTGATAACCATGCGGATCAGCCGGAGAAGCTTGGAGGTGGTGGGGCGCGGGTAGCCTGCGGTGTGATCCAGTAAGCTGATGTGTTATCCGTAATCGGGATGATCAATCTGGTGAAGGCGACCCACTCCAGACCTTGTAAGGTGAAGTGGTGTGGGATGCCCAAGCTGTTACGATGGCTAGATGGTCAGGACAAGCTGCATATTGGTGTGCATGAAAATATTGGGATAGTCCAATCATGAATGCAATGAGTGTTGGTATTTTGCGTTATTTGGCCATCCTGATACTGGGCACCCAGTTATTCGCCTGTGGTTTGCCCCAAGTCAAGGAGCGCACTTTATCTTCAGCCCTGACCGTGAATGAGTCCGTAGCGACCACACTGGGCAAGATACTCGAGCCGATCAAGCAACCGCATAGTGGTAAATCCGGCATCATGCCCTTGGTTGATGCGCACAGTGCTTTTGCTGCTCGTATCCTGATGGCTAACTCGGCCGAGAAAACACTGGATATTCAATACTACATCTGGCGCAACGACAGTACAGGCACCTTGCTGCTGGAGGCTTTGCATAAAGCGGCTGATCGAGGTGTCAGGGTGCGCCTGTTGCTTGATGACAATGGCATTGATGGCCTTGATGCCAGGTTGGCAGCACTGGATAGCCATCCTTTGATCGAGGTGCGCCTGTTTAATCCCTTTCCGTTTCGCCCCGTTAAATTTCTTGGTTATTTGACTGACTTTTCCCGTCTCAATCGGCGTATGCATAACAAGTCGTTCACCGTGGATAACCAGGTGACGATTATTGGCGGGCGCAATATCGGCGATGAGTATTTTGGTGCGACCGATGGTGTCTTGTTTGCGGATCTTGACTTGATGGCGATCGGCAATGTGGTCAGGGAAACCTCCAGCGACTTTGATAAGTATTGGGCCAGTGATTCCGCTTACCCAGCCAGCCAGATAGTGTTGCCGCGGCCAGTGGAAGAACTCAGGTTTCTCACCGAAGCTGCAAACAATGCTGAACAGGCAGTGACCAATGAGGGTTATTTAAAAGCCTTGGGGAATAGCCAGTTTATCCGTGATTTTCTCGATGGAAAGCATGATTTTGACTGGGCCAGGGTGGAGATGATCAGTGATGATCCTAAAAAAGGCCTGGGCCTGGCGCAAGATAAAGATTTAATGATGTTCGATCTGCGCCGGATATTGCGGCAGCCAAATGAGTCCGTCGATCTGGTCTCGCCTTACTTTGTGCCCACCAAAACCGGTGCAGCTGGATTCAGCCACTTGTCATCGCAAGGTATCAATATACGTATTCTGACCAACGCCCTGGAATCCACCGATGTGGCTGCTGTACATGCGGGGTATGCCAAGCACCGGAAAGCATTGTTGAAATCTGGTATCAAGTTATACGAAATGCGGCGGCAGGGCGACATGAACAATGCAAAGGATCATCTCGGTCCGTTTGGCAGTTCCGGTTCCAGCTTGCATGCCAAAACGTTTACCATTGACCGCTCACGCGTGTTTGTGGGGTCTTTCAATTTTGATCCCCGCTCTGCGAGGCTCAATACCGAGCTCGGCTTTGTGGTGGAAAGTCCGGCCTTGGCGAAGAAAGTGGAGTTGGCGTTTGAATCCAATGTGCCTGAGCTCGCATACGAGGTAAGGCTGGATGATGAGGGCGAGCTTTACTGGATAGAGCATCAGGGCGACAAGCAGGTCATCTATTACACCGACCCTGGTACGAGCTTCATGAAGCGCCTGGGTGTCAGTATCCTGTCTTTGTTTCCCATAGATTGGTTGCTGTAGCCTTACCCTGGAGTGAGTTCAGTTCAAGATATAGTCCACGGGTTTGGGTGCCTGGGGCAGGTCGGTAATATGCATGGCTTCCAGCAGGTTCAGCTCAATGGTGTCCGCAAGTGCCACAATCGGCAGGTTATTGGCTTGGGTACCAAATGGATTTTCCAGTTCATCGCCCAGAGCATCCAGTCCAAAGAAGGTATAGGCGGCCAGTGCTGTGGCAAAAGGCGTGGCCCAACCCAGAGTATCCGCAAAGCCGAACGGGAGTAAAAAGCAAAAAAGATACGCGGTGCGGTGCAACAGCAATGTGTAACCAAACGGGACTGGGGTAGTGAGGATACGTTCACAAGCCACCTGTACCAATGCCATCTGGCTGATCGTATGGTCCAGCATCTGAAACGGGATATCCTTGATCACGCCTGCTGACCTGAGCGTTACCACTTCTTGCTGCATGGCTGTCAATATGACTTCTGGCGGATTGCTGCTGCTGGCGTAGGTCGCTGCCAGTTCTGCACTCAGGTATTTCAAGGTTTTGGCAGCGTTAGTGCCAGGGCGTAAATGGACAACCAGCGATTGGCAGAATGCGATGGATAATCGCAGCACTGCATGTCTGCTGGTCTCGTTATCCAGCAACAGTAACTGCCTGGCAAGATTGCGATTGAGGACAATCAGTTCACCCCAATATTTTCGGGCTTCCCACCATCGGTCGTAGCAGGCGTTGTTGCGGAACGCGAGAAATATCGAGAGTGCAATTCCAAGCAGAGCAAAAGGAGCACCATTGAAATCCGGGATCAGCTTGGGGTGGTGCTGATGCGCCCACACTGTCATCGCTGAAATCAGCGCGACGGTGAGTATTTGCGGGAAGATGCTGATGACGATGGATCCACGCACAATATAGAACAGCTGAAATAACGAAGGTCTGGGGCGGACTATCATAATGAGAGTGGCGTCATGGTGAATGAATCAGACAGTGTAATATTCTTTTCGTTGTATTTATAAATTAACAGCGATTGGATGATGGTCTGTGTGCACCAATATGATCTCTCATTCATATTTTACGCCTCATGATAGAGCATGGCTGTGAGAAGTTTTTCAGCGCACACTCCGATGAGCCTTGCTGATAGGGCATTGCAAGCAATGGCTTGGTTTTTGCTAGTTATGTCCAAGTCAGGGCAATGTGGCCTTGATGCCAGACCAATATGATGCACGGCTGGTAAATGACTACGGACAACGGCGTCCACTCTTGATCTTTACTCTGTTCATGAGAGTAAAGATCAAGAGTGGACGTTTTTTTATTATGACGCGACCACTTTATAGGAATTGTTATGGCTTATCTCTTACCTTCAGAATTTGTGACCAAGATGGTGGATGCCGGTGAATCCAAGGTATTCATGTCCACCCGGGATACGCTTATCCGCGCTTATATGGCGGGTGCTATTTTGGCATTGGCCGCGGTGTTTGCCATTACGGCCTCGGTACAAACCGGATATCCATTGATTGGTGCCATCCTGTTCCCGGTGGGTTTTGCCATGCTCTACCTCTTGGGATTTGATTTGTTGACGGGCGTGTTTGTATTGACGCCGCTAGCCTTGATTGACAAGCGTCCTGGCGTCACGATTGGGGGCGTGCTGCGTAACTGGGGCCTGGTGTTTGTGGGCAATTTCCTGGGCGCATTTACCGTGGCCATCCTGATGTCGATTATCTTCACCTTTGGTTTTTCCACCGAGCCAGACAAAGTGGGTACCATCATCGCCGGCATCGGTGAAAAACGCACACTGGGCTATGCCCAATATGGTGCAGCCGGCATGCTGACCATCTTTGTGCGGGCCATGCTGTGTAACTGGATGGTATCTACCGGCGTTGTTGGGGCCATGATCTCCACCAGTGTGCCAGGCAAGGTAATTGCAATGTGGATGCCGATCATGGTGTTCTTCGCCATGACATTCGAGCATTCCATCGTTAACATGTTCCTGTTCCCCTCCGCCCTGATTATGGGAGGCAATTTCTCTATCATGGATTACATCATCTGGAACGAGATCCCCGTGGTGCTTGGCAACTTGGTAGGTGGCCTGGCCTTCACTGGGTTGACCTTGTATGCTACCCACATCAGAACCGCGCCTAAGCGCAACATGGGCTAATCTGCGGCCGTTTGGGGCTGTCTTACGAGCGTATCAAGCCCCTTACTAGCATGGTAGACACATTGAAAATTTCAGTCGGACAATACTCCGACAAAGGCCGCAAGGAAATCAACCAGGATTTCCACGGAGCCTATATTCCACAGGAACCGCAGCTGAGTGCGAAGGGGGTGGCTTTGGTGCTGGCTGATGGCATCAGCAGCAGTGATGTCAGCCAGATGGCGAGTGAATCTGCCGTCAGAAGCTTTCTGGATGATTATTACAGCACCTCCGATGCCTGGAGTGTCAGGCATTCAGCCCAGTGTGTATTGATGGCCGCCAATTCCTGGTTGCATGCACAGACACAGCGCAGCCAATATCGCTTTGACAAGGATAGAGGCTATGTCTGCACACTGAGTGCCATGATCCTCAAATCCCGGGTTGCCCATATTTTTCATGTGGGCGACAGCAGAATTTATCGCTTGCATGATCAAGTGCTGGAGCAGTTGACCGAGGATCATCGCGTCTGGATTAGCGCAGAGCAAAGCTATCTCAGTCGTGCCTTGGGCATCAGTCCACAACTTGAAATTGATTACCTTTCGTTAGCGCTTGAGCAGGAAGATATTTTTCTGCTGGCGTCGGATGGGGTCTATGAGTATGTTGACGCTGCATTCATTGCCGCAACGATCACACACAATAGTAGTGATCTGAATCAGGCAGCAAGGATTGTGGTTGAGGAAGCCTATCAACGCGGCAGTCCTGACAACCTGACGCTGCAAATTGTCAGGGTGGAGCAATTACCGGCGGGCAGCTTGCAGGAAATTCAGGCCAGGCGTGCCGAGCTTTCCTTACCGCCTATGCTGGAAGCACGGATGGAGTTCGATGGGTATCAGATCGTCCGGGATCTGCGCCGCTCTCATCGCAGCCATATTTACTTGGCGATTGATCAGCATACCGGCCAGCAGGTAGTGCTCAAGACTCCCTCAGTCGATATGAGTGGAGATTCGGCCTACCTTGATCGCTTTTTGCTGGAAGAATGGGTGGCCCGTCGTATTAATAGTCCCTATGTATTGAAACCGTGTGCACAGACGCGCCAGTCCAGTTTCTTGTATGTGGTCATGGAGTATATTGATGGCCAGACCCTGGCGCAGTGGATGCTGGATCATCCCAATCCTGACCTGCATACAGTGCGTGGCATTGTGACGCAGATTGCCAAAGGGTTGCAGGCGTTCCACCGGATGGAAATGTTGCATCAGGATTTACGTCCGGAAAATATCATGATCGATACTCATGGTACGGTCAGAATTATCGATTTTGGATCGACTCGTGTGGCGGGTCTGGTCGATAGTGTATTGGCCGTCGATACAGACGAGATATTGGGCACCATGCAATACACGGCCCCGGAGTATTTTCTGGGAGAACGTGGCAGCCACGTCTCTGATCTGTTTTCTTTGGGCGTGATGACCTATCAAATGCTCACCGGCCAGTTGCCTTATGGTGCCAATGTGGCCAGAACCCGGACGCGGGCTGCACAAAAACGCTTGATGTATATTTCCGCGCTGGATGAGCGTCGTCCGGTGCCGGCGTGGATGGATGATGTGCTGAAAAAAGCGGTGCATCCCAACCCTTACAGGCGCTATCAAGCCCTGTCAGAGTTTATTTATGACCTGCAGCAGCCTAGCCAGGATTTTCTCAACAAACATCAGGTCGCCTTGCTGGAGAAGAACCCGCTACTGTTCTGGAAGCTGACAACCGTGATCTTGAGCATGCTTGTGCTCATTTTATTTGCCGTGATCATACTCAAGCATTAAGGCATTTAACCAGCCATTCTCCTTGGTTGGATCATGAGCAGAGTGCTGCGTCATCCAAAAAAATATCAGCCATCTCCTACACCTAATAATGGCAATCACCGACTATCAGAAATCACTTCCCCCACTATATTGAGTGATACCAAATAGAAGGGATGGCATATGAATATTTTTGAAGCGTTAAGAGAGAGTCATGAGCTTCAGCGCGAGATACTGGCACAGCTAGTCAAGACCAGCGGAGACACTTCTGAGCGGGCCAAGCTGTTCAAGCAAATCAAACTTGAATTGTCAGCCCATGAGCGAGCTGAAGAGCGGCATTTCTATATCCCGATCATGACGGACAACAATGGCATTGAGCCCTCTAGGCATGGCATTGCGGAACATCATGAGATTGATGAAATTATTGAGCTGTTGGATGAAACAGACCCATCGTCGCCTGCTTGGTTGAGTTACGCCAAAAACCTGCAAGAGAAAGTGCTGCATCATTTGGAAGAAGAAGAGCATAAATTCTTTCAGATGGCGGGCAAGATATTGTCTGAGAAGGATAAGGAATCACTTTCCAAACCGTATTTGAAGGATTATCAGCAGGCGTTGGCAGAATGAGTCTCATGGGTGACCGAGTCGTGGTTGTCCTCGGTTGTCGTGAGATTTATTCGTCCATGATGCGTTGTCTGGCTTAGGTAGCACAGGTACCCTTTAGCGCAGGCAAAAAAATACGCCGCACCGGGGAGGATGGAGGCGTTTCCCTATTGCAGGGGAGTAAGCAATCATCAGCCACCTTGTAAGGCTGACGATTCAAGTTTATTCCTTTCAGTCCTCAGTAGCAATCGTGTCATATTTCATTGTGTATTGGTTTTAATGGATTGAATTTAAATAGTTAAATTCAATTTAATCTGGCTAAGGCATCATTTTATTGTATGAGAATATTCTCTGAATATTTTGCTTCATCACAATGTACTGTCCTCAAGGTCGATGAATTTCCCTACATCCTCATTACAGGTTCAGACGCAGCATCTTTGATGCTCAACGAGATTTGAAAAAGACTGCAGGCCTGATGCGTCATCTCTGTCCGCCGATAGGGCATATTTCTGTTTCCCTCCACTAGCAACATAATCTGGACTAATACATTCCCTTTGCCCTTTTACTATCTATGTCATTTCACGTAGGCATCATGTATCTGCAAGCGTACTGTGTGTAAGAATTCACTACAAAGTGATCAGTTTTACCATATTGATGGCATCGGGGATTGCAGCATATTTTGAGAGTAGTCATGCCATGTTCAATAGATTTGATCGGATCACAATCGGCATTGTGATGCTGGCGCTCTTTTGGATTGTATTTAACGCAATCCTTTATTGGGCTAGATAAGGAGATAGGCAATATCTGAGGGGATGGCTGCCTATATTGGCAACACGCCCATCATCCATTTGTGCATTTTAAAGACGATGTGGTCAGGAAATGTGTGTTGAATTCTTCTTTCAATGCACTCAAAGTCCGGGCTGCGGTGCGCTGGTGCCGTGTCGGTAAGTGTCTGAAACTAGAGTCATATTTTTCCTACATCGGATTGGGTGTCGTCTGTATCTGTCTGATTATTAAACCTAATTGGGAATGGTTTTTGTGCAGCCTTTTTCCCTGTTAAATTCTTATCTTGAAAGCTCAAGCTGAGCCTGGGTAAGATATATCTATTGACCAGCATTGAGGTTGCTAACAAGTAGACTCAACGCACATTTCTCCGGACAAAATGATGCAATGCTGGTCAGTTCTTCTTTTAATCAGTAGAGATCAATATTCTTGATAGCCTTGCTAGCCAAGAACTTTGTACTAGAATGTCTTCGTCAATGGCAATATCCATGCTTTGCTATTTGCTGATCAATCTGATCTTATCAATCTAATTAATGAATTTAGTTCCGTGTCAGGTGCGCGTTCAGCCACTCGAAAATCGATCTGGGGATTGACGCTGCGTGAACCTCGGCTACCTCAAACAATAGATAACTAAAATTCTCATGGATCAGATCTCCGAGTGAGTCCTTAAAGGATTTAGGATCCTTAATAGTTGAAAATGCGATAGTGCATACTTGGTCACTGGAGAATATAATTTTCCAATTATTACCAGATAAATTGACGATTACTTTTCTGATGTTATCAACGATCTCTGCCACTTGTTTCAAGCTCGGGTAATACATATTCATAATATAAGTGCGCATAAAACCTTTCTTTTTACCATCAGGATGGTAAGCAAGGCGAATCTCAATCTATCCAGTTTTTTGAATGGTCTATGTGCGACAGCAATGAATTTTGATGTATCACAATAAGAGCTAGAAGTAAGAGTGGGCGTGAAAAACCTTCAGAGGATACTTGCAAAGAAGGGAGGGGCAGTTTTGTCAGGCTGGTGCGCTGAGTCTAGTCTTCTTGCATGCTAACTACAATACATTCCTTGGATGCGTTATGAAATCTGCTTTTAAGCTGAAATCAACAACAGATATTAAGCATCATGAACATACTATTGGTGGGTTAGTCAGGTGAAGTTACCTATTTTACTAATAGCATCTGGACGAATTAGAAGTCATGCAGATTGATCACCATCATGGGCATACACCGTTTTTAACCATATCGACGCGTGATACTTCGCATCTACTTAATCCTGACTACAATTCTCATAAATTTTCATCTCGAAATTTGCAATGAGTGGCGCTGGTATTGTCATATCTCGCCTCTATCTACAAATTGACTCGCATGGAATGCCGTCGTTATTCCGATCCAGTTGGCTTACCCCACATACATTCAAGTAAAATCTGGCTTCCGCACAGCTGGCCATTTGCTTGCAGAAGCGTTTACCTGCACAGGCTAAGCCTGCCTTACTCGTCGCTGAAACATCCTGAACGACTTGAGTCGCTTTCTTGGCAATCTTGGCATTACCATTTCTGAACTCCCAAGGAGGCATCGGGTTAGGTTGGCTCCATAACCCGATGCTGGAAGCCTTTGCGCTTTCCTCAGCAGCAATCAGCTGTTTATCGCTAGAGCCCTGGCGATAAACCCAGGCCATCCCGTTTTGAACTTGGTGCAAATTTGCATCATGATAGCTGCCATCCATTGTCTGGCACTGTAGTGCCACAATCGTGCGGCCATATTTATCAGTGCCTTGAAGGTCAATCAGCGCAGGTTTTCCGAAGCAGAGGCTGGAGAGGGATTTCTTTGAAGCATTGCCAAAGTCTTGTGCCTTTTCAGGGGCATCAATCGCATTGAGGCGGACTTTGATGGACTGTTTGTCGCTAGTCAGGATGGTAAGAGTATCGCCATCGGCTATTCCAATCACTTTACCAGTCAGCGTGTCTGCATAGGAAGGTAGCCCCAGAAGCATACAGAGGAGAAAAGTACTGATTTCTAATGAGCTATTTCGCATAGGCCGGTGAGTTTTGCATGGTTCAGTAGGTCGGGAGTATTAATCTCAACTCCATTACAGCCTTGTATTTAAGCATTGAGGATCCAGTGATTATTCGCTGGTTTTATCAACGGCGGCTTTTGCTACCTTACGCTCATTAGCTCTGGCAACTTTCTTGATAAAGGCCGTCGCCTCTTTAGCCTCCTCACTCTCAAGAAGCTCTCTCTTAATCACCTCGTCCGTAATGCAAGTCAGAAGGCAAGCATCATCTGGTTTGATCGTGGGGGCCAGTTTTTTGATCTCTTTCCGAATGGCAGCCACAACAGCAGGGGTTTGCAAGATCGCCGCAATCGTATATTTTCCGGTGATCTGTTGGTGCTGGTAGTAAGAGTTCATTGAGGATTGGGTAAACCCTTCTCTCGCCAGAAGACCAAACTGTTCTACAAAGCTGATTGGCTTTGCACCAAGCTCGAGTAAATTGATTTCGAAGATGAGGGTTTGATCGATAGGTTGGCGGAAGTGAACCTTGTAAACACGCCAGATCACCCCATTGGTCAGGACAACCCATTCAATACCATGGTGAGCACCATATTCCATGGCTTGCTTGACGTGATTGTCTTTCAGGATCAGGCCAATGGCTTTACCTTCCACGAGAAATCGAACCTCATCATTCACTTTAACGGCGAGGTCAACATAAGTGCCTCGGATGGCAAATTCTGTCGTGACTTCGGTATATTTCTTATATCCCAGCACATCTGACAGCATGTCATTAATGATGACGACGGTGTCAGACTCACTAATATCACGGTTCTGTGCTTCTTGCAGGATAGTGATATATTTCTTCAGTTCAGACGAAATACGATCAGTTACTCGCTTTGATAGTGCCATTCTCATCCCCTTTAAATAGGACTCACCCGGACTAACTCACGCTTGGGCTGCTCCCATGTTTTTGTAGTGGTGCACGCGTGTTAAATGTTCGATTACTGGCCTTTTATTTAAATAATGATGATACAAACTCTTCGACAGGTTTAGCCAGAAGATCTTGTGGATGGTCACCGCCTAGAGTTGCCCAACCGCTTTTGCCTTTAATCAGTCCCTCTTCAATGACTGAACCATCTGCAGTGTTCACCACCTCTATTTTTACTTCTAGTCTGTCTGGAATGCCCGACCATTCAGTCGCTCTATCCTCCCAGTGCAGGATGGTTGGGTAAACAAGCGTGGTGAAGTTATTTGTCTTGGCATGTTGGAGCGCAACATCGAAATCTTGATGAATACGTCCCGATTGAACACGCCTGAGATGGTGAGCAAATGCGGTTTTGATGACTTGGGTAGTATTTGCACCAGAGCCTGTATAGGTCTTGGCCTCATACATCCCATCTGACGGCACGGCGATATAAATAGATTCGTTGGCACTTAAGGGGTGATCTTTAGGATTGCCTATCCTGGTCAGTTTATGAGAGTCGGCACAGGCTGTTAAGAGGGTTGCCATGATGGCAATCGTGATTATTCTTAGCATGAATTCCCCGAAGTAGTTGGTATTGCAGTTATATTTTTATCATTGACTGTACACCAAATCCCTGTGCATAGAAAAGCATATGGGTGATTTTTAGCTACGCCACCAGCGCGGTGTATAGTGCTTTGAGCCGGATTGTAGCCCTAAGCCTTTCTCGATAGGCGGTGTGTCAAGCCAAACATCTCAGCAAACTCAATAGCAGGAAAGGGCGGGAGAATAAATACCCCTGGCCTTCGAAACAACCCATTTCAAGCAGTGCCATTTGCTGCTCCTTGGATTCAAACCCTCTGCAATCGTTTTCAGCGAATATGCGTTTTCATTGAAACTAGGCTTATCCACGGATTGTTGCCACTCCAGGATAGCTTGTCATCAATTTGTTAAAGGCCGTGCCCTCCATCATGAAACGCACTAAGTAGCTTTCTTCTTATCACAGCCTTGCTAGTTTCAATGCTCTCGTTTTTTATAGTATTCAATTTGCAGCTGTAGAGATAGTGTATGAGAAATTCTCTACTCTGCTTACCTTTAAAGCATCAAACTGATGCGGTTGTTTCATACGTTCAATCCACCACCTTAGCCCTTCACCCGTGCCATCGCTTCGCCAGGCCAGGTAGACGTTCTCCTTTTGCCTGTGCTCGATGACGGTTTTTGAAATGAGAGCGCCCGATTCAATATATTGCTCAGCAATGAAGTCAGGGAGAAATCCGAATCCCAACCCCGCGAGCTGATACTCAAGCTTGCACCGCATATTGGGTACCCGGAGCGCAATTCTTACCGCTAACAAGTTTGCATAAGCTTGAGCTTGAAATCGCAGATAACGCTGAAATTGTACTTTACTGCTCCTGTCCCAATGAGGTGACAGCCGCAAAAATAGCCAAGGCATTCATCAGTAAAGGTTATTTGAATGTCAGGCCTTTGGCCGGAGGCATTGATGCTTGGAAAATGGCGGGCTATAGAATTGAATTGAAGTAACACAATTGTGCTGAGGCATCGAAGTATCTCTGAGGTGGCTTCGTCTGCAATGCCGCTCAGGCGAGCATCAGGTACTTTATGAGCTAATGGGTGTTCAATGATGTGTGGGGCAATGTCTAATCTTTCCTGAAGAATTAGACATTACCCTAAAGCCATGACCAGTGATCTCTTGCTTGGTATCAAACACCATTCTTTTTAAAGCAAGATTTACTGCTGCTTCACTCATAGGCTCATTTGGCATTTAATCATCACAAGATGCATTCAAAGAAAAGATTAATGACATGGTCTGTCCTGCAGTATGGCCAGTAGAGTCACTTTGCTCTTCATCATTAAGATTAGTTTAAATTACAACAACTAAGGTTTGGGTGGCTTGGGAATCTCTGGGTGCTCGGCATACCACTCACTTCGTTTGGCTGGACCCTCTTTAGTTTCTTCAGTGTTAATTTTTTCAAGTTCTTTGGCATGTGCTTCTAGCCTTTGGTGCGAATCATCACTTAATGGTGGTTTGGGCCCAATAAATTTATAGATGAGTAGGCCTAGAATAAAAGCGACAAGTAAATATAAATAGTTTTTTTGTTTTACAGTTATTTTTGATATTTTCTGGTTCTGCTCCATAACAGTACATTCCTATTGGCGTGTAGTAATACATTACCAATACGCCACCGTTCACCATGTAAGATGAAGCTGAATTCCATGTAAGAAATACGCAACATACATGATCCAGATTGGCTTATACGCTTCCATCATAAATATTAATCGTATCACCATCAGGGATTTTGACTACCTTGCCTGAGAGGGTGTCAGCGTAGGTGGGGAGGTCTACGAGTAGGCAGGGGATGAGGCCGCTAGTTTTCAATCTTTGACCTCATAAAAAGCACCTGACATACGAATAGATTCTTCACATTGCTGTAAGCATGTTTCATGCGTCATCCCAAGCCTTTCATAAAGAAATTCCCACATGCATTTAAGCATTGACTGATAGGGTCAGGCTCATAATTTCACTAGCATGAAGTCTCATTTACTGATGATAAAGGACAACTGCTATGACTTTAGAATACGGTTCTGAGACTGATCATCGCGAAATTGACCAGCCAGCCCAGATACAGACTCAACAGCCAGGAGTAGAGTCTGAGATGGAGCCACGCCCACAGTATATTGACCCTGAATACCGAAGTAGCGGCAAGCTAGAGGGCAAAGTCGCACTCATCACCGGTGGAGATAGCGGCATTGGTCGAGCAGTCGCTGTCCATTTTGCTGCAGAAGGGGCTGATGTGGTGATTAATTACCTAAGTGATCACGAACATGGCGACGCAAAGAAAACCCTAGCATTAATTGAGGAGTATGGAGGACGTGGCATTGCGATTCAAGGCGATGTTGGGCAAGAGGCGTTTTGCTCAGAGTTGGTGCAACGCACGGTCAAAGAAATGGGGCAATTGGATATCGTGGTTAACAATGCGGCGCAACAACACCCGCAGAGAGGGATAGAAGATATTGAGCAAAGCCAGTTGGAGCTGACTTTCCGCACTAATATTTTCTCAATGTTTTACATAGTTAAGGCCGCTCTGCCTTTTTTGAAAAAAGGTGCACATATTATTAATACAGCCTCTGTCACTGCATACAAGGGTAATCCAATCTTAGTTGATTACTCATCCACCAAAGGAGCTGTTGTTTCCTTTACTCGCTCCTTGGCCGTGGAGTTAAGTGAGCGGAAGATTTATGTCAATGCGGTGGCGCCTGGGCCAATCTGGACGCCATTAATTCCCGCCAGCTTTTCGGCAGAAAAGGTAGGGAAGTTTGGTAAAGAGACATTGCTAAAACGTCCAGGCCAGCCAAGTGAAGTGGCTCCTACATACGTATTCCTGGCCTCAAATGACTCTTCATATATTACTGGCCAAGTAATCCATCCTAATGGTGGCACGGTAGTTAATGGGTAAAGCATTGGATAAGAATCAAATGTATTTCAGAAGGTGGTCTGTCCAACAGTATGGGTAGGGTAGCCACCTTCTTTTTCGAAAAATTAGTTAAAACTATAAGAGTTAAGGATTGGGGGCTTAGGACGCTTAGTGTGCCCGGTAATGCCATTGACTGGAAAATTTTTAATAAATTAAGGAAAAACCATGAATATATATGATATTGCCATTAATGATAATGCGGATAGGGTTCGCCGCTTTACTTCTTCTAAGATAAATCAGGAGATTGATCAACAAACTATTCTCAATATCGAAAAATATTCAGGATTAGACCAAGATGCAATCCGGGCGCGTATATATGAGTTAGATAAAGAATGGGATATCGAAAGGGTATTGGAAGTGAACGCCTCTACTTTATCCTTGGCTGGGTTAGCACTTGGTACGTTTGTTAATAAAAAATGGTTTGCACTTTCTGGAGGGGTAATGATTTTCTTGTTGCAACATGGTGTGCAAGGCTGGTGTCCGCCATTACCTATTTTACGTCGATTGGGTATTCGTACTCGTGGAGAAATTGATTACGAAAAATACTCCCTGGTCGGTTTGCTGTCTTAGTGGATGCTCATTTTCCTAATACATCATTCAAAATTATTTAGGTCAGATAAATTACCATGACTCTGGGTTAAACAATATTTTTTAGAAAGTAATTCTCCTGAAAACAACTTCTTTTATCTGTCCACTAACATCAGGAACAGTTTCATAAAGATATTCATTTCCCACATTTGAAATGGCTGCAAGAACAATCTTTTGAAATTTATCTAATGCTGCCTCAGAATTGTCTATTGGCTTAATTTTAAACCCATATTTTTCAGTGGTCTTTTCCGAAATGTGAAAGGAGGATGAGGCCTTGAATTCCTCAATATGAGCCATGTCGTCATCTTCCATATTTAATAAAGTGATTATATTGACAAGTTTTTCCAAGCCAACCCTATACGTATTATTCCGAGTCTTGTGTAGGAATGTGGTACAGCGTTTCATTTTTAAGCAATAGCAGGATAAATATTTGAGACACTTTTGCCTCTTAGACTGTCTGTAATGCGACTGCTGAATTTAGGCATGACAATTCTATTGACTGTTTATAAAAGTACTAATTTGTTCATTTCTTTTTGCAAGATGGGATTGGTAAATGCATAAAATCATCAATACTTTGGTTCTTTTGTTAGTTTGCTCCATGGTGAATACTGAAACAGTAGCAGGAGAGAGTCCAAAGGTTGTGGTAATGGCTTTTACGCTAAATGATATGACTAACCTTCCTGACGCTCCCGAAGAGCTTAAGCGCATTGCACTTTTATCAGCCAAGTTCCTCGAAAGCCTAAAGAGTAAGGATGTCAATGTTGTGCCCTCTGGGCGTGATGTGGAAGCGGAGGTAGAGAAACACTCGCCGACCTATCTTTATGACAATGTTGAAACAGCCATTGAACTCAATAAGGATACAGGTGCAGATTATCTCGTTATCGGAACAGCCCTAAAGCCTACATATCTGTTTGTATACCCACGCTTGATCATTATAGATGTCAAAAAATGCATGGTCGTTTTATCAAAGGCGGCTCAGCTAGAAAGTTCATGGAGCGATGAAAACACCACTATTCGTACTGCTGAAAAGCTTGCTCAAGTAGTTAAAGACCGACTAGATGCCCTACATGCTGCAGAGCGCAATAAATAATAGAGATCTAAAAGTTAAAGGTTGCTACTTCCTTACGCTGGGTATACGTACGATATAGGGTGTCATTGACACATTCCCCAAATATCTCCCGATAATAACGGGAGAAAAGGCTCGTGTGCCAGAGTCCCCATTTGGCTTTCTCATACACGAATGGGTAACTGACTCAGGGATTGCAATTCAGCATGCCCCCGCAGCAGTTTCACATTGCGCATATATGTGGCGGGGGTAATGCCTAGAATGCTTAGGAAAGCCTGGTGATGGGGGAATCAATCTAAGTTTTAACTAATTGATTTTTAATTTATTGTATAAATATTTATCTCTAGGTACCGTCATATCTTCGGAAGAAATACTGTCTGTTTGCAAAAAAATGGAGAATATCGAAACGACAGCGCATCAACAGTGTTAATGCGCACTGCTTAGTGAAGGTAATGAATCGCTCTAGTTATTCTGAGTTTTTTTGCTAGCTTTGCCTCAAAGTTTTCGTATTTCAATACTTTCCATGAGCTCAGGCGACTACCCGAGCGGGCTCTTTAGTCCATAAGACCGGTAACCGTGGCGTTGTCACTGGCATCAGGCTACTCACTGCATCAAGACGCTGGAGTTGCTCAGTCGACAACTCGACCTCCAATGCGCCCAGATTGTCGATCAACTGGGCCAGCGAGCGCGGTCCTAGTATTGGTATAGCGCCATGCGTTCCAGCCCAGGCAATCGCAACCTGACTGGCACTGCAGCCAAGATCGGCAGCAATATCCTGTACTGTGTTGAGTATCTGCGTGCGTTGTTCCGAATTCTCCGGCCGGAAAACCCGCCCACCAAAGCCCTCAGCCCGACCTTTCTCCCCATTTCGGTACTTGCCAGTGAGCATGCCGCCACCGAGTGGTGACCAGGTCACCGCACCCAGGCCGAGCGCCTGGGTGGCAGGGAACAAGTCAGCTTCAGGCTCACGGTGAACCAGGCTATGCTCGAACTGTGCTGCCGCAATGGGGATAGCGTGCGTCAGTTCGGCTAGCGTAACGGCTCGAGCAAGACGCCAGGCAGCGAAGTTTGATAAACCTGCATACAGAATTTTTCCTGTCCGAGCCAAATCCTCAAAACCTCGCACAATTTCTTCGATGGGTGTGACGCCATCGGGGTGATGCGCCCAATAGATATCGATACGATCGGTCTTGAGCCGTTTGAGACTCGCTTCAACAGAAGCTACCAGCGCTTTGCGGCTATTACCAGTGACCAAGCGGTTGGCATTGGGTGCGGCTCCATTGGTGAACTTAGTGGCCAGCACGAATTCCTCACGCCGCCCCTGCAACAATGTGCCTAGTAGTTCTTCAGATTGACCAAACTGATAGACGTCGGCCGTGTCGATGAAGTTACCACCTGCCTCGGCATATGTATTAAAGACAGCCTTGGCAGTATCGGGATCTGCACCGTAACCCCACCCAGTACCGAAATTGCCTGTGCCCAATGCAACCTGCGACACTTGCAGACCGGTCTTACCAAAGACGGTGTAATTCATATCTTGTGTTCCTGAATATTAAACATGAAGGCAATTGCCTTGATCGCATCATTTTTTAAAATGATGCACGTATTCATCTCACATTGTTGCTCCGCCATCAGGTACCAGCTTTTAAGTAACGATGGATTATGTGCATGAGTTTTGCCACTAATGTACCCTGCAAGGTTATCCCCCGTTCGCATTTAAAAGTTGCCATTGATGACCAAGCAATTCGCTTACTAGCTGTATATTTCAAGTCATGATTCAGAGTAAGCATTACCGTGATTTTCAGTCGAGCCCAAGTTGTTTCCTCACGCTTGCATCTACAAGACCAGAGGGCATGAATCGGCGCAATATACTCAATATCGATGCCTGACCTGGGGGTGTGCTGCGCATACGCCACTTGCCAAGCGCCGCATCAACGATTGTTGTAGCAACAGCATAAGGCTCAGGGGCCTTGCTTACATCGCGGGCAACCGCAGCGGCAACGTTATCGCGGTCGCTGTCATAGACTGAGAGTGTGGACTTTGCCTTCGGTGAATTCGCCTCCAGGCTGGTTTTGGTGTATGCCGGCTCTACCAGCGTTATACGAATGCCAAACTGGCGTACCTCGTGATCCAGCGTTTCCGATAGCCCCTCGATCGCATGTTTCGAAGCCGCATAAAGACCCATATAGGGGGATGGAAGAAAACCGAGTACCGAGCTTACATTCACAATTCTTCCTGATCGCTGTTCTCGCATGTGCGGCAATACTGCCTGTATGGTGCGCATAGCACCGAAGAAGTTGGTCTCGAATAGAACAGCCGCCTCAGCAATCTCCGTCTCCTCTACTGCACCTAGCATATTCATCCCGGCATTGTTGATGAGTACATCAATGCGCCCTGTACGAACAAAGATGTCGGCAATGGCCTGACTTACTGAATCGTTGTTGCGCACATCCATCTCGACCAGAGTTACCCCTGGCAATGGTGCCGCCGTGGAGAGGTTGCGGACGGTGCCGAATACCTCGCATCCACGCTGCACAAATTGTTCGGCCGCTGCACGACCAATACCGGATGAGACACCAGTTACCAATACAACTTTTGAGGTAGCCATCGTATTCCCTTTCACATTCATCTGAAGTCACGCTGTATTACTCGTAATGACATATTCGGGCATGCCGCATGCCATGCTATTACGCCATCTGCACTACTACCTTGCCTTTTGCTCGACCTTGCTCGAGATACGCGAGCCCCTCTTTTGCTTGCTCAAATGCAAACACTTTGTCGATCACTGGCCTGATCTGTTTGGTTGCAAGCAATTCGCCAATCTCGGCAAGCTGGCTGCCATCCGGGCGTACGAACAAGAATGAGTAGCGAGCATCGCGCTTTTTAGCGAGGCGGATGATCTTGGCGCTGAGCAGGCCAAACACCAACTTTATGAGGAAATTCATCCCGCGCGCACGGGCGAAAGCTGCATCTGGAGGCCCGATCAGCGAGATTACTGTACTGCCAGGTTTTAAGATGGCCAGAGATTTCTCCAGAGCATCGCCTCTGAGTGTGCCTACGATAGCATCGTAGCCGTGTAGTACTTGCTCGACGTCGTGCTTTTTGTAATCCACGACCTCGTCCGCGCCGAGGCTACGTACCAGGTCCAGATTGGCAGTGCTGGTCGTGGTCGCTACCGTCGCGCCAAGATACTTTGCCAGTTGTATTGCGAAGGTGCCAATGCCACCTGAGCCCGCCGGGATAAAGACCTTCTGTCCAGGCTTGAGCTGCGCGCGCTCTTTTAATGCTTGCCATGATGTGAGGCCAACCATTGGAATCGAGGCTGCCTGCACAAAGTCCAGATTGGCTGGTTTGAGTGCGGCGGCGTATTCGGGCACGGCCGCAAACTCGGCGAGGCTGCCACCGGGCAGGTCAAAGATGCTTGCAAACACGGCATCACCAGGCTTGAAGCGGGTCACCTGGCTGCCGGTTTCGACCACGATACCGGCCAGATCGCTCCCCACTGTGTGTGGTAGTTGCAATGGCAAGATGGGCTTGAATGTACCTTTCGTAATCATGTAATCGATTGGATTCAGGCCGACTGCATGCACTTGAACAAGGATTTCGTCTGGCTCGATAGTTGGTACTGGCATCTCTGCGAATTCGACCTTATCGAGCCCACCATAACTTTTCAGGACAAGTGCTTTCATCGTTTCCCTCTTTTATCTATATTAAACATCTATCAGCGTGCCTTACATTGACCTGCAACACAGGATTAACCCTGTCCTCACTGGCCCAAAGTGCCGGATGATTTCCGGCCGACATGCAGCAACGCCAAAGTGAGCATGATTTCAATGACAACGGCTACCAAGATACCCGGTGCGGCATGGCCGGCAACCCATTCAAAAACGCCTAGCGATGCCAACATCAAACAGGCCATCGCGAGTCCCTTTATCAGGGCTGAGCGTGCTGGCGATGGCCCCGCGTTTCTGGCTGACCAGAACATGATCGCCACACCAGCATAGAGGGCTGCCGCGCGGCGGCCGACCACGCTGGCTGATGGAGTTAATTCAATACCCCACCCCACCAGCAAGCGTTGCGGCGCAAACATCCATGTAAATGCCAACGCCAGGAATAGCACCGAGATCAGTATTGCCAGACTGCGAAAGCTCAGCTTCATGACATTATCCCGCAAGCGTTGGATAGTCGGTATAGCCCTGCGCACCGCTGGTATAAAGGGTAGCGGGATCGAGGGGATTCAACGGCGCATCCTGCTGCATGCGCGCAACAAGGTCGGGATTGGTGATGAAGGGTCTGCCAATGGCAATCAGGTCCGCAAGGCCTTCGCTCAATGCTCGCTCAGCACTAGCCTTGTCGAATCCTCCGGCCAGAACAAAGGGGCCATCGAATACAGCGCGCAGCATGGACTTCAATGTCTCGGGAACCGGTGGCGTGCCGCTTGCCGAATGGTCCAGTACGTGAACGTACATCAGACCAAGCGCAGACAGTTCCTTGACCAGCGCTAGATACTGTTCGTCCACCTCATCGAAAGCGGCAGTGGCGTTGACTACGCCGTAAGGTGACAGTCGAACGCCTACACGCTCGGCACCGATCTCCTGCGCCACAGCCCGTGCGATTTCCAGCAGCAACCGGTTGCGTCCTTCAATACTGCCGCCATAGCCATCCGTGCGGTTGTTGACCGTGGGGTTTAGGAATTGTTCGATCAGGTAACCGTTAGCACCGTGCAATTCAATACCATCGAACCCTGCTTCGATAGCCAATCTTGCCGTGCGCGCATGCTCATTGATAACTAGAGCAATGTCAGTTTCGATCATCACACGCGGCGTTGTGTGGGGTTGGCTACCCAAGGTGTCAGTGCGCATTTCACCAGGACAGACTTCGGCTGAGGGGCCGAGCACTTCTGCGCCAGCGGGCATATTAGCCAGATGGCTTACCCGGCCGGTATGCATGACTTGCAGGACAATCCTGCCACCTTTGGCATGAACTGCATCGGTTACCAATTTCCAGCCTTGCACTTGGGCGTCGTTGAACAGCCCCGGCATGCGGGCGTAACCCAGTCCATTAGGGGATGGAGATGTTCCTTCCGTGATGATGAGGCCAGCTGATGCGCGCTGTGAGTAGTACGTGGCCATCAAGCTGTTGGGTGTGTTATTGTCCGCGCGCTGTCGGGTGAGCGGGGCCATCACGGCACGGTTGCTGAGCGTGGTGCCACGTAAATTGAAGGTGTCAAATAACATGTTTTCTCTTTCTCTCATTGTCGGTATGACAGTAGGTCAAGCTGGCAGCAATCGCGGCGCGACCTTGCCGGTATTCGTGCTGGCAAAGAGCGCAGCGCGCGCGGTTTCAAAGCGCTCAATTAACTCTGCATCTGCTACCGAAGGCAACGTGATGCTTTCCCCCTTGTCGAGAGCGATCAGCGCCGCATCCACCATTGCGTCCGTTGCCATAACTGTCTCGGGATTAAGCGCGGCTAGCGGTACACCAGACTGATCCCAGAGCTCGGTAGCCGTGGCGGCAGGGAGTACGACCTGTATCTTTACGGAGGTGTCAGCTACCTCTTGTTGAAGGCCACGACTGAAATTAAGAACAAAGGCTTTAGTGCCGCTATATACCGAACTGATAGGTAATGAATGCAGAGACAAAGCTGAGGCAATGTTAATGATCAAGCCTTCATTGCGCGCTTTCATTCCCGGTAAGGCTGCGTGCGTCAAGCGTGTTAGCGCCGTGATGTTCAGCGCAATTTGCGATAGGGAATCTTCCAAAGGGCTGCCAATGATGGGGGCCAGCCGTGCACTACCGGCGTTGTTAACCAATACGCTGACCGCTGGATTCGTCGCTAGAACCTGCGCTACGCTGGCTTGACCCTCATCCGTGGCCAGATCTGCAACAAAAGGCTCGACGCTGACGCCATGCGTTTTCGAAATAGTTTCTGCCAGCGCTTTTAAGCGCTCGGCACGCCTGGCGACTAAAACCAGGTCATACCCGCGTTTTGCAAAACGGTCAGCATAGACGGCACCAATTCCTGATGATGCGCCGGTGATTACAGCAATTTTTCGAAGAGACGTAGACATAGAAAGAACCTTTCAGGGATTAAAATAAGCTGGGTGGCCAGCGCATTACAATATTAATATGATGGTTATCATATTTTAAATTAAAAAAACTACCGACGCGCTTATTCGGTAGCAGGGTTAAATTGTTTCATAGTAGCTGCGCATAGCGCCTCAGAAAGTGCCGGATCATCGACTGCCCTCGCGATCATGGTAGTACCAATCAGCGCGCATAGCAGTGCCATGGCTTGCTCATGGGCTTGTGGTTGGCCCCAGTCTGGAAGTTGACGCGCAACTAAATCAATCATTTCCTTGATGTGCAATGTTGCAGCACGCCGTACTTCAGGAGATTGACGTGGCATTTCCGAACCAAGCGCCGAAACCGGACATCCCGTCTCAATAGCGTTGATGTGCTCAGCTGACAGATAGGCTTCCATCAGGGCCCGTATCGCTTGTCCAGCTGGTGCAGCTGCAACAATTCGCGATGCTATCGCAACCGACTCAGCACCTGCGCGATCGCCAGCCTCAGCCAACAAAGTATCACGCGATTCGAAGTGTGCGTAGAAACCACCATGCGTTAAGCCAGCTTCCTTCATGATGTCAGCTACGCCAGTGCCGTCGTATCCACTACGACGGATAGCACGCGCTGCTACCTCTAAGATGCGGTCGTGCGAGATTTCCTTACGTTTCTTGGTTACGCGTTGAGTAGATTTATTTTGCATGATGTTCATCATATATCATTTTCATTTCCCTTGCACTACTTAAGCGCAGATAGTCTCTGCTGGCCATCACCAACTCCATGGTGTATGGACTCATGAAGCTATCAATGTTCCTATTCGGATTTGATGATGAAGCCACCAGATTAATGGCAACCCCATGGCAGAAAAACTCCATGCTTTTATATACCGGCCGTGATGACAACGGCAACGTGAGATATATGATCTATCGTTCCTTGACCCGTACAACTATTGGAAGAGGCCAATCATGGCCATTGTCCATGGTAAATCGATCGATGACGCCATAGTGGATATGGGCAAGGAGTTTTTAGCCCCATTCTTCGGTGCTGATATCACCGCGCAGGCTCTGTTTGAAATAATGTCCAATCAAAAAGATTCTGGGTCTAACAGAGTGTGGGAAGTCCACCAACACTTACCAGCGGATTTCTATGGATGAGCTTAGACAAGTGTAGGATTAAAAGGCAATAAAAAACCCGCAGTTACGCGGGTTTTTAGACTTTCCTGGATTTCTCTGGAAAGGTATTTGGTGGTGATGGGGGGAATCTATCCATTACCAATGAATTCAATGGGTTGTATTGGGTGTGCTGTTCCGGGTGTATTGGTCTAGTGTAGCATGATTCTTTAGAAAGTCGATAATTGGGGACTTGAACCGTAGACCATAAAATTTAAACAGTACCTATTTTATGCCTTTACTACGTCATAGAGTTTATATGCTATAGGTCTCAGCTCATTTACTGCTGCTTGGGGGGTGTTGGTATTCATTATCTCGCTAAATGTTTCTACAGTTTCCCATCCAGCTCTACCGGCCTCATGCTCTGCTGTTCCTGGCTTATTTTTCCCATAAGCTTGTACCCACAATAAAGCGTTTTTACTTCCATATAGTTGTGAGGCTCTTGGGAATGTGGCTACCAAAAAGAAGGTATCGGCCTCTTGAGGGGTCTTAAAGAGACCTGTTGCTATTCGGTCTGCAGCCCCTAGGTAGAAATTTAAATAACGTAACCTTTGCAGTTCATCTTCAAATCGAAGCTCTGAGGAGTATAGGCTTAAGGGAGCCTCTTGCTGTGCCATGAATATGTCCAGGATCTTTAAACCTGACTCCATCATTTTTTTATTTAAAGAGCTACTATTTTGATTGGAAGAATCCTCATAGGGTTCGTGCCCTTTGAAAACCTTAGTTAAGGTAGAAATAAATCCCATGATGCTTGCTCCCAATGTCAAATTGTTAAGTTTAACTTAACTCTCGTAGGTCTGTAAAACGGTACAAACAGGTTCTTAAGATATGAGAGCCTGTGATGAAGCTAGAGACGAAGATTGCTAATAGGTTAAAAGAGGCTAGGCTTGAAGCTGGACTATCTTTGGAGGCTTTGGGCGTGGCGGTTGGTATAGAAGAAGCAACGGCTAAAGTACGCATTCATCAATATGAAGCAGGGAAGCATGCTCCTCCTTTTTCTATGATAGAGAGACTTGCAGAAGTGCTAGGAAAGCCTCTTGTCTGGTTCATTTGTTCTGAAGATGAAAAGTCGCTTTATCTAAATCTTTCTAAGGTTTCGGCCAAAGATCGTCCTCAACTGCTGGATGAACTAGAGGCTCTCCTTAAGTCTGGCCTATAGAATCGCGCTGTAATCGATTATTCTTTTGGCTCCTAGGCCCTAGGGTGGGAGCTGGTGAAAACTCTTTCTCAGCTTTAAGGATGTGACTTAAATAGGTCGATAGTGGTAACAGCGTCCATACTTAAGTGGCAGCGAGGGCTTTGACGTATGGGATTTCGGTTCTAGGGTTGGAGGGGTAGCTACTGGGGGGGAAGTTTTGCATCTGGTAATAAAGGATACCTTCTCGGTGTTATGAAGCATTTAGTGGCCTTAAGTACGCAACTTAAAACATATATATTTCCATATTTCCATATTTCCATTAATATTGAAATATGGAATCTAAAATTATTGTCTCCGCATTAGCTGCACTCGCGCAGGAGTCTCGTCTCGCTGTATATCGCCTACTGGTTCAGGCAGGCCCTGATGGCCTGGCTGCAGGCAAGATCAGCGAGACGCTGGGTATTGCGCCCTCATCATTGTCATTTCATCTTAAAGAGCTAACTCATGCAGGTCTAGTTACTTCACGTAACGAAAGTCGCTTTGTCATTTACTCCGCCCACTATGAGCAAATGAACAATGTTCTGGCATACCTCACAGAGAACTGCTGTGGTGGTAATCCTTGTATTCCTGTCCAATTCCAACCTTGTGAAGTACCTAATAAATGACTATCAAGATATTCAATGTGCTGATTCTGTGCACAGGCAACTCTGCACGCAGCGTCATGGCCGAGGCTTTGTTTAATCAGCTTGGTCAAGGTAAATTCAAGGCTTACAGTGCAGGCAGCCATCCAACTGGCAAGGTAAATCCTTTTGCTGCTGAGCAGGTGGCTGCGTTGGGCTACCCCACTGATGAGTTGCGAAGTAAGAGCTGGGATGAGTTTGCTACACCAGATGCTCCCAAGATGGATATTGTGATTACGGTGTGTGATAACGCTGCTGGCGAAGTATGTCCAATTTGGCCTGGCACGCCTATTTCAGGGCATTGGGGCTTTGAAGACCCCGCAGCTGTGCAGGGTGGTGATGAGGACAAGCGTGCAGCTTTCGCGCTGATCCGCGGTCAGATTCAGGGGTGTGTTGAGCGTTTCGTTTGCCTGCCTCTAGAGTCCATGGATATCCCCAGCATCAAGCGTGAGCTGGATGGCATCAAATGAGTGTATTTGAGCGGTATCTCACTGTATGGGTGGCCTTATGCATTTTGGTTGGTGTGGTCTTGGGGCAATGGTTCCCAGGAGCATTCCAGGCCATAGCTCGGCTAGAACTTGCCCAAGTTAATTTGCCGGTTGGTTTCCTGATCTGGATCATGATCATCCCAATGCTGGCCAAGGTAGATTTCTCAGTATTAGGGCAAATACGCCAGCATGTAAAAGGTATTGGGATTACCCTATTTATTAACTGGGTGGTGAAACCTTTTTCCATGGCGTTTCTAGCCTGGGTATTCATTCGCCATCTTTTTGCCGATTTTCTGCCAGCTGATCAACTGGACAGTTACATTGCCGGATTGATACTTTTGGCGGCAGCACCCTGTACTGCCATGGTATTTGTTTGGAGTCGCCTAACTAATGGTGATCCATTATTTACCTTGTCTCAGGTGGCCCTGAATGACAGCATCATGATTTTCGCCTTTGCGCCACTGGTGGGACTGCTACTAGGTATTTCTGCAATTACCGTCCCATGGGCAACACTAACTACCTCGGTCGTGTTGTATATCGTGATTCCGGTGATCTTGGCTCAAGTGCTGCGTAAAATATTAATGCGCCAAGGCCAGGCTCGCTATGATCAAGTCATGCATGGAATTGGACATTGGTCTATTGCTGCATTACTGCTGACTCTTGTGCTGCTATTTGGCTTTCAGGGACATGCCATCATAGAGCAGCCTATGGTCATTGCCTTATTAGCTGTACCTATCCTGATCCAGGTATTTTTTAATTCAGGCCTGTCTTATTGGCTTAATCGTCAAGTGGGGGAGCAACACAATATTGCAGGCCCCTCAGCCTTGATCGGAGCCAGTAACTTCTTTGAGCTGGCGGTTGCCACGGCCATTAGTCTGTTCGGTTTTCATTCCGGGGCTGCATTGGCAACGGTAGTGGGAGTATTGATTGAAGTACCTGCGATGCTTGCGGTGGTCTACATCGTGAACAATAGCAAGGCATGGTATCTGCGCCGTTAATGAAGGAAATGATTGGGATGGATTCCAAACGCATCAATTTACCCAATGTGAAAGTATCGTTGTTCAACAAGGCTACTATTGAGCAACTAACCCAATATACCCCCTCAACTCATCCACCACGTATCCTCATGCTGTATGGCTCTCTACGAGAACGCTCTTATAGTAAGTTGCTGACTCTGGAAGCTACACGACTGCTAGAAGCGCTGGGATGTGAAGTCAGGATATTTGATCCACACGGATTACCCTTGCCAGACGATGCTCCTGAAACCCACCCCAAGGTAGAGGAACTGCGCGCTTTGACAGTGTGGGCGGAAGGGATGGTGTGGTGCTCACCAGAACGGCACGGCGCAATGACTGGCATCATGAAAGCTCAAATCGACTGGATGCCCCTATCGATGGGAGCTGTTCGGCCAACCCAGGGCAAGACGCTGGCGGTCATGGAAGTTTCTGGCGGCTCACAATCCTTCAATGCTGTGAACCAGATGCGTATACTGGGCAGGTGGATGCGCATGATCACTATCCCCAACCAATCCTCAGTTCCCAAGGCTTTTCAGGAGTTTGATGAGGAGGGTCGGATGAAACCATCCAGCCTTTACGATCGGGTGGTGGACGTGATGGAAGAGCTGGTTAAATTTACTCTCCTTACCCGAGATATTTCCCCATTGCTGGTGGATCGATACAGCGAGCGCAACGAGCACTCCAATCAAACATCAACACGGGTGAGTTTGAGTAAAATTTAAATAACCAAGACCCATAATGCTTGGCTTCACAAGGAAGTCAGCTTTGCATTAGGCATATACCCTTGAGTGAGAGGCCCCCCAGATGTGCTAGTACCGATGTGATTAAATTATTTATTATCCGCAAGCCGGGAGTGATTTAAAGAGCTTTAATCGATTTTAATTTTAAATGCATCCCAGACATCGCTTGAGGAAATAAAACTAACCTTGGGCTTCTGGTGGGTGTTTTAGAGTGGTAATGTGCATGGGGAGTGGCTGAAATTTTTGATGTGTAAAGGTGTGTGTAAGAATACATATCCCGATAAACCTCTACTTAATACTCTACTTAATACTCTACTTAATACTCTACTTAATACTCTACTTAATACTCTACTTAATACTCTACTTAATACTCTACTTAATACTCTACTTAATACTCTACTTAATACTCTACTTAATACTCTACTTAATACTCTACTTAATACTCTACTTAATACTCTACTTAATACTCTACTTAATACTCTACTTAATACTCTACTTAATACTCTACTTAATACTCTTCTTAATACTCTTCTTAATACTCTTCTTAATACTCTTCTTAATACTCTTCTTAATACTCTTCTTAATACTCTTCTTAATACTCTTCTTAATACTCTTCTTAATACTCTTCTTAATACTCTTCTTAATACTCTTCTTAATACTCTTCTTAATACTCTTCTTAATACTTATTCTATTGCTGATAAAATATTGAGTTTAATTGTTTATATTAAGTGAGCAGTAATAATTTGTAGTAAATATAATAAATGCATTGCTTCTTATAGAAGGGGAGCAATAATTCTATAGGGAAATATTTAGTATAAGAGTTGTATAAATATCCCTACATTCTTGAGTAATTGTTAACTACATAATAGTAGATTTAATATTGTAAGAATTCATTGCGGCTACTAATGGAGCTAAAGGGTAATATATATCTCCATAGTTATCACCAACATTCCCCATAGTGTGTCCAGTTATAGCATGGTGGACTTCAGTCGGAACTCCTGAAAGTCTGGCTAGGTGTTTAAACGTATGTCTAAAGCTATGGAATACCAGCTTGGTATCCTTAATTCCAATAGTTTCTCTTAAATAGCGACTAAACCATTTAGACCAGTTTCCACCTCTTTGAGCATATACTTTTGTTGGTTTAAGCTCATGAAATATATATCCATTGGCTTGGTTGTTAACAAAATTAATTAGTCCTAAATCTAATAGGTCTTGATGAACAGGTACTTTACGCTTACTGTTCTTGTTCTTGAGATGCTGGCCTTCTCCCTCATCCGTTATGTGAATTACCCATGTGGTTTTGGTTTGCCCCATATCAAGATAATCTTCCTCATAAATATCATTTGTTCTCAATTGGCATAGCTCTTCGAGTCTTGCCCCTGTATAAAGAGCTAAGAGAGGTAGCCAATATGAAGCCTCGCCTTTGCCACCAGCTGGACGGTAATTATTAGAGTAAACCGGGGAGCTGAAAATTTTCTTGAGAGAGGCATTATCAAATGGAAGACGAGCGGCCTTTGCTGAGTTGGTTCCTTTAACTCTTACACCAGTGGCGGGATTACTATTAATGTAGGCTTGATGAAAGCTAAAATTCAGTATTGTGTTGAGAAGTGACAAGTAATTATTTGTATTAGAAATGCTTGATCCTTCGTGAATCAGGGCATCCTTAAACTTCACAATGTCAGACTTAGTAAAGCTATCCACAAAGGTTTTTTCAGTAATCTGGCAGAATTTCTGAACAATTCGTTTTGTATGAGTATAGGTGCGATCATTAGGTTGACGCTCAGCATGCCATTTTTCAACCACGCTAATAATATTTATGCGTTGTACGTCCGGTTTAGGTATGGGGGCCATAACCGCCGCTTGATGATTTACAGGGGGTGGAAAGTATGGGGGTGGGGTATGATCCAGCGTGTAATTGATTGCATGAATAATCGCCTCAGCTTGTGTAATTGAATAAGGCGGATTTTCATCGGAATACTCGCCCTTGGTAGCGAATAACAAGGCTTCTTCACGGGTTCTTCTAAGCCCTTGAGTGTATTTAACGCTCTCATCAGGATTTTTCTGTGCACGTTTATTCCGGTAAGCATTGATGTAATAGTGAATCAATGCATTTATTTCTCCCCTGGATGCAATTTGAGCGCCGATAGAATGGAGAGAGCTTGGGGAGGGGGCGGTAGCTATTACTGTATTGGAATCAGGTCGCTGATTATTCTGTGAGCGAGCACTTTCAAAAAGATTGTCAGTATCAACACTATGTTGATGGCTAGCATTTATTGCTTCTTGACGATTTTTGGTCTTAAGTGAGAGGGTGATCTCGCGTTTATTGAGAAGCTCAATAAGATCATTAGGCACTTTACGGCGAAAATAGTAAGTGCTGCCACGCTTTGTTAGATAGTTACACATCGTTTCTTCCTTGCTCCAAGTGTAACACCCATGGGGAAAAACAGTATGTAACCTATTGAATTTACTCCAAGTCCTTGTTTCCAAAGACCTGGAGTATGTGTTGGTGGTGATGGGGGGACTTGAACCCTCGACCCCAGGATTATGAATCCTGTGCTCTAACCAGCTGAGCTACATCACCAAAAAACTGATGGTTTTAACCAAGCCCGCTATTCTATTTTCTCATCGCGCTAATGTCAAAGCTGAAAGTGCTTTATTGCTTAATTTTTTCTCTCATTTCATTTTGCTAGCCATGTAGGGAGGCCATCGGCGGGTATGGGTTTGCTCATGAAATACTCCTGGCCATAATCGCAACCCATGCTGGCAAGTATTTCAAAGACCTGTTGGTTTTTGTGGGGATAGGCATGATCATTATCAATAGCAGCCCGCTGGGGCAGTGGTGGTGACAGATGCATTGTTGATTGGGGCTGAATAGCTATCCTAACTGACAAGGAAGGCACCAAAACAAACAGGCTGAGATTCTCAGCCTATTTGTTTTGGTGCGCTCATCAGTAAATGATGCCTAACGCTTGCTGCTTTTCAGCCCGGCTAGCCGGGCCTCTTGCGAGTTGAATACATGGGCGGTGCCCTTTGCATGAGCGGCTTGCCCACCTTTTTTGCCAGCAATCCTGGCCGATTTGGAATCAAACTCGTGAGCTGTACCTTTTGCATGAGCAGCCTTGCCACCCATACTGGCAATTTTGCGCTGTTTCTCTGCGCTCATGGCTGCGAATCCGCGCGGTGATGAAGATTGTGTTTGTACCATCATGCTCCTCCATTTCGAAGATTAAGAAAAGTTGGCGAGGTGACTAATTCTCCATCCATCGCCGGGGGGAAGTGTCTTCATTATTCAAGAGCGCTGGTAGCGGGTTTATAAGCCGATGTCTTATAAAGCTGTCAGATGATATGACGGATTCACCTAAGGAATCTTGTTGGTGATTTGGGTCGTGGCAGTGCCTGCGCTTGCCATGCAGGAAGCAACTCACCAATTTTGGCGTCTGAGATTTTATTTTGTTGCGGCAAAATGATCGCGCAGCTCCCTGGCTTGTTGCAGGTGGTTTTCGAGTGCGGGCAGGTGTTGCAAGGCAAAGCGCTTAAGATCTGGATCTTCTGCGCGGGATGCGGCTTTGCTGAACAAGTGCACGGTATCTTGCTGGACTTTGACGCCCATGGTTTTTGCATAGGCCTGGTCAAACTCAGCACCATCCTTGGCCGATAACACCCTATAGCGGGCTTTCTGAATCAGTGAGGGCTCATCAGGGAGATTGGTTTGCTTTTTATCTGCGAAGGCTTTGAGCTGTTGCGTAAGCTCATGGCGCTCTTTGATCAATTGCCGTGCAAATGCTTTTACCTTGTCATTGCTTGATTTCACCGCTGCCAATTCGCTTGCTTCAACCTGCAGGAGATTGAGCCCCGCCATATCTTTGAGGTAGCTATTATCCTTGGAGGAAAGCTTTTCTGCGGCTAACAGATCAGACAGTAACATAGGCGTAACGACTAGCAGTAGCGCGAGAAAATTAAGGTATTTACCAGAAGTAGATTGAGGCATAAACCCTCCAAGCTTGAGATTAAGAAATATCTCAATCATGCATATCTGGGCGGATTGCCGGAATCGGAGTCTCCTTATTTATGTGTAGGAGAGTTTGGGACAGTCAGTCCTGCCTGGCAGATAACTGCGTCGCATGATGGGCAGGCGATATAGGTTCAGGTCATCAATACAGGGTAACGAAGCCGCAATAAGCTGTGTTTAGTTCATCCATTCTGCTTTAAACATCCGCGTCGCTGCCAGTCCTGTAGGGTAGTGATGCATGGCGGGCGATATCCAGGCAGCCAATAAGCGCATCAATACCTCTTTGTCGGTAATGGATCTTACTTGCTGATTGAAGAGGATTTGCTCATTGCTGGGGGCCGTGGTGCTGGATCTGGCCAACGGAATGATGTTGGAAGCTTCGGCAGGATTGTTCACAGAATGACACTCGGCGTGCATTTGTCTTTTTCGCACTCGCCATGATTCTCCCAGCCGCTCTCTTTTAGGCAGTTGCTCGAGATAATCTCCGGCTATCCAGTCATACAGTACCTGTTTCTCATAAGCGGTGAATACACCAAACATCAGGCCTTGATGACCATCCACCAGCTTACAGAAGCGCGAGGACTGAGGATCCTGATGGCGCGTAATCCAGCCGTGATCCTGCAATGACTGCAATAGCGCGGGCATCTCATGGGGACTGGACAGCCATTCTTGCAGGGTCTGACCGCCGATACGGCAATGGCTATGGTGCATGAATTGCCCCACACTCGCTTTCTCACGGAAGATTTGCAATAGCTCTTGTTCAAGGTTAAACGTATGGATGATCTCCAGCGATCCCAGACCACCATTGCTGAGCCTGGCGCCATTGCGCAAACGCCGCATAAATTCACGCTGGTCGCTGAATGTGGATGCGATCTCGCGTACTGCCTTGACTGCTTTCAGTGCATGGCCGGATAGTGCATTGTCTATGGTGATGTGCAGGGTGAAATAATAGGGATCTATATTGAGCTCATTGAGCTCAGCTGCCGTAATCAACAAATGCAACGGTAGTTGTTCATAGGCCAGATTAAAACCGATGATCTCTGGCAAGAACTGGTCTGCATGACTTGCCAAGGCTAGTTGGATAGCCCCCTGAATAAAATAGCGGTCATCCAGCGTTTCCCATTGCTCGCATCCATGGGTGCGTATCAATTTCCGATAAATTGCGACATGGTTATTTTCCTCTTCTCCATTACCCAGCTCCTCCAGGTAAATATCGAGTAAATCACTGAAACTACTGTCGTTCCAATGTTTGACCAGGCCATACAGCCATGCACCATCGACCATTTTGGTTGGGGCCACCGATTTGATGAAGTTAAGCGCATGGGCTTTGCTATTGAAATATTGGCGTGGTGCACCTTCCTTGCGCAACTGCAAGTATTGCTGGTATTGATGACCTACTTCCTTGCTGCTTTCTACAATCCAGTCTTCCAGTTTATTTATTTCATCCGGCATCGAGACATCCTTAGTCGCACATTCCTCCAGCTGTTGTTGCAAAAATGTCAGGGCACTGGCGCGATTGCTGATGACTCCAGGGTTGCGCAGCAAGCTGAAATAAAGCTCACGTGGCATCATCCAGGCCTTGGCTGTATTCTGCATTGGATAGGCAATAGAAGGATTAAACATAAGCGTAAGTTCCTGTCATCAAGGAGCGTTTTAATGATTCATTTTCTGTCCTTGTATCTGCGCCAGTTATCAGTCTCAGGATTAATCTGTTGTAAGACTGAGACGACAGTCAAACCAATCTCATTCTGTTAATGTCGGTTAATTGCCTCATCTGTGGAAACCCGGACATTGGAAATAATGTGTTCAAGGAAAACCTATGACTCTATCCCACACATCGCCCCATACATCAACTCAAGAGGCGACAGCCTTTGTGGCTATTCTCAGGTTGCTGCAACAGCAGGCCTACCAGTTCACAACCATTAGTCCGACCAGTCACGCCCTGGTAAATAGTCGTCCTGGCAACGAATTGGCTAAAAATGTGGCAGATATTCTGGGATGGAGCCGGCCTTTCACAGCGGATGTTGCAGGCTATGAGTTGTTTGCCTTGCTCAAGCAGGCCACGGCATTAAGTTTCGATGGCACTGTGTGGCATAGCCGCTTGCGTGTTTCCAGCCTCTCGGGGAGGTTGTTCCTGCATTCAGCTTTTCCCACCAGTGAAAGTGATGCAATATTTTTTGGTCCCGATACCTACCGTTTTTCCCGGGCGATAACGCAATATCTGGCGCTGCATCAGCCTCATGTGCGACGGGCAGTCGATATAGGATGTGGCAGTGGGGTTGGTGCTATTCTGCTTGCCGCCCAATTGCCTCAAGCCCAGGTCTATGGCGTGGACATCAATCACCAGGCGTTGGTTATCGCCTCTGCCAATGGTACGGCCAGTGATCTGCTTAACCTGCACTGGCAGCATAGCAATCTGCTGCAGGCTCTGGAGGGGGAATTTGACTTGATCATCGCCAATCCTCCTTATCTTGTGGATGCCTCGGAGCGTGCTTATCGGCATGGCGGTGGCGTATTGGGGGCTGATTTATCCCTGCAGATTGTGCAAACTGCCAAGGAGAGACTTGCTGCTGGCGGTACTTTGCTGTTGTATACCGGTGTTGCGATCGTCAATGGGAAAGATATTTTTCTCCAAGAGCTACAGTCCATGTTGCGTGGCAGTGCTCTGCAATACGAATATCAGGAAATGGATCCAGATATTTTTGGCGAAGAGCTGCGCAGCCCTGCCTACATTCAGGCGGATCGCCTGGCCGCCGTAGTATTGACCTTGCATAAATCGCCAAGCTAGGTTGTTTCCTACATTCAATGCCGCAAAAGGCCTACATGTTGCGCCAGCATGATTGCTTAGAATCAGATCTATGAATGGTTTGACTAAAATGGATGACAAGTAATGGAGCTTTTCAGCTTTAGCGTATCCCCTTGGGAAATCATACTGCGTGGTTCCATTATGTTCTGGTTTTTGTTTCTCATTTTCCGTTTTGTGTTACGCCGCGATGTCGGCAATCTTGGTATAGGCGATTTCCTGTTTGTGGTGATCGTGGCGGATGCTTCACAAAATGCCATGAGTGCCGATGCTAAAACCATCGCAGATGGGGTATTGCTGGTGCTGACTTTGCTGGTGTGGAACCTGGTTTTTGACTACCTGAGTTATCGGCTTCCTGCCATCAGGCGGTTTACAGAAGCGCCCACCATGTTGCTGGTCAAGAATGGCAAGATTCAGTGGCATAACGTGCGCCGTGAGTGGATTACCAAGGAAGAGCTCATGGCCAAGTTACGGGAAGAGGGCTTGAGTGGTCTGGGCGATGTAAAGGAGATGCGGTTGGAAGCGGATGGCCAGATCAGTGTGATTCGCGTTAACCCTTAATGGCTAGAGTGAAGTTAAGTCGCTGAGAGCCATTGCCTATACAAGGAGCAATCATGAGTTTTGCAGCCGACGGCAATATACTCAATCTCAACCAGTTCAAACTACGTTTGCAGCAAAGTGGCCTGGATCCTTTGAGTCGGGATGAAGAGAAATTCGTGATGGATTTCCTGCAAGGTGCGTGGAGCACAGATGAAATTATGGAAGAAATCCGTAAGCGGCGTGATCTTGAAGCAAGCCCAGAGTGAATAGTTATTTTTAATCCAGGCGTTGCTAGACCTAATTCTGGTGTCATGTGTCATTCTAGTGAAAAAGCGAGGATGCCGCCAAATAAAAAGCCCCGCGTTAGCAGGGCTTGTTTAGCGTACTGTGACTACACAGCTTGTTTATACATTAAATCTGAAATGCATGACATCACCATCCTGAACAATGTATTCCTTACCTTCCAGACGCATTTTCCCGGCTTCCTGAGATCCTTTTTCGCCCTTGTTCTTGACGTACTCATCATAGGCAATGACTTCAGCTCGGATAAAGCCACGTTCAAAATCAGTATGGATCACACCCGCTGCCTGGGGTGCTGTTGAGCCTTTGCGCACGGTCCAGGCACGTACTTCCTTTACGCCAGCCGTGAAGTAGGTTTGAAGGCCCAGCAAGTCATAGGCTGCGCGGATGACGCGATCCAGTCCGGGTTCTTCCAGGCCAAGTTCTGAGAGGAACATGGCCTTGTCTTCATCTTCCAGATCAGAAATCTCGCTTTCAATCTTGGCGCAGATCGACACTACTGGAGCACCTTCTTTTTTGCCCAGCGCAACGATTTTGTCCAGTAGCGGATTATTTTCAAACCCGCCTTCATCGACGTTGGCCAGATACATGACAGGCTTGACCGTGATCAGGCATAGCGGCTTGATCAACTTCAGCTGGTCTTCATCCAGGCCCAGGGTGCGCACGGCATTGCCCTGGTCCAGGTGTTTTTGCACCTTTTCCAGTACGCTGCATAAGGCGATGGCTTCCTTGTCACCGGATTTGGCTTTTTTCTGCTCGCGCTGGAACGTCTTTTCAACGGTTTCCATATCCGCCAGGGCCAGTTCGGTATTGATGGTGATGACATCGTCCAGTGGGTCGATCTTGCCTGCCACGTGAATAATGTTGCCATCCTCAAAGCAGCGCACCACATGGGCAATTGCATCGGTTTCACGAATATTGGCCAAGAACTTGTTGCCCAGGCCTTCGCCTTTAGAGGCACCGGCAACCAGGCCTGCGATATCGACAAACTCGACAATGGCAGGCTGAATTTTCTGCGGGTTGACGATCTCAATCAGAGGTTTGAGGCGCGGATCAGGCACTTCAACGATACCAACGTTGGGTTCTATGGTACAGAACGGATAATTGGCGGCTTCAATGCCTGCGCGGGTAATCGCGTTGAAGAGGGTAGACTTGCCTACGTTAGGTAGGCCAACAATGCCGCATTTCATAATGATTTGCCTGTTCCGGAGTTAAGGATTAATTCTGTTTTGGTTTGGTGTGCAGTTTGAGCATGGCTTCCTCAAACTTGCCATCCAGCAGCAATGGCAATGCACGGGTGCTGTCATCCATGGCGTATTCAATCTGCTGCATTTCTTCACGTAAGGGGGCTTTTAACACAAAATTCACGACCTCATGCCTATCCCCAGGATGGCCTATCCCCAGACGCAGCCGCCAGAAATCATTGGTTCCCAGGCATGCTGCAATATCTTTTAGGCCGTTGTGTCCGCCATGGCCGCCGCCTTTTTTCAGGCGCGCTGTGCCCGGAGGCAAGTCCAGTTCATCATGGATCACCAGGATGGATTCAACAGGGATTTTGTAAAAGCGGGCAAGGGCAGCCACTGAGCGGCCACTTGCATTCATGAATGTTGTAGGTTTCAGCAACCATGCTTCCTGGCCATGATTGAGTCGGCCACTGTGGCCGAAAAATTTGGTTTCCAGGCTAGTCTTGCTGGAAGTTTCTGCACATACTTGGTCTATCCACCAAAAGCCAGCATTGTGGCGGGTGTCTTCATATCGGTCACCAGGGTTACCCAGGCCTACAAAAAGCTTGATACCGGTCATAAATATGCTGTTCTTTAAATGAATACGCGCGTCCCGGTTGCCCGAGACGCGCGTTTAAGCATCAAGCAGCGAGATTACTCTGCTGCTTCGCCACCTTCAGCAGCTTCATCATCAGCTGCTGCACCACCACGAGGCTTGGCGATCGAAGCAACAGCAGCATCATTTTCATGCGCCAGTTGTACGAACTCAACGCCCTTAGGCAGCTTGATTTCAGACAGGTGGACTGAGTGACCAGCTTCCAGGTTTGCCAGGTCAACTTCGATGAATTCTGGCAGATCCTTAGGCAGGCAGCTTACATCAGCTTCTGTCAGGATGTGAGCCACAATGCCGCCACCCAGCTTCACGCCTGGAGCGATGTCATTGTTGATGAAGTGCAAAGGCACCTTCACGTGAATCTTCTCGGATGCGCTAACGCGTTGGAAGTCAATGTGCTGAATTGTGTTGCGAACTGGGTGCAGTTGATAGTCACGCAGCAGTACTTGTTCTTTCTTGCCACCGATATCCAGTGTCAGGATAGAAGCGTGGAAAGCTTCGTGACGGAACTCAAGGAACAGCTCCTTGTGGTTGAACTCGATGCTTACTGCTTCTTTTTCACCACCGTATACTACGCCTGGAACATTACCAGCGCGACGGAGACGGCGGCTCGCACCCGTACCTTTGCCTTCGCGCGTGGTTGCTTTGATTACAATAGCCATTTTACTACTCCTAAAAAGAGCCCTAAAGCTCTGGGTTGCCTGTTATCCGCGACCAGATAACAGAATAAGGTCGATGCATCCGCATCGACCGAAACTTATTCTGCAAACATTGAGCTTACAGAGTCTTCATTACTGATGCGGCGTATGGTTTCCGCAAACAGCTCCGCAGTGCTCAGCAAGCGAATCTTTGAAGACGATAATGCATTTGAGCGCAGAGGAATGGTGTTAGTCACCACCAATTCATCCAGCTCGGAATTGGTAATTCTTGATACTGCCTCGCCGGATAGCACGGGGTGAGTACAGTATGCGATGACTTTGCGTGCCCCTTGCTGTTTAAGGGCAACGGCAGCCTCACACAGCGTGTTGGCGGTATCCACCATGTCATCCATCAATACGCAGGTGCGGTCGTTTACATCACCGATGATATTCATCACCTTGGCCACATTGGGCTTGGGACGGCGCTTGTCGATAATCGCCAGGTCGACGTTGAGTTGCTTGGCGGCCGCACGGGCACGCACCACACCGCCAACGTCAGGTGATACCACCACCAGGTTTTCATGCTGTTGTTTCAATAAATCATCCAGCAGGATAGGGGTGGCGTAGATATTGTCGACAGGAATGTCGAAAAATCCCTGAATCTGGTCTGAGTGCAAGTCCATGGTCAGCAGGCGGTTAACACCGACGCTGGTGAGCATGTTGGCAATGACCTTGGCTGTAATCGCTACGCGGGCAGAACGTGGACGCCTGTCCTGGCGAGCATAGCCAAAATAAGGAATTGCCGCTGTAATCCGGCCAGCAGAGGATCGACGCAAAGCGTCCACCATGACCATGACTTCCATCAGGTTGTCATTGGTAGGCATACAGGTCGATTGCAGGATGAATACATCCTTGCCGCGGACATTGTCCAGCAGCTCAACCATGACCTCTCCATCACTGAAGCGATCAACGGTCGCGCGCCCCAGTTCTATGCCCAGGTGGTTCACTACTTCTTCGGCAAGCGTACGGTTTGCGTTGCCGGTAAATACCATCATGTCGCCGCGGGCCACAGTGGAATCCTTTTGTTTAATAAATCGCGTACAAAAAATAAAAGCGTGTAATTTTTTAAGTTACACGCTTTTATTCTGGCTGGGGAAGAAGGATTCGAACCTTCGCATGCCGGAATCAAAATCCGGTGCCTTAACCAGCTTGGCGACTCCCCAATTGATCGGTTTCCTCAGATGGCAAAGCTGTGTAACGGGTGTTGATCCAAACCTTTTGCATAGAATCCTGAAATTTCGCACCCTGCAATCGCTTGCAATTCACGCTTTTCAATGACTCTTGCTAACACAGCTTCTGCGTTTTCCTGGCTCTCCATTTCCACGAACACTGAGGCGCCAGAACCACTCATGCGAGCCTGCGAGAATTGCGTTAGCCATTCCAGGCAGCTTGCAACAGCGGGATATTGCTGACAAACCACAGTTTCGAGATCGTTGTGAACCAAGTCCCTCAGAAAGGCCGCTATTGTCGTGGGATTCGTATTCCTTGTCAATTCCCCTGATGCAAAAATTTCTGCTGTCGAGATATGCACTTGCGGAGTGAGTACCAGGTAGTGCGCAGGAGGTAATTGAATTGACTGTAATTTTTCGCCTATTCCCTCTACCCAGGCATTTTTACCAAAAATAAAAAAAGGCACATCCGCCCCCAATTGGAGGCCGAGTGAGATGAGCTCCTGGCGGCTAAGATTGAGATGCCATACGCGATTGAGTGCTAATAATACAGTCGCGGCATCCGAACTGCCGCCACCCAGGCCACCACCCATAGGGGTGCGTTTGGTGACAAAAATATCCGCCCCCAGCTTGCTGTTGGTATGTTGCTGTAACAGTGTTGCCGCACGGATACAGAGGTCTTGCGCTTCCGGCACGCCAGGGATGTCCTGTGTGCGTTGGATTAGTCCGTCATTGCGTGGCCTGATATGAACGGTGTCACCAAAGTCGAGCAGGCGAAATACGCTTTGCAGTAAATGGTATCCGTCATTGCGTCTGCCGGTAATATGCAGGAATAGATTGATTTTTGCGGGTGCCGGGAATGGCGTGAAATCTTGCATAAAGGAGTAAATCTTTTTGTGCTATTAATTCTGCTATTGATTCAATGAATGCCACTGCTGGACAATGAGCTTGAGTGTAAGCTGGGTATTGCGCAATGTAATTCTGCTAGGCAACTGGTAACCTTCTGCCAGTACATATTGCCCATATTCTATCTCCCAGCCATCTTGCTTCAGTTTAACCAGGCGCCCTTGTTCGTCCCAGGTGGATGATGCAATCGCTGTATGACTTGGGCGTCCCAATGTCCAGTCAGCAAGTCCGGTCATGGGCAGGCGCCAGCCCAGATTCTGCTCGGTCAGAGTTTCTGCATCTGAGGCCTGATAAGTCTTGTTGCCACTCGTTTTGAGGGTCACACCGTCAGGAGTACGGGTGATGGCAGCAACCTGGCTGCCCAGAGGTGAGAACAGGGTGATAGTGTCGTTATTCACCGCATGTCGCCATTGTGTCGATCCGGAGAATCCTTTTGCCGCCGTTTGTACCCCAATACGTCCCTGAAGATTGAATTCCTGGATACGGGCAACGCTGTCCAGGTGTTGCTGGTGAACCTCGGGCGTACTAGGCGGCAATGACGGAGTGCTGGAGAGGCTGGCGCAGCCAGCCAACGACAAAACAGCAAGGCTGGCCAGCCAGCGGCGTATAAACGACATACTAGCGATTGAATTTTCTATTGGTGCTTAGCAATATTTCGTTCTCAGGAAACTGTGCCAGAGCTGCTTCCCAGGTTTTCACTGCTTCGTCACGCTTGCCCTGGGCCCACAATACTTCACCCAGGTGAGCCGCTATTTCTGGGTCGCTTTGCTGCGAATAGGCCCGGCGTAGATATTCCAATGCTGTATCCAGCTTGCCCAGGCGATAGTAGACCCAGCCCACGCTGTCAAGGATGTAGTGGTCGTCCGGACTTAATGCATGGGCTTTTTCTACCAGTGCCTTGGCTTCTTCCAGCTTGATATTGCGGTCTGCTAGCGAGTAGCCGAGCGCATTGTAGGCTTGAGAGAATTCCGGTTGCAGCTTGATCAGTTTGCGTAATTCCCGCTCCATCACATCGAGCTTCTGCACGCGCTCAGCCGCCATCGCATAGTCATAGATCAACTCTGGGCTGTTCGGCAATGTGTTAATCGCATTTTCCAGCCGGCTAAATGCTTCCTGATAGCGTTTGGCCTGTGTCAGTACATTGGCCTGGGCGTGGACCACGGCGGCGCGTTGAGCATCTGACAGGCCTTTGAGGTTTTCGAGTGAGTTAATGGCGGCATCGATGCCTTGCTTGCGCGCAATCACATTGGCCACACCAAGTTGGGCATCCACATAGCGCACTTCACCGGGGGCTACTTTGCTATACCAACTGACGGCTTCATCGTCATTGCGTTTCTTTTCCGCAATCTGTCCCAGGTATAGATAGACCTGATCTTTATCCTTGAAATCTTTTTCCAGTGCCTGTGTCAGGTATTGCTCAGCTTCAGCCAGCTCTCCTGCCTGTAGTGACAGCAGGCCAACGACGACCAGAATTTCCGGATTGCCGTTGGAGGCCTGGATCAGCTTGATGAATTCGGACTTTGCTTCGTCAAACTTCTTTTGACCTGCCAGGATGCGGGCCATGGCCAGGCGTATTTCATTGGCGTCGCCGTGTTTTTGCAGGAAGTCGCGATAAAAGGTGACAGCCTGGTCTGGGGATTGACCAAGCAATACTTGCCCTTGCATCAGGGCAGCCATTTCCCAGCCTGGACGTAATTTGCTGGCGGTATTGAGTTCGCTCAATGCCAGTTGAACATTGCCTGCGTTCCATGCCGCGTGTGCAATAGAAAAGTGGGCTTCGGGCAGTTCCGGGTAGTTTTTGGCCAAATCCTGAACCAGCGTCAGTACTGCTGCCTTGTCAGGTTGGCGTGAAAGCAGGCTGTTGAGGAACATAAAGCCGCTGGGCCTTGCTTCTTCATTAGCCAACAGCTTCTGCAAGTGCGGCTTGGCTTCAGAAAGTTTGCCCGTGTTAATCAGCATCTGGGTCAGGGCCTGGTGAGCCTCGGTTGATTCAGGATCTAGCTGAGACCACAGATTGGCGGCTTCAATCGCAGTCCTGCCATCATTGCCGATGACGGCAGTCTTGGCCGCGCGTTCTGCCAGGCGAGAGTCTTTGCTGCCTTTTGCCAGATCAAGAAAGACGGCGCTCGCCAGGTCATACTGGCCCCGTTGCCCGGCAATCTCACCGATCAGATATTTATAGACGAACTCTCCGGTCAGCGCTGGCTGGTCGGAGGGGCTGATGGTGCTCTGGGTAGCGGCAAATGCTGCATGGTTCATGCCTAGTGTCATTACCGCAGAAGCGACGGCTATTTTAATAATTTTGCTGATAGGCATTTTATAAGAGGTCTCATTGCTAGATTGATGATGTCAAATATGAGGTTTGGCTGCCCCGGTTTCAACAGCATTCATGAAACCTTTGCAGGATTTTGCATCTCTATGCTTAGTCCGTGACACTAGATGCAAGTTCATCCATAATGAAGTTCGACTATAGCCGTTTTAAATATGATCTTTCAATAGCGTTATCATCAATATATTCCCGGCGACCACCTTGGATTAAAATACATCGCGCTTGACAGTTGTCAGGCGTTTTTTTAACTTAGCACCCCTGTAAACCGGATATCCCATAGAATTTATGACGACTATTACCGTAGAGGCATCAGATTTAACCCGCAAATATGGCGGTCGTGCAGCAGTCAGCGATGTAAGTTTTTCGCTGAATAAGGGTGAGGTGCTGGGCTTTCTGGGGCCAAATGGTGCCGGTAAGTCGACCACAATGAAAATGTTGACCGGTAATTTGGCACCCAGCAATGGCTCTGTGAAAATTTGCGGCATCGACATGATAGAGAAACCCAAGGATGCCAAGGCATTGATTGGGTATCTGCCCGAACAGCCACCGCTTTACCGTGAATTGACTGTTGATGAATTTCTCACGATTGCCGCACGTCTGCATCGCGTCAGCCGTGGTCACATCAAAAAGGCGGTGGATGTTGCCAAGCAGCGGTGTGGTCTCACTGAAATGGGCAAGCGCCTGATTGAGAACCTGTCCAAGGGTTATCAGCAGCGTGTGGGGATTGCCCAAGCCATTATCCACAACCCCATGGTCGTGATCCTGGATGAACCCACAGTCGGGCTGGATCCCATCCAGATTCGTGATATCCGCGCCCTGATCAAAGAGCTGGGCGGGGAACATAGCGTTATTCTTTCTACCCACATCCTGCCAGAAGTTGAAATGGTCTGTGATCGTGTGCAAATCATCCACAAGGGTTCCCTGGTATTTAACGGTTCGATTGATGTGCTCAAGGAGCAACGTCACGGCAACCGCTTGCTACTAGGCCTGCATCACCCACCTGCTACCGAGGCGTTACTTGCCATTCCCGGTGTGGAAAGTGTGGATACGGTGGAAGGTGGTTTCCTGCGTGTGCATCACACACCTGGCCATGTGCCTGCCGAGGCTTTGGTGCAAGCAGCGGTCAGCCAAAACTGGGGCCTGTTCCAGATCAACCCTGATCAAACCAGCCTTGAAGAAGTTTTCGTCCAATTAACATTCCAGGAACCATCTGCTGCCTGATAGGCGTAGTGTTCCCAAGAGGGTGATTCATTCATGATCATTAATATCGCCAGAAAAGAACTGAAGGGGCTGTTTTCCTCGCCCATGGGCTGGGTGATCCTGGCTCTGCTCCAGTTTGTCTTTGCTACATTTTTCCTGATGGGGATAGACCAATATTTCCTGACCATGTCCGGCGCGATGCGTCCTGACCAGCGTATAGGGGTGACCGAGTTTGTCGGCAGCAATGTATTCGGGATTGCCTCCTTTATCATGCTGTTTGCGGTGCCCTTGCTTTCCATGCGCCTGATCAGTGAAGAGCGTCGCCAGCAAACCCTGCCATTCCTGTTCAGTGCACCTTTATCGCTTACCGAGATTGTCCTGGGCAAGTTTTTTGGCCTGGTCATATTCCTGACGATCACCATCCTGCTGATAGGCTCCATGTTGTTCTCGCTGAATTTGTGGGCTGATATCGATGTAGGCTTTGTACTTTCCAATCTTGCAGGTCTCTGGTTGCTGGTAGCGAGTTTCTGTGCGCTCGGTATCTATGTGTCCAGCACCACGCAACAACCGGTGGTGGCCGCTATCATCACCTTTGTGGCATTGTTTGCCTTGCTGCTGCTGGATCATTTCCTGGCGGGTGACCCAAGCAACACAGCGGCTTATCTTTCCCTGATGAAGCACTTTGAGCCTTTCTCCCGCGGTCTTATTGATACACGGGATGTGGCTTACTTCGTGTTGTTTATCGTGACTTTCCTGACCTTGACCATCCGTAGACTGGATGCTGATCGCTTGCGTGGCTGATCGAGAGACTCTATGAAAACCAATCGCAAACTACGCTTTCAATTATTCGTCCAGAACAGCTTTTTTGTTGTGCTGTTTCTGGTCTTTATTTTCCTGATCGGCTTTTTGTCGCATGAGTACCATGCCAGTCGTGATGTCACTCAGGGCAGCCGCAATACGCTCACCGAAGGTAGCGTGAATGTATTGAAGCAAATGAATGGGCCGATCACCATCACGGCTTATGTGACCAAAGATGAGGCTTATCGCAAGTTCATCCATAAGTTTGTTGAGCGCTACCAGCGTGTGAAACCTGATATCAAACTGGAGTTTGTAAATCCAGCAGAAGAGCCCAAGGCAACGCAGGATGCGGGTGTGCGTTCGGAAATCGAGCTGGTGGTTGAGTTCAACAAGCGCACAGAGCATATCGTGCCGCCGCAAGCCTTTATTGAGCAGGAAGTGACCAACCTGCTGGTGAGACTTTCACGTACCAACCAGAACGCCATCATGTTTCTGGATGGGCATGGCGAACGTAGCCTGATTGGTGTGAAAAATCACGATATTGGTGATTTTGGTAAACACCTGGAAAAGAAAGGCTTCAAGCTTGCCAATCCAGACCTGTTGATTGCCCAAGCGGTACCGCATAACGGTGCCATGCTGGTGATTGCCAGCCCGCAGGTCAATGTCACTGATATTGAAGTAAAGAAGATCAAGGATTATCTCGACTCAGGTGGCAATGTGTTGTGGCTGATTGATGACGAGAAGAATCTGCACGGGCTTCAGCCGATTGCTGAATATCTGGGGCTGGAGCTGACCCCTGGCATGGTGGTGGATTTATCTGCCAAACAGTATGGCGCAGATGCCAAGATTGCGTTTGCCAACCAGTACGGTGTGCACGCGATTACCAAAAACTTCATGTTGCGCACCTTGTTCCCCGAGGCGCGTATGCTGACGGCAGCAGGTACTTATGAGAATGGCTGGAAGGTATCCAATATCGTTGAAGTGGCACCGAATGGCTGGCTGGAAACCGGCGAAATCGACGACAAGGTCAGTTTCGACAACAAGAAAGATATTCCTGGCCCCATCAATATTGCAGTGGCCATGGAACGTAAATACGGTGAAAAAGGCCAGCGCGTGGTCGTCGTAGGTAATGGCAACTTCCTGGCCAATACTTTCCTCGGCAATGGCGGCAATCTGGATCTTGGCCTCAATATGGTGAACTGGCTGGCCGGAGATGATCGCTTGATCACCATTCAGCCCAAGCCGCTGAAAGACGTGAACGTTATTATCCCTTCAGATGGCTGGTCCAACCTGATGGCCCAAGCCGTGTTTATCGGCTTCAGCCGGATACTGCCAGTGACCCTGGTAATTATTGGTGTAGTGATCTGGTGGAGGCGTCGCAAGGCATGAGGACGCGTTGGTTAGTTAACTTTGCGCTGTTATTGCTGGTGGCTGGCATTGTGGCTTTTCTTTACCTCAGACCTGCGGAAAAAGAAGAGTTGGCGCAGCAATATCCGGTGTCTTCGCTCAAACTCGCAGATTTCTCCAGGCTTAGCGTAGAGTTTCCTGCCAAAGCGCCGGTGGTGTTTGATAAGGTGGATGGGTTCTGGTATCTCGCACAGCCTTACAAGGCGCGTGCTGACCAGATGACGGTGCAGCGCATTCTGTCGATTGTGGCAGCCAAGAGTCCAGAGCAGTTTCCTGGCAATGACTTGGCGCGCTTCGGGCTGGATAATCCCAGGCTCAAGCTGAAGCTGGATCAGGAGGAGTTTATCTTTGGTATCTACAATCCTGTCAGTGCAGAGCAGTATGTGGCTTACAAGGATGCGGTTTACCTGGTTCCCCCCATCTATTCAGAGACAGCATCTACCCAGATTGTCGAGCTTCTGGACAAGAGTCCGCTGAAGCCCACTGAAAAGGTGTCCGGTTTCGATTTCTCCAGGCTGGAGCAATGGGAAGATGTGCGTTTGCAGGTGGATCTGACTGACGATGCGAAGTGGAAGGTGTCTCTGCAAAATGCCAAGCCGGATCAGCAGGCCATGAACGAATGGTATGACACCTATTGGGGCAAGATTCGCGCCAGTGCTGTTGAGCCGTACACACCTGATCGCAAGGCGAGCTATCCTTCATTCTCGGTCAAGCTCAAGGACGGAAAAAAAGTCCATTTTGACAAGCTACAGGAAGCACCAGAGCTGATCCTGGGACGTCCTGATGAGGGCATGCGCTACCACTTTCCGGCTGATGCAGGGTTTGCCTTGCTTAATCCTCCTATTGGTCTTGCCAAGTAAGGCACGGCTTTCAAGCCTGAATGCATGCCTGAGCTACCAGAAGTTGAAGTGACCCGTCGCGGCCTGATGCCGCTTCTGGGTCAGGCTGTAGCGCAGGTGATTGTGCGCCAACCTTCAATGCGCTGGCCCATTCCCGATCACCTTCATTCCACCCTGGTCGGTAACAAGCTACTAGAGCTCAATCGCCGCGGCAAATACATCATTGCCCGGTTTGAGAGCGGGTCGCTGATACTCCATCTCGGCATGTCGGGCAGGCTCTGCTTGTTGGAGCATGATATCCAGCCGGAAAAGCATGACCATTTCGATATCCATTTCACCGATGGTCGTGTAATGCGCCTGCGGGACCCTCGCCGTTTTGGTGCCGTGCTCTGGGCTGGGCTAGAACCTGCTGCGCATGCATTATTAAGCGTACTTGGGCCTGAGCCGCTGGATGATATATTCACTGGTGCCTGGCTGCATAGCCAGATTCGTAGCCGTACTTCCTGCATCAAGAACGTGATCATGGATAGCCATCTGGTGGTAGGGGTGGGCAATATCTACGCAAGCGAGTCATTGTTCCGGGCCCGTATTCATCCCGAAAAACCTGCAAACAAGCTGACTCTGGTTGAGTGTGATCGCCTGGTGGTGGAAGTCAAAGCGACCTTACGGGATGCGCTACAAGCCGGTGGAAGTAGCCTGCGTGATTTTTTTGGTGCGGATGGTAATCCTGGATATTTCCAGCAGGAATATTTTGTCTATGGTCGCACCGGGCAACCATGCAAAATCTGTGCTGCTCCAATACTGTCTGTCAGATTGGGGCAACGCTCTACTTTCTATTGCCAGCACTGCCAGAAAAAGTAAGCAAACTCACCCCCGTTGATGACCTGTGATGACAGGTCGTCGTCTCACATGCCAAGCGCCTATCTTGCGAGGTGCGATCTTCTTGTGTATGCCTATATTGACTGCATGGTATCCGTCCTCATGCGGCATTGGCTGATAAGCTATTACCCCTTTATTCCTTTCTATATCTCTGCATCTTGTCCTTCCTGATTTCTCTGTATTGAGCTTCTGCTATGGATGGGAGAATTTCCCGATCATGTCATTATGTCGGGAAATTATCTAAATTATATTGCGAAAAAATAATATCGCAGCCATACTTTGAATGTATACAGACCTGTATATTTTTATCCTGCCGTTTATTCAAGATTAGGAAGTGATATGGCATTAGGACGTGATATGGAAAGTGCAGCTATCGATACCCAGTTGGCAGATTGGAGAACCCGTGCCCTGAAACTGGAAAGTGAAGTGCAGGGCGTGATCGTAGGCCAGGATGCTGCCATACGCTTGATCAATATTGCCATCTTCGCCAGAGGCCATGTGATGCTTGAGGGTGGGGTCGGGGTTGGCAAGACGACACTGTTGCAATCTGTGGCCAGAGGTATAGGCGGAGCCTATGAGCGTATCGAGGGTACGGTCGACCTGATGCCCAATGATTTGGTCTATCACACGTTTCTTGGCCCTGAAGGACGCCCTCAAATTGATGAAGGCCCCTTGTTGCGGGCTGGCGAGAAACTTTCCGTATTCTTTTTCAATGAAATCAATCGTGCCCGTCCGCAAGTCCATGCGCTGATGCTGCGGGTGATGGCCGAGCGCCATCTGCATGCCTTTAAAAAGGAATACCGCCTGCCGCATATGGTGGTGTTCGCTGACCGCAACCAGGTGGAAAAGAATGAAACCTTCGAGATTCCCTCTGCGGCGCGCGACCGCTTCATGATGGAAATTGGGATTGATATCCCCGAGGATCGCGAGCTGCGGAAATCCCTGGTGTTCGATACCAAGTTCCAGCATGCAGAGAAGTTGACGCAAAAGGTGGAGTCGGGCCTGTTGGCATTTGACCAGTTGAATGACTTTTCCGATCTGCTACAAAACCATGTGCAGTCATCGCCTGCGCTGGAAGAATACGTGATGGATTTATGGACGGCGACTCAAAAGCCAGAAAGTGTGGGCATCACGCTTGATGGCGTGGATATGCACCGCCTTATTCAAGCGGGTGCCAGTCCGCGAGGCATGGGCATGCTGCTCAAGGCTGCCCGTGTCCATGCATGGCTCATGAATCGTGACTATTTGTATCCTGAGGATATTCATGCCGTGTTCCATGAGGTGATCGCGCATAGATTGGTGTTCAATTCCATGTATGAAAGCCGTCGTACATTGTTATCCCGGCAATTGACGGCAAAAATCCTGGAAACTGTGGCAGTACCGGCAAAGTCCTGAGCTCATGAACCCTGCTTACGTCAAGCCATTTGCCTACCAGATTCCCTGGAAGTCAGCCAGCGTGCACTCAGGTGATCATCTGGGTATACAGCGAGGTCTGGGCTTTGAATACAAGGGCAATACCTCCCTGGTGGATTACCCTGACCTCAGGCGTATGGATTTGCGACAGACCTTGCGTGACCCCTATGAGCAAGTCCAGGTGAGGCTGTTCAATCATGATTCGATTACACCAGTCTATGCCATTTGTGACTTGTCCAGCTCGATGCTGTTCAAGGGCGGGCGACGCAAGATAGAGCTGGTGATGGAAATTGCGGCATCCGTCGCTTGTTCTGTTTCTGATGAAAACGATATTTTCGGTTTGATTGGCTACGATCAGCATGTCCTGGATGACTATGTCTTGCCATTGAGTTACCAGGTACATGAGGCTCTGGAGCGTATTGGGTCGTTCTCTCAACTCAATAGTTGGGGCAAGGGATCTGCTGGCGTGCTTGAGGCAGCGCAGTACCTTAGCCAGAACAAAGGCCTGGTGTTCTGGATATCAGACTTCCATATGCCGCTTGCGATGATAGAACAGGCGATGAACATGTTTTCCCAGCATCAGGTGATACCGGTGGTGTTATGGCAGGAGCAAGAGTTTAACAAGCTGCCACGCTTTGGCTTGGGCACCATGATAGACCCTGAAACGGGCAGGGATCGCACCATTTTCTTTCGTGAGTCTATCCGTACCAAGTTTGTAGAGGCTTTTGCACAAAGGCGTTTGGCGCTGGAGGATTTGTTTCTGGCATTTGAAAGCCCCCCGCATTTTATCAGTGGCGAGTTCCATCCTGACGCCATGACCCAATACTTTGAAAAGTATATGACAGCATGAAAAAAGTAACGATTTTATGGTTAATGGTTGCCAGCCTGATCCTGTCAGCAGCAGGATATGCCGCTGAAGGCCCGGTCAATCTGGTGAGTGTGCTGAATCCTCGTATGACCACGGGCATCCATATCGGCGATGTCTTGCAGCGCGAGATACATCTGCAATCAAAAGCGCCTTATCAACTATCAACGACTGCGCTGCCGATCAAGGGGGAGCGAAATCAGGGTGTGGAGTTGGTGGATGTTGCCGTGCAAACAGACAAAGCAGGGGATGATAGCCGATATGTTGTCACATTGAGTTATCAAGTATTCAGTGCAGCAAAACAACCCAAAGTGCTGCGTTTGCCAGACACTGCCTTTGCATTCACAGGTGGCAAGGAGGCAGCAGCGGTCAATATTCCCGTATGGCAGTTCTGGTTCTCGCCCTTGGTGACTGGCAGCATTCATACTGCCAGAGACAATATCCAGCCACAAATGAAGCCATTTTTGATTGAAACTGACACTCACCAACTGCGATTCGGGCTAGCGCTAGCATTGATGCTGGCAGGATTGGTTGGCCTGGTTTATGTCAATGCAGACAAGCGCTGGTTGCCGTTCATGGGCGGCGAGTTTTCACGGGCGTATAGAAAATTGCGCAAGCTGCCGAGAACGCCCGGTCAGGAGCAACAGGCATTGCAACACGTGCACCAGGCATTCAATCAGGTGTATGGACGCTCACTATTCAGGCAAAACCTGGAGCAATTTTTTGCTGAGCATCCTGAGTATCGCCAGATGCAGGACGAAATTGATGCATTTTTTGCACGATCAGACACTGTACTCTTTACCACCCAGCCTGTTGATGCAGCCAAGTTTATCGAGGATACGCAGCAGTTCTCTCGCGCTTTGCGAGATTGTGAGCGGAGAGTGGCATGACCTTCCTCCATCCCTGGGCGTTATTGCTGTTGCCGCTTGCCATGGTGCCATTCTGGCTCAAGAGCCTGGAAGGGCAACGTTACTCCTGGCTGGAAATGGTGCCGGAGGACAGGTTTTCCGACCACATTAACCTGCTATTGAAAATCGTCACTGCCATCATTATTTTAAGTATCGTGCTGGCGATCGCTTCGCCGCAAGGCAGTGACAAGATCGTACGCAAGGTGGGCAAAGGTGCACAAACCGTGATGGTGATAGACCGTAGTGTGAGTATGGATCATCCTTTTGCCGGCGATGCTACCAGCGGGCGGGCAGGGGAGATCAAGTCTACGGCGGCTCGTCGCCTGATCACGCGCTTTATCGATTCCAGGCCGGATGACATGATGGGGGTGGTCGCATTCACCAATTCTGCCCTGTATGGCATGAAGATTACCTCCAATCGGGATGCGATACATGCCGCCATCAATGCGGCTACGAGTTCAGGTATCAACCAGACCAATATCGGGGCAGGCATTACGCAGGCAAGCACCTTGTTTGACAATATCCAGAGTTCTGGCTCACGTGCCATCATCCTGCTCTCAGACGGTGCCGGTAAGCTGAGTCCGCGAGTGAAGGAAAGGATCAAACAGGAAATCAAAACCAAAGGCATCAACCTGTATTGGATCGTGTTGCGCGAGCCGGATGATGTCAGCATTTTTGGCAAGCGAATCTATCCGCCAGACGATGGGCCAGCGGCCATACAGCTGGATCGGTTCTTTAAGTCGCTCAAGATTACTTACAAGGCTTACGAGGCGGATAACCCGGTGGCATTGCAAACGGCTATTCAGGATATTGATAGCCGAGAGAAAAATATTATCCAATATTCAGTGACGGTACCCGGCCATGATTATGCCCGCGACCTGATACTGCTGGCCATGATATTGAGCCTGGGCATGCTCGTCATCAAAAACTTCAGGGTGCATACATGGGAAACCGCATAAAAGGGATTAACCTCTTTCTCGGCTTGCTGCTATTGGCAGGGATGGCAGGGGCTATCTATGAAGGTAGTCAGTGGTGGCAGATTGAACAGGTGAATCAACAGATCAAGCAAGGTGGACTGATAGGCAGCGATGCCTATCCACTGCAAAAGAAATTGATGGCAGCTTACAAGTTGGGTCAGTCTGGTGACCACAAGCATGCGGTGCAGAGTTACAGCCAACTTCTGGAGACAGCTCCTGAGCAAACCGAGCAGGCATTGATTCAATACAACATTGGCAACAATCTATTATTGTCTGGCCTCAAGCGACGGCTGAATGACGATGGCAGTCTCAAGGACGAGGCCAAATATGATGTATCGCAAGCGCGGATTGCCTATGAGCAGGCATTGAGGCTGGATCCACCCTCACGTATCGCTAAATTCAATCTCAGCCTGCTGTTACTGGTATTGCCTGATGGAATACAAGGTCTGCAAAAGGAACAGGCAGGCATGGAGTTGAGTAATATTCCTGTAGGCCTGCCATGATCAAACTGTCTGTGAGTCATTGCTGGAGCTGGGTAAAAGACCATTACGAGTCAGCGCTGTACCTCGCTGTCGTTATCCTGCTCTTGCTGGCCATTTTCAAGCCGCAGATTCAGCTCAAGCAAGAGGTGCACAATTACTTACTGCTGGCGGATGTTTCACAAAGCATGAATGCGGAAGATGTCAAACTGGATGGCAAGAATGTGAGCCGTATTGCGTATACGCGCCATCTGATGCGTAAGCTGGTGGAGACTTCACCTTGCGGGACTTACTTTAGCTTGGGCGTGTTTGCCGCTGAGGATGTGGCCTTGCTGTTCATGCCGCTGGAAACCTGTGCCAATTATGACGTGATTGTGGATGCCATCGATCACCTCGAATGGCGCATGTCCTGGCGCGGCAATAGCCGCCTGAGCTTTGGCGTGAAAGGCGCTGCCAAGGTGTTTGATTCACTGAATGCGCCAGCTCGCTTGTTGTTTTTCACGGACGGGGATGAAGCCCCCAAGGTCAATGCAATCAATAAACTGGATCTTAGTGATTTGCAGATCGGTGAGAATGTAGTCTTTGTTGGAGTGGGGGGGAATCAGGATGTGCCTATTCCACGCTATAACTCCAATAATCAGTGGATAGGCTATTGGTCTTCTGATGCCAAGGAAAACTCAGCGGGAGCCGTGGGGATTACCTATAACGACACCAGCAAGGATGATCCGGATCCGCCAGTGGCTTCAGCCGACTACGACAGGTATTTATCCAAGCTGGACGCGGAATATTTACAGGTATTGGCAAAAGAGATTGATGGGCAGTATATCCATGGAGACGATGCTCCTGCGTTTTACAGTTTTGTGCAAAAGCAGAAACCGGCAGCCAGCTTTGTCACCGCCTATTCTGTACGCTGGATCTACATGTCGTTGGCATTGTTACTGATATTGGCGAGCTATCTACCCAACCTGATGGCAATCAGGAAATCCAGGGTAGCCTAAACCTCAAGATAGTGAGGTTGGCCTGATCGTGATTTACTTATGGTGCGGCACATGGGGATGTGCCGCATGGCTGTGCAGATAGCCTGCATGTTCCTGGCTTGTCCTGGCAATTTTCTGCGGGAGTAATGAGCCTGCAACCATCCCGACAATACTGACTGCCAGGCCTATGAGCTGTGCAGGTACCAGGCTTTGCTCGCCCACCAGCACTTCGATCAGGACCCAGGTAGTAATCCCGCCAATAATCGCAGCCAGTGCGCCCTGATTGGTGGCCCGTTTCCAGAATGCCCCGAAGAACAAAGGCACGAATGCGCCAGCCAGGGTAATTTTATAGGCGGATTCCACCATGCCAAAAATCGACATTTCCGAATTCAGCGCATACAACAGCACGCAAGCGGCGAAACCTACCAGGCAGATGCGCATGACCTTGAGAAACCCTTTGTCATCCAGGTGTGGCACATAGCCGCGTACGATATTCTCCGCAAAGGAGATGGATGGGGCAAGCAGGGTCGCTGATGAGCAACTCATGATGGCGGAGAGGACGGCACCAAAAAAGATCACCTGCGCAAACAGCGGCATATGTTGCAGAACCAAGGTAGGCAACACACGCTGTGAGTCCAGGTCTATCAGCTTGTTAAAGAATACCGGGTCGATGATGGTCGCTGAATAGGCGATGAACATGGGCACAAAGGTAAAGCAGAAATAGACAGAAGCCCCGAGCACGGATCCCCAAATGGCGACCTTGGCGCTTTTGGCCGAAGTGATGCGCTGAAACACGTCCTGTTGTGGAATCGACCCCAGCATCATCGTCATCCATGCGCCTATAAACGTGACCCAGAGCCATGGGTCTGCGGGAGGCAGGAATTCGAGCTTGCCGGCCAGTCGCGCATGCTCGATGACAGGCGCCACACCGCCGGTCATGCCCGAGACCATGTAGCCGATATAGAGCATGCCACCAATGATGACGGTCATCTGGACAAAATCGAGGATGGCTACAGACAGCATGCCGCCAAACGTTGTATAGGTCAGCACGATGGCGGTTCCCAGGATCATGCCGGCTTCCTGGCTGACAGCACCATCGGTGATGATATGGAAGATCAGGCCCAGCGCCTTGATCTGGGCTGCTACCCAGCCCAGATAAGAGACGACGATTGCGATGGTGGTGAGCACTTCTACGGTGCGGTTGTAGCGCATCCGGTAAAAGTCACCCAGGGTGATAATGTTGAGTTTGTATAGCTGGGTGCCAAAGAAGACACCTGCAATGACCAAACACATGCTGGATCCAAAGGGGTCTGCCACAATGCCATTCAGGCCGTCTTTGACGAAAGTGGCCGAGATGCCGAATACAGCTTCGGCGCCAAACCAGGTGGCAAACACGGTGGCCATGACGACAGGCAGGGGCAGGTGTCGTCCGGCAACGGCATAATCTTTGGTGGTTTTGACACGAGTGGCGGCAAACAGGCCGATGCTGATAGACACCAGGACGTAAAGAATGACAAACCAGATCAGCACTAAACCGGCCCTTTGCTAATAATGATCGATGAAATTGTGACGAGCTTATTTTTGGCTGGCAGATTCTAGCAAAAACTGGGCAAGACTGGCGACTTTCTCACGAAGAATCAACAGCCTTGTCGTCAGGGCTTATCCTGAATGTGTCGGCAGCCAGAATGTAGTGGCGAGCTGTAATATGACCAGCAATATCAATACCACGGCAATCAGGCGTAACCATCGGCTTTGGCGCTGATGTTCCTGCAGGATTAACTGCAATTCTATATTGCCAGGTGCATGCTCAAGGTTGCGCTCCAGTTGCTGGTGTAGCAAGCGTGGCATTTGCGGCAGTATCTTGCCCCAGTAAGGCAATTCAGCCTTGAGGTTATCCAATGCGCTGCGCCAGCCCATTTGCTCCGACATCCATCGCTCCAGATAGGGGCGCGCAGTTTTCCATAAATCCAGGTTGGGATCCAGGTCGCGTCCAAGGCCTTCCACATTCAGCAGGGTTTTCTGCAACATGGCCAGTTGCGGCTGGATTTCAACGCCAAACCGACGCGAAGTCTGAAACAGGCGCAGCAATACCTTGCCGAAAGAAATTTCCTTGAGCGGCTTGTCAAAAATGGGCTCACAGACGGCACGGATGGCAGTTTCAAATTCATCCAGCGGCGTATCCTTGGGGGCCCAGCCGGATTCGATATGGGCGCGGGCAACTTCTCTATAATCCCTGCGGAAAAAAGCCAGGAAGTTGCGAGCGAGGTATTGTTTATCCTGATCGCTCAATGTACCCATGATGCCAAAATCCAGTGCGACATAGCGACCATCTGCGGCAACCTGTACGTTACCGGGGTGCATATCTGCATGGAAGAAACCATCACGGAACACCTGGGTGAAGAAAATCTCTACCCCGTCGCGTGCCAGCTTGGGAATATCAACGCCAATCTCGCGCATGTAGGCGACCTGGCTGACTGGTGTGCCATTCATGCGCTCCATGACCATGACTTGCTCGTGGCACCAGTCCCAATAGACTTCAGGTACCAGCAGCAGGCGCTTGTCGGCAAAATTGCGGCCCAGCAGGCTGCAATTCGCTGCTTCCAGCATCAGGTCGAGTTCGCTGTGAATATGACGGGAAAATTCTGCGACCACTTCACGGGGCTTGAGGCGTTTGCCGTCTGAGGATAGGGTTTGCAATAGCCAGGCTGCTCCATCCAGCAGTCGCAAGTCTTTCTCAATGACGGTACTGATGCCAGGACGCAAAATCTTGACCGCGACCGGAGTACCTCCCGGCAGGATTGCAAAGTGCACCTGGGCCACTGATGCACTGGCAATCGGCTCAATATCAAACTGCTCAAAAACGTCCAGAATGGGTTTGCCAAAGGACGTTTCTATGATGGCCTGGACATCGCTGTAAGGGAAGGCGGGGACTCTATCCTGCAGCTTTGCCAGTTCGTCTGCTAGGTCAAGCGGGATCAGGTCGCGGCGGGTGGAAAGCATCTGGCCGAACTTGACGAAAATAGGGCCTAAAGATTCCAGGGCAAGCCTTAATCTTTCTCCTCTGGGGCTGGAGGTGTTGCGCCAGAATAACAGCAGGTTGACAGGGCGTTGCAAGGGGCGCAGGCGGGTGTGCCCCAGCATAAATTCATCAAGACCAAAGCGCAGGGTGACAAAGATGATGTTGAATAGCCGGATAAAACGCATCGCGAATAAAGTCTTTCTGGATTAGCTGTTAGTCGCAGAGGAGCGGGATTGAAGCTTTTGGATGCGTTTTTCAAGACGCTCAGTATCTTCGTGCAGGATATCCACGTTTTGCAAAAACTGGTTGATATGCCGTTTTTTTGCAATCAATGGCATTTCTTCCTGCCAATATTCGGCAAACATGCCCGCGACGCTGATACTTTTTTTCCTGACCTGTTCTACTGCATTGCGGCCAAATTTGGCGATTTCGTGGGCTGGTACATCTCCCACAATGTGACTCAGGTCTTCTTCATATTCCCAGGACATGCCTTGTAGTATGCGCGAAAGGGCAGTGGCAAATTCTGTATCCCCCTCGATGACGGCTTGTGCACCAGCTGTTTCATCACCAGACAGTATCCGTAAAGCAACGGGTAGCGAAATCGTGATGGTGGCATCAGTGATGGCCGCCTCACCTGCGATCGCCAGCCCGCCATCCTCCAGAACTGCAACGGTTGCACTCAGGGGCTGGATGATGAAGCGTGCGTTCTTGCCACCAAAAGGGTGTAGCAGGCTGCGTGCCCAGCTGTTCTGTGTCAGCAGGTGGTTGAGTAGGCGTGTTAAGACAGGCTTGAGCATGGGCTTGATTTCTATATTCTGTTCGTGATCAGGTTTTCCAGCCTTTGTGCAGGGCGACAACCCCTGCGGCCAGATTGTAATAGTCAACTTTACCCAACCCGGCTTCCAGCATCATGTGCTTCAGGGTTTCCTGATCCGGGTGCATGCGAATAGATTCAGCAAGGTAGCGATAGCTATCTGCATCATTGGCAAACAGCTTACCCATGAAGGGCAGCAGCTTGAATGAATAGGCATCATAAAGCGGTGCCAATGGCTTCCATACCTGAGAAAATTCCAGGACCAGCAAGCGGCCACCAGTCTTGAGCACACGCTGCATCTCGGCCAGCGCCTTGTCTTTATGCGTCATATTGCGCAAGCCAAATGCGACAATCACGCAGTCAAAATATTGGTCCGGGAAAGGCAGTTTTTCTGCATCACATTGCAATGCAGGCACAGCCTTGCCTTCATCTATGAGGCGATCACGGCCCACAGCCAGCATTGAGGCATTGATGTCGGTGAGTATCACTTGGCCATCCGGCCCGACTTTGTTCGAAAACAGACGGGAAAGATCACCGCTACCACCCGCAACATCCAGTACGCGGTCACCAGCTTTGACTCCGCTAATTTCCACCGTGAAACGCTTCCATGCCCGGTGCAGGCCCGCTGACATGACATCATTCATCAGGTCATATTTTCTGGCCACGGAGTGAAATACTTCGCCTACCTTGCGGGCCTTGTCTCTTTCATCCACGGTCTCGAAGCCGAAGTGGGTTTTTGTATTGTCGCTCATCTTTTAATTTCCAAGTTGTCGCCGCTGACTATATTGTAATTACTGGTTTTCAGGGCTACGGTTAGCATTGGAGGCCTCTAGCCTCTCTATATACTTTTGCCATAGGGCATCATGATTTTCCAGCAATTCATACAGGTAGTCCCATGAGTAGAGGCCGCTGTTGTGACCATCAGTGAAGGTCAGTTTTACGGCATAGTGACCTATAGGTTCAATTGCCGTGATATTGACGTCCTGCTTGCCGGTTTGTAGCACTTCCTGACCTGCCCCGTGACCTCGTACTTCTGCGGAAGGCGAGTACACGCGGAGAAATTCACAGGAGAGGGTGCCACTCAATCCATTGTCAAAAGAGATATCCAGTTTGCGCGATGCCTGATGCAGGCGGATATCTGTGGGACGAGGGGAATCTGGACTCAAGCCGCTCATGTCTGTCGTGCCGGAAAATGCTAAAAGGCGATGATAGCAGAATGTGCAATCAGCCTTCAAAATACCGTCTGTCCGTACAATGTTTCCGCTTGTCCGGATACCGCTTCAACTATATGTATTAGCTGTATGATTCATTTGATTATTTACACAACCATGCTAGAGTGCTAGCTAAATAAAAAGCATCGGGGGGTGCTATGGCAGGTAATAAGCTGACACGTCATTTTGAGGTGTATACGGAGTGGCGTAAAGCCTTGGTGGAGACGATTTGCGACTATCGCAACTGGCTCAATGAGCAAGAGTTGAACGATGCGCAATTGGAGTTGCGTCTGCAACAACTGCTTGAGCGCTTGCGTGAGGACAAACTCAATGTGGCATTTGTTGCCGAATTTTCACGCGGAAAGTCTGAGTTAATCAACGCCATTTTTTTCCCCGATTATGGTCAACGCCTGCTTCCCTCCAGCGCCGGGCGTACCACGATGTGTCCCACCGAGTTACTTTACGACGCCACCAAGCCAACCTCCCTGCAATTGCTTCCGATAGAAACCCGTACGTCTGACGCTACCACGACTGAATACAAGCGCTATCCGGAAGAGTGGACTGCTCTCCCGTTTGATGTAGCCAATAGCGACAGCATGGTGGAGGTGTTCAAGGAGGTGAGTCGCACCAAGCGTGTGACGGTTGAAGAAGCAGAGCGCTATGGCCTGTTTGATGCCAATAGTGCAGACGATGCTCTGAGCCTCAATAGTGATGGCAGTGTGGATATTCCATGCTGGCGTTATGCGGTGATTAATTTTCCTCACCCCTTGCTTGAACAGGGGTTGGTGATTCTTGATACCCCTGGCCTGAATGCGATTGGTACTGAGCCTGAATTGACCCTGAACATGCTGCCCAATGCCCATGCCGTCTTGTTTATTCTGGCAGCGGATACCGGGGTGACCAAGTCTGAAATCGATGTCTGGCGCCAGTACATCAGCGGAACGCGCTGGAAGCAAAAAGGGCGTTTGGCGGTGCTGAACAAAATCGATGGTTTGTGGGATGAGCTGCGCGACGATGAAGAGATTAGCCGTGAGATCAACAAGCAAACCAGGTCCAGTGCAGAATTGCTCGGCTTGCAGGAAAGCCAGATTTTCCCAATCTCAGCCCAGAAAGGTCTGTTGGCCAAAATTGCTGGCGATGATGACTTGCTTGCCCGGAGTGGTCTGCCAGCACTTGAGAAGGCTTTATCGGATGAGTTGATTCCTTCCAAAAAGGAAATTGTCCGGGACAATACCCAAAGTGAGATAGATGATCTGGTTGGGAATTCCAACCTGATTCTGGATGCGCGACTTGCCAGCTTGAATGAGCAGCTGGAGGAATTGCGTGGCTTGCGTGGCAAGAACGAAGACGTCATTGAACATATGATGAACAAGGTCAAGGTTGACAAGGAAATCTTCGAAAAAGGGCTGCAGCGCTTTCAGGCCTTGCGTAGCGTATTCTCGCAACAAACCAATAAGCTATTTACCCTGCTCGGTATGGAAGCACTCAAAGTGCATGTGACCAATACCCGCAATACCATGATCAGTGCCAGTTTTACTAAGAGTATCCGTACTGCCATGGATGGCTTTTTTGCTGATCTCAGGGACAGGCTGGTGCAGTCTGATACTCAGATTGACGAGATCAAGCGCATGATGGATGCCATGTATGAAAAATTTGCCAAGGATCATGGCTTGCGTAAAGCAGAGCCGCCGGCATTCTCGACACTACGTTACCAGAAAGAGTTGGCAAAGCTGGAACGAGCGTATCGAGAACAATTCAATACAGCATTGAATATGATTACGAACGAAAAAATGACATTGACGTCTAAATTTTTCGAGACCTTGGCGAGCCGTGTGATCCATGTGTATGAAGTCGCCAATCATGATGTGGAAAACTGGCTCAAGGCAGTGATTGCGCCAATGGAGTCTCAAGTACGTGAGCATCAACTGCAATTGCGTAGACGTCTGGAAAGTATCAAGCGTATCTATAAGGCCACGGATACCTTGGAAGACCGTATTGGCGAGCTTGAAACTATAGAGAAAAGCATACAGGCACAAATGGCTGACCTCAAAGTGCTACGCCAGCATATGCATAATGCGCTTCATTTCGAGGAGGCTTTGGAGGAAAACGCTGCATGAATCTATCGGGACTATTACTCCAGCTAGGATTAACCTTTGTATTCATCGGGTTCGCTGCCGTGGGTATTCTTTGGGCAATCAAGAACGGGCAATATGACGATCTAGAGGGTCCTGCCCAGCGTATCCTGATGGACGATGATGACCCCATGATTCCCTTTAACCACTTGAAGCATGTGGCTAATCAGAATAAAATTCAGAAATAACTTGCTGGGGAACAATCATGAGCACTACTACAGATAACGATAGCTTCAAGTCCTACTTCACTTTTGAGAACCTGCCATTGACCATTACCATCGGTCTCATCACGATGTCATGGCTGAGTGTGCTGTCAGTGATCATCTTTGCTTGATCAATAGATTCAGGTAATAAAAAAGGCTGCATATGCAGCCTTTTTTATTACCTGTTTTATACTACTTCACTTAGCATTTAAGCTGGGGTGAGGAAGCCTTTCATCTGCTTCATGGCCTTTTGCTCGATCTGGCGGATACGTTCCGCAGAAACACCAAACTCTGCTGCCAATTCATGCAGTGTCGAGGAGCTATCCTCTTGTAACCAGCGAGCCTCAACGATCCGACGGCTACGTTCATCCAGATTTGCCAGTGCTGTTGCCAGGCCGGAGGCCTGCAAGCGCTCAGCTTCTTGCTCGGCTAGCAGTTCTGACGGCTCAGCATTTGTGTCCTGCAGATAGGAAATCGGGCTGAATATATCTTCACTATCATCATCGGTGTTACCCTCCAGCGAGATTTCGTGCCCGGACATGCGGGACTCCATCTCCAGCACTTCCTCAGGTTTTACATTCAGCTCGCGTGCAATATGCTCAATTTCGTCAGATTGCAAACTTGCTGCATGACCTTTTTTCATGCTGCGCAGATTGAAGAATAGTTTACGTTGGGCCTTGGTGGTAGCCACCTTGACCAAGCGCCAATTGCGCACGATATATTCATGCATCTCGGCTTTAATCCAATGCATGGCGAAAGACACCAGACGTACACCGCGTTCAGGATCAAAGCGCCGGACCGCTTTCATCAAGCCGATATTACCTTCCTGGATCAGGTCAGCCTGTGGCAAACCATAACCGGAGTAGCCGCGGGCGATGCTGGCAACCAGACGCAAATGCGACACTACCAGCGTTTTTGCCGCTTCAAGATCATTTTCCTTGTGCAGGCGTGTAGCCAAGCTATGCTCCTCCTCTGCTGTCAGCACAGGAAAAGTCTTGATCGTACGCATGTACTGATCAAGGCTGTCAAAGGAAGAAATAGCAGGTAATGTCATGGCGTTGCTCATGTTGGAAACCTCTCTCATGAAAACAATTTTAGCACTCCGGGTTGGAGAGTGCTAGTGGCAAAAAGTTCAGATAGATGCAATTTTGCTATTCATTGGATTGGATGCTGCTCTCATGCGTCAGCTGTTTACTAAGTGATAGGTTGGGGTGAGACTCCCGGATAGGCAGGTTGACCAGCGCTGCAATGCAAGCAAGCACGATATCTGCATACCACATCCACTCATAGCTGCCCGTTTGTACTAGCGTAATGCCGCCCAGCCAGGCCCCAAAAAAACCACCAATTTGGTGACTAAATAAAGTGAAACCAAACAGGGTCGCTAAATAGCGAGGCCCAAATAACTTGCCTACCAACCCCGCTGTTGGCGGGACCGTGGCTAGCCAGGTGAGGCCAAGTACAGCCGCAAATATGTAGAAAGTAAGCTCAGTCTTGGGGGCTAGCAAATAGATGGCAATTGCAACCGCACGCGAACCGTACATCCAAAACAAAATCATCTTCATACGCCTGGTTTGTCCTAGCCAGCCAGCGCCAATGCTGCCAATTACATTGGCCAGCCCAATAATAGCTAATGATGCTGCGCCCACCGATGCTGATAAGCTGCACAGGCTTACTTCGCCTGGAAGATGGGTCACTAAAAAAGCAATGTGGAAACCACAGGTCAAGAATCCTATATTCAAGCAAATGTAGCTGCGGTCTTTAAAGGCAAGACTAAGCTGCTGGCCCAGGGTGATACCTTCAGCCTGAGCGACTGCGCGCTTTTCAGCGACACCTTTGTTTTCACGTAGTGGTAGTGCTAAAAGGATGGCAGTCAGCGAAGTTGCAGCCAATGCAAACAAAGCAATGACCCAATTAAATGTATGAATCAGTGCCTGGGTCAGTGGCGCAAATATGAACTGCCCCATGGAGCCACCGGCATTGATAAATCCAGCGGCAGTAGATCGACGCTCTGCCGGTAATCTCTGTGCTGCTGCGCCGATCAAAATGGAGAAACTGCCTGCACCGGCCCCCACTGCGCTGAGAATCCCTACTGCAAAGACCAAGCCAAATGCAGAGTCCATAAAGGGGGTGATCGCCAAACCTGCTGCCAGTAATACAGTGCCCAGTACGATAACCTTGAATGAGCCAACGCGGTCTGCAAGCATGCCAAACAGGGGTTGAGCCGCTCCCCATGCAAATTGGGCAATGGCCATGGCAAAGCTCACCGTCACAATACCCAGCCTGGTTGAGGTATTTAATGGGGATACGAATAAGCCCATAGACTGCCGTATCCCCATGGTGACGGCCAAAATAGCCGCCGCTGATATTACCAATGTCCAGAATGTTCGTTGTGCCGTCATAGATGTGATTATTTTATGTGTAGGAAGCGACTATCCAATCACTTTTACTATGGACTTTCCTTTAGCGCGACCTGTATCTATATCCGCCAATGCTTCCTGAATCCATGAAAACAGGAGTTCAGGATCTACGATGGGATAATAGCCCTGGCTTCGCAACGTTTCTTATAGGTTTCTTATAGGTTTCTTATAGGTTTCTTATAGGTTTCTTATAGGTTTCTTATAGGTTTCTTATAGGTTCCTCGCTATGTGGTCTGGCGTATCCAGTTTTAATTCTTTACGAATGCCTATATCCACTAATGAAGCCGGTGCGAATTTTCTCAATAAGCTCAGGCGAGCAGCTAATTTTCCGGCTGTGTAGCGTAGCTTAGGCTGCTTGGCGTTGGCTGCTTTGAGTACCACATTGGCTACAATGGCTGGATTATCACCTCCTTGCACAGCAATTTTCACTAATTTGGCCACTGCTTGCCGAGCGGCGTTATATTCAGGAATCTTGCTATCGACTTCTTGAGTATTGCTATCAAACTGTGTATTGGTATAGGCAGGCTCTATGATGGAAACTCGAATCCCTCTAGTACGTAATTCATGGTCTAACGATTCTGAATATCCTTCTACTGCATGCTTGGTTGCGGCATATAGCGCCATGTAAGGGGCAGGCAAGAACCCTAATACCGAGCCGATATTGATGATTCGTCCTGTTCCCTGCTTGCGCATATGGGGTACAACTGCACGTGTCATGCGGACAATACCAAAAAAATTGGTGTCAAAAATCGATTTTCCTTGTTCTATCGAGCTTTCTTCTGCACCTCCTGGAGCAACACCGAAACCGGCATTGTTCACCAATAAATCTATTCGTCCTTCGGTCTTGATGATTTCATTGATGGCAGCCTCGATAGATTCCTCGCTATTTACATCTAAGGAAATCAGCTTAAATGAACCCTTAGTGATTTGCGCGCCTCTGCGACTCGTTCCATAAACCTTGTACCCAGAGTTTGCCAGTAGCTCTGCTGTGGCTTCACCAATGCCTGATGATGCGCCTGTCACAATTGCGATCTTTTTATTCACGATACATCTCCTGTTTTATATTTGAACCTGAAACAATATGTTAATTTTATATGACGAATATCATATTTATATTTAAAAAAAGCCAATGTGGCTAAAATATCTTCAACCTTCCTGAGATGCATACAGCTTTAATGCTGCTTTGCGAAAAGCATCACACAGTTCAGGATCATCTACCGCAAGAGCTAACATCAATGTACCTACCATCGTGGATATCATTAAAGGCGCTGCTTCATGAGCGTTTGACTCTGTTTGTTCAGATAATCGACTTTCAATGAGTGCGGTCATTTCCTTGATCTGGAGATACCTTAGAGAGTATATGCTCTGCCCGTTACGATCGTCTGCGCCCCAGCTATATCTGCTGCATCTGCAAGCATTGCATCCATGGAAGAAAAATGAGCATAAAACCCTCCATGAGTGAGCCCAGCTTCTTTCATGATGTCAGCAACACCATGCCATCGTAGCCACTTCTACGAATTGCCCGTGCTACGGTTTCTACAATGCGGTTATGGGTCAGTGCTTTGCGATTGGAAGTGCTGTGTTTTGTCGTGGCATGTTTCATGAAGTGTATAATATATGATGCCAATCATATATTGCAAACATTATGTTGATAAAGTGGAAAGTATAATGCCGCTCGGTTTTCTTCATGAAATGCTTGCAGCGCCTGCTCGGCGAAGGATATTGTCGGGAGGTCGGCCTGAATCAGTAGATACTTCCTTGATCCCTGCAGTATAGAAATGTTGACTGATATTGTGAGGTCAATCTACAGCACTTCATTTGCTAATAGGAGTAGCTTAGTTGCCTACTAGGTATATCCTCAATCGCTACTTTGCTTTGGATAAATCCAGGATCAAAGCGAGCAATCCTGGAAAACGTTCGTTGATTTCCTCTGCTCGCACTATATTTTGATTCTCAACCCCTTTTTTAGTGGTACGTATCAGGCCAGCTTCACGCAACATGCGAAAGTGATGGGAAAGGGTAGATTTTGCCATGTTGGGGCAGGGCGCAGCTTCTGAGCAAGACATGCAGCCTTCAACGTTCATCAGGCTTCTCATGATTTGAAGCCGCATGGGATCTGCCAGTGCGCCCAGCAGGCCTTCGAGGGTGATGTCTTCTTTTGAGGGGTGAACAAATTGAACCATAGCAACAATTCTAACATTCTCGTTGACATTAGTACATTAGTTCAATAATAATGAATTAATGTACTAATTAATCTAATTCAAATTTAAATTGGAGAAACCACATGAGCAAGAAATTAGAAGGTAAGGTCGCTGTTGTGACAGGAGCATCTAAAGGGATTGGTGCTGCTATTGCCAAAGCACTCGCGGCAGAGGGGGCTTCCGTCATTGTCAACTATGCTTCAAGTAAAGAAGGCGCTGACAAGGTAGTCGCAGATATTGCCAAGCAAGGTGGTCAGGCGGTAGCTGTTCAAGCGGATGTGTCAAAGCAGGCAGACATCACTCAGCTGTTCAGCGAAACAAAATCGATTTATGGACAACTGGATATTCTGGTCAACAATGCAGGTGTGTATGAATTTGCACCACTGGAGCAAGTCAGTGAAGAGCATTTTCATAAACAGTTCAATTTAAACGTGCTGGGATTATTGCTCACCACCAAGGAAGCGCTGGCACTATTTAGTGCTGCGGGCGGTAGCGTGATCAATATCAGTTCTGCCGTGACCACACTTTTTCCCCCTAATTCCTCTGTATACACAGCCACAAAAGGGGCTGTTGACTCCTTGACTGGTGTCCTCGCTAAAGAGTTGGGTTCCCGCAAGATTCGAGTCAATGCTATTAACCCTGGGCTGATCGCGACCGAGGGTACCCACACAGGTGGGTTTGCGGAAGGGGATATGAAGGCATGGGTTGAAACATCAGCGCCACTGGCACGCATCGGGCAGGTAGATGATATTGCACCAACTGCTGTCTATCTTGCGTCTGAAGATTCTAAATACATTACAGGGGCAACCATCAACATTGCAGGTGGTATGAAATAACGGAGCAATCACTGCGAGAATGTCGGGCGGCGGTGTAGATACGTCATTGGAGCTCCGCCTAGTGTTCCTGATTTTTAAGCTACAACCTTACAACTGGAGGCCACATCATGAGTCATCATATTGTCTACACAACGGATGGCAAGTTTGCTGAAGATGTTTTGCAGGCTGAGTTGCCTGTGCTGGTAGATTATTGGGCAGAATGGTGCGGGCCATGCAAAATGATTGCGCCTGTATTGGACGAGGTTGCACAACATTATGCTGGCCGCCTAATCGTTGCAAAGTTAAATATCGATGAAAACCCGGAGACAGCGCCCCAGTATGGGATCCGTGGTATACCTACACTTATGTTGTTTAAGAATGGTAGCGTGCATGCCACCAAGGTCGGAGCACTTTCTCAAAGCCAGTTAGAGGCATTTATTGACAGCAATATTTAAATGGAGGCTTGTATGCAGGCAATCGTTGAACATTTAGAAAAGTATGGGGAGCAAATAGATAAGGATATTGCTCAGCGAACAGGCCTATCCCTTGCTACGGTTCGCACCCTGTTGACTGAGATGGAAAAGAGCGGGGAAGTCGTCAGCTGCAAAATCACAAAATATGTAGATGGCAAGAAAGTAGAAGGAATCAGCTGTAGATTGAAGGGCTATATTCCCAAGCAGAGTGGCGGGCGACCTGCCAAGGTACAGATTAGCTTGTGATCTGTGCTGTTGTCTCAATGTCCTATTTCCACACAATCCTCACCTTTAAGGTCGATAGCGTTTTATTCATGCAATAAAAGACAGCTAACAAGCCAATTCAGGTAAGAGATATGTGGTTGAGTGTAGTATTGATATTGGGAGGTGTGAATCCACTTCATGGCGCATTAAAGAAGAGATACCTCTAACATGCCTGCATACTCCCAGGGTGGCTGACACAAAAGCATCATGATATTGAAATATTAAGTAGTTAGCCTGCTAGCTAATGTTCATAAAACCGCAATATTTCTTACCCATTCATGAAGTATTGAACTGTCAACGAGAGAGAGCCATCGTGAAAGTCAAATCTTGCAAAGCCGATTATCTATCCAAAGCCCAGAATCTCAGTATGAAGAAAGCAGAGCGCCTGATGTCAAGAATGAGCTTCAAGCTACAGAGCCAACTCATCAAGGATGGCACGCCAGTCGATGAAATTCTTGGCATACAGCTCGAAATTGAGGATGAGCAGCTAACGGCGTGGCGAGAAATGATCGCGCTGATCCGCAAAGATGATCTCTTGCTGCAGAAACTTGTTAAAAGCCCGGAGTCCTCCGCTCAGGGATTGGCATCCTGAGTGCTGTGACTCAAGATTTTTATACATGGCATTATCTAAGCAGGTAATCAGCACTCGAGAGCACCGTGCACTAAAGGTATTTTCAGCATCCCGCACTATTCAGTGCTGGCAGTAGAGTATCGTACTGAATACCATCGACTGATCCTTCATATTCCCTTTAAGCAACATGGCAGACATCACGACTCCAATCGATATCACGCATGGAGCATGCCGAGCACGTAGCTCTATGTCGAGGATAGGTGGATTGTGTGTAACTGTCTGATTATTAATGAGTGATTGTGATATCCAACACATTGCAAACTGATTAAATAGGAATGTCTCATTTTTGAGACGCTTGTTTTTCTTTATAAAACAATTAGATGGGGTTTTTTGTTTGATTCTCGTTTTTTACTGTCTCTATATGGAGACGTATTGCCCATGCAAATAAACGGGTATGGTTTTATAAAGTTGTTAAAAAACATTGGCTTATTAAATCTGGCACGATAAGTGCTATATATCCACTAGAAGGACAGACCGCTTGTAGGTCTATCTTCGAGTCTTAGCCATCCCCCCCTGGCGAAAGACTCAAATACGACGCCGGACTTATGTCCGGCGTTTTCTTTTTCAGCGCAGCTTTCTTGGTTGGCCTTCTTTCGCTGATATTCATTTTCCAATATGCAGGATGATTCCATCATACGTTTTTTGCAGACTCTCGATTAAGGTCTGCAAACAATGTGAATATTTTTGTTGATTCAAGCAGGTTCAGTATTGACATTGTGCGTGGTCGAATCAAAGGTATTTTTTTAATTTATACATTTAAATCAATAAGATAGTGTTTTTGTTTTGATGATTTAAAAGATGTGCCTCGCGAAAAATATAGCTGGTATGCAGATTGCCAAATAAGTAGCACCACTATTTGGAATTCAACTGCAATGTCCTCACATCCTGTTTTATCACGCCTATCTCCTACTCTTGCCAAGTCATCAGCGCTTAAACGCTCGTTGCCATTTGATTTGGTGCTTGCCATAGTTGCTCTGGTGTTGTGGCAATTACTCAGACTGGCATTGTGGGTAGACGTGGGTCAGCAAGATCAGCTTGCATGGAAAGGCTCATTCAACGCACTGGGTATGGGGGGCTGGTTTGATATTTGGACACTAGCCTATCTCCTTGCGCCACTTTTCCTATTAAGCAGTGTTCTACCAAATAGGCTACGTCTTGGTCGATGGGCAAACCGGATGCGCTGGTTCATGCTCTTGATCGCAATAGCGGCGCTAATCTTTGGTGTTGTGGCAGAATTTATTTTCTGGCAGGAGTTCACTACACGTTTTAACTTCATTGCGGTGGATTACCTGATTTATACCCATGAAGTGATCGGTAACATCCGTGAGTCCTACCCGATTCCACTGATGTTGGGGGGTATAGGCTTGGTGAGTACCGTGCTGTGGTTGTTAGTACGCAAGTGGGTGAGTTTTAGGGTGGTAGCACATACCTTGCGCGGCCGTACCCTGATGATGACATTGGGCTTGGGTTTGCCGATAGCGGCTACTCTGTTCGCCAATCTTGATCAATCATCATCCACTAACCACTATGCCGAGGAACTGGCTGGCAATGGCTTGTTTTCACTGGCGGCGGCGATGCGACGTAATGAACTGGATTATGACAAGTTCTATGCCACCATGAAGCCCAATGATGCCCAGCAGGTGCTGGCTAAGCTAGGTGTGACTTCCGGGAGACAGGTGCCGGGGTCAATGCCTGTACATCTGGCGAGTTTGAACGGGGCCTCTCCCATTGAGAGTCATGCGACGCAAACCGCATTACCATCGTCGTTTGCGCGTAGGCCTAAAAATATTGTACTGATTACAGTAGAAAGTCTTTCTGCGGAGTACCTAGGTAGCTATGGCGGCAATCAACAGTTGACGCCCCAGTTGGACAAAATTGCCAGTGAAGGCCTGCGATTTAGCCATCTGTATGCAACAGGCACGCGCACGGTACGTGGCCTGGAGGCTTTGTCTCTTGGGACACCTCCCATTCCTGGGCAAGCGATTATCCATAGACCGAATAATGAACACTTGGCCACATTGGGGGAGTTGCTGCAAGACCAGGGCTTTGCCAGTTATTTCATTTATGGCGGGTATGGGTATTTTGACAATATGAATCACTACTTCCGCGGCAATGATTACCGTGTCGTTGATCGTACTGATTTTGATCCCAAGAGTATTGCGACAGAAAACATCTGGGGCGTGGCGGATGAAAGCCTGTTTGACAATACCTTGCACGAGCTGGATCGGGCCAGTGCTGAGGGCAGGCCATTCATGGCCCAGATCATGACCACCAGCAACCACAGGCCTTATACCTTCCCGGAGCATAGAGTGCAGGCAGAACAGGGCACACGGAAAGGGGCGATTGAGTATACCGATTATGCGATAGGACGTTTTATTACACAGGCCAAGGCCAAGCCATGGTTCAAGGACACGCTGTTTGTGATTGTGGCCGATCACTGTGCTTCGGTGGCAGGGAAAACCAGCCTGCCAGTGGGCAAATACCAAATCCCACTGATTTTCTACGCACCTGACATGCTACAGCCAGGCGAGTACAGCCGCATGGCCAGCCAGATTGATATTGCGCCTACGCTGATGCAGATTCTGGGCCAGCCTCAAGATACTTTCTATGGCGAGTCACTGTTTGCTGAGCACTTGGCTGAACCGCGTGCATTTATCAGTAACTACCAGGATCTGGGATATTACAAGCATGATCACTTGATTGTGCTGTCGCCCAAGGGCAAGGTGCAGGCATTCAAGATCGACCCTGCAAGTTATGAAGCTACGCCGGCACCTGTAGACTCACAGTTGCTGAAGGAGGCGATTGCCTATTATCAGACTGCGTCCAATGCCTTCAAGCATGGGGAGTTGAAATTCCATCATCCGCACCGTGTGCTTGCCGCAGGAGAGCCACATGGTCGTGGATAATGCTATGAGTAGCTTGCCTTACCGCACAATTGTGAGCGGTTTATTGATCTCTGCGCTACTGCTGCTTTTTCTGGAACATTTCACAGAGATGGATTTGCAACTGGAGGACTGGTTTTTTGACAAACACCTGAACGATTTCCCGTGGCGTAATGCCTGGTTTGCTACAGATTTTGCGCATGAGTGGCTGAAGAGCATCATTATCAATAGTGGATTGCTGATGCTGGCGCTGGTGATTATTGACCGAGTCTATCGTATACGTCAGATCTCGGATTTTGTTCGCTATCGCCTGCAGCTGATTGCCTTATCCTCAGTATTGGTTCCTGCCGTGATTCGTGGCCTTAAGCGCCACTCTGCGTTGAGCTGCCCTTGGGAAATCGAACGCTATGGAGGTCATCTGCCTTACCTCAAAATGTTTGACCATATTCCTGTAGGTTGGCATGCCGGACATTGCTTTCCTGCCGGGCATGCAAGCACAGGTTTGTGGCTGGCTTCAATTGCAGTGTTTTGGCTGCCGCACAATCCTAGAAAGGCCGCCTGGGTATTTATCGGGGGATTGAGCATAGGTCTCTCCATGGGTTGGATACAGCAAATGCGTGGCGCTCATTTCCTGAGCCATACATTGTGGTCAGGCTGGGTGGCCATAATGGTGATTTTCTTATTGACCTTGGCTTACCGGAATAAAATATTCAAGCTTAGTCATAAGCAATAGTGAATATCTGTCATTGCCTAGTGATGGACGTCAATGGCCAGATTGTTTCTGTCTTAATGGTGCCAGCAGCGATGACAGGCCGTTATGGTCCAGCTCCTGCATCAATGCCAGCAGCCGGCCAATTTCCCCTGGGGGAAATCCCTCACGTGCAAACCAGTTGAGGTAGTTGCCCGGCAAGTCTGCAATCAAGCGGCCTTTATGCTTGCCATAGGGCATAGTCCGCGTCACCAGTAGCTCAAGGTCTTCGGGCTGCATGATTATGACCGCTCCATGCTGGGGATGAGGGAGATGGCATCCTGGATATTGGCGGCCCCTATCTTGGTGGTGCAGCACAGGCCTTCCAGCATGGCATGCGCTCTTACTAAGGTCAGTATTTCATTCAACGATAGTCTGGTGTTCTTTAACTTCAATTGCCTGGGGCCAGTGATGACATAGACACGGCCAGCTGAGTCTATGAATCGGGCATCTCCTTGAGATGGAGGCCAGGCGTTCCAGCTCTGTTGGTCTGCAATATAGTCCAGTTCATCATCGCCTGCATGCTGGATAATGGCTGGCCAGTGGATGGTGTCGTCGTGCATGAGTTTGTGAATATCCTGCCTTAATTTTCCGCTGTTATGTCTTGGCTGATCATGATGATCCATGCCGCCCGCTTATCATCATGATCAGCCAGCGTAATTGTAATGTATATGCCTAATGGCAAAACTGAAAGAGCGCTCATCAGCAGATTTTGATTGCAAAGAACCCTGGCGCTTTACGCCTGGCTGATCGTATCTTCTGACGTATCAAATTGTTTTCGCAAGATAATCACCATGCATTGTCCTGAGCACAATGGCTAGCTTGTACTCAGGACATACTCCTTGCATATTGTTTGGGGTTAAAACCGGTTGCCATGATCAGTAATCCGGCAAATACTCCAGCCAGTAAATACCACGTGAGGTTGAAGCTGTTCAGCTCATCCCTCAATATTCCTGCCAGCATGGGAGCGGTCCCGGCTAGCAAGTAACCAACTCCCTGAACGCGTGCTGTCAGTATGCCTGCTTCCCGTGGATCTGGCAGGTGGTCCATGCTGACGATCAAGGTGAGTGGAAATAAAGCACCGACACCGCAGCCTGCCAGAATGACGCCTATCCATGCCATCGTGCCGTGCATAGTCAGGCATAACAAGCCGATAATTGCCAATGACAGCGCCACTATCAGCCACGGCCTGCGGTCTGGATATCTAGAGGCTAGTTGTGAGAGAAACAGGCCTGATAAGACCTCAACACCACTGAGCAGGGATAGTGCTAAACCGGCCTGAGTAGGGCTATAGCCTATATCCATAAAGTGCGGAGGCAACCAGGCCAGCATGCAGGTAAAACCTGACGTTCCTAATCCAAAAAATACAGCAAGCCGCCAGAATCGGGCATTAATGGGTACCGAAGACACGGTATCTGCCCGCTGTTGGGATGCATGGCGCTTGGGCACCTGTAGCCAGAACAGCCAGAGTGCGGGCAGCGCTAATATGCCCCAGAGCCCGAGTGCAGCTGCCATGCTGGCATGATGCATAAGCTGGGGTGCCAGCGCGGCTGAGATGGCTGCTCCCCCCATGATGGCTGCCACGTAAAATCCCATGTAAGACGCAGTTTTTTCTGGCCACAAACTTTTGATGATGGTGGGAAATACTGCTTGGATCAATGCAATGCCCAACCCAGCCAAGATGGCAGAAATAACCATGACCATTGGTGACCAACTGCATAACCGCCATAAGGTGGTGATGCCGATCAGCCACAAGGCAAATGTGACAATCTGTCTAGAGGAGTAGTGTTGTAACAAGCGATTGCTGAATAGGGCACCCAATCCCATCATCAGGATAGGCAGGCCATTCAACAAGGAAATCCAGCTGTAGTTAAGATGCCAAGTCGCTAGTAGGCTATCGGTGAGTGGGCCTATCGTGGCCATGACGGGGCGTAAGTTGATGCCGATCGCGAACAGCAGACAGATAGTGAGTAGGCTCTTCATGCTTCACTCCTGGCATCCAGTGCCAGCAGCAACGGGCGCAATCCCTGGTTAATGACATGTTGCTGACTGGGCTCCAGGCTATTGAGGCTGCGTTGCAGCTGCTGCAGGTAACTATCCAGCAGCGGCTCAAACAGGAGGCGGCCTTCGGTGGACAAAATCACGTCTATGCTACGCTTGTCTTCAGGGTTCTCTGCACGTTGAACCAGGCCTTTTTCTGTGAGGGTAGCTAACCGGTTAGTCATGGCACCTGACGTGATGAGCAGGCGTTGATAAAGCGTAGTGGGGGAAAGGCGGCCACCATTGCGGTATAAGGTTGCCAGCACGTCAAATTCACCTTGGTTAAGGCCTGCATTGACAATAACCGGCATGATTTCCTTGGTCAGCAGGGTGACTGTGCGTAACAGGCGCGTGGCAAGCTCCATGTGTGAGAAATCTTTCCCGGGAAGTAATTGATTCCAGCTGTTGATTAACAGGTCAATATGATCGTTGTCGGGAGATTGAGACATTAGTTATCTTAACATTAAGTTAATTTGTCTTTATATTAAGATAACTAATAAGGTAATACAAGTGCTTGGATTTAAGTAGGCTGCCAGCAATCAATCAGGGCGTAGTAATAGGATGAATAATGAAATGGTGGATGACCTTCTCTACCTCATCAGCCAATTCCTACAACATCTTCAGGACCATCCTACTGCCATTTTGAAGTCAGGCGGGCATGATGCCCCCAATCTTAATTAATCGCGATCACGGGTATAAGCGCTATGGAATTATTCAAGGTATGTGTTGCATTTGATGACACTGGGGATATTCATTTCAGTGATGCATTTGAGCAGGAAAATCTGATCTGGCTTGCCCTGAGTTGGGAGTGCGATGCAACAGGAGTACGCAAGAGGCCTGAGCGTATTGTGGGGTTGCCCAAGGATCACTTGAAAGCGACTACCGACTCTTTGCACTATGAGTACCTGCTGCCCCGTTCTTTGCCCGCGACGCTGAAAACCGCGAAAAGCGCTGCCGAGGTGCCGGATGGATATTGTGTTCAGTTCAAACCGGATCTAACTTTCTCCAGCCTGCATTAGCCATATTGATGGCGGGCAGGATGTCAGGCTCAGATCCCGCTTAATCTGCCTGAATAACGACAATATTGGATGGAAAAGTGGTGTGGACGCACAAACCTCCATCTTCGCAATTACTTAAGACGATGGTGCCTTGGTGGCGCTCAATCGCACGTTGGGCGATCGCCAGTCCCAACCCATATCCCACATTGGCGGGCTTGTCAGCACCAGGTACACGGTAAAATGGCTGGAATACCTTGCTAATTTCATTCTCTGGCAGCCCGGGGCCATGGTCACGTACTTCTACCAGAATTTCCTGTTTATCATTCTTGCTCACCGACACTTCCACGGTTTCGCCAGCATGGTTATATTTCAGCGCGTTACGGATAATGTTTTCGAACGCACGTCGCAGCAATTCATAATGTCCTTGCATCAATACTTCGTCAGAGGCATTGAAGTTTATGCTGCTGCCCACGGCTTGCGCTTCAAAGTTGGCATCTTGCACAATGTCTGCCAGCAGATCGGTCAGGCTGATGTTATCGCTGCTCTCGCTGCCTATTCCTGCTTCCAGGCGAGATAAGGTCAGCATCTGCCCCAGCAGTTCATCCAGCCGCTCGGTTTCACGCTCAATGCGGCTTAATGCGGATGCCAGCTTGTCTGGTTGCTGTTGAGCCAAGCCTATTGCCAGACGCATGCGTGCGACCGGCGAGCGCAGCTCATGCGATACATCGTGCAACAGCAGGCGCTGTGCATCCAACAGGGTTTGCAGGCGAGTGGCCATGTAGTCAAAATCCTGGCCCAGCTCTGTCAGCTCATCGTTACGGTCTTCCAGCTCGGGGCTCACTCGTGTGCTGAGGTCACCTTCCGCCAGCTTGCGGCTGGCCTTGCGCAACAGCTTGATTGGGCGGCTGAGGTATACCGCAAAGCCTGCACTGAATAGCAGGCTGGCCAGCAAGGCAATGAAAATTTGCAGCTCCAGGCTGTATTTCAAAGGGCCGGCTGAGTCAGCGCTGGTAGCAGGGATGAATAAAATATATTCGTTACCTGTTTCGGTAGTGACCTTGCGTACACTGGTCGGCGGAGGGTCTAGCGTGAGGGCATTGATGGCCTGGCGTAAGGTGTCTGGATGTACTTCACGCCCCAGGATATCTGCATCATGGTCGTTGATAATGAGCACTGTAGGTCGTTTTTGCCCAGGCCAAGTGTCGAAAAGTGCCTTGGCACCATCTTCATTGCCATATTGCAAGGCATTGGCTGTGATGCCGACTACAAAGTCAGCGCGCCGATCGCGCAAGAATCCCTCTTCCGTCGATGGCGATTTCTCATTCAGATAAATCGCACCACCAACCCCACCAACTGTCACCAGCAAGGTGAGGGAGAAACCGATAAAGATTTTCCAGAATAGACGTCCCATGATGATGTCCCCGGGTTTTAGCCAGCAATAAACTGGTAGCCAACGCCACGCACCGTTTGTATCGGCGAGCGACCATCTTCCAGCAGCCCCAGCTTTTGCCTCAGGTTACTGACGTGGACATCAATGCTGCGGTCATAGCGGCTTTCAGCACGTCCCAATGCCTGGCTGAACAAATCTGCCTTGCTGACGACATGACCAGCATGGCGCGCGAGCACTTCCAGCAATGCGTATTCGCTGGTGGTGATATCCAGTGGTTCACCTTTCCATTCAATGATGCGCTCGGAAGGGTAGATGGCAATCTTGCCGACACGGGTGATGTTGACGTTCTGCTGGGATTGCAGGACTTCATCACGTACCACAACCCGGCGCTGGATGGCGCGTAACCTGGCGACCAGTTCTCGTGGGTTGAAGGGTTTTGACAGGTAGTCATCAGCACCCAGTTCCAGCCCCACGATCCGGTCTATTTCATCGCCTTTGGCGGTCAGCATGATGACCGGGATCTGGCTGCTGCCACGGATAAGCCTGAGGGTATCAAAACCATTGAAACGCGGCATCATCACATCCAGCACCACGAGGTCAAAGTCACCAGACAATGCCAGCCGTGCACCCTGTTCGCCGTCATGCGCGATTTCCAGCGTGAAATCCTCAGCACCCAGATACTCTTCCATCATCTGACAAAGCTCGACATCATCGTCGATGAGCAGTACACGTAGCACGGTATGTTGCCCCTTCTAAAAAAATAACAGGTGTTGATTTTGCCGCATGAGAGTACTGCAGAAATGCCATATTACAAAGTTTTACCAAGTATTACACCGACCAGACGCAAGCATACAAACATTTGACCAGAATAGGACTCGTAACAGTCAGGCAACGCAATCAAGCGGTTTGTCATTTTAAGGTTACTCTAGAAGGAGCATCAAAATGATCAGGACACGTAAGTTATTGGTATCTTCCGCCATTCTGGCATCTTCCCTGCTGGCGATGAATATTGCAGCGAGTCATGCGGAGTCGGGTGACCAGAAGTGCGACAAGTATAAAAAGCACGTCTCTTTTGATGGACGCCATGGTTTTTCAGAGGGCCGTTTTCTTGAACACAAGCTGCGTCCGCTCAATTTGAGTACGGAGCAGCAAGCCCAGGTGAAGCAGATTTTTGAAAAACAAAAGCCAGTGTTTGCCGAGAAGCGACAAGCGATTCATGACGCCTACAAAGCGCTGGCAGCAGCTTCCAGCAGTGAGCGTTATGACGAAAAAAATGTGCAGCAGCTTGCAAGTCAACAAGCCAACATACAGGCGGATCTGATTGTATTGCGTACCAGCACCCTGCATGAAGTCTACAAAGTGCTGACACCGGAGCAGCAAAAGAAGTGGGCAGAATATGAGTCCAAGGTAAAAGCCAGACATGCCGAGAAAGCTTAAACGGATTGTGTGAATAATTAAAAACCCGGATTTAATACCGGGTTTTTAATTACGGAATGGCAGTCATTCTCTGAGTCCATCCAATCGACCCAGTGCGGTCATGTCTGGAAGTAATGACTTACGTCGGCTAATCAGGTTGGTTGAGCAGCATTCTTGATATGGACATGTTCACGGATGGCGTTTAATACCAGCGGTTGCAGTCCGGTGTCCGTAGTCTGGGCAATATGGTCAAGGATTTGCTGTCGCATCTGGGGGGCCCAGAAGCGGGTGAGGTGGCTGGCGATATCCTGTTTTGCCTGTTCCTGGTCAGGATAGGAGCGAAAGAAATCACCGATCTGGTTGGCCATTTTGACCAGGTGTTCTATGTTCATGCCAGTTCCTTATGCAAAAGCCGCTCTGGGCAGCTATACACTACATGTTGCTGTTTGCGTGCAAACCCTACTAGCGTTACACCGCATGCTTGTGCCATGCGGATGGCAAGTCCGGTAGGCGCTGAAATAGCCACCAGCATGGGGATGTTGGCACTGGCAGCTTTCTGCACCATTTCATAGCTGGCACGGCTGGAAGTCAGCACAAAGCCTGGTGTTTGCTGCCCTTGTCGGGCGCGAGCACCTATCAGTTTATCCAACGCGTTATGGCGACCTACATCTTCACGCACCATGAGCACCTCGCCTGTCGGACTGACCCAGGCACTGGCGTGAGTGGCACCAGTTCGGCCTTGCAATGCCTGCAATGCCTGCATGTTACGTTGCGCCAGATAAATGACTTCAGCGTCAAAGTGGATATCCTGTGCCTGTATCGGATTGGGGATGCGAATGGCCTGGTCCAGGCTTTCCGATCCGCAAAGGCCGCAGCCAGTGCGGCCAGTCATGCTGCGACGGCGTTCCTTAAGGTGCTGGAAGTTCTCCGAGGCAATCTCCATCTGCAGTTCTATGCCATTGACCCGTTGCACAACTTCCATGTCATACAGATCCTTGGCGCTGGAGAGTATGCCTTCACACAGGGAGAATCCCAACGCAAAGTCGGTAAGGTCATCGGGTGTTGCCAGCATCACGGCATGTGAAATGCCGTTATAGATCATGGCAACAGGGACTTCCTCTGCTACGCGGTCCTCAAGCTGGCGTAACTGACCATCCTCGTACTTCAGGACCGTGACCGTACTGTCAGTAGACTCACCCTCTATCAAGAATTCAGACTGTTTCATCACTATTCCACGCGGGCTTCATCCCGCTGTTGGGCCAGGGCAATCTGTTCGTCGCTGAATTCCTGGTAGTTGCGCTGCCATTCAGACAGCTGCGTGACGCGTGTGACCTCAACCGCAGTCACCTTGAATTCAGGACAATTGGTTGCCCAGTCCGAGTTGTCGGTGGTAATGACGTTGGCACCTGACTCGGGATGATGGAAGGTGGTGTAGATCACCCCGGGTTGCACCCGCTCGGAGATTTGAGCGCGCTGCACCGTATTGCCAGCGCGGCTGGTAATACCTACCCAGTCGCCATCTGCAATACCTCGATCCTCAGCGTCGTGTGGATGGATTTCTACCCGGTCTTCAGGGTGCCATGCCACATTCTCGGTGCGCCTGGTCTGTGCACCAACGTTGTAATGCGACAGTATACGCCCCGTCGTCAGGATGAGCGGGTACTTGCTGTTGACCTTTTCGGAGGTAGGTACGTATTCGGTGACCATGAATCTGCCCTTGCCACGTACAAATTCATCTACGTGCATGATAGGCGTGCCAGTCGGATGCTCCTCGTTGCATGGCCACTGTATGCTGCCCAGTTCTTCAAGACGCTGGGCACTCACGCCATGGAAAGTCGGGGTCAGCCTGGCAATCTCATCCAATATCTCGGATGCATGTTGATAAGGCATGGGGTAGCCCAGTGCCTCGGATAACATGGCCGTGACTTGCCAGTCCTCATATCCGTTCTTGGGCGTCATGACACGTCTGACGGGCGAAATACGGCGTTCTGCATTGGTAAAGGTGCCGCTCTTCTCCAGGAATGAGCAACCGGGCAGGAACACATGCGCGTACATTGCGGTTTCATTGAGGAACAGGTCTTGCACGATCACGCACTCCATGGAGGACAGCGCATGGGTGACATGCTGGGTGTTGGGATCTGATTGAGCGATATCCTCACCTTCGCAGTAGAGTGCCTTGAAACTGCCATCAATCGCAAAGTCCAGCATATTGGGAATGCGCAAACCTGGCTCGTTATCCAGTGGTCTGCCCCAGGCATTTTCAAACAAGGCGCGGGTTGCGTCATCAGAGACATGGCGATAGCCTGGGAACTCGTGCGGGAACGAACCCATATCGCAGGATCCCTGCACATTATTTTGCCCACGCAAGGGATTGACCCCTACGCCTTCGCGGCCGATGTTGCCGGTAGCCATTGCGAGGTTGGCAATCCCCATGACCATGGTAGACCCCTGGCTATGCTCGGTGACGCCCAGGCCGTAATAAATGGCCGCATTGCCACCAGTTGCGAATAGTCGTGCCGCGGCCCGCACGTCTGCAGCGGACACGCCTGTTGCTTCCTGCATGGCCTCGGGGGAGTGCTCTGGCTGCGCAACAAATTCGCTCCAGTATTCAAAGGAGTCCCATTCGCAACGGCTGCGTACAAATGCTTCATCTACCAAGCCTTCGGTGACTACAACGTGCGCCATTGCGGTAATCAGCGCTACATTGGTGCCTGGGCGCAACTTCAGGTGATAGTCTGCCTTGACGTGTGGACCGGATACCAGATCGATGGCCCTGGGGTCTGCAATGATGAGTTTGGCACCTTGGCGCAGACGGCGTTTCATCTGTGAGCCGAAAACCGGATGGCCGTCAGTGGGGTTGGCACCGATGACCATGATGACGTCTGACTGCATGACCGAGTCAAACGTCTGAGTGCCTGCGGATTCGCCCAGTGTTTGTTTAAGGCCATAGCCTGTAGGGGAGTGGCAAACGCGGGCGCAGGTATCCACATTGTTGTTGCCGAAGGCTGCACGCACCAGTTTCTGCACCAGATAGGTTTCCTCATTAGTACAGCGTGAAGAGGTGATAGCGCCTATGGAGTTGCGGCCATGCTTGGCTTGTATGCGTTTAAGTTCACTAGCCGCGTAACTGATGGCCTCCTCCCAGGAGACCTCCTGCCATGGATCCTGGATACTTTTGCGGATCATGGGGGTGGTAATGCGGTCTTTATGGGTGGCATAACCCCAGGCAAATCTGCCTTTGACGCAAGAGTGGCCATGATTGGCGCCGCCGTTTTTGTCCGGCACCATGCGTATCACTTGCTCGCCCTTCATTTCGGCGCGGAATGAGCAACCAACGCCGCAGTAGGCGCAGGTGGTAATCACGCTGTGCTCGGGTTGACCGTGGTCAATCACGGATTTTTCCATCAGGGTGGCAGTCGGGCAAGCGGTGACGCAAGCGCCGCAGGATACGCATTCAGACTCGAGGAAGTTGTCGAAATTGCCCGCCGCCACTTTTGAATCAAAGCCTCGGCCTGAAATAGTGAGGGCAAACGTACCCTGGGTTTCTTCGCAGGCGCGTACGCAACGCGAACAGACAATGCACTTGGAAGCATCAAACTGGAAATAGGGATTGGAAACGTCTTTTTCTGCATCCAGGTGGTTGCTGCCATCATAGCCGTAGCGCACTTCACGCAAGCCGACTGCCCCCGCCATATCCTGCAGTTCGCAATCACCATTGGCGGAGCATGTGAGGCAATCCAGCGGGTGGTCTGAGATATATAGCTCCATCACACCGCGGCGTATATCGGCCAGTTTTGGACTTTGTGTATGCACCTTGAGGCCATTGTCCACCGGGGTGGTGCAGGAAGCAGGGTAGCCGCGCCTGCCTTCTACCTCTACCAGGCATAGTCGACATGAGCCAAAGGCTTCAAGGCTGTCGGTAGCACATAACTTGGGTATGCTGATGCCCGCCTCTACGGCGGCATGCATAATCGAGGTGCCTGCGGCAACGGTAATCTGTCTACCGTCAATTTCCAGCGTGACTTGCTGATCAGTTACGCGGCTCGCTGGGGTGCCGTAGTCTGCTTGCTTGTCCATCACTTTCTCCTCTTACTTCCTTGAAGCAAGACCCTGCATTTTTATGTGAAGCGTTTGAAGGTGTCCTGCGGTTTTCAATCACTACTCATTCATGCTGCATGTTCCTTCTTTACCAAGCCAAAATCCTCCGGGAAATGATTGAGTGCACTCAATACCGGATACGGGGTCATGCCGCCTAGCGCACAGAGTGAGCCGTTCAGCATGGTATCGCTGAGGTCTTTTACCAATGCGATACTTTGTGCCTGTTCTGTTCCGGCAATGATCTTGTCCATGACCTCTACGCCACGTGTTGAACCAATGCGGCAGGGGGTGCATTTGCCACACGACTCAATTGCACAGAATTCAAAGGCATAACGTGCCATGTGCGCCATATCGACAGTGTCATCAAAGGCGACAATACCCCCATGACCAAGTACGGCCCATAGTTTGCCAAATTCTTCATAATCCAGTGGTGTGTCAAATTGTGATTCCGGCAGGTAAGCACCAAGAGGGCCACCTACCTGGACGGCCTTGATAGGGCGGCCAGAGGCTGATCCACCACCGTAGTCATACAACAATTCCCGCAGTGTCACGCCAAAGGCTTTTTCAACCAGGCCGCCATGCTTGATATTGCCCGCCAGTTGGATCGGCAAGGTACCGCGAGAACGACCCATGCCGTAATCACGGTAATACACACTGCCCTTGTCCATGATGATAGGCACTGTGGCAAGTGAGATCACATTGTTAATGACAGTGGGTTTGCCAAACAGGCCGGAAATGGCAGGCAATGGTGGCTTGAAGCGCACCAGGCCACGCTTGCCTTCCAGGCTTTCCAATAATGCGGTTTCTTCACCGCAGACATAGGCACCTGCAGCGCGGCGCACTTCCAGGTAAAAGTCGTGCTTACTGCCTAATATACCTCGTCCCAGATAGCCAGAGGCGTAGGCAGTCTTGATCGCCAGGTTGAGGGTTTCTATGGAGTGCGGATATTCCGAGCGGACATAGATATAGCCTTGCGTGGCTCCCACTGCGATGCCGGCAATCGTCATCCCTTCAATCAGTACAAAGGGGTCGCCCTCCATGATCATGCGATCAGAGTAAGTTCCCGAATCACCTTCATCAGCGTTGCAAACAATATATTTCTGCTCGGCTTTGGCTTCCAATACGGTTTTCCACTTGATACCGGTGGGGAATGCGGCACCACCACGGCCTCGCAGGCCTGAGTCTGTGACCTGCTGCACGATATCGCTGCCTGCCAGTGTCAACGCCTGATGCAGACCTTTGTAGCCATCATGGTCCAGATAATCCTGTAAGGAGACTGGATCTGTGATCCCGACGCGAGCAAAGGTCAGGCGTTCCTGATTCCTCAACCAGGAAAGCTCTTCGGTGAGGCCCAAGCGTAATGCATGATCCTCGCCTTCCAGAAAACCAGCAGTGAACAGAGAATCGATATCATCTTCCGTGACTTGCCCGTAGGCAACGCGCCCAGCATCCGTTACCACTTCCACTAAGGGTTCGAGCCAAAACATGCCGCGTGAACCATTGCGTACTATGTTGACCGGGATGTTGCGGGCGGCAGCCTCATGCATGATGGCAGTGGCCACCTGATTGGCTCCTAGGGACAGTGCACTGGAATCACGTGGGACATAGATGGTGGTGGTCATACCGCCTCCTTGGCATCTGCCAGCAGGCGGTCTACTTGTTTGCTGCTGACGCGACCATAGACTTGGTCGTCCAGCATAATGGCCGGGGAGCAGGCGCAGTTGCCAAGACAGTAGACCGGTTCCAGGGTAATCGCACCGTCACTGGTGGTTTGGTGAAAATCTATGCCTAGAGAGGATTTGACGTGCGTTTCAAGCGCTTCACTGCCCATGGCCTGGCATGACTCCGCACGACAGACTTGTAGCACATGCTTGCCCGGCGGATGGGTGCGGAAATGATGGTAAAACGTGACGACGCCATGTACTTCTGCAACGGAAAGGTTAAGAGCTTTGGCAATATTGCTGTAGCTCTCTTCCGGGATGTAGCCTAAATCGTCCTGAATCGCATGCAACAAAGGCAATAACGGGCTAGCCATATGTTGATGAGATTCGATGTGCGATTTAATGCGTGCCTGTTGGTCATGCATTACTCTCTCCTCGAATCCATACAAATACAGATTACGTTTTATTATTGTCTTATCTTACGGCCTATATACAGATTTGTACACACTCTAATCAAGGTTATTCAGCTGGAAAACCAGTGTGCTATTAATCACTTCAGTTTATATGTGCAAAGCTGGAAAGTTCAAAATAGCTATACTTGTTAGTGAGTATGACAAGTTTGGGGCAGGAAGGTTTTGGCGGGAATAGATGTCTTGCCAGAGTACCTAGCAAGACACATTGATGAATTATAAATCGAAGACTTTACCCGGATTCATGATGCCTTGGGGATCAAAGACTTTTTTCAACTCGCGCATATAGCCGATTTCTACTTCGTCGCGAGTGTAGCCCAGATAGTCCTTCTTGGTCATGCCTACACCGTGTTCAGCCGAGATGGAGCCATTGTATTTCTGCACGGATTCAAAGACGTGTTGGTTGACTACTTTGCACTTCTCAAAGAACTCATCCTTGCTGAGGATGGCTGGCTTGAGGATGTTGAGGTGCAAGTTGCCGTCACCGATATGGCCGAACCAGCACACTTCAAAGTCGGGATAGTTAGCCGAGACTACCGCATCGATATCGGCGATAAATGCAGGGACATGGGTGATCAGGACGGAAATGTCGTTCTTGTAAGGTGTGAAGGGGGCGATCGTTTCGGAAATGCCTTCACGTAGATGCCAGAGTGCCTGCGCCTGTGCTTGTGATTGGCTCATGACGCCGTCCAGGATCCAGCCTTGTTCCATGCAGTGTTCAAAGATGCTCATGGCATCATCCACCACCGCCTCGAAACGGCCTTCGAATTCCAGCAATACATACAGCGGGGACTCGGTGTCAAACGGACGTGCTGCGTGACCAGCTGCCATGATCTTCTGGAGGGCGATATCGTTAAAAAATTCGAACGCGGTCAGGTCGATACGCTGCTGGAAAGCATGCAGTATGGGCATCACCGCGGCAAAATCCGGCACACTCAGGACCAGCACCTTGAGATCCTGCGGCTGACGTGTCAACTTGATCTCGGCCTCTGTGACGATGCCCAGTGTGCCTTCAGAACCAATAAACAGCTGGTGCAGGGCATAGCCGGTCGCGTTCTTGATCATGCCTTTGTTCAGGTGCAGGATGTCACCCTTGCCAGTCACGACTGTCAATCCCAATATCCATTCGCGTGTCATGCCGTAGTGGATGACCTTGATGCCACCTGCGTTGGTGCCGATGTTGCCGCCAATCTGGCTGGAACCGGCAGCAGCAAAATCCACTGGATAATACAAATCCTGTTGTTCTGCATACTGTTGCAGCTGCTCAGTGACCACACCAGCTTGTACCCTGACCAGCCGATCTGCAGGCAGGAAGTCCAGCACCTTATTCATGCGGTCCAGGCTGATGACAATTTCACCATTGGAGGCGACTGCACCAGCCGAGAGCCCAGTACGTCCACCACTTGGCGTGACGGGGATCTGGTGTGCATTGGCGAGTTTGATGATGGCTTGGACTTCCTCGGTACTGGCCGGAAAGACAATCACTGAGGGTTTTGGCTCGTAATGCTTGGTCCAATCAGCACCCCACGTGATCAGGCTGTCGTGGTCGGTCTTGACTCGTTGTTCTCCAACGATGGTTTGCAGTTGTTCCAATACAGCAGCGGGTAGGATGGTCGGGGCATTCATCAAGTAAGGCCTGTTAAAAAGCGAGTTGGCGGAAGAATAAGCTATTTCATCATTTTAACAGTTTTTATTGATATTGATTCCTGATTCACTATTTGTCATGCCCGGGGCCAAATGAAGAGCAATCTGCCCCGTATCCCTGATTTCATAGGGGTTTAATAAGTTTGGCGCTGTGCTACGATAGCTGATTTTTGGCCTTTTCCTCGGAGCAGTAATGACCCAACAACTTTCTTTGCAAAAAGATAAGATTCGTTTCCTGTTGCTGGAGGGCGTGCACCAAAATGCCGTCGATGTACTCCATGCCGCCGGATATCACAATATTGATTATCGCAAGACCGCACTGGATGAAGATGTGCTGATTGAAGCAATCAAGGATGTACATTTTATCGGTATCCGTTCCCGTACGCAGATTACGGCCAAGGTGCTGGATGCAGCCAACAAGCTCACCGCGATTGGCTGCTTCTGCATTGGCACCAACCAGGTTGATTTAGATGGTGCTCTGGAGCGAGGAATTCCTGTATTCAATGCTCCTTATTCCAACACACGCTCAGTGGCTGAGTTGGTACTGGCACAAACCATACTGCTGCTGCGTGGCATTCCAGAGAAAAATGCATTGGTACACCGCGGTGGCTGGACCAAGTCAGCCGAGGGATCTTATGAGGCACGCGGCAAGACGCTGGGCATTGTGGGTTACGGGTCTATTGGTTCCCAGCTCTCGGTTCTGGCAGAAAGCCTGGGCATGAAGGTGATTTATTTTGACGTGATCGCCAAGTTGCCATTGGGTAACGCACGCCAGGTAGCCAACATGGATGAACTCTTGGCTGAGGCGGATGTAGTGTCCTTGCATGTACCTGAGTTGCCTTCCACCAAAAACATGATGCGCGCCGAAGACTTTGCCAAAATGAAGAAGGGCGGCATCTTCATCAATGCAGCGCGTGGCACCTGCGTGGATATTGATGCCTTGGCTGCTGCAATTGCTTCCAAGCATCTTGGGGGCGCCGCGATTGATGTGTTCCCGGTTGAGCCCAAGGGTAACGACGAAGAGTTTGTGTCGGCATTGCGTCCTTACGAGAATGTGATCCTCACCCCGCATATTGGCGGGTCGACCCAGGAAGCACAGGCCAATATCGGGATTGAAGTAGGCGAGAAGTTTGTGCGCTACTCCGATGCTGGTTCTACCATCACGGCAGTTAACTTTCCTGAGGTCGCCATCCCGCAACAAACCGGCACACATCGCCTGTTGCATATCCACCGCAACGTGCCTGGCGTGTTGTCTGCGGTCAACAGCCTGTTTGCACGAAACAACATTAATATCTCGGCGCAGAGCATGATGACCAAGGGTGATATCGGCTATATGATCATGGATGTGGAGGCTTCTGCTTCTGATGCCGCGATTGAAGCATTGCAGACGGTAGAGGGTACTTTACGTACACGCGTGCTTTACTAAAATATGGTTGCATATCGCTGTTGAGTTAATTCTGCAATGACGATAAAAAGGGCACATTCAATGTGCCCTTTTTATTTTGAGGAGAGGGAGGCCGCTATCCTGCCGGTAGTGAATGATGAGGGGAGATCAAGATGATCCAGGCACTGGCTTTTATGCCCTGGGTTGGTGTGTTGGCCCCGTCAGGCTGTGCCGGAGCGATGGGGAGAGTAGGACCAAAACCAAACCTGCTTCATCATGCCTTTATTGGGAGTCCTTTAAATTACATGCCCACGTAATTCGGGCCACCACCGCCTTCAGGCGTGCGCCAGTTGATGTTCTGCAGCGGATCCTTGATATCGCAGGTTTTGCAGTGTATGCAATTGGACGCATTGATTTGCAGGTGAGGATTGCCTTCCTGCTGCACAATTTCGTATACCCCGGCAGGGCAGTAGCGCTGCTCAGGGGCATCGTATTGCGGCAGGTTTATATCAATCGGGATGCTGGTGTTCTTTAATACCAGGTGGCAGGGTTGATCTTCTTCGTGAAAGACGTTGGTCAGGTAGACTGAGGAGAGCTTGTCAAAGCTCACCACGCCATCTGGTTTTGGATAATCAATCTTGGGAGCTTCGCTGACTTTCTTCAAGGTTTCGTGATCGGCCTTGCCGTGCTTGAGTGTCCAAGGCAGGCTGATGCCAAAGGATTCCAGCCACATTTCGACGCCGCCATAGAGGCTGCCAATGATATTGCCAAACCTGGAAATAGCCGGTTTGATATTGCGTACGGCGTGCAGGTCTTTCCATATCCAGGAATCACGTACTTTTTGCGGGTAGGCATCCAGCGTTGCACCCAGTTTGTCTGCCGCGAGTGCTTCCACTACTGCTTCAGCCGCAAGCATGCCTGACTTCATGGCATTGTGAGTGCCTTTGATACGAGGCACATTCACAAACCCGGCAGAGCAGCCGATGACCAATCCGCCCGGGAACACCAGGGTAGGCAAGGATTGCAGACCACCTTCGGTAATCGCGCGTGCGCCATAGCTCAGGCGCTTGCCGTTTTCCAGTAATGGGCGGATGGCCGGGTGTGTTTTGTAGCGCTGAAACTCGTCAAATGGGCTCAGGTGCGGATTGCTATAGTTGAGATGAACTACAAAGCCAATCGCCACTGTGTTTTCTTTTACATGGTAGATAAATGCGCCGCCGCCAGTGCTGTTATCCAGTGGCCAGCCCTGGGAGTGCATCACCAGGCCGGGTTTGGATTGGTCAGGCGCGATTTGCCAGATTTCCTTGAATCCTATGCCGTATTTTTGAGGTTCGGCATTGCTGCGCAGATTGAATTTCTCTGTCAGGTCTTTGGTCAGTGAGCCACGTGCGCCTTCGGCAAACAGGGTATAGTGCGCGCGCAACTCCATACCCAGTGCAAATCCCGATTTTTCATTGCCCGCTTTGTCGCGGCCCATGTCGCCGGTGATGACACCTTGCACCACACCCGCTTCGTCGTAGATGACCTCGGCCGCACTGAAGCCAGGGTAAATTTCCACGCCCAGCGCTTCCGCTTGCTCTCCCAGCCAGCGGCATACATCACCCAGGCTGACGATGTAATTGCCATGGTTGCTCATGAGTGGTGGCAGCAGCTTGTGAGGGATCTTCCAACTAGCTTGCTTGCCCAGCATCAGGAATTGGTCGTCAGTGACCTCGGTATGCAGGGGAGCGCCTTTTTCCTTCCAGTCGGGGATCAGTTCATTGAGTGCAATCGGATCTATGACGGCGCCAGACAGGATGTGGGCACCTACTTCAGCACCTTTTTCCAGGATGCACACACCGATTTCGCGACCGGCCTCCTGTGCCAGTTGCTTGATGCGGATCGCTGCTGCCAGGCCAGAGGGGCCAGCGCCTACGATCAGTACGTCATAATTCATTACATCGCGTTGCATGCTAAAACTTTCATGGAATATACGGTATGTTGATTTCGTCGCTGCGCCGCGCATCGCGTGTCAGCAGTCGACAATGATTAAGGAATTCACGTACTGCCGTCGTCTGGTACTTCTTTTTATGCCAGACAAACATGAACTGGCGTTTTAAGTCCAGTTCAGGGGTATTAATGGCGACCAAATTGCCACGCGCAATGTCATCTTTCAACGCCAGCCGGGAAACACAGCCGAGTCCCAGCCCTGACTCCACTGCGCGTTTGATGGCCTCAGTGTGTTCCAGTACCAGTTTGACATTAAGCCGAGTGTGGTGATGGCGCAGGGCATGGTCAAAGGTTTCTCGGGTGCCGGAGCCATGCTCACGCAAGACCCAGCTCTCTTGCAGCAACTCATCCAGGGAAACCTCTTTGCGCAAAGCCAGTGGGTGCTGTGGCGGGCAAAAGACAGTCAGCTCATCTTCTATCCACGGCTCTACTTCCAAATTAGGGTGATGGCAATCGCCCTCTATCAATCCGAGGTCGAGATCATACATGGCAACCTGGTTCATGACCGAGTTAGTATTCTGTACATACAGCTGCACCTGGCAGTCAGTATGCTGTTTCATGAACGACCCTATCAGCAACGTAGCCAGGTAATTACCGATAGTCAGGGTGGCGCCTACTTTTAACAAGCCAAAGGCGGATTTTCCCTGTAAAATAGTCTCGATTTCAACGGCCCGGTCAAGCAGGGCGGCTGCCATAGGTAGCAGGCTCCTTCCGAGCTCGTTGAGTTTCAGCACTTTACCCATGCGGTCAAACAGTTTGCAATCAAACTGTCGTTCCAGTTCGGCAAGTGCAGTGCTCGCCGCAGATTGCGATAATGCCAACGATTCGGCCGCGCGCGACACATTCTCCATACGAGCAATGGCAACAAACACTTCGAGTTGTCGTAAGGTATGTCTCATCTGAGAATGATTCTCATATCGATGTGGTAGATATGTGATATAGTAATTATTGATTTAACAGATATTTTACCGCCGATTAAAATACGCGGCAAATTATGGAGTGGGATCGTAAATATGAAAGTTTTAGTGGCTGTAAAACATGTGGTTGATTACAACATCAAGCCGCGTGTCAAACCTGATGGTTCCGATGTCGATATTGCTGGCGTCAAAATGGGGATTAACCCGTTTGACGAAATCGCCGTGGAAGAAGCTATCCGCCTCAAGGAGCGTGGTGTAGCGACTGAAGTGATTGCTGTGACCATAGGCAAGGCCAACAGCCAGGACACCTTGCGTCATGCACTGGCCATGGGTGTGGATAAAGCGGTGCTGATTCAGACTGATGTGGAAGTGCAGCCGTTGGCAGTGGCCAAGTTATTAAAGTCAGTTATAGAGCGCGAGCAGCCGCAACTGATTATTCTGGGCAAGCAGGCGATTGACGATGATCTTGGACAGACAGGCCAGATGCTGGCTGCATTGATCAATGCAGGGCAGGGTACATTTGCCTCCATTATTGAAGTGAAGGCAGGTGAGATTGAAGTCACCCGTGAAATTGACGGTGGTACCGATGTGGTGGCGCTCAAGTTGCCAGCCGTGGTCACCACTGACTTGCGCCTTAATGAGCCACGCTTCATCAAGCTGCCTAATCTGATGATGGCAAAGAAAAAGCCGATTGAAACGATTAATGCTGCCGATCTTGGCCTGGATATCAATCCACGTCTTAAGCAATTGAAAGCGGCTGATCCCGAGCCACGTAAGCCTGGTATCAAGGTGGCCAATGTGGCGGAACTTGTCGAAAAACTACGTCTAGCGGAAGTCCTGTAATGAGTATTCTGATTCTGGCCGAACACGACGGCAAACATATCAAGCAATCCACCCGTCAAGCCGTGACTGCGGCGAGTGCGTGGCAACTTCCTGTGCATCTGCTGGTGGTGGGTGCGCAAAGTGGTGTCATTGCCCAGCAAGCTGCGGAAGTCACCGGTGTTACCAAGGTGCTGCACGCGGATGCTGCGCAGTTTGAGCATCCACTGGCGGAAGATGTTTCTGCATTGCTCACCCAGTTGGGGCGGGATTACACCGTCATCCTCTCTGCCCATACGGCCTTCAGCAAGAGTGTGCTGCCGCGTGTGGCTGCCGTGCTGGATGTTGCCATGGTGTCTGATGTCATCAGTATTACTGCCCCAGCCACTTATGTGCGCCCTATTTATGCAGGCAATGTATTGTCCACCGTGGAAAGCAGCGATGCGATCCAGGTAGTGACCATTCGTGCTACTTCGTTTGCCGTGCCTGCTAATGGCAATAGCGCGGAGGTGGTTACAGTAGCTGCACCTGCTGCTAGTGGCCTAAGCCGCTGGATCAAGGAAGACAAGAACGTTTCTGACCGTCCCGAGCTTTCATCTGCCCGTGTTGTCGTGTCTGGTGGCCGTAGCCTGGGTGAACGTTTCGATGAACTGCTTGAACCCCTGGCGCACAAATTTGGTGGAGCACTGGGTGCTACCCGTGCCTGCGTTGATGCAGGCTTTGCCCCGAACGATATCCAGGTAGGTCAGACTGGTACCATCGTGGCACCTGAGCTATATTTCGCGATTGGTATTTCCGGTGCCATGCAGCACTTGGCCGGGATGAAGGACAGCAAGATCATTGTGGCGATCAATCACGATGCTGATGCGCCTATTTTCCAACATGCAGATTACGGCCTGGTAGCCAACTTGTTTGATGTGGTGCCCGAGCTCACAGCCGCACTGAATAACTAATCAACTGATAGAGAAAAGTATCCATGAGTGCATTTAACACCGAAAAAGTGCTGACCGTCAGACACTGGAATGACAGCCTGTTCAGCTTCACCACGACCCGCAACGAAGCACTGCGCTTTGAAAACGGCCAGTTTGTCATGATAGGCCTGCCGGTGGATGGCAAGCCATTGATGCGCGCTTACAGTATCGCCAGTGCCAATTATGCTGAGAACCTCGAGTTCTTCAGTATCAAGGTGCCCAATGGTCCTTTGACCTCCCGTCTGCAGCACTTGAAGGTGGGTGATGACTTGCTGGTGAGCCGCAAGCCCACCGGCACACTGCTGCTGTCTGACCTCAAGCCAGGCAAGAATCTTTATCTTTTGTCTACAGGGACAGGTTTGGCGCCATTCATCAGCCTGATTCAGGATCCTGAAACCTATGAGCGTTTCGAAAAGGTGATTCTGGTGCACGGTGTACGTCGCGTGAACGATCTGGCGTATGAAGAGTTCATTACCAAGGAGTTGCCAGAGAATGAATTCTTTGGTGAGCAGGTGAAGAACCAGCTGATTTATTACCCCACCGTGACACGTGAAGAGTTCCGTTATCAAGGCCGTCTGACGGACCTGATGGAAAACGGCAAGATCTATGAGGATATTGGCTTGCCTCCACTCAATCCGGAAACTGATCGTGCCATGTTGTGCGGCAGCCCGCAAATGCTGATTGATACATGCAAGATTCTTGATGCAGCTGGCCTCAAGGTGTCAGAGCGTATTGGTGATGTCGGTGATTACGTGATTGAGCGTGCATTTGCCGAGAAGTAATCTCGCGTATCGTTGAGAGTAAGCTTGAAAAGCTGGCATAGTGATATGCCAGCTTTTTTATTGGGGGTTGTGCAGAGTGAATGCTGGGTCTTTGCACATGCAGGGCTAGTTGAGGGTTTGTATAATCGCTTGCCGTGCCCGTGCTTTGCTTGCAATATTTGCAGATTGATCCAGGATAAGCACCTTAATAATCTGTTACATCAGGGCACCGGATACCGTGGAGGCCCTGGTGGTGGGCGACGGCGTTGTAGTTCTTGGTAGCGCATGTCACCATCACCGAAGAATTCCTTGATCAGGAAGTCTTCCAATCCAGCACTGTCTTCCATACGGGCTGAAAGCACGACCACCCGGCCTAACTGGTGGGACTCCCAATTGAAGTCACCTGAGTAGTGGCGGCGTATGAGTTCTATCATCTTGCGCACGGTGGCGCGTTGTATGTCTTCACCTGCCTTGGCTTCTATCTGGAACACTTCGCGTTTGGCGGTGCTGAAATCGTTGACCCAGCCGCGGAACTCAAAGGTGGCAGTATAGGAGCTCATGCTCATGATACGGAATACGCCACTGGCACCGGATGACAAGTTCTTCTTGATGACTTCGTTACGGCGCTCATCATCAGATAGTGTTTTGCTGCCAGACTCACGCTGAGCCCGCTCGTTTTCCATCATGGCTGCATAGTTATTGTCTGTGGATTTGCGGAATTCACGCATGGCATTCATATAGGATGACATGTCGGCAAACTGGGAAGGATCAGGCTCCTGCGGGCGTGGCGGGGCAGGTGGCTGCAGCGTTGGTTTTGGGGCCGATTTTTCTACCGGTTGCGGCAAGGGTTTATCCTTGCCTGTGATCACCGGTGGTGTTGGCTTGGTTTGCTTGCGTGGCTGCTTGGTAGCCTTACTTGGTTTGCTGGCTGAAGGCGGTGGGGGTGGCGGCGAAGAGGATGGCGGGGGTGCCATCTCCTGTTGTGGTTTTTCCTTGGAGGGCTGCGCCAAATTCACCATCAACTGCTTTTCGCCTTCCTCTTTGCCGGAGTCGTCTCCTTGATCCAGCGTGGGCATGATAAAGCCAAAGAACAGGATCAAATGCAGGATCAGCGAAACGATCAATGCATAGAAGGTATTGCGGCGGATGCGGAACTCGATGTACTGGTCGCCCTTTTGCGACTCCTGCCAGGCTAATGGCTGCGTTGACTGGTTGGATGAATCCTCAGGGCGCGCCTTGCCCTTGGTGCCACGAATGGCGGCGATGATCTGGTGTAACAGGCGCGGTGCAGCCACGGTTATAAGTCCGGAGTCAATTTCTTTTGTAAGCGGGTTGGGTTAATGTGGATTGAGGCGTGCCAGCGAGCGATTGACGGCAATATATGAACCCAGCCAACCCAGTGCAACGGCACAAGCGGTAATCCCCAGGCTGATTTGCCAGTCCGGTAAAGCTAAGATGAAGCTGCTGCCATAAAGTTCGGCCAAATCGGCCACAGACAGGTTAAAGATTGTAATGATGCCGTTGACAAAGAGTAGTGCAGCCAGGCTGCCGCCTAGCCCGTACAGTGTTCCTGCATAGAGGAAAGGGCGGCGAATGAAGCCATCTGTCGCACCAATTAGTTTGCTGACCTCGATTTCTTCCCGTTGAGTCAGGATTTGCAGGCGTATGGTGTTGCCTATGATGGTGACCAAGGCGAAACCGAGCAAGCCAGATAATACCCATACGGCTTTTTTGCCCAGTTCCAGGATGGAGTAAAGGCGCTTGGCCCAATCAGCATCTGCTAACACATGCTCAACACCTTCCAGCGTTTGCAGTTCATGCTGCAGCTGATCTATCGCGCTGGGAGCATGCGCCTTGGGTTGAATGAAAAAGGCATCAGGTAATGGGTTGTGCTTGAGATTGGCGGCAATATTGTCAGTGAGCGCACTGTCCTGCATCGCTTTCCAGGCGCTGTCTTTGCTCACAAACTTCAGGTTGCTGATGCCACTATGTTTTTCCAGTAGGGATTTGATGTTGGCGACAGTGGCCTTATCGGCATCCAGTTTCATGAAGACGCTGATTTGTGGCTCGTTCTTGACTTCACCAGCAAGCTGATTCACGTTATCTATAATGACGTACAGGATGGCAGGCAGGCACAATGCAATGCCTATCACCGCCCAGATCAAGAGGGTAGCCAGCTTGTTGCGGCAAATACGGGCAAGTACCAGGCGCCAGACCAGGGTGTGCTGATTGATCCAATGCTTCATGATACCGTGAGCTTTCCGTGATCCAGATGCAACATTTTCCCCGGGATAGAGTTGATGCCATGGGCATCATGGGTAGCAATAATGACAGTCACGCCTACCTGGCGAAACGCATGAAATAGCGCCATGATGTCAGCCGCATAGGTTTCGTCGAGATTGCCAGTAGGTTCGTCCGCAATCAGGATAGATGGTCGGCTGACCACTGCGCGGGCAATCGCCAAACGTTGTTGTTCCCCGCCTGACAGGGTGATGGGCATGGCTTTTTCCTTGCCGAGCAAGCCTACTTTATCAAGGGCAGCCCGTATGCGCTTGGCAGCTTCCTGACCGGTCACCCCGTTGATGTAAAGGGGTAATGCGACGTTCTCAAAGCAATTACGGTCATATAGCAGCTTGTGATCCTGGAATACCAGGCCAAACTTGCGGCGCATATAGGGCACGATACGTGGACGCAGTTTGCTGACATTCTGGTTGCCGATAAGTACGGTGCCCGAGCTAGGGCGCTCAATTGCCGCCATCAGCTTGAGTAGTGTGCTCTTGCCAGCGCCGGAGTGACCAGTCACAAACGCCAGTTCACCCTGGGCAATTTCAAATGAAACGCCACGCAGTGCCTCATCGCTGCCGGGATACCGTTTGCTGACCTGGTCAAAACGTATCATGCGTTCATACTCTCTTATTCAAACAAAGCATCAACAAACTCACTGGCCTTGAACTGGCGCAAGTCTTCTATGGATTCACCTACACCGATATAGCGGATGGGAATAGGGCGTGATTGGGCGATGGCCGCAATGACGCCACCTTTGGCCGTCCCATCCAGTTTGCTCAGCACCAGGCCGGTGACCTTAAGTGCATCGTCAAACGCCTTCACTTGGGTCACGGCGTTTTGCCCGGTGTTGGCATCTAATACCAGCAGTACCTCATGCGGGGCACCTGGCAGGGATTTGTTGATCACGCGCTGTACTTTACGGATTTCTTCCATCAGGTTGAGCTGGGTGGGTAAGCGACCAGCTGTATCAGCCAGCACAATGTCTATGCCACGCGCCCTGGCCGAATTGACGGCATCGAAGATTACCGCAGCTGGATCGCCACTTTCCTGGGCCACCACGTGTACCTTGTTGCGTTCGCCCCAGGCCTGCAATTGCTCACGTGCAGCGGCACGAAAGGTGTCGCCTGCAGCAATCAGCACCGACTTGCCCTGTGCCTGAAACATGTTCGCCAGCTTGCCTATGGTCGTGGTTTTACCTGCGCCATTGACGCCAGCCAGCATGATGACAAATGGTTGGCCTGTGGTGGTATCAAGAGGTTTTTCCAGTGGTGCCAGCAGTTCCAGCAGCGATTGCTTGAGTGCTTCACGTAACTGGGTAGTGTCGTTCAGGTTCTGCCGTTTGACGCGGGTGCGGATCTGTTCCAGCAATGCCTGGGTGGCAGCGATGCCCACGTCGGAAGTCAGAAGAATGGTTTCAAGCTCTTCATAAACATCTTCATCAATCTTGCCACCGCCAAACAGGCTGGCCAACTGGTTGCCAAGCTGGCTGCGCGTTTTGGCCAGGCCACGCTTGAGTCGCTCGGCCCAACTCAAGCTGGGTTTTTCCTGAGTGAGGGGCTGTGGCTGAACGGGGACTATTTTCTCGGGTTCAGGCGCAGGAGCCGGTGGAGTTTTATCTTTTTTGAAAAAATCGAACATGGGGCGTGTGTTTACCAATAAGTGGATATTTTAAAGCAAAACAAAGCGCTTGCAGTGGCTGAAACTGGATATCTGACGATATCTTCACGTATTTTTACCATGAGACGGGATAGACGCTATATATCTCATCAATATATATGAGCGATGTATAAGAACTAACTTTACAACGGCTCTGTCAGAGCATGGTTGCATCGAGTTGATATATGACATGCGCATGCCATCTGGCAACAGTATTGTGGCACAGGCATTTTTGAGTACTACCGCTATAATGCATGAATAATGCGGCTAAAGGAGAATCACAAGGTGTTTATTCGAGGAATGTGGCTGACCCTGGCATTGATGCCTATGGTGGCCCAGGCAGCAGATACGCATGAGTTCAAACTGGACAATGGCATGCGGGTGATTGTGCAGGAAGATCACCGGGCGCCGGTCGTGGTATCGCAGGTGTGGTACCGGGCTGGTAGCGTGGACGAAGTCAATGGTAAAACCGGGGTTGCTCATGTGCTGGAACACATGATGTTCAAGGGCACCAAGACCGTCCCTCCTGGGCAGTTCTCCAGGCTGATTGCCGCGGCAGGTGGACGTGAGAATGCATTTACCGGGCCGGACTACACTGCGTACTACCAGCAACTGGAAAAATCCCAGTTACCACTATCCATCAAGCTGGAGGCTGATCGCATGGCCAACCTTGAGCTGACCAAGGATGAGTTTTCCAAGGAAATCCGCGTAGTGATGGAGGAGCGTCGCTGGCGTACTGATGATAAGCCACAGGGTATGCTCAATGAGCAGTTCAATGCCGTTGCATATCAGGCACACCCTTATAGTCGCCCCATCGTTGGCTGGATGAACGACCTCGAGAACATGACAGTGGAGGATGCCCGTGAGTGGTACCACAACTGGTATGCCCCTAATAACGCCATCCTGGTGGTGGCAGGGGATGTGAAGGCGCAGGATGTCTTGAAACTGGCAAAACAGCATTTCGGCGTGATCAAGCCGCACGCCCTGCCTGTGCGCAAGTCGCAGGTTGAGCCACAACAGATAGGCGAGCGCCGCACTGTGGTCAAAGTGCCCGCAGAGTTGCCTTATGTCCTGATGGGCTTCCATGTACCTGTGTTGCAAGATCCGGACAAGGATTGGGAGCCGTATGCATTGGAAATTCTGGCAGGGGTGCTGGATGGCAATGCCTCAGCGCGCTTGAACCAGAAACTGGTGCGAGAGCAGCAATTGGCGGTGGATGTCGGTGCCGGTTATGACATGGTGCAACGAGGCAAGATAGGCTTGTTTGAGCTGGAAGGCACGCCCAGTGAAGGCAAGACTGTAGCAGAGCTGGAAGCTGCATTGCTTGAGCAGGTGGAAGAGATCAAGCAAAAAGGAGTTACCAACGAAGAGCTGCAACGGGTGAAGGCGCAAGTGATCGCCGCGGACGTCTATCAGCGCGATTCAGTGTTTTACCAGGCAATGAAGATAGGCCGTCTGGAAACTACAGGTTTCTCCTGGCGCACGCTCAAGGACTATCCAGCCAAGTTGCAGGCCGTGACGCCGCAGCAAGTGCAGGAAGTCGCCAGGAAATATCTGATCCGGGATACCTTGACTGTGGCTACCCTGGATCCACAACCCATGGACCCCAATGCAAAACCAAAAGGCAAGCCTTATGATCGTTAATTCAACACTCAAGAAACTGCTGCTGCTGGCAGCGGGTGTCATGCTGAGCGCGCAGGCATATGCCGCGCTTAACATACAGAAATGGCAAACCAGCAAGGGTACAGAAGTCTATTTTGTGGAAAACCACGACCTGCCGATTATAGATATCAGTACCAATTTCGCTGCTGGCAGTGCACGGGATACTGCCAAGCCAGGCTTGTCCGGGATTACCCGCTATATGCTGACGCTAGGCGCGGCTGGTATGACCGACGAGCAGATTTCCAACTCGTTTGCTGATGTGGGGGCGGTGTTAGGTGGTGAACTGGATGCAGATCGTGCTGGTCTCAAATTGCGTACCTTGAGCAGCGCCCGCGAACAAGCGGCAGCGCTGGACACTTATATCAAGATACTGCATCAGCCAGACTTTCCTGAAGCTACCTTGAAGCGGGAAAAAGCCCGGATCATTGCGGGCCTGAAGGAGGCGGCTACCCAGCCTGCCAGTATTTCCAACAAGGCTTTCCTCAAGGCCTTGTATGGGACGCATCCTTATGCCGTGGATGACGAGGGCGAACCTGAAGCTGTGAATGCGATTACACGGACTGATCTGCAACAGTTTTACCAGCAATATTACGGTGCCAAGAATGCAGTGATTGCCTTGATGGGGGATATGACCCCGGAACAGGCCAAGCAGATTGCCGAGCGGATTTCTGCCGGTTTGCCAGACTCACCGGCCGCGGCTGCCTTGCCGACGGTAAGCTATCCTAGTGCTGCGGTGGAAAAGCGCATTCCCCATCCTGCCAGTCAATCCCATATCCTGCTTGGCTATCCTGGCGTAAAACGTGGTGACGATGATTACTTTGCCTTATACGTTGGCAATTACATCCTGGGCGGCGGTGGCTTTGTGTCACGCCTGACTGAGGAAGTGCGAGAAAAGCGTGGCTTGGTTTACAGCGTATACAGCTATTTTATCCCGATGCAGGAGTTGGGCCAGTTCCAGGTTGGCTTGCAGACCAAGCGTGATCAGGCTGAGGATGCGCTCAAGCTGGTACGTGAAACCCTGGCTACCTTTATCAGCAAGGGCGTGACGGAGGCTGAACTCAAGGCTGCCAAGCAAAATATCATTGGTGGTTTTCCCATGCGGATAGACAGCAACAGTAAAATTCTGGATTACCTGGCAGTGATTGGTTTTTATCATTTGCCGCTGACGTATCTGGATGAGTTCAACGGCAAGGTAGAGCAGGTGACAGCTGCACAGATCAAGGATGCGTTTAGTCGTCGTATAGACCCGAATAAAATGGTGACGGTGGTGGTGGGTGGCAGCAAGTAATCGTGTACGGATAGGCGGCGGCGAGTGGCGCAGCCGCTTATTGGATTTTCCTGATGTGCCTGGTTTGCGGCCTACGCCGGACCGGGTTCGGCAAACCCTGTTCAATTGGCTGGGCCAGGATTTGCACGGGCTGAATTGCCTGGACTTGTTCTCTGGCACCGGTGTGATGGGGTTTGAGGCCTTGTCTCGAGGTGCTGCTCAGGCAGTGATGGTGGAAAAGTCCTTGCCAGCAGTGAAGTCCCTGCAGGCTAACAAGACCTTGCTCCAAGCCGACAAGGCCCGCATCTTGCAGCAGGATGCCTTGCAGTTTCTGGCGCAAAACCGGGAGCTGTTCAACATCATCTTTGTTGATCCGCCTTACCAGCAAGGCTGGTTACCCAAGTTGCTACCAGCGCTTGCGACCCATCTTGCCAATCAAGGCTATGTCTATGTAGAAGCCGAATATGTCCTTGAGTCCGATGGAGTGTGGCAGGTGCATAAACACGGCAAAGCAGGCAATGTTTTCTATCACCTGTTAAAATTGGCAGACGAATCAGCGAATTGAACAGGTTGCATGGCGGCGTTTGATTGTGCTTTGGCAATCAGGCCGGCATGAGGTGAGGATAGAGATTGAGCGAGTTGAAAGTAGTTTACCCCGGTACCTTTGACCCGATTACGCGTGGACATGAGGATATTGTGCGCCGTGCGGCCGGTCTGTTTTCAGAAGTTATTGTGGCCGTAGCACAAAGCCCCGGCAAAAAGCCCATGTTTGGCCTCGATGAGCGCGTGGAAATGGCCTCTGCTGTCTTGGCTGATTGCAGCAATGTACAGGTGCTCGGGTTTTCTGGCCTCTTGATGCAGTTTGTGCGGGACCAAGGGGCGCGCACGGTGGTGCGTGGCTTACGTGCGGTCTCCGACTTTGAGTATGAGTTTCAGCTGGCGGGCATGAATCGCCAGCTATTTCCTGAAACGGAAACCATCTTTCTGACGCCTGCAGAGCAATATATGTTTGTCTCTGCCAGCCTGGTACGTGAAATTGCACAACTGTCAGGTGATGTCAGCCAGTTTGTCTCACCTCTGGTGCAGCAGCGTATCGCACAGAAGATGGCGTAGGGCAGGAAGTATATATGGCCCTGATGATCACTGACGAATGCATCAATTGTGATGTCTGTGAGCCGGAATGCCCGAATGGCGCGATATATCAGGGCGAAGAAATTTACGAAATAGATCCCAACCTCTGCACAGAGTGTGTGGGTCACTTCAGCAATCCGCAGTGCCAGGATGTGTGTCCAGTCAGTTGTATACCCTTTAACCCGGATGTGCGTGAAACTCAGGAGCAACTGATGGACAAGTACATCCGTATCACCCAAGTTGCCTAGGAGAAAAGCCATGCGCATATTGCATACCATGTTAAGAGTCGGGGATATGGAACGCTCGATTGCCTTTTATACCGAGGTGCTGGGCATGCAGCTGTTACGTCGGCATGAGTATCCGGACGGGAAATTCACCCTGGCCTTTATCGGATATGGCAGTGAGCAGGACACTGCGGTGATTGAGCTCACTTATAACTGGGGAACCGAGACTTACGATAAGGGTAATGCTTACGGCCATATCGCGATTGAAGTAGATGACGCCTATGCTGCCTGTGAGCAAGTGAAAAAAGCGGGTGGTAAAGTAGTACGTGAAGCCGGTCCCATGATGCATGGCACCACCGTCATCGCTTTTGTGGAAGATCCAGATGGATATAAGGTGGAGTTTATCCAGAAGGGTACCTGGGGCGTTTAACCTGCCAGGTTTCCCCTTGGTCTTGGATCGTGGTGAACTCATCCGGGGCAAGCAGCGCGTTTTCTATTCATCCCAGACCAGCGCTCGGTCTGGGCTTCTAGATGTTGGCCCTGACAGCGTCTAAAGCCTTTTTCAGCCGCATGATCCCTTCAGTAATTTCTTCCAGGTTTAAATGACCAAAGCCTAGCCTGAAGGCGGCCAAGTTCAGCTTCTCCGTTGAAAAGTTGGCCGCGGGCAATAAGCCGACTTTTTCTATGATGGCGCGCTTGAGCAAAGACTGCATTTTCTCGCCGTCTTTCAGTAATATCCAGAAGGCCAGCCCTCCTACGGGCATTTTGAAATCTACATGCTCAGCCAGGTGTTCATTGATCAACCCTTCCAGCGTGCGCCGCCTTTCAGAATAAATCTTGAATGTCTTGCGGATATGGTGCCTGAGTTCGCCGGTGTTGATCAGTTCCGACACCGTTTGCTCGGTAACGGAGTTACCCTGCCTGTCGATGAGCAGGATTTCCTGACTGTAGCGTTCTATCAAAGCACTGGATGCGACCAGGTAGCCCACTCTCAAAGCTGGGGCCAACACTTTGGACAGTGAGCCTACATAGAGTACGCGATGCTGTTTGTCATTGCTGGCGAGGGGAAGGATGGGGTGATTGGTGAAGTGAAACTCATGGTCGTAGTCATCTTCTATGATGTAAAAATCATACTTGTCTGCCAGCATCAGGAGCTTGAGTCTACGCTCAGCTGTCATGGTCACGGTAGTCGGGAACTGGTGGTGAGGTGTGACATAGACTGCACGGATGGTGGTTTTTCGGCATATCTCTTCCAGTTCATCCACCCTCAAGCCAAACTCATCCAAACCCACCGTCAGGATATTGGCACCGCAGGATTGAAGTGCATCGCGCGCTGGGGGGTAGGTCAAGCTTTCTACCACCACATTGTCTTCTGGCTTGACCAACACCCGCGCCGCCAAAAATATGCCCATTTGGCTACCCCTGACGATGCAAATATTATCCGTCGTCACATACAGTCCCCGTTCCATGTTCAGCATCTCTGAAATGGAGCTTCTTAATGCGTAGATTCCTTTGGGGTCGCCATAGGCCAGGCAATTGTTTTTGCTGGAGTGGAGCAAGCTATGGCGAAAGGCACGCGCAATCACATTGCTGGGAATTAATCGTGTATCTGGCATGCCATCACCGAAGTAAAGGACATCTGCTTGTTGGGTGATAAACCTGGCGATATTCGTGCTGGCAGATTCAGCCACCGTCTTCATGGTGGGTGGGAATGAGGGGGTGCCTGATGATGACGGTAGATTGGGCGACACAAAGGTTTGGCTTCTCATCGTGGCTGACAGCCAGCCCTGCGCAATCAGTTCCTCATACGCCATGATGACGGTTTTGCGGTTGACCGAAAGGTTAAGGGCCAATTGGCGGGTACTGGGCATGGGCGAGGAAGGGGCCAGTCTGCCTGCTTGAATTTCCTCAATGATCTTCTGCACGATCTGCATGAAGACTGGCAGTTTGGAACCAGAGGCCAGTTCAAACTTGAAATCCCATAGCCGGACACGTTTCACCATAGTTTTCCTCTATATCGTAGGTGTGATTTTTCCCAGAAGACTATTTCTAGAAATGTTAATGGCCATGCACATGAAAAATTCATTCTGGACCATGCATTATAAATTTTCTGGCACTTCTGTATACCAGTAACAAATTATTACAATTGGTAACACTTAAATTAATAATTTAAAAATCATATTAAAAACATATGGTTATTTTAACTGTATGGATATACACCCGAATTGAGGAGAAATATGAACACGGTTTCCAATGACATAGAGCTTGCTGACTGGCGTACCAAGGCGTTGAAGCTGGAAAGTGAAATTGAAAAAGTCATCGTCGGGCAGACCAGGGCTATCCGCCTGATGACCACCGCTATTTTTGCCCGTGGACATGTGCTGCTTGAAGGTGGTGTAGGGGTGGGTAAAACCACATTGCTGCAGTCGATTGCACGAGGTATCGGTGGAGCCTATGAGCGGATAGAGGGCACGGTGGACCTGATGCCCAACGATATTGTGTATCACACTTACCTCAATTCCGAGGGCCGCCCACAAATTGATGAAGGCCCCTTATTGCGGGCTGGGGAAAACCTGTCGGTGTTCTTCTTTAATGAAATCAATCGGGCAAGGCCGCAGGTACATGCCCTGATGTTGCGGGTGATGGCTGAAAAACACGTGCATGCCTTCAAAAAGGATTATCGTTTGCCGCATATGGTGGTATTTGCTGATCGCAACCAGGTGGAGAAAAACGAAACATTCGAGATTCCATCCGCTGCGCGGGATAGATTTATGATGGAAATTCCGATCGTGATCCCCGCCAGTCGCGAGCACAGGAAGTCACTGATTTTTGACACCCGCTTCCAGCATGCAGAGGCGCTTACCCAGCAGGTGGAAGACCATATCCTGCAGTTTGATCAGCTGAACCAATTCTCCAATACGATCCAACACCACATCCAATCCAGTCCTGTGATGGAGGAATATGCGCTGGATCTATGGGAATCCACGCAAGATCCAGCCAAGTTTGGTGTCCGTCTGGAAGGCGTGGAAATCAGCCGCTTGGTGCAAAGCGGGGCGAGTCCTCGCGGCATGGGCATGCTGATGAAGGCGGCGCGGGTGAATGCCTGGCTGAATGGACGGGACAGCTTGTTGCCAGAGGATATCCATGCGGTATTTCACGAAATCATTGCCCACAGGCTGGTATTCAACCCCATGTACGACTCCAAGCGGACTGCCCTGGCGCGTGAACTGACTGCACAGATCATTAACACGGTTGTGGTTCCAGGCAGGCACTGACCACGACATGATTGCGATACCAGAAAAATCGTTCACCTACAGTATTCCCTGGAAGTCGGACAACACCCATCTTGGCGATCACCCAGGTGCACAACGAGGCCTGGGGTTTGAGTACCGCGGGAATGTGTCGCTGATTGATTACCCGGATGCCAGGCGCATGGATTTGAGTCGTAGCCTGCGTGACCCATTTGAGCAGATTCAGGTCCGCTTGTTCAACCAGGAAAGCCCAACGCCGGTGTATATCCTGTGTGATATGTCCAGTTCCATGCAGTTCAGGGGACAGGTCAGGAAACTGGATCAGGCGCTCGGGATTGCCGCTTCCATTGGCAGTGCGGTGGCACATGCAGGCGATGTCTTCAGTTTGATTGCCTATCACGAGGAGGTGCTGGAAGACAGCTTGTTGCCGTTGAGTAACCGGGTTAATGAGTTGCTGGCCCAGTTATGCCGGATTGGTGAATATCATGGACTAGGCCTGAATGGCGATGGCATTTTGCAGGTGCCTCAATATCTGGGCCAGAAAAAAAGCCTGGTGTTCTGGCTCTCTGATTTTCATATGCCGATGGCACACATTGAGCTGACGCTCACTGCAATGTCGGCTCATCAGGTGATTCCAGTCGTGATCTGGGATGATTATGAGATCAGAAAGCTGCCCAGGCTTGGGTTCAGCAACATGATAGATCCAGAGTCCGGCCTGAGTCGAACGATGTTTTTTACCTCCGCCTTGAGGCAGAAAGTTGAAGATGTCTATGCAGAGCGGCGGCAGACGCTACAACAGCTGTTTCTCAAGTTTGATAGTCCCGCACTCTATATCAACGACGACTACCACCCTGACCTGATGACTAATTACTTTGAGCAATACCTGACATGATGAAAAATATGATGCTATTGATAGGTGGTTTGATCGCTGTATTGGGCTATTTTCCCGCAGCATCGGCTGCAGATGAGCAACCTGGGTTACAGATAATCAACCCTGCCAAAAGTTATGGCATACAGGTTGGGGACACCTTGTCTCGCAGGATAGTACTAGACCTGCCTGCGGGTAGCACTATTGCTAAAGCTGGCGTGCCACTAAAGGGCAGCAAGGCCGAGGGCATAGAGCTGGTGGGGGTTGAGGTCAGTGAGAGCGACAGTGGCAATGGGCGGCAATATAGTCTGCGGCTGGATTATCAAGTGTTTGCGAGCAGTGCCAAGCCGGTGGTGATGCGGCTGCCACAAGCCAGCCTGAAGATGTCAGCCCAGGATGGGCAGGAGTCCGTGTTGACCATTCCTCAGTGGCCATTCTGGTTTTCCCCCTTGGTCGTCAGTAGTTCTGGTAAGGCCGGGATCAATATGCAGGCCCAGTTCCGGCCACCTGCAGTGGAGGTGGCAAAGCTGCATGCCTGGCTAGGCGTTTGTGTGTGTCTGGTAGTGTCTGGTTTGCTGGCGTTGATTTATATCAATGCTGACAAGAAATGGTTGCCATTCATGGGCGGTGCATTTGCGCATGCGCACAGGAGAATCAAGCGACTCAAGGCGACGCCAGGGTCAACGAAAGAGGCTTTTTATCATATGCATGCCGCGTTTAATCAATGGTATGGCGGTAATTGTTTTGCCCAGGATATCGATAGCTTTGTACAGCAGAATCCGCGCTTTGGTAAATCCAGGGAAGATATTGCCCGCTTCTTTACAAGCTCGAATGAGCAACTGTTCTTCGGGCAGGCCAAGGATGCGTCGGAAGTCATCAAGGAGCTGAAGCAGCTCAGCAAGCAATTCCGCAACTGTGAGCGAGGCGTAGCGTGAGTTTTCAATATCCCTGGTGGCTGATACTGCTGCCGCTTTGCTTCATTCCTTTCTGGCTAAAGAGCCGTCAAGGCCACTTGTATTCATGGATCACGATCTTGCCGGAAGACAGCTTATCCAGGCTCATGGATAAGGGCTTGAAAGGCTTGATGACCCTATTGCTGTTATCTATTTTGCTCGCTCTTGCGCATCCACATGGGCCGGAGAAAGTGGTGCAGCGGATTGGCAAGGGTGCCCAGACTGTAATGGTGATTGACCGCAGTGTCAGCATGGATCATCCGTTTGCGGGCGATGTGACCTCGGGTAGTGCGGCTGAAATCAAATCCACTGCAGCGCGTCGATTGATCACCAAATTTATCGACTCCAGGCCGGATGACATGATGGGCGTGGTTGGATTCTCCAACTCTGCGCTATATGGCATCAAGATCACCAATAACCGCGATGCCATTCATGCGGCCATCAATGCGGCGACCAGCCCTTCCATCAATCAGACCAATATCGGTTCTGGCCTGACCAGGGCGGTGACCTTGTTTGACAACATAGACAGTACCGGCTCCCGCGCCATCATCCTGTTGTCGGATGGTGCCGGGAAGTTAAGCCCGCGAGTGAAAGCTACCCTGCAGACTACCTTGAAGAAAAACAATCTAGCGCTGTACTGGATTGTATTAAGGCAGCCTGATGATGTGAGTATTTTCTCAAAGAATGTCTACGATGAGGATAGGGTGCCGACTGCCGTGGCACTGGACCGCTACTTTCAGTCCCTCAACATCAAGTACCACGCGTATGAAGCTGATAACCCGGCCACTCTGCAATCTGCCATCCAGGATATTGGTAGCCGGGAAAACAAGACGATTCAGTATCCCATCACCATTCCGGGCAGAAACTTCTCAAAAGACCTGGCCTTATTGGCGCTGATATTCGGGACATTGATCCTGCTGTTCAAAAATCTGAGGGTGTATTCATGGAAAAACACGTAATCGTCAAAAATGCAGTGGCTGGATTGATCCTGCTGACAGGGGTGGTCGGCACCTTGATGGCGGGCTATCAAATCAAGCTGGCTGAGCAGGTGAACCAGGCCTTGCTGACAGGTGAGGAAATCACGGATGAGAACTATGCGTTCCAGCGGAAATTTGCGGAAGCCTATTTTCAGGGCGCTTCGAAGAACTACAAGCATGCGGTGCAAAACTATAGTCAATTGCTGGAAAGTGCCGACAAGAGGGGAAATGTCAGCAATGAAGTCCGTTCCCAGATCTATTTCAATATTGGTAACAATCTTTTCCGTTCCGGCCTGATCCGCATGGTGAATTCAGATGGGTCTTTGCAGGATGATGCCAAATATGCTTATGCACAGGCCATGGTGGCATATGAACAGTCGCTTAAATTGGTGCCAGACCAGTCAGCTGCCAAATTCAATTTGAGTCTCTTGCATGCGGTCATTCCGCACAATATGCAGATCAGCAAGCGTGAGCAGTCCGGGATGGAGTTGAGTAACCTGCCGATTGGATTGCCATGAGGCTGCGATTACTCACACTCAAAGCGCTGTCCTGGGCCAGGAGTCACTATGAGACCTTACTGATAAGCCTTGCCATGCTGCTGCTGGTTGGTTCATTGGTAAAGCCGCAAGTCATGCTCAAGCAGGAGGTACATAACTTCCTGTTGCTGGCAGATGTATCGCAGAGCATGAATGCCCAAGACCTGAAGCTGAACAACAAAACAGTCAGCCGCATGGAATATACCCAGCACTTGATGAAACGTATCGTGGAAACCTCTTCCTGCGGGACGTATATCAGCCTGGGAGCCTATTCTGCCGAAAATGTCGCCTTGCTGTTTATGCCACTGGAAGTCTGTGCTAATTATGATGAAATCATGGACTCCATTGCCCAGTTGGAGTGGCGTATGGCATGGAGCGGGAACAGCCGTATTACGTTTGGTATCAAGGCGGCAGAGGGGGTACTCGATTACCTCGACACTCCGGCCAAGATGCTGTTTTTTACCGATGGAGATGAGGCGCCGAAAGCCAATGGCATTAACAAATTGGACCTGAGCGATGTGCGTATAGGCAAGCGCGTGGTGTTTGTTGGAATCGGTGGTAAGGAAGCCGTGCCTATCCCACGCTATAACGCGAATAACAAATGGGTGGGATATTGGGGCATAGACTCTAAGGAGGAAGGCGGCGGTGGGGGTAATTATGCCGATGCGAGCAAGGATGATCCTGATCCGGTGGTCGCTTCAGCTGAGTATGATCGCTACCTGTCCAGCCAGGACGTTGAGCATTTGCAGGAGGTCGCCAAGGAAATTAATGGGCAGTATATCGAGGGTAGCGATAGTGATGATTTTCTCGCGTTTGTACAAAAGCAGAAACCGGCGGCCAGGATACTGTCCATTTATTCACTGACCTGGATTTATTACAGCTTGGCATTTCTGTGCATACTGGGGGTTTACTTGCCGAATCTCTTGCGCACTGGACGTCCATTTAAGATGCCCATTTAAGATGAGCGCGTTATCCGGATAATAATAACAGCGGGGAGTATGGCCGCTTAAGTGCGTGATGTACTGACACAATATGCACTACCCTGAGCAAACCTCAATCAAATGAGGTTTGCTTTTTTTATGGGGTGCGGCGAATCCGGACACTTGAGAGTAAGTGTGGCTGCTTGAGCTGGGGCCTGGTTTCAATGTAAGGCTTTGTAAGCTACCGTGCTACGATAGCCGGGCTTAATAAGCGATATGTGTTTTGATTGTAATTATGTAAGTCATTAATTTTAAATTGGTTTAATAATTTCTATGACTTGATCGTTCATTTCTTGCTGCGGTCAATTTTCCGCACGCTTTGTCATCAAAACCAGACAGATGTAGGGTTGTGTAAATTAGTTTGCCGCTGTTCGTCTGACCCCATAATATTTACCGCATTAAGGGCCGGTTCCCGTTGCGCCATCTGTGGCTGCGGGCCGCAATTTTCATGTTTTAGTTTATGCATTGACCTCATTACTATGCCTAGTCCAATTTTAAAAACATTACGTCCCTGGCTCATCCTGCTGCTGATTCTTGGCGCTGTTGGATATTCGTTATGGAAATTCCTGCCCAATTCGTCCAGTCAGAACCACCAGGGGCCGCCTGGCATGGGTGGTCCGGGAGCAAGCAGAGCCGGACCTCCGGGCGCAGGACGTGGTGGCCCACCCGGTGGCGGGCGTCGCGGTATGTTTGGTGAGAGCATGCTGGTGAGTGTGGCGACAGTGAAAAAAGCCCCACTCTCTGTCCAGTTGGAAGCGGTGGGCACCGTGACCTCCCTCAATACCGTCAATGTGACGGCCCGCGTGGATGGGCAATTAAGCAAAATCCTGTTTACTGAAGGCCAGGAAGTGAAACAGGGCGATGTGCTGGCAGAGATAGATGCAAGGCCATACCAGGCTGCGCTGAAGCAGGCCGAGGGCGTGGTCAGTCAATATACGGCCCAGTTGAAAAATGCCGAGATTGACCTGGCGCGTTACCAGGAACTACGGGAAGAAGACTCGATTGCGATCCAGACGATAGATACGCAGAATGCCTTGGTTCGTCAGTACAAAGGCAATCTGGAAAATGCCGAGGGTCAAGTGGAGGCAGCCAGGCTCAACCTGGATTTCACCAAAATCCGCGCGCCTATCAATGGCCGTATAGGCTTGCGCCAGATTGATGTTGGCAACCAGGTGACGGCTAACTCAACGACGCCTATCACGGTATTGACCCAGACTCGTCCCATCAGTGTGGTGTTCAGCCTGCCTGAGCAGCAACTCAATACAGTGCGTCAACAACTCAAGCGCAACCCGGACAAGCTGGTGGTCGATGCGCTTGATCGCCAGCGTGCCAGCCGTATCGCACGTGGCAAGGTCATCAGCCTGGATAACCAGATTGATACCACTACCGGGACATTCAAGCTGCGTGCCAGTTTTGCCAATGCTGACGATAGCCTTTACCCCAACCAGTTTGTGAATGTGCGCCTGAATGCATCCGAGGTGGAGAGTGCGTTGCTGATTCCAAGTGGCGCATTGCAGCGGGATGATGAAGGTACTTATGTTTACGGCATTGATGGCGAGAAAAAAGTATCCAAGCTGCGTGTGGTGGTTGGCGTGAGCCAGGCCGAGCAAGTGGAAATACGCCAGGGCCTTGTGGAGGGCCAGCGCATTGTCACTGAGGGCGTGGATAGATTGGCGGATGGCATGACAGTCAGGGTGGCAGGAGATGCGGAAGACACTCGTCCTCATCGTACGCCGGGAGCTGGTGAGGGACGGCATGGGCAATGGCGCCAGCAGAAGGAAGGCCAGCCTGCTGTTAACCCAGCACAGCCGGGACAGCCACAGCCACCAGCGCAAGCTGGAGGTCAGCGTTCATGAATCCTTCGAGGATATTCATCGAGCGGCCAGTCGCGACCACGCTCCTGATGCTGGCATTGCTGATTTCAGGCATCTTGGCGTATCGCATGCTGCCGGTGGCCTCCCTGCCAGAAGTCGAATATCCGACTATTCAGGTTAAAACCCTGTATCCGGGCGCCAGCCCTGAAGTCATCAACTCCATGATCACGGCTCCATTGGAAAGTCAGTTAGGCAAGATCGCGGGCCTGGATGAAATGTCATCAAGCAGTGCTGGCGGGGCTTCTGTGATTACCCTGCGATTCAGCCTAGCTTCCAGCTTGGGCATTGCGGAGCAGGGCGTGCAGGCTGCCATCAATACGGCTTCCAACCTGCTGCCTTCAGACCTGCCCAGCCAGCCCATATATAGCAAGGTAAATCCTGCGGATGTGGCAATTCTGACCCTGGCAGTGACTTCTGATGGCCTGGCTTTGCCCAAAGTACAGGATTTGGTGGATACACGCCTTGCGCAAAAAATTGCGCAGATTTCCGGGGTGGGGATGGTCAGTATCAGTGGCGGCCAAAAACCTGCTGTGCGCATCAGCGCCAATTCAACCGCGCTGGCATCCTATGGATTGAGCCTGGAAAGTGTGCGCACAGCCATTGCCACTAACAACCTGAATGGTTCCAAAGGCAGCTTTAATGGCGCAACGCGATCCACCACCATCGATGCCAATGATCAGATGCGCAATGCGGATGAATATCGCGATCTGATCTTGAGTTATCGCAATGGCGCACCGGTGCGTTTGCGGGATGTGGCGCAGGCTTATGATGGCGCAGAAAATGAATACCTGGCGGCATGGGCCAATGAAAAGCCCGCAGTCATTGTGAATATCCAGCGCCAGCCGGGTGCCAATGTGATTGAGGTGGTGAATCGCATACGCGACATGCTGCCTGACCTAGAGGAGAGCCTGCCGGAAAACGTGGAGGTTTCCATCCTCAGTGATCGCAGTACCACCATTCAGGCATCGGTCAAGGATACGCAATTCGAACTGATTCTAGCAGTGGGGCTGGTCGTGCTGGTGACTTTCCTGTTTCTGCAGGATGGCCGCGCAACCCTGATCCCCTCTGTTGCTGTGCCTTTGTCACTCATTGGTACGTTTGGCGTGATGTATATCGCTGGTTTTTCCATTAACAACCTGACCTTGATGGCATTGACCATTGCGACCGGTTTCGTGATTGACGATGCGATTGTCATGCTGGAGAACATAGAACGCTATATTGAACAGGGAGATTCCCCCTTGCAGGCAGCGCTCAAAGGCTCAAAGCAAATCAGTTTCACCATTATTTCCCTGACGATTTCCCTGATTGCGGTGCTGATTCCATTGCTGTTCATGAGCGATATTGCTGGCCGCTTGTTCCGTGAATTTGCATTGACGCTGGCGATTGCCATTCTGGTGTCCATGTTCATTTCCCTGACCTTGACGCCCATGCTCTGCGCGCTTTGGCTGCATCATGTTCCGCCAGCCAAGAAAAGCCGCTTTGCTCAAAGTGGGGCTAGTTTCATGCAGGGGCTGATTGGCCGCTACGGTCAGGCTTTGAAGTGGGTACTGGCACATCAGGGGCTGACGCTGGCGACTGCGGTCGTGACGTTGCTGGTGACCGTGCTGTTATATCTTCACTTGCCCAAGGGATTTTTCCCCACTCAGGATACCGGCTTGATACAAGGCATTACCGAAGCGTCGCAATCAGTGTCATTTGCCTCCATGAGCAAAAAACAGGAGGAGCTGGCGCGTATCATCAAGCAGGATCCGGCGGTAGAGGGTTTTTCTTCATATATAGGGGTGGATGGCACCAATGAGGCCTTGAACACCGGCCGTATGCTCATCAACTTGAAACCCCATGCGGAGCGCGATGATTCCGCCATGGACGTGATCAAGCGCCTGAAGCAAGCCACTGCTGATATCAGTGATATCAAATTGTACTTGCAGCCGGTGCAGGACCTGACCATAGAAGACAAGGCTAGCCGCACACAGTATCGCTTCCTGCTGACAGACCCTGATATCCATGTCTTGCAGTCTGCGATGCCCAAGGTGATGGACAAGCTACGGCAGTTGCCTCAGCTGTCTGACGTGGCCAGTGATTTGCAAGACCAGGGATTGCAGGCCTATCTGGTGATAGACCGGGACAATGCTGCACGATTGGGCGTTACGGTGAGCAGTATCAATGCAGCACTTTATAATGCATTTGGTCAGCGCCTGATCTCGACCATTTATACCCAGGCCAGCCAATATCGCGTAGTGCTTGATGTACCGCCCAATTATCGTAGCGGGCCGGAATCACTGGCCAATCTCTATGTGCCGGGAAGCACCACAGATAGCGCCGGGGTGGTGGTCAGCTCGCAAGTGCCACTCAATTCGCTGGTGCGGGTAGAGCAACGTAATGCCTTGCTGACGATTAACCATATTGGCCAGTTCCCGGCAGCGACCATTTCCTTCAATCTTGCCAGCGATGTTGCACTGGGGGATGCGGTGAGCGCGATCCGCCAGGCTGTCGTTGATCTGCAGTTGCCCAATAGTATCCAGACCCGATTCCAGGGCGCCGCCATGGCGTTTGAAGCCTCGTTGTCGAATACCCTGTTGCTGATACTGGCAGCCCTGCTTTGCATGTATATCGTGCTGGGGATTCTGTATGAGAGTTTCATTCATCCGGTGACCATTCTTTCCACCCTTCCTTCCGCGGCAGTGGGGGCATTGCTGGCCCTCTGGGTGTCTGGACAGGAGGTCGGCATGGTAGCCATCATTGGGATCATCCTGCTGATCGGCATTGTGAAGAAAAACGCCATCATGATGATCGATTTTGCATTGGCAGCTGAACGTGAGCAGGGGTTGGCGCCTACCGAGGCCATTTATCAGGCGTGTTTGCTACGTTTCAGGCCTATTCTCATGACGACCATGGCTGCCATTTTCGGCGCACTGCCCCTGATGTTTGCAACCGGTGCTGGTGCCGAGCTGCGTCAACCACTGGGCATCACCATGGTGGGTGGTCTGCTGTTGTCGCAACTGCTTACTATTTTTACTACACCAGTCATTTACCTGTTGTTTGACCGCATGGTGCGTCGTCGTCGGCAAACGGTACAAGCGCGCATCACCGATGCGGATGAGGAGCTAGCTTGATGGATGGTGCGATAGCATGGTGAAGCGCGTCCTGTCCCAATCTGAGCTGAAGGCCTCCGAGCGCAGTCCTTCCGCGCTCTTTATCCTGCGACCGGTCATGACATGGCTGGTGTCGCTAGGTTTCCTGCTAGCGGGTTGGCTGGCATTTGGCTTCTTGCCGGTGGCGCCTCTGCCACAGGTGGATTTCCCTACCATTGTGGTCTCGGCATCATTGGCGGGCGCCAGCCCTGAAACCATGGCGTCTTCAGTGGCGACTCCGCTGGAGCGTAGTTTGGGACGGATTTCCGGCATCTCGGAAATGACGTCCTCCAGTTCGCAAGGCAGCACCTCGGTGACCTTGCAGTTCGAGCTTGAGAAGGACATCAATGTGGCGGCACGCGAGGTGCAGGCTGCCATCAATGCTGCTGCTGGCATGTTGCCCACGGGCATGCCGACTCGCCCGAGCTATCGCAAGATGAACCCCGCGGATATGCCGAGCATGGTGCTGACCATGACTTCCCCAACCAAGAGTATGGGCGAGCTTTATGACCTGGCAACCAATATGGTGGGCCGCAAGATTGCCCAGGTGCAAGGGGTCAGCCAGGTCAACGTGGCGGGCAGTTCGCTACCCGCCGTGCGCGTTGATCTTAACCCGGATGCGCTGAGCCAGCAGGGGCTTTCACTCGATGATGTGCGTACCGCCATCAACGCGGCCAATGGCAGCGGCCCCAAGGGATTTTTGCAGGATGATGAATACAGCTGGCAGATTGATGCCAATGACAGATTGCTGCGGGCCAAGGATTATCGTCCACTGATTATTGCCAATCGGCAGGGTGCAGTGACGCGCTTGAGTGATGTTGCCACGGTCTATGACTCGGTAGAGGATGTGCGCAATGTAGGCTTTCATAACAATCAACGTGCCATTCTGTTGATTGTAAGCCGGGAGTCTGGTGCCAATATCATTGAGATGATAGACGATATACGTAGCCAGCTCCCCAGCATCCAAAGCAGTTTGGGTGACGATATCAAGTTAACCGTGGTGGAAGATAGAAGTCCCAATATCCGGGCATCGCTACATGAAGCGGAATTCACCCTGATGATCTCGGTCGCGCTGGTGATTCTGGTGGTCTATATTTTCCTCAAAAATGGCAGGGCGACGCTTATTCCAGCACTGGCAGTGCCGGTATCCCTGATTGCCACATTTGCGGCCATGTATTTATGCGGGTTTTCCTTGAATAATCTATCGCTGATGGCGTTGATTATTTCCACCGGGTTTGTGGTGGATGATGCCATCGTGGTGGTCGAGCACATCAGTAAGCGCATAGAGCAGGGGGAGTCTCCCCTGCGAGCCTCTTTGCGTGGTGCGCGTGAGGTGGGCTTTACCGTAGTGGCCATGAGTGTGTCACTGGTGGCGGTATTTATTCCCTTGATATTCATGGGGGAAATTACTGGCCGCTTGTTCCGCGAATTTGCTGTGACCTTGTCGGTGGCAATTTTGATCTCTTTATTTGTTTCCCTCACGCTCACCCCCATGCTCTGCGCTTACTTATTGCGGCGCCAGGATGCCAGGGCTGTTGATCCGGCGCATCCTGCGGTTCAGGATAGGGATGGTTTTTTCCAGAGACTCCTGACCTTTTATCGTAACACCTTGTCATGGACGCTGGACCATTCTGCCATGACACTGGTCATTCTGCTGTTTACTATTGCGGTTAATGTGTATCTCTATATTGTCATTCCCAAAGGCATGTTTCCTGACCAAGACACTGGCCGCATGTTTGGCAATGCGCGTGCAGATCAGGGCGTGTCTTTTAATGAGTTGCAACGCAAGCTGGAAGCGTTTCGCAATATCCTGCTGGCAGATCCCGCCATTGATCAGGTGATGGTGATGTCGGGAAGCGGCCGCGGTCCAGGCGCATCTACCAACTCTGGTAATTTCATTATCATCCTGAAAGACATCAAGCAACGTGAGCCGGTTGAAGCCATTATTGCCAGGCTGAGACCCAAGCTGGGTGAAGTGCCCGGGGCATCCATGTTTCTGGTCAATATGCAAGATTTACGCATAGGTGGGCGCTCCAGCGATTCCTCATACCAAATGACACTGAAAAGCGATGACATCAAGGCACTGCGGGTATGGGAACCCAAGGTGCTGGAAGCAATGCAGGCGGTGCCGGACATTACCGATGTTAGTGGCGGCGGACGCAGCAAGACCGTACAGGTCTACCTGCATATAGACCGTGCCGCTGCCCAGCGACTGGGCGTGGATGTGCAGATGATCATTGCCTTGTTGAACAATTCCTATGCCCAGCGGCAGATTTCGACAATTTACCAGGAGCAGAACCAGTACCGGGTGGTGATGGGGGTAGCGGATAAATACATGCAAAGCCCGGACATTCTCTCCAGTCTCTATGTTGTTACCAGCACGGGCGCACGCGTGCCACTGTCCAATCTGGTGACGCTGGGGTATAACACTTCGCCTTCTTCCGTTCAGCATGAAGGGCAGTTTGCATCTGTTACTTTTTCCTTCAACCTGCCTGAGGGCGGTAACCTCGATAACGCCAAGCAAAAGGTACGCAATGCATTAAGTGACCTCAAAATGCCATTGAACGTACAGGCGACTTTTTCTGGTACCGCAGGCGCACTTGATAAGGTGCTGGCGCAGATGCCCTGGCTGATTGTGGCAGCGCTCGCTTCTGTTTATATCGTGCTCGGCATGTTGTATGAAAGTTACATTCACCCATTGACCATTCTTTCCACCCTGCCTTCCGCCGGGGTCGGGGCTTTGCTGGCCTTAATCCTGTTTGATACACCACTCACCCTGATTGCCTTGATTGGCATCATTCTCCTGATCGGTATCGTGAAGAAAAATGCCATCCTCATGATTGACTTTGCCTTGGTGGCGGAGCGCGAGCAAGGCCTGGCACCCCGAGAGGCTATTATGGAGGCATGCATGCAACGCTTGCGACCCATCCTCATGACCACGATGGCGGCTTTGCTAGGCGCGTTGCCGCTGATTTTCGGCACCGATGGGGATGCACCCCTGCGCAGGCCACTGGGCGTGGCGATTGTCGGCGGCTTGTTGGTGAGCCAGTTATTGACCCTATACACCACGCCAGTCATTTATCTTTATCTGGATCGTTTGCGTCACTGGGCGATGCGTAAGCGTGGTACGCAAGACAGTGCAATGTTGGAGAGCAAGTAATGAGTACATTGGCCAAGGTTGGCATGGTGGGGCTGTCGTTATTATTGTCGGCGTGCATGGTGGGGCCGGACTATCACCGGCCTGATACAGTGGTGCCTGCGCAGTTCAAGCATGTGGAAGGCTGGAGCATGGCTGCACCTGCAGATGAACAACCACGTGGTGAGTGGTGGCAGCGATATGGCGATGCTGAGCTCAATGCGCTGATTGAACGCCTGAACCAATCGAACCAGACGGTAGCCCAGTATGAGGCGCAATATCGCCAGGCGTTTGCCCTGGCGCAAAGTGCGCGTGGCGCCCTGTTCCCACAACTGACCACTACGGTAGGCAAGACACGGGCAGGGCAGGGTACAGGCAGTTCTACCTCTAGCCAGACCGTGCAGACGACCGGCATCCGCAACACGTATAATGCGGCCCTGAATGCCAGCTGGGAAGTTGATATCTGGGGAAGCCTGCGTCGCACCCTGGAAGCTAACACGGCAACCGCGGATGCCAGCCTGGCAACACTGGCCGCCATGCGCCTCAGCATGCAATCCGAGTTGGTACAGAACTATCTGCAATTACGCGTGATGGATCAGCAAAAACGCTTGCTTACCGAAACTGTAGATACCTACAAGCGTGTCATGCAAATGACGGAAAGTCAGTTCAAGCGCGGCATCGTATCAAGTGCCGATGTCGCTGCTGCACAAACCCAGTTGAAAGGTACTGAGGCTGATCTGGTTGATCTGGTCTGGCAACGTGCACAACTGGAAAATGCCATTGCCGTGCTGATCGGTGAAGCACCAGCCAATTTCTCGTTGGCAGATAACGGGGCAGTGCCATTATTGCCTGGTATACCGGCGAGCGTTCCCAGCCAGTTGCTGGAGCGGAGGCCGGATGTGGCGGCGGCTGAACGTTCCGTGATCTCGGCTAATGCCAGCATAGGCGTAGCCAAGGCGGCGTATTATCCCAGCTTGAGTTTATCTGCTGCCGGTGGTTACAGAAGCAGCACGTTTGGCGACTGGATTACGCTGCCTAATCGCTACTGGTCGGTGGGACCTTCACTGGCGATGACGCTCTTCAATGGCGGTCGTAACAAGTATGCGGTCGATAGTGCGGAAGCGACCTACGATGCCTCGGTCGCGAGTTACAGGCAAACCGTGTTGACCGCTTTCCGTGAAGTTGAAGATTATCTGGTGGCCTTGCATACGCTAGGCGAGGAATCGGTCTTGCGCGAGCAGGCGACAGAAGCGGCGCGTAAATCGCTCAAGCAGTTCACCAACCAGTATCGTGTGGGGTTGATCAGCTTTCTGGATGTGGTGACCGCGCAGACCACCGCCCTGAATAATGAACGCACCTTGCTGACCTTGCAGCAAACCCGCCTGATTAACAGCGTCCAGCTGGTGGCAGCGCTAGGTGGTGGTTGGGAAGGGTTACCGCAAAAATAACAGTCAGTCCTGTTATTCCTACATGGCTATCAGTTAGCTGCTGACATCATGTGCTCATTCGCTGGCGTACAATCAGACACAGGATAGCCAGCTGAGGCTGGCTCACATCTCATCAGCCAAGCCGGAGGACAGACATGAACATACTTAGCCCTATCTTGAATACATTTTCCCCCTCGCAGGATCAATACAGTGGGGTTGAACCACAAACGCGAGCGTTTCTTGAAAAACTGGCTGATTCAGATAGCAAGCCGCTTGAAGAGCTCTCGGCGGTGGAAGCTCGGCAAGTCTTGGTCGATACACAGAAAAGTGTGCCGGTTGATTTGGCCCATGTTGATATTGAGCAGCGGGAGATACAGGCTGAAAATCACACCATCAGCCTGACAGTCGTTCGCCCTCCCAATCTTGCTGTCAATCCGCCTGTAGTCATGTTCTTCCATGGCGGTGGCTGGGTATTGGGCGATTTTGAAACCCATCAGCGCTTGATCCATGATTTAGCCATCGCGTCTGATTGTGCAGTGGTGTATGTCGATTACACCCGTTCCCCGGAAGCTAGATATCCCACTGCGACCATCGAGTGCTATCTGGCGACAAAATGGGTGGCGGAAAATGGCCACCAGATCGGTGTGGATGGCTCGCGCCTGACAGTGGCTGGTAATAGTGCGGGTGGCAATATCGCCACGGTAGTATGTTTGATGGCCAAGGAAAAAAACACGCCGCTGATTCGTCATCAAACCCTGTTCTGGCCGGTCACAGATGCACGTTTCAATACAGAGTCCTACCAACAGTTTGAAAGCGATTACTTCCTGACACGCAATATGATGAAGTGGTTTTGGGATCATTATCTTGAAAATCAGGATAGCCGTCGTGAAATCTATGCTTCCCCATTAAATGCGACTGTAGAGCAATTGGCGGACTTGCCTCCTGCGCTGATTCAGACAGCTGAGTTTGACGTATTGCGTGACGAGGGCGAGGCCTATGCGCACCTGCTGATTGATGCGGGGGTCGAAGTGACCAGTACTCGCTACCTGGGAGCGATTCATGATTTCGGCCTGCTCAATCCTCTCGTCAACACCCCACAGGCAAAGGCGGCGGTATTGCAGGCGGCAAGCGAAATCAGGAAATATGTCAGTTAACAGCCATGAGTTCATGTCTCTTCCGAGGTATGTTCACTAGCAACATGCCGTTTGGAGAATATGGCTTGGTTTGGTCCAGGCAGGCTCACGCCTGCCTGGATTGACACAGGTAGGCTGTCTGTTTATGATTGCCCAATCATGAAGATACAGCAGACCACTTTTGTTTCCTTCCTCCAGGCCTTGTTCGGCCTAGGTCTGCTGCTGCGCCTGGCGCGCATCTAATACTATCCTCCTCCTGCTAATGTTCTCTGTCCTTGAAGTTTCGAGGACTAATCCCTGTTATAAAGTCATGTGCGAGTGTTGAATAATGAATCCCTTTTTTAGTCAGTGCCGACTGCGGTACGGTTGTCAGGCCTTGCGTGTGCGGTAGCCTGCCAGCCCAGTCAAGCCGTCATCTGCCCTTAAACTGAGAGAACACCATGTTAAAACAACCCAATAGCAAATACCGCCCATTTACCCCGATTGACTTGCCACAGCGTGCCTGGCCAGCCAGAACCATCAGCAAGGCACCAATCTGGATGAGTACGGATCTGCGCGATGGCAACCAGGCCTTGTTTGAGCCCATGAACGCAGAACGCAAGATGCGCATGTTCAAGATGCTGGTGGATATTGGCTTCAAGGAAATTGAGGTAGCTTTTCCTTCTGCTTCGCAGACTGATTTTGATTTTGTGCGCAACCTCATAGAAAACGGGCATATCCCGGACGATGTGACCATCGAAGTGCTGACCCAGGCGCGTGAAGACTTGATCCGTCGTACTTTTGAATCCTTGCGCGGCGCACGCCGGGCGATTGTGCATGTATACAATGCTACTGCCCCCGAATTCCGCAAGATCGTGTTCAAAACCGATCAGGCGGGGGTTAAGAAAATTGCCACGGATAGTGCGCGCCTGATCAAGCAGCTGACTGATGAGCGCCCGGAAACCGAGTGGGTATTCCAATACAGCCCGGAAACCTTTACAGCCACCGAACTGGATTTCGCCAAGGACATTTGTGATGCGGTGACCGAGATATGGGAGGCGAGGCCAGATCGCAAGATTATCTTGAACTTGCCCGCTACCGTTGAAATTGGCACCCCGAATTACTATGCAGACCAGATTGAATGGATGCATACCCATCTTGCCCGTCGTGACAGCATTATTTTAAGCGTGCATCCGCATAATGACCGCGGTACCGCTGTTGCCGCTGCTGAGCTGGCTGTGATGGCAGGTGCAGACCGGATTGAGGGTTGCCTGTTCGGTCATGGCGAGCGTACCGGGAATGTGGATTTAGTCAGTCTTGCCCTGAATCTTTATACGCAGGGCGTTAACCCTAGGCTGGACTTTTCCAATATCAACGCGATTGCACGAACAGTGGAGGACTGTACGCAACTACCTGTACATCCCCGTCATCCTTATGCTGGCGACCTGGTATTCACTGCCTTCTCAGGATCGCATCAGGATGCGATCAAGAAAGGATTTGCGGTGCAAAACCCTGATGGTGTATGGGAAGTACCCTATCTGCCTATAGATCCCCATGATGTAGGCCGTACCTATGACTCGATCATTCGGGTTAACAGCCAATCCGGCAAGGGGGGTATCGCCTACCTGCTCGAAACCGGTTACGGCCTTGCCATGCCACGTCGCATGCAAGTGGAGTTCAGTGGAGCGGTTCAGCGACTCACCGATACAACAGGGCAGGAAGTCTCTGCGGATGGTATCTGGAGTTTGTTCAATCGTGAATATATAGAGGCGGTGGAGCCTGTGCATTATGTTGATCACGAGTTGAGTGAACATGGTGAGCAACAACATATCAAACTGATTGCCAGAATTGATGGAAAAGAAAAGACCCTGGAAGGGAAAGGCAATGGGCCAATAGATGCCCTGGTGAATGCCTTTGGGAGCCAGTTATCCATTCATGACTATGAGGAACGTGCGATGGGGGCGGGAGCCAGTGCCAAGGCGGTGGCGTTTGCCGAGCTGGGTTATGCGGGCCAGCCGGGAACCGTCTATGGGGCCGGCATTGATGCTAACTTGGTGACAGCGTCTATTCTTGCCGTGATTAGTGGTATCAATCGCTTGTATAGTCGGCTGGATAATGTGCAACAAGCGGCATTTTTCAGTTAACTGGATATATTAAACACAAAAGCCCGAGATTTTCTCGGGCTTTTGTGTTTAAGGGCTAGTGTAGTGATCTCACTTTGCTTTGGCATTGGGATTTTTCGTCTTGTTACTCGTGAATATCCCAGTGCTGCTCACTGTTTGCGGGTTTTGCTTTAAGATGGGTTCGAGACTCAGGTGGGTCTGAAGTTTTGCTAACTTCTGGCAGTGACCAATCTTTGCACAATCAACCATCTATGTACTCCCCAGGCCCCGATGCCACAGCCTGCCATGACCATGGCCATGGGGAAGGTCGTGCCATCGTGGAGCAGGTTGACTAGGAAACCTGCCATGGTGGCCAGGCAAAACTGCAATGAGCCCATCAGGGCTGAAGCTGTGCCTGCATTGTGGCCATGGGTGGCGAGCGTGGCTGCGCTGGAGTTTGGGCCTATATATCCTATGCTGGCGATGAAGCAGAAGATACCGGCTAACAGCAAAGGCAGGGTGATGTGATCAGTCAGCGAAAGTGTCACTAAGAAAACACCGATGATGGCAGGAAGCCACAAGGCGCGCGAAAGCAGAAGGGTGACATCATGGTTTTTCAGGCGCCAGGCATTGATCTGACTGAACAATATGAGCCCTGCTGCATTGATCCCAAAGATCCAGCCGTAATGCTGGGCAGGTATCTGGTAATACTCGATAAACACAAAGGGGGAGCCTGCGATATAGGCAAACATGCCAGCACGTGCCAGGCCGCCACTCAAGGTATAGCCGATGAACTTTCGATCCACTAGCAGCTTGCCATAGTTCAGCAATACCTGTGAGAGGACGAGTGGAGGCTCCTGGCTGGTGTCATGGGTTTCTTCCAGCCAGAAATAGACCGCGATCAGTCCTAGCACGCCTACAACGGCCAGCGTGATAAACAGTGCGCGCCAGTCCAGCGCAGTGACTATCCATCCACCAATCAGCGGTGCCAGGATAGGCGCTATCCCCATTACGAGAATCAGCATGGACATGGCACGCGCAGCATCGTTGGGACTACATCGGTCACGCACTACGGCCAATGTCACCACGATACCGGCACAACCCCCCAGCGCCTGTAAAAAACGCCAGGTAATGAGTTCAGGGATACTGCCTGCATAAGCACAGCCGATTGAAGCGGCAATGTAGATGATGAGGCCCACCATCAATGGCATCCTGCGCCCAAAGCGGTCACTAAGCGGGCCGTAAAAGAGTTGCCCCAAGGCGAGTCCAATGAAGTAGCTTGCCAGTGTCAACTCTGCGCTGCCTGCATGGGCAAGCAGGCTTTTTTCAATGGCAGGGAAGCCGGGCAGGTACATATCAATCGACAGGGGTGCCAGTCCGGTCAATGCGCCTAGCAGGAGTAGCCAGCCGCTGAATAGTGAGATGCTAGAAGAAGATTGCTGATTATTATTTGACATGGAAGATGTAAAATCTATTAAGGTTCCATACTACAGCCTGAGATTAAGGTTGCACAGGATGGGCGGGTAAATAAAGTTGATGGGGTAAGAGTTTCTTTGGATACTTGGTGCAGGGAGAAGATCATCACCCACATGTAAAAACCGCGCGGTTGATTGCCCTGTCGAATAACATAGCAAACAGCGCATTGATCTTAATCATGCCACCTGTAATACATCTGCATCCTTACCTGATACCATAGCGTGCCCGCCCGGATTGAATCCGCGCCAGCCCATTTAACCATGCAGTAGCTGTCAACAACTGCTGCCATACAATTTCGGAAAACAGTACATGAGCAAGATTATCGTTGAACATAAGCCCTCAACCTCCAACCTGGAAGCGCTGGGCGTTAACAAATGGCCTACCTGGCGCAAGGAAGTGTCCGTGTTTCCTTGGACTTTCCATGAGCAGGAAATTGCCTACATCCTGGAGGGCGAATGCGTCATCACGCCTGAAGGTGGCAGCCCGGTTAAATTTGGTAAAGGGGACCTGGTCACCTTTCCCGCTGGTATCAAGGCGAGCTGGGAAGTCAAACAGCCGCTGTACAAGCACTATAAGCTGGAAGGCTCTGCCTTGGGCCAGACATGGCGCAGGGCCAAGGCTTTTTTAAAGCTGTAAGCCATGAAAATCCCGAAACGGCTGGCGCCGCTGGTTGAAGATGGACTGGTTGACGAGGTCATGCGCCAGTTGATGAGCGGTAAGGAAGCCGTAGTGTTCGTGGTACGTTGCGGTGACGATGTGCGCTGTGCCAAGGTCTACAAAGAAGCCGAACAGCGCAGCTTCCAGAACAATGCCCTGTACCAGGAAGGCCGTCGCACCAAGAATAGCCGCCAGGCACGCGCCATGGCCAAGGGCAGCAAGTATGGGCGCCAGCAGCAGGAGCAGGCCTGGCAAAGCCATGAAGTGGATACCTTGCACAAACTGGCTGCTGTGGGTGTACGTGTGCCGCAGCCTTACAATTTCTACGAAGGTGTGCTGTTGATGGAGCTGGTAACCGGCAGCGACGGCATGGCAGCGCCGCGCCTGAATGATGTCGAGCTATCAGAGGCACAGGCACTGCAATATCACGCGCAACTGATTGCCGAAGTGGTAAAGATGCTATGTGCAGGCGTGATACATGGCGATCTTTCCGAGTTCAATATACTCTTGAGCGAAGATGGCCCGGTCATCATCGACCTGCCACAGGCTGTGGATGCCGCCGCCAATAACAACGCCAAGGCCATGCTGGCGCGCGACGTGACCAATCTGGCTACTTACTTTGGTCGCTTCGCCCCGCAGCTGTTACAAAGCCAGTATGGTGAGGAGATCTGGAGTCTGTACGAACATGGTTTGCTCACCCCAGAATCCAGCCTGAGCGGAAAATTCCGTGCTAGCTTGCAAAAAGCCGACGTCGGCTCGGTAGTGCGCGAAATACGCGCCGCGCAGGCAGCGGAGGATAGAAAGCGTCAAGCACAGGCCAGCCCCGTGGACGAGAGCAAACAAAAAGCCCCCTAAAGCCCAACCTGTAAAGAAATAGCTCCGCGAATGAGTCAAACAAAAAGGCACGGTAAAAACCGTGCCTTTTTTCATTCAACTACAAAATTTACTGAAAGAAATCCTTGACCTTGGTCATCCAGGATTTTGCCCGTGGACTATGCTTGCCAGAGTCTAGTTGGTTGATGTCTTCCATCTCACGCAGGAGTTCCTTCTGGCGATCTGTCAGTTTGACTGGGGTTTCCACCACGACATGGCACATGAGGTCGCCCAGGTCGCTACTGCGCAATGGCTTGATGCCTTTGCCGCGCAGGCGGAATACTGCACCAGTCTGGGTTTCTGCCGGGATTTTCATCTTGGCGTGACCATCCAGTGTCGGGATTTCGATCTCACCACCCAATGCCGCTACGGTAAAGCTGATAGGCATCTCGCAATGCAGATTGGCACCTTCGCGCTGGAAAATATCGTGTTGCTTGATGTGCACGACGACATAAAGATCACCCGGTGGGCCACCATTAACGCCAGCCTCACCTTCGCCTGAAAGACGGATACGATCGCCTTCATCTACACCGGCTGGGATTTTGACGGAGAGGGTTTTGTGTTGCTTGACGCGGCCGCCACCATGGCAGGTCGGGCAAGGGTCTTTGACCATCTTGCCTGAGCCGTGACACTTGGGGCAGGTCTGCTGCACAGAGAAAAAGCCCTGCTGCATGCGTACCTGTCCATGACCGCCACAAGTGGTACAAGTGACGGGCTGAGTGCCTGGGCGTGCGCCTGATCCGTGGCAGGTTTCGCATTCATCCATGACCGGGATGCGGATTTTGGTTTCTGTACCACGTGCAGCATCTTCTAGGGATATTTCCATGTTGTAGCGCAAGTCGGCGCCACGATACACATTGGATCGACGGCCACCACCGCCTCCACCGCCGAAAATATCACCAAAAATATCGCCAAATGCATCAGAAAAATTACCGAAACCTGCACCCGCTGCGCCAGCACCGGCGCTGGGGTCAACGCCAGCATGACCATATTGATCATAAGCGCCGCGTTTCTGGTCATCGGACAGGATTTCGTAGGCTTCTTTGGCTTCTTTAAAGCTTTCTTCTGCCTTGGGGTTGTCCGGGTTGCGGTCAGGGTGATACTTCATTGCCAGCTTGCGGTAAGCCTTCTTGATTTCATCATCCGACGCATCACGGTTGACGCCAAGTATCTCGTAATAATCTCTTTTTGCCATTGTCTTCTGCTAAAAGTGCATGAGGCACAACAGGGATTTCCCTGTGCGCCTCATGGTTGGTTACATGGAGAAGGACTTACTTCTTGTCGCTTTTGACTTCTTCAAACTCGGCATCCACCACTTCGGCATCCACAGTTTTTTCTTGTGGCTGGTCAGGGTTGGTTTCAACGTTGTTCTCAGCTTGGCTGGCCGCGTAGACCTTTTCGCCCAATTTCTGTGAAGCTTCAATCAGGGCGTTGGTCTTGCTTTCAATGGCGTCCTTGTCCTCGCCCTTGATCACGTCTTCCAGCTCCTTGACGGCGTTTTCTATGCTTTCTTTCTCACCAGCATCCAGCTTGTCTCCATGGTCACCCAGGGATTTTTTCACGCTGTGGATAGCGCCGTCAGCACTGTTACGCGCATCGATCAGTTCGCGCAGTTGCTTGTCTTCATCTGCATACTTGGCCGCATCTTCTTCCATGCGTTGAATTTCTTCATCGGACAAACCAGAGTTCGCCTTGATGGTGATTTTGTTTTCCTTGTTGGTCGCCTTATCCTTGGCTGACACATGTAAGATACCGTTGGCATCAATGTCAAACGTCACTTCGATCTGTGGCAAACCACGTGCTGCGGGTGGAATGTCAGCTAGGTTGAATTGACCCAGGCTCTTATTGCCAGTAGCCACTTCACGCTCACCTTGCAGGACATGGATGGTTACTGCAGACTGGTTGTCTTCCGCTGTAGAGAACACTTGCGATGCCTTGGTCGGGATCGTGGTGTTCTTCTTGATCAGCTTGGTCATCACGCCGCCCAGAGTTTCAATACCCAGTGACAATGGTGTGACATCCAGCAGCAATACATCCTTCACGTCACCCTTGAGTACGCCACCTTGAATGGAAGCACCTACGGCAACGGCTTCATCAGGGTTCACGTCCTTGCGTGGCTCGCGACCGAAGATTTCCTTCACTTTTTCCTGCACCTTAGGCATACGGCTTTGACCGCCCACCAGGATGACATCGCTGATGTCGGAAGCCTTGACGCCAGCATCCTTCAATGCGGTGACGCAAGGCGTGATGGTGCGTTCGATCAGGTCATCCACCAGGCTTTCCAGCTTGGCGCGGTTGATCTTCACAACCAAGTGCTTGGGACCGGAAGCGTCTGCAGTGATGTAAGGCAAGTTGACTTCAGTTTGTGCACTGGAAGACAGTTCGATCTTGGCTTTTTCCGCGGCTTCCTTCAGGCGTTGCTTTGCCAGCAAGTCATTGCGCAGGTCCAGGCCGTTTTCCTTCTTGAACTCATCGGCCAGGAAGTCGATCAGGCGGTTATCAAAATCTTCGCCACCCAGGAAGGTATCACCATTGGTAGATAACACTTCAAACTGGTGTTCACCGTCGATTTCGGAAATTTCGATGATGGAGATATCGAAAGTACCACCACCCAGGTCATAGACTGCAATCTTGCGATCACCTTCTTGCTTGTCCATACCAAACGCCAGGGCAGCCGCTGTCGGCTCGTTGATGATACGCTTGACTTCCAGGCCAGCAATACGGCCAGCATCCTTGGTTGCCTGACGCTGATTGTCGTTGAAGTAAGCAGGTACCGTAATCACGGCTTCGGTGACTTCTTCGCCCAGGTAGTCTTCGGCAGTCTTCTTCATCTTGCGCAGTACTTCCGCAGAGATTTGTGGAGGTGCCAGTTTTTCATTGCGTACTTCTATCCAGGCATCGCCATTGTCAGCCTTGGTGATGGTGTAAGGCATCAGACCGATGTCTTTTTGCACTTCTTTTTCTTCAAAGCGACGACCAATCAGACGCTTGACTGCGTATAAGGTGTTCTTTGGGTTAGTCACAGCCTGACGCTTGGCTGGCGCACCTACCAGAATTTCACCATCTTCCTGATAAGCGATGATGGAAGGCGTAGTACGGGTACCTTCTGCATTTTCAATCACGCGTGGCTTGCCACCTTCCATCACTGCTACGCAGGAGTTGGTGGTGCCCAAATCAATACCAATAATTTTTCCCATGTCTGGATTCCTTGTGTTCTTTAACTTGATGTTTTGTAATTAAAAGTAATTACCGATGTTCCAAAAGTGGGGATAGGCCGTTTAATTTCAAGCCTATTGCCACTAAAAAGTTGATGGTGCTATTTGGCTACCATGACCAGCGCAGGGCGCAGTACGCGCTCATTCAGCGTGTAGCCTTTTTGCAATACCGTCACGACAGTGTTGGCTTCTGCATCGCTTTCCACTGAACCAATTGCCTGGTGTTTATTCGGGTCAAACTTTTCACCGACCGGGTTGATTTCAACAATGCTGAATTTCTCGAACACTGAGGTCAATTGTTTGGCGGTGAGTTCAACGCCATCACGATAGCTTTCCAGCGTGGCTGAGCCTACGCTTAAAGCAGCGTCCAGACTGTCTTTGACAGAGAGCAGTTCGTTGGAGAATTTTTCAAGGGCGAATTTACGTGCCTTGTCGATATCATCTGCAGCGCGGCGGCGGATGTTTTCACCCTCGGCCTTGGCGTAAAGTACCGCTGCCTGTTGCTCGGTAACCTGGGCTTCCAGTTCGGCAATCCTGTCATCAATCGAGCCTGCCGCGCCATTTTCTTGCAGAGTTGCCTGCTCGGTGTCGGGCAAGCCGGTTTCTGTAGTCTTGTCTTCTTGCTGCATGATAATCCCTGTTGATAATGATGTAACAACGAAGCAAATGGGGGTATATAAAAGAATTACAAGTAGGGCGATAAAACTTTCAGTATTGAATGGAGTTGCTGAATATCAGGTGCTTGATCTTGGTTAATTGTTAGATCGTGGTGACTTGCGCCAGCGCATCTAATACAGACTCCGTATCCGGATTCTGGCCTTTGCCACCAAGGTTGATTACTTTGTGTTTGTCATGTGCCAGCACACCGGTCAACAGTGGATCGGTATCGGTATAAATGGCGATGGTCGGTTTATCCAGTGCTGCTGCGAGATGAACCAGGCCGGTATCCACGCCTATGGCAGCGACTGCATGCCCGAGGACGGCGGCCAATGCCGTGAGGCCCAGTCTGGGTAATACAATCGCATTACTTAATGCGGCTGCAATCCTTTGTGCGCGTGCATGTTCGCTAGCATTGCCCCATGGAAGAACCAGGGCAATCCCTTGAGTTTGCAACTGTTGGCCCAATACGATCCATTGTGATTCCGGCCATAGCTTGGAGTCGCGGCTGGTGGCATGTAGCCCGGCAATATATTGGCTGGGCAAGGTGAGTGTGCCGGGTAACTGGCCTGCATGAATGCCGTAATCAGGGGCGTTATCCGGCATGGGGTAGCCAAGTGCCAGCGCTGCCAGCTCACGGTTGCGGGTCACTGCATGCTGATTGCGCGCCACCCTATGGGTGTGATGATACAAACTGGCAGCTAGCGGCTCTCGCGCTGAAGCGCTGTCCTGTCCATGATAGCTACCGCTGGCGAGCCGGCCAATCATGGCGCTTTTCAGCAAGCCCTGAGTATCAATGATATGGTCGTACTGATGTTCCGACAATTGATGACGCAGGTGGCGGATTTCCTGCCAGGTACTGTTCTTGAGCAAGGATTTGCGCCAGCGGCGGATGGCAACCGGGATGACCTGCTGCACGCTGGGATGCAAGCGGGGAATGTCGGCAAAACTTTCCTCTACTACCCAGTCTATGATGGTGTCAGGAAAGTGGGCATGGATGTCGGTAATGACCGGAAGATTGTGGATCACATCGCCTAGCGATGTCGTTTTGATCATGAGCAAACGAGGCATGGATGTCATTTTCGCATACAATTCAGCTTCTTTTCTCAATGAGAGCGGTCGATTTGAAGTTTGCTTTCCTGATATTCAAGTATTTCCCTTATGGCGGCATGCAGCGCGATATGTTGCGGACGGCAACACGTCTGGCCGCGATGGGGCATACCGTGGATATTTTTACCATGTCCTGGGATGGGGAACAGCCCGCAGCCAATATTCATGTGCATATCGTGCCTGCGTCGGGATGGTTTAATTACCAGAAATACCAGCACTTTATTCACCGCGCTCAAGCCATGATCGAGCAGGATTTCAGTGTCGACCTGATGGTAGGTTATAACCGCATGGGCGGACTGGATGTGTATTTTGCTGCTGATCCTTGTTTTATCGAACGCGCGCATCATCAGCGCAGCTGGTTGTATCGCTTGACGCCACGCTACCGCTGGTTCCAGAAAACCGAAGAGCTCATTTTCTCACCAGCTGCCAGGACGGAAATGCTCATGGTGGATATGGCTGAAAAAAATGTGTTTCAGCGCTGGTATCAGACGCAGGAAAGTCGCTTCCATTTTATTCCGCCTTTCCTTTCCAGCGAGCGGTTGCAATTGCATGATCGTGATGAGATGCGTGTGTATCTGCGACAGGCTTTTGATTTGCCGCAAGATGCGATTGTGATGTTGCTCGTGGGTTCAGGCTTTTATATGAAGGGCTTGGACAGGGCTGTGGCCGCGATTGCGACCTTGCCAGGCCACATGTTGCAGCGCTTGAAGTTGGTCGCAATCGGGCAGGATAAACCTGAGCCATTTATCAAATTGGCTCGTAAGCTCGGTGTGTCTGGCAATCTTGTGATTTCCAAGGGCAGGCCCGATATTCCTAAGTTGATGCAGGGCGCTGACCTTTATTTACATCCGGCGTATCGTGAAAATACCGGGCTGGTCATATTGGAGGCACTTGCTAGCGGCTTGCCCGTGATGGCAACGGCCAGTTGTGGTTATGCATATCACGTGCAGGAAGCCAATGCGGGCAGGGTGGTGCCGATACCATTTGTGCAGGACAGTTTGAATCAATTGTTGCGGGAGACTTTGACGTTGATTTTTGCTGCTGATTCGCAGGTGGGTGCATGGCGTCGCCATGGATTGCAATATGCCCAGGGGGTGATGGCAGCCAATGATGGCAGCGCCGAGGCGAATATATTGCTGCGTCTGGCAGAAGCCAGGCAGAAAGAACGGACATGAGTGCTTGCAATGAAATGATGTTGCCTGAGAGATTAAAGCTGAAGCTAGGTCAGCATGATCTGTTTGACCGTGTCATGGCGCTAGACGGTGAAGTGTTTCGCGATGTCCCTGGCCGCAAGACCATCAGGGTCATCATTGATGAACAGCCTTATTTCATCAAGCAGCATTTTGGCGTGGGCTGGAGTGAAATCTTCAAGAATCTGCTGGCATTCAAGATCCCGATTGTCAGTGCCAGCACAGAAAAACTGGCGATTGAAAAACTGGGTGAGATTGGCATCCCAACGACGCCTTTGGCAGGGTTTGGCGCGCGGGGGTGTAGTCCTGCCAGCAGGCAATCATTCCTGATTACACGCGATCTTGGCGATATTATCTCGCTGGAAACGCTGGCGGATGCATGGCTGATTAATCCACCACAAGCCAGGTTCAAGCGCCAATTGTTATTGGCGGTGGCGGGGTTGGCGGCTAATTTGCACGATAGCGGCCTGAATCACCGTGATTTCTACATCTGCCATATCTGTCTGGATAAGCCTGCATTGGTTGACGGCGAAATACGTCTATATTTGATAGACCTGCATCGAGTGGGCATCCGTGAGACAATTCGACCCCGCGACAGGATGAAGGATATGGCGGCCCTGTATTTTTCTGCCATGAATGCAGGCTTGACCGTACGCGATTATTTGCGTTTCCTGCAACATTACAGGCAAAAGCCGCTGAAGCAGATTTTCAAGGAAGAGTTTCAGTTCTGGCAGCAGGTTCAGCAACGGGCCATAAAGCTTTATATCAAGTTGCATCGGGTAGAACCTACGCTAGCCCAGATCGGTGCCAAGCTGGGTGCAAACCATTAAATATTAGATTGAAGATTCACTAAGGATAGTATGGGATTGTTGGCAAATGTTGCTTTCAGGTGGAAGCGTACGGACTGGGGTGCGCTGTTTAATCTCTATCTGTTTTTTTTCTATTTCTCTGGCATAAGCCATATCCTGCTGCAATTTAGTGGTGCGACAATTTTTGTAGGCTTCCGGCAAGCGGTGTTTATGAGTTTGCTGTGGTTAATTCCTGTCATCCTGTTTCCGCGAAGGACGCTGGGTATTGCGGCGCTGATTGGTGTCGTTTTGTGGGTGTTCTCACTGATCAGTCTGGGCTATTTCTGCATTTATGGGCAGGAATTTTCTCAGAGTGTGATGTTCATCATTTTTGAATCCAATCCCGCAGAATCCCGCGAATTCATTGCCCATTATTTTGTCTGGTGGATGATCCCAGTCATGTTGGCCCACACCGCTGTTGCCATCTGGCTGTGGAAGCGCCTTCGCCCTTTGCAGATCAGTGCACGTGCAGCTTGGATCAGTACCTTGGCAATACTGGTATTTCTCTTTGGTTTCCCCATATTCAAGCAATTGGTATTGAAGAAAGCCAGTCTTGAGTATGCGATTGAGAAACTCGAAAATAGCATGGAGCCTGCAGTGCCATGGCAGATGGTGATTGGGTATATTCATTACCGTCAGCAGTTGGCAAACATGGAAGCCTTGCTGGCTCAAAACAGTCAATTGCCTCCATTGAAAAACCTGCATGACGCCAATGCAGGGTTACCTGCCACACTTGTACTGGTGATCGGTGAATCGACCAATCGTCAGCGTATGAGTCTGTATGGGTATGAGCGCAAAACCACGCCGGAACTGGACAAGATGCGGGATCAATTGTTTGCGTTCCGCAATGTAGTGACGCCGCGGCCTTACACGATTGAGGCCTTGCAGGATGTATTGACGTTTGCAGACCAGGAACATCCCAATCTATACCTGACGCAACCTTCCCTCATGAACATGATGAGGCAGGCTGGATACAAGTCATTCTGGGTCACCAACCAGCAGACGATTACCAAGCGCAATACCATGCTGACCACGTTTTCCAAGCAAACCGATCAGCAGTTCTATATGAACAACAGTCGCGCCCAGAACTCGCGTGAGTACGACAGTAACGTGTTTGCTCCATTCAAGGAAGTGCTGGCAGATCCAGCGCCGCGCAAATTTATTGTGGTCCATCTGTTGGGTACGCATATGAAATATGAGTTTCGCTATCCGCGTGAATATGATCAGTTCCGCGATCGAACAGGGGTGCCAGCTGTATTGGATGATCAGCAGGCTGAAGTCTACAATCAGTATGATAATGCAGTGCTGTATAACGATTACGTCGTGTCCAGCCTGATCAAGATGCTGGATGGAAAGCAGACCAATAGCTTTCTGGTCTATTTCTCCGATCATGGCGAGGATGTCTATGATGCACCAAGTCATAGCAATCTTGGGCGCAATGAAGGCAAGCCTACATTGCCTATGTATACGATTCCTTTCATTTTCTGGGCATCGGAGCAGTGGAAGTCCGGGCATGAAACCAACTTTGCCTCAGCGTTGGACAGGCCTTACGGCAATTCACATTTCATTTATACTTGGGCTGACCTTGCTGGCTTGAGTTTTGATGGGTTTGATGCAAGCAAGAGCTTGGTCAGTTCAGAGTTCAAGGAATATCCGCTGCTGATTGGTGATCCCTGGAATGCAGACTCATTGAGCGTGCTTCAATTGCATCAGCATGACTGACATTCTCCATAACCCTGATCTTGCTGCATATACCCGCCATCAGGCCGCTGAATATTTTGCAGTGACGCTGGATGACGGCAATCAGCTTGAACGATTGCAGATCATACGACGTGTGCCGGGTAAGCGTCTGGTATGCCGTGGTTATTGGCGCGGTCGTGAAGTGTTTGCCAAATTCTTTATTGGTCAGCAGTCAGCAAAATACCTGGCACGTGATCGTCGTGGCTCGCAATACTTGTCTGCCGCAGGGATTACAACTCCCTCATTGTTGCTCCAAGCCACAATTGCAGCTCAGTCTTGCCATCTGTTGCTGTATGCCGCAGTTAATGCGCCGAATGCTGAAGAGATTTGGCAGGCGCTTATTGAGGATGAGTCCGCACAGTTTGCACTTGCAGGCCGGTTGGTTGAAGAGGTTGCGTATCACCATGCCGCTGGTTTGTATCAAAGTGATCTCTATCTTAAGAATTTCCTTGTAGATGCGGATCATATTTATACGCTGGATGGAGATGGAATACGCCGCTTGCGCCCTTATTTCAAGCGTTGCCAGGCATTGCAGAACCTTGCCTTGCTGTTATCAAAGTTGGATGTCTATGCATTGGAGGGTTGGCTGCCTGCGCTATTGGTCAAATATGCAGCAGCATTGGGCTATGGGACCGTGCCTGCTGTACCTGCCATGCAGCGCCGCATTGCAAAACACCGTGCGGAAGAGATGCGGCAATATGCCGACAAGAAGGTATTACGGACGTGTACCGATGTGGTAGTGGTAAAAAGGCCAACGTATTTCCTGGCAATAAACCGGGCCAGAGACAGTGTCATCCTGCGCGATAGCTTGAAGCGCCCTGATGCCTTGCTGGATGCTCCTTCAGCAACAAGATTGAAAAGTGGTAACACCTGTACAGTGGCGGCAATTGAAATTGATCAGCGCAAGATGGTGATCAAACGTTACAATATCAAGAGTTTCTGGCATGGTCTGGGCCGGGCATTCCGCTCATCACGCGCAGTGGTGTCCTGGTCAAATGCTCATCGGTTGATGATCGCTGGCCTGGCGACCCCGCAGGTAATCGCCGTGCTTGAACGCAGGTATTGGTTGTGGCGCAAGCAGGCATATCTGCTGACAGAGTTTGTATCTGCACCAGATGCCGTGGTATTTTTTGCGGATCAGGCAATCGTATTGGCGCAGAAACAGCAAGTTGCCCAAGGGATAGCACGCCTGTTTTATCGACTGTATCTGCTCCGGCTGGAACATGGCGATTTCAAGGCCACTAATCTGTTGATTCATGGCACGGTGCCACTGCTGATTGATCTGGATAGCATGCGGCAATATCTTTGCCATGCCACATTCAGGCCACGCCATATACGGGATGTACGCCGGTTTATGAAAAACTGGCAATCAGATGCTGAAGTCAGGCATCTTTTAATTGAGGCCTTTAGGGCAGTTTATCGAGATACCGACCTGCTGGATCAGGCAGGTCTAGTCATCAAGCAAAGCGAAAGACAATGATTATTTTAGGTTTATCTGGCGCCTTGGGCCATGATGCTTCGGCAGCGATTCTGGTAGATGGAAAGATTGTGGCGGCGGTAGAAGAGGAGCGATTCCTTCGCGACAAGCACGCCAAAAACAAATTTCCATTAGAGGCAGCTCGTTACTGTATGCGTGAGGCCGGGGTGCGCCCTGACCAAATCGATGTGGTCGCGTTTCCATATGCTGAAATTCCTCTCAGCAGCAATGCGCGCTGGCATTATGCCAAACGTCATTGGTATGCGCCGGATCGCGCGCTGGATGCAATATTCAATGGTAACCGGCGTTTCCGCCGCAATCGCGACAAGTCCCTGGAACTGATGAAGCAATTGGGCATTACCAACGCGAAGTTTGTGCCTGTAGAGCATCATCTGGCGCATGCCAGCAGTGCTTATCACTTGAGTGGTTTCAAGGAAAAAACCGCGATTGTCGGCATTGATGGCAAGGGTGAATACGCCACGACATTTTTTGGCTACGGCGAAAATGGCAAGATCCATAAAATCAAGGAATTTTACGATCCAGATTCTCTAGGCGGCATGTATGGAGCAATTACCGAGTATCTGGGCTTTGAGATGCTGGATGGTGAGTTCAAGGTCATGGGCATGGCGCCGTACGGCGACCCTAACCGTTATGACCTATCGCGTCTTGTCGAGTTTGATGGCGAAGAACTGCGAATCAATACCAAAATGGTGAACGTGGTAGGGCTGCGTCGCTACAAGGAAAAAGGCAAAGGCTACTATTTCACGCCTGAGCTGGTAGAGTGGCTGGGCCCCAAGCGTTCTGGCGATGAAATTGATGACCCGTATATTCACTATGCGGCTTCTGTGCAGCAATTGCTGGAAGATGTCGCGCTGAAAATGATAGATCACTATCTGGGTGACATCATCAAGGAGACTGGTCGTATTGCCATGGCAGGTGGCGTGGCGCTAAACGTCAAGCTCAACCAGCGCATCATTGCCTTGCCATATGTTAAAGAGTTGTTTGTGCAGCCTGCTTCCGGCGATAACGGCACCTCTCTAGGCGCTGCCAGTTTTGCAGCCAGTGAGCTGGGTGAGCAGGTGGAGCCAATGCGGCATGCGTATCTTGGTCCATCATTTAGCACTGAGGAATGTATTGCTGCCTGTGAGGCGCATCCGGCCAAGCCCAAGTTCAAACGCATAGAGAATGCATCGCTCAAGGGTGCGCAGATTCTGGCGGATGGCAATCCGCTGGCCTGGTTTCAGGGGCGTATGGAGTTTGGTCCGCGTGCATTGGGTTGCCGCAGTATTCTTGGGGATCCAAGTCATCCAGGTGTGGCTGACCGGATTAATGCCCAGATCAAGTATCGTGAACGCTGGCGTCCATTCTGTCCCAGCATGCTGGATAGGGTAGCGGCAGATATTCTGCAGACGGATCATCCAGCTCCTTACATGACGTTTACGTTTGATGTGGCTGATCATTGGAAGCCACGTATTCCTGAAGTGGTGCACGAAGATGGCACGGCGCGTGCGCAGGTGGTGACGCGGGATACCAATCCACGGTACTACGCACTGATTGAGGAGCTGGAGCGTCTGCGCGATGTACCTGTGGTGCTCAATACCTCGCTTAACCGGCGCGGTGAACCCATGATATGCAGTCCGACAGATGCGCTAAATATGTTCTTCGGCTGTGATCTGGAGTATCTGATCATGGAAGATGTGTTGGTGACCAAAGTCTAGCTTTGCACGTGGCTTGCGGTAACATTCTCTGTGACTGCAAGCCATTGTGTTTTTTTACCTTATCCAAGTCGTGGTTAATTTGACGATGCAAGACGCTTTCAGCGATAATTGCACGTTAAACTCCACTCTTTAGCAGCGCTATTAATGACACAAACTCTAATCGAAGTGACCGAGCGTATTCGCGAACGCAGTGCGCCAACCCGTAAAGCCTATCTGCAGCGTATTGACCAGATCGTCAATCGCGAGCGTGGGGCTGACCGTATGGGCTGTGCAAACGTGGCACACGCTTTTGCTGCCATGCCCATCAATGACAAGTTCCGCGTCGTGGCCGAGAAAGGTCCGCATATTGGCGTGATCACTGCCTATAACGATATGTTGTCTGCGCATCAGCCTTATGAAACCTATCCGGAAATCATTCGTGACGAGGCGCGTAAACAGGGGGCAACAGTGCAGGTGGCTGGTGGTGTGCCCGCGATGTGTGATGGCATCACCCAGGGTGAGCCCGGCATGGAGCTGAGTTTGTTCTCGCGCGATACCATTGCCATGGCCACTGCAGTGGGCCTGTCTCATGATGTGTTTGATGCGGCCTTGTTGCTGGGCGTATGTGACAAGATTGTGCCTGGTCTCCTGATTGGCGCCTTGCATTTTGGTCATTTACCCTGTGTATTCGTCCCTGCTGGCCCCATGGCCACCGGTATAGACAATACGACCAAGTCCAAGGTGCGTGAAAAGTATGCTCAAGGATTGGTGGGGCGTGAAGAATTACTGGCTTCAGAGTCTGCTGCTTATCACGGTGCTGGTACCTGTACCTTCTTCGGCACTGCCAACAGCAACCAGATGCTGATTGAAGCCATGGGCCTGCATGTGCCAGGTTCAGCCTTTGTACACCCTCATGATGACATGCGCGAGTTGCTGACGCGCGAGTCGGTCAAGACCGTACTTTCTATCACCAAGAGCCAGCGCTTTACGCCTATTGGGCGCTTGGTAGACGAGCGCGTGATTGTGAATGCTATTGTTGCGCTGTTGGCGACTGGTGGCAGTACCAACCACCTGATTCACTGGGTAGCGGTGGCACGTGCTGCCGGCATCATTATTGACTGGTCTGACTTCTCCAAGCTGTCGCAGAATACGCCACTGCTGGCACGTGTGTACCCGAACGGTACCGCGGACGTTAATCAGTTCCAGGATGCAGGCGGCCCTAGTTTTGTCATTCGTGAGTTGGTGGATGCTGGCTATATGCACGGGGATGTGAGCTCAGTGGTTATCGGTGGCTTGCGAGATTTCGGCAAAAAACCGGTCAAGACCGACGATGGATTGATATGGGTAGATCTGCCCAAGGAAAGCCCAGACAACACCATTGTCCGCAATGCCTCAAAGCCATTCAGCGAATCCGGTGGCTTGCGCTTGCTGACGGGTAATCTGGGACGTTCCGTGATCAAGAGCTCTGCCGTGCCGGAAGATCGCCAGATTATTGAAGCACCTGCGATTGTGTTCAATGGGCAGGAAGAACTGCTGGCTGCATTCGAGCGTGGTGAGCTGGAAAAAGATTTTATCGCTGTGGTACGTTTCCAGGGCCCTCGTGCCAATGGCATGCCGGAGCTGCACAAGTTGACTCCACCACTATCGGTACTGCAAGGTAAAGGTTTCCGCGTAGCCATTGTGACGGATGGCCGCATGAGCGGTGCTTCCGGCAAGGTGCCAGCGGCGATTCACCTGAGCCCAGAAGGACTGGCGGGCGGTGCCATCTGTAAAATCCGCACTGGCGATATGATCCGCCTTAACGCCATCGTGGGCACATTGAATGCACTGGTGGACGATGAAGAGTGGCAGGCGCGTCCTACTGCCACCATGACGGAAGCCCAACGCAATAATAATGGCCATGGTATTGGCCGCGAGTTGTTTGGCGGTATGCGTAGAAATGTGCATAGTGCCGAAGAAGGCGCCGTCACCTGGTTATAATCATTTGAAAATACGCATCGGGCGTTGCTTTTTGGCTTGCCGTACTTTGGTACTGTCTGCGCTCAAACGCCTAGCCCGACGCGATTTTGAAATGATTTACCGCTTTAACCCTATGAAAATGGAAACCCAATGAGCACACTAGATTTAGCGAATCATGGCCCGGTGATCCCGGTCATTGTCATCAACAAGGTAGAAGATGCTGTGCCTATGGCAGAAGCCCTACTTGCCGGTGGCATCAAGGTGCTGGAAGTGACCTTGCGTACGTCAGTAGCTTTGCAAGCGATGGAAGCGATTGCAAAGGCTGTGCCTGAGGCGATTTTAGGCTCAGGTACAGTACGCAGCATCAAGGATGCCCAGGCCAGCAAGGATGCGGGTTGCCAATTTGCCGTCAGCCCAGGCTATACCAGTGAGCTTGGTCGTGCTGCACGTGAAATTGGTTTGCCATTGCTACCAGGGGTGTCCACCGGCAGTGAAATCATGCAGGCCAATGCAGATGACTACTACTTCCTCAAGCTGTTCCCAGCCGTGGCTGTAGGTGGCATTAACCTGCTCAAGGGGTTTTCCGGTCCATTCGGTGACGTTAAGTTTTGTCCTACAGGTGGCGTGACGGTTGAGTCTGCACCTCAGTTCCTGGCATTGCCGAACGTAGTGGTCTGTGGCGGCACCTGGCTTACTCCGGCAGATGCTGTTGCGCGCAAGGATTGGGCGCATATCACCAAGCTGGCGCGCGAAGCTAGCGCGATCAAGGCAGCTTAAAGTCTTTAAAGCTGGCGCAGCTGCGCCAGCTTGATAAACCTGGATTTGAAGCAATAGGTGGCCCATCAGGTTTTGTCTATGTTAAAAAAAATAAATCAATATCACACGCTGGTATTTGATTGCGATGGCGTTATTCTGAATTCCAACCATCTCAAAATCGAAGCCTACTTTGCCACAGCCAAGAACTTTGGTGCCAGTGACAAGGATGCCCAGGCCTTGGTGGATTACCATATCAAGCTGGGTGGCATTTCCCGCTTCGTCAAGTTTGACTATTTCCTGAAAGACATCCTGCACAAGCCTTCATCCCGCAAAGAGGTTGAGTTTTTGCTTGAGGATTTTGGCCGTGAAGTGCGAGAGCGCCTGGCAAGCTGTGAGATTGCGCCTGGACTGGAAGCCCTGCGTGAGCAAACGGCTGCTGCCACCTGGCTGGTGATTTCTGGCGGAGACCAGGAGGAGCTGCATGGGATTTTTGCTGAACGTAAACTGACCCACCTGTTTGACGGCGGTATCTTTGGCAGTCCGGATAACAAGGATAAAATCCTTGCCCGCGAACTTGCGAATCACAATATCCGTAAGCCCGCCTTGTTTATAGGGGATAGTCGTTATGACCATGAGTCATCTACCGGCGCAGGACTGGATTTTGTGTTCATGCAGGCATGGACAGATTTTCCTGAGTGGCAGAGCTATTGTGAACAGCACGATATCCCGGTGCGGGCCAATGTTGAGGCATTGGTGGGTGCATGAGGCTGATTCCGCACTGGAAAATCCGCAATAGCCGCTTACTCCTGCCTGAAGATTTTGAGCAGCTACTCACAAGCGCCAAGGTGCTGGAGCAAGATGGCCGGGGAGTAAAGGTATTACAATTTGAGAACAGTAATATTCTCAAATTATTCCGCTTACGCCACACCATCAGTTTTGCCCGTCTTTATTCCTATGCTCGTCATTTCTGCCGCAACGCAGATAGATTACAGACATTACAAATTCCCACTATCGAGGTTGTACAACTCTTTCACTTCGAAGACTCCACAGATACTGCCGTGTTATACAAGCCATTGCCAGGTAAGACGTTGAGACAGCTTGGTATGATAGGCCTGATTGACGAAGGACTCATGGGGAAGTTTGGGCAGTTTGTTGCGCGCTTACATGAGCAAGGGGTGCATTTCCGCGCACTACATTTTGGCAATGTAGTGCTGACTCCAGGCAATGAGTTAGGCCTGATTGATATGGCTGATTTAAAGGTCTATCCACATAGTCTTGGCTTGTGGCACAGAAAAAGGAATTTTCGCCATCTGCAAAGAGTGCCTGAGGAATGGACGGCGTTGCCAGAAGCCTGTCTCAAGGCATTTGTAGACAATTATTTCTCGCATGCCCAATTATCATTACAATCGAAGCAGTCGTTATTGAAAGAGCTCAACTTTTTCCCGGTGAGTATTTAACTAAAGGGCCTTTCTCTTGGAAGTTCTACATATCTGCCATAGTTATTACCCGCCATTTCTCGACTGTGCACGTCAATATGCTGCTTTGTTTGCAGGGACTGCATACAGGGTTGTCACTGTATACCTCACTGGAAAGCCGGATCTCGAGGTTGAGAGGCAGAGTGGTTCAGATGAAGTGATTTTTCTAGGGTATACCAGCAAACAAGTACGTGGTCTCAAGCTTCGTGCCATTGCGGATATCCGCAAACTGGTGGCAAAGCATGATTTCAAGTTCTGTATTGCACATCGTGCAAAACCGACCTATGTGGCTTTGCTGGCCACGTCTTTGCCAGTGATCAGTGTTCACCATAATTATGGGGACTTTGGCCGAGTATCGCGCCGTTTGATGGTCAATCTATTTCGATCACGTCTTTTCATGCTGGCGGTCTCTAATTCCGTACGCGATGAGATTCGTTGTGATCTTGCTAGCTGGCCCCATGAGCGTATACAAACCTTGTACAACAGGATTGATGTAGAGGCCGTAAAGGGGACTCTGTTGACGAGGGAGGATGCCAGGCAGGTCTTGGATATCTCCTTAAATAGCTTCGTGATTGCCAATGTTGGCCGCTTACATTACGACAAGGATCAGGCGACCCTCATCCGCGGCTTTGCCAGTGCCTTGCCAGCATTACCTACTGACAGTCTTTTGCTGATTGTTGGTAAAGGACCCTTGGAGCATGTGCTCAAACAGTTGGTGAGAGAGCTTGGTATTACTCAACATGTACGTTTTACAGGCCAGATTGCCGATGCACGTCGATATTTCAGGGCGTTTGATATCTTTGCACTGACTTCAGATCATGAACCATTTGGGATGGTCTTGTTGGAAGCCATGGCTGCAAGTGTTTCCATTATCTGTAGTGAAAGTGGTGGAGGTGCTGAGGTGGTCCAGGATGTTGGCGTGACTTTTCCCTTGGGCAATGCTCCAGAGCTGGCTAAGGTAATCGTCAAGGCATCTCAGGAGCATTCTTTAATTGATAGATCTGTGGCCCAGACGATGCTGCATGAAAAGTTTTCGGATGAAGCAGCCAGGGCGGCATTCTGGCGTATAGGCTTTGTTAATTCATTATCTCAGTGAAGTATTGTCAATTTCCATTCATCATTAGTGTGTTGAATGACCACCATGATGGTGTTTTAGATTCAAGTTTGTAGGGGGTGATATGGATTTGGCCAGAATATCTCTGGTTTCTTTTGACTCTCTTGGAGATAGCCTGATTTATTTAATGATGGCTGAAAACCTGCATAGAAATGGATTTAATGTCACTTGCTACAGCAATGTGCTTGACCAGCTTTCAAGCTGGGTTCCCCATTTGAAGATCAAGCCGCATGTTTCATTTGATATGCTTGAGCCAGAGCTGGAGTCTTATGATTTAGTGTTGATGAGTCCTCCCATGGCCATTCGACAAAAGATGTCGGATGAGTATGTGCTGCAACATAGGGAAAAATGGGTGCTGATCTGTCAGAAAGCGCCCAAGAATTGGTATTTTGACCATACTGAGCGGTTAAATCGTACTTTACCGATAGCTGTGGCCCGGCAATTAACAAAGCTCGCAACTTGTGCAGGATCTATCGCATTCAAGAAATTTCCCAAGAGTACGGTGGTTGAAATTACCCAGGCTTATATGCGGGAAAGAATGGGGTTAAGCAATGTCGTGAAGGATGTTGCCCTGACGCCACCTGCCATGCTTTTGCACAGGCGTTTTGATAAGCGTGTCGTGATTAGCCCTGATTCTTCCGGACCCGAGAAAAAGAACTGGACGCCAGATTCTTTCCTCAAGCTCGCGAGAGTCATCAGGGAGCGTGGCTACGCTCCTGTAATTGTGGTTGCACCTTCTCATCACGAGGAGTGGGTAGGATTGGTCAATGGTGAGTTTGATGTTCCATTATTTCCAGGTATCAATCAGCTAGCTTCATTTATTTATGAGTCAGGTGCAGTTGTTGCTAACGATTCTGGTAATGGCCATTTGGCTTCATTCTTGAATGTTCCTATCCTGACTATTTATCGAAAACGCAACAAGAAATTTCATTGGCGGCCTGGATGGGGCAAGGGTGCTGTAGTTTGTCCTCTTGTGGTTTTACCTGGGAGAGATGGCGGAATATGGAAACCTTTCGTCACTCCTGCTCGTGTGCTTGCATCGCTTGAGCGCTTGTTAAAATCTCATCATTAAGCAGCGGAAAGATCAAAAATGGGTGCAAAGAAAAAATTACTGATCTTGGATGGCATTGCAGGTGTCCCTCTTGGGACAGAGATTGTGGAAACCTTGGCTGAATTGGATGTCGAGGCAACGTATCAAGATTGCAAGAGGCTCTCAACGATTCCATTGTATGGATTGCGGTCTGCTTACTCCAAGGCAATTCAAAAGCATGGGGAGACAGATAGTTTTTTCTATTTGCCACGCGCTGATGTAAAACAGCTAGAGCAATTGATTACCAGGGTGAAGCCTGACTACATTCTGGTGATTGGCTTTATTTACAAGTTCATCAATCCAGTGTTGCTGCAAAGTATCGCGCGGAAGCATAACGTTTCGTTGTTTCTATATGATACTGATAGTTGTAATTTATTTTCCAAGCGCAGAGAGTTTATCTTCTTCCTGGAAACTGAGTTGCCGGTGTATGACAAAGTATTTTCATTTTCCAGAGTAATGACAGATTTTTTCATTGAGACACGCCAACTAAAAGCTGTTTATCATCCTTATGGTGCCAAAGCCATTAATATTCCCCCTGTATCGACAGATCAAAAGGACGTACTGTTTGTAGGGAGTGCAGATCTCCGGCGAATCTTCTTGCTGGAAAGCATCAAGGAGAATGTGTCCATTTATGGTAGCCGTTGGGAGCGTAATGACGCCTTGATGTCCCAGAGACTAAAAGCATGTATCACGGATAAGTCGGTGTGGGGTGCTGAGCTGCACCAGCTGTTTGCTGACTCCAAGATTGTTCTCAATATCACCCGTTCCCAATTTTATGGGGCTGGCACTGGCATTAACTTGCGAATTTTTGAGGCCTTGGCAGCAGGTACCTTCCTGCTCACCGATTATTGTGACGAAGTGGCTGAATTATTCAAAGTAGGCAAAGAGCTGGAAACCTTCAAGAGCGCAGCTGAGCTGCAGGAGAAGGTGGATTACTACTTGAAGAATCCAGAGCAGCGTCTTGCTATTGCAAGGCAGGGGCAACAAGCCTTCCAGCAGCGCTTTACTTGGCGGACTCGAGTCCAGGCAATGTTAGAAGAGATGGCTGCTTAATATTGCCGAGCAAAAGCCCGACTCATTGTCAGGGCTGATGTTGCAGAAGTGCGTTCCTGCCTTTGAGCTATTATTTTACTGGCTTGCACACTACTGATCAGTATGGAATGCGGAAGTCAGACGGCTATAGTGACGATTGATTGAGTTACCATTGATGAATAACTTTTTTTGTGAAATTTAGTATCTATGTTGGAGATAGCAATGAGTCATTACACCCCAGTAACATTGAAAACAAAAAGGGGAAAGGTGCTGAATGCCTTTGAAGGTGATGCTATCACCCTGGAAATTCAGAGAAAAGGGGAGTATGACACCAATATTCTGAATTCGCTTTCTGAAGTGCTTGCCGTGATTAAGCCTGAGGTGAGTCTCGATATTGGAGCCAATATAGGGAATCATGCATTAATCATCGCTGACTTTTCGAAGCGGCTCATTGCATTTGAACCTGTGGATTTTATCTACCAGATACTTAAGACGAATCTGAATCAGAACCATGCTGTTCAGGTCGAGGCGGTAAATGTGGCATTATCGGATAGGGAGGGTCAGGCGGAAATTTTCATTCCAGACAATGCTAACCTTGGCTCTTCCTCCCTGGAAAATTTTAGTGGTTCTGGCAGAAGGTTGGAGATTAATAGTCTGATTGGGGATCAGTTTTTAGCACAGCACTATGTTGGACAAGTCGACTTTATCAAGATGGATGTTGAAGGGCATGAGGTTCCTGCTCTGACCGGCTTGGAAGAAACCATCAAAACGCATCAACCACTATTACTGCTTGAATATAATAATAAGACCACAATGGATGGATTCCAGGATAAAGAATTATTCACTGGTTTATTTGCAGGCTATACCGTTTTCTCCATTATGACCGCCAATAGCAAGAAAATTCATGGTCAAGGAATAGTGGGATTTTTCAAGCGAATTTACTATAAATACTTTGCAAAAAACTGGGTGTTATCCAGCTTTAACCCTAATCTTCGGTATTCCAATATTTACTTGGTGCCTGCGAGATACATGCCTTTTTTTGAGCAGTTTTGCTTTATGCCTGCGTATGATACTACCCATCAGAAACAGGCAGGCAAGTAAGTCATTTGTTGCATGGTTAATCCAGCGAAATGAGTTATATCACTTAATATTGCGTATGACGTTTCCATTTCGTATCAGTGATGAAGGAAGCCTAATTTCCAATTTTATGGATCATGCTTCTGCACTTTTTGATAAGCGTGAGTGATGTAGTTGTTGAGCAATCAGCAGAGCAAGCGGTAAATGAAATACTAGCCATCTTTGGCTGGGACTATGTACCAGGCTACTTCCATCAAAACATAGTCCTAGAACACCTACAATAAAATACCAGGCAGCCCAAGATTTTGCCTGATAACCTCGAACTCCGGCCCAGAATGTGAGGGCGAGTAAGGGTAGTAAGCCAATTAGCCCTGCTTTGTAGAATTGGGTCACATAAATACTGTGAGGATGTATCATGGTATTGCCATCACGGGATATGTACTGGAAGTCATGATCTGGTCCGCAGCCAAGCCAGAAGCCACAGCGCAACGTTTCACTGATGTAGCCCCACCAGATTTCCGGACGATAGAAGTTACGGGCTAGCAAATTTTCGCCTATAGAGGTGAAAGCCAGTAAGTACGCTATACCCATGCTCGCAACTAGGCTAGCGCTTATAATCCAGAGTGTATGTTTGTGTTTGCCTGGGCTATGGCGTTGAACTGCAAAATAGGTAAGTAGCAGTGTCGCAACCCAGATGCCGATGATACTTCTAGTTTGCAATATAGTGAGGGATAAAAACAATACTAGGCCATGGGCAAGGAGTACCGAGCGGTATTTCTTCGCCCGTATGCCAAGTAAGGTAATAATGGCCAGCATGCCCCCCATCGTATTGGTGACATAGATCACATTCTCCAGCTTGGCTTCCAGTTCGCCTAAACGTGCACCCGGCAGCCAAATACCCTGATGATATTGCCAGGCCATATTAAAGATCACGTAGGGAATGATTAGTCCTAGGTAACTCCAGGCAGCGCGGTAGGCGATTCTATCGCTGATGGCAGGTAATCTGGCGACGGCGATGAAGAAGAGAATGACGATTAGGCCGAATTTGACCTGACGTAATGGATCTCCATCTCCTGTTGATGCAGCCAGTACCAGGCTCAGGATGACAAGCACCAGCCCTTGTGCAAGCCTGTTACTGAAAAACTGTTTGACCTCGCTATACTGTAATGAGATCAATGTAGGAACTAGTAGTATCAGGTAGCTGATATTGTTATGAGCTTGAGAGTCTGTAATGATCAAGAAACTGATCATCCATGCACTGACAGCATATAGTGCAAAAGTAGGGCTGCGGAGGAACTGGAAAAGCTGCATTTATAGATTCACTTCTTTCAACTTATTTTCAATTAATTTGCGATAGCTTGATCGATAGGCTTCTATGCTGTGATGGGTAGACAGAAAATCGTATGCTTGTTCACCTTTAGCTCGCAAGCTTTCACGATCCAGAGCTAGGTATTGTCTTAATGCATTCGTAAGTCCCATTACATCTTTGGCTGGAACAGCAAGGCCTCCTGCCCCCAAGATCATGTCGCGCATTTCCGGAATGTCAGACGCAATAATCGGTAGGTGTCCACTGATGCCTTCCATCAAGGCCAGTGGTAGTCCCTCTTTTAACGAGGGCATGGCCCATATGTCAAATGCTCGGACGTATTGCAAAGCATTTTCTCTGAATCCAAGTAGGTGAACTCGGCCTTGCAAGCCCAAAGAATTGATTTGTTGTCTCAAATTCTGCTCTTCTGGCCCTTTGCCTATAATGCCAATATGCGCATCGGGAAACTCATGCTTAAGATTGGCTAATGCCGATATCAAATAGCGATGGCCTTTACGTGCAAATAACTGGCCTATTGCACCGATAATGAGTTTATCTTCTGGTAATCCGAGAGCTGACCTAGCGCTAAGGCTATTCAGTTGAGAAGTTTCAGATTTTGCAATATCAATTGCATTTGGAATGGCTTGGGTATTGCGAGTGGTAAATCCCATACCATAGCTTATCAGCCATTCTTTTACTGCGTCTGACACCCCAACAAAACGCCAGTGCTTGTCAGCTAGTAACTTGATCTGCCAGCGTCGATATGGTCTTCTGTATTCATCCATCACATGTGAAATGCCTATACAGAGTGGCGCTTTGAGTAATTTGTTGAGCTGAAGCATCAGGCTGACGATTTTGAAGCGGTGGCAGATAATGACGTCAAACTGATGTTGTTTACAGAATTGATAGAGTTTGAGGAGGACTTTAATCCTTAATCCACTCATGTCGGATTCTTTACAATCCAAAAATTCGACATGTTCAGCGATACTCAGAGCCTGTTCAGGTTTAGGTCTGCCATAAATATAGGCTGAGGTAACCTCATATTGGTTGGAGGGTAGAGATTTAACAATTTGTTCAGCCAGGTCTGATATATCGCTAGACTTGACGTTATATTCAGGCTGAATTTGTAATACTTTAATGCGTCTGGACATAAGGAAGTATCTAAACTTTGTGCGTGTGTGTGGTAAGTAGAGATTTGCTGGAGAATAGATGTTGAGAAATAGTCACTGGCTTGATGAGCCTTAAACAGTTCAAATGTCCGAGCGGGCATTCTCTTTCAAAGCAGGGGCTACATTCCAGCCCCAAATATTCCACTACTGCCTGTGCGCTCATGGGCGGAGTATGGTGCGGATCAGAGGAGCCGTAAATTGCGATGAGCTTCTTGTCCAGCGCTGCTGCGATGTGCATCAAGCCAGAGTCATTGCTGATGACGGCACTGCATAGCGACATGATATCAATGGCTTCGCCTAGCTTGGTTTTGCCTCCAAGGTTCAGACATTGCATGTTGGCGAGCTGGTTGATCTGGTTCGTGACAGGAATATCTTTTTCCGAGCCAAATAGCCATACCTGCCAGCCTTTTTCCAAGGCTGCCCTGGCTACCTCTGCGTAGTATTCAGCAGGCCAGCGCTTGGCTTCACCGTATTCTGCCCCAGGGCAGAGTCCTAATACCGGTTGTGTTGGCAGTGCATGCCCCAGTTTTTCTAGTGCCTGTGTGGCGTTTTCTGGATCTGCCTGCAGGCTGGGGTGGGGAATGTGCTCGGGTAAAAGCATATCGTCTGGCAAGCCCAGTGCAACAAAGCGATCTACCGTTCTAGGTAAGCGGTTTTTGTCGAGAGGGCGGATATCATTGAGCAGGCCATATCGATACTCACCTAAAAAACCGGTGCGCCTAGCAATGCCGGAGGCTGCAGGCAATACGGCCGATTTGAGTGAGTTGGTGAGCATGATGGACTGCGTATAATGACGCTGCTTCAGGCTGTTACCAAAGCGTATACGTTCACCCAGCGCCAACTGACCATGCTTGAAGGGCAGGGCAATGCCAGCGTTGACCTCAGGCATGCGCTCCAGCAAGGGCAGGGTCCAGGCTGGAGCAGCTACATCGATTTCGCAATCCGGGTTACGGATTTTCAGGGTTTTGAATAAGCTTTGTGCCAGCACCATATCGCCTACCCAGGACGGGCCCATGACGAGGATTTTCTCAGTGATGGGAACGGCCATGTTTCAAGAAGCCAGTTTCTGGATAATGTTGCTGGTACTGCGGCCGGGTACCACGTCAATCAAGGCAATCTTGCCACCCCAGGATTTTACTTCCGAGCCACCGACTACTTGGTCTTCCGTGTAATCACTGCCCTTGACGATGACATCTGGGCGAATCGCATTGATCAATTGTAGGGGGGTATCTTCATCAAACAGGATCACCGCATCTACAGATTCCAGCGCGGCGAGTACCCGGGCACGATCCGCTTCATGGATAACAGGTCGGGTTGGCCCCTTGAGTGCACTGACTGATCGATCGGTATTGAGCCCCAGCACCAGTCTGTCACCAGTCTTGCGTGCAGCCTCCAGATAGGTGACATGGCCTGCATGCAGCAGATCAAAGCAGCCATTGGTGAATACAATCCGCTCACCATTGCTACGCCAGGATTGGACGCGAGCCAGCAAGGTATCTTTGTTACACACTTTATCCGCCTGCACAGCGGATTGCTGCGATAGTAGCTCCGTGAGCAGGTAATCGCGGGTAATGGGGACGGTGCCTACCTTGCCGACGACGATCCCGGCGGCAATGTTGGCCAGTTCCAGTGAAGCGTGCAGGTTAAGGCCATGGGCGAGGCCAGCGGTCAGGGTGGAAATGACGGTATCCCCAGCCCCGGATACGTCATAGACCTGGCGTGCCGTGGCGGGCAAATGGGCTGTGCCAGTGTCGTCGATGACGCTGATACCTTCCTCGCCTCGGGTGACCGCGAGAAACTCAAGTTTCAGGCTGTCGCGTAAGCGAGCAGCGGCTGCCAGCAGTAGCGGGTTATCGTTGATGTCGGTCGCGCAAGCCTCTGCGGTTTCTCGTTTATTTGGTGTGAGCCCGGTTGCACCATGGTATTTGCTGTAATCCTTGCCCTTGGGGTCTACCAATACCGGGATGCCGGACTCAATGGCCTGGCTGATGATGGCCTGACAGAGTTCGGTGCTGAGCACGCCCTTGGCGTAGTCAGACAGAATGATGGCCGCAGGTTTCTCTTGCAGGGCTTTTGTTACCAACAGCTGCAGGCCAGTATTTTCCTCTGCTTTAAAAGCACCAGCGTCTTCCTGGTCCAGCCGCATCATTTGCTGATGGCCGCCCAGGATGCGGGTTTTGGTGATGGTTGGGCGCAGGGAGCTCTTGTAGATATAGTCGGTATTGATACCGATGTTTTTCATCAAGCTCAGCAGGTCTGCCGCTTCTGCATCTTCACCTATACAGCCAGCAATACGCGTTGGTATGCCAAGCAGGGCAAGGTTGGCGGCTACATTGGCGGCCCCACCAGCCCGTTCATCCTGGTGCTTGAGCAAGACCACAGGGACGGGGGCTTCGGGTGAGATGCGTTGCACGTCACCAAATAAATAGCGATCCAGCATCAAATCGCCCACGACCAATATCCATACATCATCGTGGCCAAAACGGTGACGGACGGTTTCAATGAGTTGCTCACGCATAGTGCTAGTCAGCTTCCACCAAGTCACACAGGCTATGGCCGATCAGGATATGGGCTTCTTGTATGCGAGGCGTATCGCTGGATGGCATGATCAAGTTAAAGTCGCACAGTTCTGCCAGTTTGCCGCCACTGCCACCCGTCATGCTCACCGTGATGGCGCCGATCTCGCGAGCGGTTTCTATTGCGCGGACCACGTTCTTGCTATTGCCGGAAGTGGAGAAACCGATCACCAGATCCGCAGGAGTGCACAGGGCTTCTACCTGGCGAGAAAAGATGAAGTCAAATCCGTAGTCATTGCCGACGGAGGTGAGGATGGAGGTGTCGGTTGTGAGCGCGATTGCAGGCAGGCCACGGCGCTCTTTCTTGTAGCGTCCGACGATTTCAGCAGCAATGTGCTGGCTGTCGGCGGCGCTGCCACCATTGCCCATGAGCAGTATCTTGCCACCACGCGCCAGGCAGGCGCGCATCTCCTGGGCCACTTGTGCGATGGTCGGCAACAAGGGTTCCAGTGCAGCGATGACGGCCTGATGTTCGGCAAATGCTTGTCTTAATGTGTCGACAGGGGTCATGTCGATTCCTTCTTTAATCGGTTCAGCAATAGGGGTCAGCTTGCATCAGGTAATTCTGCACGTAATCCCGTACCCCCTCTTCCAGGCTATGGAATGGTTGGGTGTAGCCGGTGTTACGCAGTTTCTGCATGCTGGCCTCGGTAAAGTATTGATACTTGCCAAGCAAGTCTTGAGGCATATCAATATAGTCAATGGAGGGTTGCTTGCCCATGCTGGTCATGACGGAGGTTGCCAGATCCTTGAAAGCCCGCGCTTGACCAGTGCCAATATTGAAAATACCTGAATGTTGGGGCTGATCCAGGAAGTGGGCGATGACGGCAGCCGCATCCTTGACGTACACAAAATCGCGCAATTGCATGCCATCTTCAAAGCCTGCTTTATGGCTCTTGAACAGTTTCACTGTGCCGTTGTCACGGAACTGGTTGAATGTGTGAAAGGCAACGCTAGCCATGCGTTCCTTGTGGTACTCATTGGGGCCGTATACGTTGAAAAACTTGAATCCACACCATTGAGGCGGGGTTGGATTGCCTTCTGCTGCCTGGCGCAAAGCCCATTGATCAAAAAACTGCTTGGAATAGCCGTAACCATTCAGGGGACGTAACTGGTCAACCGCTGACTCATCATCTTCATAACCCAGCTCGCCACCGCCGTAAGTGGCGGCAGAGCTGGCATAGAGGAATGGGATCTGATGCTCAGCACACCAGCTCCATAACATCTGGCTATAGCGGATGTTGTCCTGAACCAGCTTGTTGAAATCACGCTCGGTGGTGGCGCTGATGGCGCCCATGTGGATGATGGCATCAATATTGCCGGTTTTGGGTAGCCAGTCGAACAGTTCATCCTTGTCCAGATAGTTTGCATAACGCCTGTGACAAAGGTTCTGCCATTGCTCAGGATGTGCAAGGCGATCTACGATCACGATATCGTCGCGTTGCAGCACGGTATTGAGGTGCCAGGCAATCATGCTACCTATCATGCCTGCGCCACCGGTAATGACTATCATCTGGGAGATCCGTTTCTAGCTAATAGAGAATTATAACAAAAGCTGGGCTGGTCCGTACTGTGAGGCGGTTAACAAAACCTGGTGATCAGCCTTGCCATTTTTTGTATGACGAAAGACTGTGTGTTTCGCAGCAGGATTGCATCAGCACAGGGCCAGTCTTCTTTTGTGACGCCTTTACTTTTGCTTCACCCATCCTTGAAGATTATCCAGGGCAATAGTGCACATGGCGTTGATCCAGGTGTCGCGGTCGTTCAATGCGGGAATGTAGTGATACTCACCACCGCCAGCTTCAAGGAATATGGTCTTGCCTTCCATGGCAATTTCTTCCAGAGTTTCCAGGCAGTCACTGGAGAAGCCAGGACATACCACATCCACCCGTCCTGTTTTCTGCTTACCTAACTCTTCCACAGTCGGGGCAAAGTAAGGTTGCAACCACTCGGCAGCACCAAAGCGGGATTGAAAACAGATCAGGTATTGCTCAGGGTTAAGTTGCAATGCTTCGGCCAACAGCTTGCCTGTGGTCTGGCATTGATAGTAATAGGGGTCACCCAGGTCTCGGGTGCGACGTGGTACGCCATGGAAGCTCATCAGTAATGTATCGGGTTTGCCATGTTCCACCCAATGCAGGCGAATGCTTTCAGCCAGTGCAGCGATATAGGCGGGGTGATCATGATAGTCACGAATAGTACGGATTGCCGGCATGTTGCGTGTGCGTATCAGGGTGCGCATGGCCTCATCAATAGCCGAGGCGCTGCTGCTGGCAGCGTATTGGGGATATAGCGGAAACAACAAAATGCGGTTGCAGTTCTTGGCCTTGAGGGCGGCAATTGCTGATGCCGTAGAAGGGTTGCCATAGCGCATGCCCAGCTCTACTGCATAAGGCGAGGCAATACGTTCGGTCAAGTAACCTTCCAGCAGTCTTGCCTGCTTTTTGCTGTTGACCATCAGGGGTGAGCCTTCGCTTTGCCAGATTTGCGCGTACTTATGGGCTGACTGTTTAGGGCGCAGTACCAAAATGACACAGTTGAGAATAAACCACCAAATGATTCTCGGAATCTCAATGACGCGTCGGTCACTCAAGAACTGCCTGAGATAAGGCCGTAATCCCTTGGCAGTTGGTTCATCAGGGGTGCCTAGATTCATGACAAGAATACCGGTACGTTCAGGCTCTTGCTCAGTAATGACAGGTTCTTTAATGTAAAAAGACATCAGATCTCCGGTGCCGTTGGCTGGTGGTCTCTGCTAGTGAGAAATGGAACCTAGCTGTTGGAAAGTGCATTGGACAGCAGTTTTGCGGTGATATCGACAATCGGGATCACACGTTCATAGGCCATGCGGGTCGGGCCGATCACTCCCAAAGTACCCACCGTCTGTCCATTGGCTTCGTAAGGAGCGGTAATCATGCTGCATTCATCCAGTGGCAGATAGCCTGACTCACCGCCGATGAATATCTGTACACCTTCGGCTTTTTGACTGTTGTCCAGCAACTGCATGAGGGAGGTGCGACGCTCAAAAATATCGAACAGCTTGCGTAGCGAGCTGACGTTGGTGGACAGGTCATGTACGTCCAGCAAGTTGCGCTCTCCAGCAATCACCATACCATCTTTACTATTGCTCACAGTTTTGCTGCTGGCTTCCAAGGCCGCAGCCATCAGGCGTGACATATCGGATTGCACTTGCTGTAGTTCTTCATGCAGTTTTTGTTTGACCTGGTCAAACGTGCTGCCAGCGTAGTTCTGATTGAAGAAATTACTGGCCTGGGTGAGTTCTGCCGCGGTATACGGTTTTTCTGCCAGAATAATGCGGTTTTGCACTGTGCCGTCGGAGGTGACAATGATCACCAGGATGCGTTTTTCCGACAAAGGGAGAAATTCCAGGTGGCGGAAGGCAATGCTTTGCCGCTTGGGAATCATCACCAGACCGGCAAACCTGGTTAAGTTCGATAACAATGATGCCGCAGCATTGATGAGTTCCTGCGGGTCGGGTGAGGACAGCTCACTCTGCAGGCGGCGTATTTCCTGGGAGTGCAAAGGCTGCACAGTCAACAATGAATCGACGAATAGCCGATAGCCTCGCTGGGTGGGGATGCGGCCAGCCGACGTGTGCGGGCTGGCGATAAATCCATGCTCTTCAAGCTCCGACATGATGTTGCGGATGGTCGCTGGGCTCAGGTCAAGCCCTGATGCCATGGAAAGTGTGCGTGAGCCAACAGGTTGACCGTCACTGATGTAATGGTCAATCAGGGTTTTCAGCAATATCTGTGCGCGTTTTTCTAGCATGTGGTCATGATATTGGGGTTGGCCGCGTGAATTCAATCATTGTTTGGGTATCACCCGCCATGGTGTTCATGGTTGGCAGAAAATTATCCGATACCCGTCACATGCACGCAATCAATATATTCATGAAATGAGGATTCGTCCAAATATGGCAATGTGGTACATGACGCTCGCGTGAGGGTTTTATGCGCCCGCCTTCTATGATCTAATGCCAGCCATGAAAAGCGCATTCCAGACTGTCGCCCTCATAGGCAAATACATGAACCCGGAAACCCGGGAGCAGATATTGACCCTGGCCGGATTTCTTGCTGAACGGCAGGTCGGTATTTTCATTGAGGAAAAGACCGCAGAGCATTCGGACATCAAGGGATACACAACGCTTAAACTGAGTGCCATAGGAGCGTATGCTGATCTTGCCATTGTGCTGGGTGGGGATGGCACCATGTTGACGGTGGCAAGAGCGTTGGTGGATTATCAAATTCCGCTGGTGGGTGTCAACCGCGGGCGCTTTGGTTTCCTTACTGATATCAATTCTGATCATATGCTGGAGAGCGTGACCCAGATTCTGGGTGGTGAATTCCAGACCGAGCAGCGCATTCTGCTGGAAGCTTCCATTGTGCGGGATGGCAAGGTGATCAGCCAGGGCTATGCGCTGAATGATGTAGTGGTAAACAAGAATGGCTTGGCCCGCCTGATTGAGCTTGAGATTCATATAGACAAGGCGTTTGTGCAGAAGCAGCGCTCTGATGGCCTGATTGTGGCAACACCCACAGGCACAACCGCTTATTCGCTGTCAGCGGGAGGGCCCATTCTGCATCCCACGCTGGATGCGATTGCCCTGGTGCCTATTTGCCCACACACGCTGAGTAACCGGCCGATCGCTATTAATAGTGCGAGTCAGGTGGAGATTCACATCGTACATGCGGAAGAAGCCAGCGTGCACCTCGATGGTCAGATGCAAATGGCCCTGCAGCCTGGCGATAGAGTACATGTCCAGCGTGCAAAAAACACCATCACCCTGCTGCATCCGCCAGGGCACAACCATTACGACGTCTTACGCGAAAAGCTGCACTGGGGTTGATGAACTATGCTGCAAACTCTTTCTATCCGTGATTTTGTAATTGTCGACTCGCTGGAGTTGGACTTTGACTCCGGCTTTACCGTGCTCACCGGTGAAACGGGGGCTGGGAAATCCATATTGATTGATGCCCTCTCACTGGTGCTGGGCGCTCGCGGAGAGGGAGGTATTACCCGTGCGGGCACTGAAAAGGCGGAGATTAATGCCGTATTCGATATTGCCGCCTTGCCCGGTTTGCATGCCTGGTTGCATGACAATGAAATTAGCCTGGATGAGTCGCAGTTATTATTACGCCGGGTAATTTATGCTGATGGGCGATCACGAGCCTTTGTAAATGGCTCCGCTGCTACCGTGCAACAATTGCGCGAAATCGGCGAGTTTCTGGTCGATATCTATAGCCAGCATGCGCACCATTCCTTGCTGAAGTCCGCCTATCAGCGCCAGGTGCTCGATGATTATGCAGGCTTGAGTGGGTTGGCGGCAGATGTGGCAACAGCTTATCAGGATTGGCAAGTCATCTATCGCAAGCGCATTGATGCGGAGCGCAATGCTGCCGCATATGCCAATGAGCTGGCAGAGCTGAGAGATCAGGTGCGTGAGCTGGCTGATTTGGCTCCATCCGCAGAGGAGTGGGAGCCTTTACAGCAGGAGCATCTAAAACTCTCGCATGGTGCCAGCATCCTGGCTGGCGGTGAAGAGTGCCGAGAGTTATTGAGTGAGGGCGAGCTGGCCGCAGTCAGGCAGTTGAGCCGGGTGCAACATAAGCTGCATGAGCTGCGAGAGTACGATAGTGGTTTGCAGGAGGCGCTAGATACGCTGGATAACGCACTGATCCAGCTTGAGGAAACGGATCGTTTCCTCAATCGTTATCTTCAGCGTGCTGACCTGGATCCTGAGCGCCTAGCAGAAGTCGAGGCGCGTATTCATGCGCTGCATGGCGTTGCCCGCAAGTATCGGGTGCGCCCAGAAGAGCTTGCCGAGTTGCTGGTCGGCTGGCAAGCGCGCATGGCAGAGTTGGAAGGGGTTGGGGATAATGGTTTGCTGGCGCAGGAAGAAGCGACTGCCAAGCATCATTACAGTGAGTATTCCCGGCAACTGAGCGCAGGTCGTCAGCGCGCATCCATAGAGCTTAGTGCGAGTATTACCGAGGAAATGCAACGCCTTTCGCTCGGTGGTGGCAGGTTTGAGGTGGCCTTGGTAGAACAGGCACCTGCAGCGCATGGTAATGAACTGGTTGAGTTCCTGGTAGCAGGTCATGCCGGTGTGGCACCTAGGCCACTCTCCAAAGTGGCATCTGGGGGCGAGTTGTCACGTATCAGTCTGGCGATTCGCGTGGTGACCGCCCAGCAAGGCGATATCCCGACCATGATTTTTGATGAGGTGGATGTCGGCATTGGTGGGGGTGTGGCTGAAGTGGTTGGCTTGTTATTGAAAACGCTGGGAGTGCGGCGCCAGGTGCTTGTCATTACACACTTGCCGCAAGTGGCCGCACAAGGCAGGCAGCACTTGCGCGTCAGTAAAAGTCTGGTTGATGGCCAGACTCTGAGCCATATTGCCGCAATGGATCAGTTAGAACGTGTCGAGGAAATCTCGCGCATGCTGGGCGGAGTTGAAATTACAGACACGACACGCCAGCATGCGACAGAAATGTTGGCCGCGGGAGCTGCTGCTTAGTAGGCGCGTGACTTGGCAGTAATTTACCGACTGATATCATGCCGAGGCATTGTCAATGCTGCAGGGTTGCGCATATTTTCACGACTGAGATGGGGAGTTATTCGGTGGCGGGTGAGTGTCATGGTATATTAACGCCATTTCTTGCCAAAGCTATGGTCTGATGCGTCATATAATTCTTTTAACTGCGCTATTGTGCGTGGCCTGCAATTCAGCTCTGCCCTCTTTTAAACCTTACCGAATGGACATTCAGCAGGGCAATGTGGTGACATCCAAAATGATGTTGCAACTGCGTCCTGGCATGACCAAGTCCCAAGTGAGGTTCATCATGGGGACGCCTTTGATCCAGGATAGTTTCCATAAGAATCGCTGGGATTATTTTTACCAGATGCGCAAAGCTGGGCAGATAATTGAGCAGCGCCGAGTCATTCTGGAGTTTGATAATGATGCGCTGAAGAGCGTGCGTGGTGATGTGATTCCCGCTGCTCCTGGTGAAACATCGATTGAGGCTCCGCCAGCCGCGCCTATTAGTGTTGAGCCGAAAGCCCCCGAGAAAAAGGGTGGCCTGCTCGATACATTGATGTTCTGGAAGAGCGATGAGAAAAAAGCCGAAGAAGCAGCTCAAAAACCTGCGCCAGAGCCTGCAAAACCAACCACGGTATTGAGTAAGGATAGTGCCAGCGAGCCGACCAAGGTAGTGCCGGAGTTAATTGCTCCTGCAGGGAGTGACAGTCCGGCTGTGCCAGCGAAGCCTTCCTCTGCTGGTAAGCCAGTGCCCGCTCCTGCAAAGCAAGGTTCCAATCAGGCTAAACCAGCGCCAGCAGATGAGGTGGATGAAGATGACTTGCCACCTGAAGATGAGCCTGGGTATTTTGAGCGCATGCTGGAAAAAATAGGGTTTTAATGTTGTTTCCAAGAGTTAAGTCATTTGGTTTGTCGCTGACTTAACTCAAGTATTTATCACACTTGAAGAATATAGTCTGAAATGCAAAAGATAGTGATTGCCGGATGCTCCGGTCGCATGGGTCATGCCTTGCTGGAAGGTGTGTTTGAGGATGCAGAGTTGGTGCTGCATGGTGCTTTGGATCGAGCAGACAGCGTGCAGATCGGTCGCGATGCCGGAGAACAGTTTGGCCGAGTCAGTGGCGTCAAGATCAGTGCTGATGTGCATGCTGCCATTCAGGGTGCTGATGTGCTGGTTGACTTTACCCGTCCTGAGCCTAGTCTGGAATATGTCGCTGCCTGTCGCCAGGCAGGCGTCAAGCTTGTTATTGGTACTACAGGATTTACTGCAGAGCAGAAACAGCAGATAGAGCGCGCAGCTAAAGACGTCGCTATCGTATTCGCGCCCAATATGAGTGTGGGAGTGACCTTGTTGATTAACCTGGTGCAATCGGCGGCCAAAGTGCTGGCAGAGGGTTACGATGTGGAGATCATAGAAGCTCACCATCGGTATAAGGTGGATGCGCCATCGGGTACGGCATTGCGATTGGGTGAGGCGGCTGCTTCAGCATTGGGTCGTAACCTGGATGAGTGTGCAGTGTATGGTCGCGAGGGCGTTACCGGCGAGCGTGATGCCAATACCATTGGATTCGCGACGGTGCGTGGCGGGGATGTGGTCGGTGATCACACGGTATTGTTCGCCGGGACAGGTGAGCGTGTCGAGTTGACGCACAAGGCATCCAGCCGTGCCACTTTTGCCTTGGGTGCCTTGCGTGCAGGTAAATTCCTCGCGACCAAGCAATCCGGGCTTTATGACATGCAGGATGTACTGGGTTTGCGCAACTAGGTCCTGTCAGCGTTTTACGCTTCGGCAATAGGTGTTCAAGGCATTGTTCTTCAGGGGCATTGCCAAAAATTCTTGAAGAGCGCGTTGAAGAGCGGGGCGCTTTGAGCTATAATTTCACAAAATTCAAGCGGGATGAGCGGTTGCTCGTCCCGCTTTGCACATCCGCTTTCCGTGCTTGTAGTGGCGCGGAATATCAAACAGTTACAAGGAGTTAGAATTGCCACAAACCCCAGCCGTACTTGTGCTCGCAGACGGGACAGTGTTCAGGGGCATTTCAATTGGTGCCTTGGGACAGACCGTAGGTGAGGTGGTGTTCAATACCTCCATTACCGGTTACCAGGAAATTCTGACCGACCCTTCCTATACCAAGCAAATCGTCACGCTGACCTATCCGCATATCGGCAATGTTGGTGTTAACCGGGAAGATGTCGAGTCGGATCGTGTATATGCCAGTGGTCTCGTGATTCGCGACCTGCCGCTCATCGACAGTAACTGGCGCAGTGAACAGAGCTTGTCCGAATATCTTGCTGAAAATAATGTTGTTGCGATTGCCGACATTGATACGCGCAAGCTGACGCGTATTTTGCGTGAAAAAGGCGCACAGGCAGGCTGTATTATCGCCGGTGAGCTGGATGAAGCGCAGGCGCTGGAATTGGCGCGTAGCTTCCCTGGTCTTGCTGGCATGGACTTGGCCAAGGTGGTGAGTCGTAAAGAGGCGGGTACTTTTGAGTCTGGCGAGTGGAAGCTTGAATCCGGCTACGATCAGCCAGGCGTATCCACATTCAATGTGGTCGCCTTCGACTATGGTGTTAAACACAACATCCTGCGGATGCTGGTCGAGCGCGGCTGTAAAGTCACCATTCTTCCGGCACAAGCAACGGCTGAACAAGCACTGGCTTTAAAGCCGGATGGCATTTTCCTCTCCAATGGTCCAGGTGATCCTGAACCATGCGATTACGCGATCAGCGCGATCAACACCCTGGTGGAAACCGGTATCCCCGTATTTGGCATCTGTCTTGGCCACCAGTTACTGGCGTTGGCCAGCGGTGCCAAGACCGTCAAAATGAAGTTTGGGCATCATGGTGCCAACCACCCGGTGCAGGATGTGGAAGATAAGCGAGTCTTCATTACCAGTCAGAATCATGGTTTTGCGGTCGATCCTGATAGTTTGCCTGCCAACGTCAAGACCACGCATGTTTCCCTGTTTGACGGCAGCCTGCAAGGCATTACCCGTACCGACAAACCTGCTTTTAGCTTCCAGGGTCACCCTGAAGCGAGCCCCGGCCCGAATGAGATGAGCTATCTATTTGACCGCTTCATCAACTTGATGGAACAGCACAAGCAATAAAATTATGGCAAAACGTACAGACATCAAATCCATCCTCATCATTGGCGCTGGTCCTATCGTGATCGGTCAGGCCTGTGAGTTCGACTACTCTGGTGCCCAGGCTTGTAAGGCATTACGCGAAGAAGGATATCGCGTCATTCTGGTCAATTCCAATCCGGCCACTATCATGACCGACCCGGAAATGGCCGACGCCACTTATATCGAGCCAGTGACCTGGCAGATTGTCGAGAAAATTATCGACATTGAGCGCCCTGATGCCTTGTTGCCGACCATGGGCGGCCAGACTGCACTGAATTGTGCGCTGGACCTGGCCAAGCATGGCGTGCTGGAAAAGTACAATGTTGAGTTGATTGGCGCCTCTAAAGAAGCCATCGACAAAGCCGAAGATCGTGAGAAGTTCAAGACTGCCATGACCAAGATTGGTCTGGGATCTGCGCGCTCCATGGTGGCACATAGCATGGAAGAGGCACTGCAAGTGCAGGCTTCTATCGGCTACCCTGCGATTATTCGCCCGTCTTTCACTATGGGGGGCAGTGGTGGTGGTATTGCCTACAATCGTGAAGAATTCATCGCCATCTGTGAACGTGGTCTAGAGGCTTCACCTACCAGTGAGTTGCTGATTGAAGAATCGCTGCTGGGATGGAAAGAGTATGAAATGGAAGTGGTCCGCGATAGCAAGGACAACTGCATCATTATTTGCTCGATCGAAAACCTGGACCCTATGGGAGTGCATACCGGTGACTCGATCACGGTGGCCCCAGCCCAGACGCTGACGGACAAGGAATACCAGATCATGCGCAATGCCTCACTGGCAGTGCTGCGTGAAATTGGTGTAGATACCGGTGGATCCAACGTACAGTTTGCCATCAACCCTGATGATGGTCGCATGATCGTGATCGAGATGAATCCGCGCGTATCGCGTTCCTCTGCCTTGGCTTCCAAGGCGACAGGCTTCCCGATTGCCAAAGTGGCGGCCAAGCTGGCCGTCGGCTTTACGCTGGATGAGCTGCGCAATGAGATCACTGGGGGTGCCACTCCCGCATCATTTGAGCCGACGATTGATTATGTAGTCACCAAGGTGCCACGTTTTGCCTTCGAGAAATTCCCTCAGGCAGACTCGCGTCTCACTACCCAGATGAAGTCTGTGGGTGAGGTGATGGCGATTGGCCGTACCTTCCAGGAGTCCTTCCAGAAGGCTCTGCGTGGGCTTGAGGTTGGTGTGGATGGGTTGGACGAGAAAACTACGGATCTGGATCAAATCCAGAAAGAACTGGGCGAACCTGGCCCCGAGCGTATCTGGTACGTGGGCGATGCCTTCCGTGCTGGCCTGACGATCAACCAGGTGTTTGACCTGTCCAAGATAGACCGCTGGTTCCTGGTGCAGATAGAAGACATTATCAAGCGTGAGCAGGCGCTCAAGGGCCGTCATCTGGCCGATCTGGACAAGGATGCCTTGTTCCAGCTCAAGCGCCGTGGATTTGCCGATAAGCGTCTGGCCAAGTTGCTGGGTACTGACCAGCATGCGGTGCGTGCTTATCGCCAGGCCTTGAATGTACGTCCGGTTTACAAGCGTGTTGACACTTGCGCCGCTGAGTTTTCCACTGATACAGCCTATATGTATTCCACCTATGAGGAAGAGTGCGAGGCGCAGCCGACTAATAACAAGAAAATCATGGTGCTGGGCGGTGGACCTAACCGTATCGGTCAGGGTATTGAGTTTGATTACTGCTGTGTGCATGCGGCTTTTGCCATGCGCGAAGATGGTTATGAAACCATTATGGTCAACTGCAACCCGGAAACCGTTTCAACGGATTATGATACCTCTGATCGTCTCTATTTCGAGCCGCTGACACTGGAGGATGTGCTTGAGATAGTAGCCCTGGAAAAACCAGTCGGCGTGATCGTGCAGTATGGCGGTCAGACACCGCTGAAACTCGCGCGTGACCTGGAGAAAGCCGGGGTGCCTATCATCGGTACCAGCCCGGATGCGATTGATCGTGCGGAAGACCGTGAACGCTTCCAGCAAATGCTGCAACAGGAAAACCTCAAGCAACCACCTAACCGCACTGCGCGTACGCCGGAAGAGGCTATTCGCTTGGCGCTGGAAATTGGTTATCCACTGGTGGTGCGTCCATCTTATGTGCTGGGTGGCCGCGCCATGGAAATTGTGCATGAGCAGTCACAGCTGGAGCGCTACATGCGTGAAGCGGTCAAGGTGTCTAATGAGTCGCCTGTATTGCTCGATCGCTTCCTCAATGACGCTCTTGAAGTGGATGTGGATGCATTGTCCGATGGTGAAGATGTGATCATCGGCGGCATCATGGAACACGTTGAGCAGGCTGGTGTGCACTCTGGCGATTCTGCCTGTTCATTGCCTCCATACAGCCTCTCGGCTGCGATGCAGAATGAATTGCGTGCGCAGACTGTGATCATGGCCAAGGCGCTAGGCGTGGTTGGCCTGATGAACGTACAGTTTGCGATTCAGGGCGAGACGGTCTATGTGCTGGAAGTCAACCCGCGTGCCTCGCGTACCGTACCTTTTGTCTCCAAGGCTTGTGGCCTGCAGTTGGCGAAGATTGCTGCCCGTTGCATGACGGGTGTCACGCTCAAGCAGCAGGGCGTCACCCATGAAGTGGTGCCCCCTTACTATTCAGTCAAGGAGGCGGTATTCCCCTTCATCAAGTTCCCAGGCGTGGATACCATTCTGGGGCCGGAAATGAAATCCACAGGTGAGGTCATGGGTATAGGCAAGACTTTTGCCGAAGCCTTTGTGAAGTCACAGCTGGGTTCAGGAACAAAGCTGCCCAAGAGTGGCCGGGCGTTTATCAGTGTACGCCGCGAAGATAGGGAGCGTGTAGTCGAGATTGCCCAGGCACTGGCTGATCTCGGCTTCCAGTTGGTGGCTACTCGTGGTACTGCAGGGGCCTTGACCGATGCTGGCCTGAAGGTAACGCCGGTCAATAAAGTGGCTGAAGGCCGTCCGCATATTGTGGATATGATCAAGAATGGCGATATCAGTTTCATCGTCAATGTCACTGAAGACAAGCGGGCTGTGGCTGATTCTTACGAAATCCGTCGAAGTGCCCTGCAACAAAAGGTGACATACTATACGACACTAGCCGGTGCCAAGGCTGCTTGTATGGGGATGGCGCATATACAGGAGCTGGAAGTCCAGTCGTTGCAAAACTTGCATAAGCAACTGCCTAAGTAATAAGATAGTGCTCACTGGAACCACGCCTGGACCGCAGGTGTGGTTTTTGTTTTATTAAGTTTCGGAATTCAGGGAATAAAAAATGAATCAAATTCCAATTACCGTCAAAGGTGCTGAACTACTCAAGGCTGAACTTCAGCGCCTGCGTAGTGTTGATCGTCCTTATATCATTCAGGCAATCTCCGAGGCACGTGCCCAGGGTGACCTGTCCGAAAACGCAGAATACGATGCGGCCAAGGAGCGTCAGAGCTTTGTAGAAGGACGTATTGCCGAGATTGAGGCGAAGCTTTCTCATGCCATGGTGATTGATCCAACAACATTGAATGCTGAAGGTCGTTGCGTATTTGGCGCTACGGTGGAAGTGGAAGATATGGATAATGGGGATGTCTCTACCTACCAGATCGTTGGAGACGACGAAGCTGATATCAAGGGGGGCAAGATATCCATAGGCTCGCCGATTGCGCGCGCCCTGATTGGCAAGGTTGAAGGGGATGTGGCCGAGGTCATGGCACCTGGCGGCTTGCGCTCCTATGAAGTATTGAATGTTCAGTACATCTAGGTTGCAAGCATGAACCACTGGTCCGACAAGCTGGCATTAATCGTTATCACGCTCTGGGTAGGTGCTTTGTGGACGGTGGGATATATTGTTGCGCCCACTCTGTTCCATCAGCTGTCGGATCGTCAACTGGCTGGCACCATTGCAGGCAAGTTGTTTGAGATTGTGGCTTACGTTGGATTTGCCAGTGCGTTTTATTTACTGCTGCATAGGCTAATGCGTGTTGGCACCTCAGCGCTCAAGCAGGGCTTCTTCTGGGCCGTGTTTGTCATGCTGTTGCTGGCACTGGCCGGACACTTTGGTATCCAGCCTTTGATGGCTGCGCTTAAGGCACAGGCCATGCCTGCAGATGTTATGAACAGCGTATTTTCCAGTCGATTCAAAACCTGGCACGGTGTTGCCAGTGTGGCATATTTGATTGAAAGCTTGCTTGGACTGGTATTGGTGTTGAAGGCAAGGCAATAGCGAGAACCGCCAGCAATCTTTGCTAGCGGCATCTACGCAACAGGTATAAGGTATGCGGCCTTACTTGGGAATAACGATTTTAGCTTGTTCAGCCTGACGATAGACCACTAGCTGTTTGCCAATGTGGTGCACGGCTAATGCGCCGGTTTTCTCGCAAATTTCTTCCAGTATTTGAATCCGTGCAGCACGGTCATCGCCAAATACCTTGATCTTGATCAGCTCGTGGGATTTGAGGCTGACTTCAATTTCTTTCAAGACCTGTTCTGTCAGGCCGTTATTACCAATCATCACTACAGGATGCAGGGTGTGACCAAGGCCACGCAGAAAGCTGATTTGTTTGGAATTCAATTTTAAGTATCTTGTTGATTCGAAAAGGCTCGCAGTTTAGCAGATGAAACGCAGACCTACCAGCAAAGCATGGTTGCAGGAGCATGTGAATGACGAATACGTCAAGCGTGCGCAACGTGACGGCTACCGCGCTCGTGCGGCGTATAAACTTCTGGAAATTGACGAAAAAGACCAGCTGATCAAGCAGGGCATGACCGTGGTTGATCTCGGTTCTGCCCCCGGAAGCTGGTCGCAAGTGGCCAGACACAAGCTGCAGGATCACGGTCGTGTAATTGCGTTGGATATCCTGGAAATGCCACCGATTCCAGGGGTTGAATTCATTCAGGGCGATTTTCGTGAGAAAGAAGTATTGGCTGCGCTGGAAAAAAGTTTGGACGGCAAGCAGGTAGACCTTGTAATTGCGGATATGGCCCCCAATATCTCAGGCATCAGTGTTGTTGATCAGGCCAATGCAGCTTATTTGACAGAGTTGGCGCTTGAATTCAGCCGTGACTGGTTGAAACCGGGTGGTAATTTGTTGGTCAAAGTGTTCATTGGCTCAGGTTTTGATGACATTGTGCGTGAAATGCGGGTCAGTTTTGAAAAGGTCGTGACGCGTAAGCCCAAAGCTTCGCGTGATCGCAGTAGTGAAGTCTATCTTCTGGGCCTGAAGCGTAAACCTGCCTAGGTGTATTAACACTAGGGCATGGCGTGCGAAATAGGTTTAGAATAAAGTAGTAGATTCCCTCATGAATAAGGAACGGGACTTTGAATAACATCGTAAAGAATATTGCTATCTGGCTCATCGTTGCGCTGGTACTGATGACGGTTTTTAACCAGTTTGGTCCCAAGAGTGCGTCAGAAAGCCAGGTGGTTTACTCCCAATTCATCAATGAGGTGAAAGAAGGGCGTATTGCCAAGGTGACGATTGATGGTCGCGTATTACGCGGTGTGACCAATGAAGGGCGTAAATTCAATACCTATGCGCCGTCAGACCCATGGCTGGTGTCCGACCTGCTCAAGAACAATGTGACAGTGGAAGCCAAGCCTGACGAAGAGCCTTCACTGCTGATGAATATTTTCGTGTCATGGTTCCCCATGCTGCTGTTGATTGGCGTCTGGGTATTCTTTATGCGCCAGATGCAGGGTGGCGGTAAGGGCGGCGCATTTTCGTTCGGCAAGAGCAAGGCACGTCAGCTGGATGAGAACTCCAACAATACGACTTTTGCCGATGTGGCGGGTTGTGATGAGGCCAAGGAAGAAGTGTCTGAATTGGTCGAGTTCCTGCGTGACCCGACTAGGTTCCAGAAGCTGGGTGGCCGTATTCCTCGTGGCGTATTGATGGTGGGTCCTCCGGGTACTGGTAAAACCTTGCTGGCCAAGGCGATTGCCGGTGAGGCCAAAGTGCCGTTCTTCACAATTTCCGGTTCGGACTTTGTGGAAATGTTCGTCGGTGTTGGTGCGGCACGTGTACGTGACATGTTTGAGCAAGCCAAGAAAAGCGCCCCTTGCATTATCTTTATTGATGAAATTGATGCAGTTGGTCGTCATCGTGGTGCAGGTACCGGCGGCGGTAATGACGAACGCGAGCAGACGCTGAACCAGATGCTGGTCGAGATGGATGGCTTTGAGCCCAATTCAGGTGTAATCGTGATTGCCGCGACTAACCGGGCAGATGTGCTGGATAAAGCCTTGTTGCGTCCAGGACGTTTTGACCGCCAGGTGATGGTGGGCTTGCCTGATATCCGTGGTCGCGAACAGATTCTTAAAGTGCACATGCGCAAAGTGCCAATTGATGGTGATGTCAAGGCTGATATCATTGCACGCGGCACTCCTGGCTTCTCTGGCGCTGATTTGGCTAATCTGGTCAACGAGGCTGCGCTGTTTGCAGCACGGCGTAACAAACGCACGGTGGATATGCAGGATTTTGAAGATGCCAAGGACAAGATATTCATGGGTCCTGAGCGCAAGTCCATGATCATGCGTGAAGAGGAGCGCCGTAATACGGCCTACCACGAGTCTGGCCATGCTGTTGTCGCTGCGTTGTTGCCACACGCTGATCCTGTGCACAAGGTCACTATCATGCCGCGTGGCTGGGCGCTTGGCCTGACATGGCAGTTGCCAGAGCATGATCGCATCAGCAACTACAAGGACAAGATGCTGGAAGAGATTTCCATCCTGTTCGGTGGGCGTATTGCTGAAGAGATTTTCATGAACCAGATGTCTACCGGTGCCTCCAATGACTTTGAACGTGCCACGAAATTGGCGCGGGATATGGTGACCAAATATGGTATGTCTGATCTCTTGGGCACCATGGTGTATGCGGGTAGTGAGCAGGATTCGATGTTCGGTAATATGTCATCCAAGACGATATCCGAAGCAACCCAGCAGAAAGTGGATGCGGAAATTCGCCGTATTCTTGACGAGCAATATGCAGTCGCCCGTCATCTGCTTGAAGATCATCGGGAAAAGGTTGAGGCCATGACCGCAGCATTACTTGAATGGGAAACCATTGATGCCGAACAGATCCACGACATTATGGATGGCAAGCCACCACGTCCACCCAAGGTGCCGGTAGTCAAGAATAAACCAGCGGCGGATAGTGATAGCGGTGGTGGTACCACCGCTGAGCCAACCCCTCAGCCAGCCGCCAAAATATAATCATTTAACTCTCAATAGGCCACAAGTCACTCGACAGCATTTATTCGAGACTTGTGGCCTTTATCATTACGATGACCAACTCTACCAATTTTATTTGTGGCCGTTATCAATTGGATCTTGCCCAGGCCCATGTCATGGGTATCGTCAATGTCACGCCAGATTCATTTTCTGATGGTGGTCGCTATGCGTCTACCGAGCTTGCTGTTGCACACGCACGGAAATTAGTGACAGAGGGTGCTGCTATCCTGGATATCGGTGGAGAATCTACCCGCCCCAATGCCACGCCTGTCAGCCTTGATGAAGAGTTAAGCCGCGTCATTCCTGTCATTGAGCGATTAGCGGCAGAGGTCGATGTACCACTGTCGATTGATACTTATAAACCGGCCGTGATGCGCGAAGCCGTGAATGCAGGGGCGGCCATCATTAATGATATTCGCGCTTTGCAGGAACCTGGAGCAATAGACGCTGCAGCAGCAGGTAATGCAGGCATCTGCCTCATGCATATGCAGGGCACCCCACAGACCATGCAGCTAGAGCCACACTATGATGATGTGGTACAAGAGGTAAAACGCTTTTTGCTGAAGCGTCTACAGACCTTACAGCAAGCGGGGATTGCCGCGGAGCGCATTGTGCTGGATCCAGGCTTTGGTTTTGGCAAGCGTACCGTGCATAACATTGCCTTGCTGGAAGCATTGCCAGAGCTGCTTTCATTGGGGCGCCCCTTGCTTGTCGGCCTCTCACGTAAATCCATCCTTGGCCAGATTGTTGGTAGTGATGTTGACCAGCGCTTGCATGCAAGCCTGGCAGCATCGGTGATTTCGGCCATGAAAGGGGCGAGTATTGTGCGGGTACATGATGTCAAGGCAACAGTGGATGCCTTGAAGGTAGTCAATGCAGTCCTGACGCACGGCTGAGCACCAGTCAAAGCAATTACTCAAGCACATCAATCAAACATTAAGACAGATAACATAATGAGCAGAAAATATTTTGGTACCGATGGTATACGTGGTCGTGTAGGGGAGTTCCCGATTACGCCTGATTTTGTCATGCGTTTGGGCTATGCCGCTGGTCGTGTATTGACGCGCATGGATCATCATCTGGTGCCAGGTACCAAGCCTACCGTCATTATCGGCAAGGATACCCGGATTTCTGGCTATATGTTTGAGTCTGCATTGCAGGCAGGCCTGTGTGCTGCCGGGGTGAATGTGCGTTTGACCGGTCCGTTGCCTACACCTGCGATTGCTCATATCACCCGCGCTCAGCGGGCCCAGGCGGGTGTGGTAATCTCTGCATCGCATAATCCTTTTGAAGACAATGGCATCAAGTTCTTTTCTGCGCAAGGCACCAAACTGCCTGATGAGGTGGAGCTTGCGATTGAGGATGAGCTGGAAAAGCCGATGGCGCTGGTGGTGTCCGAGCAACTCGGGCGTGTGAAGCGCATTGACGATGCGGCAGGCCGCTATATTGAGTTCTGCAAGAGTACCTTCCCCAATGCCATGGATTTGCGTGGGCTGAAAATCGTGCTGGATTGCGCCCATGGTGCGACCTATCACGTGGCACCGCCGGTGTTCCATGAACTTGGCGCTGAGGTGATCAGTATCGGTAATCAGCCGAATGGCCTCAATATCAATCTGGATGCGGGATCTACTCATCCTGAGGCCTTGTGCAAAGCGGTTGTCGATCAGCAGGCAGACCTGGGCATTGCCTTTGACGGCGATGGTGATCGTGTGGTCATGGTCGATAGTGAAGGCAATCTGCTGGATGGTGACCAGTTGCTCTACATTATAGCTATGCATAGAAAGCAGCGTGACAGGCTGGGTGGTGGCGTGGTGGGCACCTTGATGACCAACCTCGCACTGGAACATGCCCTGGCCAAAGCGCAGATTCCATTTCAGCGCGCGAAAGTGGGTGATCGATATGTGCTTGAGTTACTCAATGCCAATGGTTGGCAGGTCGGTGGTGAGAACTCCGGGCATATCCTCTGCCTGGACAAGCATAGTAGTGGGGATGGCATCATTGCTGCGCTACAAGTCCTGTTTGCCTTGCGTGCTTCAAACCAGACCCTGGCCCAGTTGCGCGCCAGCCTGCCGCTTTATCCGCAAGTGTTGATCAACGTCAAGGTAGCGCAACGGCTGAACCTGGATGATAACGTCGAGGTGCAGGCCGCTGTGCAATCAGCCGAGCAAACGTTGAATGGCAATGGGCGGGTGTTGTTGCGTGCCTCCGGAACCGAACCGAAGATCCGGGTCATGGTGGAAGGGCAGGATCAGGTGCTGGTGCAGGCACTGGCTGAAAAGATTGCCGCTGTGGTCAAGCAGGTCACAAGTTAAGAAATATCTTGCTGGTACTCCTACCAGTCAATTGAATTACTGAATTGATGTCACGATAAATTCAGCTAACTGACACCAGATTGTCACAGCTGCATGTGATTCTGCATGCATGCAAAACCGTCTGCTTACTGATTATCTTGATCGCATCAGTGCCCTCGACAGTGCGCTGTGTATCAAAGTCAACCGTACCAGCCATTACCGCATGGTCAGGTGGATGTTTCGCCTAATCAGCCGTTTAGGTGATGGCATGTTCTGGTATGCCATCATGCTGGGCGTAGTTTTAACCCATGGCGAGGCAGGGGTGCTGCCTAGCTTGCATATGATAGCCGTGGGCCTGTTTGGTACCTTGCTATATAAATGGCTCAAGGGAAAAACCTTGAGGCCTAGGCCCTACGAGGTGCACCAGGATATCTGGTTAGCTGGCAAGCCGCTGGACAAATTCAGCTTCCCCTCGGGGCACACCCTGCATGCAGTGGCTTTCACTTTTGTTGCACTGTCATATTACCCTGAGCTCAGCTTGCTCCTGATACCGTTTGCTACCCTGGTGGCAATCTCCCGCGTAGTGCTTGGCTTGCACTATCCCAGTGATGTGCTCGCCGGAGCGGCAATCGGGGCATTGGTAGCTTCTTCATCTTTTCTGTTGATGTAAGCGCCAATTTTCATCACTGCACACGCTGCTCTATGCCTCTCGCAATACATGCGATGCCCAGGAGGGGATGTTGCGCCAGTAGGCATGAAAGCCGCTCGAAAAACTGCCAAACTTGAAGTGTTCTCTTTCCCCTAACAGCACCAGGCTGCGCTTTGAAAACAGGCTGATGTGGCCATTTCTGGGAGCGGCATACCACCAACTTAGGCGCTGTCCCGGAACAATACTCTCATCCGAGGTCATGGTGCTGAACAGGATAATCCCTTGTGGCGCCAATAGATTGGAAAGCCGTTGTATCAGTGGCCTCACATCTGGCACGTGTTCAAATACTTCGTAAGCGGTAATGAGGTCGAATTGCCCCAGGCTGGCAGGGTCGATGTCATCATTCACAAAGGGATCATAAGAGCTTGAGTTCCAGCCTTCTTGCCTAAGCAGCTTACTCATGAGCCCACTACCTCCGCCATAATCCAGATGGCGGAATTGACCCTTCTGTGCTCCCAGCATGCTGATCATGCCTTGGGCATTGGCCTGGGGGCGTATATCCACATATTCAGGGTCAACCAGAATATAGTCTTCGTTGTAGATATGGTTGGCGTAATCCTCGGTTTGCCATGAGGAAAATTCTGGGGCAAAACAGAATTGGCAGGCGCTACAACGGTAGTAATAAATAGGGATGCCTGACAATGGCAGGAACTTCCCGCGCATTTCCTCGCATGATTTATTGAAGTCAACAACATCGAAGGCGGTAGATGCGCTATCGCATACAGGGCAAGGTATGGGCTGGGACATAGTAAAAAGGGGCGGTTAAAAACGCCTTTACTATAACGGATTACTGGGAAAAATAATCAATAGGGCTGGCGTGACCTCTTTTCAGTCCGATGAGACAGCGTTTACGCCATTGTTGCATCTGTTCATTGGTGATGTGGTTGAGTTCTGGCTCCCATAGCGGCCGATCGCCTTGCAGCATGGTGCCAATATGATTCAGTGCGGTCTGGGTCCTGGCAATATAGAAGGCAAAATTCCTGAACAGGCGTTTATCCAGCATACGCATGCCGTGGTAAATCATGTTGGGTAGTCGTGAAAATCTCAGCAGGTGGTCAGCGTGCGCCAGTTTCATCATGGCATTGCTGGCTTGTTGCTGCGAACAATTAAACTGGGGAGCAATAAACCGGCTGATGCAGTCACGGTGTTTGCGTAATAAAGTGCCAGGCGAGCTATCGATAAGAGGCACCAGATAGGCATCCATGGCCCACTCTGCGCCTATGTGCGTGATCATGCTGTTTGCCATCCACATGGCTTCATGTGCGGGGACAAAATGGTTGTGGGCGATGACATCGATATAGAGATGGCTGGCATAACCGATGGCAATGGCAGTCTCTTCATCTGTATGCGCGCTGGCAAGTAGCTGGTGCGCATTTTCCCAATAATGGGTATGGCCGAAGCGACGGGACACAATCGCAAGGTCGGGCAGGCAGGCACCTGCCATCACTAGTTCAGGAAATCGCCTGATGGCTGCTTGCAGTCGTGGATCCAGCAAGGGCATTGCCCAAAGCAGGGACTGGGCAAAATAGACATGGGTAACCAGGCCCCAAGCCTGGGCATCTGTACTGAAGCTGGCGAAGGGTGCCAGCCAGCACATTTTTTGTAATAGCTTGCTGGATGTCATGCTGCATAATGTGCAGCGTGGCCATGAATGGTATATGGCAAAAATATGATCTTATTGTGACAATGGCAGCGGGTTGTTGCTATTTGCTATACTGCGGCGCTTATCAGTCATTGCATCATCTCGAGGAATTCATGGAAAGTCCGTACAAGGGTAAAACAGGCCTGCGCCGATTGATCAATGCTTTCGGTTATTCAGTCGATGGTATCAAGGCGGCCTACCGTAACGAGGATGCTTTCCGCCAGGAAGTGACGCTGGCCGTCATACTCATCCCGTTGGCGCTTTACCTGGGCCATGACGCCATTGCCAAGGCTTTGATGATAGGCAGTGTGCTCCTGGTGATCATCGTTGAGTTACTCAACTCGGCAATTGAAGCTACCGTGGATCGTATTTCACTGGAAAATCACCAATTGGCCAAGCGGGCCAAGGATATCGGTAGTGCTGCTGTATTGCTGGCGCTGATCAATCTGCTGGTGGTGTGGGCGTTGCTGATTCTTGGCTAGCCAGGAACCCGTGTTTCCTGTTGGCGCATGACTTCTTTCCGCATCACCATAGCGGTGCGGAAAGCAGGCGCAAGCCTATACTGAACCAGCGCTCCTCGGTTTGGGTGCCAAGCCGATTGCCATATGTGGTGTCGATCTGCACCCGCTCCGGGATGATCCAGTATCTCAACCCGGCCTGGTAATAAGGCCGTGACCTGTGATCACCAAATGTCTCGGCGATCAACTCCAGATGATGCGGCAAGGGAATTTCCGAGCCTATCCCCCATGTCATGTTGGTACGGCTGAGTTCCTTGTCATGCAATGCGCCCAGGTTGGTATGCAATATCAACTTGTCACTGAAAAAAGAAGCGCTGATAGGCATGTAAGCATAGGCATTGCCTATCATGCTGGAGTTGTTGTCCAGGCGTGGGTGCTGGGCATAGCCCACTACTAATCCATACCCATAGCCATTGGTTTCCAGCGGCTTGAAAATGGTTTTTGCCTGCATCGCAATATCCGTATTTTCCGAAGCCCGGTCTTCGCGCGTGATCGCGCCACCCAAAGAGAGCTCCAATCTCTCTCCCACATTGCAACCAGGTAAGGCCCAGTATTCCATGCTTCCGCGGTTGCGCTTCACCCAGGATTCAAGCTGGCAGCTCTTGGGGTCTACCACGCGCGCATCGTCTGTGACCATGGGGCGTGCCGCAAATATAGAGGGGGAGCACAGGATCAGGGCAAGACAAAGACTGTAACCAGCCGTCCAGGATAGGGTACGAATATTCATGACATCACTCTAAAGAAAATATATGACGAATGCATGGCAGTTCATCGAAGCGTCATAATCCACGCGTATCGTCTTCACATGTATTTCTAGTTCCTTTTGGAGAGGAATCGCGTGAAGATCCTATTTATTTCCGATGTATATTTCCCCCGTGTGAATGGGGTTTCAACTTCGATCCGCACTTTTGTTTACCAGATGCAGGAAATGGGACATGAAGTGCATCTGATCGCGCCTGACTACGGTATTGTGACTGAGGATGAAGCCTGGATCAAACGTGTGCCCGCCCGCCAGATATATTTCGATCCTGAAGATCGATTGATGCGCTATGGCGCTGCATTAAAAATGCTGCCAGACCTGCGCAATGAAAATTACGATGTCATCCATATCCACACACCGTTTGTTGCCCATTACCTGGGGCTCAAGCTGGCTCATTTACTCGATATTCCATGCCTGGAAACCTATCACACCTTCTTTGAGGATTACCTGCACCATTATCTGCCTTGGATCCCACAAAGTATGGCGCGTAATCTCGCTATCAGTATTTCGCGGCGTCAATGTAACGCCGTTAATGCCGTGGTGGCGCCTTCCCAGCCTATGCTCAACGCCTTGCGTGAGTATGGTGTGAAAGCCAGCGCTGAAGTGATTCCTACTGGCTTACAGGCCAAAAGTTTTGAGGCTGCGAATGGAGATGATTTTCGGGATCGTCATGGGATTGCCCGTGATCGCCCAGTGGCTCTGTTTGTCGGGCGGGTAGCCTTTGAAAAGAATATCGATTTTCTATTACGCATGGCCAATGAGCTCAGGCGCCAGCAACCGGACATGCTGCTGGTGATTGCCGGTGAAGGTCCGGCGGAAAAGCATTTGCATGCCTTAAGCCAAAAACTCGAGCTGGCCGATCATATCAGGTTTATTGGCTACCTTGATCGCAATACGGAGTTGAATGCCTGTTACCGTGCGGCAGATGTATTTGTGTTTGCCTCCAAAACGGAAACCCAGGGCCTGGTATTGCTTGAGGCCATGGCGCAGGGTGTGCCTGTGGTGGCGCTGGCAGAGCTGGGTACCAAGTCGATTTTGATCGAAGGGGAAGGGGCAATGATTGCACCAGAGGACGAGCGTATATTTGCAGCCAAGGTATTCAGCTTGTTCTCAAACCCAGGCAAGCGGGCAAAGCTCGGCGAAGCGGCACAACAATATGCTGCCAAGCGTTGGACATCACGCATCCAGGCCGAACGCATGCTGCAGTTTTATCAGCGTGTGCTAAGTCGCAATGCCTTCCATGCCTTGCATATTGATACCCTCAAGACCAAAAACGGCTGATCCTATCCAGTTGGCAAGCCGCCTGTTTCACAAACTATTGACTGCTTTGAACAAGTAGCGTCGCTCTTTCCGAGCTTAATGATAAGCTAGAGGTGTCATTAGCCTGGGAGCATTATCTTGCATGTGATGGTTGTCGGTAGCGGCGTCATTGGTGTCACCACTGCATGGTATTTGATGCAAGCCGGGCATCAAGTGACGGTGTTGGATCGTGAGCCTGGTCCAGCGCTGGAAACCAGCTTTGCCAATGCCGGGCAGGTTTCTCCTGGCTACTCCACGCCCTGGGCTGCTCCAGGGATTCCGCTCAAGGCGCTGAAATGGATGTTCAGGCGTCACGCTCCCCTGTTTGTGCGCCCGGATGGCAGCTGGCAGCAGCTGCAGTGGATATGGCAGCTCCTGCAAAACTGCAATCCCGCACGTTATGAGCTGAATAAAGAGCGGATGGTGCGTCTTGCCGAATATAGCCGGGACTGCCTGGATATGTTGCGGGATGAGACTGGTATTGCCTATGAGGCACGTCAGCGCGGTACATTGCAGCTATTTCGTACTCAGGAGCAACTAGATGGTGCGGTACGGGATATCGAGGTGTTGCGTTTTGCGCACGTGCCTTTTGAGTTGCTACCCAGAGAGTTGCTGATCAAGGCAGAGCCAGCGTTGATTCACGTGCAGCATAGGTTGGCCGGTGGTTTGTGGTTGCCCAGGGATGAAACTGGGGATTGTCACCTCTTCACCACGCGTTTGGCTGAGATGGCTGCCAGCCAAGGCGTGCGGTTTCTCTACCAGCAAACAGTCAGTCACCTGGAAACTTCGGCAGGCAGAGTCTCTGCTGTCGTGGTGGGCGAGCAACGCTTGCAAGCGGATGCCTATGTGGTTGCCCTGGGAGCCTATTCCACAAACATGTTGCGCGGGATCGTTGATTTGCCTGTGTATCCGGTCAAGGGATATTCCATTACCGTGCCGATTATCAATGAAGCTTATGCTCCAGTGTCAACAGTACTGGATGAAAGTTATAAAACCGCGGTGACCCGCTTTGACAACCGTATCCGTGTCGGGGGCATGGCGGAGCTGGTTGGTTTTGACCGACAACTTAGTCCAAGACGTGAGCTCACATTGAAAATGATCGTCAATGACCTGTTCCCTGGTGCGGCTGACCTCTCGACAACCAGCTTCTGGGCTGGATTACGTCCAATGACCCCAGACGGCACGCCGATTGTAGGGGCTAGCCATTTGCCCAATCTCTACTTGAATACTGGCCACGGTACATTGGGTTGGACCATGGCATGCGGGTCAGGAAAGCTGCTCGCTGATATCCTCTCTGGTCGTCAAGGTGACATCAGGCATGATGACCTGGGAATCGAGCGTTATGGATGAAGATCAGGTTGTAGCTAATAAAAAAGCCGACACATAAGTGTCGGCTGCTGATCTCATGAATCAGTTAAAACTGGAAGCTGATGCTGGCCATGGCAGTACGGGGTGCGCCTGGTGTCAGGAATCCGTAGCTCACGTTTGACCAGTAGCGTTTGTCAAAGAGATTGTCTACATATAAACGCATGGTGGTGGGTGTGTTGCCGAAGACGTGGTTGTAGCGGGCACCAATCGCAAACAAATCATAAGCATCGGTGGATTCAGTGGTATTGCTATCGCTGGTCTGCATGGCGCCCGTGTGGCTCCAGTTGCCGACAAATGTCCAGCCTGATAACGCAGTAGGGGCATATTCACTGGTAATGACAACACGGTGATTTGGTGTGGCGGTTGGGCGTTGTCCTTTAGTGGCCGCGTCACCTGTTTCCTCAAACTTTGCATCAAGCAGCATTCCACTACTAAATAAAGTCCATTCCGGGGAGAGCTTACCCGTCAGGCCAACCTCAATACCTTTATGCACCCTGCCACCTGATTGAACGAAAGTGTTGGAATCATTGATGAATTCGGCCGGGCGCTCTATCCTGAAGATGGCAAACTCTGCGAGTAGGTATGGGTTGATCTGGGTTTTGACCCCGGTTTCCCATTGCTTGCTCTTCAGCGGTGCCAGTTGTTTGAACTGGTTAGTGGTGCCTGTGCGCGCGGTACCGCCATCCTCCAGTCCTTCCATATAGCTTCCATACACTGTCACATCTTGGCGTGGTTTGAATAGCAGTGCGACATTGGGAGTAAATTCATTCTTGTCATAGTGGTTACCTGGACTACCATCCGGGTTGTATTCCCTGGTGTCGCGCTGGGTATAGCGACCACCGAGATGCAGCTCCCACTGGTCATGCAAGGACACGACATCATTGAGGAACACGCCACGCTCATCCTTGCGATAGACCAGGTAGTTGATGCCCGTGGCCAGGTGCGGGTTGGAAAAGCGAACAGGACGATACAAGTTGGTGCTTGTCACACTTAATGGCCCCCAGAAGTATTCGTCATAGCGATACTTGAAACGATGGGATGAGAGGCCTACTGCAATATTGTGTCTGAATGGACCTGTGTTGAAGGTACCGTTCAGCGACAGCCGTGTATTGAGGAAATCCTGCTGCTGATTGGGTGATTCAAAAAAATTGAAACTGACATCACCATTCGGTTGCAGAGTCTCAAGGTTCATGGCGCTTTGGTCACGTTTTTGGCGTCCCCAATTAAACTCTGCCAGCACAGACCAATTGTCATTCAATGTGTGTTCAAGTTTGCCACTGAGAATATTCATTTCAGTGGGGTAACTTGCCCAGTTCTGCCCCAGGAAACGTCTTGGATTGATGTGGGAGGGGAGTTGCCCCGTGGTTGTGACGGGGAAGTTTGGCTGGTTGATCTCGTCTCTCTTTTCGTGTTCGAAATCGAGTTGAAAAGTGGTGGCGTCGGTTAATAGCCAATCGGTGGCCAGACTGACGAAATGGCGATCGCTGCCTGGGGCGCGGATGTAGGACTTCTGGCGTTCCACGGCAGCATTCAGGCGAATGCCGAAAGTGCCACTTTCATTTCTACGGCTCAGGTCACTGTGCACCTTGGTATTGCCATATTGATTGATTGAGAAGTTCACCAGGTTCACTGAAGCAGGTGTTGGTCGTTTCGTCACATAGTTGATCAGGCCACCCGGTGATCCGAAACCAGCTTGTAATGCCGAGAGCCCTTTCAAGATTTCTACACGCTCCTTGTTTTCCAGTCCGGTAACCTGCTGGTTCACCAGCATCAGTCCGTTATATCGGTAGTTGCTGGTGTTGTGCAGCGACAAGCCACGTATTTCTGGTGCGCTATACCAGCCTGGGTTATAGCCGGAGTTTGCAACGCTGGCATCGTAACGTTCCAGGTTGCCTAGATTCTCGATGAAATGGTTCTGGATCAGGGCTTGCGGAATGACTTTGACGGAATAGGGCGTATCGATTAAGGCCTGGTGATTGAACCCGGCCACAGAGGCATGTTGGGTGTGGTAACCCTGTGTTGCAAGCCCTTCATTGCCGAGCTGAATGCTGCTGGAAGAGACGCTGACCTCAGGTAATGAAGACTGGGGAACAGCCTCTTCCTTTTTAATGATGTAGCCCTTACCGTTGTTGAGAGCATTCAGGCCAGTGCCTGTCAGTAATTTATCGAGCGCTTGTTGCACACTCATGTGGCCATTGATGGCGGGAGCGGTTTTATCTGCCAGCAGTTTGCCATCACTGAAAATCTGGATGCCAGTTTGTCTGGATAGATTGGTGATGGCAGAGGCGAGGGGTTGGGCTGTGATATTGATGCTGACAGGCGAGGTCTCTGCGGCGGTTACCAGGCTTGGAGCCAGGCTGAATAGTCCGCTGGTACATGCAAGTGACAGGAGGATGCTGCCAATGGCAGGACGGTAGTGAAAGCCGTTTTTCATTATGTTGTGATCCCTAAAGATTGAGGTGGCGCTATGGTCATTACATCAGGGAAGACAGTTGAGCGTTTAAAACGGAGACAGCTGAATGAAAATGATTGATCAATCCTTGTGATGTACGTGATCACTTTGCCTTGAGTGTCAGCGTATGGTCAGCTTTTGATTGGATGGTAACAGGAAGGATCGCAGGTAAGGCCTGCTCCAGGGAGTGTTGGTCGTGTGTACGGAAACGCCCGGTCAAACGCAGTCTGGCAGTTGCTTCATCTGCCAGAGTCAATGGTTGGTGACGGAATGCATTGATGACAGGGACAGCATCTTCCAGATGAGTATCATTGAACACCAGCCAGCCAGAGCGCCAGGCTGATGCATCTTGTGCCTGGGCTTTGCCAAGGCTGACAGTACCGTTCTTGATCAATAATTGCTCGTTGGCGACCAGGTCATAGATTTCTTTTTTAGCGCTATTTTCTGGGGCGAGATGGTGGAAACGCACATGGCCTTGTTCAACGTTGACGGTCACGCTGGTGCCGCGATCGCGTACGGTAAAGATAGTACCAATCACTTCGACATCGCCTGCTCGGGTTTCAACATGGAATGGTCGCTTCTTGTTCGGGCTGACTTCAAACCGGGCTTCGCCTTGGTCAAGGCTGACAAGCCGCTTCTGGCGATACAGGGCAACATGTAAATGCGACTTGGCATTGATGGCGAGCTTGCTGCCATCGGGCAAGGAGACTTCTCGTATCTGGGCAATGTCAGTCTGGTAATCAGCCTCAAATACGGGCTGATGCCAATACCAGATACCAGCCTTGACCAGTGCCGCACAACAGATTGTCAGTGCACCCCATGCCAGCAGAGACTGACGCTGTTTGCGCGGTGTTGTCCTGCTTGCTGCGGGTTCGTCAAATTGTTGACGCAGCTGTGGTGCCAACGTGGACAGAGATTCCAGTTGGCGGCATGCTTCCTGATAAGCGGCTTCATGCATGCCGGATAGATTGCGCCATGCTGCCAGTTGTATCTGGATGGCACGTGCGCTTGCTTCGGGCTCAATTTCCATACGTGCAAGCAAAGTGAGCGCATGTTTGACCAGAGGTGTGGTGTGATGTTGAGTCATAGCGGGTGTCGGGCGCAGGCCTTACTCATGATGCTCTGACAATGCCTGGCGGACTTCAGCAAAGACCGCTGCGCAGTCCAGTGTCGAGCGCACCACATGTTTGGCAACCGCAGATTCAGTGATCTTTAGATGCTCTGCGATTTCCTCCCGGCTGTAACCATATACGCGGAATAGCAGAAATACATCACGCCGCCGCGCTGGCATGATTTCAAGGTGGCTCACAATCTGTTGCAGCAATTGGCGATGCGAGACGAGCAACTCTGTAGAGGGGGATGTCGGGTGCGCATCAATCTGGCTGCGTTCGTTGAGCCAATCGAGCACAATTTTGTCATGGCGTGCCAGATTGATGCAGATGTGATGCGCTGCCTTGAACAATAAGGCGCGTGGCGATTCTATATGGGGGGTGTCACCGCTGGCTGGTGTGGCATAACGATAAACACGCTCAAAACTGGTTTGTGCGATGTCTGCGGCATCGTCGATATTACGCAGTCGTCCGCGCAGGTAATGGCGCAATTCGCGGTACGACTCGAGTAATTCGGTAACGAGGGAGCCAGACATGATCCTGGATACGATGCAGAGAAAAGCGCTATGCTAACAGCTGGCATAGATTGCAATCAAGAATCATTCTCCTTTTATTCGCTGGAGTATCTTTAAGAATTACTGCGCATTAATAAAGAAAATATTGCTTCTGGACGGAAACAAAAAAGCCGGATGGCTCCGGCTTTAATCTGCAATGGTCTAGAAGGACTTAACCGAACTTGCCAGTAATGTAGTCTTCAGTTTCCTTGCGGCTTGGGTTGGTGAAAATACGATCAGTATCATCATATTCAATCAATTCGCCCAGATACATATAGGCGGTGTAGTCAGAAACCCGCGCTGCTTGTTGCATGTTGTGGGTCACCACCAGGATGGTGAGCTTGTTGCGCAGTTCCGACATCAGTTCTTCGATATTGGCGGTGGCAATTGGGTCCAAGGCTGATGTTGGCTCATCAAAAAGCATGATTTCGGGATCAGTGGCCAGTGCACGTGCAATACACAGACGTTGTTGCTGGCCGCCAGACAGGTTGAATGCCAGGTCATGCAGGCGATTTTTCACTTCATCCCAGAGTGCAGCGCCCTTTAGCGCCTCTTCCACCTTGTCATCCACTGCACGCTTGTTGCGTTCGCCACGAACGCGCAGGCCGTAGGCCACGTTTTCATAGATGGATTTCGGGAATGGGTTGGGCTTCTGGAACACCATGCTGATACGCATGCGTACTTCAATCGGGTCTACGCCGTTATCTAGGATGTTGGTGTTATCCGGATGCATGACGATCTGGCCTTCATAGCTATTGCCAGGGTAGAGGTCGTGCATGCGGTTGAAACAGCGCAGGAATGTGGATTTTCCACAGCCTGAAGGGCCGATCAAGGCGGTGATGCGCTTTTCGTATAAAGGCATGGTGATGCCTTTGAGCGCCTTGTGACCATTGCTGTAGTAAAAGTTCAGGTCGCGGGATTCGGCTTTGATCGGGCTAGTTGTTGTAACCATGAGTTAAATATCCTGATTCGATTTTTGTCTGCGTAGTAATAAGGGCAATGCTGGTTGTATTACCACTTGATGTTCTTGCGGATGCGATAGCGCAACCAGATGGCGGTGCCATTCATCAACAGGGTCACAACAATAATCAGTGCCCCTGTGGCAGCTGCATTGATGTGGAAGGCGTGATCCGGGCGTGATAGCCAGTTGAACATCTGGATAGGTAGCACAGTAAAGCCTGAGCTTAGCCATTCAAAGTTGATGAAAGGAGCTGCTTCGGTAATGGGCGATGGTGGCAGGAAGGCAATGAAGGTGAGCGCACCTATGGTAATGATAGGTGCCGTTTCGCCTAGTGCACGGGCCATGCCGATGATAATGCCAGTCAGGATACCGCCTGATGAGTAATGCAATACATGGTGGAATACGACTTGCCATTTGGTGGCACCCACCGCGTAAGCCGCCTCGCGAATCGCCACCGGGATACCACGAATGGATTCGCGCGTTGCCACGATGACGATAGGCAGGATCAATAGACCCAAGGTCAAACCTGCTGTCAGTATGCTTTCACCCAGGCCCAGGCCATATACGAACAGGCTGAGTGCCAGCAGGCCGTATACGATGGAAGGGACACCAGCCAGATTGGTGACGTTGATCTCGATCAGGTCGGAGAACCAGTTCTTGGGGGCGTATTCTTCCAGGTAGACGCCAGCGGCAACGCCCATAGGCACCGCTGAGAAAAAGGTCACCAGCATGACCAGTAAAGAGCCTACCCAGGCCGAAAGCAAGCCAGCATTGCCTGCGCGGCGCGAAGGGTAGTTGCTGAGGAATTCCAGGTTAAAGCGTTGATAACCATCTGATACCAGGTCTACAAACAATATCAGCAGGGTCAACAGGCCCACCATCAGGGCCAGCAAACCGATAATGGAAAAAATAAAGTCATTGCGCTTGTGGCGGCGGATCATGGCCCGCACTTCGGCGAGGTTGGCTAATACAGAGGCTTGTGTTGTCATGATGTTAGTATGTCTCGCGGAATTTCTTGCGGGTGATATGGCCGAGGATGTTGAATACCAGGGTCATGAGCATCAGGACCAGGCCCGCAGCAAAAATGCTCTGATAGCCGATGCTGCCGTGTGGCAGGTCACCCATGGCCACTTGCACAATATAAGCGGTGATGGTGGCAGCGCTTTCCATCGGGTTGAAAGTTAGGTTGGGTTGCTGACCAGCTGCCAGGGCCACGACCATGGTTTCACCCACCGCCCGTGAGATACCCAGGATATAGGCCGCGATAATGCCGGAGATTGCAGCCGGGGTAACCACCCTGACTGCCGTCTGGAAGCGGGTAGCGCCCATGGCGTAAGACCCTTCGCGCATGCTCATCGGCACAGCACGCATGGCATCTTCAGCCACGGAACTGATATAAGGGATGATCATGATGCCCATGACAATGCCTGGGCCCAACATATTAAAGCCAGGCAGTTCAGGGAAAATCATTTGCAACAATGGCGTGACAAACAGCAACGCGAAATAACCAAATACCACGGTAGGGACGCCTACCAGCAGTTCCAGGATAGGCTTGACGATTTCACGGGTGCGGTGCGAGGCAAATTCTGACAGATAAATTGCGCCTATGGTGCCTAGAGGGATCGCCACGCCAAGTGCAATGGCAGATGTTGTCAGTGTGCCGGAAACAAGTGGCAGGATGCCGTAGTGGGCGTCCTCAAACAATGGTGTCCATTGTGTGTCGGTCAGGAAATCAATGATGGAAACATGCTCAAAAAAGCTGAGTGATTCATACAGCAGGATCACGACGATCGCGATGGTGGTGGCGACAGCGGAAAGCGCTGCCAGCATCAGAATGAATTCAATGACGCGCTCAAGAACGTGACGGCGTACATTCTTGGCTAAGCGCGGACTAATAGGCAGATCTATGGGCTTTTGTAACACTTGAGTGGTCATGTTCACGTTAATAATCCGTGCATTGTAACGGAATTGGGGCAATGCATGCGATGCTGGAAAGTGACGGTTCAGTCACTTTCCAGGATTCATCTGCTATTTGATCCGCTTGAGGAGGTCGGTGATCTTGACGCCTACTTCAGGCTCGCCACCAAAACCGGTACCCACTTTCATGGCTTTCCAATGCTCATTCACTGCAGCATATTCATTGGCTGGCAAGGGAATGTACTTTACTTCCTCAACCAGTGCCTTGGCATTGGCCAGGTAGAAATTAACGAAGGCTTTCACGTTAGGATTGTTCTTGGCAGCATTCGCGCTGACATAAATAAACAATGGACGTGATAATGGCTGGTAAGTCCCGTTCATGACGGTTTCACGCGATGGCAGGACGGCGGGTGCGCCAGCTTTTGCCACAATAGGTACAGCTCTTACACGCGTGCTGTTTTCTTCATAGTAGGCAAAGCCAAAATAACCGGTAGCGGCTATATCACTGGCTACACCTTGCACCAGTACGTTGTCATCTTCAGAGGCAGTAAAGTCACCGCGGCTGGATTTTGCCTTGCCGACGATGGCTTCAGTGAAGTAATCAAAGGTACCGGAGTCAGAACCTGCTCCGAACAGCTTGACCGGAGTGTCAGGCCAGCTGGCATTGACTTGCTTCCAGGTCTTGATCTTGCCCTGAGCCTCAGGTTCCCACAGTTTCTTCAGCTCCTCAACAGTGAGGCTCTTGATGAAGGAATTCTTCGGATTGACCACGACAGTCAATGCATCATAAGCCACTGGCAGTTCGATATATTCGATCCCGGCCGCCTTACAGGCTTCCATTTCCTTGGACAGGATAGGGCGGGACGCTTCTGAAATATCAGTTTCACCACGGCAGAATTTCTTGAAGCCACCACCAGTGCCTGAGATGCCAACGGTTACCTTGATGCGCTTGGCTTTCTGGAAATCTTCGGCAACCGCTTCGGTGATGGGGTACACAGTGCTGGAACCGTCAATACGGATAATGTCGTTTTTATCGGCTGCATCTGCGTGTGGGATAGAGAACGCAGCAGCAACGAGGGCAGCAACACCTGCTACCTTCAATAACTGGGTTGGAACAAATTTGGATTGCATATAGGCTCCGTGGATTGATCAAATGTTGCATCAGGCGCTAGAGGAGGCCCGGTTTTTTGGCAACGTGGCAAATATAGAGATGAATTGTTTCATGTTTGTGACAATTCAGCAAAAATGCCATTTTGCCTACTGTCTTTTCCTCATGGGCATGGCTATTCAACCACCATGAAAGCGATCCCAATCCTGATCATCAGATCATCAAGAGAATGTTGTTATCGTAATCGGGATTGTCTCCAGCCCAGTAGCAGCATGCCTGAGATGACTAACAGTGCGCTTGCGGGTTCAGGGACGGATGTGATGGTGAGAGTGCCTGTGCTTGGTGTATTGCCCATCAGGCTGCCTGTTTCCACCCACTGCAATGATTGTTTGGGGACTTCATCCGGGTTGGTCGGCACATACCGCATCATGGTGATATCCAGCCAGTCCCGGTAGGCGGTAGGTTGTACGTAGCAGGATTTGTTGGTCATGCAAATGGCCGATGCAATGCCTCCCAGCACAGGGGATGCTGTATCGGAAGCCCCCAGATATAAGGCGCTACCACTGTCGCCGCCTTGCACTATGGGGCTGCCAGAGGCACTTTTGTCTGCCACAATCCAATGTACATAATAGCTACCAGCATAGTTATAGGCGTTTACCAGGGTAGTTTCGACATAGTGTCCGTTGCCATTGCCGCTTGCATTGGCCAGCGTCACAGTGCCGTATTGATCCACAATATTCGCTTCTATATATGTCAGGTTTAGTGGCGTAAATGGGACGTTGTCAATCGCGGTGGATAAATGCAGCAGGGCCAGGTCGTTTCCGGGGAAGTTATAGTTAGGCAGGACGAATTTCTTGTCTATCATGGCTGAGCCAGCACCTGATGAAAACAACTTGTCGGTAGTGGCTGCATGCCCGGCGGTTAATACCCAATTAGGTGCAATCAGTACGCCATCTGCGCCGCCCACAATCTGGCCTACCAGATCAAAGTCTGTGGTGGGGGTGCCGTTAAGCAAGGCATGTGCAGGCGTGGCACACGCCAGTGTTGTGATAACTACTGATGCAAGATGGAGTCGCTTGGGGGCTGAGGGCATTATTTTTCCTTGGGGGGGACTGAGTCCAATGATTGTAGGGAAAAGCCAATAGGGGGAATACATAACTGCAATCATGGGTATTGTGCGGGGGTGAGAAGGGCGAGGCTGGCACGCAGGCAATAATGTATAATTGCCTGTTTTGAATTCAGCAGGTTCGGACATTTTTCATGGAAGCGGAACAACTCAATATCATCGCCCATCGTCTTGACGATCTGGTCGAGCGTCACCAGGCCCTTCGGGGGTATCTTTGACTTCGAAACCAAGCAACAACGCTTAGAGGAAGTTTCCCAGCTGCTTGAAGATCCTAGTATATGGAACGATAACGAGCGCTCGCAGAAGCTGGGCAAAGAGCGTCGGGAGCTGGAGTTTGTCGTCAAGTCATTGCTGGATGTAGATAACGGCGTGCGTGATAGTCGTGAGCTGTTTGAGATGGCGCGCGAGGAAGATGACGACAGCACCTTGCTCAGTATCGACAGTGATACTCAGGCGCTGGAGAAAATTGTGGGGGAAATGGAGTTCCGCCGCATGTTTTCCCATCCCATGGATCCCAATAACTGCTTCCTGGATATCCAGTCTGGTTCTGGTGGTACCGAGGCCCAGGACTGGGCCTCCATGCTGTTACGCATGTATCTGCGCTATTGCGAAAACAAAGGCTTCAAGGTTGAGGTGCTGGAGGAGTCAGAGGGCGATGTCGCGGGTATCAAGAGCGCTTCGCTGAAGATTTCTGGTGATTATGCCTATGGCTTCCTGCGTACCGAGAGTGGTGTACATCGCCTGGTGCGCAAGTCGCCTTTTGACTCCGGCAATCGCCGCCATACTTCTTTTGCCAGTGTCTTTGTCTACCCCGAGGTTGATGACTCCATCGTGGTAGAGATCAACCCTGCTGATTTGCGGATTGATACCTATCGGGCCTCTGGTGCGGGTGGGCAGCACATCAACAAGACCGATTCAGCTGTGCGTATTACCCACTTGCCGACCAATACTGTCGTGCAGTGCCAGAATGACCGCTCGCAGCATCGTAACAAGGATGAGGCGATGAATATGTTGAAAGCGCAGTTGTATGCATTGGAACTGCGCAAGCGCAACGAAGAAAAGCAGGCGATGGAAGACTCCAAGACCGATATCGGCTGGGGTCACCAGATTCGCTCTTATGTACTAGACCAGTCGCGTATCAAGGATTTGCGTACCGATGTCGAAGTTGGCAATACCCAGGGCGTGCTTGATGGTGACCTAGATCCATTTATTTCTGAAAGTTTGAAGCAGGGAGTGTAAGGGTGAGCGAAGCAGAAAATTCAAAGGTGGCCAGTGAAGCGGTCCACGTGGCGCAGGATGAGAACCATGTCATTGCCGAGCGGCGCGAAAAGCTCAAGGCCATTCGTGACAAGGGTGTAGCTTTCCCCAACGATTTCAAACCAGAGCATGTCTCACAAAGTCTGCATGATCTCTATGATGCGCAGGAGGGCGAAGCCCTGGAGGCACAAGCGGTTCAGGTGGCGATTGCTGGCCGCATGATGCTCAAGCGAGTGATGGGTAAAGCCAGCTTTGCCACAGTGCAGGATAAAAGTGGTCGCATCCAGGTATTCGTCACCCGGGAAAACATTGGTGAAGAACTCTATGATGCGTTCAAGAAGTGGGACTTGGGCGATATCGTGGCGGCTCGCGGCGTATTGTTCAAGACCAAGACGGGTGAGCTTTCGGTCAAGGTGAGCGAGTTGCGCCTGTTGACCAAGTCGTTACGTCCATTGCCAGAAAAATTCCACGGCCTGGCTGATCAGGAAACCAAGTATCGTCAACGTTATGTGGACCTGATTGTTTCAGAGGAAACCCGGGCTACTTTTGTGGCGCGCAGTAAGATCGTGGCGGCTATTCGAGCTTTCATGCTGAGCCATGAGTTCCTGGAGGTGGAAACCCCGATGCTGCACCCCATTCCTGGCGGTGCTTCTGCCAAGCCGTTTATCACGCATCACAATGCGCTGGATATGCAGATGTATATGCGTATTGCCCCTGAGCTATACCTGAAGCGCCTGGTAGTGGGTGGTTTTGATCGTGTATTCGAGATCAACCGTAATTTCCGCAATGAGGGCGTCAGTGTTCGCCATAACCCGGAATTCACCATGATGGAGTTCTATGCGGCCTATACCGATTACCTGTGGCTGATGGACTTCACTGAACACTGTATCCGTGCGGCAGCGATTGCAGCCTGTGGCTCAGCCATTGTGCAATACCAAGGGCGAGAACTGGATCTGGCTAAACCATTCCAGCGTCTCACCATCGTGGGTGCGATCCAGAAATATGCGCCTGACTACACCCTGGCACAGTTAACCGATCAGGCTTTCTTGCGTCAGGAGCTGAAGAAGTTTGGTGTGGAAGCCTTTGCGCACCTTGGCTTGGGGGCGCTACAACTGGCTTTGTTTGAAGAAACCGCAGAAAGCCAGTTGTGGGAACCTACCTATATTATTGATTATCCGGTCGAAGTTTCTCCCTTGGCGCGTGCCTCGGATACAGACCCTGCCATCACTGAGCGTTATGAGTTATTTATCACCGGTCGAGAGATTGCCAATGGTTTCTCGGAGTTGAACGACGCTGAAGACCAGGCAGCACGCTTCCAGTCACAAGTGGCAGCCAAGGAAGCTGGGGATGATGAAGCCATGTATTACGATGCAGATTTCATCCGTGCGCTTGAATATGGCATGCCTCCGACTGGTGGTTGTGGCATAGGAATTGATCGCCTGGTGATGCTGCTGACGGATAGCCCTAGCATTCGAGATGTGATCCTGTTCCCGCATATGCGACCAGAACACTAAACCCCAGGCCGGATTTTCCGGCCTTTTTTATGGGAGATGCTTGAGGGTATGTTGCCTCTCGGCGACAGCCGGGTTTGACGTAGGATGATGTAACGGTGCGGGTAAAGCGAAGTTTGGCTGCTTGGCCTTATCTGGCATCTAGCTTGTCTGGGAGCGGTTGTCACTGCTTTGCCGGTGATGGTGGCGGATGCTGTATAGGCTTACCCGATACAGTATCAACGTCGTAGTTGAGCGACGATTCAGGCCGGATTCTCTTGCTGATTCTTAATTGTATTTCCTATCAGGATGATTATTAGCGATTTTTTATTGTCGGCATGAGCTTTGCTAACACCACTGAGTCTGGATTCGCTGTCATGTGAATCTGTTTTTAGTCCAGAGAGAGGTTTCCCTTATGTTAAACAAGCAAGGTCTTTTTAGTCGCAATCAAACTTCAAGCCCACATTCCAACCCAATCAGCTCCCCAGTTTCACCTGCGCCGCTGAACACCAAGTCTGAACCATCCCCAATTCCTGGCCATATGGCTGCAGTAGCCTCTGCCAGTACCCCAAAACAGGAGCCCAAGCCAGCACCCTCTGTGCATGCCGATGTGCACACTGGTAGCCGCCTGATTGTCGGGCCTGACGTTAAGCTCAAAGGCGCTGAAATTCAGGACTGCGATATCCTAGTCGTGGAAGGCCGTGTAGAAGCGACCATGGATAGCCGCGTCATCCAGATTGCTGCGGAAGGGTCTTTTTCTGGCAAGGTGGGGATTGATGTGGCAGAAGTACACGGCAATTTCGATGGTGAGCTTACGGCGCGTAGCCAGCTGATTATTCATGCCACAGGGCGTGTCAGTGGCAAGATTCGTTATGGCAAGATTTTCATTGAAGAGGGGGGTGAACTCTCAGGAGATATTGCCTCCTTATCTTCGGAAGAAAGCTCCAAGGTCAAGCGGATTCAATCGGCGTCATAAAAGCTGATAACAACCGTAAAAAAAGCCCCTGTCACAGGGGCTTTTTATTGAGGCTATATCAATGCTGCATCAGGAACCCTGAATCGCGGCATCTTCTTTGGAGTGATATTTGCTGATCAGGCTATCCCACTCTATGGTGACTTTGCCGCCGGTCAGTTCATATTGCTTCTGCCAGCCATTCAGCAACTCGATGCAGGCATGGTCGATATACTCAAGATGCTCAAACTGCACATGGATATCGCGCCCTGTTTCCAGTTTGTCCAGCACTGCCACCAGTTTAGGAATACCCAGCAGGGTCGCCGAGCCTTTGAGGTGCAGGATGGTTTTATTGGCGGCTTGATGTTCTGCCTTGATCGAGACATGGGCAAACACATAGAGAAGCTTGGCAATCGACAAGGCTAAACCAGTGATAACACCTGCCAGCAGATTGAAGCTGACGATGGTGATAATGGTGATGATATAGATCGCCAGTTCAGGTTTGCCGTAAACCAGCAGTTGCTTGGCTACCTTGGGGTAAGCCAGCTTGTAGCCTGTATATACCAGCACGGCAGCCAGAGTGGCGACCGGGATGTACTCAAGCGTGAACAGGAACACACTGATAAATAACAACAGCCATAAGCCGTGCATGATGGTCGAGGCACGGCTGGTGGCACCTGCTTCAACGTTGGCGCTGGATCGTACAATCACCCCCGTCATCGGCAACGCGCTGAGAAAGCCGCAAATTGTGTTACCAATACCTTGAGCCATCAACTCTTTATCATACTTGGTGCGGGCGCCTTGATGCATCTGGTCAACGGCAGCGCATGACAGCAAGGATTCTGCACTGGCAATAAATGCCAGGGACAGTACTGCCACGATTACGCCACCAGTCATGGATGACTGAGCAATTCCCAGTGTCGGTGTGACGATGGTGCCCAGAATGTTCTGCAGGTTGGTAGGGCCATCAAACAGGTCTGTCAGATACTTGATATCAAAGTTGAACAGATTGGCAACGATGACAGACAGGACTACACCTATCAGGGCGCCAGGGATCAGCTTCAGCTTGGTTGGTGCATATTTTGTCCAGAGCACGATCGATGTGATGGTCAGCAGGCCGATCGAGGCTGCGTAAATGTTGCCGCCATGCACTTCAAATGTTTCGATCAATGCATTGGGGATATCCATCAGGTTCTTGATACCGTTGGAGAGGGGATCCCTGTCCAGCATGATATGAAATTGTGAACCTATGATGAGCACACCAATACCGCCCAGCATGCCGTGAATTACCGCGGGGGAAATGGCACGGAACCAGACACCGAGCTTGAACACGCCAGCCAGTACTTGTACCAAGCCTGCCAGCAAGACGATCATGCCATAGATGGCAATGCCATACTCAGCCACAATATCGGCGACAATCACGACCAGGCCTGCCGCTGGGCCGCTGACGGTTAATGGCGAGCCGGAGATGCTGCCTACAATCAGGCCACCAATAATCCCGGTGATAATGCCTGCAGTGGGAGGAAGCCCAGACGCGATAGCAATACCCAAACAAAGTGGTACTGCTACCAGGAATACAACAATGGAGGCAAAAAAATCCTTGCTAAAACTACCCTTCGGAACTGAAGGCGCGACGGTTTGGCTTGTCATTGCAATGAAATCCTGAAATTAATAATTAAGCTGATGTCAGCTTGCTCAGTTTTGAACAAGTGGATGATCCGCATTGAATATCTGGTATTGGTCAGGAAAACTTACCTGAGCCGTCTGAAGATCATAAACACCGCCAACAATGCCGATTTCACCGCGGTTAAGCAGATCGCGCAGTATTTCGCTTGAGTTCCAGATGGTATCAATTTGCGTTTTTACGTTGAGGTCGCACACATGCTCCACAAACGTGACATTTTCTGAGGTACGGTTTTCTTTGACGGTTTTTTCTGCTTCCACGGCAGGAAAAATCATCTTGGTGATTTCACCAATATGTCCGCCGGAAAAGCCATCACAAGCGGCTTTGATTGCGCCGCAACCACTATGGCCCAGCACCACGATGAGCTTGCTGCCCAGATATTTGCATGAGTATTCCAGGCTGCCGATGGCTTTTCTGGATGCGATATTGCCTGCCAGGCGCACACTGAATAGATCTCCCAACCCCTGGTCGAAAATCAGTTCAGTTGAGGTACGGGAATCGCTGCAACTTAAGATGGCAGCAAAAGGATGCTGCTTGTCCTTGGTGATGTTGACGACATTCAACAGGTCTCGATGCGCCGAAATATTCTGAGTAAAACGTTCATTACCTTCCAGCAAGATGGCCAATGCTTCTTGTGGAGACATTTTTTCGCGGTCTTTGAGTGGGTGTTTATACATATATTGGATTACCCCAGTTAGTTAAAATCAAATTGATGTTTAGGTGATTTAATCAGATTCAGTCTTAAAAACAGACATGGATGCAATTATTTTGTTCCGTATAAATATGATTATTATAGATAATTTTTTATGTTTTGATAAAAATCAATTTGTTAAAGAATGTAAGTTTTTGCAAGTAAATGGAAAAAATTGCACCGTATCATGCAGTTAAATCATGAAGATTTGATGAAAATAATCCAAAGTTTTTTTAATTCATAGTTCTTTCTTGGTATTTGCCAGATTCTGTTTGTCACAAAGTTGTCATTTTTCATACATAAGATAGTCACATTGCATGCACATACTGCACGCCATACCACTATGAGCAGGTCAATAACCTGACGTGGTTGATGTTGGTGGCGATAGCTGCCAAGCATGGGAGGTATCAATACAGGTTGATGCCGAATTTATCAGTGCATTATTAAAGTGATTGTGATGACAACAGGGACAATGAACATAAACGCAGCTGTAATGGCCGCTTTGCTGACCATGGCGTCTGCCACTGCAATGGCAGATTCTTCACAAACTCTGGAATTGTATGTGGATTCCAATACCAAACAGATTTTCTCCGAGCCTGGCGCTAACCGGGTGAAGATGGGCACATTTAAATCAGTCGATGCATCCGCTGCAGGCGCACCTAACGATAATGCCGCTGGCATTGACCTGGTTGAAATGAAGCAGAATCTGGAGCTGAAACAGCGTGAGCTGGAAGACAAGCTGGACAAGATCGCCATGGGACCTGCGCCAAAGCCAGCCAGCAAGAATTGGTCGGACACTATGAAGGTGCGTGGTTATGTGCAAATTCGTAGCAACCCGGTTATTGGTGGCGACAGGGAAATTGCCCACCAGGGTGACCGCTCCATCGGTGAGAATACCAACTTCATGATCCGCCGTATGCGCCTGATTTTCTCGGGTGATATTGGTGAACGCCTGTCCTATTACATCCAGCCTGACTTTGCCAGCCGCACTGGCAGCGCTGACAATACCGGCAATATTGCCCAGTTGCGCGATGCTTATGGTGACATTTACCTGACCAAGGATCGTGTGCACCGTTTGCGCGTTGGTCAATCCAAGATTCCGTACAGCTTTGAGAATCTGCAGTCTAGCCAGAACCGTATTGCTCTGGATCGTAACGATGCCTTGAACAGTTGCTGTAAGGACGAGCGTGACCTGGGTGCTTTCTACTACTGGACTCCGGTAGACAAGCAGGAAATGTTCAAGTATCTGGTGGATAGTGGCCTCAAGGGTTCGGGCAACTATGGTGTGTTTGCCTTCGGTGCTTACAATGGTACCGGTGCCAACCGTTCCGAAAACAATGACAATTTGCATTTGGTATCACGTTTTACCTATCCGGTTAAGTTCGAAAATGGCCAGATATTTGAAGCCGGTATCCAGGCGATTTCCGGGACTTTCAAGCCTAGTACAAGCACGCCTACTGGGGGAGATGCAACGTTTCCGAAGAAAGATGGGTTTAAGGATCAGCGTGTAGGTGTACATGCTGTGCTCTACCCACAACCTTTTGGCTTGCAGGCGGAGTGGAACTGGGGACGTGGTCCTGAGTTGAATGATGCCGGTACGAGAATCGAGGAAAAGTCTCTGAATGGTGGTTATGTCCAGGCAATGTATCGTATCAAGGACTTCTACGGCCATGGTGTGATGATTCCGTTTGTGAAGTGGCAGTACTTTGACGGTGCACAGAAGTTCGAGACCAATGCACCTAAGAACCATGTTAATGATTGGGAAGCGGGTTTTGAGTGGCAGCCAGTGCCTGAAATTGAATTTACGGCGTATTACTCGAAGCTGGATCGTAACAATCTCTCCACAAGGCCTTACTCCAAGTACGATTCGGATGTCTTGCGCATGCAGTTGCAGTACAACTTCTAGCATTATTTGCAGCGCATTCCCAGCCCGCCTAGCGCGGGCTTTTTTATTTGCATTGAAGATTGATGCGCGATGTAGGACTTTGCTAATACAATATCTGAATTATGTATATATCCAGCCACCAGCCTGCCGCCAAGAGTAGGCCGATACGGTATTTCCTGACGATTGCGCTTATTGGCCTCTGCTATTTCGCCTTGGCGCAGAGCGCAATTCAATTTGGCGTGCCGGAAACTATCGCTACCTTTATCTGGCCGCCAGCCGGGTTTGCTCTGGCAACGCTCATCATCGGCGGCAATCGACTTCTGCCAGGCCTGCTCATAGGTGCTTTGTTTGCTGAATTTAGCGTAGGCCTGCCTCTGATTGTCGCGGTGACCATCGCCATAGGCAATATCGCCAGTGCCTGGTTGGCCAATTATCTTTTAAAGCATGTGATGCAGTTTGATCCGGCCATGACGCGTTTACGGGATCTCCTGGCGGTCATGTGCCTGAGCGCATTATTCAGCCCGGTATTAGGTGCCACCGTGGCATTGTCCAGCTTGTTTCTGGCAGATATGGTGCATGCTGCTGCATTGTTTGATGTCTGGTTGCAGTGGTGGATGGGCGATGCCTTGAGCATTATCCTGTTTACCCCTGCCATCCTTGCCTGTTTTTACTACGAGCCGATTCAATGGAGCAGGGCCAAGATTACTGAGGCCATCATATTCCTGGTGATTCTGGTGGTGATTGGTGCGTTTGCGTTTACCGGCGTATGGCTCGACTCCCTGCTGGCGCTCGAAGCAAAAGCATTCCTAGTCTTTCCTCTGGTGATCTGGGCTGCTTTGAGTTTTCATCAGCGAGGAGCTGCCATTGCCTCTTTGTTTATTTCAATCACGGCCCTCTGGGTGGTGGCAGGCTATCAGGGCTATTTCAGTATGCAGATGGCCAATACTGATCTGCTGAATTACTGGCTGTTTGTTCTGGTCACGGTATCGACTGGAGTTGGCTTGTCGGGGTTGAATGTCGGCAGGCTACGTGTTGATACCAGGCTCAAGAACCAGTTGGGACTGTATAACGCACTTATCAATGCTCAGTCTGACGCGGGTGAAGGTGTCGTGGTGATTGAGCACGGAAAAATTGCGTATGCCAATGAAGCCGTATGGAAAATTGGAGGCTATGACGCCCGTGATATTCCCCTGGGGTCGGATTTCCTCAATTTGATCCATCCAATGGATAGGGAGCGTGTAGCACAACAATATCACGTGAGAATGCAGGGCCTTGAAAGTCCCAGCCGCTATGAGGCAATGGGTATCAGCAAGTCCGGTAAACCTATACCGATTGAGGTGGCAGCTGCCAATTACCGCGATGGTAGTGAAAAAGTGGTGGTGCTGATTATTGATATCAGTAGCCGTAAACAGGCTGAAACTGCCCTACTGCAAAGCCAGACGGAATATCGTGAGCTGGTTGAATCGGTGCAGGCTATTGTGTGGCGTGCTACGCCTGAAGGCGTCTTCACCTTTGTTAGCCAGGAGGCGGAAGTATTGATGGGCTATCCGCTTGCAGACTGGACACGAAGTGACACATTCTGGAATGACACCATTCATCCAGATGACCGCGATTGGGTGGTTGAGTTTTGCCGCGCAGAATCTGCCCAGCTTAAGAGCCATGTGTTCGACTACCGCATGATTGCAGCAGATGGCCGTACGGTCTGGGTCCAGGATATGGTGCGGGTGATTCCCAATCGATTTGGCAAGCCCCAGGAGTTGGTGGGGGTGATGCTGGATATCACTGCTCGTAAGGCTGGCGAGGCCAGCCTGAGATTATCCAAACAGGTGTTTGAAAACACGGCCGAAGGTATCCTGATTGCTGACAGCAACCGGGATATCCTCGACGTCAACCAGGCCTATCTTGATATCACTGGCTATGAGCGGGATGAAACGATAGGTACGCATTTGCGCTTGCTCGATGAGATCGGAGGAGAGGACGATGAGCCGATTGGCAGCATTGTAGAACTCAAGGGCAAGTGGATGGGAGAAATCCTGGCCCGCAAGAAGAGCGGCGAGTATTACCCCGAATGGGTCTCCATTAGCACGCTGTACGATAGCAACGGCATCTTGCAGAACTATGTTGCCGTGTTGAGCGACATTAGCCAGCGTAAACAGTCGGAAGAGCGGCTGCAGTTCCTGGCGACGCATGATGCGCTGACCGGTTTGCCCAATCGCTCACTGTTGCAGGAGCGTGTGGAATTAGCCTTGCTGCGTGCGCAACGATATCAGAATCGGGTTGGCGTCCTGTTTATCGACCTTGATCGTTTCAAGATCATCAATGATACGTTGGGGCACCAGGCGGGTGATATGTTGCTGCAAGAAACCGCCAAGCGTCTCAAGGATTGCTTGCGGCTCACCGATACGGTTGCGCGACAGGGGGGTGATGAGTTTGTGGTGTTGCTTGAAGATTTTACCGAGAGTCAATATTTGAGTGGAGTTGCCCGCAAGATCATGAATACGCTGGCGCAGCCTTTTATTTTGATGAATCAGGAGTTGTATATCAGCGCCAGTATCGGGATCAGCGTTTATCCCGAAGATGGGGTGGATATCTTCTCGCTGCTGAAAAATGCAGATATGGCCATGTATAAGGCCAAGGATGATGGCAAGAATACCTTCCATTTTTATTCAGCCGATAGCAATACACATAGTGTGGATCGCCTGATCCTGGAAAATAACTTGCGCCGTGCCATGGAGCGCGAGGAATTTACGTTGTTGTATCAGGCCAAGCTTGATGTGCACGGGCAATATATTGTCGGTGCTGAGGCGTTGATACGTTGGAACAGTGCAGAGCTGGGGACTATTTCTCCCCAGGATTTCATTCCGATTGCCGAGGAAACGGGACTGATTATTGAGATTGGGGCGTGGGTGATTAACCAGGCCTGTAAAGATGCTTATCAATGGCAGTCTATTGCAGGCAGGCCGATCCGGGTGGGTGTCAACCTGTCAGCGCGTCAGTTCCGTGAAGACAGCCTGCGTGAGGTGATTAGTGAGGCCTTGATGGATACCGGGCTGACTGCGGATTGCCTGGAGCTTGAGATTACCGAGAGCATGATCATGCAGAATGCTGAGCATGCCAGTGAGATTCTGCAGCATTTCCGCGATCTGGGAACGCATGTGTTGATTGATGACTTTGGCACCGGCTATTCATCGCTGGCCTACCTCAAGCATTTTCCGATTGACTCGCTCAAGATTGATCGGTCGTTTGTACGCGATGTGCCTCAGGATAGCGATGATGCGGCGATTACACAGGCCATTATTGCGATGGCCCATAGTCTTAAAATCAAGGTGGTGGCTGAAGGCGTGGAGAATCAGGCGCAACTTGAGTTTCTGCGTGCGCAGTCTTGTGATCAGTTACAAGGATATATCTTTAGCCGTCCTTTACCGGCAGCAGATTTTGCCGGCATGTTGCGCTTTGATACTGCCAAACGGGCTGGACGTACCTATATCAAGGATATGCAGCTGGAGTTAAGTCAGGCATAACAACACTTGGTTGATAATCTGTATGGTATGCACATCCATCACCTGGTGGATGCTATGCTGTTTTCACCCTACTAGTGTGGCGGTTCTTTGGCCAGGTTCAGTGAGTAGATCGGGATTTCAACCACGATGTCCTCTTTGCCCACAATGGCCTGGCATGACAATCGTGAATTCGCTCTCAAGCCCCATGCCTGATCCAGCATGTCCTCTTCATTCTCATCAGGTTCAGGCATGGAGTTGTAACCTTCCTTGATCAACACATGACAGGTACTGCAGGCGCAGACCCCACCACAGGCATTCTCTATTTCAATATGCTGCTTGTGCAGGTTATGGCAGATGGAGCGGTCGGATTGTGCCTCAAAGGTCTTGCCTTCCGGACATAGCTCAGGATGGGGGAGTACAGTAATTTTTGCCATGACCTAGATTTCCAGTGTATTGAGCGTTTGTCCTGCCAGCGCCTGACTGACTGAGGCATCCATGCGGCGTGCCGCAAAAATTTCGGTGGCGTGGTTCAGGCTTTCTACGGCCTTGTGTATCACTGTGCTGTCTTCTGCCGAGGCTAGTGCGCGCAGCTTGGACATTTCAGAGACGATGGCCTGTTTTTCTTCGGTGCTGAGCAAGGTATCACCATCTTTGACCAGCGCGGCGTCGATCGCCTCCAGCAAGCGTGCAGCATCTACCCTGGCTTCTGCCAGGGCCCGGGCTTCCTTATCTGCAGCGGCAGAGCTGAATGATGACTGCAACATGCCAATGATGGCGTCTTCACTCAATCCGTAAGACGGTTTCACCACAATATTCGCTTCCACGTCGCTGGTTTGCTCGCGTGCAGAGACGGACAGCAGGCCATCTGCATCCACCTGGAAAGTCACGCGAATGCGCGCAGCCCCGGCTGCCATCGGAGGAATGCCGCGTAATTCAAACTGACCAAGTGATCTACAGTCGGTAACCAGTTCGCGTTCACCTTGCAGCACATGGATGCTCATGGCGGTTTGACCATCCTTGAACGTGGTGAAGTCCTGCGCACGGGCGAGTGGCAACGTAGCGTTGCGTGGAATCACTTTTTCCACCAAGCCGCCCATGGTTTCCAAACCTAGGGATAGTGGGATGACATCCAGCAGAAGCAAGTCATCATCGCTACGGTTACCGGCCAGCACATTAGCCTGTATGGCCGCTCCCAGGGCGACTACTTTGTCAGGATCAAGGTTGGTCAGTGGTTCCTGCCCAAAAAACTGCGACACTGCCTGGCGGATTTGAGGCATGCGCGTCGCACCCCCGACCATGACGATGCCCTTGATCTCGCTGATATCCAGTTGTGCATCGCGTAAAGCCTTACGAACCGGCGTTAGGGTGCGCTGGATCAATTGTTTGCTCAAGTCCTGGAAAGTCTGCTGGCTTAAACTCAGATTGATCAATGCGCCATCGCTGAGTAAGGCCGTGATGCTGGCGCTTGCGTGCTCCGTGAGCCACTCTTTGGCTTCACGTGCCTTGGTCAACAGTAGACGCGTGTCAGCTGGGTTCAGTAATTGCGTGCCGGATTGCTCCAGTATCCAGCAGAAAATACGCCGGTCGAAGTCATCGCCGCCGAGCGCAGAGTCGCCATTGGTGGATAGCACTTCAAATACACCTTTGGACAGGCGCAGGATGGAGACATCAAATGTGCCGCCACCCAGATCATAAATAATGTAAATACCTTCGGACGCGTTATCAAGCCCATAAGCGACAGCCGCAGCAGTAGGCTCGTTCAGCAGACGTAGCACATTCAGGCCAGCCAGCCTGGCTGCATCCTTGGTGGCTTGTCGCTGGGCATCATCAAAGTAAGCGGGCACGGTAATCACCACCCCTGTCAATTCGCCACCCAGGGCTTTTTCTGCGCGTGATTTGAGACTTTTTAAAATCTCCGCCGAAATTTCCACCGGACTCTTGATCCCGGCCCGTGTTTCCACCTGTACCATACCTGGCGCCTCTACAAAGCGGTAAGGCAAGTGGCTGGTGTCGCCTATATCCTTGAGGCCGCGACCTAGAAAGCGTTTGGCCGAGACGATGGTATTGTGCGGGTCCAGGCTCTGTTGCAACTGCGCTGCGTAGCCAACCTCAACCTTGCCTGCTTCAAGGTAATGCACCACAGAGGGCAGCAGGGCATGTCCTTGTTCGTCCAGCAGTACCGTGCTCTGGCCGCTACGAATGGTGGCCACCAGTGAGTTGGTCGTTCCCAGGTCTATTCCCACCGCCAGCCTGTGCTGGTGGGGAGCCGTGCTCATTCCGGGTTCTGATATTTGTAATAAGGCCATGATCTTGTCTTGGGGCTAGTCTTCTAGCCTGGTGATTTCGTGTTCCACATCGTGACGTATCTTGTCGATGAAGCTGAGCTTGCGCACTATCTCGGCAGCAGTTTGCCAGGCCTGTTCCTGATCCAGTGCTATTTGCAGTCCGGCTTGCAGTTCTGCTGCCTTACCGCGCATTTCCTGAAGTAGGGCATCCAGTGTGCTGATGTCTTGGTCATGGCTGGCATCTGCCATTTGTTCACGCCATTCCATTTGCAACATAAGAAACTCAGTGGGCATCGCCGTGTTATTTTCTTCCTCAGTATCCACACCTTGCAATTGCAGTAGATAGCGTGCCCGTGCCGTGGGGTTTTTTAATGTGCGATAGGCTTCGTTTGCCTGAGTGGCCCATTGCATGGACTGCATACGTTCTGTCGATGACCCAGCCGCAAACCGGTCCGGATGTACTTCAGCCTGTATTGTGCGGTAGCTTTGGTCGAGCACCGTCTGATCGATAGCAAACCGAGGGGCAAGGCCTAGCAACTCAAAATGGTTTTTAAGGAAATTGGACACAATCTGCGGTTCAGTCTAGGGAAAAGGGCTGACTCTTGGCCGCAAAAGCCTCAGCAATGGCAGCCAGGATAAAACGGGTGGCGAGCTTGTGCACTACACCGTGAAGCTTTCGCCGCAGCCGCATTCATCCTTGACGTTCGGGTTGTTGAACTTGAACCCCTCGTTCAACCCTTCTTTGGCGAAATCCAACTCAGTGCCATCGATATAAGCGAGGCTCTTTGGGTCCACAATGACATTAACACCGTGGCTTTCAAAGATCATATCTTCGGTATTAGATTCATCCACAAATTCAAGGGTGTACGCCATGCCTGAGCAGCCGGTGGTCTTGACGCCCAAGCGCAGGCCTATGCCCTTGCCACGATTGGCAAGAAAAGTCTGTACCCGCTTGGCTGCAGTTTGAGTCAGAGTAATTGCCATGATTCCAGCCTTAAGCTACCTGCTCGTCCCTGATACCCTGCTTGGCCTTAAGATCAGCCACTGCAGCACGGATGGCGTCTTCTGCCAATACTGAGCAATGGATCTTGACCGGAGGTAATGCAAGTTCTTCAGCGATATCGGAGTTCTTGATCTCCATAACCTGATCCAGGGATTTACCCTTGATCCATTCTGTTACCAGTGAGCTTGAAGCAATTGCAGAACCGCAACCATAGGTCTTGAACTTGGCATCTTCAATAATGCCGCTTTCATTCACCTTGATCTGTAATTTCATGACATCGCCACAAGCAGGCGCGCCTACCATGCCGGTACCCACTGTTGGATCATTCTTGTCCATAGAACCCACATTACGGGGGTTTTCATAGTGATCTAGTACTTTGTCTGAATAAGCCATTTTTCACTCCTAAAAATATGCAAAACATGCTGCTATTTCAATGTCGTGATGAAAAAATTCATCTACTGGCATGTTTTGCAAGGTATTCCGTAAGCACACAAGTGTGTGCCGCTTGTTGATTGCTAATGTTCTGCTGCCCACTCCACGGTGCTGAGGTCAACACCATCCAGATGCATCTCCCACAATGGGGATAGCTCCCTCAATTTGTCGATCTTGCCCTTCATCAGGGCAATGGTGTAATTAATATCTTCTTCCGTCGTGAAGCGGCCGATGGAGAAACGAATTGAGCTATGTGCCAGTTCATCGGACCGGCCTAGTGCACGGAGCACATAGGAAGGCTCGAGGCTGGCAGAAGTACAAGCGGAACCGCTGGATACCGCAATATCCTTGACCGCCATAATCAGTGATTCGCCTTCAACAAAGTTGAAGCTGATGTTCAGGTTGTGCGCAACACGTTGCTCCATATCGCCATTCACATAGACTTCATCTATGTCTTCCAGGCCCTTGAGCAGACGATCACGCAATTGGCGGACGCGTACATTCTCGGTGTCCATTTCTTCGCGCGCAATACGGAAAGCTTCCCCCATACCAACGATTTGATGGGTGGCCAGAGTGCCGGAGCGCATACCACGTTCATGCCCACCACCATGCATCTGTGCTTCAATGCGGACGCGGGGTTTACGGCGAACATACAGTGCGCCTATGCCTTTGGGGCCATAAGTTTTATGCGCAGAGAAGCTCATGAGATCGACAGGCAGTTTTTCCAGGTCGATATGTACTTTGCCAGTAGCCTGTGCAGCATCCACGTGGAAAATAATGCCGCGCTCACGGCAGATATTACCTAGCGCTACAATGTCTTGAATCACGCCAATTTCATTGTTGACCAGCATGACAGAGGCTACCACGGTATCAGGGCGCAGGGCGGTCTTGAATTTCTCCAGATCTACCAAGCCGTTAGGCTCTGGTGTCAAATAAGTAGCTTCATAACCCACTCGTTCCAGCTCGCGCACTGTGTCAATCACAGCTTTATGCTCAGTTTGCACGGTGACGATATGCTTGCCTTTAGAGCCGCTATAAAAGTTGGCAGCGCCTTTAATCGCGAGATTGTTGGACTCAGTGGCGCCAGATGTCCAGACAATTTCACGTGGATCTGCATTGACCAGTTTGGCAACTTCTTCGCGTGCATTTTCCACGGCTTTTTCTGCGGTCCAGCCGAAAGCATGGCTGCGTGAAGCCGGATTGCCGAAATGCTCGGTCAGATAAGGGATCATCTTTTCCGCTACCCGTGGATCTATCGGGGTAGTGGCTGAATAATCCAGGTAAATTGGCGTACGTACTGTCATATCAACTTTCTTAAACTGCTATCGCAGTTAATTTTCTCAATCTCGATAATTCATGGTGCAGTGTGTGCAGAAAGGCATCTACTTCCTCTGCAGTATTGTGACTGCCGAAGCTAACTCTTACTGCACCGCGTGCCAGGTCTGGATCTACACCCATTGCCAGTAACACATGACTGGGTTCGGTGCTGTCGCTGGAGCAGGCTGACCCACTGGCGACGGCAAATCCTTGACGATCCAGTGCCATGACCAGTGTTTCACCTTCTATTCCGCCAAACGCAAAGAAACTGGTATTGGGCAGGCGTTCTACCGCTGCACCGAACACGGTGGCATCCAATTGCTTAAGGCCATGCTCAAGTCTGTCACGCAGTGTTCTGAGCTTGCTCGTGCGCTGCTGGATGTCATGGCTGGCGATTGCACATGCCGCGCCAAATCCAACAATCGCGGCAATGTTTTCACTGCCACTGCGCAACCCTTTTTCTTGACCGCCGCCATATAGCAGGGGCCGGATATCAATGCGTTTGTCCAGAATCAGTGCGCCTGCACCCTGTGGGCCATTGATCTTGTGGGATGACAGACTCATCGCGTGAATATTCAGATCAACAAAGTCGACATTGATTTTACCCAAGGCCTGCACGGCATCCGTATGCATATAAGTCTTGTGCCCTCTGGCGATTTCACCCAGGGCCGCAATGTCCTGAATCACACCGGTTTCATTATTGGCGAGCATCACCGACACAATGTCAGCTCTCTCTTCCAATATGGCGGCTAACGCCGCTTTTTCAATCTGCCCATCACGATTGCTGGCAATCTTTGCTACTTTCCAGTTCTGCCATGCCAGGGCCTGCGCAGGCTTGGTGACGGCAGGGTGTTCTATGCTACTGATGGCAATGCGACCTGATGTCTGAGTGTTGCCAACACCGCTGATGGCAAGATTGTCTGCTTCTGTGCCACTGCCAGTAAATACCACCTGGGAAGGATGCGCTCCCACAGCGTCTGCTACCTGCTCCCTGGCTTGATCTATGGCATTGCGGGCCGCGCGACCGAATATATGGCGACTGGTGGCATTGCCCTGCTGTCCGGATAAATATGGCAACATCGCCTGCAGCACTCTGGGTTCCAGTGCGGTGGTGCCATTGTTATCAAGATAGACAGCGCTACTCATGGTGTTGGCCTTATGCCGCTACTTGTGCATGCTGCAACTGGTTATCACGAGTTTCCCTGCGGACGGTAAAGCGGATTTCCTTGCCTTCACGCTGGGCAGCTACTAAATCAGCTAATGCAACGCCAGAGAGATATTCCAGGATCTTGTTGTTGAGGCTGGACCAGAGGTCATGCGTCATGCATGGTTTACCTTCATGACAGTTTTCCTTGCCGCCGCACTGGGTGGCATCAATCAGCTCATCAACAGCAGTGATAATGTCGGAGACGGAAATCTCGGCATGCTTTTTAGCAAGCCTGTAACCGCCACCAGGGCCGCGAACGCTTTTTACCAGGCCATTACGACGCAGGCGGCTAAAAAGCTGTTCAAGGTAAGATAAGGAAATGCCTTGGCGTTCACTGATCCCAGCGAGTGTCACTGGTTTTTCCTCTTCATTGAGGGCCAGGTCAAGCATCGCCGTCACTGCAAAACGACCTTTTGTGGTTAATCGCATTGTTGTTTCCTAAAGTTGTTCGGATAACGCGCCGTGAGTGGGTTTGGCGCAGTGTCTTACGACTTGATTCTAGGAATAAATTCTAGAATACCTGAATACTTTAGTCAACTATTTTATTGATGAAGTTCACATCAAAAGCTTTGCCTACTTCTGCGTCTGTATCCACGTCTGCGCCTAGCTTTTCGAGCTGTTGCATCACGGTCTGAAGTTGTGCATCCTGCTTGGCAATATGCTCAATTAACAGATGGATTGCCTTGGCCATGGGGTCATTCATATTGTCACTCACGGCGTAAGCGGAAAAGCCAATTTTCTCAGCCATGTCTTCATGCTGACGTGATTTCTCCTGATCAACAATGCGGGCGGGAATGCCAACGGCAGTTGCATTGTCGGGAATGTCTTTCACGACAACCGCATTGGAGCCTATCTTGGCTTTGGCGCCGATGGTAATGGGGCCAAGTACCTTGGCGCCAGCACCAATCACGACACCTGCCAGCAGGGTAGGGTGGCGTTTACCTTTATTCCATGAAGTGCCGCCTAGTGTGACGCCATGGTACAGCGTACAGTCGTTGCCGATGACGGCGGTTTCTCCAATGACCACGCCCATACCGTGATCAATGAAGACGCGGCGACCTATCACCGCGCCGGGATGAATTTCAATGCCGGTGAGCCAGCGGGCAATGTGTGAGCTGAATCTGGCAATCCAGTGAAAGCGATGTGTCCATATCAAATGGGAAATGCGGTGGATGATCAGCGCATGTACGCCAGGGTATGTGGTGAGTATTTCCCAGCGCGTACGTGCTGCAGGGTCGCGCTCGAATACGACGCTGATATCTTCTTTTATGTGACTGAACATCCTGATATTTTACTCTGAATTAATGGCTAGCCATATGCCGTGCCCGGTATTGGCGTATTTGCCATGGGGGATTGAATGGTGATTTTGCGACCGGAGCTATTTTTTACTGGCTGGTGGCCGGGGATCCTGGGTTGCTGACAATATGCCGCGCAAGATATTCACCTCTTCTTTTTCCAGAGCAGCCCTACCAAACAGGCGACGTATTCTCTGCATCAGCCGTTTAGGATACTCAGGATCTAGAAAGCCGATACCAATCAGGGTTTCTTCCATGTGGACATAAAAGCGTTCAATATCCTCACTGGTTGCCAGTGGCTGCTGCGGAGTGATGGTCGGCGATGGGTTATCCAGCGCCGCCATGCGTAGCTCATAGCTGAATACCTGCACGGCAGCTGCCAGGTTGAGCGAGGAGTATTCCGGATTGGCATGGATCATGGATTGCAGCTGGCAATGATTGAGCTCTTCATTGGAGAGTCCGCTCATTTCAGTACCGAACACAATGGCGACTTTTTCGCTATGGGCAGCGCCGATTGCTCGTAATGCTCCATCACGAGCCGACAGTAGCTCATGAGAAAATTCACGTCTGCGAGCACTCATGCCGATCACCAATGTGCAGCCTTCAAGTGCTTCTGGCAGTGTTTCGCAAATTTTGGCATTGACCAGCAGGTCATCAGCACCAGAGGCCATGGCTGTTGCGTCAGCATGGGGGAAGGATTTGGGCTTGACCAGCACCAGCTGGTGCATTCCCATGGTTTTCATGGCACGTGCAGCAGCGCCAATATTGCCGGGGTGGCTGGTCTGACAAAGCACGATACGGATTTGTTGTAGAAGATCGGGTTTGGAAGTCATGGTAATAAGCATTAAAATAGCATTTTACCAGCTCTTTAATTCTCCTTTGCGATCCATCTCAGGATCCTTAGGCAAAAATACGGAAAGATTTTATGCATCCCATGTTGACTAACGCGGTTAAAGCCGCACGCCGCGCTGGTGGTATTATTAATCGCGCTTCTCTTGATATTGGTGCGCTGACCATACGTAGCAAGAACTATAACGATTTTGTCAGTGAAGTCGATCATGCCGCTGAGCAGGCCATTATTGACGTGCTCAAGGATGCATATCCTGATCATGGCTTTCTTGGTGAGGAAAGTGGCAGTCAGGATGCCGATGCTGAAAATGTCTGGATTATCGATCCTCTCGATGGTACTACCAACTTCCTGCATGGCTTTCCACAGTATTCCGTTTCAATTGCACTCAAGCAAAAAGGTCAAATCACCCAGGCTGTGGTTTACGACCCTAATCGTAACGACTTATTCACCGCGACGCGTGGCCGTGGCGCCTTCCTGAATGACAAGCGAATTCGTGTTACGAATCGTGCAAAATTACAGGACTCCATTATCGGCACGGGTTTTCCGTTCCGTGACTTCTCCCATCTTGATACCTATCTTGCTATGTTCAAGGACATGGTAAAGAAAACTTCAGGGATTCGACGTCCTGGCTCTGCTGCGCTGGATTTGGCATATGTGGCTGCTGGCTGGTTTGATGGGTTCTGGGAAATCGGATTATCCCCATGGGATATTGCTGCGGGCTCATTGATAGTCCATGAGGCGGGCGGCTTGGTTGGCGATTTTGAGGGGAATGAAGCGTATCTGGAGAGTGGCAATATTGTCGCTGCCAACCCAAAAGTATTCGTTCAAATGCTACAGACGTTATCACCACATTTGACTGAAGAGCTCAAGTCTAAGAAGAGGTAATTTCTTCTTTTAGAAAAGAAAAAAGCCAGCGTGAAAACACGCTGGCGTTACACTATGGAGAAGTTGCAAAGAACATGGAGTGAACTCTTAACTTCTGCTTACCATTCTATGCATCGATAGTCTTCATGGATGTAGGAATGTCTCATTCTGACAAAGGGAAATGTTCATTAAGTTTGATTCAGCAAAATTATGAACATTAGGATTTTCTCCCGTATCTGTTTTTGGAGATCTGATTTAAATTGCGCAATCTTCTGCAACGGCTCACAAGATCCAGTTCTCCAATGAACCTGAAGCTTCGCCTTAATCTGCTTATCACACTCCTGCTCGCATTAGTGTTGTTTTTTGCCGCGCTCTTGATGATCCATAACGCCCGTAATGATGTGCGTGCAGAGGTGGAATCGACCGCAATGCTTGCCATGCATCTGCTTGATGCGGAAATTCTGCATTACACCTCAGACTTTACCTGGCTGAGAAACGACGACAAAAACCAGAATTCAATTTTCAGGCTGCAAAGCCTCGAAAATGTCAGGCATCTTCGCATCGAGTTTTTTGATGCCTATGGGCGTTTGCGGGATAGCAATATTCAGGCAGATAAAAAAGAGAGCACTTCCTGGCTGGTCAATACCATGGGCTTTATTTCCCCTGCCATGCCCGAGATACGCCGCAAGATTTTTGCCAATGGGCGCATGATAGGAGAGCTGGTGGTGACGCCAGATCCTTCTTATGAAATTGCAGAGGTGCTGGATGATATTTTCGGCTTGCTGGTGCTGGTGGCCATCTTCTTTGTCGTGGTGAATGCCGTAGTTTACTGGGCCGTCGGGCGTGCCATGCGGCCAGTTGATACCGTCCTGTCTGCGTTAAATGAGCTTGAGCAGGGCAACCTCAAGGCAAGGTTGCCAGAGTTTGAATTGCCAGAATTATCTGGGATTGGCCGCAAGTTTAATGCGATGGCAGAAACCCTTGAAAAAAGTATACATAGCAATCACAAGCTGACGCAGCAAATGATTCGAGTGCAGGAGGATGAGCGTAAAAATCTTGCGCGGGATCTGCATGATGAAATTGGTCAGTATTTGACGGCAGTTCATGTCGATGCCTCTGCCATTCTGAATGCCAGGAATATTGAAGGCGCAAAAGAAAGCGCAAAAGCCATCAGTGTGGTGGCCAGACAGATGATGGAAATTGTCCACGATATGTTGCAGCGCCTGAGGCCTAGCGGTCTGGATGAGTTTGGTCTGGCGATTGCGTTGACCGACCTGGTGGATACCTGGCGTCAGCGCAATCGAGGTATTGAAGTCGACGTGAAAATTCCTGAAAGTCTTGAGGCTGTGCAGGATGAAACCATGGCAATCGCTATTTATCGTATAGTGCAGGAGTGTTTAACCAATATCACGCGGCATGCTCGGGCAAAAAAAATAGCCATTCATGTGCAATTGGAGAGTACAGCCATTATTCTCAGGATTGATGATGATGGTCAGGGCTTTAATACCGGTCAGGCACCATCAGGGTTCGGCTTGGCTGGCATGCGTGAGCGTGTGGAAGGCCTGGGCGGAGAGTTCGAATTAGACAGCGCACTGGCGGCTGGTGCGCGCATCTATGTCAAGCTGCCATTGTGAATAATATAGAAGGATAGGGAATGAGTGCCATTATTCGTGTCATGCTGGTGGATGATCATGAGGTCGTTCGCTCCGGCCTTCGCCGGTTGCTAGAGCAAAGCGATGGCATTGATGTCATTGTGGAGGCGGATAGTGGAGAGCAGGCGTATCAGCTATATGGTGAGCATCTTCCCGATATCGTCGTCATGGATATGTCCATGCCTGGTATGGGTGGGCTTGAAGCACTGAGACGCATTGTTGCGCGTTATTCCCAGGCGCGTGTCGTTATTTTTTCCATGCATGAGAATGCCGCTTTTGCCTCGCAGGCCTTAAGTTCAGGTGCGCGTGCTTACGTGGCTAAATCAGGCGCTGCAGATGATCTGGTTCAAGCGGTGCGCGAAGTATCCGTGGGTAAGGGCTATCTGAGCCCTGGTATTGCACAGAAAATCGCACTACAGAGCCTCTCCGGCGATGATGATCCTACGCGTTTGCTATCAGCGCGAGAGTTTGAGGTGTTCCGATTACTGGCAGAGGGACGTGGGATTGAGGAGATTGCCACCATCCTGAAAATCAGTCAGAAAACGGTGGCTAATTATCAGACCTTGCTTAAACAGAAGTTGGGAATCAGTAGTCCTATTGAGCTGGTACGACTTGCAATCAGGCATGGTTTGATTGAAGGCTAGTAGTGATTTCCTTGATGCTGCGGTAATTGTTCCTGTAATTTTTGGAATTAAATCACTATTGGGAGTAAATCCCGATATTTTTAGGGAATTAATGGATAGATTAGCTAGGGGCTTAGGCATACGATACTTATGAACAACTTGCGCACCCAGCGGATAAGTAAGCCTAGTTCCCAGGCACGTTGTCCATACTCCATATCACTAAGGTCATATTGAAACCAGGAATTCCACCTGGTTTTTTTTTGCCCTGCGGATATGAGTCTGACTAAGAGCTTTCAGCCATCGACCTTGCTATTCGTGCTTTTGGTTGCTGATGCCAAACCGGATGGCCATATGCACCAGTTGGCCGGTAGTTTGCACATTGAGTTTTTGTCTTACCTGAGTCTGAATGTTGGCTGCAGTTTTATAGCCTATGTGTAATTGCTCTGCGATACCAGCGAGGGAAACGCCTTCAGCAATACGGCGGAATACTTCGAATTCGCGCGGAGAGAGTTTTTCAAGAGGATTTTCTGATGGTGAGAAGCGATCCATGGCCAGATGCTGGGCTAGCTCGTGACCAATATACCGTCCGCCACGTAGTACTTGTTTCACAGCTTCTAGCAGCACTTCAGGGGCATCGGTTTTGACCACATAGCCTTTAGCCCCGGCTTGCATGGCACGTGCAGCATAGATGTTGTCATCATGCATGCTGAATATGATCAGTTTGGCGTTGCCATCGCGGGCGATGATGCGCTGCAATGTTTCAAGCCCGCCTATCCCCGGCATATCCAGATCCAGAATCGCTAGATCAGGGTGATGTTCTTGCCAAAGAATACAGGCGCGTTCGCCATTTTCTGCTTCAGCAGTGATTTTATAGCCTGCATTTTCCAATAATGTACGTAAACCGCTACGCACAACGGCGTGATCATCGGCTAACAATATTTTCTGAACCATATTATTTATTTTCCTGAAGTGCTTGTAATGCGGTGGTCAAGGGGATGCTGGCTGATATCAGAGCTCCTTTGCCATTGCTGTTGATATGGAAAACGCCGCCTTCAGCTTCTACTCTTTCGCGCATGCCGGAAAGCCCGAATCCCGCCCGAGGGGAGTGCGGATTGAAGCCTACGCCATCGTCTTGAATTTCTATTGATAGGGTGTCAGATAAAATGCCACGGGTACGCATGATCTTGACATCAACAAAGTGGGCCTGTGCGTGACGGCTGATATTGGTCAATGATTCCTGCACAATGCGATAAGCGACAATATTGATTTTTTCAGACAGATTTTGGCAGCTTTTTTCCAGGATCAGGGAGCAGGCCACTGTTGGGTGCTGTTTCTTCCAGTCGCTCATCAATTGCTCAACTGCCTCAATCAAGCCATGTGCATCCAGTGCAGTAGGGCGCAGTCGGTGAATTAATCCTCTGACACCTTGCTGGATATGCTCAACATGCGAGTTGATACGTTTTGCATGCTCAGTGACTGCGTTATTGCCATCTTTGGGCAGCGTCGCAATATCCAGCCGAATTGCAGTCAGATATTGTCCCATTTCATCGTGGATCTCACGGGCAATATTCCGCCGTTCCTCTTCCTGTACCTGCATGGCATGACGGGCAAGGGATTGATTTTCTTTGAATAACACACCAAGTTCGCGCTCGGCCAGATGTTGCTCGGTGATGTCTGTAAAGAAACCATGAATATTCTTTTGTTCGGAGGTCGGACTTTCCAGTGCACAGGTCAAGCGGGCCATGACGATCCATGGAGCGCCATCGGGACGTTTAACTGATAACTCAGGGATGTCGACTTTTTCTACTGCTTTCAGTTTGTTACAGAGATCGTCCCAGCTTTTACCCAAAGCATTACGCAGGTTAAGCGTGGCTTCACTTCTGCCACACATACTGCTGAATGCCTGATTGCATAACAAGATATTGCCCTGTAAGTCAGCGACAAAGTTGCCACACAGCCCTTGGTCAAACAGGGTTTTGAACATGCGCTGGCTTTCTTTTGATGCATATTCAGCCTCTACCCGGCGGGTGGCTTCTGCTACCACTTCACGCATGCGACGGCGAGAAAACCAGATGGCCACAACGGCTGCGGCAAACAACACTAATGGCAACTCGTCCAACTGAAGAGATTCATGTAAGAGGGCCCACTCTACAAACTTTTCCGAAATATCCAATTTGGCTGAAACAAAAAACACACTAGCGATCGTGCAAATGGCGATGAAAAGATCACGGTGAGACTGATTAAAACGACTCCAGAATGTGATCATGAGGGAAGGGGGATTGTAAGTGTTCATTTAAAGGTATTTTGAATACACCATTCATTCTGAGGAAGTGATTTTTTCCTGAAATCGCTTGGTATATGGGAGCTTTGTGAATGATTCCTGATTTTCTGGTTAATTACACAATTTAACAATGGTGGTTACTAATTAATATATTCGGGATTTATTCCCAATTTTATTCGTGATGAATTCCCCTTTTTGATTTGAACTTATCCACGGAAACTCTCGCCTATTGCTGATTACATTTTTTTACAATTACAAAAAATCAGTGATATTTATGGAGAAGACTGGGTTGTGCGTGAAGCTCAGCCTAAGATTAATGAGATTAAGAGGGAATTCCAACGTGATTAAAAAACCAATGATGGGGATGGCGGTCTTGATTCTGACCATGCCGGCATTTGCGGCAGAACAGGCAGGCATCAAGGCTCAAGAAAATACTGCAGCCACTGCTGGCGAAGAACAGGTAGTGACTGAAAAGGTTAAAGTCACCAGCATTTTACCAGACCGCCTAGAGGCTCTGCCAGGATCATTCACTGTAGTCGATGAAAAAGAACTAGAGTCAAGACGCCCATTTTCTACTACTGAAGCTTTGAACTCAGTGCCAGGTATTCATATCGTTGGCGAAAATGCCTTTGGTCTTGGGATTAATATTGGCATGCGTGGCTTAGACCCACGTCGTAGTGCGCGGACCCTATTGATGGAGGATGGTGTGCCATTGTTCCTCTCTCCTTATGCAGATCCTTCCGCTCACTATACAACGCCATTGGATCGTGTTCAGCGTATTGAAGTAGTTAAGGGGGCGGGGCAGACGCTCTATGGTCCACAGACTGTTGGAGGAATGATCAACTTTGTAACACGACCAGTTCCCAAGGAGTTTCAGGCGAGTGTAACCGGCATTATTGGTAATAATAATTTCAGTGGTGGTCACGTCAATATTGGTACCGGTGGCGATTGGGGCGGCATTATGCTGGATGCTGTTAACCGTAAAGGTGATGGCATACGCAAGAATCATGATTTTGAGATCAATGAATTTACCCTCAAGGGTCAATTGAATCTTGATGATCGCAATACCTTGATTGCAAAAGTTGGGTACTACGAAGAAAACTCCAGCGTAAGTGAAACAGGTCTTGGCGCGGTTGAATATGCTGAAGATAAGTATCAGGCACCTACCGGGAAGAATGATTCTTTTAATTACGAACGCAAGTCTCTCCAGTTACAACATATCTTCAAGATCAATGAAAAGGCAAAACTAAGCACGCAGTTTTACTATGTGGATAATCAGCGCGCGTCATTCCGCCAGATCAATGAACCAGGGAGTCTAGGTGGACGTTCTGCAATAGAGCGTTGTCCCGCAGGCACTAACGCAGTGGCCGCCACTGCTGCTAATGCTGAAGGGTGCGGTGGTCGCTGGCGTCCGCGAGAGTTTGAATACTGGGGTTTCGAGCCACGTCTTGACGTTAGCCACAGTCTGTTTGGTGTAGAAAGTGATGCTGTCATTGGTTTTCGATACCATCGTGAAGATTCTCAACGTAATCAATATCGTGGTTCAGACCCGGCAATTCAGGATCTTGGATATGCTAAAGCCAATGGTGACCATCGTGAAGATTTGCGTATAGACGTCAAGTCTCTTGCTTACTATGCCCAGAATACTTTTTATCTTGGGAATTGGACACTTACTCCAGGTTTGAGAGTTGAGGACTACGAGAAAAATATCAATGTAGTGCGAGCTGAAGGTGTTGCGCAAGGCTTCCAAGATAGCAATAAGGAAACCGTATGGTTGCCTGGTCTTGGTGCCTCGTGGAATGGTATCGCGAATACAACGGTGTTTGCTGGGATACACCGTGGTTTTGCGCCACCGCGGCCTGATCGAGATATCAATTTTGACGATTTAAGTGGTCAGAATGCTATTAGCCGTACCAAAGCTGAAAAAAGCACTAATACGGAAATCGGTATTCGATCAGCCTACTTTAAAGGTTCCAGTTTTGAGGCGACATTGTTCAATATTGACTTTGATGAGATCGTGATTCAAGAAAGTGCTGGCCGCTTTATTAATGGTGGAAAATCACAGCATACTGGTATTGAGCTGGCTGGGCGTATTGACTTCGGTAAGGTCTATGATACCTCGCATAACTTCTATGTCATGGCTTCTTATACCAATGTGTTTACTGCCAAGTTCAAGAAAGATACGGATGAAACTGCTAGTGGTAACCGCCTGCCATACTCACCTAGGGATATTGCCACAGTCAATTTTGGATATTCCCATCCAGTTGGGATAGATGCGCGTATTGGTGTGGATTATGTGAGCCAGCAATATGTAGATCCAGAAAATAGCCGTATTCAAAGCTTGAATGGTGAGGAGGGAATGATACCTTCATACACCTTATTAAACGCCTCTGTTACGTATAAACCCGTTGGTAGCAAGGCCACCTTTTTTGTCAGTGGGCATAACCTTGCTGACAAAGAGTATTTGATCAGCCGTGTAGATGGCATGGTAGCCGGTCGTTCGCGTCAGGTATTTGGCGGTATTCGTTACGACTTCTAACATCAGATGATCCTTCCCCTGGGACTTGTTCCCAGGTTTTTTCCAACGCCCCTTTCGAGGGGCGTTTTTTTGCGCGGAAAATCTTGGGGGCAAGGCTATAATAATTGAATTGTAATGATGAGTAGACCCAGCCAAAGGCTGCGGCAGATAGGCAATTAACTTGAGCACAAACAACAGCACTTCTCTTGAACAGCATACCCCGATGATGCGCCAATACTTGGGGATCAAGGCGCAATACCCCGATATGTTGCTGTTTTATCGCATGGGTGATTTTTATGAGTTGTTTCATGATGATGCTGAGAAAGCAGCCCGCCTGCTAGGTATTACCCTGACCAAGCGCGGGGCTTCGAATGGGGTGCCTATACGCATGGCGGGTTTACCCTACCATGCCGCCGAACAATATTTGGCCAAGCTTGCCAAGCTCGGGGAAGCGGTAGCGATTTGTGAGCAGGTGGGGGATCCTGCCAAGAGTAAGGGGCCGGTTGATAGGCAGGTCACGCGAATATTAACCCCTGGAACGTTGACCGATGCTGCATTGTTGGATGATACGCGGGATAATTTATTATTAGCGGTGGCAAAGGGCGAGGGAGTGCTGGGTCTTGCGCGCATCAATCTCGCCTCGGGTCGGTTTGTCGTCAGCGAGGTTGCGCCGGGCTTGCTGGGGCAGGAGCTGGAACGCATTAGCCCCGCTGAAATTCTTTATGCAGATGATTTCTCGCACCCAGCCATTGAAGCTAGCAAATGTTCAAAAAAACGCTTGGCGCCGTGGCAGTTTGATATTGATTCCTCTCTTCAGTCATTAACCAAGCAATTCAATACCTATGACCTGGATGGTTTCGGCTGTGGCGATATGCAAGCTGCCATTGCGGCTGCGGGCGCATTGCTGGATTACGTCAAGCATACCCAGCGTACCACTTTGCCACATATCAATGGCCTGACTGTTGAGCAGGCTACCACGTTTATCCAGCTGGATGCTGCTACCAGGCGCAACCTGGAAATAGACCAGACATTACGCGGGGAACCATCTCCTACACTGTACTCATTACTCAATACGACGCAGACCGCAATGGGGGCGAGGCTCTTGCGGTTCTGGCTGCATCATCCCTTGCAGCATCAGCAGGCGATACTTGCCAGGCATGACGCTGTTGCCAATCTTAAAACGCAATATAACGTGCTCAGGCCTCTGTTGCGTGGCGTGGGAGATATAGAGCGCATTACGGCACGTATTGCCCTGAAAAGTGCACGACCAAGGGATCTATCTGGCTTACGCGACAGCCTTCGCCAATTACCTTTACTACAGCAACACTTGCAACAGCAATCGGCAGTGTTGCTACAAACCCTGGTGCAGAGTCTGGAAGTGCCTCAGTTTGTGCTGCAAACGCTGCTGGCAGCGGTCAAGGATGAACCTGCAGCCGTGTTGCGAGAGGGCGGGGTGATTGCCGATGGATTTGATGCAGAGCTGGATGAATTACGCGGCATACAAACCAATTGTGGCGAATTCTTGCTCAAGTTCGAAGCTGATGAACGTGCGAGAACTGGTATTCATCACTTAAAGGTTGAGTACAACAGTGTGCATGGTTTCTATATTGAGATCAGCCGTGCGCAAGCGGATACCGTGCCGGCAGAATATCGCCGCCGCCAGACGCTAAAAAATGCCGAACGTTTTATTACGCCTGAGCTGAAAGCATTTGAAGATAAAGTGTTGTTGGCTAATGAGCGAGCCCTGGCACGTGAAAAAGGCTTATATGATCAACTGCTGGATAGTCTATTGCCGCATATTCCTGCCTTGCAGCAGAACGCAGATGCTGTTGCCCAGCTCGATGTACTCAGTACCTTTGCAGAACGGGCCGATGTGCTCAATTATGTAGCCCCTCAATTTACTACCGAGCCAGGGCTGAACATCATTGGTGGCAGGCATCCGGTGGTGGAGCAGTTAGCGCAGCCTTTTATTGCCAACGATGTTGCATTGTCGCCCTATCGGCAGTTATTGTTGATTACTGGACCTAACATGGGGGGTAAGTCCACGTATATGCGGCAGACCGCCTTGATTGTGCTGCTGGCCCATTGTGGCTGTTTTGTTCCCGCAACCTCTGCTAGCTTAGGGAGCATAGATCGTATTTTTACCCGTATAGGCGCTTCGGATGACTTGGCGGGAGGTCGTTCCACCTTTATGGTTGAAATGACCGAAACTGCGAACATCCTCCATAATGCGACTGAGCATAGTCTGGTGTTACTGGATGAGATCGGGCGCGGAACTTCAACTTTTGATGGCTTATCTCTTGCCTGGGCGGTGGCACGCCAACTGCTAGAAAAGAACCGCAGTTATACCTTATTTGCCACGCATTATTTTGAACTGACGCGGATTTCCGAGGACTTCAAGCAGGCGGCGAATGTGCACCTGGATGCTGTTGAGCATGGTAACGGCATTGTGTTTTTGCATAGCGTCGAAGAAGGGCCTGCTAGCCAGAGCTATGGTTTGCAGGTAGCACAGCTGGCGGGGATTCCCAGGTCAGTGGTGAATGCGGCCAAGCGTAAACTTGCTCAGCTGGAACAAAACCAAGTCGCCCAGCAGAACAATGCTGCAGCTTGGCAAGGTGATATGTTTGTTGCTGCACAAAATGAACCAGAACAGCTGCTACATCCCGTTGTTATTGAGCTGGAAACCATAGACCCGGATGAGCTGACACCGAGGCAGGCGCTAGAGGTTTTGTACAAATTGAAAAAATTAAGCTAGGAATTGGACATAATTCTGAAACAACTCATTGCGACAATATGAACCGTAGTCTTTATCAAAGGTTGCGCTTCAATAACTTAATCCCAAAAGGAAAATATGGTCGTCGAGTATTTCATCAAGATAGTCATTCCAGTGGTGTTCTCCACTTTAGTTGCCATGATCGGTTGGTTTGCCGATGAAATGGCCGGTGCGTTGATCGCTGGTGGTTCTGCATTGGCAGTTTCTGCTGGCTGGACTAGCTATAGCTGGGCACTTTCAGCCAGACAATCACGTATTAATGATCGATTAGCAAAGAGGAAGCAGGCTCGCACGAAGAAGAGTGTTAATCGCGTATCGTGCGCATAATGCCGTAAGCTGAATTTGCGCTTAGTCGCTAGCAGTGCATAGAAAAAAGGCAGCCAACTGGCTGCCTTTTTTATTGCCATTATCTACTTAGTGCTTAGTGATGATGACCACCTGCACCATGTACATGGCCGTGTTCGACTTCCTCCTTGCCTGCTGAGCGTACATCGTTAACGGATGCTTTGAACAGTACGCGTTCGCCAGCCCAGGGATGGTTACCATCCACCACTACCTTGCCATCTTCGATGTTGGTAATGGTATAGAGAATGACCTCGCCGGATTCGTCTTCGCCTTCAAACTGCATCCCGACTTTCAGATCCTGGCTAGGGAATGCGGAGATTGGTTCCATCTGTACCAGCTCTTCATCATAGTCACCAAAAGCATCTGCAGGCTCCAGGGTGAGCTCGATGGTGTCGCCCTTGGACTTGCCATGCAGTTCTTCTTCTACACGCGGGAAAATGTTGTCATAGCCGCCGTGTAAATAACTGACTGGATCCTTGCTGGACTCCAGGACATTACCATCGCTATCGCGCAGTTCATAGGTAATGGTGACAACAGTGTTCATGGCGATTTGCATGAAAAATCCTTCAAAATGATTTAATAAAATTAAGTATTGCGACGGCGTGGCCTTTGGCGGTGACGCCATATTGTGCCAAGCGTACCATTCCCGCAGTATCGATGACAAATGTGGAGCGGACTATGCCCATCTTCTTGATGCCATCTTTTTCTTTTTCCTGCCATACGCCATATTGATGGCAGACTTCGCCATCCACATCCGAGAGCAGGCTGACAGCCAGGCCGTGTTTGTCGCGAAAATCAGCATGGCTGATGCAATCATCGCGGCTGATCCCCAGCACTATCGTGTTGTGGCTGACAAACTCATCCTCAAGGTCGCTGAACTCTATGGCTTCCAGTGTGCAGCCAGGGGTGTCATCCTTGGGGTAAAAATACAATACGACAATACTGTCGCGCAGCTCGGATAAGCTGATGGATTGCATATCCGCATCAGGCAAGGTGAAATCAGGGGCTTGCGTGTTTTGCTGCAACATGGCGCACTTTGCAGTGAGTGAATAATCGGGATTTTAACCTAATTTCTATCTGACGTAAGCAATGCGATATCATGCATGCATGAAAAATAATTCAGCGCATAATCATCCGCCGTCTCAGCCCCTGGCCTTGCTGGGCGGTATTAGTGCAGAACATTTCCTGGCTGAATATTGGCAGAAGAAGCCTCTATTGATCAGGCAAGCCATTCCAGGTTTTAATGGCCTGCTCAGTCCAGATGAATTGGCTGGCCTGGCTTGTGAGGGCGATGTGCAGTCACGTCTGATTTCGCACAAGAAGTCTGGCTGGAAAGTAGAAGATGGACCTTTTGATGAAAAACGCTTTGCCAAATTACCAGCTCAGGATTGGACGTTGCTGGTACAGGGGGTAAATCATCATTTGCCTGAGGCGGATCAGTTGTTGCAACAGTTCAGTTTTATTCCCCATACCAGGCTGGATGATTTGATGGTGAGCTTTGCACCAGATGCTGGTGGTGTTGGGGCACATTTTGATTCCTATGATGTATTCCTGTTGCAAGGCGAAGGCAAACGACAGTGGCGTATCAGCGAGCAGAAAGACCTGACGCTGATTGAAGACGCCCCCTTACGTATTCTGAAAAACTTTCAGGCTGAACAAGAGTGGGTGCTGGAACCTGGGGACATGTTATACCTGCCCCCGCATGTGGCGCATTGGGGAGTAGCCGTGGGCGCGTGCATGACCTACTCCATAGGCTTCCGGGCACCGTCTGCTCAAGAGCTGGCGAGTGAGTTCCTCAGTTTCTTGCAGGATAAGGTCAAGTTGACCGGCATGTATGCGGATCCTGATCTGCTATTGCAGCAACATCCGGCAGAAATTGAGCCGCATATGTTGCACAAAGTCGGAGACATGTTGAATGGAATTCGCTGGGAGTCGCAGGACGTTGCAGAGTTTCTTGGGCGCTATCTGTCTGAACCAAAGTCGCACATTGTATTTGATAACCCAGCCAATATTACCCTCAAGTCTTTTAAGCAGCGCCTGATTAAAAAGGGAATAGTACTCTCGGGTAAAAGCCAGATGTTGTTCCATGGTGACTATTTCTTCCTCAATGGCGAGCAATTGATGGCATTGCCAGCGCATCATGCACTGTGGGTTGAGCTGGCGGATAAAAGGCAGTTGCCAGCCGCCAGTTTTACTGAAGTGCTAATGAACGATAACGAGTTGGTTGAACAATTGCTTGATTGGTATCAGGCAGGCTACGTGCAGTTTGCCTGAGCCTTGGATCCGTATGAATGGATTGCCGGAAAATCAGATTTTGCAGGGCGAAATGGATTATGAGCATACTCTGGATTGTATGCTTGGTCGTGCGGCGTCCAGCCTGCTGATGTTTGATATTGATCTACGCTCTGGTAATTACACCAGTATGGCGCGTTATCAGCAATTACATGACTTTCTGACCAATAATGTGCATTCCACCTTGACCATGGTGCTGCACGATACCGGCTATCTTGAGCTGCAATGCTTTCGTTTGTGCAAATTGATGCAGCAATATGGGCATCGCATGATGGTTTACCAGACTTCGAACCAGGCCAGGGCGGCAATGGATCCATTTATTGTGGCCGATCACATACATTATGTGCGGCGTTTTCATGTGGATCACGCCAGATTCAAGTATGCTTTCAATGACTTGGATGCCAGTCATATACTCACTCGGCGTTTTGCTGAATTGCTGGAGTCTGCTACTCATAGGTTTACACTTACTCGTCTGGGGCTGTAATGCGATTTTTACTGATCATGCTGCTGTTTACTGCGTATGCAGAGGCTGCTGGACTAGATTTCAAGATGATTACCTTGCAGCACCGCTTTCCGCAGGATCTGATACCGGCAGTAGAGCAGCTGGTTGGATCTGAAGGAACAGTCAGTGCCATCGATAATCATCTGGTTGTGCGTGCAACGCCCGAGCGCATGCAAGCGATAGAAGATATGGTGGCACGGTTGGATACTGCCCGTCGCAATCTGCGCATCACGATCAGCCATGATAACAATGTGCAGAGTACTGATAGTCAAGTGGGTGTGAATGGTCGCGGGCGTATTGGCAATGTGGAGATAGGCACCATTGATGGTTCACAGGAGCACCCAGGCCCCAGGCGGCAAGAAGGCACTGGATTCAATATTGATCTTAATCGCAGCCAGAATGAGAGTAGTCGGAGCGGCCAGGAGTTTGTCAGTGTGATGGATGGCGAGCGTGCATTCATTCGGGTTGGCCAGTCTGTGCCTTATACCCAGCAATGGGTGCTGTTGACACAGCGCTATATTCAATTGCAGCAGACAACAGAATTTCATGACATTACGACAGGGTTTGCGGTCAGACCTAAGTTTATTGGTGGTCAGGTCGAGCTTGAGGTAACGCCGCGTATTGCCCGCCTGAATGAGCGGGGCTTCATAGATTTTGAGGAATTATCTACGGTGGTGAGAGTGGCGCCCGGTGAATGGCTTGATCTTGGAGGGGTGATGCAAGGGCGTGATCAGGTGAGCCGGGAGATCCTTTCGCAAGGTCAATATAGCGCGGGGAAAAGCACGCAGCTACGAATCCGTGTCGATTAAGTTCTACTTCATGGAGGTTTTTAGAAAAAAAGCTGTGAATTTGTGCCAAATAAGGCTTCTAGGCCAAAAAACAGTGGTATTTTTTGTGGGAGCTGGTAAAATTTTTGGCACTCGGTTGGTTGTTAAAGGCTTACCGTAACTGTTTAATATTTATTATTGTCTACATCTTAAGGGATAAAAAATGACACGTTCTGCTCTGCTTGCCGCTATGCTCGCACTTGCTTTGACTGCTTGTGGTCAAAAGGAAGAGGCTCCTGCTGAAGCTCCTGCTGTTGAAGAAGCTGCTCCTGCAGTTGAAGCACCTGCTGAAGCCCCAGCTGAAGCTGCACCTGCTGAAGAAGCTGCTCCAGCTCCTGCTGAAGAAGCTGCTCCAGCTGCACCTGCAGAAGAAGCTAAGTAATTTAACGCTGGCTTAGGCCAGCTTTGAATTATCTATGCAAAAAGCCGACTTTAAGTCGGCTTTTTGTTTTTACATTTTATGTGCAGTATTGTTAGCGCTTTGCTCTTAACGTAAGTCGCTGAACATGGTGAATCAACTAGCTCAGTTGGCGCCAACCAAAGCCTTGTGCCTGTTCTGCAATCCCTATCCATTCACTTTCACAATTGAGACTGCTGCTCAGCGCAGCACGAGCAAGCTCTGGCGCATTGTTTTTCTCGCTGAGATGGGCGGCAATGATGTGTTGCAATTTGCTGTTATCCAGCCTGGAGAGCAGGGCAGCTGCGCTTGCATTGTCCAAATGGCCCAGGCGACCACCTACCCGTTGTTTCAGGGACCAGATATAAGGCCCATTTCTCAACATTTCAACATCATGGTTGCATTCCAGGATCAACCCATGACAGGCATTCAGCATGGTTTCTATATGCGGCGTTGAGCTGCCGGTATCTGTCAGTACTCCCAGTTTGTACTGGCCATCTTCAAACAGGTATTGCACAGGTTCGCGTGCATCATGGGGAACCGGGTAAGGCTGTATCTCCACATCAGCAATACTGAAGCGCTGGTGGCTATCTATCGTATGAATCTCAAAGTGACGCTGTTTGGGGATCAGGCGCTCGCTCATGGTCAGGGTGCCATGGGTCAGCCAGATTGGGATGCGATACTTGTTGGCCAGTTTGAATACGCCAGCGGTATGGTCATCGTGCTCATGCGTGACCAGGATACCGGTCAGTTGCTCAGGTTCCAAGCCTAGCCGGTTGATCCGAATAGTGGTATCACGCAGGCCAAAACCACAGTCAAGCAATAAGCGGGTGGTATGTTTTTCGACAATCAGGCCATTGCCTGCACTGCCACTACCCAGCGAGGCAAAGCGCATGTGGATGCTGGGTGGGCAGGCGGTGAGGCATGGTTATTTCAGTTGCTCGTAGAGCAGGGTGATAATGCGGTTGGCAGTGCTGGAGTGTTCACGGTTACCATCTTTGTCGGTGACCGTCACGACAGAGCCGCCAGAGCTGGCATTTTCCACCTTGACGTGATACTGGTTTTCGCCTGGTTTGCGTTTCTTGCCAGATTTCTCGTCACCTTCATCTTTGTCGTCGCCCCAGAACTTCAGGGTTTCCAGTAACCCCTTCTTCTCTTTTGGTGCGTCATCAATGTCAATATCGGTATAGCGCACAAAGAACAAACCATTTGAACGATCACGATCCTCGACTACAAAGCCGACACGATCCAACGCCAGGCCCACACGGCGCCAGGCACGATCAAAGGCATCATTGGTATTAAGGCTGAGAGTGCCGTCTTGTTCCTTGTTAACATTAGCACGCAGCTCAGTGGTTGGGGTGGCAATAATGCTGCGAGATTTCTTATCTTCCACCCCCAGGCGCACCATCAGGCGGCGTAACAGCTCTGCATCAATATCTTCAGCAGTGGACTTGGTGTCATCTCCCTTATTGCGCGTGCTTTTGGTCGGGGCATATCCCATTTCAACCTCGCCCGCAATAGTACGCACCTTGACCTTGCCATCATCAGGAGCGTTGCTGACAGCGCGATGACTCATGTAAATTTCAGTGGTGCCAGTGTCCTGACCACGATCAATACGGGTACGGAATTTCTGGCGGGTTTGTAAACTATTCAGCTTGTCCAGCCAGCCCTGGAATTTCTCAACATAGCTTTTATCATCCGATTGCAGCGAGCTGGGATCTACCCATTCAGTTTCCATGACGCCTGTCTGTGCATTTTCGGTACGTACTGCAAAGCCAAGCTCGGCCCAAAACTCACGAATCACTGGCCATACTTTTTCTGGGGGCGCATTCACCACTAGCCAGCGTTGAGATCCGGCACGTTCCATCTTGACGCCATCAGGCGTAGGCAGCAGTTTTCCCTGTTCATTCTCTTGCTGACCACTTTCATTCAGCCCCTGGCTGTAGTCGGAGTAGTTGGTGGCAGCACCTGGCACCGCATAAGCATCGCTTGCAGAAATATTGGTCAGGTCTGGAGGCACTTCCAGTGGGCGGGAACGTCCAGCCGCTTTGTAGTCAGAGCTCGTGTCGACAAAAGGAATTGAATCGCAACCGCTTACGGTCAGGGTCAGTAATGTGGCCAATAAAACAGGTTTGAAAGTAAATTGATTCATAGTTTCTCTTGACTGGTAAACGGTAACATCAAATAGCAGCTTGCTTCATTGCGCTGCGCAGTGTTTCATGGAATTGGGCTGAAAGCGGGACTAGCGGTAAACGAATACCACTTTGAATCAAGCTCATCTCTTGTAGTACCCACTTAACAGGGATGGGGTTGGCTTCAACAAACAACTTCTGGTGAAGTGCGAAGAGCTTGGCATTGATCGCGCGTGCTTCTTGAATATCGCTATTCAGCACAGCGTTACACATCTCATGCATGAGCTTGGGGGCCACATTGGCCGTGACTGAAATCACGCCATGTCCGCCCAATAGCAACAAGGCCAGGCTGCTGGCGTCGTCACCACTGTAAATAGCAAAGTCAGCAGGTGCGCGCAGAATCAGGTCAGTCCCACGCTCTATACTGCCAGTTGCATCCTTGATGCCGATAATATTCTCAATGGCAGCCAAACGTAATACGGTGTCATTACTCAGGTCACAGGCGGTTCTGCCAGGCACATTATAGAGAATTTGTGGGATATCCACAGCCTCGGCGATAGCCCGGAAATGCTGATATAGCCCTTCTTGCGTGGGCTTGTTGTAATAGGGGGTAACCAACAGGCAAGCATCTGCGCCCAGCTCTTTAGCCTTGCGGGTAAGGGCAATCGCCTCGCTAGTTGAATTTGCACCAGTGCCTGCAATGACAGGAACGCGGCCTGCGGTATGTTCTATGGTTGTTTGTATTAGCAAGGCGTGCTCAGTGAAGTCCACAGTGGGAGATTCACCAGTAGTGCCGACAATCACAATGCCGTCAGTGCCCTGGTCGACATGAAAATCTATAAGTGAGCGTAATGCCTTGATATCTAAACTGCCATCATCATGCATAGGGGTGACGATGGCAACGAGACTGCCTTGCAGCATGTTAAACAACCTGATAATGAATAAACCTGAACATTCTAACTGAAACTGGCATAACAATAATATGATTTTATGCCATGACTATAGGGTAAAACATTGTGAGGACGGCACTTTCCATGGATGGTACAGGGTGTATCTGCTATATAAAACAGACTTGGGTCTTCATAGTGAATTATGCCGCGTGGTCACTGTACTCATGCTAGAGGCGTTGCATCATCAAACGGATACTTTCTATTAACAAGTCAGTGCGAGAAAAACGGTGATTCCCGGCACCAGGTAATAACAGTCTGGCCTTGCCAACAAAATTCCTCACACTTTCCTGATACGGAATCAGCTCGTCCCCTTGCTCATGTAATACCGTGATATGGCTCGGTCTGTTGCGTGAGCGAAACTGTTGGTATCTAGCCAGATGTTGCGTGGTTAAAAATCCGGTTTCGTGCGTATAAAAATTTTCTACTATGCCGACGTATTGCTGGAGGCTGATTTCTGGTGACATACAAGGGTTGATCAGCAGGCAGGGGAGTTGGTATTGGCTGGCTAAGTGATAAGCCCAAAAGCCACCTAGCGATGAACCTGTAAGCAGAAGCTTTCCTGACAGTAGAGGTTTTATATGCTGAATAAGCTGGGCATAGGAAATATCAGGATCCCAGGTATTGTAATCAGCGATCGCAATGTCCGGAAAATGAGCTGCAAGCAATTTGGATTTTTCACTGATTGGACTGGAGTTGAACCCCGGCATATAAACAATATTCAACGATCAGCTTTCTATGATGTGTAGGGAGCCAGTTCCAGCAGTGCCGGTAAATCACTGACAGAGTCTATGACCAAGTCTGGCTTGATGGCTGAAGACTCTAGATAAGACTGGCTAAATTTACCTGTACGCACCAGGATACCTCGCAGGCCCGCTTTTTGCGCGCCACCGATATCAGCGTCTATGTCATCCCCAATCACCAGCACTTCTGAGGGGGGCAATTTCAAGTCTGCCAGTGCAATCTCGAAAAAAGCAGTAGCAGGCTTGCCTATGATCATGGCTTCAGTGCCGGAGGCATATTCCAGGCCTTCGATAAAACCCCCTATATCCATTTTCAATCCCTCGCCCGTCTGCCAGAAGCGATTTTTGTGGATGGCAATTAATTTGGCACCATTCCTAAGGCAGGTGAATACTTCATTCAATATCTCATAAGACCAAGTATCGCCAATGTCACCTATCACGATATATTCCACTTTGGTCCTGGATTGACGAAAGTGTGAAAAATCCTGTTTAACATCATCGGCTAACAGGAAGCGACATACCGGGTCGCCGAGTTGCTCCAGATATCTGAGTGCTGCTTCTGGTGCGCTGATGATTTCTTCAGGCGAGACATAAAACCCCATGCCCATGATTTTCTGCTGCATGGACTTGCGCGAGAGAGTGCTGGTGTTAGTGAGGAAGCGGCAACTAATGCCTCGCACCCTCAACAGATCAACGGTTTCAATAGCGCCGACTATGGGACTATTGCCGATATGTAGTACACCATCCAGATCAAACAGGACTGCATTAACAGAAGACGTATCCATCGTAAATTCTCCTCGGGGGGGTAAGAGATGGTGGATATCAAGCAAAGCTTGTGCCGATATCTTAAAAAACAACGGAGGCCTGAGCCTCCGTGTAGGGTACCGCTGCATGATGGCAGTTGGATCAAGGCTTCAAATCAGCTTCCCATGCATTGCCATATACCTTGCCATTCCTCGAAAGAATCAGCATCTGGTACATGCTGGTGCACCACATAAAAGTGGATGCAATGCTATAGCCCACACCACCAATAATCGTCAGCCATGCAAAACCAGGATTCAGTTTGGTTAGCCACCAGGACAGTACGTCCAGGATCAGGAACGCAAATGGGAAGGCAATCGCCAGGATTTTCAGGATACGAGGCACATTCACTGCAAAACTGAAAATGAATGCCATAAAGAAGAAAATAAAGCTGATACCAAACAAGTGTATGTGCGAAACGCGGGTGAGGCTTTGCACGCTGGCACCTTCATTGATGGCTGCAGCCTTTTTCACTTCATCAAATTTCGTGAAATTGGGGATGCCAGGAATATTGCTGTGACACATTACACAGTGTTGGGCAAACACTCCTTTAAAGTGGTTCTCCCATTCGGTTTCTGGTGCACCTGCGCGCGCCCATTTAATGATGTCCAGCCTGACTGCGGGCGGTGCATTGTCTTTCATCGAGCCATTGAGTTTGCTTTCCAGCTTGCTGCCACTGCGATCACCGTAATAGCTATAAACAATATCTTCTTTGGATAAGCCGAGTTTCCCGTCTGCCATGCCATGGGTCAGCATGATTTGCAGACCAGCCATGCACAGGCCAACGCCAATGACTAGCAAATATCCGGCAAATAAGACTTTGAGGGAAGTGGGAAGGTTGGGCAGATTTAGCCAGGGAAGGCTAGAGGAAGTGTCTTTCATAAACAGTCTCGTCAAGCGTTAACAAAGTACCAACAGCGCAAGAATACCTCAAATTCAGATATAACACCTAATTTTAGTAGGGCTATTGAGAATGAAAAGCCATCAGCATTGCATGCAGCTTTCAGGCTCTTCATAGCAGGTATGGCGTGGTTAATGCAATGATTGTTCATGCTCTTTTCGAGCATTGAGGATACAAAACCCTACCCAATAACTCATTACGATAATCGTCAGAATAATGGTAGAGATTGAGGCAATTCCTACCCATGAACCAAATAACACCTTTAGCATGACATCCTCCTTTTTTAATGATGAGCACCGGTTCAGCACAAATCCTACGCTTCTATAAAAAAGAGTAAAGACCTTTTTTTAAAAAAGGTTAAATAACCATAAAAGTATTATGTGTTAAGTGGTTTTGGATAGAGAAATTACGGTAGTCACCGTATTTTTATGATTGATGTAACGGAATAGTATTAAGGTGGGTTGTATTTGTGGTAAAAGGGAATAATGGTAGTTAAGTACCTTACTAATTAATAAATTATGGTGTATTCAGCATGCCAGACAACAATGAAAAGACCTCAGCGTTAGAACAGATGGATTTTGAGTCCATGAATCTACAGCTCGGTGCAAAATTGCAATTTCTTACGCATCGTGGCCGTACGCCTACACAGCATATATCCACCTTCATCGGGATTGAAAGCAATGAGTACGTGTTGCTTCGCTTGCCACGTGCACAAGGTGTGGGGCTGAGTTTTTATGAAGGGGAAAAGATTTCAGTACGGGTTTTTTCTGGCACCATGATTTGCACTTTTGACACCAGCGTCATTCAGCCTTTTTATCATCCTCTGAATTGTCTTTGCCTAGTTTTTCCTAAAAAAATACAAGTTAAAAAGCTTAGGCGTGAAATGCGCATCAAGGTTGAAATTGGAGGCCACATTGCTTTCAATGCCAGTCAAGCACAGAAACAGGCCGTCAATTTGGTGAACCTTAGCGCGACTGGGTGCCAGATAAGCACTGATGGTGAGGTCGGTGATATAGATGATCTGATCAACTTGTCATTTTACTTACCACTGTTCAGTGAAGACGATTTATCCTCAATCACTGTGAATGCCAAAATCAGGAACATTATTGATGATTCTCATGGTGATAGCGAAGGCTATTTGATTGGTATGGAGTTCATAGAGTTTGATCCAACAGAACAGCTGATTGTGCGCAATTATGTGTATGAATCTTTAGTGGATAGACGTCAAAGCATTGCTTGATTCGGATTGATTGGCAATGCAGATGAGCTTCAGCTAGAAATAAATCCGCGGATAAATCTAGAGGTTAGAGAGGTTTTTAAATATTTAAAACATTATGGCGAGTTGTCAGGGGTGACATACTAGAAATGCAAAAGGGTTAGCTTTTAAGCTAACCCTTTGTTCTGTTTGGTGGGGCATGTAGGGGTCGAACCTACGACAAACGGATTAAGAGTCCGCTGCTCTACCAACTGAGCTAATGCCCCTAATCGAGAGGCGCAATTATGCTGAGATTGAGGGCATGTGTCAACTTGAAACCGACAACTTTATCGAGTAAGTTACATTTTTTATCGAATTTTATCGAAAGCGCGTGAATGACAATTCAAACAATATTGACCAAGCCTTTCAATGACCAGAAACCTGGGACTTCCGGTTTACGCAAGCGCGTAACTGCATTTCAGCAGCCCCATTACCTTGAGAATTTTGTGCAAAGTATTTTCGATGCCATTGCCGCCCCCGCAGGTGCAACCCTGGTAGTAGGGGGAGATGGGCGTTTTTATAACCGTGAAGCTATCCAGATCATTATCAAGATGGCAGCTGCCAATGGATTTGGTCGAGTGTTGGTGGGGCAAAATGGCATTCTTTCTACACCGGCTGCTTCTTGTGTGATTCGTAAATACCAGACCTTTGGGGGGATTATTCTTTCTGCCAGCCATAACCCGGGCGGCCCGCAGGGTGATTTTGGCATCAAGTACAACACGTCCAATGGCGGGCCTGCACCGGAAAAGGTGACGGAAGAGATTTTTGCCCTGAGTAAACAGATCAGCCAGTACCAGATTGTAGATGCGCCTGACGTGTCACTGGATGTGATAGGCGAAAGCGATCTGGCGGGGATTAAGGTGGAGGTGATTGATGCGGTGGCCGACTATGCTGAATTGATGGCGAAGTTGTTTGACTTTGAGTCAATCCGCCAATTACTCGCCAGCGGTTTTCGCATCAGTTTTGATGCGATGCATGCTGTCACCGGCCCTTATGCGCGCGCCATTCTGGTCGATCAGTTGGGGGCGGATGTGAATGCGGTGCTCAATGCGGTGCCATTGCCGGATTTCGGTGGTGGGCATCCTGATCCCAACCTGACTTATGCCCATGATCTGGTGGATATTATGTATGGTGAAGACGCCCCTGATTTTGGTGCGGCCTCTGACGGCGATGGTGACCGTAACATGATTCTCGGCAAGCGTTTTTTTGTGACACCTTCTGATAGCCTGGCATTGATTGCAGCCAATGCCAGACTGGCCCCTGGCTATGCCAAGGGTATTGCCGGGGTGGCGCGCTCCATGCCCACCAGTGCGGCCGTGGACCGGGTGGCTGAAGAACTGGGGATTCCATGTTTTGAAACACCAACAGGCTGGAAATTTTTTGGCAATCTGATGGATGCAGGCAAAGTTACTTTATGTGGCGAAGAAAGCTTTGGTACTGGTTCAGATCATGTACGCGAAAAGGATGGTTTGTGGGCAGTATTATTCTGGCTCAATATCCTGGCTATCAAGCGTCAGCCAGTAGAAACACTGATGAAGCGGCATTGGGTGCAGTTTGGTCGCAATGTGTATTCGCGCCATGATTATGAAGAGTTGCCAAGTGATGCGGCAAATAGCTTGATTGAGCACATTCGCAGCAGTTTTCCTACACTGACGGGCAAGCAGTTTGGCCGTTACACCATCAAAACCTGTGATGATTTTAGTTATACCGATCCTGTGGATGGCAGTGTGAGTCATAAGCAAGGGATGCGTATCCTGTTTGAGGATGGTTCGCGTATTGTGTTCCGTCTATCCGGCACCGGTACTGAAGGCGCTACTCTGCGCATTTACCTGGAAGCATTTGAGACTGATAGGGAGAAACATGGCCTTGATGCCCAGGATGCACTGGCAGAAATGATCCTGATTGCCCATCAGATTTCCGAGCTCAAGCAGCGTACAGGCCGGGAGCAGCCTACGGTTATCACTTGATGAGCATTGCTCTGTGATTGAAGTTGAAACTCAGCGCCTGAAATTGCGCCAATGGCATCCGGAGGACCGGGTGCCATTCCGGGCGCTGAATGCAGATCCTCAGGTGATGGCGTTTTTTCCTGCTGTGCTTGATAGTATGTGCAGTGACCAAATGGCTGATACCTGTGAGCGGCTGATCGCTGAACGTGGCTGGGGATTATGGGCCTTGGAGCTGAAGTCCTCGGGCGAGTTTATCGGCATGCTGGGCTTGCATGTGCCCACGGCTGCATTGCCTTTGCGCCCTGTGTCGAAATCGGCTGGCGTTTGGCGCTAAGCCATTGGGGGCAGGGGTATGCGACTGAGGCAGGAAAGGCTGCTTTAAGGGTAGGTTTTGAACAATTGGCGCTAGGCGAGATTGTGTCTTTTACGACAATCCTGAATCACCGATCACGTCTGCTGATGGAGCGCTTGGGCATGTCACAGCAACCAGGTACATTCGACCATCCCACAGTCATGCATCTTGATACATTGAGGAAACATGTGCTTTATCGATTGACGCGTGAGCAATGGTGGGCTTGCGCATAGCTAAATCGCAATCACGCCATTACTTCCCATGTTGATGGTGGATTTACTCCACCTGAGTGATGGTCATTTTTCCCTGAAACAATCTGACATCCATGCGTCCCAAATAGGACATTCCCAGTAATACTTCCCCATGGAGGCCGGGCGCAATGACAGCGGCTACATTGTTTGCTTCAACCCCACCCAGTTTGACTGAGTTCAGCCTCGTCATATAACTTACCGTGTTGCCGTTGGCAGTGGAGGTACGGACTGCGTGGTTGCTGCTCAGATTGAGCTTGTCGGCAATGTCTTGGGAAATGGCGACACCAGTTGCGCCGGTATCGACCAACACATTCACCTTGGTGCCGTTGATCAGTGCCTCTGCACGATAGTGTCCATCGGGTCCGCGTTGCAGGGTAACGGTACTGGCTTCTCCTAGCACCGACAGTTTATTCGGGTTCAGCATGCTGTCGGCAAGATAGTAGAGGCCGCCTGCCAGTGCAAGCCAGACGGCGATCCAGAGTATCTTGCCGCCAGACATCAGAACGGCAGTTTTGCGTCTGGTGCTGCGGCCAGAATCACCAGGCGGAACTGCTCCTGGATGCGCTTGAGGGCAGCGAGGTTATCTGCCTCAAAACGCAGCACAATCACTGGTGTGGTGTTGGATGGGCGCATGAGGCCAAAACCGTCAGGATATTCCACACGCAAGCCATCAATGGTGATGACCTCATCCGCACCTTCAAAAGTTGCGCTGGTCTGTAGCTGCGCAATTAGCTTGTGCGGCTCACCTTCCTGCATGCTGATGTGCTGCTCGGGCGTACTCACGCTGTCTGGCAATCCATTGAGGATGTCCGACGGGTTGTCGAACTGACTGAGAATTTCCAGCAAGCGCGCACCTGAATACAGGCCATCGTCAAAGCCATACCAGCGCTCCTTGAAGAAAATATGACCGCTCATTTCACCTGCCAGTGCTGCGCCCGTTTCCTTCATCTTGGCCTTGACCAGTGAATGGCCGGTTTTCCACATCAGCGGATTACCGCCACGTTGCTTGATCCATGGGGCGAGGTTACGCGTGGATTTAACATCGTAAATGATAGTGGAACCCGGGTTGCGCTTGAGTACGTCTTCAGCAAACAGCAACAGTTGACGGTCAGGGTAGATAATGCTGCCGTCTTTTGTGACCACACCCAGGCGGTCACCATCTCCATCAAATGCAAAGCCGATTTCAGAGCTGCCGCTGGTCACGTTGTTGATCAGGTCAGTCAGGTTCTCAGGGACGGAAGGATCCGGGTGGTGGTTAGGGAAGTTGCCGTCAACATCGCAGAATAGCTCTTCCACTTCGCAACCAAGCGCGCGATAGAGCTTGCCAGCAAATGCGCCAGGGACGCCGTTGCCGCAGTCCACTGTCAGCTTGAGTGGACGCTTGAGCTTAATGTCGGATGCAATTCGGTCTATATAGGCTGGCGCAATGTCAAAGCTGCTTTCGCTGCCGTTACCACTTGCAAAATCATCGCTGTCTATACGTTGACGCAGGCGCTGGATAGTATCGCCAGAGAGAGTTTCGCCAGCGACTACCATTTTCAGGCCATTATATTCTGGTGGGTTGTGACTGCCCGTTACCATGACACCGCAATCCGTGTTGAGGTGAAAGGCAGCAAAATAGACCATGGGGGTGGCAACCAATCCCAGATTGATCACATCCAGTCCACTTTTGCGTATGCCTCGAGAAAGCGCCGCAGCCAGTTCCGGGCCGGACAGGCGGCCATCATAACCAACACAAATGGTTTTTTGCTGGCGGGCGGCTGCTTCACTTCCTATCGCTTGGCCTATGGCTTCTACCACTTCAGGGGTTAAAGTCTTGCCGACGATGCCGCGGATATCGTAGGCTTTGAATATTTCTTTTGGCGCAATCATGGAGCTTCCCTTTATTTAAACTTTTACTTCAATCTTGGTGTATTCAAATTGGATTGTTGTGGCACGGGTGTTTTTATTCTGCTTCTTCTATCCAGGCCAGTTGTATGGCTTCCAGGATTTTCTCACCGCACTTGCTGGGGTCGTCATTAAAGCCTTCCAGCTTCAGTATCCAGTCATAGAGGTCGGTAAAACGGATGGTTTTGGGATCCACATCAGGGTGTTGATCAAATAGCTCTTCAGCAATGCGCTGACTATCAGTCCATTTCATTCTGTTTTCCTTATAGGTGCTTGGCCCGAACATATTGCTCCGGCCAGGTTAAATCTACATGTAATTCCTTGGCTGCATGCAACGGCCAGTGCGGATCACTTAATAATATACGTGCCAGCAGGATGACATCTGCCTGCCCGGTCGCCAGGATATGCTCTGCCTGCAATGCTGAGGTGATGATGCCCACAGCACCGCTGGCTATTCCTGCTTCGTTGCGGATACGCTCGGCAAATACCGTTTGATAACCAGGACCAGCCGGTATTTTGGCATCCAGGATCAAGCCGCCACTGGAGCAATCGATAAGGTCTATGCCAAGTGCTTTCAACCATTTTGCCAGCTGTATGGATTGCTCTATATCCCAGCCACCTTCGACCCAGTCTGTCGCAGAAATACGTACAAACATCGGCTTGTCCTGTGGCCAGAAGGCGCGGAGATCCTTGGCAATCTGCAATACGAGGCGGCAACGGTTTTCAAGGCTGCCACCATATTCATCCTGGCGCTGGTTGGAAAGCGGCGAGAGGAATTCATGCAATAGATAACCATGAGCGCAATGAAGTTCCAGTACTTCAAAACCAATCGCGAGTGCGTGTTCTGCCGTTGCCCTAAACTGTGCAGCAATTGCCTGGATATCGGTATGACTCAGCTCAACCGGAGTGGCATGCTTGGAGGTGAGCGGAATGGCAGAAGGTGCAACGGTCTGCCATCCGCCTTGTTCTTTAGTTAGGAATTTGCTTTCACGCCAGGGTACATCGCATGAAGCCTTGCGGCCTGCGTGGGCGATCTGGATGGCTGGGGTGGCCCCTTGTTCCCGGATAAACTGCACGATAGGCTGCAGTGCCTGTGCATGTTCTTCTGACCATAGCCCCAGACAGGAAGGGGTGATGCGCCCTTCAGGCGATATGGCAGTGGCTTCTATCATCACCAGGCCCGCACCACCGACTGCCAAGCTGCCCAAGTGCACCAGATGCCAATGATTGGCGATGCCATTCACTGCAGAGTACTGACACATGGGAGCAACAAAAATGCGGTTCTTGATCTCGGTTTTGCGCAGGGTAATGGGGGTAAACAACTTGGCCATTCACGTTCCTTAGTGACTGAATATGGGGATATCAGCGATCCGTGGCCGCCATTCGGCAGGGCCTGACTCATGCACTGAATGGCCTTGACTGTCTACGGCTACAGTGACAGGCATATCTTCTACCGTAAATTCGTAAATGGCTTCCATGCCCAGTTCCGGAAAGGCTACAACCCGGGATGCCTTGATGGCCTGGGAAATAAGGTAGGCCGCCCCACCAATAGCAATCAAGTAAACTGATTGATGCTGGCGTATGGCATTGACCGTCAACTCTCCACGTTCTGCCTTGCCTATCATCCCAAGCAGGCCGGTCCTGGTCAGCATGGTGTCAGTGAATCTATCCATGCGGGTAGCGGTGGTCGGTCCAGCTGGGCCTATAATTTCTTCCCCTACCGGATCTACCGGGCCAACGTAATAGATAAAGCGGTTGGTGAAATCCAGCCCTTCCGGCATAGCATCTCCACGGGCAATCAAGTCCACAATGCGTTTGTGCGCGGCGTCCCGGCCAGTGAGCAGTTTGCCAGAGAGCAGCAGCTTTTCGCCCGGTTGCCAATCCGTGATGTCAGCCTTGCTTAAGGTGTCCAGATTGACTCGACGCATGGGCGTACTGGCATCCAGTGCAACCTGTGGCCAATCCTCCAGTTTGGGGACTGGCAGTTGTGCAGGGCCGCTGCCATCTAGCGTGAAATGTACGTGACGCGTGGCGGCACAATTGGGGATGATGGCAACAGGTAATGATGTAGCGTGAGTCGGCGCTTCCAGAATCTTGACGTCAAGCACGGTGGTGAGGCCGCCTAGTCCCTGTGCACCTATGCCCAGGCGATTGACCTTTTCGTAGATTTCCAGCCGTAACTCTTCCGCACGTGTTTGCGGGCCACGTGCCTGCAAGGTTTGAATATCAATGGCTGAAAATAATGATTGTTTAGCGAGTAAAACGGCTTTTTCAGCTGTGCCACCAATGCCTATCCCCAGCACGCCTGGCGGGCACCAGCCTGCACCCATTTCCGGCACCACTTGCAAAACCCAGTCCACAATGCTGTCAGAGGGTTCCAGCATGGCCAGCTTGGATTTGTTTTCTGAACCACCACCCTTGGCCGCAATATGAATTTCTACTGTGTTGCCAGGCACCATTTCTACGTGTACCACTGAGGGCGTGTTGTCTCTAGTGTTGAGGCGTTTGCCTGCAGGGTCGCTTACAATCGAGGCGCGCAGGCGGTTATCTGCATCCATATATGCCAGACGCACGCCTTCATCCACCATCTGTTGCAGGCTCAGCTCAGCCTGCCATTGCACACTCATGCCCACCTGGATAAAGGCCACGACAATACCGGTGTCCTGACAAAGCGGGCGATGTCCGTTGGCACACAAATAGGAGTTAATCAAAATCTGGCCGATGGCGTCACGCGCGGCAGGTGAGGGTTCTCGCTGCCAAGCCTGATGCATGGCGTGCAGAAAGTCGGGCGCATGATAGCAGGCAATGTATTGCAAAGCCTGGTGGATGCTGCTGATAAAGTCTTCTTGGCGGATCAGTGCCATGCTGCTGCTAGGGTTGTGAGTATGCAGGAATTATACCCTGCATCAAGCGTTGTGCTGCAGGTAAAAAGGCCGCATTCATTTTGTAAAAGCCCGTTGAGAGTGAGCCCTGTTGATGTTCTTGCAGCCTAAAATATTGAATGGGTGAGAAGTTGAAGCCTTTGATTACGTCTCATAGATTCAATGCGGTGCCCGATGGCCATGGGGCTGCCTTAGAATTTATGACGGGATGGTACCTGGAAAAGCTGACGCCGCTTGGCAGGCAGGTATAATTTCAACCTTGATGATGAAAGTGCATGACTTGAGGGAAATCACCACGCTTATTGACCGTATTGATGCCGTGCTGCCGCAAACACAGTGTACGCAGTGCGGTTACGCTGGTTGTCGCCCTTATGCCGAGGCGCTGGCTGGTGGGCATGCGGCGATTAACCAGTGCCCGCCAGGTGGCGAGGCTGGAATACATGCCTTGGCCTCGATATTAAACACTCCCTATCAGCCCCTTAACAATGAGCATGGTGCATTTGGCCCCAAGATGCTGGCAGTAATTGATGAGGATGTATGTATAGGTTGCACGCTATGCATCAAGGCTTGTCCGGTCGATGCCATTCTGGGCGCTGCAAGACAGATGCATACCGTGATTGCTTCAGAGTGCACCGGATGCGAATTGTGTGTTGCGCCTTGCCCGGTGGACTGTATCAGCATGCAGCCTTTGTCGGTGCAGGAATGGAATTACACGCAGATGGATAGCCCTGCACGCAAAGTGGCCGATGCAGCACGTAAAAGGCATGTGGCACGATTGGCGCGGCAAGCTAGTGAGCGGACACCAGTAAAGATGGACCCTGGCCCTCAGGCTGATGTGGATGCCAGGAAGGCTGCGATTGCAGCCGCCATGGCCAGAGCCAAGGCCATAAAGCAGCCAGCAATGCCAGTAGTTACTCAGGATATGAATAATCAATGAATGCAGAAAAACGGCACGAGATATTCCGCAGGTTGAGTATCGCTATCCCCAATCCGCAAACAGAATTGGTTCACCATAGTACGTTTGAGTTGCTGATTGCCGTGATTCTCTCTGCCCAGGCAACAGACAAGGGCGTGAATATTGCCACTGCCAAGTTGTTTCCGGTCGCCAATACGCCACAGGCTATTGCTGATCTGGGTGTTGAAGGGCTGGAACGCTATATCAAGACCATAGGCCTGTTTCGCAGCAAGGCCAAGAATGTGATTGCCACCTGCCATATGCTGGTGGAAAGCTATGGAGGTGAAGTGCCCAATACGCGGGAGGCCCTGGAAAGTCTGCCTGGAGTAGGGCGCAAGACAGCCAATGTGATTCTCAATACCGCGTTTGGTCAGCCGACCATTGCGGTCGATACGCATATTTTTCGCTTGGGTAACCGTATTGGCCTTGCCCCGGGCAAGACGCCGCTGGAAGTGGAAACCAAGCTGATGAAGGCGGTGCCCAAGGAGTATATGCAGGATGCCCATCATTTATTGATTTTGCATGGCCGCTATGTCTGTGTGGCGCGCAAACCCAAGTGCGAAGAATGCGTGATCTATGACTTATGTGAGTTCAAGGCCAAGCCTACGGTCAATAACTTGGAGATGCTTGCTTGAAAGTAGGGACAGGATTTGTCCGTGGGCGGCAGGCAGTGCCTGAATTGGCGGCTGAGGCGGTCAAGTTGGCGCTTGATGCCGCAGGCTTGCAGATTGCAAGCAGCGTATTGTTATTTCTCACCGAGGATTTTGCTGATAATCCCTTGCCCGCTATCCGTGCTGCGGCAGCGGCTGCAAGCACAACACAAGTGGTCGGTTGTTCTGCTACGGGTATTTTTACCGATCAGGATTGGGCGTTGGATGTGCCAGCTGTGGCCGTGTTGGTATTGGGTGAGGGAGCCTCTCTGCAATATATGGCAGCGCCCAATCAAGCACAGTGGTTATTGACACTGACCGCACCCAATGCGGTCAATACCACCTGGTTACAACTGCCAGGGATGCGGTTTGGTGGGGTTTCCGGCGATGTGACCGGTCAAGGCCCGTTTTCGGTCTGGGAGAATGGCAAAGGCACAGTGCGTGGATATTGTGAGGTGGCCTTGCAGGGCGTTACCGGCTCCGTGGCGGCTGCACATGGGCTCAAGTTGCTGACCAAACCTCAGCAGGTGAGTACTGCCAGTGGTCATGACGTCAAGGCATTGGCAGGAAAACCGGCGCTTGCTGGATTGCAGCAGGCGCATGAGGCTGATGCTTCGATTGAAGGCCAGGGCCTGCCTTATCACAAGCTGATGGCAGTGTTTGCCAATAGTCGGGAACAGCTTGAGCTGGGCGATTACACCATGGCCTCGCTCATTAGTGGCAATCTTGCTGAACAGTCGGTTACCGTATCAAAACAGGTTGCAGCAGGGCAGTGGCTTGCTTGGGGGCTGCGTGATACAGAGGCGGCACAAGACAATTTGAGTGAGCAGATTGAAGCCATTAGTGCCAGTTTGCCTGGTTCGCCAGTGTTTGGCCTGTTGTTTTCCTGCATGGGGCGCGGTCCATATTTTTATGGTGGCATTGATCGGGATATCGAATTGCTCAAGCAGTATTATCCTGCCATGCCATTTATCGGTTTTTACGGCAATGGAGAAATTGCGCCAATGTTCGGGCGTAATGAGTTATTGCAGTATTCTGTGGTTTTAGGATTATTTGCCAATGAAGGGCAGACATGAGCGAGCAAGCATTTCCATCATCCATCAACCGCTATCCGCGTGTATTGTCGATCGCGGGCTCTGATAGTAGCGGTGGTGCTGGTATTCAGGCGGATCTCAAGACTTTTTCGGCGCTGGGCTGTTATGGCATGACGGCGATTACTGCCCTGACGGCGCAGAATACACAAGGCGTGCGTGCCATTCATAGCGTGCCACCGCAAATGTTGCGTGACCAGATAGATGCCGTGGTAGAAGACATTGGTGTGGATGCCGTGAAAATAGGCATGCTGCATTCGCCAGAAATCGTAGAAACCGTGGCAGCGGCACTGGATGCACATCAACTGACGCAAGTGGTACTGGATCCGGTGATGGTAGCCGCCAACGGGGCCAAGTTGATTTCTGATGAAGCGGTGGCTGTGTTGGTGGAAAAACTCTTCCCCCGTGCATTGGTCGTCACACCCAATCTGGACGAGGCCGCGTTATTGCTGGGACGTCCATTGACCGAGACTGATGAGCTGGAGCAGGCGGCGCAGCAATTATTGCAGCAAGGAGCGCATGCCATCCTGCTCAAAGGCGGGCATTTGCCGGGCCATGATGTAGTCGATATTCTGGCCCAGGCCAGCTCATCTGGAGCGTTGACCGAGTTACTCAAACTGCATTCATTACGTATTTCCACCCATAACCTGCATGGCACAGGATGTACTCTCTCATCTGCCATCGCTGCTTACCTCGCATTAGGTTTTAGTCTGGCGGATGCGGTCCAGGCGGCACGAATTTACGTCCGCTCTGCACTGTATGCTGGTTCCCATGTTAGCACTGGGGCAGGTGTAGGCCCGCTGAACCATGGTTTTGCACCGCAGGTCATGCAGGTAAGGGCAGTCTAGCGTGAGTTTATTTAATCCCAGCCGGGATCAGGTGCGTCAATTCTTTTTTGATGCCTGGGCCAAGTTTCAGCAACACGCTGTATTGACCGAACTGGAAAAACTGGCGGTGGAAGTGATGCAAATGCATCCTGAATACCACTATGTCTTGAATGCGCCTGACACGTATAAAGAGCAAGCTTATTTCCCGGAAATGGGGGAAACCAATCCCTTCCTGCATATGAGTCTGCATCTTTCCATTCTCGAACAGGTGGCCATTGATCAGCCACCCGGCATCAAGGCGGCTTATCATGCGCTATGGCACAAATATGATGATGCCTACCAGGCACAACATGACCTGATGGACTGCCTGGCAGAGACCATCTGGCAAGCCCAGCGCCATGGCGGATCCCCTGATGCTGAGGCTTATATTGCCTGCATGCAGGCTAAGGCTAGCGCATAGTGTCTGCTTTCAAGATGAGACGGGATAATGATCATTTCGAATGATGATGAAACAACTTGCATTGAATTTTTGAGGATAGCGCCAGACCATGAGCCTGGCGCTGATATTTACCAGACGTAAGTGACTGAAGCGCGAATGTCGCGACCGTAACCGAGGATGCAGAACTCACCGGTACCGCGGACATTGTTACATTGGGTCAGGTATTCCTTGTCTGTCAGGTTGCTTGCGTTGACCGCCAATCTCCAATGATGAGAAAAGTCATAGGCTGCCATTGCATCAAGTAGGGTGTAGCGATCATTTTTCGGGGTTTCTATACCCTCCAATGGAAGCGCGCCCAGTGCAGTCCCTACATGCCTTACACCCAGCCCCGCAGAAAAGCTGCCTTGCTGGTATTTTCCCCAAATAGAGGCGACATGCCTGGGTGCCGCAGCAAATGCACTACCTACTTCCCATGGCTGGTTGCTCTTGATAATTTCGGTATCTATAAAGGTATAGCTACCTAACATTGAGTAGCCACTCCCCAAATTGGCCGCCCCTTCAAGCTCAAACCCGCGAGAACGCACTTCGCCAGTTTGCACTTCTCTTCTAGAGTCTAGAGGAGAAATAGTACGGACATTAGTCTTTGTGAGTTCGTACACCGCAGCTGTAATGCTATATGGCGCCCCATCAGGCATGTAGCGTAAGCCTAACTCTAACTGCTTTCCCTTTTCTGGCTCAAATACATTACCGTAATAATCCACGGTGGTTGTGGTTGATATTGGGGGCTGAAATGACGTGTTATAGCTGATGTATGGAGCTAAACCGTTATCAGCCAGATAGATTAGTCCGATACGTCCGGTCAAGTCGTGATCGCTACGCTGGTGGCGTGTAGTCGTCAACGGGGCATTAGCGTTGGCACGTACCCTGTATAGGGAGTCAGTGTCTGCATTATCATAACGTGCGCCAAGACTAAGTACCCAATGCTTGCCAAAGTGAATCTGATCTTGCAGGTAATATCCAATCTGAAGATTTTCCGCACGAGTATCATCTGACAGGAAATTATTGCCCCAATCAGGTACCTCATAGCCAGGTGTTAGCAAGTCAAGCGGTGCTACTGCCCCATTGAGAGAGTAAATAGGTAAATTCAGTTTTGACCGATAATAATCTAAGCCAATGATAGTTTTGTGCGAAATACTACCAGTGTTAAAACGAGCTTCAACCTGGTTGTCTACTACCCAGGTTTGTTCTGAGTCAGGCCGATACATCGCTAAACGGGTAACGCTTCGACCATCAGCTCTTAAGCCACGATTGCGCATTTCCCTTCGATCATTGCTGCCATCTAGATAACGCAGGTTATGGCGTACACTGAAAGTTTCATTGAAGTCATGTTCAAACAGGTAACCGAAAGACGCACTCTCTTTCTTATGGCCCGAATGTGGGCCATTTATATTGATATTGTCCTTTGATTTTCCAGTGGGTGTATGGCGGTAATAGGGAATGACAAAGCCCAGGTCGTCCTGTTGGTACTGCGCCAACAATGTCAATCGGGTACTTTCATTCTGGAAGGTGAGAGAGGGCGCGATGTACAGACGGTCATTGTCCTGATATTTCCATTGGGTGCCGGATTCACGTTGCAATACGGTCAGGCGGGCGAGCACATGACCATCCTGGTCGAGTTGTCCACCCACATCGAGCTTGGCCTGCTTGCGTCCAAAACTGCCAAGTTCTATGCCTACCTCATTACGCATATCAGCGCGTGGGCGTTTTGTCACTGCGTTGAGCAATCCTCCTGGAGCCGCTTGACCATACAATACTGAGGCTGGACCATGCACCACTTCCAGCTTTTCCATACCATACGGTTCAATATTGGACATAAAGCCATTGTGGATTAGACGCATGCCGTCGCGATATAAGCCAGTACCCGTGAGATAGAAGCCTCGCACTGCTATGTCATCATCAGTTGTTGCATAATCCCAGGCACGCACCCCAGCTGAATAGCGTACTGCTTCAGTCACGCTGGAAATAGCCTGGTCACGGATTTGCTCAGCACCAATGACCGAGACGATTTGCGGCGTTTCCTTCAGATTGGTATCCATCTTGCTGGCACTGGCACTTTTTCTTGCCACATAGCCGTCTATAGGCCCCCAAGCGTTTTCACGAGTACTGACGACATTGACTTCAGGTAAAGACTGGCTGGAATGCTTTTCCAGCTTCTCTGCCGGGATTTTTTGCAGTGTATAGGTTTGGCTTCCATCTTTGCGAGTCGGTGCCAGGCCTGTGCCTGCTAATAGCAGGTTAAAGGCTTCTGTTACGGTATATTCGCCCTTAAGACCTTGGGAAGTCAGGTTGTTGGTGAGTGCTGCATTGACTGAAATGAGAATACCGGTCTGGGTGCCAAATGCTCTCAAGGCTTGATCAAGAGAGCCAGCATTGATAGTTAATGTGTGTTTTTGCTGACTAACGGCTTCAGCAGCCATGACTGGTTGTGGTAATGGTAGACTGGCGATGCCGATAGTCAGGCAAAACATCGCTTTGACAACAGGTTGTTGGCAGAAGGCAGAAATGGATATTTCTGCGGCACTGTGGCCATTTTGTTTCATGGAATCCCCTTTAATCTGATGATTGTCGGCAGAACATCGCATTGATGATGTGAATTGACTGCCTCTATGGGGTATGCCAGCGCAGAATAAAAAAACTGCCTAAAGATGTGAATTATTTTTGCGAGCTCTCGTCAGGCTTTGCCTACAGTGATCCAATAACGAGTACGGAAGTTAAGCTTGATGGGGAGTGTTTCCTGTAAGGCGTTGAGGATGTGGTCTGTTGCATCCCGAGCATGCAGGGGGTAAGTGCCGGTGACTAAAATATCTGCCGCTTCGGGGCTGCAATGCAGCCAGCCTGTACGATAACGAGCAAGTTCATTGAGGAAGTCGCTTAACCGCATTCTTTCTGCACTTAGCATGCCTTTGGTCCAGGCTGTGTCGACCTCATGGGCAGAGCTGATTGCAGCAACATGCATGCTGTCAAAATAGGACTGTTGTCCGGCATAGACTGTCACTACAGTGTTTGGATTTTTGGCAGGACGCATTTCCACAGCACCAGCGGTAACAATGAGCCTGGTGACTTTGTCGCTTTCATCACGCCTGACGCTGAAGCGTGTTCCTACAGGTTTGAGGCTGCCGTCTTCTGTGCTGACAATCAATGGACGCATGGCAGGGTCTTTTGCGGTGGCAATCATGATTTGGCCACTGATCAGCTTGATGTGTCGTTGTTGATCGTTAAACGCTATATTGAGCATGGTGTTGGTATCCATGATGATGTGGGTGCCATCAGCCAAGGTCACCTCATGCTGCTCACCAGTGGATGTGGAGAAGTCTGCAATATGGCGAAGTACAAAAGGTTGATCCTTGGCTATCCAGCCAGATGTGAGCAGCGAGCTTGTCCATGCCAGCCCTTTAAGCAGGCGTCGTCGCTGCATGTTTGCGCTGCTGACCAAGGTTGAGCGGATGAGGGGCGATTGACTAGCTTCGGATGGTTGCAACTGACTACTGATACCTTGCATGCGCTGCCAGGCCTGTGCATGTTCAGGATTAGCATCTAGCCACTGATCTCGTTCCTCTTGCTCTTGATCGGACATGGTGCCAGAGACGGATCGAACGAACCAGTGAATGGCCTGTTTGGTGGTCGTTGGTTTAATGTTATTTGCCATTACATAATGACTCAGGCGTACAACACTTCATAGCAATGTGTCATCGCCTTGGTCATGGCTTTCTGGACTACATTGACGGTTAATCCCATCTCTTTGGCAATCTGCGGATAAGTCAGTCCATCCAGTTGCGAGAGTAGAAATATCTGCTGAGTTCTGATGGATAAGCCATCTAGCAGTGTGGCAATCTGCTCCAGTATTTCCAGAATCAAGGTTTTTTCTTCCGGTGATTGGGCCATGGGTTCTGGTAGCGCGCTTAATGCCTCTAAATAAGCATGTTCAATGGCCTGACGTCGCCAGTGGTTTACTAATAAGCCATGAGCAACAGTCGTGAGGTAAGCTTTGGGTTCGCGCAAGGATTGTAGTTCGCGATCCTTGTTGATTAGTCGCAGAAACGTGTCTTGGGCGAGGTCGGCTGCTTCATGCGACGTACCTAGTTTTTTTCGCAACCAGCTTTGTAGCCAAGCGTAATGATTGGTATAGAGCGTGGAAATAATCTGGTGGGAATGCGCTGAGCCAAGCATGAAAAGATAGAGTAAAAATAATAAGAATTATTCTCATTTTATAGTGGACATACAGTCAACGCAATGAGTGATTATCTAAAAGGGAAAATCATCAAGCCAGCCCTGGGCGCTGGTCTGGCTTGATGGCTACTCTGTTTAAAGTTTGAGTGTCAGGCTTAGCCAGGCACTGCGCGGGGCACCTGGGGTGTTATAAAGATCGGCACCGCCGTGGGCTGAAATGAAATATTCTTTGTCCATGAGGTTGTTGACGGTCAGGCGCAGATCATAATGCGCGGTTTCATAGTAGGCGCTGGCGTCAAAACGAGTATATCCGGGTAGTTTGACCGCATTGCTGACGGAGGTGTATTGCTCACCCATCAGTACGGCTCCACCACCTATGCCAAAACCATTACCAAATCGGTGAGATAGCCACAGATTGGCACTGTGACGTGGCGTCAGGCCTGGTTGATTGCCTTCAATCGCGACACGATAGGTACTTGGGCCAATCGGCACACTCGCCAGTGATGGTGATTTGGTGATCTCTGCATCCATGTAAGCGTAGCCCGCACTGATGTCCCAATGATCAGCCAGGCGACCCATGGCAGATAGTTCAAGTCCGTTAGTACGTTGTTCTCCAATGGGGATCTGGAGGTTGCCATTGGTGGGGTCAGTACTTTTAATATTTGTCCGTTCTAGGCTGAACAGTGACACCATGGTCGAGAGTTTGCCTTCCAGCCAGTCCAGCTTTGCACCAATCTCGTAATTGGTGGTTTTTTCCGGAGCAAGTTGTGCCGCGTTGTTGCTGAATCCCAAGTTGAAGTTTTCCTGTGATGGCTGGAATGATTTGCTGTAAGAGCCATAAATGCTGATGGTATCGGTAGGTTGATAGACCAAGCCAGCACGCGGACTCCACTCTTCGTCAATGCGGCTGACCTTGGCGGGCGAGCGGTTATCTTCAGAACGTTGGTTGAATCGATCAAAGCGCACACCCAGCAAGGCTTTCCAGTGCTCGGTCAGGCTGACCAGATCCTGCATGTATAAGCCTGTTGTCTTGCTGGTGCCTGTGGAATCGGAAATGCCGCTGAGTATTGCTGAGCGTACCGAGTCAGTCAGCACAGAGTTGTAAAGTGTGATATTGCTCGGCGCAGTGAAGTCGCCGGAGAAGGCATCCTTGACTTGCTCACCGATTTCCATCCCGAATAACAAGGCATGCTCTAGTCCCCAGCCCTTAGCTTTGATACTGAGATCTGTCTGGTTGAAGTAGCCATCTTCCTGGCGTTGTACTGTGCTATAACGGCGCGACAGAACCGGGTTGGCTGTGCTGGTGTTAACCCGCGTAACAACGGTGTTGTTACGATCCAGGTCGTAAGAGTAGGCACGAAATGCATTACGCAGCTTTACATCGTCATTGAAGCTATGCTCAAACACGATAGTGCCAGCGCTGACACGGCTCTGTACGTAATCATCGTGACGGCCATCCGATGATCCGTAATAGGTCTTGATGGACACACGGGCAGGTCTGCCATTGACTGCAGGGATGCCAAAATCATTGAGTCTGCGGTCATCCAGATACTCTGCCTGCAGCAGCAGGCGGGATTTTTCACTGATATCTAGCTGGAGCGACGGCGCTATGAACTCCCGATCAATAAAGTTTTGCTGGCGAAAACCATCGGCTTTTTGGCGTGCGGCATTGATGCGGAAACCCACATTATCAGCAAGTGGTTGATTAACGTCGGCTTCATAACGCTGTGAGTCATAGCTACCCAGCGTCATGGTCAGGTTAGCCATGGCCTTGTCGACCGGTTTCTTGGTGATGCGGTTGATAATGCCGCCTGATGAGCCTCGGCCATACAGTACGGCGGCAGGGCCTTTCAGCACTTCTACCTGCTCCACATTCGCCAAGTCACGGAAGTAGAGCGCATCGTCACGGATGCCATCAACAAATTGATCTGCAATCGCGCTGAATCCACGGATATTGACCTGGTCGCGTTGACCATCGCCATTGCTGAAGCCGATGCCTGGCACATTGCGCAGGACATCCTGCATTGATTGTGCACTCTGGTCACGGATCAGTTGGTTGGGAACGACATTGATGGTTTGTGGAATATCCCGGAGCGGTGCATCAAGCTTGGTGGCCGTGTTGGAGATAACTGTTTGATAAGGAGAAACAACATCAGCACTGGTCTTGACCGTGATTTCTTCTAGTTGTGGTGTTTGCGTGCCTGCAGCAGAAGTATCGGCAAATGCGCCATGTACTGTGAAGCCAAGGCTAGTCAATAAGGCCAGCCTAGCAAGGGGAGTGGGTTGCATCTCTGTTTGAAACCTTTCTGTAATCAGCAGGTATTAAGGGGTATATGCTTCTTGAGCCAGGGTATGAAGTAGAAAACAGACTGTAAAATCAACCTGTTGGCATTAGTGGCATCAAGATGTGAGCGTGAATGTATACAATATAGTAATGATTATCAATATCATTTTTGTATGGGAATTTTTACATTTGTTAAATGAAGTTAATTTTTCTGGCAAAGATACTATGGGCCATGCTTGCGGGCGGAAAGGTAGGTAATGAGCGCCTGTGATCAGGCGATATTGAGCTTATTGTTTATGAATGTAATGTATGGTGATGTCCCGCAGTAGCGCGTTGAAAGCGCTATCACGGGACCGTCAGGTTGGATGGACAGGTTTACGGAATAGATACTGGGTTGGCATGAGCGACATCGTCATGTTCGTGACCATGATGGCTGTCCAGCAGGCTATAGTAGTTCGATGGTTCCAATACTGTAGGAACTGCTTCATCAGCGAGGTCGGGATAGTCTTTACTAAAGTGCAGCCCGCGGCTTTCCTTGCGATCCATTGCACTCTTGACGATAAGCTCTGCCACCTGCAACAGGTTACGTAGCTCGATCAGATTGTTACTGATTCTGAAATTGCTATAAAACTCATGAACTTCATCTCTCAATAAATGAATGCGATGCATGGCGCGCGTCAGGCGTTTGTTGGTGCGGACGATGCCTACGTAGTTCCACATGGTGCGCCGGAGCTCACTCCAGTTGTGCGTGATGATGATCTCTTCATCGGCATCCGTGACGCGGCTTTCATCCCAATAGGGCAAGTCTACCGCTGGAAATTGAGGCTGTTCTAGTATGTCTTTGGCGACGGCTTGGCCAAATACCAGGCATTCCAGCAAGGAGTTGCTGGCTAACCGATTGGCACCATGCAAGCCGGTACAGGCGGTTTCGCCTATGGCATACAGGCGTGGGATATCCGTGCGGCCTATATGGTCAGTCATGATCCCCCCGCAGCTATAGTGCGCTGCGGGCACGACAGGGATCGGCTCACGAGTGATGTCTATGCCCAACTCAAAGCAGCGGCGGTAGATGGTGGGAAAGTGTGAAAGTATGAAATCAGCGGGTTTGTGCGAGATATCCAGATAAACGCAATCCAGGCCGCGTTTCTTCATTTCAAAGTCGATAGCCCTAGCGACGATGTCACGTGGTGCAAGTTCTGCGCGTTCATCATGCCAGATCATAAAGCGTGATCCGTCTGGTAACTTCAGTATGCCACCTTCGCCACGCACTGCCTCGGTAATGAGGAATGATTTGGCTTCGGGATGGTACAGGCAAGTGGGATGGAACTGGATGAATTCCATATTGGCAATACGGCAACCTGCGCGCCAGCCCATGGCAACTCCATCGCCGGAAGAAACATCGGGGTTGGTCGTGTACAAATACACTTTGCCTGCCCCGCCTGTGGCCAGAATGGTGTACTGGGCACTGATGGTGAGGACTTTGCCGGTGGTGTTATCCAGCACATAAGCGCCCAGGCAGGCGCTGCCTTCCATGTTCACCTTGCCTGCGGTAATCAAATCGACCGCAATATGCTCTTCTAGTACCGTGATATTAGGATGCTGATAGACTTTCTCTGCCAGGGTTTTCTGCACAGCATGCCCGGTGGCATCTGCCGCATGGATAATCCGGCGGTGGCTGTGGCCGCCTTCGCGAGTTAGGTGGAAGCCACTGTTGTCATCCTCACGTGTAAACGGCACACCTTCCTCAATCAACCATTCCACGGTTTCTCGCCCGTGTTCTGCTACTAGCCGGGTGACAGCGGCATCACATAAACCCGCACCAGCAATCAGGGTATCTTGAATATGCGCCTCAGTTGAGTCATCATCGGTCAATACGGCGGCAATACCGCCTTGTGCCCAATTACTTGAGCCATCATTAATGCTGCGCTTGCTGATCAGGCAAACCTTTTTGTCTGCTCCCACCTTGAGGGCAAGTGTGAGCCCAGCCAGACCACTGCCGATAATGAGGACATCGTATTGCTGCATATGAACCTTGAGATTGATGAACTTTCACGAGTGTATCGTTGTCTCTACCTCTAAGCTAGTCATGAAGAGCTAAAGGGAAGGCTATGATTAAGACAAATAATTTTGAAGAATTTTCGCGCTTGGGCTTCGTTGATACAACGGTGCGAGGGTATACTCCGACTGTCAATAAAATACAGACAGGGAGCAAAGCCTCTATGGCAGCTACCCCGCCGGTGGGTAACCGGGAAATAGACCAGCAATTGGTAGAGCGCGCTCAAGGTGGTGATAAACGTGCGTTTGGCCTGTTGGTTGATAAGTATCAGCGTAAGCTGGGGCGTTTATTGTCACGACTGATTCGTGATCCGGCAGAAGTTGAGGATGTGGTGCAGGAGTCTTTTATCAAGGCTTATCGCGCCCTGCCCAGCTTCCGCGGAGATAGTGCTTTTTATACATGGCTGTATCGGATTGGCATCAATACGGCCAAGAATTACTTGGTTGCAATGGGCCGTAGGCCGCAGGCAACCGGTGATATTGAAATTGAAGATGCCGAGAATTTTGAAGATGGTAACGAGTTGCGCACCATGGACACGCCTGAAACTGAGTTAATGGGCAAAGAAATTGCCCGTACAGTGAACGATACCGTGGCTGCATTGCCTGAAGAATTAAGAACCGCCATTACTCTTCGTGAGATTGAAGGTTTGAGTTACGAAGAAATTGCCACCATGATGGATTGCCCGATTGGTACTGTACGATCACGTATTTTCCGGGCACGTGAAACGATTGCTCAAAAGTTGCGTCCTTTGCTGGACACCCCCGAAAACAGGAGATGGTAATGAAAAGTCAAATTTCAGCGCTGATAGATGCAGATCTGGCGCTTGAGGATGCAGAGTACCTGTATACGACTTTGAAGTCGGGTGGTGAATCTAGTGAAGCTTGGGCAACTTACCATCTGATTGGTGATGCAATGCGTGGTAACCCAGTATTCAAGGCAGATTTTACAGAACGCCTGATGGCGCAACTGGATGCCGAGCCGGCACTGTTGGTGCCCGCTGCAAGGCGCAAGCAATCCATATTCAAGAGTGGGCGTATCTGGTCGGTAGCCGCTTCAGTGGCCGCTGTGGCTTTTGTCGGTTGGGTGGTGTTGCAGCAGCAAGTGCAGACCAGTGTGGACGACGGTAGCTCCCCGATGGAAATTGCACAAAGCCTGCCTGCAGATTACTTGCTGGCACATCAATCCCTAGCGTCCAGTAATTCCGCGTATTACATTCAGCCTGCAAATTATTCGGAGTAGTGGCTAGATGAAGCGTTTTTTGCTGGCGTGCCTGCTGGCAGCTCCGATTGCGATTGTACATGCAGAACAGGAAGACCCATGGCAGGTGTTGCAGAAAGCCGCACAAGCCGCACATGACCTCAGCTACAAAGGGGTTTTTGTCTATCAGTCGGGCGAAAACGTTAAATCTGTCCAAGTGACCCATATGAACTATGGGCAAGGGGAATACGCCCGGGTTGTTGTGCTTGATGGTATTCCGCGCGAAATGCTGAGCCAGGGCAGTGATGTCGTGATTTTTAGTCCAAAAAACGAAAAAGTCATTATGGAAAAGCGGCGTGCACATAATCTTTTCCCTGCGGTACTTCCCACTGCGGTTGATAATATCAAGGCCAGTTATCGAGCGCGTATCGGTGGAATTGAGCGTGTCGCCGGGCGTGATGGTCGCGTGGTATTTCTTGATCCCAAAGATAGATTGCGGTATGCCTATAAATTCTGGGCGGATCGTGAATATGGCCTGTTACTCAAATCCTTGATGCTTAATGAGCAAAGCCAGATGCTTGAGCAAATGACATTCAGTCAGATTGATATGCTTGAGAATCAGGATATGGATTGGTTTCACCCCAATGTCGATCATGGCAAACACTATATCCTTGAAGAGGGTAATGCGCAGCCCGCACAGGAAGTGGCTGAATGGGCCGTAGGTGCGTTGCCTGCCGGATACCGCAAGGTGCAGCAAGTAACGCGTATGGTCCCTGGCAAGCCCTCTCCTGTTACGCAGGTCATCTTTACCGATGGTCTGGCTTCTGTTTCACTCTTCATTGAACCTTTGACCAAGGGCACTCGTCCTAAGATTGGTCAGACGGCGAAAGGCGCAACAAACTTTTATGCCAATGTTGCCAATGGTTACCAGATATTGGTGGTAGGCGAAGTGCCTGCTGTTACTGTAGCCCAGATAGGCAGTGCGGTCAGCTTCAAAAAGTAGGCGACTATCGTCCAGGGCTTATTTTTCAGTGTTCCGTAGTAAATCAATGCAGTGAAGAGTCGCGATTTGTCGTGCAGTCAATGTGGCATCGGCAGTCGCATGAGTGTGACGTTTGAACGAGGTGAATAAATGTTTAAGAAACTAATTGCCGTTTCAGCAATTTGTTTATCTGTTGGTCTGTTTTCTGCTGCTCCGGTGTTTGCCAAGGATTTGCCTGATTTTACCGAATTGGCTGAGAAGCAAGGTTCGGCTGTAGTAAATATCAGTGTTACCCAGGTGGCACAAGTAGGGCCTGCCGGTGGTGGTTCTCCGTTTCAAGGAGGCCCTGATGATGAAGCATTGAATGAGTTCTTTCGTCGGTTCGGTATTCCAGGCTTTCCTGGTGGGCAGGGTGGGCCTCAACAACAGCCTGAATACAAATCCCAGTCACTGGGCTCTGGGTTTATTCTCAGCAGTGATGGGTACATCCTGACCAATGCGCATGTGGTTCGCGAAGCGGATGAAGTGATCGTCAAGCTGAACGACAAGCGGGAATTCAAGGCCAAAATCATCGGTGCTGACCGTCGTACCGATGTTGCATTGCTCAAGATTGATGCGACAGGGCTGCCAAAGGTTGCCATCGGTAATCCCGAGCAACTCAAGGTGGGCGAATGGGTGGTGGCCATTGGCTCGCCATTTGGTCTTGAAAGTACGCTGACAGCAGGTGTGGTCAGTGCCAAGGGCCGTGCCTTGCCTCAGGAAAATTTTGTGCCCTTTATCCAGACAGATGTGGCGATTAACCCCGGTAACTCAGGTGGTCCTTTGTTCAACCTGAAAGGTGAAGTGGTCGGCATCAACTCCCAGATTTACAGCCGTACCGGCGGGTATATGGGCTTATCTTTTTCGATCCCGATTGATGTAGCGATAGATGTCTCCAATCAATTGAAGGCATCAGGCCGTGTTGCTCGTGGCTGGCTAGGAATCGGTATCCAGGAAATTACCAAGGATCTGGCAGAGTCTTTCGGCATGAAAAATACCAGTGGGGCTTTGGTCGCCGGTATTGAAAAAGGTAGCCCTGCTGAAAAGGGTGGGCTGGAAACTGGCGATGTTGTACTGAAGTTTGATGGCAAACCCGTAGTCACTTCTGCTGATCTGCCAAGGATTGTTGGCGCGACAAAACCAGGCAAACAGGTGCCAGTAGAAGTGCTGCGTAAAGGCGCTGCCAAAGTATTGCACATCGCCTTGGGTGAAATGCCGGTGGATAAAGATGAGGTCGTCGCTGCGCCACATTCAAATGCCAAGCCGGAATCCAACCGACTGGGCTTGACCTTGCGTGAATTAACACCGCAGCAACGTCGCGGCCTGAATGGCAGAAATGGCTTGCTCGTGGTCGATGCTCAAGGGCCCGCGGCGCAAGCTGGTATTCGCCGTGGCGATTTGGTATTGGGCTTTAACAATACTGAAGTGCAAAGCCTGGAGCAATTTGGCAAGCAGATCAATGCAGTGCCTGCTGGCAAGACAGTCGCATTGCTGGTGCAGCGAGGAGAGAATACCTTGTATGTGCCGGTCAAGATTGGCAAGTAAATATGCTAAGAGCCGGTATTTGCTGTAAAATCCGGCCTTAATCAGTATGTTGTAAAAGGGCGCTTCGGCGCCCTTCTTTACTTGGCTTAATCTCGAATAACTACATGAAAAATATCCGTAATTTCTCCATCATTGCCCACATTGACCATGGCAAGTCCACTTTGGCAGACCGTATTATCCAACTTTGCGGTGGCTTATCCGACCGCGAGATGGGCGCGCAAGTGCTTGATTCTATGGATATCGAGCGTGAGCGGGGTATTACCATTAAGGCGCAAACGGCTGCCCTGGAATACAAGGCGCTGAATGGCGAGATTTATCACCTCAACCTGATTGATACACCAGGGCACGTCGACTTTTCCTATGAGGTCAGTCGCTCACTGGCTGCCTGTGAAGGTGCATTGCTGGTGGTGGATGCCTCACAGGGGGTAGAAGCTCAAAGTGTGGCCAACTGTTATACCGCGATAGATCAGGGTGTAGAGGTGGTGCCGGTACTGAACAAGATCGATTTGCCATCGGCTGATCCTGAACGTGTCATGCAGGAAATCGAGGATGTGATTGGGGTGGATGCCTCTGAGGCAGTGCGATGTTCTGCCAAAACCGGTTTGGGTGTGCAGGACGTATTGGAGTCCATGATTGCCAAAATCCCGCCCCCGGTAGGTGATCCGACAAAGCCTCTCAAGGCCTTGATCATCGATTCCTGGTTCGATAATTACGTCGGCGTCATTATGCTGGTACGCGTAGTGGATGGAGTACTGAAACCCAAGGACAAGATACGCATGATGGCAACTAAAACCACCCACCTGTGCGAGCAGGTCGGAGTGTTTACGCCTAAATCCAGACCTCGTCCTTCGCTGTCTGCTGGTGAAGTGGGTTTTATCATCGCAGGCATCAAGGAGCTGACCAGTGCCAAGGTCGGTGATACCGTGACCCTGGTTGATAAAATGGCGTCAGAAGCTTTGCCTGGTTTCAAGGAAGTACAGCCACAGGTGTTTGCGGGCCTTTACCCGGTCGAATCCAGCCAGTTTGAAGCCTTGCGAGAAGCGCTTGAAAAACTGAGATTGAACGATGCGTCATTGCAGTTTGAGCCTGAAAATTCCAGTGCCTTAGGCTTTGGTTTCCGCTGCGGCTTCCTTGGCTTGTTGCATATGGAAATTGTGCAAGAGCGCCTGGAGCGCGAGTACGACATGGACCTGATCACTACTGCCCCGACAGTGGTCTATGAGTTGCTGTTAAAAACCGGTGAAGTGACCCAGATCGAGAATCCCTCACGCTTACCTGAACCATCAAGGGTTGAGGAAATACGTGAGCCTATCATTACCATCAACCTTCTGATGCCGCAGGATTATGTCGGCACAGTGATGACCTTGTGTAATGGTAAACGCGGTATACAGCGCAATATGCAATACATGGGGCGTCAGGTGATGCTCACCTACGAAATGCCACTGAATGAGGTGGTGCTGGACTTTTTTGACCGCCTCAAGTCAGTTTCCCGTGGGTATGCGTCCATGGATTACGAGTTTCTTGAATTCCGTGCGGCAGACCTGGTCAAGCTCGACATTATGGTCAACGGTGAACGCGTTGATGCGTTGTCGCTCATTGTGCACCGTGCCAACAGCATTTATCGTGGACGCGAGCTGGTATCCAAGATGCGCGAGTTGATTCCACGCCAGATGTTTGATATTGCCATTCAGGCTTCTATCGGCGCCAACATCATTGCCCGTGAAACGGTAAAGGCAATGCGCAAGAACGTGCTGGCCAAGTGTTATGGTGGTGATATATCGCGTAAGAAAAAGCTGCTGGAAAAGCAAAAAGAAGGCAAAAAACGCATGAAGCAAGTGGGTAATGTTGAAATTCCACAGGAAGCATTCCTGGCCATTTTGAGGGTTGAAGACAAATGATGTTTGCATTATTCATGCTGGCTGTGCTGGCAATCACGGGTATTATCTGGCTGCTTGATAGCCTGTTCTGGCGCAAAAAACGTGCTGCTGGGGCTGCTGACCCTGTGGTAGTGGAGTATTCCAAGAGCTTCTTCCCCGTCATTCTTGCCGTATTCCTGATTCGCTCTTTTATTGTCGAGCCTTTCAAGATTCCTTCTGGCTCCATGATGCCGACGTTGCTGGCTGGCGATTTTATTCTGGTCAACAAATTCACCTACGGCCTGCGTGTGCCTATTCTGAACAAGACTTTCTTTGAAGTAGGTCATCCACAGCGTGGTGATGTGTTTGTGTTCCATTATCCGCCTGATCCTTCCATTGATTACATCAAGCGCGTGGTGGGTGTGCCTGGTGATCGTATCGCCTATAAGGACAAGCGCCTCACGATCAATGGCAAGCCGATTGAAACCACCTATGTTGATGACTATAAATATGTGGGGTCCGGCCTCAATATGATCGTCACCAAGCGTTACAAAGAACAGCTTGGCGATAAAAACCACGAGCTGCTGATCGAAGAGAATGGCATGGCGTTTGACGGTGAAGTGGAAGTGCCGCCTGGCCATTATTTCGCCATGGGCGACAATCGTGATAACAGCAAGGATAGCCGTGTCTGGGGCTTTGTTCCTGAAGATAATCTGGTTGGCCGTGCATTCTTTATCTGGTGGAATTTTGACGACTTTGGCAGAATCGGCAGCAAGATCAACTAGGAGGTATCATGAAAACACAACGTGGTATGACATTTCTAGGCCTGGTAGCCAGCATTGCTGTTGGGGTGTTTGTGGTGGTGGTCGCCATGAAACTGGCGCCATCCTATATTGAGTATTTTTCTGTCAAGAAAGCCATTACCAAGATTGCGCGTGATCCTGCATTTTCTTCCATGACCAAATCAGACATGATTTCTTCTTTCCAGAAGAGCGCTACCATTGATGATATTCGTAGTGTGGACAGCAAGGATTTGGTGTTCCTGCGTGATGAAAATGGCAAGACAGCCCTGTCCGTGGAATATCAGGTGGTCGTGCCCTTGTTCTCCAATGTCAGTGCCTTGCTGGATTTCGAGACTTCTACCGACAATGCACGCTAGGCAGGTATGAGTCAAAGCAGTTTAGTGCGCCAGCTCGCGCATGATTTCAAGGATAAAGAATTATTAACCCGCGCGCTTACGCATCGTAGTTATGCCAGTGTGAACAATGAGCGCCTGGAGTTTCTCGGCGATGGTGTACTGAATTTCCTCGTTGCCCATCAGTTGTATCAGCGCTTTCCCAAATTGCCAGAAGGAGATTTGAGCCGCCTGCGTGCGCAATTGGTGAAAGAGCAGACACTCAGTGAAATCGCGATCAGCCTGAGTGTGGGTGATTTTCTCAAGCTGGGTGAAGGTGAGTTGAAGAGTGGGGGATGGCGTCGTCCCTCAGTCTTGGCGGATGCGCTGGAAGCCATTATTGGCGCCATCTTTCTTGACGGAGGCTACCCAGCGGCTGAAGCCGTGGTGATACGCCTGTTCCAGCCACTACTAGAAAAGATTGATCCGCAAGCCATCGGCAAGGATGCCAAGTCCTTATTGCAGGAATATTTGCAGGGGCGCAAGATTGACCTGCCGGAGTATGAGGTATTGGCCACAGAGGGTGAGGCACATTGCCAGACTTTCCGCGTCAGTTGTCACATTCCAAAATTTCAGATCACGAGTGAGGGCAAGGGCTCCAGTCGTCGCGCGGCCGAGCAGTTAGCGGCCCAAGCGGCTTATGAGCAATTGCTCGAAAAAGGTAAAAAATGACTTCATCTCCAGCATTCCGTTGCGGTACCGTGGCCATCGTTGGTCGACCCAATGTCGGTAAATCCACATTGCTGAATCATATTCTCGGGCTGAAGCTCAGTATCACTTCGCGTAAAGCGCAGACAACACGTCATCGCCTGCTGGGAATTCATACCACAGAGGATACGCAGTTTCTGTTTGTCGATACGCCTGGTTTCCAGCAAAAACATATTAATGCACTGAATCGCACCCTGAATCGCACCGTGACTAAAGTGCTCAATGAGGTTGACGTGGTGTTATTTGTGATTGAGCCCATGCATCTGGGTGATGCTGACCGCAAGGTGCTGGAGCTGCTACCCAAAGATCAGCCCGTATTCCTGGTGGTGAATAAAGCCGACTTGATGGGAGACAAGGGTAATCTGTTACCGTTGATCCAGGATTTTGATCTGGAATTTCCTTTTACTGGCATTATTCCTGTGAGTGCCAAGAAGAATCTTCATCTGGATGATTTGCTGGCTGCTGTGCGTGAGCACTTGCCAGAACAAGCTGCCATCTATGGAAAAGATGAACTAACAGATCGCAATGAGCGTTTCCTTGCCGCTGAGATGCTACGCGAGAAAATCTTCCGCCTGCTCGGGGATGAAGTGCCATATTCGGTGGCGGTTGAAATTGAGAAATTCGAACAAGAAGGTAACCTGCGCCGGATTCATGCGGCGATTATCGTGGATAAGGATAGCCAGAAGCCCATGCTGATAGGCAAGGGTGGTGAAAAGCTCAAGCGTATTTCCACCGAAGCCAGGCAGGATATGGAAAAACTGTTCGGAGGCAAGGTCTGGCTCGAAACCTGGGTAAAGGTCAAGGGTGGGTGGGCGGACGATGAGCGGGCGCTCAAAAGCCTGGGCTACTAAGGGGGCCGCCTGATGCCAAGGGCAAATACGGCGTTGTCGGGCCTTGCCGTACTAGATGTACTGTCTGCAGCCCTCCGTCTTGTCTTTGCCCTTGGCATCAGGCGGCTGGGGGAGATAACAACACCTGACACAACCTTGTCGTGTCTTGTCCTGTTAAATGCGCGACCTGTGGCTGGCTGCCAACTCCTTGCATCAACCCCTTATCGCCCTCCAATGTTTGTTGCTGTTTCAGTCTTTTGACATTGCATCATTTACCCTACGCATAACCATTCATCATGGCCGTTTCCATCAATCGCCAGGACAACCAGCCGGTATATGTGCTGCATACCTATCCTTTCAAGGAAACCAGCCTGGTGGTGGAGTTGTTCAGTCGTGAATTTGGGCGTGTTGCGGCTGTTGCCAAAGGAGCCCGACGTCCACGTTCTGCGATGCGTGGAATGTTGCAGGCATTCCAGCCCTTACAGGCAACATGGTCAGGCAAGGCCGAGCTAAAAAACCTGCATAGCATGGAGTGGGGGTCGGGCTTGCTGCTGTTGCAAGGCGAAGCGCTCATGTGTGGTTTTTACCTGAATGAACTGCTCTTGCGTCTCTTGCCGCGGGAGGATGCGCATGATGCCTTGTTCGATTACTACCATCAAACCTTGCGTATCCTTGCACGTAATGAGGTGGCGGCTGCTACCACTTTGCGCCGCTTTGAGCTGAAAATGCTGCAGGAAATGGGCTATGCCGTGCCATTAATGATGGATGAGCATGGTCAGCCGACTCTGCATGATCAGCTTTATCATTATATTGCCGAGCATGGTGCGGTGGCTGCCGATGCATATACTGGTGCGGCAAATGGCGTACAATTATCTGGCAAGACCTTGCTGGATATGGCACAGGATGATTACACCGACGCACAGACCCAGCAGCAGAGCAAGCAGCTGATGCGCTTGTTACTGGCACACTATCTGGGCGACAAGCCCTTGCATACGCGACAATTACTCATGGATTTGCAGGCATTATGATCAAACTAGGCGTTAATATCGACCATGTGGCTACGCTGCGCCAGGCCCGTGGTACCCAATATCCCAGTATCGTTCAGGCTGCCTTGCGCGCAGAAGAAGCTGGCGCAGACAGCATCACGATTCATTTGCGCGAAGACAGGCGCCATATCCAGGATGAGGATGTGTATGCCCTGCGCCCCTTACTGCAAACCAAGATGAACCTTGAAATGGCAGTGACGGATGAAATGGTGGCGATTGCCTTGAAAGTGAAGCCACAGGATGTCTGTCTGGTTCCGGAGAAACGGGAAGAGCGTACCACCGAAGGTGGACTGGATGTCGCAGGTAACCTGGGCACGATTAAAGGGGTATGCAAGACCCTGGCTGAAGCCGGTATCCGTGTGTCCCTGTTTATAGGCCCAGATCTGGCACAAGTAGAGGCAGCCAAGGCAGCGGGTGCTCCTGTCATTGAGATTCACACAGGCGCGTTTGCTGATGCCGACAATCTGGAAGATAAAGCGACCGAGCTGCAGCGCATTCAATTGGCGGTGGATTATGGTCTAGCCCTTGGATTAATCGTGAATGCCGGGCATGGCCTCAATATCCATAATGTGCATGATATTGCACAGATCCCTGGCATAGAAGAGCTGAATATTGGTCACGCTATTGTGGCCCATGCCTTGTTTGTGGGATGGGAATACGCAGTCCGTGAAATGAAGTCGCTCATGATCCGGGCCGCTGCCTAGGTTGTTTTGATGATTTATGGCATAGGAACCGACATTGTTGAAGTCGTGCGCATAGAAGAGTCATTGACCAAATTTGGGGATGCTTTTGCGCAGCGCATCCTGAATGCGTCTGAGTGGCACGAATACGAACAGTCCAGGGTCAAGGCACGTTTTCTGGCCAAGCGTTTTGCCGCCAAAGAGGCATTTGCCAAAGCCTTGGGTACTGGTATACGTGGACCAGCGACCTTCGAGAATATTGGCATCAGCCATGATGAACTGGGCAAGCCTATCTTGGTGCTGGCTAATGAACTGCAAACGTTGCTGAATGCGCATGGCATTGTGGCGCAGCACCTTTCCATCAGTGATGAAAAAGCCTTGGCAGCCGCCTTCGTGGTGTTGGAAAAAGTTTAGCTATGCGTTGCCTGCTTGTTTTATTGGGTTTGCTAATGTCTTTCAGTGCACACGCAGAACACTGGGAATTACTGGGCGCAAGCCAGGTGGGCAAGCATTATGTTGATCATGGCACTATCCAGTGGGACGCAAAAAAGCGCACTTTTAGTGTACTGACCAATGTAGAGCAGGCTGATGGCAGCAGCTGGGTGACAACAATGGGGATAGACTGTACCCAGCATATTTTTCATTATCTGAATGGCTATCGTCTCCAAGATGGTCAGCAGACGTTCAAGTTTAACCAGGCACGCCAGCCTGAAAAAATTTCCCCGCAATCCTTACCTGATCAATTGCAACAAGCCTATTGCAAGATGGATGCCGCCAATACCCCAGTCGTGGTAACACCAGTCAGCAATTCTCCGCAATGGGAGGTGGTTGGTAACAGCAATACTGGAGAAGTGGCGTTTGACCGTGCATCACTCAAGCAAGATAGCATTACGCAGATATTGACGGTCAATACCCGAGTCAAACCGTTTAACAAGCAGGAGCAGACGATCAGCACCTTGTCTCTGGACTGTGCGAGCGAGCGATTCACCTTGCTGAAAGCCGAGCGGGTGAATAAGGGAAAAACAGAGGTGCTGTTTGAGAAGCCCCAACCTGCAGCAGCCTTCAGTAAGTCTGCTACGGCAAGCCAGTTGGCAAAAACCATCTGCAGCCCGGCCAAACGCGTGGCGCGTAATCCGTTTCAGGAAGATGAATGCGGCCATATTCTGAAAGAGCTACAGGCATTGGAAAGCCATGTGCAAGCCGATGTGGATGGCAATGCTCTGTACTGCGATACCATGCAAAAATACCTGGAACATCTTGCCGAAATCGGACAAGTGGTGGAGCAGAACCATTGCTCAATTACGCGCCTTGATCAATATGAGCGGGAAATTCGCGCCATTCAATGCCGGCAGCCTGATGATGAGTGAATCCATGGATATTGATGTGATGCGTCGTTTTGGCGGTGTGCGTCGCTTATATGGTGAGCAGGGCTTACAGCGCTTCCAGGCTGCCCATGTCTGTGTGGTCGGTGTCGGCGGAGTTGGCTCCTGGGCGGTGGAGGCGCTTGCACGCAATGCCATTGGGCGGTTGACCCTGATAGATCTCGACAATATTGCCGAGTCCAACGTGAACCGGCAATTGCATGCGGTGGAGGGCGAGTTTGGTAAGGCCAAGGTTACTGCCATGGCAGAGCGGATACGCCTGATCAATCCATTGGCACAGGTGCAGGAAATTGAAGAGTTTGTGACGGTGGATAATGTCGATCTCATGCTCAATCGCGGGTATGACGTTGTGCTGGATGCCATTGATGATGCCAGAGCCAAAGTGGCGATGGCGGCCTGGTGTCGTCAGCATAAAGTACCGTTGGTCATGGCCGGTGGGGCAGGCGGACGTTTTGATCCCACGCGCATCCGTATTGCTGATCTTGTAGAAGTGCATGGGGATCGCTTGTTGGCCAAGGTGCGTAATAATTTGCGGCGAGACCATGGTTTTCCTAAAGCGTCACAATCCCAGAAAAAACCTGCCAAGTTTGGTATTCAATGCATTTATTCCGATGAGCCTGTCCAGTTGCCGGATGCGAGCTGTGAGGTGAGTGATGATAGCGGCGTGACAGGGTTGAATTGCGCGGGGTATGGATCTTCAGTGGCAGTCACTGCTCCATCTGGCATGGCTGCCGCTGCAGTGGTACTCAAGCTGCTGACTTCAGCAGCTCGTTGACGAATCAATTTCTGTTACGAGTGATTGATCGTACCTTCATATTCGGGGAAGTATCGCGAAATCAGGGCCAGATCAAAACTACGCAGAATACTGGTGTTTGACTCCCGGGCCAGCAGGAAATCAAAGGAACGATTGACCAGCTCTTCCGTACTGAATTTGCCTTGAGTGAGTTTGGCTGCGTAGTCTGGCGTGACGGTTACACAGTGAGTTGTAGGTGAATGTGCCTGGATAGCGACTTCAAAATGCTGCTCATCCAGTTTGCTGATCGTGATAGTGGCCATCGCAATCTCCCCTACAGTCATGAAGGGCATAGTGTAACTTGAATATAGTGATTCAAAAAGCGACTTGCTGATAAATGGGTAAATCTAAAAAAATCAGCCACCTGCCAGTGCTGGCTTGGTGGCTGTTCCCCTTGTAACCACGGTATTGATTGATTTAGAAGTCGTAACGCAGGCTGGCCCCTATGGTGCGTGGTTGGGCTGCCGAGCCAGCATACGTATTAAAGTTGGAACTGCTGACCAAACCAAGGAAGTAGTGTTTATCGAACAGGTTTTTGGCCCAGATTGATAAGTCCCACTGATTTTTTCCATGAGGAATCTTGAATCCAGTCGTTAAGTTAAATACACCATAACCAGGAATCTTGGAGAAACTTGAGTTGTTAATATCTGCATAGGTCTCAGAGCGCAAGCTATAGTTGGCAGAGGTGTAATGTTCTATATTGCCGTTGATATTCCACTTATGGAATAAACCAGCATTTGTGGTCCATCTTGGAGCGCCATTAACGCGGTTTCCGGAAATGCTGCGATATCCACGTCCGTAACCTATGCCATCAAACTCTTCAAATGGTGTAGGTGCAGTACCTTTATCAAAGGTCGCATCTGTGTAGGCTGCATTAAAGGTTAGCGTTAAGTGGTCTGTGGCTTGCGCTCTGACATCTAGCTCTACACCTTTACTAGTCAAGTCGCCGACATTGGTCAGGAAGGGAACAAAGTTACCAATGCCATCAGTGGTATTGGTAATCGCCTGGTAATCCGAAATTTTGGTAACGAACAGATTGGTATTGATATTTAGTCGATTATCTAACCATGATGTTTTAAGGCCAAATTCCAGATTCTTGGCTTTTTCAGGATCAATTTCCAAAGCTTGGGCACCTAGCAATGCACCTGGGCTGAGTATGCCATTCACGTTATATCCGCCAGATTTTTGACCAGTTGAGTAGGTAACAAACCCCAGAATATCATTGTTAAAGTGGTAGCTTGCGGTAAGCAACCCAGCGATGCTCTCATCGGTACGACGCATGGTTCCACTATCATAGTTCCTGAACAAGGCAGGAGTGAATTGAATAGGAAGGCCAGGAATAGTTGCATGTTCCTGGTCCACCCTGCCTTCCTTTTTTTCCAGGGTGTAACGTAATCCACCTGTCAGATCAAAAGCTTCAGTCACATGCCAAGTGGATTGCCCAAAGACCGCATAGCTATTGGTTTTTGCGTTGCCTTGACCAAATAGGGATGAGTTGTCAGGACTTTGAGTCAGGGCGCTTGTATTGGGACCTGTTACATAAGAATTATCACTTGTAATATGTTGCTGATAATAATAAGCGCCTACAACATAGTCATAAACCTCCCCTAGCGGAGATGCCAAACGCACCTCTTGAGAGTATTGGTTTTCCTTAACTTTGAAGCCACCGGTAATACCTGATAATCTTGTAAAGTCCAAGTCATTTTCAGGGCTGAATTTCCAGTCACGCCAAGCGGTAATCGAGGTTAATTTATAACCATTAATATCCCAGTTTGCTTCGGCCGAAAGAGCATCTTGGTTGACCTTCGATTTCTGTCTGTCGTTGAAATCTACTTTGTAGTCATAAGGGCTGCGGCCACTATTGATCGCACCAAGGTTTGCGCCAACCTGTGCATAGGTAACACCAGTTGGCCGCCAAGGCGCAAAGCTATAGGGAATAATGGTGCCTGTACTGGAATCTTCTTCATTATGTTCGGCAATCAATCTTAGGCTAAAAGTATCGCTTGGCTTGATCAGCACCTGTCCACGTGCACCTTTTCGGTTGATTTCGTTAAGGTTTTTTCCGTTGTAGGTGTTTTTGACCCAGCCATCATCATGCGTATCGTAGGCGGAAATACGTACTGCGACCGTGTCATTTAGCGGTTGATTAATGTTGGCTTTGAGCTGACGATAGCCGCGCTCACCACCTGATGCCTCAATCGACCGTTCTTCCTTGAATACCGGTGCGCGCGAAGTGATGTTAAGCACACCTGCAGTCGTGTTCTTGCCGAACAAGGTGCCTTGTGGGCCGCGCAAGAGGTCGATCTGCTCGATGTCCAGCAGGTCGAACACGGCCTGGCCTGGTCTACCTAGGTAAACGTTGTCGAGGTAAATGCCGACGCTGCCTTCCAGACCTTCGTTAGCGGTATTGTTGCCTATGCCACGGACTGCCACGCTGGATTGGCGAGCATGGATGAACTGGGCAGTAAAGTTGGGCAGTAGTTGTTGCAAGTCCTGCACCTGGTAAATCTTGGTGGCTTCCAGTTGCTCACCTTTGATTACGCTGATCGGTGCCGGGACATCCTGTTCTTTTTCAGTACGGCGTCTGGCAGTCACGGTGATGCTCCCCAGCGTATTTTGATCACTGACCTCTGCGCTTTGGGTCACATTGTTGCTCACTGGCTCTTCGGCATGGGCTGGGCTGTAAGCGGCATGAATTGCCAGTGCAATACTGCTGATGACAAATGGTTTACTCAATTTCATAGTTTCATTCCCCTAAAATAATCTTGTGTTCTCTTGTAATGCTCTGCGGTTTTTCATACATCGCTCTACTTGTTCTTTTTGCATGTCTAACCCGCTTCTACTTTGTAGTCACCAATCTTGCTCAGATCGTCCTGGTAATAACGCAGGGAAAGGAACAGTAATATCACGGCTAGGGTGCCACTGACGACTGGCAGGATAAAGAGGGCTTGTCCCAGGCCATAATGATCAGACAGCAGGCCGGCCAGGAATGGTCCTGGGACTGAGCCCAGTAGGTGCAAGGTCATGACTGCAGTGGTCCCGGACAGTGCGCGGCCAGAAGGATGTGCAAGTTCCTGTGTCATGCTGAGCGGGCCAGAGCCACTGATGGCAGCGGCAAAGCTCGCAGTAATAATCAGTAGGTATTGGGTCTGGTAGTCCAGTGTGGCCCCGAAGGCAATGCCATACAGCGTAGCCGAGAGTGCAAAGGCCAGGGTAGAGAAGTAAATCTTGGCGTTAGGATGGCGACGCGTCAGTGTGTCCATGATCCAGCCACCGAGCGGGATGGCAACGACGCCTACTAATAGTAGGCCACTGGTCATCAGTGAAGCCTGTTGCAAGGGGATGCCATGGATACGGTTGAGATAGGTGGGCAGGAAAAAGACGATAGGCACCCATTGCAAGGTTGCCATGCCGCCACTCAGGTAAGCCAGTAACAGGGATGGGGTGCGGATTATGCGTGACCAGTTATGACGGATAACCTGCCAATGACTGCTGGCTCGCGACTGGTCCGAGACTGGAGTATCAGGTTGTATGTTTCGGTAATCGCGGCAGCGATAGAGGGCGATCGCGACCAGAATGCCGGGAATCGCCAGCAGGCCCAATGCATGGCGCCAACCATAATGCGCAGCAATAAACCCTCCTAACGCGATCCCCAATGCCATGCCTATCGGCTGGCTGGCAGAAAATACGCCCAGCGCCAATTGCAGGCGTCGCCTGGGAAATGCTGCGCTAATCCAGGCATAAGAAGCCGGCGCGTAAGCCGCTTCTCCTGCACCGACCAGTGCACGGCTGGTAACCAGCTGACCAAAATTCTGGGCAAAGGCACCGCTGGCAGATGCCAGTCCCCAGAACACGCCCATCAGGCTGGCGGTCTTGATACGGCTCCAGCGATCAATCGCAATTGATACAGGAAAGGCGAATAACACCATGCCCAAGGTCAGGACTGAACTGAGCAGACCAGATTGTGCATCGCTCAAACTCCATTCGGCTTTGATGTAAGGCAGAAGCCCGGCAATGATGAGTCGATCAGCAAAGTCGAATACCATCAGCAGGCATAGGAGAAGAAAAATACCCACTGTGCCTTGTTTGCCAAACAGGTAGCCATCATTCGTGGTACTGGAGGCGGGGATATGAACCGGTGCTGCAGTGCTGTTGCTCATTGATATTGGCTCCGTGGGCGATTTAGTTCCAGGTGGTCACGCAAGGTGTTGCCTGTGTATTCAGTGCGGAAAAGTCCACGTCTTTGTAGCTCAGGGATGACCTGTTCAACAAAGTCCGTAAGCCCTTGTGGGAAGGTGGCGGGCAATATATTAAAACCATCGGCAGCCCCCTGGGTGAACCAGATTTCCAGTTGATCGGCAATACTGCTTGCCGTGCCGGTGATGATGCGGTGGCCGCGTGCCCCCGCTACTTTCTGGTAGAGCTGACGTATGGTGAGATTTTCAGTGCGCGCCAGGTTTACCAATAGTTGCTGGCGGCTTTGCCATCCCTCAGTATCGGGAAAGTCTGGTACTGGACCATCAATTGAATGCTTGCTTAAATCTATATTGCCCAGGAAGGCAGATAGCAACGCAATGCCCACGGCGGGGTCTATCAATGCTTGTAATTGCTCATATTTATCCTGCGCTTCTTGTTCAGTATTGCCAATAATGGGCATGACACCAGGCATGACTTTCAGGCTGTCAGGATGGCGTCCTTCTGCGGCTAGGCGATCTTTTAACCCTTTGTAAAAAGCTTGCGCACCTGCTAATGATTGCTGGGCGGTGAAGACAATTTCCGCTGTGGCCGCTGCCAATGCTTGTCCATCCTCGGATGAGCCAGCTTGCACGATGACTGGATAGCCTTGTACCGGTCTTGCCGATTGCAGTGGGCCGGTAACGGAGAAGTAGGTTCCTTGATGATTGAGAAAATGGAGTTTTTCAGGATCAAAGAAATTGCCTGACTCCTGATCAAATAGGTAAGGATGGTCATCCCAGCTATCCCATAAGCCCTTGACCACATCGACATACTCACGTGCGCGCTGATAGCGCTCGGTATGCGGAATTTGAGTGTTCAGGTTGAAGTTGTTTGCTTCGAAATCAGTGCCGGATGTGACCAGGTTCCAACCAGCGCGTCCCGCACTGATATGGTCTAGCGATGCAAATAATCTGGCGAGATGATAAGGCTGTAGATAAGACGTGGAAACCGTGCTGATCAGGCCGATTTTATCTGTGCTACCGGCAATCGCAGCCAAGACAGTGAGTGGCTCCCAGAAATAGGGGATGGCACCTTTGGCCAGCAGCCTTTTGTCTATCTGCGGCAAGCCTAGCGTATCAGCAAAAAAGATGGCATCGAATTTCCCACGTTCTGCAATCTGCGCCAAGTTTTTCAGGTGAGCGAGGCTGGTGGCATCTGCCGGGTTTACGTCTGGATGGCGCCATGCAGCCAGGTGATGACCTACACCTTGCAGGAAAGCGCCTAATTTTATTTGTCTTTTGCTGGTTGCCATGGGTATGCCTGATGCAAGCATCGCAAGATGGGTAATCAATGCGATTAGGTGTTTTATAAAGTCTGGTTTATATTTAAGTGAACGGTACCGTTCACTTAATGAAGGCTAATGTAATGCATAACTAATAGAATATAAAATATTTATTTAAAATATTAATATTCCTTTTTTGTATAAGTGGCGTGAGCGTAGATACAGGCATAATGCCGGGCATGTGACGATAGGGTTGAATGTAGTGGATAAGTCAATGAGTGTGAAAGCTGCGGGCGGCAGACCAACAAAAGAAGCCTCTGAACTGTTGGGGCAACATATGCTGGAAATTGCAGCACAGACTTTTCTTGATAAAGGCTTTCAAGGGGCCAGCATAGAGGGCATCGCCAAGGCTGCCGGGGTGTCCAAGCTGACGATCTATCGTCATTTTGAAACCAAGAACAGTTTGTTTATTGCCGTGATCCGCAAGTATATGGATATCTATGTGTCTGCACTGGTGGAGGCAACTAACACCAAGAAGCCTCCTGCAGAGGCATTGTTTGATATTGGGCTGTTTATTTCAGACCAATGGTTTAAATCCAATAATATAAAATTGAGTCGTATCCTGATTGCTGAGGTGCACCGTATCGAAGGCTTGTCTGCAATGATTGATCAGGCATTGAATGAGGGCCGGATACCGGTGGAGCACTATTTATTGCAGTTAATGGACAGAGGCTTGGTGAGTTTTACCGATGTCCGTGCTGCCACCATCCAGTTTGTCCAGCTCTGTGTCTCCGGGCATTATTTTCTGTTGCGCGATGAAAGCGTGATCCCTGATGATGAAGGAAGAGCCAGGCTCGTAAGGTCAGCCGTTAATCTGTTTATGTATGGACATTTCCTCAAGCCAGCCACGGCTGGCTGAATCATCAGAAATCGTAGCGCAGACTGGCCCCTATGGTGCGAGGTTGTCCCGCTGACCCCACATATAGGTTGCTGCCTGCATTGGTCACTCCAAGGAAGTAACGTTTATCCAGGACATTCCTGGCCCAGAGAGAAAAGTCCCAGCGATGTTTGCCACTGGTCATGCGCAGGCCGGTGCTGAGGTTAAGCAGACCATATCCGGCGATTTTGGAATATTCAGAGTTATTCACGTCACCATAGTTTTCAGAACGCCAGCTATATTGCACGGTGCCATAATGTTCCAGATTGTCTGCGACATTCCAGCGCACATTTGCATTGCTGCTAAACGCCCAGCGGGAGGCCCCGTTGACCCGGTTGCCAGCAATGCTACGGGTGCCTTTGCCATAACCGCTGTTGGCGGTTCCGCCTGAGCCGTCAAACTCTTCTGCCGGAGTAGGGGCTGTGCCCCGATCAAACGTGGCATCGGTATAGGCGCCATTGAGGCCCAGGCTTAAGTGTTGATTCACCAGTGCACGCAGATCGAACTCCATGCCTTTGCTGGTGAGGTCGCCAACATTGGTGAGTAGGCCGGTATAGGTGCCATTGATCGAGGCACCTGTGCTGGCTTGATAGTCAGTCACCTTGGTCAGGAACAGATTGGCATTCGCGATCAGCCGCTGATCCAGCCAACTGGACTTGATTCCCAACTCCAGGTTGTTGGCTTTTTCCGGGTCTATATTCAAGGCATCTGTACCTAATACTGCCCCGGGTGAAGCCACGCCGTTGATATTGTAACCACCGGATTTCTCGCTTGATGCGAGGCTCGCATAGCCCAGTATTCGATCATTGAACCAGTAACTGCCTGTGAGCAGGGCGGACAGGCTTTCATCTTTCTGGTGCTGTATGCCAGTATCGTAATTATCGAGCAATGGTGAGAGGAATACTGGTATCGGTGTGATCCGGTTTTGCACCACCCGGGCTTCCTTCTTCTCCAGAGTGGCGCGCAGGCCAGCGGTCAAGTCCAGTTTTTCCGTGATGTGCCAAGTGCCTTGACCAAACAGGGCATAGCTATTGGTCTTTGCATAACCGAGGCCCGAAAAGGCCGAGTTGTTGGGATAGATGGTAGTGAGTGCAAAGGCACTGGGGCCGGTGACATATTGCTCGTGGTTTTCTATGTCCTGATAGTAATAGTATGCACCCACCACATAATCAATCCGTTTGCCCAAAGGGGATGCCAAGCGTACTTCCTGTGAGTATTGCGTGTGCTTGACATCAGACCCGCCGCGCACGCCATTGAGGTCGGTCCGGTCCAAATCATTGTCAGGCTTGAAGTTCCAATCGCGCCAAGCCGTAATTGAAGTCAGTTTGTATCCGTTGAAATCCCAGTTGGCTTCCGCGGATAAGGCATCCTGGCTTGTGCGGGTACGCTGCCTGCCATCTACGGTGACTTTGTAATCCTTGGGGTCGTAGTTGCGATTGCCTGCACCTAAGTTATTGGCATGAGTCAGACCATTGGTGCTATTGGATCCAGGCCTGCCTGCAGGGAGATTGGCGCCAGGATTGGGGAGTATGAAAGGTGGGAAGCCGACTGCACTGAAAGAGTTGGGTGTCCAAGGACCATAACTATAAGGCACCAGTGTGCCAGTGCTGGAGTCTTCTTCATTGTGTTCTGCAATCAGGCGCAGGTTGAAGCTTTCGCTAGGCTGCAACAAGAGTTGTCCGCGCACTCCCGTCCGGTTGATTTCATTCAGATTCTGATTGTTGTAGGTATTTTTTACCCAACCGTCATCATGGGTTTTATAGGCGGATATCCGCACTGCAGCTTGATCGTTGAGCGGCTGGTTAATCATGACCTTGTATTGTTCGTAGTCGCGCGAGCCGAAACTGGCTTCCACCGCATTTTCTGACCTGAACACAGGTTTACGGCTGGTGATGTTGAGTACACCGGCGGTGGTGTTCTTGCCGAATAATGTGCCTTGGGGTCCACGGAGAAGATCGACTTGTGCTATATCCAACAGGTCAAATACTGCCAGCCCTGGCCTGCCTAGATAGACGTTATCCAGGTAAATGCCCGCGCTACCTTCTAGTCCTTCATTGGCTGGGTTATTACCGATACCACGGATGGCAATACTGGACTGTCGTGGTTGCAGAAACTGGGCGGTTAGGCCGGGCAGTAGTTGCGGCAGATCCTGTATCTGGTAAGTCCTCGTGGATTCCAGTTCTTCACCCCTGATCACTGAAACAGTGGCAGGCACATCCTGTTCTTTTTCAAGGCGGCGTCTGGCGGTTACAGTGGTAATGTCCAATAGACGGGGTTCTTCTATGGTCTTTGCCTTGGATGGAGATGCTGGGGTGTCTTCTGCATGTGCGATGTTGTAAGTGGCAAAAAGCAAGACCATGCCACTGCTAAAAGCGATGTACTTCATTGTTCTCAATACTCCCTGATGAGGGCTCCATTGGCCTGAATCCCCTCAATAACTTCCAAATGTATTGCTTGTCACCAATACGTTTTACTGTTTTTTTTAGTTATTTTACATGGCATTACTTAGGTGATGCCATGCCTGGATGGAATTGACGCTTGAAATCGATAACGTGCATCCCAATATGCGCAACATTGTTCCAATCCGTACATGGGAGTTTTTACAATGTCCACAGAGACGCTACAGAAAGAAACGCTAGGCTTTCAGGCCGAGGTTAAGCAGCTATTGCAGCTGATGATTCATTCGCTCTACAGCAACAAGGAAATTGTACTACGTGAGCTGATTTCCAATGCCAGTGATGCTTCTGACAAATTACGGTTTGAAGCACTGGCCAATAACGGGCTGTACGACAATGACAGCGAACTGAAGATACGTGTGAGTTTTGACAAGGATGCGCGTACTGTCACCATTACCGATAACGGTATAGGCATGAGTCGTGAAGAAGTGATCAGCAATATCGGGACGATCGCCAAATCCGGTACCAAGGAGTTTTTCCAGTCCTTGACGGGAGACCAGGCCAGGGATGCGAACCTGATAGGCCAGTTTGGCGTCGGTTTTTACTCTGCATTTATCATTGCCGATAAAGTGACCCTGACAACCCGCCGTGCCGGTAGTGCTGAGGCGGTACGCTGGGAGTCTGCAGGCGAAGGTGATTACACCCTGGAAACTGTAGACCATGCCAAGCGTGGCACTGAGATCGTGCTGCACTTGCGTGAAGGCGAGGATGAATTCCTCAGTGACTGGAAGCTGAAGTCGATCATTCGCAAGTATTCCGACCATATTACCCTGCCTATCGTCATGAAGAAGTCCGACTGGCAGGATGGCGAGCAGGTGCCTACCGACGAAGATGAAACCGTGAACAAGGCTTCTGCCTTATGGGCACGTTCCAAGAGTGAGATTTCAGAGGAAGAGTATCAGGAGTTCTACAAGCATGTTTCCCATGACTTTGAGAACCCGTTGGTCTGGAGCCATAACCGCGTGGAAGGGCGTCAGGAATATATCTCCCTGCTGTACATCCCTGCCAAGGCGCCTTTTGACCTATATGAGCGTGAGCGTCAACATGGTATCAAGCTCTATGTGAAGCGTGTCTTCATCATGGATGATGCCGAACAGTTGATGCCGCAATACCTGCGGTTTGTGCGTGGCGTGATCGACAGTGCCAACCTGCCACTCAATGTCTCGCGCGAAATTCTGCAGCACTCCAAGGATATCGATGCAATCAAGGCAGGTTCGGTCAAGAAGATATTGGGCCTGCTAGAAGATATCGCTGAAAATCAAGCGGAGGAATATGCCAAGTTCTGGGCAGAATTTGGCCGTGTATTGAAAGAAGGCCCGGGTGAGGATTTTGCCAACCGCGAAAAAATTGCCGGTCTGCTGCGCTTTGCCAGTACTCATGCTGATACCGATGCGCAAGTGGTGTCTTTCAAGGATTACATCAGTCGCATGAAGGACGGGCAGGAGGTTATCTACTATATTACTGCGGATAGCTTCGCCGCCGCACAGCACAGCCCTCATCTGGAAATTTTCCGCAAGAAGGGCATTGAAGTGTTGCTGCTGTCTGATCGGGTGGACGAATGGTTGCTGGGTAGCCTGACCGAGTTTGAAGGCAAGAAGCTGCAATCTGTAGCCAAGGGAGATTTGGACCTGGGCAAGCTGGAGGACGAAGCAGAAAAAGAGCAGCAAAAGAAAACCGAAGATGAATATAAGTCGCTGGTGGAAAAAATTCAGGCAACCTTGGGTGATAGCGTCAAGGAAGTGCGTGTCACACACCGTCTGACCGACTCTCCCGCTTGCCTGGTGGCAGGTGCGCATGATCTTTCTGGTAATCTTGAACGCCTGCTCAAGGCCGCCGGGCAGAAAACGTCGGAAAGCAAGCCTGTGCTGGAAATCAATCCACAGCATGCCATTTTGCAGCGTTTGACGAATGTGAAGGACGATGGCCAGTTTTCTGACTGGGCACACCTGTTATTTGACCAGGCATTATTGGCCGAAGGCGGACAGTTGCAAGATCCGGCTGCGTTTGTCCGCAGAGTGAATGCCTTGCTCACGCAGTAAGCATTTCATAGGGCTGTGATGGGCAATAAAACCTGGATTCACCAGCGCTTGGTGAATCCAGGTTTTTTATTGTATAATCCGCGGCTTCGTATTGCGGCTAGCGTTTTTAGCCAGCTGCGGAGTCTGAGTAGTGTGCAGGTATGCCATGCAAATTGCATGGTGATAGCGTCAAGCTATCCATCCTGATGGTCATGGTGTAGCCATTGACTGAGTCAATACAGGGTGCAGGAAAATTTATCAGGTCAGCCTGATCAAACCAATTAAAGGAGTTTTAAAGTATGTCTAGATTTACCGGCCCACGTCTTAAAGTAATGCGCGCACTTGGTATTGATCTGCCTGGCTTGTCACGCAAGAGCATTGAATCCCGTCCTACCCCTCCAGGTCAGCACGGTGCCAAGGCTACTCGTCGTAAGAAGTCCGATTTTGGTCTGAAGCTGCAAGAAAAGCAAAAGCTGCGTTTCAACTACGGCCTGTCCGAAAAGCAACTGCGTCGCCTGGTGGTTGATGCACGTAAGGGCAAGTCTCCTACTGGTGAAACACTGCTGCAATTGCTGGAACGCCGTCTTGATAACGTGGTATTCCGTGCGGGTTTCGCACCGACTATCGCTGCAGCCCGTCAGCTGGTTTCACACCGTCACGTTCTGCTGAATGGCAAGTCCGTGAACATCCCGTCTATCCGCCTGCGCGTGGGTGATGAGATTTCCCTGAAGGCCAGCAGCACCAAGTTGCCTATCGTGGTTGAAACATTGGCGAATATGCCTTTGATTCGTCCTGAGTGGTTGTCATGGGCTGATCAACCTCAGCAAGCCAAGTTGGCTCACTTGCCAGCGGCTGAAGATGTACCATTCCCGATTGATGTGCAACAGGTTGTTGAGTACTACGCCAACCGTCTGTAATCAATTACTTGGATTCCTCTACGGAATCTCCAGTCAGAAAAGGCCGCGATTGCGGCCTTTTTCTTTTTGTTAGAATTGCCTAGGATTAGCTGCTAGAATGATTGTTATTCTTGACTGAATACATGAGAATGGTTATCATTTTTCGCTTAACGCAATCAGGGATGTCTCTATCCCCATGCGCCAATATCAGTTGCATCCAGGATGCACATGACTTAAGAGCGGCAGATAACGATGAAGACAGTGAATAATTGTAGGCGTGTAGTGCTTGCTGGAAGTGATGGATGCAAAGTGTTGTACTGTGAAGAATGCAATGTGGCGGAAGTTGAAGTCGGTGCACTTAGCCTGAGACTTGAAGCCCATGCGTTCAATTCGCTGGCAGAAATGATGCAGGAGGCGGTTGCCCGACTTGCTGTTTATAGCGCCGCAAAATCTCAGAGTCAATTCACTACAAGCGTCAAAAATGTCCATTGATGCACAATTCGCACGCCTGTCAAAAGAACAATATGTTGAGGGGCAATTGAGTCATTTTCCAACTCGTACCTTGGTACCAAAGCGAGCTTTGCGCCAAGAGGATGAAAGTCAATTTTCGGTTAAGGCGCTGGTATTCACCATCCTTGTCCACGTGGCTGTATTTACTTCCTTGATCGTGATCTCGACCAGAGAACCCCATCATGAGGAAGCTGCCCCCCCCATGATGGTCAGCCTGGTGCAAAGCCCCGAGCCTATCCCCGAGGTGGCAATTACTGAGCCTCAACCTGTGCCCAAACCTCCTGAGCCCACGCCAAAACCCAAGCCTAAACCAAAAGTGGTTGATAAGCCTGTGCCAATTGAGGCGCCTAAGCCGGTGGAGCCAACACAGGAAGTGACCAAGGAAGTCAGTGAGCCTGCGCCAGTTGAAAAGCAAGCGCAGTCACAAGCGCCAGTCAAGGATACCCCGGTCGTTGCTGAGAAGGTTGAGCCAGTCAAGAAATCTGAACCCAAGGATGAGCCTATTCCTGAGGTATCAATTTCAGGCGTGTCTTACTCACACCAGGAGCTGCCAGTGTATCCCGCCATGTCGAGAAGACTGGGTGAGCAGGGTGTCGTGATGTTACGCATGCTGATTTCTGAGGCTGGAGTACCTGAGTCTATCCAGATTGAGACCAGTAGTGGTTCAGAGCGGCTGGATAAAGCGGCAGTCGAGGCCGCCAAAAAATCCAGGTTCAATTCTTACAAGCGTAACAATAAGCCGATGAAGGTATCGGTCATTGCACCGGTAAGATTCACAATTTCTGATTAAGCAGTTCAACCAAGTAGACATATTTTAAATATAGGATCAATGCAATATGGAAAGCGCATACGAATTTAATAGCTTGGACTTTATCCTGGCCGGCGGCCCGGTTTCCGTGCTGGTAGCTGTCATTCTGGTGTTCATGTCAGTGGCCAGCTGGTACCTGATGGTGGTGAAGTTTTACCAGGCATTGACCATTCGCAGTGCAAGTCGCGAATATAACAACCATTTCTGGCAGGCTGCATCACTGGATGCTGCCTTGCGTCACAACAGCGGTGAAACCCCGGTGTCACGTGTGGCTAACCATGCGGTTGAGGCAGCTGATCACCATCAGGCGCATGTTGCCAATAACGTGGAAGAAGCCTGTAACAAGGACGAGTTTATTGCCCGTGCGATGCGTCGCCAGATTGCCAAGGAAAGCGAGCAGATGGATTATGGTCTGACCATGCTGGCCTCTGTGGGCAGTGTGGCTCCATTCGTCGGCTTGTTCGGTACTGTGTGGGGTATTTATCACGCACTGGCCAGTATCAGTCAGAGTGGCCAGGCTACGCTGGATAAGGTCGCTGGCCCGGTGGGTGAGGCGTTGATCATGACCGCTCTCGGTCTGGCAGTGGCGATTCCTGCTGTACTTGCCTATAACGCCTTGGTACGTCGTAACCGCGTGATTCTTGGTGAAGTGGAAGGGTTTGCGAATGACTTGCATATCCTGCTGACTACAGGTGCTCCGCTGAATGCAGGCAATACGTCGCCTAGCGCTGCCAAGATCAGGGTGGCGACTAAACTGAAAGAGGTTTCAGCATGATCACGGGCGGTGGAATTGGTGGGGGTGAAGGCCATTCAAGGCCTATGTCTGAAATCAACACCACGCCTTTAGTTGACGTGATGTTGGTACTGCTGGTGATCTTTATCATTACAGCGCCATTGCTGACTCATGCGGTCAAGATTGATTTGCCGCAGGCAACCAGCCAGCCATCCCCGGAAAAACCGGAGATTATTGATGTGGCCATTGATACAGCAGGCACCATGTACTGGAATGACCAGGCCGTGACGCTTGAAGAAATCAATGTCAAGCTGCATCAGGTTGCTGACAAAGAGCCACAACCTGAACTGCATATCCGTGCAGACAAGGAAACCCGTTACCAGGTATTGGCTGAGCTGATGGCTTATGCCCAAAATGCTGGGGTGCAGAAACTCGGTTTTGTGAGTGATCCAACGCCGAAGTAAAACGACATAGCGTTAAAGCAAGAAGGGATAAGGCGACTTATCCCTTTTTTTATGCCAATTTCCCCGATTAGTTTCAACTTTTAGGCTTTGTTGTAGTCTTGTAATGAGTTAGCCCGGTTTTTCAAAGTAGTGGCCTGATTTTTGCTGGCTTATAATGCATTGAGCATCGTATCAATTTCATCTTTGTCATTTAACATTGGTTTGCTGCTGAACTGAGAATATGGGTGGCATTTTTGTAAACTCACATGGAAAGACGCCATATGACATCTACCAAAGAATCTAAGAAGCCAAGAGCCGCGACCACACCTGTGATTACTACTGAACAAACACCGATAGCACAGGCATTACAAAATCACCTGATATTTTCCGCTTTCAAAACCAGTGAGGCATCCACATCAAGGGACTGGTTTATTGCCACTGGGCATACGGTACGCGATCACATGGTGGAGCGCTGGGTAAAAACCGCAGAAGCCTATGCCGAGCAGGACCCTAAACGTGTGTACTATCTTTCGCTTGAGTTCCTGATCGGGCGCATGTTGCAGAATGCTGCACTTAATCTGGGCATCAATGATGAAGTCAAGGATGGTTTGAGCGCCCTTGGGCACAAGCTGGAAGATGTGGTTGAGCTGGAAACTGACGCGGCACTGGGCAATGGTGGTCTGGGGCGTCTGGCGGCATGCTTCCTGGACTCAATGGCCAGCATGGATATTCCAGGGACGGGTTATGGCATACGTTATGAATATGGCATGTTCCGCCAGTCCATTAATCAGGGTCAGCAAGTGGAAAACCCGGATAACTGGTTACGTTATGGCAATCTGTGGGAGTTCCAGCGCCCTGAAAGCCAATATCCCATCAAGTTTTATGGTCGTGTGGTCGAGTTTCCCACTGGCAAGGGCACCGAATACCACTGGGTAGATGCAGAGAGTGTCCTGGCGATTGCGCACGATATGCCTATCCCTGGTTATGACACTGAAACGGTCAATACACTGCGCCTCTGGTCAGCCAAGGCAGCGCGCGAGTTTGACCTCGCCCATTTTAATGATGGTAATTATGAAAAAGCGGTAGAAGAGCGTAACGCTTACGAAAACATATCCAAGGTGCTATACCCGAATGACACCTCAGTGCTAGGGCGTGAGTTACGCTTGAAGCAGCAGTATTTCTTTGTATCGGCCTCTATCCAGGATATCTTGCGCCGTTTCCTGGCCAAGCATGATGACTGGAATGCACTGCCGGATAAAGTCGCAATTCAACTCAACGATACTCACCCTGCTATTGCGGTGCCAGAATTGATGTATCAGTTGGTCGATGTGCACCACCTTAACTGGAACCAGGCGTGGAAAATTACCGGCAAAGTATTTGCGTATACCAATCACACCTTGATGCCCGAGGCGCTGGAGACCTGGCCTGTTGAAATGTTCTCCAAGCTGCTACCGCGCCATCTGGGGATCATCTTCCGCATCAATCATGAATTCCTGCAGTTTGTGAATCATAAATTCCCAGGGGATACCGACTTACTGACTCGGGTATCGATTATCGATGAAACTCAGGGTCGTCGTGTGCGCATGGCACATCTGGCGGTCATTGGCAGTCATACAGTGAATGGGGTGGCTGCGCTGCATAGCGAGCTGCTGAGAACCACCTTGTTTGCAGATTTCGACCGTATATTCCCCGGTCGCTTTATCAATATCACCAATGGTATTACGCCACGTCGCTGGTTAAACCAGTGCAATCCAGGCCTAACCAGCCTGATTGATAAGGTGATCGGGAGTGACTTTCAGCATGATCTGAGCAAGTTGCGCAGTTTGGAACCCTTGGCCAATGATGCCGATTTCCGCAAAACCTTCCGCCAGATCAAGCGGGCCAATAAGGAACGCCTGGCGAAAAGAATTGAGCAGTTGACGGGCGTCAAGTTGAATGCGGACAGCCTTTTTGATGTACAGATCAAGCGCATTCATGAATACAAACGCCAGTTGCTGAATGTGCTGCATATCATCACGCTGTATAACCGTATCCGTAGTGGTCAGGCTAAGAGCATCACCCCACGCGTCGTGATTTTTGGCGGCAAGGCAGCCCCAGGCTACTGGTTTGCCAAACTCATTATCCGCTTGATTAATGATGTGGCAGCCATCGTCAATGAAGACCCGGCAATTGGTGACAAGCTCAAGGTGGTCTTCTATCCCAATTATGAAGTATCCGCCGCTGAGCTGCTGTTCCCCGGTAGTGATTTATCCGAACAGATATCCACCGCCGGCACTGAAGCCTCTGGTACCGGCAATATGAAAATGGCGCTGAATGGTGCCTTGACCATAGGCACACTGGATGGTGCCAATGTGGAAATCCGCGAAGAGGTGGGTGAGGACAATATATTCATATTTGGCCTGACGACAGAACAAGTCGCTGAGGTGAAGGGCAACAATTACAATCCCTGGGATTACTATCATGGCAATCCTGAACTGAAGCAGGCACTGGACATGATTACTGGTGGCTTCTTCAGCGTTGATGAGCCAGATCGTTATCAGGCAATAGGAGAGGCTCTGCTGACCAAGGGCGATCACTACTTGTTGCTGGCTGATTATGCCAGTTATATCGAAACCCAGGATGCGGTAGGCAAGCTGTATCAGGATCAGGAAGAGTGGAGCCGTAAGGCGATCCTGAATGTCGCCCGTGTCGGTAAGTTCTCCAGCGATAGAACCATAGGCGAATATGCAGATAAAATCTGGCATGTAAAGCGGGTGAAACATTAGCCCAAGATAATGCGCATGAGTAGTTGAACGCAGGTAGACTATGGTTTTCAGAACACTGCAGGAGATATCATGCGCTATCTAATGACCGCATTAGGCTTTGCCTTTTTTGCTAGCCAGGCCAGTGCACTTGGCTTGAGTGATCTTAGTAATGCTGATACCAGCAAGGGCTTGAAAGAGGCGCTGATTCAAGGGGCTGATAAAGCAGTGAGTCAGCTGGGATCAGTGGATGGGTTTTTGAAAAATCCACAAGTGAAGATCCCTCTGCCTGAGTCCTTGCAAAAGGCTGAAAAAGCGATGCGCATGTTTGGCATGGGCAAGCAGGCGGATGAGCTGGTACTGAAGATGAACCGTGCAGCTGAAGCGGCGGTCCCTGAAGCCAAGACCCTGCTGGTCAACTCAGTCAAGCAGATGAGTGTGCAGGATGCCAAGGATATCCTGACGGGCGGAGAGGATGCTGCCACGCAATATTTCCGTAAAACTACCTCGGGCCCCATGGCGAATAAATTCTTGCCGATTGTAAAAAAGGCAACAGAAAATGTGGACCTGGCCCAGCAATACAACAAGTTTGCAGAAATGGGCAACAAGTACGGACTGGTGAAAAAAGACCAGGCCAATCTTGAGCAGTACGTTACGCAGAAAACCCTGGATGGTGTTTATCTGATGATGGCCGAGGAAGAGAAGGCGATACGCAAGGACCCAATGGGCCAGGCCAGCAACCTGTTGAAAAAGGTATTTGGCGCGGTGAAGTAGAGCGAGTTGTTTACTATGAGTAATCCGGTTTAATCATCCACTGGTGGGTGGTATGGCACTGCAGATGCGGGATACTTTGTGCTCTGGTCATCGAACTAAACATTCCAGAGTGTTCTAACTCTGAATTGAATTTCAGGGTATGTCATGCAAGCACACACCATCTATATTATTCCTGGTTACCAGGCTACACCGCAAAGCCACTGGTTCCCCTGGCTAAAGCAGGCATTTGAGCAGAAGGGTGTTTCTGTTCATGTGCTGGAGTTACCCGGGCCTAATAGCCCCAAGCTACAGGGCTGGCTTGAGCATTTGCAGGCCAATATTCAGCAGCATGATACGCATACATGGTTTGTCGGGCATAGCCTGGGCTGCATTACCTTATTGCAACATTTAATGACGCAGCATGCGACCATAGGCGGTATGGTGCTGGTATCGGGGTTTGCTGAACATTTGAGCTTCTTGCCTGATCTGGACCCTTTCATTACTCCGTCTCTGGACTTTGACCACCTCGTCAGGATGAGCAGGCATCGGGTGGTAGTGGCGGCCAAGGATGACAATATAGTCCCTTATCCTTATTCATTGCGCCTCAGCGAAAAGTTACAGGCGGAGTGGGAGCTGTTTGAGCTGGGTGGACACTTCATGAAGCAGGATGGTTTTACCGAGTTCCCCGCTATTTACGATGTGCTCGTGCAGATGATGTCTGAACCAACGTAATTGTTAGCCAAAAGGAGCAAGCGTGCAAAACTCACAGAGCGTGATCCCGGCCATACGTGTGGCCTCTTATCTATTGAGCAAGCCCTATTATGAAAAACTGGGTTTCAGCGAACTGTGGACGCATCAGTTTGAGCCGGGCTTTCCCATATTTGCCGCGATTGCGCGTGGCGATATGCAGGTGTTCCTGACAGAGCACACGGGAGATTGCGCTTTTGGCTCGCTAGTGCATTTTTATGTGCCAGATGTGGATGCTGTTTACCATGAGTTCCAGCAACAAGGGCTACACGTGATGGAGCCACCAGGTAATGATCTGGGCCCGACAGTGCGTAATATGCTGATGGTGGATCCTGATGGTAACCGCATGAGTTTTATTACCGTCTCCGCATAACAGCACGCCCCATTAATGGCGATACTACTGACAGTCTGATAGGGAAACGTGGTCCTCATACCACTTTCAAATGAAAAGGAAATAGTGAATGGCTGCAGTATGGCTGACCGTATTAAAGAACGTGCCCTGGACCGAGGTGATCCGCAAGGCACCGGCTATCGCTGAAGGCGCACGCAGGCTCTGGGAGGCGGTTGCCCGCAAACCAAAATTTAATGAATTCCCGATCAATGACGTGCCTTATACCGAGCTGGAAACCATAGACGCCAAGGATGCACGCATAGAGGTGCTGGAAAACCGGGTGGCGGAGTTGCATGTGCAGATGCTCAATTCTTCTGAACTGCTCAAAACCCTGGCCGACCAGAATGAACAACTGGTGGCACGTGTGGAGGCTAATCGCTTGCGTACCGCCAGGCTGACACGTGTAGTCGTTGTGCTCGTCATTGCCATGCTGGCCAGTTTGCTGTGGCTGCATCGGGCCTGATGTAGCCAGTTTCATCACATTAACTCACCGAAAAATAATAATGATCTGGAATGAAATACTTACCCTGCTGGTGGTAGTGCTTACGGCAGGTTCTCTGGTCAGGCGTAACGAATGGTGGTTTCGCGGCCTGGATTTCCCCCGCCTGCAGATCATCGCATTGGGTTTACTGGCGCTCATCCTACTGATCGTGCCAGAGGCTGATTGGGATGCAAGACGTATGATTGCCCTAGCGGCCCTGCTGCTAGCCCTGACTTACCAGTTCAGCATGGTGTTGCCTTACACGGCGATCTGGCGCACGGAAGTGAAGAAAATTGCCCTGAAGCACTATAGCCGCGATAAGCAAATTTCCATTCTGGTGGCTAACGTGCTGATGACCAACAACAAGCATTACCTGTTGTTGCAGCAAATCCGCAAATTTTCTCCCGATGTTGTACTGACACTGGAAACTGATCGTATCTGGGAGCAAGCGTTGAGCGCTATTGAGCCAGAGTATCCCCATGTAGTGAGGGTGCCGTTGGATAACCTCTACGGCATGCATTTGTATAGCCGGTTGCCGCTGAAAAACGCGCAAATCAAATATCTACTCAGCGATCAGATTCCCTCTATTCATGCCACCGTGATCCTGCCGTGTGGGGCGCCAGTCAGCTTGTATTGCATGCATCCTGAGCCACCTAGCCCGACAGAGGCGCAAGAGTCGACCTTGCGCGATGCCGAGCTGTTGATGGTGGGTGATGAAGCCAAGGAAAGTGAAGATAGTGTGATTGTGATGGGAGACTTGAATGACGTGGCATGGTCTCGCACCACACGCTTGTTCCAGCGTATCAGCGGGCTGCTGGATCCGCGGATCGGACGTCATCATATCAACACCTACCATGCCGATTACCCCATATTCAGATGGGCGCTGGATCATATATTCCATAGTCCGGATTTTGGTTTGGTTCGGATGCAGCGAGTGGCTCACATAGGCTCGGATCATTTTCCGGTGTTTACCCATTTGCAGCTTTCCAGAACCCTGGAGTATGTGCAGGCGCCAGAGGATGCTTCCAGTGAGGATGAAGCAGAAGCCGAGGAAAAAATCGAAGAGGGGATTGAAAAAGCCAATGAAACGCCTAGCGCCGTGGCCTGACTCAGGCGGTTTGTACGGTGGTAATCCGGTTTCTGCCGCCCTGCTTGGATTGATACAGCGCGGCATCTGCCTGTTGTAACAGGTTATGCAGTGATTGTGGCAACTGGTCTGTTTTGGTCACGGCCAGCCCTATACTGAGCGTGGGCGCAATCTCCGCCGTCTTCATTTTCCAGATGGACTGGGTGAAGGCTTTTTGCAGACGTTCGGCTACTTCCCTACCTTCTTTTTCTCCACTGCCTGGCAAGAGGATCACGAACTCATCTCCGCCCTGTCTGGCAAACAGATCAGATCCGCGTAACTGACTGCGCACCATATCTGAAAACATGCGCAGCAGCTCATCACCGTATGCGTGGCCCAGTTTGTCATTTACCTGCTTGAAGTGGTCGATATCCACCAGCAGCAATGCAGTATATGACTTGTCCGAGTAGCCTTGTACAGCATTTTCCATCGCGGCGCTCAAGCCCGCACGGTTCAGTGCGGAGGTGAGTGGGTCACGCAAGGCACGGCCGATCCAGTTGCGGTTGATGCGTTCCATGATCATCATCAGCATGGACATATTCCATAACGGCGCCACGATGGCCGCCAGCAAAATCATCCACATATTGATTCCGCCTGGCGCAAACACTGATTCACCACCCAGGTGGTGGGTGAGGGCCGCGAGCATGCGTAATCCGAATGCCAACGCCGTCACACTGAAAATACCTGTGACCAGGTAGGCGGAACTGATATTTTCCTCGCGCGCAATTGCCAGGGTGGTATGTGAGATCAGTACACAGTAAAAGCCGCAGATGGCCGCACTGATAGCTGTACGCTCAAAATAGAACTGGTCGGAGTCCTGCATCATGAGGAAAAGTGTTGCCATCACTGCGAGCACCAACAGGTGGGGTTGCCAGGCTACTTTGCGGCGATAAAGGCGGCGAGCAGTGACCATCAAAAGGAAATAGCCAATGATGGTCAGCATATTGGCAAGCACGATACTGTAGAAGTCAGGAATCTGGTCACGAAATGTGAGCAGTAATATCCCTGCGCCGGCAGACAAATTGCTGATGCCCCAGTATTTCAGCCAGCGATCAAAGCGTCCTGTCATCGCCAGGCCCCATAGCACCAGGCCGGTTGTGCTGGTCAGCATACCGGTCAGGAAGAATATGGTTTTGACATCAAGCTGCATCTGAACCGCTCTGAATAAAAAGGCCTGTTAAAAGTGGGGAGATTATAGCTAAAACTTTGAACCCAAACTTTTAGCTGCATGAATTTTTTAGTTATTCTAGACCATCACTTTTCCATATGGGCAGATATGTGGAAATTGGTTGTGATTGGTTGTAAATTGGCTGCAATGTGGTTGTTTTGTGGCTGTATATAGCCAATTTCAAAACCATTAAAATAGTAAAATATTTTAAATCAATGTCTTAATTGGTGGCACCGTTATTGCTGCCTTTTCATAACATCGTGCTTTCGACTCAATCCTATGTCAGATGACACCATCACCCAGCATGGCACCATCCAACTGCTCTATCAGGAGCATCATTCATGGTTGCGTGGGTGGATCGCGAGAAAGCTGGGTTGTCCTAGCGGCGCAGCCGACCTCACACAGGATACCTTTCTTAATCTCCTGTTAAAAACCGATATTCCTACCATGCAAGAGCCGCGTGCATATTTGACGCATATCGCGCATGGCCTGATGGTGGATCATGTTCGGCGACGGGATATTGAGAAAGCGTATCTTGAGGCTCTGGTGCATTTCTCATCGACAGATGCTGCCTCACCGGAAACCCGTGCCATGGTGTTGGAAATCCTCATCAAGCTTGATCTACTTCTCGATGGGTTATCCCCCAAAGTTCGGACAGCATTTTTGCTGTTGCAGCTGGAAGGCTTGAGTTATGGCGAGATCGCCAGCAGACTTGGGGTTTCCACTCGCACAGTAGGCAACTATGTTGCCAAAGCCATGTTGCAGTGCATGGTGCTTTTGCAAGATTAACCTTTTATGAGCCATCAGCAGAAACCCACTCAAGCCATGGTGAAAGCCAGTATCTGGTATGCCCGGCTAGCTTCAGGAGAGGCAAGCGAAAGCGAGATCGCTGATTGGCGCGCCTGGGCCGCATCTGATCCTCAAAATCTCCAGGCCTGGCAAAAGCTGGAAAGAGTGACAAAGCAGTTTGACCAAGTGCCTCAAGAGATTGGTCTTGCCACCCTGCAATTGCCACCGTCTGCTGATCGCCGCCGTATCATCAAACATCTTGCCTTGTTTCTCAGTGCCAGCTCCCTTGGTTTGTATGCCTACAGAGAACAACCTTGGCGTGAAGTATTGGCGGATCACAGCACAGCAGTGGGTGAGAGACGCGAGATACAGATGGCTGATGGGGGACGCCTGGTCTTGAATACTGATTCAGCCGTGAACATTCATTTTTCAAGCACTGCCCGCACCATTGAATTGATTAAAGGGGAGGTGTTCATTGAAACTGGCCATGAAAATTTGGCTGTACATAGACCCTTTATGGTGCAAAGTCGTCATGGCACGGCAACAGCGTTAGGCACCAAGTTTAGTGTCAGAGATGTATCCCGCCTGACCAGAGTCAGTGTGTTTGAAGGGGCAGTGGAAGTGCAACCCAATGATCAGGGTAAGCGATCAATGGTCTTGCAGGCGGGCGAGTCCATAGAGTTTAGCGCAACATCGCTTTCTGCCAAAACTAAGGTCAAGACAACAGAAATGGCCTGGGTCAACGGCATTATGGTGGTCTACGCAATGCGCCTTGATGCGTTTGTGAGCGAAATATCACGCTACAAAACCGGCGTGCTCCGTTGTGACCCGGCAGTGGGTGGCTTGCTTATCTCAGGGTCTTTTCCCTTGCAAGATATGGAAGCCGTGCTAAATACGCTTGAAGAAACACTGCCGGTACGCGTCGATCGATTTACCCGCTACTGGGTCAATATCAAACCTGCTTGATCTCAGTGATCACGCCACTCTGGTTTTTATTTACAAAAATTTTTTTCAAAACACTTTCCGGATTTTCATTCTCGTTCGGCATAGCAGCAGAACAAGAAATTAATGAATTAAATCCAGGGGGAAAGTGAATGAGCATTAAAAAGTATCGAGCACATAATGCCGGACATAGCTGTGTGTCTGTGTCACGGTATCTTCTGAAATTAGTGGTGCAGCTGTGCACGTTGGCATTGTTGAGTGCTGGCACCAGCAGTATGGCAGCGGAGCCCCTGCTCAAAAGCATTCCCAAAAAATTGTATAACCTTCCTGCTGGAGAGCTGAGCGAAAGCCTGCCCGCTTATGCGGCTGAGTCTGGCGTTTTGCTGGGCTTTGACCCCGCCATAACACAAGGCAAGCGCAGCCCTGCCTTGCGCGGACAGTTTGGTGTGTCGGACGGTTTTGCCACCATACTTAAAGGCAGTGGTCTTGAAGTAGTGCAGGATGGAGATGGACGTTATCAACTGAAGCGAGCGGTGGTGCCTGAACCAGACAAGTTGCCTGGGGAGAAATCTGCCATAGATTTCAAAGTGGATGCAATTGAGGTTCGCAGCAAACGCTTTTATGAAATTGGGCCTCTACCTGGGCTAGGTCTCACCAAGGAGCAAATTCCTGGCAATGTGCAGAGCCTCACCGCAAAGGATATTAAAGAGGCTCACGCACTGAGCCTGACAGACCTCATGAACTCCAAGCTCCAGTCAGTGAATGTCAATGACTATCAGGGCAACCCCTTCCAGATGGATGTGCAGTACCGCGGCTTTACCGCAGGCCCACAGATAGGTACACCCCAGGGTTTGTCGGTGTTCTTTGACGGTATACGCGTCAATGAACCATTTGGGGATGTGGTGAACTGGGACATGATTCCCTTGAACGCACTCTCCAGTTTTGATGTGTTTCCTGGCTCAAATCCTATCTTTGGCCTAGGCACACTGGGGGGGGCGTTATCGATGAAAACCAAGGATGGTTTCAGCAATACGGAGGCTAGTGCAGAAGTCCTCACTGGCTCCTTTGGTCGTAGACAGTTGCAGGCTGAAGGCGGCTGGAACAATGGCACTGTGGCAGGATTTGCTGCCGCCAATATATTCCTTGAGGACGGTTGGCGTGGAAACTCTCCAAGCAGGGTTAATCAAGTCTTCGGCAAAGGAAGTTACCGCGGCGACAAGCTGGATTTAAACCTGAGCACACTGGTGGTCTGGAATGATCTGGTGGGTAACGGCCTTCTGCCCAATGAAATGTATAAGCAGGATAGAAACGGTGTTTATACCTCACCGGATACCACCGATAACCGTTTATGGCAGTTCCAGCTGTCCGGCAGTTATTTCGTCAATGACAAATTCACGATCACCAGCCAGGTTTACAGGCGTAACAGCAAGCGTAAAACCTCCGGCGCTGATGTTTACACTGAACACAATGGGTATGTCAGAAGAGCGCTTAATACTGGCGAACAATATACATGTTTGTTCAACAGTACCAATGGTCTGGGCTTGCCAGATTATTACGTGTTTGATGTCCCTAACAACGACTGGTCCCAAAGCGCCTTTTTCAATGAGTATTTTTCAAATGGTATGGATGCTCAGGCTGCCCTCAACAGCATAGGTGCAGCCTTGAATCCGTCTCTGACTGGTAGCCCTGAAGGCCAAGCATATTTGGCACACGCCAAGAGCGTATTTGATACGTGGAAAAATTACAGGCAGGCGCAAAACTATCAATCCCAGGGAAACAACATCCCTACTGAATTGCCCCCAGGCCCCGACAACCCAATCACTGGCGAATCAAACTGGCTTGCCAATATATATAACTCGATAAATTTCAGTAGCGTATTTGGCCTCACCGGCGTCAGTGATCCATTTAATGCCGTTATTTCAAATTACTACTACACCGATGACGGCACCAAACACGTCATTTTGGTGACACCGCCTAGCAATTTGGCAAATTGTATCGACACCCAAGCTACCAACTACAGTAATGACCCTGGTGCTTTAAGCGTGCCAGACCCTGTCATTGGGGGTCCTCTGGCGGTAGATGGAGCCAATACAACAACCGGGCAACGCCCAGGTGTCGTTGATGGGACACCAACAGCACTCCTTACCGATACCCAAATTGACCAGGAAACAGATGGCGCGTCTATTCAGTTCAACTGGAATTTTGACAAGCACAAGTTCATGGTTGGTGCCTCGGTGGACATGCCTTCTGCCACCTACACCAGTAGCCAAATGCTGGGGATGCTGGATGCAAACCGCAAGGGCTACCTCGCACCAGACCAAATTCGTGAGCAATATGCTGCCGCAAGCCTGGAAGTCAATAATAATGATTTCAAGGGCCATCAAATCACAAAGAGCATATATGCCAGTGAAACCTGGAGTCCAGTAGAAACACTGCACTTTACCGGTGCCTTGCGCTACAACGAAACTCGCGGCAAAAACAAAATCGCCTCGCGCACCTGGGGCAGCCGCGTATTCGATTTATCCGATTTTGAAGCGGTTCCCGATGAGTATGACCTCTGCGTAAATGGCGCTTGCCCCACCACCGGTTATCAAATCCCTGATCTCAGCATGCTGATGAATCCTCCTGAGACAGAAAAATTCCGCTATTACTCGCTTAACCCATCCTTGGGCGCTACCTGGCAAGCAACACCCAAACTCAATTTGTATGGCAACTGGGCCCAAGGAACCAGAACCCCTTCTGTCATTGAGCTGGGCTGTGCATTTGACTCTACCCCTGTATTCATAGGTGGCGGCATAGGCAACGTACCACGCAGCCTTGCAGAAAACCGCTCCTGCTCCTTGCCCACCACTTTGTCTGGCGACCCTTACCTGCCACAGATCAAAGCCCAGACCTGGGACTTCGGCATGCGGGGACGCTTCAATGACAATACCGAATGGAACCTGGGGATATACCGTACCGACCTTAAGGACGATATTTACATGATAGGTTATCCGGGCAACCGCAACTTCTTTGACACCATAGGTGAAACACGTCGCCAGGGTTTAGAAGCCGGTATTACGGCAGCATTTGATAAATGGCGCCTTCGACTCAATTACGCACTCACTGACGCTACTTTCCAGGATAGTTTCTGGATGCCAGCCAATGACAACAGCAGTGCCGTGGAAGAGTATTACGGCAACCTTAACTATAGTCGCCGCATTAAGGTCAATCCCGGCAACCGTATGCCAGGCGTCCCATTGCACAATCTCAATGCAACACTTAGCTATCAGGTCACACCAAAATGGCAGATAGGGATGACCGCAGTTGCACACTCCTTTGCCTATGTACGCGGCAATGAAAACAACAAGCATCAGGCAGGCGCTGTCTTTACCGAAACTGTGTCCACAGGGCTCGGGAATACGACTGTTACCAGACGAGCTACCAATACTCCTGGAACCGTAGATGGCTACATGGTGCTGAATCTGCAGACCAGCTACAAGCTCAACTCGGAATGGACTTTGGGTCTGCGCGTGAACAATATCTTGGACAAGGAATATTTCAATGCGGGCAGGCTGGGACGCAATCCATTCTCGCCTTCGGTTTACGGAGCCATAGGGCCTGATGGCTACAACCATAACTCCAACGATTGGTTAACCACTAACTTCTTGGCACCAGGGGCACCGCGTGCCGCATGGATCAGTTTGAGCTATGAATTTGACCCAAGAAAATAACAACGCTGAGTCTGAGGTGATCAAGATCATGGCTAATCCTCTAAAAGCCATTTTGATTATTAAGCGTTGGTTAACGATAGCCGTTAATCACGAAAGCTGGCTAATTATCTTGCCCTGGTTATTTTTCCTGCTATTGGCATTGGAATTTTGCATGATGGTAATGACTTTATATTGAGGGAAATGGCTGTTTATAGCCAAGGATGGCTATAAACAGCCATTTATCTAAACCGTTTAATCATAAGAATATTTTTTAATTTAACAAAATCATATGGTTATAGTTTTATAAAATCATGGAATAGATTTTGCAACCATTTCCTGCAAACACTTGTGTGATGAGTGCAAGTGAACAGGTGGTGTTTAACCATCTGATTTGGGGCGAGGGAGTGGTATGCAGGAGCAAGCAATTTCAAATTCCACGGCAATTACGGTTAATGCAGTCGGGCAGTTATATGTTGACCACCATCATTGGCTGGTCTGTTGGTTACGTAAGAAGTTGGGGTCTTTTCATCATGCGGATGATGTTGCGCACGATACTTTTTTACGTGTGCTGCTTTCCCCTGATACCCATATCCTGCATGCACCCAAAGCCTACCTTGCTGCTACTGCCACGAATTTGATGATTGATGCCGCCAGGCGGCGCAAGCTGGAGCAGGCGTATCTTGAATCACTCATGTTGATCAGTGAGGATCAGCATGAGTTTTCTCCAGAACAATACCAAGAGGCCATTGAAGTGCTGAGTTTGTTGGCCAGTATGTTGAGTGGCTTGCCTGATAAACCTCGAAGGGCTTTTTTAATGAGCAGGCTGGAAGACCTATCCTATGCCGAGATTGCTGACCGGCTTGATGTTTCAGTCAGCATGGTCAAGCAATATCTGGCTAAGGTTATGGTGCATTGTTATGCATTGATGCATTCAGCGCCTTAAAAAATGTCCGTTCAACCCAAGAAAGTTCAGGAGCCAGAAGCTGCCATTGAGCCCAGCTCAAGCATGGTATTGCAAGCCGCAGATTGGTATGTGCAATTGCATGCACCCGAGTGCACTGAGGCAGAGCGTGCTGCTTTTGATGCATGGCTGAAAATAGACGCTGCCCATGGGGTAGCCTATGAGCGGATGGAAAAGATGTGGAGCAATCTGCATGAGGTAATCCCTGCGCCTGCGCTCAATGCGCTTGAGCAGGTATTAACGCCTGAGTTTAAGCCCGTCCGCAGCAGGCTTTCTGTCAAGTCTCTCGCATTGGGCATTAGCCTGGTAGTGGGAGCATGGCTGGGCTCTCAGTCTGGCACGGCCTCTTACTTAATGGCGGATTACAGCACCGCGGTGGGTGAGCAGCGTGTGGTGGAGCTGCCTGATCATAGCCGGATTACCTTGAACACATATTCTGCCATTGATATTGATTATTCAAATAAACAGCGGCGGATTCACTTGTTGCAAGGTGAGGTGTTGGTGGAAGTGGCAAAAGATGCTGCGCGCCCATTTATTGTGGCAACGCGTCAGGGGACAGCCCGAGCGTTGGGTACCCAGTTTGTGGTCAAGCGAGAAATTGATGCTACCAAGGTTGGGGTGATTGAATCAGTGGGGGAGGCATGCACGCTCAAACGCATGTTCTCAAATGCCCCACCTGAGTGCGTCACGCTTCATACAGGGCAGGGCACGCATATTGAAAACGAGCATATCAACCAGCCCTCAGATATTGATGTAAGCGCCATTGCCGGATGGGCCAATGGTACGCTGGCGGTAGATGATCAATCTCTGGCCGATGTCTTGCTCGAGCTGGAGCGCTATCGCCATGGCCGCATTCATTTCAATGCAGAGGACATTGCCCATTTGCGAGTTTCAGGCGTGTTGCCACTCAATGATACTGATCGCGCATTGGATATGTTGACGACTTACTTGCCCGTGGATGTCAAAAATTACACCCAATTCTTCACTGTCGTTACACCAAGATAGCTTGAATTGGCATGATCAAGCAGCCTCAGTTTTTATCAATGAGGCTGCTATTGATTTGTTTGGATGATGGTTCTTCTTGAGTTTTTAATCTTGCCGGGAATTTGAAAAAATCTTGATGCCCTGACTGTACTTTGCCTTGAGTTGTTCGTCTTGGTGAGGAAGATAATAAAACTCAGGGGGAATTTCATGAATGGTCTGCGTTTCAAGCCTGTGCCAATAGCACTTGCACTCCATTGCGCATTGTTGTTGATGGTGGGTGAGGCTCGGTATGCAACGGCAGCGGGGGAGAGTGTTGTATTCACCGCGGACAATGGCAAGCAGTATCAAATCCCTCCTGGCACACTCACCCAATCCCTCAATCGATTTGCCCAGCGTTCAGGTGTGGTGCTGGTGTTTGATCCAGCCTTGACTCAAAGCATAGACAGCAAGGGGCTGAACGGAAGCTATACCGTGAAGCAGGGCTTTGATGCTTTGTTGAAGGGCAGTGGCCTTGAAGTATTCAGTGATCAACATGGCGGCTTCTTTCTGGATAAAGCTGCACCCGCAACAGTAAAAGATACCCTCCCCGGCGAAAAGTCTTCAATCGATTTTAAAGTGGATGCTATCGAAGTCCGCAGCAAACGTTTCTACGAGATAGGCCCTATGCCTGGACTTGGCCTGACCAAGGAACAAATCCCCGGCAACGTGCAAAGCATCTCAGCCAAAGAGATTAAGGAATCAAACTCATTAAGCCTTGCCGACTTGCTTAACCGCAAGTTGCAGTCCGTCACCGTCAATGATTACCAAGGCAACCCCTTTCAGATGGATGTGCAGTATCGAGGTTTCACGGCTGGCCCCCAAATCGGGACGCCGCAAGGGCTATCGGTGTTCTTTGATGGCATACGCGTCAATGAACCATTTGGTGATGTGGTGAATTGGGACATGATTCCCATGAATGCCATCGCCAATGTCGATGTATTCCCAGGCTCCAATCCCTTGTTTGGCCTCAATACCCTGGGTGGTGCCTTCACCATCAAAACCAAGGATGGTTTCAATCACACCGGGATTGATGCCAATATCCTCACTGGTTCATTTGGTCGCAAGCAATTACAGGCGGAAGGGGGCTGGAACAACGGCACCGTGGCCGGTTTTGCCGCGGCGAATATCTTTCTCGAAGATGGCTGGCGTGATAACTCTCCCAGCAAGGTCAACCAGGTATTCGGTAAAGGCAGTTATCGCGGCGACAAGCTCGATCTCAACCTCACAGGCTTGGTCGCCTGGAACGATCTGGTCGGCAATGGCCTGGTACCGAATGAAATGTACCGGCAAGACAGAAATGGGGTATTTACTTCCCCGGACAATACCGATAACCGCCTCTGGCAAGGGCAGCTTTCCGGCAGTTATTTTGTCAATGACAGCTTTACCATCACCGGACAAGTTTACCGCAGGGTTAGTAAAAGAAAATCAGTCAATTCCGATGTTTATACCGAATACGGCAACACCCCTGCCACCAAAAATATGACTGCAGGCAGTCAATATACATGCCTATATGACAGCACAAACAAGTATGGTCTTCCAGATTACTACGTAGTAAAAGCGCCAGATAACCTAGCTGCAATTTATGACGATGTCCTGGCTGTTGCAACAGGTGCAGATCCTGCAGATCATCCATTATTTGCTCTCTATCAAACTGATCCAGAAGTACAGTTTTTAGTTAACGGATTAGCAGGATTTCCGGCAGATCCATCCATACTTCCTGTAGGAAACTTCAATCAAGAGCTACCTGATTACTACGCAGCATATGCTCAATACAATTTTGAGTACTTCAAAAATTATCGGGCCTCTGTCGCTTACCTACCACAAGGTGCCGATGGCAGCCCTTACACCCCCCCCAATATGCCAGCAAATCTAAATGGTCAAAAGCAATATGGCTCGTTCGAAGAAACTGGGATGGTCACAAGCCCTGGGCTGACTGATCCTGTGGACTTTACATCAGGCAATACAAATTACTATTACCTCCAGAATCCAGACAACTCATACACCCGGTACATGCTGTTTTATAAAAATGCGCAGAATTCAGTCGCCTGCCAACAAGGCAGAGCGGCCAACCCTAAAAGTGACTTCGGAGGTATCGCAGACCTGGATGCCAATGGACAACCCCGCTATTACGATGGAGCCAAAAATGGGTCAGACGGCGTGGTGACAGGTGTACCCACTGCCGCCATCACCAATACAAGCATTGATCAGCTCATTAATGGCGCTTCAATCCAATTCAATTGGAATCTTGATCATCATAAATTCATGGTAGGCGCATCAATCGACTCTGCCAGCGCTGACTACAGCAGCAGCCAAAGGTTAGGGTTTTTCAATGCAAGCAGGGATGCATATCTTGACCCTGCGCAAGCGCTTGATGCCTTGACGGCAGCAGACAGAGCTATTCAAAGCAATAATTTCGATGGCACCTCTCTGACCAAGAGTCTATATCTCAGTGAAACCTGGAGCCCTGTTGATACATTCCACATGACAGGTGCGCTACGTTACAACGCAACTTCAGTAAAAAATAGATTGGCTGCAAGGGAATACGGCTCTGTTGTCCTGAACCTGCATCAGTATGTCTCAGATCCCGATGATTTCAATACTTGCCGCCCAGGTGACCCTTGCGAGACTGGATACAAGATTCCTGATGTATCCAGGCTACTCAATCCAGCTGAGACAGAGAAGTTCAATTATTACTCACTTAATCCCTCCCTGGGGGCGGCATGGCAAGCAACAAAAGATATCAATATTTTTGGCAACCTGTCGCAAGGAACCCGTACCCCTAGCGTGATTGAGCTTGGGTGCGCCCTTGACAAAACGCCTACTTATGTAGGCAACCTCGTCGACCAGGATGGGGATGGTTTGCGTGACCCAACCTATTTGTACAGGAGCGTTGCCCAGAACCGTTCTTGCTCCATGCCCACCACCCTGTCAGGAGATCCTTACCTGCCTCAGATAAAAGCCACAACATATGACTTTGGCATGCGTGGCAACTGGGGCCAAAACATGGTCTGGAACCTGGGTGTTTATCGCACAGACCTCAAGGATGATATTTATATGGTGACCTTACCTGGTAATCGCAGTTTTTTCGATACGATTGGTAAAACTAGGCGACAAGGCATAGAGGCAGGCCTGGCCGGGAAATGGGGGAAAGCCACTTTCCACCTCAATTACTCGCTGACGGAAGCAACGTTCCAAGATACGTTCAGCATGGCCAGCGACCATAACAGTAGTGCTGAGGAGAATCTCTTTCTTGGGGTAACCGAGGCAGGTGAAAGGCCACCGCGTTCCATTACAGTGAAACCGGGCAGCCGCATGCCTGGTGTGCCACTGCATAACGTCAATGCCAGCTTCAGCTATGAAATGAACGATAAGTGGACGGTAGGTTTGAGCGCAGTTGTCCACTCGGATAGCTTCCTGCGCGGCAATGAGAATAATGAACACCGGCCCGGCGTCACCAAATACGTCACCTTCGAGGCCGTCAATCCGGTGACCAATCAGCTCGAAAGCGTGACCGAGGCACGTCGCTCCTCTAACAACCCTGGCAAGGTATCGGGTTATGCCAGCCTGAATTTCCATACCAAGTATCAGTTTAACCCCTCCTGGTCGGCCAGCCTGATCGTCAACAATCTGCTGGACAAAGAGTATTTCACCGCCGGTCGGCTGGGTGTTAATCCATTCTCACCTTCAATACGCGGCTCCATAGGTCCAGATGGTTACAACCACAATTCCTTCGACTGGCTGGATACCAGCTACCTGGCACCGGGAGCGCCGCGCGCGGCCTGGTTCACCTTGCGTTATGAGTTCAGGCCGGATCGATAAATAAATATCACCATGCCTGCTTCTTTTAGAAAATATAATTTTTTCAGGCGTTGGTACCGGTATCTAAGGCATTACGAAAACTGGATGCTGATCGTCATTCCCCGTTTGTTTGCTTTGCTGCTGATTTTTGAATGTGGTTTGTTGCTCTTTGGCTTTTATTGGGTCTGATCAATGGCATTCAGCTTATCTTGGGCAACCTCTCTTTCTAAATCTGGGTGGTTATATATAGCCACCATTGGCTGCATACAGCCAATGGTGGTGGTTGCTGAATAATGAGTTAACCGGAAATTGTATAAATAACAGTTGCTTAAGATGCCCATGCTATCAGGTATGGTAATTGCACTGGTTGTAATATAAATCTGACCGGGTTAGTGCCATGTCTTCCAGCCAATTATTGCAGCAAGGGTTAATTCAGGAGTTTTACCAGCGGCATCGGCCGTGGTTGCATGCTTGGCTATCCAAGAAAACCGGATCAAGTGTGGATGCGGCAGACTTGACCCATGACACCTTCATCCGCCTGCTTGTGCAGGGTAACGCTCAAGAGATTGTTGAACCGCGAGCGTACCTGACTCGCATTGCGCACGGCATTATGGTGAACTTCCTCCGCAGGCGTGACATAGAGCAGGCTTACCTGAATGCCATGGTGAGTTTGGGGAGCGGTTTGGAGGTGGCGGTGCCTTCCCCGGAAGAATATCTGTTGAATCTGGAAAAGCTAGTGGCGATCGACCGTATGCTGGATGGTCTTCCCATCAAGGTGCGCAAAGCGTTTTTAATGCATAAGCTCAACGGAATGACCTATCCTGAAATCGCCGCAGATTTGGGTATGAGCGTGATTTCAATCAAGAAATATATCGCTCGGGCTTTGTTGCACTGCGCTCAATTGAAATAATGTCACTGGATACTTCTCGTCATGCCTAAGGTGTTGCAAGCAGCCACTGAGTGGTATGTCCGTTTGCACGATACGGACGTGACGGCTCAGGACAGGATGGAGTTTGAACGCTGGTTGGCTCTTTCCAGTCACCACCGTGAATCCTGGGCGTCAATCCAGCAAGTCAGCGGCCCATTTGACGGACTGGATCCTTCCATTGGACATGCCGTGCTGTTGCCGCGTGGTCGGCAATTGGGGCGACGCCAGGTGCTCAAATCTATTGGCCTTGTGTTTGTGTTGGGTGGCAGTGGCGCGTTGGTGTATCGTGAACGCCCATGGCAGGCCATGTTGGCTGATTACTCCACCGGCAAGGGCGAGCGGGGCACTTGGACCTTGCCCGATGACACCGTGATTGTGCTCAATACTGGCACCGCGATTGATACGGTGTATGACGCGGGTCATCGCGTGGTGGTGCTGATCAAGGGGGAAATCATGGTGGAAACTGGGCATCCATCAGGAGTCTTGGTGCCGTTCCAGGTGCAAACGCGTCATGGCATGGTGACAGCGCTAGGCACAAGGTTCAGTGTTCGTGATCATGGCACTCACATTTCAGTGAATGTGTTTGAGCATGCTATCAGGGTCAACCCCGCCCACAATACTGCACATGAATCTTTTATTGAGGCTGGGCAGTCTGCCCGTTTTGATGATGGGATTGTCAACGAGGTCACCCCATTATTGCCAGGGGCGGATCTCTGGGTGAAGGGCATCCTGAGTGTCAACGACATGCCCCTGAGTACCTTCCTTGAAGAGCTGGGGCGCTACCACAATGGTGTCTTGCGCTGTGACTCAGCCATCGCCTCAATGCCGGTATCAGGCGCTTTCCCGCTTGATGATCTCAATGCCATCCTGGCAAGTCTGCAAGACACTTATCATCTGCGTATGGAATTCTTCACTCGTTATTGGGTCACCCTGAAACCCGCATAGTCAGCGTTTTCCCTAGCCATTCAAAAAATATTCAATCTTTTTTATACCTTTTAGTCACCTCAGTTGGCGTATCCAGCATAAGACTTAAAAATTGAGGGAGAAAGAGTCATGGCTGGGAATGCTTCATCTGTTGATGTAAGTAAAACGCAACATTCACGCATAAGGCAACACAGCGCTGGTGTCTTGTTGCTAGTGTTACTGGCGAGTGTGTTTCATCCAATGTCTGCAACAGCAGAACCATTAAACAAAGCCATTCCTGTGCCGTCGTATAGCATCCCAGCAGGTGACTTGAGTCAGGCATTGACGTTATATGCCGGTAATGCCGGTGTGCTGCTGTCCTTTGATTCTGCCTTAACCCAGCATAAAAAGACCTCAGGCCTGAGGGGTAACTATGGCGTTATGCAAGGCTTTAATGAGTTGTTGAAGGGGAGTGGTCTTGAAGTGTTGCAAGGTGAAACCGGGCGATACCAACTGCGGCGGGCTGCTGTACTTGAAGGTGAAAAACTGCCCGGTGAAAAATCTGCCATAGATTTCAAAGTGGATGCAATTGAGGTTCGCAGTAAACGCTTCTATGAAATAGGTCCCCTTGGTGGGACTGGTCTCACCAAAGAACAAATCCCCGGTAACATCCAAAGTCTAACCGCCAAAGATATCAAGGAGGCTCACTCCTTAAGCATTACCGACCTCATGAACTCCAAGCTGCAGTCGGTAAACGTCAATGATTATCAGGGCAACCCCTTTCAGATGGACCTGCAATACCGAGGCTTCACAGCCGGCCCCCAGATCGGTACACCACAAGGCCTTTCCGTCTTCTTTGACGGCATCCGCGTCAATGAACCGTTTGGTGATGTGGTGAACTGGGACATGATTCCCATGAATGCTTTGGCCAGCTTTGATGTGTTTCCAGGATCAAATCCCATTTTTGGCCTGGGTACCCTGGGTGGTGCACTGTCGATGAAAACCAAGGATGGTTTCAATAACACTGAACTTAATGCAGAAGTATTAACGGGTTCATTTGGCAGGCGCCAACTGCAAGCCGAAGGCGGCTGGAACAACGGCACCATAGCAGGGTTTGCGGCAGCCAATATTTTTCTTGAAGATGGCTGGCGAGACAACTCCCCAAGCAAGGTAAATTCCGTCTTCGCCAAAGGTAGTTATCGCGGCAACAAATTAGATCTTAATTTGAGCACATTAGTTACGTGGAACGATTTAACCGGCAATGGCATGTTGCCCAGTGAAATGTATAAACAGGATAGGAATGGAGTATTTACTTCCCCTGACACCACCGATAATCGCCTGCTGCAATTCCAGCTTTCAGGTAATTACTTCGTTAATGACAACTTCACGATCACAGGTCAGGTGTATCGTAGAAACAGCAAGCGCAAACAACGTGGTGCTGATGTTTATACAGAGTTTGAAAACCAAGTTGTAAGAAGAAATCTTGCAGATGGCGAGCAATACACCTGCTTATTCAACAGTACTAATAAATATGGATTGCCTGATTATTACATCGTGCCTGCGTCAGCTAATGGCAGGTGGACAGCTTCATCCAATCAATTTGTAAGAAATGTACGAGATTTAGGCCTTGATGCAGCCCTTGCACTATTACCATCAGATGCCTTTAATGCAGAATTACTATCCCCGCAGTTCGCCGCTTACGCACAAGCATTTTTTAAGCAAGAGAAGAATTTCCAACAATCTGCGATTCTAATTCCACAGGCTGAAACTCCGAACCTTACCCCTCCAGAGGCAACAGACTACTCCAATGGTCAAGCTGAGTACTCATATCTTTCTACCTCCAACTTATCTACATATGCCCAAATGGGCATTGGTTATAGCGATGTTATTACTTCAGCTTCCCAATTTTATTACTGGATGCCCAATGAGGATGGAAGTCCAGGTACTGGTACCAAATATGTCATGATCATTGACCCAAGAGCTGCGGTAAATGGTGCTCAATGCCAGGGTGACATCAATAATGACGGCCTTAAAGTTCCCGGTCCCAATGGCGGCTGGCTTACTGTCGATGGTGCTGCATACAATAATGGCACTGGTACGGGTGTAGTTGAAGGCACTCCTACAGCTGTTCTTACCGATACCACGATTAACCAAATCACAGATGGCGCCTCAATCCAGCTCAATTGGAATTATGAAAAGCACAAGTTCATGGTGGGTACCTCAGTGGACATGCCATTTGCTAATTATAAGAGCGGTCAAATGCTGGGCATGCTGGATGCAGAACGTGAAGCTTATTTAGCCCCCGATGAAATCCGTGATCAATACGCACTTGCAAGTCAGGAAGTAAGCAATAGTAATTTTAAAGGCAGGCAGGTTACAAAAAGTATTTATGCCAGTGAAACCTGGAGCCCGATTGAAAGTTTAAGCATCACCGGGGCATTACGTTACAACGATACCAAAGGCAAGAACAAGATTGCCTCACGAACTTATGGGTCTTTTGTTGCCAATTTAGCGCAATTAGAAGCATTCCCAGATTATTATAATGTTTGCCTGGGTACGTGGCCCGATTGTGCAAACAATCCAACAACTGGCTATACCACTCCCGATGTAGCAAATTTGCTAAACGCCGCTGAAAAAGAGAAATTCAGCTATTATTCGCTCAACCCCTCAATAGGTGCTACTTGGCAAGCTACGCCGGCCCTGAATATTTTTGGCAATGTCAGCCAGGGTACGCGCGTACCTTCTGTCATAGAACTAGGCTGTGCCTTTGATAGAACACCTACGCCGGTAGATATAACCCCTGATGGCTCTGTAATATACGCTCCAAGAAGTTTGGCAGAAAACCGAGCATGCTCTTTGCCAACCACCTTGTCTGGTGACCCATATTTGCCACAAATCAAAGCAACAACTTTTGATTTAGGACTCCGCGGGAAATTTAATGATAACGTGGAATGGAACTTGGGTGTGTACCGTACCAACCTTCGTGATGACATTTATATGGTTGGTTACCCCGGCAACCGAAACTTCTTTGACACTATTGGAAATACCCAACGTCAAGGGCTCGAAGCTGGGATGACAGCTGTGTTTGAAAAATGGCGTTTACGCTTGAACTATGCTCTCACTGAGGCAACTTTCCAATCTAGCTTCTCAATGCCTGCCAATGATAATAGTAGTTCGGTAGAGCAAGTATATGGCCAAAATTATAGCCGCCTAATACAAGTAAAATCCGGCAATCGCATGCCTGGCGTACCACTGCACAACCTCAACGCGACTATGAGTTATCAAGTTACTCCCAAGTGGCAAGTCGGGATCACAGCAGTCGCGCATTCTTTCGCTTTTGTTCGTGGCAATGAAAATAACAAGCATAAGGCCGGGCAAGTCATTTATGACACTGTCGAGGATGGCAGCACCGGTCAGCTAATTACTGTAGCAAGACAGCCCTCCAACAATCCTGGCACTACCCCTGGATACATGACTTTAAATTTGCAAACTAGTTACCGCATAACTTCTGAATGGACTTTAGGATTGCGAGTAAACAATCTACTGGACAAAGAGTATTTCAGTGCTGGTCAGTTAGGCCGTAATCCATTCTCACCTTCTGTGTATGGTGCTATTGGACCCGATGGTTACAACCATAACTCCAGCGACTGGCTCATGACCAACTTCCTAGCTCCTGGTGCACCAAGAGCAGCTTGGATAAGTTTGAGTTACTCATTTGACCCGAGAAAATAACAACATCGATTCATTGAATAATAAAAATCATGCTTTTTATGAGAAAAGCCATTTTCATCACTAAGCGGTGGATCAATGCATTTTTAGCTCATGAGAGCTGGTTGACTATTTTGCCAGCTCTTTTTTTCCTGTTATTGGCATTTGAATTTGGGGTGATGGTGATGAGTCTTTGTTTTCTTTGAGAGAGTGGAGTGTTGTTTAGCACTACGGTCAATTGACCGGCGTGGAGGGAATCGCCAAATAAAAAGAGTACATACCCAACTTTTACTCGGGCAGGAAAGGAAAGCTATAGCCATATTCTGGTAAAATTCCGTTTTTGCCAACACTTTGAATTTCCTCATGTCCAGCCAAATGATCAGTCTTCGTGGCAGTGCCGCTTTATCTCCTTTCCGTCTTGAAAAAATCCTGAGCGCACTTAAAGTTGCCGCGCCGCGCATTAGCCACCTGTATGCCGAGTTCTGGCATTTTGCCTGGTCTGATGTGGCGCTGACTGATGCACAGGAGAAGACGCTGGGGCAGATTCTGACTTATGGTCCGCGACTGGATGAGGAGACGCCAGCGGGAGTGTTGTTTCTGGTGACTCCACGTCCCGGCACGATTTCACCCTGGTCTTCTCGTGCGACTGACATTGCGCGTCACTGTGGCATTGAGTCCATGCAGCGCATTGAGCGCGGCGTGGCCTACTATGCGGCAACGGCCGATGGCAGCCCGTTGACTGAGGCTGAACTTTTGGCATTGCGTCCGTTGATTCATGACCGAATGACTGAAGTGGTGTTTACCAATCTGGCAGATGCGCAAAAGCTGTATCACACCGCGGAGCCAGCACCGTTGTCGAGTGTGGACATTCTGGCTGGTGGCAAGGCTGCGCTGGATGCTGCCAATTCAGACATGGGCCTGGCATTGTCACCGGATGAGGTGGATTACCTGGTAGAGAATTTCCTGCGCATCGGTCGTAATCCAACCGATGTGGAGTTGATGATGTTTGCCCAGGCCAATTCAGAGCACTGTAGGCACAAGATTTTCAATGCAGACTGGGTGATTGACGGTGTGGAGCAGGCGCAGTCCCTGTTTGGCATGATACGCAACACGCACAAGCTCAATCCGGGCAAGACGGTAGTGGCGTATTCGGATAATGCCTCGATTGTGCAAGGTGAAAAAACCAAGCGTTTTTATCCGCAGGCTGATGGCAGCTATCACTTTGTTGAGGAAGATATGCACTTTCTCATGAAAGTGGAAACGCATAACCATCCCACAGCCATTTCTCCATTTGCCGGGGCTGCAACAGGTGCGGGTGGCGAAATCCGTGATGAAGGAGCAACAGGTTCCGGTTCCAAGCCCAAGGCTGGCCTCACAGGTTTTTCCGTCTCCAACCTCAATATTCCGGGCTTCAAGCAGCCTTGGGAGCAGGATAATGGCAAGCCTGCGCGGATTGCATCACCATTGCAGATTATGGTGGATGGCCCACTAGGTGGCGCTGCTTATAACAATGAATTTGGTCGCCCTAATATTGCCGGATATTTCCGCACGCTGGAAATTGAGGCGGCGGATGAAATCCGTGGATATCACAAGCCGATTATGCTGGCGGGTGGGGTAGGTAATATCTCCGCCAAGCATTCGAAAAAGAACCCGATTCCGCCTGGTGCTGCCTTGATTCAACTGGGTGGTCCGGCCATGTTGATTGGTCTGGGTGGTGGTGCGGCTTCCAGTATGGATACTGGGGCTAATACCGAAAACCTGGATTTTGATTCCGTGCAGCGTGGCAACCCTGAGCTGGAGCGCCGTGCGCAAGAGGTGATTGATCGTTGCTGGCAGTTGGGCGACAAGAATCCTATCTTGAGTATTCATGACGTGGGTGCGGGCGGGATCTCGAATGCCTTCCCTGAGCTGGTGAATGATGCTGGCGTCGGAGCCAGGTTCCAGCTGCGCGATGTGCACAATGAAGAGCCCGGCATGGCGCCACGTGAAATCTGGAGTAACGAGGCGCAGGAACGTTATGTCATGGCCGTGCTCAAGGAAGATTTGCCGCTGTTTGCCGAGATCTGTGAACGTGAGCGTTGTCCGTTTGCCGTGGTCGGTGAAGCCACTGAAGAAAGACACCTGACCGTTGCAGATAGTCATTTCAGCAACAACCCGGTGGATATGGATCTTTCCGTGCTGTTGGGTAAGCCGCCCAAGATGACGCGTGATGTGAAACATGTCACACGTGAACTTGCTGAGTTTGACCATGCCGGCATTGACCTGAAAGAAGCCGCTGAGCGCGTATTGCGTTTGCCAGGGGTGGCTGACAAGACTTTCCTGATCACGATTGGTGACCGTAGCGTAACCGGCCTGATTGCCCGTGACCAGATGGTGGGCCCATGGCAGGTGCCGGTGGCGGATGTGGCAGTGACGCTGGCTGGGTATGAAACCTATCGTGGTGAAGCGTTTGCCATTGGCGAGAAAGCCCCATTGGCGCTGATTGATGGCCCTGCCTCTGGTCGCATGGCGATTGGTGAATCCATCACCAATATTGCTGCCAGCCTGATTGATGACATAAGTGAGCTCAAGCTTTCTGCCAACTGGATGGCCCCAGCCGGGCACCCAGGTGAGGATGCAGCGTTGTTTGATACCGTCAAGGCCGTGGGGATGGAATTGTGTCCTGCGCTGGGTATCAGCATCCCCGTTGGTAAGGACTCCATGTCGATGAAAACCGTATGGGAAGAGGATGGCGAGAAAAAGGCGGTGACCTCTCCAATTTCATTGGTGGTGACTGCATTTGCACCCACGCCAGATGCACGCAAAACATTGACCCCACAATTGCGCACAGACCTGGGTGACACCAAGTTGTTGCTGATCGACCTGGGGGCTGGCAAGAACCGCATGGGTGGTTCAGCCCTGGCCCAAGTCTATGGTGCTGTGGGCAATGTAGCACCAGATGTGGATGCTGCTGACAGCCTCAAGGCCTTCTTTGGCGGAGTGCAAAAGCTCAACCGTGAAGGCAAGCTGCTGGCCTATCATGATCGCTCTGACGGTGGCCTGTTCTCCACTGTGGTGGAAATGGCATTTGCCGGACGTTGTGGCCTGGATATTGATATCACCAGCCTGGGTGAAGATGCCGTGGCTGCGCTTTACAACGAGGAACTAGGTGCTGTGTTGCAAGTACGTGCTGACGAGGCGGACGCGATTGTGGCTGAACTCAAGCCGCAACTAGGGGGCTTGTTACACGTGATCGGCACACCTGCCACGCATGGCAATATCCGTATTCATCAGGATGGCCGCGTAGTCTTTTCTGAAAGCCGTGTCGCCTTGCATCGTTCCTGGTCTGAAACCACGTACCAGATGCAGAAACTGCGCGACAATCCAGAATGTGCCCAACAAGAATATGATCGTATTCTTGATGAAAAAGATGCTGGCCTGCATGCCAAGCTCAGTTTTGATCCTGCTGAAAACATTGCAGCACCTTATATTGCCAGTGGCGTTAGGCCCAAGGTGGCTATCCTGCGTGAGCAGGGTGTCAATGGTCAGGTGGAGATGGCAGCGGCATTTGACCGAGCCGGTTTCCAGGCGCATGACGTGCATATGAGCGACATCATCAGTGGTCGTATCAGCCTCAAGGACTTTGCCGGGTTTGTTGCCTGTGGTGGCTTTTCTTATGGCGATGTGCTGGGTGCGGGCGAGGGCTGGGCCAAGTCCATATTGTTCAACCAGCGTGCACGCGAGGAGTTCTCTGCATTCTTCCAGCGCAAAGATTCATTTGCCTTGGGCGTCTGTAACGGTTGCCAGATGATGAGCAACTTACACAGCATTATCCCTGGTGCCGAGAACTGGCCGCATTTCGTGCGTAACCGTTCCGAGCAGTTTGAGGCACGTGTTGCCATGGTGGAGGTGATGGAGTCACCCTCACTGTTCTTCAAGGGAATGGCTGGTAGCCGCATGCCGATAGCGGTAGCGCATGGCGAAGGGTATGCGGAATTTGCTGATCCCGCAGCGGTGAAGGCCGTGCTGGACAGCCAGCTCGTGAGCCTGCGCTTTGTTGATAATGGGGGCAACCCAACTGAGGTGTATCCTTTCAATCCAAATGGATCTATTCAGGGAATTACCGGTCTGACTACCGCTGATGGCCGTTTCAGTATTATGATGCCTCATCCTGAGCGGGTTTTCCGTGCAGTACAGCATTCATGGCACCCAGATAACTGGGGTGAAGATGGTCCATGGATGCGCATGTTCCGTAATGCCAGAAAATTCATAGGCTAAGCGGTTGGTAGTACCACAGTAGCAATCAATAGATGTGCTTAAGCACACGATATTTAGAGACTATAACTATTGGAGAAGTAGCATGAACAAGATGTTAAAGGCAGTGCTGGTAGTGCTGATGCTCGGGTTTACCTGGGTGGCGCATGCCGAGGATCAGCAAGTGGAATATACCGATGCCATCGGCAAGAGCAATATGAAGGTGGTGAAGAAGTATTTCCAGCATCCTTATGAAGTGGATGAAATGTTTTTTGCCTGGACTGGCCTGCAAATTGCAGCCAACAAGGGTCAGCTGGTGCCAGTCAAGTTCTTCATTGAAAAGGGCGCTGATGTCAACTACAAACACCCCATTACCAAGATGACTGCACTGCATCTCGCAGCTTATCAAGGCAACAAGGATGTGGTGAATTACCTGATTGCGCATGGTGCCGATGTCAATGCCAAGCTGCGTGGCAATGTCTCCATTATTCGCGCATTGCGCGATGAAGGCCTCACGGACATGGTTGCTCTTCTGACTGCCGCAGGTGCCAAAGATGATGGCTGCCAAGAAGAAAAGTGCAACTAATCTGTTAGTGTCAGCATTGAATGGGCGGATCCATCGCCCATTACTCATCTGCCAGATCGTCTCAGGCAACTGATGAGATTTCCTGTATACACCCGTTTCTGGTCAGGCTTGTTATTGCTGTCAGCAACTGGTGTATATGCGGAACCCGCAAGTTTTCCCGCTCACACCCTTACACTGGCGGCATCCTGTGCCGTCTGCCATGGCACCAATGGGCATAGTGCTACAGGCTTTCTGAGCCTGGCAGGCATGGATGCTCCGACTTTTGTCGCCAAAATGCAGGCATATCGCACTGGTTCACAAGCCGCTACCGTGATGCATCAGCATGCCAAAGGCCTGACCGAAGCCGAAATCACGGCGCTGGCTGAATATTTTTCCGTGCAGCCGCCTCAGGCCGTGATTGAGCCACAAGCCCAACCCCTGGATTTGCAACATGAATAACGCCTATGCAGCGTCGTGATTTTATCAAGCAACTGGCGGCTAGCGGGTTGATCGGTATGCCATGGTTTGAAGCGCATGCCGCGCCTGCCAAAAAAGTGCAGGGCAGGGTAGTGGTCATAGGGGCCGGATATGCAGGCACGACGCTGGCCAAATATCTGCGGATCTGGAGCGGCTATGGCATAGAGGTGGTGGTAATTGAGCAGAATACACAGTTTGTATCCTGCCCGTTGAGCAACCTCGTGCTGGGTGGCAGCCGCAGTATCAATGACCTGACGTTTGGCTATGATCTGCTGCAGCAACATCATGGTATCCAGTGGGTACATGATCAAGTGACGCATATTGATACGACTGCGCGCAAGGTCACCATGCGTCGGGGTGAAATGACTTACGACCGCCTGGTGATTGCGCCTGGTGTTGATTTCAATTATTCGGCATGGCCTGAGATGCAGCATGCTGAAGCACAACGACTGGTCCCCCATGCCTGGAAAGCCGGGCCCCAAACGGTGAACCTGCGTCAGCAACTGGAATCCATGCCCGATGGTGGCGTCGTGGTGATCAGTATTCCCAAAGCGCCGTTCCGCTGTCCACCCGGGCCTTATGAACGTACTTGCCAAGTGGCGCTTTATCTCAAGCAGTACAAACCCAAATCCAAGATTATTGTGCTGGATGCCAACCCGGACATTGTTTCCAAGAAGGCATTGTTCCTGAACGCCTGGAAAGCGCTTTATCCAGGCATTGTCGATTATCGCCCCAACAGTACGGTCTTGCATGTAAACCCAGTCACGCGCGAGGTTGAAACCGAGTTTGAGCACGTCAAGGCGGATGTGCTGAATATCATTCCTCCGCAACGTGCTGGCAAGCCTGCGCAAATGGCGGGTCTGCTCAATGTTGATAGCAACTGGTGTGCAGTGGATTTCCGCAGTTATGCTTCCACCATTGCATCTGAGGTGCATGTGCTGGGTGATGCGGTGTTCTCCCCGCAGCCGAAATCTGCGCACATCGCCACCTCTCATGCGCATGTCTGTGCCAATGCCATCGTCGCCATCATGAGTGGGCAGGAGCCTGACCCAGAGCCGGTATTTGCCAATACGTGCTATAGCTTTGTCAGTGATCGCATGGCTGTCCATGTGGCGAATGTCTACCGCTATGATGCAGAAAAGAAGTTGATGGTGACCATGGACGGTGGCGGGCTTTCCGATGCGCCCTCCGATCTTGAGGGAACCTATGCGCAATCCTGGGCTCGTAATATCTGGTCAGACGCTTTAACCTAGCCGACCATACATTTCCTATAACCCCGGAGAAATCATGTGGAATCATTGATGCCCGCTCGCCTGATGCTATGCCTGGTGGCTAGCGCTTCCCTGCTTGCCTGTACCACAGTAGCGGCTGTGACCAAGGTGCCAGAAGATGTGGCAGCCAGCCTCAAGTTACCAGCTGGTTTCCAGATCAGCACATTTGCCAAACTGAATCCTGCCTCCGGGAATGATGTTCGAGAACCGCGATTCATGACTTTTGGCCCAGATGGTCACCTGTACCTCGCCAGCAGCGGGGATAATAAGGTTTACATGCTGCCGGACCGTAATCATGATGGTCAAGCAGATGAAATCATCGTGGCAGCAGAAGGCCTCAATGCCCCGAACAGCCTGGTATTCGCCCAAGGTCAAATGTTCATATCCAATCAGGATGGGGTAGTGCGCGCGGAACGCAAGAATGGCAGCGGCCCGGTGACCAAGCTGACGCCGATAATTTCCGGTCTGCCAACTGGGGGCCATACCTTGAAAACCATCAAATACGGGCCCGATGAGCATCTCTATCTCAACGTGGGCTCCAGTTGCAATATCTGCACTGAAAGTGATCCATTACGCGCGACTATCCTACGTTACACCATTGATGGAAAACCTGCTGGCTCCCCTGACGGTAGTGTCAGTGGTGCCAGGAATGCAATCTGGGCACAAGGACTGCGCAACTCACAGGGCATGGCATGGCAGCCAGGTACCAATGATTTGTATGCCACCAACAATGGCGCAGATATGCGTTCTGACACCAAGGGTGGTGCCATGAATGATGAATTGCCGCCTGAGCATATCAACCATATCGAACCGGGCAAGCACTATGGCTGGCCTCATTGCTGGGGCAATCGCGTCACTGACCCGAATTTTCCTGGCAAGCCAGGTTTCTGCAGCAATATTCAACCGCCTGCCATTACCTTGCGTGCGCATTCCACCCCGCTGGGAATTACTTTTCTCGATAAAGCGGCTTTCCCTGGCGAGTACAAGAGTGACGCCATTGTTGCCATGCATGGTTCATGGAACCGGGTGCAACCATATGGCTACAAGCTGGTACGTATCAAGTTCAAGGACAATAAGCCAGTCGCGGTGGAGGACTTTGTCACGGGCTGGCAGACCAGAAACGGCGCCTGGGGGCGTCCGGTGGATGTAGTGGTCGGGCCGGATGGTGCACTGTATGTATCGGATGACAGGGCTGGTTTGGTGTATCGTATTAGCTATAGTAAAAAGTAATTTTTGAGGATGGAAACAATGAAAAAACTCTGTACCAGTCTGGTGGCACTGTTGCTGGCAAGTACATTGGCGCACGCTGAGGAAGTGGCCAGCCATGATGTCCCGAACAAGCTTGTGGTCTATATCAGCCCTCATGAATATACCAACCAGATCAAGCTTTGGCATTTCATGAAGGATTACTGGTTTGCACAGGGGCCCTTGGTGGAGCCCGTGTTGACCAAGACCTTGAGTGAAAAATTTGGTCAGGCCGTGATGTGTGAAGCTGGCGTGACCGGCAATGTCTTATTGTGGGTACAGCCAAAAATGTTCTACAACCCGCACATGCGCAACTTCTACGGCACTATCAAGGCGACGGTCTATACCGGCAGCGGGCGTGCGATTGCCAGTTTTATAGGCGAGTCGCGTTATAGTGGTGACCTTGATATTCTCCCTGCGAACAGCGTGCAGGCTGCGTATGACCTGGCTATCCAGCGCGTTGCTGACAAAATGAAGGCAGACCCAGGCATACAGAAATTGATTGATCACGGTATTTCCAGCAAGGAAACCTACACCCCCTGTGCCATGTTGTCCCTGTTGCCAGGGATAGTGCCGCCCGCCAAGTAACAGCTTTAACAGCTGCAGCATTTTTCCCGCTGCAGCCGTGACCTCTTCTCCTCGCTGCTGCTACGCAAGATAACGTATGGTGGCAGGAGGCACGCCTCCGTATATTGATGCTTTGGCTGAGTCAGTGGAGCGGGCGTGATGAGCGGCAGGATAGAGCAAGATGATCAATATGAATTATTTTCAACGGCGTCCGCGCCTATCATCCCGGCAGTTACTGATCCCTCCTCCCCAGAAACACCGTTAGCGCATACCAGCCTTCTCGCGGATAAACGCTGGCTGGCAATAGCGGCTATCGTTCTGGTCGCGATTGCACTACGTCCTGGTATTGTGTCCATGGGGCCATTGCTGCCCTCCATTATTGATGAGTTCCAGCTTTCCCATACGGTAGCTTCCCTGCTCACGACTATCCCTGACCTGCTGATGGGCTTGCTGGCATTGCCAACTCCCTGGCTTGCACGGCGATATGGGCGTAATCCTGTGTTGTTATCCGCTTTGCTTTTGTTGTGTGTGACTGTGATGGCGCGGGCATTTTCCAGTACGACTGACATATTGTTGTTAAGCACGGCTGGCGTGGGTGCTGGGATTGCCGTGGCGGGTGCCCTCATGGCGGGGTATATCAAGGGTAATTTTCCCACCAGGGCGGCTATGGTCATGGGAATTTATGCAACCGCGCTATCATTTGGCAGCACGATTTCCGCCGCAGCGAGTGGCCCGGTTGCCATGCAAGCCGCCAGTGGCTGGCGTATGGGGGCTGGCATATGGAGTGTGTTTGCCTTGATTGCCGTTGTGGCATGGGCATTGATGTCCGTGCGTGAGCGTAGGCAGGGAGAAGTCAATCAGCCTGTTGCCAAGCCAGCCCGGCTGCCATTTAGCAACCCAACGGCATGGATGGTGGCATTGTTTTTTGCTGCGGATAATTTCCTGTTTTATGCGGTGCTGTCATGGACGGCGCCCATGTATATTGAATACGGCCTGACACCCACTATTGCTGGGTTTGTGCTGGCGTCGTTTACGGCTGTATTCATGTGTGCCAACCCCATCCTGGGAGCACTCAGCCTATCTGTGGATAGAAGAGGCTGGCTGGCCGCATGTGCTCTACTCGCCGTGATTGGCCTGGTGATGTTGGCAATGGCCCCCATGCTGGCACCATTTCTCAGCATAGCCCTCTGTGCTTTTGGCTTGGGTGGCGCATTCACGCTGGGCATGACCTTGCCATTGGATAACACGCATAGTGTGGATGAGGCCAATGCATGGAATGCCTTTGTGTTGACGGTTGGGTATCTGATTGCCGCCGCCGGGCCACTGTCAGTAGGCTATATCCGTGACCTGACACAAGATTTTCATGCCGCTATCTGGCTGTTAGTGTGTGTGGCCGTTGTGATGTTGGTACTGACGCCATTCTTGCAGCCACATCATCACAAGCAGTCCCGCTAATTATCATTCCTTGCCCTGTCATTCTCCACATGGTGTCAGGCATGATTCCGGGTTGAGTTTGTCCCCGTTCAATCGCATAATCGGAAGCGCTGCACCTTTGGCTAATTAATAGCCAAGGTGCTGACTAATAATGACAATTGAGGAGAGTGACCATGGAGAACCGTTTCAAAACCGCCATCTTGGCCTTGTTGCTGATGGCGAGTGGCATTGCCCATGCCCATGATGCAAAGAAACTGTCAGGTTTCAAGGCGCCAGAATCGGTGGTAGTGGACAAGCAGGGCAGGGTGTTTGTGTCGGAAATTGGCGAGTTCAACAAGGACGGAGATGGCCAGATCAGCGTGGTGAGCAGCAGTGGCAAGGTCAAGGTGTTTGCCAAAGGCATGAATGACCCAAAGGGGCTGGCGTTTATCGGTGAGCATCTGTATGTCGCGGATAAGGACCGTATACTCAAGGTAGCGCCTAACGGTAAATGGACAGTATTTGTGGAGAAGACGGCATTCCCGACACCACCCTTGTTTCTCAATGATCTGGAGCCTGACCTGCAAGGCAATCTCTATGTGAGTGAAAGCGGCGATATTGAAAAGAAGGGTGGAGCAGCGGGTGCCATTTACAAGATCAACCCGGCAGGAAAAGTCACGACGTTGATCAACCACCAGCAGAATCCACGCATCATGGCCCCCAATGGCTTGTTGATGGATGACACCGGCGATATGTTGATCTTTGTTGATTTTGCAACCGGTATCTTGTATCGCCTCGATATTCCTAATCAGCACCTCATTCAGCTGGCCGAAGGCTTTGGCGGTGGTGATGGTCTGGTGCTGGCAGCCAATAACAGCATTTACATCAGCGACTTTCTCAATGGAAAAATATACAGCCTGAGCATTGAAGATGAGGTGAAACTGGTTAAGGAAGGTTTTCAGAGTGCGGCAGATATCGGTATCACCCCTGATGGCAAGACCTTACTAGTGCCTGATATGAAGGCAGGTACAGTGACCTGGGTACACCTGCATTAAGATATCCGGGCAGTAGACGTGCATGAAAAAGCCACCCGGAGGTGACTTTTTTGTGGGAGCGGATAACGTGCTATTTGAAGCTGTAATTGGCGGTCAGCATCACCATGCGCGGGTCGCCAGTGTAACAGGCACCAATACTGGCACAGCCCGCGACATATTCCTTGTCGGCCAGGTTGCGTGCATTGAGGGCGAAGCGCCATGCACCGGTGTTGTAATACAGAGCGGCGTCAAACAGGGTGTAATGCGGCACATTGAAGGTGTTGTTGGCATCGCCAGCCTGTTCACCGATATAACGGGCACCGGCTCCAACACTGAGGCCTGGCAACCATTGCACCAGGTCATACGTTGCCCAGATGTTTGCCATGTTTTTAGCAACCAGGATGGGACGCTTGCCCAAGGTTGCGGTGGTGCTTTTGGTGACTTCGGCATCCACATAGGTATAGCTGGCAACCAGGTTAAGGTAATCTGTCACTTGTCCCGTCGCTTCGATTTCAAGCCCTTTGTGCCGCTGCTCGCCAGTCTGGATATTGAAGCCGGAGTTGGCCGGGTCAGTGGTCGAGATGTTCTGGCGCTTCAGGTCATACAGGGCAAAGGTTGCACCAAAGCGCTTGCTGTTCGACTCATACTTGATGCCGATTTCATTCTGCTTGCCGGTTTCTGGCTTGAATGGCGAGCCATCAAATGTGCTGCCAGTGAGCGGTACAAAGGATTCGCTGTAACTCACATAGGGCGACCAGCCATTGTCAAAGGCATAGAGCAGGCCTGCCTTGGCTGTGGTCTTGCCAGGGTCTGTCTTTGTATTGCTACCATTGATGCGTTTTTGCGTGATTTCTGACTCATCACGGCGTAATCCCAGTTGCAGGTTCCAGCCATCACCGAACTTGATCAGGTCTTGCAGGTAAAGGCCATATTGCGTGAGTTCGTCGCTGCCGGTACTGGCTGGCGTGACTGCCAGGGCACGAGGAGCGGAATACACCGGGTTGAACAGGTTGATGGCTGTTCTGTTGCCATTTGCCTGCTGTGCATACTCGCGGTTCAGGTAGAAGCGCAGGGTATCCATACCCAGCAGCACATTGTGTTTCACTGCCCCAGTGCTGAATTTTGCTGATAATTGATTATCGATAGTCCACATCTGTGCCGACAGGTTTCTGTAGGACAGTCTGCGGGTGTAGTCACGCTGGTTGGCCGCTAAAGAGTTGGCATCGGCTTCTGCGAACCAGCCATTCAGATTCAGCGTGTTATAGCGCAGGTTTTGCTTGAACTGCAGATTGTCATTGAAGGCATGCGAGAACTCGTAGCCGAACAATGTCTGTTCCGTAGTGTATTTGTCTATTCCGGGAAAGCCGATAAATCGGCTGAATGAAACATTGCCATTGCGGTTGGGCAATATTGTCCCGGCGGCCGGCAATCCGCGTACCGGCACATACTGGCTTTTCTGATAGCTGGTGAGTATGGTCAGGCTGGTATTGTCACTGATATCCCAGGTAAGCGATGGCGCCACATAGGTGCGCTGGCGATCGACAAAATCGACCTGGTCATCACTGGCAGAGGAGGCAGCTACCAGGCGGTAACGCACAGAGCCGGACTGATTTAGGGCGTCGGAGAAGTCGGCGGTAACCTGTTTTTGCTGATAATTACCCAAGCCAAACCCAATCTGGGCGATGGGCTTGTCGGTGGGACGTTTGCTGACCAGGTTGACGAAGCCACCAGGGCCGGTTTGTCCATAGAGTACCGAGGCCGGGCCTTTCAGCACCTCGATGCGTTCAAGACCAAAAGGCTCTGCCTGTATCCACGCGAGGTCATACGACATACGCATGCCATCACGCAGCACATAATCGCTTTGCACAAACCCACGGATGGAAAAGTCATCCAGCCCACGACGGCCACGCTGTCCGGCATCAACCCCGGCCACCGAACGCAAGGCTTCTGCGAGTGATTGTGCACCCTGATCGCGTATCTGCTCGCTGCCGATCACGCTGATGGATTGCGCTGTTTCATTGAGGCTGGCATTGGTTTTGGTAGCACTTTGCGCGCGGTTGGCCTTGTAACCGTTGAACGGTGCGGTGGCGGATTCTGTTTGACGCTCAGACTGGATGCGGATCTCGGGTAACTGCTCCTGGCCGGAGGTGTCCTCGGCAAAAGCCATGCCTGCGCCAAACTGCGCACAGGCGTAGCCCCCGGCTAGTAATACTTTCTTGAACATGAATCTATTCTTCCCTGAAATTTTTTGTCGGCAAGTGCCTGCCGCATTTTACCATTTAAGTGATAATGAATATCATTTAAATGGGTTGGATTTACGCCAGATGCTGTAGGTTTCTTGTGCATGAATGATTCAGTCAATTGCAATGGGCCTTAATATTCACCAGTCCTGTGCGATGCCGTTTGGTATTTAATGGCGAGCCGATTAAAATTGCCGCCATGCATATTCATTCTGACAATAGCGGGCAGCATTCCATCGAGTTAAGACAGCAAGCCTTGGCCTGGCTCTGTGAGCCCAATGCCAGGATGAAGGCGGAAGGAGTCGCCTTGTTACGCCAAGCCTGGCTGGCCGGGCAGGTGAAGCTGGATGTTGGGGCAGAATTGACACCAGTCCAGATGATTCCGGGGCGGCCAGATCGACCTGATCTGGTTTCTCCCTTACAGGTCAAGCGACGCGCCATGAATACCCCAGAAGGGCGGGCAGCATTAATCCATGCCCTGGCGCATATAGAATTCAATGCCATCAACCTGGCCCTGGATGCGGTCTGGCGCTTTCCTGACATGCCTGCAAAATATTATGCAGATTGGCTATTGGTGGCAGCAGAAGAAGCCCTGCATTTCACCATGCTGAGTGCACACTTAAATAGTTTGGGACACGATTATGGTGATTTCAATGGGCATGACAGCCTCTGGGAAATGGTAGCGAAAACCAGTGATGATGTGCTGGCACGTATGGCGCTTGTGCCCCGCACCATGGAAGCGCGTGGTCTTGATGCATCGCCGCCGCTCAGGGCCAAATTGGCCCAGGCGGGAGATATGGCAGCGGCCGCTATTCTCGATGTGCTGTTGCGCGACGAAATTGGGCATGTGGCAATCGGTAACCATTGGTATGGCTGGTTGTGTGATCAGCGAGGCCTGGAGCCAATCGCGACTTATGCACAGCTGACAGTGCAATACGAGGCACCGAAAATGAGAGGGCCTTTTAACTTTCCGGCGCGCAAGGCGGCTGGGTTTAGTGAGGCAGAGCTGGATTTATTGGCTAAGGTTTAGCTACTTGCCATAGAGAACGTTCCTGCCATTTCCCCCAAGTGCCTGCTAAACCAGTGTGTTGGCTTTAACTGAAGTTCTTCAAGCCAGGTTCATCTCGCGCATGCGCCGGTAAAGCGTGTTACGGCTGATGCCTAGTTGTCTTGCCACTGCGGAAATATTACCGCTATGCGTTTGTAATGCGGCTTTGATGGCATCAGAGGTAAGGCTAGTGAGTGTATCGGCTGAGATCGTCTGTTGCGGGTATCTATCCATGTCATCAAAAAAATCACCGGTCAAGTGCATATGCTGGATGGTGTCGCCGCCAGCCAATGCCAGTGCGGTTCTCAGCACATTGTGCAGTTGGCGGATATTGCCGGGCCAGGGGTGGGATTCAAACAGTTGCATGACTTCTTCATCAATCTTGGCATTGGTCGCATTTTCCGTCTGCAGGATAGTGGCGATCAATGCACGCAAATCATCACGTTGTCTCAATGCGGGCAAATTGATGGTCAGGCCATTGAGTCGGTAGTAAAGATCGCGGCGGAACTCACCACTTTCCACTTTTTCACGTAGCTTCTGGTTGGTCGCGCTCAGTAATGCAAAGTCCACGGGTTTGGCCTTGCTGCTGCCCAGTGGCGTGACACTGCGTTCCTGCAATACACGCAGCAATCTTGCTTGCAGTGCCATAGGCATATCGCCGATTTCGTCCAGAAACAGGGTGCCGCCATCAGCTTGTTCCAGCTTGCCTGGACTACCTTTGCGGCGAGCACCAGTAAAAGCGCCTTCTTCATAGCCGAATAACTCTGATTCGATCAAGCCTTCAGGCAAGGCTGCACAGTTGACGGCAATCCAGGGACCATCTCGGCGACTGCTGACCTCATGAATGGCACGGGCAAATAGTTCCTTACCTGCGCCTGTTTCACCTTCAATCAGGATGGGAATCTGCTGGTCTATCACGCGCTTGACCTGACTGATGACTTGAGACACGCGGGTGTCCCCAGTATCCAGCATATCCAGGCTGGCTGCACAGTTGCGCCTTGTCGGCGCGACAGGCGTAATAGCGGATTCCGTCCTGGTCTGCCTGGATTCCATGCGGGCATAGATGCGGGCCTGATGGCTGGTATGCATAGGGAAAATGAAGTTTTCCTGCTTGCCTGAGCGGTCATGAGTCACTGGCAGGGCGTCAAACAGGTGTTCAAAACGCAGCCCTTGCATGCGATCTGCCGATAATCCCAATTGAAACTGCCCACTACGGTTGAGCGCGACCAGGCGATCTTCATGATCAAAAATGGCGATGCCTTCCCATAATGTCCCGATGAATTCAGCACGTGAGTGGAAGTGTAAAGAGTATGCCCCGCTATGGCTGGCAGTAAATAAACGGTTTTCTATCATCTGCGCTGACATGCGCACGAGTGCCAGGGTGTGCTGCTGTGGCATGTTGATATCGGTGGAAACGTCCAGCGTGCCCATCACCTCATTGCCCGCGTTGAATATCGGGACTGCAGAGCAGCCAAGTACATGGTTGCGATCCAGGAAATGTTCAGCCCCCTGGACTGTCATGGCGGATCGTTCTACCAAGGCGGTACCAATCGCATTGGTGCCGCGCAGGCTTTCCTGCCATGAACAGCCTGGCATTAAGGCAATACGCTGGGCGTCATTCAGGAATTCGCTATTCCCCAGGCTGTGCAGGATGATGCCTTCATTATCAGTGAGCACGATCACACTACGTGTATGGCTGATCTGCTCATTCAGGCTATCCATTTCCGGACGCGCCTGCGAGAGCAATAAATGATGGGTTTCCTGCTTGAGGCGCAACTCCTGCCGGGTCAGGATTTCCGTACGTATTGGGGAGTCGGCATCCATGCCATTTTCAACACAACGACGCCAGGAACGTTGTATCTCCTCTGCAATCTGGCCATCTTCCACCACACCGCGGGCAAGAAACTCATTTCTGGCATTCAGTAACTGGGAGTAATTGCTGGCGGGGTTCTGCATATAAAAGCCTGAATATAAAAGTGGAATCTGTGCCAGCCAATGTAGCATCTGTTCAATGCTGGCACAACTTATCGTTTGGAGGCTAAGTAACTGCATCATAAATGCTTTTGCTGATGATCGCTGTCAGGCTTGTTGCTATTGGGTTTGCAGGATTGATGCTGCGGGATGGACAACTTGGCACAGTGCTTGCCATAAGGATTACACCAGGAAAAATTCCTGGAGAAGTATGTGGCATATAAAAAAATTAATTCGACTATGTAATCGACTATGGAGAATGGCGTGAAAGCAAAACCAATAACATTGGCACTGGGTGCCGGATTGCTGAGCCTGATGGTTTCGCAGGCATGGGCAGACGAGGAGTTGAACAAGCTGATCAAGGATGATTCCCAATGGGCACATCCGCGCAAGGATTTTGCCAATACTGGATACAGTGCGTTGGCGCAGATCAACAAGGGCAACGTTAAAAACCTGAAGTACAGCTGGACATTTGCCACTGGGGTGAATCGTGGACATGAAGGCGCACCCTTGGTAGTCAATGGCGTAATGTATATCCATACGGCGTTTCCCAATAACGTTTACGCCCTGGATTTGAACAATAACCAGAAGATTGTCTGGTCGTATTTCCCCAAGCAGGACCCATCAGTACAGGCCTTGTTGTGTTGCGATAACGTTAACCGTGGCCTGAGTTACGGCGATGGCAAGATTTTCCTGCAACAGAACGACGGTGTCTTGGTCGCGCTTGATGCCAAGACTGGTGCAAAGAAATGGGATGTGAAGGTGGTTGATACCAAGGAGGGTGCTTCTACCACCAATGCTCCTCACGTGATCAAGGACAAGGTGATTACCGGCTGTTCTGGTGGTGAATACGGCGTACGTTGCTATATCACTGCTTACAATATCAAGGATGGCAGCCTGGTATGGCGTGCCTACAGCACAGGTACTGATGCTGATGCTCTGATTGGCAAGGATTTCAACAAGGACAACCCGCATTACAGCGCCTTGTCCCTGTATGAAGATGTCAATGGTGGTAATCGCGAGGGCGGTTCATTCAAGGCATTGACCAAGGAAAAGCTCAAGTTTCCGGAAACGGACCTGGGTGTGAAAACCTGGCTCAAGCCACAAGCCGTTAAGAATGGCTGGGAGCATGGTGGTGGCCCAACCTGGGGTTGGTACTCATATGACCCTACCTTGAACCTGATGTATTACGGCACGGGTAACCCAGGCACCTGGAATCCAGATGTACGCCCAGGTGACAACAAGTGGTCCATGACCATTTTTGCGCGGGATGTGGATACTGGCTTTGCCAAGTGGGGTTATCAGATGACACCCCATGATGAGTGGGATTATGACGGCATGAACGAAACTATCCTGTGGGATGCACAAGGCAAGAAGCTGGGCACCCACTTTGACCGCAATGGTTTTGGGTACACCTTTGACCGTACCAATGGCACTTTGCTGGTGGCTGAGAAGATGCATCCGTTCGTTAACTGGGCGAAGTCGATTGACCTGACTACGGGTATTCCACAAAAAGATCCCAGGTTCTCCACCCACCAGGACTACAACGCACAGGGGATTTGTCCCTCGGCTTTGGGAGTGAAGGATGAGCAACCTGCAGCGTTCTCACCCAGGACAAAATTGTTCTATGTACCGCTCAACCACGTGTGCATGACGTATGAACCCACAGAGTCCAAGTACATTGCTGGTCAGCCATGGGTAGGTTCAACCCTGACCATGTTTGCAGGCCCGGATGGTGTCATGGGTGGGTTCATGGCTTGGGACGGTCTCAAGGGCAAGGCAGTTTGGTACAACAAGGAAAAGTTCTCTGCCTGGGGCGGTGCGCTGGTGACCGGTTCAGACCTGGTGTTCTACGGCACGCTTGATCGTTGGTTCAAGGCTATTGATGCCAAGACTGGCAAGGAGCTGTGGAAGGCGCAAGTGGGTTCTGGTGTAGTGGGTAATGCCATCACCTATAGCGTCAAGGGTAAGCAGTATGTGGGTGTGTTGTCTGGGATTGGGGGCTGGGCTGGTGTGGCCATGAACCTGGGCCTGACCAGTGACACTGATGGCCTTGGTTCTGCCGGTGGCTATAAGGAACTGAAAGACTGGAACGCCGCCCCTGGCGGTGGTGCCATGAACGTGTTCAGTCTGTAAGTACAGTAAGGATTCATTGACGAATCATCTCCTCGACTCATTCTTGCTCATCTCCGAGTCTAATGATTGAGTCTTTGGCCCGACATGCTTTCCATATGTCGGGCTTTTTTTTGCCTGCGGGTTTTATTCCTTGATGGTGACTGACTCAATGACGATATTCTGGAAGGGAATGTCGCCGCCATCGGTTGGCATCAGGGCAATACGTTGTACCACGTCCATGCCATGGATCACGCGGCCAAATACGGTATAGCCCCAGCCAGTATCCGAGCGTTCAGAAAAGTTGAGCGATGCATTGTTGGCAACGTTGATAAAAAACTGGTCACTGGCTGAGTGGGGGTCGCCTGTACGTGCCATGGCGATGGTGCCTGTCATATTGGTGAGGCCATTGTCGGCTTCATTTTTGATAGGGGCGTGGGTGGGTTTGAGTTCCAGGTTGGTGTCCATGCCACCACCCTGAATCATGAAGCCAGGAATGACACGATGGAAAATAGTGCCGGCATAATGGCCTTCCTTGGCATAGCGCACAAAATTGGCTACGGAGTTAGGCGCTTTTTCACTGTTGAGATCCACCACAATCGTACCCTGGTTGGTCTTGATCTCAGCCAGCGGTTGCGCCACGGCATGCAGTGAGCCGAGCATGAGCAGTACCATGGTAAAGAGGTGAATAAAACGCTTGGATAACATATGCATATTCCTTAATGACAAGAGTGTGCGGAACTGGCCGTCACTGGGGTAAACAGGTTGACCAGCCCTTCCAGGTTAACGTGGTTAAGTGCATAGGTGGCTTGTTGCTGTACCACAGGCTTGGCATGGTAGGCCACGCCTGAACCAGCTGCTGCCATCATGCGTAAATCATTGGCTCCGTCGCCAATCGCGACTACCTGATCCTGCCTCAGACCCAATTCCTGGCGGAAGCGTTCCAGATAATCTGCTTTAGATTGTGCATCGACAATGTCACCCAGCAGGCGGCCAGTCAATTTTCCGTCGATAATTTCCAGTGCATTCGCCTTGGCAACGGTGAGTCCCAGCATGTCCTTGACGCGATCAGCAAAGAAGTCAAAGCCGCCGGATACCAGCATGGTCTTGATATTGTTTTCCTTGCAGGCCTTGATCCAGGCTTGCGCGCCCGGGGTCAATTGCAGGCGCTCATCCAGCACGCGTTGCAAAGCGGTAGCCTCAAGGCCTTGCAACAGGGCTACACGGCGGCGCAGGCTTTCGGCAAATTCGATCTCGCCGCGCATGGAACTTTCAGTGATGGCGGCGACTTGAGGCTTGAGGCCTTGCATGTCGGCAATCTCGTCTATGCACTCAATGGTGATCAGGGTCGAGTCCATGTCCATGACGGCCAGACCTAGATTGTGCAGCGTATGCTGATCATTGACCAAGGCAACATCCAGGCTCTGCTGGTCGCAGAAGGCTTTTACCTCCAGGGGGATTTCCTGTTGGTTGGGGAGGTAGTAGGCATGTTCGGCAATCTGGATGAATTGCTGGTGATGGCGACTGCTTAATTGGTGAATGTGGGTGAGCTGCTGGTAGCTAATGGACAAACCCTGGATAACGAGGCGCATAAATGAATTTTATCTATGAGAATGAGGCAAGCGCAAATTATACACCTGGCTTTGCTGCATTATTTAGGTGATGCAATCAAGGCAGCAGGCCTATTCTCTGGCGTATTACACGGTTTTGCGAGAAAATACGCTATTAGCCAATCATTAAAAGTACAGACATGAATTTGCATGAGTATCAGGCCAAGCAATTGTTGCAGCGTTACGGAGTGCCTGTGCCACGTAGCCAGGTGGCGGAAACAGCCCAGGCTGCGGTCGAAGCAGCAAGAGCCCTGGAAGGCAATGCATGGGTAGTCAAGGCCCAAGTGCATGCGGGCGGTCGTGGCAAGTCAGGCGGGGTCAAGCTGGTACGCAGCCTGGATGAAGTCCAGGATGTTGCCGTCAGCCTGCTGGGCAAACGTCTGGTCACTTACCAGAATGCGCCGGATGGTCAGCCTGTCGAGAAAGTGCTGGTTGAGGAAACCCTGCCGATTGCACGTGAGCTCTATCTCTCCATGTTGGTGGATAGATCGCTGGAGCGCGTGGTGCTGGTGGCATCCGAAGCTGGTGGCATGGATATTGAGGAAATTGCCCAGCACAGCCCGGAAAAAATTCTGCAGGAAGTCTGTGATCCCTTGAACGGCCTGGTGGATTACCAGGCACGTAATATTGCATTTGCGTTGGGTCTGGTTGGCGAACAAGTGGCTGCGTTTACCAAGCTGGCCAAGGGCTTGTACCGTTTGTTCAAGGAGAACGATCTTGCCTTGCTCGAAATCAACCCGCTGGTCGTGACTGCTGAAGGAGGCCTGGTGGCCCTGGATTGCAAGATCAGTGTGGATGACAATGCGCTTTATCGCCGTCGTGATCTTGCAGAGCTGCGCGACTGGAGCCAGGACGATGCCAAGGAAGCCGAGGCCCACAATGCAGGGCTCAATTATATTGCCCTCAATGGCAGTATTGGCTGTATGGTGAATGGGGCTGGCCTGGCCATGGCCACCATGGACCTGATCAAGCTGCATGGTGGCGCACCTGCCAACTTCCTCGATGTAGGTGGCGGTGCCACAGCCAGTACGGTGTCCCGTGCCTTCAAGATTATTCTTGCCGATACCAACGTTAAAGCCATTCTGGTCAATATCTTTGGTGGCATCATGCGCTGCGATATCATCGCCGAAGGCATTATTACCGCGGTGAAGGAAGTGGGTATCCAGATTCCCGTCGTCGTGCGCCTGGAAGGCACCAATGTCGAGCTTGGTCGCAAGATGTTGAGCGAGAGCGGTTTATCGATTATCTCTGCTGCAGGTCTGACTGACGCTGCCCAGCAGGCAGTTGCAGCAGTAAAGGCTTAAAAACATGGCAATTCTAGTCAACAAGAATACAAAAGTGCTGTGCCAGGGATTTACCGGCAAGCAGGGGACATTCCACTCAGAGCAGGCACTGGCATACGGTACCAAGATGGTCGGTGGTGTCACGCCGGGCAAAGGCGGTCAACGCCATCTTGATTTGCCTGTTTTCAATACCATGCGCGATGCCGTGGCAGAAACCGGGGCCAATGCCTCAGTCATTTACGTGCCGCCACCATTTGCGGCGGATTCCATCCTGGAAGCCTGTGATGCAGGCATAGAACTGATTGTCTGTATTACAGAAGGTATCCCGGTACTGGATATGCTGAATGTGAAGGCCGCACTCAAGGCTAACGGTACACGCCTGGTGGGGCCAAATTGCCCTGGAGTGATCACCCCGGATGAATGCAAGATAGGCATTATGCCTGGCAGTATTCATCTGCGTGGCAAGGTAGGCATAGTCTCGCGTTCCGGTACATTAACCTATGAGGCGGTGCATCAGACCACGGCATTGGGGCTGGGCCAGTCTACCTGTGTCGGTATCGGTGGTGACCCTATCCGTGGGATGAATTTCATCGACTGCCTGGCATTGTTTGAGGCAGATCCTGAAACCGAAGCCATTATCATGGTCGGGGAAATTGGCGGCAGCGATGAAGAGGCCGCAGCAGATTATATTCGCCACCATGTGACCAAGCCAGTGGCTGGTTATATTGCTGGCCAGACCGCCCCTACAGGCAAGCGCATGGGGCATGCCGGGGCAATTATTTCCGGCGGTAGTGGCCGTGCTGAAGACAAGATCAGGGCGCTGGAACAAGCTGGCGTGATTGTGGCAAGTTCCCCGGCTGGGCTGGGTGAAGCGGTGCAGGCCGCCATCAAGGCCAAGCAATAACGGGACTGCAGCTTGGCTGCGGGCAGGCTAATTGGAAGTTAGACTCTTACAAATCACGACCACGGGATTCTCTATGTTGCGTAATATCAAGGCCCTGACGCTATGTGCAAGCTTGCTGATGGTATTTTCCCTGTCGGCTGTTGCACGAGATCAAGTGCCTTATCTATTGACCGTGTCGTCCAAGGGCGATGTTGCCACGGTGACTTCACTGCTCAATAGCGGCGCAGATGCCAATACCAAGGATGCTGAAGGCATCACGGCGCTTATGTACGCAGCACGCAAGGATAAAGCCGACGTGGCAAGGGTATTGCTGGATAAGGGCGCTAATGTGAACGCTACCGATGCTGGTGGCTGGACGGCCCTGATGTTTGCTGCCAAGAAAAACTTCGTGGCAACGGCCAAGGTCTTGCTGGAAAAAGGGGCAGATGCCAAGGTTCGCGATGAATCTGGCTGGAGTGCACTCGGTATGGCGGCGACCTCCGGGTATAGTGAAATGGTGGGGTTACTGGTGCAGCATGGTATTGATGCCAGCAGCAAGAGCGATGATGGCAAGAGTATCCTCATGTACGCTGCCAAGAACGGGGATTTGCCAACTATTGCCACCTTGCTTGATAACGGTGCCGATATTGCTGCACGAGATCGTTTTGGCTCAACCTCATTGATGTATGCGGCGCGTGAAGGCAATACCGATGCGATCAAGCTGCTGATGGATCGTGGTGCAAAAGCCGATGTACAAGATAAAACCAAATGGACTGCCCTGACCTGGGCTGTTAAAAAATCCAACACCGAGGCCGCCAAAGCCCTCATTGAGAGAGGCGCCGATGTGAACCATAGGGATTCCGAAGGCACGCCCATCCTGCAGTATGCCGTGAGCAATGGCAATGCTGAGATGGTCAGGTTGCTGCTGGATCGTGGTGCTAACGTGAAGGTCAAGGATCAATATGGTCTTACGGCACTGGTGTATGCCTTGAAAGGCAAGAGCCCGGAAATTGTGCAGATGATCAAGGATGCCGGCGGTAGCTATTAAATGAAAATTGCCATTGCGCAAATCAACTGTACCGTGGGTGACCTGTCGGGTAATAGTGCAAAAATCCTGCAGTATGCAGTCCAGGCTCAAGCCGCTGGTGCCAGCCTGTTGCTTAGCCCTGAACTTGGATTGAGCGGTTATTCACCTGAGGATCTATTGCTGCGTGATGACTTTAATCGGGCTTGCGAACAGGCTTTGTATCAACTGGCTGAAGATCTACCAGAGGGTGTGACGGTCGTGGTTGGCCATCCCCGTAAATATCTGGGCAATTGCTATAACGCAGCTTCTATCCTTCGCCGCAAGCAAGTATTGGCGACTTATCACAAGCAGCTATTGCCCAATCATAGCGTGTTCGATGAGGTGCGCTATTTCAGTGAAGGCGATAAAGCGCTGGTGTTTGAACACGAAGGGCTCAACATAGGCGTTGTCATTTGCGCTGATATCTGGGGTCCCAAGCCTGCCAAACTTGCCCGCGAGGCTGGTGCTGACATCATCTTGGTGCTCAATGCCTCGCCTTACCATATCAGCAAGCAGGATGAGCGGTATCAGGTCGTGCGGGATCGCATCAAGGAAAACGGTTTACCCATTATCTACGCCAATATGGTGGGCGGTCAGGATGAACTGGTGTTTGATGGTGCTTCCTTTGTGATGACAGATGAAGGCCATATTACCCAGCAGCTTCCTGCATTTGAAGAAACGCTGGCGCTGGTGGAATTTGATCAGGCTGGGCCTAGGGCAGCGGATGTCAGCCCGGTGCCTGCGATGGAGCAATCGGTGTATCAGGCCTTGAGCCTGGGATTGCGTGATTATGTGCAGAAAAATGGTTTTCCTGGGGTGGTGCTGGGCTTATCTGGTGGCATAGACTCTGCCCTGACCCTGGCGATTGCTGTGGATGCGCTGGGTGCTGATAAAGTCCATGCCATCATGATGCCTTCCGAGTTTACTGCGTCCATGAGTGTGGACGATGCACGCAAGATGGCGACAGGCTTGCAGGTAAAATATAGCGAAATGGCGATCGCGCCGTTGTTTGAACAGTTCTGCACGACACTGGCAGATGAGTTTGCCGGTCGGCCCTTTGATACCACCGAGGAAAACCTGCAGGCGAGAATTCGTGGCACCTTGTTGATGGCGCTCTCCAACAAGTTTGGCACGATTGTGCTGACCACAGGCAATAAAAGCGAAACCGCAGTGGGATATTCCACCCTGTATGGTGACATGGCAGGCGGTTTTGCCTTGCTGAAGGATATTCCTAAAACACTGGTCTATCGCCTGGCACAGTATCGTAATACTATCTCTCCGGTGATACCGGAACGTATTATCATGCGTCCGCCTTCTGCGGAGCTCAGGCATGGGCAGACCGACCAGGATAGCCTGCCTGAATATGCCGTACTGGATGCAATCATGGAGGCTTATGTGGAGCATGATTACAGCCGTTCCGAAATTATTGCCATGGGGTATCGTGAGCAGGATGTGGTGCGGGTGACAACGTTGATAGACCGCAATGAATATAAGAGACGCCAGGCGCCGGTGGGAGTCAGGATTACCCAACGCGGGTTTGGCAAGGACAGACGCTATCCATTGACCAGCAAGTTTGTGTTTAATGGATAGTCATCAAGCTTGGTAGAATTGACAGGAGAAGGGAATAAGTTATGAAGAAAATCGAAGCAGTCATCAAACCATTCAAACTGGATGAAGTGCGCGAGGCCCTTTCGGAAATTGGTGCCAACGGACTCACCGTGACTGAGGTCAAGGGGTTTGGGCGCCAAAAAGGCCATACCGAACTTTATCGGGGCGCTGAATACGTCGTGGACTTCCTGCCCAAGATCAAGGTAGAGCTAGTGGTTGCCGACAATATGGTGGATGCTGCAGTTGAATCTATCATCAAGGCAGCTCGCACTGGCAAGATTGGAGATGGCAAGATTTTTGTGACATCCATCGAGCAGATTATTCGAATCCGTACCGGGGAAACCGGCGAGGCGGCGATTTAATCTCACTGGGCAGGGCCCCATCCCTTATGCCGGTCTTCCTGAAGACAGTCTTGTTGTTGAGCGTATCCAACGTTTTCATGACGTTTGCCTGGTATGCACATTTGCGCAACCTGAATGACAAGCCCTGGTATATCGCGGCTTTTCTGAGTTGGGGTATTGCCTTGCTGGAGTATATGTTCCAGGTGCCTGCTAACCGGATAGGTTATACCGCGATGTCGCTGGCGCAGCTCAAGATACTGCAGGAAGTCATCTCGCTGTCGGTATTCCTGCCTTTCGCCATATTTTACATGCATCAACCGATCAAGCTGGATTTCCTCTGGGCCGGCTTGTGCCTGGTCGGTGCCGTATATTTTATGTTCCGCACGGTATAGCGCGGCGGCAGTGTAAGGAGTGCCTGGAGCAGAATATGATCAAAATCAATCAAATGTTGCATACCGGCCTGATTGTGTCGGATATCAAACAATCCCGTGCATTTTATGAGGGCCTGCTTGGCTTGGTTCCTAGCGATGCACGTCCTGAGCTGAGCTTTGAGGGAGTCTGGTATGACATTGGCATCAATCAATTACATTTGATGGTGGTGCCCAATCCTTATACCGAGGTGATCCATCCCAAGCATGGTGGGCGGGATCACCATGTTGCATTTGCGGTAGAAGATGTGATGCAGATCAAGCAAGCCTTTGATCAAGCCGGGATCGAGTACAGCATGAGTATGTCCGGACGTGCGGCCTTGTTCTGCCGTGATCCTGATGGCAATGCGCTGGAATTTTCTGCGGTGAGATAATCCGTTAAGCCATATTGTTTTTTCCAATAAAAAGCCCGGCATCGCCGGGCTTTTTATTGCTCATGAGTGAGGTGAGTTGACTAAGTTGACTAGTGCTTCTCCTGGCTACGCGTTGCCAGCATGCCTGCAAACACCAAAGCAAGTGCAATACCTTGGGCGGCCAGTGTTTGTATGGTTGGGAATATACCCAGCAGTGGCACGGTAATGAAGTTGATGCGGTCGGCAGTCAACACGCCTGCTTCTTGCAGAGCGGCAATACCGTTACCGGCAAAAATCACAGCGAGCAAGGCAAGCAGACCGGCGGTGGCAGCGAAGAATTTACCTAATGGCAGTCGCACACTGTATTTCAGGATTACCCAGGTCAGGATAGCCAGTAATACGGCAGCAGTCACAATCCCGGCAATCACTGCAGTTTGACCGTTGCTACCAGTCTGTGCCCACAGGGCTTCGTAAAACAGGATGACTTCAAACAGTTCGCGGTAGACGGCGAGAAAGGAAAGGCCAGCAATGGCCCACCAGGTGCGCTTGTCCAGGGCTGCGGTGACCTGGGTACTGATAAATTTCTGCCAGGCATGGGCATGTGACTTGCTATGCAGCCAGTAACCGACATAGAGCAACATGGCGGAGGCAACCAGCGCAGTAATACCTTCGGTCATTTCACGGCCTGCGCCGGAAATCGTCAGCAGGTAGCTTGCCACATACCAGGTGACACCACCGAGCAGGATGGCAAAGATCCAGCCCAGATGGAAATAGGGCAGGGCATCACGTCGACCGGTTTTGCTGATGAATGCACTCAGTGCTGCCAGTACAAGAATCGCTTCCAGACCTTCTCTCAGCAGGATGAGCAACGAACTGATGAATGCGGTGGTGCCACTCAGGCTGCCTGAACCCAGCTTTTCATCCGCTGCATCCAGTAGTTTCGTGATGCTGTCTATCTGTGCTGACAATGCCTCAGGACTGACTCCCTTGGCAATGGCGGCGCGCAAATCCATCATTTCACGTTCGACCTCGCTACGCAGGTCCTTGTCCACATTGTTCAGGCTGTTCTCTACCAGCTCAAAGCCTTCAAGATAGGCGCTGATGGCAAGTTGGCGTGCGCTGTCACGATCACCTTTTTCATAGGCCTGCAAGGTCTCTGCCAGCTTGCTACGCGTGACAACGAGCGGGCTTGGCGCGGCGCTTCTGATGGCTTCTGGATGCGCTGTCAGGTAAGTCTGGACGGTGCCCAGTCCCGCACCTTTGACTTCAATCTCGGCAGGAGCATGCATCACCAGGTCTTTCAGGCTGCTAAACTCATGTTTACCTGTGCCCTGTTGCCATAGGCTTTCTCCTTGAGCTTGCTGCTCAGGGTTGGCTCGCAAAGTGCTGACATAGAATGCCAGGCTCCAGCGATCATTTTCAGGTAGTTGGCTATAGGGCTGCATAGGCGTGCCACTGACGCCCAGGGTAATGGTGTTGTAAAGACCGTAAATACTGCGCATGCGCATGCGGTCTTCGTCGTGAAAGTTGCTAGGCTCAGGCTCCAGGCCTTTTGCCAGAGGGCCATCCCCGTGCCCTGTCGCGCCATGGCAGGCAGCACAGGTTGCGCCAAATAACTGAGCGCCACGATTGAGATCGGGTACATCCTTGGGTGTAACGGTCAACTTGTAAGCCTGAATCACAGCCAGACGCAGATTATTGGCGGCTGCCGCAACTTCCGCACCTTCCTTCTTGGCCTTGATCAATGCCTGGAGCTGCGCTGCCTGTGCCAGCAATTGAGGCTGTTGCGGTGTGGCTGGCAGCTCGCCCAGCAAAGTGGCAGACTGGGTAGCAAACTCCAGTTGCTCTTCATATTCATCTGGATTGAGTACTGTGCCATCCTGAACAAAGGTCGGGTAATCCACGCTGACATAGTCCAGCATATGCACGGCAGTTTGTGCTTTTTCGTCATTGGTGACGGCAACCGCACTGTGGGTAGTACCCAGCCAGATCAGGCCAGCCAGGGCTGCGGTCATCATGCGGGAGAAAAAACTGCCAGGAAAAGAGGATATCTGCTTGCTCATGGGTCCGTGCTTGTGGTGAGAATAAGGGCGCAAAAAAGTATGGATGATTATATCAAGATGCTGTTAGCCAGTCCTGCCGTAATTGAGACTGCTCCTTGTTGCTTTTCTCTTTGAGGCTGAGTTTAGCAGAGGCAAGTGCATGGTCGCGCAAGACGATATTCGTAGTAGATAACTCATCGCGGCGGAAATAGTGCAACACCATGCGACTGTTTGCTGGTTTGCGCTTGAGTTGGGCTTTGAGGCTTTTGGCCGTGGCCTTCAACTGGTCATGGGCGATAATCACATCACCTGCGGCCAATCCGGCCTCTTCTGCGCTAGTACCACTAAATACATGGGCAATGCGGGTTTCCTCTCCTGCAAGCTGCAGGCCCAGCATATTGCGCACCAGGTCAGCCTCACTGTCTGCTTGTGCGGTGAATACGATGCCAAACTTTGCCAGCAGTTTGCTTAAAGGTGGATCATCCGTACCGCGTACGCAGTTGCTGAACAATTTCCCCAGTTTCTTGCCGCAGACTTGCTGGATGAACGCTTCCATGCTGCCTTCCTCCACCAGCTGTTGTTCAGTCTGGTAACGCTGCCACAGAGCATGCATGACCTCATCCAGCGATCGACCTTCGAGTCGGAGGCTCAGGTCTATCGCCAGTGCCACCAATGATCCCTTGAGGTAATAGCTGATCTGGCTGTTAGGCGTATTTTCATCAGGCTTGTATAGCTTGATCCAGCTATCAAAACTGGACTCTTCCAGGGACTGAACATGACGGCCAGGGGTGCGCAGGAAACGCGTAATGTCCTTGCTCAGTGCCGCCAGGTATTCTTGTTCGGACATGAGTCCGCAGCGCACCAGAGCCAAGGTATCGTAATAGGCAGTGAATCCCTCGAATACCCATAGCAATCGGGTATAGGCCTCACGGCTGAGCGCGGGCTTGCCGAATATAGCGGGGCGGATGCGTTTGACGTGCCATGCGTGGAAGTATTCATGGCTGCAAAGTCCCAGGAAGTCCTGATAGTTGGCTCGATCATGTTGTTCGCCCTTGACCGGTAGCCAGCTGCGTGGACAAATCAAGCTGGTGGAATCACTATGTTCCAGTCCACCATATTGATTATCGGCAGCGGCATAGAGTAGAAAGTCGTAGCGTTTGAATGGCGCCTTGCCGAAAAACTTGATGTGATGATCGCACAGGGTTTTCAGGTCACGTGCGATGGTCTTGAGGTCGGCCTGATGTTTGCCTGACACGATAATACGGTGGGGTACGCCACCCGCCTTGAAGCTGGCAATTGCCAGCTTGCCTATTTCAACGGGATAATCGATCAACGCTAGGTAATGATCGGCCTGGTATTCGCCAAACCCGGATTTGTCGAGCTTGACGGCTGGCATGGTGGTGGCGACTTGCCAGTCCTGGTAAGCCTTGCCCGGCTTGTGCAATATGACGCTGCATAGCTGCTCCTCCTGGTCGTGCACTTGCAGAAAGAGGCTGCTGCCATTGAAGTAGGCACGTTCCTGATCAAGATAAGCCGTGCGTACGGAAAGATCATAAGCATAGACCTGATATTCAATTACTAGCGGCCCGACACAAGGTGCGGCGCGCCAGGTACTTTTATCCAGTTTTTCCAGCAAGACTTCCTTGCCGTTGGAGCTTGCTGCTATGCTGACAATATGCCGGGAAAAATCCCGCACCAGATAACTCCCAGGCAGCCATGCTGGCAGGGAGACGGTTTGTCCCAAACTGTCAGGCTGGGTGATGATGCATTGCAGCTGGAACAGGTGGGTCTGTGGGGCATTGAGCCGAACGTGATACTGGATATTGTGCATGATTGACAGCCGGTTAAAGGGTGTAAAGAACGTGTGCTGGCCTATGTAGAGCGGCTAACAACACGCTCTTGGTGTTGTTGCTTTGGCCTTGTACTGCCTGTGGAAAAACGCCTAGCCAAGGCCGCTTCGCTGAGTTTTATTAGTCACTCTTAAAGAAAAAGCCTGCCGTGAGGGGCAGGCTTTTCTATGCGATCTCAGGCAAGCATTAATTACTTGGCTGCAGGTGCAGGCGTACCAGAAGGTGTTTCAATCTTGGCCTTGCTGCGCAGTTCTGTCAGCAGCTTTTCCAGATTACGTTGCTGCAATTGTTTTTGCAGGCCTTCTTTTACGTCGTCATACGCTGGTGGCTGGGTAGTGCGAGTATCTTCCAGCTTGATGACGTGCCAGCCGAACTGTGTCTGCACCGGAGTCGGGGTATATTTGCCTTTTTGCAGCTTGCTGACAGCATCACTGAATGGCTTGACCATGCCGGCAGGGGCAAACCAGCCCAGGTCACCACCTTTTTCCTGTGAACCTGGATCCTTGGATTTCTCCTTGGCCAGCTTTGCAAAGTCGCCACCCTTACCCAGTTGGGCAATCACGTCCTTGGCTTCAGCTTCAGTCGGTACCAGGATGTGGCGTGCGCTGTATTCTTTGTCACCCAGTTCCTGCTTGTATTTCTCGTAAGCCAGCTTGGTGTCAGCTTCACTCACTGGATGCTTCTTGATGTAGTCCTGCAGGAAAGTGTTGACCAGTAGTTCGCGACGAGTCAGTTCTTCCTTGGCGATGTAGTCAGGTTGCTTGTCCAGGCCTGTGCGCTGGGCTTCCTGGTACACCAGTTCACTACCAATCAACTTGTTGATAATGACGTTCTTGACGTTGTCATCAATGGTTTGACCGCGCGTGGTCGCATCTTTGGCAATGAAGTCATATAGCGATTGCTTGATAGGCTTGCCGTTAACTGTGGCAATACTGCCACTGGCGCCAGCAGCATAAACAGGTTGCATAAAGCCGAAAGCGACCGTAGCAATCAGGGCGCTGGTTGTGAGTTTCATGAGGGTTCCTTAGTCTGTTTTAAAATTAGTGTCATCAATCATGAGCGAACTTATCAAGCGATTGTGACAGGACATGGTTCATCCGTGGCAAACGCCTTGATACTCAACGCATGTATCCTCCCGGGGATAAGGTTGCCCAGCGCCTGGTAGACATGGCGGTGACGAATTATGTGAGATTTGCCGCAAAATTGCGAGCTGCTAATCGTCAAGGTGAAATGGCTACCACCATTGCTGCCGGCATGTCCTGCGTGGAGCGCGCTGTCATCGCGTATATCAAGCTGTACTGGCTCAAGTACAGCCAGTTTGCTGCGAATTTCTTCAATTAAGGTCATTCAATTCTGTTCAGGCTGGCAAGGTTTTACGAAAAGGTTTGACTGTGACAGCAGAATAAACGCCAGCGTTCACAAAAGGATCATCATTTGCCCATTGCTGAGCTGCTGTCAGACTATCAAATTCCGCCACAATCAGGCTGCCGGAGAAGCCCGCTGGGCCTGGGTCGGCGCTGTCAATCGCCGGGAAGGGGCCTGCTAGCAGCAAGCGGCCTTCATTTTGCAGCTGCTGCAGTCTTTCCAGATGTGCCGGGCGCGCTGCTAGGCGTTTTTCCAGGCTATTGGGGGTGTCATCTGCAATGATGGCGTACCACATTATTTTGGGTCCTGTTCGCTAATGTATTTGTTTAACAGCAGACTTTGCCCGATGACGAACACCAGCATCAGCCCCATGGTGCCAAACAGTTTGAAGTCAACCCACAGGTCAGTGGAGTAGTTGAAGGCAACATACAGATTGATAAAGCCCAGCACCAGGAAGAATATGGCCCAGGCCGTGTTCAGTTTGTTCCACGCTGAGTCCGGCATGGCAATCTGCTTTTCCATCATCTTGCGGATCAGGTTTTTCTTGAACAGCCAGTTACTGCCAATCAGGCCGATGGTAAAGAACCAGTAAAGAATGGTGGGTTTCCACTTAATGAAGTTTTCGTTGTGCAGCCACAGGGTGGCGCCACCAAATACCACAATGATGATGCCACTGACGATCAGGGCGCCATCTACCTTGCCTGTGCGTATTTTTGCCCAGGCAATCTGGATTATGGTGGCGACAATTGCGGCAGCGGTAGCTTCATAGATCCCGAAAAACTTGTAGACAATAAAAAACAAAATGACCGGGAACAAGTCGAAAAGAAACTTCATGGTGTTATCCGAAGGTAGGGCGCAGCAGAAGCATGACGCTGATTAAGTTTAAGTTGAGGGTGTATTTTGCTATGATTCGTCAAGACTAACAAGCAGTCCCTCAAGCAGCCACTTCATATGCCCTCCCTGATTGATCTACATAGCCACTCCACTATCTCTGATGGCCTACTCGCGCCTGAAGACCTGGTCATGCATGCCGCAGAAAAAGGCGTCAAGGTATTGGCCCTGACCGACCATGATGATACGGGTGGTTTGACCGTGGCGCGCAAGATTGCCACCGGGCAGGGCATGCAGTTTATCAATGGTGTGGAAATTTCCGTGACCTGGCGCCGTCGTACCATTCATGTGGTGGGTTTGAAAGTGGATCCAGCATATGCCCCGCTGAGCGATGGACTAGCCAAGATCCGCGCAGGCCGTCATCTGCGTGCACAGGGTATGGCCGCCAGCCTGGAGAAATTTGGTATCCATGGCAGCCTGGAAGGCTCATATGCGTATGCCAAACAGGGCATTATCAGTCGCGCGCACTTTGCCAGATTCCTGATAGACAAGGGGCATGCTTCCAGTATTAAGGGCGTATTCAAGCGCTACCTGGTGAAAGGCAAGCCAGGTTACTTTGAACATCAGTGGGCTGAACTGGAAGAGGTGATTAGCTGGATCAACGGTAGCGGTGGTGTGGCTGTACTGGCCCACCCAGGACGCTACGATATAGGCCGTACCAATATGCTGCTGTTACTGGAGGAGTTCCGCAACCTGGGCGGTACGGCGATTGAAGTGGTGACCGGTAGCCATACCGTGGACCAGTATCAGGAATATGCCAAGCTGGCCAATATGTTTGACCTGAAGTCTTCCATGGGCTCGGATTATCATGGTCCTGGTCATGCCTATATAGAAATGGGTCGCTTGCCTGACCTGCCGCGCGGTTGTGTACCCGTGTGGCAAGGATGGCCAGAGACTGAAATATTCAACACAGAGGTGCATTGATTTGGCGCAATATTTTGTAATTCATCCAGAGAACCCGCAGTCCCGCCTGATTCACCAGGCTGTCGCCATATTGCGTAATGGTGGTGTGGTGGCTTACCCCACTGATTCCAGCTATGCGCTGGGCTGTATCCTTGGCAATAAAGAGGCGCAAGACCGTATACGTGAAATCCGTGGGGTAGACGATAGCCATCATTTCACCCTGGTGTGCCGTAACCTTGCCGAGCTGGCAACCTATGCCCAGGTGGATAACAGCCAGTTTCGCCTGCTCAAGGCCAATACGCCTGGGCAATACACTTTCATCCTCAAGGCAACACGTGAAGTGCCGCGCCGCTTGCAGCATCCCAAGCGCAGCACCGTGGGCTTGCGTGTCCCACAGCATGCCGTGACTCAGGCCTTGCTGGAAGAGTTGAACGAGCCTATGTTGAGCATGACCCTGCAACTGCCGGAAGATGAAGCGCCACTGAATGAGGCCTGGGAAATTCGCGATCGTCTGGAGCATCAGGCCGATCTGGTGATTGATGCCGGGGCCTGTTCAATAGAGCCGACGACAGTGATTGACCTTACCGCTGAAATACCTAGCCTGGTCAGGCTGGGAGCCGGTGATCCTAAACCTTTTGGCCTGGATGAGTGATGGAATTAACACTGATTCAACAAATAGCCATTTATGCCTTGCCGGTCATTTTTGCGATTACGGTGCATGAAGCCGCCCATGGTTATGCTGCCAAGCATTTTGGCGACACCACTGCGCAGAGTCTGGGCCGGATCACGCTGAATCCGATCAAGCATATAGATCCGATAGGCACCATCCTGGTACCTGCATTGCTGGTGTTGTCAGGGACTGGCTTCCTGTTTGGCTGGGCCAAGCCGGTGCCGGTGGACTATGCACGGCTGCGCGACCCCAAACGGGATATGCGCTGGGTCGCAGCAGCGGGTCCTGCGTCCAATTTTGCCATGGCGATTTTCTGGGCTTTGGTGTTCAAGTTCTCAAGCATATTGCCTGCCGACCTGGCGGTTCCCGTGGCCTACATGGGCCAGGCCGGTATCCTGGTGAATGTAGTGTTGATGGTGCTTAACCTGCTGCCATTGCCACCGCTGGATGGCGGGCGTATTGCTGTCAGCCTCATGCCCAATCACATGGCCTACAAGTTTGCCCAGCTCGAGCGTTATGGCTTCATTATTTTGCTGGTACTGATGTTTACTGGCATCTTGTCCAAGATCATGATGCCGTTTATCAGTTTGTTTCTGGCGTTCTTCGCTGGCATTTTTGGATAAGCAATGTTGAATAGTAACGGGATGCAGGCATGAATCACTGGCTGGCAATTGCGATTGCCATTGGGGCTGAGGTCATGGCTACCACGGCATTGAAGGCTTCAAATGAGTTCACGCGTTTCTGGCCGTCGGTACTGGTGGTGCTGGGATATGGTGCTGCTTTCTACTTCATGACCATCAGCCTGCGGGTATTTCCCCTCGGCATCATGTATGCCATCTGGTCTGGTCTGGGCATTGTGCTGGTGTCCTTGCTGGCATGGGTGTTTTATCGGCAGTCACTGGACTGGGCAGCGATTGGTGGCATTGCACTGATTATTGCCGGTGTGCTGGTGATCAACCTGTTTTCACACTCGGTCAAGCATTAAGCCCTGCATGGCTACCCAGCTTGCGATTGACGTCAGAATCTACGGTGAACAGCTTGATAGCATCCCGCAGGATTTGTATATTCCGCCTGATGCGCTGGAGGTCTACCTCGACGCCTTTGAGGGCCCGCTGGACCTGCTACTGTACCTGATACGCAAGCACAACCTGGATATCCTGGATATTCCCATGGCAGACCTCACACGACAATACATGGATTATGTCGAGAAGATGCGTGAGGAAAAGCTGGAGCTGGCCGCAGATTATCTGCTGATGTCTGCGATGCTGATCGAGATCAAGTCGCGCATGCTCCTGCCCAAGCCTGAGGCCATGGAACAAGAAGAAGATCCGCGCGCTGAGCTGGTGAGGCGCCTGATGGAATATGAGGCGATCAAGCTGGCCGCGCAAAGGCTGGATGAGATGCCACAGTTTGGTCATGATATACCGGTCGCGCAGGCTTATTATGAGCAGATTTCACAAGTGCAATGGCCAGAGGTCAGCTTTGATGAGTTGATGACCGCCTGGCAATCCGTGCTTAAACGTGCCAGCCATTTTCAACACCATAAAGTCGGGCGCGCAGAGCTGTCTGTCCGTGAGCATATGAGCCTGGTGTTACGGCGCTTGCAGCAGGAATCCTTGCTGGAGTTCACCCAGTTGTTTGATGTGGTGAATGAGGGGCTGCCCAAACTGGTCGTGTATTTTCTTGCAATTCTGGAGTTGGCGCGGGAAGGGCTGGTTCGCATTACCCAGCAAGCGGCGTTCAGTCCGATTTACTTGCAAGCCGCTGACGTGATGATCACTACTCATGAATGAGCCGCAAACCATCATAGAAATGAAGCAGGTGCTGGAGGCGGTATTGCTGACAGCAGGCCAGCCGTTATCTCTGGATGAGTTGTTGCGGCCGTTTGCCGGTCGTATGGAGCGCGCCACCCTACGCATGTTGCTGGATGAAATGAAGGCAGAGTGGCAAGGACGGAGCATGGAGCTGGTTCAAGTTGCCAGTGGCTGGCGTTTCCAGGCACGTGCCGAGTTTGCCCCGTTTATTGCCCGTATCAATCCTGAGCGCTCTGCAAGATATTCTCGCGCCGCGCTGGAAACCCTTGCGATCATTGCCTATCGTCAACCAGTCACCCGCGGCGATATTGAAGAAATCCGCGGCGTGGCGGTGAACCCCAACATCATGCGCCAGTTCCTTGAGCGCAACTGGGTGGATATTGTCGGTCAGCGCGATGTGCCTGGCCGTCCCTCGCTGTATGCCACGACCAAGACTTTTCTGGATGATCTGGGCTTGCGTTCCCTTTCCGAGCTTCCCCCTGTCCAGCATTTTACCCAGCAGGAAATACCGCTGGAGCCCGCTCAAGCCGATTAAGCGTGTGTATGGCATAAGGTCGTGCCAGTCTTGCCCTGCTAAGTCTCTGGGGCTTTTGGCTATGGTGGCTTATAATATGCAGCTAATTTAAGAGGTTGAATTTATGGCACGTCCCTTCAAGCAACAACGCAATCCGCGCAATACCAGTTTCAAGCCTGTCGTCGCTGATCCTGATGCCGTTCCTCAGCGTCTGCACAAGCTATTGGCATTGTCAGGGTTGGGGTCGCGCCGTGAAATGGAAACCCTGATTGAGAGTGGCCGTATCACGATCAATGGCAAGGTGGCGATAGTAGGTGCTGCGGTGGTGTTGGGGGATGTGGTACGCCTGGATAGCCGACCTTTGCATCTGCCTTTTGAAGCCGAATTGCCACAAGTACTGATTTATCACAAACCCGAAGGCGAGATTGTCACCCAGGATGACCCGGAAAAACGGGCGACTGTATTTGACAAGTTACCTCCGGTACGTGGTGCCAAGTGGATTGCGGTCGGCCGACTGGACATGAACACCTCAGGCCTGTTGATCTTCACGACTTCTGGCGAGCTGGCGAATCGTTTCATGCATCCACGCTATGAAGTTGAACGTGAATATGCTGTCCGCATCTTCGGCGAGCTGAGCGATGAAGAAATGCTGCAACTTACCCAGGGTATAGAGCTTGATGATGGCCCAGCCAATTTCGATAGCATACGCCCTCAAGGTGGGGAAGGTTCAAACCACTGGTATGAGGTAATCCTGCGTGAAGGCCGTAACCGTGAAGTTCGGCGTTTGTTCGAGGCATTCCAGAAACCCGTCAGTCGTTTGATTCGTGTGCGTTTTGGCCCGGTCAATCTGCCACCTCGCGTCAAGCGTGGGCAAATGCTGCATCTGGATGCCAAGGAAGTAACTGGTTTGCTGGAATGGGCCGAACTGGAATTGCCAAAAACGCCATTGAAACAGCTGAGCCCGCGCGAAAAAGAAAAGATAGGCAAAGTGTTTACGCCCAAGGCACGTAAATCCAGATTTGATTCAGCAGAGCCTGCTTCAGTGGAAAGCCGCGGGCCACGACGCGTGACTAAGACACGTGAGGAGTCGATCAGGACCTCAAGAGACAGGCCGGCACGCACAGGTGAACGTACAGAAAGCCAGCCAGCCAGTGCTAGCCGGGAAGAGGCAAGAGCCAGGCCTGCAGATACTCGACGTGATGTGAGTAATCGCAACTCCAGAGGTAGAAAGAGTGAAGGCCAGGGCAGGGCAACCACCAGTGCACCCAAGCCAAGAAAACCCGCTAATCGGCGCATTCGTCAGGCGGGCGATGTACCGGTTGCCAAGCCTAAACGGGCTGGCAAATAGGGATATGAATAAACAGGCAGGTATGGCCCAGAAAGAGCCACACCTGTTTTAGAACATCATGAGGTCGATGGCCAGGAGCAAACCAGCCATGGCGACCGAGATGGAAAGTACCGATGTCAGCCATGGCAGTGCCATGGGCGGGACATCGACTGCTGGCAGGGTGCGGACGTAGAGGCGGTGGTTGTATTGCGCGCAGAGGATGACCACAGCACCGCTGATGACCAGCAGCATGCCGAGCATGTCGGATAGCCATTGGTGGGTAATCAGGTCATGTGCGGCACCTGGGGCCAGCAGGGTCAGGAACAAGCCAAACTTGGCGACAACAAAGCCCAGCGCCATCAAGGTAATGCCTGAGCGCACCCAGGCTAGCATGGTGCGTTCGGCAGCGAAAAAGACTCTGGGATCTGACATGGCTAAGGGAGTTGTTCTTTGGTCAACAGGAAGACAAACTCATTGCCTGAATCCACTTCCAGCCAGGTAAACGGGATCTCGGGATAAGCTTCCAGCAGGGCATCACGGTTATGGCCAATTTCCACGACCAGCAAGCCCCCCTCATTGAGGTAGTTGCCTGCTTCCTTGAGTAGGGTATGCGTGTGGTCCAGGCCGGATAAACCACTACCTAGCGCAATTTGAGGCTCATTTTGATATTCCTGAGGCAGCACTGCCATTGACGGTGCATCCACGTAAGGCGGATTGCTGATAATCAGATCGTAGGTTTTATCCTGCAAGTTGCTGAACATATCCGATTCAATCGCGGTGATCTGGTCTTCCAGGCCGTAATTGCGGATATTGATATTGGCTACAGCCAGCGCATCGGGAGATATGTCGATGACGTCTACGTCTGCATTGGGAAATGAGTGTGCGAGCAATACTCCAAGACAGCCGCTACCAGTGCAAATATCGGCAGCACTTTCCACCATTTCCGGATATTCAACCCAGGGACTGAGGCCGTCTTCCAGGAGTTCTGCGATAAATGAGCGCGGCACAATCACGCGTTCATCCACGTAAAACTTGAATCCCTTTAACCAGGCTTCATTCACCAGATAAGCGGTGGGTGTGCGGTCAGTAATGCGGCGGCGTATCAGTTCTTTCAGGCGTGTGCGCTCTGGTGGCAACAGGCGTGCGTCGATAAAGTTATCCAGGGTGTCATGCGGCAGGTGCAAGGCAGACAGGATCAGCCACACTGCTTCATCGTAGGCATTGTCGGTACCATGGCCAAAAAATATGCTGGACTCTTCAAAACGGCTGACAGCAAAGCGCAGCCAGTCGCGGATGGTTTGCAGCTCTTCGGTAATACCAGGGAATTTAATCATGACAGCAGCTCTTTCATTGTAGTGGTGTAAGCAGCCTGTAAGGGGTCTATATCTGCAACTGCAACGCACTCATTCAGTTTGTGGATGGTGGCATTGAGTGGGCCAAATTCAACAATCTGACCGGCAATGTCCGCAATAAACCGACCATCTGAAGTACCACCACTGGTAGAAAGTTCGGGTGTGATGCCGAAAGCTTGCTCAATGGCTGATGAAATCGCGCTGACCAGTGTGCCCTTTTGAGTGAGGAAGGGTTTGCCAGAGAGTTCCCACAGCAGGTCATAATCAAGCTCGTGTTTATCTAGTATTGCATGGACACGCTGTTGGAGGCTTTCAGCCGTGCTGGCGGTGGAGAACCTGAAGTTGAATAGAATTTCAACTTCACCGGGCACGACATTGGTGGCACCGGTGCCACCATTCATATTGGAAATCTGCCAGGAAGTGGGCGGAAAGTATTCATTGCCTTCATCCCACACAGTCTCCACCATGTCCTTGATCGCAGGGGCCACCAAGTGGATAGGGTTTTTGACCAGGTGTGGGTAGGCAATATGGCCCTGCACGCCTTTGATGGTGAGTTTGCCGGAAAGCGAGCCACGGCGGCCATTCTTGATCATGTCGCCCACTTGCTTGCTGGAGGTAGGCTCGCCGACGATACAGTAATCAATCAGCTCATTGCGGGCTTTCAAGGCTTCAACTACCTTGACTGTACCATTGACCGCTATACCTTCTTCATCGGAGGTAATGAGTAGTCCGATTGAGCCCTTGTGATCAGGATGTTCGTCCACAAAAGCTTCAATTGCCGTGATAAACGCAGCCAATGATGTTTTCATGTCTGCAGCACCACGACCGTATAACATGCCATCCTTGATGGTGGGTTCAAACGGTGGGGTATGCCATTGCTCTACCGGGCCAGTTGGCACCACATCGGTATGACCTGCAAAGACCAGCAGGGGGCTATCGGTGCCCCTGCGTGCGTAAAAATTGTCCACATTGCCAAAACGCATACGCTCAATTTTGAAACCCAGTGGTATCAGTCTTGAAATCAGTAGCTCTTGGCATCCTTCATCATCAGGGGTGACCGAGCGACGGGCAATCAAGGCCTGGGCGAGTTCAAGCGTCTTGCTCATTGGCTGAACAGCTTGTCGTACGCTGCCTCAGTAAAGCCCAGATTGAGAATTTTGCCTTGATCCACCAACACCGGGCGCTTGATTACAGAGGTCTTGTCCTGCATGAGTTTGGACGCTGATGCAGCATCAGTCACTGCCGCTTTTTCGGCATCAGCCAGTCCGCGCCAGGTCATCCCGGCACGATTCACCAGTTTTTCCCATTCAACCTGGCTGAGCCACTGATGCAATGTGTCTGCACTGATGCCTGATTTCTTGAAGTCGTGGAATTCGTAGGCAATGTTGTTTTGGTCTAGCCAGGTTCGGGCTTTTTTCACGGTACTGCAATTTGGAATGCCGTAGAGCTTCATCACTCATCTCTATTTGTTCGTAGCCCGCTATTTTATCACTTGAAGATGTTTATCGTGCTGTACTGTATATAGATGAATCTTCTACCCAGGGTGCTGGGCTGATTTTTTTTGCGATGCTTGTGTCGCTGCTATGCTTCAATAGACTTGCCAGCTTTTGCTCATGCACTGGATTGGCGACTAGAAAGCCCTGTATCTGGTTGCAATGCAGATCAGACAGTATCTGGCGTTGCTCTTCAGTGCGGATCTTTTCGGCAATCACTTTGAGGCCATGTGCCTGGGTCAGTTCAATAATCGCGCCGACAATGGCACGTGCTCTCTGGTTGCTGACTAGGTCTTCAGTAAAGCTCTGATCAAGCTTGAGCTCTTTCAACTTCAGGTTTTGCAGATACTGCAGGCTGGAAAAACTGGTGCCGAAGTTCTCCAGGGAAATTTTCAGGCTGACGGCTGGCATATTTCTGATCAGGTCACCATACTGTTCTGGTTTTTGCATGAATACGGATTCTGGAATTTCCAACACCAGGGCATCTGCGAGTAGAGAAAATGTTGCGAGTAGGCCCTCGAGCTCAGTATGAAATTCAGGGTGATGCAATTGAGCGGCGGTCAGTGGTACCGTCGCTTTCTGGTTGATGCCGCGCACACGCAGCTCATGCAGGACACGGCAGGTTTCTGCAAGAATCCAGCTGGTAATTGGTTCTAGCAGCCCCAAGCTTTCCGCCATTGGCATAAATGTCGCGGCTGGAATGGCACCTTTGCTAGGGTGTTGCCATTTAGCCAATACTTCGAGGCTGGTGATTTGATTACTGACGCTGTCCACTCTTGGTTCAAAGTACAGTGCAAACTCATTGCGTTCCAGGGCGTGATACAAGTCTTGCTGGGTTTCCAGCAAGTCGTAGGAGCTGGATTCTATGCGCGCATCAAAGAAGCGGAAGTGATGACGGCCTACCGCTTGTGCACGATGCATGGCGGCTTCAGCATAAGTCAGTAGACGTTCTGGGTCGCCATGCTTGGGGTACATGGCAATGCCAGCGGAGGCCGATAGAGAAAGTTCATGATGGTCTATGCTCAATGGGACACTCAGCGCTTGCATAATCCGCTGCATGACTGGTGCAATATCGGATTCGGTGCTGATATCTTCAAACAGTACCAGGAACTCTTCGCTACCCTGATAGGCCACCATATCACAGCCACGTATGGCGTTTTGTAGCCGCTTGGCAGTGGCCTTCAGCACCTCGTCACCGATATGTTGTCCCAGGGACTGATTGATACTGTTGAATTGATCCAGCTTGATCAGGGCCACGGCCAGTGCATTGCCCAGGCGTGTTGTTCTGCGAATGCCAATATCCAGATGTTTCTGGAAATAACGCTTGTTCGGTAGCTGGGTCAGAGAATCCAGCATCGCCATCTTGCTCAGTTTGTTGGTGGTATCGCTCTGCATGAGATTGCTACCATGGTCATTACGGCTATCCATCAGCGCCAGGATGGCGGCCAGTAAAATCAACGCAGTGGCACCCAGCGCAATAATGATGGCAAGCAGTGTCGGAGGTAGGGTGGAGATGCTTGCACAAACTGCATGCGGATGAAATTTGGCAGCTGCCATGCCGGAAAAATGAGCGCCTACAATGCCTGCGGTCATGACGGTGGCGGCCAGCAATTGTGCGGCGGTTCTGTTTTTTCCATGCTGGGAGTGCATATGGAAAATCATCAATAAGGCCAATATGGAGGCACCAATGGAGATGACGAGCGATAAGGCCAGTACCGGGTGATTATAGGTAATCTCAGGAAACATATGCATGGCGTGCATGCCGGTGTAATGCATGCCGATAATACCCAGTCCCATGATGCTGCCAGCAGCGTACAGCATGTGTCGACTGATCTGAGGGCGGCTCGCAATGTCCAGAGCAAGCCATGAAATACTGACGGCAATCAACCATGACAGCACGGTGTCGTCCAGTGAATAACCCATGGGCGTTGGCAGGGAAAGCGCCAGCATGTTGATGAAGTGCATGGCCCAGATACCAGAGCCCATGGCAATTGCACCCAGTACCAGCCATGCTTTTGCAATCATGGCCTGGTTACGAGCGACACGGGCGGCAAACATGAATGCGGTCAGCGACGAAATAAACGCAATAAATATTGAGAGTAATACCAACCGATAATCGTAACTTCCCACCATGATTCTTCCTTGATTCTGTACAGGCGACTCTTGCCATACCATGTAAGGCGCAACTTTTATGCCGTATAGATCAATGGAGGTTTGTTAATTCATTTGGTGGGAGTGATGTCTGATTTTTATTATTTATAAATAATGGGATAGGGTGTTATTTTCTGGCTGGATTTAAAGTGTGCTTAATTAGCCGGGCATAAAAAAACAGGTTCTCAGTAGTGAGAGCCTGTTGGTGTTTTGACGTCACTGTCAAAATTTTGACAGTGACGGATTTTGCAATCTGCAAAGATAATGGCTTGTGGGATTAAATACCACGCAATAATTCGTTGATGCCCACTTTACCCAAGGTCTTTTCATCGACTTTTTTCACGATGACGGCGCAGTACAAGCTATAGCTGCCATCCTTGGAAGGCAGGTTGCCGGATACCACCACGGAACCTGATGGGACGCGGCCATAGGTTACTGCACCTGTTTCACGGTCATAGATCTTGGTGGATTGGCCGATGTAAACGCCCATGGAGATCACGCAGTTGTCTTCGACGACTACGCCCTCCACCACTTCTGAACGCGCGCCGATAAAGCAATTGTCACCAATAATGGTAGGGCCGGCTTGTACTGGCTCCAATACGCCGCCAATGCCTACACCGCCAGACAAGTGAACGTTCTTGCCAATCTGCGCGCAGGAGCCGACAGTGGCCCATGTGTCTACCATGGTGCCTTCACCGACATAAGCGCCGATGTTGACGTAAGAAGGCATCAACACTGCATTCTTTGCGATGAAGGAGCCACGACGCACGATCGCGTTAGGGACTACACGGAAGCCACCAGCCTTGAAATCCGCTTCAGTGTAATTGGCGAACTTGGGCGGCACTTTGTCGAAATAGCGTGTCACACCGTCATCCAGCAACACATTATCTTCCAGACGGAAAGACAGCAGCACGGCTTTCTTGATCCACTGATGCGTCACCCAGTTCTGGCCATCTGTACGTTCGGCAACACGCAGTTTGCCACTGTCCAGGTCCGCAATCACGCTGAATACAGCATCCTTGATTTCAGCACTGACGGTAGAAGGGGTGATCTCGGCACGACGCTCAAATGCGTCTTCGATAATGGTTTGCAATTGACTCATAACAGTTTCCGAATGTGATAGCTAAAAAAACGCTATTTTACCCGAAAGTGCGACGGATTGACCTTTTCATGCCCAGGGATATGCATTTGCTTCAGTGGGCTGTTGTCAGTCATGCTGATCAGCACCAGCGGTATGCGTTCATTTGTCTGGATGAAATAATGCTTACATACTGGTGCTGCTGAGATATGTGCTTTTCGCGTAGGTGGGTGAGTCCTGCTTCTTTAGGCTTTAGCAAAAGAAGCAGGACGAAACAAAACAAGCATTAGCGAATATTATTTACTCGTTGTCTTCGCCTGCTGGTACAAAGGCATCACGCTCGGAATCAAGGCCTTCAAGTCGGTGATGCGGTTTTCGTTAGAAGGATGGGTGCTGAGGAATTCGGGAGGTGCTCCGTCATTCTGGGCGCTCATCTTTTGCCACAAGCTAACTGCTGCATTAGGGTTGTAACCAGCACGCGCTGCCAGCTCCAGGCCTATGCGATCAGCCTCTCGTTCTTGTTCACGTCCATTGGGCAGGGAGAAAAACAGATTGGCACCCATGGCGGCGGCACCTACGCCCATGGCCGCGGTATTGCTGTTCTTGGAGGTGGCGGCAAAAATCCCCAGGCCTGTCAGCAGGCCATTTTGCACCGCAGCAATCGACATACGTTCACGGCCATGCTCACGCAGGGCATGGGCAATCTCGTGACCAATGACGGCAGCCAGCTCATCATCGGTGGCTTTGAGTTTGTCGATCAGGCCGGTATACACCATGATTTTGCCACCAGGCATGCAGTAGGCATTGACCTGGTCACTTTCCTCTACATTGACTTCCCATTTCCAGGTGTTGCTATCCGTGCGGAAAATACCTGCCTGCGCAATCAGCCGATTGGAAATAGTCCGTACGCGAGTCAATTCTTTGCTATCGGTGTTGAGCTTTTTCTTATCCTTGGCTTCTTTCAGCGTAGCGACATAACTTTCAGCTGACATACTTTCTACCTGTTGCTCCGAGAGCATGAGAAATTGCTTGCGCTGTACACCAGATACGCTGGAGTTGGTAGTTGTGGCACAACCTGCAAGCTGGATTGTGGCGAGGGCCATGGTGAGGATTAATGTTGTTTTCATCATTTCAATTCCCTGATGCTATGTTAAGAACACTTCAATATTAGAGCGCGATTTGGGCGCCGAGCTCGACTACGCGATTGGGTGGAAGTTTAAACTGGTTGGTAATACTGTCCGCATTACGGAACATCCCAACAAACAGTTTGCTGCGCCAATAGGCCATGCCTGATTGGCGGGTAGCAAACAGAGTTTCCTTGCCTATAAAGAATGAGGTTTCCATGGTGTCCAGCTCCAGCCCGAGACTTTTACATAGCTCAAGATCACGAGGGAGATTAGGATCATCCTTGAATCCATAGTTCACGGTAACGCGGTAGAAACCGTGTTTGAGTGTTTCCAGGCCCAGCCTGCTGCGCTCAGCAATATAAGGCACGTCGGCAATATTGACGGTCAGCAGTACAATGCGTTCATGCAGTATCTTGTTGTGCTTGAGGTTGTGCAGCATGGCGTGTGGCACTCCATGCGGATTGGGCGTCATGAAGATACCCGTGCCTGCTACGCGGGCGGGTGGGTGGCTGCCAATCACTTCTATGAATGGTTCAAGCAGCATGGATTCGTTTTTCAGCCGTTCAAGTAACAGGCTGCGACCGCGCTTCCAGGTTGTCATCAGCGTGAAAATGACGATAGCAATCAAAATCGGCACCCAGCCACCATCAGGAATTTTCAGGATATTGGCACTGAAGAACGCAACATCAATAATCAGGAACAGGCTGACTAGCAATATGGTGCGCGTCCAGCTCCAGCGCCAGATGCCATGGAACACAATGCCGGCGAGTAGCGTGGTGAACAGCATGTTGCCTGTGACTGCAATGCCATAGGCCGCGGCCAGGTCTCCAGATGAGCCAAAACCCACCACCAGTGCCATCACTGCAAGCATCAGGCTCCAGTTGATGTAAGGCATGTAGATTTGGCCTTTTTGCTGCTCTGATGTGTGCAGTACCCGCATCCGTGGCAAATAGCCCAGCTGCAATGCCTGGGCAGAAATTGAAAATGCGCCGGAAATTACGGCCTGGGAGGCAATGACGGTGGCGAGGGTTGCCAGACCTATTAATGGATATAGCATCCACTCTGGAGCCATGAGGTAGAACGGGTTCTTGATGGCTTCTGCATCATGTAACACCAACGCACCCTGGCCAAAGTAGTTGAGTACTAGCGCGGGCAGCACAAAAAAGAACCAGGCATAGCGGATGGGCTTGCCACCAAAGTGACCCATGTCAGCATAAAGCGCTTCTACCCCGGTTACGGCCAGTACCACTGAACCCAGTGCCACAAAGGCAATCCAGGGGGAGTGCATGAAGAAGCGCACGGCGTAAATAGGGTTGAGGGCATGCAGCACCAAGGGTTCATGCAGAATGTTAACCACACCGAGCGCGCCCAGCGTGAAGAACCAGATCACCATAATCGGGCCGAATAGGGCACCCGCCACTGCGGTGCCTTTGCTCTGCATCCAGAACAGGATAAACAGCACGAAGAGGGTGACAGGCACGATAAAGTTATCCAGCGATGGTGCGGCGACTTGTAGTCCTTCCACGGCGGAAAGTACAGAAATGGCAGGGGTGATCATGCCATCGGCATAAAACATACAGGCACCTATGATGCCAGCGTACATCACCATGCGTTGCCTTGATGGATTGCCCGCGAGGTTGCGGCTCGCCAGGGCCAGCAGGGCCATGATGCCGCCCTCACCGTTGTTGTCTGCCCGCATGACGAAGGCGGCATATTTCACTGAGACCACCATGATCAACGACCACAGGATAAGCGCCAGTATGCCAAAGACGTTGTCATGTGTGAGCGGCACCGGGTGCGGACTGACGGCAAAGACCTCTTTCATGGTGTAGAGCGGACTGGTGCCGATATCGCCAAAAACTACGCCTAGTGCGGCAAGTGCTAGAAGGGGAGTGCGGGTTTTGCCGATGCTGGATGAATCCATTAAGCTGGCTCAGGGAAAAGTTGATGCCATTTTACAAGTGTTAGCAAGGAAGAGATAGCAGGATCATGTGGATTAATCTTGATGCGGCCTGGCACGCAGGGCTGCCGCATAGGCGCGTTTGGCCCAGAGCGTTGCCTGTTCACGTTCTTCCAGCATATCGGCCGGTGCCTGGTAGTAAGACATTTTGACGATACGCTCCTGCCTACGGTATTCAAAACACGGCAGGCCAAGCGCTTCAAAATGTGGGCGGCTTTCATCATCAGCCTTCAGGTATAGCGTGTCATCTGCGATCAGGGCAAACATGAGGCCGTCGTGATAAAGTCCATAGCCGCCAAACATGCGCCGTGCATGCAGGCTGCCAAGATCCTGCAGCATTTCCTGTAAATACGTTACAAATTCACTCATGGTGATCTTTACATGATCGCTGGCTGCACAACATTCATTCAGGGTTTTACAGATTTGATTTCGGCATCTGCAGAGCCTGTGCCGAGTTTAAGCCTGACATTGTCGCCAGGTGCCAGTTGCTTGCTGTCGTATACCAATTCACCATTGGTTTTCTCAACCAGTGCATATCCACGCTGTAATACGGCATTCGGATTCAGGTGCGACAGGTTTTGCTGCAGTCGCAATAATTGTTGACGCTGTTTCTGCAACTGGCGTTCCATGCCGTGTTGCAGGCGCAGATGCAGCTGTTGCAAGTGGTTGCGGCGATGCGCCACCTGTTGCAGGGGAGACAATAAACGCCGGCTTAAATAATCCAGGTGTTGGGCACGTTGATTGAGCAGGTTGCGTAGCGTGCGTTCCAGCCTTTGCGATAGTTGCCCTACGCCTTGCAGCAGTGACAGGCGGTCTGGCGTGGTGAGTTCGGCAGCGGCAGTGGGGGTGGCCGCCCTGTGGTCGGCAACAAAGTCGGCAATGGTGAAGTCTGTTTCATGGCCGACCGCACTGATTACGGGCAGGCGGCAAGCATGGATGGCACGGGCGACCACTTCTTCATTGAATTGCCACAGGTCTTCTATGCTACCGCCGCCACGGCAGACAATCAGCACATCACACTCGGCTCTGGCATCGGCAGTACGAATGGCATTTGCAATCAGCTCAGCGGCGCCTTTACCCTGCACTGGTGTAGGGTAAATCACCACATTAACGGCAGGCATGCGGCGCCTGAGAGTGGTGAGCACATCGCGCAAGGCGGCGGCATCTGCTGAAGTCACGATGCCGATTTGGCGTGGATGCGCTGGGATAGGCTGTTTGAATTCGGCGGAAAACAGTCCTTCTGCCTCCAGCTTGGCCTTGAGTTTTTCATAGGCTTCATACAGAGAACCTAGTCCGGCACGCTGGAGAAATTCAATCGTAAGCTGAAAATCGCCACGGGCTTCATACAAGGTGACCACGGCGCGTGCCTCTACCTTGTCTCCTTCCTTGGGAATCCAGTCCAGATAGCTATTGCGACCACGGAACATGACGCAACGTACTTGTGCACCCTGATCCTTGAGCGAAAAGTACCAGTGACCAGAGGCGGCGCGGGTCAGGTTGGAGATTTCCCCACTGATCCAGAACAAGGGGAAGCTGCGTTCGAGTAATTCACGCGCCATGCGGTTCAGTTCGCTGACGCTCAATACGCGTTGGGAGTCTGTCATGCCTGTTTTTTTGCCTGCTCACTGATTATTAATGTCTGCAAAATAGTGTGAACAAGCGCTATCCGTTACAATTGCGAGTGTTTAATTATAAGCGCTGGGACTATTACCATGTTCAATAAACTGTTTGCTGGCAGAAGTGGCTATTTGCTGGGTTTCCTTATCAGCTTCGGCCTGGTCGGCTTTGCTCTCTATATTCAACAGAAGCACCATCTTGAGCCATGTCCCCTGTGTATTTCCCAGCGTATCGCCTTTATGGGCTTGGGCGTTTTGTTCCTGATCGCCGCTCTGCATAATCCTGGCGTAGTGGGACGCAGAATTTATGGCCTGTTGCAGGTGCTTGCAGCTGTCACGGGTATCGGTATTGCTGCACGTCATGCCTGGATCCAGGCCAATCCTGACAAAGTCATGGCCGAGTGCGGCGCTGGTTTTGATTACATCATGGAGACTTTCCCGCTGAAAAAAGCGCTGGACTTGATCTTCAAGGGCACAGGCGAGTGCTCTGCCATAGACTGGACGCTGTTTGGTTTCACTATTCCGCAGCTTTCGCTGATTGCATTTGCTGGCCTGACGGTGTTTGCCATCCTGCTGGTGTTCCTCAAACGCAAGGCTTGAATGATTGGCTGCGCATGGTTTCTGCATGCGATTGCCCCATAGAACATGATTGAGAATTGAATGTATAAGACACTGGATGATTTTGTAGGCAACACCCCGCTGGTCAAGCTGCAACGCCTGGGTGGCAACAGCAGCAACACGATTCTGCTCAAGCTGGAAGGTAACAATCCCGCTGGTTCCGTCAAGGATAGACCTGCGCTTTCCATGATCAAACGCGCAGAAGAGCGCGGCGATATCCAGCCTGGCGATACCCTGATTGAGGCGACCTCTGGTAATACTGGCATTGCGCTTGCCATGGCCGCTGCCATGCGGGGCTATAAAATGGTGCTGGTGATGCCTGACAACCAGAGTATCGAGAGGCGCCAGACCATGAAAGCCTTTGGTGCCGAGCTTGTGTTGACGCCTAGAGATGGCAGCATGGAGTTGGCACGGGATGTTGCATTGAAGCTGCAGGCTGAAGGCGAGGGCATTGTGCTGGATCAGTTTGGTAATCAGGACAACCCGCTGGCGCATTATGAAGGTACAGGCCCTGAGATTTGGCGCGATACCGGCGGCAAGGTCACGCATTTCGTCTCCAGCATGGGCACTACAGGCACCATCATGGGCACTTCCCGCTATCTCAAGGAACAGAATCCTGACATCCGCATCATAGGGGTACAACCTGAAGAAGGCGCGCAAATTCCTGGCATCCGGAAGTGGCCAGAGGAATATTTGCCTACCATTTATGATGGAAGTCGGGTGGATGAGCTGATCTATGTCAGCCAGAAGGACGCCGAGAAAACAACACTGAAGCTGGCCCAGCAGGAAGGTATTTTTGCTGGTATTTCTTCAGGTGGGGCTTTATATGCTGCACTGCAATTATCCAAAACCCTGGAGAATGCCGTGATTGTCTCCATTGTCTGCGATCGTGGTGATCGCTACCTTTCTACCGGGGTGTTTCCTGAATAGGGTAGATGCCCAAGATGTGTCCGGCCTGGTGTTCAGCCAGGCCTTTCTAGATTGCCGTGCTACCCATTTCGTCAATGCTTGCTTGATAACACTGTTTGCTTGCTGGGCGTTGGTATTGGGCATAACCCCTGCCTATGCCGTCAGCTCGATTAGCATAGAAGCCGATAAGGTAGAGCTTGAAGCTGGCAATATCCGAAACCTTAAAGCCCAGTTCGATCTCGATGGAAAAGTCAGCCTGCAAGGCCAGGTCAAAGCCCGCGATGATCAGCAGTGGACTGAGGCTAGTCTAGGCTGCACGGCACTGATGAGCCCCAGGCGTGGGCATTGGCGGTGTCAGGATGGCAAGCTTGCTGCGCAAAATATCCAACTCCCATTCTCGTTCGAATTGACGCAAACCCGTGTTGAAAATGGTGAGCGTTATAGTGCGTTGCTCGATATCAAACAAGCGTCATTCAGTGATGCAGCCGGTTTGCGTGCGGGAGAAAAGCTTACAGCCAGTCTGGGATTTGATGTTGTGCACAAAAAACAGCAATGGCAGTGGCAAGCCAAGCTGGATTGGAAAAATGGAGAGCTATTCTGGCAGCCATTCTATTTTCCTGACGCTGGGCACCAACTGGTGGCTAATGGTAGCTGGGACGATGGTGTACTGACAGTCAGCCAGGCTGACCTGTCTTTAAACAAAGTGGGATCAGCCAAACTCAGTGGGAAATGGATTCATGGTCAGCTGGATGATGTTCAGTTGAATGCCGATGATCTGAATATCGCGGCGCTCTATCCATTGTTATTGCAACCCATGCTGGAAAATACAGCACTGGACAAGTTAGAGCTTGAGGGGCGCGCCAGCTTGAAGCTGACCGTCGCGCATGGTGAGTTGCGTTCCTTTCTGCTGGATTTGAAGGATGCGGATGTGGAGGACCAGAATGGTCGTTTTACGCTCTATAAAATCAATACCCGGATTCCCTGGTCTTACGATGATCCGCAAGTCATGCAATTGGCTTATGAAAGCGGTCACCTGCTGAAAATTCCTCTGGGCCAGGCCAGTATCATGGCGGATGTTGATCGGTATTCTGTGACGACCTCACAGCTGTACCTCCCCATTCTGGATGGTGCCCTCAGTCTTACCGATGTCTCGGCAGCACGGGTCGGTGGCAGTTGGCACTGGCATTTGCGGGCCAATCTGGTGCCTATCTCCATGCCGGAGCTGAGTCATGCACTTGGCTGGCCGCGCATGGAAGGGAAGGTGGCCGCGGCTATTCCCATGGTGACCTATAGTGGCGGCAATCTGGTCGCGGATGGTGATCTGTTGTTTCAGCTGTTCAACGGTAATATTTCCGTGAGCGGCCTGAACATGCAAACCCCGCTGGGCCTGGGCCCCAGACTCAATGCCCATGTGACAATGCGCCAGCTGGATTTGGGTGACATTACCCGGACGTTCTCTTTTGGCGCGATTGAAGGCAAGCTGGATGGTGATGTGCAGAACCTTGAGCTATCCAATTGGCAGCCGGTAAAGTTTGATGCGAGTTTGCGTAGCAGCCCTGGCAATTACCGCAAGAAAATCTCCCAGCGTGCGGTAGAAAATATTACTTCTCTAGGGGGAGCAGGGGCCGCTGCTGCCATACAACGCAGTGTGTTGCGGTTTTTCAGTGAGTTTAATTACAAGCAAATTGGCTGGAAATGCCAGTTGCGCAATGATGTCTGCCAGATGAGTGGGGTGGAGTACACGCCACAAGGTTATGTGATCGTGAAGGGCAGCGGCATCCCGGCGATTACGGTCATGGGGTACAATCACAATGTGGGCTGGAGCGATCTACTCGCGCGTCTTAAACGCGTGACCGAAGGTAACAGCAAGCCGGTGATCAAGTAAATGAATAAGGGTAACTGAATGTTGAAAACCACTATCTGGGCACTGCCGCTGGCATTGATGTTGGCACTCTCTGCCTGCGTCACTATTAATATTTACTTCCCGGCAGCTGCCGCGGAAAAAGCGGCTGACCGCATCATTGATGATGTCTGGCAGCTTAAGGAAAAAACCGACGGCAAGGCTGTGCCTGCCGATAGTAACAGCAAACAGGAGAATAAATAAATGAGAAAATTCCTTGCATGCAGCATGCTGCTTTCTCTCTTGGTGGCTGCACCCCTGGTACAGGCTGCGGCTGACCTTGAGATCAATACCCCGGCTATTTCCAGTATCAAGAATACTATGCAGTCCAGGCATGGGCAGTTGGCGGGATTTTATGCCAGTGGCGCGGTAGGATTTACACGTGATGGCCTGGTGGCGGTGCGTGATGCGAATGCAGTACCGCTAGCTCAGCGCCAGAACCTCAATACGCTGGTTGCCGCAGAAAATAGTGACCGTAATGCGCTTTACAAGGAAATTGCCAGCGGTAACGGCCATCCCGAGTGGGAGGCTGAGGTGCGTAGTACCTTTGCACAGCGCTGGATCCAGAAGGCCCAGGGTGGTTGGTACTATCAGGATGGTAGTGGCTGGGTAAAGAAATAACGGATCAAGACTGACACAAACGACGCACGCACATGACACCTACGCTGATATTTGATATTGAAACCGTTCCCGATACCGATGGCCTGCGCAAACTATATGGATTGCCCGCAGAGACAAGGGATGAGGATGTTGCACGCGTGGCCTTTCACAAACGCCGCCAGCAGAATGGCAGTGAGTTTCTGCCCTTGCATCAGCATCGGGTGGTGGCTATTTCCTGTGCGCTGCGCGAGGGTGAAAGTTTCCGCGTATGGACGCTGGGCGCTGCGGATGCCCCGGAGCATGAGATTATCCAGCGTTTTTATGACGGGATAGAAAAGTACACGCCCAATCTGGTGTCCTGGAATGGCAGCGGATTTGACCTGCCGGTATTGCATTATCGTGGCCTGGTGCATGGCATAGTGGCCCCCCGTTATTGGGATATGGGCGACGATGACCGTGAATTCAAATGGAATAATTACATCAGTCGTTACCATACGCGTCATCTGGACCTGATGGATTTGCTAGCCATGTTCAATGGCCGCGCCAATGCGCCGCTGGATGACCTGGCACAGTTATGTGGCTTCCCCGGCAAGCTGGGCATGGATGGCAGCAAGGTCTGGGATGCCTACGTCAACGGTGAAATCAACGCGATCCGTGATTACTGTGAAACCGATGTGGCGAATACCTATCTGGTGTTTTTGCGCTTTCAATTGATGCGCGGCGCCTTGGATCATGCAACTTATGCCAGCGAAATTCAACTGGTGCGAGACACGCTGGCAACTTACCCCGGCCCTCATTGGCAGGAATTTCTACAACACTGGCACAACTGAACCAGCGGCCTTATGCGCCTGCTGGATTGACATCTTGGCTTTACTCGAATCAATGCATGAATAATCCTATTGCCCTTATTGAATCCCTGGACCAGGAAGGTCGCGGTGTTGCCCATGTGGGTGGCAAGACGATCTTTATTGACGGTGCACTGCCGGGGGAGCGTGTAACCTTTCAATCCCATCGTCGTAAAGCCAGTTATGAGATTGCAGATGCCGTCGACATTCTGCAGGCTTCCCATTTGCGGGTGACACCGGCGTGCGCCCATTTTGGCGTCTGCGGCGGGTGTGCCATCCAGCATCTGGAGTTCTCCGGCCAGGTAGCGGCCAAGCAACGCATGCTGGAAGCTAATCTCTGGCATATAGGCAAGACACGAGCTGAGCGCATGTTGCCAGCCATTTATGGTCCTGCCTGGGGATATCGGCATAAAGCCAGGTTGCGCGTCAGGTATGTTGCGAAAAAAGGCGGGGTGCTGGTAGGGTTTAATGAGAAAAACAGCAGCTATGTCGCTGATATCAATAGTTGCAAGGTGTTGCCGCCGCGCATCTCTGACCTGATTGTGCCGATGCAGCATTTTGTGGAAGCGCTGAGTATCCGTGAGCGTGTGCCGCAGATTGAAGTGGCAGTGGGGGAACATGCCACGGTACTGGTGTTGCGCATACTGGAGCCTTTACAGCCGCAGGATACACCGGTGATCAAGGCATTTGCCGACAAGTTTGGCGTGCAGATCTGGACGCAGAGCCAGGGCGTGGACACGATACAGCCATTTTATCCATTGGATGGCCCGGATCTTAGTTACTCCTTACCTGAATTTGACCTGGTATACCCGTTCCAGCCGAGTGAGTTTACCCAGGTCAACCCACAGATCAACCGTGTGATGTTGCGCCGAGCCATGCAACTGCTGGAACCCCAACCAGGCGAGCGTATTGCTGATTTCTTCTGTGGGCTAGGTAACTTTACTTTACCGATTGCACGGAGTGGGGCGTCGGTATTTGGCATGGAAGGTTCCGCGGCGCTGGTGGCGCGCGCCCATGAGAGCGCTGCCCTCAATGGTTTGCAGGGGCAGGTGGATTTCCAGGAGGCTGACTTGTTCAAGATGACGCCACAGGCCTTGCAGTCCCTTGGTCATTTTGATAAATGGTTGATAGATCCTCCGCGCGATGGTGCGCAGGAGTTGATCAAGTCCCTGCCTGATATGGATGATCCCGAAACCAAGGATGGTCATGCACCACAACGAATTGTCTATGTGTCCTGCAACCCTGCCACCCTGGCGCGGGATGCCGGTACGCTGGTCCACGCTAAAGGGTACCGCATGCTGGCAGGTGGCATCATTAATATGTTCCCGCATACCGCCCATGTGGAGTCGATTGCGATTTTTGAGAAGATTGCCAGATGAGTTTCAGGCTGATGGCGCGCCTGGCAGTACTAGCCACTATTGCAGTGGCCATGCTGGTATTGTTGGATGCTTGCAGTCGCACCGGCAGTCACGACGATATTCGTAGCGCGGTAAGCCAGTTACCCCAGACGCTGGATCCACGCTATGCCACCGATGCGGCTTCCGCACGCGTCAATCGTTTGTTGTATCGCTCACTGGTGGATTTTGATGAGCACTATATGCCAAAGGCAGCCATTGCCAGCTGGCGTGTACTATCGCCTCGGTTGTTTCGTTTTACCCTGGGGAGTGAAGGTCGACATTTTCATGATGGACGTTACCTGACAGCAGAAGATGTGGCCGCTACCTATCAGTCGGTGAAGGAGCTTCCTGACTCGCCTCATGCGGCTGAGTTTGCCAATATCAACAAGATAGAAGTACGCGATGAAAATACGCTGGATTTCTTTCTGCAGGATGCCGATAGCAACTTCCCGTCGCGCTTGGTGCTCGGCATTCTGCCAGCCGAGTTGATTGCCCGGCAGCATGATTTCTCGCAAGAGCCTGTTGGCAGTGGTCCGTTGAAGTTTGTTTCCTGGCACAGGGAACTCAAGCTTGAACGTCTTGATGACCATCAGCGTTTTTCTTTTGAGGAAATCCGCGACCCCACCGTACGTGTCCTCAAGCTGGTGCGTGGTGAAACGGATATGCTGCAGGGCGATTTGCCTCCCGAACTGGTCAATTACCTTAAAAAACAGCCAGTCATTAACGTGATTGAATCTACCGGCACCAATTTTGCCTACCTTGGTCTTAATTTTGCTGATCCGCAATTGCAGAACCCGCTGGTCCGGCAGGCACTAGCCCATGCCATAGATCGTGAGGCCATCATCAAGCATGCGCTCGTTGGTAGCAGTCGGCTCGCTGAAACCATATTGCCACCTGAACACTGGGCGGGTAATCCTGATCTTGCAGCCCATGCATACAATCCGGTTGCCGCGCGTGAGTTGCTCAAGCAGGCAGGAATCAAGCTGCCATTGAAGCTGGTGTATAAAACGTCGACTGATGCTCAGCGTGTACGCTTGGCAACCATGATGCAGGCTCAAATGCAGCAGGCTGGGTTTGAACTGGAAATCCGCAGTCTGGACTGGGGCACTTTTTTTGAAGACATCAAGCGCGGTAATTTCCAGTTGTATGGCCTGATGTGGGTTGGGATCAAGACACCGGAGATTTATCATCAGGCATTTCACTCCACCTCCATCCCTCCCATGGGCGCTAATCGTGGTCGGTATGTGGATCGCCAGGTGGATGAGCTGATCACTGTCAGTGACTGGAAAAACGTGGCTAGTCGCTTGCATGAGCAATTGCCTTACATCCCGCTCTGGTATGAAGGCCAGTTTGTTGCGGTGCGCAAACACATTGTCGGCTATGTGCTTCAACCTGATGGAAACTGGGATGGGCTGGCCAAGGTAAAACGCAATAAGTTCAAGTCTGTATTCCCCGGCAGGAACGCCTTGTAAGTCATGGTGATGCATATTGAAATATCCCTGCGCCAACAACGTTTGCGCCTGATCGATGAGCAGGAGAAAGTGCTGCGTGACTATGTGATATCAACCGCTTTGAACGGGGCAGGGGAGCAGAAAAACAGCTATTGCACCCCACGCGGGCGCCACCTTGTCCGAGCCAAAATAGGAGCAGAGATGCCTGTAGGCGCTGTGTTCCGTGGCCGCAGGCCTACCGGTGAAATCTGGAGCAGGGAATTAGGCGAGCAACATCCTGGGCGTGACTGGATATTAACCCGCATACTCTGGCTGTCTGGTTGTGAACCAGGCTACAACCGCCTCGGCAATGTAGACAGCATGCAGCGCTACATCTATATCCACGGCACGCCGGATACCGAGCCCATGGGCGAGCCACATTCCCATGGCTGCATCCGCATGCGTAACCATGAGGTGGCGGAATTGTTTGAGTTGGTTCCCATTTCAACCACGGTGCTGGTGCTGGATGATTAAGCGCTTATTGGCTGTGGTGCCTGTGGTATTCGGGGTCGTGTTGTTGACCTTCCTGCTCGTGCACCTTGTACCAGGCGATCCGGTAGAGGTGATGCTGGGTGAGTCTTCCCCTATGGCGGATCGTGCCAAGCTGCGCGCCGAGCTGGGCCTGGATCAGCCTTTGCCCGTCCAGTTTGGACAGTATCTGAAAGCGCTGGCGCAAGGCGATTTTGGTCGTTCCATCCATACCCGCAAACCGATTGCCCAATCCTTGAAAGAACGCATTCCTGCTACTGCGTCCTTAGCACTCGTCTCTTTGCTGATCGCCGTGATGATTGGTTTGCCGCTGGGTATCGTGGCAGCATTGCGTGCTGGCAGATGGCCTGACAGTCTTGCGACCATACTCAGTCTTTCTTTATCCGCGATGCCGCATTTCTGGCTCGGTCCTCTGTTGATGTTGATGTTTGGTTTGTGGCTGGGGCTGTTGCCTGTCAGTGGTATGGGCAATAGTCTTTCCATTCTGCTGCCAGCCATGACGCTGGGATTGGGGCTAGCAGCCATTCTCACGAGGATGACCCGTGCCAGCTTGCTGGAAGTATTGCATGAGGACTTTGTGCGCACTGCACGGGCAAAAGGCATTGAAGAGCAACAGGTGATATTGCGTCATGCCCTGCGTGCGGCCTTGTTGCCGATAGTCACAGTGCTTGGCTTGCAGCTTGGCGGTTTGCTGGCAGGGGCGGTGATTACCGAAACCGTATTTAGTTGGGAAGGGGTAGGCAGATTGCTGGTTGAATCCATAGAAAAGCGTGACTATCCGGTGACCCAGGCCTGTGTGTTGGTCATTGCGCTGACATATGTGATGGTTAACCTGATGACAGACCTATTGTATAGCAGGCTGGATCCTCGTATCAGGTTTGCCAAATGAAGCGCTGGCCCTATCTTGTGCTGATATTCTGGTCATGTGCAGTATTGCTGTCACATCTGATAGACCTGCAGCCTGACCATATCAACCTGGAAAAGGTGCTGGCTTTGCCCAATACTGAGGCATGGCTAGGCAACGACGATCTTGGCCGCAGCATAGTAGCGCGCTTGCTGGCGGGGGCTGGCGTTTCCATGTTGGTGGCGCTGTTGGTGACCTCAATCACATTGACAGTCGGTACCCTGGTCGGATTGATTGCTGGCTATTTTGGTGGCTGGGTAGATCGTTTGCTGATGCAGGTGACCGATGTATTCCTGGCATTTCCCGGTATTTTACTGGCGATTGCATTTGCCGCGGTATTGGGGCCTGGGCTGAATAATCTCTTGCTGGCATTGTGCATGACGTCCTGGGTTGGTTATGCACGCCTGACGCGTGCCCAGGCACTGAGCTTGCGCCATCGCCAGCATGTGCTTGCTGCAGAGTCGTTGGGGGCACCGGTGATGCGCATCATGCGCAGGCATATGTTGCCCTTACTCGCAGCGCCGCTGGTGGTGGAGGCAACCTATAGCATTGCAGGGTTGGTGATCGCCGAGGCCAGTCTGTCGTTTCTTGGGCTCGGTATACAGGCCCCACATGCCTCCTGGGGATCCATGCTCAAGGATGGGGTGCGTTATTTGCTGGTAGCGCCACATTATGTGCTGGCAGTCGGGTTCAGCCTGATGTCTTTGGTACTGGCGATCAATGTATTGGGTGACCAGTTGCGCGATGCCTGGGATATCAAGCGTGCAAGATAAACCAGCGATATCGGTGAGGGCGTGGACATGAGTAAGAGCACTCAAGGGCAGCGCAGTTATCGATATTATGACTTTGTCATGGTGGCTTTCGTCACTGTGCTGGTGTGCTCCAACCTGATTGGCCCAGCCAAAATTTCCCAAATTGACTTGCCCCTGATCGGCACATTGACGTTTGGCGCTGGCGTATTGTTCTTCCCGATCTCTTATGTGTTTGGCGATGTCCTCACTGAAGTGTATGGCTATGCCCGCTCGCGCAGGGTGATTTGGACCGGCTTTGCGGCACTTGCCTTTGCCTCGGCCATGGCCTGGGTGATTGTGGCGCTGCCGCCAGCGCCTTTCTGGGAAAACCAGCACATTTATGAAGTGGCATTTGGCTCTGCCTGGCGTATTTCCCTCGCGGGCTTGATCGCTTTTGCCTGCGGCGAGTTCATTAACTCTGTCGTGCTGGCCAAGATGAAAGTCTGGACCAATGGTCGCTGGCTTTGGGCCCGCACCATAGGCTCGACCATTTTTGGCGAAGGCGTGGATTCGTTGCTGTTTTACCCACTGGCATTTTACGGGAGTGGCATCATCCCGGATGACAAGCTATTACTTGTCATGGGGGCACAGTTTCTTGCCAAGGTCGGTGTTGAGGTAGTATTGACGCCAGTCACTTATAAGGTCGTGGCATGGCTCAAGAAAGCCGAGAACGAAGATTACTACGACCATGATACCAATTTCACCCCGTTTTCCCTGAAAACGCATTAGCGTCACCATTATAGAAAGGATTTTGCCTATGTCCCTGGGACCCGTCATGCTCGATGTGGTTGGCACTGAGTTATCCAAGGAAGATATTCGCCGCATCCAGCATCCGCTGGTGGGTGGGGTTATTTTGTTTGCGCGCAACTTTCAATCACCAAATCAGCTCAAGGCCCTGACCGACAGCATTCATGCCGTACGCCAGCCACCCTTGCTGATTGCGGTGGATCATGAGGGCGGCAGGGTGCAACGTTTCCGCGAAGGATTCAGCAAGATTCCACCCATGCGTGAATTCGGCAAGATATGGGATGAGCATCCACGCAAAGCACGCCAGCTGGCTGAAGAGGCAGGCTGGATCATTGCGGCAGAGCTGCGTGCTCATGGCGTGGATTTCAGCTTCACCCCTGTGCTGGACATGGATTATGGCGAGAGCCAGGTGATTGGGGATCGTGCTTTTCATGGCAATGTACAGGCCATCAATGAGCTGGCGTTTTCATTGCTGCAAGGGCTCAAGCGTGGTGGCATGGCAGCGGTAGGCAAGCATTTCCCCGGCCATGGCTATGTGGTGGCAGATTCTCATGTGGCGATCCCTGTGGATGAGCGCGAGTTTGACCAGATTGCCCAATCTGATATGCAGACCTTTCGCCAGCTGATTGATGATGGCATTCAGGCCATCATGCCAGCCCACGTGATTTATCCCAAAGTGGATGACAAGCCTGCTGGATTCTCCGAACGCTGGCTGCAGAAAGTCTTGCGTCAACGTCTTGAGTTTAATGGCGTGATTTTCAGCGATGATCTTTCCATGGAAGGCGCCGGGGTAGCGGGTGACGTGACTCAGCGTGCACTGGCAGCACTGAATGCTGGCTGTGACATGGTGCTGCTATGCAACCAGCCTGACAAAGCAGATGAGTTGCTGGCCAACCTCAAGTGGGATATCTCCGCGCAAAGCCTGGCGCGCCTGGCCCGCATGCATGGTCGCAGGCATCCGGCCGATATGGTTGCCCTGCATGAAGATCCAGATTTCATGAAAGCCGTGCATCAGGTAGGCGTGGTGGGCAAGGCAGATGGGGATTTGCCGTTTGCGTGAGAAGGGCGGCAGGATGGCAACTGCAACTCATCTATGATTCATGAATTAATTCATGAATTGAGCGCTGTCCCTGATTGATCCTACCCCACTGTGTCCGTTGTATAGATGGACATTGTTCATTGAATCAGAATGTAATGATGTTTATGTGCTGGCTGGATATGGCAGGGATGACAAAATGGTCAGGTTTCCAGCGCTTTGGTAAAGCAGAATTAGCCCAAGACCCAAGCGCCTGCCATCACCTTTGGTGATCAAAACAGCCCTATCTTCGGCTATCACGGGTTCGGCGAGATTTAACCAATGGCCATATCTCATCAGGGATTTGAGGCAGACATTCAAACCCCGGCTTGGCAAAAAAATATCCCTGAAACAATGTGACGCCTTCGTCCGCCAGGGTCAGGCATTCTTCCCTGGCCTCAATGCCTTCTGCAATGACCTTGATGGAGAGTTCGCGGCAAATCGACAATATGCCGAACACCAGGGCTCTTCGAACGCGGTCCTGGTGGATATTGCGTGTCATTGCCATATCCAGCTTGATGATGTCGGGCTGCCAGTCCGCGAGTAAGTTCAGCCCTGCGTAGCCAGCGCCAAAATCATCAATCGCCGTTGTGAAATTATGTTTCTTGTATTCAATAAAAATATTACGAAGGTGCTCGTTATCAATGATTCGCTCGCCTTCGGTTACTTCAAAAATGATCCTGTCGGTAGGGAAGTTAACCTCTGCAGCCGCTTCCAGCGTGGCACGTATGCACGTTTCCGGTTTATAAACTGCATTGGGAAGAAAGTTGATGCTTAGCATGCCCTGCAAATCAAGCTGTTTTGCCAGATCTATGGCTTTGACACGAATGGACTGATCAAAAAGATAGCGGTTTTCATCATTAAGTTGAGAGAGGATACTGGCGGCGACTTCATTATTGATTCCGCGAACCAGTGCCTCGTAACCGAATATGCTGTTATTCGAAATATCCACAATCGGCTGGAACGCCATCGTGAAATCGATACCTAGCTTGGTCTTGTCCCTGCATGCTTTGCATCCTACAGGAACGAAATTGTCTAACATGCCCATGATCTATCTACCCTTGAATACGTTGTCTTAATTTAGATCAACATCTAATTTAGCATGAATTGAGCATATTTCTCGTGGCTCATCAAGGATAAGCGCAGTACGGCGGATCGAGGCCTGCGAGTGACGCCGTCCTGCTACTCGCTGGCAAGCCGACATGCAAATTGACATGAGTGCGCTGGGATGGATACAGCCTTGTTAATACTGCGCAATGTCTACCCTACGCGTTGAAAGAGTGTCACCCTATCGAGTCTGGGGCTGAGTGTTGCAAATCGCTGCCGGGCGCTTGCCGCGTTGGCTGGTGGAGAATACCAAAGCCGTTTTGATGTGACACTAGTACGGTTGGGAAAACAAGGCATCGCCAAACAGATCTACCTGGGCATCAGTGAAACAGATGTGCAGGCGTTTATTAAGTTGGCGCAAGCTGGGGAGTAATGATCTAACCCAAGATGTCATTGCGGCACATGCTTTTGTGCCAGACTTTGCCCTTCACCTCAAGCTTTTCCTTTCTGCCGTATCGCGATCAATCCTTGCGAACGGAACCTGCAGCGTCTAGAACTGCAATAACTGTTCACGCAGGTGATTTAGGTCATGGGGATCGCCGCGAACAGTGAAGAAAGTACCATCATTCTCCGAGCGCTCGCTTAATACCTCACAGGTGGCGTAAATTTTGCCGCGTAATTGTTGTGCTGACCAAGGTAGAAAAATCTCGGTTTCAACCAGGTCCTGCTGGAAAAAATCGACAAGCTTCTGGCGCAGCATCGCCACTTCATCCGGGCGGCGGGCACTCATGACGATGCAATCCGGGTACTTTAATCGCAGATTGGCCTCACACTCAGCTTGTGCTGTTGCGTCGCCAACGTAATCAATCTTGTTAAATACGCGAATACGTGGCACTACATCCGCGCCGATTTCCTCAAGCACTTTATCTGTCACCTCAAGCTGGCGCTCAAAACCAGGATCGCTTGCATCAATCACATGCAGTAGCAATGATGCATCCAGCGCCTCATCAAGCGTAGATTTAAAAGAGGCGACCAGGCCATGTGGCAGGTTCTTGATGAAGCCGACGGTATCGCTGACCAGCACGCGTGGAACGCTCTCTGGATACAATGCCCGTACCGTGGTATCCAGTGTGGCGAAAAGCTTGTTCGCCACCAGCACCTCGCTGCCTGTCAGTGCGCGCATCAAAGTTGATTTGCCTGCATTGGTATACCCTACCAGGGCGACAGCCGCCAGGCCTTGGCGCTCTTGCCGGCGCGCGCGCTGCGTCTTGCGCTCGCCATCCATCACAACGATTTCCTGTTGCAATTCAGCAATGCGGTCGCGAATCTTGCGTCTATCCAGTTCAGTGTGTGACTCACCGCCTCCGCGACCACCAGCACCGCTACGCTGACGTCCCTGTGGGCCGGCCAGTTTCGCTGCTTCGCGCAACCGTGGCGCCATATAGCCAAGACGTGCAATCTCTACCTGGGCACGCGCTGCCCGTGAGCGGGCATTCCGGTGAAAGATTTCAAGGATGACCATGGTACGGTCCATCACCTCGCAACCAACTTCCTTTTCCAGGTTACGCGCTTGGGATGGGGAAATTTCGTGGTCAACCAGCACGGCCTCAATGTTGCGAAAACTAGGATTAGACTCTTGAGATTCGGCATCCCCGGATTCATTGCTCACATAGTGACGTATTTCCTCGCGCTTACCCACACCAAGATAGCCCGTGATATCGAAGCCTGCGCGCTTCTGCACAAATGTGTGTACGACCTCGTAACCGAGTGTTTTTGCAAGTTCGCGCAGTTCGCTAAGGGAGGATTCAAACTCAATGTCGCTCACACTGGGCAGCTGAACTGCCGCAACCACGGCGTACCTGACGGACTCTTTTACTTCACTTTGCATTAGGAAATGGTATCTCTTGAATTGGTGGGGATAGATAGTACCTGTAAATGCAAGCGCCACCATCATGCGTGCTGAGATAAAGTGTCAAAGATGATTGCAAGGCTATTTAGCGCACATTGCCAAGGGATTGATGATTGATTCTTGGCTCAAACAAGCGGTAGAGCGTGAATATTTAGAAGCGTTGAGTCTGCATCATGATGAAGCCGCTAACACGCGACTGCGGTCAAGCTGATCACGAGCTCTCGAATGGGGTGATATATATGACGCATTTTGGATAATCTCGGTGCATAGTTCATGGAGGAAATTGGTTAAGCCTAATGTTTGAATTCACCGGGATCGCGCCGTAGGCGCGAGGTCCGGTGGAATGAAGGGTTGGGCATAGAGTTCATGCGGACCAACAGAATTGCTCAGGGACATGTTGCTCATTACGCTTTCTCTTAAACTCCTCTTGAGTCTTTGGATCACTCAAATATTGTTGCTCCTTCAGGGCACTTTCTTTGAGACTGGCGATAGATTTTTTTAGGTTCTCGGAACGATCACCAGGTAGCGCGGGAAGCTGTTCCATGAACATCACTTCATAAGGATTCTTCTCAGTCCATGTGATAGCTCTTGTACTTGCATCATGCTGTTTAGCCAGATCACAGAACGCATAACTATTGATAAATGGACCTGCAAGTGTGGCAAAGCCTTTAACAGCTTCATACACCTGGTTTAGTCCGGGGGATTTGACATTGAGTACGTCAGACATTGTGATATAGCGGTTCTTAGCCGCATGGAACCAAAAAACAGCGTCGTCACGTAGCTCAACATCATAAAGCCTGATGGCAAGTACCATCAGGGTCATTGGCGTAATACGCTGTGGCTGAGACAGAATTGCGTCCCTGACAGCCAAGATGTCCTCTTTATTATTAGATGCTAATTGGGCGTTGAGCGCCTTAGCGACGTCCACCGTTGGGTGCCCATCTAACGATTGTGCAGATTGGTAATAGGGCAAAACATATACGTCAATGCGTTTAATCGGCGCAGTTTCGCTCGATCCATTGTTTCCTCCTTCAGCTCGCGCAAGGTTAAACGTTGCAACTACCGTCAGTAGTACAGCAATTTTCTTCAACACTTTTTTCTCCTGTGTCCAACTTTGGACATAAGGGGCGCGATTTAGCGCGTCCTGCTTGAATGATGGGTTAGGCAATGTAACTGCCCCAAACTGGTAACTCCCAACTTTTAAGATTTACACGCTTTGCTGAATGTTCAATTTTATAGGCAACATAGAAGCCCTCACATAATTGGCTTCTCATCCACCTGAGGCCTATTGATGAATTCTCTGGCGACCAGCCTGGAATGTGAAAACTATATTCACTTTCTTCATTATTCAACTCACGCAAAAGTTCGGTTATCTGAATTTCGGCTTGCTCTTTCGTCGCCATCACACTGCACCCAATTATTAATGCCTAACGTTTTAGGTAAAGGGCGCTGCGCGGCGCTTTATCGGGCAGCGTCCAGCGGAGGCCGTAGGGGCTTTGACCGGAATGTTAGAAGTTTTCTTGAGCATAGAGTTTTTTCAGTGAGGTCAGCCACCTTGCAAGAGCTGCTTTGGCTTGAGGTAGCTTTGATTCGAAACCCTCTTCCTCAAAGTAACCCTCTGTCTCAATGTCTTTCTCGTGCTTTCTTAGCTCTTCTCGAACGCCGTACGGAACCCCTTCTAGAGCTTCAATGCTGATATTCAGGAAGCGCAGGAAGTCATGGCGTGATACTTCATCGCGCTGAAATGCTGCGAAGGATTCTTCAAGGCGCTCTAGGACTGAGAGATTCGACATTGAGACTTCTAACGTATGACATAAGGGGCGCGCTTTAGCGCGTCCCGCTTGATGGATGGGTTAGAGGTCATGGGATCTATCCGTAGGCGATAAATATTGTGAGCCCGTAGTAATAGGCTCCATCCGTTGATGCTGTGTGAACCCGCTGGATTGGAAAGAAAAGTGACTATTGGGAGGCCAATTTAACTCAATTTTCCATGCAAACGAAGCGTATCCATTGGGGTAAGTGACAACCTCACGGTGAATTTCATGAATAGCCATCGGCTGTACTGCTGCAGTAGCGGCAGCGTAATTAATCGAAATGATGAGATCTGAAACCTCATGAAACGTGAGATCAGAAGGCGCCACTCGAAAGCTAAAGGCTCCTTCCACCGGAGATAACCATTCGGTGATGTAGTCAATGTCGAAAGCCAAGTCGCCGCAATGCTCACCTTCAAGAATACGAAATCCATGAATGGCGTTGTCGTGCCAATGGATTTTCTCAAAATCAACAGTTGAGAACATGTTAACGACCTCTAACGTTTGAATTAAGGGGCGCCGTTAGGCGTCCCGCTTGAATGATGGGTTAGAGCGCATTTTGTAGCATGCCCTCAAAAACTGACCAAGATGGAGCAATTGGTAAAGCCACCGATGGCTCCATACCAATGAAAGGTAAGCAGACTATTGAACCTGTGGGCGAAATAGCGAACATCTCACCGCCACCACTTGTGGCAAAACCAAAAAAACCTGGGGCGTACTGTGGCACCTCATACTCTAAATTATATTGATTCAACTCTGCCTGCGGCCAGAACTCACAAAGGTATGGATTTACTTCTAGCTCGCAAACCAGTGGCTTACCAGATAAGTAATATGCGATAAGCTCTGATGAAGCTAACGACATATTTGCGCTCTAACGTTTGACATAAGGGGCTTGCGCAAGCAAGTCCCACTTGATAGATGGGTTAGAGCTTAGTAACATTTGCATTTTTGTTGGCACCCATTGGTAATTTTACACTCAACTCTTGAGAGTGTGCTTGGGCTACCTTTTTCGCGGCTCTAAGACGTCGAGCAGTGACATGCTTGCGTTCGCCAGCCACAGGCTCAGGGACAGCATTCTTTTCATCTAGCGCCTTCTCTAAAGTACTTTTAGCCTTTATGTAGCTTGAAGATGTCTCATTCATTTTCATGTGATCGGTCATTAGCTCTAACGTATGACATAAGGAGCGCGCTTTAGCGCGTCCCACTTGATGGACGGGTTAGACAGAGACATTAAATGACACCTGACCAGATGCCAATTAACAAAATAAGAAGTATTGGCAAAGCAATCCAATTTTTATCAATCAACCATTGAGAATAATAAACACTTTCAAAAGTAGGTCTTAAGTTATTTCTTTCGTTGACCAATGGGACTAAGCGTTTATTTCTAAAGTCGCGCCAAGCTAAGATAGAAAAAACACAAAATAACAAAACCAAAAACACAAGAAATACACAATGACCGCTAAAACAAATTGGATAGTTTTCAAGTGAGCAACTAGGTGTACCAACTATATCTTTTGCTTTAACCCATTTAACTAAAATAAAGGAGAAAGCAAATATACCAAATGGGCAAGCTATGCAATTTGTAATGGTATAGAAAATAAACTTTATATTTTCTTTACGAAAGTATTTGCGGTAGCTCCAAATTAAAATAAAAGACACCAAAAAAAGAATAGATGTCCAAATTTTCCAGTCCATATATTGCCTAACGTATGACATAAGGGGCGCGCTTTAGCGCGTCCCGCTTGATGGACGGGTTAGGCTGGTGAGACGAGAGCTGAACGTGACAATGAATAAATGATGGCAAAACGATCTACCCAAACCGTTGAATACCTGAACTGTAACTTAAAACCACAGACCGCAAAACTGACAGCGCCAACACAAACTTAACTGACCTTACCGTGCTTAGCCCAACAAACCCTTGAACCGCTAACACATCAAACTACACCAACCTAAAACCCCAACTAAGCCCACAAATGGATGCTTGCCTCCCAGGGCAATGGTTTTTAACTTGGCCTAACGTCTGAATTCACCAGCCTGCGCGGCTTTTCGCGCAGGTCCTGTGGAATGATGGGTTATGCGGCAATGACTCACGGCTACCAAGCCCAGGCATGAAGCGAGTTGCTGCGCTTCCGGGCGCGCTTTAGGGCAACAGCGAGCCGGAAATCAACGACAAGACTGTTGTCTGGCCCACCACCTTCGGTTTGATCGCCACCGCTAAAGAAGGAGTCTCGAGCGCGTTTAACGAAGAGAAGCTCTCCTTGCTTTGTCAGGTCCTCAATCCTCTCGGAATCGCCTTCGGACGCCAGTATGTCGAAGTAGTTCTGGTAGGTCTCTGCGGCGAGAGAGGTTCGCTTGCTCTTGCGAAGCTCAGCAATCAGTAACGCGGGCTTTGTATCAATGGGCCTAGAAGTGGCTAGCAAGAAGTCTAGCTGTGAGTCAAACGGCAAAGTTGCACACGCGGCATTTGCCACTTCGAAGCGCTTGCCCGTTAGGCTGGCAAGAAGGGCCGCTTTTCCAATAGGAAGGTTCTTCTCAGCATCCGGCAAATGAGACAAAGTGCGCAGCGTACTAATGCCTTCGGCTACAACGGCGAGTGCCTCGCAAAGGGACTCTGTTGGGTCTTGCTGTAAGCGCCAGGATATGAGTCCTTGCATGAGGTGGCACTTGAAGAGTTGACCATAGTTCACCGCAGCCAACCGCCAATTACGGGACGCCTGCGCCACAGCGAGCCCGTTGGACGAGCGTTCAAGCTGGCCTGCAAAGAAACTAAGGGACTCTTGTGGGGTCATTGGACGCAAAGTGCCAGAGTTGGTCTTGCCGCATAACGTTTGACATAAGGGGCGCCGTTAGGCGTCCCGCTTGATGGAGGGGTTAGGCATGTCAGCTCCAAATGGCGACTAGCTCGGCAATCTTGGTTGCGATCACCATCATTGTGTCTTCCGATGTATCCAAGCCGCTTCGCGAAGCAAGCATGGGGCTGACATCACGAAGTGCCGTGTACGTCGTGCCGTGCACGATAGGCACCAGCCGGTTACCTTGCAGGAGCGTCGAAAGCTCTTTATCTGCAACACCCTCCTTCGGCAGGCGTGCGAGCAATGCGGGGGTAACCAGAACGAGTCCTATTTTCGAGGCGGCCAAGCCCTTGTCAATCGCGCGCATCATGGGCACGCCAAGGCCAAGGTCTTTTTCGCTGAACCAAACCTTGACGCCAGCCGCTTCGAGCAAATCGTGCAATTCCTTGGCGGCACCTTGCCGGTCGTCCCAGGCGTGACAGAGGAAACAGTCTCGAAGATCTGGCTTAGTTGCCGTTTGGATCTCAACAGCTTCACGTACCGGTGTGAGCGACGCCACTTGAGCTGGCGTATACGAGACGGACGAGCCGGCGCGCGACCAGCGCGGCCTTGAACTGCCGCTCCCGATTGATCTTCCACTACCGCTGTAGCTGCTGCCACCGCCTGATGAGTAAGGCGAACTGTAGCCGCCGTAACTTCTGCCATAGCGGGAACTGCATGCAGGGCAGTTCGCTCGGGCGGCTGCGGAACTGTGACCTCGAACTGGTGCTGTGCATCGTGCCATTACTTTCTCCTTTGATTGTGACCACCCTGATGTATGTAAATCGACCGTCGCGTGGTGACTCTCTGATGCCTAACGTTTGAATTAAGGGGCTGGCTTTAGCCAGTCCCGCTTGAATGATGGGTTAGGGATTAGCATTTTTTTTCAATGGTGCGGATTTGACTAAAACCAACATAGAGTAACCACCAATACAAAATACTAAAACCTATAAAACCAGCATAACTAACTATTGTGAAAGCCTGTAATGGATTTGCAAACGTTGAAACAGAAAAGATACTTTGTGCATTTAAATTTAGTAGCTCACCAAAAAGAATGCTGAATATTGCAACCCTAACTCCAACTGGAACAGAAAGACATATAGCTTTGAGAACAAAATTACTCCCTGCGTTTCCACCGTTTACCCTAAAAGCTTCGACACAACCAAATATGGCTATCACTGATAAAACCACTAATTCAAAATAGAAAAGCCAGTTCCGCTCAACTCCCCACCACAGAGCGTAATATGTTTGAAAAAGGATGAGAAGGGAGGAGGCTAAAAAATAGTGCATTCCGCTTTTCTCGGTAACTTTACTGTTAGCCAAATCTTTAGCTAACTTCCTTATATTCCAAAGATACATATTTCCCTAACGTAAAGTAGACCCCAATAAATCACTTAATCTTTTATTGGGGCAGGTGGATAATAAATTCTTCATGTGTATTTTTCTTATTAAAAACAAGTGTTATTATTTATTTAGTACACCTGATTTTATGATAAAAATTAAAGGAATACACCATGGCTACTTCTTCTACAGATGCACATCAGCCGCCTAAGTTGTTGGAACAAGTCGTGGGGCGTATTCGTGTTAAGCATTATAGTATCAGAACAGAAAAAGCTTATGTCGACTGGATAAAGCGCTACATTCTGTTCCACAATAAATCCCACTCCAATACTATGTCTAAAGCCCATGTAGAGGCGTTTCTTACGCATTTGGCCGTGGATGGAAACGTGTCATCTTCCACGCAAAATCAGGCCAAGAGTGCGATATTGTTTTTGTACAAAGAAGTGCTGGATATGGAACTGGCCTGGCTGGATAATGTAACCTAGGCTAAAGCACCCAAACGTCTGCCCGTGGTACTGACACGTGATGAAGTGCAGACTTTGTTGTCACGGCTGGATGGTTCCATGTGGTTGGTCGCCAGTATGTTGTATGGCAGCGGCATGCGCATTATGGAGGTGCTGCGCTTGCGGGTGAAGGACATGATTTTACCCGGCGCGAGATTCTGATTCGCGAGGCGAAAGGCTTGAAAGACAGGATCACCATGTTGCCTGGCTCGTTGGTGGACCCGCTAAAAACACATATTGCCCGAGTGAAAACGCTGCATGCAGAAGATATCAGCGCAGGCTACGGCGAGGTGTATATGCCGATGGCGCTCGATAAGAAATACCCCAATGCGGGTAAATCGTGGTCTTGGCAATACATGTTTCCGTCGGCCAAGCTATCGGTTGACCCGCGTTCAGGCTTTATTCGCCGCCATCATCTGGATGAAAAAACCGTACAGCGAGCCGTGAAAAAAGCGGTGCAGAATAGCGGCATGGTCAAGCTCGCTACACCGCATACTTTACGTCACTCGTTTGCCACGCATTTGCTGGAAGGCGGTTACGATATCCGCACGGTGCAGGAGCTGCTAGGCCATAGCGATGTGGCAACCACCATGATTTACACGCATGTACTGAATAAGGGCGGGCGTGGAGTAACTAGTCCACTGGATTTGATTTAGGCTTTTGCCTGAAACTGTGGTGTCATCCAGCGCCTGAGCATTGCCAGCTTTGGATGTGGGAGGGTGTGCAAGATGAGCAATCATTCAACTTTATATATGTATCATGGATTCATTTTGCTGCACGATTAGCCACTGACTTTTTTATCTTTATCCAACCGATGAATTTATTTAGCTCAATATAAAACTATATGGTTGAAACTTTGTTGCTAATTGGCTAGTCTTAGGGGTGATTCACGTTTTTTCATAGGGGAAGTAAACACATGCAAACGAACTATCAAGTCGCAAATACACAAACGTTGCCAGCTGGCGCGCACAAGGTATTGCGTAATACCTACATGATGCTGGGTCTGACCATGATCCCTACCGTCATTGGCGCATTGGTCGGCATGTCCATGAATTTTACCTGGATGGCATCTAGCCCCATCCTGTCGACTGTCATTATGCTGGCAGTCATGTTTGGCTTGTTCTTTGCCATTTCTGCCAACCGTAACAATGCGTTTGGCGTGGTGCTGTTGCTGGGCCTGACTTTCTTTATGGGGGTGATGTTAGGGCCTATTCTGCAAGTAGCGCTTAATCTGCGTAATGGCGGACAACTGGTTGGCCTGGCTGCAGGTGGTACTGGTCTGATTTTCATGACGCTGGCCACTATTGGTGCGACCACCAAGAAGGATTTCAGCTTCATGGGCAACTTCCTGCTGGTGGGCTTGATCCTGTTGATCGTGGCATCACTCGCGAATATGTTCTTCCAGATTCCCGCACTGTCATTGGCGATTTCCGGTGTTGCTGTCCTGCTGTTCTCTGGCTTCATTCTGTTTGATGTGAACCGTATCGTACGTGGTGGTGAAACCAACTATGTGATGGCGACATTGTCCCTGTATATCAACATCTACAACCTGTTTGTGAATCTGCTGCAATTGCTGATGTCACTCATGGGTGAGCGTGATTAAACGCTGACTGATGTCACACAACCCGTCCTCGTGACGGGTTTTTTGTTTCAGCGCATTATTTCAACTGATTGATTGTGCAGGATTCTCCAAGCTCCTATGTCTGACGTCACCTCAAATTGGCCTTCCCTGGGTGCTGCTATCAAGCAGCGTACGCCAGGCGTCCCTGTGACCAAACTATTGATTGCTGCGAACCTGCTGGTGTTTGTGTTGATGCTGTTCAACGGTGCCGGTTTCTGGCATTCGCCTAATAACGTGCAGCTGGCATGGGGCGCCAACTTTGGCCCGGCTACTCAGGATGGTGAGTGGTGGCGGTTGGCAACCGCGTTGTTCCTGCATTTTGGTGCTGTGCATCTGGCGCTGAATATGGTGGCATTCTGGGATGGTGGTCAGTTGGTCGAGCGCATGTATGGACATGCCCGCTATTTGGCGATTTATCTGATCAGCGGGCTGGCAGGCAATTTGTTGTCACTGGTGTGGCAGGGTAATCATGCGGTATCGGGTGGGGCTTCTGGTGCTATCTTTGGTATTTATGGCGCGCTGATAGTCTTTCTCTGGCAAGAGCGTAAACAACTGGACAATCATGAGTTCCGCTGGTTGTTCGGTGGTGCCTGTGTATTTGCCATTGCGACCATTGCCCTGGGATTCATGATCCCGGCGATAGACAATTCCGCGCATATCGGTGGGTTTGTCGCAGGCATATTGTCCGGCATGCTGTTGATGCGGGGCTTACACGTTGGCGAGCAAGTGTCGCTGATGGTCAGGGTGCTGGGCGGCATATTGTTACTGGCAGCGGTGACGGTGATGATCACCAGGATTCCGACACCTACTTATCGCTGGGGTGACGAGTTGATATTGCGCAAGGAAATCGATGATTTTGTCCGTGAGGATCAGGCCATCAACCGCTCCTGGCTGAGCATCATGCATGAAAGCAAGCAGGGGAGTGTGACCTATTTTGAGCTGGGGCAACAGGTGGAAGACGCCATTACCGATCGGTATGAAGAGCGTTATGAGCAACTGTCACAACTGCCTTACGATCCTGCTCTTCCTTCAGCAGCCAAGCTGGAAAACATCCTGCAATATACCAAGCAGCGGCGCGATGCCTCCAAGGCGCTGGCTGATCAATTAAAGCAGGGGAAACCGCCAGCCACCAATAGGTAGCAGGCGATCAAATTCAGCTAGCGGGTCTTGAGCTTGTCCAGGCCTGTCACCAGCAGTGAGAGTAGCCATAATAAAGCCTTGAAGGTATTCATCACGGGAATCAGGCTCCAAAATACACTGCCCAGAATTTGCCTGCACAGCATGGACTTGAAACAGGCCGTTTTGTAGATGGTGGAAAGCAGGCAAAGTCCAAGTGATACGAAGTAAATCACGATGTACTCAACAGGAATCATGCTTATCTCCTCTAGGTGAACGAGCAAGACACATTCGTGTCCATTTTATGGTTGATTGTCCTGCTTGGCTTGCTTGAGCAACTGTCTGCGCTCTGAGAAAAACCGGGTCAAGGTGGCGCCACATTCCTGCTCCATCAAGCCGCTTTCTACTGTGGTGTGGTGATTAAGCTTATCTTCTGCCATAAGGTTGATGACGCTGCCACAGGCACCGGTTTTATAGTCTCTGGCACCAAATACCAGTCTTTCTATACGTGCATGCTGAATAGCCCCCGCGCACATGGCGCAAGGTTCCAGTGTGACATAGAGCGTACAGCCTACCAGGCGATAGTTGCCTATGGCCTGAGCCGCATCGCGTAAAGCGCGGATTTCTGCGTGCGCACTGGGGTCATGATGGGCAATGGGGGCATTGCTGCCACGGCCTATGATGATGCCATCCTTGACGACCACGGCACCTACCGGCACTTCTCCTGCCCGTGCAGCCTCTGCTGCCAATGCCAGGGCGGCCTGCATGAAGTCCTGGTCTGTCATTTCCGGTGAGTCTGGGGTGGGGGCAAGTGAAGCGGGCATCACAGTTTGAGTTTGTTGATGGATGTCCGTAATTCTGCCATGGTTTTGCCCTCTGCATCAGCTCCGTAACGCAAAGACTGATAAAGATCGGTAATTCTGGCAATGGCCACAGCATGTTGCGGAAACTGTTGGCTGGCACGATGTTGTACGTCCTGTGCACCTTCATGCGGCATGACGCGGATGCCATGCCGCGCTAATTTACGCAGGTAGCGGCGATATATGACCTGTACTGGATCCAGGGATTGTCGAACGCGGCGGAACAGGAACAAGCATAGCAGCAAGATAAATGTGGCCAGGCTGCCCATCAGCCACAGCACCAGATCCTGCCAGTTGACCTGGGTGCCGGATAGCCTGGATAGCAGTTCCAGCTGGCGTTGCTGGTTATAGCCCAATACCCATTGGTTCCAGCCGTTATTGACGGCATCCCAGTTCAGGTAGAGGTTACGTAGCCAGGGATAATCTGGCCTGGCCATGAGCGGGAGCAATGTGTTGTCGGGCAAGGCAGTACTGATGCCCGTTTCTACCCGGCTGGGAGAGACGGCAGCGGTGGGATCAACTCTGACCCAGCCGCGTTTGGGTAGCCACACCTCTGCCCAGGCATGTGCATCGGATTGACGTACGATCAGGTATTGTCCGACCGGATTGACTTCTCCACCCTGATAGCCCGTGACTACTCGGGCGGGCACACCGGCGGCACGCATGAGATAGGTAAAGCTGCTGGCATAATGTTCACAGAACCCGCGCTTGGTATTGAAGAGGAAATCATCGATAGAATCCCTGCCAAGTCGTGGTGGTGCCAGTGTGTAGATAAAGGGTTGCTGGCGGAATAGTTCCAGCGCGGCATTGACGATCTGCTGGGGTTCTCGCAGCTGATCATGCCACTGCTGGGCGAGCTCACGGCTACGCGGGTTGCCACTGGCGGGAAGGGCCAGCGCTAGTTGCCTGGCTCTATCATCCAGATCGAGTGCAAGCTGGTAACTGGTATGGGAGCTGCCTTCATAGCGGATGCGGGTGCGCACTGGGTTGCGCGTCAATACTTGCCATTCACGACTGCGATAAGCCTCTGCCGGTAAGCCTTGAGGGATATCCAACATGAGCAGCCACTGGCGATTATGCGGTTCCAGCGTGACTGTGTAATCAACCGTATCGCCAGAAACCAATAGGTTTTCAGCTGCAAAGCGCGTCCGGTTATTGTCCATATGCCAGCCGCGGCCGTCAAAATGCCATAGCACCGGCCCACGCCAGTAGAGCTGTTGTGGAGCTGGGATTTCTCCTTTGAACTGTACGCGGAAGGCGATGGCGGCTGACAGACTGAGATCGCTGATATTGCCTGGTTCCATATTATCTGAGAGGCCGCTCATGCTGCGATAGGCATCTTGAGGTACGCCCCAGAGCGGGCCGGGAATACGTGGAAACAAGAGAAAGAGGATGAGCATGATGGGTATGCTCTGCAATAACAGGCTACCCGCGATGCGCGTACGCAAGCGTTGAGACAGGGTGCCATGCGGGTAACTGATGCCGACCAAGGTGGCAGTGAACCCGGCTAAGGGCAATAGCAGATACGCCCCGACCAGCAATGACTGATTGAAGAGAAATGCGGTAATGGTCATGAAATAGCCGGCAAAACCCAGAATGACATAATCCCGCCGAGTGGAGGATTCCATCAGTTTGAGCGCCAGCATCAGTGCCAGCATGGCGACACTGGCATCACGGCCAAACAGGCTGCGATAGGTGACTAGAATACCGACTACGCCGAACAAGGTGATGGGTACCAGGATCCAGAGTTTGGGCATGGCCCAGTGATTTCTCTCCAGCAGGTAGCGCCAGCCCATGAAGAGCGCGATCAGGGCGCTTACCCAAACCGGAAAGTGGTCGATATGCAAGGCCATGGCCAGGCACATTGAGAGCAAAAGCCAGCGCAAATCGGCCATGCCGGGATTGATGGCGCGGCTCATTGCCCACCTATCAGCGCAAGTGCTTGCAGGCATTGGTGATAATGCGCTTCGGAGTTGTCTGGGGGAAATACCTGCTCCGGCAGGCGCAAGCCATAACGATGACGTTCGATATGGGCCGTCATGATCCAGCGCGTCAGCTGGCTCAGGCGTTGCTCCAGATCTGCGCCGGGCGTGGTTTGCAAGTCCAGCCATAACAGTACTTGGGATTCGGCCTGGAATTGCTTGGTGAACATGCCTTGTTCACGGGATGAAGCTTTCCAGTCTATGCGCTTGGGCGAGTCACCCAGCTGATACATGCGCAGGCCGGCAAAGTCGTCGTCACCATTTCCTTGATCTGTCTTGCTACCACTACCATGATCGGTATTGAGTGGAATAGGCAGGTCATTGTCCGCGGGTTTTGGATACACTAGGCAACGGGAGGATGTGGCAAGTGGGCTCCACACATGGAACAGGCCGAGTGGAAATCCAGTGTGCAGCTTCACTACTCCAGGAACCAGCCAGCCGCGTTTTTGTGCACGCAAGCTCAGTGCTAGTGTGACTTTGTCATTCGCCGGGATATCACCGTACACCGCTTCGGCACCGTGAAGATTGGCGGCAATGGCATAACGCTCACGCTGCCGGGTGTCGGTAAGTACCAGGTTGAAAGTGGCATCCTGCCCGGCAAAGATTGCATCCGGTGCAGGCATGTCAATCTGCAGCCATGCCATGTTGCGCCATGTATGCAGCATGGCGATCAGCCCCATGCCTGCCAGCATGAATGTCAGGATAAATCCCAGACTCAGGGTGTAATTGATCGAGCCTGTGAGCATGCCGAGCAGCACAATGGCAAATCCCCAGCCTGCGCGACTGGGTAGAATATAAAGATGACGCCGTGTCAGAAGCAGGGGAATGGTGAAATGCCGATCCAGGCGTAACTTTGCTTTCCAGTTCGCTATGATGGCGGACATGGATTTAGGGGATGGCGACGGCATTCAGCAAATGGTGGGCTGCATCTTCAATACTGCTGCCCGAGATGGTTTGCAGGCGGTGGCCCGCGACTCCAGGTAATACCGCCTGTATATCCTCCGGGATGGCAAAGTCCCGTCCATGCATCAATGCCCAGGCTTGTGCGCATTGCTTGAGGGCGAGCCCAGCGCGGGGAGATAACCCGGCTACAAAGTGGTTGGAGTGTCGGCTGTAAGTGAGTAATGCCTGCAAATAATCGAGCAGGGCATCAGAAATATGGATATGACCTACAGCCTGCTGGAGTGCCAGCAAACCAGTGCCATCTATACAAGCTTCGGGGCTATGAATGCCATGGCGCCCACCGTTGCTCTGTAGTAGTGCGCGCTCAGCCTGCGCATCAGGGTAGCCCAGGTTGATACACATAAGGAAGCGATCCAGTTGGGATTCTGGCAACGGGAAAGTGCCGATATGATGCCCGGGATTTTGTGTGGCGATCACAAAAAATGGCTTGGGAAGTTGCCGCGTATCGCCTTCGAGCGTAACCTGGCCTTCTTCCATCACTTCCAGCAAGGCGCTTTGCGTCTTGGGCGTGGCGCGGTTGACCTCATCGGCCAGCAACACATTGGTGAAAACCGGGCCGGGATGGAACTTGAAGCAGGCCTCGTTGCGATCATAGACCGAGACACCCAGAATGTCGCCTGGTAATAAATCGCTGGTAAATTGTACCCGGTTGAACTGCAGGCCCAGCACCTGGGCCAGGGTATAGGACAGCGTGGTCTTGCCCATGCCTGGAAGGTCTTCTATTAGCAGATGACCTCGGGCCAGGATACATGCCAATGCGAGCCGGATCTGCGGCTCTTTGCCCAGGATGATGTGGCTGGTATGGCTGATAATTTGATCTATCTTGCTCTGCATGGGCAGTTTGCTCAGTCTACACGTTGCTTCTGGCCCCAGCGCACCAGTACAAAAGTGATGCCCAGCATCAGGCCAGCCCCTACCCACAGAAGTACATCCTTAGGGTCTGGAGAAATCTCCTGCACCGGCATAATGATCAGCTTGCGTAACACCAGCACCATGGCAACTTCAATAAAGGTTTCCACTTCCAGCTTGGCACCCATGAGGTAACGGATTTCCGCGGAAATCAGTGCTGAGATTGACCAAAGCAGCATCAGGGTGCCCAGGGCATTGAGGAACCCGTGGACGAGGTTGTGAGAGGAAAATGCGATCCTGACATCCAGGAAGAACAGCCAGGCAAACATCAATACGGAGATGGCAAGTGCCAGGCCGATGGTGATGTGGGCAAAACCATTCAGCCATAGCATGGAGCGTATGGTGTAACGGTTGATGACATTGAATTCCCTGGGAAAGTGGTTTTGTGCCATGAGTGAGACATTCCTTGTGTCTTGTACTGCATTATTGTTATGGGGTTGAAAGCGTATTGTCGTTCCCCTGAAACTCGTTCAACGACCGCTTGTTTATTGCTTGCGCCAGTGTACCTAATTTTTATGTCAAACCAGCAGTTCTTCTAGCGACAGTTTTTCCAGTTTCTTTAAAATCCATTGCTGGGCCTTGCCGCCATCGCTACGCCAGGCGACATAGGCAACGACAGCTGCCTTGGGTTCAGCAACTTCACGTATCAATAACTTGCCCTGGGCAAGCTGTTGTTCGGCAACGGTTCTTGGCAAGTATCCGACGCCCAGCCCCTTGATCTGCGCCATCATCTTGCTCGGGATGTCAGGTACCGAGAGTACATCCTGCCCATCCAGAATGCCTGAGGTTTTGGGCGGCAGGCTGCGCGAACTATCGGCCGCGGAGATAGAACGGTACTGTTGTATATCGGCGTTTTTCAAAGGCTCCGCTAGCTTGGCCAAAGGATGATGTGGTGCCACGGCAAAGACAAACTCCACAGTCCCTAACAATCTGGTGGTATAGCCCCCACCTGGTGGCCCTTCACCGGGCGCACCGATGGAAATATCAGCCCGATTGTTGATCAGGGCATCCCAGCTGCCACCATATACCTCGCGCAACAGACGGACACGGGTACCAAATTGTTGGGCATAAAATTCTTCAAGCATGGTGTAAATCGGGTTCAGGCTCAGAATATCGCTGATGGCAATGCTGATATCGGTTTCCACGCCGGTAGCAACCCTGCGCACACGGCATTCCAGCTCGCCAGCAGCCTTGAGCAGGTGTCGGCCTTCACGCAGCAGCTCACTCCCTGCTTCGGTCAGCCTGGCTTTATGTCCGCTGCGGTCAAACAACTTGATATCAAGGCTGTCTTCCAGGGTGCGGATGGTATAGGTGATGGCCGAGGGTACGCGATAAAGGCTATCTGCTGCTGCGGAGAAGCTGCCTTCGCGGTCTATGGCATCAAGCACTTCCAGGGCTTCAATTGAGAGTTTGATGCTCATGATGCTTCATTCCGTTCATGCACCCAGAATAGCGCGGCACCGGCAACCGCGGCAGGCATCATGATAATGTTGACCAGAGGAATCATGAGCGCCAGATAGACCGTGCCGCCGAAGCTGAGGCTCTGCCAGCGTTTTTTGCGTAACCAGCTCAGCATGTCATTCCAGCCTATTTGATGGTTGTCAGCAGGATAGTCCAGATATTGTACGCACATCATCCATATGCCAAATAGTATCCATAAGGGTGGGGCTGCCAGGTTCAACACCGGAATCAGCGAGAGTATGAACAAGCCAACTGCTCTTGGCAGGAAATAGGCCAGCTTGCGCATTTCCCTAATCAGGGTACGGGGTACTAGCGCGATCAGTTCTTTCCAGCTGAAGGGTGGGAAAGTATCTTGCCCTCGCACTATCACTTCTACTTTTTCTGCGAGCAGCCCATTGAACGGGGCCGCGATGATATTGGCCAGCATGGTGAACGTGAAAAATATCATCAGCAATATGAGCACGACGAACAGTGGCCACAGAATATAACTGACAAAACTTAGCCAACTGGGGAGTATGGGCATTAGTGCATGCATCCATTGATCAAATTGCTGCCAGGCCAGGCTAACCATGCCGATGAAGAGCAGCAAGTTTGCCGTGAGTGGGAATAGCACAAAGCGTCGTAATCCTGGCTTGAATACCAGTTTGAGACCTTCACTCAAGTATTGCGGGCCGGATAGCACCGGGTTAGGGATCAGTGTGACCATGAGCCGCTCCATTCAAGACAAATCTTATTCATAATTTTTGAACAATATATACAAAATTATTTGCTATTAATACTAATCCTTATTATCTAACATGGCCTCTGTCATTCAGGAATATTGAATTCCTTAACCAAATAGGAGCTTGTGATGCTGACATTGAGAAAGTCCCAGGAGCGTGGCCATGCCAATCATGGCTGGCTGGATAGTTATCACTCATTCTCATTTTCTGGCTACCAGGATCCTGAACATATGGGTTATTCGGTGTTGCGCGTGATCAACGAGGACATCATTGCGCCGGATATGGGCTTTGGCATGCATTCGCACCAGGATATGGAAATTGTCACTTATATGCTGAAAGGGGCATTGCAGCATCGCGATAGTCTGGGCAATGGCTCCGTCATCAAGGCTGGTGATGTGCAACGCATGACCGCGGGTACCGGGATTGTGCATAGCGAGTTCAATGCCTCCAGCACTGAGTCGGCACATCTCTTGCAGATATGGCTGCTACCGGAACGTGATGGTATTACGCCAGGCTATGAGGAAAAGCAGTTTTCAAACGCCGAGAAGCAGAACCGCTGGTGCTTGATTGCCTCCAGGGATGGTAGAGAGGGATCGTTGCTGGTGCATCAGGACATTGCTTTGTATGCAACAGTTCTGACCCAGAATCAACAAATTGCTTACACCATGACTGAAGGACGCAGCCTGTATATCCAGATCGTGCGCGGCAATGTGGTGTTAAATGGCGAAGCTCTGGAGGCAGGTGATGCCGCCAAGATTGACAGTTATCCGCAAGTCGATATTCAGGCAGGCGAAGAAGCCGAGTTGCTTTTATTCGACTTGCCAACAGATCATTCATCACATTAAGGAGGTCATGATGACCAAGGTAGCAGTGGTTTATCACAGTGGTTATGGCCATACCGAAGCTCAAGCCAAGGCAGTGGCACGTGGCGCAGAAAAAGTGTCAGGGACGGAAGTCGTCCTGTTGAACGCTGAAGATGCCCAGAAAAACTGGGATGCACTCAATACGGCAGATGCCATTATTTTTGGCAGCCCTACTTATATGGGCTCGGCTTCTGCACAGTTCAAGGCGTTCATGGATGCCAGTTCTTCCATCTGGTATGGTCGCGGCTGGAAAGATAAAGTCGCCGCAGGGTTTACCACTTCGGCCAGCCAGAGCGGTGATAAGTTGAATACCATTGTGCAGTTGACCATTTTTGCTGCTCAGCATGGCATGATCTGGGTAGGAAATGATTTGCTGCCGGGGAACAATAGCAGCACAGGGTCAGTCAATGACTTGAATCGGCTTGGTGGTTTCCTAGGTGCTTTGGCGCAGGCCAATAACGACCAGGCTGCCGATGTGGCGCCCATCAATAGTGACCTGCTGACCGCAGAACACCTGGGTGAGCGTGTTGCGACGATTACCAAGAAAATTCACGGGTAATTTGTATGTATTGCCTGGCGATGGATGCGTTGCCAGATAAAAAGCTTTTAATCAAAACAATTTCAATATCAGAGAGGATGTGCAATGAATAAATCAATCGCCAAACTTACGATGATCGCTGGTCTGTTTGCTGTGAGCAGTATGGCTTTTGCCGCTGCCGAGAATTACGAGATCGACAACAAGCATAGCTTTGCCAATTTCTCTATCCGACATGTGGTCGCCAAAACATCCGGTACCTTTAGTGATGTGACTGGCAAGCTGGTGATCGATAAGGATAACCTGGCCAATTCCAGCGTGGATGCCAAGATCAATGTATTAAGCGTGAACACCAGCAACGAAAAGCGCGATGAACACATCAAGAAAGAGGAGTACCTGAATGCTGGCAAGTTTGGTGAGATTCATTTTGTCAGCACCAAGGTTGCTGCGACTACTGCCAGCCAGGGAAATGTTACTGGCAAGCTCACTATCAACGGTGTGACCAAGGAAGTGACCTTCCCGTTTGCTGTGCTGGGTTTTGGCAAGGATCCCTGGGGTGGTCTGCGTACCGGGATTGAAGCTAAAACCATCATCAAGGCTTCTGACTTTGGCTATACCTGGGCAGCAAAGGCTGGTGCGCCAGTTGGCGATGATATTGAAATCACGCTATTGATCGAAGGCGTAAAGAAGTAATTTTATCCCGTGCGTTGTACAAAACGCTTCACCTGTCTTGATGGCAAAGTGAGGCGTTTGTCATTTACTCAAATCAGGAGTCGAGAATGTCATTGGATTTATTGAGCCCAGGCAAGCTGGGAAGCATTACACTGCAAAACCGTATCGTCATGGCCCCATTAACACGTAATCGTGCTGGGGAAGGCAATGTACCGCAGCCTATCAATGCTGAATATTATGCCCAGCGTGCATCCGCAGGCCTGATCATTACCGAAGCAACCCCCATTTCTCCTACAGCCCATGGTTACCCTGCAACGCCTGGTATTCACGATAAGGCGCAGGTTGAAGGCTGGAAGCAAGTTACCGCCGCGGTGCATGCCAAGGGCGGCAAGATTGTGCTGCAACTGTGGCATGTGGGCCGCATTTCCCATCCATCGCTGCAGCCTGGTAATGCATTGCCAGTCGCCCCTTCTGCGATCAAGCCTGCAGGCCAGGCATTTACCTACCAGGGCCTGCAGGATTTTGTCACGCCACGCGCGCTGGCAATTGAAGAGTTGCCAGGGATTGTGGCCGATTACGTCACAGCTACCAAGCATGCACTGGAAGCCGGGTTTGATGGAGTGGAAATCCATGCAGCCAACGGATATTTAATAGACCAGTTCCTGCGCGACAGCACCAATCAGCGTACTGATCAGTATGGTGGTAGCAAGGAAAATCGTGCCCGCCTGTTGCTGGAAGTAACAAAGGCTGTGGTTGACGTTGCCGGTGCAGACCGTGTGGGTGTGCGTATTTCGCCGCTCAACCCGTTTAACGATATCAGCGACTCAGATCCACAAGGCTTATTCAATTACGTGGCTGATGTATTGAGTCCCTTCAAGCTGGCCTATCTGCATGCAGTAGAAGGTGGCATGGGCGATGGCGCCACCCCGGACTTTGATTTCAACGAACTACGCAAGCATTTCAATGGCGGCTACATTGCCAATCTTGCCTATGACAAAGCTAAGGGGAATGCTGCGATTGCATCCGGCCATGCAGATGCAATCGCCTACGGCTCGCTCTATATTGCCAATCCTGATCTGGTCGAACGCTTCAAGCAGGATGCGCCATTGAACAGTCCAGACCAGTCAACATTTTACGGTGGTAGTGAAAAAGGCTACACCGATTACCCAACCTTATAAGGATAACAATATGTCAAGAAAACCAGCAGTTACCAGTGTGCCTATCGATTCCACCATTGCCGAGCGTTGGAGTGGCCGTGCCTATGATGCCAGCAAGCCTGTTACCCATGAGCAAACCATTGCCCTGCTAGAAGCTGCCCGCTGGGCACCATCCTGCTATGGTGACCAGCCATGGCGCTTCATTGTCTGGGACAAGAACAAGGATGCAGCTGCCTGGCAAAAAGCATTTGAGACGCTGGTGGAATTCAACCAGGGCTGGGTCAAGGATGCTCCACTCCTGGTCCTGATCGCTGCTGATACCAAGTTCCACCATAACGGCAAGCCTAATCCATTTGCAGCCTATGACAGTGGTGCTGCAGCAGAAAACCTCTGCTTGCAGGCAACTGCACTTGGCCTGCAAGCACACCAGATGGCAGGTTTTGATTCCGACAAGCTGCGTGCTGCATTTAGCGTACCAGAGCAGATCCAGATCCAGGCCCTGATTGCCGTGGGTTCTCCTGCTGATCCAGCTACGCTTGAAGGGGATATCAAGGAGCGTGAGCTGGCACCACGTACCCGTCGCGAACTGGGTGAGCTGTTCTTTGACAGCGCCTGGGGCAAGCCTATTGTTTGAGTGGTGGGTCTATATAGCTCTGCTATAATGAAAAAATCCACTAATTTTTTGGGATTTAATCATGGCGGTCTTGCAACTCAACAAAGCTAACTTCAAGGACACCATCGTCAACAATGCTTTTGTCATCGTTGATTTCTGGGCACCATGGTGTGAACCCTGTGTCGCATTCACACCGGCATTTGAAGCGGCTGCAGAAAAAAATCCTGACATTGTGTTTGGGATGGTGAATACCGAGGATGACCCGGAAATTGGCGAGTATTTTGAAGTCAGCAAGATTCCGGGAGTGTTGGTGATTCGTGAGCAGGCCGGTATTCATGCGCAGGTGGGCGAGATTGGCGCACCCGCACTGGACAAGATCATTGAATGGGCACGTGCTTATGACATGACCCAGGTGCATGAATATTATGCTGAGCAGGACGCCCAGGCTGCCAAGTAAGTCTGCGGCTTGTTAGCAATAAAAAAGGATAACCGAGGTTATCCTTTTTTATTGCTGTTATTGCCCAGCCCTGTCGCGTTCTTCTGTAATCAGGGGTAGGGCTTGGCCCTAGAAACTGCCTGTCGTGATCAGCCTAAAGAGGAAAAATGCCCCTATCCCCATCATGAGGTAAAGCGGAATGTCGCCACGCTTGGTGAGCTCTCCACGCCTGGGAGCAGTGAACCAGCGATTGGCCAGGTATACCAGCAGGATAATCACGGGAATGGCGATCATGCCAGTGGTGGAGGAGAACAGTTTGGAGAATGCCTGCTTGAGCCAGCCATCGTCGCGGAACAAGTCGACGGCAATGCCGATAATGCCTATCACCATCAATCCTAGGCGGCCAATGGCGAGCAGGGTGGCTGACAGGGAGTCTGGTTTGTCGTCAGCGCTGGCTTTAGCTTTAGGCTTACTCAATCTCTACTCCTTGTCCGGGTGTGAGTGCAGGTCAGCCAGGACTGCCGGGCAGATATTTGGCCGGGTCTACTGATTTGCCCTGGCGACGAATCTCGAAATGCAGTTTGACCTTGTCTGCATCAGTATTGCCCATTTCAGCAATTTTCTGGCCGCGAGTGACCTGCTGACCTTCTTTGACCAGGATATTGCTGTTATGCGCATAGACCGAGAGATAGGTACTGTTATGCTTGATGATGACCAGCTTGCCATAGCCGCGCAGATCGGAGCCGCTATAAATGACCTTGCCGGGTGCTGCTGCATTGACGGCTTGTCCCTGCGCGCCTGAAATATCCAGCCCCTTGGCATTGGTGCTATCGTTGAAATTACCGACCACCTTGCCATTGGTTGGCCAGGCCCATTGTATGCCGTCTTCGGTATTGCTGGCAGCAGCCTGGCTGGCTGGTGCTTGGGTGTCAGCCGGGTTTCCAGTAGCCGCTGACGGTGCAGGCACCACAGGACTAGCTAACTGTGGTTTTGGCGAAGCAACGGGCGCGTTCATGGCTGCCAGACTATAAGGTTCGCGCGTGGCTTTTGGTTCAACCACCAGCAGTGGTTGTCCAGGTGCGGGACTTTGCCCCGGGTTGGGCTGGCCGGCGGCTACCGCTGGAGGTGCACCACCATCCATGTTCAATGGCGTGATAATGACATCGCCATCTGTCGCGCTAGCGGGTTGTCCTGGAATTGGGCTTGCTGCAGCTGCAGTGTCTGTTGCCCGTGCTGGCAACTTCAGCTGCTGGCCGATATGAATGGTGAAGGCGGGCGGCACAATGTGATTGGCCTGCGCAATTTCTTTATAGTCGTAACCATATTCCAGGCCGATGCTGTAAAGCGTATCGCCTTTTTTGACTGTATGGGTATTGGGGCGCCAGTCTTTGTCCGTACTGGACTTAGCCTGACTACTTGCAGGTTTTTTTGCTACCGGAGCGCGGTCTATCACCGGCGCATGATCCGTGGTGCTACAGCCGATGAGTAACAGGCTGATCAGCCAGGATTTTTTAACTTGCTTGATGACGTGCATTAATTAGTTCCACCCAACAGCGGTACAAACTTGACCGCTTCCAGCTTGGTTTTTCTATATTCAGATCCCACCGCCGTTTTGACATGCTCAATGAGATACAGCGTTTGTTCTTCAGTGCCTACCGGAATCACCATGCGGCCACCCACAGCTAACTGGGCCAATAGTTCATCCGGTATATGGCGTGCAGCAGCTGTGACAATAATGCCGTCGAAAGGTGCAATTTCTGGCAAACCCATGGTGCCATCTGCATGTTTGAGCTTGATATTGGCGAGGCGCAATTCACGCAGGTGACCGCGGGCTTTCATCAGCAGGGGGCGTATGCGCTCAACCGAGTAAACCTCTTTGGCTACTTTGGACAGCACTGCGGTTTGATAGCCGCAGCCGGTGCCGATTTCCAGTACTTTTTCCAGTGGGCGTCCATTACGCAGAATCTCTGTCATGCGCGCCACGATATAAGGCTGGGAAATGGTCTGGCCAAAGCCTATCGGCAGTGATACATCCTCATAGGCGCGTGAAGATAGCGCCTCGTCGACAAAGATATGCCGTGCGATGCTGCCCAAGGCTGCCAGTGTCACCTCATCCTTGATGCCTTGCTCGCTCAAGCGCGACAGCATACGTTCGCGCGTGCGCTGTGAGGTCATGCCTATGCCGCGTAATACTGTACTCATTTATTGCGCGAGCCAGTTCTTGACCTGTTCGCGTTGGGCGTACTGCGTGAGATCTATCTGTAAGGGGGTAATCGATATGCGATTATTGTTGATGGCATTGAAGTCTGTGCCTTCACCCGAATCCTGGGCACTGCCAGCCGGGCCTATCCAATATACAGTCTGGCCGCGGGGCGTGGTGGACTTGATCACCGGCTCAGCCTTGTGGCGCTTGCCAAGGCGGGTGACCTCAGTACCTTGCAGGTCTTCATAAGGGACATCCGGTACATTGATATTAAGTAACACAGGCGGAGGGAAGCGATCTTTCTCGTAACGTTGCACCAGTCCAACCATGAACTTGGCGGCAGTTTCAAAATGCTGAACACCGTGGCGTGACATTGATACGGCAAAAGATGGAATACCTAGCAGAAAGCCCTCGGTGGCGGCGGCTACCGTGCCAGAGTATATGGTGTCATCGCCCATATTGGCACCGTCATTGATGCCCGAGATGATCATGTCAGGCAATTGATCAAGCAAGCCTGTCACCGCCAGATGGACACAGTCCGTTGGCGTGCCATTAACGTAGTAGAAACCATTGCTGGCTTTGTGCACCGACAGTGGCCGGTCTAGGGTGAGGGAGTTGCTGGCACCGCTGCGGTCACGCTCAGGCGCAACAACAACGATATCCGCGATTTTTGACAAATGTTCAGCCAGAATATTCAGGCCGGGGGCAAAGTAGCCATCGTCATTGGAAAGTAGGATACGCATTTTTTTATTATAACCGAGTCGAGATACGCTTTTGCTGCCAGCGTTGCCACAATGGCATAAAAATATTTCTCAAGTCGGTAAAGTTTGCATCATGTCGCTGGATGTAGTTGCAATGCGGTTTGTGCCAAACGTTTCCCAAGGGCAATACACAGTTTTTTCTCGTCCTCGGATATAGGCCTGTCATCCATGGCGCCTGCCACATGACTGGCTCCATAAGGCGTGCCACCTGAACTGGTGCTTGCCAGCGCAGGTTCTGAATACGGCAGACCGAGCAGCAGCATGCCGTGGTGTAGCAGGGGTAGCATCATGGTGAGCAAGGTAGTTTCCTGGCCGCCATGCATGGAGCCGGTGGATGTGAATACGGCGGCAGGCTTGTTGATGAGCGCCCCCTTGAGCCAGAGGCTGGTGGTGCCATCCAGGAAGTATTTCATGGGGGCCGCCATATTGCCAAAACGCGTGGGGCTGCCCAATGCCAAGCCTGCACACTCTTCAAGATCAGCTAGCTCTACATAAGGTGCACCTGTGCTTGGTACCTCCGGCTCAGTGGCTTCGTGATTGGCTGAGATTTTGGGTACGGTACGGATACGCGCAGTGGCACCCTCGACTGACTCAATGCCGCGAGCAATCAGCTTTGCCATGTCGCGGACAGAGCCACCTTGAGAGTAATAAAGCACCAGGATCTGGGTCATTTCTTTCTTTTATCCTTGAGTCGTTGCTTGATCTTGTCTACTTCAAACAGGTTGATTGCATTGATCAGGTCGCTGAACTTGGCGTAACCATAATTGCGGGAATCGAACGCGGGGAAGTTTTTCACAATATGCTTTTTTGTTTCACCGATGTGCGCATAGCCATCATCATCGGAGAGCGCTTCAATCGCGGAGCGGATGAGTGTGACCAGCTTGGTATCCATCGCCAGTTCCCCGTCGTTCTTACGGATACCGGGTGTGAGTGAAGCAGCAACGGGGGGCGCGGTTTTGATCGCCTTGGTTTTTTGTTTTGCCACCGGTTTGGTGGTGTTTTTCACTGGCGCTGCGGATTCGGCTTCAATATGACTGCCGGATTTTTCCTGCGCCAGGATTTCTACATAGACAAACTTATTGCAGGCAGCAATCAGGGATTCAGGCGTTTTCTGCTCGCCAAAACCATATACCTGCTTGCCGGATTCACGCAGGCGAGTGGCCAGCCTGGTGAAGTCGCTATCGCTGGAGACAATGCAAAAACCATCAAGCGGCGCGGTATAGAGCAAATCCATGGCATCAATAATCAACGCGCTATCGGTCGAGTTCTTGCCCTTGGTGTTGGCATATTGCTGGATAGGCTGGATGGCGTGCTTGGGCAGAATTTCTTTCCATTTCTGCATGCGGGTTTCTGTCCAGTCCCCATAAATGCGGCGCACGCTGACATCACCAAATTTGGAAATTTCTTCAAATAGCGCATTGATCACTTCAATCATCTTGAAAGTATTATCCGCATCGATCAACACCGCCAAACGCGGGTTGCTGGTCTCGAGATGGGCCATGCTGCGCTCCTTTTCAGTCAATTATTTGAACCTGAATGTGTATAACACATCTACCGCACTTTCAGAACCGGCCTGTGAAACTACAGACCAGCGTTTGGTGATGGCATATGTGAGCTTGGCGACATTCAGCAGGCCAGTCAGGCTTTTTTCATAGCTCAGGTAAAGTTTGGATGACAGCCGTTTGCCAAAGTTGACGCTGGAGCTTTGCACATCGCTCCCGCCGATGCTGAAGCTATCCAGGCCGGCAGCACGTGCCATTCTGGTTTGCAGGGGAACCGACTGACCTTGCGATAACAAGGCTCCCGCGGCCAGTGAGAGCATGGCAAATTCACTTTTTCCTGCTTGGTCCATGCCATGGCCCAGCACCAGCCAGGAAAGCTTGTCGCTATCTGGCACATTGGGAGTGGAGACCAGTTTGACCGTCGGCATCAGCGCATTGCCGGTAATTTCCACACCGGCTTTCACGGTCTGGTTGTCACGCATGGCGCTGATGTTGAGTCCAGGGTTATCAATCGGGCCGCTGAAATTGATGATGCCTTTTTCTATGTTTAGTATCTGCCCATACGCCATGTAAGTGCCACCCACGCGGATGGAACCTTCTGCCCGCAGGCTGTTGGGTACCATGCCTGAGAGGGTGAGTATGCCTGTGAGGTAGCCGTCCAGGCCACGTCCGCGCATGAGGAATTGCTTGTTGGTGTCGATGATGCCGATCACTTCATCCCCGAGGTTGATCTTGAGGCCTGAGATATTGAATTGTAGCGGTGACTCTTCCTCCTCGCGTTCGAGGCCAACCACAACGACATCGTCACCCAGTTGCGGCGCACCTTCTCCGGCCAGTTCTATCAGGCCACGAACCACGCGCAGATCGCCCGATACATCAAGCACATGATCCTTCATGGTGGTTCTGGCGTTGCCTTGAAGTACCAGCAGGCGATCCGTGCGTTTGGCTGCAGTGAAGTTGTCCAGAACCCAGGCAATATCTACAGCAGGTTTGCCTTGATTAAGGCTGATCTCGCCACTGGCACTGAGGCTGCCTTCTCCACCGGTGAAGCGCAGTTCGTTGAGTTGTAGCTTGTCTCCACTGAGTTTTGCGTTGAGTCTGCCCTGGGTCAGGCTAACACCTTCGGCAGGCAGGCCCAGTGCCAGGTTGCTGCCGCGGATATAGCCTTGCAGGTCTGGATTACCCAGCTGGCCGCTAGCTTGAATGGCTATGTCCATTTGTCCATCGGCCTGGACTTCTGGTACGGGAAGCCAGGCCAAGGTGGAAAGCTGGGCGTGGATTTCAGCTTGCAAGGGCGCGCTGCTTGCCAGTTCAAATCCAGTATCGTTCTTGTTGATGGTGGTACTGGCGTTAGCCGTGACATGGCCAAACTGGCTGCCATTGATGCTGGCCTGCAATTGCAGCTGGTTTTCTTGCATGGTCAGGCCCAGCTTGACGGTTTGCAAGCCGAGTGGCTTGTCAGCTTGACCTTCGGTTACGACTGCAAGGTCGCCGGATTCACGCCAGAGTGATATTTCACCATTCAGGGCATCTTCGGCCCGGATATTCCAATGGCCAGAAAATACCGGGTTACCCTTGAGGTTGCCCGGTAATGAGAACAGGGCGGGGGGAATGTCATGCAGGGCCAGTTGAGATATTTTTCCTCGTGTAATTAATCCTTGTGCCGTGCTTTGCAAGGATTCTAAGGTGATACGGCCCTGTTTGAATTGTAGCGCCAGATTTTCAACCAGCAGGCCATTTTCATCGTCATAACTGATAGGAGCAGGGGCCGGAAGGCTGACGGGCACATCGGACTTGTAATCCAGCTGTTTCAATTGTCCCGCCCAGCCGCCATTGGCGTCAAAGCCACCAGTCAGCACGCTGATTAATTCCAGGCCGGTGCCGTTGGCCTGAAGGGAAATCTGGTGTTGCTGGCGATTGCCACTCAGCATTAATTTGCCATCGATGAAGCTGCCTTGTTGCAGTCGCAATCCCTGCGCATTGATTGTGGCTTGTAATGTGCCTGCCCCGGCCGAGTCCAGGGTTCCATTGCCTTCCAGCTTACGAGCACTGATATTGCCGGGTAGACGCAGGTTTTCTGCCAGAAGCTGGAATTGGGCTGAGAGTGTATCCATACTGCCACTCAGGCTGCCGCGTGCATTGGTTTTGCCACCAAATGCCGGCCCCAGTACGCCAAGGTTGGCAAAGTCGGCCTGCCAGTCCAGCTTGCTGTCGCTCTTTCCCAAGCTCCCATTGGCAGAAAAAGTATTGCCGCCCAGATCAGCCTTGACCACGAGCTCATTCAATAGATTACCTAATAGATGAATGTTGGCATCCGCATTTAAGGCCTGGCCTCGCCAGCGACTGTTGTGGGTATTCAATTGAAGTCGCAGGTCTGGCTCTGGCATGAGTTTGCCATCTAGCGCCAGGTCAAAACCCAGATTAGCCTGGGTGGACTGACCCAGCTGTCCGGGATTGAGGTCTCTTAATGCCACGCGTAACTTGAGCGGGAAGTCACCTTCCAAGCCCAGCTCGCCATGGATATCCAGTTTACCCGCCGACTGGAGGCCGCTATCAACGGATACCATGGCAGGCAAGCCTTGCTGCATGGCAAACAGATTGCTCATGTCAAATCTGAGTGCCAGTAAATCACCGGACAGTACTGAATTGAGCTCATAAGGCATGCCGCCGCGCACCTGTTTGACATGAATATGGCCAGCCAGGGGATAGGGTTTGCTGTTGACCAGCGATAACATGGCCTGGATATCGCCCCAGGGGGTTTCCGCACGCACCAGCTCCAGGTTGAGTTTTTTTGTATCAGCTTCCAGGTTCAGGGTGACATGATGCAATACATGGCGTGTACTGCCTGAGACAATGATGATCTCGTCAATAGCAGCCTGATCTACCCTGATCGGGAAGGGCAGGTTGATTTTCTCCGGCAGGCCTGCCGGGGCAGGGGTTTCTCCTGGAGCAGGAAGTGCGGGTATGGTGGACGAGGCCTCGGGCTTGGGCTTCATGGTAATCACCAGGCGCTGTGCGTGCAGGCGTTCCACCAGCACACGCCCATCCAGTGTGGGCAGCATGCGCACCTTGGAATCGAATTGTTCCAGGTTCAATTGCATGCTGCCTGCGTCATAGCTCAGGTCCTGCAAGCTGGAATCCACCTGGATATCCGCCCATGCCGGGACTGCCAGCCATAGCAGCCAGACGAGGATGAGTCGTTGCAGCATCAGAACGTGACTCCCAGATTGAAATGCAAGCGGTATTCGCCGGTTTCCTGTCCATGCGCAATATCCACGCCTATAGGCCCTGCAGGGCTCTTGAACCGGGCGCCTAGCCCATAACCGTATACTGGTTTTAGGTCCTGCGTCGTGTTGGCTGCATTACCAAAGTCAACAAAGGCTGCAGCGCCCCATTGCTCGGTCAGCCACTGGATGACTTCTACACTGCCTGTCACCATGTAGCGTCCACCGACTACGGCATCGCCATCAGCAACCCCAAGGCTCTGGTAGGCGTAGCCACGTACGGATTGATCACCACCCGCGCGGAACAGGTAGGTAGCCGGGGCATTATCCGCCCCACTGACAATGCCACCTTCCAGGCGGGTAATCAGTTGTGTGCTGCGAGTAATGGGATAGTAGGCCTGCACCTTGGCGTAGCTTTGCAGGAACTTGCCATTGGCCATGACGTCGAGTGGTGCACTGGTGAACTGCGTATTAAATAGATAACCACGGGTGGGGTTGAGTTCACTATCGATCCGGCGTAAGGTCAGCCCATAGGAAACCGTTGCCGCATAATTGTTCTGCGATTCACTCCCTGCCACCGCCACATGTTCCAGCAGGTAGGCAGCTCCTATGGTTTGTTCAAACGTACGCGGTCCCCATGAGCGTTTGACGCCAGTGCCCAGTGTAGAGGTGGTCTGGCCTTCTACATCAATCCGGTTGAGGTCTGCATTGAGGCTGTCGCGATAACCGTTTTTATCCGTGGGAAGCCTGATCAATGAGTTTAACGACTGGGCTTTTTGCTCCAGCTTGAATGAGTTGGTAAAGCGCCAGCCGCGGTTAAACAGGTTGAGATCCTGATAGGTGAGCTGTGTGCGTGCCCCCGTGTTGGTACTGGCACCGACACCTATGCCCACCTGTATGGCCTGATTCTCCGTGACATTGACCACGATGGGGGCCGCTTCCGGGTCTGCATCATCGGTGCGTGAGGTCACTTCCACGTTGCTGAAGTATCCTGTGGCTTGCAACTCTGACTGGAAAAACAACAAGCTGGATTGACTGTAAGGCGTACCTGGCTTGATGGGGTTTATGTTGTCCACCACACTGCGGGGATAGCGCTCAAGCCCATTGACTTCCACCTGGCCAAAGCGGAAAGGAGCCCCGCTATCTATCTCTACCTGCAGTTTTACACTATTGGCTTGTGCGTCTATAACGGCCTTGCTTGAAGTAATCCTGGCATTGGGATAACGCTGCAACATCAGGCCTGTCAGCAGGTTGCGCTTGGCGCTGGCCCAGCGATCCTGACTGAAACGCATGCCAGGCTTGAGCAACCAGTTGTCCTTGAGTTGTGCGGGATCGGGTTTCTCGCCCGGTGGTTGTTGGCTCACAGGGCCGATGAAGTGAATATCAATATCTTGTATGGTGACCGCTGTCCCTGGGTCTACCGTGAACTTGGCGGTGTGAAGGATATTTTGGGTATTGCTTGGTGCATCACCAACTTTGCCTTCTGAATTGCTGTCGATACTTTGCTGGATAACAGGAGAAAAATAGCCTTCAGTGGCTAGCAGGTCTTCAATATTGCGCGGGGTGGATTGCAATAAACGATGCCACTCGGCGTTGTTCATGCGTGGACTGTTGAGCCAGCGCATGATTTCAAGGTGCTGCTTCAGCAGGTCATCGACCGAGGAAGGTGCTTCAATATCAACGCTATAGCGGGTTTCTGCGGCATGGATCTGCAGGGCAGGCATCAACATGACTGAGAGGCACAAGCCTCTCAGTATGCTAAAGAAAAAATACAGTCCTGCTCGACGATGTGCTCTAGATCGATTTTGCAAGTGCCGTGGCTTTGCCTATATACGTAGCTGGGGTGAGCTCCAGCAGGGCTTGCTTGGCATCTGCCGGGATTTTGAGATCCTGGACAAAGGCGTGCAGTGACTCCTTGTTGATACCACCCTTGCCACGCGTCAAGGCTTTGAGCTGTTCATAAGGGTTGGCAATACCGTAGCGGCGCATCACGGTCTGGATAGGTTCAGCCAGGACTTCCCAGTTATTGTCCAGATCTTCCAGCAAGCGTGCAGCGTTGATTTCCAGCTTGCCCAGGCCTTTGAGGCAGGAGTCATAGCCGAGTAGCGCATAACCGAATGCCACGCCCATGTTGCGTAACACGGTAGAGTCGGTGAGATCCCGCTGCCAGCGCGAGATTGGCAGCTTCTCGGCCAGGTGCCGTAACACGGCATTCGCCAGGCCAAGATTACCTTCGGAGTTCTCAAAGTCAATTGGGTTGACCTTGTGCGGCATGGTGGAAGAGCCTACTTCGCCTTCCTTGACCTTCTGCTTGAAATAGCCTTGGGAGATATAACCCCAGATGTCGCGGTCTATATCAATCAGGATGGTGTTGATGCGCGCGACCGTATCGTAAATTTCGGCCATGTAGTCATGGGGTTCAATCTGGATGGTGTAGGGGTTGTACGTCAGGCCCAGGCTGGTAACGAATGTTTGGGCAAAGCTTTCCCAGTCGAAATCAGGATAGGCGGACAAATGGGCGTTGAAGTTGCCAACCGCGCCGTTGATCTTGCCCAGGATTTCATTATTTGCAAGCTGTTCACGCTGGCGACGCAAGCGGTAGACCACATTAGCCAGCTCTTTACCAACGGTAGTCGGTGAGGCGGTTTGTCCATGGGTGCGGGAAAGCATGGGCATGTCTGCCAGCTCATGCGCCAGTTCGGTCAGGCGTGCGATGATATGGTCGATCGCAGGCAAGATCACATTGTCGCGCGCATGTTTCAGCATCAGGCCATGAGACAGGTTGTTAATGTCTTCAGAGGTACAAGCGAAATGGATGAATTCACTGACAGCACGGATTTCATGATTGCCGTCAAAGTGCTCTTTCAGCCAATATTCTAGTGCCTTCACATCATGATTGGTCCTGGCTTCAATCGCTTTCACCTGCACGGCTTCAGCTTCACCAAAAGCGGCAATCACCCTGTCCAGCTCATTGATGGTTTCCCCGCTAAAAGGGGCGATCTCCTCTAATGCAGATTCTGCAGCCAGGGCTTTCAGCCACTCGACTTCAACCAGGGCGCGAAAACGAATCAGTGCATATTCACTGAAATAAGGACGCAGATGATCGAGCCTGGACTGATAGCGGCCATCAAGGGGGGAGAGTGCGTTAAGAGGGGTAAGCTCCATCAATAAACCTTTTTTGCTGGGTAAGAATGCTGGCGCATCGGTGAATATTTTCATCGGATGAAACCGGATGATGCGCCAAAAAAACGTAATTTTACCTGACAACTGCCATTGGCAAAATCAGGGATGTATTATTTGTCTCAAATGTTGCATCCATGCGCCAAACATGTGCGCCTCAAGCCACTATTTGGCGCATAATTGACGGAGTTCTCCATCATTGCGGCTCGCCTTTACCGTTTTTGAAACGCAGGTTCAGGATAAAACTGCAGACCATCATGACCAGTCTTTTAGCTACAAGGTTCAGTATGAGCCGGATCATTGTCCGATTAATGATGTTTGGCATGATGTGCTGCATGCAGCCATGGGCGCATGCAGCCGATGCGCCAGCTTATCCAACAGTAGAGCAGAACCTGCGCGCGATGGATATGGATAACGATGGTCAGGTGACCGTGTACGAGTTGCGTGCTTACCTTGAAATCAGGCATGGCAAGGATTATGAGCAGGAAGTCATGGATAGCCTGGAGGCGTCCGCCAAGGGTAAAAGTTGTGGTACGCCATTTGCCCGATCATTCTATTAATTCCGGTAACAAGATTCATTCTCATAAATGCCTGTAATAACAGGCATATTCATTGCATGCTTCCTGTGACTGGCGTTTTATAAGCCTGCTGCAAAGTTGTATAATTCAATCTTAAGGTCGTGTGAAACAGCTGCTGGGTCATGTACGTGCTGGAGTGGAGCTGCCACTCCCACTGTATTAGTGGTAGCGAATGCGTATTCCAATACGCTTGCCAACAATTGCCATCGCGCTGTTTTAGCTACCTATCGCAATCAAGAACTGATGGAAAACCATGCTAACTGCTTACCGAAATCATGTAGCCGAGCGCACTGCGCAAGGCCTGCCCCCGCTACCACTTGATACAGAACAAACTGCATCTCTGGTTGAGCTCCTGAAAAACCCACCCGCTGGGGAAGAGGCTTATCTGGTGGATTTGCTGGAAAACCGTGTTCCTGCCGGGGTGGATCAGGCTGCTTATGTCAAGGCTGCCTTTCTCTCTGATGTTGCCAAAAATGTGGCAAGTTCCCCATTAGTCTCCCCTCAGCGAGCCGTTGAGTTGCTGGGCACCATGCTGGGTGGTTATAACGTTCAGGCCCTGGTGTCCTTGCTGGATACTCCCTTGGCTGAATATGTGGTCAAGGCGCTGTCTCATACCATCCTGATGTTTGATGCTTTTCATGATGTGGCGGAGAAGATGAAGGCGGGTAACACTTACGCTAGGCAGTTGATTGAGTCCTGGGCTGAGGGTGAGTGGTTTACCAGTCGGCCTGTATTGCCAGCGGAAATGCGTCTGGTGGTGTTCAAGGTGGATGGTGAAACCAACACGGATGACTTGTCACCTGCACAGGAAGCCTGGTCACGCCCGGATATTCCATTACATGCCAAGGCCATGCTGGTGAACAAGATGCCTGATGGCCTCACCACCATAGAAACCCTGAAGCAGAAGGGTTTGCCATTGGCCTACGTGGGCGATGTGGTTGGTACTGGCTCTTCGCGTAAATCTGCCATCAACTCCGTGCAATGGCACATGGGCAATGATATCCCGTTTATTCCAAACAAACGCACGAGTGGTGTGGTGCTGGGCGGCAAAATTGCGCCTATTTTCTTTAATACGGCGGAAGACTCAGGTGCATTGCCTATCCAGTGTGATGTGAGTGCCATGAATACCGGGGACGTGATTGTGGTCCGTCCTTATGATGGCAAGGTGTTCACTGAACAGGGCGTCGAGATTTCCAGCTTTACCCTGGCACCATTGACCATGCCGGATGAAGTGCGTGCTGGTGGGCGTATTCCCCTGATCGTAGGGCGCGGCTTGACGACCAATGCCCGTCAGTTGCTTGGGCTTGAGCCTTCCACGCTATTCATACACCCGATTGCTCCCGAAGATACAGGCAAGGGCTATACCCTGGCGCAAAAAATGGTGGGCCGTGCTTGTGGTTTGCCGGAAGGTACGGGCGTTCGCCCTGGTACTTATTGCGAACCCAAGATCACCACTGTCGGCTCGCAAGACACCACCGGTGCCATGACGCGTGATGAATTAAAAGAATTGGCATGCCTGGGGTTCTCGTCAGATCTGGTCATGCAAAGTTTCTGCCATACCGCAGCTTATCCAAAGCCTGTCGATATCAAGCTGCAACACAGCCTGCCTGAATTTATTTCCAGCCGAGGTGGCGTAAGCCTGCGGCCGGGTGATGGCGTGATTCACTCCTGGCTTAACCGTCTCATCCTGCCTGATACCGTGGGTACCGGGGGTGATTCTCATACTCGCTTCCCGATAGGAATTTCCTTTCCGGCTGGCTCTGGCCTGGTGGCCTTTGCCGCAGCCATGGGTGCGATGCCGCTGGATATGCCGGAGTCTGTATTGGTGCGATTCAAGGGTGAAATGCAGCCTGGCATTACCTTGCGTGACCTAGTGAATGCGATCCCCTATGCGGCTATCCAGAAGGGTGAGCTGACAGTCGGCAAACAGGGCAAGAAAAACGTCTTCAACGGTCGGATTCTTGAGATTGAAGGTTTGCCAGACCTCAAGGTAGAGCAGGCGTTTGAGTTTGCCGATGCCTCTGCCGAGCGTTCAGCCAATGGCTGTACCGTGCATCTCAACAAGGAGCCTGTGATTGAGTTCCTCAAGTCCAATATCGTACTCATGCAGAACATGATAGATAACGGATATGAGGATGCACGTACCCTGAAGCGCCGGATTGAGTCCATGGAAGCCTGGCTGGCTGATCCACAACTACTGCAGCCTGATGCGGATGCGGAATATGCCTATGTACTTGAAATCGACCTCAATGAAGTCACTGAGCCACTGGTGGCTTGCCCCAATGACCCTGATGACATCAAGCCACTGTCCGCAGTGGAAGGCGACAAAGTGGACGAGGTATTTATCGGTAGCTGCATGACCAATATCGGTCACTATCGTGCTGCTGCCAAAGTGCTGGAAGGCGCAGGCAATATTCCCACTCGCTTGTGGATTGCACCGCCGACGCGGATGGATGAGTCGCAGCTGCGGGATGAAGGTGTCTATTCCGTGTTTGGGGTAGCGGGCGCACGGACTGAAATACCAGGTTGCTCCCTGTGTATGGGGAACCAGGCACGGGTGGCGGACAAAGCGACCGTGTTTTCAACCAGCACGCGTAACTTTGATAATCGCATGGGCAAGGATGCACGTGTTTACCTAGGCTCGGCTGAGTTGGCCGCGGTGTGTGCACGATTGGGACGTCTGCCTAGCCGGACTGAGTATCTGGAGACTGTGGGCGACAAACTGACCAAGAATTCAGAGAGTATCTACAAGTACCTGAATTTTGACCAAATGCCTGAGTACACCAAGAAAATCATCCCGATTGCGGAAGTGGCAAGTTAAGAGGGTTCTTTCTTATTTAAGGTAGCCTACAAACAGGCCGCGAAAAGCGGCCTGTTTTTTTAGATACCCATGGGTTTTATATCTTTAAAATTTAGAGAGCAACGAGTAATCCATGCGCGGTGCATATAGCCATTGCGTGCAAATGATGGATCAACGACTTGAATTCCCTCGCTGCATAGACGCCTTACACATCCAAAATGAATTGTTTCGCCGGGGCAAGGTCTTTACCAGAAATCAATCTGCGGAGATATTGGGATGACAGTCTTGCGTTACGCTGCTGGGGTATTGTTAATACTGGTCTCAATCTCTTCTGTGTTGAGTGATGAGATACCCAGGCCTCCCGTTCAGGTCGAGTATATCCAGCCCGAGAAATTCACTGATATTTCCAGCACTGATCATGGACCACCTAATAGCAGCTATCTGGATCAACTGAGTAAACATATTATGCGGCAGGCTGGGCGTTATTTGAGAGAGGGCGAGCAGTTGACGATCTCTATCCGGGATGTCGATATGGCTGGGGCTTTCGAGCCATGGAATACCCCTGGCAATGACATACGCATGATGAAGCATATTTACCCGCCCCGTATTGTATTGAGTTATCGCTTGCAGGGTGCTGATGGTTCAGTGCTCAAAGCAGGGGAGGAGAGTCTGGGTAATCTTAACTATATGTTGAGCATGCAGCCCAGTAGCACAGATACCATGCGGCATGAAAAAGCCCTGATGGGTGACTGGTTGAGAAAAACCTTTGTTGACGGTCAGGCGCAAGATTAATAGCCTGAATCGACAATAAAAAAGCCGCATGATGCGGCTTTTTTATTGTGCTGATTGCTTAATGCTTGTTGTGGTGAGCGCCATCAGAATGCGCCATGATGCGGTCTATCCAGGCGATGGAAACAGCAGAGGCGATGAAGGCCATATGGATGACCGTTTGCCAGATCAGGGTTTTGTCATCCAGGTTCTCGACGTTGATGAAGGTTTTCAGCAAGTGGATGGATGAAATGCCGATGATGGACATCGCGAGCTTGACCTTGAGCAGGTTGGCGTTGACGTGGGAAAGCCAGTCTGGTTCGTCTGGATGGCCATTGAGGTTGAGGCGGGAGACGAAGGTCTCGTAGCCACCAATGATCACCATGATCAGCAGGTTGGAAATCATCACGACGTCAATCAGGCCCAGCACCATGAGCATGATGTCGGCTTCATGCAGTTGTGGCAGTCTTTCAATCAGGTGAAAGAGTTCTTTCATGAAGTGGATGACATAGACGATTTGGGCAACGATCAGGCCCAGGTAAAGCGGGAGTTGCAGCCAGCGGCTACCAAACAGGATGGCGCTGAGAGGGCCCATTTTGCTGCGGGATGGTTGTTGCATGTGTGCTTCCTTTCTTGCTAAACGATCAAATGTAAATTCAGTGGAGAATATGAACTGGTTTTGGCTCAGGGAATCTGGTGCTCCAGGCGATAACTTGCCCCTTGATCCTGCCCCAGTTTTTTCACGAGTACAGGCAGGGTTTCCTTCAGCGTGGCAGGGAGATTCCAGGGCGGATTGGCAATAAAGAGGCCACTGCCGTGCATGCCGAATCCCTCAGGAGAGGGAGTATGGATGGTGAGGCTGACGTTTAGCCAGCTTTTGAGATGCAGTTTGGCCAATTTGTCCTGCAGTTGTTGCGCTTCAGGACGTTGCAGCAGTGGATACCAGATGATGTAAGTCCCGGTGGCAAAGCGCACCAGGCTGTCCTTCAGCGCGTCTACAACACGCTGGTAATCCCGTTTTTCTTCATAAGGTGGATCAATCAGTACCACGGCGCGACGCGGTGGCGGCGGTAGTATGGCCTTGAGGCCAGCAAAGCCATCTTCCTGTTCAACCATGACTTTGCGACCCGCGGGTTTGAAATTTTGCCGTAGCAGCTTGGCATCATTGGGATGCAGCTCAAACAGGCGCATCCTGTCATCTGCACGCAGCAAATCCTGCGCCACACTGGGTGAGCCAGGGTAATACCTCAGGTCTGCACTGCGGTTGTGCTGCTTGATTTGTGCGACAAACTCAGCCAGTGCTGGTGGCAGCTTAGGTTCATCCCACAGTCGTGCTATCCCTTCGGAAAATTCGGCATTTTGCGTGGCATAGCCTTTGTCCAATGCATACATGCCAGCACCGGCATGGGTATCGATATACCAGTAAGGCTTATCTTTCTGGCTGGCATAGGACAGCACTTGGGACAGCACAAAATGCTTGAGGACATCGGCATGATTGCCGGCATGAAAGGCGTGGCGATAACTGAGCATGTGGGGTAATCAACAAGAATTGCCGACATTATAGATGCCTGAGCAGTAGAGACTATGAATTTTCACCTTAAATGAGCAAGAATGATCTTGGATACAGCACTTTATCCATCAGATTCATTGATATTTAAGGATCCAGCTTTTTAATTGTAGGTAGGCCTGCTAGCATTACAACCCTATGGGAACTCATCATCACGATCATCATCATTCACATGGCGGCTCAAGCAGTTTGTTACTGCCTCTGCTGCTGATTGCCGGATTCGCTGTTGTCGAGGCAATAGGCGGCTGGTGGACTGGCTCATTGGCATTGCTGGGTGATGCCGGACATATGGTGTCGGATGCACTGGCATTGGGCTTGGCCTGGCTGGGGAGCTGGATTGCACGTAAACCCGCCACGCATAAACATAATTTTGGCCTGGTACGGGCAGAGGTGATTGTGGCCCTGGTCAATGCCTTGCTCATGCTCGCAGTGATTGCCGGGATTATCTATGAGGCTGTGCTGCGCTTGCACACACCGCAACCAGTACAAGGTGCCGAGGTCATGCTGATTGCCTTGATTGGCATGCTGGTCAATATCGTGGTGGCCTGGATGCTGCATAAAGGCCACAGCAGCCTCAACAGCCGCGCTGCATTGCTACATGTGCTTGGTGACCTGCTGGGGTCGGTAGCAGCGGTTATCGCAGGTGCCGTAATTTATTTCACCGGCTGGATGCCGATCGATCCACTACTTTCTATATTTATTTCCTTGTTGATTCTGGTTTCTACCGTCAGATTATTGCGAGAGGTCTTGCATGTACTGATGGAAGGCGTGCCGCATCATATTGATGTGAACGCGGTGCAGCAGGCGTTGACGGCTACCCAGAACGTACGTGAAATCCACCACTTGCATATCTGGTCCCTGTCTTCTGAAAAAACGGCACTCTCGGCCCATGTCGTGCTGGATGACATGCAGGACTGGCATCCTTTGCTCAGTAATCTCAAGCATATGCTGCACGAGCGTTTTGATATTGATCATGTGACCCTTCAGCCGGAAACCACCGAGGCCCTGAACAGCGGCTCAGCCAATTGCTGGTTAACGCAGAAAAGCGCGCATGAGCATGAGCACCATCACCACGAGCACCATCATCACCCACATTAATTCTGCGCACATTTTTCGTGTGATCAATGAGATTCAATCATAAGGAGAGCGATATGCCATACGTGAATATCAAGGTAGCTGGTGCGTTGACCCGCGAGCAGAAAGCCAAGATTGCCGAAGAGGTGACAGACACCCTAGAGCGCATTGCCAAGAAGCCCAGATCTTACACTTACATCACGTTTGATGAGGTATCAGGAGAAAACTGGGCGGTGGCAGGTGAGTTGGTGGATAGCGATTAGTTTTTGCCCGTCTGTTTTATTTGTGATTGTTTATTGTTTGACCGCTGATATGGTCAATGATGTCTATGTTTGACCCCAAACCTATACTGAAAAGCCTGCCCAACCTGCCTGGCGTTTATCGCATGATGAACGATAAGGATGAAGTGATTTATGTGGGCAAGGCGCGCGACCTCAAGAAGCGGGTCTCGTCTTATTTCCAGAAGAATCTGGCTTCACCGCGCACGCGCATGATGGTGTCCCACATCGTGCGCATAGAAACCACCGTGACCCGTTCAGAAGCGGAAGCCTTGTTGCTTGAGAATAATCTTATCAAGAGCTTCATGCCACGGTACAACGTGTTGTTTCGCGATGATAAGTCATATCCCTATATCACCCTGACAGGGGATGAGTTTCCGCGTCTGGCTTTTCATCGTGGCGCGCAGCGTAAGGGACATCGCTATTTCGGCCCTTTTCCCAATGCAGTGGCCGTGCGTGAAAGCATACAGTTGTTGCAGAAAGTCTTCCGTCTGCGTACTTGCGAAAATACGGTGTTTGCCAATCGCTCTCGCCCTTGTTTACTGCATCAGATTGCACGTTGTACCGCTCCCTGCGTGGATTTGATCACAGCAGAGGATTATCAGCGTGATGTGATGCATGCCACGCTGTTCCTGCAGGGTAAAGAACAAGAGGTGATGGATGAGCTGGGCGTGAAAATGGGCGAGGCAGCAGAACGGCACGAATATGAAATGGCAGCCGTTTATCGCGATCGCATTCAAAGCCTGCGTCAGGTACAAGCCCGGCAATTTGTCAGTGACTTCAATGTGTCGGATGCGGATGTGATTGCCTGTGCTGAATTGCAAGGCAGCTGGTGTGTGAACCTGGTCATGATACGCGGTGGTCATCACCTGGGGGATAAAAGCTTTTTCCCCAAAAATGCGGATGGCGCTGATATGGACACCATGGTGGAGGCATTCCTCGAACAGCATTACATGGCCAGCGCCATCCCGCCTTTGCTGATTATTGGGGTGGCGATTGAAACTGAGGCGCTGGAGGAAGTATTCAGTGAGCAAGCTGGCAGGAAAGTGCGTATCAATAACAACCCGACAGGGGATAAACGCGTCTGGATGAAAATGGCGCAGACCAACGCTGATCTTGCCTTGCAACAGCGCTCAGCGCAGCAGGCTAACCAGCAGGCCCGCCTGGTTTCCTTACGTGAAGCCTTGATGCTGGCAGAGAGTACTGAACGCATTGAATGTTTTGATATCAGTCACACCATGGGGGAGGCCACTGTGGCCTCATGCGTGGTGTTTGATAAAGGTAATATGCAGAACTCCGAGTATCGCCGTTACAATATCACTGGTATCACCCCCGGGGATGATTATGCAGCGATGCGAGATGCCCTGACACGGCGCTACAGAAAAGTGGCGGCAGGAGAGGGTAAGCGGCCAGACTTGGTATTTATCGATGGCGGTAAAGGCCAGCTTGGTGTGGCAGTGGAAGTGATGCACGAGGTAGGTTTGCCGGATATCCAGTTAGTGGGCATTGCCAAGGGTGAGGAACGTAAAGCGGGATTAGAGCAGATGTTCTTTCCTGAGCGGGAAACGCCGGTCGGTTTGCCCAAGGATCATCCCGGACTCCATCTGTTGCAGCAAATTCGCGATGAGGCCCATCGTTTTGCCATTACCGGGCACCGTGCCAAGCGCGGCAAGGCCCGTATGCATTCCAGTCTGGAAGATATCATTGGTATAGGTGCCAAGCGCCGTAAAAGTCTGCTGCTGCGTTTTGGTGGGCTTGACGGTGTCAAGAATGCCTGTATTGATGAAATTGCCCAAGTGGATGGCATTAGCCTGGCACTGGCACAGAAAATTTATGAGGAGTTGCACTGATGTTCTGGAATGTCCCTAATACGCTCACCGTGATGCGTATCTGTTCTATCCCGGTGTTTGTCGGGATATTCTATTTTCCGGAAAGCACACTGCCCATGCATGACAAGAACGTGCTGGCCACCTTCATCTTTGCATTTGCCGCGATCACCGACTGGTTTGATGGGTATCTGGCTCGTGTGCTGAACCAGACCTCTGCCTTTGGTGCATTTCTCGACCCTGTTGCCGACAAGCTGATGGTTGCTGCAGCACTGATCCTGTTGATTGAACTGGATCGGGTGGGCGCGGTGGTTGCCCTCGTCATTATCGGCCGCGAGATCGCGATCAGCGCATTGCGGGAGTGGATGGCCGGGGTGGGTGAAAAAGGCAGTGTGGCTGTTACCTACATTGGCAAGGTCAAGACGGCCGCGCAAATGGCGGCCATTCTGTTTTTGCTTTATAACGACCCGCTTGGGCCGGTCGATATAAGATTTTTTGGCGATATATTAATTTATATCGCGGCATTTTTGACATTGCTGTCAATGGCTTATTATCTCAAGGCCGCCTGGCCGCGCATGAAAGCGGGCTGAGGTCCCTGAAATCCGCTTGACACTGGTCTGAAAATCCTTAAAATGGCGCCTTCTTTCGATGCGGGAATAGCTCAGCTGGTAGAGCGCAACCTTGCCAAGGTTGAGGTCGCGAGTTCGAGTCTCGTTTCCCGCTCCAGATTTAAAAAAGGAAAGAAAAAGCAAGTATTTCCTTTTTTATCAGATACCTAGTGTAGTCTGATGTTGGTTATGGCGCGATAGCAAAGCGGTTATGCCGCGGCCTGCAAAGCCGTTTAGGCCGGTTCGACTCCGGCTCGCGCCTCCAGGTAAAATAGTTTGCTGTAAAGCAGTGCGGGAATAGCTCAGTTGGTAGAGCGCAACCTTGCCAAGGTTGAGGTCGCGAGTTCGAGTCTCGTTTCCCGCTCCAAAATAAAAGGGAGAAAACATCTGTTTTCTCCCTTTTTACTTATCACACTGGTCAACTTCAGCTAATAATTCAGCGCTAAGTCTACCCACCTTGTATCCTCCGTATTCAAATCATTAATCAGTGATGATCAATCCATAACCGTGCTGCGGATTCTGGAATCGGTGGAGAATATATATAGCCCTGCACCATGGTACCGCCAATTTCCCGGATAACGGCCATTTCCTCTGCAGTTTCCACTCCCTCAATGATGCAGTCCAGTCCCATGTCACGGCTTAGTGCCAGCAGGGATTTGACAATTTTGAGGCTGGCCGGATTTTTCTCAATGCCGGTGACAAAGCTGCGATCTATCTTGATTTTGCTCAGGGATAAGGCATGCAGCTGGCTGAGGCTGGAGTAGCCTGTGCCAAAGTCATCCAGTGTAATGCCGCAGCCTAGTTGCCTGATCTGCTCTGTCGCCCATTTGGCCTGGTCTATATCATGCATGACGGCGGTTTCGGTGATTTCCAGGTCCAGCTGCCTGGGGTCAAAGTCGGCTTCGTCAATGATCTTTACGATCTGATGAATGATGTTTGGAGAACTGAGGTCGTGGGTTGATAGGTTAAATGACAGCCGGATATGATCAGGCCATTTGGCCGCGGCAGCCAGTGCTTTTGCCAACAGGATGCGGGTTTGCTGGTTGATGATGCCGGTGCGTTCTGCAATCGGGATGAACTGGGCCGGTGAGACTGATCCCAGCACGGGGCTTTGCCAGCGAGCCAGCGCTTCAAACGCCACGATTTGTTCCGTATTGATATTGATGATGGGCTGGAAATAGACTTCCAGTTCCTGCTCAAAATCCGCTTTTCTCAATGCTTGTTCAATGTTGGCATCAAGGTGAATCCTGTTGCTGTGGCTGGTGGAGAAGACGCTAACCATGCTGCGGTTGTTACGTTTGCCTTGATAGAGGGCATAGTCAGCATGTTCAAATAAATCGGTAGCATTGGCGGCCATATCTGGATAGGTCACGAGGCCCATGGAGGCGGCAATCTGGATCGTGGTATCCGCGATCAGGAATGGCTGGCGCAGGGCTTCGCAAAGCGTGGTGCCAAACGCCAGTAATTGATCGTTATCCATCGCACGCGTGATGATCAAGGCAAATTCGTCTCCACCCAGACGTGCCAGATGCGTTTCTTCATCACACAGGTTTTGCAAACGCTGGCCTGCCGCAAACAATAATTTATCCCCCACGCTATGCCCGTATAGGTCATTGACTGGTTTGAAGCCATCCAGATCCAGGATGCCCACTGCAAAACGGGTACCTGTACTGTGGGCCTTGAGGCAGAAGGCATAGAGTTCCGTGAAAAATTTACGCCGGTTGGGCAGCATGGTCAGACTATCCATATTGGCCAGGCGCAGGTTGTCATTGCTGAGCGCTTCTGTATGGACCTGGGCATCGACCAGGCTGGTGAAGTCGCGGTAATAGACATGCAGAATCACCAGCATGGTCGCCGACACCAGTGCGACATTGACAGAGGTTGCGATGAAGGTTGGTTTTCCGGTGGAAGCAAAGAAAATGACAAAGCTGATATTGACCACTGCTGCCGTAGTTAGGGCCGCCGGACGCAGGTGCATGAGGCAGAAAATACAGCCAATGACGGTAATGCCCATGTAGAAGGCAACATGGGATTGGGCATAGGCATCGCCATAGGGAAACAACATGATGGCCCAGATGGTGAAACTCATCGCGATAGGGCCTGCAATCAGGTTGGTGCGTCGAAGTGCCTTTCGCGCTTCGTCAATCGTTGGTTCGATATTGCGGGTGCGGAACCAGAATACAAAACGTATGACGCAGATGAGTGTCAAGCCAATCGGATAATCCCAGACCAGCCAGCGGGGCGCACTCTGCATGTGGGTACTGGTCAATATCCAGCTATTGACCAGTAATATGAAATACATCAGCGGAAGTTGTTTGGAGAAGGCTTTGTATTGGGCCTTGAGTAGCACGGGGTTGTCCATATCAATGGCAAACCCTCGTGTAAGGTTATTCAAGAATTCCGCATAGCGTGCCATCCTAAACTTTCCCCTTAAATTGTCGCATTTATGGTTCTTATTAATGCTGCAGCGTCAAAGTATTATTGACTAATAGCGTATCAACAGTAAATGTTTAGACGAGGTCTAGAGTTAAATTTTTTTCAAAGAGAATATTTAACTAGTCGAGTTGAAGGGGTAATACGAGGAAGGAGAGCACAGGGTACCTGCACTATTGCATATGATGCAGAGTACAGAGCTTGCTTGAAGCCAAGGAGGGTGGAGGGTTATATGGCCGATAGTGGCTTGATCACGATATGCGGTAATCGCATGATCTTGTCTATCGTCAGCCTGGCCAGTGCCCATGCCCGTTCTTCCCGCATCAGGGCTTTTTCATGCTCACTGTAAGGCAGAAACTGGCCGCCAAAAGTCAGAGAGTGCCGCACAGAGGCGTTCTCGTTCATATAGGCTTTGACTACATCTTTTACACGCTCTTCGCGGCTTAGGTATAACGAGGGCATTGCTATTCCTTCCTATCGATCTTGCATGACATCGTTAATTATCTTACATGGCCTTGCTCAGGCTACGCTAGGGGTTTTGTGAGACTTTTACTGTGCGGGATATTAATCTGGGACGGAAGCGATGAGATTCGAACTCACGCCTCTTCAGGCGTGTTAAAGAACTCCTACATGACTGTCGGAGATGCTCTGCTAGTGATGGAGTTAGTGCAGGGCTATGATGATATCAATTGTATAGTCGATCAAGACATCAAGGAGGGATTCATGCGATTAATCAAGCGGGTTTTACTGTTGCTGGCACTGCTGATGCCATTATCTGTATGGGCAGCAGATACCGAGACCTTAATCAATTATGCAGATGATCCTGCCACCACTGGCAAGGTCAAGGCGGCCCTGGCCAAGGACACAAGATTGAGCGCATTGGATATCAAGGTCAAGTCCGATGATCTGGGCGCGGTGCATTTAAGTGGTAGCGCCAAATCACAGGCAGAAATCAGCCAGGCAGTGATTGTCGCCAGGAGTGTGAGTGGAGTAGTCTCGGTGCAGAATGATATTGTGATTGATGCACCTGACTCTGTGAAAACCAAATGATGTCAATTACAAGTGAAGTTAGTTAGCAGGCTAGCTGGAAATCTTGAACAGGGAATTGGCAATCGATGGGTATAATGTAAAGGTTAGTGCAGAGAATAAGGTAGTAAGCCTGCTTGCAGGCCGATGAGCCGTCATTGACCCAGTGTGATTCTGCCGAAATGGATTGGGCGCACTAACACCTGATCAAGAAAACAGGCCATGGATTCCATGGCCTGTTTTTTTTATACCTACTTGATTGCTTGCAGGGCGACTGGTGTGCCATTTGGCGCTGCTTGCTGCCAGCTGCCACCCAGCGCACGAATCAGGTTGACCGTGGCGCGCGCACGTTCGCCATCCAGCTGCAGGGTTACGCGTTTTTGCAGCAGCAAGGTGCGATCTGCATCTATCACTTCCAGGTAGCTTACCAAGCCCTCACGGTAACGGCTCTGCGCCAGGTTGCTAGCCCTTAATGAAGAAGTGACAGCACTATCTTGTACCTCTGACTGGTTGTCCAGTATGCGCAGGCTGGCCAGGTTATCCTCAACCTCACCAAACGCCGTCAGTACAGTCTGGCGATATCTAGCCACGTCCTCTTCATAGGCTGCACGTGCCCGTTCCAGGCCAGCTTCACGGCGGCCACCATCAAAAATGGGCATGGAAAGCATGGTGCCTATCAATGGGCCGAGAAGAAAAGTGCGGTTGGACCACTCGAACAGGCTGCCCAGTTCTGAGGATTCATAGCCAAGTGCGCCGGTGATATTGAGGCGAGGGAAATAAGCCGCCTTGGCGACCCCAATCCGGGCATTGGCAGCTGCCATGGCGCGTTCAGCGGCGGCAATGTCAGGCCTGCGCTCCAGCAAGGATGAAGGCAGCCCTGCTGGTATATTGATGCTAATGCGCTGTAAAGGGGTTGCTGCCAGGCTAAATTCTGACGGTGATTTGCCCAGCAGGATGGCTAGGGCATGCTCGGCGATGGCACGGCGACGCGTCACGCCCAGTTCTTCGGAGCGTGCAGCTGCCAATTCAGTCTTGGCGCGGGCCAGCTCCAGCTCACTGATATCGCCTGCATCATAGCGATGCTGCGTCAGTTGCACGGTTTGTTCTCGTAGTTTGACCGTGTTCTGGTAGATTTCCCGTTCAGCATCCAGCTCGCGGATGGTGAAGTATTGTTGTGCCACGTCAGCCTGTAAGGACAGCTGCAGGGACTTCAGCAAGGCGGCGCTTTGCTCTGCACTCGCTTCAGCCGCATTCACCAGTGATGATACCCGCCCGAACAGGTCTGCTTCATAAGCTACTTGGGCTTGCGCACGCCAGAGGGTTTGTTCACTACCATTCTCGGTTCGCTGCGCATCTGGTGACACGCGCTGGTGTCCAGGACTGATCCCGCCACTGATCTGGGGATAACGTGCTGAACGTTCATCCTTGAACAATGCGCGCGATTGCGCCAGGCGGGCGATGGCCGCCTGCAAGTTCTGGTTGGCAGCGAGGGCCTGATCTTCAAGGTTGTCCAGTGTCAGGTCATTGAACACCTGCCACCATTGGCCTCGCAAAACCTGCTCGGCAGGTTCTGCTGTTTTCCACTGGCTGGATTGCTCACCACCCAGGCTGGTGCTGGCCTCTTTGTATTGGGCCGGTGTTTCCACCTGGGGCTTTTCATATATCGGAGCCACTGAGCACGCTGCCAGCAGCAACGTGGCAGTGAGCAGGGATAATGTCTTGATGGGTTTCATGATGGTTATTCCTATATCAAATGGCTGGCAGTCGGGCCGGATACATGAGGCTTATGCTCGGTGGCTGAGTGCAATGGGTGACCACCGCTCAATGTGCGCAGCAGTACATAGAACACAGGGGTCAGGAACAGGCCAAAGAATGTCACACCCAGCATGCCGAAGAAGACGGCAATACCCATGGCATAACGCATTTCAGACCCTGCACCGCTGGAGGTGATCAGAGGCACTACGCCCATGATGAAGGCGATAGAGGTCATGAGGATAGGGCGCAAGCGCAGGCGACTGGCTTCAATAGCGGCTTTCACAATGCTGCTGCCTTGCAATTCCAACTCACGCGCAAACTCCACGATCAGGATGGCATTCTTCGCTGACAGGCCGACCAGCACCATGAGGCCGATCTGGGTGAATATATTGTTATCCCCTTTGGTCAGCCAAACACCCGTGAGAGCCGCCAATATGCTCATAGGCACAATCAGGATCACGGCCAGCGGCAAGGTCAGGCTTTCATACAATGCAGCCAGTACCAGGAACACCAGCAGTACACTGATGGGGAATACCCAGATGCCTGCATTGCCTGCGATGATTTGCTGATAGGTCAGGTCTGTCCACTCAAACTTGATGCCTGGTGGCAAAGTCCTGGCGGCAATCTTTTCTACCACGGCCTGGGCTTGTCCGGAGGAGTAACCGGGAGCAGGTCCACCATTGATGTCGGCTGCCGTATAGCCGTTGTAACGGACGACCATCTCCGGGCCAAAAGTTGGCGTCACCTTGACCAGAGATGACAGCGGCACCATGTCACCCGCATTGTTACGGGTTTTCAGTTGCAGGATGTCTTCTGCCCTGGCTCGGTAAGGGGCATCGGCTTGCGCACGTACCTGGAATACACGGCCAAAACGGTTGAAATCATTCACATACAGGGAACCCAGATAAATCTGCATGGTATCGAATACTTCCGTGACCGGTACCCCCAGTTGTTTGGCCTTGGCACGGTCCAGATCCACGTTCAGCTGAGGTACATTGATCTGGTAATTGGTGAACATGGGGCCAAGTTCGGGTGCCTTGGACGCCTCTGCTATAAAGGCATTCACGGCACTGTCCAGCTCCGAATAACCCAGTGCGCCCCTATCTTCAATCTGCAACTTGAAGCCACCGATAGTGCCCAGGCCCATGACAGGAGGAGGTGGGAATACAGCGATATAAGCATCCTGTATCTGGCCGAATTTCTCATTCAATGACTGCGCAATAGCGGCGGCGGATAGCTCCTTGCCTTTGCGTTCATTGAACGGCTTCAGCGTGGTGAATACAATCCCTGCACTGGAGCTATTGGTGAAGCCGTTGATGGAAAGTCCGGGGAAGGCCACCGCGTTTTCCACGCCAGGCTGCTGCAGGGCAATTTCGCTCATGCGGCGGATGACTTCTTCGGTACGCTCCAGTGATGCACCGCTAGGCAGTTGGGCAAAGCCCACCAGGTATTGCTTATCCTGAGCTGGTACGAAACCGCCAGGCACGATCAGCGAAATCGCCACAGTCAATCCTAGCAATACAGCATACACGCCCATGGCCGAAGCCTTGCGGTTGATAATGCCCTTGACGCCATGGCCATATTTGTCGGAGGCTTTGCTGAATAGCTTGTTGAACCCGGCAAAGAAACCACCTAGCCAGCGATCCATGAAGCGTGTCAGCCAGTCTTTCTTGTCATGATGTCCCTTGAGCAGTAAAGCGGATAGCGCAGGAGAAAGCGTGAGTGAGTTGAAAGCCGAGATCACGGTGGAAATGGCGATGGTCATGGCGAATTGTTTGTAGAACTGACCAGTCAAACCCGTCATGAAGGCCAGTGGTACAAACACGGCAATCAGGGTGAGCGCGATTGCAATAATCGGGCCGCTGACTTCACGCATGGCCTGGTAGGTGGCATCGCGCGGGCTGAGGCCAGCGGCAATGTTACGTTCCACATTTTCAACCACCACAATCGCGTCATCCACCACAATCCCGATCGCCAGCACCATGCCAAACAGGGACAGGGCATTGATCGAGTAACCAAAAGCCAGCATCAAGGAGAAAGTACCGATGATGGAGACAGGGACTGCCAACAGCGGGATGATGGAAGCACGCCAGGTTTGCAGGAACAGGATTACGACTAATACCACCAGCGCAATGGCTTCCAGCAGTGTTGTCACTACGGCACGGATACTTGAGCGTACAAACTGGGTAGGGTCGTAGACGATATGGTATTCGATAGACTCAGGGAAGTCGGCAGCAAGTTCCTCCATGGTTGCGCGTACTGCATCTGAAATTGCCAGTGCATTGGCGCCTGGGGCCTGGAAGATTGGGATAGCGACAGCAGGCTTGTTATCCAGTAATGAACGCAGACCATATTCAGACGCAGCCAACTCAATACGGGCGACATCTGAGAGGTGGGTGATGGCGCCATCGGGTGAGGTCTTGAGAATGATGGCGGCAAATTCCTCCTCAGTCTTAAGGCGGCCCTGCGCATTGACCGACAGTTGCAGCGGTACACTCTTGGCATTCGGTGAAGCCCCGATCACACCGGCAGCGACCTGTACATTTTGCTCACGTATTGCCTGTGCCACATCAGAGGCGGTCATGCCACGTTGAGCCACTTTCTGTGGGTCGAGCCAGACGCGCATCGCATAGTTACCCGAGCCGAACAGGCCCACTTCTCCCACACCTTGTATGCGTGCCAACCTGTCCTTGACGTTGATCACGGCATAGTTGCGCAGATAGGTCATGTCATACCGGTTATCTGGCGATGTCAGGTGTACCACCATGGTCATGGTTGGCGAGCTTTTGAGGGTGGTCAGGCCCAGGCGCTGCACGTCAGGTGGCAGGCGAGGCAGGGCCTGGTTGACGCGGTTTTGCACCAGTTGCTGTGCCTTGTCCGGATCCACGCCAAGCTTGAAGTTGACGGTAATAGTGAGGTTGCCGTCGCTATTCGCTTGCGACTGCATGTAGATCATGTCTTCCACACCATTGATGGACTCTTCCAGCGGCGAGGCCACGGTTTCGGCGATCACTTTTGGATTGGCACCTGGGTATTGCGCACGTACCACCACAGAGGGGGGTACTACTTCAGGATATTCTGAGATGGGTAGCTGAAACATGGCCAACGCGCCACCCAGCAAGATCAGCATGGATAGCACGCCCGCAAATATCGGGCGGTCTATGAAAAATTTTGAGATATTCATTTTAAATTCTCCCTGACTGGGTTCAAGCGTTCACTGCTTTGCCAGCTTTAGCTGGCAAGGTACGGGAAGCCGCTGTGATACCATTGGCTTGACCACTAGCAGGGGCAAGTTGGGCGGCAGTTTGCTCACTGCCCGGCATGACCACGATGTGCGGATTAACCTGGTTACCTGGACGCACGCGTTGCAGGCCATTGACGACAATGCGCTCACCCGCTTTCAGTCCACTTTCCACTACCCGCAGATTGCCCTGAGGTGCACCAATATGGACCTCACGGTAGTTCGCCTGTCCTTTATCATCCACCACCAGCACAAAGCGCTTGTCCTGGTCGGTACCTACGGCTTTCTCGTCAATCAGCACGGCTTCACGCTGCACGCCGCTACCTATGCGTACGCGGGCATAGAGCCCTGGCAATAACTGGCCATTGCTGTTTTCAAATATGGCGCGAACCCGAATCGTGCCGGATGTCGTGTCCAGACGGTTATCCACGGAGCCAATATGTCCCTGACGACTGAAACCTTCTTCATTGGCCAGCCCCAGCAACACCTTGATGGCTTTGGAATTGCTGGATTGCTCGCCGCTGATGAACTTGAGGTAGCTTTGTTCATCCACTTCAATCGCCGCATAAATATTGGCGGTAGAGACCAGGGTGGTGAGGGCTACTGAGCCAGCGCCTGCGGACACAATGTTACCCAGCGTGATTTCGGCACGTGAAATGCGGCCACTGACTGGTGCGGTGATGCGGCTGTACTCCAGGTTGAGGCGTGCTGTTTGCAATGAGGCTTGCGCACCCAGCAGGGCGGCTTTGGCTTCCAATGCGGCGTTGCGTTTCTCTTCAAAATCACGGCGTGCGATGGCGTTATCGCTAATCAGGCGTTCAGCGCGTTCAAGGTCATGGCTGGTGTAATCCAGTCTGGCTTCGGTGCTGCTCACTTGTGCTTGAGCCCTCGCTACTTCCGCTTCAAAAGGGCGTGGATCTATGGTGAAAAGCGTGTCGCCTTTTTTGACCAGATCACCGTCCTTGAAATGGATTTTGGTCAATGTACCTGATACCAGGGGACGGATTTCCACCCGGTCTACGGCTTCCAGACGGCCGGAATAATCCTGCCAGTCTGTGACCTGGCGGCTTTCCACTACGGCCACGTCTACCGTGGCAGCCTGAGGGGCTGCGGTTTGCTCAGCATGTGCCTTGTTACCGGATTGGGACAACAGCACAGTGCCGCTACCGATCAACAGGGCAGCGGCGATCATGGCCGCTATTTTTTTCTGGCGTATTGAGTTAGGCATGATGATCCTCGTGTTGAATGTTGAAATTTAAATCTGGGTGTTGGGATTGCCTGCGCAGGAAATTCACAATGTCGTGCATTACCGGCAAGTGGGTATGAAGTTCGGCATGCTTGATGCCTGTAAAACGTGAAACCTGGGTGGGTACGCCAGCACTGATGAGGGCGGCGGCATATTTTTCTGCCTCGACGTGCAGTACATCACACTCTGCAGTGGCAATCAGGGCGGTTGGCAAGCCGGCCAGACGCAAGCATTCCAATGGGGCTGCATAAGGATGCATACGTTGCATGCTGGTTGGCAGGTATTGCTGATAACGTTTGGCGCATTGTTCTGCAGTGAGGTCGGACTTGAGTTTTTCTGCATCGCCAAGCCGCGTCATACTGGGGTCTAGCATGGGGCCAATCAGCACTTGGGCTGCAATATGCACTTCTGCACGATCACGGGCCATCAGGGTCAGGCTGGCTGCAATATTGCCGCCAGCATCATCGCCAGCTACTACCAGTAACTCAAGGGAAGCTCCCAGACGCTTTGCGTTACGGGCAGCCCAGATGGCAGCTGCATAAGCTTCTTCTGGCGCAGCCGGAAAAGGGTGTAGCGGCGCCAGCGAATAGCCGACAGACAGCACCAGCGCCGGACAATGACTGGCGATAAAGTGGGCAGGGTATTCCGCATCATCCAGGCTGCCTCCACTAAACCCGCCGCCATGGAAGTAAAGTACCAAAGGCAGTTTTGGGCTGTTGGTACCAGGCCGATACAGGCGCACGGGTATAGCACCGCCAGGGCCGGGGATGATGAATTCTTCGGTGGAAAATGCTGGAGCAACTGGTTTCACCATGGGTTTGGCAATGCCGTCTTTAAGGTTAGGTCAACGATGCCTATTGTGATACTTGCTATAAAATAGATAATCTCCTATATTTCAGCAACACTATTCCGATTTTACGAACAATCGGATTGTTTATATTGGAGTGGTTTCATTCAGACAGGATCAGATCATGGACAGATTCCAGGCAATGCAGGTGTTTACCCGGGTGGTGGATGCCAATAGTTTTACCCGGGCAGCGGATATTCTTGGATTGCCGCGCACGACGGTGACGACGACGATCCAGGGGCTGGAAAGTTTGTTGCAGGTGAGGTTGTTGAACCGTACCACGCGCCGCTTGAGTGTCACGCCCGATGGCGCTGCCTATTATGAACGCTGCATGCGCATCCTGGCAGAAGTGGACGAAACCGAGGCATTGTTCCGGCACGTGACCCGTGGGCCCAAAGGTCGCTTGAGGATAGATGTGCCGCCATCAATCGGGCGCTTGATCATCCTCCCCAAGCTCTGTGATTTTTATACACGCTATCCTGATGTGGAACTGGTCATTGGCATGAGCGATCGACCCGTGGATATGGTGCAGGAGGCGGTGGATTGTGTGGTACGTGTGGGCGAGTTGCAGGATTCCAGCATGGTGGGGCGCCGTATCGGTGCTTTCCAGATTGTGACCTGTGCTGCCCCAAGGTATCTGGAACAATACGGCGAGCCCAAGACGATTGAGGATTTGCAGCATCACCAGGCCGTGCATTATTTTTCCAGCCGTACTGGACGTAATATGGACTGGGATTTTGTGGTGGACGGTGAGGTGAAGGAAGTGCAATTGGCAGGGAAGGTGGCGGTCAATGATGCTGAAGCCTATGTGGCGTGTGCCTTGCAAGGGTTTGGCCTGATTCAGGCTGCCAGATACATGGTGTTGCCACATCTGGAATCAGGCGAGCTGCGTGAGGTGCTGCCACAATGGAGTCCTTCTACTCATCCGATTTCAGTGGTGTATTTGCATAATCGCCATTTGTCTCCCAAGGTACGGGCTTTTGTCGACTGGATTGCGGAACTGTTTGGTAATTGCCCGCTGCTGGGGGGATGCAGCCAGGATATGGCGGAGAGTGAATGCCGGTTTGCCAGTCATGAAAAAGGCAATACCATGCGAGAGATTATTGACCGTAACAATACTGCGGAAGCTATTTTCTAGTAAAGGATGCGCCCTAGAACGCCCGTGGTGGGAAAAGCTGTTCATATTCCTTGCGGACTACCTGGTAGCATTCACAGCTTTTGAGTTCAAGCCCGGTTCTGTCCAGAATCTCGATATGGCCGCGGCTATAGCTGATCAACCCTTCTTTTTGCAGTTTACCTGCCGCCTCGGTCACGCCTTCTCGGCGTACGCCCAGCATATTGGCGATGAGCTCCTGTGTCATGATCAGCTCGGAGCATTCAAGCCGGTCCAGGCTTAATAGCAACCAGCGGCACAGCTGCTTTTCCAGCACGCAGTGACGGTTGCAGACTGCGGTCTGGGTGATTTGCGTGATCAAGGCTTGGGTATAACGTAATAATAGCGAGGCAATGGTGGGGCGGGTTTTGAATTCCTGCCTCAGCAGGTTGGCCTTGATACGGAAGCCATAACCAGCACTTTGAATCACCGCCCGGCATGAGGAATGTTGACTGCCCAGGATAATAGGGGTGCCTACCATGCCCTCGTTACCGATAACGGCAATCTCTGCAGATGCACCATTTGTCATGACATACAGCAATGACACGATTGAGTTGACCGGAAAATATGCGTATCGCAGAACCTGGTCAGGTTCATACAGTACATCGCCCAACTGCATGACAACAGGCTCAAGGTGAGATATCAACCTGAGCCACTCCTCCATAGGTAATGCACCAATTAACGCATTTTTTCTCGGGCTATATGGAATGTCCATGTCGCCTTCATGCGGTATCTAATACGTTTCAGTATATTCTTATTGGCATGACTTGCTATTTCTTTCCTTCATCATTAGTCCGTTTGGGCTAATTTCCCAATCAATCAGCACCTTATGTGGGATACCGCACAGTAGCTACCTATTGAATCGCGCATTGTCGTTTTGCCTGGCGCTCATAGTCAGGCAAGGAGATGTTTCTACCAGTATTTCAATAAAGGAAACGATAATGAACAAGCTATCAGTAGTATTTTGTGGGGCATTATTGGCTGCAAGCACAGGGGTAAATGCTGCGCCTAACATTGTGGTAAATGGAGGGTTTGAGGCAGATACTATTTCTGGCGCTTATGAACAACTGGCTGCAGTCACTGGCTGGAATTCGGATGGTGTATTTGAAATACAGCGTGGCAGTGATCATGGAGGCTGGACTGCATTTAATGCCGCTTATGAGGGAGAGCAATATCTGGAGCTTAACTCCACGACATTGACTTCTATCTGGCAGGGGTTAAATACAACAGTGGGTCAGACGTACAATCTGAGTTTTGCTTACTCAGGTCGTTCTGACACTCCTGGTGAGCTTAACAGTGCATTTGAAGTGTATTGGGGTGGGACGCAGTTAGTTGCTTCTTCAACACCTTCCGATAGTGGCTGGGTGACATACAGTTTCAGCAATTTGTTGGCAACTAGCAATCTGACTGACTTGAGGTTTGTCTCTACTAACCCTCAGGGAGCTCCATCTTATGGCTCCTTCCTGGATGGGGTTGTAGTCACAGCCGTGCCAGAACCAAGCACTTATGGCATGTTGGCACTTGGTTTGGGCGTGATTGGTTTTCTTGGCAGGCGCGAACGTAAAAGCATGCTGAGCTAATCAAGTTAACTTGATGCATTAGAAAGCCGGACGCCATGTCCGGCTTTTTTATGTTGAGGCCAGCTGCTGGTAGATATCAGCCACTGCCTGGTAAGAACGTAACCTGACGGCCTGATCATAGACGTGTCCTGTGATCATCAACTCATCTGGCTGTAGATCAGCCATCAGATTTTCCAAGCCTGCTTTCACGGTGTCAGTGGTGCCCACATATGAGCAAGCAAGCATACGTTCAACCCCCAGCTTTTCTCCCGGTGTCCAATAAGCTTCAATATCTTCAATCGGGGGCGGTAATTGCCCAGGCGTGCCCCGATGTAAATTGGTAAACCCCTGTTGCTGTGAGCTGAACCAATAGCGTGCTTCCGAAACGGTGTCAGCAACCAGCACATTCACTGTGAGCATGAAATAGGGTTTGTCTAGCTGGGCTGAGGGAATGAAATTACGCCTATAGGTGTCCAGCGCCTGCAGCAGGAAAGTGGGCGCGAAGTGGGACGCAAAGGCAAACGGCAAGCCATTGGCGGCGGCAAACTGGGCTCCAAACAGACTGGAGCCTAATATCCAGATTGGAATCTTGAGTCCGGCACCAGGGACGGCACGGATATTTTGCCCAGGTTGTACTGCATCAAAATAATGCCTGAGTTCTGCCACCTGTTCAGGGAAGTCATCTCCGTTGATCCCCATGTCTCGACGCAATGCACGGGCGGTGGACATATCACTGCCGGGCGCACGCCCCAATCCCAGGTCTATGCGTCCTGGGTGTAATGATTCCAGTGTGCCAAATTGTTCTGCAATGGCTAAGGGCGCGTGGTTGGGCAGCATGATCCCGCCTGCTCCGATGCGGATATGCTGGGTGCCAGCTGCCACGTGGGCAATGACGACAGAGGTCGCGGCACTGGCGATGCCAGGCATATTGTGATGCTCTGCCAGCCAGAAGCGATTGAACCCGAGTTGCTCACCAAGTTGTGCCAGTTGCAGTGAGTGGCGAAAGGCATCTGCAGCGCTTGCACCGCGAACGATAGGACAGAGATCAAGAATGGAAAAAGGGATCATGGCGTGTTCATGTGAAGAAGTGATGTAGAGACAGGAAAAGCAGATACACGTTCATCATCTACTATTCATGGTGCGATTGCACAATTTCTGTGGGTAACTTTGTGGGCATGATGCGTATTGTTGCTGTAAGTGGCTGTTCTGTTATGTAGGGCTGGAAAGTGCTCATTATTTGATCATGCCTCAATATGGAGTAGGTGTGGATTAAAAAATTACCGTGATATAGGTTGATAGAACATACAATCCATACCATGGTCACAACTATCTCCATCTTGCAGATTCCACTTATTTTACGGCGCAGCCACTGAACACTATGCTTACATTTGATAATCGTTTTTTACAGGAGTTACCTGGCGATCCTGACACCAGCAATCAGTTGCGCCAGGTATTTAATGCCTGCTGGTCACGCGTGATGCCGACACCGGTCGCTGCGCCCACATTACTGGCATACTCAGAGGAAATGCTGCATGCATTGGAGCTGAGCGAAGCCGATATCCAGTCTGCTGACTGGGTCAATGCCTTGTCTGGCAATGGGATTATTCCTGGTATGCAGCCTTATGCCATGTGTTATGGCGGACACCAGTTCGGTAATTGGGCCGGGCAGTTGGGTGATGGTCGTGCGATTAGCTTGGGTGAGGTTATCAACAGCAAGGGAGATCGCTGGGAGCTACAGCTCAAGGGCGCGGGGGTTACACCATATTCCCGCATGGCCGATGGCCGCGCAGTATTGCGTTCTTCCGTGCGCGAGTTTCTCTGTAGTGAGGCCATGCATCATCTTGGTATTCCCACCACTCGTGCCCTGAGCCTGGTGCAGACTGGTGATGTTGTGATTCGGGACATGTTCTATAACGGCAATCCCCAGGCAGAAAAGGGCGCGATTGTTTGTCGCGTCTCGCCTTCATTTATCCGATTTGGCAATTTCGAGATTTTTGCCATGCGCGAGGACAAGGCAACCTTGCAAACCCTGGTGGATTTCACCATCAATCGTGATTTCCCGGAGCTGGCAGCTTATCCGCAAGAGGAGCGCCTTGCCGAGTGGTTTGCCATTGTATGTGTACGTACTGCACGCCTGATTGCACAGTGGATGCGCGTAGGTTTTGTGCATGGCGTGATGAATACCGACAATATGTCGATTCTTGGCCTGACCATCGATTATGGGCCTTACGGTTGGGTGGATAACTTTGACCCAGGCTGGACGCCCAATACGACCGATGCTGCTGGCAGGCGCTATTGCTTTGGTCGCCAGCCCGATATTGCCCGGTGGAACCTTGAACGCCTTGCACAAGCGCTTTATAGCTTGCAGCCTGAGCGTGAAATTTTTGATGAAGGTCTCATGCTCTATGACCAGACCTATAACAAGGAATGGGGTGCAATACTCGCTGCCAAGTTTGGGTTTGCGCTGTGGCGTGATGACTACGAACCGATGATCAATGAGGTATTTGATCTGATGTACCATGCCGAAATCGACATGACAGAATTCTTCCGCAAGCTTGCGCTGGTCGATGCTACCCAGCCGGATTTAACCGTGCTTGAAAGCGCGGCCTACAGCCCTGCGCTGTGGGATACCTTCAAGCCACGGTTTACCGCATGGCTCAATCAATATGCCCATGCGATTCATGCCGATGACCGCGATCCAGCAGAACGCCGGCAGGCCATGAATAGCGTCAATCCACGTTATGTGTTACGTAACTATCTGGCGCAGCAAGCAATTGATCTGGCTGACCAGGGCGACAGCAGCATGATAGACGAGCTGCTTGATGTATTACGCAAGCCTTATGACGAGCAGCCGGGTAAAGAGGGTTTTGCTGCCTTGCGTCCTGATTGGGCGAGGCACAAGGCAGGGTGTTCTATGCTGTCTTGTAGTTCGTGATTAAAAACTACAAGAACATTGTTTTCCAATAACAGCAAGGGCGAGCGCAGCAAAGCCAAGTAGTCGTGGCTTTGGGGGTGCTCCCGTCTGGCTGCGCCGAGTAGTGGAGATCTGGCCGGATTAGGGCTTGCAGCATGTTTGAGCGTAGCGAGTTCTGCAAGACCCTGGACAGCTTGAGCAACGCAGGGAACAGGGAGCTTGCTCCCGGCGCAGACTCCGGGATCGCCTTTTGTTTGGTGCCTTTATTTTGGCGACGCAAAATAAAGGAACTCGCTGGCAAGCGAAAGGCAACACGCGCGTTATCGCCAGTATTTGGGTAAGGCCACGATTCCTACCTCCCTAATACCCCAAATCATTTCTGATCTTCATCCATACTGTGGTTTGCGAGAGGATGGGTTTCGCCTTGCCGGGCGAGCCCATTTCTTTTGCGTCGCCAAAAGAAACAGGACGAAAGAAAAGGCGACCCGATTGTCTGCGTCCCGGAGCCAAGCTCCGGGTAACCTGTGTTGCTCGCTTTTAATGGGGACTGGCTGAACTCGCTACGCTCAGACAGACGCCAGTCCTATTTCCATTAAAAGCTGCGCTACTCGGCGCAGCCAGACGGGGAGGCCAGGTTAAACCCAAGGTCAACAGCGACTTGGCATCGCTGCGCTCGCCCTTACTCAATTAGAGTTGTTCCTGATCCAGCTTGCGGCTTGCATGTGCGAGCGAGGCAAGTTCGAAATGCTGTTTGCGGCTTTTGAATAGGCGGGTGAGGGCGATCACGGCTACTGGCGTCAGGGCGGCTAGCAGGAAGGCTTCAAGTAAATGCGTTGCGGGTTGATCCGGCAGGGGGAACATGGACAGGCCTGCTGCCAGGCCCGCCACCGTGCCGCGCACAGCTTCTTTGCCCGTATGCGAGCGGCTGAACAGGCCGAAAAATACCGGGAAGGCGGCAGCCGAGCATAAGAGGTCAGCCAGCAGGAACAGGTACAGCACGCTGTAGCCCTGGGCTGCGACGATCAATACCGGAACCGCCACCAAAAGTACCAACCAGCGGGACAGGCGCATCAATCCGGCTGCGCTGCGCTTGGGCATTATCCGGCCGATATCTACTGCCACAATACTGGAAATGGCGCTGATGGCTGAGTCGGCGCTGCACATAACCAGTGAGATGCCGAGTGGTATCAGGGCAATTGCCAGCCAGAGCGGGATAGTCGGCATCACGACGCTGAACAGGGCAACCGAGCTGTCACCATTCGGGGTCATGGCCATGAAAGCCAGTCCGAACAGGCCCATGATGAAGATGAACGGCACCACGAGGATGCCGCCCAGCAGAAAGCCATTGCGCATGGCCGGGATATCCTTGGCGGAATAAATGCGCTGCCAGTTGCCCTGGTGAAAGATGCCGGTGAGCAGGATGGCGACGAAAAAGGTCAGCCCGGCCTTGATACCATTGATATCGTGCAGATCAATTAACTGCGGCGCGGTTTCGCGCAATTTCGCGGCAACAGGCGCGATGCCGCCTGTCACCTGCCAGCCGATAAACACTAGTGCGGCCAGCAGCGGGATGATGATGACGATCTGCACCTTGTCGGTGAAGATGGAAGCACGCAGGCCACCATACATGGTGTAGAGCAGGGTAAAGCCCAGCACGATGGCAGCAGTGGCCCAAAGCGGCACGGGCGCGAGTAAGGTGACCATCTTGGCAATCGCGGTAATCTCGGCGCTCATGGCGATGAACAGGTAAAACAGCATGATGGATAGCGCAAGCAGATACATGGGCTTGCCATAGCGGGCGATAAGGAACTCCGTCAGCGAATGGCCATTGGGCATCAGCTCGCGCATGCGCTTACCGAGCGGGATCATGGCAATGCGTGGCGACATGGCACCCAATGCGTAACCGATGACGGCTGCGAGTCCACCCCAGGTGGCAGCCTGTGCAGGTGAGAACAGTATCCATGCACCCAGTGACGATGCCAGTAACACCATCACGCTTGCGAGCGAGCCTTGGCTGTTGCGTGCAACGATATATTCTTCGAGGTTGCCGCGATAACGGCGTGAATAGGCCATGCCCAGTATGGCGAAAATGGCGGCGAAGAGGACGAGCCAGGCGAGGGCTGCTTGTGTACTGAGCATCTTATGGTGACTCCTGTAATCGACGAACGGCAAGGAGTACGCAAACCTGATGCGTTACTTCCTTCCTTTCGCCAGCATGATCTGGATCAAGTATTAAGGGTCATGGTGCTGTTATCGCGCCCATTTCTCAGCCATCATCGGCTCCCCCAGGATGGAAACGGCCAATATAGCTTGGCCGTTCCGGTGCCGGATTATAACGACTTTCACACTGTTCTGGATGTGAATCGTGCATATTCCATGCTATGGTTCAACTTTTCGGCACGGGGTGCCCTGTTGAAACAGTTTCTTCAGGGCTGAGAGCATACCCGTATACCTGATCCAGATCATACTGGCGGAGGAATGCCTGTTGCAGCTTGTTCTGCCATGTATTCCTTTGCTATGGCTATCGCAAAGGACTCACATGAACCATCCATCTTCATCATCACTTCCCATTCAAGAACAGCTCGTCCTGGTGACAGGTGCAGGGCGAGGGCTGGGCCAGCATATCGCCCGCGCTTTCCTCAATCAGGGCGCGAAGGTCGTCGTCAATTATTTCCATAGTGCAGAAGCGGCGAGTAGCCTGGCCAATGAGGCTCCCGGGCGGGCGCTGGCCATCCAGGCTGATGTGAGTGATGCCTCTGTCGTGCAGGCGATGGTGGCGCAGGCACAGGCATATTTTGGTCAGCCGGTGACGACCGTGGTCAATAATGCCCTGCCGGAGTTCAAGTTCAACGGTGATGCACGTGCCCATGCTGCCGATCTGGGCTGGGAAAGCCTGCAACAACAGTTTGAAGGTGTGGTGCGTGGCGCGCTCAACATCGTACAGGCAGCTTTGCCTGGCATGCGCGCGCAGGGGTGGGGTCGTGTAATCAATATCGGTACCAACCTGTTTCAGAACCCGGTGGTGCCTTATCACGATTACACCGCGGCCAAGGCAGCCCTACTTTCGCTTACGCGCACTCTGTCGAACGATCTTGGGCCAGATGGCATCACGGTGAATATGGTCTCGGGCGGCCTGTTGCGCACAACGGATGCCTCAGCTGCCACGCCAGAGGCGGTGTTCGACTTGATTGCGGCAAGCACGCCCCTGCGTCGTGTCACTACACCGCAAGAGTTTGCTGATGCGGTGCTGTTCTTCGCCTCGCCCTGGTCGCGTGCGGTGACCGGGCAGAATTTGGTGGTGGATGGTGGCCTGGTCAAGAATTAGGGTGAATCACAACATTCTTCTGGCGTTATTGCTCGACCTTATCCTGGCAGTATGTGCTATCGCATGGGGCAAAGTGCTTAGCCGTGTCGTTTCACTGAATTTTGTGCGCCGGTATGAGTTTGCGTTTCGTATTTCATTGCCCTCCGTAGTGCCTGCTCTTATTAAACTTCCTGCAAAGGTTATTGTTCTTCGATGATGCATATCAACCTGTTTCTGTTCGGCTGTGGCCACCACAACGCCGCCTGGCGTCACCCGGACTCCCCTGTTGAGCGGCTGGGCGATATTCGCTATTACGAGGAAATGGCGCAGCTGGCCGAACGCGGCAAGCTGGATGCCGTATTTTTTGCGGACGGCCATGCTACCAACAACATTACGGATGGGCCGCGATGGTTCCTGGAGCCCGTGACCATGCTCACCGCCATCAGCCGTGTCACCCAGCACATCGGTTTGGTGAGCACCATTTCCAGCACATTCTTCACGCCGTTTCATGCTGCACGCCTGATGGCTTCACTCGATCATATTTCCGGGGGACGCGCAGGCTGGAACGTGGTGACGTCGATGTTTGATGTCGAGGCCAGGAACCACGGCTATGAGGCCATGCCTGATCATGCCGAGCGCTATGCCCGTGCGGAGGAATTCATTCAGGCTGTGCTGCAACTCTGGGATAGCTGGGATGATGGCGCATTGCTCAATGACCGCACCGGGGATTATGTGGATGAAAGCAGAGTGCGCCAGATCAACCACAGGGGCGGGCATTTTCTCGTGGATGGACCGTTAACTGTACCGCGCCCGCCGCAAGGTAATCCTGTGCTGTTCCAGGCAGGTGCTTCTGATCATGGACGCGCGCTGGCAGCGAAATATGCTGAGGCGATATACGCGGTGGCCTATGACCTGCCCTCGGCACAGGCTTATTACAGCGACGTTAAGGCCAGGGTCAAGGCCGCAGGCCGCCAGGTGGATGTGCCTATCCTTCCTGGACTGGTGACCTTTATCGGCTCAACTGAAGCAGAGGCACGTGCCAAGCGGCAGGCGCTGGATGAGCTGCTCCCTGCCGAGACTTCCTTGCGGCAATTACAATTGTTTATCGACCAGGACTGCATGGATTGGGAACTGGACGCCCCAGTGCCGCCATTACCGCCACTGGAGGATTTTGCCGGCCCCAAGGGACGCTATGCCACCGTACTGCGCATTATCGCCACCGAGCAGCCTACGGTACGCCAGCTATTGGGCAGGCTGGCGGCTGGAGGAGGGCATTGCACCATGGTCGGCACGCCGGAGCAGGTGGCCGACCAGATGGAACACTGGTTTCGCAACGGCGGGGCTGATGGTTTCAACCTGATGCCTCCGGTGCAGCCCGACAGCGTCCAGGATTTCGTCGACCACGTGATTCCCATCCTGCAGCAACGCGGCCTGTTTCGTCGGGATTATGAACACAATACCTTGCGCGGCCATCTTGGCCTTGCGCGGCCGGTGCGAAATTAGCACGGCTTTGGTTTTTCGCGTTATTGGATATTGTGCCGTCATTGATGATGCAACTCATGGCTTGACAGCGCTCTCTCATGTTTGCCCATGTCTGTAGGCACCATGCTCAAGCCGCTTACTTTGCTGTTGATTGGCGCTGAGCGGGGCTTGCAGGGGAGTGATGAAAGCTAATCATGTGATGCGGGACAGTGGCTGAGATATTGTGCTGGAAAGTCATACCAAGGCTAAGAACCTGTTCAAAATATATGCTGCTATTGCCAACGCTGCATACCCTTGAATCCAAGGATATGCAGTTTTCACTCTTTTATGGTTTCACCCCATAGCGATCAGCCTGCATGTCGCCATTCACGCTATGTGAGCGAACATCGGCAGTGATGGGCAGCATCTTGCTGTTCCAGATTTGCCATTGCGCCTTGAGTTGCGCCAATTCTTGAGGATGTTTTGCAGCAAGATTGGCGCGTTCCCGCGGATCCTTGGCCAGGTTGAACAGGTACTCATTACCGTTGATTTTCAGGTATTTCCAATCAGCAGAACGTGTAGCAGCCTGTTCGTGGCCTTTATAGCGCCAGAATAACTGACGAGGCCGGATAGCCGCCTCTCCCAAGAGTATAGGCAGCAGGTTTTCGCCATCTGGTGCATATTGGCTGTCTGGTGTTGTGCCAGCCGCAGCGAGCAAGGTGGGTAACCAGTCCATGCTGATGGCGACCTGATCGGACACTTGTCCTGCCTTGATGCGCGCAGGCCAGCGCACTAGAGTCGGGACGCGTATGCCACCTTCCAGCAGTTCTGTTTTCTGGCCGCTGAACGGCCAGGTATTGGAGAAGCGTTCACCACCATTGTCGCTGGTGAATACGATAATCGTATTGTCTGCCAGGCCCTGTTTCTCCAGTGTTGCCAGTACGCGACCCACGGCGGTATCCAGCGCTTCGACCATCTTGCCATAGGTGGCGAGGCTACCACCGTCAAGGTGGAACAGGTTCTTGATCTCGCGCGAAACTGCCTCGTCTCCTGGCGCTTCCCATGGCCAGTGAGGGGCGGTGAAGTGTAGTGATAGGAAAAAAGGCGTAGCTTCTGTTTGCTTGCCAATGTATTGGCTGGCGTGATCGGCAATCAAGTCTGTGTAGTAACCTACCTCGTTGACTGGAACCTCTCCTTCGTACAAACCTCCCGGCACCTCGTCACCAACCCCATATTTATGCGTGAAGTAGTCAACAGCACCGCTATAGTTGCCAAAGAATACGTCATAGCCGCTTTTGAGCGGGCCAAAGGTGGGTAATGATCCCAGATGCCACTTGCCGAAGAGGGCAGTGTTGTAGCCAACTTTCTTCAACTGTGACGGCAGGGTGGGATGCTCAGGAGGTAAACCGAGGTTTTCCCTGCCGGCAAGGGGCTCTTCCAGTCCGCCACGCAATCTGTATTGATAGCGGCCAGTGATCAAGGCAAACCTGGTGGCTGAACACACGGCGGAGTTTGCATAGCCCTGGGTAAAACGCAGACCTTGGTATGCCACTTTATCCAGATTCGGGGTTTTAAATGCTGTCTGTCCATAGACGCCAAGATCGGCATACCCCAGGTCATCTGCCATGATGAAGATGATATTGGGTTTCTTGGTTTTGGTCGTCTCAAGGGCTGCTTTTGTGAGCCCGCTGTAAGGGAGTAAGGCCATTGCTGGGATGGCTTGTAGAATCTGGCGACGTTTTTGTTTGAACTGTGTCATGACGTTGTCCTTGCAGTCAGTCCGGCAATACCGACACCTGTCGATATTGCCGGGGAAGTGTGGGAAGTGAGCCTAGAACTTTGTACGGAATACCACACCCAGGTAGCGGCGCTGGCCTAGGCCGTCCCATAGCACGGGCATCGTGGCGTTAAATGAACCGATACTGGACGTATAGGCCTTGTCGAAAATATTCTTGCCGACGACGTTCAACTCCCAACTATCCTTTTTGCTACCAAGGATGCCGAAGCCGCCATCCGTGACGGAATATCCCCCTTGTTCACCATATTCAGAAAGTAGGCCGTCAAGATTCTGCTTGGAGCGAACGACGGTGCTCATGAATGCCTGCGCTTTCAGCCCTCCCCAGATCGGTTGTATGTAATGGAACCCAAAAATACCCGTCAGTTTCGGGGCGGAAGAAATCTGCCTGCCTGTGTTGTCGCATGTGCTGGTGATAGGGCGGTTAAGTTCTGTTGGGCAAGTTGCGCCATCCCAGTCCGAGTATTTGGCGCGGTTGTAGGCTCCAGCGAAAGTGAACGTCCATCTGTCTGTGGCTTTGTATGCGCCTTCCAGTTCAACACCTGTCGCGGTGATTTCGGGAATATTGCCCAACTGCGAGCTGTAACCGCTGGTGGAGGAGGGATCAATCACGGTGGTAGTGGATTGGTAACCTCGTACACGCGTACGGTAGAAGTTGGTGTTCAGCATCAGTTTTCGCTCGAGGAACAAGCCCTTGAAGCCGAGTTCAAAGTCCAATACCTTTTCCGGATCAGCATTGAGTGGCTGGCCGGTACCCGTGATGAATGATACGCCGCCAGATTTTTCTCCACCTGCTGCGGAAGCGTAGAACATCAGGTCATCGCTGACTTTGTAGTTGGGACTGATCAGCCAGGAAACAGAGTTGTCCTTGATTTTTTCGCCATCACGGCGCCCATATACATTGCCTATTACATTGCTGCGGATTGCTTCAGCAGTAGCATTGCCAAAACCACCATCATTGCCTTCAGTCCACTTCTGGCCTGTGCTGTCCTTTATTTCATAGGTGTTGCGCAGGCCTAAGGTTAGGGTGGCTTTCTTGCTTAGGTGCCAGTTTACTTGGCCAAATGCCGCATAACTGTCTGTTTCTGGGGTAAATCGGCTATATGATCTCAGGCCATTCAATGATTGTCCTAGCAGGGAAGGATTGCCGCTCAGGGCAGTGTATTGAGCTGCGTTGGCATAGAATGCGCCTGCATCGCTGCCGTACTGGGTATGGTTGATCTGGTTGGTTTCGCTATGCAGGTAGAACAGACCGACTTGGTAATCGATAACTTCGCCAATATCGGAAGCCAGACGGAATTCCTGCGACCATTGCTTGGTGTCTACAAATGCACCGAACGAGGCAATGTCAAACCGTGTCTGGTCCAGGTCATTAATGCCAGTGAACGAATATTTACGATAAGCGGTGATCGATGACAGTACATGAGATCCCAGGTTCCAGTCCAACTTGGCAGATGCACCGTAATTCCTGGTTTTCACCGGTTCCACCTGGCCGACGTCGATCTTATCCTTGGAACCGATGATGGGTTGATAGCCATTGAAATATCCCCTGGCCAGGCGCGAGCTGTAATTGATGGGCCTGTTTGCACCGGTGGCAAAGGTGGTGGGGTCTTCCTGGAAAGGACGGGTATTCCCGTATTCTGATAGTTCCGAGTAGTCCACGCTGAACTTGGCGCTGAAGTCTTCTGTTGGCGTGATCAGCAACTGGACTTTTCCTCCACGCCGGTTACGCTCGTGGAATCGTTGATCGGTAAGGGTGTTGGGATTGATGTTTTCTATATCGCCTTCCTGTCTATCGAAGAAGAACGAGGCCCGGTAAGCTGCTACGCCATCAACCAGGGCATCCGAAATCGAACCGCGTGCGCGCATTGCCCCCGGGAAATCACTGCCATTCTGCTTGGCACCGACTTCACCTTCAAAATAAGTCTGACGAGTGAAAGTGGGTTCCTTGCTAACATACTGGACAACCCCGAGTGTTGTATTCTTGCCTTTCAAAGTGCCTTGCGGCCCGCGCATGACTTCGACTCGGTCAATGTCCGTGAAGTCCAGGAAGCTCATGCCGGGATGGCTAAGATATACATCATCGACAATAACGCCGACACCGGCTTCCATGGCTTCATTAACCGTGGTTTTGCCAATCCCGCGAATGGAAATGCCTGATCGACGGGAGTTGGGGATAGTCGCGGTCAGGCCGGGCGTGATACGCGTCAGGTCTTCAATCGTGACGATACGCTCGCGATCCAGTTTTTCTGCACCGACTACGGAAACGGGGATAGGAATATCCTGCGCAATTTCTTCACGATTACGCGAGGTAACAACCACCAAGCCTAATGCTGCTGCATTGTTTTTAGCCGCATCTTCTTCATCCGCGGTAATGGATTCTGCCGATTGAGGGCTGCTTGCATTAGGCAAGACTGCTTTTTCGAGGGTGTAACCTGCAGCACTTTTTTTTGCAGCTAATCCAGTACCCTTGAGCAGGGCGTTCAGGCCGGAGTCAACGCTATAACTACCCTGCAAGCCATTGGTGTGCAGATGTTGGGTTTGTTCGGGAGTGAACAGGATATTGACACCCACTTGCTTGGCAAACTGATTGAGTGCATTGGCCAGGTCGCCTGCCGCAATCTGGTATTGATGCGGTAGGTTGGTGCTGGCAGAGTCTGCTGCCTGTAATGCCATTGGTAGCGATAGCCCTAATACCATGGCAATCAAACTGCTGGATAACTTCAGTGCCAGCCTGGCGCGATACTGCTGCTGGATAGGTGGTGTTGCTAGGTGCATGAGTTCCCCTTTAAGTTCATGAACGGCTAAAGTTGCCTTACATGATCTATGCCGAACCAAAAGGCAAAACCCGACAAAATAAATTCAGTTAGGCGCGGCGATCCACATTGACCCACCAGCGTGTGCGATAGGTGATGACGACTGGTAGCTTATGTGGCAACAAGGCAAGCAGCTTGTCTATGTCGTCAAGCTGGAATACGCCGGAAAGACGCAAATCTGCCACGCTGGGATCGCAACCAAGATGGCCAGTGCGATAACGGGCTACCTCTGCAAGGAAATCAGCCAGGGGCATTTCCTTCACAACCAGGGCTCCCAGGGTCCAGCTGTCTGCCTCCATAGGTAGCTGGACCGAATCCAGGCGGTCCTGATAAATCAGGTAATCCTGTCCTGCCTCGGCAATTTTTTGAGGTGCATGGAAGGCTGCAGGCATCATGGACACCTTGCCTTGTTGCATGCTGAGTAAGGTGGTGTCCTGTTGCAGGCGCACGACAAACTGGGTGCCGATGGCTTCAAGCATTGCATGCCGGGTTTGCACGCGTAATGGCCTGTTTCGTGGTGAGCTGGAATCAGAACCTGTTTTGATCATGATTTCACCCTGGTTCAATATAATCAGTCGCTGATGTTCATCAAAGCTGATATTCACCGAGCTGTCAGTATTCAGGAAAAGTTCGCTGCCATCCGCCAGCATCATGCTACGCCGCTCACCAGTAGTGGTGTGGTAATCCGACAACCATGGCTGCCAAGGCATGACTTCACGTGTCATCAATGCAGTGCTGCCTGCGATGGCGGCAAGTGCCAGCAATTTGATACTGCGGCGTTTTTGCATGTGCCGCATGGTGTTTTGCATCACCTGGCTGACCTGGATGCCATCTGGTATGCCATTCAAGTCTTGCTGCATTTCGCCGAGCATCAAGTTGACACGTTGCCAGGCCAGCTCATGCTCTGAGCTAGATTGGCGCCATGCTATACATCCAGTGAGGGTGGCTTGGTCATTTTCTTTGCTTTTAAGCTGGATCAGCCACGCTATTGCTTGCTTTACCAATGCTGTATCAGGCGCTGGTAATTGGGGTGCATTACTCATCACTGAAGCGTAATTGATAGCATTGATACAATGCCTCAGCGATATAGCGTTCTACCGTACGGATGGAAACCCCTAGATATCGGGCAATGTCCGCATAGGGTTTATCTTCTAACTGTGCCAGCAAGAACGCCTCGCGTACTCTGGGTTTGAGTGTTTCCAGTAATCGGGCGATGGCCTGGAGTGTTGCCAGCAGAATTTGCTGTTGCTCTACCGATGGTGTGATGTCCTCTGGAATGCCTGCCATTGCTTCCTGCCAGGCATGATGCAAGTCTTCACGACGCCAGTGGTCTACTACCAAACCGCGGGCAATGGTCAGCAAAAATGCACGTGGTTCTTGCAAGTCCTTGCTGTATGGTTTGATCAGTAGTTTGAGAAACGTATCATGCGCAATATCAGCAGCCTGTGCATGGCAATCAAGTTTTCGACGCAGCCAACTGAATAACCAGGAATGATGCTGCACATATAAATATTCAGTATTCATGTCGGGATGCGGACTTATTCAGAAATAAGTTTTAGTGTATTAACCAATGGAGTGAGGCATTTAATAAAATAACTTATTAGATTATGCCATTGTTTTATTGTATTAATATAATTATTTGTTATTAGCATACAACTCACATTGCTAGGGGCAATCTACACAACTACGCTCTGAATTTGCTATCATGCGCCCCCTTTCTGCAAGGAGCGTATATGACTGATAGCCGCAAGAGCGCCAATATGGTGATACTGGATCGTCCGATGATTTCCGTGGAAACGACTGAGTACAAAGAAGTGAAACTGACAGTGGTCGGCATGGATGCCGCAATGGAAAGTATTCGTCAGCAAGAGATTGTGTTTCCGCTGGAATGTGCCACTCAAGTTGCGCAATTCCTGCAGCAGGTGGCAGGGCAACAGGACGAAAATACTGGGATAGCAAAGCGGGGTAAAGCAACCTAGATTATTCAAAATCAAAATAGGCATAAGCCCTAACAGCGCTTATGCCTATTTTGAATTGTCTAAAAATTATACTGGGCTGACGCAATTACGCTGCGGGCATACCCCATGGTGCAGGATCCCCAGCCACACACGGTGTACTCTTTATCAAGGATATTGTTTGCATTGAGAGAAAATCTCCATTGTGTTTGGTAGCGATAGTTGAGCATGGCATCGAACTGGGTATATGACCTGTTTGTGTAGCTTTCACCCCAAGGGTTGCCGCCATTGCTTTCCCCTGTATAGCGTACCCCTCCGCCTATACCGAGCCCTGCGAGTGGGCCGGTTGAGATGTTGTAGTCCAGCCATGCTGAAGCACCCTCACGCGGTACATACACAGGACTGTCACCTTTACTGCCTATCCCTATACCCCCAGTCTTGGTGACCTCCACGTCGTTATAAGTAAGTGCCGTGATCAGGTTCATATTGTCAGACAGTGCTGTCTTGATTTCGAGCTCAGCACCACGCGAGCGGATTTCACCAGTTTGAAAGGCACCAGTATTGGAATAAGTCACCACATTTTGCTGTGTGATCTCAAAAACCGAGAAAGTAAAAAGGCTTTGACTGTTCGCTGGCATATAGCGTACCCCGGCTTCGTATTGCTTGCCGGTGGTAGGCTTGAACGTTTTACCATTGCCATCGACACCTGCGCTCGGGTTAAAGGATTCCGCATAGCTCGCATAGGGGGCAAAGCCGTTATCAAATACGTAGGCAAGGCCTAGGCGGTAAGTACTGGCCTGATCCTTTTGTTCATCACCCTTAACTCCCGTGAGTTTGTTGCTCCTGTCTATCTTTGCCCAGTCACGACGTCCTCCCAGCGTGAATACCCAGTGGTCCCCCACTTTCACCTGGTCTTGCAGATAAATCCCACTTTGCCTGATTGCGCTTGAGTTGATAGAGGTATATGCAGGTCTGGCAATGTATCGACCATACACCGGATTGCCGATATCAAGAGTATCAGCTGCATCTACAGCATCCCCGTCACTCAATGTATAGGCAGAACGCTGGAAATCAATGCCCATCAGCAGCGTGTGGGAGAGTGCGCCAGTATTGAACTTGGCCTGTGCCTGGTTATCCAGGGCTATGCCATTCAACTGCTCATCAATATAACTCTTGCTACGGCTTAGCAAAGACCCATTTAGACTATCATCCCCCATACGCGCATATTGAAAATCTACCTTGCTTGAGCGGAAGTTTTGCCTGAAAGTCCAGGTTGGGCTCAGTTGATGCTCGAACAGATAGCCTATTGAGTATTGCTTGCGTTCATTCTTGTCGTAACTATAGTCGCCAATCATTATTTTACTGACACGATTGGCAGTGCCAACTTGAGCTGAAACCCCGGTTTTCGCATGCAGATATTCTGCTTGCAGCGTTAAACTGGTTTTCTCCGAGGGCTTGAAAGTGATTGAAGGGGCCAATAACTCACGATTGTCTTGGCTGCGGTGATCTTGATCGTATTTGTATTGAGTCTCGCTATCTCTCACCATGCCGACCAGGCGATAAAGTACCTTGCCGTCACTATCTAGTGGTCCACCCAGGTCAATGCTGCCTTGATAACGGTTGTAATTGCCAGCCTGAATTTCCACCTGGTGTATTGGAGTGTCAATCGGACGCTTGCTTACCTTGTTGATGACACCTGCGGGTTCGCTTTGACCATAGAGTACGGAAGATGGGCCTTTGAGGATTTCCACACGTTCTACCATGTTGATATCGGTGGAAAGCCTGCTCCACAAGCCATTAAATTCACGCAAACCATCGCGGTACATGCCAGTGGTGGAAGGGTCAAAGCCTCGAATAGAACCTATATCAAATCCCGGACGAACATCATTGCCATAATTCATCGCTGATGACGCCTGCCGTATAGCGCAGGGCATCCCCGTCCCGCTGTACATTACGTGTGGTGAGTTCCTCGCGAGTGATGATGGAAATGGATTGCGGACTTTCGAGCAGGGAGGTATCGGTTTTTGTGGCAGAGGCGATGCGTTTTGCGACATATCCGGGGACTGGGCTCGTGGCCGTTTCAGATGCTGTAGTAGCGTTTACGCTTATTTCCGGCAATCTGCTGCTGGGGTTTGTTGTGAATGTATGACCTTCAGTGAGTTTACTAGCCTTTCTCAAGCGGTAGCCACCATTGTCCGCCGCAATTATTTCCAGCCCTGTGCCAACCAGAAGTATCGAAAGGGCTTGTTGTTCTGTGTATTGGCCTTTCAGTCCTTTGCTATGCAGGCCCTCCGTCAATGCCGGGTCGATGGCAACCATGCGGCCAGAGCGTCGGCCGAATTCTCCCAGTACCTGGTCCACGGTGCCGACTGGGATGTTGTACTGCTGGATGGCCGCATTGGCTTCTTGCTCGGCGGCATGTGTCAGTGCCGTATTGGATAACTGTATACCCATAGTTAGCCCCAGCAGGATGGCATGCGTGAGTTTTTTCTTGAGAAATGGCGTGTGGGCCATATGGTTCTCCCTGTGATTCAAGTTGATGGCAGCCTTTGTTTCAGGTGCTTATGCCTTACTTGATGCGCAGGAGTGGAAAACCTGCCACGGAAAACAAAAAATTTTTACAAATGGTGCAACGTGATCCAGTAGCGAGTAACGTAATGCGTCCTGAGTGGCAGGGTCTCCTGCAATAGTGTGATCACGGCCTGGATATCCTGTACTGCATATGCGCCACTCATCAGCAGATTGGCTGCATCATCTGCGCAACTTAGTTTGCCACGATGATAGCGGTTCAGCTCCTCAATGAACGCAGAGAGTTTGACGCGTTCCACCACCAGCATGCCGGAGGTCCAGGCCATGTCGGCGTTGGTGAGCGGGGTTGGTAGCGTGCTTTCTTGGCTGGTGAATACAGCCTGCATGCCTGCATCCAGGATTTTGCTATTGCTGCTATTGCGTGGCTGCAAGCGCACCGCACCTTCAGTCACCATGACGCGAGTCGGTTTGATATCTTCGTGGCGTACAGTGAAGCGTGTGCCGACTGGAGCGATGGTGCCATTGCTGGTCACGATCTTCAGCGGTCTTTGATCTTTTGCCGTTGTTACTAATATTTCCCCATGGTGCAAGGTAATCCGGCGCTCTTGTTCTGAGAATGCCACATCCAACGCACTGTCGGTGTTCATCATCAATGCGGTGCCATCGGCCAGCATGATCTGGCGCTGCTCCCCGGTGGCAGTGCGGTGATCTGCCATCCATGATGACCATGGTAATTGATGCCATGCAAGCAGGCCGCTAGTGCCCGCCATGCTGATGCCTGCAATGGACTTCAGCACCATACGGCGTTGTTTGCCGTCTGTACTGAGTAATGCCTGTCTGGCGATGGGGGCAGAAGTCAGGTGGGGGCCTGCCTGTATATCTTGCGCAAGTCCTTGCATACGTTGCCAGGCAATTAAATGCAGGCTATTGGCGCTCAGCCATTCACCATGCTGATGCTGTTCATTCTCGGAGTATTCACTTGCCTGCAGACGTACCATCCAGGTGGCTGCTTGTTCAATGATATCTGCGGAGATAGCGGTGGTATCAGTGTGGAGCGGAGTAAAAAGGGGTTGCATGATATTGTGATCAGTTTGCATACACTGCACTGTAGCAATGCTGGAAAGCCTTGATCATGGCTTTCTGCACCACATTGACTGATACCTGCATCTGGGCAGCGATATCCACGTATTTCATGCCATCCAATTGCGCCAGCAGAAAAATTTCACGCGTACGGGCGGGGCAATCCATCCAGTACACGACTGATGGCAGCCAGCGCTTCCACCACTAGCGCCACAGTTTCTGGTGATGGGCTGGTGATTTCGGGGTGTGAAGCCAGAGCATCCAGATAGGCTTGCTCCAACGCGTGCCTGCGGAAGTGATGTGCAATCAGGCGGCTGGAAACAGTAGTCAGGTAGGCGCGAGGCTCGCGGATCTCCTGATACTGGTTTGCAGCAATAATGCGAACAAAAGTGTCTTGTGCCAGATCGGTAGCCTGCTCGATATTGCCCAGCTTGCGCCTCAATAATTGCACCAGCCAGTGATGATGCTGCTGGTAAAGGGTATGCAAAGAGTGTGACGATGGTGAGACGCTGGGAGAATTCATGACAGTCAAGTTGAAAAATGATAACTATTATCAATTATAGCGGGATGTATGGCCGCTAGATTAATTTAAAGAATAGGGATTGACTTTTTGTACATTCGTACAGTAAATTAATGCTTATGGGACAAGATAAAGACTTTGAGTACCTGGGCAAAATCCAGGACTACTTCGCAGAACACAAGACATTGCCGACATTCAGCCATGTGGCGCAATTGCTTGGGTTTAAATCCAAAAATGCGGTGACCTCCTTTGTGGCGCGCCTCAAGCTACAGGGTTTTATTGATTATGCGCCGGACAAGCGGCTTAAACCGGGTAGGCGTTTCTTTGAGCGTATTCTGGCCGAGAGCACAGTGCAGGCGGGGTTTGCCACGCCTGCTTATGGCGATAGCCTGGATACCATGGGCATTGATGATTTCCTGATTGAAAAACCATCGCAGACGGTATTGATCACGGTGCGTGGCGATTCCATGAAAGATGCAGGTATATTCAATGGGGATGTGGTCATTGTAGAAAAGCGTGCCTTTGCCAATGTGGGTGACATTGTGGTGGCCATCCTCAACAAGGAATTCACCCTCAAGACCCTGGGCAAGGAAGGCAGTCAGTTCGTATTGATCCCAGCCAACAAGGAATTCCCTGTCATCAAGCCCAAGGATGATTTCGAGATATTCGGCGTCGTCGTCGGCCAGTTCCGCAAATATCAATAATGCCGGGATCGCGCCTAAAAGTCCTTATGCGCGATTCGTAAGCACTTTTACTTTCACCAAGCGTAGTCAACCGCTTAGCTATCCAATCCCCAGACTGCCCACACACTTACCCACAGATTTTGTGGGCAGTGTGCTTGGATTTTGCTGTTCTAATCACTTCGGGCTTGTAGCGCCTTCCAGCCCAGCTCTTTCATACACAGCAGTAGGCCACGCGTGGCCTTGGTGGTTTTGCCTGACATGTCAGGCTGATGTTCAGGCCCGAGCTGGGTGGCACATGTATTGATGTCACCCTTCAGGGCATCTGCGCCTCTGCCAGTTTTCCACCAGGAGCTGACAATAAAGACATCCATGGGATTGGTGGTTTTCTTTGGTGCTGATGTAGCTGCCACTGTTCCTGCTCTTGAAGTCACTGGCACAACTTCCTCGGTGACGGCAACGTTATTGCGGTAGTCATTTTTGAATGACGCCTTGATCACCGGGTCTGCTTCTTCGCCATCATCTGCAGCATTCTGGAATATCCAGCCACTGTCTTCCATACACTTGGCAAAGGCTTGTCCTTCATGGCCGCTTGCCTGACAGGTTTTTCTCGCCTGATCCAGGTCATTGGTGCCAGCGCCGCGTTTATATGCAAATTCACCACCACATCCTGCGATAAACACACTGCTTGCAAGCGCTATATATAAGGTTTTGATTGCCGGTTTGTTCATATGTTTCAGCTTTCAGGCGTTTGCCTGCCTGTTGATAGGACACGGCCAAATTAACACGACCCCTCAAAACGTCATGTACGCAATATGACGTATTTAAGCAAAGCCCCTCTCTGGCTAATCTAGCAACACGAAAGATTTGACGGGTATTGCCTCCGTTCCAGTTTGCAGTTTTTAGTGAAACTTAAATAAAGGGGTCGGGAAATGAAATTCAAGATGAAAAAGTGTGCGTTGTTGGTGGCATTGGCAACTTCTGCCGCACTGCCATCGATGAGCTCACAAGCAGCGGGCACCATCACTTTTGGTGAAGACAAGTCCATCAGTATCGGTTTGGGTATTCGTACAGCATTTACCAGTACTGAAGATGCGGCGCCGAATGGCAGCTCACGTTCCAAGGATTTTGATGTTGATGATGCACGTATCTATATCAGCGCATCTTTAAACAAGTACATCAAAGGTACCTTCAATACATTCACAACCACGAATGATGGCAGTGGTAAGAGTGATATCAGTACGCTGGATGCTTATGTCCAGTTTGAGTTCATGGATGAATTCAATATCTGGATGGGGCAATTACTGCCACCAACTGACCGGGCCAATCTGGATGGTCCGTTCTATCTGAATGCATGGTCCTACCCTGGTGTCGCGTCTCGTTACCAGAACAAGTTTGTTGGCCGTGATATTGGTGTGACTCTCTGGGGTAAGTTGCTGGACAAACATCTTGTGTACTCCGTGGGTGCCTATGAAGGTAACCGTGCTTCTTCCTTCAATGGCAACAGCGCACTCAACCCCAATCGCTCTGACAACCTGATGTATAGCGGTCGTCTGCAGTATGACTTCTGGGATGCCGGTAATGACCCTGCTTATTACACCAGTAGTACCTATTACGGTAAGGATGTGCTCTCCGTCGCCTTGGTGGGGATGTACCAGAAGGATGCAGTAGGCCAGGTCGGTGCCAGCGATGACTACCTCGCTTACAACATCGATGCCTTGCTGGAGAAGAAATTCACCGCTGGCGTGCTGAACGTTGAAGGCGCGGCTTACAAGTACGACTTCAGCAAGACCGCAGTGAATGCTGATGCGGCTGGTGCGAAGTCTGGTAAGGCTTACTTGGGCTTGGTGTCCTGGTTGTTCCCTGATGTCGTGGGCTGGGGCAAGTTCCAGCCATATGCGCGCTACCAGAAGTTCAGCGCGGATAGCGGCACCTTGTTCAACCCTGATACTAAAGAGTACGACCTTGGCCTGAACTACATCATTGACGGTCACAACGCACGTATCAGCACGGTTTATACCAAAACCAAAACTGAAAATGCAAGTGATATCGACAAGTTCACTGTGGGTCTGCAGTTGCAATTCTAGTTGGGTGACAGCCGTCACCTGAAGGATGGCGGCTGTTGAAAGTAGTGTTTAAGGGTAAGGAGATATAGAGATGAAAACCTTGATTAAGCTGGATTTTGAAAAGCCCGCCTGGGAGCAGGATGGCCAGATTCATAATCGCTGGCACCCTGATCTGCCTATGGTGGCGATGGTCAAGCCTGGTGATGAGTTCCGGGTCGAGTGCATGGACTGGACCGGTGGTCAGATTGGCAATAATGACAGCGCCAATGATATCCGGGATGTGGATTTGCTGCAGGTGCATTACCTGAGTGGCCCGATTGGGGTTGAAGGCGCTGAGCCTGGCGACCTGATGGTGGTGGATATTCTTGATGTAGGCACCATGCAAGATCAACAGTGGGGTTTCAACGGCCTGTTCGACAAGAACAATGGCGGTGGCTTCCTGACTGATCACTATCCTGAGGCATCAAAGACCATCTGGGATTTCCACGGTATCTACACTACCTCACGTCATGTGCCGAATGTGAAGTTCGCCGGCATCATGCACCCAGGGTTGATTGGCTGCCTGCCTTCCCGCGACTTGCTCGAAACCTGGAACAAACGTGAAGCCGACCTGATTGCTACCGATGCGGATCGTGTTCCTGCATTGGCGTTGCCACCCAATGAAAAGGCGGCATTAATGGGTCGCCTGCAAGGAGATAAAGCATCCGCAGCGGCCAAGGAAGGCGCGCGTACCGTGCCTCCACGTGAACACGGTGGTAACTGTGATATCAAGAACCTGACCAAGGGTTCCCGTGTGTTTTTCCCGGTCTATGTCAAGGATGGTGGCCTGTCCATGGGTGACCTGCACTTCTCGCAAGGTGACGGAGAAATCACGTTCTGCGGCGCGATCGAGATGGCCGGTTATCTGGATATCAAAGTGGCGCTGATCAAGGATGGGGTTAAGAAGTATGGCATCAAGAATCCATTGTTCCAGCCCAGTCCATTGACCCCTAACTATCGTGATTACCTAATCTTTGAAGGTATCTCTGTTGATGAGAAAGGCACGCAGCATTATCTGGATGTGCATGTGGCTTATCGCCAGGCTTGCCTGAATGCCATTGAATATCTGAAGAAATTTGGTTACAGCGGTGAGCAAGCCGTATCCATTCTGGGTACTGCGCCGGTGGAAGGGCATATCAGCGGCATTGTCGATATCCCGAATGCCTGCGCGACCTTGTGGTTGCCGACAGAGATCTTTGATTTTGACCTGAAGCCAAATGCGAATGGACCGATCAAGGTCATTAGCGGCGAGATTGATGTCGCCAAGACTTCTTAAATCCAGTGGTTAAGCAAAGGGAGTGAGCCATGCCAATGTATGAATACAGATGTGATGAGTGCGGTGTATTTGCCGCCCTGGGGAAAATGAGTGAATCGAGTTCACCCACAATCTGTCCGGATTGCGGCGAGTTAAGCGAGCGCATTCTCTCAGCGCCACGTCTGGCGATTATTGGCAAGGCACAGCGTAGTGCGCACGAACGCAACGAGAAATCTGCCAATGAACCCAGGTCTACCCGCCGTTCTAGTTGCGGATGTGCAGGGGCTCATACGTGTAGTTCGTCCAGCGCTAAACCCAGTTCCGCTCAGGGAGCCAATGCAAAAGAGAAAGGAAGCCTATTGCAGATGCAGACCAAGAAAACGGCCCGTCCCTGGATGTTGGGACATTAGGTGTGACCAGCGTCTTCCGCTAGCGGTGTTGCAGTTACTTGGCGTACTCGGCGTACTGTCTTCGTCACTGCGCCTTGCTATCGAAACGCGCTGATCACACCGGATTGAGAAATATGCATAGCATCATTTGATAGTGGCATTCGGCATTGCTCTCACATGATGATGCACATTACCAAGCGCTTTTGAATACCTTAATTTTTTGCAGTTTTTAATTTCAGGAGAAATCTGATGAGTAACAACACTAGACGCCATTTCATCACGAAAACCGGCGCCCTTATGGGGGCCTTGCTTGCCGCAGGCATGATTTCCGGCAGCGCTTTTGCGGCTGATTTCCCCACTGCCAAGGTCAATACCACCAAGCTGGCAGTGACTGATACCACAGTCAAGGTCGGTATCCTGCATTCTTCAACCGGCACCATGGCGATCAGCGAAACGGGTTCCATCCAGGCAGAAAAACTGGCGATTGCCCAGATCAATGCCATGGGCGGCGTACTGGGCCGCAAGATTGAAGTGATTCAGGAAGACGGCGCCAGTGACTGGCCAACGTTTGCCGAGAAATCCAAGAAATTACTGGTGAACGACAAGGTGGCGACAGTATTCGGCTGCTGGACTTCTGCTTCACGTAAAGCGGTGCTGCCAGTATTTGAAAAAGAAAACGGTTTGCTGTTCTACCCGACGTTCTATGAAGGCCTGGAGCAATCCAAGAATGTGTTCTACACCGGTCAGGAAGCGACGCAGCAGATTCTTGCAGGTCTGGACTGGATAGCCAAGGAAAAGAAGGCAAAAACTTTTTACCTGATTGGTTCTGACTATATCTGGCCACGCACTTCCATGAAGATTGCGCGCAAGCACATTGAGCAGAAGCTGGGCGGCAAAGTGGTCGGTGAAGAGTACATCGCCCTGGGGGATACCCAGTTCGGTTCTGTCATCAACAAGATCAAGCTGAAGAAGCCTGATGTGATCTACGCTGCGGTGGTAGGTGGTAGTAACGTGGCCTGGTTCAAGCAACTCAATGCGGCTGGCCTTAACTCCAAGAAGCAGAACATGCTGACCATTTCCGTGACTGAGGATGAAGTCCTGGGCATTGGTGGTGAAAACCTGGAGGGTTTCTACTCTGCGATGAAGTACTTCCAGTCCTTGAAGAATCCAAACAACGAGAAATTCGTTGCCGAGTTCAAGAAAATGTGGGGACCTAAGTCTGTGATTGGTGACGTGACACAAGCGGCTTATCTTGGCCCATGGTTGTGGAAAGCGGCAGTTGAACGCGCAGGTAGCTTTGATGTAGACAAAGCCGCTGCAGCATTGCCTGGCTACGAGCTGAAAGCAGCGCCTGAAGGGTACGTCAAGGTTGATCCTAACCACCACCTGGAAAGCAAGCTGCGTGTGGGCAAGTGGCTGGCTAACGGCCAGGCTGAAGTGGTCTACGAGTCTGAGCTGATCAAACCTGATCCATTCCCAAAGGGTTATCAATAAGCGTTTAGCGTTTAATTAAGTGAAATACCACAGCAGCCCCAGAAGGGGTTGTTGTGGCGAGTAACACAAGATTCATCGCAGCATGGATTCATCTTCGTAAGTAAGTAAAAGGCTGGAGGCCGATTATGTTTGATTATTCAATGGCAGAGATAGGCAATATCGTTGTCATGCAGGCTTTCTCGGGGTTAAGCCTGTTCAGCGTTCTTCTCCTGATGGCACTTGGCCTCGCGGTTATCTTCGGCCAAATGGGCGTGATTAATATGGCCCATGGTGAATTTATGGCGATAGGCGCCTACACCACCGTGTTTCTTTCCAAGGTTGCCGAGACTTACGGAATTGTGAACTATTACTTCCTGTTTGCGATTGTCATCGCATTTATCATTGCGTTCATTATTGGGTATCTGGTCGAATTTGCCCTGATACGGCATCTATATAAACGACCGCTGGATACACTACTCGCCACCTGGGGATTGAGCCTGGTGATGCAGCAAATTTTCCGTTCCACCTTTGGCGCCAAGGAAGTCAGCGCTGTGTTGCCTGAATGGCTCATGGGCTCTTTCCAGCCAACGCCGGACATTGATATCCCGATCAACGGGGTGTTCGTACTCGGTCTTGCCTTGGTGGTGACTGTCGGTGTCTATCTCTTTATGTTCCGCTCCCGCTGGGGCTTGCGTGTACGTGCCACGGTGCAAAACCGGGTCATGGCAGGTGCTGTCGGTATCAATACCAAGAAGGTGGATCGTGTCACCTTTGCGCTGGGCTGTGGGATTGCCGGCGTGGCAGGTGCAGCGTTCACGACCATTGCCTCGACCGGGCCCACGACAGGTTCACTCTACATTGTCGACAGCTTCATGGTCGTGGTGTTTGGTGGCGCTGCCAGCATCATGGGTACCATCGCCTCCGCATTTGGTATTGCCCAGGCGCAATCCATCCTGCAATTCTTCATGACCAGCTCCATGGGCAAGGTCGCGACACTGATGGTGATCGTCGGCATCCTCATGATGCGTCCTGAAGGTTTGTTTGCATCCAAAGTCCGTAAGTAAGGGGAACACACATGAGCGACACTCTAAATAAAATGTTGGGCGGCAGGCAGGGGGCGATAGGCCTTGCTATTCTTGCTGTCTTTATCATGATCGTGCTGCCACTTGGGCTGGATCCCTTCCGTATTGGCCTGATTGGCAAATACCTGACTTATGCCTTTGTGGCAGTCAGCCTGGTGTTGTTGTGGGGTAATGGCGGGATATTGAGCCTGGGACAGGGCATTTTCTTCGGCCTTGGTGGCTACGGCATGGCCATGTTCCTCAAGCTTGAAGCTTCTGATCCTGTGAGCACTGCCATTCAGTCCACCCCCGGTATTCCGGATTTCATGGACTGGAACCAGCTGACTTCACTACCGTGGTTCTGGGAGCCGTTCAAGAGCTTGCCTCTGACTATTCTGGCCATCCTGGTGATTCCAGCATTCTTTGCTTACCTGATTGGGTTTGCCATGTTCAAGCGTCGGGTGGGTGGGGTCTACTTTGCCATCATCACCCAGGCTATAGCCTTGATCCTGAGTATTCTGATTGTGGGTCAGCAGGGATATACCGGTGGCGTCAATGGGATTACTGACCTCAAGACCATGCTGGGATGGGATATCCGCACCGATAGTGCCAAGTATGTGCTGTATTACGTGAATGCCGGTTTGTTGATTGCCTGCATCCTGTTGTCCCGCTACGTGCTTAGCAGCAAGTTCGGCATGCTGTTGCTTGCGATGCGAGACAAGGAAGAGCGGGTACGTTTCTCAGGGTATGACGTGTCCAATTTCAAGATTTTCATCTTCTGCCTGGCTGCCATGATCTCAGCGATTGGTGGTGCGATGTTTACCCTGCAAGTGGGCTTTATGTCACCCACCTTCATCGGCATTGTGCCTTCGATCGAGATGGTGATTTTTGCAGCAGTTGGTGGACGCATGTCGCTGATAGGTGCGGTATATGGCACCTTGCTGGTGAATTTTGGCAAGACCATGTTCTCCGAGACTTATCCTGAGTTGTGGCTGTTCCTGATGGGGGGGCTCTTCATTGCGGTGGTGATGTTCTTCCCTAACGGCATTGCTGGCGTCTACGAAAAATATGCCAAGAAAGTGCCTTTCCTGCGCAAGTTGTCAGAAGAAAGTCCAACACCCAAGACCGCTCAGGTAGCAGCAGTCACAGCGGTTGAAATCAAGGAAGCGGGGGTAAAAGCATGAGTAACACCGATTTTGTACTGGCAGTGGAAGACCTGACCGTGTCGTTTGATGGATTCAAGGCGGTGGACAAGCTCAATATGTACATCGACAAGAACGAGTTGCGTGTAGTGATCGGACCGAATGGCGCAGGCAAGACCACCGTGCTTGACCTGATTTGCGGCAAGACCAAGTCCAGCTCCGGATCTATCAAGTTCAAGAACCGTGAGCTGACCAAGCTTTCCGAGCATGAAATTGTGCGGGCCGGGGTGGGACGCAAGTTCCAGACGCCTTCAATTTATGAAAATCTCTCGGTTTACCAGAACCTGGAGGTGTCATATCCCAAAGGGCGTGGTGTGTTTGGCAGCCTGTTTTTCAAGCGCAATGAAGCCGTGGTAGCACAGGTACACAAGATTGCCAGGGAAATCATGATGGAAGACATCCTGAATACCGAGGCCGCATTGCTGAGCCATGGTCAGAAACAGTGGCTGGAAATCGGCATGCTGTTGATGCAGGAACCTGAACTGTTGATGCTGGATGAACCTGTGGCAGGCATGAGTGCCAAGGAGCGAGACCAGACGGCAGAGTTGTTGAACCGTATCTGCCAGAACCGATCGGTGATCGTGATTGAGCATGATATGGAGTTCGTCAAGAAAATCGCCCATAAGGTAACAGTATTGCATCAGGGCAAGATTCTGGCGGAAGGTGCCATGGATAAAGTACAAGCCAACGAAAAGGTCATTGAGGTCTATCTGGGTCATTAACACCGTGGCGGTGCCTGAGTGGCACTGCCAGCCCAGAACTACCGATAGAAAAGGATAGCAAAATGATAGAGATTGAAGACCTGACAGTAAGCTATGGCCAGAGTGAAGTCATACATGGCATCAGTTTCAAGGCAGAAAAAAATGAAACCCTTGCCATCATGGGCCGCAACGGCATGGGCAAGACGACATTGTTCAAGTCGTTGATGGGAATTTTACCCAGCAAAAGCAACAAAGCACTGGTGGATGGCCAGGAAATTGGTGGCAATGAAACCTATCAACGTGTGGCCAAAGGCCTGGCCTATGTGCCTCAGGGACGCATGATATTCCCCACCATGACTGTGCAGGAAAATATCGAGACCGGCCTGGAAAAATCCAGGAATCGTGAGATTCCAGAAGATATTTTCGCCCTGTTTCCCGTGCTTTACGATATGCGTAACCGCAAGGGTGGCAACCTTTCAGGGGGACAGCAACAGCAGTTGGCAATCGCCCGTGCGTTGGTGACCAACCCCAAGGTCTTGTTGCTGGATGAACCCACCGAGGGCATACAACCATCCATCATCAAGGATATCGCCAAGGTGCTGAATGAAATACGCAAGATGCGTGAAATCACCATCATCGTGTCTGAACAAGTGCTGAGTTTTACCATGGAAATTGCTGATCGTATTATCGTGATCGACAAGGGTAATTTCATCCATGAGAACAAGCGTAGCGAAGTAGACGCGGCCAAGATCAAAGGCTATTTGTCCGTATAAAAGCAAACAAAACAGCCTGCTGGCGGCGTTGCGCTTAGTCATTTATTGTTTGCGTGTCGCGCGCCTTGCCAGCACCAGTTTCACTGGCCGTTAGATTGTTTTGAAAGTGGAGAAAACCAGATAATCCATGATTGAGTGCTAGATGCAGGTGTTTTTATGGCAGGATGCTGCCCATGGATGATGTTGAAACAAGCATGATGACTAGGTTGGACAAACGCTGGTTTGCCTCGCTGGCGCTGGATTTCTCGCTGCAGCGGGAGAGAACAACGTTGGTGGGTAAGCGACATACAGGTCCATTGGTTGTGCAAAAAATGCTGTACCCAGAAGGGGATAAAGTCTGTCACGGCATCATTATTCACCCACCGGGCGGCGTGGCTGGCGGTGACCAGTTGTTGCTGCAATCCAGTCTGAAGCAGGGCGCACAGGCATTGCTGACGACGCCGGGGGCAGGCAAGTGGTACAAAGCCAATGGCCAGGCGGCCAGCCAGCAGCTCAAGTTCGATTTGGAGCCAGGTGCCAGCCTGGAGTGGTTGCCGCAGGAGAACATCCTGTTTGATGGTTCTAGTGTTGGGTTTTCTGCGGAGATCGTATTGCAGGGTGATGCAGTGTTCTGTGGTTGGGAGATCCTGTGTTTTGGCCGACAGGCACGTGGTGAAGCATGGTCTGAAGGTGAGCTGCAGCAAGGATTGAGCATCCGGCGTGATCAGCGCCTGATCTGGAATGAACGCATGTTTTTGCATCCTCAAAGTCGCGTTCTAAAATCGGTAGCTGGTTTGCGAGGTTTTCCTGTGAGTGCTAGCCTAGTGGTGGCTGCAGGGACAGTGCCCGCAGATGTACTGGAAGCCTGTCGCATGATAGAAGCAGACCAGGAGTCACAATATGGTGTCACTGCCTTGCCTGAGATATTTTCAGCACGTTATATAGGCAGCTCTTCAGAGGCGGCCAAGCAATATTTCGAGCGTCTATGGCAATTGCTGAGGCCTTGGTATGCCGGGCGTGCCGCAGTCAGGCCGCGTATCTGGAACACCTGAGTTTTCGTCCAGGATTTGAGATAACCCATTTAAGAATGTAGCCATGGAATTAACCCCAAGAGAAAAAGACAAACTGCTGATTTTTACTGCTGCACTAGTGGCGGAGCGGCGCAAGGCGCGTGGCCTCAAGCTCAATTATCCTGAGTCGATTGCCTATATTTCCGCCGCCATTATGGAAGGCGCGCGTGATGGACAGACAGTGGCTGAGTTAATGGGATATGGCGCCACCTTGCTGACGCGCGATGATGTGATGGAGGGGGTGGCGGAAATGATTCCTGACATCCAGGTTGAGGCGACTTTCCCGGACGGAACTAAATTAGTCACCGTCCACCAACCCATCCCATGAGGCATAGCACTGCAAACGCGGATGGCGGCGTTGCAAATCCTTGCCGTACTCATTGTACTGTCTTTGGATTTGCGACTTGCCCTCCACGTTTGCAGCACTATGCCTGACAGCATGGTGAATAGAATATATAGAAAATCACTGGAGCAATAAGCATGATCCCAGGTGAAATGAAGATAGAGGCAGGCGAAATCCTGCTCAACGACGGGCGTGAAACGGTCACGCTGGAGGTAGCCAATACGGGTGACCGGCCGATTCAAATTGGCTCGCATTATCACTTTTATGAAACCAATGAGGCTTTGTCCTTTGATCGGCAGCTGGCCTATGGTTTTCGGCTGGATATTGCGGCTGGAACGGCTGTGCGTTTTGAGCCAGGCCAGACCCGCACGGTGCAATTGGTGGCGCTGGCGGGGCTACGCAAGGTGTATGGGTTTGCTGGCAAGGTAATGGGAGCATTGGAATGAGCGTCAAGATAGACAAGCAGGCCTATGCCGAAATGTTCGGTCCCACCGTGGGAGATCGCATCCGTCTGGCAGACACTGAGCTTTGGGCTGAGGTGGAAAAAGACTACACCCTCTATGGTGAGGAAGTGAAATTCGGTGGCGGCAAGGTGATCCGTGACGGCATGGGGCAGGGGCAGGGCCTGGCCAGCGAGGTGGCGGATACCGTGATCACCAATGCCCTGATTATTGATCACTGGGGCATCGTCAAGGCGGATATCGGCATCAAGGGCGGTTATATTTCAGCCATCGGCAAGGCGGGTAACCCTGATATACAACCTGGGGTGGATATCCCTGTGGGCGCCGGGACTGAAGTGATTGCCGGTGAAGGCATGATTGTCACCGCTGGGGGCATTGATACGCACATCCACTTTATTTGCCCACAGCAGATAGAAGAAGCGCTTATGTCAGGCGTCACCACCATGATAGGGGGCGGTACTGGTCCCGCGACTGGCACTTTTGCCACTACTTGTACGCCCGGCCCATGGCATATTCATCGCATGCTGCAGTCTGCCGATGCTTTTCCAATGAATCTGGGGTTTCTTGGTAAGGGTAATGCCAGTTTGCCAGAGCCTTTGCGTGAACAAGTGCAGGCGGGCGTGGTGGGTCTGAAACTGCATGAAGACTGGGGCACAACGCCAGCAGCGATTGATAACTGCCTGAGTATTGCCGAGGAAATGGACATTCAGGTGGCTATCCATTCGGACACGCTCAATGAATCCGGTTTTGTCGAAACCACGATTGAGGCCTTTAAAGGCAGGACCATCCACACCTTCCATACCGAAGGTGCGGGCGGTGGCCATGCGCCCGACATCATCAAGGCTGCGGGTTATCCCAATGTGCTGCCATCCTCCACCAACCCAACCCGTCCATTCACCATCAATACCATTGATGAACACCTGGATATGCTGATGGTCTGCCATCACCTGGACCCTGCCATTGCAGAGGATGTGGCCTTTGCCGAAAGCCGTATACGCCGCGAGACGATTGCTGCAGAGGATATCCTGCATGACCTGGGGGCTTTTGCCATGATGTCATCCGACTCACAGGCCATGGGCCGGGTGGGTGAGGTGATCATCCGCACCTGGCAGACTGCCCACAAAATGAAAGTGCAGCGTGGCCCGCTGGCGCCGGACAATACACGTAACGACAATTTCCGCATCAAGCGCTATATCGCCAAGTACACCATCAATCCTGCGCTCACGCACGGGATTGCACATACCGTAGGCTCAATCGAGGTAGGCAAGCTGGCGGATATCGTGTTGTGGCGCCCGGCTTTTTTTGGCGTCAAGCCTTCCACCATACTCAAGGGTGGCATGATTGCTGCGGCTGCCATGGGTGACCCTAACGCTTCGATTCCGACACCACAGCCTGTGCATTATCGCCACATGTTTGGTGCTTATGGTGGCGGCCTCAAGACATCGGTTACCTTTGTGTCCCAGGCTGCGCTGCAGAATCCCGAGATCCAGGCCCTCAATTTGCAAAAACCCCTGGTGGCTGTCAAGGGGACGCGCAGCATCAAAAAGTCGGACATGATCCATAACGGCTGGATGCCTAATATTGACGTAGATCCAGAAACCTATGAAGTACGGGCAGATGGCATGGTGCTGAGTTGTGAGCCGGCGGAGGTGCTCCCCCTAGCCCAACGCTACTTCCTATTCTGATGCGTGCATCTAAGAGTCCCGGACGGCGTTGCTTTAGCTTGCCGTACTTAAGTGTACTGTCTGCGCTAAATCGCCTTGTCAGGAACACTTAGCTGCACGCTCAAGTAATCGCGATGAGAATTGAGAAGGTGCTTTCTGGGGCTGTGTTGTGCATCGCTCAGACGTATAAGAAAATTTTGTGTTGTTCAATTGAATAAATAAAACCGGAAACCGCATGTTAGGAATCAGCAAGAAAATAGAAACGGCCAGCCAGATTGATGACCAGCTGGTGCTGCCGTTTGACCGCCGACAGAAGAGCCGTTTACGCGTGGTACTGGCTTCGGGTAGCGAGGCTGCCCTGTTACTGGAGCGCGGTACCATTTTGCGTGGTGGTGACCTGTTGCAGGCGGATGATGGTCGCGTGGTCAAGGTTGTGGCCGCAGATCAGCCGGTGTTGCTGGTGCAGGCCGATAGTGCAGAAGGCCTGATGCGCGCTGCTTATCATTTGGGTAATCGGCATGTGCCGTTGCAGGTGGGTACAGGCTGGTTGCGTCTGGAGCAAGATCATGTGTTGCAGGAAATGCTGCTTGGGCTTGGCATGCGGGTTAGTGGTGAGCTAGCGCCATTCGAGCCTGAGGCTGGTGCGTATGGTGGTGGGCACAGGCATGGGCATGATGAAGACGATGGCCCTTCCATCAAACCACCTGCGCGCTTGAGGAAACATGACTGAGCATCATCTGGTCAGGCTATTGCAACTGGCAAGCCCTATGCTGCCAGTCGGCGCCTATAGCTACTCGCAAGGGCTGGAGTGGGCGATAGAGTCACAGCAAGTACATGACCTGGATAGTGCTCGGGAGTGGATTGCTGATGTGTTGGATATGTATCAGGGCAGTTTTGAGCTGCCTTTGCTGGTGCGCTTTTACCAGGCTTGGCAACAAGGCGATATTGCCGCGTTACAGCAATGGAACGAGGTTTACCTCGCGGGAAGGGATACCGCTGAAGCCTGGGCTGAAAGCCGGCAAATGGGCTATTCCCTGAAGCGCCTGTTGAACGATCTGGATGATTTGCCTGAGGCCTTTATGGTGCAGCTTGCCCAGTTGCAGTCGCCAGCCTTTCCTGTGCTGTATGCCGGGATCAGCCAAGCCTGGGGCATTCCGCCCGCCCATGCGTTGCAGGCATATGCATGGGCCTGGCTGGAAAACCAGGCCAGTGCCTCGATGAAGACGGTGCCGCTTGGGCAGGTAGCCGGGCAGAAGATTTTGATGTCAGTGGCGAGCGGTATACCGGCATTGGTGGAGCAGGCGATGTTGATGCCGGATAAGCAGATCAGTAATTTTTGTCCGGCATTGACGATTGCCGGAAGTCGGCATGAAACGCAGTATAGCCGCCTGTTTAGGTCATGAAGTTGCAGCACGTGTCACAGTCGTCCACTGGCGGCGTTGCGGCTCCTTGTCGTACTCAGTTGTACTGCCTTCGCCGCCGCGTCTTGCCAGCAAATGACGGTGGCACGCTTGGTGAAGTGGTTGATGGATCACAAGGTAAGCCTGGTAGTTTTTATATGAATTTGTATGAGTGGATCAATCGATGAAAATAGAAGAACCCTTACGTGTAGGTATTGGCGGCCCGGTAGGCTCAGGCAAGACGGCGTTGACGCTGTCCTTGTGCCAGCGGCTGCGAAATCTCTACAACATTGCCGTGGTGACTAATGACATTTACACGCGGGAAGATGCCGAGTTTCTGACGCGGAATGAAGCGCTGGCACCTGAGCGCATTATCGGGGTGGAAACCGGTGGCTGTCCGCATACCGCCATTCGTGAGGATGCATCCATGAACCTCGAAGCCGTGGCGCAGTTGAGCGAGCGTTTCAATCCGCTGGATATCGTGTTTGTTGAAAGTGGTGGCGATAACCTGGCAGCGACTTTCAGTCCTGAATTATCTGATCTGACGATTTATGTGATCGATGTCGCCGCTGGGGAGAAAATTCCGCGCAAGGGCGGGCCGGGCATTACCAAGTCTGATTTGCTGGTGATCAACAAGATAGACTTGGCCCCCATGGTGGGTGCCTCGCTGGAGGTAATGGACCGGGATGCGCGCAAGATGCGTGGCGAGCGGCCTTTTATTTTTACCAATCTTAAAACCGGGCAAGGGCTGGAAGAGATCGTCAGCTTCATAGAAAAACAGGGTCTCATGTTGTAACGCCATGCATCAGCGACTCAACCTGAATGCTGATCACAGTGAAGACCTGGAATTAACCTTATAAAGGAACATCACCATGAAAACCTCTCCTCTCATTGCGCTAGTCATTACATTAGGCTTGCTGGCATTTTCTTCTATCGCCATGGCGCATCCCGGGCACGGGGCTGAAAGTATCTACACCGGGTTCATGCATCCTTTGACGGGGCTGGATCATTTGTTGGTGATGCTGGCCGTCGGCTTGTGGGCAGGCAAGGTAGGGGGCAGCGCGCGCTGGCAATTGCCGTTGACGTTTGTTGCTACCATGGCTGTAGGGGCGATATTGGGAATGAATGGGCATGTCATCAATGGGGTGGAAACAGCGATTGCTGCCAGCGTGATGGCATTGGGCCTGTTACTGGTGATCAGCCTGCCGTTGTCACGTGGTGTGCAACTTGGCCTGGTAGCCTTGTTTGCCGTGTTTCACGGGATGGCGCATGGCATCGAGCTTGCAACCCAGAACGGGATTACGGTCATGGGCGGGATGCTTGTCGCTACGGCCTTGCTACATGCTGTTGGCCTGATGCTTTCATCCCTGCACCTGCCAAAATCTGTGCATACGCTGTTTGGATGCACTATGGCAGTGCTTGGGGCCTATCTGATGGTGGGGTGATCCATAGTCTGGTATGGATGGGAAATGCTTTAGCAGTCTGTTTTATATGGGGATTTTCCAGGTTTTTGCTGCTCGCATTATTTCAGTGCATGGCTGGCTTGAAACTTGCTGAAAGCAAGAGACTAAGCAAACACCGGAATACGTATGATGAGGCTGCATGACTGCTCTGGCCCACAATCTTAAAGAGCCACAGGAAGCCGCCGAGGTGATGGAGCCGACACAGCGTATCGTCAAGGTGCGCCGTGACTACAATACCTGGGTGGTGAACGAAACGCTGGAAGATTATGCCCTGCGTTTCACACCGCGCTCTTTCCGCAAGTGGTCTATATTCCGCGTTTCCAATACTGCATTTGGTGCGATCTCCTTTCTGGTACTGGAGGCTATAGGCGGCACCCTGGCGGTCAATTACGGTTTTACCAATGCGTTGTGGGCGATCATGGCGATTGCGCTGGTGATCTTTCTTACCGGTTTGCCCATTAGTTATTATGCGGCCAAGTTTGGCCTGGATATGGACCTGCTGACACGAGGGGCAGGCTTTGGTTACATAGGCTCCACCATCTCCTCGTTTGTTTACGCTTCGTTTACCTTCATCCTCTTTGCGCTTGAAGCCGCCATCATGGCGTATGCGCTGGAGTTGTATTTCAACCTGCCTCTTTATGCGGGTTACCTGGTCAGTGCACTGGTGATTGTGCCGCTCGTCACGCATGGGGTCACGCTGGTCAGCCGCATCCAGATGATTACCCAGCCTATCTGGCTATTCTTGCTGGCATTGCCTTATGTGTTCATTATCTACAAAGACCCCGGTGTGATTGACCGCCTGACCGCATTTGCCGGCAAGTCAGGATATGACAGTGAATTCAACCTGCTTATGTTTGGTACGGCGATGGCGGTGGGCATGGCGCTGATTCCGCAGATAGGGGAGCAGGTAGACTTTCTACGGTTCATGCCAGAAAAAACCCGGGAGAACCGTTTCCGTTGGCATTTCGGTGTGATCATCGCTGGGCCTGGCTGGATATTCCTTGGCATGTTGAAGATGCTGGGAGGTGCCTTGCTGGCTTACCTGGCGTTTGAGGGCATGAAATCATTGGAACAGGTGGTCAATCCCAATCAGATGTATCTGGTGGGTTTTGGCCAGGTCTTCTCCAATCCGCAAGTGGTGCTGGCGGTGACGGTGCTATTTGTCGTGATTTCCCAGATGAAGGTCAATATGACCAATGCCTACGCTGGCTCACTGGCTTGGTCCAACTTCTTTGCACGCCTGACGCATAGCCATCCTGGACGGGTAGTTTGGGTGGTGTTCAACGCCATGATCGCGATCATCCTGATGGAAATGGATGTGTTCCAGGCACTGGAGCAAGTGCTGGGTTTGTATTCCAACATCGCGATTTCCTGGATTACGGCGGTCGTGGCAGACCTTGTCATCAATAAACCGCTGGGTCTTAGCCCCAAGGGCATAGAGTTCCGCCGCGCCTATCTTTATGACATCAACCCGGTCGGGGTTGGCGCCATGGTGATTGCTTCCATATTGTCGGTCGCCGCATTTTTTGGCTTGTTCGGCATAGAGGCCGAAGCATTCTCTGCCTTTATTGCCTTGGGTACCGCCCTGGTGGTCTCTCCATTGATTGCCTGGTTGACCAAGGGCAAGTATTACATTGCGCGTAAACCGGTCAGCTATCAGCCTGTCAGCGGCGTGCAGCGGTGCAGTATCTGTGAGCGTGATTATGAGGTGGATGATATGGCGCATTGTCCAGCCTACCAGGGGGCGATTTGCTCTCTGTGCTGTTCGCTGGATGCGCGCTGCAATGATGTGTGCAAGCCGCATGGCCGTATAGAAAACCAGTGGCAAAGAGTGATGCGGCGGGTGCTGCCTGATGCCTGGACCGAGGTATTGCAGAACGGCCTTGGCCATTACCTCTTGTTGATGGCCGTCACGCTGGCCTTTCTCAGTGCATTGTTTGGCCTGATTTATTTCCATGAGTCACTGACCATGACTGGCGAGAAGGAAGCGCTGTTGCCGGAGCTGCGGCTGGGGTATCTCAAGGTGTTTGCCGCATTGGCATTTGCCAGCGGCATTATTGCGTGGTGGATTGTACTGACCTCTGAAAGCCGCCGCGTGGCACAGGAGGAGTCCAACCGGCAAACCAATCTGCTGCAGCGTGAAATCGTGTTACACCGCCAGACAGATGCTGAACTGCAACGTGCGCGGCAGGTGGCGGAGCAGGCTAACCAGGCCAAGAGCCGCTATATTACAGGTATCAGTCACGAGCTGAGGACGCCGCTCAACAGTATATTGGGCTATGCCCAGCTACTGGATAATGATCCGACCATCCCGGAAAACCGCCATCAGTCTATCCGTGTCATTCGCCGTAGTGGTGAGCACCTGTTGTCACTGATTGAAGGCACGCTTGATATTGCGCGGATTGAGGGCGGCAAGCTGACATTTGATATGCGCTTGATCCGTTTCCCCGAGTTTATCCAGCAACTGGTGAGCATGTTTGAATTGCAGGCCCGCAACAAGGGGATTGGCTTTCATTATGAACTGCGCGGTGAGCTGCCCAAGGTGGTGCGTATAGACCAGAAACGCCTGAGCCAGATACTGATTAATATTCTGGGTAACGCCGTCAAATTTACGCGCAAGGGGGGCGTTGCCTTCAAGGTCAGTTATGCGCGGGAAATGTTGAATATCAGTATCGAGGATACGGGGCCTGGAATAGATCCAGAGGAAATCGAGAATATCTTTGAGCCATTTGCGCGAGGCTCTGCTGCGGCGAACAGCAGTATAGGTGGAACCGGCCTGGGCCTGACGATCAGCAAGTTGTTGACCGAGCTGATGGGCGGACAACTCACAGTGGAGAGCACCCCCGGCCATGGCAGCCAGTTTGGTATTCGTTTGTTCCTTTCTCAGGTGCGTGTGGCTGAGGATATCCAGACTGCCTCCATGCCCATGCCGCTGGCCTATCACGGGCCACGGCGCAAAGTGCTGGTGGTGGACAATGAGCAGGTTGACCGTGAATTGCTCATCAATATCCTCCAGCCCCTGGGGTTTGAGGTGGCCGAGGCCGCCAATGGCAGGGAGTGTTTACAGGTGTATACCGAGTTCAGGCCAGATGTCATCCTCATGGATCTGGCAATGCCATTCATGGATGGTTGGGAAGCCAGCTACATGATACGCAAGGTGCATCAGTCTGATGTGCCCATCGCGATAGTCTCGGCAAATGCGTTCGACAAGGGTTTGGAAAATACTGCTGGCATTCCGGCCAGTGACTTTATCGTCAAGCCGGTGAATGTGATGGAGCTGCTGACCTGGATAGGGGAACAGCTCAAGCTGGACTGGGTGACCGAGGTGATTCAGCCGGTACTGGACTTGCCATTCGTAGAGGCGACAGAACAGATTGAGCTGGTTGTGCCGGAGCGGTCTGAGCTGGATGAGTTGAAGGCCCTGGTCAATGTGGGCTATGTACGCGGCATTTCGCGGAAATTGGACGAAATAGGCCAGGATCAGCGTTATGCCTTGTTTGTGGCCGCGATGAAGAAATTGTCACAGCAGTTTGAGCTGGATGCCATGAAAAAAATGTTGGAAGAAGTGAATGATGGAGCCTAGAAAAGAAACAGCAGTCGTCCTGATTGTGGATGATGTGCCGGATAACCTGGCGGTACTGCACGATGCACTGGATGAGTCGGGGTATATGGTGCTGGTCGCCAACAATGGTGAAGCTGCCTTGTCCCGTGCCGAAGAAGCACGGCCTGATATCATTTTGCTCGATGCGATCATGCCTGGGATTGACGGGTTTGAAGTCTGCGCCCGGCTTAAGGCCAACCTGAATACACGCCATATCCCGGTGATCTTTATGACGGGATTGACCGAGTCTGAGCACGTAGTCGCAGGGTTTGCCGTGGGGGGCACGGATTATGTCACCAAACCCATCCGTACAGTGGAAGTGCTGGCACGCATTACCACTCATCTACAGGCGTCAAAACAGATGCACCAGACCCGGGGCGCGCTGGATGCCTTTGGCCAGGCCGCGATAGCCATTTTGCCCAGCAATGGCCGGATTGTCTGGCAGACCCCCTTGGCAAGGGATTGGATGCAGCGCTATTTCAAGGAGCTGGAGTCAGATCCGCAGACTCAAACGCCGCTTGTGTTATTGAAATGGTTATCGGGATTGTCTCTGGGCAATACGGATGGCAACTCATTAGTCGTTGTCCAGGGCAGTGGTCGGCTCATATTTTCACCCGGAGACCTCAATGCTGAGGAGCAATGGATCATCCTGTTGCGAGAAGAGTCTGATGCCGCGCAGATTGAAGCGCTGATGCAGAGCTTCAGCCTGACTCAGCGTGAATCTGAAGTGCTGTACTGGGCAATCAAGGGCAAGACGAACCGCGATATCGGCGATATTTTGGGCACCAGCCCGCGCACGGTTAACAAGCATATGGAGCATGTGTTTGCCAAGCTGGGAGTGGAAACCCGTACCGCAGCCGCAGCCCTGGCAACGAGCAAGATGAGGAACTTGAAGGCAGGGTAATTACAGGATCCCTCGAATCCATTACGCGCAATGCATGGAGCTGCGGGTGTGACTCGCGCCGTTGCTATCATTGCTTCATGCTGTCTTGTTTAACCCTTTAATTTGGGTTGTTTCAATTGACTCATGTCATACCGGCATTACGTGGGAAGAGAGGTTTCGCCCTCTCAGGCTGCTTCCTCCAATAGATCATCCTCACTTTCTTCAATGACATGCACGGGTGCACTCTGGGCATTGATTTGCTGGACAGCTTCACTGATGCGGGTAATCAGGTTGACCGCTGAGAGCAGGATCAAGAGGTTTTCTCCTGTATCCGTCATCACCTTGGCAATGCCTTCTGCGGGGATGTTAACGGTGGCAAATAGCGATGAAAGAGACTCTATGTCGGCAGGCGCGATGGCGGGGATTTCGCCCAGGGCGCTGACCAGGAGGCCGAACTTCGGCATCTTGGGTCCTGCCTGCACAACCACGATCTGCTTATCGCGTTCAGGTACCTGGAAATCCACGCCTGTCAGACGTGCCAGGTTCAATACCGGCACCACGTTATCTTGATGCTTGATCATGCCTTCCAGTACCGATGCCGTATCAGGTAGGGACTTGATGCTGTCGGTTTGCATGGCTTCCACGATGTGCGATGCAGGTAAGCCCAGCCAGTGGTTACCGATATAGAACGTGGCATATTCCTCTGCATCCTGTGCCGCTGCCTGGCTGCTGGTGGGCGTGAACTGGTTGTGCTGGAACTGGCTTTCCGCCTCTATCATGGCATTGATCTCTGCTGCATTTCCCAGGGGGATAAAAATCAGTGCCGTCACATGGTTCTGGTAGTTATCTGTTTGGCCTTTATATTCACGATAGCCTGATGAAGCGCGTGCACCGACAGCGTAATAACTGCCGTCATAAAGGGCGATATCAAAAGCGGCACCACCCGGATCCAGCTTGCAGAGTTCGGGCAATACGCTGAAGGTACTGCCTACGGCGAATGAGGCAGAGGTCGAGGAGATCACGCGCAGCTTGTCGTCTACATACAGGGTGAAGCTTCCTGTGACGGGCGAGCTGTCAGCATTGCGTGGCAACGCATCAGCCAGCATGGCGGAGAATTGTGGTGTGCTGTCAAACACAATGCCTATACCCCCCACCGATTGTTGACTATCCTCATGGCGGATGGCCGCAGCATAGATATAGGTGGGTTTATTACGATAGAGCGGTGATGGCTCGAACGCGGAGACCACGTAATCCTGGGAACTACGCAGTGAAAGAGCGGATTGTGCCCAGTCTGCTTCTAAGGTTGTCCCCACTTGGTGCTGGTAGGCTGGGTTGGAAGTGGCGACAATGGTGCCGTAACGATCAAAGACCACCAGGTTGTCATAGACCGTGTAAGCGTTGTTGATATAGACCAGTACCTTGGTCATGGCAGACTTGTCCTGCGCGGTAAGCTCTGGCTTGGCCAGTAGTTTCTGAAAAGTGGCGGTCAGCGCCCACCATCTACAGTCATTGGCGCGCTCGTAAAGATTACGATCCATGATGTCCACGCCAAGTGAGGCAAAGAAGCGTGAATTTTCCAGCATGACGGATACCACGGTCTGGTATAGATCAGAAACCGTTTTTTCAATGACACTTTGGGTCTTGAACCCGGTATTGCTGATTTCCCATAAGAGCATCTTGGAGAAACTGTTTTGGTGCGGATTATTGCTGGAAGCACGCTTTTGGTGGATGTTGCCGTTCCAGACTGACTGGTTGAGTTTGCTCTGGATAGTGGCTGCCTGCTTGGGAATACCCAGCAAGGTGTGTGAAAAAAGCAGGGGGCTGCGCATGACTTTCTTTAGTAGTTTGGTATCTATGCCATCGATAATACCGGTCACATTGTCATCAAATGCATGATCAAGCGGGATCATGACGTGGCCTCTCCAGCCAGGCCCCATATAGCCTTGGTATCCCTTGGTATCCCTGGTGACGGCCAGGTATAGGCGTCCGGCAAAGCGTGAAATGGCCCAGTCCTGGCCAGGTGTTCCGTGGGATGGTTCCAGGGTGGCGCCCAGGGGGATCTGGTAATGATCGCTGCTGGCGATGACCCGGTTGTCCCGGTCCAGCAACAAGCCTACGCTCCAATCCTCATGATGGATCAGGTCATGAAATATGCCCTGCATTTCGTTCTCGAAACGGAAGCAAAGACAGAGTACTCCCAGGGCTTCATCACTGTCGTCATGGCGTACCTTGCTGGCATAGATCAGGCTGGCTGCTTGTTCAGGAACGAGGTCGCTATGGCGGAACACTTCAACATAGGGTTGTTCTGTGTGCAAGGCTTCGGTTAGCAGAGGGTCATGGCTTTTGAGAACCTGGCTGTCTTGATCCAGCTGCACCAGGATATTGCCGCGTGTATCCAGCAGGATGACATTGAAATAAACCGAGTATTTTTTGACATACTCAGCAAAGCGCTCACGCAGCAATTCACAGTCATCATCATCCGCCAGGCCTGCTGCATATTGTTCAAGGAAGTTGCTCAGGTTGTCATCCGTGGCAAGAAAGCCAATGTCCGCTGTCCGTTCAAACAGGTTGCGTACCACGATATCCACAGCTACCTGCGCCTTGGCGGTAATGGCAGTGATCGTCTTGTTCAGGGTTTCTTCGGCCAGGCTATCCAGCACGTCTGTGGTGACGTTGCCAAAGGCCTGGCGGGTCTCGCTCATATCAGTGCCGGTTCCGGAAAGCTGGCTCAAGAGCGACAGGTTATCCCAGGTACTTTGCAGTTGTTGCAAGGATTCGCGATAACGCTTGAGGCTGACCATGCTGTCTATCATATGACAGTGCTTGCTGGGGATTTGCTCGGTTGGCATGTGGTACTCACTTTCCTGGTTTTTCATACGGCACGTAGACACATCTAGCAAAACCTGTGCCTGACAGCTTTGAATGGCATAGCGGCTTCCAGAGGGTATCCCAATCTCGTTTTTGTTTTTTGCTGCCCTGAAAAAGTGCTTTTCTGCTCCGTGTCGGAAGCATGCAATGATTCAAGTGGTAGTCAATTTTACTGAACGAACGTACAATGGATTCATGAAGGTTAAACAGAAACTCGAAATATTGGCTGATGCTGCCAAATATGATGCTTCGTGCGCTTCCAGTGGCACTGAGCAGCGCAATTCGCGCAATGGAAAAGGCATAGGTTCTACCACGGGGGCTGGGATTTGCCACAGCTATGCGCCGGATGGGCGCTGTATTTCCTTGTTGAAAATATTGCTGACCAACTTTTGCCTGTTTGATTGTGTGTACTGCGTCAACCGGGTGAGCAGCAATGTGCCGCGAGCACGCTTCAGCATAGAGGAAGTGGTGCAGCTGACACTGGCGTTTTATCGCCGCAACTATATTGAGGGCCTGTTTCTGAGCTCGGGCATTATTCAAAGCCCGGATTACACCATGGAGCAAGTCGTTGAAGTGGCCCGTATTCTGCGTGAAGAGCATGATTTTCGTGGCTACATCCATTTGAAAACCATCCCGGACGCCAGCCCTGACTTGCTGGCACGTGCCGGGCGCTATGCAGACCGGCTCAGTATCAATATCGAGTTGCCAACGGCAGCAGGCTTGTCTGCATTAGCCCCGGAAAAAGATGCGGGGGCTATCCGTATTTCCATGGCAGGATTGCGCGAACGCATTGATGCCAGCAAGGACAAAACAGCCAGCGGTAAATGTCCACCCAGATTTTCCCCAGGTGGGCAAAGTACTCAGATGATTGTAGGAGCCGATGCCTCCGATGACAGGACAATACTGACCACAAGTGCTGATCTCTATGGGCAATATCGATTGCGGCGTGTGTATTACTCCGCGTTCAGCCCCATCCCGGATGCCAGTCCGATGTTACCGTTGCAATCACCACCACTTATACGCGAGCACAGGCTTTACCAGGCAGATTGGCTCATGCGGTTTTACGGGTTTGAGGCCCATGAAATCATCACGAGTGAACACGGTATGCTGGCGCTGGACATGGATCCCAAGACCGCGTGGGCCATACAGAATCGTGCCATGTTTCCGGTGGACCTGAACCGTGCCTCCAAGTCCACACTGCTACGTGTGCCAGGCCTGGGGGTACGGAATGTGCAGCGCATCTTGACGGCTCGCCGCGTGCGAGCGGTACGGCTGGATGATCTGGTGCGCATGCATGCCCCGGTTAGCCGCATGCTGCCGTTTATTCAGCTTCCAGATTATCACCCAGGGGCGACACTGGATGCCGCTAGTTTGCCTGCGCGGCTCAGGGAAGTTCCCACGGTGCCGCAGCAGCTTGGATTGTTCATGTAGGCATTGCATGCATACTGTTTATCTTGAGCATGAAACCGATATGGAGGGCTGGCGTTATGCAGCTCGCCAGCTGATTCGCCTTGAAGTTGCCCCGCAGGAGGTGAGCTGGTGTGTAAAGTCGGCGCGAGAACCGGGCATCCAGGGAGATATCTTTGCGATGCCAGATAGCCGATCTGGATCTGATTGTTCAAGTCAGGAGTGGGCGATATCGAATCATGCTGGCCGCGAGGTCGTGGGGATTAGCCAATACCATGGCAAGACTGACGTTACATCATCGACCATTTTCCCCGAGCAGTTAGCGCCTTCCACTCACGCCGATCACCTGATGGTGCCACGGCAATTCATAGAGCTTGCCCGCTCCGTGATATTGCATCAGGCCCCGGAACGGTTTTACTTGCTATACCGCGTGTTATGGCGATTGCAGCGCGAACGTGGATTGATGCGACTGGCAGGCGATGCAGATGTTGCCCGCTTGCATGCCATGACCAAATCGGTACGACGCGACATGCACAAAATGAAAGCCTTTGTCCGTTTTCGCGAGGCCATCGTGGCTGGCCAGCCACGTTACCTTGCCTGGTTTGAGCCGGAGCACCACATCATGGCGGCGATTGCACCTTTTTTCATCGGGCGTTTTGCCACCATGGACTGGACCATCATGAGCCCCAACATGGGCATGAATTGGGATGGGGACGTATTGCAGTTCCTGCCGGGAGGCAAGCTGGAGGCCCTGCCCGCAGAAGATGACAGTGAAGTGCTATGGCTGAGTTATTACCGGCATATTTTTAATCCGGCCCGGCTCAAGCTCAAGGCCATGCAAAAAGAGATGCCTAAAAAATACTGGCACAACCTGCCCGAGGCTGAGCTGATTGACTCAATGATTGCCGAGGCCGGGACACGTACCCAGGCCATGCTGCAGAGAGCACCCGAACTGCCCAGGCGAAAAATCATCGGCTATAAGCGCGGACCACAGCGACCTGATATTACTGGTGGGAATGAATAACGAGATGCAAGAGGTAATCGACGCTCGGTAAATGAGTCAGGATTTTCTGCCGGATTTGCGTGTTGATGATGCCTGTATCCGCAGCACGCAATATCCCACTCGGGTATGGGTTGGCATTTTTCGTGCTTTTGTTCGTGCAACCTGCACATTGCGAACAACGATAAGAAGCCGCCATGCACCTACCCCTGTTCCCGCTATCCGTTTTTCTCTGCCTTTACTTTATCTCTTGCCCTGCAGTGTCTGCTGAAGAGGGGGCGGCTCATGCGCAAGCGATGGATACCGTCTGGGTGGCGATTTCTGGCGCCTTGGTCTTCATGATGCAAGCAGGGTTTGCCATGCTGGAAAGCGGCATGGCACGCGCCAAGAATGCGGTGAATGTCATGATGAAGAATTACATGGATCTGGCCGTTGGGGCGCTGTTATTCTGGCTGGTGGGATATGGGCTGATGTTCGGCAGCAATCCCAGTGGATGGATAGGCATGGATCATTTCGCCTTGGCCTATGCCGATGACTGGAGTGCCAGCATGTTGTTTTTTCAGGTGATGTTTGCTGCGACGGCAGCGACCATCGTGAGCGGTGCCATGGCCGAGCGTACGAGTTTTGTTGCTTACCTGCTGGGCGCTTGCGGCATCATGGCTGTCATCTATCCGGTGTTTGGCAGTTGGGCCTGGAATGAGCATGGCTGGCTCAAGCAGATGGGATTTATTGATTTTGCCGGTTCCACTGTGGTGCATTCAGTCGGTGGATGGTGCGCGCTGGCAGGCATCATGATACTTGGTCCAAGGCTGGGCCGTTTTGGCAGTAAAGGCGAAGTGCACATGATCCCGGGGCATAACCTCAGCCTGGTAGCCATGGGTGGTTTCCTGCTTTGGTTCGGCTGGTTTGGCTTCAACGGTGGCAGCACGCTGGCGGCAGGCACCGAGATTGGCCCGATTCTGCTCAATACCCATATGGCTGGTGCCGCCGGTGCAGTAGGTGCATTGCTCACTGCCTGGGTCACGCGGCAGCCCGTCCTGATGGCTTATGTGGTCAATGGCAGCCTGGGCGGACTGGTGTCGATTACCGCAGGCTGTGCCAGCATGGATCTGCCTTACGCAATCCTTACCGGCCTGGTGGGTGGCATCGTGACCATGTTTGGTACCTGGATGCTGGAAAAGCTGCGCCTGGATGATGTAGTCGGGGCGGTGGCAGTGCATGGCTTCAGTGGTGTGTGGGGCACGATTGCTGCTGGCTTGTTCCTCAAGGGCAATATGTTTGACCTCAACCAGGTCATGGTGCAACTCATCGGTGTGGGTATCGCGTTCGTCTGGGTATTGATGAGTGCATTGCTGATGTACACCTTGCTGGCGCGTAGCATCGGTTTGCGAGTAAGCACCATGCACGAGCAGCGCGGGCTGGATATTACCGAGCATGGAGAAGTCGGCTACCCCGAGTTCAATCGCGATGCTGCTTACCAGCGCGAGCATGTCCAACAGCTTAATCGGCTCTGATCGTGGATATCGTATTACGCCGTCGGGCGGTCTTTACTGGGCTCAGGCCGTTTTTCGGCGATGAGGAACTGCTGTCTGCGGTTGCGCTATGGGAGCGGAAATATGCCGTGCAGCCAGCGTTTGCATTGAGTGGCTTCATTGCCCAATGCTGCGTGCGGCCAGAGCTCAAGTCGCAACGAGGTCCGATGCTACGCGCCGTGGTCGGCGCCCTGGACCTGCCTGCCGCCCAGCTATTGCCTGATCCTGGTAGCCAGTTGCAGGGTGCAGCGACGCTAGTACAGCGAACGACGCATCCTGGAGCGGATGATAAAACCAGTATGTTCGTGATCTTGCTGAGTACCATGCTGACCCTGGTTGATCCATCCTTGCAGGGCATCGTGCGTACGCGATTGCTGTCGCAGCTTGGCGAGCTTAAAATTGAAGGCCTGCGCAGGCAGGCGCTACATGACTGGTTGGCCGGGCATGTTTCAGCCGTGGCCTATAGCTATAGCCTTGACTTGCTGCAGATATTTATCAATCAGGCCTATGTCGAGATGTGTGAGGCACTGGGGCCGGTGAAGACGGATCAGTTGTTGGCGCAGGCAATCCGGCGGGCCGAGGTGCAAGGCGAGAGCCTGAGTTTTAGGGTGCATGATTTATTGTAGGGTGATGCTGTTGCATAGCGCTGACCAATAAAAAAGGGAGCAGATGCTCCCTTTTTAATACGATTAATCGAGTTTACTTTACGCGGTTCTTGTATTCGAGTGTACGTGTGTCGATTTCGATCTTGTCACCGATTTCACAGAACAATGGAACTGGCAGTTCAAAGCCAGTTGAAATGCGGGCCGGCTTCATGACCTTGCCTGAAGTGTCACCCTTGACGGCTGGCTCTGTGTAAGTGATTTCACGCACTAAAGAGTTTGCCAGTTCAACGGAAATTGGCTTGCCGTTGTAGAACACCACAGCACATTCCATACCGTCTTCCAGGAAGTTCAGTGCATCAACCATGGTTTCGGCTTCGATATCGTACTGATTGTATTCGCTGTCCATAAAGACATACATCGGGTCGGCGAAGTAGGAGTAAGTCACGTCCTTCTTTTCCAGTACCACAACATCAAACTTGTCATCGGCTTTATATACCGCTTCGCTCGGAGATTCGGTGAGCAGATTCTTGAATTTCATCTTGACCACGGAAGAGTTGCGGCCAGATTTGCTGTATTCGGCTTTCAGCACGACCATAGGGTCGTTACCTACCATAAATACATTGCCTACGCGAAGTTCCTGAGCTGTTTTCATGTGATGTCCTGGGACTTTAAAAGGGTGAAGTGTAAAAAGTCGCGCATTATACCTGAGATTATTGAAAATTTCTCACAAAAATAATCAGTTGAGATGCCATATCTGCTTGTTCAGCAAGGGTTAGTGCCTGCTGTATCGTGTGATTCTGGATGGCAGGCAGGGCATGGCTCAGTTGATGCCAGCTGTCTGGTGAAAGTCGGCTCTGCGCCCAGTCATGATGGAATCTGTGCCATGTCTTTGCTGCTTCAGGTTCCAGTCCTGGCAGGTAGCGCTCAAGAAAGGCTTGCAGCTTGGTGATATGGGTATCCTCAGCTTGGATGTAGGGTTGCCAGACGAAAGGTCGACCAGTCCAGATCGCACGGATCCAGCTGTCTTCACCGCGTACAAAATTGAGGTCGCACGACCACAATAGCTGGTCATATTCCACCTGGCTGAGAAAAGGCAGGATGCTGACAGTCAGCGCTCCTTGTGTGCGCTGCTCACCTGCTTGCAAGGTATCATCCTGGAAAAAACTGCGTATCAGTGGCAGCAGGCTGCTTTCCGGCACCAGGCATAACACTGGGCGGTCGTTTTCTGCCATGGACGCCAGTAGGGTGGCAATATTGGCTTGAGGGTAAGCAAAGAGCGAGACACGTAATGGTGTCTCTAGCAAGGGAACCTCATTTCCCGTTTCCGTCATTGCCTGTTGATAATGATCGCGGTGTTTGATCAGGTCGTTTTCCCGCAACAGGCCGCCGGTGAGTGTGGTGAATCCAGGGAAGAAAAAGGTTTTCTTGAGTGCTAACCTGGGGTGAGGGGATGGCTGTTGATGAAATGCCTCGACCCAGGTTTCGGCACTGAGATATTCCAGATTAATCCAGATGGGCGGCTTTGCCACCATGGCCAGAATATAGTCGTCAGGCAGTTCGCAGGCAAAGGCTTCAATCACCACTTCGGCGACGCTATCAACTGCGAAGTCGGCTGTCCAGTGCGCAATGGTGACGCCGCCCAGCGGTTGTTGTGGCAGTTCAGGGTTAATGGTGGGTAACAAGCGTTGGGCCACAATGAGATCGTCGACCCATAACCTGACATGTAACCCATGTTCATCGGCAAGTTGCCGTGCCAGTCGCCAGCAGACACCGATATCGCCAAAGTTATCTACGATGCGGCAGAAGATATCCCAGTGCTTGGGCCGCATGTCTGCTTAGTCCTCTAGCGGGGAATGATAGCTCACGTCCACTACCTCGTAGCTTTCTTCTCCGGCTGGCGCTTGCACACGCACCACATCGCCGGGTTGCTTGCCGAGCAGGGCACGTGCCAGTGGTGATATCCAGCTGATATAGCCTTTGGTTGGGTCCAGCTCATCCTGGCCGACAATACGGTAATGATGTTCGCTTTCGCGTTCCAGGGCATACAACTCTACCCAGGCACCAAAGAAGATTTTCTCCAGATCCTGCTGGGTGTTGGGATCCACAATGACTGCGATGTCCATGCGCTTCATGAGGAAGCGCAGGCGCGAATCAATCTGGCGCAACCGTTTCTTGCCGTAGATGTAATCGCCGTTTTCGCTACGGTCACCATTGCTTGCCGCCCAGGAAACATCGGTGACGACCTTGGGGCGTTCCACTTTGTACAGCTGCTCGAATTCTTCCTTGAGCCGTGCATAGCCTTCGGGGGTAATGTAATTTTTCTGGTCTGCCATAGACCCGCACGGTAGGGGGCTGCAAGCGCTCTGTCAAGCAGCGATGGCGGTTGGGATAAAATCCTGTGGCAGGGGCATTATCTTTGAGCTAAGCTCATGCTGCCCATCAAGACCATTGAATAGGCTGGGGCGATTCAATAACAAGCAATCTACAATAATTTTGAATAAGGGGGCGATGATGAATGGGGAGAATCAAACTCCGGTGGTGTTCACCGGCAAGACCAGTGAGTATTTCGGCATCTGGATCGTTAATTTATTGTTGAGTATTCTGACATTGGGCATTTATTCCGCCTGGGCCAAAGTCAGGCGCAAGAAGTATTTTTACCAGCATACGTTTATTGATGGTGTGGCATTTGATTACCATGCTTCACCAATTGCCATCCTCAAGGGACGTGCAATTGCATTTGCATTGTTTGTGCTCTATTCAGTGAGTTCTAATATTTCTCCTGCGTTTTCCGGCATATTGATCATCGCATTTATTATTTTCCTGCCATGGATCATTGTGCGTTCATTGGTGTTTAATGCGCGCAATTCCAGCCATCGTGGCTTGCGTTTTGATTTCACAGGCAAAGCCTGGCAAGCCGCCAAGCTTTATTTGTTCATGCCTTTGCTGATCATTGTCACATTCGGCCTGATTTATCCATTTATCTCGCAGCGGCGTAACCAGTTCCTGATGCAGGGACACCGGTTTGGCCTGAGCCAGATGCGTGCTGAATTCAAGGTGTCAGGGTTTTATGTGGCTTATTTGCAGGCATTTTTGCTCAGCATTGCATTGATTGGGATTGGCGGTGTTGCAACTATCTTGATTTCACAGGATGGTTTGAAGGGATTGACTACAAATAATCCCTCTGCGATCGTACCTTTCATCCTGGTCTATGTGGTGATGCTCACGATCTCATCAGCTTTCCTGCGTTCCAGACTGGTCAACATGATCTGGAATGGCACAAGTATTGACCATATCGGTTTCAAGTCTACCTTGCGCGCACGCTCCCTGGTCTGGCTGTATGTCAGCAACCTGCTTGCTATCGTGTTCTCCCTCGGCCTGCTGACACCATGGGCCCATGTACGCACCGTCAAGTATCACGCCGACAATATGGCTTTGCTGGGGGAGGTGGATTTTGATCATTTTGTGGGCGAGAAAAAAGCCGAGATCAAGTCAACCGGTGAGGAAATCGGCGAGATGTTTGATGTAGATCTGGCATTTGGTTAAGCCAGAAGGCTTGCGCGCAATGACAGTGTTCAGGGCAGATTATTTTGATGGGATTACCGCGGGCGCCAAGGTGGTCGAGGTATCCCTGCTGGATCAACACTTGCGCTTTGTGCATGGAGAGCAGGAAGAGACTTTCCTGCTAGCTGCATTGCGCCCCCAGGCAGCTGTGGGCAGTGCGCGCAGGGTCATTGAGTTACCTGATGGCGGCCGCCTGGAGACAGAGGATGTTGCGGCATTTGATCGCTTGAGGCTACCGTCTGCAGACAGGTTCTGGCGTAGGCTGCATATGCTTGAAAACCACCTGGGGTGGGTCCTGGTCTCGCTGGTATTGGCCATTCTGGCAGGCTGGGGCATGATCCGGTACGGAGTGCCCGTGCTGGCTGAACAGGTAGCCCATGCAACCCCTGTGCGCGTTGAAATTAAGCTGGGCGAGCAGGTATTGGCGGCGATGGACCATCAGTATGGCTATTTCAGGCCCAGCACCTTGACGGAACAACGTCGCGCTAGCATCGTCGCTGACCTCAAGGCCTATTGTCTCAAGCAGCCACAATGCCCGGCCTACAGGCTGGAGTTTCGTCAAGGTGGCAGCATAGGCGCCAATGCCATGGCCCTGCCTGGCGGTATCATGGTGATCACCGATGAGCTGATTGCACTTGCTCAAGGTAATCCAGCTGAGAGCAATCATGAAATTATTGCCGTGCTGGCGCATGAACTAGGGCATGTTGAACGCCGCCATGCTTTGCGGCAAACCTTGCAAGGCACTTTTTCCGGCTTGGTGCTGGTAGCGTTGACCGGAGACTTTGACTCTCTCGCAGCAGGCTTGCCCGCGGTATTGATGCAGATGAATTATTCGCGACAGATGGAAAATGAGGCGGATCAGTACGCACTGGCATCATTACAGCGGGCCTGTATTCCTCCTCAAGCGTTTGCAGGGATTTTGCAGAAGTTACAGAAACAGGCAGAGGGAGGAAATTTGCCGGAGGTACTGTCTTCGCATCCCGATACACAAGCACGTATTCAGCCCTTCGTTGACGCGGAAAAGCCAGCTTGCAAGGCTTGATCCGTTTTCGTCCCCGGTGATCCATGCGTATTGACTTTGAGTGATGGCTTTTTATCTGCCGCGAATGCAGTAAAATTGGCCAGATGATCTCAAGCTCTCACTTTCCTCCTTATATTGTCTCGCCAGCACACCCTGGTTTTATTTCATGACCACCACTGATTCCGTGATTCTGTGTGCCACTGCACGCCTGGTACGGGCTTTGCAGCTAGACCATGACCAGGCACAAAGTGCCAGCGGTTTGAAACAATGGCCGTCACTACCTGCATCTACCGTGAGTCTGTGGCTGGATGGATTATTTGAGCAGGCCTTGCTGACGGGTGAGCTAGAGCTGGAACAAGCGCCTGCCGGTATGTTAAGCAGTCTGCAGGAGCGCATGCTGTGGGAGCAGGTGATCGCGGATAGTTTGTCTGAGGATATGTTGCAGGCGCTGTTCGATATCAAAGGACTCGCCCTGGCAGCTCAGGAAGCTCATCGACTACTGCTTGAGTGGCGCTTGCCTGCTCCAGAGGCCTCGCAGAGTGAGGAAGTCACGCAGTTTCTGGCTTGGCGGCGAGAGTTTAATCTACGTTGCCAGCAAAGTGGCTGGCTGGAAGCACCGCGTTATTTCAATTGGCAAGTGAACATGCTGGCACAAGGTCTGGGCCGGCTACCTGACATATTATATTTTGCTGGTTTTGACCGCATCACGCCACAGGTGGCACACCTGCAAGAAGTACTGGCAGCGCGCGGTGTCAGGGTACAACCCTACAATATCGGCTTGTCACATGCGGGACATCATGGACATGTCACTTTGCCTGACCAGGAAGCAGAATGCCGTGCAGCAGTGGGATGGGCAGCGGCCCTGTTGCAGCAGAATCCACAAGCCCGGCTCGGCATAGTCGTACCTGAGCTGGCCAAGCTACGCAACAGCATTGCCAGCCTGCTGGATGATGTTTTACACCCGGCATGGGTACGCCCGGCCTCTGTGGAGGCACCACGTCATTACGATTTCTCTCTAGGCCTGCCGCTGGATAGCCAGCCGGTGGTGCAGACAGCGCTCGCGTTGTTACGCTTTTTTACGCAATACAAGGTGGAGCAGCAGGCATTTTCCAGCTTGTTGCATCAGCCTTATTGGTCGGCAGCGGTCAGCGAAGGCGATGCCCGGGCGCAGCTTGATGCCCGCATGCGGGAATGGCTACCACTGTCGATCAGTATGCCGCGCTTGCTCAAGTTTGTGCGCCAGGCAGGGGATGGAGAGCGGCCGATCATGCTGAAGCAGTTGCAGTTCCACATGCAGTCAGCAATCAGTGTGTTGCAGGGCCAACCCAGGCAGCAGAGGCCTTCTGCCTGGGCCAGCACTATTCGCGAAGTGCTGGATGCCCTGGCCTGGCCAGGCCAGCGCAGTCGCTCCAGTTTCGAGTTCCAGGCAATCAAGGCGTTTGAAAAGGCGTTGCAGGCACTGGCAACATTGGATGTACTGGTCAAGCCCATGAAGGTGGGAGAGGCGATTGCCCGCCTCAATGAATTATGTCGTGAACAGATATTCCAGCCCGAGGCCGAAGGAAATGTGCAGATTCAGGTCATGGGGATGCTGGAGAGTGTGAGTAAGCCGCTCGATGGACTGTGGGTGATGGGAATGAACGATCACGTCTGGCCACCTGCTCCCAGGCCCAATCCGTTATTGCCTGCCGCCATGCAACGTAGTGCCGGCTTGCCGAATGCGGATAGCGCGGTACAGGCTGCATTTGCCACCATTATTCATCAGCGCTTGTTGAAAAGTGCCCATGAAGTGATTTTTTCCAGTGCTGAAAAAGAGGGTGAACGTGAGTTGCGCCTTAGTCCTATGGTGATGGATATTGCTGTACTGGAGTATGAGCTACCGCAGATATTGACCCTGGCTGAACGTCTCGCCATCCCGGAACCAGACAGACTGCAGTTCATTGATGATCATCTTGCGCCTGTTGTCGGTGAAGGCGAGCATGTCTCTGGAGGTACCGGTTTACTGAAAGCGCAAGCCATTTGCCCGGCCTGGGCGTATTTTCAGTACCGTTTGCATGCACGTGCATTGAAAGCGCCCGTCAATGGGCTGGATGCGGCCGAGCGCGGTACCCTGGTCCATGCGGTACTGGAGCACTTCTGGCTCGGACGTGGGCTGGCTGAGCTGCAGGCCATGGATGAACCCGCATTGAGTCTGGCGCTTGCAGTTGCCGTGACTGCAGGGCTGGATACCTTTGCCAAGACCTGTGATGAACCTTTAAGTAGTGCTTTTATTGCCCTGGAAACTGAGCGCTTGATCAAGTTAGTGGGTGCCTGGCTTCACTTTGAGAAAACCCGCGAAACCGATTTCAGGGTACTGGCGAGCGAGCAAAAGCAGCAAGTGAAGATTGAAGGCGTGGATATCACGCTCATCATTGATCGCATTGATTTGCTGGAGGATGGGCGCCGTATCATCATGGATTACAAGACTGGGCGTAAACCCGATACCAAAAACTGGGCTGAAACGCGGATCACCGAGCCCCAATTACCTGTTTACGCGGCCTTTTCACTGGCAGATGAACATGGCGATGGCGAGATTGCTGCCATCTGCTTTGCCATGGTCAAGACAGCAGAGCATGCCTTTGCAGGACTTTCTGCTGATGTCGTCCTGCCTGCCGTTCCTGGCCTGGACGAGAAAAAGGCCCGTGAATTATTTCCTGAATCTGACTTTCCTGACTGGCACTCAGTCTTGGCGCATTGGCGTGACAGTGTGACGGCGATTGTGCAGGAGCTGAAAAGTGGGGAAGCTGCTGTGCGGTTGAATGATGAAAAACAATTGGCCTACTGTGAAGTGTTGCCATTGCTACGCATCCCGGAGCGGCGTTTGCAGTTTGAGCGGCAACAAGCCCAGGCCGGAGATGGGCGATGAGTGAGCAGGATTTCTTGTTACAGGAAGATAGCCATAGCCGTCAGCGTGCTTTGGATCTGGAGTCCTTCATTGTCGAGGCGCCTGCGGGGGCAGGCAAGACCGAGCTACTGACACAGCGTTTTCTGCGCTTGCTGACCATGGTGCAGGAGCCGGAAGAAATTATCGCGATTACATTCACCAACAAGGCGGCGGCAGAAATGCGTGCACGCGTGCTGGATAGTTTGCTGATGGCGGCAAATGGCGTGGTGCCGGCGCAGAAGCATAAACAACTGACTTTCCAGTTGGGCCAGTTGGCGCTGCAGCATGCGGCTACATTGCACTGGCAGTTGCTGGAAACACCCTCGCGTCTGCGCATCTTTACCATAGACTCTCTCAGCAGCCATCTTGCGCGTCAAATGCCTTTGTTAAGCCGCTTTGGCAGCCAGCCTGCAGTGAGTGATGACGCCAATCCCCATTACCAGGCGGCAGCCGAACGTACATTGGCCATGGTGGATGACGAGGGTGTGGGTGAAGCAGTACGACATGCCTTGCGTTATGTGGACAATGATGTTCAGAAACTGACGCAGTTGCTCATCAGCATGCTGGGCAAACGTGATCAATGGCTGGACTATGCCAATCGGCAAGATGCACCACAGGCTGCAGAGCTTGCCCTGCAACATCTGATTGCGCAAGATATCGAAGCCGCGGCGCAGATTCTGGACAAGCGATTGCAACAGGCCTTGATGCCTGCTGCAAGATTTGCGGCAGGCAATTTGGCCTGCGAGGTTCCCGTGGCTTTGCTGCGTGACTGGGATACACCGGTACCAGCCACTGCCCAGGCCTTACCCGTCTGGAACGCGCTGGCTGATTTGCTGCTCACAGGTACTGGCACTTTGCGCAAGACGGTGAACGTCAAAAATGGTTTCCCGCCGACTCCCGAGTCCAAGCCATTCAAGGAGCAACTGGCAGCGGTGGTCGATGCCCTGCATGCGACTGCCGGTGCTGAAAATGCCTTGGCAAGGTTACGTTGCCTGCCTTATCGCCATGATGAACAAAGCTGGCAGATGGTGGCTGCGCTGGCGCAATTGCTCAAGTTGGCGGTAGCACAGCTATGGCTGGTGTTCCAGCAGGTTGGGGAAGTGGATTTCGTCGAGGTTTCACAACGTGCGTTGCAGGCGCTGGAAGATGAAGAGGGCACGCCGACAGAGCTGGCCCTCAAGCTGGATTACAGTATCCGTCATCTATTGGTGGATGAGTTTCAGGATACTAGCCCGGGCCAGGTCAAGCTGCTGCAGCGGCTTACGCAGGGATGGATGCCTGATGATGGGCGTACCCTCTTTGCCGTGGGTGATCCCATGCAGTCCATCTATCGCTTCCGCAAGGCCAATGTTGGCCTGTTCCTGGAGGTGGCACAAGAAGGCATAGGCGATCTGCATTTGCAACGTCTGCAACTTTGCCGTAACAACCGTTCCTGTCCGCCTGTCATTGAGTGGATCAACAAGACCTTTGATCGGGTATTCCCAGCCCAGGATAGCGTAGTGCAAGGGGCTATCCGCTACCGGGAGTTTGTCGCTACACGTGACGATGAGGCTGGTACTGGTGTAAATGTGCATCCCCTGATTGCCAGCCAGGATGAAGCGACCGAGGTGACCCGCATCCGCGAGGCGGAACAGGTTGTGGAGATAATCCGCCAGGAATGGGCGCAATATCCTGCAAGACGTATCGCGGTGTTGGTACGTGCACGTAGCCATTTGGCCACACTGGTGGCTGAGATACGGCGCCATCATGCCGACCTGCATTTTCAGGCTGTGGAGATTGAATCGCTGGCAGGCCGCCAGAGCGTGCAGGATTTACTCGCACTCACTCATGCCCTGTTCCAGCGTGCTGACCGCGTCAATTGGCTGGCCATATTGCGTGCACCATGGTGTGGTCTGAGTCTGGCCGACCTGCATGTGTTGGCGGCGGATGACCGAGTGCGTACTGTATGGTCCTTGCTCATGGATGCACACAAACTGCAGTCTATGAGTGCAGATGGTCAGGCGCGCGCCTTGCACTTGCGGCAGGTGCTGGTTGAAGCCTTGGCACATCAGGGCAGATTACCCGTGAGTCGCTGGCTGGAAAGCACCTGGCTGATGCTGGGTGGCGCCCAATGTCTGTGGGACGCGGGTGACATTGTCGATGTGCAGGCTTATTTCAGGCTGGTAGACCAACTAGAAAACCAGGGACAGCTGACGCTGGAACGACTGAATCAAGAGGTGGAAAAGCTCTACGCCGCCCCGGATATCCATGCCAGTGGTCAATTGCAGTTTATGACTATCCATAAATCCAAGGGGCTAGAGTTTGATACTGTCATTCTGCCCGGCCTGGAACGAAAGACTGGCGGCAATGACACGCCGCTGCTGTTATGGGAGGAAGTGGCAGTTGAAACCGATGCAGGCGTGAATATCGAGTTGGTGGCAGCGCCATTTATCCCTAAAGGGGCGGCGGCGAAAGATGAGGTGACTCCATACAGCTATTTGAAACTGTTGGAGAAAGAGCGTGCCGATAATGAGGATGCACGTGTTCTCTATGTGGCAGCGACACGTACAGAGCGTAGTCTGCATTTGCTGGGGAGTGTGAACCTGAATAGCAAGGGGGAAATCAAGCCAGCGAGCGGGACGTTTCTTGATTTGTTGTGGCCGCATGTGGTTGCGGATTTTCTGCAGGCGGCAGAAAACTGGTCGCCACAGGCATTAATAGCTAATTCCACAACCCTTGCCATTGAGGACTTCACGCCGCAATTGATACGTCTGGCTCAACCACGTATTCCGGCGGTATTTCATGATGTCAGGCATGACGAATGGCAACAGAACCCAGTTGATGAGGGCAATGATTCATCCACTAGTTTGCTTAGCCTGGAGGCGAGTGTCGGTACGTTGGTACATCGTTATGTCGAGATGATGGCGCTCGGAGCGGATAAGATCCTGGATGATTGGGCTGCACGTCTCAGCAGCTTGCAGCCCGTCATGTCACGCTGGTTGGTGCAGCAAGGCCACGATGCAGCAGCGTCACACAAGGGTGCGGCGCAAGTTGTGCAGTTACTGCAACTGACGTTACAGAGCGAGGATGGTCGTTGGGTGTTAAAGCGACGTGACAGCGCTGCTGCTGAGCTTGCCATGGGCGCCATGGTGGATGCAGGCATCAAGCATTTGGTGGTTGATCGTACCTTTATCGAGAATGGCGAACGCTGGATCATCGATTACAAGTCCACCCGCTTGGCTGAAGATGCCGATCTCTCTACCATCAGGAAGGCGGCAGAACCCTTCAGGCCACAACTTGAAGCCTATGCGACATTGTTTGCAGATGAGGGTTTGCCCATCAGGCTCGCGGTGTATTTGATGTCTTTGGGTCGCTTATACGAATTGTCGCGTTGATCATTAAAACGTCCAAAGAGGCAGGATAGTTGTCCTGTCTTGGTTTTGCCTGGTCGATAATGACGAAAAAATGACAAGTAGTGTCAAAATTTTGTTACTCCTGTGGAAAAATTGTCACTACCCGGGCCATTAATCAAGCATCGTAAAACTTTTTGGATGGTGTTGTAAATAATTTAACTTATTGAAAATTAATGGTAATTTAATTATTTAAGTGTCGGTGGTATGCGTTTGGCACAATTGGTATATGAGTTGCTTATTAGTAATCAAACGAAACCTGCTGTGGCACATTACACTTAAATGGAAAGTATAACGATGAAAATGAAATTAGGCTTGTTGGCAGTATTGGCAGTGATCTCTGCTCCGGCAACAGCGGGCACGATTGATCTTGGGGTTGCTAGTGATTACAACGCGTTTATCTTTGGAGATTACACCACGAACGGTAACTCCACGGCGGGTGCCTTGGCAATCGGTGGTAGTGCAAGCCTGAATGGTCACAGTATTGGTAATAACCAGCACAATGATTATGCGGCAGTCATCGGTGGCAATCTTGGGTCAACTCCATGGGGTGGTAGTGCTAATGGCAGCCTCTGGGTTGGTGGCACAAACAATAAAGGCCAGGGCTATACCGTTTCTGGGCAAGTTGATACATCCGCGACGGTATCTGCTCCAGTGGATTTTGCTGCAGCCCAAACCTATCTGACTTCATTGTCCAGCGGACTTGCCAGCGTGGGAGCTACTGGTAGTTATGCTGCACAAGATCAATGGAACCAAGCCAGCAAGATATTCACAGGCTCTGGATCCAACGTTGAGTTCTTCTCCTTGAATGCCAGTGAGTTTTCTAGCTTTAACAACTTGTCTTTCTCCAGTATCGCCACAGGCACCACGCTGATTTTTAACGTTGCTGGCACAAGCGCAACATTGGGATGGCAATGGCAGAGTTTGGGTAGCAACTACAATGTGCTGTTCAACTTTTATGAAGCGACCAGTGTGACACTGCAGAACGCTTCGCTGTATGCCAATATTCTTGCGGTGGACGCTACCATCAATGGTTCAGGTAACTTATATGGCACAGTGGTTGGCGAGAGCTGGAACAATGCATTCACATTGGGCAATGGTGGTTTTGCTACTGCAAACTCATCCTTGTTTGCCGGTGTGACAGCAGCTGTGCCTGAACCTAGCAGCTATGCGCTCTTGCTGGCTGGCCTGGTAATGATTGGTTTTACAGCGACTCGTCGCAAAAGGATTTTGGCCAGAATGTAATCTAGGCCATACCATCTGAATCCCGGGGGGGATAGAGGAGGCATAGGGCGTGGGGTTGTATTACCCACGCCCTCTGTCTTTTTGCTGGTTGAGGATGGGAGTTAAGGCAGGTGACGCATGGCCTTGAAGTGGCGTCGGATATACCACACCGCAAAAATGACACCGACTACCACCAGGACAATATGGAACTGGTGGAAGTAGACTTCCAGTGCTTCCCAGTGCTGCCCAAACTTCATGCCAGCATAGGCAAGCAAATAACACCAGAGCAATGAACCGGCAAAAGTATATGCAATGAACTTGCCCATAGGCATGCGCGCAACCCCGGCGGGGAAAGCAATAAAGGTGCGTACAGCAGGTAACATGCGTCCGATAAAAATGATGATATCGCCATACTTTGCAAACCAGCGATCCGCCAGATGCAGGTCATGATGGGAAATCAATACCCATTTGCCGTATTTCTCAACCAGTGGACGTCCACCAAACATGCCGAGGTAATACGCTGGAATGGAGCCGAGTACGCAGCCCACAGCCCCTGCCAATGCGACGCCCCAGAGCGTCATTTCTCCCTTGAAGACCAGAAAGCCAGCAAATGGCATGATGATTTCTGAAGGCAAGGGGATGCAGGCGGATTCAATCGCCATCAAGAGGACGATGCCACCATAGCCCATGGTGGAGATCACCCCCATGATCCAGGCTGCAACTGCGGCAATGAGTTTTTCCAGCATGTTAAGAAAGCTCCTTGAGTAGATTCTTGATGAAGTCTGTACGTTGAGAAATATCCACGTATTGTACGGTGATGCGTAGTTTGTCCGGGCCATTCATCCGGCAGCGGCGATCGCGTTGTAGCAGGCTCACCAGCTTGGTCGGATCGAGTTCCGTGGTTTGGGCAAAGTGCAATTGTATGGCTGAGTCACTGGCGTCTATTTTATTGATGCCCAGAGGCTTGGCAGCGATACGCAGCCTGTGGCAGGCCATCAAGGCATCGCCTTGTTCCGGTAATAGACCAAAGCGGTCTATCAGCTCTTCCTGCATGGTATCGAGGTCATCGTCGTCATTGCAGTTGGCCAGGCGTTTGTAAAGCACCAGGCGCTCATGCACGTCAGGACAATAATCATTGGGCAATAGGGCAGGGGTGTGCAGGTTGATTTCGGTAGTCACGCCCAGGGGTGCTGAAAGATCAGGTTCCTTGCCTGCCTTGAGTTGCTTGACCGCATGGCTCAGCATATCGGAGTAGAGTGTAAAGCCGATTTCCTGCATTTCACCGCTCTGGTTATCCCCTAGCAATTCGCCTGCCCCGCGGATTTCAAGGTCATGCATGGCCAGGTGGAAGCCTGCTCCCAGGTCTTCCAGCAATTGGATGGCATCCAGCCGTTTTTGCGCCTGTGGCGTGATATTGCGGTCTGGGTCGGTCAGGAGGTAGGCGTAAGCCTGGTGGTGGGAACGACCTACGCGGCCACGCAGTTGATGCAGCTGGGCCAGGCCGAACATGTCGGCGCGGTTCATGATGATGGTATTCGCGGTGGGGACGTCAATGCCGGTTTCAATGATGGTGGTGCATAGCAGCAAGTTAAAACGTTGCTGGTAAAAATCACGCATCACGTGTTCCAGTTCCCGCTCACGCAATTGACCATGCGCAATGCCGATATGGGCTTCTGGCAGTATACGTTCCAGTTTTTCCTTCATGACAAAAATGGTATCCACTTCGTTATGCAGGAAATATACCTGGCCGCCGCGCTTGAATTCGCGCATGGCCGCTTCACGGATGATGCCTTCAGAATAATCGGTTGCGAAAGTCTTGATCGCCAGCCGTTTCTGCGGTGGTGTGGCAATCACGGAGAACTCGCGCAGGCCTTCCATCGCCATGGACAAGGTACGCGGGATAGGCGTGGCAGTCAGCGTCAATACATCGACCTCGGCACGCATGGCCTTCAGTTGTTCTTTTTGTCGTACACCAAAGCGGTGCTCTTCATCCAGGATGACCAGGCCCAGGTTCTTGAAGTGAATATCTTTCTGGATCAGGCGGTGGGTACCAATGACGATATCAATGCTGCCATTTTCCAGGCCTTTTAGTGCCTCGGCTTGTTCCTTGGCCGTGCGGAAGCGGGAGATTTCCGCAATCTTGATCGGCCATTCGGCAAAGCGGTCACTGAAATTATTAAAATGCTGTTCCGCCAGCAGGGTAGTAGGGACCAATACGGCGACTTGCCTGCCGCCCATGACGGCGACAAAGGCGGCACGTAATGCAACCTCTGTCTTGCCAAAGCCCACATCGCCACATACCAGTCTGTCCATGGGGCGGCCAGACTGCATGTCACTGATGACGGCTTCAATCGCGGAGAGTTGATCCGGGGTTTCTTCAAACGGGAAACCCTCGGCAAAGGCTTCGTAATCCTGCAAACTGAGCTTGAATGCATGGCCTTTGCGTGCAGCACGTTGGGCATATAGGTTGAGCAGCTCTGCAGCAGTGTCTCTGATCTGCTTCAGGGCTTTTTTCTTGGCTTTTTCCCAGTGACCGCTACCCAGCCTGTGCAAAGGGGCAGATTCTGGCGGGCCGCCAGAATAGCGGGAAATCAGGAATAACTGCGAAACCGGGACATACAGTTTGTCATCACCGGCATATTCCAGCAGCAGAAACTCGGTTTCTCCCTCACCAAAGTCGATATTGGTCAGCCCGCGATAGCGGCCTACGCCATGCTGCTCATGCACCACCGGGTCGTGCTCGCGTAGCTCGGACAAATCTTTGAGCATGCCCTCGGTATTGCGCTGCTTTTCCTTGTCGCGCCGACGTTGCTGGCGCACGGTGTTGGCATAGAGTTCAGCTTCGGTAATGACGGTAATATGTCTTGACTCAAAACCTCCATGCAAGGGGCTGATACCCAGCATGACATTATCTTCACCATGCTCAAATGTGGTCCAGCTATCACAGGTCTGGTAAGTGATATGGTGATCACTAAACAGCTGGGCCATGGTTTCCCGGCGTCCAAGGCTTTCTGCCGTGATCAGGATACGACCCTTGAAACGGCGGATGTAATCCTGCAGTTTGTGTAATGGTTTTTCAGCCCGGCGATCTATCTCTAGTGCGGGCAGTTTTTTCTCTGGATCCAGCGTGAGCTGGATGCGAGCCCAGGCATGGCTTTGGCCAAAAAATTCATCCGCCTTGATTAGCAAGGCTTCTGGTTTAAGAATGGGGCGTTCTGGGTCGTGTGCCAATTGTCGATAGCGCGACTGGGCATCCAGCCAAAAGGCCTGAGCCGCAGTGTCCAGGTTGCCATGCATGCATAGCACCGCAGTCTTGGGAATGTAGTCAAGCAGGGTAGAGGACTGCTCAAAGAACAGCGGTAGATACCACTCTATGCCCCCGCTTGCCTGGCCTTTGGAGATGTCCTTGTAGATACGGCTACGCGAAGGATCCCCTTCAAAAGTCTCACGGAAATTTTGCCTGAAGCGTGAAATACCGTTTTCATCCAGAGGGAACTCACGCGCGGGAAGCAGCCGAATTTCCGCTACCGGGTAGAGGCTGCGCTGGGTATCCACATCAAACGTGCGTATGGTCTCGATTTCGTCATCAAACAAGTCCAGCCGATATGGCAGTACGCTGCCCATGGGAAATAAATCGACCAGGCCGCCACGTACGCTGAATTCTCCCGGACTCATGACCTGACTGACATGATGGTAACCAGCATCGGCACATTGTGTACGCAGTGCTTCCAGATCAAGCTTCTGGCCTTTTTTCAGCATAAAGGTATGTGCTGACAGATATGCATGCGGTGGCAGGCGCACCAGCGCAGTGGAAGCTGGCACCAGAATCACATCACAGGTATTCTGGCTCATCTGGTAGAGCGTGGCGAGGCGTTCCGAGATCAGGTCCGGATGGGGCGAGAAGTGATCGTAAGGCAGGGTTTCCCAGTCCGGCAGCATAAACACACGCAGTTCATGCGCAAACCAAGGGATTTCCTCCAGCAACCTTTGCGCATCAAAGGCACTGGCTGTAATCACCACCAGTGGCGACTTGGCGGATTCCGCGAGGCGTTGCTGCGCCAGCTGGGCGAGCGCCAGGCTATCTGTGCCAGGAGCCAGTGGGTTGATGCGTGTTGAATGACCGGGTGCCGGAACGGGCAGGGAAAACTGCATGAGAGTGCCGTTACATATTGAATAAGCGGCATATTATAGCCGCTAGCGGGGATGCCCGGCTATGCTGGATTGAGGAGGCTGGATTTATACCTGCATGCACAACCCATAGCTGGCAGCATATGCAGCGATGGATCATGCTTGCTTACAGTCACTTGACTACTTATTGCTGGGTTATTTTGCCAATAGCTTGCTAATTTGCGCTTCGGCCGCACTCCAGTATTCCACCGGATTGCCTGCAAAGTGATTGCGTTCAGCCAGGAAATACGCCGCTACTTCCACCATGCGATAGCGCTCTTCAGGGCTGATCTTGTGTGTGGTCTTGATGGATTTGGTGGAAGATTTTTCTGCCTTGGCAGCCGTTGTCTTGGCTGCTTTGGGCGTTGCGGTGCTCTTTGCGACTACAGGCTTTGCTGATGCGGCTGTTTTGGGCGTGGTGCTTTTTTTTGCGGTAGTACTTTTGGGTGTAGCCATTTCGGTTCCTTTCGTTAAGAGGGACTTCCATGCTGCTGTCAGGCGGTAACCTTCACGCCATCATATTAAACCGTTCCGCCTACCGTCAAGCCATCTATGCGCAATGTTGGCTGACCAACACCGACAGGCACGCTTTGACCTTCCTTGCCGCAGGTACCCACGCCGCTATCCAGCGCCATGTCGTTTCCTATCATGGAAACACGTGTCAGCACGTCAGGACCATTGCCGATCAGCGTTGCTCCCTTCACGGGATAAGCCAGCTTGCCGTCTTCTATCATCCAAGCTTCAGCGGCAGAAAATACAAATTTCCCACTGGTGATATCGACCTGACCACCGCCAAAGTTTGCAGCGTACAGGCCTTTCTTGACGGATTTGATAATTTCTTCTGGCGCCATGTTGCCATTCAACATGTAAGTGTTGGTCATGCGTGGCATCGGGATGTGAGCATAGGATTCACGTCTCGCATTGCCAGTCAGCGCCATACCCATGAGGCGGGCATTGAGGCTGTCTTGCAAATAACCACGCAGGATGCCGTCCTCAATCAGTACTGTACGCTGCGTCGGGTTGCCTTCATCATCCACATTCAGTGAACCACGGCGATCTGCAATCGTGCCGTCATCCACCACGGTTAATCCTTTGGCTGCGACTTGCTGGCCAATGGCATTGCTGAAAGCCGAGCTTCCCTTGCGGTTGAAGTCGCCTTCCAACCCATGGCCGATGGCTTCATGCAGCAGGATTCCAGGCCAGCCAGCACCTAGTACCACGGTCATGCTGCCAGCCGGGGCAGGGCGTGCTTCCAGGTTGACCAATGCCTGATGGACGGCTTTCTGGGCATAGTCCTGTAAAACGTCATCGGTGAAGTAACTATAATCAAAACGTCCGCCGCCGCCTGCCGAGCCTTGCTCACGACGACCATTGTGTTCTGCAATTACCTGGATGGACACGCGAACCAGCGGCCTGATATCGGCGGCCATCACGCCATCGTGGCGTGCCACCATGACTACTTCATATTCGCCGGCAATCGAGGCCATCACTTGAGTGACGCGTGAATCTGCCTTGCGTGCGAACAGCTCCAGTCTTTCCAGTAGCTTCACCTTGGCTTCGGCACTCAAGGAGGCAATCGGGTCCTGAGGCAAATAAAGTTGCGGCGCCTGTACCTTCTGGATGATCTTTCCTTGTTGCTCAGAGCCCAGTGAAGCAATGGCGCGCGTGGCATTGGCCGCTTGCTGTAGCGCTGGCAGGTTGATGTCATCCGAGTAGGCAAAAGCGGTTTTCTCGCCACTAACAGCCCGTACGCCTACTCCTTGGTCTATGCTGAAATTGCCGGATTTGACCTGGCCTTCTTCCAAACCCCAGCTTTCTGAACGGCTATATTGAAAGTAGAGGTCTGCATAGTCCACTTTATGCGACATGATGCTGCCGATGACATTCTGCAGATGCCCGACATCCAGCCCGGTGGGGGCGAGCAGAGTCTCACTCGCTGTATGGAAGTGAGAGTGTTCGGCAGGGCTTGAAGCAGTGGGCAAAGTATCGGGTTTCATGGCTTGCTTTTCTAAAGTAATGCGGAATACGACTGTTAACCATCATAGCAGCCGTTTTGCGGCTAGGGGCTAAGGATTTTCTGTAATTTGATGCTCTGTTAAAGGGTATCTTGGGGCTGAATATGATTTTTCAATCTGGATCACTCATTCTGGTGTCGTATCACAGCGTACGATGTTTCAGTGCAGGCAGGCTTTTACGCAGGCTCTGCATATATGCGGTGTTGATGGAGGAAATCACGATACCTGAACCACGAGGCAATCTATCCTGAACCACGCCCCAGGGATCAACAATCATGCTGTTGCCATGCGTTTCACGGCCAGAGGCGTGATAACCACCTTGTGCGGGTGCCAGCACATAGCACAGGTTCTCGATGGCACGTGCCCGTACCAGGCTTTCCCAGTGTGCTTTGCCGGTGGTTTCGGTAAAAGCCGAAGGGATGGCGATAATGTCTACCTCGCCCATGGCACGATAGAGTTCAGGGAAACGCAAGTCATAGCAAATAGAAAGTCCCAGCTTGCCAAAAGGGGTGTCCACGGTCACCACTTTTGACCCCGGTTCTATGGTGTTTTTTTCCTTGTAATGCTCGGTTCCCAGGTCAAAGCCGAATAAGTGGATCTTGTCATAGCGAGCCACCTGTTTGCCTTTGTCGTCATATACCAGGCAGGCATTGCGTACTTTGTCCGGATTGTCCGTGGCCAGGGGAACTGAACCACCAATCAGCCATACCTGGTGTTTCTTGGCTGTTTTGGAAAGAAATCGCTGAATGGGGCCCGTGCCTTCGTTCTCGCATGCAGCTACTTTGTCCGTATCCTTGAGTCCCATGATGGCGAAATATTCAGGTAGCGCGATCAGCTTGGCGCCCTGGTTGACGGCAATCTCGATCAGGCGTTCTGCCTCACTCAGGTTGGCTGCCACATAGGGGCCTGAGGCCATCTGGATGGCGGCAATTCTATGGATGCCGGGAGTCGGGTGTTTGGGGTGTTTGGTTTTAGTGACTTTGTCACCTGATTTGATCGCCATGGCTTGGGTTCCGGACAGTTGGGCTTATATTGTGCCTATCGTTTATTGCATTTATCTTCCTAGCGGAGTGACCGCTGGATCATTATTTTTTGTTTTGCTTTCTGCCTTCACTTCTACCGGGTTATCCCAGGTGCCGATAAACTCGTATTCCGAGGAAGCAAATTGGTTTAATGGGTCTTTCAACAGTTTTTGGGCGATATAAGTGGCAGCGCCCACTACCGGGCCGCCTGCCAGGGCAGCAATCGAGAGGCTGTCACTGATATAGGGGGTAACTTTGACACGAAGGTGCTGGGTTTCCTTCTGCAAATTGGTTTCCCCTTTCATTTCCACCAATGCCGTTGGGCCTTCCAGGCGGAAGTCATCGCTGCGCATAATGCCATTATCAATGCTGACATTGGCGCCAATCTTGTCGAAGGCAAAGCCGCTGCTGAACACATCGCGGAAATCAAACGTCAGGCGACGCGGCAGATTTTGCAATGTCAATACACTGAACAGGCGTCCGACACCTGGTTGTATTTTCAGAATCTGTCCCTTGCGTACATCCAGCTGCAGGTTGCCGCTCAGCAATGTCGTTTCAAATTCATGTGGGCTGCCTGGCCACTTGAGCTGTCCGGTCAGGTTGGCAGTGCCTCCCTTGATTGTACTTGGGTAGCCGAAACGCTCCAGGGTTTGGCCAAGATCGCTGATCTTCCAGTTGATGTTAAGCCGTGTGTTCGGAGCGCGCTTCCAGTTATGCCATTCACCTTCTGCCATCAACTCGCTTTCCGGGTTGCTGATGCGCAGTTTTTCTATACTCCAGTCATCATCCTGCTCGCTGGCTAATAGCTCCAGTTTGCCCAGTTTCTTTTTGCCAAACTCAAAACTGTCAGCCACGATATCCAGGGATGGATATTCGGTGATATTCCCCTGCTGGCTGAATTTCCCCTGAGTGCGCAATACCGCTGTGTCCGGCGTGGCGGAAGGGGATAACAGTCGTTTGAGGCGGGCAACGATTTTGCCATTGCCCTGGCTGAGCCACTGGATATCACCATTCATTTCCTGACTTTGCACATTCATTTGCCAGCCACCCTTGATCGCGTTGGCATTCAGTTTCAGGTCGTTGATGCGGCGATCAAAAATATCAAACTTGGCAACTGAAAGATCAATTTTCCGGATATTGGCATTGTTCGAACTGGCCCCATTGCTGGTATTGCCATTGGCGGTACCTGAACGTTCGGACAGTGCGCGCCACTCATCAATATCCAGGTGGTCAATATTGCCATGCACGGTCAGCCCTGGTTGCTGGGGAAGTTCAGCCAGGGTGTTGAAGGCGATGTCGCCGCGCTCCAGCGCCAAAGCCCCATTTTGCTTGGTGCGTAGCAATTTTGCGCCGAGGATATTGCCGTAATTGATACTGATCGTATCCTGCTGGGGAGACTGCTGTTTTTTCTCTATTTTGAGCGGGACTTTTTCATCGCTGCTCTTGTTCAATGGGAATGGCAGGCTGGATGTGATGCCCGCCAATGATGAACGGATCGAGATATCTGCCTGGTTAGGCGCGATATTGATATCGCCATACCAATCAGTGGTGCCAAAAATACGGTCGGAGAAACCTGGGCCAAAGCCAGCACGCAGTCCCGCATCGGTGACACGCCCGCGTGCATTGATACGAATAATGCGATCTTTATCCGAGGCCAGGTTGACGATGGCCGGGCCACCATACACCCAGGTATTGAGATTTTGTCCGCGTAGTATAGATTCCGTGAACTCCAGTTTGCCGTTGATACGGCTTAGCTCGGGGACGTCTACGCTGCTGAGTGTACCGTTGGTGATCGTATAGCTGCCCTTGACCTTGGTGGCATCGGTATCGTGCAATGGAATCAGCAGGTCAAGCGCCAGTTTGCCGTTGCCGCTGGTTTGTAGGCCCTGGGTAAAGCCGCCGGTGATGTCCTTGAGCGGGCTGTTGTTTAGATATTGAATGCCATTGCTGACCAGCCCTTGTCCCTCGCTGATGACACTGAGGACAGGCTGGTGGGAGTCCAGAATGGGAATGACGACCTTGCTCTTGATGACCTGGGTGCCAAGTGTGCTGCCACTGGTGGCATTGAGCTCCATGCGGTTGCCCTGGAACAGCATGTCCAGGGCAATTTTTTCAATCTTGGGCCAGCCAGGGGCGAATTCCAGCTCACCATCGTGAATCTTGGCTTTTACCTGGAACAGGCCATTCTTGTTGCCATCAAATGGGAAGTCATGCAAATGTCCCTTGATAGTGACGCTGACATCTTCACTTTTACCCGCCCGAATCGAGGTATCCAGCCAGTCCATGGTGGTTTCACCCAACACCAATGGGTAATAAAAGCGGGCATATTGACCGTCTACCCGGTTGAATTTGGCTGCCAACTCCAGCATGCCGCCTTTCACATGGTTGTTCAGAAAGCTGGCGTTGATGGCACCTGCCAGGTGCTTGTTTGAAATGGCCAGATTATTGACCCGCACATCTGTTTTGCCGTCATTGGTCTGCCATTTTATCTGCCCGCTAAGCTTGTCTGCGGGTAACGGCCAGCGCAGTATGCCCTTGACATCAACCTCTGCATTTATTGCATTCAGTGCCACAGTGCCACCTGCTTCGCTGGCATCAATAGTACCGTTGAGCTTGCTAAAGCCGGGAATGTGCCCATAAGCCTGCATACCTAGTTCACTGAACTGGGTATGCAGTTTGTAGGTTTCCGGAAAGCCGCCATGACTGTTCCAGGCCAGATTGAGCTTGCGTAAAATGCCTACAGGCTGGATGGCGGCCAGGGCCTGCATGGGTTTTTCTGGAATGGGGAAATAAGCTGCCAGTGCATGTGCAGATTCCAGCTGAATTTCATCCAATGCTATCTGGCCTTCAATGCTTTCCTGTTTGCCCTGCTTGCGTTCACGTATCACTACCTTCCCGCTTTGCATATCCAGGCCGCTAGGCGTGGCGATCTTGAGATTCTCGGCGCGGACTTCCTGTCCATCCTTGTGCTTGATCCAAGTCAGCCTCCCGGAAAGTTTATCCAATGCAACATCAGGCTGGTTCTTGATCATGCGGCTAACAACATTGCTCAATAGCACATCCGTAGTCAATTTCTCTGGGGTTCCGTCTGCAAACTCTAGCCAAAGCCGTGAAGCGCCATAACCTTGGCGGATATCCATTAGTTGTGGCAACCATTGGCGCCATGCCGCGATGTTGGTGCCTTCTGCATGGGCATATAGTGTGCCGTGCCACTGATCAGGCTGGCTGATATCCTTGCCATACAGGTTTCCACGCAAATCGATGGGCTGAGACGAGCCTGCTGAGGGCTGTGCTTGCAGTCCAAAGCGGTGATGACCAACCAGGCCTTCCCAGGCTGGACTGTCGATACGCAGATTAAGCTGGGTCAAGGTGAGGGGGGGGGCCTTGCGTAAGTCATCCTGCCAGGTAATGGTCGCATTGCTGACATTGATGTGGGATTGGCGCAACAGCCAGTTGGTGAACTGTGGTCGTGCCGGGCCGCCAGTAGGAATACCAGCAACATAGACCGTGCCATCAATTTCACGACGTATTGTTAATGCGGGGTCATAAATAATGATGGAGGAAAAGCGTGGTTCCAGCAGGGGAATACTGAGCCAGGACAAGCTGGTTTCAATATGATCAAATGAGAGTGCCACGCGGTTCTCATGGTCATAAATGTCGATGTTATGCAGGCTCAACCTTGGATTCAGGCCATTCCAGCTTGCGTGGATTTTACCTATGGTGACGGGTTGCCCCATTGCGTTACTTACCAGTTGCGTGATTTTTCCCTGATATTCACCCACATTGGGCAATACCAGATAGCGCAAGCTGAGCACGATAAGGGAAAACGCAATGATGATGAACCATAGCGCGGCAAGTGTGGCACGGTAACACCAGAGCAGGGAGTTTTTGACCATATTATTTTGTTGCAGCGTCATCGGCCTAATACCGCATGACTTGTGCCATCAGAAGCATTCTTGAGAAGTAAGCCAGAGTATTTCATTGGCGTGGCTATTGGTCAACGCTTAAACGCTTTGAATCAGCCTTCTGGCACGAAAGTAGCCCTTCATAGCTTACAATATCGCTTTTCGTGATACTCCGGTGTGACCAATATTCACGCTGGAGATTCAGTATTGAGTAAATTGCATTGATCCAACTTAAAAATATTAATCTTGCACGTGGCGTCAAGCTGCTGGTGGAAGGCGCATCTTTTCAGCTACATCCTGGGCATAAAGTGGGTCTTGCTGGTGCCAATGGCGCAGGCAAGTCCAGTGTGTTTGCGATGCTCAGGGGCGAGCTGCATCCTGAGTCTGGCGACCTTGATATACCTCAGCACTGGACCATTGCGCATGTGGCACAGGAAACGCCAGCCCTGAGTGATCCTGCCATTGAATTTACGCTGGATGGGGATGTTGAGTTGCGGCAGGTGGAAGCTGCGTTGCGTCAGGCAGAGACTGATGGCAAGGGTGAGGCCGTCGGCGAGCTGCATGCCCGGCTCGGGGAGATCGAAGGCTATTCCGCGCGTGCGCGTGCGGCTGAATTACTGCATGGACTGGGGTTCAGCAGCGCCGACCTGCAGCGACCTGTATCAGATTTTTCTGGTGGCTGGCGTGTGCGGCTGAATTTGGCACGCGCGCTCATGTGCCGCTCAGACCTGCTATTGCTGGATGAACCGACCAATCACCTGGACCTGGATGCCGTCATCTGGCTGGAAAACTGGCTCAAGGATTACCGCGGTACTTTATTGCTGATCTCGCATGACCGGGATTTTCTGGATGCGATCGTCAATCATATCGCGCATATCGAGCAACAGAAGCTCACGCTCTACCGTGGTGGTTATTCAGATTTTGAGCGGCAACGTGCGGAGCGTTTGCTCCAGCAACAATCCAATTACGAACGCCAACAGCGTGAGGTCGCTCACCTGCAGGGATATATCGATCGCTTCCGTGCTAAAGCCACCAAGGCCAGGCAGGCGCAGAGCCGTATCAAGGCATTGGAGCGCATGGAAATGATTAGTGCTGCCCATGTGGATAGCCCGTTCAGTTTCGGTTTCCGAGACCCGGTTGCGGCACCAGACCCTTTACTGGTGCTGGATGAGGCGGATGCCGGGTATCAGGACAATGTCATACTCACGCGCATCATGTTGACCCTGCGCCCAGGCGAACGGCTGGGCTTGCTGGGCCGCAATGGGGCGGGTAAGTCCACATTGATCAAGTTGCTGGCAGGCAATATGTCTCCATTGCAGGGCAAGCGCGTGGAAGGTAAAGAGCTCAAGATCGGCTATTTTGCCCAGCATCAGCTGGAGCAGTTACGTCCTGATGAGTCCCCTTTGCAGCATATGCTGCGCCTGGATTCCCAAACACGCGAACAGGAGCACCGCAATTATCTAGGTGGCTTCGATTTTCGTGGCGAGATGGCAACCAGCCCTTGTGGCGCATTTTCCGGCGGAGAAAAATCACGGTTAGCGCTGGCCTTGCTGATCTGGACCCGCCCCAATTTATTATTGCTGGATGAACCTACCAACCATCTTGATCTTGAAATGCGCCATGCCCTCACCCTTGCCTTACAGGACTATCAGGGGGGAGTCGTGCTGGTGTCGCACGACAGGGCATTGTTGCGTACCAGCTGTGACCGTTTCTTGCTGGTGGCGGATGGCAAAGCCGATGTGTTTGATGGTGATCTGGATGATTATAAGACCTGGCTGGCTGAACAGCGCCTGCAGGAAAAAGCGGCGGAAGAAAAAACCTTGCCTGCTAGCGGCAAGAATGCCTGGGCACAGAGCAAGGCAGATCGCCAGGCGAGATTGGTAGAGCGTCGTCCTATTTTGAAAGAAGCCGAGCAACTGGAAAAGAAAATCGCAAGCTGGCAGCCAGAAAAAGATCAGTTGGATCAGGCTCTGGCAGCGCCTGAGCTGTATCAAGATCCGGATAAGAGCAAGTTGCAAGGCTTGCTCAAGCGCCAGGCTGAGCTGGCACAATCCATAGGGCAGGCTGAAGAGCGATGGCTGGCGCTACAGGAGCAGCTGGAAGCACTGCCCGAAGTCAATTAGGTTGATGCCCATGCATATGGTGCGGCCTCAAGCGACCTGTTAACAATGAAAAAGGATCAAGATGGATATCACTTACTCTAAACGCCTGATATTGCTTTACGTACTTTGCCTGAATGAGGCGCGCAGTGCAGATAGCGAACCTCCTAGTACCAGTCTGGAAGATTATGACGTAATTGAGGCGGCTACCTATCTGGCTTGTTATATCGCTTTCCGTGCCATCAAGCAGGCAGAGCGCTCACCTGCGGACGAACGCCTCGAAAATTTTGACATGCTGGCTGTGTATCAAGCTTATGCCATGCTGATTTATACGTATTTGACACTGCCGCTGGCTGATGAGGGGATTGAGCCAGAATACAAAACGGCTGCAGTCACAATTGCGCGTTCCTTGTTCTCAGAACTTGAAAATGAAGAGCTGGCAGAGATCATTGAGTCTGGTAGCCATAAGTACCAGTTAATTGGTGATGCGGAGTCAGAGCACTGGATGAATTATCGCCAGGACCTGGAAAAAGCACTGATTGCCTTTGTGATTGCAGCCACCGACGAAGACGCGCCATTTGAGAAGGAAGCACTTATCCCGATGTTGGGTGCCTTGCTCAGCATGTTGTGCGAGGCTTTTGCCAGCGAGTAGGCAGCACCATCTGTGCTGCCTTGATCAATGGCGTTCAGGCAGCGAGTGAAAGAGAACTACTGCTGCTTTGTTCGGTATTGCCGTAGGTAGAGATCAGCTGGCTGATTTGTAAGCTGATTTTGTTGCCTGCCCGCGCTTGTTCAGATTGAGCTTGGCTGGCATTTCCCTGTTGCTGCTGGGATTGTTCATAAGCCATGGCTTCCTTTGCACTGACCTTGCCGTCCTCATTCGTGTCTGCAGCCTCAAAGTTGGCTGCTACATTGCTCATCAGGCTGGACAGCTTGCTGTCCGATGTACTGGAAGCAATACTTTCCAATTCATTCTGGGTATAACCTTCATCTTCCTCGCCTTCATTCTGAGGGGGAGGAAGTGGGGGCATACCGCCTTGAACGCGGGCATTATCAAACTGACTGTTGAGCTGACTTAACAGGTTGGTGACGCCATCCGTCAGTTCACTCTCGGTCAATTTGTCGTCGCTGTCACTATCCAGCGCGCTGAATAGTTCATTCACGCTGCTGTCGCTATCCGAACTGTCAATACCGTTAAATGCGGTTTGCAGGTCCGCCTGCTCGATATAGCCTTTGTTGTTCGTATCAATTTTGCTGAATATCGAGCTGGCGATTTGAGAGGCATTACCATTAATGCTGCTGATCATGATCTTCTCCTTGTTTGGTCGTTGGGAGCGGCTTTTTTCCGCATGCAATTGCTAACGACCAGAATGCCCGAGTTTTTTGGGCCCAAGGTGTAAAGCCGGGTAAAGCTGTGTAAATTTGCTGAAAGAGCTTGATTCCACGCAAAGAATATATAAAAAGCCCCTAGATAGGGGCTTGGTAATCAAGGGCTAAATACTATACGTTGAGCGAAAGTGATGCTGCGCTTTGAGTCACGGTTGTGCTGGTATACACCGAGTCCAGCAAGCTTTGTTGCTGCGCAGGATTGTTAGCAAAGCTGGTTTGAAGCGCTAATCGGTCTCTATCCTGGTTAGCTGCATCAATCAATGCGGCGGTCTGCTGGTTTTGCTGAAAAGCGAGCTGCTCACCGAGGCTAACCCGACCATCAAGATTGATGTCTGCCTGGTCAAACTCCAGTATGGAAAGGCCACTTTCCAATCTTGAGGTATCCAGCTGGCTGTTCAGTTGACTGACCAGATTGTTAGTGTTGACCGTGAGGGTACTCACTGCATTGGCCTGTGTGGCCAGGGTCGCCTGTTCCTGTGCTGGAACATTGGCTGCCTGAAGATTGTTCAATACGGCTTGCACGCTAGCAACACTGCTATTGTTAAGGCCGGTTTGCCTGACAGGCAATGGGCTATTAATCGTTGAAGCACTTGCATTGATAGGACTGATAGGGCTAACCATGATGATCTCCTTTATTCGGTCATGTTCATTAGCAGTCTTAGCGCACTGCTATTTTCCATGACGGGAATTCCTGAGTTTTTCATGCTGAGGCAGACAGCAAAATCCCAGTCTGCCCCGGTAGTGCTAATACTTACCTTATGTAAAACATGACCTAGCGGGGGGGAAGTAGTTCCCCCGATTTTTTCTCCAACATGGGTGGGCGTTGCTCACGTGGGCCATGGGTGCGGGTTTGGACTTGTTCCCATTTTGCCAACTGATCTGGAGTGAGGAGCGCTTTTATACTCACTTCTGTGTTCACACGAGTGACAATCGAGTCGGCAATGAGCTTGCCCAGCTGTTCTGCCAGCAGTCGAATTTTCTTCTGGTCAACATCCGAGCCACTAGCCTGCTTGTTCAATGCTTCACGCAGCTTGTGTTGCTGCTTGAAGTTATCGCGGATTGCCGGGGCTTGAGCATGTAACAGCACAAATATCCTGTCTTGCTGTACTTCGTTCAGGTCTAGCCCTGACAGGTGTGGAGGCAAATCAAATAAGCCGGTGCGAGGTTCATGGCCGGCATGAAATGGAGGGGGCTCGTGACCGGGGGCAGGGAATTCACTTGGCTCGGCATGGGCCATGCCTGATATCAGCGAAAATAGCCCGGTCATCATGATCAATGGTGTTAGGTGGGCGCGATATGTTTTCATGGCTTTACTTTCATCTTAATGTGAGGTTGTGGCTGAATTCTGCGGTCCATTCCTGTAAGTTGCTGTTAATTATGGGTAAAGAAAGGTAAATGTCGATGTCCGCAGGTTATGCCATCCTGCTTAAGCGGATATGATGTCGATCATAGATTGAGAGATGTGTAGACTGCCCCATGACTAAAGTATTGCTGATAGATGATGATGTGGAACTGGTGAACCTGATCCGGGAGTATCTGGTGCAGGAAGGCTTTGAGGTGGAGTGTGCATATGATGGTGAAACCGGGATTGTGTACGCTGAGTCTTTATCGCCCACATTGATTGTGCTCGATGTAATGATGCCCAAGCTCAATGGGATAGAAGTATTACGACGCATACGCGCTAATAGCAATGTGCCGGTGCTGATGTTGACCGCCAAAGGCGATGATGAGCATCGCATTGTCGGGCTGGAGCTGGGTGCTGATGATTATGTGCCCAAGCCCTGTACGCCGCGCGAGCTGGTAGCACGTATTCGTGCCATTCTGCGCCGCATCGCGCCTTCTGCCGTCAGTCAGCCCGCGCAGATTGCGGTGGGTGACCTGGTGATCTGGCCAGAACGGCGGCTGGTGGAGTGGGCGGGAAATCCCGTCAACCTGACCAGCACGGAGTTCAATTTGCTGGAAGTCCTGGTGAGGCAGGCCGGGCGGGTAGTGAGCAAGAGTGACTTGTCCACGCTGGGGCTGGGGCGACCGCTGACACGATTTGACCGTACCATAGACGTTCACCTTAGCAGCATACGCCAGAAGCTGGGTATCATGACCGATGGTCGTCAATGCATACAAACGGTGTATCGTATGGGTTACCAGCTGATTAAAGAATAAATATGGGCAGGTTATTCTGGAAGTTTTTCTTCTTTTTCTTTCTCGCACAGATGACTTCCATTATCGGGGTCAGCCTGTTTTTCTGGTTTTCTGCCCATCAGGATAGTCAGCGGCTGGAACATGAAATCCGTACTGGCCCGACTGCCATGGCCCTGATCGATGCGGCTGCTGAAACCTTGCACCACGGTGGCGAAGATGCCTTGCTCAACCTCTTGCAGCAGTGGGCGCAAAAGCCCATGCCACAGGTGTATGCAGTGGATGAGGAGGGGAATGAGTTGTTGCAGCGCCCGATTTCCGGCCCTATGCACCATGCATTGACCAGTAATGATGATCATCGCGCCATTCGCGAAGGCACAACGCCTGATGGTAAGGCTTACCATCTGTTCGTGCCTGCACATGGCATGCATGCTGGTGCTATGTTAGTTCCACCGGATCATATGCGGCATGGTCCTCCTCCAGGCATGATGGGAGGGCCTCCAGGTCCAAGACGTGGGCCTATGTTCCCGTGGGCGCCAATCTGGGGTGGTGTGATTGCCAGTCTTGTGTTCGCTGGACTCTTAGCCTGGTATGTCTCCAAGCCGATCAAGGGTTTGCGTAATGCGTTTGACCGTGTTGCCGGAGGCAACCTCAAGGCCAGAATTGGCCCTGCCATGGGGCGTCGCCGTGATGAGCTGGTCGATCTTGGCCGCAGTTTTGATCGCATGACCGAACAGCTGGATGCCTTGATGCAGGGGCAGAAACGCCTTCTGCATTATGTCTCACATGAAATGCGCTCGCCACTTGCCCGATTGCAGGTAGGGATAGGCCTGGCCAAGCAAAGCCCGGAAAAGCTGGATGCCACGCTGGATCGCATAGAGATGGAGTCCATGCGTATGGATAAACTGCTGGGGGAAGTGCTTGAGCTTTCCAGGCTGGAGTCTGGCGTCATGGCACTCAAGAAAGAAAAGGTCATGCTGGGAGAACTGCTGGATAGCGTGGTGGATGATGCGAGATTTGAGGCAAGTGCCAAGAATATCCATATTCATAGCAACATTGCCGCAGATGCAGAGCTTGAAGCCCAGCCTGATCTGCTCTATCGCGCCATAGAGAATGTCCTGCGTAACGCAATTAAATACAGTCCCGATTACAGTGAAGTGCACCTGGAAACGGCAATACGCGATAAACAATGCGTATTGTTGATTACTGACCGGGGAGCAGGGATCCCAGAGTCCGAACTGGAGCATATTTTCCAGCCATTCTATCGTGCAGACAGTTCAGGCCAGATTGCAGGCCATGGATTGGGGCTCGCCATCACCAAGCAGGTGCTTGATCTGCATAATGGCGTGATTCATATCCAGAACCTCACTGGCGGTGGGTTGCGCGTGGAGATCCTGTTACCTATTGCTTAAGGTTGAGGCGGCGTTGGACCCAGGGCATCTTCAAACAGCGTGCGATAGGCTTGGACACCGGCAGTGAGTGGATAATGCTGGACAATCGTCGACCTGGCGGCATCTCGCATAGCTTGCAGTCTATCAGGATCAGCAAATACCCGATCTACCGCATTGGCAATTTCTTCTGTCGAAAAGAAATCGACCAGCAGGCCGTTTTCTTCATGCGTGATGACTTCTTCCACTGGTGCAGTCTTTGAGCCTATGACCAGGCAACCCGCAGACATGGCTTCCAGCATGGACCAGGAAAGTACAAACGGCACAGTGAGGTAGAGGTGGGCCGAGGATATTTGCAATACCCGCAGGTATTGCTGATAGGGTAGCTTGCCCAGAAAGTGCACCCGGCTTCGATCCAGGCCTTGAACTTCTTGCAACAACTGGGCGCGATAAGTTTGCCCATCCGGCAGTTTACGGCCATAGCTCACGTCATCTCCACCCACAATCAACACCTGGCAGTGAGGGCGTCGCTTGAGGATTTCAGGTAGGGCGCGCATGAAGATATGAAAACCGCGATACGGTTCCAGATTGCGCGACACATAGGTGATGACTTCATCTTGCCGGGTCAGGATTAAACCAGAGCCCAGGCGTATCCAGGCACTGCGGTCAGGGATAGCCGCCTCGGTATTGATGCCTTCATGGATCAAGCGAATTTTGTCTCGATATGCTGCTGGATAGAGATTGCGCTGCCATGCTGTGGGGCTGATGCCGATGTCAGCCGCATTTAAGGAGAGCAGGTTAGTGATGTTCTTGGTACGAATGCGTAAATAATCATCCAGTACCAGCGGGTACTCAGGATCAAAACCCGCATCTGCCCCATGGGTCTGGTAAAAGAACTCAAAAAAGGTCAGCAGTGGCGTATCAGGGTAGATATCCTTCGGATAGATGGCTTCCCCCCAGCCCATGTGCGCGACGATGACATCTGGCTGGTAACCACGCTCTTTCAGTTGCAGCAGGGCTCTTGCCACACTCTGGCCACGGATCACATGTCCTTCTATCGGTGCCAAGTAGGCATGAACGCCTTCGGTGGCGTTGCGCGCAGGTTTGTATTCAAGACGTTGCACTCCTGCCATGCCTGGAGCATGTGCCTCGCAAAGGCTGAGCACCTGATGTTGGCCTTCATCAATCAGTGATTGCGCAATATGGCGGAATTGCCCAGGGAAGTTCTGATGAATAAAGAGGATGTTCATCGATCAAGACGCCACAAAATCACCATCAACGTATAGCCAATGGCCTGCTTTGCAGATAAACCGGCTTATTTCATGGAGCTTTTCTGCTTTACCATTGATTTTATATTTGGCAATAAACTCGACCAGTGCATGATCTGGCTCGGTATCTTCATGCCTGACAATTTGCAGGCTGATCCATTTGATGGATTTTTCATCCTCGAGTTTTAACACGGCAGGGCGCGTCGCAGGGTGCCAGGTTTTCAGCAGGTAATCATCCAGGCCCATGGCATAAGCTGCATAGCGTGAACGCATCAGCTGTTCAGCAGTGGGTGCATTTTCCCCTTGATGCCATGGCGCACAACAACTGCGATATGGCTGGCCGCTGTGGCAGGCGCAAGGGGTTTCTGGTGCCTGGGCTTTCACGCAGGTATTTCCTAGAATATCTCGCGGGTTTCGAGGAATTTCAGCTCAGGGTAACGTTCCTGAGCCATTTGCAGGTTGACCCGGTTAGGTGCCAGATACACATATTCCTCGTTACCGTCGAGTGCAACGTTAAAACCGTATTTATCGGCAATGGCCTTAAGGTCAGTTTCAGGACCACGCAACCAGCGAGCGGTTGAGCAATCGTAGCTTTCAAAAACCACATCAACGCCGTATTCATGTTCCAATCGGTGTGCCACCACATCAAATTGCAGGGTACCAATGGCACCGAGAATCAGGTCATTGCTCATCAAAGGGCGGAACAACTGTGAGGCGCCTTCTTCAGCCAGTTGTTGCAGACCTTTTTGCAACTGCTTCATCTTGAGCGGGTTTTTCAAGCGTGCGCGGCGGAAAAATTCCGGTGCAAAGGAGGGAATGCCGATGAACTTCAGTTCTTCACCTTCACTGAAGGTGTCGCCCAGCTTGACCGTGCCATGGTTGGGGATACCGATAATGTCGCCTGCGTAGGCTTCGTCGGTGGTGTTTCTATCTTGCGCCATAAAAGTAATGGCGTTGTTGACGGCTAGAAGTTTGCCACTGGCGACCTGCTTGATCTTCATGCCACGTTCAAAGCGACCAGAACAGACGCGCAGAAATGCAATTCGGTCACGGTGCTTAGGGTCCATATTGGCCTGGATCTTGAAGACAAAACCAGAGAATTTTTCTTCCGACGGGGCTACGCTACGACTTGCCGTTTCACGCGAAAGTGGAGCAGGGGAAATTTCTACCACTGCGTCCAGCAAGGACTGCACCCCAAAATTATTGATGCCGGAGCCAAAGAATACCGGGGTTTGTTTGCCGGTGAGGTAGGCTTCCTTATCAAACACATTGGAAGCACCGCGCACCAGTTCAACGTCTATGCGCAAATCTTTCGCCTGCGTGCCGATCAGCTCATCCAGACGAGGGTTATCCAGGCCTTTGATGGTTTCTGAGGTGCCTTTTTCCGCATGTGGGTCAAAGAATGAAATGGTGTCGTTATACAAGTGATATACGCCACGGAAGCTTTTACCCATACCGATAGGCCAGGTCATGGGTGCACATTGCATACCCAGCGTGGATTCAATTTCATCCAGCAATTCAATCGGTGCCCGGGATTCACGATCCAGCTTGTTGATGAAGGTGAGGATGGGTGTATCACGCATGCGGCACACGTTGAGCAGCTTGATGGTTTGTGCTTCAACGCCATTGACGGAGTCGATCACCATGACGGCAGAGTCAACTGCGGTCAATGTACGGTAAGTATCTTCCGAAAAGTCATCGTGACCGGGTGTATCAAGCAGGTTGATCATGTGATCCCGATACGGGAATTGCATCACCGATGAGGTGACGGAAATGCCGCGCTGCTTTTCCAGTTCCATCCAGTCTGAGGTGGCATGGCGTGCCGCTTTACGGCCACGCACTTCACCTGCAACCTGGATGGCACCGCCGAACCACAGGAGTTTTTCTGTCAGTGTGGTTTTCCCTGCATCCGGGTGGGAAATGATGGCAAATGTGCGGCGGCGATAGATTTCTTGGTTGAAGCTGGACATAGGTAAAGTTGAATGGCTAAGCAAAAGCGCTATTTTACCTTTTTGTGCCTGGATTCCGTGCTTATTTATCATGCAGGCCAGATAAGGGCTTTAATCAGGTGATATTGTCTGCTGGAATTACACTGATAAGCCTGGTGGTTTTGTGGCTCAGTCAAAGCACCAGTGGCTTGATCGTCATGTGAGCGCTATGTGAAAACTCATATCAGGCAGGATGTGATTTCCCTATAATATTAAAAAAATGAAAAACCTGGAGATGACATGCGTGAAGGGATAACAGGCTGTGGCGGGCATGCACCATGGGATTAGCCAGCCATCAAAGCCGACATGTATTGATCGTGGAAGACTATCAGGCCGCAGCGGAAACTTTTCAGGAGTTGCTGGAAATGCTGGGACACCGGGCTGATTACGTCATGAATGGGTATGAGGTGGAGCAGGCCCTGCAGGCAAATGCCTATGATGTGGTGTTCATGGACATTAATTTGCCCGACATTTCTGGTCTTGAATTGATTGCGCAGCTACGGGCTAAGCTGGGAGAGACTATTCATCAGCTTAAGTTTGTGGCGGTGACTGGTTATGTACAGTCTGAGTTAGCCGGGCTGCAAGCGAATACTCCATTCGATTTCTATCTCGAGAAACCTGTTGATCTTGCCAATCTTGAGCGTATTCTGACCGCTATCTAAATGCGAAAAAGCACTCGTCAATGAACACGCCTCTAGGTCAGCCATTGTCCGCGCAGGACTGGAGAGTAAACGGGATTCAGCATGAAATATTCATGCGTATATTTCCTAGCTTGAGGCATGGCCTGGTGGGGCCGATCTCAATTGCGCGCATGAGTGCAACCATCATTAAGCGAACCTTGAGCAAGGGTACTATTCCGGAAGAGGTACTCAATGAGCAGATTGCCCGCATCGATCAGCAGCTGGAAGAGGCTGTGCTTGATATACGCGCCCTACAAATCTGGGAGAGTAGATCCGCAGCAATGGCCGCTCCAGCCACGATTCTGCAACTGGGATTAGGTCTGATGGCCGCGCCGTTGGCGCTACACAATATCAAGGTGGAGCTTGTAGACAATGAGGTTCTAGAGCCTGAAGAAGTGAGGCAACAACCGATGCTCTATGCCTGGTTAGGCTTGCTTTGCCATTTCCATGATGAGCTGAGCACTCCCGTCACGCTCACCGTCGCACAAACATTGCCACATACCATCCGTATTGAGATCAAGCACATGCCGGATGATGGGCAATCATACCGGCCTGACATCAAGACCACTCATACACGCATTGACCAAGCTGCATTGGAAGCCCTTGCAGAGGCTGGTGGTTTCGCATTTACATTTGCCCCTGAATCCGTCAGTTTCTGCTGGACTTAACCTGGCCGATCAACAGAGCAAAGGCCTTTGTCTGACCGGTGTATAAAAATAATCCGCTACGCTTGCCAGCACTTTTTCGTCAAAGATAGTCAGGGCGTTATTGCTGATGCTGTGCAGCCCCAGTTTTTCCAGTTTGCGCAGGGTCTTGTTGGTGTGCGCCAGTGATAGCCCCAGTGAGTCGGCAATTTCCTGCTGGGTGAGCGGGAACGGGATAGTTTTTCCCGGTGTCGGGTAGATGGATTTATAGCGCTTATAGAGATGTAGCAGCAACATGGCGACTTTTTCCAGCCCGATACGTGCACCCACATTCATCAGGTTGTCATCGACGATATGCTCTTCCTGTGCGCATAACCAAGTGATGTCATAGGCCAGTGCAGGATGGCGTTCATAGAGATGCCATAGCTTGTTCTTGTCCAGTTCGCATAAGGTGACTGGCGTCAAGGCCTGCACATTGCTAGCGCTATGGTCCAGCAGGTTTTGCTGCAGTCCGATAATGTCGCCAGGCAGCAGGAAGTTGAGAATCTGTCGGTTGCCATTCTTGAGTGTCTTGTAACGATACGCCCAGCCATCCAGCAGCGTGTAGAGCTGTGGTGAGGCTGTATTTTCCTTTACGATAAATTTGCCCGCAGACAGGGCGACCTGTTTGACTTTAATGGCATTGATAAACTCGAGCTCTTCCTTGGTGTGGGTTTTGAAGGTTTTTTGTTCCCGTAGATAAGCGATCAAATCATCCATATGTTATTCCTGCTGTTAATGGTGGGATGGGGTCATACACGTTGCGCTGGAAGCGGCACATCTTTCAGCCATGCGGTAAGGCTTCAATCCCCAGCTTCCGATTGGCGGGGACGGCAATATCAATCATGTCCGGTTTTGGCAGGTTCAGGTTCTCCATGATGTTGATGAATTCATCACGGGTTTTGCCTGCCAGGCGCGGATTAATCGCTTTTTCCTGACCGATGCAACTGACGCGGCGACCTTTGTAATCATGTGCAGGGTAGACCAAGGTCTCTTCATCCAGCTCAAATAATTGCTGGGTGATACTGTCGTATAGCGTACCTGCATCCCCGCCCTGAAAGTCTGTTCTGCCACAGCCGTTAATCAGCAGCGCATCACCGGTAAACACGCTGTTGTTGATCAGGTAGCTAATGCTGCCTGATGTATGTCCTGGTGTCGAAATCACTTTGACCACCAGGCTGCCCAGCGTGAGTTGATCCCCATGCTGCAATTGCAGGTCTGCCGGCAAGGCATTGCAATGGCTGCCGATACCTGTGAGCGTGTTGGTTTTCTCGCGCAATAAGCCGCTCCCTGTAATGTGATCGGCATGGACATGCGTGTCCAGTGAGTATTTGAGCACCAGTCCGTATTCTGCCAACAGCGCTATATACAAATCTACATCAGCATTCACCGGATCGATAAAGAGGGCTTCATGGCTGGCCTCATCCCCTACTAGATAGGTATATGTTGAAGATTCCGTGTCGAATAATTGTCTGAAAATCATGGGCATCTTTCATTTAAGTGTGGTGCATCAAGATCATCACGGATGGTTGACAGGCATTGCTCCGCTAGAGCCTGCTATGGCAGGTTTTACGACCACTGGAAATTGACTCGGTTCACAGCGCTAGGATCCGGCAGTGCAACAGCTAGCAGCATGATACTGTGCTCTCGGTCAGTGTGATCAGCCTTATCAGACAATGACGGTTGTCCCCTGAATGAACTTAGTCGCGACTGACGGTCTCTACTCTCAACAACGGCGCATGCCGTGTATACATTGCCATGATATATTGTGGCCCCTAAAAGGAGGAGTAATGGCAATTAATATCAAAACAATAAGTGACAGTTTCAGTAGCTGTGCGCAATTGTCAGTTGAACAGGTGGCGGAAGCCGCTGAGGCTGGTTTCAAAACGATTGTGAATAATCGCCCAGATGGTGAGGGTGGTGCAGAGCAGCCAGCCAGTGCCGATATCCGTAAAGCGGCCGAGGCAGCGGGGCTGGTCTATGTGCATATTCCAGTGGTGCCCGGCCAGATGACGGATGCCCAGGTTTCCGAACTGGCTGATCAGCTTCCTGCATTGCCCCAGCCTATTCTAGGGTTCTGCAAAGGTGGCATGCGTGCGACCAATATTTATCAGCAGGCGCTGGCAAAAAACGGGGCATAGCCTTGCCCAGATATATGCTGGGTTGCATGCATATTCCGTGATTCGCAGCATGATGGCTGTGTATCTTGTGGAGAGTGGGATCATGAAAAACGGCATTCACTGTGAATGCCGTTTTTCATATTATTACCTGAATATCAGAGATTTTTAGGCTGCAGGCTGTTTCAGTTGCTCAAGAATAGCCGGGTTATCCAGGGTGGAAATGTCCGAGGTGATTTCCTCGCCCTTGGCAAGTGAGCGCAGAAGACGACGCATGATTTTCCCTGAGCGTGTTTTTGGCAGGTTCTCGCCAAAACGGATTTCGTCTGGTTTCGCAATCGGCCCAATTTCCTTGCCCACCCAGTCGCGTAATTGAGCGGCAACCAGTTTGGCTTCCTCTCCTTCAAGTCGCTGACCTTTGAGTACCACATAGGCAACGATGGATTCGCCTTTGATATCGTGTGGTTTTCCCACAATGGCTGCTTCTGCCACCAGCGGGTTGGCTACCAGAGCAGACTCGATTTCCATGGTCCCCAGACGATGGCCGGATACGTTCAATACGTCATCAATACGTCCCATGATCCAGAAATAACCATCGTCATCACGATGCGCGGAATCTCCCGCAAGGTAGTAGCCATTGAGCTCCTCTGGGAAGTAGGCTTTCTTGAAGCGTTCCGGGTTGTTCCAGATATTGCGGATCATGGAGGGCCAGGGTTTCTTGACGACTAGCAAACCACCGCCAGTATCGGTCACCGGGCTGCCATCCTCATGCACAATATCCACCATGATGCCAGGCAAGGGGCGGGTACAGGAGCCGGGCTTGGCGGCAATCGCCCCAGGCAGCGGCGCGATCATGTGGGAGCCTGTTTCGGTTTGCCACCATGTATCTGCAATCGGGCAGCGCTCTTTACCCACGACCTTGTGATACCACATCCAGGCTTCAGGGTTGATAGGCTCACCCACGGTGCCCAGCAGGCGCAGGCTGGAAAGATCATACTGCTTAGGTAAATCACCCCCGAGTTTGATCAGCGAGCGAATGGCAGTAGGGGCGGTATAGAAAATACTGACCTTATGCCGTTCTATCATCTGCCAGAAACGGCCTGCATCAGGCCAGGTGGGCACGCCTTCAAACACCACTTGTGTGCCACCCAGTGCCAATGGTCCATAAGCCACATAGCTGTGACCCGTGATCCAGCCTACATCGGCAGTACACCAGAAAATATCGGTAGCCTTATGATCAAATACCCACTTCATGCTCATGATTGCCCCCAGCAGATATCCACCTGTGGAGTGCTGCACGCCTTTGGGTGTGCCAGTGGAGCCTGAGGTATAGAGAATGAACAAGGGGTGCTCGGCATTCACCCAGGTTGGTTCGCAATAATCGGATTCTGCGGCTTCAAGCTCATGCCACCAATGATCTTTGTTGGCATTCCAGGCGATCTTGCCACCAGTGCGCTGATAGACAATCACCTGTTCCACAGCCTCACATTCTGCCATTTGAAGGGCTTCATCCACTGCAGACTTGAGGCTGACAGATTTACCGCCTCGCACCCCTTCATCAGCGGTGATCACCAGTTTTGCGCCTACATCGACAATGCGTTCATGCAGGCTTTTGGCAGAAAAACCGCCGAATACCACAGAGTGGATAGCGCCAATCCGTGCACATGCCTGCATGGCTACAATGGCTTCTATACTCATGGGCAGGTAAATGATCACGCGATCACCGAGGCCGACTCCTTGTTTCTTCAGGGCATTGGCAAAACGGCAGACACGCTGGTGCAAGGCTTTGTAAGTGAGGTTGGTAACGATGCCATCATCGGCCTCAAAAATCAGGGCGATCTTGTTGCCACGGGTAGCCAGGTGACGATCGATACAGTTGTAAGAGGCATTGAGGGTGCCATCGGCAAACCAACGGTAAAACGGTGCCTGGGATTCATCCAGAGTTTGACTGAAAGGAGTATGCCAGTTGATTTCACTTTGGGCCAATTGGGCCCAGAATCCGTTGTAATCCTGCTCTGCGGCCTGGCATAAAGCGTTATAGCTTTCTATGCCAGATACCGTGGCAGCTTGCTTGAATGCATCGTGCGGCGCAAAAACACGTGTTTCCTTTAGCACGGATTCAATCGAAGACATACATACTCCTCCAAAACACTATAATGAGATAGGCTATGACTTGCTAGTCAGCCATTTAATGGGTTTTCAGCCATTCATCATAACATTTCATTAACAATTTCAGATGCGCAAACTATCAGAGATTTTGCAAGAAAACACAGCACATAATCCGGATGAGCAATATGTATTGCACGCCATACGGTGCAGTCCATTTGTCCAGCGCCTATTGACCGGTGATGAAGCACTTTTGCCTGAACTGATGGCGCAGATGCATCAGGCATGGACTGCAGATGCCATGCGGTATTGGCTGGACCAGCAGGATATCCATGATGATATTTCGCTCAAGCGTGCATTGCGCAAGCTGCGCCAGCGCGTGATTTTGCGGCTGATAGTCCGTGATCTCAATGGGCTGGCAGACTTGAACGAAGTGATCAAGGTGGTCAGTGCGCTGGCTGAAGTGACTTTGCAGCATGCGTTGCACCATTTGACCCCATGGCTTGAAGCGATCTATGGCATCCCGATGGGAGAAGAAAGTGGTTTGCGCCAGGAATTCATTGTGGTGGGCATGGGCAAACTGGGTGGACATGAACTGAATGTGTCGTCCGATATCGACCTGATTTTTGCATTTGAAGAGGACGGTGAAACCAGTGGTACCAAGTCGGTCAGCAATATGGATTTCTTTACCCGCCTGGCCAAGCGCCTGATTGCGGCGATTGACGAGATCACCGAGGATGGCTTTGTGTTTCGCGTGGACATGCGTTTGCGCCCCTATGGATCTGAAGGGCCGCTGGCCTGTAGTTTTGCCATGCTGGAGGAGTATTACCAGAACCAGGGACGTGAGTGGGAACGTTATGCCTGGATCAAGGGACGCGTGGTCGCTGGTCAGGACCAGGGACTGAGTGATCTTTTGCGGCCTTTTGTGTTCCGTAAATATCTGGATTTTGGTGCATTTGCCTCAATGCGCGATCTCAAGGTGCAGATTCAGCGTGACGTGAATCGTCGCGATATGCATGACAACATCAAGCTGGGGCGAGGCGGGATTCGCGAGGTTGAGTTTATCGCCCAGGTGTTCCAGCTCATACGCGGTGGTCGTGACTCCAGCCTGCAAATCAAGCCTACATTGTCCGTGCTCAATCTGCTGCAGGAAAAGTCGCTGCTTCCCGGGACTACCGTCAGTGAGTTGCGTGAAGCTTATATCTTCTTGCGTAATCTGGAGCATCGCTTGCAGTATATGGAGGATACGCAGACCCAGGATATCCCCCAGAACGCAGAAGGGCGTGCCCGCATTGCCCTGGGTATGGGGTTTGAAAACTGGGAAGAATTTCACGCAGCCTTGGAACAATACAGGGCCAAAGTGCAGCACCATTTCGATGAGGTGTTTACCGACCCACAGGAAACCCAGTCTGCGGAAAAATCACAGGACACCAATGTGGCCGGGCTCTGGCAGGGCTTGGTCACGGGCCAGGATGCACATGACTTGATGGCTAAGCTGGGTTATGCCGAGCCTGAAGATACCTTGCGCAAGGTCATGAGTTTTCATGGCAGTCCACGCTATAAGCAGTTGCCTGAGTTGAGTCGACAGCGTTTCGATGCGCTGATGCCGATGGCCATGAGCCAGGCTGCACAAGAGCCACATCCCGACGTTGTGCTAATGCGGGTAGCCGACCTGCTGGATAGCATCTGTCGTCGCGCCAGTTACCTGGCCTTGCTGGCAGAGTATCCTGCTGCACTGACCTTGGTGATCCGGATTGTCGGAGCAAGCCCCTGGCTTGCTCAATACCTTTCGCAGCACCCCATCTTGCTGGATGAGCTGCTGGATACACGCAATCTCTATGCAGCCCCGGATTTTGCTGCCATGCACGCTGATCTTGAGCGCCGCATTCTTGATTTGCATGGCGATGTAGAGCGGCAAATGGATGAAATGCGCCACTTCAAGCATGCAGCTGTATTCCGCTTTGCCGCCAAAGATGTAGCGGGAGAGCTGTCGCTAGAAACGCTGTCTGACTATTTGAGTGCATTGGCCGATATCATCCTCGATGTGACGATCAAGGCGATTTGGCAAACATTGCGCAACCGCCATCGTGAGCTGCCTCTGTTTGCTGTGATCGGCTATGGCAAGCTGGGCGGCAAGGAGCTGGGCTATGCTTCTGACCTGGATATTATCTTTCTCTACGACGATGAGGTACCCGAAGCAGGCGAAGTCTATGCCAAGCTGGGGCAACGCATTAACACCTGGCTGAGCAGCATGACCTCCGCAGGCACGCTGTATGAAACCGATATGCAGTTGCGCCCGGATGGGGCGAGTGGTTTGCTTGTGAGTTCGGTGCAGGCATTCCGTACTTATCAACAGGAAAAAGCCTGGGTCTGGGAGCACCAGGCCCTGACGCGTGCACGTTTCAGTGCTGGCAGCCAGCAGATTGGTGAAGTGTTTGAGCAGATAAGACAGGATGTGCTTGCGCAGCCACGTGAAGTGCACAAGCTACGCGCTGAAGTGACTGAAATGCGTGAAAAAATGCATGGTGTTCACCCCAATCATGGCGATTTATTTGATCTCAAGCATGATAGAGGCGGGATCGTGGATGTTGAGTTCATAGTGCAGTATCTGGTACTGGCACATGCTGAGACATATCCCGAGCTGACCAGGAACCTGGGCAATATTGCCTTGCTGGAAATGTTGGGCCAGCTTGGCCTGGTCAATATGTCTCATGCGCAACGGGCTGCTCAGGCTTACCGCGACTATCGGCGTCGCCAGCATGCGATACGCTTGCAAGGAGAAAACAAGGCGCGCGTTCCGTTGCAGGAAGTCAGTGAGGATGTCGAGGCGGTACGCGCATTGTGGCAGGAAGTGTTTGTGGCGTGAGCCATACACTGGTGAGTTAGCTTGCCCGGGCCGGGCTGTGTTCTATGAGGCGTATGAAGCGCTTCATCAAGTCAGGGTCAGTTTTAATGCCTTCTTCGGCTGACATGATATCCATGATGTCGTGATGGCTGCGTCCGTGATGATAGGGGCGGCTGGTACTCATGGCATCGTAGCCATCTGCAATCAGTAATATACGGGATGCAAAGGGAATATCGCTACCTGCCAGGTTATCTGGGTAACCGCTGCCATTAAAGCACTCATGATGGTGCCGGATAATATCAGCAACATTATCCGCCTGTGGATGCAGGGTCTGCCGGAACAGTCTTTCACCCTTGACTGGGTGCATTTTCATCATAGCCCATTCTTCTGTATTCAGAGCACCTGGCTTGAGGAGCACATGATCTGGAATGCCTATTTTTCCAATGTCATGAAAGCGTGCGCTGATATGCAGCAGATCCAGCTCCGTTTGTGTCAATCCGCAATCCATGCCAAGTTGCACGGCCAGGGTAGAGACCCGGTCACAATGTACATGCGTGTATGAATCCCGTTCGTCCAGCGCAACAGATAGAGCTTCTGCAGACTCGGCAAGGTAAGACTCAAAAGAGGTGGGTGCGTGTTTGGGATTACTGTGCCGCATGGTGCAGCTCCCGGACATACTTCATCAATATGTTAAACCGTTTTACTGAATTCTCGATACAGCCTGCCCGTGGCATTAAACGCAGGCTGGCAGGCCTCAAGTCAGTATTTTAACACGCTGGGTTCTTGTCTATCGTCGATTGCAGGCTTTTGCCTGTTTTTCTGGCGGCAAATGGCGCGTGATACTCAATGTCGTAGATCATCCATTGGCCATTTTCCTTGCGCAGAACCACCTCGTCAGTCCAGGTTTTGCTGATGCCATTATGGTCTAACTTGAAATGCACTGTCGCCTGGCGTCCAAACTGGTTGGCAATGCTGGGATCAACGCTGAATGTGCTAAAGCCTTCGTCGCTGGAGCTGAAAATATCGCCACTGGTCCATGGCGCATGTTTATCACGCGTTTTGCAACGATGCTGTTCACGCAGGGCAATATAGAAAATGCGATGCAGCTTGGGGATGAAGTGCTGTGCAATGGCATCCAGCTGTGTCATGTTGGGAAGTCCAGTTACCTTGTTGGTATTCTGTAATGCGGCATAATCCTGATAGAACTGGGTGGCAGCATTGCGTGCTTCATCCTTCTCTTCTTTGGCGGCAACTGCGGATTGCATACTGAACAGTGTGCAGAGGGTAAGCATTGCAAGTAGTTTTGCCATTTTCAGGATCCCGTAATCTGTGTGATGAGGAGTCAGCGGATACAGCAACTCACTGACGATGGCAGATTAGAGCACGTGAAGAAAATGCCAGGCAAGCCTTCTAGGGGCTCGCCTGGCATGTCGGGAAAAACTCTCGGTCCTCGCTCAGGATTGTTATTAATTTCTGCCCGTATTATCTGCGGTGACACGCCAGATTGTGTTGCCCACATCATCAGCGACCAGCAGGCCACCTTTCTGATCTACCAGTACACCGACAGGTCGACCTTGCGCTTCTCCCTTATGGTTGAGGAAGCCAGTGAGTACATCCTTTGCATTGCCGGAAGGTTTGCCTGCTTCAAATGGCACAAAGATGACCTTGTAGCCGCTGTGAGGGTTACGGTTCCATGAGCCATGCTGGCCAATAAACATCCCGTTGGCAAATTGGGCGGGAAGGGTGTTGCCCTTGGCTGCAGTCAGACCCAGTGAGGCGGTATGAGGTCCCAGGGCATAATCTGGCACAATTGCTTTAGCAACCAGCTCCGGTTTTTCTGGCTGCACACGACCATCGACATGATTGCCATAATAGCTGTAAGGCCAGCCATAAAATCCGCCATCCTGAACCGAGGTAATATAGTCGGGTACCAGATCGCTGCCTATTTCATCGCGTTCATTCACGGCGACCCAGAGACTATTACTATCAGGCTCCCAGGCCAGGCCATTCGGGTTGCGCAGGCCTGATGCAAAAATACGGTGCTCGCCACTCTTGGTATCCACTTCCCAGATGGCGGCACGGCCTTCTTCGATCTCCATGCCATTTTCCCCAATATTGCTATTGGATCCCACCGTGACATAGAGCTTGCTGCCATCCTGATTTGCAATCAGGTTCTTGGTCCAATGATGGTTCAATGGCAAGCTTGGCAATGTCACCAGGGTCGTCGGCGGTGTGCTGATCGTGGTAGCGCCCTCGACATACGGAAAAGTGACCACTGCATCGGCATTCGCTACGTAAAACGTATTGCCAATCAAGGTCATGCCAAATGGAGAATGTAAGTCTTTGAGGAAGATTGAGCGCTGATCGGCAATACCATCGCCATCGGTATCGCGCAGCAAAGTGATGCGATTCGCGCTTTCAGTCCCGGCACCCGCCTTTTTCATGAATTTTCCAGCAAACCAGCCGCGCAGGCTGAATCCACTCTCGCCCTTGGGTGGGCTGTTGCTTTCTGCCACCAGGACATCTCCATTGGGCAACTGGTACAGCCATCTTGGGTGATCAAGTTCCCGGGCAAAAACCGTGACAGCAGTACCTTCGGCAGAGTGGGGAGTGGCATTGTCAGACCAGCCAATGGCTTCGGCGATATGGACAGTAGGGATCAGGGTGCTTCTGGGTTCAGGCAGTTCAGGCTTAGGGCCCATGCCAGATGAAACGGGGAGTTTGGCGACATCGCCACAAGCGCTCAATGAGATGGCGAGCATAGCGGGCAAAATAATACGTTGCATGAGCAGGGTTCCTTTGTTGGGTAATGCGGAAAGGGTATCCGATCATGTAGGGCAAGCTATTCCATGTTCTAATGACGACCGGATATTGATATTATTTTTTTAATACATGCAGTTTAATGACGGTATAGCCATCAAGAAAGTTCTATGTTGAGTGACGAATTGACCATCCCCTTTATACACTGGCAAGAGGGTGAGCAAGCATATTCTGCCATCTGGCGCTCGGAAAACCATGCAAAGCCACCTGCCAAGGTCGTGATTGCCGATGATGCCATGAAGGCGGATGTGGCTTACCGCATGGCTTGTGAAGGGACTGCCTTGCTATGGCGGGGAGATTTCCAGAATGCACGTCAATTATTGCAGGCCATTGTACGCCGTATAGATCGCAAGCCGGCAAAAACCTCCTCCAACCCTGCTGAGGCATTTCATCTGAATCGCCAGGCACAGTCACAGCGTTCACGCGTGCTGGGCATGTTGCTAGTCACCCTGGAGGCGGATTACAGCATTAAATTGCGTCGTGCTCCTGACACTCAGCAAGCCTGCATTCAGGCTTATGGTGATGCCAGGGGTGTTTCGGTGGTGTCGCTGCGTGAGTTGCAGGGCGTGATTGGGGCTTATGAGTGGCGTAAAAAGGGCGTAGAGGTACCTGCATTGGAGGCGCGCATTCACCCTCACTATGGCGTCTTCTCGCCAGTGCGCGGCGAATATGTCGATCTGGTGGCCGAAGCGCCACTGCCTTCTCAGGCGCTTGCATTTGATATTGGTACTGGCAGTGGCGTATTGGCGGCATTGTTGGCAAAGCGTGGGGTCAAGCAGGTGATTGCCACTGATCAGGATGATAGATCCCTTGCCTGTGCGCGAGACAATATACGGAATTTGCGTTTGGGGCAGCAGGTTGAGATCATCAAGGCGGATTTGTTTCCCGTCGGACGTGCGCCCTTGATTGTCTGTAATCCGCCCTGGTTGCCAGCACGCCCCAATGCGGCCATCGAATATGCGATTTACGATCCTGACAGCATCATGCTTAAAGGTTTCCTCAGCGGCCTGGTGGAACATCTTGAACCAGAAGGGGAAGGCTGGCTCATCATGTCAGACATTGCAGAACACCTTGGCCTGCGTACGCGAGATACATTGCTTGAACTCATTGCTGCGGCTGGTTTACAGGTGGTGGATAAAGCGGATATCAAGCCGCGCCATGCACGGGCTTCTGACAGCAATGATCCTCTTCATACAGCGCGTGCAGCAGAGGTGACCTCTCTCTGGCGGCTGAAAGCTGCTTGATGGGTTTAATTGCCAGCGGTTTCTTCCAGCAGCTCCTCTTCTGATTCATCCTGATTGTGCTGCTGGTCGCGGCTGGTATTGGATGGTAGTGAGCTGAAGGCTAGAATGGCTTTAGTCAGCTGCTGGTTAAATCGACGCGTTTCTGCCAGTCTCAGCAAGTTATCGCCTCCAGAATCATTGGCAAGGCCTGCATGCAACACCTGCTCAAGAATATGCTGCTTTTTCAGTTGCCGCTGTTTGACCAGGTCTTTGTATGCCTGATGCAGTATCTTGGTTTCTTCTGGGAGTTTGCTGCTGATAAAGGTCTTCCAGTAAGGGATTTCCAGCACAAATGCCTGGTCGTCCCTGTTGAGATGTTTGGCCAGGCTGGGCAGTAACTGCAATGCCATGGATAAACGTAACTGGTTTTGTACCAGCATATTCAATAACTCGGCTTCCTCAGCCGATAGGCTTTGCTGTGCCAGTTTGGCCGTATATTGGTTCAGGTTTTGTAATAATTGCCGGGTATCTTCCTGTAATTGCGCATTCAGTCCATTGTTTTCTGTGATGCTCAACGCTTGTCGCGCAATCAATTGTCCGGTGCGTATTCCCTCCATACTCATGGCCTTGATTGCCAGGCTTGGGATGGCCAGGCTGGAGCTATCAAGGCTGAAGGATGCCAAATGGCTTGCAGTCCTAAATTTGGTATCCAACCATTTCAGCAGCAGAGGGGTGAGCGGATACATCAGGATGACGCCAAGCAGGTTAAACAAGGTATGGAACAAAGCCAGGATGAATTGGGGCTGAGTATCGTTAAACAGCAGCAGGCCTATTTCATGAATACCCCATAACAAGGGTTTGAGCAGTAACAACGCTACAATACCGGTTAACAGGTTGAATAATACATGGAGGCTGGCCAGGCGCTTTGCCTTTGCCGTGGCTGCCAGTGTGGCCAATAAAGCTGTAGAGGTGGTGCCGATATTGGAGCCAATCACGACAGCTGCGCCAATCTCCAGCGGCACTGCGCCTGTTGAAACCGCGGTAATGACCAAGGCAATCACCGCCAGTGAAGCCTGCATGACGACGGTCAGCAGAATGCCAACCAGTGTAGAAAGTAAGATACCCCAAACACCGAGGCTGGTAAGCGCACTGAAATCGATATTAATAAACGTGGCATCAAAGCTGGTCTTGAGATAACCCAGGCCAAGAAATAATAAGGCAAAGCCTGTCAGAGCTTCGCCCAGGCCTTTTCTTCGACGTTGCTTGCTGAATAGTTTCAACATGACGGCAATACCAAGAATAGGTAGCGCCATCGTGTCCAGTTTGAAATTACCACCTAACCAGGCCACCACCCATGCGCTCAAGGAGCTGCCAAGATTGCTGCCATAAATGACGAAGGCAGCAGCAGATAATGAGAGGATATTGGCATTGACGAAACCAATGGTGGTCACCGTGATCGCGGTGGAGGATTGCACTGCCAAAGTGCTTAAACCGCCAATAAAAATTCCTTGAAAAGGCTTGCCCGTCCAGCGTTGTAACAATTGCATAAAGCTAGGCCCGGCGGCAGTTTTCAGGCCATTGGTCATCCAGTCGATGCCTAGCAGCATCAAACCAATGGCACCAAGCCCCATGAATAGATCGGACCACATTGTTGTTATTTATCCAGCAGAGTCAACAAGCCTTTATTTTAACCTGATTGTGTTGGCAGTTATCGTGATCAATGTGAGCTAGGGGCAAGGGGAAATGAAAGAAGCACTGCAAGCAGTGCTTCAGGCTTTTGCAAATAGAACGGGAAACTAGATTTTCGGGTTAGTACGACGACGCGCAGCAAAGCCCATGACGCCCAGACCCAGCATCAGCATGGCATAGGTTTCTGGTTCTGGTACTGCAGCGACCTGGTCAACCTGGAATGCTAGAGATTGAGAAAAGCCGATATTGAAATTGAGGGTGTAAGAAGTAATTGGGGATGCGATACCGGTCAAATCCCATGTGAAATAATAGTAATCAGCAGCAGTGTCTGTGTTCACGAAATTAACAAGAGACCCTTTGAGAGCTTGGTTACCATTGTTGTAACTTAAAGTCAGGCTGAATGGCGTGCCGCCAAACGACGCATCGAAATCATTGATGATGCCTTGGAATGCAATAGAGCTGATGTTGCTGGCAACGGTATTGTCTGTGAATGTCAGGCGACCATCGCCATAAAGACCAAAACCTGCTGGATAGTATCCGCCGGATAGCAGTTTGAGCGATGCATCGCCAGAGCCAGCCACGTTACCAGCAGTACCAGCTGCCAATTGTGCTGAAGTCAGTGGGCTGGCGTTACCATTAGCATCCACACGAGCACGGTTCAGCTGATTCCAGCCATCAAAAGAAACAGAGTCTGCAATGTCAATGAACGTAGCGTGAGTAGTGTTAGCTTGTGCAAGCGTGGCGGCAGCGAACAAGGTGGCACCAGCAATAAAACGGACAATTCCAATATTCATTTTTTTAATTCCCCTAATGGATGAAAATACACTTGGCATTTCCCAATGAAATACCCTGGTGTGATTTGGCCGCAACAATGCAATGAAAGCAGAGGTGCTAGCCAGCTTCTTATTTTTAATTAATATAAATCAAAATAAGAATGATTTGTATTATGTATATTTATTTTGCTGTGTCAACCCGTTTCATATCATGGGTATTAAGCTATGCAGTGTATTGCTGGGGCAGGATCAAAACTTTTCACACAAGAGAGCGTGCTCGTGATCATCTGTGAGGGAGGGTTATTACTAAAAAGCGAGATTTCGATTGAAGCAGGGCCGGGAGTGGATTGCCCTGCTCATTGAGGATGTTGTATACAGGAGATTGCAGTCTTAACTTGCTTGGTGCACGAGCTGTACTAGCTCCTTGATAAAACGGCCTATTCCAGAAAGCCTGCTGCCATATTCAATCATGCCTGGGAGGCTGGATTTCTTGGCAGATTTCAATGCCTGTAAATGGTTGCTGGAAATATTTTGGCCGATCTTGCCGATGATTTTCTTGATTTTTTCACGCTCCTGCACCAGTTGTTCACCTTGCCAGTTCGAACCATATGCATGCTCCTCCCAGCTGACATCCAGAATGCGGTAAAGGGTTTGCAAGTTGCCGATGACATATTCAGACGCTGTATTGAAACTAAAACTGTCATCCATTGCACGTGCCTGATTCTGCAGATGACGGAACAGTAAAGGCGTCTTGAGATGAAAGCGCATCTGACCCCGCTCCAGGCTTTCTACGAGAAATTCGACATCCTGCAAGCCACTCAGTAATTGTGACCAGGCTGCATCTTGCTCTATCTGGTCGAACTTGATGGAGGCGCTATCCAGCAGGCTTTTGGCACGGGACTCTCGAATCTTGAATGTTGAGCTTAAGCTGAATGCATCAACTTGTTGTGTGGCCTTGGCATATTCCCAGAGCAAGAGCGCATCAAAATCACCTTTTGCCATGCCACCCAGTCCATGCGTCTTAACGTATTCATCCCAGATGCGGTCAAAAATGGCAATTTTCTGTGAGTCGGATAAAGACATGGATTGAGTCCTTGGCTAAGTCGGGTGTTTAACGGAGAACCTGCATTGTGACATGATCAACTGTCGTATTTACTTCGATTCCTTCAGGCGTGCATTTTCAAGCGTAAGCTTGAGCGTGACTTTTTTGCTGGGAAAATTGGGCGCGTCATCCGACAGGTTTTCCAGCGCTTTCATTGTGAAATTGACACCGCCATTTTTCGTTTCCCCGATCATGTTGGCATGCAGTTTATCTATGCTACGCCAACCACCTGCGCCAATCGGGATCACATCAAGCAGCGAGTAGTGTGCTTTACCTGCATTGGTTGTTTCTAAGGAAAATGCTGCCAGGTATTGCCTGAAATTATTGCCACCGCCAAATCCTTCAACTGTCAGCACCGCCAATGTGATTTCCTGGTTTTTACGGATTTTCAGCACCTGAAATTGGGTGGCCTCAGGATAGCCAACAGCATCGCCATCACTGAGCAAGCTGACCAGGTGTTCAATCTGGACCGCCAGCGGTTTGGGCGTCACAGGTGCTGCCATACTTTTTCCACTGACCATCATCACCAAGCTTAAGCATACAAGCGCTGATGTAAACTTCATTTACTTATTCTTTCCATGACTTGGTGCGGCATATAGGTTAATGCGCAATTAATGTTGTTTTGCCAGTTCGTGATCATGTAGTCTTGACAGCAACAGCAGAGATACAGTCGCGCCAATCAAGGCAAAAAACATATCTGATTGCGTATCCCAAGGATCGCCCTGTGTGCCCAGAAATTCCTCTGCACCCTGATTCATGATGAGCGCTGCCGCCCATTCAATCAGCTCGTAACTAGCGCTGACGGCGAGCACAACACATATCACCAGAAACGCCAGCATCTTGCGTCCTTTGACATAGCCACCTCGCAACAGGATTTCGCGCGCTGCAATGGCTGGCACAAAGCCTTGGGTAAAGTGCCCGATCTTGTCGTAAGGGTTGCGTTCCAGATCAAGAAAATGGGCTATTTCAAAACCCAACGGCACCCGTGCATAGGTATAAGCGCCTCCCAATATCAGTACCAGTGCATGAGCAAAAATCAGCACATATAGCAATGTGGTCAAGGGATAGCGTGGATAGGTAGCCCACAACAATGGCAATACGATGATGACCGGGACAACTTCCATCAGCCATGTGGTGCGGTCATAGGGATGCCAGCCAGAAAGGATAAGCAGTCCAACCAGCAGGAAAGAAGCAAACAGCAGGGGAGCAGTGCGAGACATAACGGGACTCTTGAGGTTCATATAGGGTCTGGAGCAAGACTAAGCTAGCTAAGCCTCAATCCTTGCCAGGCTTGTTCAGGAAAGACAAGGCGATGCCCAACACAATGCCCACGGCAATGCCTAGCCCCAGGTTTTCCAATGTCACGCCAAGTACAGTGCCCACTACAGTAGCAATGCCAAGATTGAGTATTTCTTTATGATTCTTTTGCATGGGGGGATTATATGAGCTTAACTGCCAGGTTGAAAATGATTCAGTCTGGCCATTATTTGTTATGCAGTGTTTAGGAGGTGATGAGTGATTCAGAGTGCCGTAAAAGATCCTGCGTGAATGATGGGTTAGGGGCGTTCTTCATAGTCCTTTAATTCTTTGATGCGCTTATTTGCCCTGTCCATCATGCAAGACAGATACATACTCCCGCGTATCGTTCCATCAGACCATAAAGTATAGGTTGTGCCACAATCAGCCTCTCTGAATTTAACCCAAAGTCGTTGGGCATCAACAAAACTCTTCTTTAGCTTAGATTTATCAGCGATGTTCGATGGTGCTTTGCTTATTTCATCCATCATTTTTAATACGCGGTTATAAACTTGGTTTAATTCCAGCTCTATTTTGTCTAATTCGATTTTTCCACAAGCATTTATATCAGGTGTGCTAGATGCGTTTTCACAATCAAGAGCAAGCCCCAGGCTAGAGTAGGTCAGCAAGATTAATATGATGAGATTTTTCATAATTGTCCTCACGTTTGAATTAAGCCGCCTGCCATAGGCAGGTCCGCTTGATGGAAGGTTTAGAGGACATTCGGCGGGGTTGGTGCGTTCATTGACACGGCCAGATACACCCACAACAGCAGGAATACCGGCCCAAGTGCTGCGAGTAGTTTAATGAGGGCCTCTGGAATCGGCTTCTTGCTGCGCATGCCTATTCCTATTGCAGACAACAGCTCAAACTCTCTCGTCTTGCGCGCGCCGTCTGCGGCAAACACCCACACGGCGAAGAGGATAGAAAGCAAAAAGACTGATGCGAGCCAGGCAATGACGTATGGATTGAAGTCTTGTGGGCGGAAGTAGTACCAGATGCTAGGAGTGTGACCGATGATTTGGCCAAAGCCCATGACTAGCCACGGGATTGCTCCGGCGATCGGAAACCACTGGTGATAGCTCTTTGCAATCGCGGCCTGTTCGGTGCGAGCTGTGATCGTCGAGTTCAATCGGCGCCGTGCAGTGAGATAATTGAACAGCGAAAAGACCAGGCAGATTGCCCAGAAATACCGACCGATTAAGTGAAATGGATCCACGTGACACTTGCCCTCTAACGTTTGAATGAAGGGGCTGGCTTTAGCCAGTCCAGCTTGAGTGATGGGTTGTGCATAGCAACCTTTTAAAAACTACAGATGGGACGAGGCCAAAGCCCCGCCCCACTATAGCTAGGTGAGTAGCCCAGCACTAGCAACTGAACCAAAACTTTGCAAAGCTTGATTAGTTGTTTAGCGCTGATTTTCACCGAAAACGCAAACTCTATCATTTTCAGTTTCCTTGATAGAGCGAGCGCCGAGCGCCCAGTACCCGCCGTTAAGAAGGTGTTGGTTGGTGGTTACGAGGTCTTTGCCCGGTTTAGCGTCTCGGTGACGTCTTGCCCCTCTTGACCACCTACCACGGAGTAGCAAGCTCTGTGGGGTTTGCGTTGCTCTACTCTGCGCAGAGTATTGTTTGTGGCGGTGAACCCACATACAACCAAAGAGCAACGCTTACCAATTCTTTGATGCACAAGGTTGAAGGTAAGGGGCGCGGAGCCGGATTGCCGCCGGATCGTCCCGCTTGACCGTGTCCCACTTGATGGACGCGTTAGGCTGGCGAGATGAGAGCGAAACGTGGATATGAATTGATGGTAGCAAAACGATCTCCCCAAACCGTTGAATAGCTTAACTGTAACTTAAAACCACAAAAGGCAAAACTGACAACACCAACCTAGCTGACCTTACCGTGCCTATCGTACTGATGTTGCCACTTTGGTGGCTTACAGCAGTGGTGACGCCCGTACAGGGAGCCCATAAAACCTTGAACCACTAACGCTTTAACTACAGCAACCTGAGGCACTAACCAACACCGCAAATGGATGCGCTGGGAGCCGCATGGATATTGGCTCCCAGCGCAATGATTTTTGGTTGGGCCTAACGTAAAGTAGACCCCATAAAACAACTTAATATTTTATTGGGGCAAGTTGCTAATGTGGTGTTTAAGTGCATAGTCTCAATTAAATCAATTAGCAGTTATTTTTTAGCACACCAAAATATTGCGAGATTGAAAATGGATAACATACTTGGTCAATCTAGTGCCCCTCCGCCTAAACTTTTGGAGCTGGTGGCGGAAAAAGCGCGGTAAAACATTACAGCATTCGCACTGAAAAAAGCTATGCGGATTGGATTAAACACCATGGCAAGCTTCACCAAAAGACATGGGGGCGGAGCACGTGGAGGCATTTTTGACGCATTGGGCAGTGGCGGATAATGTTTCTGCCAGCACGCAGAATCAGGCAAAAAGTGCCGAAGCGTTTGCCGGTGGTATTAACACGTAATGAGGTGCAAGCGTTGTTGGCACATTTTGATGGCTCGATGTGATTGATTGCGAGTATGTTGTATGGTAGCGGCATGCGCATTATGGAGGTGTTGAGGTTGCGGGCGAAGGGCATTGATTTTGCCAAGCGCGAGATTTTGATTCGGGAAGCGAAAGGTTTTAAGTATAGAGTGACGCTGTTGCCTGTCACCTTGGTCGAGCCCCTTAAAGCGCATGTGGCGCGAGTGCAAAACCTTTATGAAGAAGACCTGAAAGCTGGTTATGGGCGGGTATATGCCGGTGGCGCCGGATAGAAAATTTCCCAGTGGTGGTCAGTCATGGTCGTGGCAATATGTGTTCCCTTCTGGCAAGCTTCTAGTTGATCCCCGTTCCGGGGTGATACGCCGCCATCAGATAGATGAAAAAACAGTACAGCGATCTGTAGAAAAAGCAGTACAAAAAACGGGTATCGTCAAGCTTGCGGCGTCGCATATCTTGCATCATAGTTTTGCCACGCATCTGCTTGAGGGCGACTAAGATATCCGCACGGTGCAAGAGCTGCTAGGCCATGCGGATGTTTCAACAACGATGATATATACCCATGTATTGAATAAAGGCGGCCGCGATGTTGTCCGCCCACTGGATAATTTATGAGTTTACGAGTTCGATTTAATCTATTAATTACCACTTTACTTCTGTTGCTGATGTTGGCGGTGGGATATGTGGTGATCAAGGGGATGCGGATTTCCACTGAGGAGAGCGTGGAAGCGGCAACGCGCGTGACGGTGCAGTTGCTGGATACGGTGATTATCAACTCACGGCAGAATCCTGAATGGGGATATACACATGATGTGATGCACACATTTTTGCAGTCGCTGGGGCATGTGCGCAGCAGTGAGATTTTTCTGTACGACTCCCATGGGGATTTGATGTATCAATCGCCGCCATCCACTTACCGTGCGGATGAAACGCCTCCCCGATGGTTTGCCCGCATGGTGGAGCCAGCACCAGAGGTGGTCTCTAGGCGTATCCGTTTTGGCATGCTGGTGGTGGCTTCGGATGCTATGGGTGCTATCCGGGAGTCATGGAATTCATTCAAAAGCCTGTTGTGGATAGAGTTGGGCTTCTTTGTGGTGCTGAACGGCATGATTTACTGGATGCTGGGGTATTGGCTCAAACCCGCGGATGATATCTTGAGGGCGATTTCAGAGGTGGAGCGGGGCAACCTGACGGTGCGTCTGCCACGATTCAAGGTACCGGAGTTTTCACGGATTGCACAAAACTTCAATTTGATGGGTGAATCCTTGCGCGCCAGCACGGAGGAAAACCGGCGGCTGGCTTTGATTGTGAAGCAGACCGCAGATGCAATCATGATTCATGATCTGGATGGCAATATTTCATTCTGGAACCCCGCGGCGCAACAGATGTTTGCTTATGCGCCGGAAGATATTATTGGTCAGTCTGCCAACCTGTTATTGCCGCCTGATCATGAAAGTGAGCTGTCGAGGCATTTTGAGAGGGGCGCTGTCAGCGACAAGGTTGAGCATTACGATACCCAGCGTGTGGCACGTGATGGCAAGTTGCTGGATGTTTCGCTTTCCATAGCACCATTGATGGACCCCAATACTGGTGAGGTGATTGGCGAAATCTGCAGTATGCGCGACATCACCGAGCGTAAGCTGGCAGAGGAAACTGCGCGCAAGCTTGAGGAAAACCGGCAGTTAACGCACTTGATACAGCGCCATATTGAAGATGAACGTCGAAGCCTTGCGCGAGAGTTGCATGATGAACTTGGGCAGTATGTGACTGCGATCAAAACCTTTGCGGTGGCGATTGCCAACAAAACCCGGGTGGAGATGCCAAACATAGAAGCCAGCGCGCAAACCATTGTTTCTGCTGCCAATCACATCTATGACGGCATGCACAATATCATTCGCCATTTGCGTCCAGGGTCCTTGGATAACCTGGGATTGTCCGATGCCTTGCGTGATGCAGTTGCTGATTGGCAGGCGCAACATCCTGAGGTGAAATTCAACCTGGATTTATCCGGCAAGCTGAATCTGTTGGGTGAGAGCTTGAATATCAATCTTTATCGGATTGTGCAGGAGTCTGTGACCAATGCCTTGCGTCATGCAGGTGCGACGGCGATTGATATAAGCCTTGCACGACGCGAAGATGGTAATCTCATACTTTTTATCAAGGATAATGGTGTGGGCATGAATATGTGCAATGTAGACCAGAGCCGTCATTTCGGCTTGCTGGGCATGCGGGAACGGACGCAGGCGCTGTATGGCATATTCAATATAGACTCTATTCCTGGTCAAGGCTCCACTATTTCCGTCATGATTCCCGAGAAAACCAATTTATGAGCGCAACAATCAAGGTGATGCTGGTAGACGACCATGCGGTTGTCCGTATGGGATTCAAGCTGTTGTTGGAGTCTGATGATGCAATCCGTGTGGTGGCTGAAGCCGAGAGTGGCGAGCAAAGCATCAAGCTCTATCAGGAGCACAAGCCGGACGTGGTGGTGATGGATATCACGATGCCGGGCATAGGCGGCATTGAAGCAATCGACCGGATACGCGCCAAAGATCAGGCTGCGCGTATTCTGGTGCTGTCTGCTCATGAGGATTCTGTCCACCCCAAGCGTGTGCTGAATGCCGGGGCGTTGGGCTATCTGACCAAGCGTAGTGCAGCAGAAGAGTTAATCAAGGCGATTCACACGGTGGCGGCTGGTAAAATGTACCTGGAAGCCAATGTGGCACAACAAATGGCCATTCAGCAGATTTCCGGGCAACAGAATCCGGTGGATGTATTGTCTGACCGCGAGTTTGAAGTGTTTATGGCCTTGGCCAAAGGCAAGACCACCAATGACATTGCTGATGTTCTGTGTCTGTCACCGCGTACCGTGGGCACACATCTCTATAACATCAAGCAAAAACTGGGTGCCAATAACTCTGCTGAGATTGCCTTGATTGCCATGCGATCGGGTCTGATAGACCCTTAATGTGGCTAGTTGGTAGCCTGGCGGATGTTGGTGGCGGGTTGTAGCTGATAACGTGCCATGCTCAGCTCGCCGTTGGCGGCGATTTCAACAATGACTTCCTGTCCGCTGGTCATGCGTCCAAAATCTGGGGGTATCAGAAATATCACCGGATTTTGCTGATTTTGTTTGGCGGCGCCCAATGCTAACTGCCAGTTCGTCCATTCCTCTTTTGCAGGCAATTTGCTGCCCTTCAGGCGCGCTTGCTCCAGTAAAACCAATTTTTCCTCTCCAATGACGGTGTTCCATATCTCTATGTTCAAGAGCTGGTTTGCTGCAAGACTGTCAATCGGCTGTTCTGTGTTGCTCGCTATCTGTGGGTGATCAGCCGCTGGGAGTGATTCCTCTACCGCTGTAATGGGAGTGAAGCCTGTGTTGAGAAAGTCGCTCCAGTATTGATTGAATTGTGGTTGCTGTTCTGCTGAAGGCTTGCTGGCGCTGGCATGGCCGGGGATGGAGGCCGTTGCTTCCTGCGGATTTCTTGCGATTTGTTGTTGATAAGGGCTTTGTAGCAGATGGGCTTCATAAGCGTCTGAAGTGGCTTGGTCTGCGGCACGCATGAGCAGCGAGGATGCGACTTGCTGAATAATGGGGCCGCCCATGCAGCCACTAAGGCACGCCGAGGCGAGCAGGATAGCCAAGTTTGCCAGAAATGAGTGCTTTGTAACGATTCTGCTCATATTCACTTCAACGGACGTTGAGGTGGAAAGTTTAACCTTTATTTGGCCGAGGTGTAGCGCGCACGCTGATAATACCGCTCAGGATGATGAGTCCAACCGCCAGCCAGCGATCAGGGGATAAGGTTTCACCCCACAAGATAATGCCAAACAGGCTGGCTAGCAGCACTGTGGTGTAAGCCAAACTACCGACAACCAATGGGCTGCCAGTGCGATAAGCGCGTGTTAATGCAAGTTGGGCAATCGTGGCCACCACGCCTATGCCCAGCAGCAATGGCAGGTCAGCCCAATCCAATGGCGTGAAATGGAAAAATAACATCCAGAGTGCACCGCCTATCGTGCAGACAAGAGTGAAGTAAAACACAGTCCGCCAATCTGGCTCTCCGGCGCGTCCCAGTTGCGTGACGTGAACATAGACAACACCTGCCATGGCACCAGACAGCAAGCCGATGGCACCAGCAATCAGTTCATCAATATGCAAGCTGGGTTTGAGTAGCAGGCTAACCCCGATAAAACCGATGATTACAGCCAATATCAGTATTTTTCGGGGTTTCTCATGCAGCATAAATGGCATCGCCATCGCCAGGAAAAGTGGAGATGTGTAGTTAAGCGTAATGGCGGTAGCCAATGGCAGCTCACTGATGGCAAAGAAAAAGCAGATCAGCGAGGTAAACCCCAAGATGGCACGTTTCATATGGGTGCCGATGAGCGAGGTTTTGAGCGAGAGATGGTGGTAACGCGTGACGGCCACAATAAATACCAGGCCAAATAGCGAGCGGTAAAACACTAATTCGGCACTACTGAATTTCTCAGCGCCTATCTTGACCAATACTCCCATGATGGCGAAGAAAAAGGCAGCTACCAACATCCACAGACTGCCTAGCTTGGGTAAGTTCACAATAGGTCCAATTCTTGAACGTCTGACTCTTTGAAATCCATCAAGCGCGATATACGCTTTGTTGTGGAATGGATGCCCATGTTGCTGGGCGTTCGGGCAGGCTGCTATCAGCCTGTATGCTTGATGTGGGGATCGAGCTGTCTATGTAACCATGCATGGAAATGCTGCATGCCGGTCTCCATGGGGTGTTGATAAGGGCCGCGTTCATCAATATTCTGTGCTGCCAGTGCGCGGCGACCATCATGCATGCGCTGGCAGATTTCCATGTCCTCAATCGCAGTTTCGGTATAAGCCGCCTGTTGCGCTGCGACAAATTCTTCCTCAAACAGGGCGATGTCTTCTGGATAATAGAATTCCACCACATTGGTGCAGGCATCTGCCCCGCGTGGAATGATGTGCGACACCACCAATACATGGGGGTACCACTCTATCATTACAAACGGGTAATACACCATCCAGATTGCGCCATATTTGGGCTGTTGCTGCTTGCCATATTTCAGCACTTGTTCCTGCCACTGCTGGTAGATACGAGAGCCCGATTTTTCCAGCGCCCTGTGCACACCGACTGTTTGCACGCTATACCAATCGCCGAACTCCCAGTTAAGCGCTTCGCAGTCTACGAAGTTGCCCAGGCCGGGGTGGAAAGGGCCGACGTGATAGTCTTCAAGATACACTTCAATGAAGGTTTTCCAGTTGAATTTGTATTCGTCCACCATGACCCGGTTGAGCATATAGCCAGTAAAATCGAAATCCTGTTGGCAGCCCAGTTGTTTAAGGTCTTGTGCAATATTGCGTTTACTTTCAAACAGCAGCCCACCCCAGTTTTGCAAGGAGGATGTATTCAAATGCAAGCATGGGTTCTGCTCAAAGTGTGGTGCCCCAAGCAGTTCCCCCTGAGTATTGTAGGTCCAGCGGTGCAAAGGGCAGATAATGTTCTTGGTTTTGCCGCTACCTGTTAGCATCAGGGCCTGGCGATGGCGGCACACATTGCTGATGAGTTCAATTCCGTGTGTATTGCGAATGAGCGCCTTGGCATTGTTCATCCATTCCAGCGCATGGTAACTGCCGTTTTCTGGCACCATGAGTTCATGGCCTATGTACTTAGGCGCAGCAGTAAATAGGTGCTGTTGCTCAAGCGCATAAATGGCGGGATCGGTATACCAGGAGACTGGCAATTGCGTGCTAAATTGCTGGTCGTTTCCCTTGTTGGGTAGAGTGGTAACGGATGCTAGTGATACCATAGTGGTGAGGTTGGATCTGGTGCGTTAAATTAAGCCAACATTGAATTCTGCCCGAAACTCCGTATTTTTAAAACCCGTTGCTATACTAAGGTTAAGTTTTGTCCTGTTTTCTTGTAGCAAAAATATGCTGAATTCTTGCCTAAAAGCAGGAATTGCGCTACTCTCGACCCCTTGATGTACAAGGTTTTTTAGCTTGGCTGGACAAGCAGTCAAGGCTTGTTTGGCAAAGTGTATGGGGCGTCTCGCTGAGGTGCTTTTGGATTCTAAACTGGTGGGTACACATGATGACAATACGCAAAGAGAATATGAATCTGGCGACGCTGACAGCCATTCGACTGCTGCGCAAACGCGCCATTATTGCGTACTGAACCCGCCGTAAAATGCTGTAAACGGCGGCTGGTGCCGCCGTTTTTGTTTTTAAGCTTTACTCGACCTAATCTTTGAGACTGAATACTGCAAATGTCCGAACACTTGATGAATACCTATGCCCGTCAACCTGTTACCTTTGCCAAAGGCGAAGGTGTATGGCTCTGGGATAAAGAAGGAAATCGTTACCTGGATGCGTTGGCCGGGATTGCTGTGAATGGTCTGGGCCACGCACATCCTGACTTGGTGGCTGCGATCAGTGAGCAAGCTGGCCGCCTGATCCATGTTTCCAATGTCTACGGCATTGCCGAGCAGTCCAGCCTGGCTGACAAGCTGTGTGAAGTGTCCGGCATGGATAAAGTGTTTCTCTGTAACTCCGGCTGTGAGGCCAATGAGGCTGCCATCAAGTTGGCGCGCTTGTTTGGCCATCAGAAGGGCGTGGAGAATCCTGAAATCATTGTGATGGAAAGGGCATTTCACGGGCGTACATTGGCAACATTGTCTGCTACTGGAAACCGCAAGACACAAGCCGGTTTTGAGCCTCTGGTCAGCGGTTTTATCAGGGTGCCATTTGATGACCTGGAGGCAGTGCGCCAGGTCTCTGCACATAACCCCAATGTAGTGGCGGTATTGCTGGAGCCGATTCAGGGTGAAGGCGGTATCAATGTGCCCAAAGACATTGCTGCTTATCTGCAAGGATTGCGTCAGCTTTGTGATGATAACGGATGGCTGCTGATGCTGGATGAGGTGCAGAGTGGTGTAGCACGGACTGGCACCTGGTTTGCCTTCCAGCATACCCAGGTGGTGCCGGATGTCATGACCTTGGCCAAGGGCCTGGGTTCAGGTGTGCCAATTGGCGCCTGCCTGGCGCATGGTGCTGCTGCTGAAGTATTTACCTATGGCAAGCACGGCTCTACTTTTGGCGGCAATCCACTGGCTTCTGCGGCTGGCCTGGCTACGCTCAATATCATTGAGCAGCAAGGTTTGTTGGCACATGCCGAGCAGCTGGGCAACTGGATACGTGAGGCCTTTGCCACGGAGTTGAAAGGGGTGGCTGGCGTTGCCACCATCCGCAATGCTGGCTTGATGATAGGCATAGAGCTGGATCGTCCATGCGTGGAGCTGGTGAAGCAGGCGCTCGAAGCCAGGCTATTGATCAACGTCACTGCTGACAAGGTAATCCGCTTGTTGCCCCCGTTGGTCATGAACCAGCAGGAGGCCCAGCAGGTAGTGGATATCCTGACTCCTTTAATCAAGAAGTTCCTCGCCCATTAAGGCCGGAACCATACAATTATGGCAATCAAACATTTTTTACAATTAAACGATCTGACCGGTGATGAGCTCAATCATATTTTTGAGCGTACTCGCTGGATCAAGGAACAGTTCAAGAGCTATCAGCAATACTGGCCCTTAACTGATCGTACGCTGGTGATGATTTTTGAGAAGGCCAGCACCCGTACCCGTCTTTCTTTTGAGGCAGGCATGCAGCAACTGGGCGGCTCGGCAATTTACCTGAATACCCGTGACTCCCAATTGGGCCGCGGTGAGCCGGTGGAAGATGCGGCCCAGGTGATTTCGCGCATGAGCGATATTGTTATGATCCGTACCTTTGAGCAGGAAATCATTGAGCGTTTTGCCGCGAATTCACGTGTTCCAGTGATCAATGGCCTGACCAATGAGTATCACCCATGCCAGATACTGGCGGATATCTATACCTTTATTGAGCACAGAGGTCCGATCAAGGGTAAGACAGTTGCCTGGATCGGCGACTCCAATAATGTCTGCAATACCTGGTTGCAGGCAGCAGAAGTGTTTGATTTCAATGTGCATGTATCTACCCCGCCAGGTTACGAAGTGGAGCCTGAGCGTGCCAACCTTTATGGCACCGACCACTACGAAGAATTTGAAGACCCAATGGAGGCTGCGCGAGACGCTGATCTTGTCACCACTGATGTGTGGACTTCAATGGGGTTTGAGGCAGAGAACGAAGAGCGTCGCCGCGACTTCCAGGATTGGCAGGTGGATGTAGACATGATGCGCATTGCTGGCAAGGATTCACTGTTTATGCACTGTCTGCCTGCACACCGTGGTGAGGAGGTGGCTGCAGACGTCATTGATGGTCCGCAGTCCGTGGTATGGGATGAGGCAGAAAATCGCCTGCATGTACAGAAGGCGTTGATGGAATATCTGCTGTTGGGCAAGGTACTTGACCAGCAGTATTGAACTGGGTTTATAGAGAAAGAAATAGCTAAATGAGTGATGTGAAAAAAGTCGTATTGGCTTACTCCGGTGGCCTTGATACTTCCGTGATCCTGAAATGGTTGCAGGATGTTTATCAGTGTGAAGTGGTAACCTTTACCGCCGATATTGGCCAGGGTGAAGAGCTGGAGCCTGCACGTGAGAAAGCCAAAAAATTTGGCGTCAATGAAATCTATATTGATGACCTGCGTGAAGAGTTTGTCCGCGATTTCGTCTTCCCTATGTTTCGTGCCAATACCGTGTATGAGGGCGAATACTTGCTTGGCACTTCAATTGCACGTCCATTGATTGCCAAGCGTCTGATCGAAATTGCCCACGAAACCAAAGCAGATGCCATCTCCCATGGCGCCACCGGTAAAGGCAATGACCAGGTACGTTTTGAGTTGGGTGCCTATGCGCTTGACTCCAATATCAAGATCATCGCGCCCTGGCGCGAGTGGGATTTGTTGAGCCGTGAAAAGCTGCTGGCTTATGCCGAGCAACATGCGATCCCTGTGGAAATGAAGCATAAGCAGGGTGGTAGCCCATACAGCATGGATGCTAACTTGCTGCATATTTCCTATGAAGGTCGTCATCTGGAAAATCCGGCTGCCGAGGCCGAGGAAGATATGTGGCGCTGGACCGTGTCACCAGAAAAAGCGCCGGATGAGGCAGAGTATCTGGATATTGAATATCGCCATGGTGACCCCATCTCTTTAAATGGCAAGGTGCTTAAACCGCATGAGTTGCTCGCTGAGTTGAATCGTCTGGGTGGCAAACATGGGATAGGTCGACTCGACTTGGTGGAAAATCGCTACGTTGGCATGAAGTCGCGTGGATGTTATGAAACTCCGGGTGGCACCATCCTGCTCAAGGCGCACCGTGCGATCGAGTCTATTACGCTGGATCGTGAAGTCGCCCACCTGAAGGATGACCTCATGCCACGTTACGCCAGCATGATCTACAACGGTTACTGGTGGAGTCCAGAGCGCGAGACGCTGCAGACGCTGATTGATCATACCCAGCAGACAGTAAACGGCTGGGTCAGGCTGAAGCTGTACAAGGGCAATGTGATTGTGATTGGCCGTGATTCCAAAACAGACTCACTGTTTGATTCAACGATTGCCACCTTTGAGGATGATGCCGGTGCTTACGACCATCGGGATGCCGGTGGCTTTATCAAGCTGAATGCCCTGCGAATGAGAATTGCAGGCAATTTGCGTAACAAGAAGTAAGATGGAAGTGCGCCAAGCGCTTTAATACAATACAAGAACATAACGAGATTTCAGGAGATTGATTGTGGCCCAGTTTGATCATGTCAGCGTCAAGAAAAAAGCAAATATCTATTTCGACGGTAAGTGTATCAGTCACACCGTCTTATTCCAGAATGGCACGCGTGCAACCGTGGGTGTGATTTTCCCTAGCAGCTTGACATTCAACACCGGCTCCCCCGAGTTGATGGAAATCAATGGGGGTGTTTGCAAGGTGCGTTTGCAAGGCGAAACTGAATGGCATACCTACCAGGCTGGTGAGAAATTTACTGTACCAGGTAACTCCAGCTTTGATATCGAAACCACAGAAACACTGGATTACGTCTGTCATTTTGAGTAAGCCTTTTATTCATGGGCATGCTTCATGTCTGTGATTGAATAATGCAAGAGAGAACACGCAGCGCAAGCAGGATGGCGGTGCGTTTTTAAATTCCAGGATGTAGATTACCAGTCCGGTCATCGCTGGATTGTTGCCCGCTTTATCATGGGTGAGACGAATTGAAAGGAAGAACTAACGATGCCTTCATTTGATATTTCTTCAGAAGTGGATATGGTTGCGTTGAAAAACGCAGTGGATGTCACTAGCCGTACTATCGACAATCGCTATGATTTCAAGGGCAGTAGTGCGGCTGTTGAGCTGAATGAAAAAGACAACCTGCTGACATTGCATGGGGATTCAGATTTTCAATTGGACCAGATCAAGGCCATTCTGCTGCCTGCCATGGAAAAAAAGGAAGCCGATAGTGCCAAGCGGCTTGATCATCAGGATGTGCAGAAAATTTCCGGTAACAAGGTAAAGCAGGTATTGAAGATCAAGGCAGGCATAGACACCGAGCTGGCAAAGAAAATCGTCAAACTGCTCAAGGATGGCGGTCTCAAGGTGCAGGCCAGCATTCAGGGTGATGAAGTGCGTGTGGCAGGTGCCAAGCGTGATGTGCTGCAAGATGCCATTGCTTTTGTGAAGAAATCTGTCACGGATTTTCCGCTGCAATTTGGCAATTTTCGTGATTAAACCGTTTTGCTAGATGAAACGTTAAAAGCATTGTAGAAGTTGGATTGTTAGAAAGACCCTATGTCAGCAAGAACGCTTTACGACAAATTATTTGACTCCCATGTGGTGCGCGAAGAAAACGGCACCGCGCTGATTTATATCGACCGTCATTTGGTGCATGAAGTCACTAGCCCGCAGGCGTTTGAAGGACTGCGGCTGGCTGATCGCAAGGTTTGGCGTATTAACTCCATGCTGGCGGTGCCCGATCACAATGTGCCCACCACTGATCGTAGCCAGGGGATTGCCGACCCGATTTCTCGCTTGCAAGTGGAAACGCTGGAGCAGAACTGTAATGATTTTGGTGTGACTGAATTCAAGATGGGCGATGCCCGTCAGGGGATCGTGCATGTCATGGGCCCGGAGCAAGGCGCTACCTTGCCTGGCATGACGGTGGTCTGCGGCGACTCTCACACCAGTACACACGGTGCTTTTGGTGCATTGGCCCATGGGATTGGTACATCGGAAGTTGAGCACGTCATGGCAACGCAGTGTCTGGTACAGAAAAAATCCAAGGCCATGCAGGTACGCGTTGAAGGCAAGCTGGGTCATGGGGTGACAGCCAAGGATATTGCGCTGGCGATCATAGGCAAAATCGGTACTGCCGGTGGTACCGGGTATGCAGTCGAATTTGCTGGTTCAGCCATCCGCGCTTTGAGCATGGAAGGACGTATGACGCTATGTAATATGGCGATTGAAGCGGGTGCGCGTGCGGGCATGGTGGCAGTTGATGAAACAACCATGAACTATGTCAAGGGGCGTCCTTATGCGCCCCGGCCAGAGCAGTGGGATGCGGCAGTCGCTTACTGGAGCACATTACATAGTGATGAAGGTGCCAGGTTTGACTCGGTGGTTGAGCTCAGTGCCGAAGCCATTGAGCCGCAGGTGACCTGGGGTACCTCGCCAGAGATGGTGACAGCTATCAATGGTGCTGTGCCGGACCCTGCGAATGAATCTGACCCGACCAAGCGCGGCGGCATTGAACGTGCACTGCAGTACATGGGCTTGGAGGCGAATACGCCCATGGACCAGATCAATATCGATAAAGTGTTTATTGGTTCGTGTACCAATTCACGGATTGAGGATCTGCGTGCGGCGGCGGCGGTGGCTAAGGGCAAGCATGTTGCTGCGAATGTGAAGTTGGCGATGGTGGTGCCAGGTTCGGGGCTCGTGAAAGCGCAAGCCGAGCAGGAAGGCTTGGACAAGATATTCAAGGATGCTGGTTTTGAATGGCGGGAACCAGGTTGTTCGATGTGTTTGGCCATGAATGCAGACAGGCTGGAACCGGGCGAACGCTGTGCTTCTACCTCTAACCGTAACTTTGAAGGTCGCCAGGGGCCAGGCGGACGTACTCACTTGGTGAGTCCGGAAATGGCAGCGGCAGCGGCTGTAGCAGGCCACTTCGTTGATGTACGCCTGCTGTTGAATTAAAGGGGGTGAGCATGAAGTACATGATGGCAATCACAGTGCTGGCGCTACTCTCTTTGACAGCCTGTAATACAGTACATGGCGTCGGCAAGGATATTGAAAAAGCTGGCGAAGCCCTTCAAAGATCAACCAAATAGTTAGAATATTATGCAAGCATTTACTCAATTGAACGGATTAGTAGTGCCACTGGATCGGGCCAATGTCGATACTGATGCCATTATCCCGAAGCAGTTCCTCAAGTCTATCAAGCGCGCGGGTTTTGGCCCTAATGCGTTCGATGAATGGCGTTATCTTGATCATGGTGAGCCTGGCATGGATAACAGCCAGCGCCCGCTGAATCCGGATTTTTCGCTTAACCAGGTACGTTATCAAGGTGCCAGTGTGTTGTTGGCGCGCGAGAACTTCGGTTGCGGTTCCAGCCGCGAGCATGCGCCTTGGGCCTTGCTGGATTTTGGCTTCCGCGCCATTATCGCGCCCAGCTATGCCGATATCTTTTTCAATAACTGTTTCAAGAACGGCATTCTGCCTATCATTTTGTCAGCTGACATCGTTGACTCCCTGTTCAATGCGGTGGAGTCCAGCGTAGGTTACAAACTGACCATTGATCTGGAAGCACAGACTATCTCTACCCCGGATGCTCAATCCTATGCGTTTGAGGTGGATACCTTTCGCAAGCATTGCCTGTTGAATGGCCTTGATGATATTGGCCTGACCTTGCAGCATGTGGATGAAATCAAGGCATTTGAAGAAAAGTACAAACAAGTCCAGCCTTGGCTGTTCAATTAATTATTCAATAAAAAATCTGGAAATTCCTTTATGAAGATAGCAGTGTTGCCGGGGGACGGTATTGGTCCTGAAATTGTTGCGCAAGCGGTCAAGGTGCTGCATGCCCTGAATATTAACCTTGAGTTGCAGGAAGCCCCGATTGGTGGCGCAGGCTATGAAGCAGCAGGGGATCCGTTGCCAGCGGCAACATTGAAATTGGCTCAAGAATCAGATGCTGTCCTGTTGGGCGCAGTGGGCGATTGGAAATATGACACACTGCCTCGTGACCAGCGCCCGGAACGTGGCTTGTTGCGCATCCGTAAAGAGTTGAACCTGTTTGCAAACCTGCGTCCGGCACTGCTTTACCCAGAACTCGCTTCCGCATCTACCCTCAAGCCTGAAGTAGTGGCAGGGCTGGATATCATGATTGTGCGTGAACTGACTGGTGATATTTATTTCGGCCAACCGCGTGGTATTACCACGCTGGAAAATGGCGAGCGCGAGGGTATCAACACGATGCGCTACAGTGAGTCTGAAATTCGCCGCATTGCCCATGTGGCTTTCAGTATCGCGATGAAGCGCAACAAAAAAATCTGTTCCGTTGATAAAGCCAATGTGCTGGAAACAACTGAATTATGGCGCCAGGTCATGATAGAAGTAGCCAAGGAATACCCTGAGGTTGAGCTCAGCCACATGTATGTGGATAACGCCGCCATGCAACTGATCCGTGCCCCTAAGCAGTTTGACGTGATGGTTACGGGTAATATTTTTGGTGATATTCTGTCTGATGAAGCGTCCATGCTGACTGGCTCAATCGGCATGTTGCCATCTGCTTCGCTGGATCAGCACAACAAGGGCATGTATGAGCCTAGCCATGGCTCCGCGCCTGACATTGCCGGCAAGGATATTGCCAATCCACTGGCAACCATTCTGTCGGCGGCCATGATGTTGCGTTACACCTTCAATGATGAAGTCAATGCAGTGCGCGTGGAAGATGCAGTAAAGAAGGCGCTGGCTGATGGATATAGGACAGCGGATATCTGGACGGAAGGCACACGCAAGGTCAAGTGTAGTGAAATGGGTGATGCTGTCGTGGCAGCGCTGTAATGACTGAGCAGATTGATATCAATCATATAAAGATCAGGACGAGATAATGTTTAGAGTAGGTTTTGTCGGCTGGCGCGGTATGGTGGGCTCTGTGCTCATGCAGCGCATGCGTGATGAGCGCGATTTCGATGATATCGAGCCGGTATTTTTTACCACTTCACAAACAGGTGGAGCAGGTCCGGACATCGGGCGTGATACACCACCTTTGAAGGATGCTAAAAATATTGCCGAACTGAAGGCCATGGACATTATTGTGTCCTGTCAGGGGGGTGATTACACCACCGATATATTTCCTAGCCTGCGTGCTGTGGGTTGGACAGGCCACTGGATTGATGCTGCCTCTACACTCCGCATGGAGCAGGATGCGGTAATCATCCTGGATCCAGTCAATCTCGATGTGATCAAGCATTCACTGGTGAACGGTGGCCGTAACTGGATAGGGGGCAACTGTACGGTTTCCCTTATGCTGATGGCGCTGAATGGCTTGTTTAAGGCTGATCTGGTGGAGTGGGCAACTTCCATGACTTATCAGGCAGCCTCAGGTGCAGGTGCGCAGAATATGCGCGAGCTGATCAAGCAAATGGGCGTAGTGCATGCCGGGGTTGAGGGTTTGCTGGCTGACCCAGCATCCGCCATCCTTGAGATAGATCGCAAGGTGGCAGAAACATTGCGCGATACCAGTTTCCCCATTGAGAACTTTGCTGCACCGCTGGCTGGTAGTTTGATTCCTTGGATAGACAAGGATCTGGGTAACGGTCAGAGCAAGGAAGAGTGGAAAGGGCAGGCCGAGACCAACAAAATATTGGGTCGCGAATCCAGCCCGGTGCCGATTGATGGTCTCTGTGTACGTATAGGCGCCATGCGTTGCCATTCACAGGCTCTCACCATCAAGCTCAAGAAGAATGTACCCCTGGATGAAATCAACAGCATGCTGGACGAAGCGAATGACTGGGCTGAAGTCATTCCCAATCAGCGTGCTGTGACTGTTGCCAGATTAAGCCCTGCGGCGGTGACCGGCACACTGAATACACCGGTGGGACGCCTGCGTAAAATGAGCATGGGGGATGAGTACCTGTCTGCATTTACTGTAGGGGATCAGTTATTGTGGGGTGCTGCGGAACCACTGCGCCGCATGCTGCGAATTCTGGTCGAGGGTTAACCATCATTGCAACTAGCATTAGAATGTAAAGTCTTATATCAGCTTGAAACTGTAACTGATTGATGTTAATTTAATAATGCTATTTAAAGTTGATAAGGGTGGAATGGTGCACAAGTCCAAATTAAAGGGGGTTACACTCGCGGTATTATTGGCATTGATGCCAGTTGCTGCAGGGGCTGCCGGACTAGGTAGATTGACTGTTACATCAGGACTGGGCGAGCCGCTTTCCGCCGAAATTGAACTACTTTCAACTACCCCTGATGAGCTTGCTTCCTTAACTGCTAGCATTGCCCCGCACGAGGCTTATAGCGTTCAAGGGGTTGAACGCACAGCATTGCATGGTGCCATCAAGGTCGATGTCGCCAAGAGTGCCAATGGAACCCCTGTACTAAAGCTCACCACGCGTCAGGCGGTGAGCGATCCATTCCTTGATATGTTGATTCAGGTAGATTGGGCAACAGGTCGTTTACTGCGCGAATATACGGTATTGCTGGATCCTCCAGGGTACAACAATAATCAAGCTCAGGTTTACAACGGCGTGCAATTGCCACCCGCGCCTGTCGCTACACCAAATTCTCAAGCAGTCGCGCCAGCGCCTGCCAACAATGCAAACCGTAATAATCCTGCTCGCAACAATACGGCAAGAAAACCAGCGCCAGCGCCTATCGCTGCGCCTGCCCAGCCTCAACCTGCAGCCGCCAGTTACACCACAGCGCGTGGTGATACGCTGAGTGCCATTGCCCAGCAAAACCAGGTAGAAGGAGTAAGCCTGGATCAAATGCTGGTTGGGCTTTATCGTGCAAATGAAGATGCCTTTGCTGGCAATAACATGAATCGCCTCAAGGTCGGCCAGATACTGCGCGTGCCTACTACCAATGAATTGCAGGCCATTAGCCAACAACAAGCCAGCAAAGAAGTACGGGTACAGTCCTCAGACTGGAATGCCTATAGGAATCGATTGGCTGGACTAGCTACTGAATCTACAGCTTCTCCAGATACCAGCGCTCAATCTGCATCAGGCAGAATTTCTGCCGCTGCGACGGATAAATCAGCCGCCGCCGATAATGCCCCGCGTGACGTAGTCAAGCTTTCCCGTAGTGATGCCAAGGGTATCAAGGCAGAGCAAGACCGAGTGAATGCGTTGCAGGAGGAGCTGACTGCTAAAGACAAGAGTTTGGCTGAAGCTGCTGATCGTACCGCCATGCTGGAGAAGCAGATTTCCGACATGCAAAAATTGTTGGCAATCAAGAACCAGTCGCTGGCTAACCTGCAAAACAATACTGCTGTGCCGCCGCAAGAGGTCAAGCCCGCAGACGTGCCACCCCCGGCTCCCGTTCCAGAGGGAAAACCTGAGGCTGAAGTGAAGCCTCCTGCTGCAGATGAAGCTGCTCCGGCACCAGAGGAACCGGCTGCGCCAGAAACCAAAAAACCTCCAGTTGTCGTACCGCCAGCGCCTGCAGCAGCAGAGCCTAGCCTTGTCGATGAAATTATTGGTGATGATCCATTATTGCCTGCTTTGGCGGGTGGTGCACTTGTGCTGTTGCTCGGCGCATGGTTATTCATGCGCAATAAGCGCAAGAGGGAGCTGGACAGCTTCGAGAAAGGCATTCAGACCTCAGGTGGGCTTAAAGCCAATACCGTGTTTGGTAATACCGCTGGTGCTACCATCAATACAGGCGATACTTCATTCCTGACCGATTTTTCGCAGAATACTGGTGGCATGATAGATACGCATGATGTCGACCCTATCGCTGAAGCTGAAGTGTATATGGCCTATGGTCGTGATGCGCAGGCCGAAGAGATACTCAAGGATGCGATTGTCAAGGAACCACAGCGTCACGAATTGCATGTCAAGTTGCTGGAAATTTATGCGGCACGCCATGACACCTCTGCGTTTGAGACCGTGGCTGGTGAAATCTATACCACACTTGGCGCGTCAGACCCGATTTGGGCCAAAGTGGCGGAAATGGGCCACAAGCTGGAACCCGAGAATCCACTTTACACTGCTGACAGAGATGCCAAGCCAGTCACTACATTATCTGCAGCGCCTGCTGATGGTGGCAAGCTGAGCGCAAGTGATTTCAGCAAGGCCGATGAACTTGATGCCGGTGCTGCTGTATCTGTCGCCGGTGCTGCGTTGGCCGGTGCGACGATTGCTAACGCACTTGATGATGCTGATCAGCAAGCTGACGATGATCTGGATGCTGGGCTGGCATTTACAGCAGAACCTGCTTTCGATACTTCATCTTCCTCTCTGCCTGATCTGGATTTTGATTTCGATCCTTCCAGTCCTGCCCCTGATGTGTCAACAGCTCTTCATGAGGTGTCCGATGCGGATGCAGAGCTCGATATGCAAGACAATGCAATGGATTTCTCCATTGATTTGCCTGAGCCAGCAGCCAAGAGCAGTTTGCAGTTGGATATTGCTGAACTGGATGCGGCAATTCCTGATTTTGACTTGCCTGAACTTTCAATGCCGGCATTCTCTGCGGCTGAACCAGATGTACCTGCATTTTCGGTGCCTGAATTTGAGACCGGTGAAATACAGTCTGCTGAGCTTGAGCCTGCATTGAATCCACAGGTTGAACTCGACGACTTGCCTGAAATCGATCTGCCGGCAATTGAATTACCTGCCCCAGGTACGCAAGCTGATTCGCTGGCAGCGGATAATGAGCTGCCAAGTATAGACTTTGATCTTCCTGAAATCAGTTTTGGCGATAACGTTGTTGATGCCCCTGGTAGTCAGCTCGACGAGCCTGCCAGTTCGGATTTCCCGTCTCTGGATGTGGCTGATTCTGTGAAGCAGGCTGAGGAAGGCATTGAAGAGATTACGCTGGAGTCGCCTGTTGACCAAAATGATAGTGTGCCGCATTTCAATTTTGATGATATTGATCTCGAGAGTGGCGATAGTGTGCAAGCTGATACGCGTGCGTCTGCGGATGAGATTGCCTTGCCAGAGTTTGATATTGACGGGCCAGATGATGCACCAGGTTCTGTAGCGGATATTGATCTGTCCGGTATTAGCCTTGATGTCGCTGATGGACAAACGGGTACTGAAAGTCTGGACACCGGTAGCAGTATTGAAGAGTCGGCTGATGTTGATACCAAACTGGATCTGGTCACGGCGTATATGGATATGGGGGATAACGAAGGCGCGCGTGAGCTGCTGGAGGAAATCCTCCAAGAAGGTGGACCTAACCAAAAGCAGAAAGCTAAAACCATCTTGGACGGATTGGCATAAATTCAGGCTGGAACTGAAAGCCGGGATTGTTCCCGGCTTTTTTATTGCCGGTTCTGGGTGCGTTTTATTAAATACCGATGCTAAGAGTAGAATATCAACATGATGAATGATTGTGTACGGAATGGTCTGGCGTGAGGTTCGCTCTAGCACTGGAGTATGATGGCTCTGGTTTTTGCGGTTGGCAAAGCCAGCCGAATGGACTTGCCGTACAGGATGCATTGGAACTTGCTCTGGCAGGCATGGCGGGACATCCTGTCAGGGTGGCAGCTGCTGGACGAACCGATACCGGTGTACACGCGTTATCGCAAGTCGTGCATTTCGACACCACGACTGTACGCCCTTTGAGTGCATGGGTGCGTGGGATCAATGCTCATTTGCCAGTCGGTGTGCGAGTGCTGTGGGCGCAAGAGGTGGATGAGCGTTTTCATGCACGATTCGATGCTTTTCAACGCAGTTACCAGTACTGGCTGATTAATCAGCCAGTGGCGCCTGCCATCATGTCAGGTAAAGCCGGCTGGTTCCATCAGCCATTGCATCTTGAGTCTATGCAGCAGGCGGCGACTTATCTGCTTGGGCAACACGATTTCAGTGCTTTTCGTGCGGCGGAATGCCAGGCTAAATCACCGGTCAAACAGATGCATATCGCGAGTGTACGAGCTGTGGGCAGCAGTCTGATGTTTGATTTTTGTGCCAACGCATTTTTGCATCATCAGGTGCGTAATATGGTGGGGGCGCTGGTTTATATAGGCAAAGGTAAATATGCGCCGGAATATATGCTGGAGTTACTGGAAAGCCGCGATCGCACGCAATCACCACCGACTTTTTCCCCAGATGGGTTGTATTTGACCGGGGTAGGTTATGATGAGGGCTGGGGGTTGCCAGCTACCAGTCGCAGACTGGAAGTCGGGATTGCGTGATGCTGTTGTTGGCGCTGGATTTTTGTGACATCTTTCCCTCTTTAATGTACGCTACGGCCTTTTAATGACAGGGGTATGACTTGCGCACCCGCGTTAAAATATGTGGTATTACCCGCGTAGAAGATGCGCTAGCCGCTGTCACTAGTGGTTGTGATGCGATTGGGTTGGTTTTTTATGCCTCTAGCCCACGCAATGTGGAGCTTGCAAAGGCAAGCGAAATCGTCGCTGCGCTGCCTCCTTTTGTCAATGCTGTGGGCTTGTTTGTTGATGCCCAGCCAGCAGACATTGAACACGTACTATCCCGTGTGAGACTCAATATGCTGCAGTTCCATGGCGATGAAGCGCCCGTGGACTGTCGTCGCTACGGCTTGCCTTATATGAAGGCAATTCGCGTCCGACCTGAGACAAATTTGCTACAATACGCAGTTGAGTATGATGATGCCCGTGCACTTTTGCTTGATACCTATGCAGAAGGAGTTGCTGGAGGAACTGGGCAAGTGTTTGACTGGGGATTGATTCCAGCTCAAATGCCATTGCCAGTGGTGCTGGCTGGAGGACTTAATCCGGACAATGTCACAGTCGCAATACGCCAGGTTCAGCCCTATGCCGTGGATGTGAGCGGGGGCGTCGAGCACACTAAAGGAATCAAGGATGCGGTCAAGATGGTCGCATTCATGCGAGGAGTAAACAATGCAGCTTTATGATATGCCGGATGCGCGTGGCCATTTTGGCCCTTACGGCGGTATTTTTGTCGCCGAAACGCTGATTGAAGCGCTGGAGGAGTTGCGCGTCATGTATGAGCGCTATCGCCATGATCCCGAATTTTTGGCTGAGTTTGCTTATGACTTGAAGCATTTCGTTGGCAGGCCCAGTCCGATTTACTATGCCCAGCGACTGTCCGAGAAAATCGGTGGGGCGAAAATTTATCTGAAGCGTGAAGATCTCAATCATACCGGTGCGCACAAGGTCAATAACACGATTGGCCAGGCCTTACTGGCTAAGCGTATGGGCAAGCCACGTGTCATTGCGGAAACCGGAGCAGGGCAGCATGGTGTCGCAACTGCAACGATCGCTGCACGCCTAGGGTTGGAATGCGTCGTGTATATGGGCTCCGAGGACGTCAAGCGTCAGGCACCTAATGTGTACCGGATGAAATTGCTGGGTGCCACCGTCATCCCCGTAGAAAGTGGTTCCAAAACCCTGAAGGATGCGCTGAACGAAGCCATGCGCGACTGGGTGACCAATATCTCCAATACGTTCTACATCATTGGCACGGTGGCCGGACCGCATCCTTATCCGATGATGGTACGTGACTTTCAGGCGGTGATTGGTATTGAAGCCAAGGAACAGATGCTGGAGCTGACCGGTCGTCAACCGGATGCCATTATTGCCTGTGTTGGTGGTGGTTCTAATGCCATGGGAATTTTCTATCCCTATATTGATCTGACCGATGTACGCCTGATCGGGGTGGAAGCAGCAGGACACGGCATTGAAACCGGCAAGCATGCAGCGCCGCTGACAGCCAATAGCCCGGTCGGTGTGTTGCATGGCAATCGTACCTATTTGATGCAAGATGCCAATGGCCAGATTATCGAAACCCATTCTGTGTCTGCTGGGCTGGATTATCCTGGCGTAGGTCCTGAACATGCCTGGCTCAAGGACATCAAACGTGCTGAATATGTCGCAATTACCGATGATGAAGCCATGAGCGCCTTCCATACCTTGTGTCGTACTGAAGGCATTATCCCTGCGCTGGAGTCCAGTCATGCCTTGGCACATGCGATGAAGTTGGCGGCGACCATGTCCCCTGACAAGACGCTGCTGGTTAATCTTTCAGGTCGTGGTGACAAAGATATCAACACGGTTGCCGGCCTTTCCGGCATGACCCTATAAACTCTGGTTCTCGCCTACATGTCACGTATTCAAGCAACATTTGCGGCACTGAAGTCGCATCATAAAAAAGCCCTGATTCCCTACATTACTGCCGGTGATCCTCATCCCAAGCATACGGTTGCGCTGATGCATGCCCTGGTTGAATCCGGTTCTGACGTGATAGAACTGGGCGTGCCTTTTTCCGACCCCATGGCCGATGGCCCGGTGATTCAGCGCGCTACAGAGCGTGCCCTGGTTCACCACGTTGGATTGAGGGATGTGCTGGAGATGGTGAAAGAATTTCGCCAGCAGGATGACAAAACTCCAGTCGTGCTGATGGGCTACGCCAATCCGATCGAAGCGATGGGGCAACAGCAGTTTGTTGAGCGAGCGAGCGAGGTTGGTGTTGATGGTGTATTGATCGTCGATTATCCCCCTGAGGAATCCGAAACATTTGTCGGCATATTGCAGGCACATCACCTGGACCCGATTTTTCTGTTATCGCCCACCTCAGATGCTGCCCGTATATCGATGATTACAAAGCAGGCTAGTGGCTTTGTTTACTATGTTTCACTTAAAGGCGTCACCGGTTCACAGAATCTGAATATCGTCGAAGTCGGCGAACGTGTCGCTGCCATTCGTCGCCAGAGTGACCTTCCCATAGGTGTGGGTTTTGGTGTGCGGGATGCCGCTACGGCTAAGGCAGTGGCGGCAGTGGCGGATGCTATTGTGGTGGGTAGCCGCATGATCCAGGAAATTGAAAGTTCTGACGAAGCCAACTTGTTAAGCAATGTCAGGCAACTGACTAGCGAGCTGCGCAAGGCGATAGATTAATCATACAGCCTATATTGATGAAGCGCGGGCGTTTATAGCCTGCATTCACCTAACGTAAAAGGATAGACCATGAGCTGGTTGCAAAAACTTCTGCCTCCAAAGATTAACCGCCCTGTGGGCAATAGCCGTAAAACAGTGCCTGAGGGATTGTGGAGCAAATGTCCTTCTTGTGAAGCGGTGCTTTACCGTACAGACCTTGAAAGCAATGCCGAGGTATGTCCCAAGTGTTCCTACCATAATCGTATTTCGGCACGATCACGCCTTAATCTGCTACTGGATCCCGAAGGCCGTTTGGAGATCGGTGCAGAAGTGCAGCCGATTGATCCGCTCAAATTCAAAGACAGCAAGCGTTATATTGATCGCCTCAAGACTACACAGTCTGAAATGGACGAAACAGACTCCCTGGTTGTGATGCAGGGCAGTATCAAATCCGTTGGGGTGGTTGCCGCTGCTTTTGAGTTCAAGTTCATGGGTGGTTCCATGGGCTCTGTCGTAGGCGAGCGCTTTGCTCGTGGTGTGCAGACTGCCATCGATAACCAGTCGCCCTTTATTTGTGTTTCCGCCAGTGGTGGTGCCCGTATGCAAGAAGGTTTGTTTTCCCTGATGCAGATGGCCAAAACCAGCGCAGCCTTGACCCAGCTGAGCAAAGCGGGCTTGCCCTATATTTCTGTGCTGACAGATCCCACCATGGGTGGCGTTTCTGCTAGCTTTGCCATGCTGGGTGATGTGATTATTGCTGAGCCCCAAGCACTGATCGGTTTTGCCGGCCCCAGGGTGATTGAGCAGACGGTGCGTGAAACCTTGCCTGACGGTTTCCAGCGCTCCGAGTTCCTGCTGGAACATGGCGCGATTGATATGATTGTTGATCGCAGGGAAATGCGCGATAAGCTGGTGACCATCCTGACCGCATTTATGCGTACTCCTCTGAATCCTGTCTAGATTACTACCTGAATCTGTGACTGCGCCTTTAACTGTTCCCGCTGATCTGGCGGGATGGCTAGCTTATATTGAAGCGCTGCATCCGGCCTCGATCGAGATGGGGCTGGAGCGAGTAGACCTAGTGCGTGAACGCCTGGGCTTGAATCCAACATTTCCTGTAGTGATTGTGGCCGGCACCAATGGCAAAGGCTCTACTTGTGCCATGCTGGAGTGTATCTATCATGCGGCTGGATATCGTGTCGGCTGTTATACCTCTCCCCACTTTGTACGCTATAGCGAACGGGTACGCGTGGGCTGTGAGGAAATTGCCGATGCTAATCTGGTCCATGCATTTGCCGCAGTGGAGGCGGCGAGACAAGATACCTCTCTGACCTATTTTGAGTTCGGTACCCTGGCAGCCGTCTGGTACTTTACACATGCTGCTGTGGATGTCGCTATTCTTGAAGTAGGGCTGGGAGGGCGACTGGATGCCGTCAATGTATTTAACCCTGCGTGCTCCATTGTGACCAGTGTGGATCTTGATCATATGGATTTCCTCGGCAATGATCGCGAATGCATAGGACGAGAAAAAGCAGGTGTATTCCGCACGGCCATTCCTGCGATTTGCGGAGATGATCATCCGCCACAGTCACTCAAAGCATATGCCCGGGAAATCGGAGCTGATTTGCGTTGCATCGGCGAGGATTTCACGCTTAATGCATTGGATGATGGTTGTGAGTATCGGGTAGGTGATGTCAGCTTGAAGCTCCCTTTGCCAGCGTTGGCAGGGAATTTTCAGCTCAATAACGCTGCCTGTGTGATTAATGCATTACACGCTTTGCAGGCAACTTTACCAGTAAAAATCAATCATATTCGGCAAGGCCTGCAAGAGGTCATTTTGAATGGCCGCTTTCAGGCGTGCAGCAGCCGGCCCCATGTGATTCTGGATGTTGCTCATAACCCTCATGCTGCCACAGCACTCGCAGGAAATTTGCAGCAGCGCTTGATCACTGGCCGTACTATCGCCGTATTCTCCATGCTGGCGGATAAAGATATTGCGGGTGTGGTGGGCGTGATGGCCGCGCAGATTGATGCATGGTATGTGGCCGCTGTTGAACATGCTCGCGGTGCTACTCAATCACAATTGCTAGCGTGCATTGCCGCAGTCGATGGCAATGCACAGCTTAATGGCTATGAGAATGTGACGCTTGCTTACAGACAAGCCTGTATCGATGCAGGCGAAAATGATAGAATTATTGTCTTTGGTTCATTTTTCACCGTCGCTGATGTGATGAGCGAACTCGCGGTGATTCACGTAGATAAGTAGGATTTTTTGATGGCCTCTGACCAGACGAATGAGCAGGAACTTCAGTTCAAGAAACGTGCACGCAGGCGCCTGGTAGGTGCGATTGCTCTGGTTCTGTTAATGGTCACCATATTGCCGATGGTGCTGGATGATCGAAGTGCCAAAGTGCCACCTCAGGAAATTGCGATCAATATCCCCAGTCAGGATGGGCCAGAGTTTACTTCCAAAGTAGCCCCTGCGTCTGAACCTACAGAGGAAATCGTCTCTGAACCTATATTGTCATCGCCTCAGGAGGATGGTGAGAGTCAGGATCCTGAAGCTGCACCTGTGGCGATAGAGCCGGTCAAGCCAGCCCCTGGCAAACCCGTAGAGCCAGCAACATCCAAAAAAGAGGTGGCTAAGCCAGACAGTAAGCCGGTTGCTTCAAAGGCCGAGGTGCACAAAATTGAGCCTGCAAAGCCAACTGTAGAAAAAGCGCCAACACCCAAGCCAGTGGCTGGCGGTAGCTTTTTGATACAGATCGGCGTATTCTCCGACCCTATCAACGTCAAGAATTTACAGGATAAACTGTCTGGGCAGGGCTTGAAATCTCACACTGAAACTATTCCTACGGCCAGTGGTGAGAAAACTCGATTGAGAGTGGGGCCTTTTAGCAGTCGTGAAGCCGCCGAGCAGGCACTTGGTAAGGTCAAAGTGGCAGGGCTTTCTGGCATGGTTATTAGCAATAAATAAGCAATGACGAGTTTTGATTATGCAGTACTGGGCATCATTGGGTTTTCTGTATTGTTAAGTGTCATGCGCGGGTTTGTCCGCGAAATCCTGGCGCTGGTCAGTTGGGTGGTTGCCTTTGTTGTAGCCAAGTTCTATACGGTTGAATTTTCAGCATTATTGCCAGCATCTATCCCAAGTGAAGAGTTGAGATTCCTGGCGGCCTTTTTAATTTTGTTTTTGTCCTCATTATTAGTGTGCAGCCTGCTGGCGATTGCAGTGTCGCAGATATTCAAGAAAATTGGTTTGAGCTGGCTGGATCGCGCTTTGGGTGTGATATTTGGGCTGGCACGAGGACTCATGATTGTGGGAACCCTGGTCTTGTTGGCTGGTTTGACGGCACTGCCACAAGATCAACGCTGGCGTAATGCCATGTTCAGTGCGCCATTGGAAGCAATGGTCATAGGGATATTGCCCTGGTTCCCGCAGGATATTGCAAAGCATATTAAATATGACTAAATTGAGTGTCACCGCTCATTTAGCTTTTTCCGGATTCTAGTTCTTAAGGCGCTCACTTCATGTGTGGAATTATCGGTGTGGTCGGTAAAAACCCAGTCAACCAGTTACTTTATGATGGCTTGCTGGTGTTGCAGCATCGTGGACAGGATGCTGCTGGTATTGTCACCTGTGATGGCAATACTTTCTTCATGCATAAAAATAATGGTTTGGTACAAGATGTATTCCAGACTCGACATATGCGCAACCTGATCGGTAACGCTGGTATTGCTCATGTGCGCTATCCAACCGCAGGTTCCTCATCAGCCGCTGAAGCTCAGCCTTTCTATGTCAACTCACCATTTGGTATTGTGTTGGGGCATAACGGCAATTTAACCAACTCCGCTCAGCTCAAGCAGGAAATGTTCAGGCAGGATCTGCGTCACATCAATACCAGCTCTGACTCTGAGGTGCTGTTGAATGTACTGGCGCATGAGATTGAGACCTCCGCCCACAATGTCGTATTGAATACCGACATGATCTTTGAGGCGGTTGAAGGCGTACACAAGCGGTGTCGTGGTGCCTATGCAGTCGTGGCAATGATTGCCAATTTCGGTCTGCTGGCATTTCGTGACCCTAATGGCATTCGCCCTCTGGTCATTGGCAAGCACGAAACTACAAGTGGTACAGAATATATTGTGGCATCCGAGAGCGTTGCGCTTGATGTGCTAGGCTTCACCCTAGTACGCGATGTAGAGCCGGGCGAAGCGATTTTCATTGATATGAATGGCAACTTCTTCTCACGTCAATGTGCCTCAGCACCTAAGCTGGCACCATGCATTTTTGAATATGTGTATTTGGCTCGTCCTGATTCCGTGATTGATAATGTCTCCGTGTACCAAACCCGATTGCATATGGGTGAAAGTCTTGCTGAGAAAATTGCCCGCGAGTGGAGTGATCTCAAGATTGATGTGGTGATCCCGATTCCAGATACCAGTCGTCCCAGTGCTTTACAGTTGGCCAATGCATTGAACCTGACCTACAGGGAAGGGTTTATCAAGAATCGATATATTGGACGTACTTTTATCATGCCAGGCCAGGCCTTGCGCAAGAAGTCCGTGCGTCAGAAGCTCAATCCCATCGGGATGGAGTTCAAAGGCAAGAATGTACTCTTGGTCGATGATTCTATCGTGCGTGGGACGACGTCCAAGCAAATCGTACAGATGGCCCGCGATGCTGGCGCCAACAAGGTATTCTTTGCGTCAGCAGCACCGCCAGTTCGTTTCCCGAATGTCTATGGTATTGATATGCCGACGCGCGACGAGCTGTTGGCTACCGGGCGCACCGACGAAGAGATCTGTGCGGAAATTGGGGCTGATGCCCTAATTTATCAGGATCTGGATGCATTGATCAAAGCCGTACAAAAAGGAAATCCTGATATTGAAGTGTTTGATTGTTCCTGTTTTGACGGGAATTACATCACTGGCGATATTGATGAGGCGTATCTCAATCATACGGAGTCTGCGCGTGGCGATGGTGGTAAAGCGACCAGGCCTGTGGATTCCATTACACAGCTGGACCTGAATCTGGTGGCTTCACGCGAAGAGGAGTTTGTCTAAGCCAGTGGTTGACGCTCAGGCAGAATCAGGACTAATATTATTACATGCGCCGATTTGAGTTTAAGTAGCACTCAGCTTGCGGGCGCAATATAAATACAGCTAAAGCGAGTTGATATTAGAAACCCGTTTTAGCTCAGGAGCTACAGCGGGTTTTTTTATGCCTGCGCTATTTAGAATGTGGCCCGGTATCGGGCGGGAAGGTAACAATACAATCATGAGTGATCATCAGTGGCATCCAGAAACCCTGAGTGTACGAGCAGGCAGTGAACACACGCCCTATGGCGAGAATTCAGAAGCTATATTCCTGACCTCCAGCTTTGTCTTCAGCAATGCGGCCCAGGCCGCCGCACGCTTTGGCGGGCAAGAGCCGGGGAATATTTATTCCCGCTTTACCAACCCGACCGTGACCATGTTTCAGAACAAGCTAGCAGCACTAGAGGGCGCTGAATCTTGTGTGGCGACATCATCAGGCATGTCCGCCATTCTGGCGTGCGTGATGGGCGTATGTTCCGCAGGTGATCATGTCGTGGCCTCCCGTAGTATTTTTGGGACTTCAGTGCAACTGTTCAGCAATATTCTCAAGCGCTGGGGGCTGGAAACAACCTTTGTTTCACTGACCGATCCTGATGAGTGGAGGGCAGCGAGCAAAGCCAATACCAAGTTGTTCTTTGTGGAAACCCCATCCAACCCGCTGACTGAAATTTGTGACATTGCCCTGTTGGCGGATATTGCGCATGAAGCCGGTGCTTTGCTAGCCGTGGACAATTGCTTTTGCAGTCCCGCACTGCAAAAGCCCCTGGATTTAGGTGCAGATATTGTGGTGCATTCTGCCACCAAATATATTGATGGTCAGGGACGTTGCCTGGGTGGTGCCGTGCTTGGGCGCAAGGATGTTCTGGAGCCAGTGTATGGCTTCTTGCGGACTGCAGGCCCTACCATGAGTGCATTCAATGCCTGGGTGTTTCTGAAGGGGCTGGAAACCTTGCATGTGCGTATGGATGCACATGCACGCAATGCATTGGAATTGGCTACCTGGCTGGAACAGCAACCTGGGGTTTCCCGTGTTTATTACCCGGGCCTGGCCTCGCATCCACAGCATGCATTGGCGAAGAAGCAGCAGAAGAGCGGTGGTGCGATAGTCTCATTTGAAGTGAAAGGCGGACAGGAAGCTGCATGGCGGTTGATTGATGCCACCAAGATGATTTCGATTACGGCTAATCTGGGTGATGCCAAGAGCACAATTACGCATCCTGCCACCACCACCCATAGCCGGGTATCGCCTGAAGCGCGTGCAGCGGCGGGCATTGGCGATGGATTGGTACGCATTGCGGTTGGGCTTGAGCATATTGACGATATCAAGGCTGACCTTGCGTTGCTGAGCAAGTCTCTGTAAGCCGCACTATTGTTGAATGAAGCTGTCATAATGGTACAGAAGGGCAGTGCTAACTTTAAGATAAGGAGCTAAATAATGAGTCTAAAAGATGCTTATGTTGAAAAATTGAAAGTCCAGTTGGATGAATGGAGTGCAGATATTGACGTACTTGAAGCCAAGGTTCGTCAAGCAGATGCCGAGTTGCGCATTAAATATGACGAGCAGGTTATCGTCCTGAAAGAAAAGCGGGATGAAGCCAAGGTCAAGTTGGCTGAGGTGCAGTCGTCAGCTGGAGAAGCGTGGCAAGAGCTGAAAAAAGGCAGTGATGAGGCTTGGGAAACAATCAAGCACGCATTTGCAGAAGCAAGAAAAAAGTTTGGCGAATAATTAATTAACCCAGTCCTGGGAGGAGAGTATCAATGAAAACGTCTGTGATTGTAGGTGTGTTGTTGATCGTGCTGGGCGCTGCTGCTTTGGTGTACAAAGGCTTCAGTTTTACTACCGAGGAAACGGTAGCCCAAATCGGGCCTTTGAAAGCCACAGCCGAGGTGGAGAATGATGTGGCGATTCCTAACGTGCTGGGCATCGTTGCAATTATCGCAGGTGTGCTTGTGATTGCAGTTGGCGCACGTAAGTAAATAGCAGTTTTATCCAGGCACAAATAAAAAAACGGGACATAAAGTCCCGTTTTTTTATTGCTGATGAATCAAACTTTACAGTGATGCAGCATTGTCAGCCAGGTATTTAGCAACGCCTTCTGGAGATGCATTCATGCCGGCCTTGCCTTTTTTCCAGCCAGCAGGACACACTTCACCGTGTTCTTCAACAAATTGCTGGGCATCCACGACGCGCAGCATTTCATCAATATCACGGCCTAGTGGCAGATCATTAACTACCTGGTGTACGACGACCCCATCCTTATTGATGAGGAACGAGCCACGATAAGCTACGCCGCCTTCAGCCTCAACATCGTAGGCCTTGACGATTTCGTGCTTGATGTCAGCGACTAGGGGGTAGCCAACCTTGCCAATGCCCCCCTTGTCTATTGGCGTGTTCTTCCATGCCAGGTGGGTGAAGTGGGAGTCAATCGAGATACCAATCACTTCAACACCGCGCTGCTTGAAGTCATCCAGTCTGTGATCAAAAGCGATCAGTTCAGATGGGCAGACAAAGGTGAAGTCCAGAGGGTAAAAGAAGATGACGGCATGTTTGCCTTTGATGTGTGCAGAAAGATTGAAATCTTCCTTGATGGAATTGTCGCCCAGTACTGCAGCAGCAGTAAAATCGGGAGCAGGTTTGCCAACTAAAACGGCCATATTGATTCTCCTTTGGAGTGGTTAAGCGGTGAGACGCGATAGCCTAAATCAACTTAGAACAAAATTCTAATTAATTTTTGCAATCGCCATGAGTATTCCCCGCTTGATGGGCGGGATGTGTATCCGCTACCAGGGTAAGATTTTCCCGTGGGATCAAGGGGTAAATCCACGCATGCTTTGGCATGCGTATCGTGCTAGAATCCCAGACTTTAAGCCACTTTAAAGCCGATAGCAAACAATGGATCAGTTCGCAAAAGAAACCCTCCCTATCAGCCTCGAAGACGAGATGCGTCGTTCCTACCTCGATTACGCCATGAGCGTCATCGTGGGTCGTGCCTTGCCAGATGTTCGCGACGGTTTGAAACCTGTTCATCGCCGCGTACTGTACGCCATGCACGAGTTGAACAACGACTGGAATCGAGCTTACAAGAAATCTGCCCGTATCGTGGGCGATGTGATCGGTAAATATCACCCGCATGGTGATACTGCTGTATATGACACCATCGTGCGTATGGCCCAGCCTTTCTCTTTGCGCTACATGCTGGTTGATGGTCAGGGTAACTTCGGTTCTGTAGACGGAGATAATGCCGCGGCGATGCGATATACCGAAATCCGTATGTCGCGTATTGCGCATGAGTTGCTGGCTGACATTGATAAGGAAACGGTTGATTTTGGCCCTAACTATGACGGTTCGGAACACGAGCCACTCATCATGCCTGCGCGTATTCCCAATCTACTCATCAATGGTAGCTCGGGTATTGCGGTGGGGATGGCCACCAATATTCCACCGCATAACCTGAATGAAGTAATTGCGGCCTGTCTGGCCTTGTTGCAGAACCCGGAAACGACGATAGATGAGCTGATTGAGATCATCCCCGCGCCAGATTTTCCGACTGCGGGCATTATCTATGGCACGATAGGTGTCAGAGAAGGCTATCGCACTGGCCGTGGCCGTGTGGTGATGCGCGGACGCACGCATGTGGAAGACCTGGAGCGTGGTGGTCGCCAGGCGCTGATTGTTGACGAACTGCCTTACCAAGTGAATAAAAAGACCTTTGTCGAGAAAATCGCCGAACTGGTCAATGAAAAGAAGATAGAAGGTATTTCCGACCTGCGCGACGAGTCTGATAAGTCGGGTATGCGCGTAGTGATCGAGCTCAAACGTGGTGAAGTGCCGGAAGTGGTACTGAATAACCTGTACAAGCAAACCCAACTGCAAGATACCTTTGGCATGAATATGGTGGCCTTGCTGGATGGTCAGCCGCGCTTGCTGAACCTCAAGCAGATGCTGGAAGCTTTCCTGCGCCACCGTCGTGAAGTAATCACGCGTCGTACCGTGTTTGAATTGCGCAAGGCGCGTGAGCGTGGACATGTGCTGGAAGGCCTGGCTGTTGCTCTGGCCAACGTGGATGACATGATTGCGTTGATCAAGGCTGCACCTACGCCGCCAGAAGCCAAGCGCGAGTTGATGGCGCGTCTGTGGACATCGCCTGTGGTTGAGGAAATGCTCAAGCGCGCCGCCATGGAAGCCTCACGTCCTGACGGTCTGGCAGTTGACTTTGGCCTAACGCCAGAAGGTTACAGATTGTCTGATGTGCAGGCGCAGGAAATCCTGCAAATGCGCTTGCAACGCTTGACCGGTCTGGAACAAGACAAGATTGTTAATGAATATAAAGAGGTCATGGATGTTATTGCTGACTTGCTTGATATCCTCGCCAAGTCTGCGCGTGTAACGCAGATTATCATTGAGGAGCTGGCGGCTATCCTCCATCAGTTTGGCGACAAGCGTCGCAGCGAGATTGTGCATAATGCCCAGGATCTCTCGCTGGAAGACCTGATTACGCCGCAGGATGTGGTAGTGACGCTATCACACACTGGCTATGTCAAGTCGCAGCCGCTGGAAGAGTATCGTGCGCAACGCCGTGGTGGTCGTGGCAAGCAAGCGACTGCAACCAAGGAAGATGACTTCATCGATAAGATGTTTGTGGCCAATACGCACGATTACATTCTGTGTTTCTCAAGTCGTGGCCGTGTTTACTGGCTCAAGGTGTATGAAGTGCCACAAGGCAGTCGTATCAGTCGCGGCAAGCCTATCGTCAATCTGTTCCCATTGGAGGAAGGCGAGAAGATCAATGCCATCCTGCCAGTCAAGGAATTCGACGAGAATCACTTTGTCTTCATGGCAACATCCATGGGCACCGTCAAGAAAACCGCATTAACAGAATTCTCCAACCCACGTCGTTCTGGCATCATCGCGCTCAATCTGGATGAGGGGGATTACCTGATTGGAGCTGAAGTTACCAATGGCGTGAACGATATTATCCTGGTGTCCAATGGTGGCAAGGCTGTGTGGTTTGACGAAGAAGATGTACGCGGAATGGGACGTACTGCACGTGGTGTTCGTGGCATGAAGTTGCAAGCCAACCAGCAGGTTATTTCCTTGCTGATTGCAGAGGATGACAAGCAGACAGTGTTAGTGGCAACGGAAAATGGCTATGGCAAGCGTACTGTGCTTGCCGACTTCCGCCATTCTGGTCGTGGTACACAGGGTGTGAAGGCGATTGCGACCAGTGAGCGCAACGGCGTCGTGGTTGGCGCGCGCCTGGTGAACGATAATGATGAAATCATGTTGATCACGACAGGTGGGGTATTAATCCGTACGCGCGTGAATGAGATCCGTGAGTTGGGTCGTGCCACACAGGGTGTGACCCTGATCAATCTGGGGACGGGCGAAAAGCTTTCAGGCCTGGAAAAAGTGGTCGAAACTGACGATGACACTGATCCAGAAGTTGTGGATGATCAAGACGTTGCTGGTGATCAAGACGTTGCTGGTGATCAAGACGTTGCTGGTGATCAAGAAACTGCCCCCGAATAAGGTGTAATCAAGTATTTATGACGCAAATCTATAACTTTTCTGCCGGACCGGCAGTATTGCCCAAAGACGTATTGCAACAAGCCAGCGATGAAATGCTGGACTGGCATGGCTCGGGTATGTCAGTGATGGAAATGAGCCATCGCGGCAAGGAATTCATGAGCATCGCCGCAGAAGCCGAAGCCGATTTGCGAGAGTTGCTCAATATTCCTGCAAACTACAAAGTGCTCTTTCTACAGGGGGGGGCACATGCGCAGTTTTCCATGATCCCGCTCAACCTGTTGCGCGGCAAGAAACAAGCGGATTATTTGGATACGGGTATCTGGGCACAGAAAGCGATTGAAGAGGCAGGCAAGTACTGCGAAGTGAATGTGGTCGCCTCATCTGCCGACAAGAATTACACCTATGCTCCAGATCAATCGCAGTGGAAGCTTAACGCTGACGCTGCCTATGTGCATTACACCTCCAATGAAACCATTGGTGGCGTGGAGATGTTCTGGACGCCTGAAACAGGGAATGTGCCACTGGTGGCGGATATGTCTTCGCATATCCTGTCTCGACCCGTGGATATCAGCAAGTTTGGCTTGATCTATGCCGGTGCGCAAAAGAATATCGGCCCGGCCGGCTTGACGATTGTGATTGTGCGGGAAGACCTGATTGGTCAAACGGTAGCGGATACGCCCACCATGCTGGATTACAAGATACACGCCGATAACGACTCCATGTACAACACTCCGCCAACCTATGGTATTTATATTGCCGGCTTGGTATTCAAGTGGATCAAGGCCCAGGGCGGATTGGCTGCTATGGAAAAACTCAATATTGAGAAATCCGGCCTGTTATATGATTATCTCGACAGTACTGAGTTTTACCGTTCGCCGATCGCAGTGGAAAATCGCTCACGCATGAATATCCCGTTTACATTGAAGGATAGCGCCCTAGATGCAGAATTTCTCAAGCAAGCGCAGACAGCCGGGTTACTCCAGTTAAAAGGCCATCGTTTGCTGGGCGGCATGCGCGCATCGATTTACAATGCGATGCCAATCGAAGGCGTGAATACGCTGATTGAATTCATGAAGGGCTTTGAGCGCGCTCACGCTTGATCTAATCAGTAGAGGGCTGCAGGAGCGGTGCTCAATTACGCAACAATATATGCATAGAGTGTAGACCATGAGCGACATACTAAAAAATTGCCGTGACCAGATTGATGCCATTGATGAGCAGATGCTGGATCTGGTGAATGCACGTGCTGCCTTGGCGCGTGAAATTGGCGCACTCAAAGGGGAAGGGCCGATATACCGTCCCGAGCGAGAAGCGCAGGTATTGCGCCGTCTGCTGGATAAAAATACTGGCCCATTGTCTGCCGAGGCGGTGACGGCCATTTTTCGTAGTGTCATGTCCAACTGTCGTGCTCTGGAGCGCGAGCTTGCGGTGGCCTTTCTTGGGCCATTAGGGACTTTCAGTGAGGAGGCTGCCAATAAGCAGTTCGGTGGCCTGAGTTCTCCCAAGCCCTGTATTTCCATCGATGAAGTATTTCGCATGGTGGAGTCCGGTGCAGCCGACTATGCAGTAGTGCCAGTGGAGAATTCCACTGAGGGTGCCGTTGGACGCACGCTGGATCTCTTGACCATGACCAGCCTGCATATCTGTGGGGAAATCACCCTGCCTGTGCATCATTGCCTGCTCAGGAGCAAGGAATCCAGCAACGAAATACAGCGCGTCTATTCTCATGCCCAATCGCTAGGGCAATGTCATGAGTGGCTCAACCTTAACCTTGGACACGTTGAACGGATCAGTACGGGTAGTAATGCCCAGGCGGCTGAACTGGCGGCGCGTGATCCTTTTGGCGCTGCGATTGCCAGCAACCGTGCTGCCGAGTTGTTTGATATGGCCGTGGAGGCAGAAAATATCGAGGATGATCCCAAGAATACGACACGCTTCCTGGTATTGGCCAATCACGAGATTGCCCCATCAGGCAAAGACAAGACCTCATTGCTGCTTGCTGCCAAAAATGTCCCTGGCGCGGTTGTCAGCTTGCTGGCCCCGCTAGCCAAGCATGGCATTGATATGAGCAAGTTCGAGTCCAGGCCATCCAAGCTTGGTATCTGGGAGTACGTGTTCTTTGTTGATATCGAAGGGCATTACCAGGACCCCCAGCTCGCCAAAGCGTTGTATGAGCTTGAGCAGTGCGCTTCATTGCTCAAGGTGCTAGGCTCTTATCCTGTCGCCGTAATATGATACTTTGAATCTTGAGTAGGCTCCTGCTCTTGATCATTCCCATTAGCTGAGTTTGTTCTTCAGAGGGTCGCATGCCTATCAGCCAGAACTTGTTGTGGTCAGCCTCATTACGTAAATGGACGCTCAATTTCCAGAATGACCGTCTGGAAGCTTTGTACCAGCTTTATGCCATCCCCAGCTTGCGCAGGTATTCGCGTGTCGCATTGTTGGTGGGTGCCATCATGTACATGCTGTATGGCCTGCTGGATCCTTTATTCGTCATCCCAGAAGCCGTGATCAGTGTCTGGTATATCCGCACCATGGTGGTGATGCTATTTTTCGCGGTTTTCGGCCTGACTTTTTACCGACAGTTCGTTAAATACAACCAGTTTCTGCTGGGTGTGGTGTCGCTGTTCAGTGGTCTCGGACTTTTGGCGCAATTAAGCTTCATGCCCTTGGCGGCAATCAGTTATTACTACACAGGCCTGATTGTCATTGTCTTCTGGAGTTATACCTTCTCAGGCTTGAGGTTTTTTAATGCCACCCTGGTAGGCCTATTACTTTTTATTGTGTTCAACATCATGTTTATTGAGTTGCGTCCTTTGCCCTTGTTGCAGCTCATGATCTACGATGTATTCATCCTGTCCGCCAATATGGTGGGGGCATTTGCCAGTTATGTGGCCGAGAAGCAAAGCCGGGAGCTGTTCCTGCGCGAGAAAGACCTGGACAACGAACGTCATAGACAACATGAGCGTGCCTTGCATGATCGTCTGACCGGTTTGCCGAATCGCGAATTGCTGCTGGATCGGATAGAACAGGCGATTAATTATTCCACACGTAACGATCAATTATGTGCTGGCCTGTTTATTGATCTGGATCGCTTCAAACCGATCAATGATACCTATGGTCATTTGATTGGCGATGTTGTGCTGAAAGAGGTGGCGACTCGTCTCAAATTCACCGTGCGTGAAGCGGATACATTGGCCCGGCTAGGGGGTGACGAATTCTTTGTATTGGCGCGTGATATTGGGACACCAGAAGCGGCAGAGCTGCTGGCGGAAAAACTGCGCATGCAATTGATCTCTCCCATCATTCTGGATGGTCTGCCGCCAATTAAAGATCTGTCAGCCAGTATCGGGGTATGTGTGTTCCCGTATCGCGACGTGACTGCGGTGGACGTGATCAGACGCTCTGACCATGCGATGTATGACGCGAAGCGTGAGAATAAACAAGCAGTCAATTCTATTTGAAAGGGTATTATCGTGACCAGACTGTGCGACCTTGCGCCGTCCAATATTCGTTCTATTGCGCCATACCAGCCAGGCAAGCCCATTACTGAACTGGCGCGTGAGATGGGTTTACAACCAGAGCAGATCATCAAGCTGGCTTCTAATGAAAACCCGCTCGGCGTCAGTCCTAAAGCCTATGAAGCCATGCAGGATGCGCTGGAAGAAATTGCCCGATACCCTGATGGCAATAGTTTTGCCTTGCGTGATAGTGTCTGCAGAAAGTTTGGATTGAATCCCGGCCAGCTTGTCTTCGGCAACGGTTCCAATGACATTCTGGAGCTGGCAGCGCGTGCGTTTCTGACGCCAGGCACTGAAGCCATTTATTCTCAACATGCATTTGCCGTATATGCCTTGGTCACCCAGGCAACAGGGGCGACAGGCGTGACTGTTCCCGCCAAGGATTTCGGTCATGATCTTGATGCCATGCTGGCGGCGGTGACGGGTAAAACGCGGATTATCTTCATTGCCAACCCCAATAACCCAACCGGGACGTTGCTTGGCAAACAAGCCTTGCGTCAGTTTTTAGGCCAGGTTCCAAAGAACGTATTGGTGGTGCTGGATGAGGCGTATGACGAGTATCTGGATGCCGACCTGAAATCCGAAGCGATTGGCTGGCTCAATGACTTTGAAAACTTGCTGATTTCTCGCACGCTTTCCAAAGCGTATGGTTTGGCAGGGTTACGTGTTGGTTTTGGCATTGCCGCCCAGGAGATTGCTGACCTGATGAACCGCGTGCGTCAGCCTTTTAATGTCAACAGTGTGGCACAGGCTGCTGCAGTAGCGGCATTGGCAGACGAGGAGTTTGTTGAACGTACCCGTGCTTTGAATCAGGCGGGAATGGTACAGATCACCAAGGCATTGCAGGAACTGGGGTTGAGTTTCATTCCCTCATTTGGCAACTTTGTCAGCTTCAAAGTGAATAATGCCGCCGTGGTTTATCAGCAGTTATTACAGCGTGGCATAATTCTGCGGCCTGTCGCCGCCTATGAAATGCCTGATTACCTGCGGGTCAGTATCGGCTTGTTCTCTGAGAATTCTCGTTTTATTGATGTTTTGGGGCAAATACTGCAAGAAAGCAAGACCACATCATAAGTTGAGCAGGTGGGTTTGTGCTCATGTGATCGTTCATACTGCCAGCCAGTGTTGAACACCTTAATCTCTAGCTATAAAGTTAAAATCAAAGCGCCGTTATATAACGGCGCTTTTTTATTGGCAAAAACCGTGAAAAGCTTGTCTAAAGCCATTCGCCCGATAGGGACTCATGATAATCATGAGGCGAGTTTCGGTATTTTTGCACTGTTGGCAGAGGCGCGTGACGAGGAGAATGCATTCACGTTACAGCGACTTGTTATTTTGAGGATGTAGCGTTCTAATCTTAATCAACTTTGAGGAGATTTATCATGTGGACCAAGCCAGAAGTAACAGAAATGCGTTTCGGTTTTGAAGTGACTATGTACGTTTGCAATCGCTAAGTCGCAACAGCCGGGATACTCAGGTAGCCCGGCTGGTTTTTGAAACAAAAGAATCAACGAGAAGGCTTTCATGCATATTCATGTTTTAGGATCGGCAGCAGGTGGCGGTTTTCCGCAGTGGAACTGTAATTGCCCGAATTGTGATGGTCTGCGTAAAGGCACTATCAAGGCAAGCAAGCGTACACAGTCTTCAATCTGTGTCAGTGGTGATGGCGTCAACTGGGTTCTCTTCAATACTTCTCCCGATATTCTGCAGCAAATTCAGGACTTCGCCCCATTGCAGCCTGGCCGTGCGATCCGCGATAGCGGTATCGTCGGCATTGTGCTGATTGATGCACAGATTGATCATACTACTGGTCTCTTGATGTTGAGAGAAGGTCAGGTCAAGCGCGAGATTTACTGTACTGATATGGTGTACCAGGATTTAACGACTGGTAATCCATTACTGAATATTCTGGGTCATTATTGCGGTATTAACCGCCATGATGTGCCCATTGATGGTCAAGGCACGTTTGAAGTGGCAGGGGCACCAAACCTCAGGTTTACTGCTGTTGCGCTCAAAAGTGCGGCACCTCCTTATTCGCCACATCGTAATGATCCACACCCTGGTGACACCATAGGGGTATTGATTGAAGATACTAAAAACGGCAAGAAAGCGTTCTATGCCCCAGGTCTGGGTGAGATTGAGCCGCATTTGCCCGCATTGATGGAACAGGCCGATTGCATCATGGTGGATGGAACCTTCTGGACCAATACCGAAATGCTGGACATGGGACTGATGACCAAAAAGGCTCGTGATATCGGACATAACCCGCAATCCGGACCTGGTGGCATGATAGAAGTGCTGGATGGATACCCCAATGCACGTCGCGTGCTGATTCATATCAACAATACCAACCCGATACTACGTGAAGATTCTGCCGAGCGTGCGGAGCTGACACAACATGGTATTGAGGTCGCCTACGATGGCATGGACATTATTCTCTAGGAGCCAAGCATGAATGCACCTGTTATTGGAAATACTCCCTGGACCCGCGAGGAATTCGAGCAGCAACTGCGTGAAAAGGGCAGGGGTTATCATATCTATCACCCATTTCATGTGATGATGTATGAAGGCAAGCTTACACGGGAGCAATTGCAGTGCTGGGTGGCCAACCGCTTCTATTACCAGATTAGTATTCCGCAAAAAGATGCGGCCATTATGTCCAACTGCCCAGACAAGGAAATCCGCAAGGGCTGGATACAGCGGATTATCGACCATGATGGAGATGCAGATAATGTAGGTGGTATCGAGGCATGGATACAGCTCGGTCAAGCCGTTGGTTTGAACCGGGAGGATGTTACTTCACTTAAATTTGTCGCACCTGGTGTGCGCTTTGCCGTGGATGCCTATGTCAATTTTGCCAAGCAACGTCCATGGCAGGAGTCAGTCTGTTCCTCGCTGACTGAACTGTTTGCGCCACACATCCATCAGCAGCGTATCAGCTCCTGGCCCGACATGTATCCTTGGGTGAAAGAAGAGGGCCTGGTGTATTTCAAAAAGCGGTTAACTGAAGCGCGGCGTGATGTAGAGCAAGGATTGGCCGTTACGCTGGATTATTTCAGCCAGAGCCGCGAGCTACAGGAAAAAGCACTGGATATCCTCCAGTTCAAGCTAGATGTACTTTGGGTGATTGCGGATGCAATCATGTTGGCATCCACAGATATAAAGGTTGAACATAATGTCGACTATCTCAGACAGCCAAGATAAGACTACCGTCGCAACGGGCGATATTTATGCCCTGGCACGCCATTATCGCTTTCAGTGGGAAGATGCCCAGCAATGCTATGTGCTGCTGTTTCCTGAAGGCATGATCAAATTGAATGGCGGGGCAGGCGAAGTCATCAAGCGTGTCGATGGTCAACGTACAGTAGGTGAAATCGTCAGTGATACGCAGCAAGCATTTCCTGATGTTGCTGACTTAGAGTCTGACATCATCGCGATGCTGGATCTTGCCATTGAGAAAGCCTGGCTGGAAAAACGTAACTAGGCACCTGAGGCAGGTGCATTACGTTAAGGAGCAGAAACCATGAGTGCCCAAGTTCAAAACAACGGCGTAGCCGCTTCCAAGACCAACACACAGCCCTTATGGTTGTTGGCCGAGGTGACATATCGCTGTCCGCTGCATTGCGCGTTCTGCTACAACCCGACTGATTACGACAAGCACACCAAAAATGAGCTGAGTACCGAACAGTGGATACAAGCTTTACGTGATGCGCGCAAACTCGGAGCGTTGCAGTTAGGCATTTCCGGTGGGGAGCCACTGCTTCGTGATGATATTGAGGAGATCGTGGCGGAAGCTGGTCGTCTCGGCTATTACACCAACCTGATCACTTCTGGAGTGGGCTTGACTGAAAAGCGGATTAGCGCTTTCAAGGAAGGTGGGTTAGATCATATCCAGCTTTCCATGCATGACATCACTGAAGAGATCAATAACTTCATTACCAATACCCGTACGTTTGAACTGAAGAAAAAAGTGGCAGCCATGATCAAGGATCACGGCTATCCCATGGTGCTCAATGTGGTGATACATCGCTACAACATCAAGCACATCAAGGAAATCCTTGAGATGGCGGAAGCACTGGGGGCTGACTTTGTTGAGCTGGCGAATACCCAGTATTACGGCTGGTCACTGGTTAATCGTAGCCAGTTGATGCCCACTAAAGAACAGATAGATGAAGCGGAAGCCGTCACCAACGAATTCCGTAAAAAAGTCGGTAACAAGATGAAGATCTATTTTGTTGTACCAGACTATTTTTCTGAGCGCCCCAAGAAATGCATGAATGGCTGGGGTGAAGTGTTCATGATCGTGACGGCCAACGGTGATGTGTTGCCTTGCCACTCTGCTCGTGTCCTGCCCGACATGACCTTTCCCAACGTCAAGGCAAATGGTTTGAAATGGGTATGGGAAGAATCACCAGCATTTAACAAGTACCGCGGTGATGACTGGATGAAGGAGCCTTGCCGTAGTTGCGATGAAAAAGAAAAAGACCTGGGGGGCTGCCGTTGTCAGGCATTCCTGCTATCAGGGGATGCCGAAGCTGCTGATCCTGTTTGCACCAAATCACCACATCGACACTTGATAGACGAGGCAATTGCAAATGCACAAAAACCGCATTTGCAGGCCCAGCCTATCTTCTTCAGAAACGACAAGAACTCGCGCAAGCTGATAGAAGGCGAAAACCGGGAACTGGTGGAAGAGTTTCACGCTTTACCTTGATCTGAGCACTAGCTAACGCATACTCATAGTTGCCAGCCAACTATCAATTTTTATTGATTACTGCAGGAAAGTGGTGCTGATACATAGTGATGTTGATGCTTTGTAGTGAATAGTAAAATGAAGCATATTCGTATTGCCTGCTTTATGACCTCACTGAGTCTGTTGCAATGAAACAAATCATTAATTTCTATTAATGATTTGTGATTAGGAATAACTCCTATTGCAAATGAGAATAGCTATCTATAAATTTATTGAAAATGTAAAAATTAATAAATGCTTCATGTAATAAATAACCAATAAAAAATATCTAAGAATAAAAAAAACAGGGAGCTCGGATGAGCATTGCGCTTGGGCAGGGGGCGTTCATGTGGGGCATTGGCACAATATGCCAATTGCATCGGCTTCCTTTTGATCCTGAGCTTCTGTTAAAGCGAGTTACTCCTCCTTACGATAATGCTGTTTTGCAACGGACGTTGAAGGAGTTAGGTTTTAAGACTCATTCCAGCAGTAAGCCGCTTGCCGAATTACATCCTGCATCATTTCCCATATTGGTGATCCTAAAACCCGCCGATCAAGTAGCAAATTCTCCGTTAGAAACACCCATCTCCGATTCACCGGCTTCAGAATTAATAGAAGCTTCCTATTCCCTCGGACTAGTCCTCAAAATGGATCAGGAGCGCGTGCTGTTGCTCCTGCCAGAATCCAGCGTCCCCGTTACGGTTTCCATCGTTGAGTTCAATCAACGTTTTACTGGGGAAGTGATATTAGTGACTCCGGAGAAAAAGCCGCTGACGGATGATAACCATCAACCGGCCAAATTCGGCTTCAAGTGGTTCATCCCGGAACTGCTCAAGCACAAAAAAATCTGGCGTGAAATCCTGCTCGCCTCGTTTGCCATCCAGGTCGTGGCGTTGGCGACTCCTCTTTGCACCCAAGTCATCATCGACAAGGTCGTCGTCCATCATACTGTCAGCACGCTCATTGTCATTGCTGTGGCCCTGGGTATCTTCCTCGTCTTCAATGCTGCTATGGGCTGGGTCAGGCAATATCTGGTGTTGCATACCGGTAACCGCATCGACGCCGTTCTTGGGCATAAGGTCTTCGGCCATCTGCTGCACCTGCCCATGCGCTACTTCGACCATCGCCCCACCGGCACACTGGTGGCACGGCTGCATGGCATCGAAACCATCCGCGATTTCCTCGCAGGCAGCCTCATTACCTTGCTGCTGGATTTCCCTTTCCTGTTCGTTTTTCTTGCCATCATGTTCTGGTATAGCTGGCAGCTCACCCTGATCGCCCTGGCCGTCCTCACCCTGATCACCATCCTGAGCCTGGCGATTACCCCCTTGCTGCGCAAAAAGCTCAACCAGCAATTCCTCCTCGGCGCGCGTAACCAGGCGTTCCTGACCGAATATGTATCAGGCATGGAAACCGTCAAGTCCCTGCAGCTCGAACCCCAGCTTGAAAAACAATACGGCGACTACCTTGCAGCCTATCTCGCCAGCACCTTCGATTCAAAGCAACTTTCCAACACCTACAACACCGCCGCCAACACCCTGGACCAGGTACAGACCCTGAGCATCCTCTGCGCCGGTGCCTGGATCGTCATGCACAACCCTGAGTTCACCATCGGCATGCTCGTCGCCTTCCAGATGTTCTCCGGTAGGCTTTCCGGCCCAGTGTTGAGAATGGTTGGCATGTGGCAGGAATTCCAGCAGGCGGATATTGCCGTCAAGCGCCTGGGTGACCTCATGGATGCCCCCACCGAACCTTACTCCCTCATCCCCAAGCGTCTGGGCAGCCAGTCCGGCCTGATCCAGTTCAACGATCTCGGCTTCCGCTACAGCGAACACCACCCCTGGCTCTACCGTAACCTCAACCTCATCATCAAGCCCAACAAATGCACCGTCATCATGGGGCCCTCCGGTTGCGGCAAAAGCACCCTTGCCAAACTCATGCTCGGCTTTCAGCAACCCCAGGAAGGCAACATCACCCTGGATGGCAAGGACATCCGCCACCTCAGCGCCAATGAGCTCCGTCACCACTTCGGTGTCGTGCCGCAGGAAACCACCTTGTTCTCCGGTACCCTCTACGAAAATTTCACCCTAGCCAATCCGCATGCCAGCTTCGAGCAAATCATCCAGGCCTGCCAACTCGCAGGCATTCACGACACCATCGAAAAGCTCCCCGAAGCCTACAACACCCAGATTGGCGAACACGGCACCGGCCTCTCGGGCGGCCAGAAACAACGCATCGCCATTGCCAGGGCCCTACTCAGGCAACCTCGCATCCTCGTCTTTGATGAAGCTGTCTCCAACCTCGATCCGCACACTGCAGAACAATTCGCACAGACCATCAATCGGCTCAAGGGCAAGGTCACCATCATCTTCATCACCCACCAACTGCCAAAGGCATTGCAGGTGGATGAGGCGATATTACTGGGCAAGGAGAATGCAGAAACCTTGCAAGACAATGCAATGACTGAATCTCAACGATAAAAGGTTATCAACTGTGAAAGAAAAAACTTTAAAAAATATTGGGATATTGACCTTGTTATTTACGTTATCTGGATGCTTAGGATTGCTTCATGAAGGCTATCGAGAATGGCAGGAAGAAGTACAGCTCAATGATGGTCGTGTCATCGTCGTGACGCAAAAGAAAAAATGCAGCAGCGGCTACACCGGCAAGGAACAAGTGGCGTGTATTGCCAGGGAAACCTGGCTCACGATTAACCTGCCCGACTTCAGCGATCAGCCTATTACCTGGCATGAGCATTTAAAGGCTCGGGTGATCAACGTGGATCAGGGAGATTTATATATCGTGGGATTTCCACCTACTGGGCGTGAATATGAGTTATACGAGAAACCGGATCCTCCATTTGTTGCCTATCGTTGGGAGAAGCAAATGTGGGTGCAAATTCCTTTTGAGCAAGTGCCGGAATCTATTTATGACGTCAATATGCTATACGAAGGTATCCCGCCACCAGGCATCAAATATTTATCGTTAGAAAAGAAAGCTAGTAAAGAAGTAAATGGTAAGCCTACCTATAGACCTTGGGTGAGGCGAATTGATCCACAGAGAAAATTAAATCGATATTGAGTAAATAGGGAAGGGAAAAGGTAATGAGTAATCGTATAAATGATGAAGTTTATGCCATTTTGGCGGCCCATGTTTACAATGATGCTCGCGGGCCTCTTAACCTACTTGATGTAGGTGGATTAGGCTGGGTAAAACTACCTGAATCAGTATCGAATATGGAAAGCGATCCGTTAAGTAATGGATTTTCAGCCAGCGCATACCAAAAAGGCGATCAAATCGTCATCGCATTTAAGGGTACGGACTTTCTGATTGGAGTTAATAATGGTCAAACTGTATCGGATATATCAACAGATATCAGGCTTGGCTTAGGATTCGGCTCTGCGCAATTAACTGCCGCCGTTCTGTTTTATAAGGAAATAAAGGCTACCTATCTCAACACGGAAAATCCCAATATTGAAATTTCTTTCACAGGACATTCATTAGGTGCCGGCCTGGCCTCCCTAGTATCAGTATTGGTTAATGAACCTGCCGTAGTGTTTGCCAATGCGCCATTCGCTGCCTCAATTGCCAATCTAGGTATTATTCAAGGGTTGATTGATAACCCATTGATCACGGATCCAGGCATAAGAAACACGATGGATCAATTACTCATCCGCCAAGATAATCCGCCTACTGGCATCCCCGGACAACCTACCCAAACCTTATTCAGGAATGATGTTGTATTTAATGCAAGAGAGGCAAATGTTGCCAGCCATTATGTGAGTGGGGAGGTATTGAACAAGTATTTTGCCGATACTTTATTTGTTAATGGCAGTAATACGCCAATTCAGATTGGCAATGATGGAGCAGGATCAGTTGATTTACATTCGATTGTTTTGCATGCTGCACTGGCTTTGGAAGAAAACTTCAGGTTGAGCACGGTTCAGTTGCCAACACTACTTAGTCATATTTTTGATACCAATTTATATGCCAGAAATCTTGCCTTAGATGATCAAGACTTCCTGACGCACTTGTTGAAAGATCAAGTCAACCTTGGGGTCAATCATAATAATGGCATGTTGCATCAGTTTGCGCTTGATGCACTAAAAATCAATGGAGAGGTGGCGCTTAATAACTCCGCATTCAATCAGGCATTGATTGCTGCATTGATTGAAGATTATTACTTCATGGATAACGGGTTTACCCAATCCTTCTATGAAGTTTCGGGTGGCGGTATTGGATTTGATTTCAATCATATCAATAGTCCTGACCGTCTGAGCGATGCTTTGCTGCTGGCAGGCTTGCAAAGCGTGATGGGAAGCGAGTATGCCAAGGTGAATATCTCTGGTGTGCTTGACTATAAGTGGTATGTCAAAACCAGCGATGGCGTTATCGAGGCTAATGTCACCAATCATCAGGCTGTCTTCATGCTGGGTGGAAGCACAGCCGACATGTTGGTAGGCGGAGGTGGTAATGACGTTCTCTACGGCGGGGCAGGCAACGATGTACTCAATGGTGGATTGGGCAATGACACACTGATTGGCGGTGAAGGGGTTGATACCTATATTTTCAACAGTGGTGACCATGACACTATCATTGATAGCGATCGCAAGGGCTGGATCAAATATCGTGGCCTTGATGGGTCTGTGCAATATATAACACTTGCTGGCGCATTCATTGCAGCCACACAGCAAGGCAATCAATGGCAGTTTACCTTGCCAAGTGGCGGGGTTGCTACCTTGAGCCACAACTCCCCCTGGAAAATCACCATGCCCGACGGCAGCATTCTCGAATTGGGTGAAGATTTCGAGGATGGCGATTTCGGCATCCGGCTGTTTGACGACAACGCTACGCAGGCTACTTATGACCGTGAGATTCGCGGCGACCTGACTCCCTTGAACACGACATCAACCGATGAACTGGGCAATCTCATTGTCACTTCGACGGAAGCACCAGGCCGTGCGGACGTGTTATATGGCAGCGCTCAGAACGACCATATCCTTGGGCTGGCAGGCGATGATCACATTGAGGATTTCCGCGGCGGCGATGACAAGTTGGATGGCGGTGCAGGCAACGACCAGATTCTGGCGGGCGAGGGTGATGACATCTTGATTGGCGGCGATGGACAAGACCGCCTGTTCGGGCATGCCGGTGATGATTACCTTTATGCGCAGCAGGAAATCTCCCTGGAAGATGCCTTGATCTTGAACCAGACCCAGCAGGCTAGTGGCCTAAAAGGAGATTTTCTGGATGGCGGTCTGGGCGATGACGTCTTGATCGGTGATGCAGGCAATGACTTCCTGAACGGCTCCCACGGACACGATGCGCTGATCGGCGGTGGTGGCGATGACAACATGTATGGCGACGGGATTGCGACCAATGTACAGGCGGGTTGGTCTGTGAGCCGGGTGGTGACGACTGGCCAGGATGGCAACCTTTACGAGCATCAGTTTGCAAACGTCGATTTCCAGAGTTCGCACGAGGGAGGTAATGACCTCATGTATGGCGGGGCTGGTGACGATTGGATGTTTGGCGGCGTGGGCAACGATTACCTGGATGGAGGCACAGGCAACGATGTGTTGTTTGGTGAGGCAGGCAGCGATGTGCTCTATGGTGGGGATGGGGATGATGTACTCGTAGGCGATGACCCCGCGAACACCAGCGGTGCGGATGAAGGCGATGATTGGCTCTATGGCGGCAATGGTGATGATCGGTTATCTGGCAATGGCGGGAATGATCATCTCTACGGTGAAGCTGGCAGCGATACATTGAATGGCGGGACGGGGGATGACTATCTTGATGGAGGTGCAGGAGAGGATTATCTAGTAGGTGGCGATGGCCGGGATACCTTGATCGGGGGAGCGGGCGACGACCAGTTACAGGGGGGAGGCGGCAATGACATCCTGAATGGCGGCGATGGCGACGATATCCTCTATGGCGATGACGGGGATGACGAATTGACTGGCGGGGCTGGCATCGATTACCTCGATGGCGGTGCAGGCAACGATACGTATGTATTCAATTTGGGCGACAGTCCGGCAGGCCCCGACTTTTTGTTTGAAGGCATTGATGACACTAGCGGCAGTAATCGCCTGAAATTTGGTGCTGGCATCAGCAAAGATGCATTGGGGTTGCAGAATGCAGGCGAAGGATATCACCTGCTTTCATATTCTGAGAATGATCATATCGCTATTGCCGATGGTGCGATCAGCCAGGCCAGCTTTGCCGATGGCAGCGTATTGAGCTGGCGCGAGGTGGTTGGATCCAGCTTGGCGACTGCACTCAATATTACTGTGAGTCAAGCAGAAGCTTCTCTAATGGGAGGAGCCAATAATGATTACTTGAGAAGCTACGGCGGAGACGCGCACATTTCCGGGGGGCGCGGTAATGACACTCTAATCGGTAGTGGCGGCAATAACAGATACTACTACCATATCGGGGATGGAACAGACCTCATTGATGACATTGGCGGGCAAATAGATTACGACGACCAGCCGACCCCTAACCGGGTGATATTTGGGGCTGGTATCACGGTTGATGACCTTAAATTGAGCGTTGCCAAAGTAAATGGGCAGGATGTGATCAAGGTGTCGGTTGGTGATGACCCGAATGATACTTTGCTGCTGAAGAGATTTTTTCAAGAATCTACCCTTGAGGGTAAGGCGATTGATAAGTTCGAGTTCGCAGATGGCACAGTATGGACTCATGAGGAGTTATTGCTGCAAAAAGGTTTTGATATCGTGGCCTTGCAAGCAGGAGCGCTGACTGGCACTTCGGTTGTGGATAGGATGATAGGCAGCGCTGGCGACGATACGCTGGATGGCGGTCATGGCAATGACCAGATCACGGGCGGTACCGGCGATGATGTGTTGATCGGCGGTGAGGGCAATGATACCTATTATTTCTCGCTGGGTGATGGCGAGGATGCTATCGAGGATACTCAAGGATTCAACCGTATTGTATTTGGAGAGGGAGTTACCAAAGCCTCTATCCAGGCTGGGCAATATCAGGGGCTGGATGGCAGCTATTACCTGAATATTGAGTATGGCACTGCAGGCGATAGTGTCGCAATCAAGAATGGTTTGGCTGGAAGTATTCAAGAGTATTTGTTTGCCGATGGCTCTGTGTTGACGCATGAGGAGCTTGTCACGGCTGGCAATCTGCCTTATCTGGTTTATGGCACTTCAAATGATGACAATCTCTGGGGATCAGCTAATGATGATCAATTAGAGGGTGGTTTCGGAAATGACGTGATTCGGGCTCAGGCTGGGAATGATCAATTATGGGGTGGTCAAGGTAACGATAGTCTGTACGGTGGCGCAGGTGATGATGTATTGCATGGTGGCTCGGATAACGATTATCTAGAGGGAGGAGTAGGTAAAGATACTTACATTTTACATCGAGGGATGGGCATTGATACGATTGTTGATGGCAGTACCATTGAAACCAGTATTTTAAAATTGGATCAAGGAGTATCAGTATCAGATTTGAATTATCGGCAGCAAGGTGACGATCTCTTTCTTTATTTTAAGAGTAAGGTTGATGGGGTAATAATTAAGGACTATTACTCTGATAATCAGCTTTGGCAAGTACGAGATTCTACAGATAATTTATTAATGGATCTAGATGATTTAATAAGTAATGCTCCGCCAGAAATTTTAACTATTGAAAGCATGAGGGAGATTTATCTTGAGAGAGTTAAATCCCTCTATGCTGAAGTATTAACTAATCAAGGATATGAGCTAAATTCTGAGGGAAAATATACTAAAACATTTATTTATAAGTCTAATACTGAGTTTACTACCGAATATCGATACGAAAGTCTGGAATTCAAATACACTAATACAGAAGAGCAGTGGGCAGAGAGTCGTCCAACATATTTCATAAGTAGTGAATATGAATTGATTTCGTATGAACAACGTCCTCTTCAAACAGTATCTGGAGTGGGAAGTAGTAAGGTTGGTAGCCAATTGCAATATATCCCATATGGAACAGATCAACCTTTTGGTCAAAAATACCCAGGGGGAACCAATATTGTACTTGGTCCAAATGGGATGTGGATAACTCCTCTAGGAGGCCAGTTAGGATCATCGTATACGGTACAACCGGCAAATTTCGTTACTAGAGAGTACAGGCTTGATACGGTAATAACTGTTGATATTATCGAAACTGGATTAGAAGATGATTATTTCTTATTGAATGGTTATGCAACTATTGATGCAGGTGCAGGGGATGATGTCATTGATATTAGCCCTTATATGGATATGCAAATAAACTGGGAGACTAATTACGGCCAAAGTTTTTACCCGGATACCATGGAGCCATTTACCGATAAGAATTTAGGGTTGTTTTTATATGGGAATGATGGGGATGATCAAATTAGTGGCGGGAATGCTGATGACATTATTATTGGTGGAAATGGTAATGATTGGTTAGATGGACGAGGTGGTGGAGATACATATTTCATTCGTTTCGAGGATGAGGGGCGTGATGTAATTTTTGATACTGGGACTACAGAGCGTATATATATTGATACATATTTAAGTAGATATGCTGCTTGGTATTATCAATCACTAAACATACCTAATTGGACAAATAAATTTATTGATTATGGAAATACTGGCTCTCCTGATGGATTGCCAGAACTTCCGAAAATTTCACCAATAGATTATGAGCAGCTTAAGTTGTTGTACGATGCTGGGGTTTTAGGTGAGCAAGATACTGTTGAGTTTGGTGAAGGAATAAATTTATCTAATATTTCTATTTCATGGGGCCAGATCCCAGCAAATGGAGGATTGTGGAACAACGCATCCGAAGCAATCACTTTTATTGGGACTATGGATATTAGTTGGGGGAATGATAATCATGTGAGGATAGTCATGCCTGTCATGAATTTACACAATCTACCACAGGATGATGATGAGACTACTGGTTTATATTGGTTCCTTGGTGCAGGGGTTGAAAAGTTTAAATTTTCTGATGGCACAGTATTATCTATGTTGGATATGTTGGCTATCGCACCGCCAATGCCGGAATTTGATCCTTTTTCTGATTCTCCAGAGGGAGTTTTCTTTGAGTTGGGAATGGGTGAAAAGCAAGTTTCATATTTGTGGAAAAGCTGGATCAAGGGAGGGGACGGAGTTGATGCTGAGAGTTTGACAGTAGATCGCCAAGGAAATGATCTTGTAATCAGCCATGTAAATGGAGTTGATAGTCTAAGAATGCTTGGATGGTATAGCAATAATCCTGATGCTCCTGTGTTAATGGGCGCGGAATTTTCCTCGCAGCATGGTCCTGTTTTATGGAAAACAAAATATTTGACATTATTTGGTGATAACAAGGTTATTGGTGATTCTCAAAATAACCTACTTCAAGCAGATATGAATACTCCTACCTTACTAAGAGGAGAAGCGGGTGATGATCAATTAATTGGTGGGAGTGAAGATGACATTCTGGATGGGGGAACGGGAAATGATACATTAAATGGTGGGGAAGGTAATGATTTAATGTATGGTGGTGTTGGGGATGATGTTTATTATGTTGATTCTATATTTGATGTCGTTTATGAATATGAGGGGCAAGGGAACGATACCATTTATAGTTCTGTAACGTATGGCATAGGCAGTTTCCATGATGAGGAAGGTAATTATATTCTTTTCTCAAATGTAGAAAATTTAGTCCTCATTGGTGACGATGATATTGATGCGTATGGGGGCTTTAATTCTGAATTGAATACGATTACGGGCAATAGTGGGAATAATTACATTAATGGTGGAGGGGGCAATGATCTCCTGCAGGGAGGATTGGGTGACGACACCTATTACATTGGCTGGTATTACGGAACCAATATCATCATGGATACTGGAGGCAACGACACCATTCAATTTGGATATGGTGTTGCCTCACAGGATGTCAAAGTATTCCGCGATCAGCAGCATATCTATCTAACCCATGATTATGTAAATTCGTTGAGTGAACTGCTTGGTAGTCCCAATGCTAATTACGTGGTCATGACAGGTGGTGCTTGGCATTTGGGTGGTGCGAACTTAAAGATAGAGTCTGTAAAGTTTGATAATGGCACGATCTGGACAGCACAGGATGTCTGGAAGAAAGCCAATACTTCTACGGCAGGTGCTGATTGGATAGCGGACAACATTTTTATGGGCTTCCCTACCTCCAATGATTACTTGCGTGGCCTTGCCGGTGATGATGTGATCGACACCTACGATGGAAACGATATTCTTGATGGGGGCGATGGGGATGACACATTAGGTGTTTCATTCGGGAACAGTGGCCGCAAAGTGTTCTTTGGCGGAGAGGGCAATGACACCATCACTGATGGTGCGCAAAATGGTCTATTAATTGGCGGCAAAGGCAATGATCTTCTGACTACTGGCTCCGGTAAGGATATCATCTCCTTCAATCTTGGTGACGGTCAGGACCTCGTCAATGTCTCTACCGGTCTGGACAACACCTTGAGCCTGGGAGGCGATATTTCCTATGACAGCCTGAGTTTCAGCAAATCTGGCAACAACCTTATCCTCAATGTCAGCGGTTCCGACAGCATCACCTTCAAGGACTGGTATGCCTCGACCAACAACCGATCCGTGACTAACTTGCAGGTGATTGCTGAAGCGATGACTGATTTTGATGCCGGTGGTAGCAATACGCTGTTGGATAACAAAGTTGAGCGGTTCAATTTTGCAGGGTTGGTGAATCAGTTTGATGCGGCCCGTGCTGTAAATAGTAACCTGACTAGCTGGTCTTTGACTAATGCCTTACTAAGCTTCCATCTTGGCGGGAGTGATACCGTTGCAATAGGTGGTGATTTGGCCTACCAATACGGTCTGAATGGTAACTTGACGGGTATTGGTTTGCTGGCTGCGCAAAACGTTATCAGCTCAACGCAGTTTGGTCAGAGTGCGCAAACACTCAATGCGTCCAGCACCTGGCAAGCAGACGCTGTCAAATTGGGATAGTGGTTGATGTTGCCATCCTTTAAGCAAGCAAAGGCTTCCGCAGAGAGGCCGGTATCGCAGCAGGCTCTGGACTTTGCACCAGGGCTGCTGCAAATCCAGGAGCAATTGCCTTCTCCTTTACCGCGAATGGTATTGAGGGGCCTATTGCTCTTATTACTTGCCCTGATTGTATGGGCGATGTTTGGCCGCCTCGATGTTGTTGCTGTTGCCGAGGGCAAACTGATTCCTTCCACTTATCTTAAAATTGTTCAACCCGCAGAGGCGGGCATCGTACGTGAAATCTCGGTGCGTGACGGTCAGCATGTGCAAGCGGGACAAGTGCTGGTACGCATGGATGCCAATATTTCGGAGGCTGATAGCAAATCTATTCAGCAGGCGCGTGAATACAAAGTGCTGGAGTTGCGCAGGGTGGAGGCTGAAATCCATAATCGTCCATTAGAGAGGCAGTCAAAGGATTCACCTGAGTTGTTTTCTCGCATTCTTTCAGAGTATCACTCTAATCGTCTTGCACTGGATGACAGTATCCAAACCGAAAAAGCGGCGTTACAAAAATCCAAGTATGACTTGGCTGCCACGTTGGAATTACAGCGCAAGCTGGAGGAAACCCTGCCTAGCTATAAAGTACAGGAAGCTGCTTATGAAAAACTCGGTAAGGTAGGGTTTGTCGGGAGCCTCATGGTGCTGGACAAACAACGCGAGCGTATTGAAAAAGAGCAAGACTTCCATGCCCAGCAATACAATGCAGAAAGCCTGAGAGCCAACATCCTGCAATCTGAAAGACGGATTTCCCAGATTATTTCTGATTACAAACGCAAGCTTGAGGCTGAGCGCGTCAGCACCTATGCCGAGGTACAGCGCTTGGACCAGGAATGGGCCAAGCAGGCCCACCGTAATAGCCTGTTGGAGCTTCGTGCTCCTCAATCCGGCATTATCAAGGACTTGGCTACCCATACGCCTGGCACTGTTGTTTCACCGGGCACTGTCCTCATGACTTTGGTGCCAAATGATGAACAGTTGCTGGCTGAAGTGTGGGTCAAGAATACTGATGCTGGTTTTGTGAGAACAGGCCAGGAAGTCCAGCTGAAATTGATGGCTTACCCTTTCCAGAAATACGGTATGGTCACAGGCGAAGTGTTGCAGCTGAGTGCTGATTCCACTGATCGATCTTCTGGCAATAATAATCAACAGACCGGAGCTGAAGCGTCTCAACCTGCTAGTGCACAGTTCTCTTATCGAGCACTTCTCAAACTTCAGTCACAACATCTTGTATTTGATCGTGACCATTTAACGCTGGCACCGGGGATGCAAGTGGCAGCGGAAATCAAGCTGATTGATCAAACCATCATGGAGTATGTCTTGTCGCCAGTCAGGAAGGCTTTCCATGAGGCTGCAAGAGAGCGCTGAAACAGTCGCTCTCCATTAGCATTGTTAATGCGCCAGGTGTAAGCCGCACTCGCGGTTTTCTTCACCCTTGGTGGGGTCGAAGTAGTCGAAGTTGTTGGGCAGATTATTGGCGGTCAGGTATTGGTATAGGTCTTTGGAGGTCCAGTGCAGTAGCGGAGCTACCTTGATCAGGCCATCCGGATTGATACTGACGGGGTCCATTTGGGCTCGCACTGCGGTATCTGTGGCACGTAGCGCAGTGAACCAGACCTCGGGCGCGGTTTCACGCAAGGCTCTCGTAAAGGGTTCCAGTTTTACTTCTTCAGTAAATGCGGCATGTCGAGGATCATCCAGGTCTGGCACTAGGCCATCAATGGCTTCACGATGTGCGCGCGAACGCTTGGGCAGATAGATGGTGAGGTTGAGGTTAAGCTGTTTGCTGACTTCGTCAGCAAAGCGGTAGGTGGCTTCTGTGTTGTAGCCACTGTCCATCCAGATCACAGGGGTCTCGGGCTTGACCTTGGCGACCATATGCAAAATAACGGCTTCAAATGGACGAAAGTTGGTGGTGCAGATCGCTTTTTTGTTCAGGTTTAATGCCCATTCCACCAGTTTTTCAGCCTGGTGACCAAGTTCTGCATTGATTTTTTCCAGATCCAATTCCATGTAAAGCTCCAATCTAGGGATGTGCTGACCATGTCAGCTTGCGTAAGGTGATATTGTAACAAAGCTCGCTTATCTCAATATGGACTTTGGTCCATTAATATTCAAGCAGCTCTGAGGTTGCGCTTGGTTTTATGATGCAATAGGCTATGGATTCATAGGGTTGAAGGGGATAAGGTGTTTACTGCCATATTGCATCAGCAGATAAAACGGAGTCTGACGGGTTTGCCTGTATCGGTGAGATGGGGTGAGCAGGCTGTGGTTGATCATCCTGATCCCAAAGTAACTATTCTGGTTAACGATACCAAGGTGCTTAGCATTCTCGCCCAACCCACACTGGGCGGCCTGGCCCGTGCTTATGTGGAGGGCTGGGTCGACTTGCTGGGGAGTGCCAAGGATATTCTCTCGCTGGGCCAGGCCTACTGCGGTACAGATGCCAGTGCTCATGCAGAATCCCGCAAGGACTGGCGATGGTGGCGGCATACACGCAGCCGAGATCGACGCAATATCCACTATCACTACGATGTGTCTGATGATTTCTATGGGCTATGGCTGGACCAGCAACGTATCTATTCCTGTGCCTATTTTGAAAATTGGGATGATAGTCTGGAGGTGGCGCAACAACAAAAGCTGGATCATATCTGTCGCAAGCTCATGCTTAAACCGGGTGAGAATCTGCTGGATATTGGCTGCGGTTGGGGTGGGTTGATGTTGAGGGCCGTGGAGCAATACGGTGTAGACGCCGTCGGTATCACCTTATCTGAAAACCAGCATGCCTACGTGACAGCCCAAATACAGCGACGTCAGTTACAAGGCCGGGTGGAGGTGCGGTTAATGGATTACCGTGATCTACCTGAGGATGAGTCCTTTGATAAGATTGCCAGTGTCGGTATGTTTGAGCATGTGGGGCGACGTCATCTGCGACGGTATTTCGATAAGATATTTCGCCTGCTCAGGCCCGGGGGATTGGTGATGAACCACGGTATCACATCTGTGGCCCTGAAGAGTGGCGGCCTCGGTAGCGAGATTGGAGTATTTATTAACGATTATGTATTTCCCGGTGGTGAGTTGACCCATGTGTCCCAGGTCATGGCGGAACTTTCTGCCGCAAGCCTGGAGCCATTGGATGCCGAAAATCTGCGCCCGCATTATGGCAAGACTTTATGGGCGTGGGTAGAGCGGTTGGAAGCTCACCGTGAGGAGGCTGTGCAATTGATAGGGGAGCGCAATTACCGCATATGGCGCATTTATATGGCAGGGTCTGCATTTTCTTTTGATCGCAATTGGCTAGCGCTTTTCCAGATTCTCGCAGGCAAGCCTCATGCCGACGGTCATCTGGACTATCCTTATAACCGTCAGCATGTCTATGCCGTATAGCACATTTGAGCGCGTATAATTCCTAGCCTATATTTCTTTGATGATGCGGTCATGCCGCAATTGACTGGCTGACCATTCATGATGCGTACTTCCTCGATACTTACGGTGTATGTGCTGGCTGCACTGACTGCGCTAGCGCCTTTTGCCATTGATACCTATCTGCCGGCCTTCCCCATGATGGAGCATGACCTGCATGCCTCTACTGTCGATATCCAGCATAGCCTGACGCTGTATCTTTTGCCGTATGCATTCATGACATTGTTTCATGGCGCTATCAGTGATGCGATTGGGCGTATCGCCACCATCCGCTGGGGATTGAGTATTTTTATCCTGGCATCAATAGGCTGTGTGTTTGCGCCCAATGTAGAAACGCTCTGGGTATTCCGCATTTTGCAGGGACTTTCCGGCGGGGCGGGCAATGTAGTGGCACGCGCCATGGTGCGTGACTTGTTTGAAGGCGTGCAGGCACAACGTGTGATGGCCACAGTGCAAATGCTGTTCGTGATTGCGCCTGCCATCGCTCCCATTATCGGTGGGGTCATGCTAGGCATACACTGGCAGGCGATCTTTGCTTTTCTTGCCCTCTATGCAGCCTTTGCGTTGTGGGCGGCAATAAAATACCTGCCAGAAACCATGCCAGTGGAAAAGCGCCAGCCACTGTCTGCCAGGCGCGTCATACAGAATTATCAGCAAGTGTTCAGTCATCGCGAATTCAGTTTGTTGGTGTTTGCCATTGGCGCCACTTTCTCGGCCTTCTTCCTATATGTACTTGCCAGCCCGGTATTCCTGATTCAGCAACTGGGGCTGACATCGCAGCAATTTGCCTATATGTTTATCCCTACCGTGTGCGGCAGCGTATTCGGCTCTTTACTGGCAAAGCGTGTCGCTGGCAGGTTTTCTCCGCAGACAATCTTGAAGTTTGCTTATGGCTGGATGGCCGTGCTTGCGGCTGCCAACGTGGCGGTTAGTGCGTTGCCCTTTATTCATGCAAGCCTGAATATATTGCCTATTGCCTTGTTTACGATTGGCATGGCGCTTGTTATGCCCATACTTTCAGTGAGTGCGCTGGATTGCCACCCCAAGATACGTGGTACTGCGGCTTCAGGCCAGGCATTCATGCAAATGCTGTTATCTACGGTGTCAGCTGGCATGGTGGTGCCACTGGTGTGGAGTCATCCGCTGGGATTGGCTAGTGCCATGGCCGCTTATTTAATGCTGGGTTGGCTGGCTATCCGCCGCAGCCATTTGTTTGATCAACAACAGGTGGTTTGAATCTTCAGGGACTGATGTCAGATCAGTGGGAGATTCACTGCATCGTCATGCTTTTTTAGCCACAATTGGCGTAGACATTTATAATACGGCCTTTTCTGACATATGCTGCTAGCAGCGCGTTGTCATCCAGATTTCCTATTAGTGAGGTATGCATGATTATCAAACCCCGTGTACGTGGCTTTATTTGCGTCACCGCTCATCCGGCAGGCTGCGAGGCCAATGTCAAGCAACAGATAGACTACGTGCAGCAGCAAGGCGCTGTGGCTCATGGCCCCAAACGGGTATTGGTGATTGGATCCTCTACTGGATACGGCCTGGCCGCACGTATCACCGCGGCGTTTGGCAGTGATGCTGCAACCCTGGGGGTGTTCCTGGAGCGTGCGGGGGACGCGGGCAAACCCGGGTCTGCTGGCTGGTATAACTCAGCCGCTTTTCATCAGTTTGCTGAAGCCAAAGGGCTGTATGCGCATAGCATTAATGGCGATGCTTTCTCGGATGCAGTCAAACAACAGACGATAGACATCATCAAGCGAGACTTGGGGCAGGTTGATCTGGTGGTATACAGTCTGGCTTCTCCACGTCGTACCCATCCAACAACGGGTGAAGTGTTCAATTCCGTGCTGAAGCCTATTGGCAAAACCATTAGCCAACGTGGACTGGATACTGATAAGGAAGTGGTGAAGGACAACGTCATTGAAGCGGCTACCCAGCAGGAAATTGATAATACCGTTGCGGTGATGGGCGGTGAAGATTGGCAGATGTGGATTGATGCGCTGAGAGAAGCCGGTGTCCTGGCCGAAGGCGCAAAAACCACAGCCTTTACCTATCTGGGTGAGAAGATCACGCATGATATCTACTGGAACGGCACTATCGGCGCTGCCAAGAAGGATCTTGATGATCGGGTGCTGAATATACGTGCAAGCCTCGCCGCCAAGGGTGGTGATGCGCGAGTTGCCGTGCTCAAAGCCCTGGTAACCCAGGCAAGCTCGGCTATCCCGATGATGCCACTTTATCTGTCTTTGTTATTCAAGGTCATGAAACAGGCCGGCACACATGAAGGGTGTATAGAGCAGGTCTACGGGCTATATAAAGATAGTCTTTATGCCGAACACCCCATTCTTGACGAAGAGGGGCGCTTACGTGCGGATTACAAGGAACTTGAGCCTGCCATCCAGAACCAGGTGGTGGCATTGTGGGATCAGGTGACGAATGACAACATTTATGAGTTGACTGATTTTGCAGGGTACAAGGCTGACTTCCTGCGCCTGTTTGGTTTTGGCGTTGAAGGCGTGGACTACGAGGCAGATGTGAACCCCGAGGTATCGATTGCTAAGTTGAGCGCAGTCTAAACTAGGTTGTTTAGATAATAAAAAAGCCCACCTAGGTGGGCTTTTTTATTGAACTTGGAGAGTTTTTTTTACTCAACCAGCAGGTCGCGTTTACCTGGTGTACCATTATTCGAATCAGCATCAGGCATTGGTGCCTTGCGTCCTGTAATGGCCGGCCAGATTTCCGCTAGGCGCGCATTCAGAGCAATAAATTCCTGTTGATCTTCCGGTACGTCATCTTCAGAGAAGATCGCTTCTGCTGGGCATTCCGCCACGCACAGCGTGCAATCTATGCACTCATCCGGATTGATGGCCAGGAAATTTGGACCTTCAACAAAACAATCCACCGGGCAAACATCCACGCAGTCGGTGTATTTACACTGGATGCAATTTTCAGTTACAACGTAAGCCATTTATATTCCTCGTATGGTACTTCGCTATATTCCAGACAGCGCTGAATTATAAACGATATAAAACACAATATTTATTGATTCTATTGATAAGGTATTTTCATTTGGCACATACACCTCAAGCCTGAATCATGCCTGCGCCGACCGTATTATTGGTTGATTCATCAATGATGATAAACGCCCCAGTGGCACGGTTAGTGGTATAAGCATCGACCATCAGTGGTTGGGCCAGCTTAAAGCTTATGCTGGCAATGTCGTTCATACTCAGGCTGCCTTCTGCAGACAGCTTTTCTGTGGTGTTCACGTCAATTTTATAGGCAATCTCGCCGACCTTGGCCTTGGATTCGCGCGTGGTATGGCGAATGATATAGGTGCGGGCAGGGGATAGTGCTGTTTCTGACAACCAGCAGACCATGGCATTGATTTGTTTGACCGGTTCCGGCGCATCAGATTTTTTCACGATCATGTCACCGCGGGAAATATCAATTTCATCTTCCAGCAGGATGGTGACTGATTGTTCTGTGATGGCGCGTTGTAGTTTTTCTTCACCAATCTGGATAGATTTTACCTTGGAACTCAAACCAGATGGCAAGGCAGTGACTTCATCACCAACGGTGATATCACCGGATTCAATGCGGCCCATAAAACCACGGAAGTCATGTAGTTCAGGGTTGTCTGAAGCATGTGGGCGGCAGACAAACTGAACCGGGAAGCGGAAGGACTCATGCTGTTCAGAGTGCGCGGCAGGAGCGGATTCCAGCAATTCCAGCATGGTGGGACCTTGGTACCATGGCATGGAGGTACCACGGTCTACGAGCATGTCACCATTCAATGCAGACATTGGTACAAAAGTGATGTCATGACCCGCACGCTGCAGGCCAATTTGCTCGGCAAACTCCAGGTAGCTGGCGCGAATACGCTCATACTCTGCCTGGGAATAGTCCACCAGATCCATCTTGTTGATGGCGACCACGATATGCGGAATACCAACCAGCTGTGCCAAGTAGGAGTGGCGACGAGTTTGAGTCAAAACGCCCTTGCGCGCATCAATCAGGATGATGGCCAGGTTGGCAGTCGATGCTGCGGTGACCATGTTACGGGTGTATTGCTCGTGGCCAGGGGCATCGGCGATGATGTATTTGCGCGTACCGGTACTGAAATAGCGGTAGGCCACATCAATGGTAATGCCTTGCTCGCGCTCGGCTTGCAGGCCATCGGTCAGCAGTGACAAGTCCACTACATCCAGGCCGCGCTTGTTTGAGGTGCGTTCCATCTGGGTCAGGGTATCTGCCAGGATGGTCTTGGTGTCGAACAGCAGGCGACCGATTAATGTGCTTTTGCCATCATCCACGCTGCCGCAGGTCATGAAGCGCAACAGGCTGTCGTTATGCACTGGAAGATTTTCTATTTTGGACATCTGGATACTCTTTAAACTTGTCACGGGGCGGATGAAGCAATGCTGCTCTATCCTCGTTATTGTTGTCAGGCCGTTGAACTAGAAATAGCCTTCCTTCTTGCGCTGCTCCATTGAAGCATCGGAAGTCTGGTCATCCAGTCGAGTGGCACCACGTTCAGTAATGGTAGTGGTGGCGGTTTCCAGCACGATTTTGCCCAGCGTATCTGCGTCACTGATCACCGGTGCTGTGCAGGTGATATCGCCTACGGTACGGAAGCGTACCTGGATGTTCTGCACCTCTTCACCTGGTTTGGGCTGATTAATTACTTCGCCATTGGTCAGTGGCACGTTGACCGGGAAAATGCTGCCATTCCGCATGACGATGTCGCGGTTGTGCGCAAAATAGATGCTGGGCAGTTCCAGTTGTTCACGCTCTATATATTGCCACACGTCCATTTCCGTCCAGTTGGAAATCGGGAATGCACGAATATTCTCACCTTTGTGGCTGCGAGCATTATAGAGATTCCATAATTCTGGGCGCTGATTCTTGGGATCCCATTGGCCAAACTCATCACGAAAACTCATGATACGTTCCTTGGCGCGGGCTTTTTCCTCATCACGACGCGCACCGCCAATGCAGCAATCAAACCCAAACTCTTCAATCCCTTCCAGCAGGGTCACGGATTGATGCTTGTTGCGTGACTCATCGGCAGACTTGAGCACAACACTGCCACGTTTGATGGAGTCTTCAACCGAACGCACGATGAGGCGCTCTCCCAGTTCAGCCGCGCGTTGGTCACGGAAGTTGATGACTTCCTGGTAGTTATGGCCAGTGTCGATGTGCATGAGCGGGAAAGGAAAGCGGCCAGGGCGGAATGCTTTTTCTGCCAGGCGCAGTATGCACAATGAATCCTTGCCGCCGGAGAATAGCAAGACCGGATTGGCGCATTGCCCAGCCACTTCACGCAGGATATGGATAGCTTCGGCTTCCAGCCAGTCAAGGTGGGAAAGGGGTTGTTTGGTCAAAGTCGTCATATAATTTTGTGCTGAAAGTTGTTGCTGTTTGTCAGCTCACATCTCCAGTAAATATTCCTAAACTAAACTACATTGCTCTAGTGGGCATTGGCCTTGTGGTAACCAATACTCGCATTATGTACTGACTTATTGCGGGGCTATCTGGCGGTTAACGCGGCGCCATACTGGCTGGTTAATATCGACCGCGCCCTGATATGGCTGGCTGAAATCCTGCAAGCTGGCCAGTGCGTCTTCGGCCGAGCGGTCAGCCCGGATCAGGTAGCTGTTAAAGCCACAACGCTTGAGGAAGAACAGCTGGTCACGCAAGACGTCACCAAATGCACGCAGATCGTTATTGTAGTGATAGCGGGTACGCAACAGATTGCCAATGGAAAAAATGCGGCCATCGGCAAAACGCTCAACGTGCACGGCAATCAATGGCAGGCTATTGATATCATCAATCGCCGATGCTAGGTCTTCTACCAGTTCGTGGGTGTCCAGCCATATACCCAGCTCTCCGTTGGCATGGCGTGGCGCCAGCTCTTCCTTGCGTGCTAACCATACAGAGAGGGGTACCAGAATCTTGCCGCTGGAAGGGATGACAGTACTGGCAATCTGCTCGGCATTATGCGTGGCTTCGCCGGTCAGCTTGAACAGCACGACCTTGCCAGCCTGTTTTTTGACCGCCTCTTCAACTACCGGCATGGTGACCAGTGTCCACTCATCATCCACGATGGCGTTGTTGAGAATCAGGTTGGACTTGTTAGGCATGAGCTGCCTCCTTCTTTTTCTCGCCGTACACATGCAGCTTGAATGGTGCTACACCAATACGACGTACGGTATCGATAAAGCGTTCTTCCGGAGTGCGTTCGCGTACATAGACATCAATCAGCTTCTGTATCACGCCTGGCATTTCCTCGGCAGCAAACGATGGGCCGAGCACGGTACCCAGGCTGGCATCATTGCCTTGCTTGCCGCCTATGGTGACCTGGTACCATTCTGAACCGTCTTTATCTACCCCCAGAATGCCGATATGGCCGATATGGTGGTGACCGCATGCATTCATGCAGCCAGAAATGTTAAGTTCCAGGTCGCCGATATCATAGAGGTAATCGAGATTATCAAACTGCATCTGGATGGCTTCTGCAATCGGGATGCTCTTGGCATTAGCCAGTGAGCAAAAATCGCCGCCTGGGCAGCAAATAATGTCTGTCAGCAGGCCAATGTTGGAAGTAGCCAGACCAGCTAAACGGGCTTTTTCCCACAACGCATAAAGATCACCGAGTTTGACATCTGCCAGAATCAGGTTTTGCTCATGGGTAACGCGCAGCTCACCAAAGCTGTATTCATCTGCAAAGTCAGCGACGGTATACATCTGCTCTGACGTGGCATCACCAGGGGCTTGACCATGCGTCTTGAGTGACAGTGTCACTGCGCGATAGCCTGGTTGCTGGTGTGCATGCGTATTGCGCTTGACCCATGCAGCAAAGGCCGGATTGCTCGCTACGGCGCTGTCAAAAGAAGCATCGTGTGCCGGCAAGGTTTCATAAGGCATTTTTGTGAAATGCTTGGCAACACGTTCCAACTCGGTCTCGGTAATAGTGTTAGGGGTATCCTTGAGGTATTGCCATTCCTCTTCCACCTGACGGCTGAATTCTTCTATGCCCAGTGCTTTCACCAGAATCTTGATGCGTGCCTTGTAGGCATTGTCACGGCGACCATGCAGGTTGTAGACGCGGATGATGGCTTCGCAATAGGTCAGCACATGTTGCCATTCCAGATGTTCGCGCACCACGGAACCCAGGATAGGTGTACGTCCCAAGCCACCACCTGCCCAGACGCGGATTGCCATCTTGTTCTCGGCATCTGGATAAAACTCCAGGCCGATATCATGCGCCTGGATAATGGCTCTATCTTCCTTGGTGCCGGAAACGGCGATCTTGAACTTGCGCGGCAGCAGGGCAAATTCCGGGTGGAAGGTACTCCACTGGCGGATGATCTCGGCAATCGCACGCGGATCAATGACTTCATCGGGGGCTACGCCCGCAAACTGGTCGGCGGTAATGTTGCGGATGCAATTGCCTGACGTCTGGATCGCGTGCATTTCCACTGTCGCCAGCTCGGCCAGGATTTCAGGCACATCTTCCAGCTTGGGCCAGTTCAACTGCAGGTTTTGGCGGGTACTGAAATGGCCGTAGTTGCGGTCATAGCGTTTGGCAATGTCACCCAGCTTGCGCAGCTGCCTGGAGGCAAGCATGCCGTAAGGGACGGCAATACGCAGCATGGGCGCGTGGCGCTGAATGTATAGGCCATTTTGCAGGCGTAGAGGGCGGAATTCTTCGTCGGTTAGTTCACCGATAAGAAAGCGACGTGTCTGGTCGCTGTACTGTTTGACGCGCTCGTCTACGATAGCCTGGTCAATTTCGTCGTATTTATACATGAGCTCACTTTATGCTAAAACAAATTTTGAACCTATCAGCAGTAATATCAATGCAAGAACCGGACGTAATACTTTTTCCGGGATTTTTGCACTTAAATGACTGCCAATCCATATGCCGGGCAGGGAACCTATCAGCAGGCTGCCCAGCAGAGTAAAATCTACATGCCCCAGGCTCCAGTGGCCTATGCCCGCAATCGCTGTTAGCGGAATGGCGTGGGCGAGGTCAGTACCAACTACCTTCAATGTGCTCATCCTGGGATATAGCAGCAGGATGGCAATAGTGCCTAATGCGCCTGCTCCAACCGAGGATAAGGTCACCAGCACACCGAGGACAGCGCCGGTTAGGACGGTAGCTGCCACTTGTGTATTACCTGTAAAGCGCCCTGTGCTGATGGGGCCACTTTCAGTGTCACGCGCTTTGTTGCGCATCAGAAAACTGCGCACCAATAGTGCACAGGCCGTCATAATCAATGCAATGCCCAGCGCGTAAGTAATCAGCCCGGTAATTTCTTTACCAATAGACATCAGGTGTTTGATGACATAAATGGTAATCACCGACATCGGCAGACTACCTACTGCCATCAATCCAACAATTTTCCAGTCTACTGATTTGTGTTTACCATGATGGACCCAAACACCGCCAGTTTTAGTCAGTGCCGCAAACAGCAGGTCTGTGCCTACTGCGACGATTGGCTTGAATCCAAACATGAACACAAGTAGGGGGGTCATCAACGAACCACCACCCACTCCAGTTATGCCTACGAGAAAACCAACGGCAAAGCCGGAGAGTATGTAACCTATGTCCATGAAATGATTGTTGTTTTTTCCATGGGTTTGTTGGGACAGACGTTAGTCCAAAAACAATACCCGAAAAAGCCTTTTATTATAACAGGTTAAATAAATAATTTAATAGTATGTTATTCTATGAATATGTGATTTTGTTATAAAACAAGGGTCGAATAGCATAATGAAAATACATCAGTTACGGTATGTCCGCGAGGTTGCTCGACAAGGTCTTAGTGTCTCTATTGCGGCGGATGCTTTACATACCTCACAACCTGGCGTGAGCAAGCAGATCCAGCTACTCGAAGAAGAGTTGAATCTGCAGATATTCAAACGTAACGGTAAAAGATTGATTGGTATCACAGAACCGGGCCGAATTATACTGGAGTTGGCTGAGCGCGTCATGCTCGAAATGGATAATATCAAGCGTGTTGGGGAGGAGTTCACGCATGAAGATACGGGTGCATTGACTATTGCAACGACGCACACCCAGGCACGCTATCGCTTGCCTGCTGCTGTGAAAGAGTTCATGGCCCAATATCCCAAGGTCAAGCTGACTATCCATCAGGGTAACCCCACGCAAGTAGCGGAGCAGGTACAGAAGGGCGAAGCGGATATCGGCATCGCTACCGAGTCGATCAGCAGTTTCGAGGATCTGTTGTGCCTGCCTTGCTATCAGTGGAATCGTTGCGTCGTGACGCCTAAAGGTCATCCGTTGCTGGATGATTTGCCATTGACGCTTGAAAAAATTACGCGCTATCCACTGATTACCTACGACTTTGCTTTTACCGGTGGTTCATTGGTGAGCAAGGTGTTTGAGAAGGAAGGGCTGGAGCCCAATGTTGTACTGACTGCGATTGATGCTGATGTCATCAAGACCTATGTCAACTTGGGGCTTGGGGTCGGTCTATTGGCCAATATGGCCTATGACCCGGTGCGGGATAGTCATTTGGTGATGCTGGATGTCAGTGATCTGTTCCCTCCTAGCACTACATATATAGGCCTCCGTAAAGACGCTTACCTGCGGGGTTATGCTTATGCCTTTATTGAGTTGCTGGCACCGCACTATGGTCGTAAAGCAGTCGAGGCTGAGCTGAAATCCGTGCCCGGCGAATAAGGTTTAAAGGGTCAGGCATGGGGTTGCTGGCAATCAGGGCATTGTTATTGAGCTTGCTATTGCTAATGGCAATGCCTGTGGCAGCAAAAAAAGCCGCCCCCATGCCTGTGGTGAACCCTGGTAGTGGGCTGTATGAAGTCGCGGTTGAGCCTGGGGTGACTTATGAGGATGTAGTTGACAGTCTCAAGGTTGTGTCCGAAGGCGAAAACTTCGTCAATCCTGCCAACCTGCCGATAGGCGAACATTTGCGTGTCAGGGGACAGGCACCTGAAGGTCCGCTGGAAGTCCGGGCTTTCTGCAACCTAGGCCTGGGCGCTGAAATTATGCTGGATCACCCGGAATTCGTGACGTTTGCTCCATGCCGTATTGCGATCTATCAACGTAATCACCAGCTTTATCTCGGCCTGGCCCGCCCTACATTTGATCTTCAAAGCATACATAACCCCACGCCCAGAGCGCAGAAGGCTGCACAGGAGCTAGAACGCATACTACTGCATATTATCGACAAGGCGCGTCAAGGGGATATCTGATATCGTAATGATGAGCCATCACAAAGAATAATCATGAGCACGCCTACACCATTAGCGAAAAGTGAAGAGTTCCTGTATCTATTGCCACGCATGGCCAACCGTCACGGTTTGATTGCCGGGGCTACAGGGACTGGTAAAACAGTGACCCTGCAGAGCATTGCCGAGAGTTTTTCTCGGCTAGGCGTACCGGTGTTCATGGCCGATGTCAAAGGTGATCTTTCTGGTATCAGCCAGCCTGGTGGAAGCAATAGCCGGGTGGATTCCAGGGTTGCGCAATTAGGGCTGGAGAATTTCACTTTCGCTGCTTGCCCGGTTACGTTATGGGATGTATTTGGTAAAAAAGGCCATCCGGTACGCACCACCATTGCCGAAATGGGGCCGCTGCTTTTATCGCGTATGCTCAACCTCAATGAGGTGCAGTCGGGTGTGCTCACAGCAGTATTCAAGATTGCCGATGACAAGGGCTGGTTGTTGCTGGATATGAAGGATTTGCGGGCCATGATTCAGCACGCTGCCGAGAACTCGGCAGATTACAGTAATGAATACGGCAATATTTCTACTGCCAGCGTAGGGGCTATCCAGCGCGCATTACTGCAATTGGAGCATGAGGGCGCTGACCAGTTGTTCGGCGAGCCTGCATTGAACCTGGACGACATGATGCAGACAGACGCTAAAGGCTGGGGCATGGTCAATATCCTGGCCGCAGACAGTCTCTACAATTCACCGCGGGTATATGCGACTTTGTTGTTATGGCTATTGTCCGAGTTGTTCGAGAAGCTGCCTGAAGTGGGTGATCTTGATAAACCCAAACTCGCCTTCTTTTTTGATGAAGCACACTTGTTGTTCAACGATGCCCCCAAATCATTGATGGATAAAATTGAGCAGGTGGTGCGTCTGATCCGTTCCAAGGGTGTAGGCGTGTATTTTGTAAGCCAGAATCCACTGGATATTCCCGATGTTGTATTGGGCCAGCTAGGTAATCGCGTACAGCATGCTTTGCGCGCTTTCACCCCCAGGGATCAAAAGGCAGTGAAGGCGGCGGCTGAAACGTTTCGTGCCAATCCTGATGTGAAAGTCAGTCAGGTGATTACAGAACTTGCTGTTGGGGAGGCGCTGGTGTCATTTCTGGACGAGCAGGGGCGGCCTACACCGGTAGAGCGTGCATTTGTTTGTCCGCCGGGTAGCAGAATAGGGCCAGTGAGTGATCTTGAGCGTGAGCAGTTGATTAAGAGTTCGATTGTGTACGGGCATTACGAGAATGGTGTGGATCGTGAGTCGGCCTATGAAATCCTGAAAGGACGTGCCTCGGAGACTCAAGAGCAAGCGGCCGAGGAGGATAGAGGATTTGATTGGGGTGGTTTGTTCGGTGGTGGAAATTCTGAAAACAAGCCAGCGCGTAAATCGACAGGCCGTCAGCCGCAAAGCGTATTGGAAACTGCCGCAAAAAGTGCCGCCAGAGCCATAGGCTCTGAACTTGGACGGCAGATATTGCGCGGAGTATTGGGATCCATTCTTGGTGGTAAGAGCAAGAAGTAGGATTGAATCAACAGTCAGGTAGTCGAGTTTTATAGTTTGCAAATCATCATCCAGCCTGGTCAGGCAGAACAGACCATCAATAAATCCCGCTTCGTGGCGATCGCCGAGTACTGTGCAGACGAACGCGCTGTGGCTATTGCCTTGCGGCGCCTTGCCAGTGCACACCAAAGTGCACATCACCTGGCTTATGCTTTTAGGCTGCAGACTCCACAGGGAGTCGTACAACGATTCAGTGATGCAGGAGAGCCATCCGGCACTGCAGGCAAGCCAGTATTGCAGTTTCTTGAGGGGCGTAACCTCATCAATACCTGTGTCGGGGTGATTCGGTATTATGGTGGCATCAATCTGGGCACCGGTGGCTTGGTGCGTGCTTATGGCGGAACCGCAAAAATGGCGCTAGATGCAGCGAGTTTTGGCGAGTATGTCGAGATGCAGAAAATACGCGTGGATCTGGATTACAAAAAACTGGATGGTTTTATTCGCGATGTGGATAGGCTGAATGGCGAAGTGCTTGATAAAGCCTTTGGTGAGTACGTGACGGTGATTGCTTCCGTGCCTGCGCACGAGGTACCGAGTTTGCAGCAGAAATATGGCTAATTTGATACCAGACAAATAAAAAATAGCCGGCTTTGATGCCGGCTATTTTGTGCTTGCGTGTTTTTATTGGGCTGCTTGTGGTTCAGCGACAAAAATTTCAACACGACGATTCTTGGCACGGTTGGCTAACGTGTCATTGGATACCAATGGTTCATGGGAGCCGCGACCATCCACTGTAAACCGGTTGCTGCTAATACCGCGGGCAGTCAGGTAATTGCGGGCGTTGGTAGCGCGATTCAATGACAATGGATTATTGATGGCATCGCTACCGGTGTTATCCGTGTGACCAACAATCGTCACAGTCGTGTTCGGATTGTTTTTCAAGGTAGTGGCAAAGCTGTCAAGCACTGGGCGGAAGTTAGGTTCTATATCGGCTTTACCTGATGCAAAAGAGATATCACTGGGAATGGCAAGCTTGAGGCGATTATCTTCAGTTTGGGAGACCTGTACGCCAGTACCTTCAGTCGCTTGTTCCATCTGGCGTTTCTGTTCTTCCATACGCTTTGACCACACATTGCCGGCGATCGCACCAGCGCCAGCGCCTACAGCGGCGCCTATCGCTGCACCCTTACCTTTTCCAGCCAATGCACCTACTACTGCACCAGCACCAGCCCCAATAGCCGCGCCTTTGGCAGTGCCTTTCTGGGTTTCTGACATATTGGCACAGCCACTAATCGCCAATGCAATAACCACGGCGCTTGCTGTTAATTGAGTTCGCATGATTTTCCTTTTTCTGTTGGTGAGATAGATATGTATTTGGCAGGATAAAGCAGCATAAGTTCTGCGGGAACAAAATTGACAATAGTTTGCACATGCGCATAAAAAAGCCCGGTAGCACATGTTACCGGGCCTAGTTGCATGCTGCTTTATTCAAGCGCTTATTTGAAAACGAGTATCTCGCCCTTGCCATCGTTGGCAATGTCGCCCGCAAAGCGCTGCACGCGATTCTTGTTGATGGCGGCAAACTTGCTGGGCAAGTTGCTGAACGACTTGAACATCAGACTCAGGAATGGCAGGGTATGGGTACCGCAATCCTGTAGCGTGGCGTGTAGCTTGGGTGGCTGAGTCAGGAGCAGGGTGCCGCGGCGCATGCCGTAACCTACATAATCCCCAACACTGCCCAGGACGCCTATGGTGCCTGCCAGCATGCGTGAGGCGCAGTAGCTGCCCACATTGCCTTCAATCAGGATAATGCCACGTCGCATCTGGTCGCCAGCCCGCTCACCCGCGTTGCCGGTGATGAGGACGATGCCGCCCTTCATGCCTTTGCGGTCTCCGGGAATGGCGGCAGCCAGGAAATCACCCACATTACCGTGAACATGTAACAATCCGCCGGCCATCCCGCTGGCAGTATAAGCATCAGCGTTACCGTTCAGTACGATTTCACCCTTGCGCATCTGGAAGCCGAGATAAGAGCCAGCACCGCCATTGACAGTGATGCGGCCGCTTTTCATCTTGCTGCCAATGTAGTCCAGCTTGCCGCTGGCGTTGTTGAATACAATCTCCTCGGCGTTGTCGCCGCTGATATCAAACAAGCTGTCTACGCGTAGTTTCAGCCTGCCAGAGTCTAGTGGGATGGCAGCAATATCGCTGAGGCTTTTTCCAGCCAGGTTATCTGGCGTGAGTGCAGACACGTCTACACGCTGCTGAATGGCTTGCTTGAGTGTGAAGGTCAACGCGCTCATGCCATGATCTCCCTGAGTTTGAAGTGGTACGGTCCTAGTTTCCCGCCATAGTTACCGGCAGAGATGCGTTTGATGCCGTTCTTGGCACCCAGCTCACAGGCTGCGGCAATCCCTGCACGCATGGCAACCCGAATGTCGGGATCGGTCAGGCCGTCAATGACGATTTCCATGACGGATTCAATTTCCGGAGAAAGCTCAGTCTTGGTGATGCCCTTAAGGGTAGGGCAGAACGCATCATTGGTAGACGCGATCAGGGATTTATATTTGGAGCCGACCTTGGAGCCTGAGCGTACAACGCCGCCCGGGAATGGCATGATGACATTCGGTACCTTGCTCATGGCATCTATCGCGGCCTCGCATGCAGCAAGCGCCTGTGGCTGAGATTCCGCGAGGATAAGGAAGTTGCCACCGCCGACTGAACGTATCATGCCGGTACTTTCTTCCGTCATGAACTCGCCATCCATCACTGGCACACGCCAATAACGCTTGCCATTGAATACTTTTGACGTCTGGAAGCCATCACCGAAAAAGCGCAGATTCTTGCCCAGGTTGATTTTGGTGATTTCAGGATAGCCATCATCAATGCCGGAAAATGCCGCTGCAGTGGGGCAGGTCAATACGCATTGTCCCAGCCGAGTTTCCAGCTGCTTCATAAGTACTGCGCTACTCATGGCGAACATGAGGATGGAAACGCCAGGGCGCCCATCGGGAGTTTCTTCTGGGCTGAGTTCGCGCTCTATGCCAGCTTCCACACCGCAGGCAATCACCGAGGTGGCAAAGCCAGTCATGGCTCTGGCTGCGTTGTAGGCCCAGCGCAGATTTTGCGCTGTGATCAGGACGCGGGTGCCGCGCATGCCGAAGGCTTCGGCAAAGGTGTCATCTATTGATACGCCGTTGATAATCATTATGCTGTTTTCTCCCTGCGACCTTTGCTCTCCTGAACAATGACGTGGCCGCGGCCATCCTCTTCAAGCTCTGCAGCGCTGACCTTGAAGTTTTCCATGTTCATGGTGTGGTAGGTATCAAAGTATTTTTTCAGATCTTTTTCTATGCCGCGATCAAACTCAGGCTTGACTGTATGGGTGCTGCCCCAGGTGACTTTGACCACTTGACCATTGCGTACCACCAGTTGGCCATCCTTGAACACATAATCCGGTTTGGCAAACATGGCTTCACGGTCTGCATTATCGGTATAGACGGTAATGTCTGCACCAGCGCCCACACCCAGATGCCCACGGTCATGCAGGCCTACCAGCTTGGCAGCTCCGGCACGGGTCATGATGGCAATTTCATACAGGCTGTATTCACGCTCGATGCCACTCAGCGTGCTCATCGCCTGAGCGTCGAGGTTGAGTTTTGCAAACATATCGTTACGGAAACTCTTGTCCATCAGCAGGCGGATCAGATGCGGATAGCTGGTGAATGGCGCACCGTTCGGGTGATCCGTGGTGAGGAAGATACGCCATGGATCTTCCGTCAACAGGAAGATCTCCAGGCCAATTGCCCACTGCAGAGCATTGACGAAATTCTGATCCTTGTACTTGAATGGCACTACTCCGCAACCGGAGTCGCATTCAATATCCATCAGTACGGATTTGCGTGGTGAGCCGTGGCCGGAGTTTGCGAATTGGCGCATATTGTCGCCTGAAGCCGTTACGGTCTGGCCGAACAGAATCTGGCCTACATCTGCCGAGACATTTTTGTGCTTGTTCAGTGCTTCTGCGATGGCAGCAGCACCGGATGAGAACTTGCGGTCGCCCTCTGTGCCATAGCTGTGAAACTGGATATGTGTCAGGTGAACCGGATAACCTTCTACCGCGCCCATGGTCTTGAGAGTGGTTTCTACATTACCAGGCACCCCGAGGTTGTTACCATGCACATGCAGCGGGTGGGCAATGCCCAGTTCATAGACTGCGCGGGTCAGGGATTGCAGCACTTCGCGTGGCGTGACTTTGTAGTGGATGTTTTCCTCATCCAGATTCAGCGCTCTCTGGTTGAACTTGAAGGCATTGATACCACCTGGATTGACCACCTTGATGCCGATGGCCTGACTGGCGTGCAGTATCCAGGCAACATAATCATTGATCGCATTTTGATCCTGCTTGGCTGCCAGCATACGCAGGAAGAAGTCATCACTGCCTATCATGGCGTAACCGCCTTTATCAATGATAGGGGTGTCGCACATTTCCAGGTGTGACTGGCGCGCATTGACTGGGGAAAGCGCAGGCTCGAAACCTGCGGTATAGCCCATTTCTGCGTAGCGATAACCGGTGGTCAGCGTGGATGGGGCTGCATGGCCGCAGCCGGAACGACAGGCGTCAGTATGTACGGCGGGTGATGCGCGGTGATCTTCTGGCAACATTAGGCGGGCGATATTGACTTTGCCTCCGCCAATATGGGTGTGCATGTCGATCGCACCCGCCATCACCACTTTGCCACGCAGGTCGTATTCTTGATCTATGGTTTCAGCGTCGTTTGGGCGCTCTACAATGCGGCCATCGCGCACATAGATATCCATGACCCTGCCATCGATATTGTGCGCTGGGTCATACACCCGGCCGCCGGTAAGTTTGATTAGCATGTGTCTGATTCCTTAATCTTGCTTAAGCTGCTTTGAGCGCGGCTTCAATGGCAGAAAGTACATCGCCCAGCGTAGGGAGCTCGGTTGCCCGCAGTTTTTTCAGGGGCAGCGTGACCGAACTGTCACTGCGGAATTGGGCACCGCTGGCTTCCAGTCCTGGAATGGCGATCGGGATAAAGACTGCCGGCGGCTGCTCAAATTGCATGGCCGGGTGGCCGATCACTACGGTAGGTGTCTTGCTTGCAGGGGGAACGCGTTCGGGGTTGAAACTGTTAATCCAGATCAGTGCATCTACTTCTCCCTCTGCCAGCAAGGCCGAGGTTTCATAATGATATGGGTCGTAGTCGGGATAGCCGCGACGATACGAGCTGCGGAAAGGATAACCACTGATCCAAGTGCTGACGTTGTAGGCGGTGACATCCCCATCATTACCGCTTAATGGTAAACCGGCACTACGGGTGGTCTTGTTCAGGTGCTCGACAATGCCGGTAATGGTCTGGATGGAAAGTTCGGCATGCGGGAAATCCAGTGCACTGCCAGTCCAGGCAATTACGCTATATTTTGCTGCTTTCAGTCGCTCTGCCAGTTTTTCAAGATCAGCAGTGGCAATGCCAGCCACTTCAGTCGCAAGAAAAGGTTTACCGCTGATAATGGCACGTAAGGCAGCCAGCACTTCAGGGATGCGGTCAAGATCACAGGGCAATACATCGGGCTTTCTACCTGAAGGAGAAGTGCCAGGCGCTGTATTCAGGTCACGACCACCCAGGTATACAATCTCTCTGGCATCAGTATTGTCCGTGAACATGGCTTCTTTGTTCCAGATCACACGATCAAAAAAGCGCGGGAAATAACTCACCACATCCGTGCCTATCACCAGCAACAGGTCAACCCGGTTTTTTACTTCACTCAAGGTGGTGACATACCAACCAGAATTCTGTATGACCAACAGATTTTTCATTGAACTCTTGGAGTTCATGTGGTCAATCGTGGCCCCTGCCGTCTCGGCTAAATTCATTACAGCCCGCATGCCATAAACATCGGTAGCCAGCCCACTGATCAGTGGGTGACGGGACTGGCTGAATAGCTCAACCACTTTGGCGATTGCAGCGCCGAGCTCCGTTGGCTTGCCTGCTATCTGTGGGCTGCTTGGTGTGCGAGGGCGTTCAAAAAACGCAGTGGTTTTACTACAGGCCTGATTTTGCAAAGCCAGGTTGCCATCAGAGTCTCTGGAGATGACGAGGTCATCACTGAGCAGTCCTTCGCCGGGAAAGGCAACAGCTTCTATAGTTCCTGCCGGAAAATTGGTTGATTGGGTCATGTTCTCCATCCGAAAACTGTTTAGTTCCTCAAGGTCCATGCCTTGATCAGGCATGATTGAAACCGGTGCAACCGATTCTGGTAGATGCTCGGCGGATTATACTATCTCATTATCGCTGCATGAAGGCCAGTTCTGTGACAAACAGCATTTTGGCTACAAAAATACTAGAGGTAATGAAAAAATGCAGGGTGATAGTTCGACAACACGGATCACCCTTTTTAAAAGGGGGGTTGCTGGGCTACAATAGCGCACTTTCTAGGTGCCACAAGCGCCTGTTTTTTTGCAGCCAAGGAAAAAATTATCAGCAAGCAAGGCGTTAGTGTTGTCACCTCAGCACGATTGCATATGGGGTTCTTTGATCTCAATGGCGGTTTGGGTCGTAGATTCGGTAGCCTTGGGGTGTCTCTGGATCAGCCATCTACCTCGCTTTGCGCTTATATCGCAGATAGCATCAGTACGCACGGCCCTGGCGCCGTGCGCGCCTTGAAAACAGCGCAACGAATTGCCGCTGCGCTTGATTTGCCTCATGGCGTTCACATCGAGCTGCAGGCAGCGATTCCTGAGCACGCTGGTCTGGGGTCTGGTACCCAGATGTCTTTAGCCGTGGGTTCAGCGATTAGCCAGTTATTCAACTTGAATTTGAGTTTGCGTGACATTGCCGTCCTGACTTCCCGTGGAGCAAGATCCGGGATCGGGCTCGGCACATTCGCCTCTGGGGGGGTGATTGTTGATGGTGGTCGCAGTGCTGACACCGATGTGCCACCGGTGATTGCACGTGCTGAATTCCCGTCAGACTGGCGTATTGTGCTCATGTTTGATCGCAGTAGTTACGGTGTGCATGGGGCTCAGGAGATAGAAGCGTTCCGTCAGTTACCCGAGTTTCCTGCGGATAGTGCGGCGGAGCTGTGCCGCTATGTGCTGATGCAGGCTTTGCCAGCGCTCGCAGAGCATGACTTGCCTACGTTTGGTAAGGCGATACGCGAACTGCAATGGCGTACTGGAGATCATTTTTCACCAGCGCAGGGCGGGCGGTATGCTAGCCCTTTGGTCTCGAAAATACTGCAACAATTGGAAGCGCAAGGCGTCGATTGCCTGGGGCAAAGCTCCTGGGGACCTACAGGTTTTGCTATTTTTGCCGATGAAACAGGTGCGCGTCAGGTATTAGAAGCGCTAGAATCACAATATGATGAAAATCAGGAGATACAGTTTCTGCTGTGCAAGGGGGCTAACGCCGGCGCAGAAATTAGCTCTTGTTTGGTAGAGTAGTTCCGTAAATTTGTATGGAAAAATTGGCAATTAGCCATTATTTAGTAACGCATCGCACTAGTGAGGGCACGCGAAATGGAAGGGATTAAATTGGAAAAGCCTTATGTACTGCACTTTATAACACCAGCAAAGAACGCCAGTCCGTTTGACGTTAACATGGCTTATGACGCGGGTTATGACGCAATTGCCCAATATACCAATGTACAGTTGAACGAAGTCACCGGCTTGGTGCAGGATGCTATTTTTTCACGCGGTCCGCGTGGCGTATGGCGCACAGGTATGCTGATTGGTGGTCGCGATGTTGATCTGGCGATGGATATGCTGGAAACAGCCAAAAAATCCATGGTGCCACCTTTCGAAATTTCTGTATTTGCCGATCCATCTGGTGCTTTTACTACTTCTGCAGCCATGATGGCGCGGGTTGAGCAGCTGTTGAGCAAGCATTTTGGCGGTAATCTGGAAGGCCGGAAGGTCAGCATTTTTGGTGCAACAGGTCCAGTAGGCGGGTGTACCGCCGTGATTGCTTCCAAGTATGGTGCGACTGTGGAAATGGTGTCGCACAAAACTCTGGCAGACGTAGAAGAAAAAGCTGCGGCTTACAATAAGCGTTACGGTACCAATATCCAATGTGTTGATGGCAGTACTGATGAGCTGAAAACCAAGATTCTGGAAACTAGCGACGTTGCCTTGTGTTGTGCTGCTGCGGGCGTACGTGTATTGACGATAGACCAGATGAAGAACTCAAAGACACTGAAGGTGGTGGCTGATGTAAATGCCGTTCCTCCTACCGGTGCTGAGGGTGTGGGCGTGATGGCTGATGGCGTGATCATCGAAGGTACGCAGATCTACGGTATCGGTGCGCTGGCTGTTGGTAATATCAAATATCAGACTCAGCAACGCCTGTTCAAGCGTATGCTGGAAGGTCAAAGCCATGTCTATATCGATTTCATTACCGCTTTTGAACTGGCGCGTAAAGATCTCGTTTAGTTAGGTCTGAACAAAAAAATAGCCATAGTGGCGGCCAATGCCCGCCCTTATGTCACGGCAGCAGCGGCAGCAGGGTACCAAGTACTCGCTGCCGATGTTTTTGGTGACGAGGATACGCTTGCGGCCAGTGCCAGCAGTATGGTGCTGGAGTATGGACATAATGGTTTTTCATTAGCCGCCATCCGCCATGAGCTGATTCCTGCGCTGCAGCGTTTTGGAGCCGATATGCTGCTGTATGGCAGTGGCTTTGAGGCTCAGCCTGAAGTGCTTGATGTGTTGGCAGCACAGTTGCCGCTGGTCGGTAATCAGGCCCCTGTGGTTAAACGGTGCAAGGATGCCCACTCTTTTCTGACAGGTTGTCAGGCGCTTGATATTCCGGTGCCGGATAGCTGTTTTAACCGAGAGCTACTGGAAGATAACGATAGGCAGCACTGGTTATATAAAGAACAGGGCGGTTCTGGTGGTATGCACATTCAACTGGCTGCTGAGGCAGTGGATGATGGGGGCTATTTCCAGCGGAAAGTACCTGGAGTGCCTGTCTCTTTATTGTTCCTGGCTTCGGCACAAGGCATCACCCCTGTGGGATTCCAGCGTCAGCTACTAGCCCCATTGGATTCACGCTTGCCATATCGCTATGGCGGCTTGGTGGGCCCAATCAAGATAACGGGTCCTGCTGCAGAGGGTTTGCTGAAATCAGCACAGCTACTGGCCTTTGAGTTTGGGTTACGTGGTCTCAATAGTCTGGATGCCATGATAGATGGCGATCAATACTGGATCCTGGAAATCAATCCAAGACTGAGTGCCAGCTTGGCACTGTATGAAATGCCGCATCAATGGTTGCAGGCGCATATCGATGCCAGTCTGGAACATGATGTCGATTGGCCCTCAGGCACGGCAGGACAGCCCAGAGCGAATCTGGTATGTTACTCGCCTTTCGATATTGAGATTCCGTGTCGTTTCAACTGGCCGGAATGGGTGGTGGATAAGCCACTGGCAAATAGTGTAGTAGTCAAGGGTGCACCACTGTGCACAGTGGTGGCTGTTGGCGAGAGTGATGGTCAAGCAGAAGAATTGGCGCGGACACGCGCAGTCATATTAAATGAAATGCTCAAATATATTCAAACATCAGGAGAAGAACATGAGTCAAGCCACTGTCGATACTAGCCGTTGGCCAAGCGTGAACACGCTAACTGCGCCTCTGGTGCAATATATTATTGATAACGCCGATGTGTTGCGTGTCGGTGTTGAACAGCATGCAAGTGGTGCCACGATTATCGATGCTGGCATTCATTCTCCGGGTGGTCTGGAAGCTGGTCGTTTGATTGCCGAAATTTGTATGGGTGGTCTGGGACATGTGAGTTTGCAAACTAGCACGACATTCCCGCATTGGCCCTGGATGTTATCTGTACATTCCAATAATCCAATCCTCTCCTGTCTGGGCAGCCAGTACGCAGGCTGGAGTCTGGCGCACGAGAAGTTCTTCTCATTAGGATCTGGGCCTGGTCGCGCCCTTGCTGGTCGTGAAGAGTTATATAAAGAGCTGGGTTATCAGGACAAGAGTGATTCTGCTTGTCTGGTCCTTGAAAGCGATAAGGCACCGCCGACTGAAGTGATTGAAAAAGTGGCGCGCGATACCGGTCTCAGCGCAGAAAAACTGACCTTCATCCTTACACCAACCCGTAGCCTGGCCGGTACCGTGCAAATTGTGGCACGTGTGCTGGAAGTGGCCATGCACAAGATTCATACCCTGCATTTCCCGCTCGAGCACGTCGTGGACGGTATGGCAAGTGCACCTGTGCCGCCACCTGCTCCTGATTTTCTGATTGGCATGGGGCGTACCAATGACGCCATCTTGTTTGGTGGTCATGCGCATATTTTTGTCAAAGGTAGCGATGATGCCGCAGCCAAGTTGGCTAAAGAGCTGCCAAGCAACTCTTCACGCGATTATGGCCGTCCATTCGCCGAGGTATTCAAGGCTGTGAATATGGACTTCTACAAGATTGATCCTTTGCTGTTCAGTCCAGCCGCAGTTACCGTGACAGCCTTGGAGTCCGGCAAGAGTTTTACCGGCGGCAAGCTGGATGCAGCCTTGCTTGATCAATCTTTTGGGTATAGCGCATAACTTGAATCCACGTATTCCCGTCTTTACCGACGATCCTGGTTGGCATGGCAAACGCTTGAAAGAAGCGTTTGCCACACGTGGTCGCGAGGCAGTCTTTATTTCTCTTAAGGATTGTGCTTTAAACCTGACCAATATAGGACATCCAGCCGTATTGATCCCTGGTTTTGAGGATGCACTCCCTGAAGGGGTGTTTGTCCGTGGCGTGCCAGGAGGCACTCTGCAGCAAGTCATTGCCAGGCTTGATATTCTGCATGCGCTGAAGTTGCTTGGCGTTACGGTTTATAACGATGGTCAGGCGGTTGAACGCACTGTGGACAAGGCCATGACCAGTTTTCTGCTTCACCTCAATCATGTTCCCACGCCCAACACCTGGGTGTGCGAATCTCGAGCGCAAGCGCATGAGCTTATGCTGCGTGAAACTATGGCGGGACGTACCCTGGTGATCAAGCCACTTTTCGGCTCGCAAGGGCAGGGTGTACGCAAGCTGGAACACGGCATGCCATTCCCTGTACCCATGGAAGAACATGTGGACGGTCTCTATTATCTACAGTCTTATATAGATAGTGGAGAAGGGGCCTGGCATGACCACCGTGTATTCGTGATTCATGGTAAAGCTGTCGCAGCGATGAAGCGTTATGGGAGTCATTGGGTAAATAATGTGGCGCAGGGTGGTCGATGTGAGCCGATTGCGGCTGAAGGCGAACTGGCGACAATGGCTGAGGCTGCTGCAAGCGCAGTGGATGTGAATTATTGTGGTGTGGATATCATCCGCGACAGTGATGGCAAGCTGTATGTACTTGAGGTAAATAGCATTCCCGCCTGGAAAGGTCTGCAAGGTGTAGCAGGATTTGATATTGCACAGGTGCTGGTGGACGATTTCATGGCGCATATTCATGCACGTCCCACATTGGCGATTGTTTCGTGAGCCCGCAGCAGGTTGCTGATGCTTTCAGGGCGGCTTGCATGGCTGAACTGGCTGCACTCAAGCCGGGCAATGTGCATATTTTTGCCGATGGCCACAACATGGTGGTGCAGCAATTCATTCAAAGTGCTGATGCTGTTGCAGCTGTGATTGCCGAACCTAGGCTGACGGTGGGCGCGCGTATCCTGGCTTCCATCAATGCCACGTGGCAGGTGGTGGATTGCAATACCAATCTTGGCATCGTCCTGCTGTGTGCACCACTTGTAGAGGCAGCGCTTGTCGATGACAGTTCAAGCTTGCAGTCGAGGTTGGCGCAAGTGCTGCAATCATTGACCATAGCAGATGCGGATCTTGCCTTTCAGGCCATCGTACGCGCTTCACCAGCTGGCTTGGGGAAAAGTGATCAGCATGATGTGCATGACTCACCCAAGATCAGCCTGCTGGCTGCCATGCGTGAATCGGCGGAACGTGATCGTATTGCCTGGCAATATATCCATGAGTTTTCCGATATATTTGATTTTGGCCTTCCTCATTATGCAGCTGCCATCGCGCGCTGGAATAATCCTGCATGGGCAACGAGTGTGCTGTATCTGGCATGGCTGAGTGAGTTCCCCGATAGTCATATTTCACGCAAATATGATCTTGCCCTGGCGCAGGAAGTGCAACAGGAGGCACAACACCATTTGCAGCGAATGCTGGCGCAAGATAATCCCAAAAGCTATCAGCGTGATTTGATGCAGTTTGATACGCAGCTCAAAAGCAGGCGTATTAATCCAGGCACCAGTGCAGACCTGACGGTGGCTACGCTAATGGCATATGCCTTGCAAAAAGCCGACTCGCCTGCATAAAACGGACGGGGCTGGTGTATGGTTGTTGTGTATTTTCGGTTATACTAATGCGATTAAGAAATTCGGCACTTTGACCTAGATTCCTTGGTCAGCCAGCCTTAATGCAGGCAACCACGTTTTTCAGATTTAATTTCTGTATTCATTTCAAGGAGGAGCAATAATGGCTAATTTATTCGATCAACTGAAGGAAATCACGACTATTGTTGCGGACACTGGCGACGTAGAAGCGATCAAAAGCGTTAAGCCTTACGATGCAACAACCAATCCATCCCTGTTGCTGAAGGCAAGCACACTGCCACAATACGCTCCGCTGATCGACGAAGCGATTGCTTATGCCAAGTCCCAAAGCAACGATAAGGCCCAACAAATTGAAGATGCAGCTGACAAGTTGGCTGTATTGATTGGTCAGGAAATCCTCAAGCATATTCCAGGCAAGATCTCCACCGAAGTGGATGCACGTCTGTCTTTTGATACAGATGCCATGGTGCAAAAGGGCCGTAAGCTGATCAAGCTTTATGCTGATGCTGGTATTTCCAAAGACCGCGTACTGATCAAGCTGGCTTCCACTTGGGAAGGTATCAAGGCGGGTGAAATTCTTGAAAAAGAAGGCATTAACTGCAACCTGACCCTGTTGTTCAGCTTTGCTCAAGCACGTGCCTGTGCTGAAGCTGGCGTATTCCTGATTTCTCCATTCGTTGGCCGTATTCTTGACTGGTACAAGGCGAAGACTGGTGAGGCTTACACTTCTGAAACTGATCCAGGTGTAGTCTCTGTACGTAATATCTACGCTTACTACAAAGCGCACGGCTACAAGACAGTGGTGATGGGTGCTTCTTTCCGTAATATTGGTGAAATCACTGCGCTGGCTGGTTGTGACCGCCTGACAGTGTCGCCTAACCTGCTGGAAGAATTGAAAGCCACTGAAGGCAACCTGCCACGCTTGCTGGTGGACAATGGTGCTACCACCGAACGTCCTGCTCTGCTGACAGAGAAGGAATTCCGTTTTGACCAAAACGAAGATGCAATGGCTACTGAAAAGCTGGCTGAAGGCATTCGTGGTTTTGTTGTGGATCAAAACAAGCTTGAAAAGGCACTTGCAGAAAAGTTGTAATTCTGCACTCCGGATGTTGGGGCTGATATGCGTTGACATCCGGTCGTTTTGACGATTAAGATTGATGTTCCGCTTTTTGTATGAAAAGTTGTTTTAAGTAGTATTAAATTTGTAACCCTATTGGAGGAAGTATCGTGGCATCGACACAAATGGCATTAGATTCATTGGATTTCGACGCAACTGTAGCGCTGGCTGAAAAAGTAGCCCCACACGTTGACATTCTTGAAATCGGTACACCATGTATCAAGCATAACGGTATCAAGTTGCTGGAAACTCTGCGTGCTAAGTTCCCAAACAACAAGATCCTGGTTGACCTGAAGACTATGGATGCTGGCTTCTACGAAGCTGAGCCTTTCTACAAGGCTGGTGCTGACATCGTTACCGTTCTGGGTGTAGCTGATCTGGGTACAATCAAAGGCGTAATCGACGCAGCTAACAAGTACGGCAAGAAAGCTCAAGTTGACCTGATCAACGTATCTGACAAGGCTGCTCGTACTAAGGAAGTTGCTAAGCTGGGTGCACACATTATTGGTGTTCATACTGGTCTTGATCAACAAGCTGCTGGTCAAACTCCTTTCGCTGACCTGGCAACTGTAACTGGCCTGAACCTGGGTCTGGAAGTTTCTGTTGCTGGTGGCGTTAAGCCAGCTACTGTTGCACAAGTTAAAGATGCTGGTGCTACCATCATCGTTGCTGGCGCTGCTATCTACGGTGCTGCTGATCCAGCTGCTGCTGCTGCTGAAATCACTGGCCTGGCTAAGTAATTTTTCGCTAAAGCCTAGCTAAAATAAAAATCCACCATACATAGCTCCCTGAGCTAAGTTGGTGGATTTTTTATTATGCTTTTTACAATTCATCATCGTTTAAATTAAGGTGATTGCTATGAATAAATATCAAGAGCTTGTTGTTAACAAGCTGACCAGTGTCTTGAACAGCACTGCAGAAGGTTTTGAAGACCAGATTTTGTCCCTGGTTGAGGGTGCTGGTCGCACTTTCATTGGTGGTGCTGGCCGTTCCTTGTTGGTATCCCGTTTCTTTGCCATGCGTCTTGTACACGCGGGTTACCAAGTCAGCATGGTGGGTGAGGTTGTTACTCCCAGTATCCAGGCTGGTGACTTGTTCATCGTGATCTCTGGTTCCGGTGGAACCGAGACTCTGCTTCCCCTGCTGAAAAAAGCCAAGAGCCAAGGTGCCAAGATTGCTGTAATTTCCATGAAGGCACAGTCGCCAATGGCGGAATTGGCTGACTTGGTAGTGCCAGTTGGCGGTAACGATGCACATGCCTTTGATAAGACCCACGGCATGCCAATGGGAACCATCTTTGAGCTGTCTACCTTGTTGTTCCTCGAATCTACCATTGCCAAGCTGGTGGATCAAAAAGGACTGACTGAAGAGGGTATGCGTGCTATTCACGCTAACCTTGAGTAATCTTGCAAGAAGATAAGTAATCGAAAACCCGGAAAATTGATCATAGATTTTTCGGGTTTTTTGTTTTTACCCCGATATTTTTACTGCTGGTGAACTTATCAGGAAGCAGGATGTACTAATCGCCATCGTGTGAGCGATTGATGCTCTTTTAGGCATGAATAGCAAGCTCTTCGAGGCGTTTTGTATATTGGTTGGTATGGAAGCAAATGAATCGTGTGACAATTCACATGAATTTCATAAACAATGTATAATATCAACCAAATTTTCGGCTTGGCGTTAAACAGACGTAAAGCACTTTATGGCATAGCTAACCCGGCAATGTCAGGCTTGTTTCTACGGAAACTTTATATTGGAGAATGAAATGGCAGTTATTGATCGTGTTTTAGTAGGTGAAGCTCTTGTTATTGACAATCGTCCTGACGGCAGCGGCCTTGACCTGCTGAACGTAGCTCACATCGATCTGATTATTGGCCCACGTGGTAGCGCTGCAGAAGATGCTTTCTGCCGTACGCTTACTGACCAAAAAGAAGGCGTAAATGGCCTGTTGGCTATTGTTGCACCTAACCTGATGGTTAAGCCAGCGACTGTAATGTTCAATAAAGTAACTATCAAGAACGGTAAGCAAGCTGTTCAAATGTTTGGCCCAGCACAACGTGGTATCGCTTTGGCTGTGATGGATTGTGTTGCTGATGGCACTATTCCTCAAGAAGAAGCTGATGACGTATTCATCTCTGTAGGCGTATTTATCGACAGCCGTGCTGATCTTGACGAGCGTATCCAAGAGTGGAACTACCAAGCGACTAAGCAAGCTATCAAGAGCGCTGTAGCTCGCGAGCCTAAGGTTGCTGATGTACTGAAGGCATATAAGGAATCTGCTCACCCATTCCAAGCTAAGTAATTGCTTGATGTGGAGTGCTAACCTGGATAACAGGTTAGGCTAGTAGAAAAAACGCCCCGGCATGTAAATGTTGGGGCGTTTTCTTTTTGGCTGATCGAGGCGATTCAGTGCTGGCCTGGATGGTGACTTGCTGGGTTGATCTTGAACAGTTCTGTCGCACTTAGGCTGCCATGATGTAAGGCACTGGCAACCAATACACCCGCAATCTCCAGTTGTGCCAGATGCATTACATCCTGCAGATGGCGTGTGCCACCTGCGGCATAAATGTTCAGATGGAAGTGCTCTTGTTTAAAAGCCTTGAGCCTGTCGAAATCTGGGCCCGCCTGGCTGCCTACCTGCTGTAGCGTCATGATGATCACATTGTCTGGCCATAACTCAATATTGCTGAGTAATTCTGCCGGGCCTTGATAGCCAGCCAGGCTGAAATCCAGTGAAAGCGTAAAGCGCGCATTACATGCCTGAGCAATTGCCTGATAAGTGTTAAGGTCAGACAGGCTCTCGCTACCTATGATTATTTGAAGATTCAGGTCAGTCCAGGTAGCCAGATCCGCCACCGATGATATGCCTGCATCCAGCCAGATTTCCAATTGAGGGTAGGCTTTGGTAATTTCGGCAATCGTGCCGCTGTGATTGCCTCGTTGTTGTATGGCATCAATATCCGCAATATACATCTGCTTGAATGGGTATAATTCCAGCAAAGCCGCCACGATATCTAGAGGCGCGCTGGAATTGCAAAGCGCTGACTGTATAGGTTGATAATGTTGACGTTCGCCTTTTTTGGCATGCACGACCTGCCCATGCATCAAGTCGATTACTGGGATAACTTTCACTCATCTTCCTTCATATTTCATGCCTGAACAAAAACCTGTGAAAATTTTTGTCTGTGAGTACATCACTAGCGGTGGATTATACCGCGAGGAACTTCCAGGGTCCCTGGCGCAGGAAGCATTGCTCATGCGCGATGCGCTGCTACATGACCTGGCTTCCATTGATAATGTCGAGGTCATGATTGTCAGTGATGCCCGTTTGCCTGTGCCTGACAATGTGGAACACGTAGAGATATTGCCAGCGCAAACTGATCCTTGGCCAATCTGGCAGCAGGCCATGCTGGAGGCGGATCTGGTATGGCCGGTCGCTCCTGAGAGCGATGGGGTCTTATACCGTCTTTCTCAGATGATTGCGTTATTGGGCAAGTGCTCTTTGTCCAGCCCGGCAGAGGTGGTGAAGATTGCGTCCAGCAAATACGCTACCTTTCAATTATTGCATGCCGCAGGAATGACTGTGGTGGATAGCCATCACTTTCCCAGTGTGCCGGTTGCGTCTGCCTGGGTAGCAAAGCCTGATGATGGTGCGGGTTGTGAAGATAGTCATTACTTTGAGCACCAGGAACAATTGCTGGAATGGCTCAGGCAGGGCCGATTGGTCAGCCATATCATACAGCCCTATATCGAGGGGCACGCGGCCAGTATTTCCATGCTCTGCAAGCATGGGCACGCATGGGTATTAAGCTGTAACCAGCAAAACGTTCAGCTTGAGAATGATAGTTTCAGCTATTCGGGCAGTGTGCTGAATGGCATGGCGGATTGCTGGCAGCAATTTACTGTCATTGCCTCTCAAGTAGCCCAGGCCATGCCCCAGTTGTTTGGCTATGTCGGTATTGATGTGATAGTAGATCAGCAGCAACAAGTGCATATGCTGGAGGTGAACCCGCGCTTGACGACCTCATATGCTGGCTTGCATGGCGCAATCGGCCATAACCCGGCACGCCTGATACTGGAGTTGTTCTATAATGAGCAACTCCAGCTGCCGCAGGATTTGCAGCGCAATAGAGTCGAAGTCAAATTGAATGTCTGAACCGATACAGTCTACACAGAAGTTTATCCTCGGCTGGGATATCGGCGGTGCCAATCTCAAGGCCGCGTTGATTAAAACTGATGGCATAGCGGTCAATGTCATGCAGTTATCTTGCCCGTTATGGCATGGCTTGGGCGAGCTGGATAAAGCCATTGAACAAGTGCTGCAACGTGTTGGCCCGGTTGAGGCTACGCATGTGGTCACAATGACTGGTGAGCTGGCGGATATCTTTCCTGATCGGCCGACAGGCGTGCTGGAAATTGCTGGCCGCATCAAGGCTCAGCTGGGCGATGAAGTACTTTTCTTTGCAGGCAAGAGTGGTTTCGTCACGTTTGAGCATATCAAGGCCCAGGTTAATGCGATTGCCTCGGCCAACTGGCTGGCAAGTGCTGCCTTTGTTGCAAGCAAGTTAAAGCAGGGCCTGTTTATTGATATTGGCAGTACGACTGCTGATTTTGTTTTGCTGCATGATGGGATTCCGGCCAACCTGGGCATTAGTGATGCTGATCGAATGCAGCGGGAAGAGTTGATCTATACCGGTGTGATCCGTAGCTCATTGATGGCATTGGCCTCCAGTATTACTTTTGCGGGTGAGTGGCAGAATGTGGCCGCTGAGCATTTTGCGACCACTGCAGATGTGTACCGTCTCACAGGGGATCTGGATCCGATGGAGGATATGGCTGCCACTGCAGATGGCGCAGGCAAGTCGATTGAGGAAACTAATCGCCGTTTGGCACGCATGGTAGGGCGAGACTCTGCAGATGCAGACAGTGCCGCCTGGGTGCATTTGGCGCAGGCTTTCAAGCAGCAACAGCTGGGGCTGTTGCGTCGCGCGGCCTTGCGTCACCTTTCGCGCAATTTGATTGCGCCTGGAACTCCTTTTATTGGCGCCGGCGTCGGTACTTTTCTTGTGCGCGAACTGGCCCAGCAATTGGGTCATGAATTCATTGATGTCAGCTCATTGCTAAAAGCTGAATCCGATAATGTACGTAATTGGGCGGGGGTATGCCTGCCTGCATATGCCGTGGCCAACCTGGGCATAAAGTGAACATGTTAAGACAAGAACTCCCCTATCAATCCGATAGCTCCACGCTGTTTGCACGGATTGCGCAACGGCCATGGGCTATTTATCTCGATAGTGGCCGACCATATAACGATTATGGCCGCTACGATATTCTGGTCGCTGATCCGGTGATGACATTCTCCACTCAGGGTCATGAGACCGAAATTCACGATCAACATGGTCAACGCATTTCCACGGAAGATCCATTTGCATTGTTGAAGCAGGTGTTGCAGCAATACGCCAGGCTGCCGGGAGATCTGCCTTTTACAGGAGGGGCAGTGGGCTATTTTGGTTATGATCTGGCTCGACGCCTTGAAAAACTGCCAGCACATGCGATTGATGGTGAGCATATTCCGCAAATGATGGTGGGCATCTATGACTGGGCGGTGGTGGTGGATCATCGCGAACAAAAGACCTGGTTGGTGTCCTCTACTCTGCATGAAGAAACGCGCAACCGCTGGTCTGATCTGTGTACTCTGTTTGCTGACCCGACTCCTCACTTAGCATCTGCATCCTCATTTCATGTCATGTCAGACACAGCCTCCAATCTCGATCTTCCGGCTTACGAGCGCGCATTTGACAGAATCCAGCACTACATTCATGAGGGAGATTGCTACCAGGTCAATCTTGCACAGCGTTTTAGCGCACAGGCGGAAGGCGATAGCTGGATTGCCTATCAACGGTTGCGCAGCGTAGGTTCAGCCCCATTTCTTGCCTTCATGAATTTACCCGGCCTGCAGGTGTTGTCTGGCTCTCCAGAGCGTTTCTTGCAAGTGAGTGGACGTCATGTAGAAACCCGTCCTATCAAAGGTACACGGCCACGTTCCAGTGACCCTGCAGAAGATCATGCGCAGGCGACAGCGTTACAACACAGCTTGAAGGACCGTGCGGAAAATCTGATGATTGTCGATTTGCTGCGCAATGATATTGGCAAGAGTTGCGCCACAGGGTCAGTCAAGGCTGATCGTTTGTTCACCCTGGAAAGCTATACCAACGTGCATCACCTGGTGAGCATCGTGACAGGCAAGCTGGAGGGGGAGCATACGGCGATAGACCTGCTCAGAGGCTGTTTCCCTGGTGGTTCCATCACGGGTGCCCCCAAACTGAGATCCATGCAGATCATTGAGGAGCTGGAACCGCATCGCCGCGGAATTTATTGTGGGGCTATCGGTTATATCGGGTTTGATGGCAATATGGACACCAATATTGCCATACGCACAGCAGTGTACTCTGCTGGCGAAATACGTTTTTGGGCCGGAGGCGGGATTGTGGCTGATTCCGAATCGGATAAAGAATATCGCGAAACTTGGGATAAGGCGTCGACTATGCTGCAACTTGTAGAGTATTTCCGAGGAAATCAACATGTGGGTCATTAAGCTCGGCGGCAGTCTGTTAGGGTCTCCAGAGTTGAATATCTGGCTGGATACGGTGGCCCGTCATGGGGATGGCAAGGTGTTGATTGTGCCGGGCGGCGGGATTTTTGCCGATGCTGTACGGGATGCCCAGATCAGTAGCGGCATTGATGATGCTACCGCTCATCGCATGGCAGTCATGGCGATGGATCAGTATGGTGTCCTGATGACAGGCCTTAGTCCGCGCCTGGTGACGGCACGCAGCGAGCTGGAAATCGCCGAGCGTGGCTGGCAGCATCGCGGGATTGTGTGGTTGCCCAGCGATATGGTATGTGCCGATGACACCATTCCCATGAACTGGGAAATTACATCTGACAGTCTGGCTGCTCACTTGGCCGCCAAGCTCAATGCTGAACACCTGATTCTGGTCAAGTCCTCACGGCCCGATGCAGATCAGCAGGTTTCGCTGGAAAAGCTGACCAAGGAAGGGTTTGTTGATGCCGGTTTTGGTGACCATATTGCAGGCAAAGCCTTTAATACCTGGGTAGTAGGGCGGCAAGACTGTGTTGCCTTTAGTGAGGGATTTGTCTACGACGAGCTGGAACGTGTTGGCTTGCCGGTCAGATGTTCCTGGAATTGAGAAAGGAAAATCGATGAGTGAATCTAATGAACGTGTGTATAGCGAAGCCGAGATAGAGTCTGTGCTCAAAGCCGAGCTGCCCCATTGGTATTATGAGGATGGCTGGATCAGGCGCAAGTACAAAACCAGTGGCTGGAAAGCTACCCTGATGGTAGTGAATACCGTAGGGCACCTGGCTGAGGCGGCCTGGCATCATCCTGACCTGACGGTTTCCTATGCCTTTGTCATCGTCAAGCTATGTACACACAGTGCCAAAGGGATTACCGACAAGGATTGGGAGCTTGCCCGCAAGATTGAATCGGTGATCCAGTGGCAACCCGGGAAGGAAGCGGGTGCACTGGAAGGAACACCCAATGAGGATGTACGCTTCAAATATCTCAAATATGATGACTAATGAGCGGTAATACTTAAAAAAACGGCTGAGATGATTCTCAGCCGTTTTTTTTTCCTGTTTGTTCTCCTCCCTTGTTTTGCAGCCTAAAGAACATTCCCTGCTTGACGATAAGTAAATTGAGGGAATATCATATTTATCACATTTATCAAATTTGCAGTAGTGGTGATGCCTAAGCACTGGGCTTGCGCAAGCGTAAAGTCCAGTGGTGTTTCTAGTCCATGCAAGGAGAATGAAAATGATAGCAACGATAAAGCAATGCCTGGTTAATCTGTATCACGATGAGGAAGGGGCGAGCGGTATTGAGTATGCCTTGATTGCTGCGATGGTAGCCGTGGTGCTCTCAGTTTTCGTCACTCCTGTCGGAAATGCAGTGAAAGGTATTTTCCAGAGTATTCAAAATGCACTTGTACCTCCAGCTTAATATATTGATTGATACGTTAAATAGTTAACCGTATGTCAATTTTGATCATATCTGTTTGGGCTGGCATCATCAGTTTTTATGACTTCACCCAACGCAGAATTCCCAACGCACTTAGCCTGGGAGCCTTGTTGTTTGGCCTGGGTTATGTGGTGATTGCGGGACAGACTTACTACGGCCAGCCTGTTTCCTCTGCCCTTTGGGGGCTGGCCGTGGCTTTTTTATTGACGATTCCGGGCTATGCCAGTCATAGCCTGGGTGGGGGCGATGTCAAGTTACTGGCTGCCATTGCTGTTTTGTGCGGTTTCAAGGTGGTAGTGGCCAGTTTTGTCCTGGCCTCACTTGGGGTGTTAAGTGTGCTGATGGCATGGTGGTATTTCAGTCACCAATTGATTGCTCTTGGCTGGATGCCGCTTGTACCACGGGAACGCAAGCGCCGTTATATCCCATTTGGTGCTGCGCTGGCCCTGGGCATGTGCGTGGCAGTGCTGTTTCCGGAATTATGGGGGATGCAATCATGGCAAATCTGAATCTTGCACATAAACGCCAGCAATCGGGGGCAGCGGCCATTGAGTTTGCCATGCTCTTCATGCTGTTCTTCACCTTGTTTTATGCTCTGGTGACTTACTCCATCGTGTTCCTGTTGCAGTCCTCTTTTGTATTTGCTGCCTCAGAAGGGGCGCGTTCGGCAATCGCGGTCGACCCCATGGCCTATAGCAGCTCAGCACTCTATGCCAACAATGGCGTTTCTTCCAGGGTGAGAAGTACCGTGAGCAGTTCTTTGACATGGATGCCGCAACGTATTCGTGATCATGTGCTCGGTATCAATAACAGCAAGGTAGTGGTAGAGGTTGCTGGTAATGCGGTCACTGTCAGGGTGATGTACCTCAATTACAACACTAACCCGGTGATTCCTATCCTGAATATTCCTGGCTATGGCCCCATGTTGCCCATGCCACTTAATTTACAAGGAAATGCCTGGGTGAGTCTTGTCTGATTCTGATGATTAAGCTGGTTTCTAAGAGCGGGACATAATAAAAATGAGCGGAAATGCATTAAGAATCACAGCAGTTTTTTTGCTAATCGGGGCAGTGTTGTTGGGCTGGTATGGTGTCAGGGTGAGCCAGCAGCCTGATGCAGTCGCTCCTGCCACACTGTCAGTGGCGAAGTATGCACAAGTGGTGGCAAGTCAGGATATTCCTGCCGGGCATGCATTGAAGCCTGAAGACTTGACCTTGGCAGACAGCGAGACGCAAACGCCTCTGGCCTATCAATCCACCGCAGATTTGATTGGACGTACAGTAGGCACTGACATCAGTAAAGGCAGTCTGCTGTTGCCCAGTCATTTTCCCAGGCGCGGTGAAGCTGCCCAGCTACTCAAGCCTGGTGAACGCGGAGTCGCCATCAAGGTTGACGAAGTGATCGGTGTCGGTGGCTTTGTCGAGCCAGGCGATCATGTTGATGTGCTGGTCTACCTCAATACCAGTAATGGTTTGTCCACGGACAGTTCAGCCCAATCCATCCTCAAGGATGTACGGGTCATCAGTTACGGTGAGACCTTGCAGCAGAGTGACCCAGCCTCCTCAAACGCTCCCCCGGCCGCCACGCCCTTGATTGCTGGTAATAGTAATACGGGCAAGGCACAGGCAATGAGTGGTCACTCTGCTGTACTTGCCGTCAAGGAAGAAGATGTTGCCCGCCTCATGTTGGCATCCAGTGGCGGTACCTTGCGCTTGTCTCTACGTGGTGCTGCCTTGGAAAAATCCGGTATTGCGAGTGATTTTGTACGATTGTCTGAGCTTTCAACAGGCAAGCCAGCAGCGGTAACAACCGAATTGCCCAGGCCGGTCCGCCAATTGGCAGCTCCGGCGAAGGGAACTGTCACCAGTGTCATTATTCATGCGGGTGAAAAGACCGAAACTGTCAGCTTCAAAGGACAATAAATGACAGCGTTTAACTTGAGGGAGCGGGGCATTGGCCATTTTTCCTGGCTGTTCGGGATGAGTTTGTGCCTGCTGGGGCAGGGCGCATGTGCTGAAGAGATCAATCTAAGTCTGGGCCAGCAAAAGCTCTATGAGCATCCCGTGGTCTTGCAACGCGTGGCGGTGGTTAATCCTGAGGTGGTGGCCGTGACGCTGATCAACCCCAAGACCTTGATGATGATCCCGAAAGCGGTTGGTGCTACCGAAATCAGCCTGTGGGATGGCAATACCACGCAACCGGGGCGCGTGTTGCACATTACCGTTGCACCATCATCCGCAGTAGAGGCGCAGGGTTTGAATGCTGCCCAGGCAGGTGACCTGCAAGTGGAGGCTGCAGGCAATGGGCTGGCACTGGTCGGCGAGGCGAAATCGCTGGAGGAGCATGCGCGTGCGGTGGAATCCTTGCAAAAAGATCGCAAGGGCGTACTGGATGTGTCCAGCAGTGGCTTTGATAGCCACGTGCAGATTGATATCAAAGTGGTGGAGGTCAGTCGGCAGAATGCGATGCGCTTTGGTTTTCTGATGGGGCGCAATAGCCGAAGCCACGAGGGATTTGGGGTGGTATCCCCACCCGGTACCTTATCTGGCGTGGAAAATACTGATAGTGGTTTTAACTTTTCAAGTGGTTCTGGGTTTTTACCGGTATTGAATGCGTTCAATCTGGTATTGGGCAATCATGGTTCCGGTTTGCTGGGCACCATCAGCGTCCTTGAAACCAATGGGTTTGCTTATACCCTGGCTGAGCCTTCTTTGTCCGCAATTTCTGGCCAGACGGCTACTTTCTTGGCTGGTGGCGAATTCCCAGTGCCGATTCGTACCGGCGGTGGTTCAGATAGCGCGATCACCATACGCTACAAGGAGTACGGCGTCAGGCTGATGTTGACGCCCACCATACTCAGTGGGGAGCGGATATTTCTGAAAGTCGCTCCTGAGGTGAGTGAGCTGGACTTTGCCAATGCCGTGCAAACGGGGGGTGTATCAGTGCCAGGCCTCAAGGTACGACGTACTGAAACCAGCGTGTCATTAGGTAATGGTGAGAGTTTTGTGATCAGCGGCATGGTCAGTCGTAATACGGTCAACAATATCGACAAAATGCCCTGGCTAGGCAATATCCCGATTATCGGTGCATTTTTCAGTTCCAAGCGTTTTGACCGGGAGGACAAGGAGTTGTTGATGGTGGTGACGCCGAGATTGGTGCGACCCATTGCGCGCAATGCTGCCTTACCTGAGTTGCCAGGCAAGGAACTCAAGGATTACAAGCCTTCCTTCAGCGAGTTTTTCCTGTCGCGCGAGGCTTATCCCAAATCCAGTTCAACAGGGATGTCACGATAATGCCAGATAGCAGAAATTACATCGTAGTAAGCAATGGCGATGAGTGCATACGCTGGCTGAAGGGGATATCCGATCATGCCAGCAAGTTCATCTTTGTGGAGGAGCAGAATATCCCCAAGGTGTTGCAACTGGTGGAAGCAGTCAATATCAATGCAGTACTGCTGCATATGCGCTCTCAGGATTTTCGCCAGGAGGTGGTGTTGTCGCCTGCCTTTCTGCAGGAAGTGGCCTTCATTGAGGAAATCAGTGCCACCAGGCCAGATCTGCCTGTGCTGGCGTTGGCGGATACTGCCGACGAACAGTTGCTATTGACGATCATGCGGGCTGGCGCCCGTGATTTCATGCGCGTCGGCAGTAAGGAGAATGAGCTGCTGTCGGTATTGGGTCGTTACAGCCTGATCAGGCGCGAATATGCTATTCCACAGCAGGCCACGGGAAAGATTACCGCCATTATCAACGCACGTCCCGGTACGGACTCCGTGATGTTGGCCATCCATCTTGCCCAGGCATTGCAGGAAAGGGAACCCACACTGCTGGTCGATCTGGGTACGCCTCACGCTGACAGTCTGTTATTCATGGGGGTGACAGCGAAATACAGTTTTGTTGATGTGATGACTAACCTGGCACGTATTGATGCCACCCTGATCGACACCGGTTTTGCCAGGCATAAGTCTGGTCTGACGGTGTTGTCCATGCCGGAAGATCCCGAAGATGACTTCCGCATCTCTCCCGCCGATATCTACACAGTGCTGCGCACCTTGCGCAAGAGCTTCTCGCAGATTGTCATCAACCTGGGTGGTGTGACGCGGGTGGATTTCCTGCAGATTTTGCTTTCGACGGTGGACCGTACCATCCTGGTTGCCGAACAGAGTGTGCCAAGTTGCAAACGAAATTACGAATTACTGAAAGCGTTGCGCGCGCAAAAACTGGAATTGCAGAACACAGGATTGGTGCTGGATCATTATCTGGGCCGCATGATGCCGGATGCCAACAGCATTGCCAGTTCCTTTGATTTACCTGTGCTTTGTCTGCTGCCTCCCGCTGGCATGGTCAGGCTAGCCTCGGTCAATACCGGAGACAGTATTTTCGAGCAAAATCCCAAGAGCCTCTACGCCACCAAAGTACGTGAGCTGGTGCAAGTAGTGATGGAAAGCCGGGAGCCTCCATCTAAGTCCGGCCTAATGGCAAATGTGCAGCGCCTGTTGGCTGAATTGAATTTTTCCAGACGGTAGCGGGCGATCATGAGAATCTCTGAGTATCAGTACGATCTCAAGACTGCGGAAAAATCGCAGGATACCAAGCTATTGCTGCATGGCTACCTGATTGCCGAGATCGAGCAGGACAGGACCGACTTGCTGGGTATGTCCAAGCAGCAGATGTTCACCTATATCAACAGCAAGGTGTATCGCTACGTTGCCGATAAACAGCTGGTGGTAAGCGCCTATGATCTCAAACAGTTGACAGAAGACATGGTGGATGAGCTGGCCGGTTTTGGCCCGCTAGAAGCCTTGATCAAGGATGACAGTATCAACGACATACTGGTCAATGGTGCCAAGGATATTTTTGTCGAGCGCAAGGGCAAGCTGGAGAAAACTCAGTTACGCTTTATTGACAACGACCATGTGCTACGCGTGATACGCCGTATCCTGTCTCCATTGGGGCGACGTGTGGATGAAGCCAGCCCGACAGTGGATGCGCGCCTGCCAGATGGTAGCCGGCTCAATGTGATTATTCCGCCACTGGCACTGAATGGCCCTTGCATGTCCATCCGTAAATTTCGCAAGTCTCCCATTCTGGGGAGCGATTTACTGGCATACGGTACCCTGAATTCGCAGATGTTGAGTTTTCTCACGAATGCTACTGAGCGTCGGGTCAATACCATCATCAGTGGGGGTACAGGGGCAGGCAAGACCACCATGCTGAATTTTATGAGTCGTTCCATCCCGGTGGGTGAACGTATTGTCACGATAGAGGATGCGGCCGAGTTGAGGTTGGCACATGACCATGTGGTGCGCCTCGAAACACGCCCGCAGAATCTGGATGGCATGGGTGAGATATCTGCCCATGATCTGGTGCGCAATGCGCTGCGTATGCGCCCAGACCGCATTATTCTCGGTGAGGTGCGCAGCAAGGAGGTGATGGACATGCTGCAGGCAATGAATACCGGCCATGAAGGCTGCATGAGTACGGTGCATGCCAATAACCCGAATGATGCCTTGTTGCGTCTTGAAACCCTGGCAGGTCTGGCTGGTTTTCAGGGGGCGGAAGTGACCATGCGCAAAATGATCGCTGCTGCCATAGAGCTGATTATCCAGGTTACCCGCATGCCTGATGGTAAACGGCGTGTGACTTCTGTGGTGGAGGTTGTCGGTATCCGTGACGACCAGTTTGTGACCAATGAGTTGTTTAGCTACAACGCTGACATGGACAAGTTTTTCAGTCAGGCAGTGACTCCCAATAATCCCAAGTTACGTGATGCACTGGCCTGTAGCTAGGAATCAACGATGAATACATGGCTCATCTTCTCGTTCTGCCTCATGCTCCTGGTGCTCGCGGTGCTACTGTGGTCTGCGAGCAAGCAGAAACTGACGCACGACAAGGTGCGACACAATTTTGAGCAGGCGCTGCCTCATTTTGGTCTGCGGGACCAGCATTTGCTGGGTCAAGGTGAAACCTGGCTTGAGAGGCTGGAGTTGCGCATTTCTGTCATGCTGGGTTTCGAGCTTGCCCCGTGGCATCTGGCAGTCCTCGCAGGCCTGATACTGATGGTGTTTATATTGACGAGCCTGCACTTCCTGTTTTGGCAGTCTGTAGTGCTGACATCACTGACAGGCTTCACCTTGCTGGTGGTGGTGCCATATATGCGCTTGCGTCGCCGTCGCCGGGTGATCGTATCGCAAATCCCCTTGTTTATAGACCAGGTATCGCGCGCGCTTTCAGCAGGGAGAAGCCTGGAAGGTGCGGTGCGTATTGTGAGTGAAGACATCGATATGCCGCTGCGTTCAGTGCTGGACAGGGTAACGCGAGCGACTGATCTGGGGGTGAGCTTTGCTGAGGCGGTGCAGAGGGCAGCCGATTTGCATGGCATCAAGGAACTTGGTCTGATCGCATTGGCGGTCCGCATCAGCAGTAATTATGGTAGCTCGCCACAAGAGCTCTTGAAGAGCGTAGTGCACATGATACGGCAGCGCGAACAGGCTGAGCGTGAGTTGGCCGCCATGACGGGAGAGACCAAGGTTACTGCATGGGTCTTGTCCCTGGTGCCACTGCTTATCGTGGCCTATATGTATATCGGCAATCCAGGGTATATCGACATGATGCTGGACGATGATACGGGTGCTTTGATATTCAAAGTGGCGCTGGCGATGCAGGGGATAGGCATCCTCATTTTCTGGCGCATGATGAAGAGCATATAACCATGAATATCTGGATTGCTGTGAGTGTGATTATTTTGCTGGCAGGAGGCCTGCTACTGATATTTGCTGAGTTTTCACTGAATGGCAGACAGGATGCGCAGGGACGTTTTGATGCCATATTCGGGCGCAAAAAACGTCTCCATCTGCCGTCTCCCAAGCGTGGGATTGAACAATTCATTGATCGTCTTTCCCTTATGCCTTCCAGTAAGGATATGGATATTCTCAAGCTTCTGGTCCAGGCCGGGTTCAAGGGCAGGGCGAGGATTGTCTTCAATGCCATGATCAGGCTGGGGCCAGCCATCACCGCAGGTGCGGTGTTGCTGGTGATGATAGTGCAGGGTAAAGAAATAGCCGAGGGTGTGGTATTTGCCTTGTTTGGCTTTGCGCTATTTTATATTGCGATCCGCAATGTCTTGCGCTGGTTGGCAGCGCGTCGACGCAAGCTGATTCGTAAGGAGATCAGTACCTTCCTGCACTTGCTGGTCATGTTGTTTGATTCCGGCCTGTCAATGGAACATGCGCTGCGCATCATGGTGGAGCAGGCAGATGACATCATGCCCGAGCTTGCGCAGGAGTTGCATCGTGTACTGGCGCGCATTAGCACCGGGCAGGATAGAAGTGAGGCTTTATTGGGCATGACGCATATGCTGGATATTTCCGAGTTGACCGAAGCAATTGCCATGTTGCGGCAGGTGGCGCAGCAGGGCGGTAACGTGCGTGACTCCATCATGAAATATGCTGCACTGGTGGAGGAGCGGCAGTTCTCCGAGTTGCGTGAATATGTCAGCAAACTCTCGGCCAAGATGACAATAGTGATGATGCTGTTCATGTTTCCGGCATTGATGATTTTTATCGCCGGCCCTGGCTTTATCGGCCTGGGCAAGGCATTGAGTGCACAGGGGTAGGCTATGAATAAAGCCAGATGGAGTCAGTGTGTATTGTGTATCAGCCTGCTATTGCCCGCATGGGCTGCGCTGGCCGATGCCAAGCAGGCAAAGGCTGGGCCGCCAGCCTGTGAGCAGGTAACGCAGGAAGACAAGACACAACTTGAAATGATAGGCCGCGTGCTGGCGGAGGGAAAGGCATATGCCGCGCTGGCATTTCTAGATGCGGCCAAAATTGACTCACCGCCAGCCAAGCTTTATCGCGCCCATGCACTGCGCCAGACCGGGCAGTTCCAGCCTGCCAGTGAGCTTTATCATCAATTGACTTCCACCTGCATGAGCGGGCTGGCTTATCAGGGGTTGGGACTATTGGCTGAAATGCAGGAGCAGCATGAGGCGGCGACCAGTTATCTGCGTTCTGCCAGCAATTTGTTGCCTGTGGACAGCCGTGTCCGCGGTGATTACGGCTATGCATTGATGAGGTTTGGTGACACACAGACCGCCTTGAGTGAGCTGCTGACAGCAATTGAGCTTGATGGTAATAATCGCCTGGCTATCCATAATCTCATCATGCTCATGTACAAGATGGGGCAGGACGAGAAGGCCAGCCAGATAGCCCGGGATTTCAATATCAGCGATGCTAGCCTGCAAAGCATACGGGATGAAAGTGGTATGCCAGCTTTCAAGGATAGTCAGCGTCAACAATTCTCTCTCGGTGGGTGCTATGGCAATACGCAGATTTGTACCGGTATTTTAAGTCCCAGGCTGGAGGTTGTTCAATGAGTAAAACATCGATGTATATCGCCAGTGTCTATTGCCTTACCATATTGAGTAGTTCATCAGTCATGGCGGCTGAACAAGCCACCCCGCAGCAGGTAAGCCCATTGACGCAAACCGAGTCCTGGCTTGCATTGCAGCGCGAGGGTGAGCAGGCATCTCCCAATAAGCAAACGTTGTCTGGCCCGGCGATGGACAATATACACAAGCGCTACCTGGATAGTTTCACCCGCCCGATTCCCGAGCGCTTTGACCCAGGCCAATTTAACAATACGCGGCAATGAACCACCTTCTGTTTGTCTCAAGACATAATCAGCGGGGTGCTATCGGCCTGTTTGGCGTGATCATACTCATGCTGGCCGTGTTGTTTACGGCCTTGGTGGTTGACAGTGGCCGCTTGTGGATGCTGAAACGGCACTTGCAGCATGTGGCCGATATGGCGGCGATTGAAGCCGGGCGTCAGGTTGGCGGGTGTTTACAAAACAATCAGAACATACAAACGCTGGTGCATACTGCCGCGCAAAATACAGCCGTAGCCAATGGCTATAAAGGAAATTTGGCCCAAGCCCCGAATAGAATAGAGCTGGGAAGCTATCAAACCGGCAATAATGGCTTACGTGTATTTACTGCTGGCAGTGAGCGCCGTGCAGTACATGTGGTTGCGACCCAGCAAGTGCCAGCCAGCCTGTTTGCGGGTGGTATTTACAATCAGCAGGTGCTCTTGCGGGCTGAAGCCGTGGGTGCAATTCGTACTCCCTGGGCCTCTTTTCATGTGGGTTCTACATTGGTGAGCCTCAATACCTCTGACTCGGCGCTGCTTAATTCCCTACTGGGCCGGGTATTGGGCACCAATATCAATCTCAGCCTGGCATCCTATCAAGGGCTGGCTAACAGCAATATCAAATTGATGGATCTGGTCAAAGCCGATCCCACTATTGGTTCCGTCTCCAAGCTGCTCGATACATCACTCGGTATTAACCAGGTTTTAAATTTAATCAAGGTGGCAGTCACCCAGCAAGGAAGTAGTGCCAATCCGCAGGTGTTGGCTGCCGTCACCACATTGGCCACCGCTGCAGTGAATCAAACCAAGATCAACCTTGGCAATGTGATCAAGGTCAGTAATCCAGACTTGAACTCTGTTGCTGCTACCAGCATGAGTTTACTTTCACTGATCAATACAGCCGTCATGCTGGCCAATGGCAATAATTTTATTCAGTTGCCGCTAGGTATCTCCTTGCTTGGCATTGCGAATATTTCGACCAATGTTCAGGTAATCCAGTTACCCCAAATTGTGATTGGACCTCCAACTGTGGCAGCTGGAACAGCATGTACTGTGGCAAGAACAGCACAGGTGCGGACAGAGACCAGTGTTCAAGCCAATGTGCTGGGACTTGCGAAAGTAGATTTAGTGCTGAGGTTTGATGTGGCACCAGGGCGAGCAGAGTTAAGGGAAATCAGGACACTGACGAATGGTAAAACCCAGGTGGGTATTGATGCTTATCCAGGATTGGCTGCATTGCGGTTAACCAATAGTGCAGGCAATGGCCCAAGCTCGATCACACTACTTCTTGGCCTGATTCCACTCGCAGAAATTGGCCTGAATGTACCCCTGACACAACCTGCCCCTAGCTCTATGACCTTTAATGTGGATCATCCAGTGTTATCTCATCTACCTAGCACAATGAACAGTTATAGCGGGGTGGGGCAAAGTCTTTCAGGATTTGCTACTGAAGGGCATGTGCAAACCAAGCTATTGGGCTTGGATCTGGGGGGAGTTCTCGATAAAGTCGTCAAGGGATTGGTGTTGCCCTTGTTGACGGCGGTCACGACTACGGTGCTTGATCCTTTACTCAAGATGCTTGGTATTAACACGGCTGGCATTACAGTGATACTGGATGAAATACACGCCAGTAATGCGCAATCATTGTTGCGCTGAAGTGATTGCCTTAATGCGCAGCAAGCTTGAGACCGATAATCCCGGCAATGATCAATCCCAGACTGATCATGCGTATCATGCTGGTGGGCTCGTTGAACAGAAAAATACCCAGGATGACAGTGCCTACGGCGCCTATGCCCACCCAGACAGCATAGGCAGTACCCACTGGAAGTGATCGCATGGCGATACTCAGTAGCACCACGCTGAGTATCATGGCGGTAATTGTGCCCACGCTGGGCCAGAGTTTGGTGAAACCCTCCGTATATTTCAGGCCGATGGCCCATACCACCTCAAGTAGCCCAGCAATCACTAATGTAAACCAGGACATGCTTTTCCTTCATTGATGAATTCGATGATCAAGAATGCTTAGTAGCCATTGGCAGGATGCACAGGGCGTGTGCAATCACTGTTATTGAACGGTCCATTGATCTTGGTCCAGCCAGGGCCTGGCGGCGTCTGCAAACACACCAGTTTGCCATCCAGCTTGCTTTGCCAGAGATACCATTGTGCAGGTGCGGCAGATGCGCCTAGGGTAGCCAGCAGGCTGGTGATCAGGCATAGGCATAAAATGCATTTCATGCCTGAATTGTACGGGGAATCCAGTATCCAGTGCCAGCCTGTTGATTGCGCTTACTGTGTGCTTTTTTCAAAACGCCCAAGATGGAGCATGACCGCAGGCATGATTAGCAGGTTCAGGATGGTTGAAGTGATCAGCCCACCGACAATAATGGTGGCCATGGGGCCTTCGATTTCCCGCCCAGGTTCACCGCTGCCCAGTGCCAGGGGCAACAGGCCGATACCCGTAACCAGTGCGGTCATGAGGATGGAAGGCAGGCGCTCGCTGGCACCACGAATCGCCGTTTCCAGGTTCCAGCTCATGCCTTCGTGATCGATCAGGTGCTGATAGTGTGAAACCAGCATGATGGAGTTGCGCAAGGTGATGCCGAACAGCGTCACAAAGCCCACCATGGAACCTATGGATATCCATCCGCCACTCAGGACGACGGCAATCACGCCACCAATCAGCGCAAAAGGCAGGTTGAAGAAAGTCAGTAACAGGTTACGCAGACGCCCCAGTGCGATATAGAGCATGATGAAGATACCCGCAATGGCAATCAAGGCATGCACAATCAGGTCTTGTCGGGTGCTTTTTTCAGCCTCAGCTTCGCCGCTGAATGCAAGGTAGTTGCCTGGAGATAAGGTCACCTGTGACTCAATACGCTGTCTGGCTTCTGCGTAGAACCCCTGGATATCCCGTTCCCTGGCATTGGCGGTCACGGTCTGGATGCGCTTGGTCCCCAGGTGCAGTATTTTGGACTGGCCGTTTTCCTGACGAATGTCGGCGATATCCTTGAGCTGCAGCATTTTACCTTCGACATTCTTGATTGGCAGTTTGCCAGCCTGCAGAATATTGTTGCGTGCTTCAGGCATGAGCACCACGCTGACGCCAATCACGCGGTTGCCTTGATACACCTGGCTCACTGGCGTACTTTCATAAGCAATGCGTATTGCATCCAGCACATCCGTCGGATGCAGGCCAAATTGCAGCATGCGTTCTGGCAGTAGCCGGATCACCAGTTGTGGTGTGCCTGGGGGTGATTGCACCGTGACATCGGTTGCGCCATTCGTGCCAGCCAGCACAGCGGCAATCGCCTGCGCATCTTTATTCAGCCCATCCATGTCCCGTCCATAAATATTGATGACCAGGGAGGCGGCGTATCCGGAGATCGTCTCTTCTATGCGTTCGGTGAGGAAGGTGTTGATAGCAAAGTTGACACCGACGAATCCAGGATAGCCGGGGCCATCGTCATCCATGCCAGACAGCTTTTCCCGGATTTCCTCCAGGATACGTCGTTGTTCAGCGCCTGGCAGGGTGCCTGTCTCGATTTCAAACTCGCTGTAATGTGTGCCAAACGTATCAGCGCCATTGGGAGCTCGGCCTACCCATTGAGCGACTGAGCGAACGCCATCTATGCTGCGGATGACTTCAGTCACTTTTTTGCCGATACGCAGTGACTCCTGCTCCGATGTTCCAGGGACAGCGGTCATATGCATGATGTAATGACCTTCATACAGGCTGGGGATGAACTGCGTCTTGAAGAGTGGGATGGTGGTCAGTCCCAGCGCAATCAGCAGCATGGTAAGTCCGAGGATGATCTTGAAATGGGATTCAATCTTGCGCAGGCAGCGTACATAGTGGCGTTTGATAAAATGGATCAACGGGGAGTCTGCCGTTTTAAGGCTGCTGGATGCGCCAAGTAACAGGTGGCAGAGTGCAGGTGTTAATGTCAGGGCGACGACCAGTGATGCCATGATGGCACTGATATAGGCAATCCCGAGCGGGGCAAACAGTTTGCCAGCCACTCCGCTGATGCTGAGTAGGGGCAGGAATACCAGTACAACGATAAACGTGGCATATACCACCGAGCTGCGAACCTCTAATGAGGCCTCAATGACGACCTGATGCAAAGGTTTGGGGTAGGCGGATGTGCGATTTTCCCTGATACGCCGGAAAATGTTTTCTGAGTCGATGATGGCGTCATCGACTACCTCTCCCAATGCAATCGCAAGCCCGCCCAGCACCATGATGTTGAGACCCATGCCAAAGTACTGCAGTACCAGGATGGCGGAAAGTAATGATAGCGGGATAGCCGTCACCGAAATCAATGCTGCCCGTGCGTTAAACAGGAACAGGAACAATACGGCAATCACTAGCACTGAACCAATCAGGATATCGGTCTGAACACTATTGATGGCAGTTTCAATAAAGTTGGAGGGGCGGAAAAGCTGTGGATGCAGCTTGATTTCCTTGGCATCCAGTATGGGCCCCAATTCTTTCAGTGCCGCTTCCACTGCCTGGGTCACGCCGTCAGTATTGGCGCCGAGCTGGGATTGCACAGACAGGTAGATACCGGTTTTTCCATTAATGGCAGCAGCGCTGATGGAAGGCGCTGCACCTTCCACCACGCGGCCTATGTCAGACAGGCGCAAGGTCTGGCCTTGTGCGTGCAAGAGGGTGGTACGCTCAAGCTGTGCTGGTGTCAGCGACTGGCCTTCCGTATTAATAATAATGCGCTGGTTATTGTTTTCAATAAAACCACCACCACGAATGCCGGTGTCGCGACTGACAGCATCCACCACCTGTTGCAAGGACAGGTTGTATCTGACCAGCTTGGCCGGATCAACCTGTACCTGCAGCTGGCGCACTTCGCCACCGAATACATTGACATCTGCGACCCCTTGTACTGCCATCAAGTGAGGCTTGATTGACCAATCCACCAGCGTGCGCAGCTCTTTCAATGTACGCACTTCTGAGGTCAGCCCAATGCCTAATACAGTGCTGGCAGAGGAGGTGAGCGGGGTGATATTGGGCACAATCCCAGCAGGAAGCTGGCTAGCCAGGGTCGTCAGGCGTTCGGCCACCACCTGGCGATTACGGTAGACATCGCTGCCCTGATCAAACACCACCGTAATGACAGATAACCCCGGGATAGATTGGGAGCGGATGGTATCAATGCCGATGGTGCCTGCAATGCTGTTTTCTATGGGCTGGGTTACCAGGGACTCGACCAGTTCTGCAGACAGCCCGGGGGATTCGGTCTGGATTACCAGTTGTGTTGGGGCAAATTCAGGGAACACATCCAGATGACTGTGTTCGACCTTATACAAGCCATAGATGACAATAACGCAGGCGAGGGCAATGATGACCCCGCTGAAACGCACAGAAAAACGGATCAGGCCTTCCATCATGACTGACTACTCCCGGCCCTAATCATCGTTTTCATTCTTGATCTGGTACTTGAATTCCTCTGAGAGCAGGAGTTGGGCGCCATTGGTCACGATAGTGCTGCCGACTGTGGGGCTATGCTGGTTAAACCAACCATTGCCACTCTCGATGTCGGTGCTGATGGGCTCACGCACAAAGTGGTCTGCACCTGCTTTGCGGTATACCCAGGCCTTGCCGCCATACCAGACAACAGCGCTCTGCGGCACAATCACTCCACTCCTTGTGCCCGTGGTCTTCAGGCTTTGGATACTTAAACGCATACCCGCCCGCAAATGCGTGGCACCGGCACTATAGAAATAGGTTTTGCCTTGCAGGGTGGGGTCTGCTTGCGGTGAGATGGCAATAAAAGAGGCATTGACAGGTGCTAAGCCACTCCCAATAGGGGACACTTGTAATGTCTCACCGGTGTGCGGATCTGGCTGATCAAAGGGCAGGGTGATACGTAGTAACACCTGTTTATAATCAAGTAGCTGTTTCACTGCTTCAGAGGGTGTACGTTCACTGGCTTCCTTGCTCAGTGCCTCACCCCACTGTTGGCGCATGGTGTACTTGAGATTGCTGACATTGGTCTCAGCTGCCAGTAATTTTGCTTGGTCAGTTTTATAGCTGGCCTCTGCTGCAATCAGCATTCGATCCGAAATATTGTGGTCATCCTCATTCAGCTTTGCCAGGCGCTGATAATCATTTTGACTGTTTGCCAGCGCTGCCTGAGCCACCGCAACCTCGCTCAATGCGGCCATATAGCGCGTGCGCAGGTCAATCAAGCTATCTATGCTGATCACCGTGCCTAATCCTTCCAGGCTGCCCTGATGTTTAACCTGGGTGAGGACTTGGGTGTGGATATCACTTTGCTGCTGGGTTTCTGCACTCACGGTAATAGTCGTGGCGCCATTGTCTGTGTGCACCCTGACTGGGCTTTCAATTTCTTCTTCACGATTGTGTTCATCAAATTCGTCCTTGCTGAACAGCACCAATAGCCAGAGCAGCACGACAATGATGCAGGCCTGGATAATGATGACGGCGGTGGTCTTTTTATTCATTGCGCGATGCTCTCCCTGAGGCATGTTTTCTGGCTGCCTGCTCTAAATCGGCAGGCATGCTGTCCAGGTTTTCCAGCGGTAGCTGCATACTATCCTCCAGTGCTGCGGCAGCGCGTTGAACCTGATACTCGGATGCAAGCAGGTTCTGGAGAGCCAGTACACTTTCCAGTTGATTGGTGGTGAACTCAAGCCGGTCCGCAAAGCCATTTTCAAAGCGTTTTTTTGTCTGGGCTGCTTGTGTGAGTTGATCGTTATAAAGCCGTCTTGCCTGCTCCAATGCATTGATCGATGTGTCATACCGCGTTCTGGCGCTGTCCATATTGGCTATCACCTTTGCCTGCAAAGCCTCGAATTGCGCTGCTTCGGTGTCACGCAATGCTTGTGCCTGGGCAATCGGGCCTTGATTCCTATGCATCACGCTGAGAATCGAGGAAATGCCCAGCGACCAGATATGGAAGCCTTCTTCATAGCTGTAAGAGGGAATCAGGTTGATATCGGGATATTGCTTGGCTATTTCCAGGCGCACCCGGGCTTCACTGGCAGAATAGCGTGCCAGTGAAGCCCGGATGTCGAGCCGGTTAAGCAGTGCAGCATCCTGTATTTGTGTATCCCGCATGCTGGCGGTATCAAGAGGATGAGCCGCCAGTAGCAGTGATTGCTGGTTTTCTATCTGCAAGGGAAGTTGTTCAAATTTATCCAGCGGCAGCCCCACATTGCTCGCAAGCGCGGACATTAATTCGCGGATACGGCCTTGCTCCGTAACGAGGACTTGCTGCGATTTTTGCCACTGTAAGCGTGCATTGCTTAATTCAACACTGGAGATCATGCCCGCATCCAGCCGTTGCTTGAGCATGGCCACAATTGCATCGCGCAGCTTTGTTTCTTCTTGCAGCGTCGATAAGGTCTGTATGGCTGCGTTGTAGTCAATCCAGCTGAGGAATAGACGCGAACGTATATTCCAGATGGATTGACCGATACTGATTTTTGCAGCTTCGGACAGATTGTTCGCCTGGTCTAGCCTGGCTTGTCTTTTACCTGCGGTTTCGATGGGAATGCTGAGGCTTAAGCTGTAAACATTGCGTCCTTCAGGATCTTCACTGCGCCCCAGACTGCCAGAGGCACCAGGGTTGGGGCGTTGACCTGCAGTCGTGATGTCGGCCATGGCCTGACCAAGTTGGGCTCTGGCCACATCCAGCTCAGGATGAAAATAGAAGGAGCCTAGGGTTAACTCTCGCAAACCCCATTGTCTGATGGGATGCTCGTAACCCTGGGCATACAGATATTCCCGAAATTGGCTGCTATCAGGATTATGCATCCTGAAATTGACAACTCCTTCTTGAGCAGCCAAGGGCTGGGGACGATAAGTCTGATAGCCGCATCCCGTAGCAATAACGCTACAACAGGCAACATACATCCACAGCGCGGGCATTAATTTTTTTGTTTGCATTCCGCCGCCATAATTCACTCCATCCGCGATAGTACAGCCAGCCATGGTTGTCAGCAATCATCCTGAATACATGGATGAAGCGGATCTACCTGCTAGCGGAGGGATCCGCTAAAGAGTAGAAATAGATCGAAAACTGGGACGCTATGAGGGAGTAATTGTTAGATGCGATAAACGACCATATTTTGGCAATAAGGGCCGTCTAATCAAGGTGTATGCAGAACCTGAAAATTAATTCAGTTGAGATCTGATCCAGCAATTAAATCAATGTAAGAGGTATTGCTTGATCAGGATTTAGTTGGCAATAACGGCTTGCACTGAGTCCAGTGCATCCTGCAGGGTTTCTTCTGAGAGTGCATTGATGCTGCTTGCCAATAACTCGGCGGCTTGCTCAGTGCCGGCAGGCAAGGCATGACTGTCAAGTTCTGCAATCAGTCCTGTCGCTGCTCCAGTCACCTTAAGCAGTGCATAACGCTCCCGCATCAGAATTTCCACTTCAGAGCGCAACATGTTGATTTCGTCCTGATTGATCGTGCTGTGCATAATGACTTTCTTAATTAAGCTTGGAATACGTAATGCATATTGGCCATGTTCGATGGCTGTGTCAAATACGTGTAGCGATGATGATTGCTTATCAAAGCACCAAGTACTTATAAAAATATTTGGTGCGAAAGGAGAGACACAATACACCAGTAAGCATGCATCTGAAATAGATTATTCGCGTAAAAAAATATGAATATCAATGGTTTTGGCAGAGTATTCTGCCACTCTCAAGCAATCAGGTTGCTTGGATGATGCCCATTATAGTGCATTGATCAAGCAATGAAATAAACGTTTGAAAATCCTTTCTGTAATTAGAAAACACACATCCCCCTACAATGACTCATTCTTACTGATCAGCGCTTTGTGCTTGTGTTGGTTGCTTCGCTGTTGAAGGCTTCTGTTGTGGTTGCTTGGACATATTGAGTGGACTACTTATCTTGAGTCTCCAGCCTGTCTAAAAATTGGTGATTTTTATTGCTTCATTAGTCTATTCGGACTACATCAGACAGATATTAATCTATTGATTTAAAGAACATAATTATCGTGCAATACATCTAAAACCCCCTTGGGAGATAATTATGAAAATGCATCAATTAGCATTGGCTCCATTACTTCTTTCTTCGTCTTTAGTAATGGCAGCGCCCTCGACCTTCAACTCCACCAATGTCGATATCACATTCGATATTGATAATTTCGTTTTTGAAGTTGAAGCGCCTTACTTAACGACCCTGCCCAGCACCATCGCAACCGTCAACAGCATCAATAATGGTTTGGAATTAGATTTTGGGTACAACTTCCAAGTGTCGGCAAGCGGTGGCAATTTTTACACGGAAACGCACAACGGTTATTTCAGTGTCCCTTTCAGCTTCACTGCACAAGCCGGATACAAGATCGAAAGTTATACCATCACCTATTCAGGAACGTACTCGCTTTCTAATGTGGGTAGTGTCCAAGCCGGGGATTCAGGAAACTCGTTTTACATGAGTGAGTACCTTGGCCCAGGTGCATACAATCAAACATTTTCTGTGCCTGGCAATGTAGACGGTGAATTTTTACCCGGTGTTTTTGGAAATATCGCGGCAACTGGTGATTACACCTATATTCAAGTGCAAGTAGGTACTGAATTACAGTTCTCGCATTATGAAGACATCCTGATTGGCTGTGATTCAGAAGGTAATAACTGTGAGTATTATCAAGCGCCGGTATATGTAGAGGTGCCCATTTATATGGATCAAGGCGTCGTTGGAGAAGCAAGCCTGACTTTAAGCTCGATCAAAGTAGTCGCCAATGTTACTGCAGTACCTGAAGCAGATACTTACGCATTACTGCTTGCAGGTTTGGGCGTGATTGGTGTGATGGCCAGACGTCGCAGAATTATCAACTAAAGAAGTGTTCATCAGTTCAAGAACCCGCTCCGGCGGGTTTTTTATTGCCTGCTACTTCAGCTAAAGATATATCTTAATATGAATGAACTATTGTTACATTGGCCCTATTACTGTGTAATTGAACCACTGCTTCATTTGAGGTAGGTGTTAAGGTTATATCAACACGAGATTTACCTTCAGCGCTATCCTCCTGGGTGGCGCTTTTTCTTTACCTGCTTTCCTGGCGCATCAGAAGGCATGAACAAGGACTGGCAAATGTGCCGAGCTTTCAAGAGTCTTAACTACCCCACTAAATGAGCTGCTCAATCAGTAAATTATTACTCTTCTACATATCCAATTTGAAGTTGGAGCTCATCTGCCTCTTGCCCTTCTTCTCTGGAAAGCAATATTGATGCGACTTTAGTCCCAGACTTATTTTCATAGTCTTTGATCAGTGCTCTTAGTTTGTCGTGGAACTCAAAAGCTGGATTTTGTGAGTTACTTTCAGACATATCCTAAATCCTCAGTAGTAATATCAAACAGAGTTTATCTCATATTAGTCACAAACACACATCTCCCCTGCAGCGACTCAACCTTATCAATCAGCGCATTATGCTTGATGCTGTTGGCATTTCAGGTTTCGTAGTTTGTTGCTGCGTTGTTGAGGACTTCTGTTGTTGTGACTTCGACGGGTTGAGCGGTGTAAGCTTCTCTGGTCTTTCCAGCAGGCTCTGATCTATATAAATCGGCACCCGCGATTGCATCGTTCCACACGCGCACAGCATTGTCGTCAAAACACACGCGATGATCATGCGCATCATTGATCCTTTCTCTTATGGTCCGGTAAACAATCCTGGTCTGCTGCAGCTGCTCTTGTTTCTTGGTCTCGATTTTGACGAATTCTACAGTGAGCTTCTGAGCGGTTTTTAAATCAGTCTTGATGCTACGCTTCCTGACTTATAGTTTTCCAGCCACGCACCTGCCAGCCACTGGCGAACCCAGCGGCATAAAACACCAGGCTAGCTATCGCCCATACTTTCCATGAGGTAGCAAACTGAATCAGCTTAGACATAACTGCCTTTCTGCCTCAAGACGATTGGTCAAGCCCGGCAGCTCAACATACCCCCCCGCAATCTTGGATTTATTCCAGCGTGGTAATTGATTGCAGGCCGCAATGATATTTCCCGCCTTCAGGTGACGGGCCGCAGTGGATTGTTTGGTGTTGCAGGCAATGGTTGGCCCCATGTTGTAAACCGCATCAGCAAATGCAGCCAGTGGTCGTTCAGGCAAACTAGGTATGCAACGATCCACCTGTTCAATCGCGGCCATCATGTCCCGGTCTAACCGAAACTTGCATTCTTCTAGGGTGTAATAGCGTGCCGTCCTCACGTCGGTGGTGCTGCCATAACAGACCGTGAGTATCCCGGGTGGGTCGTAATAGGCTTAATGACGTAAGCCCTCAGCTGGAATGGCTAGACTGACAGCCAGGATTAAAGCTCTATTTTTAAGATTCATAGGGAGCCTCCATCACTTTTAATTCAGGCGATGGATAAAAGTAGGGATGCTGCCCCTCTGCCGCTTGACGTCGATACTTCTGCCGATCAGCAATTTCACTTAACTCAGCCTCAAGCTTTTGCACCACCAAGGCATGTTCCCTGCGCTTAAGGACTGCGCCAAATATCCCACCCCCGACGCCCAAAGCAATACCAACAATTACCCCCCAATCATTGAGTGTCAGGCCTGTGAAAAATGATATAAACGATCCCAGTACGGTGGATATTTCACTAGCTTTCTTAACTGTTTCTGGGTTTGCCAGATGCTCCGTCAAACTACTCATGCTTCCCCCGAAAGTGAAAAACCCGCCGAAGCGGGCAATAAAAAAGCCACCCGAAGGTGGCTTGATCTCAGTACTTCATAAAATTTTTAGCTAGTCTTGCGGCGGCGACTGGCTGCATATCCCAGAACACCTAAACCTAGGCCGAGCATGGCGTAAGTTGAGGGTTCTGGGACTGCAACTGTTATCCTTTCCCAACGCCCTCCAATTGAATCTTCAATGATCGGCCCATAGTAATCTTGATATGTTCTAAAATTTGATGGACTTATAGACCAACCTACAACCTCACCATCTAAAAAATCCCAATAGTTATCTTTGTTCCAAAATGCAATGTACCACTCATCCCATGTAAAGTTTTCATGACGCTGAGGATTGATATATGTCATTCCAGAGGAAGGATAAAGACCATCCCAATAACCAACTCCACCAATGATGATATTGCTTGGAACTGGAGTGTAAGCACCATAAAGGTAATCAAAACGATCTCGTGTCATCATTGTGCCTGTGAAATCACTTGGAATAATGCCTATACTTAAATAGGGTGAGATGCGAATTCCAGTACCAGGGTCAGGAATGTAACGCCAGAATTCCTTCGCCTGTGAAATTGTGCTCGTGCATAACATTGCCATAAGAATTATTACTTGGATTAATGACTTCATTTTGCTAGTCCCTTGTAGATGAATTCCTAGACAATCTCAGTCCCATCAGGCCCAAGCCTAAACCCAGCATTGCATAAGATGATGGCTCTGGTACTTGTGCTATGACCCAAGAACCACCTATAGAAGAGTCAAATTTCACACCATAGGATGTTTTATAATCCCAAGCATAAACAGACCAGTTCACTATTTCACCACCAACAAAATCCCAATAGTTATCAGCACCCCACAAGACCACATTGTTATAAGAAATTTGAATGCTAATATTTGATGCAGGATTGATGTATTTGAAGTTTTCCCAATTTGAAGCATGGGCTACATCGCCAACTGCGACTCCTTCAGGAGGAGTAGTACCAAATAATTCATAGGCGCCATATAACTCATAAAGCCTTCCGGTAAAATTCTCAGGTGCCCGAATACTTATGTTTGATATCTCTATTCCACTACCATGTGGGGCAACATAACTATAAAGCGCAGCAGAGGCATTAAAAGAGATGGCTAACATGGCCATTACAAGTAATAATTTTAGAAATTTCATATTATGTCCATGAGTTATTTGATTGGTTTTTTTCTAACGGAGAAAGCAGTAAAGATTAGCCCCAGCCCGAGTAGGGCGTACTCTGAAGGCTCAGGTACAGCAACAGGAACCCACATGCCATTGTCGAGGTTTTCGCCCATCGTTGATATAACACCCCACCATGTCTGCTGAAAGCGTTTACGCGCCAATACTCCAAAACACCATCTGTGAACCAAAAGAACGTTTCCTCCCATCCAACTATAATATCCTCGGCAGAAATACTTACATAGTAACCTCCGGGCGCAAGATCTTCATAAGTTAAGCCTGATGATGACCATATAGGAGTTACGAAGATATCCGATGGAACCGGAAGACCGTTGTAGTGCCGGTTTATATAATATTGATCAACTATTCCACCAGTATAGTTGTCAGGGACCTTGAAGGTGATTGTTCCAATGATAGAGAGTAAAGGATTGGTCGAAACAAATTGAAAATTTGTCGCAAATGCTGAGGAACTGATTGAGCTCTCCAGCACTATAGTCCATATAGAATAGCCTTCATGATTCCTCCCAAAATTATTAATAGGTATGTTCTGAGAACATAAAATTATTAACATTGATAGTGCATCTTTATTCTATTCCGCATTTCATAAAAACACTTTAGTCCATTCGCCCTAATAAATGTTTGAATTAATTAGATAACTAGAGACCTTGCGCCCACCTACGCCAAAGTTTTACATCAAGATTCCCCGCTTCTCGCTCTTGAGCCAAGGTGTCGATGAGCTGACGCCAGAACGCTTGAGGTGGCGTGGTTGCACTTGATGAAACTGAATGCCCGTAGGTAAATGCTGCATCACTCCTGACTTTTAGTTTACCGATGACGGTGGCTACTGCAGATGCCCCCGACCACAGGTAAAGTCAAGAGTAAATCCGGTGGCAAAGGCGTGCCCTGTGCTAACGTTGTAAGCAGTAAGGTATTAGGAGTGAACGTCGCTCCACCACCTCCCCATACGCCCTGAGTTGAGCGTCCAGAAATATATCCAAGCTCCTCGCGGTAAGCCCTTGCCACCCGCATGTTGGCACGGTCAGTTAGCCAGAATGTGTCTTGATTCCACACATTCAGCCTCGCTGAACGCCTGTCCCACTTACCCCATTTGGAGATATTGGCAGCAATAGTTGCCGACCCTTCAGTCAGACAGCCTGCTACAGTAGTCCGGGAACCAGTCCCGACTTGCCCAGCATCACGGTTAGCCAATTCGAAAAGACCCGTATCCAACATTTTGGTAAGCTGGGCCGTTGTCATTTTCCCCACCCCACCTATGTCACCTGGTGTCACGTGTGAACGTAGCAGGAATTTGATGATACTGAAGCAGAGGGAAAAGCTCTGTGTAGTATCTAAACCGTCGAAAGTCAAGATGGAAGTTGGGCGCGCCTTCTGATTAAGCATCACATCGCTTAGTGTAATTGCCGTTCCGGTTTGCCCAGCGGCATTACGCCATAGGATACGAAGATGGGTAATCCCGCTCCAATCTCCCGGAGAAGTGCCTATGACGGCCCAATCATCTCCAGCCGGATTAAGGTTATGGAGGCCAGTTCGACGTAACGACAGGTTGGCAGAGGCCGCCGATATCAGGTATTGAAAATTCCAACAATTGGCCTACAGTTTTTAAGGGGCATCCTTCTTGCCAGAAGCCAAATCACGGGTGATATCCATGCTCCAGGCTTGGGCTTCAGCTTTGCTGGTGAAGGCCTTGGACTTGCGCTTGTATTCCACCATGACTTCAGCGCGCCATGTGCCTTCTTTGGTTTTTCTTATGGATGCCACCGTGCCCCCTGATTCATATTTTCAGCATAAATAAACGCGTAATTCTGCGTAACACGATGTGGTATAACACACCGGAGCCGCATGAAATCAGGACACTTGGAAAGGCCGATTCGCCCCCGTTTTTTTTGGTTTAAGCCTTGATTCTATTGGGATTTATTGCGATTTTTGCACCAAATAGTATGGTGCGAAAGGAGAGACTCGAACTCTCACGCCTTGCGGCGCTGGAACCTAAATCCAGTGCGTCTACCAATTCCGCCACTTTCGCTTTACCACTCTCTGGCGAGAGCTGCTCCAAAACAGTTGCTGTTCGGGAAAGGTGCGCATTATAGCCCACTCCTTACCCCTACGAAAAGCCTATTTGAGAAACTTTTAGTAAATTACCTAATAGCGGATTTGTAAGTCATTTAGACAGCCAAGGCTCGTGTAGGGTAGGCCAGTGGTCATTTTAAGATACAGTCTATTGCCAGACTGTTTTGATAAGTGCTTTTACTAATATGAAGACGGCTGGGTGTGGTCAAAATCAGGCTCAGTGCTGGCGTTGTGCAATAACAGCAGCTTTTTCCCCAGATCAGTCAGCCGCAGCATTGACACCTTTTCGATTTGTGATGGATGGTTGCCAGATGTGCTCACTATAAACCATGGCTGGCTGATGAGGCCCTGTTTATGGGCTTGTTGCAGGCAGATGACATCTACCTGGAATTGGACCATGTCTGCATCAATATTGCGTGGTTGAAATGTGGTTTCGCCTTTATCGATTCTTTGCAGGATTTCTAATATTTTTTGCATGTTTAACTCCAATCTGTGGCTTTCAACGCCATTTGATTTGCTACCTTGATATGGATGGCTAGGTTTCTTACTGGTGTGTGCGGTTAGATCAGGGTCCATCATGGGATCAGGTTTCCCTCATACACATAGACTGACCTGGGTTCAAGCTGGAGGGTGTCATGCTCGATATTGGGCAGTGGGTTGAGTGAGGTGTTGATCAGGAGTTTCCAGTCATAGGTGTCGCAATAGGGAATTTTCGCCGGAATAGGTACATGTGAGGCGTTGAGAAATACCAATACGGCTGCCTCATTCTTGTTTGGAGGTACGAACTTCACGGCCATGGCTTTGTTGCTAGGGTTGTTCCATTCTTCATTGGTCATGTTGTCGCCATTGGCATTGAACCAGGCCACATCAGAATTTCCATGCTCATTGAGCTTCCCGGTGAGAAACTCTGCGCGCGCGATAGCGTTATGGCTTTTTCGCAGGTTGGCCAACATGCCGACAAACTCGATCAGTGAATCATCCGCCTTTTCCCAGTTAACCCAGCCAAGTGGGTTGTCCTGGCAATAGGTATTGTTGTTCCCTTGCTGAGTGTTGTTCAGCTCATCACCGGCCAGCAGCATGGGAATGCCTTGTGATAGAAAAAGGGTGGCAAGGAAATTCCTTTTTTGCTGAGCTCGCAAGGCAATGATGTCTTCATCATCGGTTTCTCCTTCATGGCCACAATTCCAGCTGCGATTATCGTTGGCACCATCCTCACTGTTTTCGCCATTGGCTTCGTTATGTTTCTCGTTGAATGACACCAGGTCGTGCAAAGTAAATCCGTCATGCGCCGTTACAAAGTTGACACTGGACCACGGGCGTCGATGTTGTTCGTTAAAAAGGTCACTGGAGGCGGCAAAGCGGCTGGCAAATGTTGATAGCATGCCGTCCTTTCCTGCCCAGAAGTCACGTGTCACATCCCGATAGTCCCCATTCCATTCAGAAAATCCGGGCGGGAATGAGCCCAGCTGAAATCCACCAGGGCCAACATCCCAAGGCTCCGCAATCAACTTGCACCGTGTGAGTACTGGATCCTGCAACATGGCATGGAAGAGGGAGTGGTCGCGGTTAAAACCGTGTTCGTTTCTGCCCAATGTCAATGCCAGATCAAAGCGGAAGCCATCAATCCCATAGACAGAGGCCCACAAACGCAAGCTGTCCATAATCATTTGCAATACTTTGGGGTGCGAAGTGTTGAGCGCGTTGCCACAACCGGTCAGATTGTCGTAATAGCGAGGATTTCCCGGTAGCTCTTTGTAGTAACTGAGATTATCTATGCCTTTCCAGCAAATGGTTGGTCCCAGATGGTTACCTTCACAGGTGTGGTTGTAGACCACGTCGAGAATCACCTCTATCCCGGCTGCATGTAGCGTATCCACCGTTTTGGCAATTTCTTCAAGCTCACCAGAGCACAGGTATCCTGGTTCTGGTGCAAAATAGGAAAGGGTATTGTAGCCCCAGTAGTTGGAAAGGTTTTTTTCCAGCAAGTGCCTATCCTGGGTAAACGCATGAATAGGCATGAGTTCTATCGCGGTGATGCCAATTTTCTGTAAATGACTAATCAGCGCAGAGTCACTCAATGCTGCAAATGTGCCTCGGATGTCGTTGGGAATCAACGGATGCTGCATAGTCAGCCCTTTGACGTGGGCCTCGTAGATAATGGTTTTGGGCCAGCGAATATCGGGCTTTGCAAGCTTGACTAGCGTTTCTGGTGCCACCACAACAGCTTTTGGCATGAATTGGGCGCTGTCTCGTTCATCCATATGAAGGTCGGCATCTGGAGAGTCACTAATGGTATAGCCATACAGTGCGTCATTCCAGTTAATGGAGCCCGACAGCTTTCTGGCGTAAGGATCTAACAGTAATTTGTGGGCATTAAATCGCTGCCCTTCTTCCGGAGCCCATAGCCCATCAACCCGGTATCCATAAAGTTGCCCGGGTTTTACTGTCCCCACATAACCATGCCAGACCCCATTAGTACATTCTCGCAATTGAATGCGATCAGTTTCCGAGGTGCCATGCTGATCAAACAAGCAAAGCGTGACACTGGCAGCATGGTCTGAGAACAGCGCAAAGTTGGTCCCCTTGCCATCAAAATAGGCCCCTCTTGGATATGGTCTACCTTCTTTCAGGATATGGGTCATATCAGAACTCTTTTACTGTTAAGCATGAGTACGAATTTAGTTAAAAACTTACTGAGCTCCTATCAGTGGCAACAGATTTTTAATGTAAGAGGGCACTGACAGTTTCTTCTTGAAATCATATTAATGTTGATGAGATTCAGAGCGAAAGAAGGGATTTCCTACAGTAATTTCAATTGATTACCTACATCTGACCAGGAAAAAGTCACTTACTGTAAGGGTTCGCTTTCTAATATTTTTAAAGGAGAAAGTTATGCCTAAGTTTGTTCTTATTCTTACCGGTGCCTTGCTGGCAGGAGCATCAACCTGCATTTTTGCTGACCCTGTTGCAGATGCGCCTCCAGCACACAAGCAGAAGACACAGGTGCCAGATTCTACTTCTAATGGCAACTACCTTGAGCCTCAGGAAAAAGGGGCTGATTCTAAGCATGATAAAAAACATGAAAAGGATGTTGGAACGACACCATCCAATAGTCAAAAGGGAGAGCGTTTCAAGAAAGAGCCCAATGACGGTGGCACTGATCTTAAACAGAAGTAATGATTAGCCTATTGCTTGCGGCAATCCTTTGATGAGGTTGCTTGCAGGCTGTAGTGCATGACATTGCCCCAGAATTCTAATTGATGATGACATGGGTTGCGATTAACTGATTAGATTAATGAAGGAGAGTGGAAATGGCCTTAGGCACAGTGAAGTGGTTCAATGATTCAAAAGGATTTGGGTTTATCTCTCCCGATGATGGCAGTGATGATTTGTTTGCCCATTTTTCTGAGATTCAATCTGAAGGATATAAAAGCTTGAATGAAAATGATCGTGTCAACTTTGAAATTACCACCACGCCAAAAGGCAAGCAGGCATCAAATATACAAAAGGCCTGAACTCACGCTCTGCATTGCCTGGGGAATTGTTTATTCCCCAGGTTCTATCTCTAATTTATCCTCAGTTCCGCCTTTCTTCCAAGGGCTTATTTACACCCTGTCATCGCTTTAGCTATCAGAAATTGAATCAATTTTTATTTCAAGATGAGGCGATCGTCATCATGGGCTTGTTTTGCCGATTATTTTTTGCATCAGCTATGATAAAATCATCTACTAATATTCAAGATGACAATCTGAACCTTTAACGAGGGGGTTGGATCGAATGGTGGCAGGAAATTTAGTTGGATTTCCATAACCTGTTAATTTTCAATAACTTGATGTTGGGATGCTCCATGTTGTTTATGCTTGGAGTCGCTGGATCCCCATCAATATTCACGATTTAAGGACTACAGCAGATGCAAGCAACCGTTGAAACCATCAGCAATCTTGAGCGCCGTATGACGGTTTCAGTACCAGTGCAATCACTGGAAGAAGAAGTGGCTCAACGCATTAACCGCATGGCACGCACAGTCAAGTTGCCAGGCTTCCGTCCAGGTAAAGTGCCTTTGGGCATGGTGCGCCAACAATATGGCGCCCAGGTGCGTAACGAAGTATTGTCTGATGCGGTTGAGCGTAGCTTTAATGATGCGGTAGAGCAAAATAAGCTACGGGTAGCGGGTTATCCTAATATTGAGCACAAACCATATGCTGAAGCGGATGACAAGATTGAGTATATTGCAACATTCGAAGTGTTCCCTGAGGTTGCTATCGCTGATCTGAGTAAAATCAAGATCGAGCGTCCAGTACTTGAACTCGGTGAAGCTGATGTCAAGAAGACTATCGATGTATTGTTGCGTCAGCGCGCTACATTCGAAGCTGTGAAGCGTGCTTCCAAAAAGGGTGACAAACTCAATATCAGTCTGATTGCCTCTATTGATGGTGCTGAAGTTGAGCGTACTGATGCGAATGGTTTGGACCTAGTGATCGGCGAAGGTGGTCGTTTCCCTGCGTTTGAGGATGAGTTGACAGGTAACAAGGTTGGCAGCAACAAGGTATTTGAGGTTGCTTACCCTGAAGGCCATAAACCAGAGCAGTTGGCTGGAAAAACCGTCAGCTATGATGTGACTTTCAATACGGTTGAGCAGGCAAAACTGCCAGAATTTGACGCTGATTTTGCACGTGGTTTAGGCGTGGAAGACGGTGATGTTGAGAAAATGCGTGAGGAAATCAAGGGTAGCCTCAAGCAGGAAGTAGAAAAACGCGTACGAGCCAAGCTCAAAGAGCAGGCATTCCAGGCATTGCTGGATAACAGCACGCTCGACGTGCCAAAAGCATTTATCAATGCAGAAATTGGCCGCCTTATCCAAGCAACAGAAAACAACCTGAAACAGCGTGGCGTGGACCTGTCCAATGTCAATCTGGAGCCAGCATTGTTTGAAGAGCAAGCCCAGCGCAACGCGAGTTTGCGCCTGATTCTATCTGAGCTGGTGAATGCCAATGACTTGCAAGCAAATGCACAGCAAGTACGTGCCATGGTAGATGTGTTTGCCCAAAGCTTTGAGCGCCCAGCTGATGTGGTGACTTGGTATTACGCAGATGTAAAACGTCTGGATGAGCCAGCAGCGCTGGCAACCGAAGAAAATATTGTGGAATGGGTACTGAAGTCTGCGAAGGTTGCAGACAAGAAAGTCAAATTCGACGACCTGATGGGAAATGCCTAATGATCATAAATAGCCATGCTACTGCACAAAGCCAGTTCGAGCCCCAGGGTCTTGGATATATCCCCATGGTGGTCGAGCAGAGCGGCCGTGGTGAACGCTCTTATGATATTTATTCGCGTTTGCTTAAAGAGCGCATCATTTTCCTGGTAGGCCCAGTCAATGATGCCACTGCCAATCTGGTCGTAGCCCAGTTGTTGTTCTTGGAAGCGGAAAATCCAGACAAGGATATCTCTTTCTACATCAACTCTCCTGGCGGTTCAGTGACTGCAGGTATGGCTATTTATGACACCATGCAGTTCATTAAGTCGGATGTCAGTACATTGTGCATAGGTCAGGCTGCGAGCATGGGCGCGCTGTTGCTAACCGCAGGCGCAAAGGGCAAGCGGTTCTGCCTCCCCAACTCCCGCGTCATGATTCATCAACCACTTGGTGGATTCCAGGGCCAGGCTTCGGATATCGAGATTCATGCCAAGGAAATCCTATATCTGCGTGAAAAGCTTAATCTCATTTTGGCCAGCCATACCGGTCAGTCTGTAGATAAAATCGCCAATGATACAGACCGTGATAACTTCATGAGCGCTGAGCAGTCGGTTGCTTATGGTTTGGTCGATAAGCTTATTGCCAGACATGGCGATGCCGCATAAGATAGTACGCACAGACTTAGTTAATATTTAGGATAGCTTGATGACTACAAAAGCCGAGGGCGAAAAACTACTGTATTGCTCGTTTTGCGGCAAAAGTCAGCATGAAGTCAGGAAGCTGATTGCTGGCCCATCCGTCTTTATTTGCGATGAGTGCGTTGATTTATGCAATGACATCATTCGTGAAGAAATTCAGGATGAGAATGGCCTTAAACCCAAGAGTGGCAAGTTGCCGACTCCCAAGGAAATTTGCGCTATTCTTGATCAGTATGTGATTGGTCAGACCCAAGCCAAAAAAAACCTGGCAGTCGCTGTCTACAACCATTACAAACGTCTGGATCAAAGCACCAATAAGGACGATGTTGAAATCGCCAAGAGTAATATTCTGGTAATTGGCCCGACTGGTTCAGGCAAGACATTGCTGGCCCAGACCCTGGCGCGATTACTGGATGTGCCTTTTGTCATGGCAGATGCCACGACGCTGACAGAAGCTGGATACGTAGGTGAGGACGTCGAGAACATCATGCAGAAATTGCTGCAGAAGTGCGACTATGACGTAGAAAAAGCACAGCGTGGCATTGTCTATATTGATGAAATCGACAAGATATCCCGCAAGTCTGACAATCCTTCCATTACTCGAGATGTATCGGGTGAAGGTGTGCAGCAGGCCTTGCTCAAATTGATTGAGGGGACTGTCGCCTCGGTGCCGCCTCAGGGTGGTCGCAAGCACCCCAATCAAGAGTTTGTGCAGTTGGATACGACCAATATCCTCTTTATTTGTGGTGGTGCATTTGATGGCCTGGACAGGGTTATTCGTCGCCGCTCAGAGAAGGGTGGGATTGGTTTCGGTGCTGAGGTCAAGAGTAAGGATGATGCGCGGGCGATTGGTGAGGTGTTGCGAGATGTTGAGCCAGAAGATCTGATCAAGTTTGGCCTGATCCCTGAATTCGTTGGTCGTTTGCCAGCTATTGCGACGCTTGAGTCCTTGGATGAAGCTGCGCTGGTGACTATTCTGGTCCAGCCAAAAAATGCACTGACAAAGCAATACACCAAGCTGTTCAAGATGGAAGGTGTGGATCTTGAGTTTAGAGAAGCCGCCTTGAATCTGATCGCGAAAAAAGCACTTGAGCGTAAAACGGGTGCGCGTGGTCTAAGATCCATCATGGAGCATTCCTTGCTGGACATTATGTATGATTTGCCGTCATTACCTAATCTGAGCAAGGTGGTCGTCGATGAAGGTGTCATTCGTGGCGACGCGCCTCCGTTATTGATTTATGCAGATGAGCCCAGGCTCGAAACTGCAAGCTAAATCAAATTAAAAAAGGCTGCTTTGCAGCCTTTTTTATGTGAGAATTTATCCACTGGTACTTGAAGCGCCAGTGGGTAGTCCCCATAGATATAGAAAGCATTTGGCATGTTGCCAGCTGCTGCCAACCTTAAGGTTTTTCCATGACAGAACAATCTCTACCGGCTTTCTCCCAGGAATCTGGCTTGTTGCCATTATTACCTTTGCGAGATGTAGTGGTTTATCCGCATCTTGTTATTCCTTTGTTTGTCGGTCGCGAAAAATCAGTTAAAGCTCTGGAGCTTGCCTCCGAGCAGGACAAGCAAATCTTGCTGGTGGCGCAGAAGTCTCCTAACAAGGATGAGCCCGACGCAGAGGATTTGTACGATGTAGGTACTGTGGCGACTGTGTTGCAAATGTTGAAGCTGCCAGATGGCACGGTTAAAGTGCTGGTGGAAGGCTTGCATCGCGCCAGGGTCTTGGAGTTTGTTGAAACTGAAGAGTGTTTCGCAGCAAAATCGGAAAAAATTGATAGTCCTGCCGGTGACGATAGCCAGACGCAGGCTTTGATGCGTACTGTGTTCACCCAGTTTGACCAGTACGTTAAACTGAATAAAAAAATTCCACCAGAGATCCTCACTTCTTTGGCGACCATCGATGATGCTGGCCGTCTGGCCGATACCATCACTGCGCACCTCACATTAAAGCTGGAAGAAAAGCAGAAAATTCTGGAAATGTTCAGCGTTTCCCAACGCCTGGAGCACCTATTAAGCCTGCTTGAAGCCGAGATTGATATCCTGCAGGTAGAGAAGCGCATCCGTGGCAGAGTCAAGCGCCAGATGGAAAAGAGCCAGCGCGAGTATTATCTCAACGAGCAAGTGAAGGCGATCCAGAAAGAGCTCGGCGAGCAAGATGAGAATGCCGATATTGATGAGCTGGAAAAACGTATCAGTGAGGCGCGTATGCCAAAAGATGCACTGGCCAAAGCGCATTCAGAGCTGAAAAAACTCAAGATGATGTCGCCTATGTCAGCTGAAGCGACTGTGGTGCGTAATTACATCGAAACACTGGTGGGTTTGCCTTGGAGAAAAAAGACCAAGATCAGCCGTGATTTGGGCATTGCTGAAGATATTCTGGATGCAGACCATTTTGGTCTTGAAAAGGTGAAGGAGCGGATTGTTGAGTATCTCGCTGTACAACAGCGTGTGGATAAGCTCAAGGCGCCGATCCTTTGTCTGGTGGGCCCTCCTGGCGTAGGCAAGACTTCTCTCGGTCAGAGCATTGCCAAGGCGGTTAACCGCAAGTTTGTGCGTGTGGCGCTTGGTGGCGTGCGCGATGAATCTGAAATCAGAGGTCATCGCCGCACTTATATCGGTTCCATGCCAGGCAAGATATTGCAAAGCATGAATAAGGTTGGCGTTAGAAATCCTTTGTTCCTGCTTGATGAGGTCGACAAAATGGGACAGGATTTCCGCGGTGATCCTTCTTCCGCGCTGCTGGAGGTGTTGGACCCAGAGCAAAACCATACTTTTGTCGATCATTATGTCGAGGTTGAGTATGATTTGTCGGATGTGATGTTTGTGGCAACTGCTAATTCGCTGAATATCCCAGGCCCTTTACTGGATCGTATGGAGGTGATTCGTCTGGCTGGATACACCGAAGACGAAAAGGTGAATATTGCCATGCGGTATTTGCTGCCTAAGCAGTTGAAAACGCATGGCTTGAAAGAGACAGAAATCAGCATCACCGAGGCAACGATTCGGGATGTGGTGCGCTATTACACGCGTGAAGCCGGTGTGCGTAGTCTTGATCGGGAAATTTCCAAGATCTGCCGCAAAGTGGTGAAGGAAATTCTAACGACTAAGGCGAAGTCAGCCACGGCCTCTGCGCGTAAAATTACCGTAGCGCCCAAGAATCTGGATAAGTACCTAGGGGTACAACGCTTTGATTACGGCGTTGCAGCCAAGGATAACCAGGTGGGGCAGGTGACTGGCCTGGCTTGGACTGAGGTGGGTGGAGAGTTGTTGACGATTGAGTCTGTATTGTTGCCTGGCAAGGGTAAGGTTATTACAACTGGTAAGCTTGGTGAAGTGATGCAGGAATCGATACAGGCTGCCATGAGTGTCGTACGTAGCCGAGCCAAGCGCTTGGGGATTGTCGAAGACTTCTACGAAAAGAATGATATCCATATCCACTTGCCAGAGGGGGCTACGCCTAAAGATGGTCCAAGTGCGGGTATTGCCATTTCGACCGCCTTGGTCTCTGTGTTGAGTAATATCCCTGTACGCTCAGATGTGGCGATGACCGGTGAAATTACATTGCGTGGAGAAGTCTTGCCTATCGGTGGCCTGAAAGAGAAGTTATTGGCAGCTCATCGCGGTGGAATCAAGACCGTGTTAATCCCTGAGCAAAACGTGAAAGACCTGACAGATATCCCGGAAAATATCAAAAATCACCTTGATATTCATCCTGTTAAGTGGATAGATGACGTGTTGGAGCTTGCGTTAGAACGCATGCCAAAAGCCGACGATGGAGAGGTTGCGGTGGCCGAAGTTGAACCCAAGGCTAAAACGACTAAATCCTCATCTGTGACTAAACATTGAGTTAGATCGCTTCAGCTAGGCGGGAAAAGCTTGACATGAGCTTTTCCCGCTTGATATAAAGCAGAGCACAGGGTCTTTTCGCCCCTGTTTCTAAAACAATGTCGAAAGGGGATTACAGGTGAACAAGTCTGAATTGATTGATCAAATTGCTAAAGCTGCTGGTATTTCCAAAGCTGCTGCAGGTCGTTCTTTAGATGCAACAACTGCTGCAATCACTAAAGCTCTGAAAAAGGGTGATCTTGTCACTCTGATTGGCTTTGGTACCTTTTATGTCGGTAAGCGTGCTGCACGTAATGGTCGTAATCCTCGCACTGGCGCCACTATCAAGATCAAGGCTGCCAATTCTCCTAAATTTAGGGCTGGTAAAGCGCTCAAGGATGCTGTAAACTAGCGGTCTTCGTTGGTTAGGCAGGGTGCTTAGCTCAGTTGGTAGAGCGTCGCCCTTACAAGGCGAATGTCGGCGGTTCGACCCCGTCAGCACCCACCAAATTGCCAGCGAAAGTCGTTGAGTTTTGGAGAAAGCAACGCGAAGTTTAGGAGTGGTAGTTCAGTTGGTTAGAATACCGGCCTGTCACGCCGGGGGTCGCGGGTTCGAGTCCCGTCCACTCCGCCAAGAAAAAAGCGAACCTCAGGGTTCGCTTTTTTGCTTTTAGCGATCAATTTCTGCAGTTACCCAAAAAAATCCCTTATTTTAATTGAATACCTGTTTCAATAGGATGCCTTGGTATGTCGTCGATTGTGAATATGGTATATTCAAGGGTTAGGTTTACTCATTATTGAGTGACTGGTAGATTTTCCCGATATTGAAAATAAATAAGGCTTATCGTTATGTTGGAAGCAATTCGTGATCGTTCAAAAGGGTGGCTGGCGAAGGTAATCTTGGCTGCTATCACTGTCCCCTTTGCACTGGTAGGCGTTGACAGCTATTTGCGGGATGCAGGCTCTAACGTTGCCGTGGCAACCGTCAATGGTGACTCGATTACCGTACAGGAATATGGCAATGCGCTACAAAACCTGCGTAATCGTCTGCAAAGCCAAGGTAAAGTGGATCCATCAGTGATTGATGGTCCTGAAATCAAGCAGGCAGTGGTTGACCAGCTGATTGCAGATCGATTGCTTGCTGCGGAAATAAAGCGTGCCAACTTTGTGGTGAGTGATGAACAGCTTGCCCATACGATTACCAGCGAACCCGAGTTCCAGCAGGATGGCAAATTTTCCCAGCAGCTTTACGATCAGTTCCTGGCCGAGCGCCGTCGTACCCCTTCACAGTTTGAGGGCGATATCCGCAACGATCTGTTGAGCTTGCAAGCACGTGAAGGGCTGTCTGTATTGGCATTCGTGCCTACTGCAGTGGTGAATCATGCGATTGAGGTGGAGCATCAATCTCGCGAAGTCAGCGTTTCTGAAATCAAAACAGCAGATTTTATTGCGCAGGCTAGTGTGACGCCTGAAGAGGTTAAAGCCTATTACACCGAGCATCAGGATAAGTTCAAGGTGCCTGCGCAGGTGAAGTTGGACTTTGTATTGTTATCTGCCAATGCATTGATCTCAGGCCAGCAAGTCTCTGATGATGAGGCCAAGGATTACTATGCGCAGAATGCTGCGCAGTTCCAGGGTGATGAACAGCGCCGTGCCAGCCATATCCTGATTGGCTTTGGCGTGAGTCCTACACCAGAAGCCAAGCAACAAGCCAAAGCTAAGGCGGCTGAGGTATTAGCCTTGGTGAAGAAAAATCCTGAGCAGTTTGAAGCATTGGCTAAACAGTATTCACAAGATCCTAGCTCCAAAGATAAAGGGGGCGATCTTGGCCTGTTTGGTCCTGGTGCCATGGTAAAGCCATTTGAAGATGCCGTCTTTTCTATGAAGCCAGGCACGATCACTGATTTGGTCGAGTCAGACTTTGGTTATCACATTATCAAGCTGACAGAAATTAAAGGCAGTGGACAATCTTTTGATGAGGTTAAAGGCCAGATTCGCGCCGAATTGCTCTATCAAAAAGCGCTGGCAAAATTTTCTGAGCAGGCGGAAAACTTCAGCAATATGGTGTACGAACAGGCTGATAGCCTGGAGCCTGCAGCCAAGGCATTTGGTATGCAAGTGCAAACCAGTGGCTGGTTAAGTCGTGCAGATGGTGCCAAGTTCTTCAAGAACGATAAATTGATGGACATGGTGTTCAGTGATGAGGTGCTGAAGGACAAGCGCAATACTGAAGCCATTGAAGTTTCACCTAACAATTTGTTATCAGCACGTGTTGCAGAATATAAACCTGCTGCTGCTCGTACTTTTGATGAGGTGAAGGCTGCGATTGAGGATTTTCTCAAGCAGGAAAAAGGTACCAAGCTGGCGCGTGAAAAGGGCGAAGCTGCGCTTGCAAGTTTGCGGGAAGGCAAAGCCATTACATTGGATTGGACTCCACCTGTGACGGTTGACCGTAAGAACCCACAAAGCCTGACCGATCTTTCAGTGTCTACAGCATTTAAGGCAAATGCTAGCAAGTTGCCTGCTTATGCTGGTGTGTCAGACAAGAATGGTTATTTAGTGGTCAAAGTCAGTGCTGTAAATGCGGTTGCTGATAGTGATGAAGCAAAAGCCAGTGCCAAGGCTGACCTTCAAGCTGCGATGACGGCTGAATATAGAAGTGCCTATATCAAATCGCTTAAGCAGAAGAGCAAAATCAAGATCAACAACCAGTTGCTGGATGCCGACCAGGCAAATCCCTAATCAAGGATTTAGCTCCCGTCATCATTAAGCGGCGGTGTGATTGATAAAAAAGGCAGTTGGAATTTCCAACTGCCTTTTTATTTGCTTACGAACATCTCAATCAGAAGTCTGCGGCTTGAATGCTAGTCTATGGTGCCCACTGCGGTGATATTCATGCCGCCATCCACATAAGTGATTTCCCCAGTGATGCCTGAGGCCAAGTCACTGCAAAGAAAAGCGGCGGCATTCCCGACTTCTTCAATCGAGACATTTCTGCGTAGTGGGGCATGTTTTTCGTTAAAGCGCATCAGGTCGTCGAAGCCGGTAATTCCAGAGGCTGCCAAGGTGCGGATGGGACCCGCTGATACAGCATTGACACGTATGCCTTTAGGTCCCAGGCTTTGCGCCATATAGCGTAGATTAGCTTCCAGGCTGGCTTTGGCAACTCCCATGACGTTGTAGTTGGGCAGGGTACGTTCTGCCCCTAGGTAACTGACGGTGAGCAAGCTGGCATTGCGTCCTGCTAGCATTGGCACGGCAGCCTTGGCCAAGGCTGCAAAACTGTAGGAACTAATATCATGGGCAATGTGAAAATTTTCGCGCGTGACGCTCTCTAGGTAGTCTCCTGCCAGTGCGGCCTTAGGTACAAACGCGACCGAGTGTACCAAGACGTCGAAGCTATTCCAGTGTTGCGCCAATGAAGTGAATAGGGTGGCAATCTGATCATCGCTGCCAACATCGCAAGGCAGGACTATCTTGGAGCCAAGATTTGCAGCCAGGCTGCTAATCCTGTCCTGCAGTTTCTCTTTCTGGAAGGTAAAAGCGAGCTCAGCTCCTTCACGCTTCATGGCGGCGGCAATGCCATAGGCAATTGAATGCTCACTGAGCATGCCGACAATCAATGCACGTTTGCCAGAAAGAAATCCCATAGGTTTTTTCCTTACACGTTAAAAGTTTGAGCTGGGCTTACGCGTTTAGTAGGCTTGGCGGATTATCGATTGCGCGATGAGCGCGGATCAAAGACATCTCTCAGCCCCTCGCCAAATAGATTGTATCCTAGTACCGTAATCAGGATTGCCAAGCCAGGAAACAGGGATAGCCACCAGGCAAATTGAATATATTCCTTGCCATCAGTCAGGATATTGCCCCACGATGCCTGGGGTGCTTGTACGCCCAAGCCAAGAAAGCTGAGGCCTGACTCTATCAATACCGCACTCGCGACACCCAGTACTGAGCTGACAATAATGGGCGTCATGCTGTTAGGTAATAGGTGTTTGAAAATCAGTCGATTGTCATTGGCTCCCAGTGTTTCTGAAGCCATGACGAATTCACGATTACGTAAACTGAGGAACTCCGCACGTACCAGCCGTGTGACGCCCATCCACGAAGTGAGGCCAATGACGATCATGATGTTCAAGATAGACGGCGTGAGGAATGCAATGACCGCCAGGATCAGGAAGAAAGTGGGAATGGACAGCATGACGTCTACTGTGCGCATAATCACCATATCCACCCAGCCACGGTAATAGCCTGATATTGCCCCGAGTATGATGCCGATAAATGTGGCAATCCCTACAGCCACCAGTCCTACCAGCAAGGAAATACGGGCGCCGTAAAGCATGCGTGAAAAAACGTCGCGACCCAGTCCATCGGTGCCCATCAGATGGGCGGCGCTAGGCTCCAGCAAAATGGCTTTAACGTCTATCGCATCAGGATCGAAAGGTGCGATCAATGGCGCAAACAATGCCAACAGGAAAATCAGGCTGATGATAATGAATCCTGATAATGCTAATGGGTTGGACAATGCGCGCTTCATTGCATGACTCCACGGCGTACACGCGGATCGGCCCACGCATAAGCCACATCAGCCAGCAGGTTGCCTAACAGTGTTAATGCTGATCCTATGGTGAGTATGCCCATGATGACGGGAAAGTCGCGCATCAGCACCGCGTCGTAAAACAGCTTGCCCATCCCGGGGATAGCAAATATCGATTCTGCGATCACTGAGCCTCCAATCAGGCCTGGAATAGACAGGCCAAGAATGGTGATGAGTGGCAAGAGGGCATTGCGTAGCGCGTGGCCATATACCACGGTATTTTCTGGCAGGCCTTTGGCACGAGCGGTGACGATATAGTCTTGATGTAGCACGTCCAGCATGCCGTTTCGCACAAATAAAGAAATACCGGCTAGACCACTCAATCCGGAAATAAGGACGGGCAGGGTCAAATGTTTCAGAGTATCCAGTGTGTAGGCAAACCAGTTCATGGCATCTGCGCCCTGACTGTGCAGGCCGGAGATCGGCAGCCAGTCATGCACCACCCCTGTCCAGTACATCAGTAATAGTGCTAGCCAAAACCCGGGAATTGCGAACCCTATAAACACAAAGAGGGTGATTGCCCGGTCTGGCGCCCGATTTTGCGTCAACGCGGATATTACGCCCAGTGGTAGAGCAATCACGAGTATGAGAGCCAAGCTCAGTACATTGATGAGCAGAGTGATGGGCAAGGCTTCTTCAATCATGCCTGGCGTCACATTGCCGTCTTTATCCTTGGTTTGCAAAAACACCGGACGTTGATGGGAGGCAAAGGAGGTACCGAAATCCAGTTTGACCATGCGTTCTAGCCATAAGCCATACTGGACAATGACCGGTTTATCCAGATGATAGATTTCACGCAGTTTTTGTCTGGATTCTTCACTGGCTTTGGGATCAAAGCCAGCCTCAGTGGTGGTGATGTCTCCCGGTGCCAGGTGAATGATGAGGAATGAGACCAGGCTGATGCCAATCAGCAGGGGAATCATCCAGAACAGGCGCTTGAGTAAATAGTTAAGCATATCGTTTACTGACTGATCTCTGTGCGTCGCAAGGGTTGGGGAATGTACCAATCCTGAGAATTGTGGCCGATACCTGCAGGCGGCGCAGGATTATCTATGCCTTTGATGCGTTTGTGGATGGCAGGCAGCCCGTAACCGGCAAACAAGTAAACAATCGGGCTTTCTTCCTGCAAAATCTGGGCAAATTCATGATAAATCTTCATGCGTTTGTCAGGGTCAAGTTCCATACGCCCCTTTTCCAGCAGGCGATCCACGCGTGGGTTGTTGTAGCCGATAAAGTTGAACTGACCAGGTGCTTGTTGTGAGGAGTGCCATATGCTGTATTGGTCAGGGTCTATGGCCAGGCTCCAGCCGAGAACGACCATATCGAAGTCACCGGTCTTGATGAAGCGACCAATGAAGCTGGCCCATTCCAGCACGCGAATCCTGACATCGATGCCGACTTCCTTCAGGCGACGCTGGATCAGGACTGCGCTCATTTCACGTTGCTTGTTCTGGTTGGTGAGGATTTCAAACGAGAGCGGTTTGCCATTGCGCTCGAGCACACCATCTCCATTACGAGGCTTAAAGCCAGCCTGACGGAGCAGCTCTTTAGCTTTTCCCGGGTCGTAGGCGTAAGGTGTCAGGTCTGGATTCGTCCAGCGCGTACCTGGTTTGTAGGGAGATGATACCGGTTCACCCAGGCCGAGCAGCACGCCGTCTATCAACTCTTGCTTATTGATCGCATAGTTAATGGCCTTACGCACACGGATATCGTCAAAAGGCTTGTGTTTGAGGTTGAAGCCCAGATAGGTGTAACTATTGCCCAGCTCCTTGTATAAACCAAACTTCTGTTCCAGTTCCGGACGCGCAGGGAAAATGCGGGCATATTGCACCGGGTTGAGCGTCATGGTGTCTATATTGTTGGCCATGAGCTCAAGAAATTGCGAGGCTTCATCTGGAATAAAACGACTGACCAGGCGTTCTATCCTGGCAGGCCCTTGGGATGAAAGGGAGTTACGGACGAGAGATATCTGCTCACCACTGCGCCATTTCTCCAGCTTGTAGTAATGACTCCCGGTCGGGTTGCGTGCAAACGGCGTGTTATTGATGTCTTGACCTTGCAGTAAATGCTTGGGAAGTATTTGCAGGCCTGCCCAGGAGTTGATGGCTGGCGCATATGGCTCGGCATAGCTGACCTTGAAGGTGCGGGCATCAGGTGTTTCCGCACGTATCACTAATTTGTAGTCTGAGCCATAAGGGGTGCGGGTTTTATCATCGGTCACCAGCTTCCAGGTAAACAGGATATCAGCACTGGTCAATGGCTTGCCATCAGCCCACTTGAGGTTGGGTTTTAGTTTGAAGGTAATGGTTTTCTGGTCCGGGGACACCTGCCAGGACTCCGCCAACTCCCCTTCAAACTCCAGGTTCTTGTCAAAACGCAGCAGGCTGCTGAAAATGTTCTGAGCCACTGCTGAAGCAGCGGCTTCTCCTGCAATCATGGTGATCAGTCCACTCGGTTCTCCGCGAGTGGCATCTATCATGGTGCCGCCATCCTCTGGTGGGTATTCAGCGTTAAAGTCTACAGTGTTACCAGAGGGAGTTTTGCTGCATGCTGCCAGCAGAGCACTGACCAGCAGTAAGGAATGGAACAGTGCGGATTGTTTGATTAAATTGTGCATCATTGAGGATCTTAAGCCTCGTCAGGCGATGAGACCGTCAATTTGTTGCCAGGCGTGATATGTGTGCCTGTCAGTTTATTCCAGCGCTTCAGGTCCTTGCTCTGCACGTCAAATTTGCGTGCAATGCTGTCCAGTGTGTCGCCGCGCTTCACGACATAATGATTTTTTACGGTTTTCTTGCTGTTCGTGGAGCTTGAGCTTGCTAGCTTCGGGTTGTTAGAACTATTAATCACTAGCGTCTGGCCTGCTTTTAGTGTGCTGGATTTCAAGCCGTTGACGGCCATGAGTTGTTGCGCTGTCAGGCCATAGCGCTTGGCAATCAAGTAGATGCTCTCACCACTTTTGACCGTATATTTGATGTTGCTGGCTGTGGCTGTGGACGGACTGGTTAAGTCGATTTGTCTATGGTCGGCGACGGCAATCACCGCATCCGTGTCAGCATCTAGCTTGACAGGAACCAGGATGGGCATATTGCTCTTAATGACCTGTTTGCTGGCTGTCAGCCCATTAATATCGACTAATTTAGTTTGATCTATACCAAACCTGCGCGCGATGTTATCCATGCGCTCGCCGCGTTTGGCATGATAGGTTTGCCAGCTGACCAACGGTTTGTCATAGACCGACAAGTTACTATTGAAGGTTTCAGCGGCGGAAATCGGCAATAGAATTTCATGCACGCTGCCTGAGGCTGTGAGGACAGGCCGGTTGTATTCAGGGTTGAGCGAGGTGAACTCTTCGTATGAGACTTCGGCAAGTTCAGCCGCCACTCTGGCATCTATCTGTTGAGGCGCTGTGACTTTTGTGAAGTAAGGCCGGTTGGGAATGGTCTGGATGTTCAGTCCATAACGCTGCGGATTGGTCATGATGTTCTTCACGGCCTGCAGCTTGGGCACATAGTTACGGGTTTCGTCAGAGAGTTCCAGACTTTGGTAATCCGTGGGCAAGCCACGCGCACGATTGCGCTCAATAGCGCGACCAACAGTGCCTTCCCCGGCATTATAGGCAGCAAGGGCAAGATCCCAGGTACCGAACATCACATACAGTTTTTGCAGATAGTTGAGTGCGGCGTTGGTGGCGGCGCGGACATCACGGCGATTGTCTGTCCACCAATCCTGCTTTAAACCAAAATTTTTGCCAGTCGAAGGAATGAATTGCCAGATGCCGGACGCGCTGCTGCGAGAGAGCGCCTGCGGATTGAAAGCGCTTTCAATCATTGGCAGCAGGGCGATCTCGGTTGGCATGCCACGCTTCTGTACTTCCTCAACAATATGGTAGAGATAGCGCTGGCTACGATCGACCATGCGCTTCATGTAGTCAGGGCGGGAGGAGTACCAGGCTTCGTGGGTACTGGTATATGGCGATTGCAATTCCTGCATGCCATAACCATCCTTGATGCGATGCCACAGGTCAAAAGCAACCAGTTCAGGATCGTTCGCAGGTCGGTTGCCTATGGCGATGCTGTCAGGCAAGTAGTGGGCGACAGCGTCGCTGGGATAATCTCCGAGAATGACGATTTCATCGCCGGCCACATTGGTGTCGGCAAGCACTGCGGGAGTGGCAAAAACAGGGGAGGCCAGCAATACCAGCTTCAGCAGGGACTTCACAGTCATTCGTACTTCTCGGATGGCTTTACAGTGCTAGGATAGTAGCGAATCAATGAACAGAGCGTCAAGTCTATGACCTAAATAAAGACGTCACTTGAAATAGTGTGACTATATAAATGATTAAAAATGATTTCTCATTTGACGAATGGCGCTGAATACTGCGACAGGATCCTGGCTTAGGCTAGCGGATGCTAACTGAATTTGCGGCTGGTTGCAGCGTAAAAATGGGTTGGTTGCCAGTTCCAGTGCCAGGGTGGATGGCACTGTGGGCTGGCCTTGTGTCCTGGTTTCCGCGGCCTCAAGCTGTCGTTTGACCAATGCCGCATTGTCAGGCTCTAGTGTCATGGCGAATTTAAGATTGTGTTCGGTATATTCATGCGCGCAATACACTTTGGTTTCAATGGGTAAGCTGGCCAGTTTTTGCAACGAGGTATACATCTGTTGAGGACTCCCTTCAAATAGCCGGCCACAGCCTGCACCAAACAAAGTATCACCACAAAACAGCACGTGCTGAGCATAATAAGCTACATGACCCAGGGTGTGTCCCGGCACTTCGATCACCTCTAACTGCAGGCCAAGCGTACTGAGGGTCACGATATCTCCGGCTTTTACCGCCTGGTGATGAAAGTGATACTGTTCCTTGGCGGGAGCATAGACCTTGGCATTAGGGGCATATTCCAAGAGTGCCTCAACCCCGCCTATATGATCTGCATGATGATGCGTGATCAGGATGGCATCTAACTGGAGCGAGACTGATGAGAGGGCTGTAATCACTGGTGCTGCATCACCAGGATCCACCACTGCTGCATGATGGTTATGATGCAGCAGCCATAGATAGTTGTCCTCAAAGGCAGGAATAGGGATAATTTCTAGCATGCTAATATCTATTCGGCGTTTTCTTTGTTTATCTGAAGAATCATTTGTTTTTGAGGTCTGAATGTCAATAGACAATCTACAGCAATGGCTGACGACTCCACTGGGAATATACCTTCAGGAGCAGGAGCAGGTATTATTTGATCAGGCAGTGCATGATATTTTTGGATTTAATGCCATGCAGTTTGGCATGCTCGAAATGAATTTACTGCATAACTCCCGTATTCCCTATAAATTCAATGCGGGCATATCAGCGGGTGCCCTGCAATGCGAATCCCATAAACTGCCCTTGCCTGAGAGCACGCTGGATTTGATTCTCATGCCTCATACGCTGGATTTTAGCGAACATCCCCATCAGACCTTGCGCGAGGCGGCACGTGTGATGGTGCCTGAGGGACATATCATTATCAGTGGGTTTAATCCCTTGAGTAGCTGGGGCATCAGGCGCTTGGCCAGTGAAAGCGGTACTTATCCATGGGACGCCAATTTCTTGAGTCTGATGCGCGTCAAAGATTGGCTGGCATTGCTGGATTTTGAAATCGTGGATTCGAGCATGACCTGCCATATGCCTCCTTTTAAAAGCGCTTCTTGGTTGGGGCGCTATAGCATGGTGGAGCGGCTGGGTGCAAGATTGTGGCCCATGATGGGAGGAGTATACTTCGTCGTCGCTAAAAAACGCGTGCTGGGCATGCGCTTGATCAAGCCCGCCTGGAAGGGATCTCGGCTTAAGGCCAATCTGCTGCCCACACCGACACAAAGAACGGATACACAAAAACAGCATGAACAATAGTTATATCGAGATATACGCCGATGGGGCATGTAAAGGTAACCCAGGCCCTGGTGGCTGGGGAGCATGGCTGGCTTTTGACGGACATGAAAAAGAACTGTTCGGTGGTGAGTTACTGACCACGAATAATCGGATGGAGTTAACGGCTGTCATACGTGCACTCGAAGCGCTCAAACGCCAGTGTGATGTCAAGATTTTCACCGATTCAGTGTATGTGCAAAAAGGCATTACAGAGTGGGTACATGGCTGGAAAACCCGTGGCTGGCGTACCAGCGATAAAAAACCAGTGAAAAATGTGGATTTATGGCAGCAATTGGACACCCTGGTGCAACAGCACAAGATTGAATGGATATGGGTCAAGGGCCATGCTGGAAATGCAGGAAATGAGCGTGCAGATGGCCTGGCTAATAAAGGCGTGGATCAGGTGCTAGGTAAGGCGATTGTTTAAAGGACAATAATGAGGCAGATATTTCTTGATACTGAAACTACCGGGCTTTACCACGCGCAAGGCCATCGCATTATTGAAATTGCCGGGGTGGAGTTAATCAATCGTCGCCTGACGAATAATCATTTCCATATCTATCTGAACCCTGACCGGGAAATTGATGCTGCTGCGCAGGAAGTGCATGGAATTACACTGGAATTTCTGCAGGACAAGCCGCGTTTTTCGGATATTGCAGACGAATTCCTGAGTTTCGTTGATGGCGCTGATCTCATCATCCACAACGCGCCTTTTGATATCGGTTTTCTGAATGCAGAGCTGGGCAGGATAGATCGACGCAATATAGAACATAGCGTACAGGAGATTATTGATACGCTGAAAATGGCCAAGGAAATGCGGCCTGGACAGAGAAACAACCTGGATGCGCTCTGCCGTCACTTTGGCATAGATAACTCCACCCGAACCTTGCACGGTGCCTTGCTCGATGCTGAGCTGCTGGCCGATGTCTATATGGCGATGACCCGTGGCCAGGAAAGCCTGATGATAGACATGCTGGATGGATCAGGGGCGGATATGCAGGGGGGGGAGGTGGTGTTGCAACGCACCAAGCCATTGGTGGTATTGGCTGCGGATCAGGTGGAGCAGGATGCCCATGAGCAGTATCTGCAAGCCCTGACCAAAGGCGGCGCTTGTGTCTGGACGCAATAGCATTAAATTCTCTAGAGCGGTTTCTAAATTAGCCTAATGCATCTGCCCAGCTATTAGGCGTTTCATACAAGCGCACACGTTCCAGCTTGAGGTGAGTGCCATAAGTATCATGGTATTCCGCCTTGAGTATGCGGAATGCTTCTGCTGCCATGTTTTCTGCCGTAGGCACAGTGTTGAAGACCACCGTCTTGTGATCCGGCAGGCTTTGCAAAAATTGCAGTACTTGTGTATCTCCCTGATACACCAGGAAGGCATGATCCCATACTTCCACCACAGCACGCTTGGCGATGGCTTTTACGTCTGAAAAGTCCATGACCATGCCATTATCTGAAGCACCTTCTTGCTGGATGATATCGCCAGACAGGGTAATTTCCATAGCATAGCGATGACCATGCAGGTTACGGCATTGACTCTTGTGACTGGGGATACGATGACCGGCATCGAACTCTAGGCGGGTGGTGATTTGCATGGCGCGATTATATCAGTAAAGCCTCAATGCTTAATCAGGCCTGCTTCAAATGCCTGCAAGGGTAAGGATATGCATGCTGGCACTTTCTGCGAGTGCCGGCAGGTGATAACCACCTTCCAGCAATGACACGACTCGATGCTTTGAGTAGCGACCTGCCGCGTCCATAATAAATTTCGTCATCCAGGCATAGTCTTCTACCGTCAGACCAAGTTTTGCCAGAGGGTCGTTCTGATGGGCATCAAAACCAGCGGAAACAAAGATCAACTCCGGTTTGAAGCGCTTGAGTGCCGGCGCAAAATTCTCTATTACCGCCTGGCGGAAAACGATGCCATCACTATTGGCGGCGATTGGCACATTGATCATGCGATCAGTACGCGTTTCCGCACCTCGATGTGGATAGAACGGGTGCTGGAACGTGGAACACAGCATCACTCTCTCATCATCCTTGAATATATCCTCAGTGCCATCACCGTGATGCACATCAAAGTCAATAATGGCAACGCGTTTCAGTTGATGGGCGGACAGTGCATGAGCAACACCTGCGGCAACATGATTGAATATGCAAAAGCCCGCAGCGTTTGCCTTGCCAGCATGATGCCCGGGAGGGCGCACGCAGCAGAAAGCATTGTCAGCCTTCTTGTCAATGACCAGGTCAGTGGCCAGAATGGCTGCGCCCGTAGCATGCAAGCAGGCCTGGAGTGACATGGGGCCCATAGACGTGTCAGGGTCCAGCCTCACCGTGCCTGCCAACGGGGAAATGTGACGGATATGCTGGATATAAGAGGCGCTATGTACCCGTAGAAGCTGTGCGTCAGTAGCTAACGGGGCTTCATGACGCTGTAGTTTTGGCAGTATGTGCTGATGCGCCAGTGCATTCATTATGGCGGTGATTCTGGCGGGCGACTCTGGGTGTTTCCCATCCATGACGTGAAGCAGGGTATCGGGATGGGATACCAGGGCAGTCTTCACTGCATTTCCAGCCTTAGTTGCTGGTAATAAGCCAAACGACGCGCCGGAATGTGGGTATCTGTGACCGCCTGCTGTAATGCACAATCCGGCTCTTTAAGATGACGGCAGTTGTTGAAGCGGCATTTCCCCAGGAAAGGACGAAATTCGACAAATGCATGTTCCAGTTGGTCTGCATTCAGGTGATGCAGGCCAAACTCTTGTAGCCCTGGTGAATCTATCAGTTGACTATCGGCATCCAGGTGATACAGGTGCGCCGCTGTCGTGGTGTGCTTGCCGCTATCAAGTACCGTGGACACCTCTTGTGTGCGCACTTGCTGATCTGGCAGCAGGGCATTGACGATGGTGGATTTCCCCATGCCAGATTGCCCCACTAATACACTGGTCTGCGCATGTAACCAGGGCTTGAGCGGTGAGATATCCTGTCGCGCTGATAAAGGCTGGATGATATAGCCGAGCTTGGCGTAATCCTGCAAACGCGCTAACACCTCAGAGTTATCGCCAATATCGCATTTATTGAGCACGATCACAGCGCGAATGCCAGCCGCTTCTGCAGCAATCAGGCAGCGGTTGAGCAGCTCTTCATAAAAACTGGGCGTGGTCGCCAGCACAATCACTACCTGCGTGACGTTGGAAGCCAGCATTTTGCTGCGGAAGCTGTTGCTGCGGTACAGCAGGCTTTGTCTGGGCTTGAGTTTCTCCACCACCCCTTCACTGGTATCCGTGAGCTTGATCTCCACACGATCTCCACATGCAAGATCGGTTTTCTTACCGCGTGTTACACAGCTGATCTGTCTGCCATCTTCCAGCTCGACCCCGTAGCGCTTACCGTAGGAAGCAACTACGAGGCCATTTAATAATTGGGTAGACAAAATCAGCGGGCGGTAAATGCGGCTAGCTTGGCAATGCGGATGCTGGCTGGCGGATGTGAATCATAAAATGCCGAGTGCAGCGGATCTGGAGTCAGGGTAGATGCATTATCGCGGTATAGCTTGACCAGGGCCTCCACCAGATAGCGGGCATCTGCGTTCTTGGCGGCATAAGCATCTGCCTCGAATTCATTCTTGCGAGAATAGCCAGCCAATAATGGACGTAGCAGGAACAGGAACACCGGGCTGACGAGAAGGAATAGCAGCAAAGCCATATAGTCACTAGTTTGTGTGACCCCTAGTCCAGCATAAAACCATTCTTGTTGCGCCAACCAGCCCAGGACTGCTAGACCGACAAAGCTCACCAGGAACATGAGGGCTATGCGCTTGATGACGTGCTTGTGTTTGAAATGACCCAGTTCATGAGCAAGTACGGCCTCAATTTCATCGGTATCCAGGCGCTCAAGTAAGGTATCGAAGAATACGACACGCTTGCTGGCACCGAACCCCGTAAAGTAAGCATTGCCATGGCTGCTGCGTGTAGAGCCATCCATGACAAATAATCCTTGAGATTTGAAGCCACATTTTGTCAGCAGGGCTTCTATACGTGATTTCAGTGATTCATCCGCCAATGGGGAAAATTTATTGAATAAAGGCGCAATGAAAGTGGGGTAGATGGCCAGCATCAGCAGATTGAATGCGCTCCATACTATCCAGAGGTAAAGCCACCAGTAATCGCCAGCGCCTTGCATGAGCCACAGTGCGGCGAACAGCAGGGGAGCACCAAGCAGGAAGCCCACAATGCTGTGCTTGATCATATCGAGAAAATACATCGATGGGGTCATCTTGTTAAAGCCGAAATGCTGGTCAACGACAAAAGTACGATAGTAATCAAACGGCAGATCGATCAAGCTGCTGACTAACAGCGCGCTGAGTATGACCAATGCGCCTCGTAGGATGTCGTGTTGTGGCAATACATCGCGCCAGATATCGTCAATCAGTTGCAGGCCTCCCCCTATTGTCAGTGCCGCCAGCAGTAAAGCCTGGACTGCTGTTTCCAGCAAGGCTGTGCGGGTTTTGGCTGAGGAGTAGTCCGCGGCTTTCTTGTGCGCGTCCAGGCTGATGCTGGTACTGAATGCAGGTGGTACCTGGTTGCGATGCGATTGAATGTAACTCACATGGCGACGACCCAGCCAGATACGGATGGCTGTAGTCAGTACGAGTAATGATACAAAGAGGATAGTGAGGTTGGAAGCCATCATTTTGATTGTTTTAAGTTAGAATGTTGTGTTTATTTTGAAGCATTAAGCGGTGGAAGGTTCACCTAACTTTGCATGCAATCACATTTTAATGGAAATCATTATGTCACAACACAACGACAACCTCATATGGCTGGATATGGAAATGAGCGGTTTGCTACCAGATAGTGACCGTATTTTGGAGCTGGCCGTTGTTGTCACCGATGCTGAACTCAATGTTCTGGCAGAGTCACCAGTGCTGGTAGTGCATCAGTCGGATGCGGTGCTAGATGGGATGGATGCCTGGAATAAGGGTACTCATGGTCGTTCAGGCCTAATTGACAAGGTCAAGGCTTCGACATTGGATGAGGCCGCTGCCTCTGCAAAGATGATAGAGTTTCTTAAAGAGTTCGTGCCTTCAGGCAAGTCACCGATGTGTGGTAATTCCATTTGCCAGGATAGACGCTTCATGGCGCGGTATATGCCTGAGCTTGAATCTTATTTCCATTATCGCAATCTGGATGTGAGCGTGTTCAAAGAGCTAGCTAGGCGCTGGCGGCCTACGCTGATTGCAGGCTTCAAGAAGAGCAGCAAACACGAAGCGTTGGCAGATATCTATGAATCCATTGATGAGCTTAAGTATTATCGCGAGCATTTCATCCGTTTGGAGTAAACCTGGTTGGCTGGCTTTTTCAGCTTGAGCCAGCCGATTTTTGCAGGAATTGCAGGCAAAAAAACGGGTGCGATGAACGCACCCATAAGGGAGGAGAAGTATAGCTTTGGAGAAAGCTCGCATATAAATAAGCAGTATTTATGCCATTTATATTCGTTAAGTATCATATTAGGCATCAAGTGTTACTGAATTATTGCTGGAGCCAGAGAAATGGTTAGCAAACTGTTAAAAAAATGTAACAGTTTGCATGCGCAGGGAAATTGATTACGCGAGAAACAGCCAAGTTGAATAACCTGGCTGTTGAGAAGTTTAGTTAATCAGTTGTTGATATAGATTGAGATAGGCCTGGGCGCTGGTGTTCCAGCTCAGGTCACGTCGCATGCCATTACGCTGGATTTTTCTCCACGCCCTGGGATCGTGATAGTACATAAGCGCCCGTTCAACCGCCTGCAACAATGATTGCGGGTTCGCTGACTTCAGCACAAAACCAGTAGAGGTGTTGTTTTTCATGCTGCTGGCGTTGCTGTCATGCACCGAGTCCGCGAGCCCGCCCGTGCGGGTCACGATGGGAGGGGTCCCGTAGCGCAAGCCATACATCTGGTTGAGGCCGCAAGGTTCAAAGCGGGAAGGCATGATAAACATATCAGCGCCTGCCATGATTTGATGCGAGAGGGGCTCTTTGTAGCCTATGGTCACGCTGACCTGGCGTGGGTAGCGCGACGCCAATGAGCGAAAACCTTGTTCCATTTGCGCCTCCCCGTTGCCCAGTACGGCAATCTGGCAGTTCTGTGCCACCAGCTTACCCGCAATTTCCAGAAAAATATCGAGGCCTTTCTGATGGGTCAGCCTACTGACCACGCCTAGTAGCGGCTTGTGGGCAGTGGCTTCCAGCCCCAATTGCACCTGTAATGCCTTTTTGACAATTTTCTTGTCTGCCAAGTGGTCAATATTGTAGGTCTTCGCCAGGTAAGGATCGGTTGCAGGATTCCATTCCTGCATTTCTATTCCGTTTAATATGCCATGGATCTCATGGCCGCGGCTTTCCAGCAGGCCTTGCATGCCAAAGCCGAATTCCTCGGTCTGGATTTCCTCGGCATAGGTGGGACTGACTGTAGTAATGCTGTCAGCGTAATAAATGCCGCCTTTGAGAAATGACATCTGCCCATAGTATTCCAATCCATTGATCTGGTAGCTCACGTCAGGCAAGCCAAGGCGCCTCACCCATTCCGCAGGGTAACTGCCTTGAAAAGCAAGGTTATGGATGCTCATCATGGATTTGGCTTGAGCTGCATCAGAGTGGTGCAGAAATGCGGGGGTAAGCCCACTTTGCCAATCATTACAGTGCACCACATCCGGTATCCAGTCCTGAATAGGGCTATAGCTGCAGCCCAGTATGGCACCCACTTTGGAGAGGATGCCAAAGCGCAGGGGATTATCTTCCCACTCCTGGCCCTGCGTGTTGCTGTAGGGCCCACCAGGGCGATCATACAGGGGCGGGCAGTCGATCGCGATCACTTCAACCCCGGTATCAGGCATGATGCCCAGAATGAGCTTGGCTGTGCCCACTTCTGGCAGATATTGCAAGGTGGTGAGCAGGCGCTTTTCCTGAAGCTTTTGCAATACAGACGGGTAGCCGGGTAATAAGATGCGAATGTCCACATCCAGATCACGCAGGGCAGCAGGCAATGAGCCGCTGACATCGGCCAGTCCCCCAGTCTTGATCAAGGGGTAGGCTTCAGAGCTGACAAAAAGGATACGCAAGGTTGGCGGTCTTTATTGGTTAGGATTGATCAAATGGAGTATTGGTCTTTGTACCATGCGTTGCAAATCACATGCCATCTAAACCAGTAGCTAATATTTGCCTCTGCTTGGCTAGTAAATCATACTCACGGCATTCAGCATATCAAATAACAGTGATACGGAGTATGACATGGCCTGGGGTGGATTTATTGCAGTAGGGCTGGGAGCGGCAATAGGAGCCTGGGCACGCTGGGGGTTGGGTGTACTTATGAATGCGGCATGGCCTTTATTGCCGCTTGGTACCTTGCTGGCCAACCTAATTGGTGGTTATCTGATCGGCCTGGTCATGGGCATTGTGCTCACAGGTACAGTATTGTCACCAGAAGCGCGCCTCTTTCTGGTCACAGGTTTTTTGGGTGGCCTGACGACCTTCTCGACCTTCTCCGCCGAAGCCACTGAGTTATTGTTCCGCGGTGAGTATGGATGGGCCGCTACCCATATATTGACGCACCTGTTTGGCTCATTGCTATTGACTTGGCTGGGAGTGCTGACGGTGCAGTATGTTCGAGGCTAGATGGAAATTGTATTGGGATTGTTGTTAAGCGGGAAGAATTCCAGTGCGATGCCTTGGCTGGGTAACATCCATTCGATCAGAAAGCCGATGATGGCAATCACGATACTGGCAAAAAATGCTGTCCAGAAACCGGAAAGTTCAAAGCCCTTGATCAGTTTGGCAACGAGCATGATCATCAGGGCATTGATAACCAAGGCAAAAAATCCAAAGGTCACCAGGGTTAATGGGAAGGTCAGTATCAGCAACAAGGGCCTGATAATGGCATTCACAAAGCCTAGTGCCAGGGCGGAAAATAATAGAGACAGGCGGGATGAAAATTTGATCCCACTAAATAATAGACTGGTGAGCCAGAGTGAAACACTCATGATGGCCCAGTGTAAAATGAAGTCGTAAATATCGCCTGTAATCATAGGTATATCCATGGTATCTAAAGTGAGTTGATAAATTTTCCTGCCGCAGAAAATCCACTGCGGATAGCGCCTTCAATCGTCGACGGGTAATCCTGTAAGGTATTTCCACTACTCACATAATCACCTGCCAGTAACAACCCTGGGATGCTGGTTAGTTGCGCTGGTCTTTGCAGATTGCTAGTGCAGGCAAAGGTGGCACGTTTCTCTGCAACCACCTTGTGCCATAAGAGATTGTTTAATTGTGGGTAGAGTTGTTCTATTTCCTCTGCGACACCAATTGCCAGCTGTTCCTGTGTCAGGCCCTGGTGGCGCCCTTCGGCGCTGATAACGACGGCGATCAGTCCATGTTGTCCATAAAGCTGGCCACGGTCGAATATCCACTGTCCCAGTTGATGACTCAGCCCTGTCATCGGTTTATCCAGCTTAATGTGGGCAGGGTATTGCAGGTAAATAGTGTAGATAGGCTGATATTTCAGTGCCTGACACTTTTCAACGCTGTCAGCAACGCTGGGAAGATCGGCCAGCAATGGCGCCACGCGGAAAGGTGAAGTGGCCACAATGATGTGCTTATATGCCTTTCGGATGTCTGCGACCTGGAGATACAGTTCCTTATTTTGCTGGCTAATGCATTCTATTGGCGCGCTGAGACTTACTTGCCCGCCATGCGCCAGAATGTAGCTAGCAGCAGGATCTGCCAGCATGGTGCTCAGGTCCAGCCTTGGCAACAGCATGTCACTGTCTGACTTGGCGCGGGCAAAGCTGTCTCGCAGCACATTCAGGAAAATTTGGGCACTGGCAGTGGATACAGGCGTGTTAAGTGCCGCCAGGCATAGCGGTTCCCAGAGCATGGAGATCAGGCGTGCTGGCTGGTCTGCGAGTAAGGCTTGCAGTGGCATATCCTGTTCAAGGGTAAATTTCTGCAGGCGTAGCCTTGCCATCAGCCTGATCGCCGCAAGGCGTTCGGAGAGGCTCAAGCCTTGTGCGCGTAATAGTCCGGCCAGGATATGCAGTGGTGCGGGCAGGTATGAGCTGGCACGTAAAGAAAACTCATCCTGCATGTTCAGTTCAAGTGGCAGTCGCAACAGGGCCTGATCTAGCTGCACCTCACAGGTCTCAAGTAGCTGGAGAGTAGCGCTGTATGCACCCAGGAGTATGTGTTGCCCATTGTCCAGGGTTTGACCTTGCCACTGGATGCCACGCGCCCGCCCGCCCAATTGATGGCTGGATTCAAACAGGTTAACCCTGATGCCAGCTTTACTGAGAGCAACTCCTGCTGCCAGCCCCGCACAGCCGCCGCCTATGACGGCGACATTAGGAGTTAATTGCGTACCCATGTAATCCAGGCCAGCCAAAGCTTGCGCAGAGGAGTCAGTGATACGCGGGCATTGAGTACCACTTGGATGTTATCTGCCTTGATTTCCTTGAGCAGGGTGCGGTAGATGGCGGACATGATCAGCCCGGTGCGTTGAGGCTTGCGATCTTCATCGGGAAGCTCGGCAAAAGCCTTGTCGTAATAACTTTCAGCACGGCTGGCCTGAAACTCAAGCAATTGCCGCATATTGTCGGACTCACGCCCGTGCAGGATGTCATCTTCCGTGACACCAAATTTTTCCAGCTCATCTATAGGCAGGTAAATGCGCCCACGTCTGGCATCTTCTCCCACATCACGCGTGATGTTCGTCAACTGGAAAGCCATGCCTAAATCGAGCGCGTACTGCAACGTTTGAGGCTTGCTATAACCAAAGATGGAGGCGGATAAGAGGCCAACCACGCTGGCAACACGATAGCAGTAGAGCTCCAGTTCCGTAAAATCACGATAGCGGTTTTGTTCCAAATCCATCTGCATGCCGTCAATGATTTCGATCAAGTGCTGTTGTTGCAGTCCATATTGTTTAATAGGGCCTTGCAATGCCTTGCTGACAGGATGTTGTGGTTGGCCAGCATAGAGCCTGGCAATTTCAGTGCGCCACCATTCAAGCTTGGTGCGGGCGACATTGAAATCCTGTACCTCATCTGCAATATCATCGACCTCACGACAAAAGGCATACAGCGCGGTAATGGCTTCGCGTTTTGGCTTAGGAAGAAATAAGAAGCTATAGTAAAAGCTTGAGCCGCTCGCAGCAGCTTTCTTCTGGCAATATTCTTGTGGAGTCATTTTTTGCTCACTGCCCGATAAAGCATGTAAGCCCAGTCTCTTGGAGTAAGTACTGGGCGCTGGTGAAATACATCGCCATGGCTGCGATGAAGTTTGTGCAGAATACGTTCGCCTCCAGCGATAATTGACCGCATTTCCAGCCCGATGCGACCAGGCAAAATCAAGCCGAGTGGGGCCCCGGATTGAAGTAGACGTCGAGTGCGATTGATCTGGAACTCCATAAAGAGGCTCCAGGTACCCGCACTTTTTTTATCCGCAATCTGCCGTGCTATTTGTTCTTCGGTGATTTTGTATTTCAGCATTTCATCTTGCGGGAAATAAATCCTGTCTTTGCGATAATCGATTTCTACATCCTGCAAAAAGTTGATGAGTTGCAGTGAGGTACAAATCGCATCAGACAAGCCGAGGTTTCTTGGCGTGGCTGCCTTGTATAGATGCAGCAGGAGCCTACCCACCGGGTTCGCAGAACGTCTGCAATAGTCTATTACCTGGCCAAAGTCGGCATAACGCGCTTTGACAACATCCTGGCTAAAGGCAGAAAGCAGATCATAAAATGGTTCCAATGGTAGCTGGCGCTCTTTTATCATGGCCTGCAATGCCTTGAAAAGTTCGGTGTCAGGCGATTGCTCATGTTTAATCTTGTCTAGTTGCAGACGAAATGCTTGCAGCATTTCAAGCCGTTGTTCAGGGCTAAAGTCTCCCTCATCAGCAAAATCATCTGCTTGGCGTGCAAATGAATAAATCAGGCCGATAGGCTCACGCAGATGCTTGGGTAGCAGAAAGGAGGCGACCGGAAAGTTTTCATAATGCGATTTGGCCAGGGCCATGCTTGCATCAATGGCGGCTTGGGGGTTTGAAGTAGTCATAAGCGGGCTAAAGTATGCCATAAAACACTTGTAGCCGTGCTTTGTGGCAAGCGAAGATTGTTGCGCTACAATGTGGCGGTTAGAAACAGTGGAGTTTTCATGCTAGGCATTATTGGTGGTACAGGGCTGACCAAGCTGGCCAATCTGAAGATCAAGCGGAGGCAAATTATCCGCACCCCTTATGGCGAGCCTTCGGGCCCGCTCATCTTTGGCGATATTTGTGGCCATGAGATTATTTTTCTGCCACGGCATGGTCATGGACATACCATCCCGCCACATGTGGTGAACTATCGTGCCAACATCTGGGCCCTACACTCAGAGGGCGTGCGCGACATTGTTTCAGTGGCGACTGTAGGCGGTATCCATGCTGATCTTGGCCCCGGTACTATCGTGGTGCCAGATCAGATCATTGATTACACACAGGCCAGAAAGAATACCTTTTACGATGGCGGGGACTTGCCGGTCAAGCATATCGACTTCACTGAGCCCTATAGCGCCAAATTACGTTCTTTATGTCTTGATGCGGGAAAACAGACAGAGGAACCGTTGTTCGATGGTGGTGTATACGCTTGCGTACAAGGACCAAGGCTGGAAACCGCCGCCGAGATTAACCGCCTGGAACGTGATGGCGCCACAATCGTCGGAATGACCGGTATGCCTGAAGCTGCACTGGCAAGAGAGTTGGATCTCAGCTATGCCGCGATTTGCCCGGTTGCCAACCATGCTGCTGGGCGTGGGTCCAGCCAGCATGGTATACGCTATGAAGAGATGGGTGAAGTGCTCAATGAAACCATGCAACGTGTACGTAACTTGATAGAAAGGGTGGTGGTGGGACATGCCTGTTAGACCCGTCTTGAAAATGGGTGACCCGATATTGCTGCAAAAAGCAGCGCCCGTCACAGAGTTTGATAGCCCTGAGCTGCATGCCCTCATCCAGGACATGGAGGACACCATGGCCCATATGAATGGTGCAGGGATTGCAGCACCGCAAATTGGGGTCAGCCTGAGGGTGGTCATTTTTGGCGTAGGTAAAAATCCACGGTATCCCGATGCCGATCAGGTGCCTTACACCGTGTTGATCAATCCTACACTTACTCCTGTGGGTGAAAATCTGGAGGATGGCTGGGAAGGTTGCCTATCCGTGCCAGGCATGCGGGGCGTAGTGCCACGATATGAGCGGCTACATTACACAGGGTTTGATCAGTACGGACAGCCGATTGATAGATTAGTCAGTGGCTTCCATGCGAGAGTCGTGCAACACGAGTGTGATCATCTAGATGGCGTACTTTATCCCATGCGTATCCGTGACTTAGCTCAATTTGGCTTCACGGATGTATTATTTCCTGGCATGGTAGTGGAAGATGATTAATTTCTTGTGCTAGAATGTCGTCCTTTCGGTGATCTGAAGCCGAAAGTTCTGAACGGAAGTGTGGCCGAGTGGTTGAAGGCACCAGTCTTGAAAACTGGCGATCCGAAAGGGTTCGTGAGTTCGAATCTCACCGCTTCCGCCAAATACATGTTCGTAGGCGTTCGTCTAGGTCCAAAAATCCCCCAGTTGGTTACACAAGTTATTAATCCCATGTATATTTTTGCCTTGGCGCGTCTGTAGCCGTTCGCAGGCGTTCGGGACAAACCGGGTGCAAAGTGGGGTATAAAAAACGACATTTACCCCACCCTTGGGTATTTTTTACCCCACCCATCAATAAAGAATAACAAAATGGGTAAGGTATTAACTGATGTTGTCTGTCGCACTGCAACCAGCAACGACAGGCCACTTCGTAAGATTGCAGATGGGGGAGGGTTGTTTCTGTGGGTGTATGCCAACGGTAACAAGAGCTTTCGCTTTCGCTATAAATTCCACGGAAAAGAAAAGTCACTGACTATTGGGACATACCCCGGTGTCACGTTGTTGGCAGCGCGGCGCAAGACGCTGGAGGCCGCTGAAAAACTAGCTGAAGGTATAGATCCATCCGCAGCTAAAAAACTCGCCTCAATTGAGCGCAAGATCGAATCGCTCAATACATTTGAGCTGGTTGCCTGGGAATGGTATGAAAAACAGGTGGCGAGCTGGGCGCCTTCTCATGGGACTGACGTACGGCGCAGGATCCAGACCAATATCATTCCATTCATTGGCGATCGTCCGATCGCACAGATCACCGGTCCTGAACTGCTGGCCATGATCAGTAAAATGGAAAAGCGCGGCGCATTTGACCTGGCGCATCGGGTTTTGGGTGTATGTGGTCAGATTTTCCGCTATGGCATTGCAACCGGTCGATGTGCTTTTGACCTGTCAGCAGCTCTTAAGGGGGCTTTGACACCCCACACCGCCAAGAATCAGAATGCAATCCGCCCGCAGCGGGTGCCAATCTTGATGCAGAGCATTGCCAAATATCACCTCACTGGAGATTACAAGACACAGCTGGGCCTGCAATTACTCGCTCATACATTCTTGCGCACCACGGAATTGCTTGCTGGGGAGTGGTCGGAGATCGATTTCGATAGGAATATATGGTCTATTCCAGCAGAGCGGATGAAAGCCAACCAGGATCACCTGGTGCCGATGTCCAAACAAGTGATACAGATCATGGTCGAGCTTAAAAAACTGTCAGGTCTGAGCAAGTACATATTGCCGGGCAGGAATATCATGGTACCTGTCAGCAACAACACCTTGCTGTTTGCCCTCTACCGCATGGGGTATAAAGGCAAGATGACCGGCCATGGTTTCAGGTCAGTGGCATCAACGATATTGAATGAATCTGGCTTCAAATCCGATGTGATCGAAAAGCAGCTTGCACATACCGAGAAAAACAAAGTGAGGCGGGCTTATAACCGGGCTGAGTATTGGCCTGAGAGGCAGGTGATGATGCAATGGTGGTCGGATTACCTGGAGGCAGCTGAAAAAAGAGAAAGGCTAGACTGTTTTCACGGCCGAGGAATAAAAAGAGGTGCCGCTCGGGGAGGATACGGCACCTTGAGGATCAGCAAGGGAGGACGCTGATTTAAGGGACTTCATAACAAGGGGGAGACCCGCCTTATATGCAGAATAGGCGAGGGCTGAATTGGTTAAATCATGCTTACTACAAATGGCCTCATGGTGCTGAAGTTCAGCAGCAGGTAACCGCAGACCGATTTGTCTGCGCACCACACCATTTGCATTACGTTTGCGCCTTGCAGTCATCGCCTATATTCTTCTAGTTGGTTACACAATGAGTGCATTATGAAAACAATTATTTATTTTCTATGTCAACTATTAAAGACAACTTTTATTTGCGGTTGCGCGAAGAGCGTGGGCGATTATCTTTTTCTCAAGCCCTTATTGCCGAAAAATGTCTAGTAAGCCGTGTAATTTGGGGAAAGTATGAAAGTGGTACCTCATTACCTGGCGCAGACGTACTAATGAAATTGGCTGAAGTAGGGGCGGATATCGTCTATTTGCTGACAGGAAGCAGAGCTGATATTGCAAATAAAAGTTATCAAGATGCAATCGGATATGACCGGAGTGATTTAGAAGAACTGTTGGAAGTGTTTGCTCATACAAATGATGAAGGCAGGCAAACATTATTGAGTCTGGCGCGGTATATAAAAAAATCCACATAGCAAACTAACTGCTTAGTGAATTCATTGGGGGGAGCAATGAAGTTCATCTACAAGAAAAACGGCGCTATTGAAGCCCGTGTTGTACATATGAGTCCGGGGTGGGTAGAAGACGGCCAATATCTCTGTGGCCGCGAAGTGGGTGACACCACCCATAAAACCTTCCTAAAATACAAAATATCCGAATACATCGACGGCTCCGAAAAAGAGTTGATCGATCCCTTCCCGGAGCCACCACCCAAACCATCCGAATTCAAGCATAAGCCTACAGAAGTCTTGTTTACCGGTTTTGCCAGTGCTCGCAAGGATGAACTCATTGACATTGCCCTGAACAAGGGAATGCATGTACCTAAGAACGTTACTACTGGTTTGAGATATTTATGTGTAGGGTCAAATGCTGGCCATGCGAAAGTAGGCAAGGCACGTTCGCAGAATGTGCTAATCCTCCAAGAGAAGCAGTTTTTGTTGATGCTTGAGACAGGTGAAATACCAGAGTTGAATTTGGGATTTTAATAAACAAAGTTATGCAACTGATGATGAGAAAGAATTATAGATTTACATCTGAAATTTTAAATATAAAGTTAAATTTAGAAAAAGAGAGGGATAGTCATGAATGGTGAGCTCTTAAACCTTAAAAATTCTTTAACATCATTGCATTCTACAATACCGGATAGTGCTGCTTTACCTGGATGGAATTTAATACAATTTTCGCAATCTGGGATGAAGTATGAAATAACAAAAATCATGAGTTTGATTGACGCAGTTGATCCTGAAATTGAATTAAGTAGTTCGGATTTGAATGTGATTTCTGAAATAATACAAGGCATAGGTCAATTTACTGCAACAACTGTTAGTCAGTGGATTGCTAACTCAGGACATGGACCTGATTCTTTAGCAGCCATTGCTGTCACTTTGCAAAGAATAAGATTTTTATTGAATGATATTAATCCTATATTTGTTAATGTGGATGATTCACAAGCCTTACCAACAAAGCTTGCAAGAAGAGTAAAGTTAGTTTCTTCAAGACTTGCACAAATTGAGCCTGAGATAGATGCTATTAGTTACAAGCTTGATATATTGGCTAAAGCTGAAAAAATTAATGATGAGTTACCAATTGAAATTGAAGATTTAAAGCAAGTAAAATCAAATTTAGATAAAATAATTAATGATTCAAATATTGAATTTAACAAGATAGTTACGAATAAAAATGACAGCAAAACTCTTCTTGATCAAATAGAGAGGTTAAGAAAAGAGTCCAAAGATTTTACCGATCAATTGAGTGACTTGCACAGAATTGGCACATCTACCGCATTGGGATCTTCATTTAATAAAAGAGCAGATGAGTTGCATTCCTCAATGAAGTGGTGGGTATTCATCTTGATTGTTTCACTTATTACAGGTCTGCTTATTGGTTCTTCAAGGCTGGAAGCATTAAATAATTTATTGAGCATGAATTCGGAGCCATATAAAATTATCATTACAGTTATCTTTTCTTTTATAGGAATCGGAGGTCCTATCTGGATTGCTTTAATTGCAACTAAGCAAATTGGACAAAGATTCAAACTTGCAGAGGATTACTATTACAAAGCTTCTATATCTAATGCTTATGAAGGGTATCGAAGGGAGGCTGAAAGTTTTGATAATGAAATATTTGAAGCAAAATTATTTGGCTCAGCCTTAAATAGGTTTGATGAAATTCCTTTAAGATTGATTGAAAAAGATACTTATGGAAGTCCTTTGCAGGAGTTTATTAATTCACCTATTTTTCAAAGACAACTTGAATCTTCAGAAGATTTTAAAAAATCATTTATAGCCTTTATTAAAAGGATAACGTCAAAATTTCCTGGCTCATCTGAACCTAAAGAACCTTGATGCGAGTTGAGTATAAAATTTTAGATTGGGTTAGGTTGTGTTTCTTACCTAATCGGTCATAGTTGTATTGATTTTCATATGGTTTGTTGCTGACAGGACTTTGCGTCAAGGCATAAAAGAGAAAAAGTGAAAATTGAGTTGAATAATTTCATAAAGGGGTATGCAATGGATGAAGCAGAACGTTTAATTGACGAAGCATGGCACCACATTGAACAGGACATGACACTCAACACTCCCGATGAACGATCAAATGTCACATTTACAATTATTGAAGTAAATGCCAACGGGGTGGTAATTCTCACAGAGAGCGCTCAGACGGAAATCCCTATTAATCGCGCTTCATTCATAGAAGCGATTCGCTATCTACAGGCTAATGCTCACGATGAGTCTAACCCTTGTGAGATCACTGCGCGAAAAGAAGATCATGCAGCAGGTCCGTTTTGCAGAGCCATAAGAATCCCAAATGGCCGAAGGACCATGATTAGCAGTTACCTGGTGCCAATTCTTGAACATATTGGGGTAGTGGGCATGGGAAGAGCCCAACCGAACACTGTATGGATTATTTAACTGCAGAGTTTAAAGATGCAGTTATGAATATTTTTAAACGTTCAGGTGTAGATAAGCCTTAAATAATAATCGGGAATTTATTTTCAATAGGTGGGGAGAAAGTAATGACTATTAAGAGTTTTGTAATTCACGAAGTCCAACGCGAAAGAGATAAAGGTGAAGTTAAGGCAACTTATAGGGAGGAATTAGATGATCCTAAAGTGCTGACTCCAAAATTGACTGAAAGACTAATCTCACTCTTTTCCAATGCAAGTCTTAGTCTTGGTGGTTTTGGGGTTGATGGTGATTTTGATGTTGAGCCACCTTATGAGCAATATATTGCTACTTACTTCGCCGACAAGAATGAGGATTCATTTTTAACTCTAACTGTCAATATGGCAAAGAAATTTGAAGCTGTACTTAACGATAAATCTAAAACTACTGTCAAGGGTGGTTTTTTGATATTTTATGAATATGAATATCGTGCAGAAAATTGGTTAGCTATAGCTATCCTACAAATGACTGAAGGCTTAGATATTGATGAAGCATTGAAAGTGATTGCCTCTAAAACTTTTGATTTGGATAAATTACATCTAGGCGCGACTGTGAATTTGTCAAGATGGGAGGCTAAGCAAGGTGAACGTTACATTCGTTTCAAAACAGGGCTTGCAGGTGAGTTGAGAAATTACTTCCAAGATTATATCGGTTGCACGCGAGATAAAAAAGCTCTTGTTATAGAAACAAAAATTCTTAAGGCATCTATAGAGAAATACGCCAAAGAAGAGTTAAAGGTAGAGCCCGATCATATACAAGATTATTTGGATTATGCGCACGGATATATCTCATCTAAACTGAGAGCAGATGAGCCAGTTTTATTGTCTGAATTAAGTAATGCTACTTTTTCTGATAATCCTTTAGGGTTTATCAATTATATTAATGAGAAACAACAATTGGGGGAAGAGCTATCTATTGATAGGCGAGAGTTGAGAAGGTTTGAGAAATTTTCAGGTACATGGAAAGGTATCAATGTAAGTTTCGATAGAAAACATCTTGGCTCAACTGTACATTATAATAACGGTCAATTAACAATTACTGGCATTCCAGAAAGTTTGACAAAAGAGCTGGAAGAAGAGATAGCTGCAAGAAAGAAGATCCAAAAAAATGAATGATTGCAATGCCTAATACAATCTTAAAAACATATCAAGAAATCAAAGCGGAGCTCACAGCAGTAGAGAGTCGCTTGTCTAACGATCGTGTTGGTACATTGAGGTTGAATGCAGCTAATATTGAATCATTAAAAATGTTAGCTATAAATGGACTTCTGGATAGACAGATTAATCATCCAGGAGATCTTTTAGATGTTGTTAGCGTTAGTGAACTCAATGAAACTCATTTTGATAAATACTATGAGGTTACTTTAAAAGGCTCTTGCATTAATGACGATTTATTTTTGGGTGAAAATTGGGTTGAATTTCTTTCACATAACAAATATTTGTTGAATCCACCAAAAGATATATATCTCAATGAAATAGATTTGCTTGTGGATTCTGAACATATTGATTTGAAGTTTGAGGGCTTTAAATCAATATCTTGTCTTGCAAATATCATAAACGGAATTCGTGATTACTCTGAATCTACTCATTGGGGAATTATTTATGGGGTTAAGATTGAAATTGATAAGGTATTTGATCTTGAATTATTAGAGAAGCCTATTGATTTAAAGTTAATTAATAGTATATCGCTAGGTGATAACCATAAAGAAGTTAAAGAAAACCTTCTTAAAAAAACTCTTGTTTCATTCTTGTCAGGATGTGATAAAGCCACTAGATTAAATTATTTGATTCAGAATTTTCAAAAGTTTGTTTCGGATTTTTTACTTAATTTTGAAACATATATTTCTAATTATAGTTTTGATAAAGTTCGACGTGAGCATGAAGAGAAACGTACTGAGTATATCGGAAAAGTTAATAATGTTTTTCAAGAAATTTCGACTAAACTTATAATACTACCAGCTCCAATTTGGTTGGCTATAACTCAAGTACATTCAACAAGTGATTCCAAATCGATTCTGAAAGGAATAGCAGTAATTATTATTACAATATTTGTAACTGCATTTTTAACTGCAAGTATTTGGGGACAACTGAATTTTCTTGAATCTTTAAAGAATGAATATGAAAAGCTTTTTACAAGATTGTCCAATGAATACCAAAGTTTGATTGATTGTGAACAGCCCCCTAACGAGTTAGAGGATAGGCGAACTATTGTATGGATTCAATTATGGATAGGGCTAGTATCCACATGGGTAATTTGTGGGATTTCAATTGTGATAATCTGTGTCAATTGGTGATTTTTATAAATAATCTTAAATATTTCTCATTTCCAAATCCACCGCAGTAGTAAACCCTGAGTTTGAAAGACTGTGAACCGTTCGGGCCACCTCCCAATCCGTACTATCTATTGATGGCTCCCATCCACTCACCGTCACTGGAAGTTTTAGGATAGTTCGGTCATCTATTAATGTTGAAGATGGCAACAGTGATTAAAAAAATACGCTAACTAAGGACCTATGATGCAATTATCTCTAGTAAATGGAACTTTACAAAATGAAGCTATCTTTTTTGATAATCAGCAGGTTTATGATGTTCGTAGGTCTGGTGTTGTCCCTGGCGAAGGTATTGATAATACCGAGGCATTAAGAAATGCACTAACCCAAGCTGCTGCATTGGGATTGCCAGTTAAGCTACCTGAGGGGGTCATTGAGTATTCCCCAGCGACAGTCAATGATATGTTAATAACTACAACATCAATCATAGGCAGCGGAAAAAGTACGGTGTTACGTTGTACAAATGAAAATGGAAATAGAAGTTTAATTCTAATTAATGGTTCAAATATTACTATTTCAAATTTTAGTTTTGAATCTTCATTTCTTACAGGTAATCGACCTGAAAATAATACCGCTTTTAAGGTTGAACCCCCAGTAGGTAGTGAAACAGTTTGGGAAAATATTGAATTTAGCAATCTATGGTTTAAGAATTTTAGTGGGGGTAATATATTGCTCAAGCATGTTGCTAAGTCTAGAGTTTACAATATTTACTCTCATACTTCAGGAGCGGACATAGTTCATGTAACAGGTAATAGTAAAGATATCACTGTCGATAGTGTCTATTCTGTTATGGCCGGAGATGACACCGTTGCAGTAATCGGTTATACCGCTGGCAATGTTCAAGGGCAACCACAAAATATTAAAATATCTAATGTTACTGTTGTAGATTCCTGGCATGGTAGAGGTGTAACAGTAGTTGGTGGCAAGAACGTACAAATAACTGATGTATTGGTTGATGGTTGTGATGGTGCTGGAATCTTAATTTCATCTGAAGCCGGCACTTATAATACCTTTGGAAATTCAAACATTCTCATTAGTAATGCTACCCTTATAAGGGCTGGAAAAGGTGGAGCTTCCGGCGCTTTGCATGTTTTAGGAAGGGCAGGATACATAACTGAAAACATTCAAATCCAGAATGTAAAAATTATTTCTAGCAATTGGAGGGGATTATCTCTATCGGGGACTATTTACGCTAAAAATATTTCTGTGGAAAATTTGGAAGTTGATGGGACTCCAAGTAGTCAAGGTATATTGATAAATTCCACTAATACAAGGCTTAAGAATATAACAGTAGCGAACACGGCTGGAATTGGGATTGCTTATGAACCCGCGGTTTCAGGATACTTAGAGATAGATGGTTTATATGGCAGGAATGTAAATCTTGCTTCTGAATCTGGTACTGGCTTACTACTTAACATTGCCAATAATGCTTCCTCACCGCTTACAAGGCTGAGCCTTGATAATATGCATTTAGTAGAGCAATCTGTTGGTGCAGCCAGAGAGACTTTTCAAATACCTTCTAATTTGGCACCGAAAACAAAATTTGGCTCCAATCTCACAACTGTTGTTCCAGGGCCTACGGATTTGGGCTATGAATCGTTTAACTTAGGATTGCCATTTTATAATATTAATCTTACAACTATAACAACCAGTCCTTGGATATATCAAAACACCTCTGGATATGAGCAGTGGGTCTATTTAAGAGCAGGGACTCTCAGTGATATTGAAATATCACATAATGGTACAGATTTTTACTCTGTTGGCAGTGCGAAAAGAAACATAGCATTAAAGAATGGCTATTCAATTCGAGTTACTTTCTCAGTTAAACCAACAGAAATTAAGATCAAACCAGTGTCTTTAATTTAAGTTATTTAAATCTATTCACGCATTACTTTTCAGCCTTTATCTCAAGGTCAAGTGTTGTTGTAAGCCCAGTATTAGATAGTGAGTGTATTACTCTGGTAATGATCCATTCACTACTATCAATGGATGGCTTCCAACCGCTCACCGTCACTGGCAATTCCGGGATGAGTTCTGACATCCCAATTGCCAGGCTGATGCTGAAAGTGGCAACGCCGCGCACCATGCGGCGATAACCAAGGCAAGCCGAATATTGTTGCACCGTCTCCAACGCCCCACGGATAAACCTTATGCAAATTTATGCGCGCAACTTATGCACTTCATTCATAAGGTAAATGAGGGGAGCGTGAATGGTGAAAAATAAGATGGCATCGGGAAAAACGTAACATATGTAATTTTTAAAACAATAATTTATTAAGTGACTGATTTGTATTGATTATTTTGATTACAAATCAGTGTAACTTTATGTAATATTTTATGCAACTTACTCGTAAGTGACTGATTTATATATAAGTAATAATAACAATATATTACATATTATTATGTAACCTGATTACATCAAGGTTACTTAAATGTTACGTTTCTTAAATTTACTAATTCCTTTGTCCTGCAAGGCTTTCAAGCCGATTTAATACTTTATGTTACGTATGTTACATATTTCCCGAGGCCAACTTTATTTTTTAAATAAGTGAATTAAAAGCCTTACATGCCATCAATATCTTGGTTCCCACGAAAATTTTTAGCGGTGGGGTAAGAGGATATGGGGTATTTTTAATCGTTATGCTTATCAGTGTGTTAGGTAATAAATATGAAGGACACCGCTTCCGCCAATAGAAGCCGGTCACTACAGGCTTTCAAGCCCTCCCAGTTTTTCTTGGGGCATATTCAATTTATTGATACTCTGCGGTTTATTGACTTAGCTGGTATTTGATATCTATAATTTGCAATTTGCAACTTTCAAGTATTTTCCTAACATCTAGCGCTGCTGCTTCTTTAAAATTGCTTTTTTACTCAATAATTGAGTTTAATAAGGGATTAATTCCATCGTTTCGGAGTGTTTTATGTACAGCAAGATTATCGTGCTATTTACCCTGGCCTTAATATCTATGAGTGTCCTGGCGGCCAAGTCTGCGAGCGAGTTAGCAAAAGAGACTTTTGTTTTTGTACAAGAGCATGAAGCCATGTTGGGGCAAATTGCTGTTTCTGCCACCAAAGCAGAGTTCAAGAAAGCTATTGATAGGCCGACAACTCGAAAATTTGAGGAGTGGCCACGATTTGGTAAAGATGGGTATGAGAAATATACGGATTGCAGGATGCTGCTAGACTCGTTCAAGCTTTATTCTGCCGCTCAATTCCAGGCAAAGGGCAGGCTGTCAGATACTGATAATATCAGTAAGCTTTATTTTAGTGATAAGCGTTCATGTGAAGGGCTACTCATCGAGCTTCGAGAGTAAATTGGATTCGAACCACTTGAATGCCTGGATTTAGAAGTGGTAAGTCAGTCGTATCTGGTTGAAATTGATACCTGGATTCTCTGTAGTAATGCCTGCATTAGAGTAATGTTGGAATCGATAGTTAATATCGTATTGCTGTCTCTCGCCAAATTTTAAGCCTAGCCCGATATGGTCACTAAATTCAAACCGTGACCCCATACGTGTATCACCATTGACCTGTTTGCCTGAAAATTGGTTAATGCCAATGCCAGCTTCGATGTAAGGAGCAATGCCATGGATTGGTTGCCGTTCAAAACGGAAAACCGGTGTAAAGCCTATTCCATAGATTTCTTTTTTGGGTGAAGGGCTATCACCTTTCCAAATCGAAGCACCAAGTTCCCAGTATCCGCTCAAGAACCAGTCACCCTTAGTAAACCAGCGCTTGTCCCAATTCCAGTGTATTGCAATGTTCGCCATATCAGCATCAGAATCACTGCCAGCAGTAAGGGATATGCCATCAAATGCCCAGCCTTGAGTGGCTTGAAGACCACCGATGACTGCTAACATGCTAACGATTTTTTTCATTGGTTAACCTTTTCTTATCACAAGTGTGGATAGCAACAATGGTGATAAGCATAAAGCTGAGGGAATGCTGAGCTTTATAGGAAGGCAGAAGATTGTATTGTAGGAGTAGGACGACAAATCAGGAAATGCAGACAACTTTCTGTCCGCATTTTAAGTTTATTCAGTGTCAGCGCAATACAGCTCATATTGCTCTTGGTCTTCATTGAATACAGCGTTCTTATCCACCACTTTGGCGGAGAATTTTTTATAGCCGACATATTCACCAGTCTGGCCTTTGACGTCAAACTGGCCGCAAACGATTGTCAGGCCTTCATACTTCACTTTGCGTAGATCCTTGAATTCCACACTTTCAGCATTGGGGATTGCTCGGAGTACCGCAGCTTTGCCATTGAGAATGTCGCGATCAAGATAGTTGGGTAACTGGTTAAATGCCAGCCAGATTGCGATAATCACTAAAACAACAATCAGCAGCATTTTTAGCGTCTTATTCATGATGGATCCTGTGATTAACTTGATAGGTATGACTCAGGGCCGGGAGTAGAGTTTCTTGATGTCGATATTCTTAACTCTGTATACGTTTATTCAAGTGTTGATTTAGAAGCACATGGGGTAATGTCTGCTGATTAATCAGCAGTAAATCAGCAGTGGAGTTGCCAAGCCAGCACTAACCCTTAATGGATGGAGGGGGCTTTATTGTTTGCAATTGATTTATAATGATAATTCGAGGCTGGCACTTTTATTGCTAATCTAAATATAGAGAGCATGCCACGGCGTGGAGTGAATTGATCAATAGATTGTAGGAGTATGTATGGCAAGGATAGTTGGTATCTCAGGAAGTTTGACGCAACCATCAAGAACAAAAGCCCTGGTTGAAGAAATTGCAGCAAATGCATCGCATAAACTGCATTCTCCGGTAGAGATTATAGATATCGCCCAGATTGCAACAGTGCTGGGAAGTACGATTTCATACGGTGATTTTCCAGAAGTCCTGGCTGCTGCGTATAAAAAGCTGCAGGAAGCGGATCTGATTATTATCGCCAGTCCGGTTTATAAGGCGTCTTATACCGGTCTGCTCAAGCATTTTTTTGATTTGCTTGATCCCAAAGTGCTTGCTGGCAAGGTGGCTATTTTGGCTGCGACAGGAGGCAGCGATCAGCATGCATTGGTTGTGGATTATCAACTGCGTACCTTGGCCAGCTTCTTCAATATATACACCACTCCAACCGCGATTTATGCCAAGGATGCCGAATTCACTGATTATCAGCTCACTAGCGAATCGATTCGTAACCGCGTGAATGTCGCTGTTGATCAGGCTTTGTTCTTATTGAAGCAAGAAGTGCCACAGTCATTAGTGGCGTGAAGGAGCAATCAAAAGAGGCTTAAAAAAAGCCACTTTTGATTATTTAGGCGTATTTATTTAGGCAATCAAGTTAAGTTCTTTTAATCTTGCACGCAGGATGTTACGACTAATCCCTAATAACTTAGCTGTATGAACCTGATTTTTATTGCTAAATTCATAAGCTTTTTTGACCAATACTGAATTGACAAGCTCGAAAAGATTAGGGGGGGGCGATTCAAATAATTGATTAAATACACGCTCCAGTTGATATGTTTCTATTGTGGAGGACGCTGAAAATTCAACATTTCCCTTATTGCCATGAACGGATTGGAGCGCCGGTCGATGCTCTTGTTTGTTGATGTTTGCAGTAATCAGAGACAGGCCCAAGTCCTTGGGCGACAATGTCCCCGATGTGGAAATGAGCAATGCGCGATGTATTACGTTTTCTAGTTCGCGAATATTGCCTGGCCATGGGTATTCCAGCAACTGTTGTATAGTTTCTGGGGCAAGTTTAGGAATATCTGTGTGGAGGCGGTTTTTGTATACTCCTAGAAAGTGCTCTACCAATGGCAGGATATCACCTGGCCTATCTCTTAGAGGAGGCAGGTCAACAGGCACTACCTTGATTCTGTAGTATAAGTCTTCCCGGAAACGTCCTGCTCTAACGGCTTCTTCTAAATCTACATTGGTTGCAGCAATTAAGCGTACATCAATGGGTGTTGGCTTGCGCGAGCCCAGTTTTACTACTTCACGTTCTTGCAAGACTCGCAGTAGTTTTACCTGTGTGGATTGTGGTAAATCGCCAATTTCATCTAAAAAGAGAGTGCCGCCATTGGCTGATTCAAACCAGCCAATTTTTGAACTGATTGCACCAGTAAAGGCACCACGCTCATAACCAAACAACTCACTTTCCACTAAAGTTTCCGAAAAGGCGCCACAATTAATTGCCTGGAAAGGTCCCTCTCTACGATTGCTTAATGCGTGTATATGGCGAGCAATCAATTCTTTGCCTGTGCCCGTTTCTCCAATAATGAGAGCTGTAGCATTGCTGGCTGCAATTTTTTCGATGAGATTAAGTAGTGCCTGAGACTGTGGGTCACTAAATACCAATGCACTTGCGCGAACTGACAAACTAACAGCCGTTGGATTCGGGTGAGTAATAACATGATCCGCACTTTCAAACGCGCGCTCGTAATTCCATAGTTCTGCATGCATTAGGCAGACTTTCCTTGTATATAGTCCTGCAAATATACTTAAGTTTCTTTAGTCAGTCTAAAACTATATTTTTATATCCATATTCATTTATAGAATATAGGGGATTTCTATTATTGGGCCTGCTTGCATCATTAGATGCAGGTTTAATGTCTCTTTCCTGCACTGTTTGATTTGTAGATGTTTTTGTGGCAACAGAGCAAAAGGTTTGTCTGTCTGTATTTAAGCAGTTGTTGTTTTTTGAACAGTTGGAGTTTTCTGAAACTCTTTGAGTTATACATATTTAACTGGCTGATAAATATATAAAAAAAATATAACCACACGTTCTTCTGCCCCTGGCACGGGATTTGCCATATTTATCTTTATCTAAGCCTGACTATTTCAGGATATTAAGGCGGGATTACTCCCCATGATAACGATATAGAGGTTGAATATGACAGTTACAGCTATTGAAACAGAAAATGATTTAGAGGCTTTTGCTGCTCAAGTGCTACTGGATGCAAAGATTGCATTTGATGCATTCCGTAAGGCAGGTACCGTCACCGCGAACGGCACAGTGGGGTTCGTAGAGCGTGTGCCTGGTGAAGATAAGTTAGTGATCGTCAATGATCTCGGCCCTTTTAATTGGGAGGGTAGAGAGGTTGAGGCCGTAGTGGTGGATTTTGATGGCAATCTGATATTAGGAAATGCTAGCGGTGTCGCAGGCTCGGGTCGTTATACAAAGCTGTTCAAAGAGCATCCAGATGTGACAACGATTTCTCACGTACATTCTCCATACCTGGGTGCCTGGGCACAAACACATCGAACTCTGCCTATACGCTATGTACCAGTGCAGCGCTTCAAACTTATTCGCGAGATACCTATATATATAGATCGTCGTCAGCAGGAAGTAGATTTCATTCTTGATCAGATCAAGCTCAACCCACACAACACCGCTATTTTGGAGGCTAATGGAGGCTCTACTGTATGGGGTAAGCAAGGTTTGCGTAAGACTGCTGAGTTTATACAGATACTGGAAGAGGGCGCTCTCATCCAAACTTTGGCTGATGCATTAGGAGGTTCTCGTGATTTTGGTCCTGGTGTGCTGACTCAGCAGTGGAAAATGGCAAAAATTTATGATCAGGCAAAAGCATTGAATCTGTTGCCTGCTACTGATTTGATCTAATTGAGGCTGTGTCATGACAGATAGCTATCAGCCTCTGAGCCAGATATGGTTCACACGTTGTCCAGTGCCAACTGCAACCGGTCTTGCTTACCAATTGGGGTGGCTTACGGAGGAGTTTGCCAAAGATAACATCAAGGTTTCCACTCTACAGGAAGGTCCGCGAGAATATAACCGCCATCATTACGATCATCAGCTACCGACATTGATCCGAGAAGGTGGAAGTCTGCTCGCAATTGCGGCTCGTGCTCAGTTTTCTCCTACTCGGCTTATCGGACTGACATGGATAGATGAGTGGCAAGCCATACTGGTTAGGCCTGGCTCGGGAATTAACAAGCCTGAGGATCTCAAGGGTAAACGTTTGGCGCTACCCGCTTTTGTAGATCATCCTATCAGGGATCATGTGCGTGGCAGCAGTATAGCTCGTGGTATGAGTTTGCATGGTTACAAGGGGGCGCTTGGTTTGGCGGGGCTGACTTTGGATGATGCAGATTTGGTAGAGGTCGCTGCAGGTCGTGGTCGTGGAGATGCTAGACGCAGCCGAGAGGTCTTAGGTGGGTTGTGGGCAGGGTTGGATGATCTTATTACAGGTAATGTGGATGCTGTTTACGTTAAGGGTGCCTCTGCCGTCGAGGCCGCCAAACGAGTGGGAGCTGTCGTAGGTATCGATCTGGATAGTTATGCTGAGCTGGGATCGCGCGTTAATAACGGTACTCCCCGGCCTATTACCGTACATGAAGACTTGTTGGAAAACCATTTTGATTTAGTAGTGCGCTTTATGTATCAAACCCTACGTGCTGCGGACTGGGCCAAGAATAATCTCAATAGCTTACGCACAATTCTGCAGGATGAAACCTTTGCTGGTGCGGATGGGGTTAGCACGGCTTATCGTAATGATTTTCATCTTCACCTTGAGCCCTCGCTATCCCCTGAACGCATAGCGTTGTTTCGCAAGCAGAAGAATTTTATGTGGATACACGGATTACTGGATCGAGATTTTGATCTAGACGCTTGGGTAGATCAACGGCCATTGCTGGAGGCGCAGAAGTGGTTGAATGAAAAACGCCAGGTTGCATAACCCATTGCGTATTGGCTACAGGTTTAAGCAGTCGCATTACAAGAAGAACTGTCTCACATTCAGCGTGTTTTACCCGTCAACGGGCGAATACGCTGTTTTTATTTTCAGCGATTAAATAGTGTTCAGATACCCCATGTCGGATTCTGAATGATCTGTTGACCAGTTTTTGGAGTAATGAATGCTAAAGAAGATATTGCCGATTTTGGCTATCGCACTTCCTATATTATCTGCCGGAAAAACGTTTGCCGAGGATTTGCCTAAAGTAGTACGTATTGCTGCTGTGGTTTACAACATTGCAGGTAAAACTACTTATTTGAATGGACAGGTTGTACTGACTGAAGGCGGGCTGGAGCAAACTCTGAAAGATAAAGGCGTGCGCATCGAGTGGGTGCCTGCTTCACATTCTGCAGTTGGCCCTATCATTAATGAAGGTTTTGCCAGTGGCAAAGTGGATTTTGCCTCTTATGGAGATCTTCCTCCCATTATCCTCAATGCGTCCAAGCCTGCGGTGCAACTTGTTGCTCCCTGGGGAAGAAGTGGAAATTCCTATCTGGTTGTGCCCATTAAATCTACTGCAGCTAGTTTGGAAGATCTTAAAGGAAAACGTATTGCTCTGCATCGTGGTCGTCCCTGGGAGATTGCATTTGCCAATCTAGTGGAATCCAAAGGACTGAGCTTTAAGGATTTCAAGATAGTCAATGTCAACCCTCAAGTCGGTGCTTCTGCATTAGCGAGTGGCTCTGTAGACGCATTTTTTGGCCTGAATGACGCTCATCTTCTGGAAGACCGCAAGGTAGGACGCATTATATGGTCCACAAAAAACTCTCCACCAGATTGGAAATTGATGGGTGGATTGTGGGCGAGTAATGATTTCGTTAAGAGATATCCAGAGCTTACTCAAGTGATAGTGACAGCGTATGTGAAGAGTAATTATTGGACATCGCAAGACAAGAATAAGGACAAATATATCAAGCAGTATGGCACCAATGCATTACCGGAAAGTGTTGTGCGTCGTGATTACGACAACGATATTGTTTCTTGGAAAGACCGTTGGTCGCCAATGTATGACCAAGCTCTATATGAACATTATCGTAGAGCTATCAGTTATGCCAGAGAGGCTAGTTTGATTAGGAGCGAGGTCAATATTGATCAACTTTTAAATCCACATTTTGTTGAGCAAGCACTTAAGCAACTTGATCTTGAGCATTATTGGCAGGGTAGTGCGTTGAAGGCTGAACGTAAAGGGGTATGAGATGAGAGTTAAAAAAATTCTAGGGATGACAGCAGGATTATTGATTGCTTTTAGTACGGCACTTCAAGCTCAAGAAGAGTTGAAAGTAGTTCGTATTGCCTCAGTAGCGACGAATGTGGCTGGGAAGACCGTATATACCGGTAGCGCAGCACTCGTGGTTAATGGGCCTTTCTCTGAGGAGTTAAGAAAGCAAGGTATAAAAGTTGAATGGGTACCTGCTGCTATTTCTGCGGTGGGCCCAGTCATTAACGAAGGGTTTGCCAGTGGCAAGATAGATTTTGGCATTTATGGTGACCTTCCTCCTATCATTCTTAACTCGAATAAACCTGTTGTACAGCTTGTAGCTCCTTGGGGAACTACTGCCAACTCTTACCTCGTGGTACCTAAAGGGTCTACTGCCAAAACGATTAAAGATTTGAAAGGAAAGCGAATTGCGTTGCATCGTGGTCGACCATGGGAGATTGCTTTCGCAAACTTACTTGAAGCCAATGGTTTAACGTTTAAGGATTTTAAAATCGTCAATGTTAACCCCCAGGTAGGGGCTGCGGCTTTAGCCAGTGGTACCGTAGATGGATTTTTCAGTCTGTTTGATTCTTATATCCTGGAGGATAGAGGGGTGGGGAAAATTATTTGGTCCACCAAAAATGCCCCCATAGACTGGAAGCTGATGGGGGGCGTCTGGGCTCGAAATGATTTTGTACAGAAAAACTCTGAAGTGACCCAAGCTATTGTCACTGCCTATTTGAGAAGAGTTCATTGGGTAGCTCAAGAGCAAAATAAAGAAACTTATATCCGTGACTATTCCAACAAGATATATCCCGAGAGCGTTAATCGTCGCGAGTATGAGCAGGATAATGTGAGCTGGAAGCAGCGATGGTCACCTTTATATGATGCTGCGCTCAAAGAGCATTATCGTCGTGTTATTGATTATGCGAAGGTTTCTGGCTTAACACGTGGTACTGCTGATATCAATCAGTTACTTAACCCTGTATTCGTAAGCCATAGCCTTAAAGAGCTTAAGCTGGAAAGCTTCTGGACACCTAATTAATATTTTTCCATGGCTGTCTTAAATACAACAACTTTAGCCAGAGGGCTGTTGTATTTGAGGCAGCCATTTCTGTTTGTTAAGCAACATTTGTCCTTGTAGTGATGATTTTTAAACAGTTGCGCGCTAAGGGTGGCTGGCTGTATTTAATTAACGTAATGAATTTAAATGGTAATTTAATTTTACGCCAACTTTGGCATGATGGTTGCATATATAACCAAGTAATCGGTTGTTTCTGGTTCCATATATTTTTATATATAAATATATAGCCAAAAGTTATTTTCTGACTTGGTTTGCTAACAGTAGACTTGGAAGGAACTGGAGAAAGAAAAATATGAGTTCATTGAATGCAGTACTTAGTTTCAAGCGAGACAAAGTACTGGCGGTTCAGCCTAGTTCACAAGATATTTCAGCAATTGGCAAGGCATTAAGTCCTGTCACGCTGGAAATTAAAAATGTAGAGAAGTCTTATCAGTTAACTGGTGAGCGCTTGCAGGTACTTACCGGAATCAATCTGGATGTCAGGGCAGGCGAGTTCATCTCGATTGTGGGCGCTAGTGGTTGTGGCAAATCTACATTGTTGCGATTGGTAGCTGGCTTGGATGCTGGGTATGGTGGCGATATTGTCTATCAGGGATCCCGTATTACTGGGACAGATCTCAATCGCGGCATCGTGTTTCAGGAGCACAGGTTGTTCCCCTGGCTAACGGTTGAAGCCAATATTTTACTCGCATTTTCTGCCACGGAGATTCCTAAGGCAGAGCAAAAGAAGCGGGTGCAGGCACAGATTGATTTGGTGGGCTTAAGCGGATTTGAAAAAGCCTATCCGCATCAGATATCTGGCGGTATGTCCCAGCGTGTGGCTATAGCCCGAGCCCTGGTTTTGCGCCCCCAGTTATTATTATTGGACGAGCCATTTGCTGCACTGGATGCATTAACTAGGCTCAAACTGCAGCAAGAACTGCAACGTCTCTGGGAGCATGAGGGATTAACAACAATTCTCGTGACTCATGATGTCGAAGAGGCTGTATTTTTAGGGGATCGGGTAGTGGTGATGGAATCACATCCTGGTCGTATCAAGCGCATACTTCCTGTTGATCTACCGCGACCTCGTGTGCGTTCAACTTTAGAGTTCCAGCGTATTAAAGATGACGTGCTAACAGATTTTTCCTAGCACCCATCAATGGATTAAAGTTAAAAGGAGAATACACGTGTCTACTTCTGCCTTGAAGCCTTCCGGTCTGCTTAACTCAACTGATTTTCTTCCTGATAGGGACTCGGTTGCGAAGAGGATTTCGGAAGCAACCAAGCGCATTGACCACTCATTTGTTTTCAGGCAAAAACAGCTAGAAAATGAAGCAGCCAGTGGTGGTTCTGGCAGGAATTATCTTGCTCTCGGCGTGATAGTGATTGCGGCCCATGTCCTCGGTGCCTATGTCTATATCAACACAAGCCATGAACCTATTGTGCAGCCTAAACGAGTGGAAATTGAGATTATCAAGCCGGTGATTGAGCCGCCGCCTGAGGTTAAGCCGCCACCACCTCCGCCACCACCGCCTCCCAAGAAAGTGCAGCCGCCGCAGCCTAAACCTCAGCCTGCGTTGAAGACGCCTGAAGCGGAGCCGGACATTAAGCCGGACGATATTGTAGTTCAAGAGAATACAACAGCTCAGAAGACTACAGCCCCAGTGGAAGCAGCACCGCCAGCGCCACCTGCACCACCTGCACCTCCTAAAGAGGAGCCAATTACTGAGGCAACAGGTTATGCGGGTTACCTGAATAATCCGGCACCGAAGTATCCGTCATTCGCGCAACGTCAGGGATGGCAGGGTACAGTGACTTTGCGTGTCAGGGTATTGGCAAATGGACGCGTTGAAAATGTGGAAGTGAAAAAATCAAGCGGCCGTAAAACGTTGGACGATGCTGCCATTGAAGCCGTCAAAGGGTGGGAGTTTGCACCATCAAAACGTGGGAATACACCTATTGATGGATGGGCAACTGTACCTATCGAGTTCAAGTTGGCTTCATAAAGCCTTTAGATTAAAAAATAGTCACTAGTTATTTAAGGAATAAATTATGTTTGATATTGAAAATTCGAAGTCTTTGATCGTTGATGGCGTTTTGTATTCACTGATTGCTTTTTCTGTGGTGACATGGACTTTGTTATTGGTAAAAGGCTTTCAACATTGGCGTGCTAGCAGTCAAACTAAGCGTTATAAAAAAGAGTTTTGGAGCGCTCCTAATATCCTGGCTGCTGCTGAGATTCAGGATGTAGATGGCCCAGCTGCTCGTGTAGCTAATGCTGGCTTTCATACCTTGCGCGATGTGGACACACATGTTTCTAATGATCTGGAACATACGGGCGATCGCCAAGATCTGCTGGAGCGTTCATTACGTCAACAAATCCTGAAAGAGCGTCGTAGTTTGGATAGTGGTTTGGCTATTTTGGCAAGTATCGGTAGTACATCTCCTTTTGTGGGATTGTTTGGTACCGTCTGGGGCATTATGAATGCGCTGACTAATATTGGTGCACTTGGATCCGCAAGCTTGGAAGTAGTTGCTGGCCCTATCGGCGAGGCATTGGTGGCTACAGGTCTCGGTATCGCGGTAGCTGTACCTGCAGTATTGGCCTATAACTTCTTTACTCGTCGTCTGAAACTGATCAGTGGTGATCTTGATGATTTTGCTGCCGATCTTATTCGTTTATCAAGGAAGGTTAATTTTAGCGGCAAGGCTATTGACCTATCTGCTTCTAAACAAAGCACAGACACCAATTCATCTGTTGTGAACCTTAAAAATGAGGCGTTTGCATAATGGCATTTTCATCTAGCACTGAAGGCGATGAAGTACTAAGCGAAATCAATATCACTCCATTAGTGGATGTGATGTTGGTATTGTTGGTAGCTTTTATCGTGACAATTCCAGTACTCAATAATGCAATTACCGTGAACTTGCCAAAAACTGCAGCAACCCAGCCGCCTGAGCCCAAGAAGCCAGTCACGGTAAGTGTGGATGCGGAGGGTAAGGTCTATGTGGATAAGCAGGAGTTTGCACTTGGGCAGCTGGAATCTGAATTGAAGAGCCGACATACGGCCAATCCTGAACTGGCATTACATTTGAGCTCAGATGAAGCTGTCAATTATGGCGTAGTGGCCAAGGTCATGGCCTCTATAGAGCGCGCAGGTATTACCAAGTTGGCAGTACTGACCCAAGCTGAATAGGTCAAATAAGCGCTCTGGTAATTCAGAGCGCTTATCTGGAGAAAGAGTGATTACATGAGTATAGGAGTCAGGGTCGCACTTGGCATCAACCAGGCCGATCCCACCTTTCGCCGCCGTAGTCGTTTAAGACTGGCGGCATTTATTTCCCCCATTGCTTTCTTGCTACTCTGGACCTGGGTAACGAAGATAGAGTTGTTCTCCCCTCAACTTCTGGTATCGCCCTTCGTTGTTTTGCAAGCTTTTCATGAGTTGCTGGACTCAGGTGAGCTTTGGGAGCATTTGTCCATTAGTTTGTCACGTTTGGGAATAGGTTTCCTGATTGGCGCCAGCTCCGGTTTACTCTTTGGCATTCTCATGGCCTTGTCTAAGCGAGTAGAGGGATTTTTCTCCCCGGTTTTCCAGGCCGTGCGACAAGTACCCAGCATTGCCCTGATTCCTATCTTCATCCTGTTATTTGGCATTGATGAGATATTCAAGATTGCGATTGTGACCAAGGCTGCATTCTTTACCGTTGCTTTGGCTTCGTATGAAGCCACCAAGGGCGTATCCCGCAATTATTTTGAAGTGGCGCAAGCTTACAAGTTACCCACGTATACGCTTTATACCAAAATTGTGATTCCTGCCATCTTGCCTCCGGTATTGACTGGGTTTCGCATTGCATTCTCCCGCTCCTGGACTATCTTGGTCGCGGCTGAGCTGCTGGCTGCAGACAGTGGCCTTGGCCACATGATGCAAATGGGACGGGAGGTATTCCGTATTGATATTGTCATGGTCGGAGTGGTGTTAACCGGCTTGATCGGTTTTGGTATCGACCGCATCTTCAAATGGGGTGAAGCCAACCTTATTCCATGGCGTACAGCGTGAGCATCATGACAACACAAACTTTATCCAGATTCAGTTTTCTTAATTCTGCCCGCGGGTGGCTGATCCCGCTCGCTTTATTGCTCGTGTGGGAAATTATGTCCCGTCAGAGCGCTGAAAATGCCTACGCATTTGCCTCCATTGAGCAGATTTACCACGGCCTGATAGAGGTCATATCAACCGGAGAGTTGCAGCAAGGGATTGCAGCCAGCCTGCAACGTGCTTTCTTTGGCCTACTGATTGGTGGCTTCTTCGGCTTTACTGTTGGCGCTGTCATGGCTCAATGGCGTGTTGCCGATGTCTTGATTGGTCCGCTGTATCATATGCTGCGTCAAGTACCTCTCATGGGGCTGGTGCCTTTGTTCAGCTTGTGGTTGGGGAATGGCGATCCTTCCAAGCTGGTCGTGGTGTGCCTTTCCGCATTTTATCCTCTGGTATTGGCAACTTATGAGAGCCTCCACCAGGTGGAGGGCAAGTACAGGGAAGTGGGCGATGTGCTCAAATTGAGTCGCACCAGGACATTTATCAAGATACTGCTGCCAGCAGCCTTACCTAATATTTTTACTGGCGTATCGTTTGCACTGGCGTTTGCCTGGCTGGCAACGATAGGTAGCGAGATATTATTCAGTGCCGGGGCTGGCTTGGGCAATATCATGATGAATGCACAGGCGGCCTCTCGCATGGATATATTGATTATCCTGACAGCGTTGATTGGTCTGCTGGGTTTTCTCATGAATTACCTGATCAACCAGGTAGGCAAATATCTGTTCCGCTGGCGTAATCTGCGCTAGCCTTTCAATCCATGTGTCCCAAATACGGCAGCATTCAAGCTGCCGTATTAATGGTTAGCGGCTCTTCCCTTGAGATAAGCCATCATCATTTGTCCGAAAGTCATGGTTTGTGAATATCCGCTCCTATCCCTTGTTGCGCTGCCTGTTGCTGTATCGGCGCACCCCCATCCGTTTCTGGATTTCAGCCGCCCTGTTTGCGTTGGCCAATTTCATGCTGGCCTGGCAGCAAGGCATGATAGCCAAGGCCGTTCATGAAGTAGAGCTTGGTCTTGCCGTGGTGGTGGATGCAACAGGGCATGTGGATGTCAGTGTTGCCGTACATTGGTTGCTGGTGATTGTTGGGATTGCCGCAGGGCGTGCTTTACTGATGTATTTTGTTGGCTGGCTTTCATTGGTGATCCAGCAGGATCTGCTCGGACACTTGCGCGAAATGATATTGGTGCAGGTGCAGCGCCTGGATCTGGCGTATCACTGGCTGCATGGAGCAGGGGAGATTGTCACCCGAACCACCCGCGATTCAGACAAGGTACGTGATGCCCTGATCAGCTTCTGGCGCCAGGTAGTGGATACCTCTTTTATTGTCATTGCCGCAGTGGGCTTTCTTTTTTGGTATCACCCTTTGCTGGGCATAGGCCCACTCGTGTTGACGCTTATTGGTTTTTTTATCCTGATTCGCCAGACAGATCACTTGGTAAAGCTTGATCGTGCGGTGGGCAATGCGTTTGACACCGTCAACCAGGATCTGACCGAAGGCGTGAGTGGTGTACGCGTGATCAAGGCATTTGGCCTGGAAGCCTCACGTGTGAACCGTTTTGAAGGGCATGTCCGGTTTTTTGTCAGCCAGGCACTGGAAGCACTGGCCTACTCCAGTTCACGTATTCCCTTACCACAGTTTGTAGTAGGCATTGGGCAGGTTTGGGTGCTGGGGACGGGCGCTTACCTGGTCTCCCAGAATCAACTGAATTTTGGTGAACTGGTCGCCGCCTTGCTGATGTCCACTACCCTGGTGTTCCGGGTAGAAGGCGTGGGCCGCGTGATGCAGGTATTTGCTGATGCGCGATCGTCAGCTGCCCGCATCTGGGAGCTGCTGGATGCCTTGCCTGAAATTGAAAGTGGCCATGCGCCGATCAAGACCAATGCCATAGGCGTGCGTTTGACTGGCATCACCGTGCTGCCACCAGGCGGTGGTAACCCGGTGTTGAATGATTGCAATCTCACATTGAACCCTGGGGAAGTGATTGCCCTGGTGGGTGCAACTGGTTCAGGCAAAAGCACGCTGGCTAATTTACTACCGCGTCTGGTTGATCCGGCAGCCGGGCGGGTGGAAGTCGGCCAGGATGATCAATGGCAGGATTTGCGGGATGTTGTCCTGGATGATGTCAGGCGCAAGATTCATATGGTGCCACAAGAGGGATTCTTGTTTTCCGATACATTGGCTGCTAACTTGCGTCTCGCCGCAGCCGATGCCACGGATGATGAACTGCGCTGGGCAATACATATGGCAGCAGCAGATGAGGTGCTGGCAGGCCTCAGTGAAGGATTGCATACCAAGATCGGTGACAGGGGCATTACCTTGTCCGGCGGGCAGCGTCAGCGTATCTGTCTGGCCAGGGCATTGATCAGCAGGCCAGCCATCCTGGTGCTGGATGATGCCAGCAGTGCACTAGATGCGGTGACCGAGCGCACTGTGTTGCAGAACATACGCCGTCTATCTGATCAACAAGGCCAGGCTATCTCTGTATTCATGATTGCCAGCAAGTTGTCCACCATCCTCCTTGCGGATCGCGTGATGTTACTTTCAGGCGGACAGATCGTGGCTGAAGGCACACATGCCAGCCTCACAGCCAATAATGCGGAATATCGTGAACTGATGGGGATAGATGATGGCCGTTGATAATGCATCCACCCTCAAGGTGATGTCGGATATTGAGCTGGAAGAGATGTTCGCGCAGCAGAAGCTGCAGCGTGGCATGTTCTGGCGCTTGTTACCCTTGCTGCGCCCCGTGCGTCATTTCGTGCTGGGCTCCATCCTGGCTGAAATCCTGCTCGTATCTTTTGTCTTCTTGCGCCCTTATTTTATTGAGCAGGTGATAGATCATGGCATTATCAAGAGTGTCACCGGCGCCTACAGCCTTGATATCCACCTGATTGCCTGGGCTCTGGTCGGTATGACGGTCTCCTGGGCCGGCCGTTTTGGTTTGGCCGGGGTATCTCAATATTTGTCCGGCTCTGCTGCCATTCGCGTGTTGAACAGTTTGCGTGTCAGCGTGTTCAATCATGTGCAACACCTGAGTGTGGGCTATTTTGACCGCACCAAGTCAGGCCGTATCGTGTCACGCATAGATCGTGACGTAGACAGCCTGGAACCGCTGATGATACAAGGCCCGCCCGAGCTGCTGTCTGCCTTGTTGCGTAGCTTCGTTGCCGGTGTGTTGCTGTGGTTGATCTCCCCTGTGCTGTTTCTGAGCCTGGCTTCGATTATCCCGTTGCTACTAGGGGCTACCTGGTTATTCAAGAAGCTGGCACAAAGCAATTACGCGAAAGTAGCAGAAAACCGCGCACGCTTTACCGCCCACTTGGTGGAAACTGTGGCTGGCGTACGCATGATCAAGCAGACCGTGCAGGAAGAAAGCAATCGTGCGCGATATCGATTGCTGATCCAGGACTTCATCCAGTCGTTGATCCGCAATACCCTGATGTCAGGTTGGTTCACCCACTTCACCAGCATTCTGACAACACTGGGCATGATGTTGCTACTCGTATTTGGTGGACGCGAAGTCGCATTGGGCCATATCAGCTTTGGTCAGCTGGCAGCCAGCATGTTTTATGTATTCATGTTCCTGGGCCCGCTGCAAGAGCTGGGTGATCTATTTGAGCGTTATATCAATGGCGTTGCCTCAGCCCAGCGCATCTTCCTGTTGCTGGATACCAAACCGGAAATCCGTGACAAGGAGCAGGTGCTGCCATTTGAACAAGTGAATGGCGATGTTGAGTTCAGGGACGTTGTCTTTTCCTATAACCCATTGGCAGCTACCCCGGTGATCCGTCATCTTGACCTCAAGATTCCTGCAGGTGAGGTACTGGCGATTGTGGGGCCGACAGGTCATGGCAAGAGTACTCTGGTGCAATTGCTGACCCGGTTTTATGAAGTGCAGGGCGGCGCTGTGTTGATTGATGGCAAGGATGTGAAAGACGTTGCCCAGCGAGATCTACGTCGGCATGTAGGCGTGGTGTTACAGGACAACGTACTCTTCAGCGGCACTATTTTCGATAACTTGCAATTGGCTAATCCGCAGGCCAATGAGCAGGATTTCATCCATGCTGCGCAAGCATTGGGCGTGCATGACATCATCAGCCGGCTGCCTCATGGCTACCATACCGAGGTTGGCGCGCTAGGCACTCATCTTAGCCACGGGCAGCGCCAATTGGTGTGTTTGGTGCGGGCCTATCTGGCGGACCCCGCCATCCTGATTCTGGATGAGGCCACATCCGCCGTCGATATCCAGACCGAGCGCAAAATCCAGCATGCCTTAAGGCTTCTGTGTGAGGGCCGCACAGCCATCATCATTGCGCATCGCTTGGCGACTATTCGAGATGCTGATCGGATTGCAGTGATTCGCCAGGGCCAGGTGGTGGAGCAGGGTGCACATGCTGAGCTGATGCAGCAGAGTGGCCATTACGCAGCGCTTTATCATGCGTATGAGCAAGGCCAGGAGTTTTAGGCTTTCTTACTGTGGTTATAGCTGAATAATCTTGATCTTGGCTTTTCCAAGCTCTTTCAGCAGCAGCTTGTAGCTATCCAGGTCAAAGTAAAAGTCGCTCTTGCTTAATAGCAGTTCTGCACATGCTGCTTCATCTTCTGCAGAGCCAAGATAATTCCAGTGCTCAAAGACATGGATCGATGATTTGCCATTGTCGGCATTCGATTCCTTGATGCCGATCTTGCCTGGATAAGGCCAGTATTTTAATTGCTGTGCAATGAGCGCCTGTTTCAGGCGCAGGTAATGAATGTCTGGAGACTCTTTGCCGCAACACACACCCTTGCAACGCTTGAGTTGAAAGGCAAAGCAGGGACCCTGGCCCGGCTCCAGACCCACCCATTGCGGACACAACTGGTGCGCTTCCACAATCTGTCGCAAGGCCGCAACGGCCTGGCGCTTGCTCCGATAAGTGCCGTATGACTGCCCTAATGATGCCGGGGTGATGTCATCGTGATTCACCAGTGTCAGCAATGGTGTCTGCGTGGATGAGTCAGATAGCTGCCATGAGCATAACTGCCGCTCGCGCCTGAGCTGGCGGTTATAGATAGGCTGGCGCTCCTTGATCAGCCGCGATTCAAGCAGCAGTGCGCCAAATTCCCCCGCAGTTTCTATCCATTCAATATGCTTGATCTCCTGTGAGATACGCATGCTTTTTGTACGGGCATGGTCACCACTGAAATGGGAAAGCACGCGGGAACGGATATTGACGCTTTTACCTACGTACAAGGGCAGGGTGTTATCGCCATAAAACAGATAAACCCCAGGGGTCTCCGGCATATCCTCCAGTAACTGAGGGTCTATGCCCGCAGGCAGGGTTTGCCCTTTCAGCAATTGATTGGCAGTCTGCTCCAACTTATAAGCACCATGTTCCAGTTGCGCAATTTCAAGAAACGCTGCCATCACCTCAACATCCCCCATGGCACGGTGCCGTGATGAGCATGCAATGCCGTGCCGCTGAATAATCGCATCCAGGCCATGGCTCTTGTGCTCAGGATATAAAAGCCGCGATAGCTTGACCGTGCACAGCACATTCTGCCGCAATGTAATGCCCAGACGCTTGAACTCACTCTTGAGAAAGCCATGGTCAAAACGCACGTTGTGCGCGCATAACACAGCGCCTTGCAGGTAAGTCATCAAGTCAGCTGCCACATCCTGGAACAAGGGCGCATCCTTCACCATGTCATTATTGATACCGGTAATGCCCTGAATGAAAGATGAGATATGCATTTCCGGGTTCACCAGCGTTTGCCAGCGGCTTACCTCCACGCCACCTTCGTAGCGAATCAGACCGATTTCCGTGATTCTGTCTCTGAGAGGGGTAGCACCGGTGGTTTCAAGGTCAAGCAATACATAGGCTGGAAGCATTTAAGTGAAGGCAATCTTTAATATTGAGTGGATTCTAGAGCGCATCAGCACTCCGTAATAGCCGATGGGCATAAAATTGTGAACAATTTTTTGGATTTGGGGTGCATGACGTATTATTCGGATTTTTATGTGACCCTGCCGGGAAATATTGATTCAAAAAGGAAAAATCACATTCATCAAAATCAGCTTAAATGCAGTCTGGAAAAACTATAAAATAATTGCAGAATATTGTTGACCACACCCCGCCCAGCCAGTATAGTAGCGCCTTCATCGATTCCCCGATAGCTCAGTTGGTAGAGCAACGGACTGTTAATCCGTGTGTCCCTGGTTCGAGCCCAGGTCGGGGAGCCAGATAAGAAAAGGCCTGCAGAAATGCAGGCCTTTTTCATTTCTTCCGCATGGTTTTCTGGCCGTGTTGGATTTACAACACTTTTTATCCGTGTATTTAATCCTCGGTCATTTTGACGGTCTGATGATTTGGCGGCTTCATATCCTCAGACTCATCCCTATCAGTACCAGCCTTGACAAGCAGACTTATAAATTTGAATGTCGTAAACCAGCTACCTACTTGATGTCCGGATTTTGCAGTGTGCTTTGGTAAGCCCTGTTGCGTAATCTGAAATTAGAATTTTTTCATATCATTGATATGTATTTCGAATACCAATACAAATATCCAGGGAATGAAATTTCATCAATCAAAAAATATGAAAATAATGAAACTTGCTATTGTGTAAGAAAAAATTACTAGTTACTCTCGTAAAGTTGACAGGTGACATAACAAATAGACTCCAAGGGCAAATGCTTGGCGTGGATGCTCCCGTTTGGTGAGGAAATAAAAAAGCCTGCAAAAAATGCAGGCTTTTTTATTTCCTAATACTTCAAATTGCTAGCTATCGCTTATTTATTCGGCTGTGGCGTCAAACGCAGGTAAGGTTTAACCGCTTTAAAGCCTTTTGGAAACTTTTGCTTGAGCACTTCAGGATCGGTGATCGATGGGACGATGACGACGTCATCTCCGTCTTCCCAATTGGCTGGAGTGGCTACGCTGTGGTATTCGGTCAGTTGCAGTGAGTCGATCACGCGCAGGAGTTCATTGAAGTTACGGCCAGTGCTGGCAGGGTAAGTCAATGTCAGGCGGATTTTTTTGTTGGGGTCTATGATGAAGACCGAGCGTACAGTGGCTGTGGTGCTGGCGTTCGGGTGTATCAGGTCATAGAGCTCGGAAACCTTGCGATCAGCATCAGCGATGATCGGGAAGTTGACTTCCGTGGATTGGGTTTCGTTGATGTCGGTGATCCATCCCTTGTGAGACTCAACAGGGTCTACAGAGAGGGCAATCGGTTTTACGTTACGTTTCTTGAACTCACCAGCGAGCTTGGCAGTGGCGCCTAGTTCAGTGGTGCACACTGGGGTGTAATCAGCGGGGTGGGAGAAGAGGATGGCCCAGCTATCTCCTAGCCATTCATGGAAGGAAATCGTGCCGATGCTGGAGTCCTGGGTGAAGTCAGGCGCGGTATCGCCTAGTCTTAGTGTTGCCATATAAAGCCTCCTTGATGATTATTGTCTGAAGCAGGCTTGTGAGCCTGCGATATCAATAGAAAATGCAGCCACCATTGTGTAGTGGCTGCATTGCCCATTTAACCATATTAAACAGTGTGTTTATATGGTGAAACCCATTGTTTAAGCGGCTTTTTTGGCTTGTGTGCGTAACACTTCAGCCAGTGGGCTAGGGTCTATCCATGATTTGACATCAAAATCAGCCTTGATGAAGCCCCATTCCAGCAGAAAGTTTTTATAACCTTCCAGTGCTTCTATCGATTCAGGGCTGAGATCGGTGCCTTGGTGCAAGTGGATGTCGTTGCCATAAGCCTTGCGTACGTAGTCATCGGTAGAGCCTGATTCCTTGGCAATATAAGCCACGGTGTCAGCTTCATGGGCAGCTGCCCAGTCGCCCGCTTGCACGATGCGGCTCAGGAAGCGCGCAACGAGATCGGGGCGGGTGCGCAGCAATTCGCCATCCACGGTAATTGGGCGTGGAGCACCGTTATTGGCGCGCACTTTAGGGTCTGGATGATTGCGTACGTCATAGACAATCGTGAGGCCATTGGCTTCAGCCGCTTCATAACCGCGGGCGCCTTTGGTGAAAATGGCATCCACCTTGCCACTCTGGAGTGCTTCCAACTCGGTGGCATAGGCCACGCGTACGCCAGCGCCCCAGCCTTGACCTGCGGGTGCTTGGGGCACTTCAAAATCAATCAGCTCAACATCCTTGTGTGTCAGCCCTGCAGTTTCCAGTGTGACGACGATGCCGCGCAATGCGCTGGCACGTTGATGGTCAATACTGATGCGGTTGAGCGGCACGGCAATTTTCTTGCCCTTGAGGTCTTGTGGTGTCTTGATGCCAGATGCTGGCAGGGCCAGGATCAATTGAGCCTCGTCCACCCAGTTCAAGCCGATGACCTTGGTATCCGTGCCATTCGCACGGGCCCAGATGGCAGGTACATTGCCGCCCTGGCGGAAAGAGTGCGGTAGCTTGTGGTCGTAGTGCGATTCACGCAGAACCGGGTCTGTGGTTTCCTGCAGCGTATTGATGTTGATGCCATCTGGCTGAAACTCCTGCGTGAACCAGTCTTGTCTTGCTGCCAGGCCTAGCGGAGTTGGAACTGGGCAACGGGTGTACCAGAGTGTATCAATCTTTGAATCTTGTGACATGGGTCAAATCTCCTTGATGATTAATCTTGCCGCATGCGAGGGGCTGGGCTTCTGGTATCTATTTCGCATATTCCATGCCAGATTGTTTATCAAGGATTTTTAATTTTTAATATTGATTATTCAATTGGTTATGTTTTTTTACTGAGGTGTTGTGTCAGAGCTGTTTAATGGGAGTGTTGCCATAACAACATAAGGGCTCCTTTCTGTTGTTTTGGCAACACTTTCTTGTGGCATACAGCAGTATGTGTTGTTTTTAGGTTGGAATGGCACCAGAGGTGACTGAGGCTGCTTCGTAGGCCTGATACAGCCTGGAGTAAGAGCCTCCTTGGTGAATCAGTTGGTGGTGGCTGCCTATCTCTGCCAGCTGGCCGTTCCAGATCACGGCAATACGGTCAGCATCCCGAATGGTGGCAAGTCGGTGGGCGATGATGATGGCTGTCCTGCCTTCGCACAGGCGGCGGAAGGCCGCCTGGATGCGGCGTTCTGTATGAATGTCGACTGCGGAGGTCGCCTCATCCAGCACTAGCACAGCAGGGTTGGCCAGATAAGCCCGTACCAGGCATACCAACTGGCGTTGGCCGTGACTGAGGAACGCCCCCAGTGGGCCAACCTCGGTTTGATATCCCTGCGGCAATCGCTCCAGCACTTCATCCGCGCCCAGCTCACGCGCAGCGGCAATCAGGCGCTCATCAGTAGCGGTGGGATCAGCTAGGCGCAGGTTATGCAGCACACTGCCAGAGAACAAGACATTGTCCTGCAGCACTACGCCGACTTTCTTGCGTAAATCCTGCTGCTGATAATCACGTACATCCTGGCCATCAATCAGCACTTGGCCTTGCTGAACCTCATAAAAACGTGTCAGCAGTTGGACCAGGGTACTTTTGCCGTGCCCGGTCGGGCCCACAATCGCTAACACTTCGCCGGGCTGGATTTTGAGATTGAAATCCTGGATAACGGGCAGGGCTGGTGGGGCGTTGTAGCCGAATACCACTTGCCTGAACTCCACTTCCCCTAAATGCTGGGTGGGTGTTTTGGGCTCAGCCGGGTCGTTAATCTCAGGTTCTGTATCCAGCATGAGGAAAATGCGTTGGGCCGATGAAGCTCCTGAGGTGTAGCGCTCAAACAGGTCATTCAGTTCCTGGAGTGGCCCCAGGAACAGCTGGACGTAGAACAAGCTCTGCGCGAGTTGGCCCACAGTCATTTGCTCATCTGCAATGCTGATGCCTCCCGCGATGAGCAGGAATGCCATGCCTACGGTGCTCAATACCTGGGTCAATGGCAGAAACCAGCTGGAACGCATGCTGCCACGTACTAGAATAGAGTTGAAGTCTTCCAGTAAGGCCTTGTACTTTTTCTGGTTAGGTTCTTCATTGACGGTTTGCTTCAGTATGCGGATGCCGGAGACGCTTTCCACTAAATGCGCAGTGAACCTGGCACGCGCTTCTGCCACACGGCCCCAGATTTTTTCCGAGATCCGCTTGAATATCCAGGTGCCAAGTATTAACACAGGCACAATGCTGGCAAGCGCCAGAAACAGTCTTGGGGATATCCACCACAAGGCCACTGAAGCGACTATCAGGCGCAAGATAGCTGAGAACAGCTCGGGTGGACCCTGTATCAGTAAGGGTTCCAGCGTGTCTATGTCACGATCTGCACGCGAGATGATGCGTCCAGCCTTGGTCTGGTCAAAGTAGCGGATGCTCAACGATTGGACATGGCTGAACACCTGGATGCGCAGGTTGTTGAGGATGGTAATGGCGGCTGTTCCGGCCAGATACTGGGATACACCAGCAATACCAAAGCGTATGGCCCAGCTGAGCCCTGTTGACAACGCCATCCAGCTGACAAGGGGAGTATTCAGCACCAAACCCTGCGCGGTTTGAATAAATCCATAGTCAATTACTTCCCGCAGAAACCACGGGCGTATGAAGATGACGCCGACCAGCAGAAGCTCCAACAGGATCACGGCAGCAATACGCCCGCGTACCTGCTTCAGCAAAGGCAAGAGACGCCAAAACATGTTGCGGTCTAGTTGTTTGCGTGCCAGTGATTGCTCCAGCTCGATATCATTGAGTGGCTTGTCGCCGCGGAAATCATTGGCCATGTTCTACTCCTACCAAGTCTCTATAAATATCACTGCTGTCCACTAGATGCTGATGAGTGCCTGCCGCCGCAATACCACCCTGGGCCAGCATGACAACACGGTCCGCCAACAGGATGGTGGATAGTTTGCTGGCAATCAGGATGACGGTGATCTTGTGCCCATTACGATTATGTAACTTGCGGATATTGTCGAGTACGTGTCTTTCCGTGATGGCGTCCAGCGCACTGGTGGAGTCATCCAGGACCAGTATCGAGGGTTCAGCCAGGAAAGCACGTGCCAGGCTGATACGTTGCCTTTGCCCCCCTGAAAGGGTGATGCCACGGTCACCAATACGTGTATTCAGTCCATCACTGAGCCTTTCCAGGACTTCGGTGGCTGAGGCTTGTTCAAGTGCGTCGAGCAGGTCTTGCCTGCTGGCCTCTGGCCTGGCCAGTCTCAGGTTGGCCTCCAGGGTATCCGAGAACAAAAAACTTTCTTGTGGAACTACATGAATTTTTCTTCTTAATTCATTTAATTTAAAAGACTTTATATTCTCCCAGCCAGCCCATGGCGAGCCTATCTGGACTTCGCCACTATCTGCTTCCAGCAAGCGTGGTAGCAACCCTGCCAGGGTACTCTTGCCTGATCCTGTCATTCCAACCACTGCCACTACTTCGCCGGGGGCGACTTCAAAATCACAATCTTTCAGGATGGCATTGCCGTTGCCAGGCGCATTGACGCTGACGTGGCTCAAACGCACACCAAGAGAACTCTCGGTAATTGATTGATTGCCGGATTCGATGGATGGAGTTTCATCCAGTAGTTCCCAGATACGGGCAGCAGATGAGCGGGCATCGGCAAATATTTGGATAACACGCCCGATCCCTTCAATACGAAATACCAGGGTATTGGCTACGAGTACCGAAGCCACCAACTGGCCTATATTGAGGGTGCCTTGTTGAATCAGGTAGGCGCCCAGTGCCAGTATCCATACATGGCTCAATGCCACGACCGTTTGCGGTAATGGGATACGCGATGTGGCATAAGCCAGTGCAGTTCGAGCATGCTGGATAAACGTATGTACACGATCACTAAAAATGGTAATGCGCTGTTGTTCAAGGCCGAATGACTTGATCACGCGTACGCCGTTGACGCCTTCGCTAAGCTCCTGATTCACATGGTCATAGGCATCACCCACTGCGCGATCCAGCACAACCAGCTTCTCGGTCTGTGCCACAAAAATGCTGATACCCGCCAATGTGAACAATAAAGTACCCATGCCCAGCCATGGGTGATACCAGGCGAGCAAAGCTACCGAGACGATGACCCAAAGGCTGGCCTCGAATACCTGACGCCAGAAATTGATCAGGGCATCGCGCACTTTATCTGCATCACGCGTGGTGCGGGTGACCATCTCTCCCATGCCGTGGCGCCAGTGGTACGCAAGATCCAGGCGTTGTACCTGGTGCATGATGCGCTCACGCAGGATAGTCAGCAGATCCTGGCCGATGATGAGCGACATGATGCCGCCGATGTATTGCAGCACGCCACGGGCAAGCGCTACAGCCAACAACAGCCACACCCAATGCAGGGCCTGGCTATATGCCAGGCTGCCATCCGCAAGTCTGGTAATGGCATGGCCGCTTTGAACATCATTGACCGCCTGGCCAACCAGCCATAACTGCCATGCCATTCCTATATTCACTAAAGTAAACAAAGCAGCAGTAAATGAAAATTTCCATGGCATATATCGATACAGTGCCAAGCAGCGTAGTAATGGGTGCTGTTTATTCATAGAAACGCCTAGGACTAGAAAGAAATAAAAGACCTGGCAATAACATACTGCCAGGTCTTTTTTGTCATCATTTCAGGAGGAAATCCTCCTGAAAGAGGGATTTAGAAGCGAACGGTTAAAGATGCGCCTATGGTGCGAGGATTGCCCCAATACACAGTGTTGCCTGTAGAAGCTTGTGGAGGCAGGGAGTGGTAGCGGTATTCCTTATCAAAGAGATTGTTGACGTAACCTGTCAACTCCACTCTGTCTGCCTGCGTGCTGTAAGTTACGCGCGCGTTCACCACGGTATACGATTCTTGGTTTAGCAGGTCGTTATCCTGGTTAGTCACAAAGAAGTGCTGCTTGCCTTGATAGCGAGCATCGGCACCCAGTACAACCTTGCTACCATTAGCGAGAGGGATGCGATAAGTAGCAGCCAGCAGGGAGTTGAACCGCGGCGCACGTACGAACTCGTTACCATCGTAATTACCACCGTTGTTCAGCACATCAAACTTCTCAAACTCAGATTTTAGGAAACCAATATTGGCATTGATGTGCAAATTGTTGGTAGGCAATGCCTCGATTTCAAACTCTGCGCCCTTGATATTGGCTTTTTCCACATTTTGCAGGTAGGAGATGGTTTGACCCTGATAAGTCCCCACCACATTGACCTGTACATTACTGTAGTCATAGTAGAAAGCATTGGCGTTGAAGTTCAGGCGACCATTCAGCCACTCTGACTTGTAGCCAATCTCGTAGGCATTGAGCTCCTCAGGCTTGAGGGTGTTCAGTGCCAAGGGACTAGTTGCTGCGGTATTGAAGCCGCCGGACTTGATACCACGTGAGAACTTGAAATAGGTACGTTGATTGTCCGCCAATTTGTAGGAAGGCGTAATGTCATAGGTAAAGGCATTCCAGCGCTTGGACTGGCCAGCATCAAAGGTTGTAGTGCCACCGATAGCGCCAGTGTAGGAGTTCCACCATTGACCATAACTTGACCAACTGGTATCCGTACCTGCGCCACCACCACTGGTTAATGCATTGCTGATGCGGTTGAGGTCATACTTCTTTTCTTCGGTCGTCCAGCGTGCTCCGACCGTAGTATCGAACCTGTCGGTGATATTGTAGGTGGTGCTGCCAAAAATAGCGTAACTCTCGGTTTCGTGGGCAAGATCGGTGGAGTTGAACGTACGTGCTTGTGAGGAGCCAGCAAGTTCCGGAACTGCACCATCAGGCAGCCGGGCATTGGCAGAAAGCGAATTGATATCTTCCTTGAAGTAGAAGAAACCAGTCAGCCAGTTCCAACGATCTTCACGCGGGGATGCCAGGCGTAATTCCTGAGTCCACTGGCGGCTCTTGGCATCGGTATAACTGCGGCCAATTTCCAGCGGCGTATTGTCGGTGTCCATCAGTGTTTCCTGCTTGAAGTCGGCAAAACCGGTGATGGAGGTTAGGGTCAGCTTACCCAGTTGCCAGTTCACATTCAGGGAAATACCATTCTGCGTGACATCGCTGGTGTGCTCAGCATTGCTGCTCACATGATTAATGTCTTTGCTGGGAATATAACCGTTACGGAATACTCCACTTGCTACACTGCTTTTAACCGTGCCGATATTACCGTCGGTCTTGTATTTGCGATGGTAAACATTGAGCAGGGCATCAAGGTCAGGGGTCAGTGCGAACAGTAACTGGCCACGGATAACGGAGTCTTCCACTGACCCGGAAGTCTTGCCAGTAAACTGATCCTTGAAGCGGCCATCCAAGTCCTGGTTATAGAATGAAATTCGGCCAGCAATCCGCTCATCGACGATAGTGCCGCCTACAGCACCCTGGATCACCTTGTCACCAAAGCTGCCGTAATCTGCCTTGACATATCCCTCCGGCTTGTCGGAGAAAGTAGGTTTTTTGGAGACGATATTGACTGCACCACCAGTAGTATTCTTGCCCCAGAGCGTGCCTTGTGGACCACGCAGGACTTCCACGCGCTCAATGTCGAAAATAGGTAAGCCTGTTGCGCTGGCATTGCTGATAAATACATCATCAATATAGAAGCCAATCGGGTTAGGGAAGTCAAGTTGTTGCTGACCAGCACCCACGCCACGGATCCACCACCGTGGGCGGCCATTCTGGATGGTACCTGCAGATGAGTTGGGCACGCTGTTTAGTATTTCGCCCGCTGTACGGCCTACGCCTCTGTCTTGCAGTTCCTTGCCACTGAGTACGGAGATCGCGGTAGCGACCTCCTGTGCGTTCTCTTCACGACGTTGTGCAGTTACTACGATGCTACCTAGTGAAGACTCAACATCTTTCTCAGGCTGTAGAGCTGCGTCTGCGGTCGTAGTTTCCAATACCTTTTCTTCATTACCTGTTTTGGTGACTGGAGTTTCTTCTGCAGAAAATGCAGGGCTAATGAATAAGCTACCTGCCAATGCGCCGAGCACAGCAATTGCGAGGGGTTTCTTGATGAAAGTCGATGTAGGGTGTTGCTGATTTTGAGACATTAGGGCTCCCTGCTTTAAGAATTAATGCTATCTCGTCTACAAAAACGAGGAATGATCTTGTATGGCAGGAACCATGCCAGTGGGAGGTGTTGTATGTATGTATTTGATAAGTAAGGTAGTTTATATTTTTATAGTTGTGGGTATGGGGTTTTATGCTGAAAAACAAACAGTTTTACCTGTTGATATAGCAACAAGTGTTGTTTTTAGTTCACTTAATTGCTGGGTTGGGCAATTTTTTTGAATTTTTAGGGGATTTCATAATATTTTATGAATATATGTTTCCATATGAACAGTTTGGTGTGGTTGGGAGAGTGAAGTGTTTATTTTTAAACAGTAGTCGTTTGAGGGATATCAAACTAAATCATTAATTAACTTAAGATAAATATAGAGATTTTTTTTAAATAAATATTAAAATCAATAGATTGTTGATGGTATATGAAATTTTTATCAACATATTATTAATATTCGACTCCCTCACTCTTTTGCTTGGCATGCAGATTGCATTTTCTGAACCTAGGCAATTTTCTAATCCAGATTGAAGGTCTCGACACCCAGGTAGATATGGGATGTCGCTACCAAGATAAGTCTGTATCTCCAACTCTGAAAAGGATGACCGACATGAGTGACAACCTCTCTGAAATCGACTTAATATCATATGTAGATGAAGCCAAGGCTGATGCTATCCATGCGTTCAATGTGCTGCGCGAAAACCGGACATTGTCCGCAAGCCTTACTTTCCATATTACGCATCGTGTGCCAGGGCATGACAAGTTGCTGCATATCCGATTCCCGGGTGGTTTGGCTCGAGATCACACCCCGACCATCAACTTGACCAAGTTCTCTGATGAGAAGAATCACATCCTGAATGAATCCCGTTTGGATGCGGATACTGCCATCCACATTCATACCAACTATTTATCCGCATGGTCATTGGCTCACAAGCCTTTCCCGATTCTGTATGTGGCGGCGGCTCGCCATTTACTGGCGCGTGAAATCCCCAATCACCTTGATCGCACACGCAGTGTTCTGGATGTGATTAAAGAGCGGCTGGATAAATATCCGGATCTGGCGCCACCACCAGCCTTGCTGGAATCTAATGGCGGTGTGAATTTCTGGGGTAAGGGCATTATCCGTACCTCAGAACTGATCCTGTTTGTTGAGGAAGCCGCACGGTATCAGGCGATCGCCGAGCAGATTGGCGGAGCCCAGGTATATACGCCTGGCGCACTGGAGCTTCAATGGAAGCGCACTGGCTTGCTGGATAAAGCGCAGGCCTACAGCGGCCGCTATCTGGAAGATATTGTTTAACTTAAATTGAAATATCAAAAGTCGGGCTTATGCCCGACTTTTTTATGTGTGAAAGAATGATCCATGGCAAATAAACAACGCGAGCTCATCCTGAATGTGTTCCTGCTCAGGTATGGTCACCATCCTGCGGGATGGTTGCATCCTACCTGGAAAGAAAATGGTCGGCCTGATCTCAATTGGTGGGTTAAAGCGGCACAGATAGCTGAGGCTGCCAAGTTTCATACATTTTTTGTGGCTGATTTCATTGGACGTTCAAGCGAGTTGACGCCGCAAGCTGCCAAGAATCCATCCAATTTTCATTTTGAACCGTTTACATTGCTGTCGGCGATTGCCACGCAAACCAAGCACATAGGCCTTGTGGCTACGGTCAATACCAATTTTTCTGAACCATATAATGTGGCCAGGCAGTTCACCTCTCTGGATCACCTGAGTGGAGGGCGGGCAGGCTGGAATGTGGTGTCATCGCTCAATCCGGCCACAGTAGGTAATTTTGGACATCATGACGGCCGTACCCATGAGCAACGGTATGAACGGGCAGAAGAGTTTGTGCAACTTGCCAAGGCATTATGGGATAGCTGGGATGATGATGCTTTTGATCATCCTGACCGTGAATCAGGCGTGTTCTTTGACACTGCAGCTGCACATCCAGTGAGCTTTCATGGCAAATATTACAACTCAGATGGCTTGCTGGATTATCCTAGGCCAATACAGGGCTACCCAGTATTTGTGCAGGCCGGTAATTCTGAAACAGGGCGAGAGTTTGCCGCCCGCGTTGCCGAGATGACCTATAGCTCCGCCACATCCCTCAAGGTTGCGCAGGATTACTATGCTGACGTTAAATCACGCATGGCCAAGTATGGGCGTACTGAGGATCAATTGAAGATTACACCTGGGCTTAATGTGGTGGTGGCTGAAACTGATCAGGAGGCACAGGATAAGTACGCGGAGTTGCAAGATCTTGTGGATTTCAGCGAGATTGAATTTGGCGGTTTTGATCTCACACAATATCCCTTGGATGGACCACTGCCTGATTTACCGTATGACCCAGGTGAAAATGGGCGCGGTCGCTTCCAGCAGCAATTGGAACTTGCAAGACGAGAAAACCTTACCATCCGTCAGTTGGTACTCAAATTCCGTGTGGCGCGTGGGCATCTGCAAGCCATAGGCTCAGTGAAGACTGTGGCTGATCTCATTGAGCAGTGGTTTGTGGAAAAGGGTGCAGATGGATTCAATGTTGTGCCACCATATTCTGTTAAAGGCCTGGAAGATTTCGCTCGCTTGGTGGTTCCTGAGTTGCAACGGCGTGGTATCTTCCGTAAGGAATACAGCGGTGCTACCTACCGGGAAAGCCTGGGGTTGGATCGACCGAGAAATCCCAATACAGATTAAAGGAAGCTGCGTTGTCGAGATATAAGTTGGTGATTTTTGATTGTGACGGAGTACTTGTTGATAGTGAAACTATTACCAACCGAATATTTGCCGATATGCTAAATGAGGCGGGTATTCCCGCGTCCATGCAGGATATGCAGACTTATTTTGTTGGTAACTCCTTGCCGCAATGCGGGCAGATTGTGTTTGATTTGTATGGCAAGGTGTTGGATGCAGGTTTTATCGAGCAATACAAACCACGACGCGATCAGGCGTTGAAGTCTCAGCTACAGGCGGTAGCTGGCGTGAAAGAGCTGCTTGCCGCATTGCGCTTGCCTTGCTGTGTGGCTTCCAACAGCGATGGTGACAAGGTACGTGAAATGTTGACGCTGTGTGACCTGATCCAGTATTTTGATCAACGCATCTTCAGTGCAGCCGACCTTGGCAAACCTAAACCGGCACCAGATGTATATCTCTATGCAGCTGCCACAATGGGGTTTGAGCCAGCAGATTGCCTGGTGATTGAGGATACTCACATTGGTGTAAGTGCAGCTGTTGCAGCGGGTATCACTGTCATTGGCTATAGCGGCACTATGCCTGCTGAGCGATTAATGAATGCGGGAGCTAGCCAGGTTATCAGCCATATGTCAGAAGTATCTGGATTATTGAGCTGAGAGAGGGAAAGTACATTCCGTGTGAATCAAGGGTTTCGATTTAAGGCGAAATGCTTATCTTCAAACACTTCTTGAGATTCAGTGTTGATTCAGTAGCAATCACTGCATAATGGGTATGGATTAACTTCAACACTTTTATTTAATAAATTGTTTTTAAATGGGTAAATAATAAATCCAACTTGACCTGTTTTTGTCAGCTTAGCTGGTATGAATACTGCTGTAAAAGTGAGACTGATGATATCCCTACTGATATTTTGGAGGAATCCATCATGGTCATGGCAATCACAATACATTGCTGTGTGAGCCGCTTTTCATACCTTTTAAATCTGGAACAAACATGAGTAATGTACACGCGCTATCGGCGCGTAAAGCCGATTACGACATCCATCCTTTATTCACTGGCCGCTGGTCTCCACGCTCTTTTCGCAATCAGCCAATAGAAGACGCGGCCTTATTCAGCTTGTTTGAGGCTGCTCGCTGGGCACCATCTGCCAACAATTCCCAGCCTTGGCGCTTTATCTATGCCAAGAATGGCTCCCAGACTTGGTCTAGCTTGCTGGGTCTTGCCAATGAAAACAACCAGCGTTGGGCGACAAACGCCAGTGTGTTAATTGTCTTGGTATCCAAAACCAGTCATGTCCGTAATGGCGACAGCGAACCCAGCCCCTTACGTAATCATTCGCTGGATGCCGGTGCAGCTTGGACAAACCTTGCCTTGCAAGCAACTCATGCCGGCTTGATTACCCATGCCATTGGTGGTTTTGACCGAGAGAAGGCAAGGGAGGTGCTGGCTATTCCTGAGGGTTTCCATATAGAGATACTGATTGCGGTTGGCTATCAGGGGGAGCGTTCAGCACTACCGGAAGATATCCAATTACGTGAGCAGCCTACACCACGAAAAGCATTGGCAGGATTTTATGCCGAAGGCCGTTTTAACTTCAGCGAATAAGGTGTGATAGAACAAGTGTTCCATGGCTGATATTACTGGGTATTGACAGGGCATAGCGATCCCCTCGAAAGGATCGCATCCGTCGCAGTACTGTGAGGCTAAGGATCACGCAGGGAACTGCAAGCAGAAAACCTACGCTATTTCCTCAATAATCCCATGGAGATTGCTGATTTAGCAGCTTATCCATGCATCTAGGGTCTGATGTTTTATTGGATGCGAAATGGGATGCTGGTTTTTGAACAGTAGCTGCAAATTCAACACTTAATGCATTGCAACTGTTTTAAACTAAACAGTTTGTAAGGAGGGCTGCAAGCGTTCGATAAACATATGCTTCCTCTAGAGTGTTATTAATTTTAATTAAACAAACATAATCAAATACTTGAATTTAACCTTATAAAATTTGTGGAAATAAGCCCGGCATGGCATGTTTTCTGCGATACCTCATAGATTCAAGAGGCAAAAATTGCAGGAGAGCACGCATGAGTATCAAGTTTTTTTGGCAAATACCGACCTCGGGTGATGGTCGGTATGCTGATGCACACAAGCGCATACGTGGTGAGCGCAGTGACAGCAAGCCATATTTTCTCCCTGGCGTGACTGACCCCCGTGGCAGGCGCTTTAACTATTTTGACCATCTGCACCAGGTTGCAAAGGCGGTTGAACTCGCCAAGTTTGATGGCCTTCAGGTGCGCAATGATCCACAGGGTGATGAGTCGTGGATTGTGGCGGGATATCTGAGCCGTGCCACCCGCGATCTTATAGTACTTGCTGAGTTTGACGCAGCGCGTGGGTCGGCTGTCTATGCCGCCAAGAATGCTGTCAGTTACCAGCGCTTCAGTGGCGGTCGTTTTGCCTGGCAGATCAGCACAGAAGCCGATGAAGCACAACGCAGACGCAATGGTGATTATGTGGCGGCAGAAGATCTGAATACGCGTATAGAAGAGTTTGTGATCGTCGCACGCCATGTCATCACTGAAACTGATTACGATTTCAAGGGTCGTTTTTTCGAAGTTCTTAAAGGTGGGTTCCAAGGCCCACTTTCCGGGCAGAAAGTGCCTCCAGTTTATTTATCAGGCAATGATGAAGATGCCTATGCATTATCTGCGCGTGTAGCGGATGTACACGTGCTGGATGCACAGCCGCTGGCTGACATTCGGGCACAGATAGAACGTCTACATGAATTGGCCAGTGCTACGGGCCGACCGTTAGAAGTCGGGATTCGTCTGGATGTACTGGCCCGTGAAACTGAAGAAGAGGCGATATATGATGCCAAGCGCTATGCCGAGCAAAGCGGGCAGAGCAAAGGCGTGGCTGGTGGAGCATTGTGGAGAGGGCTGACTAAAGATAGCACAGGAGCATCTGCTGTATTGGTCGGCAGCTACCAGCAGGTTAGCGAAGGTTTAGCCGCTTATGCCGCCGTTGGCGTGCATCACTTTATCCTGGGTGCCGTACCCAGCCTGGAAGAAGCTTATCGCATTGGTGAGAATGTCTTGCCCCAGGTGCGTTCCCTTGTCGCTGGCACCAGCCAGCGTGCAGCCTGATTGAGGAGTTGAGTATTATGGCAATTGATGTTTTCTGGAGAATTCCAACCCATGGTGAGCCAAGCTCACTACGCAATAAACTGCATCATCGCGGTGATTGGTCGCAACAGCATGGCGATCATGTTGTGCATAAAGGCCTGAGCGGCGGGCACGATGATGGATTTACCAACCTTGACTATATTGCCGAGGTGGCACGTGCAGCGGAAATATCGGGTTTTCAGGGAGGATTGATTCCATCTTTTCCGATGACTGATGAGCCTTGGGCTATTTCTTCCTTTCTGGCGCGTGAAACCAGTACTTTCCGTTTCATGATTGCGTTCCAGCCAGGGTTTCTTAACCCGGTAGTCGCCGCGCGTATGACTGCAAGCTTGCAGCGAGCTACAGGTGGACGTGCCCTGTATAACGTGATTACCGGTGGCGGTGGCCCTTCACAGCTGTGGTGGGGTGATGTGGCCCCGCATGATGATCGATACGCCCGAACTACCGAGTTTCTGGATGTGCTGCGTGGTGTGTGGCAGGGTGAGAAGTTCTCGTATCAAGGCAAGTTCTATCAAGTAGAGGATGCTGCTTTACCAGCGCAGTTATTGGGGCAAGAGTTTCCTGAAATCTATTTCTCAGGATCCTCTGATGCTGCACTGGCCTCAGCCTCCAAGCATGCCGAATATTATCTTTCATGGCTGGAGCCTTTCGACCAGTTGCGCGAAAAGTTTGACCGTGTCAAAGAACGCACTGATGCCCTGGGTCGCAAGATCAAATGCGCTGTAAGGGTAGACATTATTGCGCGTCGTACTGAGGAGGAGGCATGGCGGGAAGTGCGTCGTGGGTTTGAGAACCTGGACGATGCTGCGCGTGAGCGGTACAAGCGTTTTACTGAGCAGGGGGGTGATTCAGTAGGTGCCAGCCGCCAGCGTAGTCATGCTCCCAAGGAGTTGACTGACTACCGGGATTTCATCATTCACCCTAATGTCTGGTCTGGTCTCAGCCTGCTACGTGGTGGACAGACCCAGGGCATTGTCGGGAGTTATGAACAAGTTGCAGAACGCCTGGATGACTTGGTACAGCTAGGTGCGGATGCATTTATCCTGGCCAGCACGCCACATCTGGAAGAAGCCTACCGGGTGGGTGAGGAGGTTCTGCCTCTTGTGCGCGGTCACGACAATGCACCAGCATTGCGGGTAGTGCGCTAATTAGTCATTAGTTATCGCCTCAAGCTCCCTGTCTGGTCTTGTCCAGGCAAGGAGTTTTGACATGATATCTGCCATTCCCGTAGTCATAACGTGGCTGAAATTACTGCACAGCCCCAGTAGAATGTTTCTTTAGCCTTGTTACCAAGATCGTTTCCTCATGCATCCTTTACACCGTCTATTCAACCATGCTCGCCAGTACCGGAAAGATGCCTGGATTGCCTCGCTTTATTCCCTGCTCAACAAGATTTTCGATGTTCTGCCCGAGATTCTGATTGGCGTTGCGGTCGATGTAGTGGTGAATCGCAAAGAGTCCTTCCTGGCAGGGATGGGAGTGCCTGAACCCAGGGATCAATTGATATTGCTGGCCTTGCTGACCGTGATTATCTGGGTAGGCGAGTCGCTCTTTCAGTATTTGTATGATGTGCGCTGGCGTAATCTGGCGCAAAACCTACAGCATGATTTGCGCATGGAGGCCTATCAGCATGTGCAGAAGCTGGAGCTAGCCTATTTTGAACGTAATCGTACCGGTAACCTGCTGGCTATCCTGAATGAAGATATCAACCAGATGGAACGCTTCTTCAATGGCGGTTTCAATAGTTTGATCCAGGTGTTTTTTGGCTCACTGATGGTTGGTGGCGTGTTCTTTTTCCTGACCAAGGAGTTGGCATTCCTGGCATTGATCCCGGTGCCGTTTATCCTGTACGGCGCTTTCTGGTTCCAGTCACGGCTGGCTTCTCGCTATACCTCAGTACGCGAGGCAGCAGGTGCCCTGGCTACGCGGCTGAATAATAATCTGCAAGGCATTGCAACCGTTAAGGCCTATGCTGCTGAAGATATTGAGGTGCAACATATCAGTGATGCGTCCAATGTCTATCGCCACAACAATGCTGAAGCCATCCGTCTTTCCGCGGCCATTACTCCGGTCATCCGCATGGCTATTCTGGCAGGCTTTACCGTGACCTTGCTCTATGGTGGTTTCATGACACTGAAGGGTGAGTTGGGCGTTGGCAGCTACTCAGCCCTGGTCTACTTGACGCAGCGACTGCTTTGGCCTCTGACGGGGTTGGCTGAGTTGACCGACCTTTACCAGCGCTCCATGGCTTCAATCCAACGTGTAATGAATCTGTTGGACACGCGCGTGAGCATTGAATATGCCGGGCAGGCACTGCCTATTGATCAGGTGAAAGGCGATATCCGCTTTGAAAATATAGATTTTTCTTATGAAAATAGCGGCATCAATCCTGCCTTGCAGCAATTTAACCTTCATATTGCCGCTGGCAGCAATATTGCCTTTGTCGGCACGACTGGGGGAGGTAAAAGTACCATTACCAAATTGTTGCTGAGATTTTATGAGCCGCAGGGCGGTGAAATCCGCCTGGATGGCGCCAATATCAACGGGTTGAACCTGCAGGAGCTAAGACGCGCCATAGGGTATGTTGCTCAGGACACATTCCTCGCGGATGCCAGCATTGCCGAGAATATTTCCTACGGACAATTAAACGCCAAAATGGAAGATATCATTGCCGCTGCGAAGGCGGCAGAGGCACATGAGTTTATCGAAAATCTGCCCAATGGGTATTTAACCCAGGTAGGAGAGCGTGGCATGAAGCTATCCGGTGGTCAGCGCCAACGTCTTGCACTGGCGCGTGCCATCCTCAAAAACCCACCTATCCTGATCCTGGATGAAGCGACCTCCGCGGTCGACAATGAAACCGAAGCCGCGATCCAGCGCTCCCTGGAAAAGCTGGTAGTGGGGCGAACCAGCATCATCATTGCGCATCGCTTGTCTACCGTGCGGCATGCGGATTGCATCAATGTGCTGGAGCGTGGTCGCATCATCGAATCTGGTACGCATGCTGAGCTGCTGTCCAAAGGTGGCGTCTATGCTGATTTGTGGCGGTTGCAGACAGGGGAGCTGGGTGCGCATGTGTCTGCGACTCTGATTGAACCTCCCAATAACTGACATGATTCAATCTCCCCTAAAAGTGATAGTGCTGTACGGTGGTACCAGCGAAGAGCGTGATGTATCTATTGCCAGTGCGGCTCAAGTTATTCCTGCTTTGCGCGCAGCAGGGCACGATGTATTGGCTTTAGACACTGTGGCAGGTTTGCTGAGTGAAACAGATGAGCATCACATGCTAAATGCTAAAGTGCACACATCACCAGCGGATGTGCAGTCTTTATCTGGAAATACCTTGCTAAGCAGCACCTTCTTGCACAACACGCCTTCTGTCATGGATGCCGATGTTGTATTTCTGGCGCTTCATGGTGGCACCGGTGAGGATGGCACCATACAAGCGTTGCTCGATATGGCTGGCATGACGTATACAGGGAGTGGTCATCTTGCCAGCGCAGTTGCGATGGACAAAGATCTCTCCAAGCGACTTTTCGTGGCAGCCGGAATTGCCACACCCGCCTGGCAAATGCTCCCGCCTGCAGGAGAGGCATTTCATCTGGTATTGGAATATCCATTAGTTGTCAAACCAAACCGGCAGGGGTCTACCGTCGGGTTGTCCGTTGTACATCGGCCATCTGAGCTACATGAGGCGATTGCCTTGGCACGTCAATATGACAACGAGATCATGCTTGAGCAATATATTGCCGGGCGTGAACTGACTGTTGGGGTGCTGGGTGACCAGGCATTGGCTGTCGGAGAGGTGATACTGGAAGCACGGCAAATTTTTGATTATCAGGATAAGTATCAATCTGGTGCTGTGCGAGAGGTATTTCCTGCAGAACTCTCTCCAGAACTAATCTCGGAAGCGCAGGTGAAAGCAGTTAAGGCGCATCAGGCTTTGAAGCTAGATGATTATAGTCGCGCAGATTTCCGCCTTGATCCCGATGGCCAATTATGGTGCCTGGAAGTCAATACTTTGCCAGGCATGACCGCTACTAGCTTGCTACCGCAATCAGCCGCCGCAGTGGGTATTTCATTTGTGAGCTTATGTGACCGTATTTGCCGGATGGCGCTAACACGCAGACGGTAACTAAATAAAGAAACTGACAGGCGGCCTGTTAATGCGGGACTTTGACTATTTAAAACCAGAGGTAGAGCCCACTGCTAAATAAAAAAAGGGGGCAAAAGCCCCCTTGGTTTTATTGATAACTGATCGTTAGCTTACCAATCGTACTGCAGTGAGGCACCTATCGTCCGCGGTGCGGCCATGGCACGACCCACCGTGTTGTTGGCACCATTTTGGGTAGCCTGCCAGTAATCCTTGTCAGTAGCATTATCGACAAAGGCGGTCAGCTTGATGCGCTCATCTGGGAAGATATAGCTGGCGCGCAGGTTGACCAGGGTGTAACCCGCATGCTGTTGCAGGGGGTTATAGGCTTGAGGGGTAGAGAAGTGGAAATTGCTGCGAGTGTTGATATCCCCTCCCAGTACCAATGAGCCCTTGGGTAATGCAATTTTGTAACTTCCACCCAGCACGGCACTGATGCTTGGCGCCCGTGCAAACGACCTGCCCGAGAGGTCACCCGCCTGAGCATCGAAATAGTCTTTATATTCGGTGCTGAGCAAGCCCAGTGAGAAATGTAATTTCAGGTTATCTACTGGAACCGCTTGTACACTAAACTCAGCGCCTTTGACGCTGGCATCACCCGCATTTTGCATACGGGAAATGGCGGCATTTTGCTGTACATTCCACTGGTAGAGATTGGTCTGAAAATCATCATAGTCATAGTAGAACACTGCGCCATTCACTAGCAGTCGGCCATCGAGCCATTCCGATTTCAGGCCTGCCTCATAAGACAAGATAAATTCAGGATCGAAAGATCCGGTGTCATTGCTTGACGTAGGTGTTGTAATGTAGCCACCCCCGCGGAAGCCCTTGGCAATACGCAGGTAGCCGCGCAGATTGTCATTGAATTTATATTCAGGGGTGACATCCCAAGTGACTTCACGCCAGGTACGGTCATTATCGTAATTCACCTTATCTTCAAACGGGCCAGGTGCGGCTGATGGATTCCACCAGTGACCACTGCCATAAGAACGCAAGCTGCCATAGAAGCGGTGGAGGTCTATATCCTTGCTTTCTTTATTCCACCGTACGCCACCAGTTAAGACAAAGCGATCAGTGAAGTTATAGGTGGCGCTGGCAAAGATACCCAGGCTATCTGTCTCTCCCGACCATGTGGTGTTGTAATATCCTGGCGGATTGGCGCTGGTGCCGTTGAAATTGTTGGCTATGGATTCGGAATTTAAATGCGACTTGTAATAGTGCAAGCCAGTGATCCAGTTGAATTTGTCCTCTCTAGGCGAAGCCAGGCGCAACTCTTGTGAAAACTGTCTCGCACCTTGTTTGGCGACGCTACGGTTATCCAGAGTCACACCGTTATCCCCATCCGATTGAGCAAACGTCTGTACCTGTTCAAAGCCGGTCATGGAGGTAAGGGCATATCCCGCAATATCCCAGTTCAATGTCAATACAGCACCGCTTTGTTCGTGTTTATTTTCTGATGGGCCATTGAATGTATAACCGCGAGAGGGGAACTGTAATCCCCCTGTGCCGGGACGATTGTAGAAAATATAAGAGGTCTGCTCATCTTGGGTGTATTTGCGATAGTGCACACTGAGCAAGGCTTCGAGGTTATCAGTCAATTGGCCTAGCAGTTGCCAGCGTATGGATTGGTCTTCCAGTTCGCCACGCCTGCCCTTGGTAATGTTCTTAGTCCATTGGTCACGGTTTTCCTGACTGAAGGAAATGCGTGTGGCCAGCTTGTCTTCAACCAATTGCGCATTGATGGCACCTTGTACCAGCTGCTGGTTAAAACTGCCTACGGTGGCTTTTACCCAACCGCTGTTATTGAACTCAGGCCTACGGCTGACCACGCTGATGGCGCCTCCAGGGCTGTTTTTGCCCCAGAGCGTACCCTGTGGACCAGGCAGCACTTCTACTCGGGCCACATCAAACAAGGGACCACCGCTCATGATAATGGGGCCGAGATAGACTTCATCGACGTAGTAGCCTATGGGGCTGACGTTATCCAGGCTGGGCTGGCCTGTACCTATGCCACGCAGGAACCAGCGCGGGAAACCGTGATTATCCAGAGTGGCGGCCGAGGCATTCGGGATAAAACGGGTAATCTCACCTGCTGTCAGGCCAGCATTGGCATCAAGCAATGTTTGGCCGTCAATGGCGTTGACGGTGATGGGGACTTCCTGAATTGATTCTTCGCGCTTCTGCGCGGTGACTACCACGGACTGCAACAGCGATGCCTTGCTGTCACGTTCAGCTTGGCTATTTCGCTCTGCTTTGCCGTCGCGTTCCGCGTTATCGGTAGTGACTGTCTCCTCAGCAGCCAGTACCGGGGTCAGGCAGCCGCTGAGAGCGAGTGCCACGCTGGTATTTAAGGTTAGTCTTTTTAAGTTTAATTGCATTGTGTAATTCCCATGCTGATGGATGAGCTGGCATTAATGCCGCATGGAAAATGGCAAGTACCATGCCATGGACTGCCAGGAAAACACGGGATAATAAAATCCAAATTAAGTGATTGTTAGTTAAGGTAAAAAATAATTTTGGCACAAATACTTGCCCAGGTTTTGATGATTAAAATTTGCTGCATATGCAGCAGAAATATTGTGCTTTTGTTGCCACAGCCACAATGCTGGCCTGTATTCAGGTTCGATGTGTCAGGCTCAGCATCAACCCAGATGGCAGCAGCACAGGGGCTGCATAAGAATTGCCCGCTTATTCATGCGGGGTGGAACAGCTTTTGCTGATTAGCCTGCCGGGACGGCCTAGGGTCGTTAACCGTCATTAAACAGGAGAAGCAAAATACAGATTTACAAAACCAGGACCTTGGACAGCTGCACGGCCCTGCTGGCGCTATGGGCGAGCACTGATTTACAGGCCACAGGCGTGCCAGCGCCTGATCCATTACAAGGTGATGGCCGGGTGTTAGACTTCTATCACTGGAAGCAAGAGATTCCCAGTCAGCCAGGCAAATGGCTACGTAGCGAGCCGCTGGAAGCAACGCTGGGGTTGGCGCATGCGCAACAGCAATATCGTGTGTTGTTTTCATCTACTGATGGTGTGGAAGGCAAGGCACCCATCGTGGTTCCGGTGCTGTATTTATCCCCAAAGGGCAAGCTCCCAAGGGCGGCTGGCCGGTGGTGTCCTGGGGGCATGGCACTTTTGGCGGGGCTGATATCTGCGCCCACTCCTGGCATGCACGCTCTTATCGTGATGTGCGTTACCTCAATAACTGGCTGCAGAAAGGGTTTGCCGTGGCGGCATCGGATTACCAGGGCATAGGCGTGCCGGGCTTCAACCCGCAATTCAACAATTGCTCCAATGCATACACTATGCTGGATATCACGCGTGCAGCATTGGGACACTTTAAGGGGCTCAACAATCAGGTGGTGTTGGTGGGTCAATCCCAAGGTGGCTCTGCCGTGGTTGCAGCGGGGGGATATGCGCCGCAATATGCGCCTGACCTGAAAGTACGTGCCATTGTCGGTACGGGTATCGTCTATACCTCTCCCAACCAGCCTCCTCGTGCTCCCAATCCTGAACGCGATAACATCGCGGATCCGACCATTGCCTATAATTTCTACCACGTACTGGCGGCTCAGGCGCTGGATCCCAGCCTAGACCCGGCCAGGATATACACTGAGCGAGCCTTGCCATTGCTTGAACAGGCGCGTACCAGTTGCCTCGCCGAACTTTCTGCTGATGTGGCAGGTGTTGGACTGACACGCGCCAATACTTATAAGCCCGGTTACGAGGAGGTGCTGGCCAAGGCTACTCAACGCTATGGTGATGACGTACAGCGTACTTTCCCCACGGTGAAGCTCAAAATCCCCTTGTTTATCGGGGTGGGCGAAAAGGATGCTCTACTGGCGCCAGGCAAGCTGCTGGCACAAGATGCCTGCGCGGCTGGCAGCACCGTGGAAATCCATGTCTATGAGGAAAAAGATCATAGTGGGGCAGTCAACCAGTCCCTGCAGCATTCACTACCTTTCGTACGTAAGGCCTTGGCAGGGGAGGTTATAGCGCCCATCTGCATACCATAGCCCTCAGAGTAACGCACCCAGGAATTTCAATGGGATGAGCTCAGATTGCAGAGTCTAAATTGATAAGCCTGGGTGCGGTAGTTTCTATTTGCCAGTCACCGTGGCAACAAAGCGGCTGGTAATGCGTGCTGCCAGCTCCAGGGTGGAACTGGCGGCAGGTTGCTTTTCCTCCAATGCAAGAATATGGTTGCCATCGACCACACTGATACGCGCTTGGTTAGCTTGCCGTCCAAGGTAGCTGTACAACGTGTTAGTGGCGCAGACCGGGTCACGGTCACCAAGTAACCACAGGCTGGGCCGCGTTTCTTGTGGCGCATTAACGTATTGCACATCGATGCCCGGCGGTGTCCGGCATACCGGCGTCAGCAGGATGGCGGCCTTGATATCAGGGTCGGCAGAAAATACGCGCCAGCTGATGATGGAGCCTAATGACTTGCCTGCAGCGACGATCTGCTTGCTATCGACCCAGGCTTGCTTACGGGCGTAGGCCAGAACGGTCTGCATATCCTCGATTTCATTCAGTCTGTCATCTGAAGGTTTACCCTGGGCGCTATGCTGCACCTGATAAGCCCAGTTGAAGCGCAGCGTAGCAAAGCCTTCGCTCAGCAGCTGTCTTGCAAGTTGTTCTTGCAGGGGTTGGCGTGCATCATAACTTGAACCCGACGCGAGTATCACCACTGGATAAGGGCCTGCACCTACGGGCTTGTCCTCGAGCACCTCGATGTTCAAACCCCTGGGTGTGACGAGCTTGAAGCTTTGTTCTGCATGAGCGCTGCTGACGACCAGCAATCCAGCCAGGATTGAAATACTAATGGGAGAGCGATTCATTTAAGCGGACAGCTTTTGTGCGCTATCGTTATTTCGCAACTGGGTCTCGGCAGCGAGCGCGGCCTGTACGGCAGGGTGGGAGATATAACGCTTTTGGTAGGCATGGATGGCCGGATACTTGGACTCGGCATCAATATCGGCACGCGGTAGCCAGCCGAGAAATACTCCAATATAGGCATCAGCGATGGTGAAATTCTCACCTACTAGCCACTGCCCGACGGGCAAACGCCGCTCGACATGTCCCAGCAAGGTATGCAGGCGCTCTAGGCCTTTCTTGCGTACCTGCTGTTGTGCTTCGGGTTGATCGACGAACAATTCTGGTCGCGTTACGGGCCTGAAAGCCGGATGAAGATCAGAATTTGCAAAACCTATCCACTCCTGTATGCGCGCTCGTTGCAGGCTGCCGATCGGCGCAAACAGCTTGGCTTCAGGTTTTAGATCGCCGAGAAAAGGCAGGATAGCGGCGTTCTCGGTAATGATGTCGCCATTGTCTAGCTGTAGCGTTGGTACACGGCCTAATGGATTGATTTCGTAGATTAGTGAGCCGGGCTGACGTAATGCCACACGTACCAGTTGATGGGGAATGCCCAGCGCCTTGAGTGTGACGATGGCACCAAGCGAGCAGGCGCCAGGTGAAACGTAGAGTGTGGTCATGTATATTCCTTTGATAATCATTTAAGTGCATAGGAATAGGCAGAAAATATGCCAGCGCTAAGTGATTGATGTGCGGTGAGTTAGGTGTTGAATTTTACGCTTTTCTGTTGCCATGTAAGCAGTAAATGGTTTGGCTGCATCGATAATCACAGTCTTGCCGTGCTGGTATGCCAGAGCAGGGGGCCGTGCTAGAATCGCGTTATGCCGGAATACAGGCTGTTTGTTTTTTCAAGCTTTATTATCCATATATCAAGGACGTTTAAATGAGCCAAATTACTGTTGAACATAACCCAAGTGAAGAAAAACTGAAGCAACTAGGTGTTTCTAGCTGGTCCATCTGGGAAAAGGAAGTATCTAAGTTCCCACTGGATTTCGGTATCAAGGAAACTGCATACGTACTTGAAGGTGAAATCATTGTGACCCCTAAGGGTGGCGAGCCAGTTCGTATCGTTCCTGGTGACTTGGTAGTGTTCCCAGCTGGTCTGGACACTAACTGGGAAGTGGTCAAGCCACTGCGCAAGCACTACAAGCACGGTTAATTCCTGCGCAATGCGCTTAGCCGCATTGCAATAAAAAAGCCTCGTCACGTGACGAGGCTTTTTTATTGTTGCTCACTTGTTTTGAGTGCAGTGCTTTATATTAATCAAGCTAGATTAAAGCTGTTCTCGCAGACTGTTTTCTATATGTTGCAGGGTTTCCTTATTGAGGCGTTGACCAGACTGTGCCGAGATGAGGAAGGTATCTTCGGCGCGATTGCCTAAGGTGTTGATCTTGGCGGTATGCAAGCGGATATGTTGTTGCAATAAGGTGTGCGCAATCCTTGAAAGCAGCCCAGGTCTATCATTGGTGGCAATATCCAAAAGAGTGTTATTGCCGGTGGGCTCGGGTGTGAGCGCCAGTTCCGGCTTGATGGGCATATGCTTGACCTGGCGGCTGAGGCGACCTTGCAGGGGTGGATCTGGCGGTTCCTTGCTAATGAGCTTCTGCGTTAACTCATATTCGATATAATTTAATAAGTCACGATAACTTATCTTTTTATCTGTTTGATCTAGAACCAGGAAATTGTCCAGGGCGTAACCATTCTGTGCGGTGTAAACCTTGGCTTCGACAATGCTGTAGCCCAGCCGCTCAAAGAAGCTGCAGATACGGGCAAAAATATCGGCCTGGTCTGGCATGTAAATCATGGTCTGAATGCCATCACCCGCAGGACTTAGGCGGGCACGGACTACGGGTTTCTCGCTATTTAGATGCGTGAGCAGCAGGCGGGTGTTCCAGGCAATTTGCTGGCCGTCGTGACGTAAGAAATAGGCGCTGCCTAATTCCTTCCATAGTGGCAGGTAATCTTTTTCAACTACGCCGTAGTGACTGAGTATTTCCGTTGCTTGTTGCTGTCGGGCACTCAGTTCATCATTCAGATTGCTGCTACTGCCCCGCAGTATGCGCTGTGTGGCACGAAACAGGTTCTCCAGTAAGGCTGCTTTCCATGCGTTCCATACCTTGGGACTGGTGCCACGGATATCAGCGACTGTCAGCAAGTAGAGTGCTACCAGACGATATTCACTGCCTACAACCTGGGCAAATTTTTCCACTACAGAATGATCAGAGAGGTCTGATTTTTGTGCGGTGCTGGACATTACCAGATGCGCCTCTACCAGCCATGAAACAAGTTCACCGTCTTCTTTAGGTAGGTTGTGCTGCTTGCAAAATCGTCGAGCATCTACTGCACCAAGAGTGGAGTGATCGCCGCCTCTCCCCTTGGCGATATCGTGGAACAAGGCGCCCAGGTAAAGCAGCCAGGGTTTGGCGAATTCACCGAACAATCGACTACACAGGGGAAACTCATGTGCATACTGCGGCAAGGCAAAGCGACGCAAGTTACCCAGTACGTTGAGAATGTGTTCGTCCACCGTGTAGACGTGAAACAGGTCATGCTGCATTTGCCCCGACACCCTGCCGAATGCCGGGATGTAACGCCCTAGAATGCCGTAGCGGTTCATGCGTTTGAGTGCGCGCGTGATTCCTGCGGGCTGGTTAAATATCTCCAGGAAGAGGCGCTTGTTCTCGGGTGAGTGACGGAATTTCGGGGTAATCTGGCTCTTTGTGCGGTGAAGTGCACGCAGCAGTTCTGCGCCCATGCCCTTGAGTTCTGGATGTTGTTGCAATAACAGGAAGCTTTCCAGAATGGCGGTGGGCTCGTCATAGAGTAGTGTAGGGCTCTTGCTTTCCAGCAAGTCATTCACGGCCTCAAATCTATCATTGATGCTGACCACAGTATGCTGCGTCGGGTAAATATGCTCGCGTAGCCCTTGCAGCACAATCTCGTTGATCAGGCTGACAAACTTGGCGCTCTGGTAAAAGCTGTGCATGAGCTGTTCACTTGCGCGTTTACGCTTGGTGGTGACATAGCCCATCTGGCTTGCCAGTTCATTTTGAAAGTCAAACAGCAGGCGGTCTTCACGGCGTTTTGCCAGGTAGTGCAGGCGAGTGCGCAGCATTTGCAGATTACGCTCATGCCGACGTGTCTGTTGTGCAGCCTGTTTGGAAATCACACGGTTTTTGACCAGGTCGCTCCAGGTGCTGCCCAGGTTGCGCGCACGTGCAATCCAGATGATGTTGTGCAGGTCACGCAAGCCGCCCGGACTTTCCTTGATGTTGGGCTCAAGATTGTAAGTGGTGTCATTAAAGCGGGCGTGGCGTTTCTGTTGCTCCAGGATTTTGGCTTCGAAAAAAGCCTCTACCTGCATAGCGGTTGATATCTGCTGCTGGAACGTATCATATAGTGCCGGTGTGCCAGATAAATGCCTGGCTTCAAGCAAGTTGGTCTGTACGGTGACATCGTTACGGGCCTCATTCAAGCACTCATCCAGCGTGCGTACACTATGACCTATCGCCAGCCCGATATCCCAGAAGATGCCGATCAGTTCTTCTATGCTTCGATTGACTGTCTCATTCGCATCGTTGTTCAGCAGAATCAGGATATCAATATCGGAATACGGAAACAGTTCACCACGACCATATCCACCCACCGCAATCAGGCAGGCATGCTCCTTTAACTCAAATTCTTCCCACAGGTTTTGTAAGGTGCGATCTGCCAGTTGAGCCTGCTTTTTCAGCAGCAGGCTCACATTGGGCTTGGTTTCAAAAGCGCGCTGCAATGTCTGCTGTTGCTCCAGCAGATGCTGGCGCCAATGCTTGGCAATAGATTCGCGCTCACTGAAAACGGGTGTCGCCTTCATCTTGATATTAAGCGTTTGCCTGTTTGATGAAAGAAGGCGTGGCTGGCGTGCCTGCAGATACGGTGAGCACCTCGTATCCTTGCTCTGTGACCAGTACGGTGTGTTCCCATTGCGCGGACAGACTGTGATCTTTGGTGACGATGGTCCATCCATCACCCAGTTGCTTGATATCGCGCTTGCCAGCGTTGATCATGGGTTCTACAGTGAAAATCATCCCCGCTTTAAGCGTGGCCCCTTTGCCGGGCTGTCCGTAATGCAGTACTTGAGGGTCTTCATGAAAGTTCTTGCCGATGCCATGCCCGCAGAATTCACGAACTACACTAAAGCCGTTTTTCTCTGCATAGGTCTGGATGGCGTGGCCAATATCGCCCAAGGTTGCACCAGGCTTGATTTGGTCTATACCCAGCCACATGCATTCATAGGTGATATCTGACAGACGCTTGGCTTGTATGGAGATGTCGCCAACATGGAACATGCGGCTGGTATCACCATAATAGCCATCCTTGATCACGGTGATATCGATGTTGAGTACATCCCCAGCCTTCAATACTTTCTCGCCCGGAATGCCATGGCAAATCTGGTGATTGACCGAAGTGCAGATGGATTTGGGGTAAGGGGTGTGTCCATGTGGCGCGTAGTTAAGCGGGGCTGGGATGGTTTTTTGTACATTGACCATATAGTCGTGGCAAAGCTCATCCAGTTTGCCAGTGGTCACGCCCGGCTTGATGTGCGGCGTGATAAAATCCAGAACTTCAGCCGCGAGCTTGCAAGCTACGCGCATTTTTTCAATATCTTTTTCGGTTTTAATGGTAATTGCCATGTGCTATTGGAGGGCTTGAGCCCAGGTTTTCCTTGAGTTCGTACAGGTGCTTATGGTAGCATACCGCACCCGTTTGGCAGGAGTGTTCCTGTTGGGCGGTGTGAGTAGTCTGTCGAATGGTCGGCAGACTAAACAAATCTGCACACATGCCCCGTACAGGGTGTCCGCCACGGTGGATGTTGTTGGGCGTGTGGAAGCATAACCCTTACTGGAGAATTAACATGTCCGTTACCATGCGTCAAATGCTGGAAGCCGGTGTCCACTTTGGTCACCAAACCCGTTACTGGAATCCCAAGATGGCTGAGTACATCTTTGGTGATCGTAACAAAATCCATATCGTCAACCTTGAAAAAACCCTGCCGCTGTTTGAAGATGCATTGAAGTATGTGCGCCAACTGGCTGCAAACAAGGGTCGTATCATGTTCGTTGGCACCAAGCGTCAAGCGCGTGACATCGTGAAAGAAGAAGCGCAGCGTGCTAATTGTGCTTATGTGAATCACCGCTGGTTGGGTGGCATGCTGACTAACTTCAAGACAGTCAAGCAATCCATCAAGCGCCTGCATGAGTATGAAGTGCTGCTGCAAGAAGGCGGCCTGGGCAAGTTTGGTAAAAAAGAAGCATTGGGCTACAAGCGTGAAGTTGAGAAGCTTGAGCGTTCTATTGGTGGTATCAAGGAAATGGGCGGCTTGCCAGACGCGATTTTCATTATCGACGTTGGTCACGAGAGTGGTGCCGTTACTGAAGCTGCCAAGCTTGGTATCCCTGTTATTGGTGTTGTTGATACTAACAACTCCCCTGATGGCGTAGCGTACGTTATCCCTGGTAACGATGACTCCAGCCGTGCAATCCGCTTGTATGCTCGCGGTATTGCTGATGCGGTTCTGGAAGGTCGTAGCCATAGCATTAATGAAATCGTAAAGGCAGCGTCTGAAGAAGAGTTTGTCGAGGTTGAAGAAGCCGCGGCAGAGTAAGACCCTGTTGAAAGGGGGCTCTGGCCCCCTTTTTTTGTACCTGATTTCGGCCGACGGCCGGAAAATCAATGATTAAGGAGTAGGAAATGGCTGAAATTACCGCAAGCATGGTAAAGGAATTGCGTGAGCGTACTGATGCGCCAATGATGGACTGTAAAAAGGCGCTGACTGAAGCTGAAGGCGATCTGGCGCGTGCAGAAGAAATTCTGCGTGTACGTTTTGGTAACAAGGCGAGCAAGGCCGCTGGTCGTGTAGCTGCTGAAGGCATCATCGCTGTGAGTATCGACTCTGATGGCAAGTCTGGCGCGATTGTTGAGGTGAACTCCGAAACTGATTTCTGTGCAAAAAATGCGGACTTCCTGACATTCACCAATAATGTAGCCGATGTGATTGCCAAGCAAAATCCAGCGGATGTTGCAGCGTTGGCTAACCTCGCGATTGATGGTGGCACTGTAGAAGATGTACGCACGCAACTCGTGGGCAAGATTGGTGAAAACATCAGCGTACGTCGCTTTGTCAGCGGCGCTGCAAAGGGTAAGCTGGTAAGCTATGTTCATGGTGGCAAGATTGGTGTTCTGGTTGATGTGGTTGGTGGTGATGACAATCTGGGCAAGGATATTGCCATGCATATTGCTGCAGCCAAGCCAAAGTCTCTTGATGCCAGTGGTATTGATCCAGCGCTGATTGAAGCTGAACGCCGTGTTGCTATCGAGAAAGCCAAGGAAGCTGGTAAGCCAGAAGCAATGCTGGAGAAGATTGCTGACGGTACCGTGCAGAAGTTCCTGAAGGAAGTCACACTGTTAAGCCAGCCTTTCGTCAAGGATGACAAGCAGACTATTGAGCAGTTGCTGAAGTCACAAAATGCGAGCGTTGCTGCTTTCACAATGTATACAGTAGGTGAAGGCATTGAGAAGGTTGTGACAGATTTCGCTGCTGAAGTAGCTGCTGCTGCCAAAGGTTAAAGTATTGCATCGCACTGGTTGCGAACATGCTTGAAATAACAGGAACGTGAATTATCACTGCAATGGTAATTCACGTTTTGCACAACTAGAATAAGGAGCCCCATGAGCACCCCCGCCTATAAACGTATTTTATTGAAGCTTTCCGGTGAAGCCCTGATGGGTGACGATAGCTACGGTATCAACCGCGCCACTATTTCCCGTATTGTTGAGGAAATCAAGGAAGTGGTAGATCTGGGTGTGCAGGTTGGTGTGGTGATTGGTGGCGGCAATATTTTTCGCGGCGTAGCGCCAGCGGCCGAAGGCATGGATAGAGCGACTGCCGATTACATGGGTATGTTGGCTACCGTCATGAATGCGCTTGCCTTGCAGGACGCTATGCGTCATATCGGATTGGTGAGCCGGGTGCAGTCTGCATTGAATATTGAGCAGGTGGCAGAGCCTTATATCCGCGGCAAAGCAATTCGCTATCTTGAAGAAGGGCGTGTGGTAATTTTTGGTGCCGGTACCGGCAATCCATTTTTTACTACCGATACCGCAGCTGCGTTGCGTGGAATGGAAATCAATGCGGAGATCGTATTGAAGGCCACCAAGGTTGATGGCGTGTACACCGATGATCCAAAAACCAATCCTGAAGCGATGCGCTACAAGACATTGAGTTTTGATGAGGCGATTATCAAAAACCTGAAAGTCATGGACGCCACGGCGTTGACTTTATGCAGGGATCAGAAGTTACCAATATCCGTATTCAGCATCTTCCGTCAGGGAGCGCTGAAGCGAGTCGTAATGGGCGAGGACGAGGGTACCAAGGTTTTACCTTAACCCTAACTATTCGCAACAGGCAGGAGAAAACAATGATACAAGACGTAAAAAATACTGCAGACCAGAAAATGCAGAAATCGATTGAAGCCCTCAAGACTGACTTGAGCAAGGTACGTACTGGCCGCGCACATACCGGTCTTCTGGACCATGTGATGGTTGAGTATTATGGCTCTATGGTGGCCGTGAACCAGGTTGCCAATGTCAGCCTGGGTGATGCGCGCACATTGAACGTGCAGGCCTATGAAAAGACCATGATTGCCAAGGTGGAAAAGGCTATTCGTGATTCCGATCTTGGACTGAACCCTGCCACCAATGGCGACATGATTCGTGTGCCTATGCCTATGCTGACTGAAGAGCGCAGACGTGATCTGATCAAAGTGGTACGTGGCGAAAGTGAAAACGCTAAAGTGGCCGTGCGCAATGTACGTCGCGATGCTAACGATACCTTGAAAAAGCTGGTGAAGGACAAGGAAGCCAGTGAGGATGATGAGCGCCGTGCACAGGATGAAGTGCAGAAGCTCACAGATAAATATGTGGCAGAGATCGACAAGCTGCTGCAAACCAAAGAAGCAGAATTAATGGCGGTTTGATGGCGGCTTTTGTTGCCATCTGTTTTTCATTATCGTAATCATCTCACGGAGCATTGAGTGGCACTTTTTTCCAGCTCCACCCAGACTATACCTGTGACGGGTGAGATCCCCCAGCACATTGCCGTCATTATGGATGGCAATGGCCGCTGGGCAAAAAAACGCTTCCTTCCTCGCGTTGCCGGACATAAACGGGGCGTTGAGGTGGTACGTGAAGTCGTCAAACTGTGTGCCAACAGTGGGGTGAAATATCTCACGCTGTTTGCATTCAGCAGTGAAAACTGGCGACGTCCCAGTGATGAAGTGAGTTTTCTCATGGGGCTGTTCATGGAAGCCCTACAACAGGAAGTGGGCAAGCTCGCCGAAAATAATATCCGCTTGATCATGATAGGCGATCGTTCACGTTTTGACCCTGCGCTCACTGCCAAGATTGATGAGGCTGAAGCGGAGACAAGAGACAATGACGGTCTGACACTGACCATTGCAGCAAATTATGGTGGTCGCTGGGATGTGATGCAGGCGTTGAAGCGCTTGTTGCAAGATCAGCCACATTTGGTCAACAGCTTTACGGAAGAAGACCTGTCCGCCTATCTCAGCATGCATTACGCGCCCGAGCCTGATCTGTTTATCCGCACAGGTGGCGAGCAGCGCATCAGTAATTTCCTGCTATGGCAATTAGCCTATAGTGAACTCTACTTCACTGAAACGCTGTGGCCTGATTTTGATGCGGCTGCTTTCAAGCTGGCGATTGAGTCCTATCAGCAGCGTGAACGTCGTTTTGGTCGTACCAGCGAACAGTTGGTGAGTAACTAGCTATGTTGAAAACTCGTCTGCTGACAGCGGCTGTCCTGATCCCGCTTTTTCTTGCCGTATTATTTCTCCTTCCTGATCCTTATTGGTCTTTGCTTATGCTGGCTGGTGCAGGAATAGGGTTGTGGGAGTGGTCCGGCATGGCCCAGTTCAAGTTGACAGTCCGTTACCTGTACGTTGCCGCGGCCATGGTAGGCGGAGTGTTCCTTACGTTCTGGCGCGGGCCGGAAAATGCCTTTATGCAGGAATACAGTGTTTACTGGGGGCTGCTCTCTGCCAGCATTTTCTGGGTCATTCTCGTGCCTGTCTGGCTAGCAACCCGTGCGCATATCAAGAATGCCTATCTGATGATGATGGCAGGTTGGCTGATCATCATTCCCTTATGGCTTGCGCTAATTAGTCTACGCGGCATCAGCCCCTGGTTGTTGCTAGGGCTCATGCTGGCGGTATGGATTGCGGACAGTGCTGCCTATTTTGCTGGCAAACGTTTTGGCAAGCGCAAGCTAGCCATCAATATCAGTCCTGGCAAAACCTGGGAAGGGGTGCTAGGGGCGTGGTTAGTGGTGAGTCTTTATGGAGTTGCGCTATGCCTGTCTTTCAACATCAGTTTCTGGCTGATTGTAGGATTGTGGGGGATGACAGTACTTAGCATCATGGGTGACTTGATTGAGTCACTGATAAAGCGCCAGGCGGGAGTCAAGGATAGTGGACACCTATTGCCCGGTCATGGCGGTATCCTGGATCGTGTCGATGGGCTCGCAGCCAGTTTGCCATTGGCCGCATTCTTTATTTATTTTCCACTTTATTATCAAGCATGGATGCATTCCGCGTGATCAAACCCATGCCTAAATATGTCACTATCCTGGGCGCCACAGGCACTATAGGACTGAATACCCTAGACGTGATTTCACGCCACGCTGAGCAGTTTCGCGTATTTGCGCTGACAGCGCACTCGCGTGTTGATGAGCTCGCAGCGCTTTGCCTTAAGTTCAAGCCGCGGTTCGCGGTGATGCTAGACGAGACGGCGGCCGAGAAGTTACATCTAAGGTTGCAAGGCACCGATACCACAGTGTTGTCTGGCCTCGCAGCGCTGGAAGACGTTTCTGCGCATGCTGAGGTGGATATCGTCATGGCGGCGATTGTAGGCGCTGCTGGCCTAAAACCAGCCATGGCGGCTGCCCATGCCGGTAAGCGTATCCTGCTGGCCAACAAGGAAACCCTGGTAATGGCAGGCAGCTTGTTTATGCATGCTGTTGAGCAGGGTGGTGCTACCCTGTTGCCGATAGACAGTGAGCATAATGCTATTTTCCAGGTCATGCCTCCGCAGCGGCTGGCTCACCTTGAGGATGGTGGCGTAAGGCGTATTCTGCTCACTGCCTCTGGCGGGCCGTTTCGTAAAGCCAGCAATGCCGAGCTGCTTGCGGTAACGCCAGCCCAGGCGCTCAACCATCCCAATTGGGTGATGGGCCCCAAGATCACGATTGACTCTGCCACCCTTATGAACAAAGGGCTGGAGGTGATAGAGGCGCACTGGCTATTCAATGCTCCAGCAGAGAAAATCGAAGTAGTGGTACATCCGCAAAGCGTGATTCACTCCATGGTGGAATATGTGGATGGTTCAGTGCTTGCGCAAATGGGCAACCCGGATATGCGTACACCGATTGCCTATGGACTGGGCTATCCCCAACGCCTGGATGGTGGGGTAGCTGCACTAGACTTGTTCAAGGTGGCCAGGCTCGACTTTGAACTGCCAGACACGGCACGTTTTCCCTGTTTAAGGCTGGCGTTTGATGCGCTCAAGCAAGGCGGTACCGCGCCCGCCATACTCAATGCGGCGAATGAAGTGGCAGTCGATGCTTTCCTAAATGGCAATATAGGCTTCCTTGATATTCCGCGCCTGATCGAATCCGTGCTGGGATCAATGAAGATAGAACCAGTCAATTCACTGGAACAACTGGTGGCAGTGGATGAGCTTGCTCGTGCCACTGCAACCGAATGGAGACAACTCGAAGCATGCTGACCGTACTCGCATTTATTGTCACGCTCGGCATATTGATTGCCGTGCATGAGTATGGACACTTCCAGGTGGCGCGTTGGTGTAATGTCAAGGTCCTGAGGTTCTCTCTGGGGTTTGGCAAACCTTTATACAGGAAGCGTTTTGGCAAGGATAACACCGAGTTTGTCATTTCCGTTTTGCCTTTTGGCGGCTACGTCAAAATGCTGGATGAACGTGAGTTGTTGGAAGGCGAGAAGGTCACGATTGATCACGCTGATTTGCCACGCGCTTTCAATCGCCAGTCAGTCTGGAAGCGTATCGCTATTGTCTCTGCCGGGCCAGCAGCTAACCTGTTGCTGGCAATTTTCCTCTATTGGATATTGTTCATGCAGGGTGTGACCGGGATCAAGCCTTTACTTGGCGAGATTCCTGTTGATACACCTGCAGCCAAAGCTGGGTTCCAGGCTGGCCAGTTGATTCAAACTGTCGCTGGCGAACCTGTTGCCAGCTGGCAGGATGTCCGCTGGATATTGCTGCAAGAGGTGATCAAGACGCCGGTGGTCGAGGTACATGTCAAGGATGATGCGCAGCAGGACAGCGTGCATCAGCTGGCACTGGACAGTATAGGCAAGGATGATTTTGAACAGGACTTCCTGACAAAGCTTGGCCTGGCACCTTATCGCCCTGCCATGCCAGCCAAGCTGGGTGATATCTTGAAAGATAGCGCGGCAGAAAAAGCCGGACTCAAGACGGGAGACCTAGTGGTGAGCCTCAATGGCACAGCGATCAGTGAGTGGGAGCAGTTCGTGACCCAGGTGCGCGAGCAGCCTGGCCAGGCCTTAAAGCTGGAATTGCAGCGTGATGGGCAGAATATGCAGTCGACGGTGACGCCGGATACGGTGGATGACGGAGGCAAGAAGATTGGCCGTATTGGGGCTGGTTATGCGATGGATCAGGCTGAAATCAACAGAATGACAGTCTTGGTCAGTTATGGACCTTTACAATCCTTTACCCAGGCTGCCAACAAGACATGGGAAACCTCCATATTCAGTATCAAGATGCTGGCCCGCATGGTGACGGGAGAGGCTTCCTGGAAGGGCGTCAGCGGCCCGGTCACCATTGCAAGCTATGCGGGGCAAAGTGCACATATCGGCTGGAAGTCGTTCATTGGCTTCTTGGCATTGATCAGCATCAGCCTTGGCGTGTTAAATCTGTTGCCTGTGCCAGTGTTGGATGGGGGGCATTTGTTGTATTATGTGATAGAGATTTTCAAGGGCAGTCCGGTTTCCGAGGCCGTAATGGAGGCGGGGCAGCGCATAGGATTGACGATTTTGGCGTTGCTGATGGCAGTGGCTTTTTACAATGACTTTACCAGGTTTATAACAGGTTGATCTTAATGAAGTTTGGCATGAAGCTTAAACATATCCCGCTACTGATTCTCGGACTTTATTCGACTTCAGCTCTGGCCCAGGATCCATTTGTCGTCAAGGATATACGGGTTGAAGGCCTGCAACGTACTGAAGCCGGTACGGTCTTTAACTACCTGCCCGTCCGTGTAGGTGACACCATGACCGATGAGAAAGCCACACAGGCGATTAAATCACTCTATGGCACAGGCTTTTTCAAGGATGTGCGTATTGAGTCGGATAACGGCATCCTGGTGGTGATGGTGCAAGAGCGCTCTGCGATTGCCCAGATCACTTTTAATGGCAATAAATCTTTCCCCAGCGACAAGATGAAAGATGGCCTCAAGCAGATCGGCTTGGCAGAAGGCCTGATTTTTGACCAGTCCATGCTGGATAGGGCTGAACAGGAAATCAAGCGCCAGTATTTGTCTCAAGGTAAGTATGGCGCTTCCGTCAAGACATCCGTCAGCCCGCTAGAACGTAACCGCGTAGGGGTACGTTTTGATATTGAAGAAGGTGCTGTTTCCAAAATTCGCAATATCAATATTGTAGGCAATACTGAATTTACCCAAGAACAGCTGCTGGAAAAACTCACGCTGACCACGCCTAACTGGCTGACGTGGTGGAATAAAAATGATCAATATTCCAAGCAAAAGCTCACTGCTGACTTGGAAGCCTTGCGTTCTTTTTACATGAACCAGGGGTATCTGGAGTTCAATATTGACTCAACCCAGGTATCGATTACTCCTGACAAGCGTGATATCTACATTACGGTCAATGTCACTGAGGGTGAAAAGTATACGGTCACCGACGTCAAGATGGCGGGGGAAATGTTGATCCCTGAAACCGAAGCACGCAACCTGATTTCAGTCGCGCCCGGTGAGATATTCAATCGTCAGCGTGTGACTGAGTCCAGCAAGGCGATTAATGATCGCCTGGGCAATGATGGATATGCTTTTTCAAACGTGAATGCTGTACCGGAAGTCAATAAGGACAACCATACGGTTGCCTTTACTTTCTTTATTGATCCGGGCCGCCGAGTCTATGTACGCCGTATCAACCTGACCGGTAATACCCGCACGCGCGATGAAGTATTGCGTCGTGAAATGCGTCAGCTGGAATCAGCATGGTATGGGGCAGACAAGATAGAGCGCTCCAAACAGCGTCTGGAGCGCTTGCAGTTTTTCTCTGATGTGAATGTGGAAACACCGGCCGTTCCAGGGACGACTGACCAGGTCGACTTGAATATCAACGTGACTGAGCGATCTACTGGTAGCGTCATGTTTGGTGCGGGTCTGTCCAGCTTTGAAGGTGTGGTGCTGGGTGTGACGGTAAACCAGAATAACTTCCTCGGTACCGGTAATCGCGTAGCCGCTCAGGTCAATACCGGCCGTATCAATACCGTGTATTCCTTGAGCTATACCGATCCTTATTTCACGCCGGATGGCGTTAGCCGTGGTTTTAATGTCTACCGCCGTGATGTGGATACCACCCGCTTACGTACTGGTGACTATAAAACTTCATCATATGGTGCAGGTGTCAACTTCGGCATGCCGCTCAATGAGCGTGACTCTGTGAGTGCAGGCCTGACGTTTGACTTTACCGATGTTGAGCTAAGCACGAATAGCCCACCGCAGTTCCGCCGGTATTGCAGCAATTCAGGGGAAAGTTCCGGTTGTAGCAATACTTCATGGTTTGCCACGCTGGGATGGGCACACGATACGCGTGACAATATCATGTTCCCCAATAAGGGCGTGTTCCAGCGCATCAGTACAGAGGTCGGTCTCCCAGGGCTGGATTTGCAATACTATAAGCTGGAATATAAGCACTCATGGTATAAGGACATCAGCAAGAATGTGACCTTTATGCTGAATGGGGAAATTGGCTATGGCAATACCTATGGCGATAAAGATTACCCATTCTTCAAGAATTTCTACGCAGGTGGCGTAAACTCGGTACGTGGCTACGAGCAAAGTTCGATTGGCCCACGGATTTATGATACAACCGGTAGTGGATATCGAGATTTTGCTGCCGGCGGTACCAAGCGTCTTCTGGGGAATGCCGAGTTGTATTTCCCTATTCCAGGCATGAAGGATAACAACGCACTGCGTTTAAGTGCGTTTGTGGATGCAGGCTCGATTGCGGGTGATGGTATCAATGAGTTGGGTCAACCTTACTCTACTAGCTTGAGCGATATTCGCTATTCAACAGGTCTGGGCGTAAGCTGGCTCTCACCTTTTGGCCCGATTAAGCTGGTGTTAGCCAAGCCGCTGAACAAGCAAGAAGAGGATAGGACTCAGGTTCTGCAATTCCAGATGGGTTCCCAGTTCTAAATATTTGTTCTATTAAGTAATTTATATCTAAGCAGCATTGAGTGAATGTCAGGAGAAGTCAATTGAATAAGTTGTTAAAGAGTCTGTTGGTAGCAAGTGTGTTGTCATTGGCTGCAAATACCCAGGCAGCTGAACTGAAGATCGGCTATGTGCAGGTTGACAAGATCTTGCAGGAAGCACCACAAACGGCTGAAAGCGGCAAGAAGCTGGAAAGGGAGTTTGGTCCACGCACAACAGAACTTGATCGTCTGCAGAAGCAGATCAAGGATCTGGAAACCGCACTGGACAAGGATAGCCTGACCATCTCGGAAACTGATCGCCGCAACAAGGAGCGCGATGCGTCCAATCTCAAGATTGAGTTTCAGCGCAAACAGCGTGAGCTGCGTGAAGACGTAAATCTGCGTAAGAACGAAGAACTTGGCGTGTTGCAGGACAGGATCAACAAGGCCGTGACGACAGTGTCTGAAGCAGAAGGCTATGATTTGGTGGTGTACGGTGGTGTGGCTTATGCCAACAAGAAAATTGATATCACCGACAAGGTATTGAAGTCTCTGGGCAAGAAGTAAGCTGTAAAGTTAAGCTGGTTTCATGAGCATGACCTATTCCCTGCGGGAGATCGTGGGCAAGCTAGGAGGGGAAGTGGCTGGTCCGGATGATGTCCTGATTAGCCGTGTCGCCTCGCTGGCTAATGCCCAAGCTGGACATATCAGTTTTCTTACCGATTCCAAATACCAGTCAGTATTGGCAGTGACCAAGGCCAGCGCGGTGATTCTCAAGCAGGAGCATCGTGCTGGTACTGATTTGCCCTGTATCATGACGGATAATCCCTATGCGTACTTTGCCAGGGTATCCGAGTTATTGAATCCAGTACCAGCCTATCAGCCAGGGATAAACGCTTCTGCTGTAATTGATGCGAGTGCCAAGATTCCCGCGAGCTGCACGATTATGGCGAATGTCGTCATTGCCGCAGGTGTGGTATTGGGCGAGAAAGTGGTGGTACACGCGGGCACCGTTATCGGTGAGGGCGTACAGATTGGCGACCACTGCGTATTGCAGGCCAATGTCACCATCTATCATCACTGCCAGATAGGCAATCGCTGTAATATATTTTCCGGTAGCGTGATCGGTGGAGATGGTTTTGGCTATGCCCCGGATAATGGGCGCTGGGTCAAGATACCCCAGGTGGGACGTGTCATCATTGAAGATGATGTGGATATTGGCGCTAACACCAGCATAGATCGTGGTGCGCTGGATGACACCATCATTGAGCAAGGTACCAAGATTGATAACCTGGTGCAGATAGGACATAACTGCCGCATAGGGGCGCATAGCGTCATCGCAGGCTGTGTTGGTATTGCAGGAAGTGCCATATTGGGCAAGCACTGCCGTATTGGCGGTGCAGCCATGATACTGGGGCATCTGGAAATCGCTGATGGCGTGACGGTATCTCCAGGGAGTATGATTACACGCTCCCTGAACAAGGCAGATACCTATACTGCCCTAATGCCATTCCAGGCGCATGACGACTGGCTGAAAACGGCAGCCGGAATTCGTCGATTGGGAGATTTGGCAGACCGTGTCAAGCAGCTGGAAAAACAGCTGTCCACACTGCAACCGGTTTTACTGGATAGCAAGCTAGCAGATCAAGCAAGCAAACAATAATTGATGTTGAGAAACGAGAAAAGCCATGACTGAACAAGCCTCTACGAGCATGGATATTCATGAAATACTGAATTACCTGCCACACCGCTATCCTTTTGTATTGGTGGATCGTGTGCTTTCGCTGGAGTTGAATAAAGAGATTGTGGCAGTCAAGAACGTCACCATCAATGAACCATTTTTTCCAGGCCATTTTCCTTACCATCCAGTCATGCCTGGTGTGCTGATTGTGGAAGCGATGGCGCAGGCAGCGGCTATCCTGTCTTTCAAGACCATGGATACCAAGCCCAATGACAAATCCGTCTACTATTTTGCCGGTATGGACAATGTACGTTTCAAGAAGCCTGTGTCTCCTGGTGATCAGCTTATTCTCAAGGTCAGTATAGATCGCGTTTTGCGCGGTATCTGGAAATATAAGGGGCAAGCATTGGTGGACGATGTTATCGTCGCTGAGGCAGAGATGATGTGTATCTTGAAGGCGATTGATTGAGCATGGCAGAACCAAAGATTCATCCTAGCGCCATTGTAGATGCCAAGGCAGAGCTGGATTCCAGCGTAGAAGTCGGGCCTTTCACCATCATTGGCCCTGGTGTGCGCATTGATGCGGGAACCCGTGTAGCCAGTCATGTGGTGATCAAGGGCCCCACCACCATAGGCAAGAATAATCAGATATTCCAGTATTCATCGCTGGGAGAAGTGCCGCAGGATAAAAAATTCAAGGACGAGCCTACGCTGCTGGAGATTGGCGATGGCAACACCATTCGTGAGTTCTGTACCTTCAATCGCGGTACCGTGCAGGATAAAGGCACGACCAAGATAGGCAATCATAACTGGATCATGGCCTATGTACACATTGCCCATGACTGTCAGGTAGGCAATCACACGATTTTTGCCAATAACTCTTCATTGGCCGGGCACGTGGATGTGCACGATCATGCCATTCTGGGTGGATTTACACTGATACACCAGTTCTGTCAGATAGGCTCGCATGTCATTACGGCAGTGGGCTCCGTGGTATTCAAGGATATCCCGCCTTATGTTACTGCGGCCGGATATGACGCCAAGCCACACGGCATCAATTCTGAAGGCCTTAAACGCCGTGGATTCACTGCAGACAATATCCTGCAGATTAAGCGTGCCTATAAGACCTTGTATCGCAATGGCCTGACGCTGGAAGAAGCCAAGGCTAAGCTGGCAGAGCAGCAAAAAAATGCGCCAGAGCTCGATATTCTGGTTGAATTCCTCAACCATTCCACTCGCGGCATAGTCCGCTAGCGCGCGGTTGCAATATGCCAACCATAGGCATTGTCGCGGGCGAAGCCTCGGGCGATTTACTCGGTAGCCATTTGATTCGGGCGCTCAAGAAGCAGCGCCCTGATCTGAAGTTTGTCGGTATCGCCGGCCCCAAAATGATCTCTGAAGGTGCTGAGTCCCTGTTCCCGATGGAGCGGCTTTCTGTACGCGGCTATGTTGAAGTGCTGCGTCATTTGCCCGGCCTGTTGAAAATACGAAAGCAGGTACTACAGCATTTCCTGAAAAATCCGCCCGATGTCTTCATTGGCATCGATGCGCCAGACTTCAACTTTGCCCTGGAGCGTAAGCTCAAAAAGAACGGGATCCGCACCATACATTATGTCAGCCCATCGATCTGGGCCTGGCGTAGGGGGCGCATGAAGAAGATTCAGCAGGCCGTGTCGCACATGCTGGCATTATTTCCTTTTGAGCCCGAGTTATACCAGGATGCTGGCGTTTCCGTGTCTTATGTCGGGCATCCATTGGCGGATATACTGCCAATGGAACCAGATACCATAGGTGCGCGCGAACATCTCAAGATCAAGCCGGACACCCTGGTGATTGCCATGCTGCCAGGAAGTCGCCAGAGTGAAGTGCAGCAGTTGGCGGATCTTTACGTAAAATCTGCCCAGCTTATTGCCGAGGAAAGGCCAGATGTACAGTTTCTGGTACCACTCATCACCCGAGAAACCCGCGAGATATTTGAAAAAGCGATCTATGCCAATCACGCCTATGAGCTGCCTCTGAAGATATTGTTCGGGCATGCGCATCTGGCGATGGAGGCTGCGGACGCAGTCGTTGTTGCCTCGGGCACCGCGACCCTGGAAGCGGCCCTGCTCAAGCGCCCGATGGTGATTACTTACCGGATGCCCAATTTGAGCTGGCAGATAATGAAGCGTATGAATTATTTGCCCTATGTCGGCTTGCCCAATGTACTGGCTGGTCGTTTCGTCGTGCCGGAGTTACTGCAGCATGACGCCATTCCGGAAAATCTGGCGGCTACCACACTCAAAATGGTCAATGACAAAACCATGATGGCGGATATACGCGCTGAATTTACGCGCATTCATGAAAGTCTGCGCCAGAATACGGAAGAAAAAGCGGCACAAGCCGTCCTGTCTTTCATACGATGAGCACAACGCTGATCATCTGTGGCGTGGATGAGGCAGGGCGCGGCCCTCTGGCTGGTGCTGTCTATGCTGCGGCTGTAATATTGAATCCATCTAAGCCTATTCTTGGCCTGGCTGACTCCAAAGTGATATCAGAGAAAAAGCGGGAGCACTTGGCGATTCAGATCAAGGAAAATGCGCTGGCCTGGGCGATTGCCTCGTGTAGCGCTGTTGAAATTGATGAGATCAATATCCTGCAAGCCAGTCTATTGGCGATGAAGCGCGCGATCGAGCAATTAAGCATAGTACCAGGCCAGGTGCTCGTGGATGGGCTGCATTGTCCTAACATCAGTATTCCAGCCCAGGGGATAGTGAAAGGGGATAGCAAGGTGAAGGAAATTTCTGCTGCTTCCATTCTAGCCAAAACCGCACGTGATCATGAAATGTATCAGATGCATGCCATGTATCCACAATACGACTTTGCCAAACACAAAGGCTACCCTACCGCCCAACATCTTAAATTGCTGGCTGAACATGGGGCATCCGAGATACACAGGCGCAGTTATGCGCCGGTGAGGCGAGTACTTGGTTTATAGCGCAGCGTGCTTTGTTTTATGCCAGCTTATCTTTTTGCATTGGGCTTGATTTAGGCCTGCAATAGAAAAACCGTGGGCTGTTTATGCAGCTCTGGGAGCTCGGATTTTTTCCAATCCTTGATGCTTTTACTCACAATCAATTCCGATGGCAGGCTGATATTGCGCGCGATGCACAGCCGTGTCTCCGGCTGGCATTGTGCCAGGATATCTTCCAGTAAATGCTGGTTGCGATAGGGCGTTTCTATGAAAATCTGTGTTTCACCCTGTTTCTGTGAGTGGCGTTCTATTTCTTTCAACCTGAGTACTCGAGCTTGCTTGTCACTAGGGATGTAACCCAGGAATGCAAAGCGCTGGCCGTTGAAGCCTGATCCCATCAGTGCCAGCAGAATGGAAGAGGGGCCTACCAAAGGCGCCACTCGCACCTGATGCCTGTGTGCCAGTGCTGCGAGCTTTGCACCGGGGTCTGCAATGCCCGGGCAACCTGCTTCTGACATCAAGCCAACATCCTTGCCTGCCAGTAAAGGTTGTAGCAAGGCGGGTAGGTCTTTATCGGTGGTATGTTCGTTCAGCAACAGTAATTCCAGCTCACGTATCGGTTTGAGCGGTTTGATCGTACTGAGGAAGTGCCTGGCGGTTTTCTCGTTTTCCACCACAAAAGTGTCGAGTTTCTGCGCCAGCGCAACTACATCAGGAGGTATCACCTGATTAATATTGTCTGCGCCCAGTGTGACCGGAATCAGGTATAAAGTACCGTAGCTCAATATTTCACCTGCACCCTGTAAGTTAACGTTGTGGTACTTTCTGCTGGAATGCTGATACTCCAGCTGGCTGTATTGCTGCTGGCTTTTTTGCTTTGATGGCTTTGCTGGAGAATTTTCCAATCGCCGGGGATGGGCTCTAGCACATTGACAGTGACCGCTTCTTTCTTGGCATTTTTCAGCACAATTTCATAAGCGCTTTCAAATTGGCTGTTACCTTTGGCCGGATTCGGCAGCTTTTTGAAGTCAGTCTGCTTTTTGTCAGCAGTGACGTCAAACGCCTCCCCCAGTTTAAGCCTGACGGTTTCATTTTTCGCTGTGTGGTCGATATTGTCCTCGCCGACAAACTGGGCATTGCCTTGGCTGTCTTTCTTATAGACCCGCATGATGCCCTTGGGTAGCGGCAACCCTAGTTTGGCACTTTCCTTGTTATCGAACTCAATGAATACGCCCACTTTCAGCTTTTGACCGAGGTCACCTTGGCTGGACTGGTAGTAATAATTGGCTCCACGCAACACCAACTCTTTGCGTACAGGCACCGCTGTGGCAGAAAGCAAGGTTACTTGTTTGCTCTGGTTCTCGGCTATGGTGGTGGGTCTGTCCAGACTATATAAGTGATACTCCAGCAGGGACTCTTCAGCCATGGGGGCTGCATCTGTCATCATCAACTCATTTTTGCGCATGGCTGCCATGGGTATAGTGCGAGGCGCTTGTACGCGGTTAACATCGCCAGCCACCAATTGGAGCTTGGCATTGCGGTAGCTGGTGCCACTAGTGTTAGACAGCGTGACCCAGCCTGATAAGTCCAGTTTGTCTTCAGCCGGGTTAAGTTCAGCCACATAGTCTGCCTTCCAGCCCAGGCCACCAGTGAGGTAGCTCAGTTCTATATTCTGTGTGCCTGTGCTCTTGTTCTGCAGCTGTACGACCAGGGTGGGACGATCACGCAAATTGGCGGGCACATCAGGATAGGCAATACGGCCAGGGATGCCGGTTTCTATACGATTGCCTATCTTGAGTACGGTGCCATTGTTGGCTGCCAGCACCTGTGCCTGTTCGCTGCTCTCCGCACCGGTGGCAGGATTCACCTTAATCACCTCCACGGTTTGTCCTACGTATTTTTCTAGCAGCTTGTCGGGGCTCAGTAAATCGTAATCAAAGTTCTGTTCCAGCGTTTGCAGGGAGCCATTCAGGCTGCGCAACAAGGCGGTCTCAGGCATGATCTGTGCACTGACATCGCGCAGGGCCAGGCTGTTGAGTCCTGCTTTCAGTTGCACCTTGCGTTGATCCTTGACTAGCGCCAGATCGCCATTATAGATGGTGACTGCAATGCTCTGCTGGTCTTGCAATGTGCTGCGGATTTCCTCTGTTTCAGCGGCCTGCAAGGGCTGGTTGAATACGGCGATTAAGCTACAAGCAAGAGCGGTACGCTTGAACATGGTTGATTTCCTTTATGATTGGCGCCTTGTTAAAGCACGCTAATTCCTTCATTTTCCAGCATGCTGACCAAACGGATCAGCGGCAGGCCTATCAGTGCATTGGGGTCATCGCCATGCATGGAAGCAATGATGGCAATACCCAGTCCTTCAGACTTTGCGCTACCTGCGCAGTCATAAGGCTGTTCTCGCTGCAGATAGTTCTCAATTTGTTGATCGCTGAGCTGACGAAAGTTCACAGTATAAGGGACAACTTCTGCCTGCATATTAGCAGTCGCTGTATTGTAGAGGCAGAGCGCACTATGAAAGATCACGCTACGTCCACGCATGAGCTGTAGCTGGCGTACCGCATTGTCATGCGTCATCGGTTTGCCAAGTTGCTGGCCATCGATGGTCGCTACCTGGTCGCAGCCTATGGTCAGGCTGTCGGGATTTGTTTCACCGACTTTTCTGGCTTTGACTTGTGCCAGACGCAGGGCGGTTTGTTCCGGTCGCTCATTCGAGAGTGGCGTTTCATCCACTTCGGGTGAGATGCTGGTAAATGGCAGTTGTAATCTATGCAGCAACTCACTTCGATAGGTCGAAGATGAAGCAAGAATAAGGCGGTAGTTGTCCATGGCTGAGTTCTAGAATGCTGAGTGAAACGTAGGGAGTTAACGTCATCGTAAACGATAAAAAGCCGGACGAGGCCGGCTTTTTATCTTGATTAAAGCACGAGGGGTGGTTTAGTCAGGTTGAATTTCCAGTAGCGCTTCATCAGGGGTGACGGTATCACCCTTCTTGACGTGGATGGCAACCACAACCCCTGTTTTTGAGGCCTGGATTTCGTTTTCCATCTTCATGGCTTCAATCACCAGTACGGCATCTCCAGCACTTACCTTATCCCCGACATTCACCTTCACATCGACAATAGTGCCTGGCATGGCGGTTGTAACGCAGCCAGGGTGGGAAGGGCGGGGGCGACCGCTGCCATTGCTGGAACTGCTGGACTTTTTCTTGCTTTCGCTATTACCATTTTGGGCACCAGACACTTCAATTTCACTCAGGGTTTCGACAACCACTTCTTCGGCAACGCCATCTACGGACACATAGAAAGGACGTTGTTCTTCACCATGGTGACCACTGCCAGTGAGCTTGATATGGAATGTTTCACCATGCAATGTGACATTGAATTCGCTAGGCGCGTAACGAGATGCACTGGTCGTGACCGCATCCTTGCTTAACAAGGCTTCAGGCTTCAGGCTGCCTGCATTGCGCTCTTGCAGGAAGGTCTTGGCAAGGTCGGGGAACATGGCATACGTCAACACGTCCTCTTCACTCTTGGCCAGACCCTCAACTTCATTGCGCAACTTGTCCAGTTCAGCGTGTAGCAAATCGGCAGGGCGGCAATCAATCACATTGGCATTGCCTACTGCAAGACTGCGTACATCAGCGTTGACTGTTGAAGGCGACTTGCCATAATGACCCAGCAAGTAGTTCTTCACTTCATTGGTGACCGATTTGTAACGGGCCCCCGTCATGACATTGAGTACCGCCTGAGTGCCGACGATCTGGGAAGTGGGCGTCACCAGTGGAGGAAAGCCCAAGTCTTCACGAACACGTGGAATTTCATCCAGTACTTCATCCATGCGGTCAAGAGCACCTTGCTCCTTGAGCTGGTTGGACAGGTTTGAGATCATGCCGCCTGGCACCTGATTCACTAAGACGCGGGTATCGACACCAGTGAAATCACTTTCAAATTGCCAATACTTTTTGCGTACTTCACGGAAATAAGCAGAGATTTCCTGTAGCAGGGCGATATCCAGGCCGGTGTCGTACTCGGTACCTTTGAGTGCCGCCACAATGCTTTCTGTAGTAGGCAGGCTCGCACCTTCGGCAAACGAGGAAATGCAACCATCGACAATGGATACACCATTGTCTACGGCACGTAGGATGGACATGCTTGCCAGGCCTGAGGTTGCATGCGCATGCAGGTGGATCGGCAGGCTGGTTTCAGCGCGTATCGCCTTGACCAGATCGCCTGTCACCTGCGGTGTCAGCAGGCTGGCCATGTCCTTGATGGCAATCGTGTCACAGCCGAAGCTTTCCAGTTCCTTCGCTAGGTTAACGAAGTAAGGAATGTCATGCACAGGGCTGGTGGTATAGCTAATGGTGCCTTCTGCATGCTTGCCAACCGCTTTGACCGCCTCAATCGAAACCTTGAGGTTGCGCATGTCATTCATGGCGTCAAAAATGCGGAAAACGTCTATGCCGTTGTCGGCTGACTTCTGCACAAAGGCACGAACGACATCATCAGAGTAATGACGATAGCCAAGCAGGTTTTGTCCACGTAGCAACATCTGAATGCGACTGTTAGGCAAGGCCTTGCGCAGCTTTTTCAGGCGTTCCCAGGGATCTTCACGCAGATAGCGCACGCAGGCATCAAAGGTGGCACCACCCCAGGCTTCAAGCGACCAGAAACCAACGGAATCAAGTTGGGAGCAAATGGGCAGCATATCGTCAGTGCGCATGCGTGTCGCAATCAGCGACTGGTGACCATCACGAAGAACTACGTCTGTTACATGTACTTTTGCCATAATCTTTTTACCACTTCAAGGTGTTAATGTAAGCCTCAGATACCCTCGTGGGCAGCTATTGCAGCAGAAATTGCCGCAGCAATCAGTTCCCGGGGGAATTCTGTTGCATAGTTGGCAAGCTCAGGGTGTGCCTCTACAAAGCTTGTATCAAACTTTGCGGCACGGAAATCCGGATGCTTAAGAATTTCCTGATAATAAGGGATGGTGGTTTTTACACCATAGACGACCGTGTCGTTCAGTGCGCGTCGACCACGCTCAACCACGCTTTCCCAGTTCAAGGCCCAAACGGTCAGCTTGGCGCACATGGAATCATAGTAAGGTGGAATGACGTAACCGCTATACATGGCGGCGTCCATACGAACCCCGGGGCCGCCAGGGGAATAGTAACGCGTAATCTTACCGAAACTAGGCAGGAAGTCATTCTTGGGATCTTCTGCATTAATGCGGAATTCCATGGCAAATCCACGATACTGCACCTCGGCCTGCTTGTATTGCAGACGTTGACCATCAGCAACACGAATCTGTTCCTGGACGATATCAATCCCGGTAATAGACTCGGTCACGGTATGTTCGACCTGGAGACGGGTATTCATTTCCATGAAATAGAAGTTATTGTCCGAATCCAGCAGGAATTCGACGGTGCCAGCATTCTTGTAACCAACCGCCTTGGCCGCCTTGACTGCCAGATTGCCTATATATTCACGCTGTGCCTTGCTCAGCTGAGGTGATGGGGCAATCTCAATCAGTTTCTGGTTACGGCGCTGGATGGAGCAGTCGCGCTCAAACAGGTGAATCACATTGCCATGGCTGTCGGCCAGAATTTGTACTTCTATATGGCGTGGGTTAACCACGCATTTTTCGAGAAATACTTCTGGTTTGCCAAATGCCTTGCTGGCTTCGGAAATCACGCGGTCATAATTGCCGAGCAATTCTTTTTCATCGTTACAGCGGCGTATGCCGCGGCCACCACCACCATTGGTTGCTTTCAGCATCACCGGGTAGCCGATCTTGCCAGCCAACTTGCGTGCTTCTTCCAGGTCGGCCAAGTTGCCTTCACTGCCAGGCACGCATGGAATGCCCGCCTTGATCATGGCAGTACGTGCCTGGATTTTATCTCCCATCTGGCGGATGACTTTGGCATCAGGACCTATGAATTTGATGCCTCGACGGGCACAAATTTCTGCCAGCTCTGGATTCTCTGACAGAAATCCATAGCCCGGATGTAGTGCATCACAGCCCGAGGCAACCGCAAGATTGACTATATTGTGTGCATTTAGGTATCCCAATACAGGGTCTGAACCTATGTTGTAAGCTTCATCAGCTTTTTTGACGTGCAATGCATGGCGATCTGCATCCGCATATATTGCCACCGACTTGATGCCCATCTCGGAGCAGGCGCGGACAATACGCACGGCGATTTCGCCACGATTGGCAATTAGAATTTTTTTGATCACGGAGTAAACCTAAACCTGAAAAAATGATGCTGATTTTTGACACGGAAACCCATAAATTATATCATGCGCGCCTTATGACTGCACAAGCAATCAACGTACCCGTTATTAATAGCCTCGAGTTTGCGAGAAAAGCACTCGAGTTTCATGATATACTCCCGCTCTTGCGATTTTCTCGCTTGGGTGAATATCTGGCGTCCTCTGATGGTGCGGTAGATATTGACTTGATCGGCAAGGTCGATGCGCAGGGCAGGCCGACGTTACATCTTAATGTGCGATCGGTATTGACGCTGACGTGTCAGCGTTGCCTGGATTCATTTGAGTATGCGCTTGATCTTGATGTTGATTTTATTATAGTCAGCAACGAGAACGCGATTCAGTCGCCAGATTCAGAAGAGTATGACGACGAGGTGGACTATCTGGTTGCGGAAGCGCAACTACAGATCATAGACCTGGTAGAAGACGAGATATTGCTAGCTTTGCCTCTGGCCCCCAAGCATGAAGAAAGTGTTTGTGGAGGAACGGGCAGGGTTGAATTAAAGAAACCGAGCCCTTTTGCTGTTTTAAAAGGTCTTAAAACTGGCAAAAGCCAAAACGATTAGTTCATTAGGAGTAAATTATGGCCGTTCAACAAAATAAAAAGTCACCATCCAAGCGTGGCATGCATCGTTCACACGATTTTCTGACTAACCCAGCACTGGCTGTTGAGCCTACTACAGGCGAAACTCACCTGCGTCACCACATTAGCCCAAATGGCTACTACCGTGGTCGTAAGGTATTACCAGCCAAGGGTGAGTAATTCCCCTGTTGTTGCAGGCATATGCGCCAGCCTTTATGGCTGGCGCTTTTGTATTTAACGTCCGATTGTGAGCATGGATATAACTGTTGCTATTGACGCGATGGGTGGAGATCATGGTCCTCATGTCACCGTTCCCGCTGCGCTCAACGCTATCAAGCAAGATAGCCAATTAAACATTGTTCTGGTTGGATTGAAGGACGTGATAGAGGCAGAGCTTGCCGCTAACGATGCTTCCGTCAGCCCGCGCCTGCGTATCCATCATGCGAGTGAAGTCGTTTCCATGGATGAATCACCGCAAAGCGCACTCAAGAACAAAAAAGATTCCTCCATGCGTGTTGCCATCAATCTTGTCAAGAGTGGTGAAGCCAACGCCTGTGTCAGTGCCGGTAATACTGGCGCCCTGATGGCCACAGCCAGATTCGTGCTGAAAACCCTGCCAGGGATTGACCGTCCCGCTATTGCCGGCATATTGCCGACCCAGAAGGGCACTACCTATATGCTGGACCTTGGGGCAAATGCAGATTGCACCCCCGAGCAGCTATTACAGTTTGCCATTATGGGGGCCATGCTGGTGTCTTGTGTCGAGCATAAAGAACGTCCCACCGTAGGTCTGTTGAATATCGGATCTGAAGATATCAAGGGTAATGAGGTGGTCAAGCAGGCGGGTGAGTTATTACGTGCCAGTCACCTCAACTTCTACGGTAACGTCGAGGGTAACGATATCTACAAGGGTACGACGGATGTCGTGGTGTGTGATGGTTTTGTCGGTAATGTTGCGCTCAAGACCTCTGAAGGTCTGGCGCAGATGGTTAATCGCTTTCTGACCCAGGAATTCAAGCGTAGCTGGTTAACAAAGTTGATGGCCCTGTTTGCGATGCCAGTGCTGAAGGCTTTCAAGCGCAGGCTGGATCCGCGCCGTTACAATGGTGCCACTTTCCTTGGCTTGCGCGGTGTGGTCGTCAAGAGTCATGGCGGTGCAGACAACCTGGCTTTTCAATACGCCATCTCCGCTGCCTCTGAAGAGTCGCGTAGCGGTGTTTTGGGCCGTATTACCAAGCAACTGGAAATTGAACATCTGAAACCACCGGTGGAGCATGCAACTATTGTGGCTGATAGCGCGACAGCTGACGTGGCAGTGAAAGAAAGCTTATGACCTATTCACGTATCGCTGGTACTGGAAGTTACCTGCCAGAAAAAATCCTGACCAATGCCGATCTGGAGCGCATGGTCGATACTACAGACGAATGGATATTCACGCGTACTGGCATCCGTGAGCGTCATATTGCAGCGGACAATGAATTTACCAGTGATCTTGCATTGCATGCCTCTCAGCATGCATTGCAGGCAGCAGGCATTGCAGCAACTGATCTGGATCTGATTATTGTTGCGACGACAACGCCAGATCGTGTGTTCCCGAGTACAGCCTGTTTGCTGCAGAAAAAACTCGGCAACTCTGGAGCGCCTGCCTTTGATATACAAGCCGTATGCAGTGGCTTTATTTATGCAATTGCTACCGCAGATAATTTTATTCGCAATGGCGCGGCCCGTAATGTCTTGGTAGTTGGTGCCGAAACCATGTCCCGCATCACCGACTGGACCGATCGCGGAAACTGTATTCTCTGGGGGGATGGTGCCGGTGCTGTTGTGCTGCAAGCCAGTGAAGAGCAGGGCATTATTTCTACGCATCTGCATGCCGATGGTAGTTATGCCAAATTGCTCAACGTCCCCAGTGGTGTGTCCGAACGGGATGGCGAGAAAACCATTTATATGGAAGGTAACGCAGTCTTCAAGATTGCGGTGAACACCCTAGATGCAATCGTAGACGAAACCCTGGCGGCCAATGGGATGGAAAAGTCAGATATAGACTGGCTGGTGCCACACCAGGCCAATATTCGTATCTTGCAGTCCACCGCGAAGAAATTGGGTATGGATATGAATCGGGTGGTGGTAACCGTGGATAAACATGGGAACACCTCTGCTGCCTCGGTGCCATTGGCGCTGGATGTTGCGGTGCGCGACGGTCGTATCAAGCGTGGTGAAACCGTATTGATGGAAGCATTTGGTGGTGGGTTCACCTGGGGCTCCGTGCTGCTCAAATATTAATTTCTTTCATAAAGAAGACCTTCTATGAATTTTGCATTCTTCTTTCCCGGTCAGGGATCTCAGTCTGTAGGCATGATGCAGGGGTTTGGTGACCTTGCGGTTATCAAGGATACCTTTGTTGAGGCGTCTGATATTCTTGGCGTCGATTTCTGGCATATGGCCACCGAGCCCAATGAAGTGCTCAATCTGACAACCAATACACAACCTTTGATGCTGGCAGCCGGTGTTGCTACTTGGCGTGCATGGCAGGCTCAAGGGGGGGCAATTCCCACCGTGCTGGCTGGACACAGTCTGGGTGAATATACTGCACTGGTAGCGGCAGGCATTATATCTTATGACGTTGCGTTGCCTTTGGTGCGGTATCGCGCAGAAGTGATGCAGGGCGCTGTGGGTGAGGGTGTTGGTGCAATGGCGGCTGTATTGGGCCTTGATGATGATATGGTGCGCGCGGCCTGTGTCGAAGCGGCGCAGGGCGATGTGCTTGAAGCTGTGAATCTGAACTCTCCCGGACAAGTGGTGATTGCAGGCCATAGGGCTGCAGTTGAACGTGGTATTGAGGTTGCCAAGGCAAAGGGCGCGAAACGCGCCTTGCTGCTGCCGGTCAGCGTGCCATCGCATTGTGCGCTCATGAAGCCAGCTGCCGTTGAGCTGCAAGGGTATTTACGCGATCTTTCCTTTGCTGCAGGCCAAATCCCAGTGCTGCATAATGCCGATGTCGCGGCTTATGATGATGCAGACAAGATCAAGGATGCACTAGTGCGCCAGCTCTACAATCCAGTGCGCTGGGTGGAAACTGTACAGGCAGTTCATGCCTCAGGTGTGACGGCAAGTGCTGAGTGTGGCCCAGGAAAAGTATTGGCTGGCCTGGTGAAGCGCTCAGGTGTTGAGCTATCTTGCCTGGCATTGATCAGCCAGGAAGCGCTGGCGGAAGCGCACGCACAATTTAATAGTTAGGAGAACGTTATGCTTAAGGGCCAAATTGCGCTGGTGACAGGGGCAAGTCGTGGCATTGGTGCTGCAATTGCGCTGGAACTGGCGAAACAGGGCGCTACAGTGATAGGCACCGCGACCACTGAGTCTGGTGCTGCGCAGATTTCACAGGCGCTGGCAGACGTTGGTGGCTTGGGTCTGGCGCTGGACGTGAATGATGCAGCACAGATTCAAGCTGTACTGAAGTCGATTGCTGATCAGTTTGGCGATGTGAGCATCCTGGTCAATAATGCCGGTATTACACGAGATACCTTGCTGATGCGGATGAAGGATGCTGACTGGGATGCGGTGATTTCCACCAATCTGACTTCGGTCTACCGTATGTCTCAGGCAGTGCTCCGCCCGATGATGAAGGCACGTACTGGCAGGATTATTAATATTTCCTCCGTGGTGGGTCACATGGGAAATGCAGGTCAGGCCAATTATGCCGCCGCCAAGGCAGGCATGGCAGGCTTTAGTCGCTCGCTCGCTGCTGAAGTTGGGAGTCGGGGTATTACGGTTAATTGCATTGCTCCTGGCTTTATAGATACCGACATGACCCGTGAATTACCGGATAATGTACGTGAAGAGCTGCTAAAGCGTGTGCCAGTGAACCGCTTTGGTGATGTGGCAGACATTGCGGCAGCTGTGGTGTTTTTGTCTTCTCCATCAGCGGGTTACATTACGGGTGAAACATTACATATTAATGGCGGGATGTACATGGCTTGAGGCCATATACAACTAAGTAATTCTGTTTTTTGAATTCTTCGGGACTTTTGATAGAATAGCCCGAGCTTTTTTAAGCGACCTAAAACTTGAAAGGAATATTTTAGATGTCTGACATCGAACAACGCGTTAAAAAGATCGTATCCGAGCAACTGGGTGCAAATGAGGCTGATGTGAAAAACGAGTCCTCCTTTGTTGACGATCTGGGTGCTGATTCTCTCGACACCGTAGAATTGGTCATGGCGCTGGAAGAAGAATTTGACTGTGAAATTCCTGACGAAGAAGCCGAGAAGATCACGACTGTTCAGCAAGCGATTGACTACGTCAATTCCAACCTGAAGTAAGCTTTCTCTCTTTAAATTCTGTTTTTTTTCTTGGAGTCGCCTTGTCCAAGCGTAGGGTAGTAGTGACTGGCCTCGGCGTAGTGTCACCAGTAGGTATTGGTGTGCAGTCGTCCTGGACCAACCTAGTTGCCGGTCAGTCCGGTATCACCAATATCACCAAATTCGATGCCAGTGCATTTGCTTCGCGCGTTGCGGGCGAAGTCAAAGGCTTCGATGTGTCGCAATATCTTCCTGCCAAGGAAGCGCGCCGTATGGATATTTTTATCCAGTATGGCATGGCTGCGGCGATTGAAGCGGTTAAGGATTCGGGTATTGTCGTGACTGAAGAGAACGCTGAGCGTATTGGCGTTTCTATCGGTTCCGGCATTGGTGGGCTGCAATTGATTGAAGACACGGACGCAATTTATCAAGAGTCCGGTCCGCGCAAGATTTCGCCATTTTTCATACCCGGCACCATTATCAACATGATTTCCGGCAACCTTTCCATCATGTATGGATTCAAGGGGCCGAATGTCGCTATCGTGACTGCCTGTACTACGGGCACGCACTCGATTGGTGATGCAGCACGCATGATTGAATATGGTGATGCCGATATGATGGTGGCTGGCGGGGCAGAAGCTCCAATCACCCAGCTGGCTGTAGGCGGTTTTGCTGCAGCAAGAGCACTCTCCACACGCAATGATGATCCAGCAACTGCCAGCCGCCCTTGGGATGCTGATCGGGATGGCTTCGTCATTGGTGAGGGTGCTGGCGTCATGGTGCTTGAGGAGTATGAGTCTGCCAAGAAGCGCGGCGCCAAGATATATGCAGAGCTGGTAGGCTATGGAATGAGTGCTGATGCCTACCACATGACTGCTCCCAATATGGATGGCCCGCGTCGTTCCATGCGTAATGCATTGAACAATGCTGGACTCAATGTTGATCAGGTTCAGTTCATCAATGCGCACGGTACCTCGACCCCTCTGGGCGATGCCAATGAAACCAATGCCATCAAGGCAGCATTTGGGGATCATGCCAGCAAGTTGGTGGTGAACTCGACCAAGTCTATGACGGGGCATTTGCTGGGTGGTGCTGGTGGTCTGGAATCAGTCTTTACTGTGCTTTCCATTCATAATCAGATTTCACCTCCTACCATCAATATCTTTAATCAGGATCCTGAGTGCGATCTGGATTTCTGCGCCAATGAGGCCAGGGATATGAAGATCGATGTGGGCGTCAAAAACAACTTTGGTTTTGGCGGCACTAACGGGACTCTGGTCTTCCGTAAGATTTAAAATCAGTGCTGAGTGTTGCAGACAACCGGGGCGTGTGTGTTAAACACTTAATGCACGCGCGCTTTATGCACAGTTTTCTTGCACATGACAGTAAGATGTAAGCTTTAATCATTGTTTCTATAGAGGTTTTGTTATCCCATTGATTTTTAATGGGATAATTTTTTGCCTAAAAACTGGGCAATAGCACAAAACTCCAATGCCAGCGGTGATTTAGCCCGCCTTTCCGGAAGACATCCACAAAATTATCCACAGCTTCTGTGGGCTAATGGCTGAGCTTCTGCTTTCTTCGCTCAGGTATATGCTTTACGATGGATAGCTGTGTATTCGCCGTGATGTTTTTATGAGCTTAGCCCCATCATTTCTGATTAATGGACAACCTGGCCAGACGATTTCTCCAATGGATCGTGGGTTTGCCTATGGCGATGGTATTTTTCGCACCATACGGGTGAAGGCCGGTCGGCCTGATGCCTGGGCATTGCATTATGCCAAGCTGCGATCAGATTGTGTCAGGCTGGGGATTGGTTGTCCTGCTGAGTCTATTTTGTTGGCAGAAGTCAGGGAGTTGTTTGCCGATGCCGGGGATGGGGTAGCCAAGATAACGATTACGCGAGGTCAGGGCGAGCGTGGATATATGGTCAACCCTGAACAAGCACCAACCCGCATTGTCATGCGTACTCAGTTACCTGAGTATCCAGCGCGCAATTTTGATCTGGGAATCACCGCGCATTTATGCAGGACACGATTGTCTCATCAGCCACTGCTTGCTGGCGTGAAGCATCTTAATCGCCTGGAGAATGTATTGGCGAGGCAGGAGTGGACTGATCCAGAGATCAGTGAGGGCGTGCTACTGGATGAAAATGGTTGGGTAATAGAAGGGGTCATGAGTAATATTGTGGCCCGTTCCGGTAAAATGCTTGCTACACCTGATCTGAGCCATTGTGGGGTGGCTGGCATCACACGCCAGCGTATTATTGATTCAGCTCCAGAACTAGGCTATGAGCTTAAGATCGGCGAGTTGTCGTTATCGGGGTTGATGGCTGCAGACGAGTTCATCATGTGCAATAGTCTCTATGGTGCGTGGCAGGTGGTGAAATTCAATGGCAGAACCTGGCCAGTGTTGGGGCTAGCAGCCAATTTACGTCAAATTTTGCAGGATTAGCATGCGTTTATTGAGGTTTCTGGTTTTTTTGTTGATGCTAGGTGTCATTGGCTTTTGTGGATGGATGGCCTATTTTGTCTCTACTCCTCTGCAATTTCCTAATGCGACCCAGGAGTTTGAGATTAGGGCCGGTAGCAGCCTGCGCAGTATTTCTCAGCAAATGGTGGATAAAGAGATGCTGCAAGAGCCGTGGAGCTTCATATTGCTGGTGCGTGCCATGCGCATGGCTGGTGGTATCAAGGCTGGCAACTATTTGCTTGAGTCTGGTCAGACCCCTTATCAATTATTCATTACCCTGAGTAATGGCAATGTTACTCAGGACAGCATTACGTTTATCGAGGGCTGGACGTTTGCTCAGATGCGTCAGGCATTGAATAGCCATGAGTCAGTGCGGCATCTGACCATGGCCTATACCGATGAAGAAATCATGCGGAATATCGGCGCAGGCAATGCCTATCCAGAAGGCCTGTTTTTTCCTGATACCTATTATTTCAGTCGCGGCATGAGTGATCAGGATATTCTCAAGCGTGCCTACATCGCGATGCAAAATAGGCTGGAAGCTGCCTGGCAGGAGCGTGGGCAAGGTTTGCCCTATGCGTCGGCATACGAGGTTCTGATTATGGCCTCGATAGTGGAAAAGGAAACCGGGAAAGCCAGTGAACGGCCCCTGATTGCCGGGGTGTTTCTTAACCGATTGCGTATTGGTATGCGCTTGCAGACGGATCCAACGGTGATTTACGGGATGGGCGAGTTGTTTGATGGCAATTTGCGTAAACGCGATCTGATCAAAGACACCCCCTTCAATACATATACCCGTGGCGGTCTGCCACCTACACCGATCGCCATGCCAGGCTTGGCTGCCATACAAGCAGCCCTGCATCCGGCCAAGACCGATGCCATTTACTTTGTCGGTAAAGGCGATGGTAGCCACGAATTTTCCCGCACCTTGGGCGAGCATAATCGCGCTGTGGTGCGCTACCAGTTGAAAGGCAGAAATGCGCGGTAAATTTATCAGTCTCGAGGGGATGGATGGAGCGGGCAAGAGTTCGCATATCGATACGATTATCAGCACCCTGGAACACCGTGAGATTGAGGTTGTGTCGACACGCGAGCCAGGCGGTACAGGGCTAGGTGAAAAATTGCGTGAGCTATTGTTGCACGAGCCCATGCATGCTGAAACTGAAACCTTGTTGATGTTTGCTGCCAGACGAGAACATATTGCACTGGTGATCGAGCCTGCGCTGGAACGCGGTGCCTGGGTCGTCTCTGACCGTTTTACTGATGCTTCGTTTGCCTACCAGTGTGGTGGGCGCGGCGTTGATACTCACAAGATGGGCATACTTGAACAATGGGTGCAGCAAGCGCTGCAGCCTGATCTGACTCTGTTGTTTGATGTGCCGGTAGAGGTCAGTGTTCAACGGCTGGCAGCGGCGCGCAGTCCAGACAAGTTTGAGCGTGAAAGCCATGAGTTTTTTAGCAAAATCCGTCATGCCTATCTTGCACGGGCGGAAGCGTTTCCCAATAGATTCCGCCTGCTAGATGGCAACCGTGCATTGGATCTAGTCAGGGCGGATGTGGTGGAAATCATGAGTACCTTCGCCGAATGATCACCAGTAAGTATCCCTGGCAGTCTTCTGTCTGGCAGCGCTTGGTGCAGTCCAGAGAACGCAGGCATCATGCCTTGCTGCTCAAGGGACGTAATGGCACTGGTAAGCTGGATTTTGCCGTGGCGTTTGCACAGTCCCTGCTGTGCCGCTCTCCTGATCAGGAGGGGATGGCATGCGGACAATGTGTGAGTTGTAGCTGGTTCTTGCAGGAGGGGCATCCTGATTATCGCTTGTTGACGCCAGAACAGGACGTGCCTGCAGAAAACGGAGAGACGGCTGCAAGCAGTAAAAAGCCGATCCGCAAGAGTAGCCAGATTTCAGTTACCCAGGTACGTGAGCTGGCGGGCTTTCTCGAACTGTCTAGCCATCAGACCAATGGGATGCGTGTCATTGTCATCCACCCGGCGGATGCGCTCAACCAGATTGCCGCCAATGCCTTGCTCAAGCTGCTCGAAGAGCCTCCTGCCGATGTGGTATTTATCCTGGTCACTAGTCATCCTCAGCGTTTGTTGCCGACTATCATCAGCCGTTGCCAGCAGGTTGAAATGCCTGCGCCAGAGTTTGACGAGGCGCTGGGGTGGCTGCAGCAGCAAGGTGTGGAAAATGCATCACAGTGGCTTGCCTATCATGGTGGTTCACCCATGGCAGCCAGGCAAGATGCCAGTCAAACGGGGCCACAGCTAGACCAGCTCTTTCATAGTCTGGCGCAAGCTAAAAAGCTGGATCCCTTTATTTCTGCCACTCAATTTGCGGCTTACGGAATGGAGCAGGCGATGACTGCGCTGCAGAAGTGGCTATATGATTTGCTGGCTGTGCGGCTGACTGGTGTGGTGCGATATCACAATCAGCATGTGGCAGCTTTGCAAGCCCTGAGCAAAAGCGTAGACTTGAGCGCATTGCTGGTTTTCCAGCGTCAAGTGGATGAAGCAAGGCGCGCAGCCAACCATCCTTTGAATAATGAATTGCAGCTGGAGCATTTGCTGTTGCAATATACCCGATTATTTTCCTGAGCCCGAACCGTGACCCAACCGGACACTACAGACCAGCAGTTGGCGCCCAAGCCCAGTGTAATGTCGCTTGCGATCAAGGAAAAAGCTGCACTATACGCGGCCTATATGCCTTTTGTTAAAGGCGGAGGCTTGTTTATCCCCACCAATAAATCATTCAAGATCGGCGATGAGGTGTTCATGTTGCTCAGCTTACTGGATGAACCGGATAAGCTTAAAGTGGCAGGGCATGTCATTTGGGTGACTCCTGTCGCACATGGTAACCGGCCGCAAGGAATAGGCATTCAATTGAGCGAGAAGGAAGGTGGTTTGGAAGCTCGCAACAAGATTGAAGGTTTGCTGGCCAATGTGCTTAAATCACAACGCCCCACACATACGATGTAAGTAGTACCCCTCATTATTTCAACGGTTTAAAAGTAACACTATGCTGGTCGATTCCCACTGTCATCTGAATTTCCCTGAACTTGTGAACAATATGCAGGCTTTGCGTCAGTCCATGACGGATCAGCGTGTCGGCCATGCCCTGTGCATTTCTGTGACCTTGCCAGACTTTCCGCAGGTGCTTGCTATTGCAGAAGCGCACGATAATTTTTATGCCTCAGTTGGCGTGCATCCTGATTATGAGGACGAGCCTGCATTTACCGAGGATGAGCTGGTAGCCCTGGCATCGCACCCCAAGGTGATTGCTATTGGCGAAACTGGACTTGATTATTTTCGCCTCACCGGTGATCTGGAGTGGCAGCGCGATCGATTCCGTACGCACATTCGTGCTGCGATCCGCGCGCAAAAGCCATTAATCATACACACTCGCTCTGCGGCAGAAGATACATTGCGTATTATGCGCGAAGAGCATGCAGAGCAGATTGGCGGCGTCATGCATTGTTTTACGGAAAGCCTGGAAGTGGCCTTGCAGGCGATAGAGCTCGGCTTTTATATTTCGTTTTCAGGCATCCTGACCTTCAAGAATGCCTTGTCCTTGAAAGAGGTCGCCAAGGCCTTGCCGCTGGATCGTATTCTGGTGGAAACTGATTCCCCCTACCTGGCTCCTGTCCCGTTCCGTGGCAAGACCAATCAGCCTGCCTATGTGAGATACGTGGCGGAAGAACTGGCCATATTGCGCGGAATTAGTTATCAAGATATTGAACAAGCGACTACCGAGAATTTCTTCCGCTTATTTAAACAGGCGCTCCCGTGCAATTAACCATGCTCGGTGTCGGCTCAAGTGCTGGTACGCCAGTGATTGGCTGCCGTTGTGCCACTTGCATGTCAGACAATCCCCGAAACAAACGCACACGCTGCTCCTCCTTGCTCACGCTGGCCAATGGCAAGAATATCCTGATCGACACTGGCCCCGATCTGCGACAGCAAGCCCTGCGGGAGAGCGTAGATCACATAGATGCGGTGCTCTATACCCACACTCACGCAGATCATTTGCATGGCATAGATGATATGCGGGCTTTCTGCCAGAGGCAACGGCAGCAGATTCCTCTCTATGGCAAGCCTGATGCCATGGCGCATATTGTCAGCAAGTTTGGCTATGCCATCCGTGAGCCCAGTGATTTCTGGGATCTGCCTATATTGAGCGTGAATCCGGTGGTGGATACTTTCAACCTGTTTGATGTTGATGTAGTGCCTATCCCTATCTTGCATGGGCGGCTTGAGATGTATGGGTATCGCATAGGAAAGCTGGCCTATCTGACAGATGCTTCAGCCATTCCAGCTTCATCATTAGACTTATTGCATGATCTGGATGTGTTGCTGCTGGATTGCCTGAGGTATACGCCGCACTATACGCATTTCTGCCTTGAGCAAAGTCTGGAGCAAGCGGCCCTTATTGGTGCAAAGCAGACCTATCTGATTCATATGACGCATGAAATGGAGTACGAGGCAGTGACTAAAATGCTCCCACCGTCAGTACAGGTAGGGTATGATGGCCTCAGGATGGAGATAGCGGGCGCCTAGTCCTGCAACATAATAAGTCTATTTGATCGAGGAATAAGGAGTTGGTAATGGTGTTAAGCAAAAAGTGTTCGTTAGCAGCGGCAGCATTGTTGGCATGTATCATGGTTTCTGCGCCTGTCATGGCTGAACCCAAAAAATCCAGTTATACCGAACAGGAATTTCTGAACAGCTTCGGTAACAAAACGACAGAGGTGGTAGCCAAGGAATTAGGCCAGCCGCTGAAGAAAGAGCAGTCAGTCAAGCCCACCAATGCCTCCAATGTGCTGGGACGCCCCACTGAAAAAGGCGGCAAGCAAGACCAGGTTGAGATGTGGTACTACAAGGATCTGGTGAAATACGACGCCAAGAGAACCTATAAAACCATTGAGCTGACTTTTGTGAATGATCGCTGTGTCAATATCGCATTTTTCAATAACCGATAACGCTGATGCTCAATCTGAAAAGCCGGGATTTCCCGGCTTTTTGCTATCTATTGCCGCCTTAATCAATGATCAGTTGTCAATTTCCAAGCCTGGTACCAGCTAAATTTTCCTACTCGTTTGCAAGCCAAATCAAGCTGGAAGCGATGCCAGGGGCGGCGTGGTCAGATAGCGCTATATTCGCAATCGATTGCACAAACGACAATTAAGCGGGGATAATCGGGTATGAGCCATGCTGAACGATATCATTTTCAATCCATTAGTTTCTCCGGCCTGCAGTCAGGAAAGCGCCTGATCGTACTCGGTGGAGTGCATGGAAATGAGCCTTGTGGCACCCAGGCTATACGCCGGATTGTGAAGCAACTGGAGGATGGTGACATCGCGATCAGCCATGGCACTGTGACTTTTGTCCCGGTCACCAATCCCAAAGCTGCCCACTATTACCGGCGTAGTGGTGATCGCAATCTCAACCGACATTTACAGCCGACAGCAGACCCCGCTGAATTTGAAGACCATGTTGCCAACTGGCTTTGCCCGCTGTTGAGTGCGCATGAGGTATTGCTCGATTTGCATTCCTTTCACACCGATGGCCAGCCTTTTGCCATGCTGGGGCCGAAAAACAACCAGGGTGCCCTGGAGCCCTTCAAATTCGATGCGGAAGAGGAGTCCCTGGCCCGGCGCCTGGGTGTCAATCGCTTTGTGGATGGCTGGCTTGATACGTATGCGATTGGCGTTAAGCGGCGTCTGCAGCAAGCTGTTGAGCAACCGGTAGGAAATTCTTCCAATAGTGATGCCTGCTATGGCATTGGCACCACCGAATATATGCGTAGCCAGGGGGGGTATGGCTTGACCCTGGAATGCGGCCAGCATGAAGACCCTGCTGCTCCCGAGATTGCCTATCAGGCGATTCTAAATACATTGGCTTGGCTTGGATGTATTGATGCGCCTACACCGGATGAGGTACCAGAGCGTGAGACATTGCGCTTGTTTGAAGTGGTGGACCGTATTGATGCAGGCGACCGCTTGGCGAAAAATTGGGCCAGCTTTGATCAGTTGCAGGCTGGTGAGCTGATTGGTACCAGAGCCAATGGGGAACAATTGCTTGCACAAGAGGCTGGATACATCGTGTTCCCTAACCCAAATGCAGAGCCGGGAAATGAATGGTTTTATCTGGCAAAATCGACTTCCAGAGTTTGATATTGATATAATAATCAAAAATTTACAAAGGATACTTAAATGAATTTATCTAAAAAAATCACTATGTCATTATTGGCTTCAAGCCTGCTGCTGCTTTCAAATGGCGTATATGCAGACTGGAAATTGAATAATGAAGCCTCCAGTCTTAACTTCGTTTCCATCAAGAAAAACACGATAGGAGAAGTGCATAGGTTCAAGCAGCTGGCGGGTACGATCAATGCAAAAGGTGAATTCAATACCAGCATCAGTCTTGCCAGCGTAGATACAAAAGTGGCGATTCGTGACGAGCGCATGAATAGCATGCTGTTTGATACGGCCGCTTTTCCCAAGGCAGAAATCAGTGGCAATACAGTTAATCCATTCAAAGCGCCTAATGCCGGTGAGGCAAAAACAGAATCTGTGAAGTTGCAGCTTGCCATCAATGGTAAAAAAATAGAGCTGGAAACCAAGCTGCGCGTGGTGGGTCTTGGCAAGCAAGGGCTACTTGTGACCACAATTGAGCCTTTGCTGCTGGATGCGGCTGCGTTGGGCTATGGCGAAGGCCTAGACAAGTTACGTGATATTGCCCAGCTACCCTCTATCAGTACCGTGGTGCCTGTCACGCTGAATCTGGTGTTTGATCAGCAATAAAGCATACCGCAGGAGATCATCAACCCTGCGTGTTGTTATCACTCATTGCCAGGTCATCAGGCTGCTGTGAGTGAGCATGGGCAATAAAGGAGAGCTTATGCCAAGCAAGGCCAGAACAATAACAAGAAAAGTCAGGAAGATCATCAGCAGCCTGCCATTTATGATGGCGGTGGGATTTTTTGTTTCATACCTACTATTCGGGTATTACGCAGTGAATCCGCTGGCGCAGAAAATCTTGCCCTGGGTTGCTGAAAACAAACTGGCTAGCCGCCTCAATGTAGAGCGCGTGAGCTTTGATCCTTTACGGCTGGCGGTGACGGTGGATAAGCTGCGTCTGACTACGCCTGAAAATTCCAGCCTTGCAGGCTTTGAACAATTACATGCTGATCTTGAACTGAGGGGGTTATTTCGCTTCGCATGGCGCCTTAAGGACATCAAGCTCAGTGCACCTCATGTGACATTTGATGTGGCCCCTGGCGGCATCTCTAATTGGTCTCAACTGATTGCCAAGTTGAATGAAAACTCGGATGAAGAGCCTTCAGAAGGCATGGCGCGGTTACTTATCGACCATATCCTGATTGAGCGTGGCGATGTCGAATACATAGACCGTAATCGCGCCGAAACTTTCCGGGCAGTGCTGGAGCCACTAGGGCTGGAACTGGATGGCTTCTCCACCTTGCCGGAAGATCTGGGAGATTACACCATTCTGGCCAAACTGCCGGAGCAGGGTGGTACCCTGAAATGGAAGGGAGAGCTGGGGCTTAATCCTGTGTTATCGAGCGGAAAAGTGGAGCTGAATGGGCTCAAATTACCCAGCCTGTTAAAAGTGCTGCCGCCTGATGCGTTGCCTGTAAGGCTGGATAGCGGATTGCTCAACACCAGCCTCGATTACCAGTTTGCCATGGTGCAAGATAAGCCTCAGGCTAGCCTGAAAAAAATTAAGCTGATACTGAGTGATCTTGGTGGCACATTGCTGGACTCAAGGGATCAAAAAGGTCATGTTGGCCTGCAGCAGCTACAACTGGATTTACCTGCGCTGGAATTTACCTCACAGCCACAACCTCAAGTGGTTTTTCAGGGTGCTAGCCTAGCGCTCAAGCAGGTTTCATTGGCGCAGGATGGCAAGGCTCTATTGGAGCTGCCGCAACTGAGTGCTACAGATATCGGTTTCGACCTGTTGCAACATCAGTTAAAAGTAGCGGATCTGACACTGGCGCAAGGCAAGATGCATGCGGTACGTACTCAAGATGGTCGGTTTGACTGGCAACATTTACAAGCGGCCGTACAGAACAAGCCTCATTCTAATGAGTCTTCAGTACCAGCATCTGACAACAGCGATCAGCCTTTTAATGTTGAACTTGCCAATATCAATATTCAGGGTTGGCAGGCTGACTATCTGGATCAATCATTCAAACAAGCGCTGGCGCTCAAGGTTCAGGATATTAATCTTGATCTGAATCTGGCCAGCAATGCAGGCAACCTCAGTGTGGGTGGGCTTAACAGCCATATTGGCCCGGTGACCCTGAGCTCCGCTTTGTACAAAGAGCCAGCCGCGGTATTGACCAAACTGGCAGTGCAGGGCGGCAAGATTGATGTTGCCGAGCGCAAGGCAACATTAGATTCGATAGTATTCAGCGGGCTGCAAGCCCAGGTGCTCAAGCGGGATCAGATCCTCAACTGGCAAGCGATGCTGGAGCCTGCTATCAAGGCTGGCAGGATTCAATCTGCGCCAGCGCCTGTGAGCAATCAGGATGCCTCTGCGTGGGAACTTGCACTCAAGCGATTGGCCCTGGAGAATGGTGCCGTCCATATTGAAGACAGCAGTACTCCAACGCCTGTGCGTATGGATATTCAAGGTACCTCTCTGGAGGTTCAGGATGTCACGCTGAATAGCAAGCGTCCCCTGCCATTGCAGTTGGCGTTTCAGGTAAAGCAGGGGGGGCAGTTTGAGGCCAAAGGCACGTTCACACCGGAGCCCATGCAGGCGGACTTCAAGCTTAAACTTGCGGGCCTTTCTCTGCAGCCATTGGCACCTTATGTCAATCAGGCAGCTTTGCTCAAGCTTAATCATGGCGTTGTGAATAGCGCTGGAACACTCAAATTGCATCAGGGCAAAGCCCTTGCTGTAGCTTACAAGGGTGGATTTAGTGTCAACAAGCTGGACATTGTGGAGGAAGAGGGTGGGCAGGCTTTCCTCGGCTGGAATAGCCTTGCCACTGACAATCTGGAGCTGACGCTGTCACCAAACAAGCTGCATATTGGCGAACTGAGGATTGATCAGCCAATCAGCAAGTTTATTATCTATGAAGATCGCAGCCTCAATGTGACACGTATATTGCGCGACCAGAGTGCTCAGGCTTCGACAGTCCCTGAGGCGAAAACCACCAGCAACGCTGGGATTAAACCTGCCGCTAATCGCGCCCGTTCTGTGCCAGCAACTCAGCCCACTGCAGAGCCGGAGTCATTTCCTGTGACAGTGGATCGTATCCGGGTGGATAAAGCCAATCTGGAGTTTGCCGATCTTTCGTTAACACCGCAGTTTGGTACTTATATCAACTCTTTATCTGGTGTGATCAATGGCTTGTCGACCAATCCCAGCACGACTGCCCAAGTGGAGTTGGATGGCAAGGTGGATGATTACGGCTCTGCGCGTATCCGTGGTTCTTTGCAGCCATTCCAGGCAACGGAGTTTACTGATCTCAAGCTCGTATTCCAGAATCTGGAGATGAATCGGCTTACCCCTTATTCAGGTAAGTTTGCCGGGCGGCGCATAGATTCCGGCAAGTTGTCGGTTAACCTCGAATATAAAATCAAGCATCGCCAGTTAGCAGGCGAAAACAAGTTTGTCCTGAATAAATTGAGGCTGGGAGAAAAGGTAGATAGCAAGGACGCAGTCAATCTTCCGCTGGATCTGGCAATAGCCTTACTGGAGGATAGTGATGGTGTGATTGATATGGATCTACCCGTTTCGGGCAGCCTGGATGATCCTGAGTTCAGTTACGGGAAAATCGTCTGGAAGGCGGTTGTCAACGTGCTAGGCAAGATCGTCACCTCACCATTCCGTGCCCTGGGTAATTTGTTAGGCATCAGCTCTGACAAGCTGGAGTCTGTTGTGTTTGATGGTGGTAGTGCAGAGCTTGCCCCACCTGAGCAGGAGAAACTCAAGACCATCGCCCAGGCTCTGACAAAGCGGCCGGCATTGACGCTATCAATAGCACCAGTAGTGGATGACAAGGTGGATGGCGCTGCCTTGCAGGAACAGTTTGTGCGTAACCAGGTTGCGGCAAAAATGGGCCTCAAGCTCATGCCGGGAGAAAGGCCAGGGCCCATAGACCTGAGTAATAAGAAAGTACGTGCTGCGCTGGATAAGCTGGCGAAGGAGCAACTCAAGAGTGAACAGGTGTCTGCAATCCGAGATAGCGTTGCTTCCTCTGAAAAAGATGAAACAGTGCTGTATGCCAAGTTACAGGAGCAGTTGGTCAAAAACACTGTGGTTCAGGAACCCTGGCTCACCGCATTGGCGACAGCGCGTGCAGCATCTGTGAAAGCCTATTTATTGGAAAATGCAGGACTTTCAGCCGATCACTTGAATGTTTCTGCGCCAGTCAAGCAGTCCGGTGATGGCCAAGCGGTTAACATGAAACTGGACTTGGGAACTCAAAAGAATACCGGCTCATGACAACTTGGGCACTTTTGGCGGAAAATAAGGTCAGTTACTAACAGCTATGTAAATAAAGCGGAAGATTGAAGCCCTACTCAACCAAGGATGGAGACAATCATGAAAGTGGATATTTATAAAAGTGTGACCAGCAGCAATAAATACCTATCGGTTCAAGCTGGCTCGGATGTTTCACAACTTAAGGTGAAGGATCCTGATTATGCCAAGCTGATCCGGCAAACCTCCGATGTTGAGGTGACGGGAGATGTCCATCAGCCGGGGTATGATTCCAGTGTGATTATCAAGGATATCAAGCAGCATGGATATCATCTGCATCACGTCAAGCATGTATTCAGTTAACAAATGAGTAAGTAAAAAGAGCGGAACAACCGCTCTTTTTTTATTCTGCTTGCTAGGAATTCTCGGAGTTATAGTTCACCGAAGTCAGGGCCGGGTTCATTATGGGCGAAAAAATGGCCCAGTTTGTCGCGCTTGGTGAGTATGTATTGCAGATTGTCCTGATTCGGCTGAATCACTAGGGGGATACGCTCATTAACCTGCAAACCTGCCTGTTGCAGGCTGGTGACTTTTTCCGGGTTGTTAGTCAGCAGGCGTAGTGAATTCACCCCCAGGTCGCGCAATATGTCTGCCGCCGCGTCATAGCTGCGTTGATCAATCGGTAAGCCTAAGTGCAAATTGGCATCTACCGTGTCCAGCCCCTGATCCTGCAAGGCATAGGCGTGTATCTTGTTGGCCAAACCAATGCCGCGCCCTTCGTGTCCCTTGAGGTAGAGCAGCACACCCTGACCAAGCTCGGCAATCATGCTTTGCGCTAGCACCAGTTGTTCTCCGCAATCACAGCGATTGGAAGAAAAAATATCACCTGTGAGGCATTCCGAGTGTACGCGCACCAGCACATTGTCATTGCTGAGCACCTGTCCAGCCACCAGGGCAACGTGCTCCTGTCCGCTGGACTGATCCTGGTATACATGAATGATGAATTGACCGTATTTCGTAGGCAGGGTGGAGGAGGATATTCTGCTGATCGTGCTCATATAGGATGTTACTGTTGTTCTGAAATGCTTGGCTGTCAGGCGCAAAGAAGCAGATTAAATTAAATCTGCTTACTATGCCAGTTTATTTCAATGCGGTAATGGCGCCCATCTTGATCAGGCGTGCGCGCACTATATTTCGGCTGACACCAAGCAAGCGAGCGGTTTGTACCTGATTGTTATGGCAATAATGGTAGGCGGTCTTGACCACTGTGTCTTCTATATGGTCATAAAGGCCTTCCTGACCGGCTTCAAACAGCAAGTGCAGCGCCTGTTGCAGTGGATCGCCAAAACCCTGGCCTGCCTGTCCTTCCGTGCGCTGTCTATGCAGTTGTATAGAGGATAACTGCAGGTCTTCGCTGCGCAATACATTGCCTTTGCATATCAACAGGGCGTGATGAATCGCATTTTCCAGCTCGCGGATATTGCCGGGCCATGGATGAGATAACAGCTTACGCTTGGCATCTTCATCAATCTGCACCTCGGAATAGCCAAGGCGCCGGCGATACTCACTGACAAAATAATCAGCCAATGGCTGAATATCCCCTGGACGATCACGCAGGGTAGGCAGCTCCAGATGCGCTACGCGCAAACGGTAAAACAGATCCTCACGGAAGTGCCCTGCCAATACGGCTTCTTCGAGACGTACATTAGTGGCAGCTACCAGCCTGACGTCAATTGCGGTGGGCTTGCGCGCCCCCAGCCTGACGACCTCGCGCTCCTGAAGCACCCGTAACAGCTTGACCTGGATACTTAATGGCAGGTCCCCGATTTCATCAAGGAAAATGGTGCCGCCATTGGCGGCCTCAAACCAGCCAGTCTTGGCAGAAAATGCTCCGGTAAAGGCGCCTTTTTCATGACCGAACAGCTCGCTTTCCACCAGTGTTTCAGAAAAAGCGCCGCAATTGACGGCAACAAATGGCTTGCCTTTGCGTTGACTGAGATCATGCACATGACGCGCAATCAGCTCTTTACCGGTACCTGTCTCGCCAATGATAAGGACGTTGGCATCGCTAGGCGCAATTTTTTGAATGCGGGCGAGCAATGCCAGGGATTTTGGATCTTCAAACACCTGGGCAGTTGCCCGGATTGAAGTCGTGAGCGCTTGAGAGTTAGGTAGTGTCAACAGGTTCATTTCTTCCTCTTTCGAGTAAATGCTCTCATATTCGTGACGGGCGATTCCCATGTAATCGTTATCCAATATATTCATGAGTAAAATGATGGTGTTGGGTACTGTTGTTTCAGCGCCCATTCACCAAGCTCCTTGATCTTGTAATCGACGGGATCGTGCAGGGTATGCGTGCGTAAATTACGCCAGTGCCTGTCCAGTCGCAAGCCAGCATGGGTCGCCCTTGATCCGGCAACCTCAAACATGCGGCTGGTAATATCCAGACCTATCCTAGTGGTCAGGATTTTGGCGGATGTGATACTGACCGCTACTTGGCCGCGCTCCTCTTCTGTCAGATGATTCTGTTGTTCCCAGGCGGCATCAAAGCGCGCTGCTGCAATATCCGTCAGCGCTCTTGCGCTTTCCAGGCTGACCCAGAATTCGCCATAGTGAGCGAGTATGTAAGGATCTTCATCGGTTTGCCGACTTCCGGATCTATGCCAGGGCCGTGCTTCATTCAAGGTGTAATGCCTGGCATCTTCAAATGCTCCTTCGGCGATGCCGAGATAGATATTGGTCAGAATCAGTTGTGCCAGCAGTGGCCTCAAGCAGGAAAAAGGTGTGCTCAATGGCCCTGGGTCAGACAGTATGTCATTGTCATCTACTCGCACTTTTTCAAAGTTGACGCTTCCACTATCAGTTTGACGCTGACCTATGTTGTCCCAGTCCTGCAATACCGAAATCCCGATCCGCCCTGTGGGCACTGCTGCAACTACCAGGTTACGGCTGTCTTGATGATAAGCCGAAACAATCAGCATCTCAGAATCTGTGGCTCCAGAGCAAAAACTCTTTTGACCAGAAAACTCATGCCAATGCCCGACCTGGCGGCTGATCGTTCTTTCATCCAGCGGGTTTAATGCATTGCCCCAAAACCAGTTAAGTCGCGCCGTATGTTCAAACCATGGCCGCCATTGATCTGGCCTGGCAAATAAGCGTACCGTCGCCAGCATCAGGTGATGGAAGGCAAACACATGGGCAATCGAGCTATCGGCTTTTGACAGCGCTCTTACCACTTGCAAGGTTTCCTGCCAGTTGGCACCCAATCCACCTTGCTCTTTTGGAATAGACAGCGCTAATAAGCCGCTTGCACGCAATGCATCACGCTCCAGCTTTGGGGTGCCGCCAGTCAAATCACGCTCTGCTGCTGTGGCAGCAAATTCCGCGGCTAGTTTCGCGGCGATTTCTTTTGGGGTGCTCTCCTCAGTCGCAGGGTAGTCGTCTTGTTGTCTAGGTTTTGTAATAGCCAAAAGTTATATTCCTTACTCGCTTATATAATTTATGTAGCAGTTATCGTGCCAGTCATGGTGAAAGATTGCTGCTAGGAAGGCAGATTTTGCATTCGCATGTCAGTGCGTATTGCGCCCAAGCCCGCGCTATCAGGCTTTAGATGGATTGCGTTATCTTGTGGGATGCTGGGCTCTAATCCATCTGCGGCGAAATAAAAGAAAATATCCCGGAAATAGAGTGGCGGATTATTGCTTCCATGGAAGCAGAGCAGCACCTGTGTGCTTGTATATCAGCAATGTACAGACGGTGGTTTTATTAAACCACTAAAAATCATATGGTTATGTAATGGCATGCTCTTTGCTGAACTTAATGCTGAAGCAACATTCAAGCACAAGGAAAGTATGATGGAGATATTCTGGTTTCTACCTACGCATGGAGATAGTCGCTACCTGGGTACCAGCCATGGCGGCAGGGCGGTGACGCATCATTATCTAAAGCAGATTGCACAGGCTGCGGATCAGCTGGGATTTAAAGGCGTGTTGATTCCCACTGGTCGTTCTTGCGAGGATTCCTGGGTTGTGGCTTCATCACTGATTAACTTCACGGAAAAATTGAAGTTTCTTGTGGCGATTCGCCCTGGCATTATTTCGCCTACCGTATCCGCTCGCATGGCCGCAACGCTGGATCGTATTTCTGATGGTCGTCTGTTGATCAATGTCGTCAGTGGTGGCGATCCGGACGAGCAGCATGGAGACGGTAATTTTCTCAGCCATGGTGAGCGATATGCCGAAGCCGATGAGTTCCTCAAGGTATGGCGTGGCGTTGCTGCTGGAGAAGCGGTCAACTTTGAGGGACAATATATCAAGGTCAAGAATGCCAAGACCATGTATCCACCAGTGCAAAAGCCTTATCCGCCCTTGTTTTTTGGCGGTTCATCCGAAGCCGCAGTTGAGCTGGCTGCGCAGCAGATTGATGTTTACCTGACATGGGGTGAGCCCCTGGAAGCCGTGGCTGAGAAAATTGCCGTGGTAAGGGAGCGGGCAAAAGCCTACGGGCGTGAGATCAAGTTTGGCATACGCCTGCATGTGATAGTTAGGGAAACCTCCGAGCAGGCCTGGCAGGCGGCAGATGAGCTGATCTCCCATGTGACGGATGAAACCATTGCTTCTGCCCAGAAGGCATTCTCCCGCTTTGATTCAGAAGGGCAGCGACGTATGTCCGCCCTGCATGGTGGCAGGCGTGATCAGCTGGAGGTGGCGCCTAACCTCTGGGCTGGTGTCGGCCTGGTACGAGGGGGCGCAGGGACTGCATTGGTGGGCAGCCCAGAAGAGGTTGCTGAACGTATCAAGGAATATGCGGCCTTGGGGATTGAGTACTTTATTTTCTCTGGTTATCCACACCTGGAAGAGTCTTATCGGGTGGCAGAGCTATTGTTCCCCTTGTTGCCGATTGAGCTTCAATCCGGCACATCTGCCGTCAAGCCTAACCTGACGGGGCCTTTTGGTGAAATGGTCGCCAATGATATTGTGCCGCCGCCTTCTGCTGGCAAGCTGCAGGCCGTCAAGTAAGTTAATTCAGTGTCATATATATAAGAGGTAATTCAATTGAGTGAAGCAGGGCTATTAGCACAAGCACACCATCAGCATGATGTCTTAACACCACAGGCACAGGCAAGCAGGCTGGCAGCAGCATTTGCCAAGACTGCAGTGCAGCGCGATCAGGCAGGCGGCACGCCCAAAGCAGAACGCGATGCCATCCGTGCAAGTGGACTGCTATCGCTGCTGATTCCGCAGTCCTTGGGCGGCTTGGGACAAGGCTGGCAACCAACCCTGGAAATCGTGCGGGAGTTTGCACGCGTCGATAGCTCTGTTGCTCAGGTCTTTGGCTTTCAACACCTGATGCTGGCTACCGTGCGCTTGTTTGGCACCGAGTCTCAATGGCAGCCATGGTTTCGCCAAACAGCAGCAAACAACTGGTTCTGGGGCAATGCCCTCAATCCGCTGGATTTGCGCACTACTAGCAAGGTACATCTGGGCCAACGCGAATTCCATGGCAACAAGAGCTTTTGCTCTGGTGCTACGGATTCAGACATGCTGATTGCGTCTGCCATAGATGCTGAAACTGGCAAACTGTTGATTGCTGCCATTCCCACTGCACGTGACGGTATCACCCTGCATGACGACTGGGACAATATTGGCCAGCGCCAGACTGATAGTGGCAGTGCGGATTTTGAGCATGTGCGGGTTGAGGCGGATGAGCTGCTAACCGACCCGGGCCCGCTCAGTACGCCTTTTGCATGCTTGCGCCCATTGATTGCGCAATTGATATTTTCCAATATCTACCTTGGCATTGCCGAAGGCGCACTGGCAGAAGCCAGGCGCTATACACTCAAACAGTCGCGAGTCTGGTCTGGGTCGCTGGCCAGTGAAATTCAGTCCGAACCTTATACCTTGCTGCACTATGGCGAGTTTTGGGTAGCACTTGAAGGCGCCCGCTTGCTGACCAATCGCGCTGCCGAGTTGCTGGATGCGGCATGGAACAAAGCGGAATCATTAACGCTGCAAGAACGTGGTGAAGTAGCGATTGCGGTAACGGCTGCCAAAGTAGCCACTACCAAAGCTGGCTTGGACATCACCCACCGCATGTTTGAGGTGACTGGTGCACGTGCCACCACGGCTGCACTGCGGCTGGACCGGTTCTGGCGCAACCTCCGCGTGTATACCCTGCATGACCCGGTGGATTTCAAGCTGAAAGAGCTTGGCGATTGGGCGCTGAATCAGCAATATCCTGCGCCTTCGTTTTACTCCTGAGCATGCAATAAAAAAGCCCGGGAAACCGGGCTTTTTTATTGTCTATTTAGCAGTTGTAAGTGTACTTGTCTGGGTTTATACCTTGGCTAATGCCTGCTCAAGATCTGCAATCAGATCATCTACATGCTCAATACCGACGGACAACCTTACCATGTCGATACTGACGCCAGCGGCGGCAAGTTCTGTCTCGTTCAGTTGGCGATGAGTGGTGGTCGCTGGGTGGCAAGCCAGGCTCTTGGCATCACCAATATTCACAAGCCGCGTAAATAGTTGCAATGCATCGATAAAGCGTGTGCCGCCAGACAAGCCATCTTGCACGCCAAAGGTCAGAATGCCGGAGGCCTTGCCCTTGAGGTAGCGTTGCACCAAGCCATGCTCCGGATGGTCTGGCAGGCCAGCATATTTCACCCATTTGACCTTGGCATGTTGCTTGAGGTACTGCGCAATCTTCAATGCATTGTCGCTATGGCGTTCTATGCGCAAAGCCAGTGTTTCCAGGCCTTGCAGGAACAGGAAAGTGTTGAATGGGCTCAGTGCAGCGCCGGTGTTACGCAATGGTACGACACGTGCTCTCGCAATGAACGCAGCAGCGCCCAGTGCCTCTACATAGTTGACGCCATGGTAACTGGGGTCTGGGGTATTGAGGGTGGGAAAGCGCTCTTTGTGCTCACCCCAGGGAAAGCGGCCACTATCTACAATCGCGCCGCCTATAGAGTTACCGTGACCCCCGATGTATTTGGTCAGCGAGTGTACGACAATATCCACGCCAAAATCGAAAGGACGGCACAGCAGCGGGGTAGCGACCGTATTGTCGACAATCACTGGCACGCCGTGAGCATGCGCCACTTTGGTAATCGCTTCCAGGTCGACGACGTTCCCTAGTGGGTTGCCTATGGTCTCGGCAAACACTAGCTTGGTGCGGCTGTCGATCAACTTGGCCAGGCTTTCTGGATCGCGATAGTCGAAAAAACGTACTTCAATCCCTTGCTTGGGCAAGGTGTGGGCGAACAGGTTGTAGGTGCCACCGTAAAGAGTGGACACGGAAACAATATTGTCTCCTGCTTCAGCAATCGTCTGGATTGCATAGGTGGTAGCTGCCATGCCTGAAGCCAGTACCAGTGCGCCTATACCGCCTTCGAGCTGGGTGAGGCGGTCTTCCAGGACCGCATTGGTCGGGTTCATGATACGGGTGTAGATATTGCCCTGCACCTTGAGATCAAAAAGGTCAGCACCATGCTGGGTGTTGTCAAATGCGTAGGATGAGGTCTGGTAAATGGGGACCGCAACCGCCTTGGTTGTCGGGTCGGGGCGATAACCGGCGTGAATGGCTAGGGTCTCTGGTTTCATCATGTCCTCCTATTAGAATTTAGTGTTGTTGTTTTCTACAGTATAAATGCGGTACAAGACCGCATTTATACTGATTGCTTGTTTGCTTATAGCCAGGGATGCCTTGGCGGATTGATCTCGTTAAGGTAATAGTTGCCGATCGCGTGAAATTTCCAGCGGACCGGGTCGTGCAACGTATGGGTACGCGCATTGCGCCAATGGCGGTCCAGGTTGTATTCCTCTAGGGTGGAGCGTGTGCCGGAAAGCTCAAACAGTTTATTGCTGGCGAGCAGGGCAATCTCGGTGGTCAATATCTTGGCTTCTGCGACGGCGATGGAGGCGGCCGCTACTGTTGCTTCGCTGGGGTTGGCGGCGGCACTGCTGATCTTGTCAGCGGCACGATCCAGCAAGGCCTCTGCGGCATGCAGGCGTAACTCAAGATCACCAATCTGCTGGATGGTATAAGGGTCTTCACTGGCACGCTGGCTGTGTTTGTCATCTATCCATGGCCTGGCGTGCTGGCGAACATAGCTGATAGCCGCCTCAACGGCTCCCTGTGCAATACCGGCATCGACCGCAGCCTGGATGAACTGAGAGGTAGGGCCGCCAATCGTCGGGCGGGCAAAGGCCTGGTAAATCGGCACCACATGCTCACTCGGTACCTTGACCTGATCGATAATGACCGTCCCGCTCGCCGTAGTACGCTGACCAAAGCTGGACCAATCATTGACTACCTGCAGCCCGGGAGTGCCTTGCTCAGCCAAGGCCAGATGTGGCAATCCTGCGTCATCTACCACCACGATAGGAATCCAGTGCGCTAGCAATGCACCTGTTGAAAAGAACTTGGTGCCATTTACCACATAGCCAGCGCCATCCGGGCTGATCTTGGTCTCAAACTCTGCCACGGTACGGCTGCCTTTTTCAGAAAAGGCATTGCCGAAACGTGCTCCCTTGAGCACCAGCTCAAAGAAAAACTGCTTTTGTGCTTCGCTGGCATCCAGGATGAGATGTTCCACTACGACCAGGTGGTTTTGGGGCAATTGGCCCAGTGAAGGATCCACGGCAGAAATAATGCGGATGACTTCGCCCAGTGTGCGATAAGAAACGCCTACACCGCCATAGGCTTTGGGGATGGTAATCGCCCATAAACCGCTTTGGGAAAATGCATCCAGCTCGGCAACAGGCAGGCGCCTGTCACGATCCCGTTCAGAGGCTTCTTTCCGGAATTGTTCAGCCAGTTGATGGGCGACGCTGATGGCCTCCTCATCGCTGCTGATACGGTGGGCTATGGTTTCAAAGCGTGGTAGGGCAATGGTGTCTTGACTCATGATGATTCCTTTTTTATTAGAAACGATAGCCGACGTTGAGGGTGTACACAGTGGGGTTGATGTCTACATCACCCACCGCAGTGCCATTGATGCTGGTCTTGGTATTAATGCGGGCATAGCGGACATCAGCGCCTATGGTCCAGTGCTGATCAAAGGCATAATCCAGCCCAACTTGGAGGGCCGGGCCCCACGAGTCACGTAGCTTTAACCGCGCGCCGTTGTCCAGTTTTTCATCCGTAAAGGCGGTGTAGTTCAGACCAACGCCCACATAAGGGCGCAGGGTTGCTTCTGGTCTGAAATGGTATTGCAGACTGAGGATAGGCGGCAAATGCTTGGTTTCACCAGCACGATTACCATTGACATTGATCTGGTGTTTGAATGCCAGCCCACCAAACAGATCGATTGCCCAGTTGGGGGCAATGAAATACGCAATATTGACTGTCGGCCCTGCACGGTTATCGATGGTGACATCTGCCGTATGATCAATAATGGCACCATTATTTGATTTGGGGGCAATCAGCGAGACTCCTGCCCGTACTTGCCAAGGTGACAGATCAGCTTGATCTGCATAAGCCTGGCTCATGGTGAGCGAAGCCAGAATTAAAGGAAGGGTAAAACGGGAGTATTGCAGTTGTGGCATCATAATTCCTTTTGTAATTAGAGAAGTAATTGCAAAAGTGCCAGCCAATGGTGATGGTGTTGCACTAAGTAAGGATGTAGTGCAGATTCCATGCCATGGCTAACATCATGATTTTTAATAGATGTTAATTTTTACAGGCGTTCATATATCAGCATCCTGCTGATATTGTGCTTGTATATAAGTATGGTGAATAAAAAACGGCACCTTTATGCAAGGTGCCGCTCAGTCAAAGCCAGCGCTATCGTTAAGTCAGGAAAGTTGATGTGGTTGCAATTTTCATTAGGAAGCGTGGCCCCCCAGAGTTTAATTGACCACCTTACCTGCAGCTGTGGCTGCAGGTACTTCATTCAGTTTTCCGGTTTTGACATCATAGATATAGCCGTGGATAGGAATGGTATGCGGGACCAGAGGGTGAGATCGGATACGCACCACATCTTCCAGCACGCTATCTGCCAGATCCTGAATGGTCAGCCAGTGGATAAATTTCCCTTCAGGTGCCCCAGGTCCTTTGCCATGGTCATGCCAGCCCTGGCTATCCACACTGGCGGTTTCCAGGCTTTGGCTGAGCAAATCACTGATGATGTCATTAGTGAAAGTTTCCATGCCGCAATTGGTGTGGTGAATGACAAACCATTCACGCGTGCCCAGCAGTTTGTAAGAAATCACCAGTGAGCGGATGGCATCGTCACTGGCTCGGCCGCCAGCATTGCGGATGACATGCGCGTCACCTTCGGACAGTCCGGCGTATTTCGCAGGGTCCAACCGCGCATCCATACACGTCAGTATGGCAAATTGGCGGGCTGGCGGCATGGCCAGATCGCCTTTGGAAAAGTCATGGCTATAACGCTGGTTCGCATCTAACACTTCTTTCAGTAAGGTACTCATATCGCGAATCTCCTGTTGGCAGCATCTATATGCTGACGTGGTTTTGGGGGTACCTTTGCAGCCGTCAAGCTAGAAGCATTCTGAGTCATTCATCTCAAGAACAGTGCATCAGATGCCGAACGTTGCAGGGTATACAGTGCGCGCCAATCCGGGCCTTTGATCAGGTGCGGGATGCGTGCTTACAGTAACCTCCAGCCAGGTTGGCATGCGCTATTGCCGTGTAGCTAGCGCATGCCCAGATGGCGTGTGTCATGGCATCAGAGCACGCTTGAAACAATGCTAGATCCAAGGGTGCCGTGGTGGATTGACGCCATTCAGCGCGTAATTACCCACGGCATAGTATTTCCAGCGTACCGGGTCATGCAGCGTGTGAGTACGGGCATTGCGCCAGTGTCGATCCAGATTGAACTGCGCCAGTGTCGACCGTGTGCCTGCTAGCTCAAATAGCTTGCTGCCAGCATGCAATGCAGTTTCCGTACTTAGTACCTTGGCTTCTGCTACCGCAATAGAGGCTGCTGCTACCGTTTCTTCATTCGGGTTCTGCTGGGCGATATCAATAAACTCTCCGGCACGTTTGAGCAAGGCATCGGTGGCGTGCACACGGATCTGGGTATCGCCTATATCCTTGATCGTCAGGGGATCTTCATAGCCGTGCTCCAGATCGGTATCTATCCATGGACGCGTATGATTACGTACGAATTGGATGGTGTCACGCAGGCCTGCCCGTGCGATGCCGGTGTCCACGCCTGCTTGAATGATCTGCGCGATTGGCCCCATGGTAGTGGGACGATCAAATGCCAGATGGTGTGGAAGCACATATTCAGTGGGTACAAAAATCTCTTCCAGAATGGTGGTGCCGCTTGCCGTTGTGCGTTGGCCGAAGCTGGACCAGTCGTCAATAATGGTTAGGCCTTTGGCGCCTTTTTTGACAAAGGCGACGATAGTGTCATCGTGCTCGTTCTTTGCCACTACGGGTACCCAGTCTGCAAGCAGAGCCCCGGATGAGTAGAATTTTTTGCCGGAGAGCAGATATCCACCCTCTGTTGGTTTGATCCGCGTCTGCACGTCGCTGACGGATTTAGTACCAATTTCCGAGAAGGCATTGCCGAAGCGCACGCCTTGTAATACCAGAGCAAAGAAAAACTGCTTCTGGAATTCACTGCCATCCAGGCGTATGCCTTCCACCATATATAGGTGATTTTGCGGGATCTGGCCTATGCTAGGGTCAGCCTCGGAAATAATGGCAATCACTTCTGCCAGGGTGGTGTTGGAAACAAACGCGCCACCGTATTCCTTGGGAACAGTAATGCCCCAGAGGCCGCTTTGCGAGAACAGGTCCAACTCTGCACGTGGCAAGCGACGTTCTGCGTCGCGAATGCCTGCTTCCTTGGAAATTTCTGCTGCAACGCGTTTAGCCACTTCTATGGCTTCCGCATCACTCTTAATGATATGCGCCTGCGGGCGGGTGATTTCTTTAGTGTCTGCGTCTTCCAGCAGTACCGATGTATCAGTCATGGATAACCCTCAAAAAAATGGTTAAGGCGATATACACGGGATGTGACTATCTGATACTACACACTGCATTTAACGTGCCACGAATCCATCCGATTGATTCTTAACAATATTATTTATAAATTATGTCCGGTGTGCACCTATTCAAACAGCAGGTTGCTTTATGGGTGCTGATTAATCAGCATACTAGTAGGGGTATTCGGGGTATTTAATAGAAATCTGCTTCATTGTGCTGCTGATATACAAGCAGTTGTTCAGCATTCAGCATGGATATCAACATGCATTTGGATGAGGAAATTTATATAACTGTCTGAATTTTATATATTTTTAATGCTGGCACGGATGCTGCTATCTACTAATTGTTATTTGCATGGGCTGAAACCATTGCAAAAAAGAATAAGTAGACTGGAGTCATTATGAGCAGAAAACTGAAACTGGTTGCCGTTTCCGGCAGTCTCAGTGATCCATCGCGTACTACCGTATTACTGCGGGCCATTGTGCATGAGCTGCAACAGCACTTGCCCATTGAGCTGCATGTGATCGAGTTGAAAACACTGGGGCCGGTACTCGGTAGCAGTTTGAGCCGTCTTGATCTCCCCAAGTCTGCAGTGGATGAAATCAGTCTGATTGAGGAAGCAGACTTGCTGGTCGTGGCGACTCCAGTCTACCGTGCTTCTGTCACCGGATTGTTCAAGCACCTGTTTGATTTTGTCTATCACGAATCGCTGATCAACACCCCGATTCTACTTGCGGCCACAGGTGGGAGCGAGCGACATGCACTGGTGATTGATCATCAATTGCGCCCCTTATTCAGCTTCTTCCAGGCCCTGACATTGCCCCTGGGTGTCTACGCCAGCGAAGCGGATTTTGAGGAATACGAGATCAGCAGTGAGGCGCTTCAGGCGCGCATTACCTTGGCAGTAGGCAGGGCATTGCCATTCCTCACCCAGCTCGCATCCGCCACCACCAAAGAGTCGGTGGAGGCTTGATGATCAACCTCAGCAGCTGGAGTCACTGATGTCTAAAGCTATTCGATTTAACGCTTTCGAGATGAATTGCGTGGGTCATCAGTCGCCGGGTTTATGGAGACATCCGCGTGATCGCGCCTGGCAGTATAAAGACCTCGAATACTGGACTGATTTGGCCAGGATATTGGAGCGAGGTATTTTTGATGCCATTTTCATTGCTGATGTAATTGGTTATTACGATGTCTATCATGGCAATAACGACCATGCGTTTTTGCAGGGCGTACAGATTCCGGTCAATGACCCCCTGCAACTGGCCAATCCGATTGCATTGGCAACCAAGCACCTGGGAATAGGCATCACCGCGTCAACTTCGTTTGAGCATCCGTATACCTTTGCTCGCCGTCTATCGACGGCTGACCATCACACCAAAGGTCGAGTAGGCTGGAATATCGTCACGTCCTATCTGGAAAGTGGGGCCAAGAACATTGGTCAGGGTGGACTCAAGCGCCACGACAATCGCTATGAAGTGGCTAACGAATACCTCGAAGTGCTTTACAAGCTGTTCGAGGGCAGCTGGGAAGAAGGTGCTGTGGTCAGGGATCGTGAAAACGGGATTTTTGCGATCCCAGAGAAGATCCATGAAATTGGGCACAAAGGACAATACTTTGAAGTGCCGGGATATCACTTATGCGAACCTTCGCCGCAACGTACGCCAGTACTGTTCCAGGCGGGTGCCTCCAATGCTGGCAAAGATTTTGCTGCTGAGAATGCAGAGCTGGTGTTCATTTCCACACCAACGCAGGACATCACACGGGCTTATGTAGAAGATATCCGCAACCGTGCTGCGGTAGCTGGACGTGACCCTGGCAAGATCTTGATTTATGCACTGGTCACTATTGTGGTCGACGAAACCGATGCCAAGGCCCATGCCAAGCTCAAGGAGTATCAGAGCTACGGGTCTTATGATGGCGCCTTGGTATTGACTTCGGGCTGGACAGGCATCGATTTCGGTCGCTATGCCCCTACCGACAATGTACGCAAAGTCGAGACTAATGCCATCATTTCCGCGGTTGAGCATCTGGCTGAAGGCGGCAAGACCTGGACGATTGAAGAGCTGGCCAAATGGGCCAGTGTGGGCGGTCTTGGCCCCCTGTTTGTTGGCTCGCCAGCGACGGTAGCTGACCAGCTGGAGCAGTGGATGGAAGCAACCGATCTGGATGGCTTCAATCTGGCCTACGCAGTCGCCCACGAAACCTTTGAGGATGTGGTTGAGTACTTGGTACCCGAACTGCAGCGGCGTGGTGTCTATGCCACAGAGTATAAAGAAGGCACGCTGCGCGAAAAGCTGTTTGGCGATGGCCCCTATCTGCCATCCACACATCCGGCCGCACGCTATCGAGACATTGAACGCATCAAGCGCAAGCAGCAAGCATGGCAAGCCCAGGAGAAATCGGCATGACGACCCTCTCTCATGCAGGCAACATTATCCTGGATGTCAGGGATATCTCCTTGTCTTTTCAAGGTGTGAAAGCTATCACCAGTCTTTCGTTTTCCGTGCAGCGCGGTGAAATATGCGCGCTGATAGGGCCCAATGGTGCGGGCAAGAGTTCATTGCTCAACGTACTTAATGGCGTTTACACCCCTGATTCTGGTGAAATTCATTATGAGAGTGAACATTTCCACAAGGTGCATCCATTCCAGGCTGCGCAGCGCGGGATAGGACGCACTTTTCAGAACATCGCGCTCTTCAAGAAGATGAGCGTGATCGACAACACGCTCAGTGGTCTGTCACGGCATGGACGATCCAACTTTATCGAACATGCATTCAAACTTCCGCGGGCACGTCGAGAATCAGCTGAGTTCCTCGAGAGAAGCGAAGCCGTACTTGAGTTCCTGGAATTACAGTCTCATCGCTACACCATGGTTGGGAACTTGGCATACGGCTTGCAAAAACGCGTGGAACTGGCGCGTGCATTGGTCGCATCACCGCGTTTGCTGTTGCTGGATGAGCCGATGGCGGGCATGAATGCCGAGGAAAAGCAGGAGATGAGTCGTTTTATCGCGGATATCAATCGTGACCTTGGGATCACGGTGGTGCTGATTGAACATGATGTGAGGGTCACCATGGATCTGTCTGATCATGTCGTGGTACTCGATTACGGACGCAAAGTGGGGGATGGTACCCCGGCAGAAGTACAAGCAAATCCCGATGTGATCGCCGCCTATCTGGGGGCAATCACACCGGGCTCGGTGCATTAAGGGAGATGCATGATGCTTTTCCTTGAAACCCTGATAGGTGGATTGCTTGCAGGCACTATGTATTCATTGGTTGCCATTGGCTTTGTGCTGATCTACAAGGCTAGCGGCGTATTCAATTTTGCACAGGGATCGATCCTGCTGTTCTCTGCATTGTTATTCGTGACCTTGCATGAAGCCGGAGTGCCATTCGTTGTTGCGATACTGCTGACCATTCTGGCCTTGGTTCTGCTCGCCATACTGATCGAAAAACTCGTATTGCGGCCCCTGACCAATCGCAGTCCAATGACCTTATTCATGGCGACGCTCGGACTTTCCTACGCCATAGAAGGCATCGCGCAAGGCGTGATGGGGGCGACGGTTCATGAACTGGATCTGGGCATTGATGATGTGCCTATATTCATCGGTGATCTGCTGGTCAGTCAGTTTGATCTGGTGGCTGCGGTGACTGCCGTGATCCTGGTCACTGTGCTGGCGCTGCTATTCAACCAGACCAGGATAGGTATTTCCTTGCGTGCTGTGGCAGATGACACCCGGGCCGCATTGTCGATCGGGATCAATCTTAATCATATCTGGCAGATCGTCTGGGCGGTTGCCGGGATGACAGGACTGGTCGCTGGGATACTCTGGGGCGCCCGTCAGGGTGTGCAGTTCTCATTATCCCTGGTGGTGCTCAAGGCATTACCGGTACTCATTATTGGAGGATTCACTTCCATTGGCGGGGCGATTGCCGGCGGCTTGATTGTCGGTGCATCCGAGAACCTGGCCGAGGCCTATATCGGGCCGGCTATTGGCGGTGGGATTACCGGGTGGTTTGCCTATTTTCTCGCCTTGGCTTTTCTGTTTATACGTCCGGCTGGACTCTTTGGCGAACGTGCCATTGAGCGGGTATAGCGCATGAATATTAGCCAGATGATGATATGGACACCCACCACACTATGAACGACACAACGATACTGCCGCGCACTGGTCGCCTGGATGCTCATTTGGCTCCCGTAGTGATCAAGGATGGCAAATCCCTTTATGCCTGGCTATGGCTGCTGGTGCTTGCTGCCATACCCTGGGTGGGCAGTGAATACTGGATTAATGCCATCATCATTCCATTCTTGATCCTCGCACTTGCGGGAATGGGTCTTAATCTGCTGACTGGTTATGCAGGGCAGACTTCGCTGGGCTCAGGTGGATTTATGGCAGTGGGGGCTTTTGCTACTTATGCATTTCTCACCCACCTGCATCTGTCTTTCCCGGTTGCCATCTTCCTGGGTGGCTTGATAGCGGCGCTGGTTGGCCTAATCTTCGGTCTGCCCAGTGCCAAGATCAAGGGCTTTTACCTCATGGTGAGCAGCTTGGCGGCACAATTCTTGCTCGAATGGGTGTTCGTGAAGTTCCCGTGGTTTTACAACTACAGTTCCTCAGCGACCATTTCATCTCCCTCCATTGAAGTGTTCGGCCTGGATATTTCCAGCGCGCAGGGAAAATACTATTGGATATTAGGGGTGGTGGTATTGCTGACCTGGATTGCCATCAATCTCACGCGCAGCCAGACCGGGCGCAACTGGATGGCGATCCGTGACATGGATACCGCTGCTGCGGTCATCGGCATCCGTGTCAATCACAGCAAGATACTCGCGTTCGCAGTCAGCTCTTTTTATCTGGGGGTGGCCGGAGCGCTTTGGGTCTTCGTCTACCTTGGGTCGGCAGGTGTGCAGAGTTTCAGTTTACAGCGCTCATTCCAAATCCTGTTCATCATCATCATCGGAGGGCTGGGCAGTATCAGCGGGAATTTCATCGGGGCGGCCTTCATCACGCTATTGCCACTGGCCCTCGACTTCGTCTCACAAACCCTGTTTGCCGGGATGGTTGATGCGGGAGTGTTGCAGAACATCCAGAAATTCATCTTTGGCACATTGATTATCTGGTTCCTGATCAAGGAGCCAGAAGGGATTGCACGGCTGCTGACGAATGCACGCAGCAGATTATCCGTCTGGCCATTACGTTTTTGAATAACAAATATATTTTCAAGGAGTTAACCATGTTTCAGCGTCCTCTTCTTCTTAACACAGTGCTGGCAGTGGCCGTGACCGCCACGCTGGGCCTCGGCACCGCGGCAATCAGTCAGGCCGCGGATCAATATGTGCCACTGCCTACTTACCGGGTTGGGCCATACGCTTCCAGCGGCACTTTGTGGTGGGCGGGGACATTGGACTATTTTCGCTACATCAATGAGGTTGAAGGCGGTATTAACGGCGTCAAGATCAACTACGAAGAGTTTGAAACGGAATGGAGTCCAGACCGCACTGTAGAGGTATATGAGCGGGTCAAGAAAGGGAAAAATGGATCTCCGCTGGCATTCTTCTTTACGCATAGCACACCTGCTTCTTATGCCTTGATCGAGAAGGCAGCCATCGACAAGATTCCCTTGATCGACCCGGCTGGTGGCCGCACAGAATCTACTGATGGCACTGTGTTTCCTTATGCCTTCCCGCTGTTGTTCAATTACTACAGCCAGGCATCTACCGGTATCAAATACATTGCGCAGAAAGAAGGCGGGCTCGACAAGCTTAAAGGCAAGAAGATTGTGACGGTGTATCACGACTCTGCATACGGGCGTGAAACCCAGGCTGCGATCAAGCTGCTGGCCGAAAAGTATGGCTTTGAGAATATCCAGATTCCGGTAGCAGACCCTGGGAATGAACAATCGCCACAATGGCGTCGTGTGCGTGAAATCAAGCCTGACTGGGTATTCCTGCGTACCTGGGGCGTATCCACCCCAGTCGCAATCAAGACTGCTGCACGGTTCGGCATACCTGTTGACCACATCATCGGCGATGTATGGGCAGGCTCCGAAGCTGATGTGATCCCAGCAGGTACTGCTGCGAAAGGCTATCAAGCCTTGGCTCCTTATCCTGGTGGTGCCAGTTTTGACATTCACCAGAAGCTGAAGAAGCACATCCTGGATACGGGCAAGAGCGACCTGCGCGACAAGAAATTCTTTGGTGCCGTGTATTACAACATAGGCCTGGTCAATGCGGTGCTGGCAGTGGAAGCCTTGCGCACCGGATACAACAAGTTTGGCAACCGCCCCTTGAATGGGGAAGAAGGACGCTGGGCGTTCGAGCACTTGGTGATTGACGATGCACGTTTGAAGAAGATTGGTTTCTACGGCCTGCTGCAGCCTCTGCGCATTACACCAGAAGATCATGAGGGCGGCGGTGCTGCACGCATCCAGCAATGGGATGGCAAGCAGTGGCAGCTGAAAACCGACTGGATTCAGGCTGACCGAACACTCCTGCGACCATTGGTTGAGGCGAAGTCTGCCGCCTACGCCAAGGAAAAAGGCATTACCCGTCGTGATCCGAGCAAGGAAAAGTAATGTTCAAGCAGTACGACCGCTTGATGTTGAGATTGGGAGACATAAAACGATGACGATAGCCCCCGTGATGACCGCATCAGCCGTGCCAACCGGAGTGATGAAATGAGTGCCATTGCCAACCCTTATGCCGAGTCCGTTGAGCTACTGCGGGTGGATGACATTGAAGTCATTTACGACAGTGCGGTACTTGCGGTCAGCGGCGTATCGCTGACCGTGCCCAAGGGCGCGATCATTGCGTTGCTGGGTGCCAATGGTGCCGGAAAAAGCACCACGCTCAAGGCCATCTCCGGACTGGTGCGCGCAGACCGGGCAGAGGTGAGCAGCGGCAGTATTCATTTCCAGGGGCAGATGAGCACTCATACGCCGCCTCATGTACTGGTGCAGCAAGGGATTGTTCACGTGCTGGAAGGCCGTCATGTGTTTGCTCACCTGACAGTGGAAGAGAACCTGCGTAGTGGAGGATTTGTGCGGCGACCCAGCAGGCAGAGCCTGCAGGCAGGGCTGGAGCGCATTTACACCTGGTTTCCACGGCTGAAGGAAAAACGCAAAGTGCAAGCGGGATATACCTCTGGCGGTGAGCAGCAGATGGTTGCGATTGGGCGGGCGTTGATGACCAACCCATCCATGGTGCTGCTCGACGAACCTTCGATGGGGCTGGCTCCTTTGATCGTACAGGAGATATTCGAGATCGTGAGCCAGCTCAATGAAAAAGAAGGCGTGAGTTTTCTGCTGGCTGAGCAAAACATCCCGGTTGCGCTCAAGCACGCGCATTACGGGTATGTGCTGGAGACCGGCAAGATCGTGCTGTCTGGTACTGCGCAGGAGTTACTGCAGAACACGGCTTTGCAGGATGCCTATCTGGGCAAGAAACAATAAGGATTCATCAGCCTGAGGTGCAGGATGAGCTTGATGATAGATACAAGAGAAGCAGTTGGAATGGAACCAAAGCCTGAGTGACAGGTTTTTCTCACATTTTTTTGAAAGGATGAACAATGAGCACGAATAAGGAAGATATCAAGTTTGCCTACTGGGTACCGAATGTGAGTGGTGGCCTGGTGGTCAGCAAGATTGAACAGCGCACCAGCTGGGACATTGATTACAACATCAAGCTGGCACAACTGGCGGAAGAAAATGGCTTTGAGTATGCATTGAGCCAGATCCGCTTTACGGCGGGCTATGGGGCAGAGTTTCAGCATGAGCCAGTGGCATTTTCACACGCCTTGCTTGCAGCAACCACCAAGCTCAAGGTGATTGCTGCGATTTTACCTGGCCCGTGGAATCCTGCCGTTGCCGCCAAGCAACTGGCAACTATCGATCAGCTTACCAAGGGCAGGGTGGCGGTCAATATTGTATCCGGCTGGTTCAAGGGTGAGTTTACTGCCATCGGCGAGCCATGGCTGGAGCATGATGAGCGCTATCGTCGTTCAGAAGAGTTCATTCGTGCACTCAAGGGCATCTGGACCACGGACAACTTTACGTTCAAGGGTGATTTCTATCGTTTTCATGATTACACCCTGAAGCCCAAGCCATACAACACCAATCCACATCCGGAAATATTCCAGGGCGGTAGCTCCAGAGCCGCACGGGACATGGCTTCCAGGGTATCTGATTGGTATTTTACCAACGGTAATACGGTCGAGGGTATCAAGGCGCAGGTCGATGATATTCGAGCCAAGGCAGCTGCCAACAATCACAAGGTCAAGGTGGGCGTGAATGCATTCATCATTGCGCGCGATACGGAAGAAGAAGCGCGTGCGGTATTGAAGGAAATCATCGACAAGGCTGACCCGGAAGCGGTTAATGCCTTTGGTGATGCGGCCAAGCAGGCAGGCAAGGCCAGCCCTGAAGGCGAAGGTAACTGGGCCAAATCCAGCTTTGAGGACCTGGTTCAGTACAACGATGGCTTCAAGACGAATTTGATTGGTACTCCGCAGCAGATTGCTGAACGTATTGTCGCTCTCAAGGCGGTTGGGGTGGATCTGGTGTTGTCTGCCTTCCTGCACTTCCAGGAGGAAGTGGTGTATTTCGGCGAGAAGGTGCTGCCACTGGTACGCGAGCTGGAACAGAAGCAGGTAGCCTTGGCGGCATAAATCAAGGAAAGATATGGCAAACGATACCTTACCGCACTGGCTGATTCATCATGCCTCGATCCAACCCAAGCGAGTTGCCTTGCGCCACAAGCACTTGGGCATCTGGCATGAGCAAAGCTGGAAAAGCCTGCGTAGCGAGATCGGGCAGTTGGTAGATATCCTGGACAAACTGGGATTTGGTCGTGGCGACACGCTGGTATTGCTGACCCACCCGAGGCGCGAGGCTTTACTGCTTTCACTTGCTGCGCAATGGTTGGGCGGCATTGCCGCTCCGCTTGACCCGTCGCTGGAGGATGATCATGTGGCCTTGCTGCTCAGGTATCTGAATCCCGTATTTGTCTTTGCCGAGGGGCAGCGGCAAGTAGACCAGACCCTGGCCAATAGCCGCCAGGATGTCAACGTGATCTATGCGGAGGATCGCGGCCTGTCTGCCTATCCCCAAACCGCGCTGCAACATTACGCCGAGTTATTGCGCATTACCCCGGCTGCCTCCAGAGCCCCGGTTGCCGAGGCAGGGCAATCAGCATTTGCGTTGTATCGTGTGAACGGCGAGCGCAATGTGCAGGTAGAGCATTTCCACCATGACGAGCTGTTGGAGGAAGGGCGCCATCTGGTATTTGCTGAGCGTCTGAGCCAGCATGAGGAAGCCTTGGCGGCAAGGGTCTTTGCCGCCAGTGGTCATTTGCGTTATCTCTTGTCGCCCTGGCTCACCGCTGGGTTCACTCTCAACTTTCCTGAAAATATTGCCACCCGGGATGCAGACCGACGTGAACTGGGACCGACACTGGTGGCCGGTACGCGTGAAACCTATCAGCGGCTGGAGTCCCTGGTGAGGGAGCGGCTACCAGTACCGAATAGCCTGACAGGCCGGCTGGTGACCTATGCCTTGAGAGCTGATGGTGATGTTTTTCAGCGCTTTCTGGGGTATTGGCTGGTCAAGCGACCATTACGTGACGTGATTGGTTTCTCTCGTATCCGTGTGCCACTGCTGATTGGCCCAGCCTTGCCTGTCGATTCGCTGCAGTTTTTCAAGACACTGGGGATTCACATCCGCACCTGGGATAAAGTCGCCAACTGGCGCACCTTGTCTACCACCACTTCCAGGCAACTGCCCTCCGTGCATGATACGGATGTAGAAGCCGACAACATCACGAAGGCATCATGATGGGTGCAACTCCATTACTTGAGTTACAGCGTATTTCGCTCTCTTTCAAGGGCGTCAAGGCGATCACTGATATCAGCTTTACGGTAGAGCAAGGGGAAATTTGCGCGCTGATTGGGCCTAATGGTGCGGGAAAGAGCTCATTGCTCAATGTGATCAACGGGGTTTACCAGCCTGATCAGGGCCTGATTGGCTTCAATGGTCAACGGTATCAAAAGATGCAATCACACCAGGCCGCCGTACAGGGCATTGCCCGGACTTTTCAGAATATTGCCTTGTTCAAGGGAATGAGTGTGCTCGACAACGTATTGACTGGGCGCAACCTGAAAGTGAAAAGTAGCTGGATAGAGCAGGCATTTCATATCGGCCGTGCCTTGGCAGATGAAATCAAACAAAGACAGAAGGCCGAGGAAATCATTGATTTCCTGCGCATCAATCAGTGGCGCAACAGCATTGTTGGCACCTTGCCTTATGGTCTGCAGAAGCGGGTGGAGCTGGCACGGGCATTGGCATCTGAGCCCAGGCTTTTATTACTGGATGAGCCCATGGCCGGCATGAATCGTGAAGAAAAATCCGAGATGAGCGCTTTCATTCTGGATACCCAGCGCGAGTTCGGTACCACGGTGGTGCTGATTGAGCATGATATCGGCGTTGTGATGGGCTTATCCGACCACGTGGTGGTGCTGGATTATGGCAAGAAAGTAGGGGATGGCACGCCGGATGAAGTGCGGAAAAGCCCTGAGGTGATCGCAGCCTATCTTGGTACAACACATTAAAAATAATGCATAAGGAAATGAAATAATGGAATTTTTCCTTGAGGTGTTGACTGGCGGGTTATTGGCTGGGCTTATGTACTCACTGGTTGCGATCGGGTTTGTACTGATCTACAAAGCCTCTGGCGTATTCAATTTTGCTCAGGGCTCCATGGTGCTTTTTTCTGCATTGACCTTTGTCAGCCTGTTGGAGCGGGGCGTGCCATTCTGGGTAAGTTTTGCCGTTACTTTGCTCACCATGATTGCCTTGGCCTGGGCAATAGAACGCGTAGTGTTGCGGCCCTTGGTCAACAGGCCGCCAATCACGCTGTTTATGGCGACATTGGGGCTCAGCTACATCATCGAAGGCGTAGCGCAGGCTATGTGGGGCGCACAGGTACACGGGCTTGAGCTGGGTATCAGTGATGCGCCACTGGAAATCGGCGGCATGCTGCTTTCACAATTTGACCTGTTCTCTGCGGCTACGGCAGGCATTCTGGTGTTGTTTCTCTCTCTGTTGTTCAACAAAACCAGGATAGGTATTTCATTGCGTGCGGTGGCGGATGACCAGCTTGCGGCGCTTGCCGTGGGCATCAAGCTGCAGAGGATATGGATGATTGTCTGGGCAGTGGCCGGGTTTGTCGGGCTGGTAGCCGGATTACTCTGGGGCGCACGTCTTGGCGTGCAGTTCTCCTTGTCCCTGGTGGTACTGAAAGCGTTGCCGGTACTGATTATCGGCGGCTTCACCTCCATTGGTGGTGCCATTGTCGGCGGCTTGATTATCGGCGCTTCCGAAAAACTTGCTGAAGTCTATCTTGGTCCCATCATCGGTGGCGGCATCGAAAACTGGTTTCCTTATGTCCTGGCATTGCTGTTTCTTCTGGTCAGGCCAGCAGGCATTTTTGGCGAACGCGCCATTGAACGGGTATAGGCACAGAGCATGATCTACAGAGAATCCGGACAATTCATCACCTCTTACCAGGCTGATCATCGAATATTCAAGCTTTATCAGCAGCGCTGGGCCTTTTATGCCTTGCTGGGTTTTGCATTCGTCATCGTGCCGTTTATCGGCAACGATTACTGGTTTAGTGCCATCCTGATCCCATTTCTGGTGCTGTCATTAGCCGGCTTGGGTCTTAACCTGCTTACCGGCTATGCCGGCCAGATATCTCTGGGTTCTGCTGCGTTCATGGCGGTGGGTGCATTTGCTGCGTATAACTTCCAGGTGCGCATAGAGGGCAGTCCCTTGCTTGTCGGATTTGTATTTGGCGGTGTGGCTGCTGCCATTGTGGGCGTGATATTTGGCCTGCCTAGCCTGCGGATCAAAGGGTTTTATCTGCTGGTTTCCACGCTGGCCGCACAGTTTTTTGTCACCTGGGTGCTGACGCAATTTGGCTGGTTTTCCAATTACAACGCGTCCGGCGTTATTTCAGCGCCTTCATTGCTTATCCTTGGTCATGACTTCAGTTCCCCGGCAGGACGCTATCTACTGACGTTGGGCGTGGTGACTGTGCTGGCTTTCTTCGCCAGGAATATCGTGCGCAGCGAGCTTGGGAGGCACTGGATGGCCGTACGTGACATGGACACGGCTGCGGCTGTCATTGGCATTCCCATCCTGAAAACCAAATTGCTGGCTTTTGCCATCAGCTCTTTCCTGCTTGGCATTGCAGGTGCGCTTTGGGCCTTTACTTACCTGGGAACGGTAGAGCCGCACGGCTTTGATCTCAGCCGGTCATTCCAGATCCTGTTCATCATCATTATTGGTGGCATGGGCAGCATTCTGGGGAATTTCCTGGGCGCAGCCTTCATCGTGCTGCTGCCTATACTGCTTTCCAATCTTTCAGCCAACTTCCTTGCAGGCGTGGTTGATCCAGGACAACTGGAAAACCTGCAGAAGATTATTTTTGGTGCACTCATCATCTTCTTCCTGATCAAGGAGCCCAATGGCTTGGCACGGTTGTGGCAGCTATTCCGTGAACGCGCCCGTATCTGGCCATTAAGGTTCTGAAAGCCTGACAACAAGTGATCATTATTATCAGGAGATCGTTTCAATGTGTTGAATATGAACGAATTAATAAAATACTTTAAATTTCAATATTGATTGAGGAATACACCATGTTGTCTATCATTAAAAAGCCATCGGCCCTGATTGGCGCGCTTACATTAGGCCTTAGTCTGCTGAGCGGAACAGTACAGGCAGCCAATGAACAGTACTTTCCGCTACAAAGCTATCGTGTCGGCCCTTATGCCGCAGGCGGTACTGGATTTTTTGGCGGCTTCATTGATTATCTGCAATACGTCAATCTCAAAGAGGGAGGGGTGAATGGCGTCAAGTTCACCTGGAGCGAATGCGAAACAGAATATGTGGTTGAAAAAGGCGTGGAGTGCTATGAACGCCTGAAAAAAGGCTTGAATGGTGCACCTGCTGCGGCCACAAATCCGCTGTCAGTAGGCATTGCCTATGCCACGCTGGATCGTTCTGCCACCGACAAGCTGCCGCTGATTACCATCAACCATGGTCGTACCGACTCTACCGATGGCAGCGTGTTCCCTTATGTGTTTCCTTTGCAGCTCAACCCCTACAGCGAAGTCTCTGCCATTATTAATTACATTGGCGACAAGTCTGGCGGTCTCGACAAGCTAAAGGGCAAGAAGATCGTCACGCTGTTCCATGGTTCGCCTTATGGCAAGGAAACCAATCCTATCCTGGAGTTGCTGGCCAAAAAATATGGTTTTCAGGTCACCCTAATCGAAGTTCCACATCCAGGCAACGAGCAACAGTCGCAATGGTTGAATATCCGCCGCATCAAGCCTGATTGGGTAATTTTGCGTGGCTGGGGCGTAATGAACCCAGTTGCACTGAAAACTGCCCAGAAGACGGGTTTCCCGGCTGATCACATCATCGGCAATATCTGGAGCAATTCAGAGGAGGATGCAGCCCCAGCAGGTGCTGCTGCCAAGGGCTTTATCTCCATTACTACGCATCCATCCGGGACCAATTTCCCGGTATTGCAGGATATAGACAAAACAGTGCTTAAGGCTGGCAAAGGTAACCTGCAGGATAGCAAACGCTTTGGTACCGTTTATTACAATCTGGGAGTAGTGAACGGCATCCTCAACGTGGAAGCAGTGCGTGTTGCACAGGCGAAGTTCGGCAAGCGTCCATTGACCGGCGAGGAAGTGCGTTGGGGCTTTGAAAACATCAAGCTGGATGATGCCAGACTCAAGCAATTGGGCGCATATGGCCTGGTACAACCTCTCAAGCTTTCTTGCTCTGACCATGAAGGCGGCGGTGCTGTACGCTTCCAGCAATGGGATGGCAAGCAGTGGAAGGTAATCTCGGATTGGGTACAGGCGGATCGCAAGCTGCTGCGTCCTATCATCGAAGAGTCATCCCACAAGTATGCCAAGGAAAAAGGCATTACCCCGCGTGATTGCTCCAAAGAGTCTTAATTAATCAGGCATTAAGCCATGGTACTGATGAGTGTTTATGAAGTTGACGCTTATTAGTACCATGGCCCGATCTGGTGTTCGCTGATGCCCATGGCGGTTGAGGCATCAGCGAAAACTTGCAATATCTTGCAAGTCAACCAAATAGAAGTGATTTATGAGAAAGTCATCCTGGCTGTAAGGAATGTCTCACTCACGGTAAAAGAGGGGGCCATTGTGGCCTTGCTGGGTGCCAACGGCGCCGGCAAAAGCACCACGCTCAAGGCCATCCGGACTGGTCAATGCCGAACGTGGCAAAGTGGCGCACGGAAGTATCCATTACCAAGGACAGAATATCACTAACACTCCCGCTTCAGATTTCGTGCAGCAAGGGCTGGTGCAAGTACTTGACGGCCGCCATTGCTTCGCGCATCTGACTATAGAGGAAAACCTCCATACCGGCGCTTTCGTACGTAAGCCATCGGCAAAGCAGATTGAACAGTTGCTGGAAAAAATCTACCACTACTTCCCGCGCCTGCGTAAATTGCGTAAGAACCAAGCTGGATAACCCTCCGGTGGGGAACAGCAAATGGTGGCCATAGGTCGCGCATTGATGGCTAACCCGAAACTGGTATTGCTGGACGAGCCATCCATGGGGCTGGCGCCACTGGTTGTGGAAGAGATTTTCGAGATCGTGCATACCCTGAACCGGGAAGAAAACGTGAGTTTCCTGCTTTCTGAACAAAACGCTATCATTGCCCTGCAATATGCTGACCATGGCTATATTATTGAAAGCGGCAGGATAGCAGCGGAAGTGACATCTGAAAAGTAAAACGCAGCGGAAATCTGGATACTTTGTATTTCGGAAAATAACTCAGTTTATGTCATGATCTAGCTTGTTTTAAGACATAACTTAGAGACAAATATGACAATTTTTACTGTAAATTCGCAAAATCAATTGATAGAGGCCCCAAGGGTTTTACTTGAGCGAGAAATACAACTCGAAGAGTGGTTACATAATAGTCCGTGGGCTATTGCTAATGAAGATTTATTGATCATTGGCCGTCAAACTAAAGCAAATATCGCAGAAAACAACCGTTACCCTGATTTATTAGCGCTAGATAAAGACGGAAATATTGTTGTAATTGAGCTTAAAAAAGGTAAGGCACCGCGTGAGGTGATTGCCCAAATATTGGAATATGCCGCATGGGCATCACAATTATCCGCAGATCAGATCAAAGAAATTGCAAACATCAATTTAAATTCTGATGTTTATGCCATATTCAAAGAGTATTTTGAGGTAGATGAAGTACCTATGTTGGGTAGTAGCTTAAGATTATTTATTGCTGCAGAGGAGATTCCTCCCACCTTATCGGAGGTCTGTCGGTTTCTCAGACAAAATTTAGGCTTAGATATTTCTTGCGTCATTTATGAGGCTCACAGCGGAGAGTCTGGGAGTTTATTGGTCGATTCAAGCTTGGTCGTGGGAGGCGAGAGATTGGCTGGCAAAAGTTCTAATATAAATTCAGCGTCAAATGCCAATAATTGGAATGGCGATACTCCTGTTAAGGAGATTATCTGGAATGCCGTGCGCCATCTTTCTCACAACAATCATGATTTTGTCTTTTCTCCTAAAGACATCATTTCTTATCTCAGCACTGAATATCCGGATGTCAACAAAAGTACGATTCGCTGTCAAATCGCCTCGGATTGTGTCAATCATCCCTCTCGTCATCATTGGCCTGGAGGCATTGATCGATATTGGCAAATACAAAAAGGAAAGTATCGGTTATATAATCAGCTGGACGATCAGTGGTCCAATCCAATCAAAGTCACCAATTAATTCAATTAATAACGCCGGCCGGTCGTCATTCAAACTGGCCGGTGTGTTTTCTAAGCGTCTAATCTTGGCTTAAAAGAAGTGCGCCACATGGAAGCGTACAGCAATGCCATCAATATCAGGCAGCCCCTGATTGAGTTTTTCTTTGTAGTAGTAAGCATCAACGCGGATATTGCTGCCATTAATCAGGTAGCTGGCGCCCAGGTCATAGCGCTTTCTATCCAGGCCAGCTAATGCAACCGCATTGGTATCATCATTCTCGAAGCGCTCATAGACAAACTTGGGCTGGATTTTGCCTATGCCGATTTCCTGCGGAAAGGTATAGCTGCCAGTGACGAAGAAACCCTTGCCCTTGGCAATATTAGGATCCTGCGTGTTGTCATTGTCGTATTTGTAATATGAACCCTCGGCCCCGACCACACCGCCTCCGCTGATGGCTTTTTCCAGCCGGCCATCCACATTCCAGTAACTGTAATTGCCAGCATTGGCAACGGTGCCTGCGCCATCTTTCTGGTAACGATAAGATGCGCCCACCGCCAGGATATCCTTGGCACCATCATAGCTGGCTACGTTGTAGAACCCAGGTTCTGGATCCCAGAAGTTATAGGATAAACGGCCAGAAAATGAAAGGTTATCAGACTGGTTTGAAGTGCCTGAGCCACTGCGTCCCTCAAAAGCACCAATATGGTACTTAAGTTTCTGGTTGAGCAGAACGCCCCACACGGAAGCGCCATTATCACGGCCGCCCAGTCTGTTAGGAGCCTGTTCCGAGAACGGGAAGTCAAATGTAGGAGGGTAGTAAGGGGCAGAGGCTGAGGCGCGGCTGGCAGGCGGCAGGAAGCGTCCAATGAAGATATTAAAATACTCGTTAAACTCCAGTCCAAGACGCGCATCCAGAATGCCAATGCGGTCATCGGCATCTTTCTCGGTGTTCAACTCAAAGGAAACGTATTTGTGCAGTTTTCCGTTGGTGTAAAGTCGCGCACTTTCAAGATCAAAATCATTGGATCTGTCACTGCCATTAGGCGCTGCATCCTTGACTGACTTATAGCTGGCGCGTGCTGCCACCCCGATATTAATGAACTGGTCATCATTACGGGAAAAAGTGGGATCTGCACTGGCAGGAAGCGCGGCCAATGCAAGGCTGACCAAAACAAACGCTTGACTCCAGTGGCGGGGAAAATGTGAATGATTCATTTATATATACACCCTGATAATTAATATTGGTTGGATGCGTTTACAGGTTATGCCCTGATAAAAATCAGTAACTTAATCCAGAGTTTGAAAACGCTACAGGGTGTATAGGCATTTAGTATGCCAGTTATTTTTTTATATAATAATCAATATGTTGTGGATAATTTTGTCATTTGGCATTGCTTTTGAAAAAGCAAGATGAGGAATGCATGCTGATGGAAAAGCAGGGTTTGCCAAGGTGGGCGAGGTGAAACGCCGGGAAAATTGCATCTATGGGCTTGTTGATATATCAATGCCTGGAATGCCGCCCTTCACCAGTGATTGCCTTGAACAGGGAAAGGGGTATAGCCATTGCTTGAGCGCAAAGAGGCCAGGGCATTCATCGCATCTGGCTATGCTGCAGTTGATGAGAAAGCAGGGCTGATTGATTAGCAGCAAGTCAGCTTAATTAAGCTCAGCCTGCGGCAGATAAATGTTGATATAAAATCAGGCAGCCTATTGTAATAAGGATGGCCCCCCCTAGAATTTCTACCGTTCTGCGAGATGCTGAACCAAGCATGCGGCCCAACATGACGCCTATGGTGACCATGATAAATGTGACGCAACCGATCGCAATGGCCACAGGCACAATATCCACATCAAGAAAGGCCAGGCTAACGCCTATGCTCATGGCATCAATGCTGGTGGCAAAGGCCGTCATCGCCAACAAAATAAATGAGTGGCTATTTTGCTTTTGTGTGGCCTCCGGGGCCGACTTCACACCGGACCAGACCATGCGCAGGCCTAGTGCTGCCAGAATGCTAAATGCAATCCAGTGATCCCATGCAGTGACATAATCCGAGGCTACGCGGCCCAAGCTCCATCCCACTAATGGGGTAATTGCCTCGATGACACCAAAAATAAGACCAGTGCGCAATGCTTCAAACAAACGCGGCCGATACAGCATGGCGCCCTTGCCAATAGACGCTGCAAAAGCATCAGCAGACATGGCCAATGCGAGGAAAAATATGGATACGATACTCATGATTCTGATTCAGACTTGGGTTGGGCATGTGCAAATGGCTGTCAGACCGCCCAACCGAGCGTACTGACAACCATTAGTCTCGCCAACCAGAATGGCTACCCGCACCACGACAGTCGTCGATTATGTTGATACGGGCGCTTCGAATGGAAGCAGGCTACTCCCTAAAGGTGGAGCGATTTTACTATATATCGCCTAGGAGCACTATCTTGTAATGATGACCAGCATAGGATATGTACGGGGAAACATCAGGTGGACTTGCTTGACGGGAGCTCATTCATTTTTTGCTTGAGCTCTTCTCGCATCTGATCAACAATTTTCTGCTTATCCTCGGCACTCATATTATTAAAATCCTCCTTGCTGATGCCATGGCTGTTCAGCCAATGCCATTGCAGTCGTTCACTATCGGACATATTCATATACTCCTCTAGCTCCCTGGCCGCTTCGGATTGTACATAGCCAGTTTTGTTATTGGAGGAGAGCGACACTATCGTGGATGCGGATGGTGCAGATGCAGAGCCCTCTGTCGATTCTGCGGTATTATTTTTCTGAGAAGTATAAGAGGAGGTATTCAGGCTTGATAATACGGTTGTGAGATAGCTGGATGTGTTCATGGAGTATCCCTTCTTTCGAGGTTTAGTGAATACAGCATTTTTCAGGATTCACTTTAGCAACGACTTGAGGGGATTAATTTGATGAACAGCATGGTAATCATTCGCCATATCTGTCAATTACAGAAGGGGATGGATACTTGAGAAGTAAGGCTGTTTACCTTATTCCATATGTAGCAGGCAATAAAAAACCTCGCATCACATACGAGGTTTTTTTGACTTACAGCCTAAAACTATTCAGCCTTGATGTTACCAGCTTGCTTACCTTTAGGACCATCAATCACGTCAAAGCTAACACGTTGGTTTTCTTTGAGGCTCTTGTAGCCAGTATCACTAACAATTGCTGAGAAGTGAGCAAACAACTCCGCACCACCTGCATCCGGAGTGATGAAACCAAAGCCCTTGCTATCATTAAACCACTTCACTACACCTGTTGCCATAATCAATTCCATTCATAATTCTCTAAAGGGGAGGCACCCCAAAAGTTTGTATTTCAAAATCTTAAAAAATATCAAAATATCAAAGTTCAAACACCTAGATGTCTTTTTACGTATTAATTTTAGTGAAGTCAAGAAGTAATTAAAATAATTGGATAAATATATCTTAAATTTGCTTTTGGTATATGGGAACCTCTATACTAATGAGGAACATCATTACTATTCCCTCGCAAAATCACCAGCCCCCCAAGATTATTGCTGCACAGTAGTTTTATCTACAATCTTGGAGACACATTTGGCTAAAGAAGAACTCATTGAAATGCACGGCGTAGTGATGGAAATCCTACCAGACTCACGATATCGCGTCACACTGGATAATGGTCACACACTGGTGGCTTATACAGGCGGGAAGATGAAAAAAAATCATATCCGCATCCTCGCAGGCGACAAGGTCACACTTGAGCTGTCCCCTTATGATATCAATAATGGTCGTATTACTTTCCGCCATCTTGCCACCAACAGTCCGGCTCCAATGCGTAGAAGGCGATAGGGTTGCAAGCATTTTAAGCGTCCAATAAAGCCCTTGTATGAAGGGCTTTATTTATTTCCCCTCCCACAGACTCTCAAGACCTCCCCTGGATCTTGTAATGGCAGCACTCATTCGAAATAATGAACCACACCTGCTCACAGCAAATCTGTACACTCAATCATGCATGAATATAGCCCGCAGCCTTCTCACTGGGTCATCCAGCACAGCGCCCACATTAAGCCTGAGGGAAAGATACTCGACCTTGCTGCAGGTTCAGGGCGGAATGCGCGCTGGCTGGCTGCGCAAGGCTTCCTGGTTGAAGCTGTAGATCGCGATAATGCCGCTTTGCAAACAATGCAAGGCCTGCGCAATATCAACCTTACCCATCTGGATATGGAAAATGGCGAGTGGGTGTATGGAAATAGCCAATTTGATGCCATTGTCGTCTGCCGATATCTTCATCGGCCCTTACTGCCATGGCTGGTGCATAGCCTGGTGGCTGGAGGAGTGCTGATCTACGAGACATTCATGATGGGGAATGAGGCTTACGGATCACCGAAAAATCCAGATTTTTTATTAAACTCCAACGAGTTGCTAGATACATTCCAGCCATTGTTAACGGTCATTGCGTATGAGGAGGGCTTGTTGCAAGAAACGCCAACACCAGCAGTATTACAGCGCATTGCGGCCATTAAGCTGACAAGCTGAACCAATTCTTGAACGGCATTTTAGCTGCCAGTAGCCTCTCTGACATGTGAGCCTCAGCTTGGATATTCCCATCATGCATTACCCAATGCCCAGTACCAATCAAGAGATCACCGTATGCGTTGAAGCAGAGCTCATATGTTCAGCCTAAGCATCACTGTCATTAGCTCAACCCTCCGGTATCTCATTAATTAAGCCACGATAGCAGGCGAAGTGATTTCATTTCAGCCACCACCAGTTATAGTAGGCGTACTTGGTGATCATAGGATTTTGAAATGCGCTTTATTAAGGGTGTAAGCAACACGGTACTTGGCTCTCTGGGGGTCGCAATGTCCTTGCATGCCGTGGCGAATGAGGCGTGGTTGATCGTACCGCAGACTGAGTCAGTCAATATCGGTCAAAAACTTTCCCTGCAAGTGATCAAGCCTCAAGCTGCAGGCAGCTGGCCAGCTATATTGCATCTCAAGCTATCAGGCCCCACGGCCTCTGAGGTCATTGAAGTTACGCTGGAAGACACCGCCGAAAGCAGTTATCCCGGACGTGTTTACAGCGGTGCCCCGGGGCAGGATTTTGTTGGGCTGGTACGGGCAGAACTAGTGGATCAATCATCAAACCGTGTGCTGCTGTTATCTAGCAATGATGACGATACGGGCCCTGTATTGGCCGTGAAGGAGAGCCCTGATGCCACGCCAAGCAGCAATGTTGCCGCGCCTCAGGTGCTGATTGCAAAGCCAGAGGATGAGCCCGCAATATCGCCTAATGAGTCCACCTATTTTCTGGTTGGTTCCAGCCATGATCAAGGTGCCGATGCCCGTTTTCAGATCAGCTTTAAATACAGACCCTTTGAACCACAAGGCTCTGTCGCGCAATTTGCCCCGTTCCTGAGCAATCTATACTTTGCTTATACGCAAACGACGTTATGGGATATTGGCGGAGATTCCAGCCCGTTTCGCGATACAAGCTACAGGCCCAGCCTGTTTTACCGCTGGGCAGGGGAGTCACGCGGTATTTTTCCTGACGAATGGCGTGTTGGTGTGGAACACGAGTCAAATGGTCAGGGCGGTGTGGATTCCAGGTCATTGAACATCGCCTATGTTCGCCCTAGCTGGTATCTGGACTTGGCCAATGGCAAGCGCCTGACACTGTTTCCTAAAATATATGGATACATTGAAAAAGATGACAATCCTGATATTCAGAAGTATCGCGGCTATGTCGACTGGCAGGTAAGGTATGGTCGAGATGACGGTTTAATGATTAATGGCCTCTATCGACAGGGTAATGCTGGCTATGCAACAGGGCAGATCGATGTGTCTTATCCCTTGAGCGATAGAATCCTTTCGCGCATGGGTACCTTTGCCCATTTGCAGCTATTTTCCGGCTATGGAGAAACCCTTCTTGATTACAATCGGGATCGAGATACGCAAATTCGTTTAGGTATCTCTATTTCAAGATGAGGGACGGTTTAGATGTTTTATTTAGAGCAGTCTGCGACTGGATGAGTGATCACGTGTTTAGTAAAATATACACTTATCCAAATAAATTCAGCTTCGGTCATTGACAGGCTATGCCGTCATCATTAATATAGCGGCTCTTTTTCGGGGGTATAGCTCAGCTGGGAGAGCGCTTGCATGGCATGCAAGAGGTCAGCGGTTCGATCCCGCTTATCTCCACCAAAAAAGGGTGTTCAGTACATGTACCGAACACCCGACGATCAGTCCCCATCGTCTAGAGGCCTAGGACACCTCCCTTTCACGGAGGCGACCGGGGTTCGAATCCCCGTGGGGACGCCAGAAAATGTAAGTTATTGATATTAATAATATTGCATGCATTCGATGTAGTTCGAATCAAATAAAGAAGCCCGCTTTCTGCGGGCTTCTTTATTTCTACTAAAAGGCTTTATTTCTTGAAAAGACGGCGAATCGCTTTACGCCCGAATTTCTTTTTCAGGCCTACTTTAAGATCGTAGATATGAAAAGGCAGCCGGTGCTTGAACGTAAACTTTTGATTAAGCGCTTGTAAATACATGCCGACCAATTGTTCGCGACTTTCCCAAGGCAGCTTGACGCACACCCTGGTCAGATCAGACAGGCGTTTTCCCAACACTGTAGGGTGATTGAAGAAATGGGCGCGGTTAGTATCGATCAATGAAAACTCCAACAGCTCATTTGCCTGTTTAGTCACCAGGATATTACCGCCAGACAGATCCCTGAAAAACACCCCTTTGTCGTGCATGTTCAGCAAGTAGCGAGTGAGTTGAGGGAAAATCTGCATTGCGGTCACGCCCTCATATGTCTGCTGCCCGGCATTGAATGCGGCAAAAATATCGCGGATGGAGAAATCGGTGGGGACGAACTCACAAATATAGAAATTTTCCAGCAACGAGCGGTCGCCGCGCTTTTCAAAATATGCCACAGGGGCGGCAGCCTCAACCCCGCGACGCAAGAGCTGATTGGTGCCATTCCAGCTACGTTTTGCCTTGGATAGTTTGAACTGGTCTAACAGTTTTTTATGCAGATGCATCTTGACCGGTTGTTTGACCACGAGCTTGCGATCAGGATGTCGTGGATCCGGGATGGTCCATATGGCATTGCGCGCATTGCGTAGCAGGGCCTCTTTGGGCGGTTTGCCAATCAGTGCCGGGTTGAGTGCCTGATGCAGTAGCTGCGCTTCTGTTTCATCGCTGGCGACATAAATACCGCTCCAGCCGTTTTCATTAAAGGCGTGATGTGATTTGTCCTCAACATGCCGCTGGATGGAAAGATTGCCGAACAGGCTTTTTTCTTGCTTCAAGTCCACACTCCTGGAAATAGGCCATTGCAGATAAATAGGGGATTCGCTGGCAAGTGCAATTCTTGCGGTTGGCTGGCTGCCATCCCTGTCAGTGTAGTGGGCGTCACTTAAATCTTGCAGTGCATAATGATCGGCCAGTACAGCGCCCTTGCCATTAGTCATCCAGATAGCATGCAATAAGGTATCAGCGGAGCTGAAGGCATGAATTTCCAGTCCATGACTGGTACGTAACGGGCCCAGGTAATGACGGCCGGGAATCATGCCAGAAAAGGTTTTCATGGCATAAAAACTGGGGCGCGGACGGAACTGGTCAATGTTCCCGGTCACGCTCGCATAGTGCGTAATGCGCTCAATAGCAGGATAAGTGCCGCTTCCATCGTCAATCAAGCCCTCCCTGTGACAGATCAAGGGTCCCCAGAATGCTTTGCTGAGCGCGCCAGAGGCAGCGCACAGGATCAGGTAGCGGGTCAGGTAATCAGCCTGTTTCTGCTCGCCATCCGGCAACAGGCGCAATATACGTGGCAGCGTCCAGAACGCAGACGGCGACATGATCTCGGGTACGTGATGATCTGTCGTGATTTTCTTCAGTAAGCGGGCTTTTTTTACCAGGTTAAATTTAAGTGCGGTGGCCTGCCTGTATTTGAGAATGCGATGGTCATAGCGTTCAGGCTCAGTGGAGCGCTCGCAGAACAAGTTATTGGTATGCACATCCGGCAATTGCCCAAGCTTGTGCAGGATATCGAGCAGGCCAATGTTGTATAGCGGTTCGAAGTCACTGATATTGGGGCCTGCCAGCTTGATATGGCGGCTTTTGACCTCCTGATAGGCAATTTCCCAGGCTTTGAGGAAGCCGGGAGTGGTATAGCCCGCCCAGCGTTTACGATTAATGGTGGAACCCACTTCAATCAGACTGATGCGCGAACCGAATTGCCCCAAGACTTGCTGGAGGAATCTGCGCCAAGCGAATTGCGCGGGCTGGTTTTCCATATCAATCGCAGCATCAAACGGCTGCACCAAATGCAGCATGACGGAAAAGCCATCATTCAGCAGGCGTTCCAGGAAGCGTGAAGCATCTCCATTGATATCAGCATAGCTAAAATCCAGCCTCACCTGCTTGATACCTAATTCTTTCAACCTCGCTACGACATAATCATCTACCAAGAGGTCACCAGAGGTGGCAACCCCAACACCGGCAAAGTCTACTGGCACATCATGTGCCATAGGGGGCAGGTGGCTATCTGACACCATCATCTTGCCCTGGAGGATGTAGCTGAGGCCCTTGCGAATGATTTCCCAGGTCAGCATGGAGGGCTGAGGCAGTCTTGCTTTGGGCGGCCCCTCAGCAAGGGGTGTTTCAAGTTTATTCGTGGTATCCATAGTCAAGCTTGTTTATTCTTATTCTGCCGTTGGCAGATGGTAGCGTTGTTCTCTGTAAAGCAACGCTGGGAGCAGGGAGTTGGCCAGTGCGCGCTGTTCCATGTCCTGCGGGCCGTTGGGCACACTGGTGAATTTCTTGTTCTTGACATCCCATGTGCCGTGCGCCGGTGCTTTTTCCGGGCGCAATACCACCACTTTGTTGCCCTCCATCCAGGCGAAATTCTGCTCAAATTGCATCATCGCACGCCCAATAGGGTCACCACCTTCCCGGCTTATATCCCTGCCTGTCATTGGATGCTCAGCTTCTATGCCCATGAGTGAAAGTGCGGTTACCGGCAGGTCTATCTGGCTGGCCACGGTTTGGATTTTCCGCGGTGTAATGTCTGCCCCCAGAATTAATGCAGGAATATGAAAGTGCTCAAGTGGCACCATGTCATGTCCATGCACGCGGATGTCGTGGTCTGCCACCACGATGAACAAAGTGTCTTTCCAGTATTCGCTCTGTTGGGCCTTCTTGAAAAACTGGCCTAAGGCATAGTCTGCGTATTTGACGGCGTTATTGTCGGTGGCCTTGACCGGGTCGTGCAAGGCAATCCGCCCATCCGGGAACTCAAATGGCGCATGATTGGAAGAAGTAAATACCAGTGTGAAGAAAGGCTTGCCACTTGCATGACTGGCGCTGATCTCTTCATGCGTCTTGTTGAACAAATCCTCATCAGAGGCTCCCCAACTGCCAACAAACGCCGGATTGACATAGCTATCCTGGTCCTGCTCACGCTGGAAGCCATTTCCCATGAAAAAACCGACCATATTGTCAAAGTGCGATTCCCCACCATAGATAAATTCCGTGCTGTAGCCTTTTGCTTCCAGCAGGGATGCGATGGTGAAGAAGTTGCGCTGGGATAAAGACAGCTTGACCACGCTTTGCGCGGGTGTAGGCTGAAAGCCGGTCACAACTGCCTCAATGCCTCGTACTGAGCGAGTGCCAGTGGCATACATTTGCTCAAACCACCAACCTTGTTCTTTCAACTTCTCAAGCTCGGGAGTGACAGGCACACCACCTAATGACTGCACAAAAGTGGCGCCCAGGCTTTCCTCCAGGATGATCACCAGATTCAGAGGGCGGTCACGCTGGCGGGTAGGCTTGAGGTGGGTTAGCGTGGGCAGCGCTTCATTGGCTGCTGGGTTAAACCCGGCATCAAAACGCTGGCGGGTTTGCTGTACCAGACGGAAAATTTCCTCCTCTGGCATATTGCCGTAAATGTCGCTGGAGGTGTTTTCATGCTTGAGGCTGTAAATCGCGTGAATCAGTGACCAGGGCGAGTCCAGTATCAGGCTGTTGACCATGGAGTCGGTAGTTCTGGCAAACATGGCAGGATTGGCTGGCCTATGGCTGATAGTGCCGCGAATGACCAGTGCAGTCAGCAAGAAAATCAGTGGCCAGAGCCATAGCTTGAGCCTGGACCAACGTATTTCCTGGCTCAACCATGGCCGCATGAACCAGCCCATCACCAGTGCTGTGATGGCGGTGCCTATAACACCCGCAAACAAGTGGATCTTGAAGCCTCCCCATAGCATGGAGAGTACTTCATGCGGATACTTGAGATACTCAACAAACAGGCGGTTGGGCCTGGAGTCGTACTCGGCAATAAAGCCGGGAGTGGAAAGCTCTAATAGAATGATGGCACTCGTACACAGCACAACCCAGAAATAAGTAAACCGACGCCAGTTTTTCCAGGCGCTACCAAAAGCAAACAAAGGAGCCAGCAATACCGCTGGCAACCACATGAGGCCGATTTGTATGGTATCCACACGCAGGCCATGCAACAGCACCTCCTGCCAGCTTGCTACTGCTGTGACACGCTCCAGTTGCCAAATGACCAGGCCTGCTCGCGATAAGGTGAATATCACCAGCGCGACCAGCGTCATGACCACGAGGGGGGCGTATGGACCAAAAAGACGCGCAAAGTTCCAGGTGCTGGCGCGTAATCGAACGGCGATATTTGCTTGCTTGGCGTAGGCCATCTAGAAGAGTTCCATTCTGAGGGAGTTAGCCACGAATATTGGATTGAGTATCAAATTGCGCCAGTTCGACGCGAGGGTGTGACTGCCAGCCTGGTTTACGATGCTCTGCCACAACATTGGTAAAAATCCCGCCGCGTACATAAAACTTGGCAGTAAGCCGCATGAATCGTGGATCGGTGGCAGCTACCAAGTCATCCAGTATCTGGTTGGTCACCGCCTCATGGAAGCATCCTTCATCACGGAAAGACCACATATACAGCTTCAGGCTCTTCAATTCAACGCAGGTCTGATCAGGAATGTAGTCCAGATATAGCACGGCAAAGTCAGGCTGACCTGTTTTGGGACAGAGGCAGGTAAATTCTGGTATCTCCATATGGATATGAATATCACGGCCGGAGTTAGGGTTGGGGAAGGTTTCCAAAGCTTTGCTGGGTTGACTAGACATAAGGGCTACCGTATAAATCGGGTTCATCGAAAAAGTGTCATTATAGCCAAGACCTTCACCAATTGCGCCTTACTCATCTCAAGCTTGCCGGTTTTAAATCCTTTGTCGACCCGACTACCTTGCATATACATGGCCAGCGCGTAGGCGTGGTGGGCCCTAACGGCTGCGGCAAGTCCAATGTCATGGAATCCATTCGTTGGGTATTGGGTGAATCCAGTGCCAAGGAAATGCGCGGCGAATCCATGTCCGATGTGATTTTCAATGGTTCCGGCAATCGCAAGCTAGCCTCACGCGCCAGCGTTGAGCTGATCTTTGATAACAGCCTGGGCGGAGCCAATGGCGAATGGTCGCAATATGCAGAAATTTCGGTCAAGCGCATCATAGAGCGAGAAAAAGGCTCGAGTTATTTTATTAATAATACGGCGGTGCGCCGACGTGATGTTGCCGACTTGTTTCTGGGTACAGGGCTTGGCGGGCGTGCTTATGCCATCATTGGCCAGAATACGATTTCCCGCATTGTGGAGGCCAGGCCTGAGGAAATGCGCGTTTTCCTGGAAGAGGCCGCAGGAATTTCCAAGTACAAGGAGCGCCGGCGCGAGACAGAGTCCCGCCTGCGCGATACACGTGAAAACCTGCTCAGGGTTGAAGACATCCGCCAGGAAATGGGCAAACAGATCACCCGGCTTGAGTCGCAGGCTGCGGTGACTATTCAGTATCATGACTTACAAAGCAATCTTAAGCTTGCACAAGGCCAGCTTTGGCTGCTCAAGAAAAGGGATGCAGCCAGCCAATGGGAAAAATCCCAGGCCACGGTAAGCAGACTCAGTATCGAACTGGAAGCGCAAATGGCTGCCCTGCGCCAGAGCGAAAGCCATGTTGAACGTTTACGCTTACAACACAACGAAGCCTCTATGGCTTTGCAGTCAAGCCAGGCCATGTATTACGAAGCCAATGCCGAGGTGTCCAATCTGGAACAGCAAGTGCGGCATACCCATGAGGCTAGGGACAGACTGCAGGCACAGTTGCAGCAAATAGACGGGCAGTCGCAGAAGCTTTCCATACAAGCCCAGGAGTTCAAGCACAAACTGCAGTCTTTGCAGACTGAGCAAGAGGTAGCGAGCAGCCAAGAAATCTCGGCGACCACATCGCTGTCGGCCTTGCGACAACAATTGCCTGAGGTGGAACGTGCGTTTCAATCGGCCTTGCATATCCATTCAGTCGCTCAACGCGCCCTGAATGAGGCTGAACAGGCGATTCGCCTGGAGCAGGCCAACCTTGAACATGCCCAACGCAACCTCGCGGAGGCCAGTCAACGCTTGCAAAAACTGCAGCGGGAACAACGTGAATTGCAGGCTCCGGACGAGAGCCAACTAAGCACACTGGAAGCTGAATCCACAGCGGCGTTAGCGCTACAGCAGCGTACCGAGCAGGATTTGCAGCGCATTCGCCAGGATGAGCAGGCACTCAGCGAGTCTATACGTGCACTGCGTGAAAACCTGCTGAGTGGGGAACGCAGCCTGGCTCAGTCAGAGGCACAGATTGCCTCCTTGACCAAAATACAGCAATCACTAGGACGTGAGCAGCAGCTTGAAGGCTGGCTACGTAACGCAGGATTGCAAAACAGCCAGCGCCTGTGGCAAAAGCTCAAGATAGCACCAGGCTGGGAAACCGCCGTGGAGGCGGTGCTGGGGGCCAGGCTAAATGCCATGGTGGAAAAACCTGACGCCATCAGGCTAAGCTTGCAATCGCGCCCGCCTGCGGCCTTGGTATTTGCCTATGCGCAAGCCTCAGCGTTCCCTGCGGCCAATCCAGGGCTGCTCTCCGTTGTACAGGCGGAGGATGCAGATTTGCGTGGGGTATTGCAAGACTGGCTAAGCCATGTGCTGATTGCGGACAACCCATCCGAGCTTGAGGAAAAACGCCAGCAATTACAGCCAGGACAATGGCTGGTGACTAAGGACGGTGATATCCATACGCCGCATAGCCTGAGTATCCATGCAGGCAACTCGATGTTGCATGGTGTGCTCGAACGCCAGCGCGAGCTTGATGCACTCAAAGCCGGATTGCCCCAGCAACAGCTCGCCGTCAGCAATGCCAGAAGTGAATTGCAAGAGGCTGAAGTGCGCTTGCAGCAGGCTCGTCAGCAACAACAGCAACTACAACAGGAATTACGTCACAGCAGCCAGTCGCAACACCAACGTACTCTGGAAATCCAGCGATTGACCCAGCAACGCCAGCATATCCTGGAACGTCGTAATACCTTGCAGCTGGAGATTGATGCCCTGACAGACAAGCAGACAGCGCTTGATCTTGCCAGCAAAGAAAAGCAGGCCCAGATACACACGCTGCAATCTTCCATCAGCCAACTGCAACAAGACAGGCAGGCGAGTCAGTCCAAGCGTACTGCGGCCGAGGGCGAGCTCAGTCTTGCACGAGTGGCCCTGCAAAAAGGTGAACGTGAGGCTCAGGAAAAAGGCTTCAGCCAAAAGCTGATTACCAACAATATCAATGACATCACCAGCCGTCTTGGCGCTATGGAAGATGAAGAAAAAAGCCTGAAGTTACGCCGTCAGGAGACGGAACAGTTACTGCAGGCCGCACAGATGGAGACGCTGAAAACCAACCTTGAGCATGCGCTGAATCTTAAACAGCAGCGCGAGCAGGCGCTGGCTGGTGCACGTGATGCAATTGCCGGGACAGAAAGCGAATTACAACAGCAAGAACGGGCCCGCATGCAGCATGAGCAAGCGCTGCACCCACTGCGAGACCGCCTGGAGCAATCTCGCCTGACTGAACAGCAAGCCAGACTGTATTTTGAGCAATGCCAGCAAAACCTGGAGCAGGGCGGCTTGGACGAAGGCGCCCTGGTACAAGGATTGACGGTCAATACCAAAACTGTTGACCTGGAACGCAGGATAGCCTCCTTAAGTAGCCAGGTAGAAGTGCTTGGGCCGGTCAATCTGGCTGCCTTGCAAGAGCTTGAGGCAGAGAAGGAGCGCAAGCATTACCTGGATAGTCAATCTACAGACCTGGAACTGGCCATTACTACGCTGGAAGATGCCATACGCCGTATTGACAAGGAGACCCGCAGCCGCCTTCAGCATACATATGATGAAGCCAACCGTAATTTTGCCGAACTGTTTGCCGACTTGTTTGGAGGTGGTCAGGCCAGGCTGGAAATGCTGGGAGATGAAATCCTTGATACGGGCATGCAGGTGTTTGCACAGCCACCTGGCAAGAAGAACAGTACGATCCATTTATTGTCTGGTGGTGAAAAGGCCCTGACTGCCTTGGCACTCGTATTTGCCTTGTTCAGGCTCAATCCTGCCCCGTTCTGTCTCATGGATGAAGTGGATGCGCCGCTGGATGACAGCAATACAGAGCGTTTCTGCACACTGGTTAAAAAAATGTCAGACCGTACGCAGTTTTTATTTGTAAGCCATAATAAAATAACGATGGAAATGGCTCAGCAACTGATTGGGGTTACCATGCAGGAGTCGGGTGTCTCCCGTGTTGTGGAAGTGGATATTGATACCGCTTTGCAGATGCACAATGAGATGACTGCATGAGAAACGACTCAACAGTACCTGTAAGGTACATCCGAATAGCCCTGGAATGGATAACGCCAGGGTCAACACTCAGATCAAAAAGCGTGGAGTAACAAAAAATGACTGATCTACATTGGGCCTTAATTGCACTGGGTGCAGTGATTATTGGAGCTGTTCTCATCTTTAACTGGTGGCAGGAGCGAAAATTAAAGAAGGAAACTTCCAGCCGCTTTGACGAGCCGCGCTACGATGCCTTGATGGAAGAAGACCAGGCTGTTCGCAATGAGGAGTTCCAGATAAATACCAGCGCAATTCTCAAGGAAGAGGTTGAGCATGCCGATGAAGACGGCTGGCATCCGGCGGATCAGCATGAGCAGGACCATGCACACTACGAGATCGAGCCAGAATATGTAGTGCCGCAAGAAACGGATGCCACGGATGATGCCAGCCACTTGACAACGCGCTACGAAGAGCAGGATGCCCAGCCCCTTGAAGAGGTGTCGATACCACCATGGCAGGATGATGCTGTGGAAGATGCACCGGTTTATGCTGCTGAGACGGCACCGGATTACGAGCCCGAATACACGAACCATGCTGATGGTAATGTGGAGCCGGAATACACCGCACCTGTATCCGCGGCACCAGCACCGATCATTCCGCAGGGAGGCGTGACACTACCGCGTGAAATCAGCCAGCAGATTGACTTCAGCGCCATTCTGTATCTGGCAAAACCTGCTACAGGCAGGGCATTACGCGAATTCCTGCTATCCATTACCGATATCGACAAACCGGTCTATGCCTATGGCCTGGGCGGTGACAATCACTGGTATCTGCTCACGCGTGAGCAGGAGTCGGCGTCATTCAATAGCGCCGTGTGCAGCCTGCAGCTGGCTGATCGCTCGGGCGCTGTTTCTACCGGTGCATTGTCTCGTTTCCATATGGCAGTGGAAGAATTGGCACAGTCTTTAGGCGCTGAGATTGAGTGGCTGCATGCCGACAATCCTTTGCAGTATTCCACCGAGCTGGATCAGTTCTGTATCGAAGTGGATCAGATGGTGGGTTTCCATCTTACCCAGGGCGGTAGCGGCCCATTTACCGGTACCAAGTTCCGCGGTTTGGCCGAAGCCGGCGGATTAACCCTGGGCGCTGATGGTGGGTATCACTACGAAGTAGAGGGTGATGCGGGTGAAAGACAGGTGCTGTTTTCCGTGGTTAATCATGATAATCACCCCTTCAGCCCAGAGATGCTGCGGTCATCCGTGATCCGCGGTTTAACTTTCCAACTGGATATACCGCGCGTGAAAAGTTATGCCGAGGCGTATAACCACATGGTGTTATTGGCACGACAAATGGAACATAGCCTGGGTGCACACCTGGTGGATGATAAGCAGCGTGAGCTGGGCGACGTGCAGATCGACAAGATCCGCCAGCAGATCAAGTTGATCCATGACAAAATGCAGACGCGTGGCATTGCACCGGGTGAACCCTACGCCTTGCGCCTATTCTCCTAAATCATGAGTGGGCACGAACAACAAGGCGGCTTGTTTTCAGAAACGCCGTCAGCTGAAGCCAGCATTCAGCAGCAGATACAAGCATTGCGCGATGAAATCCGCCGCAATGATTACCAGTATTACGTGCTGGATGAACCCAGCCTGCCAGACAGCGAGTATGACCGCTTATTTCGTGAGCTTCAGGCCCTGGAAACTGCACATCCAGACCTGATTACGCCAGACTCGCCGACCCAGCGTGTCGGCGGCAGCCCATTGAAAGCCTTTGATAGCGTGACACACCGTGTTGCCATGCTTTCACTCAATAACGCGTTTGAAGATACGGAACTAGCGGCTTTTGACAAGCGTGCACGGGATACCCTGGGCGTAGCGAGCATAGAGTACGCGGTCGAACCGAAGTTTGACGGCCTGGCCATTACTCTCACCTATGAACATGGCATATTGACTCAGGGAGCAACCCGTGGCGATGGATATACGGGTGAAAATGTCACGAGTAATCTGCGTACGGTACGTTCCATCCCCACCAAGCTTGAGGTTGCCAATCCGCCAGCCTTGCTTGAAGTACGTGGTGAGGTGCTGATATTCAAGCGCGATTTTGAAAAACTCAATCAAGACCAGCAAGCCAAGAGTGAAAAGTTGTTTGCCAACCCACGCAATGCGGCGGCTGGCAGCTTGCGTCAACTTGATCCACGGATTACCGCGACCAGGCCGCTGACTTTCTTTGCCTATGGAGTTGGTGCAACTGAGGGCGTGCCGGTGTTGAGCAGTCATAGTGCTGCCATGGATTATCTGGTCAGCCTTCAATTACCGGTGTGCAAAGAACGCGCTGTGGTCCATGCCCTGGATGGCTTAATCCATTATTACCAGAGCATAGGCAGTAAACGCAATGACTTGCCCTTTGACATTGATGGTGTGGTCTATAAGGTCAACAGCATAGGCCAGCAAAATGAGCTGGGATTTGTCTCACGTGCTCCGCGCTGGGCAATTGCTCATAAGTTTCCTGCGCAGGAAGCATTAACCGAAGTATTGGCGATTGAGGTGCAGGTCGGCCGCACAGGCGCGATCACGCCAGTTGCGCGCCTCCATCCTGTGTTTGTCGGCGGCGTGACCGTGACTAATGCCACCTTGCATAATCAGGATGAGATAGACCGCAAGGATGTGCGCGTGGGAGATACAGTCAGTGTGCGCAGGGCCGGAGATGTCATCCCTGAGGTGGTGAGTGTCATCCTGGAGCGCCGCCCTGAAGGAACAAAGCCCTATCAATTGCTGGAAAGCATACAGCACGTATGCCCGATCTGTGGCTCCCATGCCATACGGCTTGAGGATGAGGCGGCTGTTCGCTGCACGGGTGGTTTGTTTTGCCCGGCCCAGCGCAAGCAGGCCATCTTGCATTTTGCCTCTCGCCGCGCAATGGATGTAGAGGGACTGGGAGAGAAACTGGTAGACCAGTTGGTGGACAATCATTTAGTACAAAACCTCGCGGATGTGTATACCAAGTTAAACCTGGAGACGCTCTCCAGCCTTGATCGTATGGCTGAAAAGTCGGCGCAGAACCTGCTGGATGCGCTACAGGTCAGCAAGCGCACAACCCTGGCGCGCTTTATCTATGCACTGGGGATTCGTAATGTCGGCGAGGCAACTGCCAAGGATCTGGAGCGCTACTTTGGCAAGCTTGATGCACTGCTGATTGCCAGTGCTGAAGATTTACAGCAGGTGCCAGACGTAGGTCCTATCGTGGCGGAGTCTATCGTTGAATTTTTTCTGGAAAGCCATAACCAGGAGGTGATCGCGGCCTTGATTGCCGCAGGAATACACTGGGAAGAAACCTCAGGCAAGCAAACCGCTAGCGGAGCTTTAACCGGCAAAACCTTGGTCTTGACCGGTACGCTGCCCACGATGTCTCGCGAGCATGCCAAGGAGATGATAGAGCAGGCTGGTGGCAAAGTGAGTGGCAGCGTGTCCAAAAAAACCCACTATGTAGTAGCGGGCGCCGAGGCTGGCAGCAAGCTGGAGAGAGCTCAGGAGCTGGGCGTGACCGTGCTTGATGAAGCTGGGCTAGTGGCGCTCTTGGCAGAATGAATAATATCGAGCTCTCCGCATTGATTGCACTTTCCCGCAAAGCGGGCGCGGCTATCATGGAGATCTACCGCAGCGATTTTTCCGTGCAGCACAAGGGCGATCAATCTCCGCTGACCGAGGCTGATCTTGCGGCCCACCGCATCATTGCAATGGGCCTGGCAGCGCTTGCTCCCGCCATTCCCCTGATTTCAGAAGAGGCGGAACTTGCGCCTTTTGCTGCCAGGCAATCCTGGAAACGGTATTGGCTGGTTGATCCCCTGGATGGGACACGGGAGTTCGTCAAACGCAATGATGAATTCACCGTCAATATCGCCCTGATCGAGCAAGGGGTTGCGACCATGGGCGTGGTCTATGCGCCGGCGCTGGATATCTGCTACTTCGCCGATAGCGAAGGTGCATGGAAACAAGAAGGTGATGCGCCTGCATCCCCCATTCAGGCACGCCCCATGAGTTTAGAGCAGATTACCCTTGCTGTTAGCCGGTCTCATATTGGCAGCAAGACACAGAACCTGATCAATAACGTCAGTCATCGCCATGGCACACCTGAGATTATCGCCATGGGCAGTTCACTCAAGATATGCCTGATCGCCGAAGGCAAGGCCGACTTGTATTTGCGCCTAGGGCTCACATCAGAGTGGGATACGGCAGCAGGCCAGTGCGTATTGGAACAGGCTGGTGGCTATTTGGTCGACAGGCACGGCCTGAGGCTGCAATACAATCTCAAAGATACCATCCTTAACCCCGAGTTCTTTGCTTGTGGCTCCACGCTGCATGACTGGAACCAATACCTGGATTGACCATGAAGAATGTAGCAGTTTCCTTGTTGCTGTGTATTTTGAGCGTGCCTGCCTGGGCGGCAGATCCAGCTGATCCTTGCTTTAAGGCCTTGAGTGATGATCAACCGGAGCAAGCGATTGTCCTGGCTGACCAGTTACTCACCAAGCAAAGGCAGCAACGCAATGTCCTGATCTGCAAGGGGAGGGCGCAGCTTAATCTTGGACAGGCTGAGGCGGCCATTGCCACTTTCAGAGAAGCAGAGCCTTTGGCCAGTAATCCACAGGAAACCATGATCAGTTTTATCTTCAAGGGAAATGCTTACAAAGCTGCAGGGAAATATGCAGAAGCCCAGGCAAGTTATGAGCAGGCATTGAAGTTGGCTAACAGCGAAAAGAGCCAGAAATTCCAGGTGATTACCCATACGCTGGCTGGAGAGGCGCTGGAGTTGGCCAAGCAACTCCCACAAGCGCTGAAGCACTACCAGGATGCGCTTGCCCTCGCAGGCAATAACAATGAGCGGGCAGAGGCCAATGCGCATATTGCAGGCGTTTATAGTACTCAGGGCAATTACAATGAAGCTATTCCCCATCAACTTAAAGCCGTCGTAATGGAATTGAGTGACGGGACGTTTGACGAGTATGCCAATGCCGCGATTGAGCTTGGACATATGTATATCCTGGCAAAAGACTACGTGAGCGCAGAGAAAAACCTGAATCGTGTCATTGAGAAATCTCGTAGTGCTGGGGATGGATATTGGGTAGCCAAGGGGTATTACATGTTGGGGCTTAGCTATATTGCTTCTTCACAGCTCGCGCAGGCCAAAACCACACTCAAACAGTCCGAGGAAATTGCCCTGGAAATAGGCGCTGAAAAGTTGGCGGCAGAAGTGAACCAGCAGCTCAAAAGCCTATCTGAGTAATAGGCGCTGATGGGGGTCGGGTAATTGACCTGACTCCAGGTCTGCGACCTTTTGCTCAAAGGACACGGACATGCTTATAGGCAAGCCATCAGACATCAACCCTTCAGATATTACACCGCAGGAGATATTTCATCGGCGCCGGGATATCATCAAAGCGGCCGGGCTGGGTGCCATCATACTAGCCAATGGAGGCTTGAACCCAGCCGCCCTTGCTGCGGAAATAGCCCACAAACCCAAAATCCCCGGCTTTCGTAAAACCACTTATGGTGACAGTGAGAAGCTGACGCCCTATGAAGATGTCACCACCTATAACAACTTCTATGAGTTTGGCACCTCCAAGGAAAATCCCGCCGCCAATTCCGCGCTATTCAATCCATCGCCCTGGAGTATTTCCATCGAAGGGGAGGTAAGCAAGCCTCGCAAAATCAGTCTGGAAGAGCTACTCAAATTAGCGCCACTGGAGGAGCGTATCTACCGTATGCGCTGCGTTGAAGGCTGGTCTATGGTCATTCCCTGGGTAGGACTGCCGTTGTCAGCCCTGATCAAGTGGGCAGAACCTCATGGCAATGCCAAGTTTATTGAATTCATTTCCATGGCAGACCCTAACACCATGCCAGGGGTACGGGCTCCCTTGCTGGATTGGCCTTATCTTGAAGGGTTACGCATAGATGAAGCCATGAATCCCCTCACCATTCTGGCGGTAGGCTTATATGGGGAACAACTGCAGAATCAGAATGGCGCACCTGTGCGCTTGGTGGTGCCTTGGAAATACGGCTTTAAGGGAGGGAAGTCTCTGGTACGCATCAGGTTTGTTGAAAAAATGCCCCAAACTACCTGGATGCGCGCAGGCCCGAAGGAATATGGATTTTATGCCAACGTGAATCCCGAAGTTGAACATCCACGCTGGTCGCAAGCCAGTGAGCGACGCATAGGTGGCGGATTATTTTCCAGGCGGGTGCCCACCCAAATGTTTAATGGCTATGCGGAGCAAGTAGGGCAGCTCTATAGCGGCATGGACCTGCGCAAGCATTTCTAGATGGCATTGAGTAAGCAAACCCAGAGCCAGATCAAGCGCAGCCTGTTTATAATTGCGCTCTTGCCTTTGATCAGGCTGATCTGGCTGGGCAGCCAGGATCAGCTGGGTGCAAACCCGGTGGAATTCATAACGCACTCAACCGGCACCTGGGCATTGGTTGCCTTGCTGTTGAGCCTGGCAGTCACTCCAATGCACAGGTTACTGGGCCTGAACTGGGTTATTCCTCTAAGACGCATGCTGGGGCTTTATATGTTTTTTTATGCCTCCCTGCATTTTTTAACCTATCTCTGGCTTGATCACTGGTTTGACTGGCCTGAAATCAGTCAGGATATCCTCAAGCACCCTTACGTGCTGGTTGGCTTCCTGGCATTTATTCTCAGCATTCCATTGGCTGTTACTTCGAATGATGGCATGGTGCGCAAACTCAAACATCGCTGGAAACAATTGCACAGGCTGGTGTATCCGATTGCCATACTCGTTGTGCTGCATTATGTATGGCTGGTCAAAAAAGATATCTCGCAGCCATTAATATATGCAGGCATTCTGACCATTCTCTTAGGATGCAGGTTGATGTATCAAAAGAGATTAAAAACATAAATTTTTTAAATTAAATAATAAATCAATAATTTAATGTTAATTATTAATGTATTTTATTAAATAAATCCGGCATTTTCATTGCGATAAGGCTTCAATTACGCGAGAATAAGCCTCCAAAAATCTTCTATCCCCACCGCCAACACTCATTGGCTGGAACATTAGGGCCCGCTCATAAGGGTCTCTTATATCAATAAAAAGGAGTGTGCATATGCAATACCAGATAGATATTTTCTTGACTTCCCTAAATCAATTCTGGACCCAGGTAGTCACTTTTTTCCCCAAGCTACTTGCTGTGATCGTCATCCTGGCTTTTGGCTGGCTATGTGCCAAGGTCGCCTGTCTTGGTGTCAAGCGCGTGCTTGAGCTGACACAGTTTGATAAGTTTGCAGACCGTTCAGGCCTGGAAGCATTCCTAAAGCATGGTGATTTTGACCTGACCTTGAGTGGTGTGATCAGCCAGGTGGTTTACTGGCTAGTGATCCTCTTGTTTGTGATTACGGGTGCCAACACATTGGGGCTGAATGAAGTGGCTCACATGCTCAACAACCTGGCGAATTACCTGCCTAAAATCATTGTCGCCATCCTGGTGCTGATTTTTGGTACCTTGCTTGCCAGGTTTGTGAATCGCCTGGTATTTGCTTGGCTGCATGGCATGAAATACGAAAGTGCGCTCAAAGTCAGCACGACGGCAGAGTATGGCATCCAGATTTTCGCCTTGTTTGTTGCATTGGAACAACTGGATATTGGTACCCAATTACTCACTGCATTGTTTGTGATTGTGTTTGGTGCCATTTTTCTGGCACTCGCCATTGCATTCGGGCTGGGTGGTAAGGAAAGGGCAGCAAAACTGATCGAGGAAATGCAGTCCAAGCGCTTGAAATAATCTGATTCAGCAAGAAAAAAGCCCCGCAAGGGGCTTTTTGTTTTAGGGCGTAACTAAACGTAGAGCTTGTGCTGGCTTACACCGTTTCTTCCAGCTTTTGATGGATACCCGATACAGATTTAGTATGTCGACTAATTACCTGGGTATCTTTCAAATGCTGCTCAATAATATCCAAGATATTGGTATCAATGGTTTCATCAAACTTGCGCGCAAATAAGTGTTTGCTTGCCAGCAGAGCGCTTGCATCATTGGTGGTGAACTCTCTTGGCCGTAACTTAATGGTACCCATGGGTACCCAGTCAATCGCCCGTTTATCATCGTTGACAATGTTGGCTGAGTAGCTCGTATTCATGATCACCGTTTGAAAGAAGCCTTCATCTGCGATCAAGGTGTTCTTGTAAAATTTCACAAATCGACTCACCTCCGGGCTTCGAGTGAGAAACTCACAAAACCCTCGACTCAATATCATCCACTGATTGCCAATATACGGCGTTACACCTTCCATAAATGGCCTTTTTTGTGCAGGAAGGGGAGAGAAGATTTGGTCTGCCTCTTCCACACAATAATCCTCGATTCTATGCAAAGTATCGGGCCGCACCGTCGCTTGGTTGGCTATTTTCATAAAGTCATTTCCGATATTGTCATTTAAAAACTCATGAATATAGGACTGGGTCTTTAGAGGGAAATCCTGGCCACTGAGATTAATAAAGAATTCCCAATCCACTCCCATGGTCAGGAGTTGCTTGATGCCTCTCAATTCAGCATCCACCAGGCTATACCCCCCCCACAACATTTTCTTGCTTTGCAACATGGCAACATTGGGATAGCTGGCTAGGAACTGCTTCAACTCTGTTTCCAGCTCCACGCCTGACCGTTGGTCTACGTGAATGAGATAGTAGTTGTCCGGATCGTAAATAGCCTTGAATAGCCGTTTAAACTGGTCAGGAAAGCGATGAACCAGGATGAGGTATGCAATCATATTGAGGTCTCTTTTCTCCAACCCGTATCAATCACGCTGAGCATGGAAAATGAAACCAATCACATGGTCATAAAACGGGGTGGAATATTTTGGTAGATTGAAGAGCATGCACTGAAGCGCACTCTGAATGAATGTAGCATTCTGGGTAGGTTGTCATGCCCAAATGCTGTGGTCTGGAAGGATTCTAGTGCGGAGAGATTTTGTGCTTTAACGATTAACTATCGCAAGCATCTTGCGTAACATTTGAAGGTGAAGGTAAAAAAATCAGGCAGGCTTGTTGATGTTGAAAGGAACCGGGTTATCCTTTTGTTTCTTTTCTGCTTTCTTTTCCTTAGGCGTTTTAAGAGGTTTCTTTTTATCCATCTTATTACTTTTCTGGTCTTTACCCATGATAGCTCGCGTTAGGTTAAAAATTCAGCATACTCTCTAACCAAGGAATAGTCTTAATATCTGAAAAATATACTTTTTTTCGATTATCTTTCGCGACTCAACTCTATCGATCGTCAATGGTATATAGGCAGGATTTATCGGTAGCGTATGGTTTGCTAGCGCAGCCGACTTAGTCAGAGTGCTCAGCTGGATAACATGGCCCACCTCATCATGAAGCGGGCCATGCTGTTTCAATTAACCTTCGAAGTAGAGCCTTGTCAGTAGCTTTAGCCCTTCAAGCATTTACTGACAACCTCAAATACATCGCTGGAAAGGCTGGCTGAATCCATGATGACTTGCAGGGCCGCTTTCATTTGTGTTTGGAGCAGGGGAGTGTAAAGCCGCCATTCCCTAAAAGGCGTGACCTGCCGCGCTGCAATTTGCGGGTTAATCGCATTCAATTCAATAATGGCGTCTCTTACGAGCGCATAGCCCTGGCCGCTAGGATCGTGGAATTTCACCGGATTATTAATGGCAAATGCTGAATAAAGCGAACGCACGCGATTGGGGTTTCTGATATTAAACTCTGGATGTTGGCGTAGCGTTGTGAAGTCATCGAATATGCCGTCTCTGTTGGCGATCGCTTGTAGAGAAAACCATTTATCAACAACGAGTTGATAGTCTTTAAATCGTTGATAGAAAGCGCTGAAGACTTCGTCTCGTTCAGGCTTGATACTGTCTGATAAGCAGGATAGGGCAGCGACACGGTCTGTCATGTTATCGGCATGCTCATAATGTGCCTTGGCTCTAGCGGCGCATCCGGTACCATTGGTCACGGTCAATAGTGCCAGTACGGTATTTTGTAAGGACCTGCGTCCCATTGCAGCTGGTGAAATGGAGAACTCGCCCAGATTGCGATTATCTTCATATAAACGGGCTAAGGCATCCTTATGCACACGCTTGATGGCTTTGAGAATATGCGTACGCGCAGTGTCAATTGCCGCTGGATCAATCACATCCTGTGCTTGCGCAATGACGGAGAGTGAGGGTAGAGACAAAGCCCTTGCCAGCAGGGCCTTGTCACCGTGATTTGAAATTCCCTGGTCAATCAGGAGCCCGAAATCATCGATGAATTGAGTGATATCAGTTTCAGGATCAGCGATGACACGCTGGATAGTCCGCAGTGCAATGGTTTGTCCGGCTTCCCATTTGTTGAATCCGTCAGTATCTTTGAGCTGCAATAGACGGAGGTCATTGTCACTCAAGTCGGTTGTTAATTTCACAGGTGCAGAAAATCCGCGCAAGATGGATGGCACTGGGCGTGTACTAACATGGTCAAAAGTAAAGCTTTGCTCACGCATATTGATTTCAAGGACTTGCGTGGCATGCGTTTCATTACCTTGCTCGTCGAGCAATCCGACAGCCACAGGTATCAGCAGTGGTTGTTTCCCGGTTTGGCCTGGACTGTCTGCTTGCGATTGGATGAACGTCAGGGTAAATTGATTCGCCTCAGGTTGATAGCGGCCAGTTACCTGCAATGACGGAGTCCCGGCCTGCTTGTACCACAAGAAGAATTGCGACATATCTCGCCCTGATGCATCTGCCATGCACTGTACGAAATCATTGCAAGTGACTGCATGTCCGTCATAGCGATCAAAGTAGAGGTCTGTTGCCTGCCGGTAAACACTTTCTCCCAGCAAAATTTGTTGCATCCGAATGAGCTCGGCGCCTTTTTCATAGACCGTCATCGTGTAGAAATTGCTGATCTCGATGAAATGATCGGGCTGAACAGAATGGGCAAGGGGGCTGGCATCCTCGGGAAATTGAAAACGGCGCAGATGATCCACATCATCTATACGCTGCACGGCACGAGAGTTCATGTCAGCACTAAACTCGTGATCTCTGAATACAGTCAGGCCTTCCTTCAGTGACAATTGAAACCAGTCACGACAAGTCACCCGGTTTCCGGTCCAGTTGTGGAAGTATTCATGGGCGATCACTCCTTCAACGCTCAAGAAGTCTGTGTCAGTAGCGGTTTCTTGATGCGCTAGCACCAGCTTGGTATTAAAGATATTGAGCGATGTGTTTTCCATTGCGCCCATATTGAAGTCACTCACTGCCACGATATTGAATAAATCGAGCTCATACTCACGCCCATATGTATCTTCATCCCACTTCATGGATTTTTTCAGCGACTCCATGGCGTGATCACATTGTTCCTCGTCACCGGAGCGTACATAAATATGCAGGTCTACGATACGCCCGGACATGGTTTTGAACTTATCTTCTATACGAACCAGATCACCCGCAACCAAGGCGAAGAGATAACAAGGCTTAGGAAAGGGGTCGTTCCAGGCGGTATAGTAGCGCCCATTATCAAGATCGCCTGAGTCAGTCAAATTGCCGTTGGAAAGAAGCACCGGGTATTGGTGTTTATCACCTTCAATGCGAACGGAAAACGTGCTCAGCACATCTGGACGATCCTGGAAAAAAGTAATTCGACGGAATCCTTCGGCTTCACACTGTGTACAAAATGTTCCCTGAGACTTATATAGGCCTTCAAGGGCAGTGTTTGATTCAGGATGAATTTCAGATGTAATAGTGAGCCTAAATTGCTCGCTCACATCTTCAATAATCAACTGATTATCAACTAGGCTGTATCCATCAAATGGCGTGCCATCAATCTCAATGGAGAGAATGGTCTGATCCTGTCCATTTAATATCAACTGCTTTGAAACACTTGCAGGATTTTGAATGTACAGAACTTCTGACTTCACAATCGTCTTGTTTTCAAACAACTCAAACGTCAGGTTGACATGCGATGCCTGATAAGGAGCAGGCTTGTAATCTTTGAGATAAATCGTTTGTGGCGTAATTGCAGTATCTGGAAGCATGAGCAAGAATTTCTTTATTGTGCGTTGTAAACAGTATAAAAGAGATTGTGTAGCCTAATTTGGATAAATGTTACTAAAAAAGGGGATGTCTCCAGTCATTCAGTGGATCGCTCCAGAGCACGCATGAGCGACAGGCGTATAAATGAATTGTATGGAGCTTCAATACTGGTGAAGGAAGGCAACCACGTAAAATCCTATTGCAGCCATGACGATGTTCGTCATATTCAAATACTCTGTAATTGTATGCACACTAATTAAATCCTTATTCGTGTTTATAAATCTAGTACGAAATTTACTTGCTGATTCTTTTTTAAGCCGTCTGAGCTGAAAAATGTACTTCTCTATGAAAAGATTAAGCGCGATGGAAATAACGGTGCATATCAATAAGACGGGGAGGGAGTAGTAGAAAATATCAGGATATTCAGTAACATTGGTGGTAGCAATGGCTAAAACTGGGCAAATGTAACCTGAGGCTGTGATAGCAAAACTGGTATACACAAATTTTTTTGCTTTTTCGCTATGTGCGATCATGCTTCAGGAATTTTCAATCGTACAAATTAGTATACTCAAATTCTGCAAGCGTATGGGCGGCTTTAAGCCTTTACCTCAAGCTATATCCTGAGAGCCGTTTTCTGCGTGGCCTTGATTACCCATTTATTTTCCGCTCTATCGACAAAGAGCCTTGGCAATATCTTGAGCACATAAAAACCCCTGTCGGGGTTTATCCTAATGTGTGGATTCGTACAGCTTAACTATACATATTGGGCAGAAATTACCGTCAACTAATGCAGTCCGAACTCTGGCGTAATCTACATTTTTGCATTTGAACTCAACAACAACGCGATCATTGAGGTATATCTTTCCGCAAGGTGTCACCTGATCTCTTGAAGAATATTCATCAGAATTGGGTTTACCGTACCCCGTAAACACGTGATAGAAACTGCTCAGGTCTTTCACAAGTGTGAATTTTGCGACTAAGTTTTCTTCTCTTGCACTGGTTTCATTATTCATTAGCTCCTAGGAGGACGCGATAGAACAACAGCATCAAATGACTGTTGGTAATAAGAGCTTACAGGATATGTAAGAGAACACATATGTCATTTCACACAGAAGACATCGCACCTCATAGAAAACAGCATTAGAACGATGGTTTAGGGATTAAAGAAGTAACTCGTAGAGCTGGCGGCTCAACCTCGTCCATTTTTAGAATTTTGTATAAGTATCAATAAAAAATTTTCAATAAAAACAATTGGGTGTACTATTCCAGTTACAAAATCCTGTTATATTAATTAACAAGATTTTGTAACTTTCATGACCAATATCAAAATGTTGTAGATTTAGTAATCGGGAGGATATCTCGTGAACTCAGATCAAGAGCCACAGCTTGCTGGCCGCAACGTCAAAGGCTTAATGGGAGGATGTTACTCTGACATCTCTATCTGGCCAACTCCCGAACTTGGTGCTCTCCCGCCTGCTACCCTTAAGCAATATCTTCGAAGAAAAAAAGCTGTTGAGCTTTACCTTTTAGGTTCTTCAGGGAAATCTATAGCTAATGAGTGTCAAATTAGGCTCAATCACATCTACCGCCTCATCACTGAGCGGTGCCTGGCACTTCACCCGGATGGGCTTATTTATGGCTGGCTAGGATTAATTCCAAATTTACGGATTAAACAATATAGCCGTACTAAGAAAATCCACATTGATGCTAATGGTCGACTGATGACAACCATGATTTCATTTTGCCCATTGATTTTACATAATATACATTATGCGAAGTGAATGAGCTGGGTAAGAGGGCTATTCCGCAAGGGTCTTAGGAAGCAAAGCATCTATTAAGGTGTGATAACTTCCTAATATGTGTCATCCAAATCCCTGATCAAGCCTCAACAGGAATCAACTCTGACACCAATGGATCTTCCAGGTGCGTGTGATGATACATTTTCAGGCTGACCAGGCGTGCAGTCAAAGCCTTGGAAGTAATATCAGACAAGCCTTGTAACGCTTTGCGTTGATATAAGTTCAGGCCGCCGGGCTTGGAGTCAATGACACAGACGGTGCCAATATTCTCGCCTGCTGGCATGGTGATCGGAAAGCCAGCGTAGAACCTGATATTAGGATCTCCAGTGACTAAAGGATTATCAAAGAAACGATCATCCTGGGATGCATCCATTACTTCCAGAATTTCATTACTTAATATCGTTTTGGCACAAAAGGCATATTCTCTTGGCGTTTGAGTCACCTCACTCGGCAATCCCACCTTGGCTTTAAACCATTGCCGATTTTCATCTACCAATGAAATCAGGGCGATAGGTTTTTCGCAAATATCACTTGCTGCCTTCACAATCGAGTCAAAAAGCGTTTCGTAAGGTGAATCCAAAATCAACAATTGATGCAGTGCTTTAACGCGGTCTTGCTCAGTTACTGTACTTATAGCCATGAGAACTCGCTTTCAGGGGGGGGGGGGGGGATGCACCACACACATCGGATATGGGTGGCTTACTTTCCGGGAAATATATCATGCTTTAGAAAAAGGGGATTTATGATGGCGAGGATTTTTGATTAAACCACATCCCGCATCAAGAAAAATGCATGATGCTGGGAGTAAAGCTGGCTGCCCTTCTCAAGTACAGATTGATAGATACGTGCTGCCCTTAACCCCTCCTGGGTATGGTGCATCAAAGGAGCGATTAGCCTGATTAAAAGATTCATGATGTCATCCTGGCTACTAGACTCATTCATCCGATCCAATGCATCACCACCCTGCTGCCCCATTATTTCCTTTTGGACTGGATCATAGATACCTTCAATCAGGCTGGAAGCTTGATGATTTATCGCACGAAGACAATCAGCACTGAGGTGACTTAAACGCTTGGCATAGTCCTTACTCTGTCCCAACCAATCTATCAGCACTTGCAGCTCATAGCCTTGAGGTAATATATTTTCACGTTGCATGGTTAGCCACAGGCCGCTGCGCTGCACCATGGCAACGTCCCCAGTATCAGTCCATCCTTCTTCATATAACTGCATCATCAGTGCAGGAGCAGATGGATGGCTTAGCCATTTCGGCAATATGCCACGCTCCAGACAATCAATACGATGGATACGTTTCAGGGCGTGCATTCGGGGTTGCATTAAGCATAGAAACTCCTTTTGCAGATCAAAATTCTCAACCATGGCAGGAATATCCATGCCCACTTTATGCAATTGATAACCAGAAGCCACGCGTGCTAATAACGCCTGGCGCGCTGCAAGCGATGGAGCATCAGCCAGCAATGGCTGCAGCATTTTGACCGCACTCGCCGAGCAAGCATCTTCCGTTGTGGCACCAAGAGTGAAGTAATGAGACTTGATGTTCATCTCATTCAGCTCATAAGCTGCAACCAACATGGCAAGAGACACCTGCTGGTAGCCCAGGTTGAAACCTATTATTTCCGGTAAATACTGCTCAACATTTTGCCCCAGTGCCAAGCGAATGACCCCTTGCATATAATATTGATCATCAAGGGTTCGCCAATCCCGGCATTCATTGTCATCGAGCAAACGCTGATACTGGACAACCTGATTCCGATACTCATTGCCCTCCCCCACGATATTGAGATAAATCTTGCACAATGGTGCATACCTGACATCTTGCCAGCGCTTGAGGAATCCAAATAGCCAGGCCCCATCTGTCATACGGGTAGGAGCCATAGTATGCAGAAAATGTAACGCATGGGATTTGCTGGTGAAATATCGACGCGGTGCACCTTGACGTCGTGAGTGTAAGTATGCTCTATAGTCTTTGTTCACTTGGCTAGAGCGTCGCTCAAGCCATGGCTGAATATCTTCTATGTTCTCGGAAAATGGGAAAGGCCTTAGTTTTGCTTGCTGCAAATGCACATCCAAACAATGCCTGGCTGCATTCCTGGCTTGCTTACTCAAGTGCGGCTGAATTAGTGCATGATATAAGCTACGAGTGTGGTTTATCTGAAGCAGATGTTGAGCATGTCTTTGAGGCTTACGCTGAGTGCTGACATCGTAGAAGTATGTTGGAAATTGCAGACTTGAAATGGTGTCAAATCCACGCTTTACCCTGAATGCAATCTCTTCCATTTTCCATGCCCCCTGCATTGCCCAATTAGTTCTTCCTGAAGAAATAGTATCCTTAAGACCAATGAAGGGCAGTATCAGATGTTGGCTTGCCATAGCGTAGGATAAACATGACAAGCCATGGAAATGTTACTCACTGGCCCCTATTTTTACGCATAATTAGTAGAGGCTTTATGCATCAATGACAGCATTCAACTAGACCAATTGAACTAGATCATTGCATCCTGAAAGGTCACCCTCTTAAATACCTAAACTACATTACATAATGTGAACGTTCCCGGCTGTCAGATATGACTGACACTGGTTTCAGTGAGCGACGGATAAACGCGAAAATGACGCATCCAGTATATTGAAACCGTCATTTGATCCAAGCTGCTAACCTCAAGGCTGGCAGAAACAGCGGCCATACGCCGCCCTCAATAACCTATTAAAATTCGGAGGGGCATTCATGCCAATTTCTACCATTTTATTGATTCTCTTGATTCTGCTGCTTGTTGGCGCCTTGCCTAGCTGGGGCTATAGTCAAAGCTGGGGCTATGGCCCAAGTGGTGGCCTGGGCTTGGTGGTGATTATTTTGGTCATTCTTTTACTCACTGGCCGCATATAGCGATGATGTGTCAGTGCATCCGCTGATCTGAACTAAAAACCCGCTGATGCGGGTTTTTAGTTACTGAATGCTTGGTGATGTTGATCGAATTAGCCTTAAGGTACAGTAGCTAAAACCACTGTTTAAATATTCTCAGGCTTTAAGCTTCGCCATAATCAACTCATAGTTTGCTCACAGACTTAGCATCAGCGATTCGGCAGTGCGCGTTCTATTCGACCTAAAACTCATTCCTGTAAAAATGCATCTTTCCCGCCAAAAAGTAACCCGTAGATCTTTGCATATTAAGCGCCATATCACAAAAAGTGATAAAAATGATACTTTGCTGAAAAAATTGTTTACTATTTAGTCTATTGGTCAACAGAGCGCTGGCCAATGCCTTCCTTACCCACGCATAAAAACCTGAAAAAAAGGGATCGTGATGAAAGCTATTGTGGTTGCTATGAATACTTCTCGAAACCGTTATGCAGTCAAAGTTAAAGCGACGAATCGATATAGTGTGTTTGAGGTGTTGGAGCCATTGAATTTGGCTTTTCATGAACAAGTTTCAGGTTGCATTCATCAACCCGGTAAACAGTTTCTCATGACAAAGTCGGGGATGATGTTTACGGTCAATGTGGGATTGGTAAACATTGATCAGGTTGAAGCCATCAGCTGGACGCTCAATAACCACGCTCTTGGGGCACATCATGTCTGATTTTTGGCAAGTAGCTCTGATTGTTCTCATTCTGATGAATGGACTATTCTTGTTTTGGCTAATAGTGCCTTTATATATGCCATTCTGAAATGCGATACCCTCACCCTCCCTACTATCTATTTGCTGATCAGCAGCTAGATGCCATCCTTTTTTCTTGGATTTGCATCTATGCTTAATGGACGTATGCTTATTAAATTGACCAGCATGAAAATGCTAGTAATGTGCCTATCAGGATCATTGTAAAAGAGAAGATAAAAATCGCTCGACCAGTGTTTTCCGACATTAGTACTCCTTATCGCATTTAGTTCACAGTCAGTGCTATGGGTATTTTCTTCCAGTGGCACAACATAGAAAACTCTTTTCTCGCCATATCGATCACCATAGAAATGCCATCATTGGCTTCATATCTTATTTTTGCGGTGAGATGGTCTACAAAGTAAGGCTCTAGTCTTGGATTAAAGATGGCGATAATTAAAAAATTATCCGAGATATGTGCGTTATTTCTATTGTTTTTCATGTAAAAACCCTCACTCGTACGTACTACTTCTACCCCCTAATAATCAGAGTGTCTATTCGATAGCGCACATATGAATTTATTTATCAGAGCTATACTGTAGGTGAATATGCCAATAACTTAATAAAAAAATAACATTAATTCAAATACTTGGGATTATGACCATGGACAACTCAATTATTCAGTCACCCTTACAGAATCAATTGCTTGCTGCTTTACCTAATACGGAGTTTGATCGATTAGCCCCTAATCTTGAGCTCTGCCATATGGAGTTAGGAGAAATTCTTTGTGAGTCGTGTGAGTTGCCTACCCACGTGTTTTTTCCTACCTCCAGTATTGTGTCGCTCTTATATCAATTGGAGGATGGATCATCGGCAGAAATAGCGGTGGTCGGCAATGAGGGCATCGTGGGCATTTCTTTATTCATGGGCGGAGAAACAACCCCTAGTCGAGCAGTGGTGCAGAGTGCAGGCTATAGCTATCGTCTGAAGTCGCAACACCTGAAAAAAGAGTTCAACCGTACCGGCCCCATGATGCATTTGCTGTTGCGCTACACCCAGGCATTGATCACGCAAATGACCCAGACTGCGGTGTGCAATCGTCATCATTCTGTAGAGCAGCAGCTATGTCGCTGGCTATTATTAAGCCTGGATAGACTGAATGATAACGAACTCAAGATGACGCAAGAGCTGATTGCCAATATGCTTGGAGTACGTCGAGAGGGCGTCACTGAGGCTGCAGGCAAGCTACAGCGGGCTGGATTCATTGAGTATAGCCGGGGACATATCAAAGTGTTAGACCGGCCAGGTTTAGAAAAACGTGTGTGCGAATGCTACAAAGTGGTCAAGCTGGAGTTTGATCGTTTGCTTCCACTACACCCAAAGTTCTAAGCAAGTCAGGTAAACCATTGCAATGGCCAACCTGCGTTAAGCATTGCTTTCAACAGGTGATAATGAGGGTATGCATCCCACCATTTAATGGCACTTCTACCCCACCATTGATTAACGCCAATCCTGCTCCATTCAAGGTTGCGCTAGTGATGCCTGATCCAGTATTGGATAGATTGTCGACGCGAATATGGTATTGAGTCGCTTGTACATCAATATCGGCTTCATACAGTTTCCATTCAGCAGGCATGCAAGGGAAAATTACCAGCGTATTGCCTGACCGCCTGATGCCCAGAATACCCTCTATTCCCGCTCTATACATCCATCCGGCAGAGCCTGTATACCATGTCCAGCCTCCTCTTCCTTTATGAGGAAATACCGAATATACATCCGCAGCAATCACATATGGCTCTACTTTATACCGCTCGACCTCAGCAGGATTTCGGGCGTGATTGACAGGATTAAGCAGGGAAAACAGCTCGGCCGCCTTTGTGCCATGCCCAAGCTTGGCAAAGGCAAGAATCGTCCACATGGCAGCATGGCTATATTGACCGCCATTTTCGCGCAACCCTGGGGGATATCCCTTGATATAGCCAGGGTCATGCTGCGTCTGGTCAAATGGCGGCGCAAATAACAAGGCCAGTCCATGGTGTTTATCTATCAAATATTGCTCCAGAGATGCCATAGCAACTGCAGACCGTTCAGTATCAGCGGCGCCGGAAAGTACGGCCCACGATTGTGCGATCGAATCAATCTGGCATTCTGTATTGTGCCGGGATCCTAGCCATGTACCATCGTCAAACGTGGCGCGACGATACCACTCACCATCCCAGGCTTCCTGTTCAATTGCCTGTCTCACAGCTTCGGCACTGTCAGTCCAGGCAGTCGCGCGTTGCTGGTCCACCAAGGTTTGGCGATCCAGTGCCAGGGGCGCAAATAATCTGAGCGTGTGTATCAGTAACCAGCCCAGCCATACACTCTCCCCCTGCCCTGCCTCACCTACCCGGTTCATGCCATCATTCCAGTCACCGGTCCCTATCAACGGCAATCCATGCTCACCTGTCCGCTGCAAGCATAGCGCCAGGCCGCGAGCACAATGCTCATACAGCGAAGATACTTCATCTGCCAGCATGGGTTGGAAAAAGCTGTCGTGTTCGCCTTCATGTAGCGCTGCTCCATCCAGGAACGGGACATTTTCTTCCAGAATCGCAGCATCTCCCGTAGTGGCAATATAGTGTGCGGTGGCAAAAGCCAGCCAGACACAGTCATCCGAGATGCGGGTACGCACCCCTTGACCGGACTGAGGCTGCCACCAATGCTGCATGTCGCCTTGCACAAACTGCCGCCCTGCCGCACGCAGCAAATGGGTGCGGCAGGTGGCTGGTGAAGCAAAGGTCAATGCCATGCAGTCCTGCAACTGATCACGGAATCCATACGCCCCACTGGCCTGATAAAACGCCGATCTCGCCAACACACGGCAGGCCATGGTCTGATAAAGCAGCCAGCCGTTCAGCATAATATCCATCGCGCGGTCTGGTGTTTTGACCTGGATGCTGCCCAGCAGGCTTGTCCAGTTATCAGTGACCTGCTTCAAGACATGATCCAGATCCAGTTCACGATAGCGGGCGACTAAAACACGGCTTGCCTCTACAGACTCACACTGGCCAAGCAGTGACACAACTTCTATTGATTCTCCTGCTTCAAGATAAAAACTCTGTTGCAGCGCTGCACAAGGGTCCATCCCGGCACCCACGTTAGCGGACAGTGTCAGGTTGGCAGTCAAGGCATCAGGCGCTGAAAGATCGCCCCCACGCCCAATAAACTCTGTGCGATCCGCTGTCCAGTGGGTTTGCTTGCCATTAAGATCAGCAAAAGCGATGCGGTTGGCGTACCCAATACTCCAGGGATTTTTCGCAAACATGGCGCCGGTCACGGCGTCAATCTCCGTCATGACAAATGGTGCTGAGGCGCCACGGGAAGTTCCCAATATCCACTCTGTATAAGCGGTGACACTTAGTCTGCGCGCTCTTCCCGACAGATTGCGAATCACCAAACGTGAAATCTTGACAGGATCATTCAGCGGCACGTATTGCAACAGCGCAAACTCAAGCTCATGTGCGTTATGTTCAAACTTGCTGTAGCCATACCCATGTCGCGCAATATAGGTACCCTCATCCCGAAGAGGCTGTGCTGTTGGGCTGCATATCTCGCCCGTGATGTCATCCCGCACATAGAACACCTCGCCGGAAGGATCCATCACCGCGTCATTCGACCATGGCGTGAGCTGGTTTTCGCGGCTGTTATCCGCCCAGGTGTAGCCACTGCCTGTGGCTGACACCTGAAAACCAAAATGTGCATTGGCAATCACGTTAATCCAGGGCGCTGGTGTTGTGATGCCTGCATTCAAAACGGTGACATATTCCGTGCCCTCCTGGTCAAACCCACCAAACCCATTGAAAAACTCCAGGTCGCCTACCTCCAATAAATGAGGGACTGGTATTTTTTCAGCTCTGCTTAATCTGGGAGCCTTGGCTGGTAGGGCTTGGGGTAATAATCGTGCACATTGCTCGGCAATCAATCCGCGCCTTGCCAGCAATGAAACCCGTGCCACCGAATATAACAAGGCGCGGTATTCCATGCTCATCAAATCCGCACGCAGTGTGTATACCATGCCTTTTGCAAGCTTTTCACCGGCGCGCCTTCTGGCTTGAAAGGTACGCACGGCAGTCTCAATCGCCACCTGCAGATCCTGGATATAAGACGATGCTCTATCATTGATAATCACCAGATCTACATAGAGCTGTTTCATCCGCCAATACTGATGGGCACGCAGTAACTCATGTACCTGTGGCATATCTTCAATTTCATCAATGCGCAACAACACAATAGGCAAGTCACCAGAAATGGAATGTGGCCATAATCCCGACTGGGATCCGGCGCCACGCATCATCGCATCCGGGTGTGCCCTGAATCGCTGGTCCATATACAAAACAGGGGCGGCCAGTCGCTGGAAATCGGCTGCGGCTTCAGGTGCCACATCCAGATATCTCAGTTGCACTTGTGCCTGTGTCCAGGCCAGGGTTCGTGCCCGATCAAATGCGCTGCGGTCATGATGCTTGTCTATCAAGTCCAGCAGCTCCTCGCGCGAAGATGCCATCACCGTCCAGAAAGCAAGCTTCGCCACTTTGCCAGGGGCAATCCGCAGGCGATTTCTCAGGGAGAATATGGGATCCAGCACTGTGCCTACGGTGTTGGACAGATTTGCCCCACCGCTGATCACCGCAGCTGATTTCAACGTGTTGCCACGCCCAATAAAACGGGACCTGTCAGATTCATATTGAGCTGCTGTCGTCACCTCCCCCTCAATCACGGCAAAGTGCGCTGCCCAGATTTGCGGGTCATTGGGCGCGCGCAATCGGCGTGTTGCCAACAATGCGCCAAACTCGGGAAGATACTCCGTGACCACAAACATCTTGGAAAACGCGGGGTGGGCTCTATCATTCGCAGGCGTCGCCAATACCAGCTCAATATACGATGTCAGCTCCAGCTCATAATGGCGACGGCTACTGTTGGTCAGGGAGACACGGCGAACCTCGGCATCATCCTCTCCAGAGACCAGCACATCCATATGCGTGACCAGGGAGTTGCCGCGCCTGATGAACTCTGCATGATCCTCACTGAAAATGATTTCGCTACTGTCCATACGATGCTGGGGCTTGGTGCTGATGTCTTTCCCGTCAGCGGTCCAGATAGCATCGGTCGCGATATCCTTGATAAAGATACAATATCCATCAGTTTCACGTGTGACATCCTCTTGCCACCTGGTTACCGCAATATCGCGCCAACGGCTATATCCGGCCCCTGTTGCCGTCAGCATGACGGAATAAGACCCATTGGACAGCAGGTGCGTAACCGGGCTCCCGGCAGGCTTGGTAGTGAATCTGCGTACAGCCGGTGCGCTATCACTACTTTCATCCATGGATGCACTTACTTCCTCTGCGCGAGGATGGGCAATCGCAATATCCCTGGGCATGCGCTCCTGCAGTAAAAGCTCGCATGCCTGAATCATAGGTTCACGATGAAAGCGGCTACGCATCTGGCCATGATGCAGGCTATTGGCAATGGCGACGATGGTCATTCCCTGATGATGGGCCATATAGTTACGCACAATCGCCACCTCTTGATCCTCCCGCAGCCTGGCTCGGGTGAAATCAAGGGCTTCGTAAAACCCATACCGCCCTAACGCGCCCATGCTGGCAAGATGCACAAAGTTTTCCTGTGCGCCATTGGGGTCTATCATGGCGGCAAGGCCGGTCGCGTAAGGTGCAATCACCAGATTGTCGGAAAGTCCTCGTTTGAGACCAAGCCCCGGCACGCCAAAATTGGAGTACTGATAGGTAAATTCAATATCGCGCGCGTTGTACGCGGATTCAGATATCCCCCAGGGAACCTCCAGAGACTGACCATAGGACTGTTGCCGCGCGACAATCAGCTTGTTGGTCTGTTCGAGCAAGCTCCCAACAGGGGCGCGCATGACTAGAGATGGCATCAGGTATTCGAACATGGAGCCAGACCAGGAAATCAAGGCAGAGCCGTTGCCCAATGGGGTAGCAGTGCGGCCAAGGCGGAACCAGTGTTTGGTGGAGACATCGCCTTTGGCAATGGTGAAGAGGCTGGCCAGTCTAGCTTCTGACGCTAAAAGATCATAACAGCTGGGATCAAGATGGTTATCCTGCAGGCTATAGCCGATGGATAATAGTTTGCGCTCGGGCTCGATCATAAACGCAAAATCCATTGCCAATGCCATTTCACGCGCATTTGCAGCCATTGTCTGCAGCCTGTCGTTAAATGCATCAGAAGATGGCTGTAGCAGAGCCTGATCATCATGATGGGCGGCTACTGACTTTGCCAGGGCATTGACCCAGATAACAAGCTCCGGGGGATTGTCATGATCACTGACCGGGATCAAACCCTGAACGACCACTGCCGTTTTATCGGTTAAACGCTTCAATGCGGGCAGCATGGTCATGACCTGGGTGTCGTGTAGATGCGTGGCAATTTCTTCAAAACGGCAGAAAAGCTCCTTACCACTGTCATCATTGGCCACGGATGAAGCCAGGAGCGCCTCACGTGCCAGGGTGAAATGGTCCAGTATGCCAACGCTGGCATTAGCGGCATGGGGCACATTGACCCATTCTTCACACGCATTTGCCAGCGCAATCAGGTGGCCAGCCAGGTTGCCACTATCAACAGAAGAAATATAAGGCGGGTCCAGCACGCTCATATCCAAAGTGCCATACCAATTGAAAAAATGGCCTCGGTGTTTCCTCAGTTGTTGCATGACAACAAACGTCGCTTCCAGGCGCTCCAGGGTCTCGATGGTGCCAGACCAGCCAAAATCTCTCGCGGCCACGGTGGAAAGCAGATACAAGCCCATATTGGTGGGGGAGGTTCTGTGGGCAATGATGGGGTTTGGCGCTTCCTGAAAATTATCAGGAGGCAGCATATTGTCCTCTGGCGTGACAAATCGCTCAAAAAAACGCCAGGTGCGTCTGGCAGTGAGGCGTAGCGCATCCGCGGTGAGATCGTCAATATGATCATTGTTGACAACCACTGGCGAATAACTAGCACAAAAGGCGAGAAATGGTGCGATGCCCCAGAGCATGGCAAATGGTAATACCAAGGGCCAGGACACATGCGAGAATGAGATTGCGCTGGCGCAAAGACCCATCGCAAACACTGTACTGCCCGCCATCTCACGATAAAACCCCATGACCGTTAACGAGGGGCTGCTGGTCGACTGGGCCGCCGTTGTCCATTCCAGCAAATGTCGGCGCGTGATACCCAATCTGATCCAGGTTCTGATGATGGCATCCGCCATTCTCCAGGACTGATCTACCAGCAATGCAATTGTGAGGAAATGATGTGAGGCGGCTTTTCCCAAATCCCTGCCAAGATTGCTGATATGTTTGCGCAGATGTATATCGCGGCGATGCGGTAACACGGACAACAAGATCGGCATGTAGCCAGGCAATGCCAATATCACCAGCAGGAACAGGATGGCTTGTATACCCAGGGCAAAGGGTAAAAACCAACATGCCACCAGCAGCGTTAGAAAACTCGGTGCCACCAGTGAGCGTCGCAAGTTATCCAGCATTTTCCAGCGCCCGATGACCGGTACAACATACGCAGGGCCCCAGCCCAATGCCCATGGCAACAATTGCCAGTCTCCCCTTGCCCAGCGATGCTGGCGCTTGGCAGCCACATCATAGCGACAGGGTGAGTCTTCAACGACCTCAATATCCGAGGCAAGGCCAGCCCGGGCAAATATCCCTTCAAACAGATCGTGACTCAACATCACATTTTCCGGTACCCGGGCAGCCAGGGATGCTTCAAATGCATCGACATCGTAAATGCCCTTACCTGTGTACGACCCCTCACCGAACATATCCTGATAGACATCAGAGCTGGCGGCGGCATAAGGGTCCATACCGCCTGGCGCTGAGAATATCCGCTGATAGAATGATCCATCACGGTCTAACGGTAATGAAGGCGTTACCCTGGGCTGGAGAATGGCATACCCCTTTACCACGCGCCGCTCCGCAGCATCAAAGATGGCCTGATTCAGCGGATGTGCCATTTTTCCAATCAGCTTGGCAACGGTATCTCGTGGCAACTTGGTATCCGCATCGAGCGTGATGACATAGCGCACACCATCAGGAACCTCTGAGGAGATGCCCCCTGTCGACATAAACGTGGTATCCGTTGCTCCGCGCAACAGGCGATTCAGCTCATGCAACTTTCCGCGCTTTCGCTCCCAGCCTATCCAGCGCCCTTCACTTGCACTGAATACCCTGCGTCTATGCAAAAACAAGAATCTTGGCGTTGTCAGTATTGTTCCGCCATCCACACTATATTTCTGGTTCAATTGTTCAATGGCTGCCAGGGCTAGCGCCAGCAATGGTGTGTCTGACAGTATCTCTTCCTGGTCAGCATCCAGTCCATCAGAGAGCAGGGCAAAATAAAGATCACCGCCAACGCCTGATAAATAGTGAACCTCCAAACGTTCTACATGCGCAAGAAGATCAACTTCATTGGTCAGTAAAATGGGCATGGCAATGAGGGTGCGGCAGGAGGATGGAATCCCTGAGGTCAATGCCAGGCCAGGTAAAGGCATGGCAGAGAAGTTCCAGACAATAAAACGATTCACCAGGCTAGTCGCCGCTTCACTCGCAGGAATAAATCCAAGCAAGGCAATTGCAAGGCTGGTCATAGACCCCATATCCAGCATGCCTAACAACTGCAAGCCCACAGCAAGCAATACCATCGTGGTCATGATGATGGTGCCGATATAGCCCGCAATGCCCAGGCGCAGATTGAAACGGCTGATCAACAGTCTCGCAGGCGGCTTGAAATGGATGGCTTGCTCCAGCATCAATCTACCTTCAGCAATCAGATAGTAACCAGGATCACAGGCTCTTTCTGCATCCGTCACGTCCTGAGCTACATCCTGGGGGTGACTGCACAATCCGAGAGTCACTTCGACAATTTCAAGCTCTGACAATAATGAGCCACGCGCCAATTGCTCAATAGCGCTTCTGTATAAATTCCGCGTGGGGAAATCCATGGCAGAAAAATGTCCATCCCTGGCCAGGCATTCATCAATCAGGCTGACACTTTCAAACAATGCGGCCCAATCAATATCCGAGATCAGGCGCATGCTGGTAATGACATTGCGCACACTGACATTGGAGGCGCCCTCGCGTTGCTGTGTTTTCTGCACTACGCCATCAATGGAAAGCCCTTGCCTCCTTGCCATTTCTTCCAACCATCCCATGGCAGGCATGCTACGGGGATCTTGATCCCGCAAGCGTTTGACCAAATGTACAATAAATGTATCAGACAAACCCGCTGATGATCGGCTGGAAATTTCTTTATCCAGTGTGGCGCGTGCATGGTCCGGCTGTAGTAACTTTTCGGCCAGTTCCTCAGCATCAGCGCGGGCAGAACGCCCCACACTGATCTGCTCTGCAAGTCGGCGTAAATTTTCAATCAGCACGATACGTAAAGTAATGGCAACAGCCCATAACTCACCTATGGTTAAAGGCTGTATGCGTTGGTAAGCCTGAATGAATCGACGTAAGGTGTCTGGATCAAAATGGCTATCAGTATGGGCAACAAAGGCCCAGGCCAGGCCAAATACTCGGGGATAACCAGCAAATGGGCCGCTGGCGAGTTTGGGCAATTGGCGGTAATACCCGGGTGGCAAATCATCACGAATTTCGCGGATTTGCTCTTCAACAATATGGTAATTATCCAGCAGCCACTCGGCCGCATGCACCACGCCACGACCACTTTCCAGCTCTGCGGCGCTGGCGTGATAGGCTGCAAGCAATACCTCCGCATTATTATTCAATCGCTTGTGCAAGGACATCACCGGAACAGGGGTGGTTGTTACCGCCTGCGCTGCGGCTAGACTTTCCGCATGAAACTCCAGACGCTCGACTCCAAACAGTTCTTCCCTGATTGGTGCAAGGTCATTCCATGGAGATGAATTGCCACGATGTCCAATCGCATAACGGGATATGAAATTCATAATGCCCTTAAGTCTGGATTGGCTGAAATAAGGCCTGATGGCTGAGAAATGCTGGACTGGTAAAGGAGAGAAACTGACTCAGTTGGTGAATTCAGTTTAGGCCTATTTCATGCGTCCTACCATGTATTTAGACAAATACTTCTGCCCCAAAAGACTACACTCGCCTAACCTAGCACTCATTCATGGAGGTTGTTATGTGGTCTAGACGTCATGCACTGATCATTCTCATTATGATTGCCCACCTGGTCTGGTTTTTATTGTGTACAGGGATCTATTGGACAGAAAAATATAGCCTTATGTAAGGCCGTTAATCGACGATGAATCGATGCCAGCATGATTGAAATATCACCGTGTGTAAGTGTGGTAACAGACGGTGAAGGATTAGATTTACTTCTAGGATTACCAGTGCGGGACAAGTTTGGTACCCATACGCAATTCATATTCTGGATTGATATCTACCCATGAGTTCTTACTTTAATTTCGCACCCAACTGATATTCATCATGATGGGACTACAGATAAAGGAAACTCAGATGAAATGGCATGAAGTTGAAAGTAACTGGAAAGAGTTTGTGGGTGGAGTGAATCAGAAACTGGGCAAGATCACTTCGGTTCAACTGGAAATAATGGCAGAAAATAAAACCTATCTGTCCAATAGAATGCAGGATTTATGCGGCCCCTATCCAGGCCACTACAGCAAGAAAGATCTCCATCAAAAGCTGGATGAAGCAGACGATACGAGTGAAAGTGCTCTCACCCAAAGCAAGCATTGAAATTGATGCTGGCTTTGCGCCGACATTGCTCCCTCTTGTTTGACGATTCCCATGCTCATGGGCAAGTCTGCTGATATAAAAACTCCCGCATCTGCGGGAGTTTTTATGCTGCTGCAAGATTGCCGTGGATGAGCTTAAGTATTTGGAAGTAATCAACAATTATAAATAGCATGATCTGTGCTACCTCATCGTGGCTCATGGCTTGCAGGTGAATCGAGCTTGAGCTGATCAAAGGGAATCCCGTGATCAATCAACTGATACGCACCCTGCAGACTTAAATGGCTTTCGTCAAAATATAGGGCTTTGCCTTCCATTATTGCCGGGCAATATCCAGACTTACAGAGAATATCTACCGGCTTAATTGCATGCAGATGTTGACCATAAGGCAAGCTGTCCAACTGCTTGATGATGAATGCATTGCGTTCGGCATAATATTGAGCACTCGTCATTTCTTCCAGGTTGAGGCGTGATTCATGATGAAAGATAGTCAATGGTGTCAATGCCTTGCTGATATCCATCGGCAACTCAGGAACCGGATACAGCATATAAACCGTTTTCCCGGCCTTGAGCAGGCGATGGATCATCTCCTCGTAACTTTTCCAGTAAATCTGCCGCAACTCCTGCGCTGACCGGCCAGCATAGATTTCACTGAACTTGTTGGCAGGACTTTCATCCGTGATGCCAGGGTAATGATGCCCAAGCTCGCCAAACAGGAATCGCGTGTAGCTGAACCCTATTAAAACATGACTGATATCGTGCTGATTTTCCAGGTATTGCAGCGACTCATTGATCCACTGCGAGCAGCCTGGCTGTATGGCTTCAAATTGCAAGGCAGGAGGGCAGCCACTGAAGCTCAGGTGCAGCATGCCCTGCCCGCTTGGCTTAAGCCTGTCGGCCAGGGCGTAAGCCAGTTCAACCGTATGGCTATCGCCAAAACTTGCCCACCGTACATGCTGGCCGAAATAACGGCAGCTCTGTTCGGGCTTTAAAAAATCGACACCGCCAGTATGGCATTCCTCACGTTTGGGGCTGGATTCCACGCTTTTGGCTAACTCATGGTGATCAAACCGATATGGAAACCCTTTGAAGAGGATCCCGGACAACCCGATCAAGAGCATCAGCGCAATTGAAAAAGCGGAAAGCTGGAAAATACGTGTTCTACCAAACCTGGACTTGTTCCTGAAAGGTTGTTCTATAAAGTAGTAGCTCAAAATTGCCAGCAGCACACTGATGCCGATAGCGATCCAGAACATGCCGGCACTAGGCTCAGCCAGATGCTTCATGCGCAGAAATGCAAACAGGGGTTGATGCCAGAGATACAGTGAATAGGAGATCAAGCCTAAGCCCACCATCAGCCTGGAAGATAGCAACCGCCCGACCATCGTCTGTTGGTTGCTGTATGCAATCACCATGCAAGTGCCAAATACTGGCAACAAGGCATACAGCCCCGGAAATGGCGTATGTTGATCCAGTGTAAAAATCGCCAGTATGATCAACAGCAATCCACATCCGCTACCAACCTGCCTGCCCCATGGCGGCAATGGGCTGTCAGCTACCCGGGAAAAGGCAAGCAATGAGCCAGCAAATAACTCCCATGCGCGACTGAAAATCAGGTAAAAATTGGCATCAATGGCCTGTTGCACGAGCAGATATTCAGAGCATACCAATGACAACAGAGACAAGAAAGCGATCAGCCATGCCAGGCGCGAACGGCCGATAAACCACAGCATGGAAACCAGCAACGGGAAAAACAGGTAGTACTGCTCCTCCACTGCCAGGCTCCAGGTATGCAGAAGCGGCTTTTCATCGGATGCGGTAGAAAAATAGCCGCTGGTCAGGTAAAAAAATATATTGGAACAGAAGCTTGCCACCGATATCAGGCTTTTGGCATACGCTTGCAGCAAGGAGGACGGCATCATGGTGTAAGCCGCGATGCTGGTGGCAATGAGCACTACAGTCAGTGCTGGGAGGATGCGCCTGGCGCGCCTCTCATAGAAATTGACGATGGAGAAACGCCCTGCTTCCACCTCGTCCAGGATGATGGTTGTGATCAGATAGCCACTGATCACAAAAAAGATATCCACGCCGATATAGCCACCACTAAATCCCAGTAGCCCGCCGTGGAACAATAATACAGCCATCACGGCAACGGCTCTCAGCCCATCTATCTCCCGCCTGTATCTCAACGCTGCCCCTTTAATTCATTCTGATTGATAGGCAAGTCATTGCTGAGATAGTTCTCAGGGGGCTATTTTGCTCATGGATGCAGGTAATTAAACAGCAGGCAGGATATGAGCCTGACTAGTATCGAGCTTGAAGGCCAGCACTTGCCCAACTTCAAAATGATGATGACCAGCGACTTGGAGTTGGAATACTTCGCTAGCACCATCCACCCTGACAAACAGGCGAGCAAGGTTTCCCAGACGTAATATCTTGTTGATGCTGCCGTGCAGGGTGGCCGTTTGATCCTGACCAACCACTTCCAAGGCATTCGTGGGCAATATCCAGTACAGATAATCGTGGCTACCAGGGCCAACTGCCTGCGTGATTGGGAGATTGAGCAAGCACTGTCCCAGCTTGAGCGTGACTGTGCTCTCTGTCCTGGCGACTAGCTCACTGCGCAATATATTATGCAATCCCACCAGCTCAGCGACGCGACGGCTGGCAGGTTGACGAATAACGTGGTCTGGTGCGCCACTCTGCAGGATACTGCCATTGTCTATCAGCGCAATTCTGTCTGCCAGCATGCTGGCTTCATTCAAGTCATGCGTCACAAGGATGATGGGAATGTTCAGTCCGGCCTTCAGCTCGGCAAGCTGGATATACAGGCTTTCACGCGTGATGCTGTCAAGGGCGGAGAATGGCTCATCAAGCAGCAGAATCGAGGGGTCTGCTGCCAGAGCCCTCGCCAATGCCACGCGCTGTTGCTGGCCACCGGACAGCTCTGCGGGTTTGCGCTTGGCATAATCAGAAAGGTGAACCCTTTCCAGCCACTGTCGCGCTTGGTGGTTTTGTGCATCGCGTGGTAGATGATGCAAGCCTGCAGCGACATTGTTCAGTGCGCTCATGTGTGGAAACAAACCGTAATTTTGCGGTACATAGCCGACACGGCGTTGCTGCGGAGTCAGGCGAACCTGCTGGTCAAACCAGGTATTGTTCCCCAGCTTGATGGAGCCAGACTGTGGATATTGCAAACCTGCGATTAGCCTCAGTATCGTGGATTTTCCACTGCCGGAAGGCCCCAGTAGCGCCAGCAACTCGCCTTCAGCACAGCGCAGTTCCGCTTCCAGGGCAAAAGGTCGCTGCAATGCAACTTTCAACCATAGATCAGAGCTCATGATAGCCTCCCCTTCGACCGAACTTCCTGGACAGGCTATTCGCCAACGCCAGCACCACCACCGAGAATACCAGCAGCATCAATGACATATTGCCTGCTGCAGCAAAATCCAGCGCCTGCACACGGTCATAAATACTAATGGCAATGGTCTTGGTCTCGCCCGGCAGGCTGCCTCCTACCATCAACACTACGCCAAACTCCCCCAGCGTATGGGCAAACGTCAGCACGATCGCAGTGAGAATCCCCGGCCAGGCCAGTGGCAGCTCTACCGTCAACAACATGCGCAGGGATGACATGCGGCAGCATGCCGCCGCATCCCTGACATCCTGCGGGATAGACTCAAAGCCACGCTGTATGGGTTGTACGGCAAACGGGATGTTGACGATAATGGAGGCAAGCAATAAACCTGAAAAATGAAACACCAGCAGATGGCCGGTAGTCTGCATCAGCCATTGTCCCAGCCATGACTGGTTTCCCAGCCCGACCAGCAAGTAATACCCTACCACGGTAGGTGGCAACACCAGGGGCACTGCCAGCAGCGCTTCAGCCACTGGCTTGCCGAAAAATCTACGATAAGCGAGGAAGCGTGCCGCGAACAATGCGACGGGTATCAACACAAGAATCGTCATGGCTCCCAGCTTGAGCGAGAGCCATAAAGCCGTCCAATCCATTAATTGGCTTCACCAGGTAAAACGAAACCATAGCGACGGAAGATTTCCCGGGCGGCAGGCTTCTGTAAATAATCATAAAAAGCCTTGGCGGTGCTGTCTGCATTCTTCAGCAACACCATGCGTTGTTTTTGTGGGCTATGCCAGCTCTCGGGAATTTCAGCATAATTCACGGTATTGATGACCTGTGGTGACTTGACGAGGGAAAGCGCCACAATACCACCATCGGTAGAGCCGCTGGTAGCAAACTGGGCCGCTTGTGAAACGTTTTCACCCAGCACCAGCTTGGACTGAATGTCTTCCCACAGGCCTGCATGCTTCAAGATTTCCACGGCACGGCGCCCATAAGGAGCATGCTCAGGGTTGGCAATGGCAAAACGTTGCAGCTTGCCACTCTTGAGTGCAGCCGCCAAGCCCTTCAGCTCACTATCCACGCCCAGTGCAGCATTTTTAGGTGTCACGATCACCAAATGGCCGGTAGCGTACAATACGCCTTCGTCCCTGGTCAGCCCGGCAGTGGAAAGCTTGAGGACATAGTCTTCATCTGCTGAAAGAAACAACTGGAAGGGAGCACCATTGATAATCTGCGTGGTAATGGCGCCGGATGCGCCATAGGTCACGGCCAGCTTTTCACCGGATTGCTGCTCAAACGATTTGGACAACTCCTCCAGAACAAACTTGAGGTCTGCCGCGGCTGCAATATTGGTAGGCGCTGCATGCGCCACTGCCGTGAATAGCACGAGGTACAATGGCGCCAGAATGCGTGAAAAAGCGAATTTCATATACGTTCTTTCGGAGATGAAGTGAATGTTTAAAAGAAGTGGGATGGAATAGAACTCAGTAAAAGCATTATCTTTTTGCAAATATAACGAAATTATATAGACCTCGCCACAAAAATAGAACCATGTCCCAACAAACAACTTCAGCATCCTGCACGGCAAGCTTGCAGTGGCAGGATGGTCAGCCCTACTCCACCCTGTATGGTGACGTTTACTTTTCGCGTGCCAGTGGGCTGGAAGAAACGCGTCATGTATTCCTGCGACATAATCAATTGGCTGAACGCTGGCATGCCATGCAGGAAAATAGCTTTACCATTGCTGAAACTGGTTTTGGCACAGGGCTCAATTTTCTCTGTGCGTGGCAACTGTGGCGTCATCATGCCCCGGCGCATGCCCGGCTTCATTTCGTCAGTACTGAAAAATACCCATTATCCTGGGCTGATCTTGCCCAGGCACTGGCACTGTGGCCAGAGCTGGATCCATTCACTCAGGCACTGCTCACGCAATATCAGCAGTTGGCACCAGGCTGGCACCGGATGATTTTTGATCAGGGGCGTGTCAGTCTCACCTTATTGATTGGTGATTTACTGGATACGCTACCAGCATTACACGCCAGTGTGGATGCCTGGTTCCTTGATGGATTCTCCCCTGCCAAAAATCCGGAAATGTGGCAGCCAGCCTTGTTTGAACGGATGGCGACACTTTCACACCAGCACACCACGTTTGCTACCTTCACTAGCGCAGGTGTGGTCAAGCGTGGATTGCAGGCTGCAGGGTTCGAGGTAAACAAGGTGCCAGGGCACGGCAGAAAGCGGGAAATGCTATGTGGGCGGTTTAGCCACAGGCAGCCACCATTTCATGCCAAGCCCACACAAGCGATTGTCATTGGCGGCGGCATTGCTGGCACCTCCAGCAGCCGCGCCCTGGCTGACCGTGGCTGGCATGTGACCCTGATAGAACAGCATGCTCATGTGGCACAGGAAGCATCCGGAAATCCACTGGGGATACTGTATCCCAAGCTGGCACGCAAGGACGTGCCGCTTGACCGCTTGTCGCTCGCAGGCTATCTACACAGCCTGCGATTATTGCAGCAACTGGATATACCCCCTGATGCCCATGCTCGCTGTGGCATGCTGCAACTGGGCCATGATGCGGCTGAGCTGGATCGCAGTCATGTTATTGCTGCACGCCATTTTCCAGCTGATTTGGTTTATATGGTCGACCAGGCGCAAGCCAGCCTGTTGGCGGGCGTTCCGCTGACACATGAGGCGATGTTCTTCCCTGAAGCTGGCTGGGTAAAGCCAGCCGCATTTTGTCATGCCTTGACCCAGCACCCGAATATCCAGGTGCTCATCAACACGCAGGCCATCCAATTGAAACAGGTAGGTGATCTGTGGCAGGTGTGGGATCAACATCAATTGCTGGCAGAAGCCCCGGTACTGATTATTGCAAATGCCAACCAGGCTGCCAGTTTTGACCAGGCTGCCCACTTGCCGCTATCACCTGTACGCGGACAAATCACACAACTCCCCCAGTCAGGTATCAGTGCACACTTGAAAACCCTGCTCTGCACCGATGGCTATATCAGTCCCTCAGTGAACGGGGAACATTGCCTGGGTGCCACGTTTACCCCAGATGATATTGGGCTGGAGTTACGCTCAGAAGACCATGCGCAAAATCTGGAGATGCTCCATCGTATGTCTCCTGATCTGCATCAGGCATTGTCATCCCAAGCGCCACAAGGCCGCGCAGCCTTGCGTTGTACCACCATCGACTACTTGCCGATGGCAGGTCCCCTGCTTGATCATCTCGCGCTAAAAGCACAACCGCCACGCCATACTGCTGCCCCTGAAAGCCTGCCCTGGCTAAAGGGCTTGTACGTCAATCTAGGCCATGGTTCAAAGGGACTGACCACCGCCCCCCTGGCCGCAGACATGCTTGCCAGCGCCATTTCAGGAGAGCCTGCCCCGGTGGATGAGGGTTTGCTGGCCGCCCTAGATCCGAATCGTTTTCTATTGCGGTCGCTGGGACTAAAACGGCTGGTGCAGGGCCTGGCTTGTTACCCATTGATTTAAGCGAATATGGTTTAATTTAACAATGAATCCTGATCAACTTTTCCATTCAGCCGTCAATGCACATCGAAACGGACGCTTGCCAGAGGCAGAAACGCTGTACCGCCAGCTGCTTTCCCTAAAACCCAGCCATGCGGATGCCTTGCATCTGCTCGGGGTGCTTTGCCATCAGACCCGTCGCCATCAGGAAGCCACAAGCTTCATTGAGCGTGCGTTGGCACTGATACCAAATAACGCGGATTTTCATAACAACCTAGGACTCGCCTTGCAGGCCTGTGGCCAGCTTGATCAGGCAGTCAGTCACTTCAATCAGGGGTTGGCAATATCGCCACGAGATACTGATCTGCTGGCTAATCTTGCCTCGGCTTACCATGTAGCAGGTCAATTGCCAGAAGCCATTGCCAGCTACAGAAAAATACTGCATCTCAATCCCCGCGATCAGGACGCTATTGCTGCCTTACCCCACGCCTTGCAAGCATTGGGTATCCAGCAACAACAGCGAGGGGCTTATGCTGCAGCAGAAAAAACCTATGCAGAAGCAGTCACTTTGCAGCCACAAGATGCAGCACTGCATTACAACCTCGGCAACGCTCAGCGTGAGCTTGGCAAGGCCGCAGAAGCCGCTGCCAGCTATCATCGCTCAATTGAGCTGTCTCCCCATGATGCCGATAGCCACAACAATCTGGGCAATGTTTTGCGAGAACTGGGGCAGCTGGAGCAGGCCATGGTCTGCTATCAGCGTGCGCTGGCGCTTGATCCCCTGCTGTATCACGCAAAAGTACACTTGGTACATCAAAAGCAGCACGCTTGCGATTGGCAAAATATTGAAGAGGATATTGCTCAAATCCGGGAATGGGTAGCGACCGCACCGCAGGTGCAGATATCCCCTTTTGCTTTTCTTGCCATGCCAGGAACCACTGCAGCAGAACAACAACAGTGCGCAGAGAACTGGACCAGGCAGCGTTATGCCAAGCTCATGCAGGAACCTGCATTGCTTGGACCAACTGCTGCGCGCAAGGTTGATACAGGCACTCAACTACGGATAGGCTATCTGTCGGCAGATTTTCGCCTGCATCCACTCGCCTCCCTGATCACGGAAATGCTTGAGCTGCACGATAGAGACAAGGTCGAGGTATATGCGTATTCGTATGCCGTGGATGACCACACTCCCGCACGGCAACGTATTGAACAGGCTGTGGATCACTTCATTGATATCCGCCCGTTGTCCATCCATGAGGCTGCGCAGCAGATTCATGCGGATCACATAGATATCCTGGTTGACCTGACCGGCTATACCCAGGGTAGCCGTACCGGCATTCTGGCACTGCGTCCAGCACCGATTCAGGTATCGTGGCTAGGCTTTCCCGGAACCATGGGCGCGCCCTTTATTGACTACATATTGAGTGATGCCTTCATCACACCGGCAGCACAGGCCTCTTACTATACGGAGCAGCTTGCCTTGCTGCCCACGACATACCAGCCCAATGATAGGCAGCGGCCTATTGCCAACACCCCATCACGTAACACATGTGGACTCCCCGAGGATGCTTTTGTATTTTGCTGCTTTAACCAGAGCTTCAAGATTGTGCCGCAAGTATTTGCCAGCTGGATGCGCATACTGCAGGCAACGCCACAAAGTATCCTTTGGTTGCTGGAATGCAATGCCAGCGCCAGAAAAAACCTGCAGCAAGCCGCCCAAGAACAGGGGATCGACCCAGCACGCCTGATCTTTGCTCCGCGAGTCCCTATGGATCAGCACCTGGCTCGCCATGCACTTGCAGACCTGTTTCTGGATACCGCGCCTTACAATGCCCATACCACGGCAAGTGATGCCTTGTGGATGGGATTGCCATTGATCACATGCTCAGGCGACACCTTTGCCAGTCGCGTTGCTGGCAGTTTATTGCAGGTAGCTGGCTTGCATGAGCTGATTACATTCGACCCCGCTCATTATGAAACGCTTGCCATCAGCATTGCTCAAGACCAAGCCCTGCTCAATCGTTATCGGGAACGTTTGCAAGCAACAAGAGATAGCAAGCTGTTTGATACAGCGCGTTTCACTCAAGCACTGGAAGCGCTCTACCTCAGGCTACAGAAAGCACCCGCGCATCAGCTGACTTAACTTTGATCTGAGGTACTTCATTGGGCAAGCTACTGAGCATGGCCATGGCGGCAATATTGATATCCGCCACCAGAATACTGCTCATCATGCCGTCAGTGTCAAACACAGGAGTAGATACGGTCAGGCAGAAGTCTTCCGTTGCGGTTGAAAGGTAGATGCTTGAAATGTAAGGGTTCATGGAATCCTTCACGGCATTGTAATAAGCCTGCAAGCTACGGTCGGCACCTGCCCCGCCCGCTTTGATCTTGCCGTACATATTGGGATTGATCCAATTGGCATGGCGCTGGCTGCCATCCACATTCAGTTCAAACACCACCTCAAAAAACGGGTAATCGGCAAAACAACCATCCAGGCAATGGGCATCCTGAGACCTTGGCAAGGTTTGCAGCATCTTCAGTGCATTGAGGGCTCGTGATTGCCAGTCTGAATATTCCTCGCTACGCGGCAATACCAATCTTGGCGGATTGGATTCCACCACCACGATACTCCCTATATTGGATTTTCCTATCTTCTTTAACGAGGCAGCACGCTCTGCCGCCGCCACGCTGTTGGATATAGCTCCCTGAGAGCCATTGACGACCGCGATCGACACGCTAGCCACCGGGTGATCCTTGCCATCTTCAGTGGTAAAAAATCGCCGTTCAAGGTCGCTGCTATCGTAAAGGTGAACCGCCAGTGCCTGGAAGTGATTGATGACGTTGAGTAGTACGTTCACCAGATTGTGGTCTTCATGATCGAGGATCAGCACAAAATCATCGCCACCAATATGCCCGACCAGGGTGCCAGTTTGATTGTGAAACTCTTGCCGCACAATTTCAGATAACAAGCGAATCATGGCATCACCGCGGATAAAACCGTATCGATCGTTATATGCCTTGAAATGATCCAGATCGATATACACCAGATGGGTAGTCGGGTTGTTACGCAAGCTCACATCCAGTGACTGGCGTAATGTAGGGCCAGTGGTGAGCTGGCTTAATGGGTGCATATTGCCGGAACTGGTCTTGCGGTTAATGATTTGCGACATGATTTCCAATGGGTGGATGATCCCGACATAGACCCCATCGTCGCTTACCATCACCCACGGTTCAATTTCACCACGCTCCAGATATAGTCCGCGTGCCAGCTGGGAAGATGGCATGCGCGAGGTAATCATGCGGGGCAAGGCATCGCAATAATTGCCCAATGCATCACTACGGTGGGTAAAGACCTTGCCGCGCTTGAGCAGCCCGATTGGACGCAGGTTGTCCAGAACAACCGCACAGGCAATATCCGGGTTATCTATAAAAATCTGCCTGGCCTGGTCTATCGGGGTGTTGACCTCTATGGTGATGCCGCGGCTGACAAACTCACTGATACGGAATTCATCGGGAATGGGCGATCGATGGGATTCGTCGCGTATCGGCAGTGCCGTCACTGTTTCTGTCGGATTCAATGCTGGCTTGGCAAAATAATAGCCCTGGGCATAGACCAAGCCAAGATCCTGGCAATAAGTGATATCTTCAACCCGCTCCAGACCTTCTGCAACGATCGTGCAGCCCAGGCGCTGTGCCATGGAAATAATCGCCTCAAGCAGCACGGTACGGACACGACTCCCCTGTGCCTCATGCACAATGGTGCGGTCTATCTTGATAAAGTCCGCCCTGACTACCGCTAACGTACTCAAGCCATTGAACCCGGATCCCATGTCATCCAGCGCGATTCTCAGGCCCTGCATGCGAATAGCATCACAATGCTTGGCAAGAAGTTCAGGAGACACCTCCTCACTTTCAATAATCTCCACCACCACATCGCGTTGTTCTATCCCATGCCGATCCAGCGCATCCAGCATGAGGTCGAGCCAGTCATCGCGCATAATGGTTTGCGGCAGTACGTTGATGAACAATGGAGTGCCATGTGCAATGGCATTAGCTTTGCCAGCCAGTGCCAGGTTCTGGCATACCATATCCAGTTCCACTTCCCGGCTGACCTGACGCGCAAGGCGAAAGGCCTCTTCGCCAGTGAGGATATTGCCATTGGGATCCTGCAATCTGCACAGGGCTTCATAGCCAAAAATCTTGCCATTTTGCGTAAAGTCGACAATCGGCTGGAAATGCATCTGCACATGCTTGCTCAAGTCGTCCAGCAGCCATGGATGGCGCATGCGGGCATAAAAGGTATTGAACGGCATAATGTTCGCCATCCAGGTTGTGATATCCACCTCGCCTTTCGGCAGATACCAGACATAGGAGTCATCCAGCACAGACTCTGGAAACTCCTGTGCCAACTGGGTTAGCGTCATCAGTAAGGCCTGGTTATCCTTGCAGCTATACCTCAGTACAGCGTCCTGTGACGTAAGGCCTGGTTCACGGACATCGCCGTGCTGTAGGGATCGATTCGGCGTTTTAATGTAAAGCAGCATGTGTGCACAATACAAAGGAGTGAATATTGTGCAAGCTAATGCAAACCTTGTGCCATGCTGAACAGGCTGATATCACGACATCCAGACCAGTAAATGCCTCAGTTTGGTGCGGTGCATGACCACTCTCAGGTTGACTGCACCAGCATCAGGCCCAGTGGGCACACCAAGCCTGTATGACTAAGGCTTATGGTAAAGTAGCCTCATATAAAAACAAGGGATGCTTCATGGCAGCAATCGATATCACTCCTATCCTCAAGTTCATGGTGGAAAAAAACGGCTCGGACCTGTTTTTCAGTACCGGAACGGCCATCCATATTGATGTTGAAGGCAGGACGATGCCGATTAACACACAGGTAATGGCACCGGGAATGGTCAAGGAGATTGCTTATGCCCTGATGTCGCCAAGCCAGCAACAGGAATTTGAAGCTACGCTGGAAATGAACTTTGCCCTCAGCATGCACGGCGTGGGCCGCTTCCGTATCAATGTGTTCAAGCAGCGTGGCGAAGTGGCCATGGTAGTACGTTATATCAAGCACCAGATCCCCAGCTTGGAGTCACTAGTCCTGCCGAATGTCTTAACCGAGCTCATCATGCGCCAGCGCGGCCTGATACTGGTGGTAGGTTCAACTGGGTCAGGCAAGTCCACCACCCTGGCTTCCATGATCAATTACCGCAACGAGAATTCAGATGGGCATATCCTCACGCTGGAAGACCCGATTGAGTTTATGCATGAACACAAGAAATCTGTGGTCGACCAACGCGAAGTGGGCATCGATACCCTGACTTTTGAGAGTGGCCTGAAAAATGCCATGCGACAAGCGCCAGATGTGATTTTGATTGGCGAAATCCGAGATATGGACACCATGAAGCACGCGATTGCCTACTCGGAGACCGGCCATCTCTGTCTGGCGACCCTGCATGCCAACAATGCCAACCAGGCCCTGGAACGCATATTCTCATTCTTCCCACCCGATGGCAGGCAGAATATCCAGCTCAGTCTGTCGTTGAATCTTGGTGCGGTCATCTCGCAACGGTTAGTCCCTGGCATTGAAACCAAGCGTGTAGTTGCGACCGAAATCATGATCAACACCCCCTATATCTCTGACCTTATCCTCAAATCCAAGCTGGACGAGATCAAGGAAGTCATGGCGACCAATACGGACATCGGCATGGGCACATTTGACCAGTCACTATTCAAGCTATATAGCGAAGGCAAGATCACCGAAGACAATGCCCTCGCCAGTGCTGATTCCAGAAATGACCTTTCCCTCAAGATGCGCTTTTCGGCAGAGTCTGCTAAAGGTGGATTTGGTGACTAGCAATTCAGGGTAAGGCTATACGGCAAGTCTTGGTGAGTTTCTATAGGGCACAGAGTTGGGTTTATAATGCAGCTATGAACTCAGACTTGAATAAACTCCAGCCCTACCCGTTCCAGCGCCTGCGTGAGCTGTTTGCAGGCGTGACGCCAAACCCAGAATACCAGGCCATCAATCTTTCGATTGGTGAGCCAAAACATGCTACGCCTACCTTAATCCAGCAGGCACTGGCGGATAACCTGGCTGGGCTTGCAACCTATCCCACGACGCTGGGCATAGCTGCACTACGCGGGACGATTGCTAGCTGGTTAGCCAAACGCTATAGCATTCCGGCACTCGATCCTGAAACAGAGATCATTCCCGTCAATGGCAGTCGTGAAGCCTTGTTTGCTTTTGCCCAGGCGGTGATTAGCGATACAACGCCGGCTCCCGTGGTGGTCAGCCCCAACCCTTTTTACCAGATTTATGAAGGTGCAGCCTTGCTGGCAGGCGCTGAGCCGTACTTCCTGAACACACTGCCAGACAACGATTTCAGCATGGATCTGGATAGCGTGCATGAAAGCATCTGGCAACGCACCCAATTGCTTTTCCTGTGCTCTCCTGGCAATCCTTCGGGCAAGGTCATGAGCCTGGCGCAATGGAAACAGGCATTTGAGCTTTCTGACCGCTATGGTTTCGTGATTGCAGCAGACGAATGTTATTCGGAAATCTATTTTGATGAGTCCAGCCCACCTATTGGCGCATTGCAGGCGGCCAATCTTCTAGGTCGTGACTACAGCCGCCTGGTTATTTTCAGTTCACTGTCCAAACGTTCCAACGTACCCGGGATGCGCTCCGGCTTTGTTGCCGGGGATGCCAAGATACTGGAAAAATTTCTGCTGTATCGCACTTATCATGGCTGCGCCATGAATCCTGCAGTACAGGCTGCCAGCATTGCGGCATGGAAAGACGAAATCCACGTGGTGGAAAATCGTCGGCTTTACGCGGAAAAATTTGCAACCGTCACTCCCATACTGCAGGAGGTACTGGATGTGGCAATGCCTGATGCCGCTTTTTATCTTTGGGCACACACCGGGCAGTCAGATACTGAATTTGCGCTAAGTCTTTACCGTGATTTCAATGTAACGGTGTTACCGGGCAGCTTCTTGGCACGCGAAGCACATGGGATTAACCCTGGGCAAGGATTTATCCGCATTGCGCTTGTGGCTGGGCTTGAAGAATGTGTGGAGGCGGCAGACCGTATACGCCAGCTGACTTCTGAACTCCGTCCACAGTAAGTAATCAGGGATTTTCCTTAAAGAAAATCCCTGATAGCGGTTTGCGTCAACTTGAATAATGCTGGATCCAGGCAATCTATTTCCACCGTATCATCCATGCCGCGTAACCAGGTCAATTGACGCTTTGCCAGTTGCCTGGTTGCAGCCACTCCCTGATCGCGCCATTCGGCATAGCTGATAGTCTGTGCCATGTAATCCAGGGTTTGTCTGTAGCCCACGCAACGCATGGAAGTTGTATCGGCATGCAGTGATGGGTATGTTTTCAGCAATTGTTTCACCTCCTCCAGCAAGCCATGCTGCATCATCTCTTCAAAACGAATGGCGATCCGCTGATGCAGGACAGCCCGGTCCGATGGCTGCAACGCCAGCTTCAACAGGCGGTAAGGCAAGCTTTCCAGTAATTGCAGACTGAACAGTTCAGACATAGTCTTGCCGCTGATCTGATATACCTCCAGCGCCCGCTGTATGCGTTGAGAATCGGCAGGCTGTAACCGGGCAGCCGTGTTCGGGTCAATCTTGGCTAGTCTTGCATGCATCTCTGGCCAGCCTATCCGCTCTGCATCGGCATCAAGCTGAGCACGCACCTCGGGATTTGCTTCAGGCAACCCACTAAGACCTTGCTGTAATGCCTTGAAATACAACATGGTTCCCCCAACCAGCAGGGGGGTTTTACCCCTGGACGTGATGTCAGCCATCAGGCGTATAGCATCGGTACGGAAGTGCGCAGCTGAATAAACATCCGTTGGCGCGATGATATCAATCAGGTGATGCGGTGCCTGCGCCAGGATATCCTCGGTGGGCTTGGCGGTACCTATATTCATATCCCGATATACCAGCGCCGAGTCGACACTGATGATTTCCACCGGCATGGTTTGCACCAGTTCAACTGCCAGTCCTGTCTTGCCGCTAGCAGTCGGGCCCATGAGAAAAATGGCAGGTGGAAGTGCAACGGACATGGATGGGAATCTTGCCAAAGAAAAGGCGCAAGTGTAGTACAGATGCTAAAGGCTGCCTATAGAAGCAATAAGGCCAGGCATGTAGCCTGGCCTTAGACACTACCAACCTGTTCTAAAAATTAAGCCAGGTTGTGCTTGCGCTTGCGAGTTGAAATAAAACCGATTACGCCCAGACCAAGTGCCAGCATGCCATAAGTGCTTGGCTCAGGCACGGCAGCAATCACAGTCACGCCATCCAGATAAGAACCATAAGAAGGTGCTGCTGTTGGGCCCAGGGATACAAACTTGAGCTGGGTATTGGTACCAGTGGCGACCAGATCTTCAAATGTATATTCAACCCAGTCACTCTTCGCCTTGGCTGAAGAGTTGATCAGCTTGGTATCACCCCAGTAAACCTCAAATGTGCTCTTCAAGCCGTTTGGTGTGTCAGGACGACCAGAGAAAGCAAAGCTCAATGTATAGCTACTACCGGCGGTCGTGGTCAGGTTCTGCCAAACACTGGTCAGGGAGGTAGAGTTCAGTTCCAGATACTGGATACCATCATAAGCCTCAGTATTGAAACCATTGTAACCACCTTGCGTTGCACCCTTCTGGATTTCAAATACGCTGCTGGAGTGCCAGCCAGTCACGCTATTAAGAAAAGTCCAAGATGCATTGCCAATATTGTCTGCTTCAAAACTACCGTTTTGTACGATATTGGCCGCCTGTGCACCAGCGCTTGCAAATACCAGTACAGACAGTAAAGCAATGCTCAATTTTGTTTTCATTTTTCTTCCCGAGTTTAAGTTAAGTGGATTAGTTAAAATTTGTGTGGCGCCATCTAATACGCAACATCTATTCCACTAATGCCCAGCTTGGGTGCGAATAAAATTAACTTAATAATCAGCAGGATGAGATAAATATGAAAAACAGAAATGTGGAAGGTGATGAAAGTTTGGCAACTGCAGAATAGAGAGTGTCAAAGTTTCATCAGATTTATTTACCGCGCATGAACATCTTGTCCAATTCATGCATAGTCACCTGGAACCAGGTGGGACGCCCATGATTGCATTGACCGGATCGCTCGGTGGCTTCCATATCGCGCAATAAGGCATTCATCTCGGGAATGGTGAGGATGCGATTTGCCCTGACCGCCGCATGGCAGGCCATGGTTCCCAGCAACTCATTGCGCCGCTCGGTAAATGCACGACTGGCCCCATACTGGCGTAAATCAGCCAGTACATCACGCGCGAGGGCCACTGCATCGGCATCCTTGAGCATGACCGGAATGGAGCGTACCGCCAGCGTGGTGGGCGAAAGCACGGCAATATCAAACCCGAGCTGCTGTAATCCATTATCTGGAGAGGATTGTTGCTCCTGCACGGTCGACACTTCCAGTCGGTCTGCATGGAAGCTGACCGGCAACAGCAAGGGCTGCATGGGCACCCTGCTGGCGTCCAGGGCATTCTTGAGTTTTTCATACATGATGCGCTCATGTGCCGCATGCATATCCACCACCACCAGGCCCTTTGTGTTCTGTGCCAATACGTAAACACCATGTATTTGCGCAACTGCAAAGCCGAGTGGGTATTCCTGCCCTGGCTCAATATCACCATTAGCCAGATGCGGCATGGACTCTATTGGAATTGCTAAGTCAGAAGGCCTTAATGTCGGATCACTACGCTGCAAATCGCTAAACAGGGTTTGGTAAAAGCCGTTGGCGGGCTCGTTGGCGCGTAAATCAATATTGCTCTGAAATCTTGGATATGCCGGACTGGTAGCCTGTTGTTGCAATGGAGGTTGATCCACCGCAGCAAGATCCGGGGTTAATGAGCTCGCCATGCCGACGGGCGTGGCCAAGGCTTTGTGCAAAGCATGAAAAATGAATCGATGCACAGACTGCCCATCGCGGAAACGCACCTCGGTCTTGCTTGGATGCACATTCACATCAACCAGTGCAGGATCCAGCTCAAGAAACAGCACAAATGCCGGATGACGGTCATGATGCAGCACATCCTGATAAGCTTGGCGTATGGCATGGCTGATGAGCTTGTCACGCACAAAACGACCATTTACATACACATATTGAGTGTCTCGCGCATGACGGGAGAATGTCGGTTTGGCAGCCATGCCCCACAAACGCAAGCCTGCGGCTGACTGGTCCACATAAAAGGCTTCAGCGAAAAAATCAGCACCCAATACTTCTTCAAAGCGCTTTTGTGCCTCACTTGCCGCCAGGCGCATCATCGCCCTGCCATTATGCTGGAGCAAAAAAGTCACATCTGGCCGGGATAGTGCAATACGGCGAAACGCTTCTTCGCAGTGACCAAACTCCGTGTTTTCGGTTTTAAGAAATTTTCGCCGGGCAGGCGTATTGAAATAAAGATCCTGAATATCGACGATGGTGCCTTTATCAAGCGCTGCAGGCTCGACTTCCGTCAGGTAGGCACCTTCAGAGGCAATGCGCCAGGCATGTTTATCCTGGACATGGTAGCTAGTGACCTCAGTGCGGGAAATGGCCGCTATGCTAGCCAATGCCTCCCCACGAAATCCAAGGCTGGCAACACGCTCAAGATCATCCAGGCTGGAAATTTTACTGGTGGCATGCCGCGTCAGGGCTAGCGCCAGCTCGTCTTTTACAATGCCACCCCCATTATCGCTGACGCGCATCTGTTTGATGCCACCGTTCAGCAGAGCAACGACAATATCGCTGCTACCGGCATCCAGGCTGTTTTCCAGGATTTCCTTCAGTGCGGACGCTGGACGCTCGACCACTTCGCCCGCGGCAATCTGGCTGATTAACTGGTCTGGTAAAAGCTTGATGGCTGGCATGCTGGTGCAACACCCAGTGAGGGTGAGATGATGATCAATGGGCTATTTTACCTGCTGCATGCCCGACTTCGCCAACTTAAAGTCCGTCTATAAAGCGCAGGCCATATTTCTTTACTTCTGGATCACCGAGGACTTCAGATTCCAGGCCTACTTTCTGTGCCAGCAGGTCGACAGGCACAAACTCCGGCTTGCGTATCAGCAACTCATCCGCCACTTGATGAAGGGTCTGCACTGCATTACCCTGCAAATGCGCATCACGCCCTGCTTCGCTGCTGAATGTATCAAAAATCACATAAGCATTTTCTGCTTGCCTGAAGGCATACCAGGTTTTGGTATCGTCCTCCTGTTTGACGGCAGGCAGGGTTTGTTTCAGAAATCTTTCAAGCTCTAGTCTTTTTTCAGGACGGGCTTCCAGTTTGATATACAACGCATATTTACTCATTACTTATTCCTTTTTACTGCATTCACTTACTGCACTTACTTAAAATACGCACTATTCATGTCATATTGCCAATCACAGTGCCACGTGTGGCTATATTCAGGATGATACTCCGCTGCGTCTGCTTATCAGATAAATATCTGAGTCCCTAAGGCCTCGCAGGTTCAAGTATCTCTGGGCTTATTTTTCTACAATTCTGGTTTTTGCCAAGGGCGGATTGGCAGCAAAGTACTTTTTGATCCCCGACAATATCGAGTTCACGAGCTTGTCCTGATGTCCATTGTCGTTCAGCCTGCGTTCCTCATCAGGGTTGGTAATGAAGGCAGTTTCAACCAGAATGGACGGAATATCAGGAGATTTAAGTACCGCAAACCCCGCTTGTTCAACATGGCGCTTGTGCAGTGTGTTGATGGTGCCGACATGATCAAGCACAAACTTGCCCAGTTTGAGGCTATCGTTGATCGTAGCCGTCTGTGACAAATCCAGCAAGGTGCGGGCAAGATAAGGGTCTTTAACATCCAGGCTGACACCACCGATCAGATCCGACTCGTTTTCCTTCTGGGCCAGCAAACGTGCCATGGCACTAGTGGCGCCGGTCTCAGACAAAGCAAAGACTGAAGACCCCTTGGCCTGGGCACTGAGGGCTGCATCAGCATGGATGGAAACAAACAGGTCTGCCTGCATTTTCCGCGCCTTCACCACACGTCCATGCAAGGGAATAAAGTAGTCCCCATCGCGCGTCAGTACACCACGCATATTCGGTTCAGCATCCACCGCAGCCTTGAGTTTTTTGGCAATCGCCAGCGTCACATTCTTTTCATAAGAACCCTTGGCTCCCTTGGCTCCCGGGTCTTCACCACCGTGGCCAGCGTCAATCGCGATGGTAATCAGGCGCGCATCAGGTTTTTTATTGATGCCAGGGATTGGTAATGCAGGGGCTTTTTCAGTCGGCAGCTCTGGGTTGACATCTGCAATCGAGGGAGACTCTGGTGCCACCTGCAACTCAGGCAAGGGCGTGGCCACAGTGTCGGGTTTGCCACGCTGTTCCAGCAGACTCATCAAGGGATCCAGAGCAGGATAAATATCCAGCACCAATCTATCCTTGTATTCGCCCGCAGGGGGAAGCGAGAACACCTGCGGCTTGATTTCCGCTTTCAGATCAATCACGATACGCACCACACCGGGCTTGAAGTTAGCCACGCGTACCTGGCGAATATAAGGGTCGTTGGCGTTGATCTTATCGGATAAGGCTTTCAGCACTACACCCAACTCGACCTCATCCAGATCCAGCACCAGGCGCTCAGGATCTTTCAGCATGACCATATGGTGTGTGATGGGCTTGCTGGATTCCAGCGTGATGCGGGTATAGTCTGCAGCAGGCCAGACACGGGCTGCGGCAATCTGAATGCTTTCTGCTGCATTGCCGGGCATAACCATGCTCCCCAGCAATGCCATCAAGAGCAGCAGGATACTTACTATACGGACTTCAGTTTTTCCAGGCATTGCGTTCCAGCATCAGTATTGGCAGTCAATTGGATATGCCGCGCCAGCCCTTCAGGCCGGATGCAAACATCAATATCAGGGGCGGGCAATAATTCCTGCGCCTTTTCCGGCCATTCGACCAGACATAGGGATTGTGGATTGAAGTAATCCCGAAATCCGGCAGCATCCCATTCTTCCGGATCAATAAATCTGTACAAATCAAAGTGATATAAGTTTAATCTAGAAACCGAATAAGGTTCAACCAGTGTGTAGGTCGGACTCTTCACTTTTCCTTCATGGCCCAGGGCGCGCAGAATGCCACGCACCAAGGTGGTTTTCCCAGCACCCAGGTCACCATGCAGATATAAGTTGAGCCCAGGCTGCAACACCTGTGCCAGTTTGGCACCAAATGCAAGTGTCGCTGCCTCATCGGCCAAGGCCAGTGTAAAATCTTGTGTCATATGTCTCAAACTTTAAACAACCTGGAAGATCTAGCTGCCGATATCAAGCGCTGGGGCATTGAGCTCGGGTTCGGTCAAATCGGCATTACCGATACCGATCTCTCGGCTGCCGAAGAACGCCACCGGCAATGGATAGAGAAAGGGTTCCATGGCGCCATGGATTATATGGCAAAACATGGCGACAAACGCACCCGCCCCCATGAATTGGTGCCGGGCACGGTCAGAATCATTTCTGCCCGCATGGATTACATGCCCCCCCACGCACGTGATAGCGACGAGGTCATGAGCAATAGTGAGCTGGCCTATATCTCACGTTATGCACTGGGACGTGACTACCATAAGGTATTACGTAACCGCCTGCAAAAGCTCAGTGAAAAAATTGCGGAACGTGTCGGTGAATTTGGCTATCGCGTATTCACCGACAGTGCGCCCGTGCTGGAAGTTGAGTTGGCACAGAAAGCCGGACTGGGCTGGCGCGGCAAGCACACCCTACTATTGTCCCGTACTGCGGGCTCCTGGTTTTTCCTCGGAGAGATTTACACCGACTTACCCTTGCCAATTGATGCGCCATTGGGCGGTCATTGCGGCAAATGCACGGCATGTATAGACATCTGTCCGACACAGGCTATCGTGGCGCCTTATGAGGTTGATGCAAGGCGCTGCATCTCCTACCTGACTATAGAGCTCAAGGAAAGCATTCCAGAGCCGCTACGCCCGCTGATTGGCAACCGCGTCTACGGCTGCGATGATTGCCAACTGACCTGCCCCTGGAATCGCTTTGCAAAGATGACCCAGCAGGCAGATTTTCATGTCCGCAATGGCTTGGATAATGTCAGCCTGATCGAGCTATTTGCCTGGGATGAGGCCACCTTTCAGGAAAAAATGGCAGGCAGTGCGATCTATCGTATCGGCCACACCCAATGGCTACGCAATATCGCGGTCGGATTGGGCAATGCCGCCAGCAGCCCTGCCGTGATCAATGCACTGGAGCAGCGTCGACATGACCCTTCCGCGCTTGTGCGCGAGCATGTCGCATGGGCACTGAACCAGCATGCAACATACGGATTAAAAAACGCATAAGAATTCTTTTTGCAGTCATATCAAAACAATATTGACTGACTGTATAATCGCCGCAATTTCAACCCTTTATAAAGACCAGCGCTTGTTTACACCTATCCTGTTCCGTCGTATGAGCCTGGTACTGTTTGCTGCGCTAGGCCTTTTTATTGCCTTCACCTTTTATCAGTATGGCATCAGCAATGATGAAGAGGTGCAGCATGTCTATGGTCGACTCCTTCTAGATTTCTACACCTCCGGCTTTGCTGACAAATCCGCTTTTGAGTATCGCAACCTGTTTCTTTATGGTGGTTTCTTTGACCTGATTGCCGCCCTGCTCGAACGCATGCTGCCAATCTGGGTATGGGATATGCGCCATTTGCTGTCAGCCCTGTTTGGGCTGGCCGGCATTGTGGCAGCCTACAAAATTGCACGATTACTTGGGGGCGAGCGTGCAGGATTTTTTGCTGTCCTGCTGCTGGCGGTCACTGGCTCATGGTCAGGCGCCATGTTCACCCACACCAAGGATGTGCCATTTGCCACCTGCATGGCCTGGGCACTTTATTACACCATCCTGATCGCCCAGCATCTGCCTAAACCCTCTTTAAAGTTGTCTGTCAAACTGGGTATCGCGATTGGATGCGCACTGGGCCTGCGAATTGGCGGTGCTTTTGCCGTCATTTACCTATTCATCATCATAGGCATCGCAGGCATGGTGAACAGCCACGGCATTCAGGCCCGCTTGCGCTATTGGCTGGATAGCGCCACCTCCCTGGTTCCGGCTGGCGTGGTGGCTTTTGTATTAATGGCGATTTTCTGGCCTTGGGGCGTCATGTCTCCAGACCATCCTTTAGAGGCAGCAAAATCTTTCTCGCACTTTGCCTTTAATATGCTGACCATCATGGATGGGGAAGTCATGAAGATCGGCGATGTACCGCGCTATTACCTGCCCGCATACTTGCTGGTGCGCTTGCCGGAGATTTTTCTCCTGGGCCTGTTTGGCTTGTTACTCAGCATTACGCTTGGATTCAAGCAGCTGCGTCAACACCAGCAGAATCTGCTGCCATGGCTAGCGGTTCTAGTGGCAGCACTATTTCCTATCCTATTCAACGTGCTCGACAAACCGGCGCTTTATAACGGTATACGACACTTCACATTTGTAGTGCCACCGATTGCAGTGTTAGCGGCCCTGGGGTTGACCATGAGCTGGGACACTTTGCAAGCATGGCCGCGCATACGCCAGGGATTTGGGGTGGCTTTTGTTGCCCTTGGCGCACTCACGTTGATTACCCTGCTCAGGTTGCATCCTTACGAATATATTTACTACAACAACCTCGCTGGCAATATGGCAGAAGCAGAAGTCGAGTGGGAAGGCGACTACTGGTCCAGTAGCCTGCGCGAAGCTTCCGACCTGCTGGAAGAGGAAATTTCCAGCAAGCCACGCCGTGATGCCAATGGCAAGATTATCCCTTATCTGGTGGCGGTATGCGCAGAGAGCATCCAGGGTACTGCCTATCTTGATCACCGCTTCAGTGTCACCAAAAACTGGGAGGCTGCAGACTTTTATCTGTCGACCACTAATATGGGGTGCAATAATGTCATGAACGGAAAGATCATTGCAGAAGTCGAACGCATGGGTGTGTTGCTTGCCGTGGTGAAAGACAGGCGTTCATTGCTTGCCCATCTGCGCAAGCCACGCATGGCTTCACACCGACACTAACCCTGACAACATACCGTAGACCGGATTTATGACGATAGATCGCACAACCGTTTCGCCGCACATCACAGTGATTGTGCCTGCCTACAATGAGGCATCGGCCATCACTGCCACGGTAGAAAACATTGCCAACCAGCTGTCCACCATGGGTCCACATTGGGATATCGTCGTTATTGATGATGGCAGCCGGGACAATACAGCGGGCATCGTACGTGCCCTGCCCGCCTACCTGCGCACCACGTTAGTCAGATTTTCCCGCAATTTTGGCAAGGAATACGCCATCACGGCAGGCCTGGAATATGCAACAGGGGAAATCGTCATCTGCATGGATGCAGATGGCCAGCACTCCTCAGATCTGCTGGATGTGATGCTGGAGAAGTGGCGCGAAGGTTACGATATGGTGTATGCCGTACGCCAGGACAGGGAAGTGGAATCTCAGTTCAAGCGTTGGGGCTCACGTATTTTCTACGAAATCATGACCTTAGGCGAACGCATCAGCATCCCGCGAGATGCCGGTGACTTCAGGCTGATGAACCGCAATGTAGTCGATGCCTTGCGCGCGCTGCCTGAGCACAACCGCTTCATGAAGGGCATGTATGCCTGGGTCGGCTTCAAATCGATAGGCATTCCCTACACCCCCTTGCCTCGCCTGCATGGAGTCAGCACCTTTTCCCGTATCAAGCTGATGCAACTAGCCTGGACCGGTATCACCAGTTTCTCAGTGATTCCCCTGCGGCTGGCAAGCGCAGTCGGCGGCTTGCTGGCGTTGCTGGCTTTTATTTATGGCATATGGGTCATTCTGGAAAAAATGTTTTTCCATGAGAGTATTCCAGGCTGGCCTACCGTGGTCGCCAGCCTGATGTTTTTTTCTGGGGTGCAACTACTGTTTATCGGGATATTGGGCGAATATATCGCCCGTATCTATGATGAAGTGAAGGGACGTCCGGCTTATATCGTGGCTGAGGTTTCCGCGGCTTACCAGAACACTTCCCCTGACGCATGAGTTTGCCACTTTCTACCCAGCTACGTTCGGTTTCCTGGTTTACCATCATCGGGGCACTGGCGGCTATCGTGCATTACGTGGTGGCCGTCACACTGGAATCACACAGCAGTCTGCGTCCAGCCTGGGCCAACCTGAGCGGATTCCTGCTTGCTTTTCCTGTGAGTTACCTCGGCCATCACTACCTGTCTTTCTCTGCCAACCAGTCATCCCATCTGCATGCATTACCCCGCTTTCTAGTGGTTGCCTGTAGCGGCTTTATTGCCAATCAGGTCTTACTGCTCAGCCTGTTGTACCTGTTGCCGCTCCCATTCTGGCTGATCCTGGGAGGGGTGATGGTTATTGTGGCGGTTGGCACTTATTTACTTAGTCATTACTGGGCATTTTCACGCCAGAACGGATCATGAGCACTCCCCTGATTCTCAGTGCAGACGACTATGCACAAAGCGATGCGATTGATGCAGGCATACTCTCATTAATCCAGCAGAAACGACTGACTGCTACTTCCTGCCTGACACTAAGCCCGCGCTGGCCTCTCGCTGCCAGGCGCATCACTGCCGAGATCAGGTACCAGGCAGATATCGGACTTCACCTGGACTTCACCCAGTATTCACGCATTATTCGCTACCCTCACCCGCAACTGATCGTGCGCACCCTATTACGCAGCCTGGATAGCGACAAAGTCCGTAGCTCCATACGCCAGCAACTGGACTTGTTCGAGCAGGCAATAGGAACCGCACCTGACTATGTGGATGGCCATCAACATGTGCACCAACTGCCACAGATCAGGGATATCCTGCTGAATGAACTGGCAAGCAGATACTCAAACACACTACCCTGGATCAGGGTCGCAACGCCGCCGTCTGCTGATGGCTTCAAAGGTAGGGTAATAGGTGCGTTGGGCAGTAAAGCCTTGAAGCAGGCGGCGCGCAAGCAAGGCTTTCATACCAGCGATGTATTGCTCGGTGTGTATGGCTTCAATGACACGCCTGCAGCATATGCCAGAAAGTTACGGCAATGGCTCGACATTGCCGTATCCGATGCTCATGAAGGCAATATCTGCGCTTTCATGTGCCATCCAGGCATAGGGACATCTCTTGCGGATGACGACCCCATATGGCAGGCCAGGCCGTTGGAGTATGAAGTGCTATCAAGTGATATATGGCCCGAACTTATGCAGGAACTGGGCATAGTGCCCATCAAAGGCAGCGAGCTATTCGAGGCTGCTAGATAAACCAAAGGCCCTTGCGGGCCTTGTTTATTGCTGCTTGGTTCTGGGAGGAACACTGGCCGGTTTTGGCGGTGTTTTCTCTAGGTTTTTTTCTTCCAGCGCTTTTTTCTCTTCCGGTGTAAGCACCTTCATGACGCAGTCTTCAGTACCATAGTTGCCACCGCTGTCATCGGGTTCAAAATACTCCTTGCGGAAGCTCCACCTATCCTTGCTGATCTTTTTGATCGTCGCAAGGCCAGTGCTATGGTCGACATTGTTTTTCTTGTCGCGAATATTGAAACTGATTGCCAGGTGGTTACCAACAGCCACTGCCTGACCATGGTAAAGCGTCGAGTTCACAGTCTCTGTTTCGTAATAATAGGCACCAAATTTTCCATGGCTACTGACACGATTCAGCCTGAGTGCAACATCCACTTCATAAGCGCCAATTGAGGAATTTTCTCCTTTGCACTCATACAGGCCGGTATAGTTGGGGCCAGTAAATGCAGGTTTTGCTTGAGCAATGCCTGAAAAGGCCAGCATAGCAGTGACGATGACTATTTTTTTCATCCGGGACTCTAGATTTAATTGAACAACAATTGCCTATTGTAACGCGTCCAGCCTGGATCGCATCAACAGCACTTAATATTTCTTAACACTTTTTGCATATTTTCCTGAAGATTGAAACTATTAGTAGATGCGGTTTTTTGTTTTTGCCTCCAAGGTGCATTATGATAGTGCGCTTGGATGGTGCATTCGCTGCCGCATCAGATTAAAAAATCATTCCTTCTATCACCCCAATAACAACGGTTACCTTTTCACTATGCTCAAATCTGCTGCTCTGTGGCGTTACAGTATTTTTAATTTCCTGCTGATTGCTTTTTTAGCCCACTGGTTCTGGCAACAAAATCAGCCTGTGGACATGATAGAGCCGCAACTACCAGCCAATGGCAAACTCAATTGTGTTTCCTATGCGCCTTATTATGGTAAGGATGAGTCCCCTTTTATTGCATCTACCGTTGTCGGGAAACTGCGTATTGAAAAAGACCTGGCGCTGCTATCAAAACGCTTTGACTGTGTCCGCACCTATTCGGTGAACCAGGGCCTGGACTATGTGCCAGAAGCTGCGTCCAAGCTGGGCATGAAGGTATTGCTGGGTGCCTGGATCGGGTATGTGAAACTTGAGAACGATGCGGAATTCAACCTGGCAGTTAATTTGGCCAATCAGTATCCGGATACGGTCAAAGGCCTGATCATTGGCAATGAAGTACTGTTGCGCAAGGAGCAGACTGAAGAAGTAATGCTGGGCTATCTGGAAGAAGCGCAGCGTCGTACTGAGGTACCCGTAACCTACGCTGATGTCTGGGAGTTCTGGCTGCAGCATCCCCGCCTGGAACAGGCAGTGGATTACATTACCGTGCATGTGCTGCCTTATTGGGAAGATGATCCACAAAGCGTAGATAACGCCATTCACCATGCCGAAGCCGTCATGGACAAGCTGGGCACCACCTTCAAGAAACCACTATTCATTGGTGAAACTGGCTGGCCTTCTGTCGGCAAGCACAGAAACGCCTCCATTCCGAGTCAGGTCAACCAGGCGCGCTATCTGCGTGAGTTCATCCAGGTAGCCCACGACAAAGGCTGGAATTACAACATGATTGAAGCCATGGACCAGCCATGGAAACGTATCCTGGAAGGTACTGTGGGCGGTTACTGGGGGCTTTACAGCACAGATCTTGAAAGCAAGTTTGATTTCAAGGGCCCAGTTGCTGAACGTCATGATGGCTTGCAGCCATTGTATTGGGCATTAGCGGGCTTATTGGTTTTCCTTGGTCTCACCTCCATCACCAGGGAGCGTCGCCTTCCTGCCATGGTCGCCATGGGCAGCTTGGGCATTCTTGTAGGTGCTACTGCCTATGTACAAACAGGCTACCTGGAGGCTGCCTGCCGCGACAGTACCGAGTGGATAGTCTTGGTCACCCTGACGCTGGTTGGCATTCTCGCCATGCTTAACCTGCCATCCTTGATCGCCAGGGGGCAGAACAAGTTCTCTGCAACTTTGCTATTTGTGCTGGTGTTTGCTGCGCTGGTGACGAGCTTCCTGTTGATTCCGAAGATGAGCTTCTTCCCACGTGACTTCAACCTGAATCCCACCATAGGCCATATCATTTACATGATAGATGGTCGTTATCGCAACTTCCCATTAGCGCTTTATGCCTTGCCCGCATTGCAATATGCGATTGGATTTTTATTGCTGGGGATCCTGCACCGTTCATCATTCGGGCGCTATCGCACAATCAACATCATTGCCTTGATCCTGGCCTTGTTATGCCTGATTGTGGAACCCTTGAATATTCATGCACTCCTATGGTTAGGAATCGTTGCTCTGCTGGCTTATGCCAGCTGGCCACGAAAGGGAGCCAAGGCATGAAGAAGGCAACATGCCGTTCCGCATTGACGTCGAGAACTCATAAAAAATTACTATGAAATTTATCAATAAATATAGCAGACCCCTACTGATCGCCCTGACGATTACCCTTTTGCATTTTGGCATTTGGGAGCTGATCAATCGGGCACTACCGCTGATCGAAGCCCCGCCTATCGTCAATGGCTTTGCTTACAGTGGTTATCAAAATGGCCAGAGCCCACAAGAGCGCAAGTATCCCAGTACCGCGGAGCTGATGAAGGATCTGGAGCTGCTCAAGCCTTATACCAATCGTATCCGTATTTACGGCTCGCTGGAAAATCCGGAGACCACTGCCTTGGCCGCCAAACTCGGGTTGAAAGTCACAGCAGGTGCATGGCTTGGACCGGAGAAAGCTGACAACAAGCGTGAGCTTGATGCGCTGCTGGCACGCGTAGCGCTCTACCCCAATATAGAACGCATCATTGTGGGCAACGAGGCTTTGCTACGCGCAGACCTGACTGTCGATGAAATGATCGCTTACCTGGAAGAAGCACGTCGTGTTTCGCGTGTTCCGGTATCCACCGCAGAACCCTGGCACGTCTGGTTGAAAAACCCACAGCTGGTCAAGCATGTGGACTTTATTGCCGTGCATCTTTTGCCCTACCACGAAGGTGTACCAGCTGAAAAAGCCGTCGACTATGCGCTGGAACGTTATAAGGAATTGATGGATACCTATCCGCGTAAAAAGATCGTGATTGGTGAAATCGGCTGGCCCAGTAAAGGCCCAACACTGGATGCCTCCGTGGCTTCCAATGTCAACCAGGCACGCTTTGTGCGCGAATTTCTCGCCAAAACTGCCCATGAAAACTACGACTATTACTTGATGGAAGCGATTGATCAGCCCTGGAAAGTCAAGATTGAAGGCTGGGCTGGCGCGTATTGGGGCATGTTCGATGCAGAGCGGCATGAGAAATACTCACTGCATGGCGCAGTTCCCAGGGATTTACGCTGGATTTCCAAAGCCTTGTGGGGTTCCTTTCTGGCATTCCTGCCTATCCTGTTCGTGGCAATTCGCTTCCGCCATTGGGGCATAGGCGCACAAATCTCCCTCGCTGTTCTGCTGCAAGCGTGTATCACTGTGCTGGTTGTCACCTGGAACCTGCCAGGAGATTATTACTACTCGCTACGCGACATGATTATTCTGGTGGGGCTGATCATGGCACTGCTTATGACCTCGGCCGTGCTCATGATTTATGCGGTGGAGTTCAGTGAAGTCATGTTCAAGGGCTATTGGCAACGTGCCTACAAGCCCGAGGCCCCACTTCCCGCAGAAAAAGAAGCTTTTGTTTCAATACACCTGGCCTGTTATAACGAGCCGCCTGACATGGTGATTGCCACGATTGCCAGCCTAGTCAAATTGGATTATACCAATTATGAAGTGCTGGTCATCGACAATAACACCAAGGACGAATCAAAGTGGAAGCCGGTAGAAGCCTATATGAGCACCCTGCCGGATAACTTCAAGTTCTATCACCTGCCACAATGGCCTGGATTCAAGGCCGGGGCGCTGAACTTTGCACTGCAGGAAACTGATCCGCGTGCCGAAGTGGTTGGTGTAGTGGATGCGGATTACGAAGTGACTACAGACTGGCTGTCGGCATTAGTGCCACACTTCGCCGACACTGGCGTTGCCGTGGTACAGGCACCCCAGGCGCATCGTGACTTTGAGAATAACTTCTTCGGTCGCATGAGTAACTGGGAATTTGAAGGGTTTTTCCGTATCGGCATGCACCATCGCCATGAGCGTAATGCCCTGATCCAGCATGGCACCATGACACTGGTACGCCGCAAGGCACTGGTGGATTTGGGCGGCTGGTCCGAGTGGTGCATCTGCGAAGACACCGAACTGGGCTTGCGCCTGCTCGAAGGTGGCTATGAGCTGCGCTATATCGACAGAACCTTTGGTCGCGGCCTCACCCCTGCCAACTTCGAGGCATTGAAGTCGCAGCGTTTCCGCTGGGCCTTTGGTGCCATGCAGATTCTCAAGCACCACATGCCGAAACTGCTAGGGAAATCGACACTCACCTTCGGACAGCGCTACCACTTCCTGACCGGCTGGTTCGGCTGGCTTGGTGATGGCCTGCAACTGATCTTTACGTTGAGTTCAATCGGCTGGACCCTCGCCATGCTGGCTTTCCCCAAATCGTTCAGCCTGCCAGTTTCCATCATGCTGACACCGGTGCTGTGCTTTCTGGTGGTTAAGGGCGCACTAGGCCCCATCCTTTACCGCAAGACCATGGACTGCAAATGGTCTGACATTCTGGGTGCATCACTGGCTGGGTTGGGGCTATCGCATACCATCGCACGCGGTATCATGATGGGCTTGATCCAGAAACGTGGCGTGTTCAAAACCACCAACAAGGGCAAAGCCGTCAAGGGCAGTATTTTCAGCCTGCTGACGCCTATCCGCGAGGAGTTCCTGTTCTTGCTGGCGTTGATCACAGCGGCCTCTGCCATGCTGTACTCACGTGGATTCGGCAACCTGGATGCGCAGTTGTGGGTCACCCTGCTTACCCTGCAATCTCTGCCTTACGTCAGTACCGTGGCTTGTCAGATTATTGCGCAGTTGCCGGACAGCAAGCCTAAGAATAAATGATCTAGTAATACACAAACAAAAACGGCTATGGAATCCATAGCCGTTTTTTATTTGCCAAGATTGCTAAAACTAAAAATCAACCGTTGCAGAAAGCAATAAGGTTCTTGGTGTGGAGATGGTTAAGCCACTTGCACCTGAGGGTGCTGCCGCTGATGCCCAATAGCGGCGATCAAACAGATTTTCTACATTGGCTCGCAATGTCACCGGGAACTGGCCTGCTCGCACTGCATAACGCGCACCTATATCAAATCTGGTCCAGCCCGGGATTTTCTGTAGATTGACGGCATCGCCATATTGTGAACTGCTGTAGATGGTACGTGCAGTCAAGGTCAAGCCTTCAACAGATGGTGTATCCCATTCGACGCCCAAATTCAGATTGGCACGCGAGGTACCAGGTGCCCTGGAACCATCATTGGTGCCATTAAGCGTCTGCGTCAGCTTGCTATCCAGCAGCATCAAGCCACCCAATATCCTTACGCCGGAAATAGGTTCACCAAAAATATTCAGTTCAGCCCCGACATTGCGCTGCTCACCGTTCAAACCAAAAATCCTGTTCTCGGTAAATGCACTGGGTTGCTCAATCCGGAATACACTCAGGGTAGTAGCAAAACTTCCTGAATCGATTTTGATGCCAGCTTCAAGCTGTTTGGACTTGATGGGTGGCAATACCTCACCAGGATTAATCACAGTGTTGTTATTTGGAGCCGCGGCCCCCTGCGACAGGCTTTCTATATAATTTCCGTAAATAGAGATATTGTCGCGTAATTTAAATACTGCACCAGTCGCAGGGGTGACTGCATTTTCATCATAACTTGAGATACGTGTACCCGATTCAAACCTGCCGACCTCTACCCGTTGAGAACGAGCCCCCAAAATAATTTGCAGCCGGTCATTAGCCAATGAAAGAACATCAGTCAGGGCAATACTATTCAACTCAGTACTCCCCTGTTTAGGAGTCTGCTGGGAAAATCCACTGGTCATCGGCTTTGTTAGCCTGGACGGATTGTAGATATTGGAATTGCCGCCAACCAGATCGTAACTTGCACTACCAAAAACCAGGCGGTATTTACTGGCACTCAAGGTGACAGCATGGCCCACTGGACCTGTATCAAACTTTGCCCGTACACCAGCTTCCGTCGTAAATACCTCTTCATCACGCAAGAATAATGTTGAGCTTGCCGAAAAGTTGCCGGCACTGGTTACCCTGGGATTGACTCGCAGAAAATCATAATCCGAGCGCCTACCGCCAAATGCGATATAGGTATTAATGTGCGCATTGAAGTCATATTCTGCGCGAAAAGCGGCATAAGTATCCCTGGTATTGGTATAAGTCCATTCTGGCGCAAAATTCTGCCCTATCCGCTTTGCATCAGGAACCAATGCCCCCGCGGTGAGCACTACTTTTTCTGGAGGTGCATCAATGTTTCTTTCCTGATGTCCAGCATCAAGAGAAAGGCGTAAGGTGTCACTACGATAATCCAGTGCAATAACACCCAATCCCTGCTTGATCGCCTGGTGATCAAATGCTGTCTCGCCATCATTTTGATATGCGCCATTGAAACGCACCCCGACACTGTTATCCGGGCCGAATCGCCGCCCAATATCCACATGGGTGCCTAATTGTTCCTTGGTGGCATAACGCGCTGTTACCTGCGTAATAGGCTTGTCAGTGGCACGCTTGGACACCACATTAATCGCGCCTCCCACAGCGCCTCCAGGTGACATGCCATTTAATAATGAACTGGTACCTTTGAGTATTTCCAGTCGCTCAATAGACTCGGCCGCAATGGCATACGTGGACAATATTCCATATAAGCCATTTAACGCGATATCACTATTGTTGATGGTGAAACCCCGGATAGAGAACTGATCAAATCGTCCTCCACGCGGGTTGGCACTACGTACTGACGCATCATTGGCCACAATGTCTGCAATCGTGCTTGCCTGCTGGTTTTGAATCAGCTCACGGGTATAGCCTGTGATGCTGAATGGCGTATCCATGAAATCACGATTCCCCAGCATACCAACGCGCGCACCTTTTGCCACCTGCGCACCGGCATATGCTGGCGGTAACTCGCTCTCTGTTGTCTGGGCACTAGCGGCAACCCTGACCTCGGGCAAACTACCGCCGTGAACCTCTGCTTGAGGCAGCTTACGCAAACCTACATTGCCATTTTCCTTGACGACAATATCCAGCCCAGAAGCTTGCAGCAGCTTGGCAAACCCCTGCTTGACTGTATAAGTGCCAGATAAGCCCTGACTGTTCTTGCCTGCCACCAGCTCTGGTTCAAAAGACAATAACACTCCTGCTTGCTGGGCAAACTGCGTCAGCGCATCTTCCAGCGCGCCTGCCGCAATGTTATAGCTCTTGCTGGATTCAATAACTGCAGGTTCTGCTGCCATGGCTTGGGTGCTCAGCAAAGGCATGCTGAGGGCACAAGCCAGGCACGCATGTCGTATTGCCTGTTTTAAGGTATTGGGATGGAATATTGCTGTGGCAATATCCTGTTGTGAGTACCACATGGTTGACTTCCTTTATCAGATTTCGAGTTGCGAGACTTTCATCTGATATACCGAAGCAGCAAACAAAACCTGCAGAAAAATATGAAATTTTGTTAGAAAATAAAAAATCAGGCTTGCGCCTTGACGGTGACCCACAATCCCCAACGCGTTTCCACATTGATGGGCAGCGTCTCTGTCAGTGCCTGTAATACCTTATGCGGCTGGTCGATCGGAAAGACTCCGGAAATACGCAGCTCTGCAACAGCATTGTCGCAATAGAGCCTGCCACGACGATATCGATCCAGCTCGGCAATAAAATCAACCAACCGCATGTGCCTGGCGACAATCACGCCATTGATCCACGACAGGATATCCGGATTCAATGCGGCAATCGGACCGATCTCATGCTCACTGAATAACAGTTGCTCTCCTGCTTTCAGTATCTGGCGAGCACTACCAGCAGTCACTTCCACCGCGCCTTCCAGCACACTGACCAAAGTATTGGCATGTTGTTGCCGCACCAGGAATTTGGTGCCAAGCGCCTGTAAGCTTCCATGGGTAGTTGCCAGAACAAAAGGTCGCTGATGCACAGCCGGATCATGCGCGGTCGTGATGAGTGCCTCCCCTTGATGTAAAGCAAGCTGGCGCAAATTATCAGCATACTGCACATCCATCGCACTGGATGTATTCAGCATGACAGACGATCCATCTGCCAACATTACCTGTTTGCGTTCTCCCACTCGCGTTGTGTATTCAGCCAGCATTGGGCGCCAGGGCAACCACTCATATCCGCTGCCGGCCACTCCTGCTGTCATCATGCCGATGGCAATGAATTTGAGGGCCTGACGCCGGCGCATCAAGACATTGGTTTTCTGTCGAATCAGGTGCTCATTACCCAATGCAGCATGCGCTGCATTCGCAGGGATTTGTTGTACCTGTTGACCCACAATATTGAGCCTGTCCCATACCAACTGATGCTGTGGATGCTGCATCTTCCATCGCTCACATGCCGCATGCTCTTCCTGGCTCGCAGTACCAGACTGCAATTTCACCAGCCAGAAAATAGCTTGCTCAACAATGCCTTGGTCAGGCCTGGGAGATTCTTGCTTATTGGTCTGCATAGATAACGGCATAACAGGCAGTGTAAGCACGTGTCATATACTGTTGCACAGAGCTAAGGGATACTTTCAAACGTTCTGCAATCTCGGCATATGTGAGCCCATCCAGCTGGGAGAGTAAAAATGCCTGCCTCACGCTGGATGGCAAACCATCCAGCATGGTATCCACTGCAACCAGGGCCTCTAGAGCCAGCATTCTGGCTTCAGGTGATGGTATCTGTGACTCGGGCATGGCAGCCAAGGCCTCAAGCAGAACTTTTTCCAGCGCAGACTTACGGAAATGATCCACCATCAGCCCTTTGGCAATCATGGTGAGTAAGGCTTTCGCCTCTTGGACGTACAAAGTCTCCCGCGCCGCCAACACCCTGGTGAAAGTATCCTGTGCCAGATCAGCTGCATTCTGTGGACAACCAACACGACCATGCAACCACTTCACCAGCCACCGGTGATGCTGATCATAAAGTTCACCGACAAGCTGAAGACTGAGGGATTGTTGAGTTTTCATGCAATGAATTGGGACGGAACTAAACCACAATGGAATAAAATTGAGAACTATTATTATTCTATGGCAGTTTTGAGGGAAAGAGGGATTAATTATTCGCTATGCGCTTAAATCTTTATGCCTGAGATGCAAGATAAGCCGCACCGATAATTCCGGCCTGATCACCACTTTGAGAAATGAGGATATTACTTTTTTCTTTTAACGCCGGAATAAGATCATGGTCTAGCTGATGCTGGAAGGCATCCTGCATATACTCCCACGCTTGGCTTAAGCCGCCTCCGAGCAGGATATTCTGCACATCCAGAATCTTGATCAGATGCGCTACCACTATGGCCAGAGAGCTACCCGCCAACTTAAAAGACTGCAGCGCCAACTCATCCCCTTTAGATGCAAGTTCTGCAATTTTCGTGGTAGATAGATACTCCCCGCTCAGTTTTTCATAGCTGATCGTGACGCCAGGTGCTGAGGCATATTGTTCCAGGCAACCTTGATTGCCACATCCGCAAGGCCGGCCACCGGGATCAACTATCAGGTGCCCTACTTCCATCGCAATTCCATGATCACCTGTAAAAGGCCTGCCGCCATGAATCAGGCCACCGCCTACGCCGGTACCAAGGCCAATGTAGGCCAGGCTCTTCCCAGGCTCACCTTGTAAAAGATATTCACCATACGCTGCCACCAGCGCGTCATTCTCAACCACAACCGGTAATTGCAACTGTTCAGCGAGGCCTCCCGCCAAATTCACATTGCGTAATCCTGGCAAGTTAGGTGACTGGGCTATCAAGCCACTAACAGGATCAATAAAACCAGGAAATCCGATCCCGATCGCACTCACTTCAGGATGCTCAAGGATGGCTTCCTGCACAGCCCCAACCGTCAGTCGCAGTATTTCCTGCCAGGCGACCTGCGGGGGATACTGTTTACAAAGGGAAGAGAAATCTGCAGGAAAACGGGTTTCATACAGGATCGTGGTCTGCTGTACCACCCCAACCCGCAGGTTGGTGCCCCCAATATCAACGCCTATGGACAATGTCATGTTTAACTTTAAATAATTTACTTAATAATATGATTTATATAATTTTAATTTCAACCTCCAGCTGATCTTGCAGTAGCTCGGCGGGCCATTCAAGCACCATAGTCACCGCCTGCATTATCTTTTCAAATCCGGCTTCTGATTGGGAGACCGAAAAATGTGGGTAGCCGGTATAAGCGCAGGGAATATTGCTTTTAAGGTGTACGGTGCCGCCCAATACTTCGTCTTCAAGAATCAAATGCTGTAAGTCTGCGAGTACCAATGGCTGGCCAAAACCTCCCAGCACTGCTTCCCCAGCACGAAAACGTCCTGCCGGGCCATCGCAGCTCGGCATCGCCAGATTGATTTCAACGCGGAATATGTCCGCGATCTGCTGCAGATCAACGAACTGGTAATTCACAACAAGCTTTTCCTTATCAATCGTGATCCTCTTGGACAGCTGATGACTACCTTCATCAGAGAGTTGCGCTGCAAACTCAAGACTTAAAGGCTTGGACGACTCCAGGTGCTGATAATGCGGTGCATACTGATTGCCATCTGGCTGAATCAGAAAGTCGTAGAAAAGTGTTTTGCGATATTCATCCAGCGCCAGATCAGCCTGGGTAATCTCATGCTTTGACCCCATCTGTTCATGTGGATTGGCAATGCCTTCCTCACTACGCTCATGAACCTCCTCCGCATTCACTTTGCGGTGATAATGCTCGGCTTGCCGGGTCAAGGTGTCTGCAAAATTATGGTTAAGTTTATAGCTATCCAGCTCTGCAATCGTGGCACTACCATCCAGCTTGACCACTGCCTGCAGTAACCCATTCTGCAGGAATATCTCATCCTCACCATCAAGATCAACATCCATGATCGTGATAGCTGCTCGAGATGATGATTGATCGAGCAAAGCTTCCAGGCGAATGATGGCGTGATACACCGCTCTGCGTAAATGCGGCAGATAAAGCCCGCCAAACAAGCCATGCCAGTAAGCGTCGTTGGCTTGTGCTTCATACAGTGCCTGCAACATGTCCGGCGTCTTTTTCTTTTCGGGCAAGGCGTGGTAGCGCCTGGATAAGCCCAGCATGCGCTTATGCATCCAGTTGGACTCAGGATAGCGCATCAAGAAATTACGCCAGATTCCGCCGCGTAAATACGGCTTGGTAATCTCGTAGCGGTCATTGTGCCGCTCTTGTGCCACCAGGTCTGCGTAATGATGAGCAGCAGGCACAGGCAGCGTCCATTCATTCATTTCGATATAAGAGGCGGTTGGCAGGTAAACAACCCCGCGAGTTTTGGCCTTGGCGTGATAGTCGGCGTAACGCAGGGGCTGTATCACGGACGAATTCAGCACCCCCTCAATAAAGCTACGCAACCAGCCCCGCTCATACACCCAGTTATAGGTTTCAGGCCAGATGCCAAACTTCTCGATATCATCAAAATAGATGGCAGCGGCTCGCCCGCTTTCATCCGCCAGGCCTTCAAGATATGCCACTACTTCCTCTGCCGGGGAAAACGGCAAACGATAGCGCAAGGCTTCGGAGATGGGGTATAAATCAAGCTGCCTGCCATCTTCTTCCGTGGTGTAGTAGCCATTCAACTGGCTGCTATCCTTTCCCGTGCAAATAAAATGGTAATCATCGACCGTCACGTAGCGAATCCCTGAATCCACCAGTGCCGGTACTACTGTGGAATCCCAGACCCGCTCGGTCAACCAGGCGCCCTGTGGCTTTTCTCCCAGGTTTTTCTGCAGAAAGTCGGACAAGCCATTGAGCTGCCCGATCCGGTCGCACACCGGTATGGAGGCAAGTACAGGCTCGGTAAATCCTGCACCAAACAGCTCTGCCTGCTCACGTGCCACCATTTCCTTCAGCAGCGCCATATCGTCCGGATAATGCTTGAGCATATATTCCAGCAGCCAGCCACTGATATGGATGGCAAAGCGGAAAGCCGGGTATTCATATAGCACTCTGAGGAAAGGGCCATAGCAACGCTCGTGGGCATCATCGAGCACACTCTCGAAATTGCCTACAGGCTGGTGGGCATGCACCCCCAATAACAAAGCAACCGTTCTAGCCAAATCATGCTCCTGTCTTGTTCATGTTTGAAGTAAAGATACCGCTGTCTTGCTTATGCTCAGGCTGACTCCTGCCCTCGCCGCATGGTGCCTGCATTGGCAGAGCTTGCGTCAGTTGATCCAGCACTAATCGCCTGACTCAAGGCACTGGGAACCGGTAGTTTGAGCAAGCGATATAAATTGCCAAGATTGCGCCGGTAGAGACGATCAAAACTAGTGACACTCAGTGATGAGTTGTAGTCACCAAACCACCAGAACCAGTCAGAGCCTTCACAAATCGCAAGTTGATGGGTGCACGCCGCAAGCTCCTCCTTGCTCAGCTTGCCTGCATGCACCACGCCGTCATACGCACGCTTGGCCTCACAAAGCAGATCCCAGCCCTTATTTTTATCGCTGCTGCCTATCCAGGTGCTAAAGCTGCCATACACCCAGCTACCCGCAGCAATCGCGGGCAAATTGCCAAGCGCAACGCTAGAGGGGTGTTGTTTGCACTTCTCCACCACCTGGCTGCAGGTCGTCATTTCAATGTCAGGATGCTGGCTTAATGCCTGGTAAAGCTGGTTGAGAAAGTAATAGCCGTTATAAGGGTAGTATTCCCAGGCATTCTCGCCATCAAGGATCACACTGACCACGGCATGCCGCTCAGAACTATTGGCCTGCTGTATTCCCTCCAGGGTATGAATGAAATCGGCGACAGCATTGTCCGCATGCAAGTTGGAGTATTCAAAACCGATCTTGTCTGACAAGTGATCATCGCGAAAAAAACAAATGATGTCCTGCTGCCCACTCGTCACACGATAAGGCTGATAGAGATATTCATTGCGAGGTGGCAATTCAACGCTATCAAAAGACTTGTATAGGCTGTTTGCCAGTACGCCCTCCCCGGTGGCGGCCCACTGGATGCCATGCTCTGCCATCAACGATAAGCCTTCGTGGGAAACTCCACCCTCCGCTGGCCACATCCCTTGGGGAAGCTTGCCAAAACGCCGGGTATGAGAGGCCTGTGCCTCCTCGATATGTGCCCGTGCACGCAATTTTCCCCCCGGATAATGCGAGAAATGGGGTAACGGGGCATAGGGCATGGCATCGCGGGTAGACCGAAAATCCAGGAGCAAAGGCAGGATGGGGTGATAATGTGGCGTGCTTGAAATCTCGATCCGGCCTTCGGTTTCCAGCTGTTTATAGCGTGGTATCAAATCCCTGATCAGGCCAGCGATCAGTTCAGACAATGCAAGCCTGTCTTCCAGCGTGAACTGGCTGCCCTTGGCCATCAAGTCCTGCACCAGCTGGCTGCTGCGACGTACACTTTCCCCGGTCCAGGCCAGGTGATACCAGACCAGCAGGTCTGCCATATATTGTCCGGAAAGATAATTGAACATGCTTTTGCCATGAGGCTCCAGCTTGCAATACATGTTGTACAGACACTGATAATGCTCGAACGGTGCCAGCATTTTTTCGTGATGACCCTTGAAGCAACTCTCGAGAATGAGGCAACGCTCATCCAGCGTCAGTATTTTCATGTCCTCTTTATTCAGCAATACCAGTAGGGGGTCGCGGATATTGCCACTGTCGAATTGCTCAACATAATCCTCAAGCTGATCCAGCAATACCGGCACAAAATTGAAGGTAGCACGTGCCTGGGGATTGCTTTCCAGGTGAAATGCCATGTCGGTGTAATCCTTGATGGCGTGCAGATAAGTCCACGGCAACACATACTCACCAGTGATCGTGTCGCGATAATCCGGCTGATGCATGTGCCAATACAGATTGAGATAAAGCTTTGGTCGGGATGAAGTCATGTTTACCTTTACATCAAAAATAACCTGAAGTATCCAGCCCGACCCATTGTCGGGACTTGCTATCTGTTAGCGTGCATGGTGTAGCGCTTGCCCTAGCATATCCGGGGTAACCAGGGTAATTCCCTTGTCTGAGACATGAAACCGCTTGCGATCAAGCTCGGGATTGATGCCGATCTCCATGCCATCGGGGATTCTGGCTCCCTTATCTACCACCACTCGATTCAATATCACATGCCGCCCAATATCGACCTTGGGCAAAATGACAGAATGGTCTATCGTGCTATAGCTATTTACCCTGACATCAGAAAACAGCACAGAGTTTCTGATACTTGCACCACTGATGATGCATCCGCCTGATACCAGGGAGTCGGTGGCCTGTCCACGCCGCTCTTCATTGTCGAATACAAATTTTGCCGGGGGCAATTGCTCCTGATAGGTCCAGATTGGCCATTGCCGGTCATACAGGTTCAATTCTGGCACCACCTTGGTCAGCTCCATGTTTGCTTCCCAATAAGCATCTATCGTACCAACATCACGCCAGTAATAATTACCATCAGCTGCCCCGACACAACTGTCGGTAAATCGATGGGCAAATACACGATATTTATTGATCAGGTAAGGAATGATGTCATGGCCAAAATCATGCGTAGAGTGTGGGTCATCGGCATCACGTATTAGTTGTTCGTAAAGAAAAGAAGCATTGAAGACATAAATTCCCATGCTGGCCAGGGCATGCGTAGGATCATTCGGCAGGGCTTTGGGCTCAGACGGCTTCTCGGTAAAGTCCACCACGCGATCGGCAGCATCAACCCCCATCACGCCAAATGACTTGGCTTCCTCCAATGGTACATTGATGCAAGCCACCGTCATGTCAGCCTTGTTGCGTACATGCGCAGCCAGCATCTGGCCATAATCCATTTTATAGATATGATCGCCAGCCAATATCAGCACAAACTCCGCACTGGTTTGGCGCAAAATATCCAGATTCTGGAACACGGCATCTGCTGTTCCCTTGTACCACTCTTCCTGAATGCGCTGCTGGGCAGGGAGCAACTCAACAAACTCATTGAACTCACCACGCAGGAAACCCCAGCCACGCTGTATGTGTTGAATCAGGCTATGCGCTTTATACTGGGTAATCACCCCCATACGACGCACACCTGAATTCATGCAATTGGACAAGGGGAAATCAATGATGCGGAATTTTCCGCCGAATGGCACTGCGGGCTTGGCGCGCCAGTTGGTAAGGTCTTTCAAGCGACTCCCTCTTCCACCGGCAAGGATCAGGGCTACAGTGTTTTTTGTCAGCGTACTGACAAAACGCGAAGAACTTAACTCATGCTGCTGCATTTTTGCCCCTCCTGATTTATAGTTTGGCTATTACTCGCCTTGCCAACAGAGCGCGAACCGGGCTCTTTCGCCTTTAATGACCTGCTCTTGAAACCATTATAGGCAGGAAGGTTCATACTAGGCTAGAGGATTTCTCCTACAGTGAATACCTAACCAACACGGACCTCCAAAATTGGCTAAGACAAAACAAGATCCACAGCTTGCCCTGATTCTTGATGCAAAACATCACGATCCATTTTCCTATCTTGGTCTACACCAGAACGGGGCAGCGTATGTCTTGCGTATCTTTCATCCGCATGCGGACAAGATATGGGTCAGCACTGCGCATGGCTGGGAAGCATTGCACCGTTGTCATGCAGGCGGCGTCTTTGAGTGGCTCGGCAAGGAAGCCCCGCCAGTTCCCTGTCGCATCAAGCTGGAGGAAAACGGTCACAGTTGGGAAACCCATGATGCCTATTCCTTTTGGACCAGTCTTTCCACGGATGAGCTGTACCTGTTTGGTGAAGGCAGGCTTAAACAGGCTTATCGATCTTTAGGTGCCCATCTCTGCGAGCAGCAAGGGGTGCAGGGTGTACGTTTTGTCGTGTGGGCTCCCAGCGCAGAACGCGTAAGTGTGGTCGGTAACTTCAATCGATGGGATGGCCGCATTCACTCCATGCGTGCACATGGCAGCAGCGGTGTTTGGGAAATATTCATTCCTGATCTGCAGGCTGATGATCTGTATAAGTTCGAGATTCGCAACCGGGATAGTGGCCAGATCATGGTCAAGACAGATCCTTATGGCTTTAGTTTTGAAAGACTGCCAGGCACCGCGGCCAAAATTACCCAGCACGATCAGCATAGCTGGCAAGATGCTCAATGGCTGCAAACCCGTGCCGATGCTGACTGGCTGCATGCCCCGTTCAATTGCTATGAGGTGCACCTGGGGTCCTGGCGGCGCCAGGCCGATGGTCACTTCCTCAATTACCGCGAACTCGCAGAACAGCTGGTGCCCTATGTGAAAGAAATGGGCTATACCCATATCGAACTGCTGCCGATATCAGAACATCCACTGAATGAATCCTGGGGCTATCAGACCACAGGCTATTTCGGCGTCACCAACCGCTTTGGCAGTCCTGATGATCTTCGCTACCTGATAGACCGTTGCCATCAAGAAAGTATTGGCGTCATCCTCGATTGGGTACCAGGACACTTTCCCAAGGACGATTGGGCATTAGCGCGCTTTGACGGCTCTGCCCTGTTCGAGCATGCAGATCCACGACTGGGTGAGCATCAGGAATGGGGCACCTATGTGTTCAATTATGGCCGCAATGAGGTGCGTAACTTCCTGCTAGCCAGCGCCCATTACTGGCTGTCTGAGTTTCATATAGACGGCCTGCGCGTTGATGCGGTGGCCTCCATGATTTATCTGGATTACTCACGCAAGGCGGGCGAATGGCTGCCCAACCGCCATGGTGGGCGGGAAAACCTCGAAGCCATCGACTTTCTCAAGCAACTCAACATCATGGTGCATGAAGACTTCCCCGGCGCACTTACCATCGCGGAAGAATCCACAGCATGGCCCATGATTTCACGCCCGGTGTATCTGGGAGGCCTGGGGTTTTCCATGAAATGGAATATGGGCTGGATGAATGACACCCTGTCTTATTTCTCCAATGACTCCATCCACCGTCGCTATCATCACGACAAACTGACCTTTGGCCAAATCTACGCCTACACTGAAAATTTTGTGCTGCCCTTCTCGCACGATGAGGTGGTGCATGAAAAACGCTCTTTGCTGGATAAAATGCCAGGGGATACATGGCAGAAATTTGCCAACCTCAGACTGCTATTCACTTACCAGATGACCATCACCGGTAAAAAACTCAACTTCATGGGCAACGAGTTTGGTCAGGGCAGAGAATGGAATGTCAATGCCAGCCTGGACTGGCATCTGCTGGAAAGCCATTGGCACAAAGGGGTTCAGCTACTGAGCCGTGACTTATCCCAGTTATATCAACACCTGCCTGAGTTGCATGAGCTGGATTTCGACCCGCAAGGGTTTGAGTGGATAGACTGTAATGATAGCGACCAATCCATCATCAGCTACCTGCGCAAGTCCAGAGACGGTAGCTTTGTGCTGGTCATGCTGAACTTTACGCCGGTATTGCGTGAAGGGTATCGGGTAGGCGTCCCCGTATCAGGCCAGTACCGGGAGTTATTCAACAGTGATGCTGAATGTTACGGTGGAAGCAATCATGGCAACGGCATTGGGTTGAAGTCAGACAATATGGCCTGGATGAGCCAGCCACACTCATTGGTGGTCACCTTGCCACCACTGGGCGGCCTGATCATCAAACTGGATAGCTGAGCACCGCTTGGATAGGCCTGGCAAGCTAGCTGTCGCGCATCAGTTGCAAGGCTTGCTCCAGCCGCTCTACCCCTTTGACTTCAATGCCGCTGATCGCCTGTTTGGGCATATTCGCCTTGGGCACAATCGCATGGGTAAACCCTAGTTTGGCCGCTTCACGCAAGCGCTCCTGGCCTCGCTGTACGGGCCGCACCTCACCAGCCAGCCCGACTTCACCAAATACAATCAGTTTGTTATGCAGTGGCTTGTTTTTTAATGAAGAAACGATAGCCAGCAATACCGCAAGGTCGACCGCAGGCTCGGAAATCCTCACTCCACCCACCGCATTGATAAACACATCCTGGTCAAAACAGGCCACGCCTGCATGACGATGCAACACCGCCAACAGCATCGCCAGGCGATTCTGTTCCAGCCCCACACATAACCGCTTGGGATTAGGCGCATGCGCTTCATCCACCAAGGCCTGCACTTCAACCAGCAAGGGACGGGTGCCCTCCTGCGTTACGGTAATACAGGAACCTGACACCTGTTCTGAATGATGGGAGAGAAACAAGGCTGAAGGGTTGCTGACTTCACGCAGGCCCTTTTCCGTCATTGCAAATACGCCCAACTCATTGACCGCCCCAAAACGGTTTTTGAAGGCGCGTACCAGGCGAAAGCTTGAATTCTGGTCACCCTCAAAATAGAGCACGGTATCGACAATATGTTCTAAAACACGAGGGCCTGCCAATGCGCCTTCTTTGGTCACATGACCCACCAGGATCACGGTAATGCCTAATTGTTTTGCCAACCTGGTCAGCTGCGCCGAGCATTCCCTGACCTGGGCAACCGAGCCAGGTGCCGACTGTAACGCCTCTGAGTAGACAGTCTGAATGGAGTCTATCACTGCCACTTCCGGCATATGTTTTTGCAGGATGGGAATAATCCGCTCCAGACTGATTTCAGCCAGCAGTTCCACTGGCCCAGCATTCAAGCCCAAACGCTTTGCGCGCATCGCAATCTGCTGTGCAGACTCTTCACCCGACACGTAAATTGATTTACGTTCTCCACCAAGGTGACACAGGGTTTGCAGCAAGAGCGTGGACTTCCCTATGCCCGGATCACCGCCGATCAAGACCACACCGCCTGGCACCAGCCCCCCACCCAGTACCCGATCAAATTCATTGATGCCAGTTGGATGCCTTGGCACATCTGCAGCCTCGACTTCTGCCAGCTTCTGCAAACCACTGGATTGCGCCAGTGAGGCAAAGCGATTATTACTGTTGGTGGTTTCTGCCACCGTTTCCACCAATGTATTCCACGCCAGGCACGCAGGACACTGTCCCTGCCATTTTGGGGTCTGTCCACCGCACTCGGTGCAGGTATATATCGTTTTAGCCTTGGCCATCAGCCCACCACCTTGAAAGGCACTCTGGGTGCGACTGCACAGAGCAATTCATATCCTACCGTACCTGAAGCTTCCGCCACTGCATCTACTGGCACCAAACCTCCCCATAACTCGACTTCACTGCCCACACCAGCTTCAGGCAAGTGAGTGATATCAGCAAACAACATATCCATCGAAACACGCCCTAGCGTTTGACTGATACTTCCATTAATCGCAATTGGCGTGCCATTGGGGGCATGCCGCGGATATCCATCAGCATAGCCACAGGCAATCACGGCAACTCTCGTTTCCGTCTCAGCGGAAAATCGGGCGCCATAGCCCAACGTTTCTCCAGCTTGCAGTACCTGCACTGCAATGACCTCGCTGGTGAATTGCATCACAGGCTGCAAACCATAATGGGCAGCCGCCACGCCCGTCACAGGTGACGCGCCATACAGCATAATCCCGGGCCGCACCCAATCATAGTGGGCTGCCGGGTGACGTAAAATTGTGGCAGAGTTGGCAAGCGAGATGGAATAAGGCAAACCCTGGGTCGTTTTCTGAAATACGCTTAATGGCAAATCAATCCCGCGCTCATCATCCGCGGTAGCAAAGTGCGTCATCAGGACGATATCCGGCCTCACTGCAGGACAAGCCTTGAGCCGCTTTACTACAGCGCCAAATAAATTCGGCTTGAAACCCAGGCGATTCATACCGCTATTCATCTTGAGGAATACTTGCAAGGGATGTGGCAGTTGAGGCACCGCCTGTTCAAGCATCTGCACCTGCTGTTCGTTATGTACCACGATGCTAATGCCATGGGCAGCAGCAGCGATCAACTCATCAGCCGCAAACACGCCTTCGAGTAATAATAACGTCTGGCTGTAGCCAGACTCACGCAGGGCCAAGGCTTCGCTCAAGCGCAACACACCAAAACCATCCGCATCCTCCAGGCCTGGTGAAGCACGCAGCAAGCCATGGCCATAAGCATCAGCCTTGACCACCGCCAGCACCTTGCTGGCCGGGGAAAATTTGCGCACCACTGCCAGATTATGACGTAATGCTGCCAGATTCACGGTGGCCTGAATTGCACGCATGGTTATTCGCCGTAACTGTCGTCGTATTGACCGACAAAGTTTTCAAACCGGGTGTTCTCACCGATAAAGGTCAATCGGACACGGCCAATCGGGCCATTACGCTGCTTGGCAATAATGATTTCGGCCGTTCCTTTGTCTGGACTGTCGGGGTTATAGACTTGATCGCGATAAATAAACAGGATCAAATCCGCATCCTGTTCAATCGCCCCGGACTCACGCAAGTCAGACATCACCGGCCGCTTGTCCGGCCGCTGCTCCACACTTCGGTTGAGCTGGGAAAGTGCAATCACTGGCACATCCAACTCTTTAGCCAAGGCTTTGAGCGAGCGGGATATTTCCGAGATTTCGGTCGCACGGTTCTCACTCTGCCGCCCTGCCGCCCCTGTCATCAACTGCAAGTAATCGATGACGATCAGTCCCAGCTTGCCGGTTTGCCTGTGTAAACGCCGCGCTCTTGCACGCACGTCAAATGAAGTGAGGCCCGCGCCTTCATCGATGTAGACCGGTGCCTCATTCAGCTTACCTAGCGCAGTGGTCAACCTGACCCAGTCTTCATCTTCCAGATTGCCATTACGCATGCGATGCTGATCCAGCTTGCCTATCGAGCCTATCATACGCGTCACCAGCTGCGTAGCCGCCATTTCCATCGAAAACACGGCCACAGGCAAGCCAGTATCCAATGCTACATTTTCTGCGATATTGAGGGAAAACGCGGTTTTACCCATGGAAGGTCGGCCTGCCACAATAATCAGGTCACCTGCCTGCATGCCAGATGTCATGGAATCCAGATCGGAAAAACCAGTAGGAATGCCGGTCACATCAGTGTGATTATCACGCTGATACAGATAGTCGATACGATCAGCCACCTGTGGCAGGATGGTCTTCATGTCGAGAAACCCCTGGGTCGAGCGCTTGCCACCTTCAGCAATCTGGAAAATCTTGGCTTCGGCCTCATCCAGCAACTGCTGCGCATCGCGCCCCAGCGGGTTATAAGCACTCTCGGCAATGCCTGAGCCCACCTCCACCAGCTTGCGCATAATGGCACGCTCACGCACGATTTCTGCATAACGGCGGATATTGGCGGCTGTTGGCGTGTTTTGTGCCAGTGCGCCCAGATAGGCGAGGCCACCCACACTAGACAACTCGGCTGAATTCTCAAGCGACTCAGCAACAGTCACGATATCTGCTGGTTTAGTACGCTCAATCAGGCGGCAGATATGATCAAAAATCAATCTGTGGTCATGGCGATAAAAATCACCGGGCCCCAGCAGGTCGGCAATTCTATCCAGGGCCTCGTTTTCAAGCAAAAGCCCACCCAGTACGGATTGTTCAGCTTCTACGGAATGCGGGGGAAGTTTAAGGGAATCTAAGGTATCGTCAGCCATGCGGCATTATAACAATGCCACCCAATAAAAAAGGCTGCATACGCAGCCTTTTTTACTCAACCCTGCTTAAAAAAACAGTGCTGGATTATTGCTCACCCAGTACGGAAACAGTGATTTCCACTACGACATCATGGTGCAATGCAATACTGATCTGATGATCGCCAATAGTCTTTAGAGGACCATCTGGCAGACGCACTTCAGACTTCGCAGTTTCAAAGCCTTGCGCAGTCAGCGCTTCAGCAATGTCACCAGTGGTCACTGAGCCAAACAGGCGACCATCAACACCGGCCTTTTGCGTCACTTGCAGCAGGAAGCCAGCCAGCTTCTCACCACGTTGCTGAGAAACAGCCAGTTGAGCAGCTTGTTGCTTTTCCAGTTCTACGCGGCGTACTTCAAATTCGGCCTTGTTGGACTCGGTGGCACGCTTTGCCTTGCCTTGAGGAATCAGGAAATTACGGCCGTAACCGTCTTTTACCTTAACGATGTCACCAAGATTACCCAGGTTTACTACTTTTTCTAACAGAATAACTTGCATGATCTAACCCCTTAGTGCTTGTCAGTGTATGGCAGAAGCGCAAGGAAGCGAGCGCGCTTCACTGCAGTTGTCAGCTGGCGCTGATATCTAGCCTTGGTTCCGGTAATACGTGCAGGGATGATCTTGCCGTTTTCATTGATGAAATCCTTCAACAGATCTGCATCCTTGTAATCTACTTCCTTGATGCCCTCTGCCGAGAAACGGCAGTAGCGGCGGCGCTTAAACATGTCACGTGCCATGATAAAACCTTTCAGATAATTTTTTCTAATGTTTGGATATGCAATACCAGCTGCGCACTCTTGAGGCTACGCTTTGCGAGGAAACCGGTCACATTGACCTGCGTACCCTCAGCAATTGTTTGCGTTTCCAGTGCCAGTTGGCCCATGACCATACTCGGCACATCACACTCAACCCTGCGCTTCATTTTTGCTTCAACCTGCTCAGAAACATGAAGCAGATGAAAGCTCAATACTGGTATTCCTGCCGGGGTGTAGCGTAGCTCTGCAATTTTTGCGAGCTCGGCGCTCAACTCCAGCCGATTAAAACTCACTTAAGCAGATGCTTGCTCTGCAACCGGTGCAGCAGCTTCATCCTTGGCAGCCAGCAATGACTTGGATTTTTCTTCCTTCATCATCGGGGATGGTGCAGTCACGGCTTCTTTGGTGCTCAGTGTCAGGTGGCGCAACACGGCATCATTGAACTTGAAAGCATGCTCAAGCTCATCCAGCACAGCCTGATTACATTCGATATTCATCAGCACGTAATGTGCCTTGTGGATTTTCTGGATTGGGTAAGCCAGTTGGCGACGACCCCAGTCTTCCAGGCGGTGGATAGCACCACCGTTGGCGGTTACCAGTGTGCGATAGCGCTCGATCATTGCTGGCACTTGCTCGCTCTGGTCCGGATGGACAATAAATACTACTTCATAATGACGCATAAACTCTCCTTTTGGATTAATAGCCTCCCGCATGCGAAAACGGTAAGGCAAGGTGGAAAACCCGAGATCATAGCCAGAAAATGTCAATTAATCAATCATTTTCCCTGATCAGCCATACACTATCTCATTATGGTCACACAAAAGTCAGGTTTGGTTAATTCAAATCCGGATCAGGCAGGATCATAGCAATCAGACTTAAAATTGTTTATTTACGCAGAATTGAATAGAATCATTAAGATTAAACTTGGTCAGTAATAGTGAGACAGGCAAAACCATTTAGACTTAAACTACTAGCCTAACCCGTCACTGGCATTGATATATCTCGTGCCCAGTAATTTTTGACCAGAAACCTCCAATCCTAAATAAACATATAAACTCGCAATGACGAACCCAACAAACTGTCCGGTATGGCATGACCTCAGCGCTCATTATCAAGAAATCCTCCCCCTCCAGATGCGTGACTTGTTTACCAGGGATGGGCGACGATTTGAGAAGTTCTCCCTAAAAACTGAAGGGCTGCTGCTTGACTACTCCAAGCACCGCATTACCGACGAGACCTTGCCGCTACTGTTCAAGCTGGCTCGAGATTCAAAAGTAGAAGAATGGCGTGACCGAATGTTTTCCGGTGAAAAAATCAACTTCACTGAAAATCGCGCGGTGTTACATACGGCCCTGCGCAACCGCACTAACACACCCATTCATGTAGATGGCAAGGATGTGATGCCGGAAGTCAACCGGGTACTGAATCAGATGCGCAGCTTTAGTGACCGCATCCGCTCTGGTGAATGGAAAGGCTATAGCGGCAAACGCATTACCGATATCGTCAATATCGGTATCGGCGGCTCGGATCTGGGGCCGGTCATGGTATGTGGCGCTCTGAAGCCATACGCCCAGGCTGGCCTGAACGCACACTTCGTTTCCAATATCGACGGCACACATCTCGCTCAAACATTGCAAGGGTGCAATCCTGAGACGACATTATTTATTGTCGCATCCAAGACATTTACCACCCAGGAAACCATGACAAATGCGCTATCAGCGCGTAACTGGTTCCTGGAAACGGCCAAAGATGAATCTCATGTAGCCAAGCACTTTGTGGCGATTTCCACCAATGCTGATGAAGTAAAAAAGTTTGGCATTGATGCCTCCAATATGTTTGAGTTCTGGGACTGGGTAGGCGGCCGTTATTCTCTCTGGTCAGCCATCGGCTTATCCATCGCCATTTATATTGGCATGGATAATTTTGAAGAATTACTCGCTGGCGGTCATGAAATAGACCAGCACTTCCGCACGGCACCGCTTGAAGAAAACATCCCGGTGATCATGGCCATGCTGGGTGTCTGGTATAACAACTTCTTTGGTGCCGACAGCCTGGCTATCCTGCCTTACGACCAAGGCCTTGCCCGCTTCCCTGCCTATCTGCAACAAGCAGACATGGAAAGCAATGGCAAGTTTATTGCCCGCGATGGGCGGGTTGTGCAATGCACCACCGGCCCCATCATCTGGGGCGAGGCTGGCACCAATGGCCAGCATGCGTTTTATCAACTAATTCACCAAGGTAACCGCCTGATCCCTTGCGACTTCATGATGCCGCTTGAAAGCCAATATCAACTTGGTAACAATGGCAATGAGCATCACTTGATCCTGCTGGCCAATTGTTTTGCGCAAACCAGCGCACTGATGCAAGGCAAGACACTGGATGAAGCCAAGGCTGAGCTAGTCGCACAAGGCCTTAGCGGTGAGGAACTTGAAGTATTACTGCCGCACAAGGTATTTGAAGGCAACCGCCCCACCTCCACCATTCTGTTCGACAAGCTGACACCGAAGACGCTGGGCAAGCTGATTGCCATCTATGAACACAAAATCTTTGTTCAAGGCATCATTTGGAACATCAATTCGTTTGACCAATGGGGCGTGGAATATGGCAAGCAGATAGCCAAGAAAATCTTGCCTCAACTGAGCGATAACAAGCATTCAACAGAATACGACAGCTCAACCAACGGTCTAATGAATCACCTTAAATTCAGATAGCAATTCTTTGATATAAAATAAAAAAGCCACGAAACATCGTGGCTTTTTTATTGCCTTGCGGCATGCACTTTGAATTTATTCCAGATTCAATTTCTTGCCGAGGAAACTGGCACTGACACTAGCACCAAGGCGCTTGGCAAAACGATCAGCTAGCCCTTCCTTCGCGGTAAAGTCCACCACGTTTTCCTGCTTGATAACTTCGCGAGCAACATAATCAGCACTACCCAAGGCATCTGCCAATCCCATTTCGACACTGGCTTCACCACTCCAGAACAAGCCGCTGAACGTTTCTTCTGTTTCCTTGAGGCGTTTGCCACGGCCTTCGCGCACTACTGCAATAAACTGGGCATGGATTTGATCCAGCATCTGCTGAGCAAACTCCTTGTGTTTAGGGTTCACGGGGGAAAATGGATCCAGCATCGCTTTATTACTACCAGCCGTCATCAAGCGGCGCTCAACCCCCACTTTGTCCATGACACCGGTAAAGCCAAATCCGTCCATGAGCACTCCAATGGAACCCACAATGCTGGCCTTATCTACATAGATCTTGTCCGCGGCAACGGCAATGTAATAACCACCTGAAGCACAAATATCCTGCACCACCGCATATACCGGGATATTCGGGTGCAATTTACGCTGACGCTTGATTTCATCGTTGATGATACCTGCCTGCACCGGACTTCCGCCCGGGCTATTGATGCGCAGAATAATGCCCTTGGTGCCCTTGCTATCAAACGCAGATTGCAGACTGGACACCACAGAATCGGCATTGACGGCATCGTCGCTACCAATCACACCACTGATATCAATCAGTGCGGTATGTTCCACTGAAGCACTGGAACCCTCATTCCAGCCCAAGGCATAGAACAAAACAATAAATAAATAAGTAAATCCTACCGACTTGAAGAAGATGCCCCATTGACGAGCGCGCCGCTGTTCCTTGACAGTGGCCAGTGCCAGTTGATGCAGGGTATCACGCTCCCAATTGGAGCCATTTGGGTGATTATCAGACATTCATTCAACTTTCCAGGTTAATCAATATAGTATCGTCCTGCTCTCTTGCCTGTATAGGTTCCAGCATCTGGCCCCGGCAAGGCCCGGCCACACAATATCCGGTATCTGGCTGATAATGCGCTCCATGCGTCGCACATATCAGGTACTGCTGAGTGAAATCAAAAAACTCGCCATGATTCCAGTCCAGTTCAATCGGCACATGCGCACACCGATTGATATAGGCATACACCTTACCATTGAAACGAATGGCAAAGCCGGTGATACGCGCCCCAAGTTCAGGAAGATCAAAACGCACACCCTGACCACCATCAATCAGATCCTGACTATGGCAAATTAAGCGTTCAATACCAGCCATTGGTCGAGTGTAGCAAAATCATCAAAATGTGCCAGCGGCGAATGGGGCAGCAAGCGCTCAAGCGGATGCGCACCATAGGTCACACCAAGACTGGCAACCTTTGCATTTTGTGCCATCTGCAGATCAAAACTGGTATCACCCACCATTAATGTACGCTCAGGCTCTACGCCGAACTCATCCATCAATTCCAGTAACATCTGTGGATGCGGCTTGGACTGGCACTCATCCACGCAACGCGTTCCATGCATATAGGCTCCCAGGCCACTGTGTTCAAGCGCATGATTCAAGCCTTTACGTCCCTTGCCGGTGGCCACGCCCAGCATATACCCCTGATCATTTAATCGGGAGACGGCATGTTTTGCGCCTGCAAACAACACCACATCATCTTCGCGCGCATGGTAGTGCACGTTATAGCGTGTAGCCATATGCTGGAGCTGCTCCTGGGTAATGACACCAAACAGTTGCTGTATCGCTTCACGCAGCCCCAGACCAATAATACTGCTGGCGGCCTCTTGCCCTGGATCATCAAGCCCAGCCTCAAGCGCGGATTTTCGTATACTGTCGACAATAATCTGGGTTGAGTTGGCAAGTGTGCCATCCCAGTCAAATACAATCAGGTCAAAACGCTTACTCACTGGGCAGCTCCCTGGCAGACTCAAGCGTATTAAGAAACTTCTCAAGCTCTTTAGGCAAAGGGGCGATCAATTTCAGTTTTTCTCCGTTAAGTGGGTGACGCAATGCGGTTTCTGCCGAATGCAGGAACATGCGTTTTAATCCACGCTTTTGCAAAGCTTTATTGACTGCATAGTCTCCATACTTATCATCGCCTGCAATTGGGAAACCCAAGTGAGAGAGCTGCACACGTAGCTGGTGCGTGCGTCCTGTCACCAACTGTGCTTCCAGCAAGGTAAATTCACCCAGGGATTTACGCAGATAGAAGATAGTTTCCGAATCCTGACCGTCATCCTGCACAGACACACGACGTTCACCACTCGGCAATACATACTTATGCAGAGGCAGCTTGACCTTGCGCTTCTGGTCAGTCCATTGCCCATGCACCAGCACAAGATAGCGCTTATCGGTTTGATTGTTGCGGATCGCATCATGCAATGCCACCAGTGCACTGCGCTTCTTGGCCAGCATCAATACACCCGAGGTTTCCCTGTCCAGCCGGTGCACCAACTCCAGGAACTTGGCATGCGGACGTTCCAGCCGCAATTGCTCGATCACGCCACGACTGATGCCGCTGCCGCCATGCACAGCAAATCCAGCAGGCTTATCCAATACCAGCATGGCATCATCTTCAAACACTATCGCATGTTCAAACTTGGAAACGGCTGGTGCTTTAGGTGTTGATTCAGCGTCTTGCAGGGCCATTCTCACGGGTGGCACCCGCACCTGATCCCCTAAGCTAAGCTTGAAACTCGCATCTGCACGCTTGCTGTTAACACGCACTTCTCCACTGCGAAGAATGCGGTAAATATGGCTTTTAGGAACCCCTTTCAGGGTTTTGGCCAGGAAATTATCGATTCGCTGCCCTTCACTAGCTTCATCTATTGTCAGTAGGTTGACTGCGGCGGGATTAAATTGATTTCTTGTTTTGCTTAAATTAGCCATCTCACCTATACTACGTCGATCTTGAAGTAAATGCGCTAAGCGCTTCTTCGGGAATGATTTACCCGCACTGGAAAACACTTTGGTTAACTCGCTCGCCAATTGAAATAAGTAGCGATTTTGTAATAGAAATAATGCGCTCTAGCCGCCGCAGACCAAAATTCTTAATGTGGCGCACGGCCCAGGATAGACTGAAAAAAATAGCATATTAGCCGATAATGACGGCTAATCCGAGACAGAATAGACGTATCGGGGTTTAGAACCCAATAGTTTACGAAAGCTTTCGTTAACAAATTCAAGCTGATACCGAACCATATCGATATTAGAAAATCTTTTTCCAAGTAGCTCAAGACGCTACTGTATGTGCTACACAGCACTCAGGAAGAAGCGGCCTGAAGGCAAATAATTGCCTAGCCGAAAAATTGAGAAACTATTGTTTCGCGTTACCTCCTGCGGATTTTAATCTGCTCGTATCGTGTTAATGTGGCCTGCATGACAGGCTCATATGACACTTCAGTCATAGCACTGCTCCGCCGCCAGAAATGGTACGGTCTGTTACCCGCTTAAGAGCGCGGGAGTAATACATCAATGAAACGCATGCTATTTAATGCGACGCAATCGGAAGAACTCCGCGTCGCTATTGTTGACGGACAAAAACTTATCGATCTCGATATTGAGTCCGCCGGCAAGGAACAACGTAAAAGCAATATCTACAAGGGTATCATCACCCGCATCGAACCATCCCTAGAAGCTGCCTTCGTTAACTACGGTACTGATCGTCATGGTTTCCTGCCATTCAAGGAGGTCGCTCGCAGCTACTTCCAGAATGATAGTGAAGCCAGTCGCGCCCGTATCCAGGACGTACTCAAAGAAGGCCAGGAACTGATTGTTCAGGTCGACAAGGATGAACGAGGCAACAAGGGCGCGGCCCTGACCACCTTTATCTCCCTGGCGGGCCGGTATCTGGTATTAATGCCGAACAACCCTCGTGGCGGCGGGGTATCACGTCGTATTGAAGGCGAAGACCGCAACGAACTACGTGACACCATGGCCCAGCTGGAAGTACCAAGCGGCATGAGCATCATCGCCCGTACTGCAGGGATTGGCCGTACCGTGGAAGAACTGCAATGGGATCTTAACTACCTGCTGCAATTGTGGACAGCAGTTGAAAGTGCATCCACCATTCAAAGTGGCCCTTTCCTGATCTATCAGGAAGGCAGCCTGGTTATTCGTGCGATCCGCGATTACTTCCAGCCTGATATCGGTGAAATCCTGATTGATACGCCTGATATCCATGAGCAAGCTGTTCAGTTCATGAATCACGTGATGCCAGGTAATGTGTCGCGCGTTAAGCTTTATCACGATGAAATCCCATTATTCTCACGCTTCCAGATCGAACATCAGATCGAGTCTGCATTCTCGCGTGAAGTACGCTTGCCATCCGGTGGTGCTATCGTTATTGATCACACTGAAGCCCTGGTTTCAGTTGACGTCAACTCCGGCCGCTCCACCAAGGGCAGCGACATCGAGCAAACTGCTTTTAATACCAACCTTGAAGCCGCCGATGAAGTAGCGCGCCAATTACGCTTGCGTGACTTGGGCGGTTTGGTTGTCATCGACTTTATTGACATGGAAAGCCAGCGCAATCAGCGCGAAGTGGAAAACCGCTTGCGTGACGCACTGCATCATGACCGTGCTCGTGTGCAAACCGGCAAGATTTCACGCTTCGGCCTGCTAGAACTGTCCCGCCAACGCCTGCGCCCAAGCCTGGGTGAGTCTAACCATATTCCTTGCCCGCGCTGTCACGGTACTGGCCACATTCGTGGTATAGAATCAACCGCCCTGCACATCCTGCGTATTACCCAGGAAGAAGCAATGAAGGAAAACAGTGCCATCATCCAGGTTCAATTGCCTGTTGAAGCGGCCACCTTCCTGCTCAATGAAAAGCGCGCTGAAATTCACAAGATTGAACAGCGTATGGGGGTACAGGTTGTCCTGATTCCTAACATCCACCTTGAAACACCTAACTACAACATTTTGCGTATTCGCCATGATGATGTAGAAGACACTGGTCGTGCCAGCTATGAAATGGTGGAATTGCCATCTGAGTCCATAGAGGCGGTTGTTGCCCAGGAAGTGAAGGCAGTTAAGGTGGAAGCAGCAGTCAAGGGTATTACCCCAGCCTCCCCAGCGCCAACCGTTAAGGAAAAACCGGTCGCCAGTGTTTCCCTGTTGGGACGATTCAAATCCTGGCTGTCCAGCGTGACAACTTCCAAGCCTGAAGACAAGCCGGCAGAAGAGACTCCACGCCGCGAACAGAGTGGTCGCAATCAGAATCAGCGTCGTAATGGTCGTAACAATCGCAATGACCGTAATGCACAAGGTGGCGAACGTACTGAACAACCACGTAACGACAATCGCAAGGAACAACAGCCTCGCGGCAACAATGAGAAACGCCAGCCGCAAGAGCCACGCGCCAACGCACAACAACAACCTCGCCAGGAAAGACCAGAGCGGCAAGAGCGCGGTGAACGTCAGCAAAAACCGCAGCAACAGCCGAATGCTCAGCCAGCAGCGCTGCAATCTGAAACTGGTGCAGTAGTAGAGGCCAATACAGAGCAACGCGGTGGTCGTCGTGGTCGCAATGGTCGTCGTGAGCGTCAGCCACGTAATGAAAACGGGCCACGTGAAAACCGCCAGAATGCCACCGATGAAGTTCTGCAGACTGAGCAAACCGTGTCTGCTGAAGATACACAGAAGCCAGTGACTACCGCACCTGTGCTAGAAACCAGAGTTGAAACCGTGGCTCCAGTCAAGGTAGACACTGTAAAAACAGAGGCCAAGCCAGAGGTAACGCTTGAGCCGGTAAAAACTGAAGCTGCCGCCATTGAACAACAGTCATCGGTTGCCCCCGTCAAGGAAACCAAGGCAAAACCGGTTGCTGCAAGCACATTGGAAGTAGTGGAAAGTAAAAAATCCACCGCCAAGGTAGATGCTGAAGTTGCTACAGAAGCGGCAGAAGCAGAAGCCAAGCCAGAAAAGAAACCGCGTGCTCCTCGTCGTCGCAAGGCAGAGCCAGCAGCAAAGCCGGTTGATCTTGCCGCAACAGGTATGCAGTTGGTGGAAACAAAGGCCGATGCATCAGCAGCAGTCGTTCCAGCTGCTGAAGAGCCAGCTAAACGTGGCACACGCAAGACAGCGGCATGGCAACAACCAGCTGCCACTGATGCCCCCGCGGCTGAACCATTGGTGATGGTGGAAACTCAGAAGTAATCTGACAACGCACTCGTCATAAAAAAAGCCCTGACTTGTCAGGGCTTTTTTGTGCAATGATTGCGCTTGATGAAAGTGAGGGTTACTTGGGCATATCATCCGGCATGACTGCACCATAAAACATGGTTTTCATTTTCTTCAGCTGATCCCTGAATTCTCCTGCTTTCTCAAACTCCAGGTTTTTTGCACTGTCATGCATGGCTTTTTCCAGGCGCTTCATTTCCTTCAATACCTGCTTTTCGCTCATGACATCGTAACTGGCCTGCTCCTCAGCCGCCTTGCGCTCACGCTTTGCATCATCCTTATCGTACACGCCATCGATAATGTCTTTAATACGCTTGGTCACACCTCTTGGAATAATGCCGTGTTCGGTATTAAAGGCTATCTGCTTCTCACGCCGCCGCAAGGTTTCATCCATCGCCGCCTTCATTGAGCGTGTAATCTTGTTGGCATAAAAAATCACCTGACCATTCAGATTACGTGCGGCCCGGCCTGAGGTTTGAATCAGGGAGCGTTCCGAGCGAAGAAAACCCTCCTTGTCGGCATCCAATACCGCCACAAGCGAGACTTCAGGAATATCCAGCCCTTCACGCAGCAAATTGATGCCTACCAATACATCAAACTCGCCCAGGCGCAAATCACGGATGATTTCCACCCGCTCCACTGTATCAATGTCCGAATGGAGGTAGCGCACTTTGACACCATGTTCAGCCAGGTAATCCGTCAGGTCTTCTGCCATACGCTTGGTCAGTGTCGTTGCCAACACGCGCTCTTTGATATCTACTCTAAGCTTGATCTCGGACAGCAAATCATCTACCTGGGTATCGGCTGGTTTCACCGTAATCTCCGGGTCAATCAGCCCGGTAGGCCTCACCACCTGCTCCACTACTTGTTGTTGGTGTGTGGCTTCATATTCCGACGGGGTTGCACTGACAAAAATACACTGGCGCAGGATGCGCTCAAACTCATCAAACTTGAGCGGACGGTTATCCAGCGCAGAAGGCAGACGGAAACCATAATCCACCAGGTTTTCCTTGCGCGCACGGTCTCCCTTATACATGCCGCCGACCTGAGGCACGGTGACATGGCTTTCGTCTATGATCATGAGCGCATTATCAGGTAGGTAATCAATCAGGGTCGGCGGGGCATCACCGGGTGAGCGCCCTGTCAGGTGACGGCTATAGTTCTCGATACCCTTGCAAAAGCCAATCTCATTGAGCATTTCCAGGTCAAACCGGGTGCGTTGCTCTATGCGTTGCGCCTCGACCAGCTTGTGGTTCTTGATAAAAAAGTCCACACGATCACGCAACTCATGCTTGATCGTCTCCATCGCGCGGATAGTCGCTTCGCGGGCGGTTACATAATGGCTGGATGGGAAAATGCGGAAGTTGTGGATCTTGTTGAAAATCTGCCCGGTCAAAGGATCGAACATGGTGATGCTTTCAATCTCATCATCAAACAGACTGATACGCACCGCTGTCTCGCTATTTTCCGATGGGAATACATCCACTACATCGCCTCTTACCCGAAAAGCCCCGCGCGAGAAATCAAAGTCATTACGGTCATACTGCATGCCAATCAACTTGTTGACGATATCACGCTGGGTAATTTTCATGCCTAGGTGAACATGCAGCACCATGCCATGATATTCCCCAGGGTCACCGATACCATAGATGGCAGACACTGTGGCAACCACAATGCAGTCCTCACGTTCAAGCAAAGCCTTGGTCGCGGACAAACGCATCTGCTCAATGTGTTCATTGATGCTGGAATCTTTTTCAATAAACAGGTCGCGTGAAGGCACATAGGCTTCAGGCTGGTAATAATCGTAGTAGGAAACAAAATATTCCACAGCGCTTTCAGGAAAAAACTCCCTGAACTCGGAATACAACTGCGCTGCCAGCGTTTTATTCGGCGCCATCACAATCGCAGGCCTGCCGGTACGCGCAATCACGTTGGCCATGGTGTAGGTCTTGCCGGAACCAGTCACGCCCAACAAGGTCTGAAACTTAAGTCCCTGGTTGATGCCTTCGGTGAGTTTTTCGATGGCAGCTGGCTGGTCTCCAGCTGGCGGAAATGGTTGAAAAAGCTTGTATTTGCTATTTGGGAAAGTGACAATCACAGCGATAACCAATAGAGTGGATAGACGATTTTAACAGGCATGCATCATCTATGTATGCCTGTTGGCTGATTGGTATCAATTCCTGCCTTAACCTGATGGCTTTAACGCTCGGAGGTGGTATGCGCTATCTGATGTTAATCACTGGTTTACTTGCCTTCCACCCCATTGCGGAAGCGTATGACAGGCAAAAAATGATAGAGCCATTCTTCTCCACCGTCATGGTGCGGGGATATCGTACTGACGGTGGCCTGGGTTATGGCTCTGGCATTGTGGTAGCGAGCAACAAGGTGCTCACCAATTGCCATATTTTCCGCGAAACAGGGCAACCCTGGGTTTCCCGCGGTGAAGATGTTTACCAGGTCGAATCAGTGCAGGCGGATCGTTGGCACGACCTGTGTTTGTTAAAGACCGCTGAATTACCGTTCAAACCCGTGCAGATTGGTGAAAGCAGTCACCTGAAAAAAGGCCAGGAAGTCACCTCGATCGGCCACTCCAATGGTGTTGCCTCGCCCATGGTGTCTGTGGGTAGCATCAAATCCATTTATTCGATGGACCAGGGCAACATTATCCGCAGCTCAGCCAAATTCTCGCTCGGCGCCAGTGGCAGCGGCCTTTACGATATGGATGGCAAGCTTATTGGCATCAACACATTCAAAACCATAGGCAGGCAGGCTTATTATTACGCCATGCCCATCGAGTGGTTAAATCTGCTGCAACAACGTGAGCCAGAAACCACCTTTCCCTTGGCTGGCCAGGCCTTATGGGAAGCCAGCCAGCAGTCCAGGTTGTATTTCCTGCTCATTGCCATCCCTGAGCTACAAAAAGACTGGCAAGGCATGGCTGATATTGCATCACGCTGGACCCAGGCAGAGCCAGACAGCAGCGATGCCTGGTATGAACTGGGCTTTGCGCAAGAACAATTGAAGGATCTCGTGCTGGCAGAACAATCATACAAACACGCAGTATCCCTGGATGAAAACAATACCGACGCCCTCTTCCGCCTGGGTTTGATTGCATCGAAACATGGTGACAAGATTGAGACTCACCAGATAGAGCAAAGCCTGGCAAAAATCAGTGAAAATCTGGCGGCAGAATTCCGCAAAGCCATCACTTGCACCGAACAATGCTGAAAAAATGGCTTTCTAACGTAGAAAATTAGCTCCTTGCAGCGAATATCGCGCACTGCCATATTTCGCAAGCATAATAATATGAGTAAAATTAGGGTTTTGCCGTAGTCTCTATAACCACTCATAGGATTTTGATCTTGGAACTCTCGCAGCGCGTTCAATCCATTAAAGAATCACCCACGCTTGCAGTTACTGCACGTGCCGCAAAGCTCAAGGCCGAAGGCCGCGACATTATCGGTCTGGGTGCAGGTGAGCCGGATTTTGATACCCCACAGCACATTAAAGACGCTGCAAAAAAAGCCATAGACCAAGGCTTTACCAAATACACCCCGGTGGCAGGTATCCCGGGCTTGAAAAAAGCCATCGTCGCAAAATTCAAGAATGAAAACGGTTTTGACTACACAGACAAGGAAGTGATTGTTGGTGTGGGCGGCAAGCAATGTATCTTCAATCTGGCATTGGCCGTGCTCAATCCGGGTGACGAAGTAATTGTCCCTGCGCCTTACTGGGTGTCCTATGCAGATATTGCACTGGTGGCCGGGGCCAAGCCCATCATCATCGAATGTGGCATCGAGCAAGGTTTCAAGCTCACAGCGGCACAACTGGAAGCTGCGATCACCCCGAAAACCAAGCTGTTCATGATCAACTCGCCATCCAATCCCACAGGTGCCGTGTATACACTAGAAGAGTTAAAAGCCTTGGGGGAAGTGCTGAAGAAGCACCCGCACATCCTGGTAGCCACCGATGACATGTATGAACACGTCAATCTCACTGGCGATCAGTTTTACAACATCCTTAATGCCACCCCTGAATTGAAGGATCGCTGTATTGTATTGAACGGCGTTTCCAAGGCCTACTCCATGACGGGCTGGCGTATCGGCTATGCTGCAGGTCCGGCCAAGATCATCAAGGCTATGGAAATTCTGCAATCACAATCCACATCCAATCCAACCTCTATTTCCCAGGTGGCTGCACAAGCTGCATTGGAAGGCCCTCAGGAATGTATTACCCCTATGCTGGATGCCTTCCGTGAACGCCATGAATATGTAGTGAACCGCTTCAATACTATCAAGGGCTTGAAGTGTATCAAAGCGGGCGGTGCATTCTATGCCTTCCCGGATGCACGCGAAGCCATTGCCAACTTGCATCAGGCAGGCAAAATCCCGGAAGCCACTGATATGGCGCTTTCGGAATATCTGCTCGAAAAAGTCGGGGTTGCCGTTGTACCGGGCTCAGCTTTTGGTGCCGAGGGATATTTCCGCATCTCGTTTGCCACGTCCATGGACAACCTGCGCAATGCACTGGATAGAATTGCTCAAGCATTAAGCTGATACGCTGTATATCCAATCAAAAAAGCCTGCTGATGCAGGCTTTTTTATTAAGCAATCAATGACGGAAGCTTATTCCTGCCAGGATTCATCAGCGTGTCAGAAAGATGTCATTTCCTCACCATATTCAATACAATAGCAATTAAGCCTAACGGCAACACAACTATAAAATGATATAAATGAAACTTAATCTCTGGCTACTCATGATTATGATCCTCGGTAAACGGGATCATAAATTCAACATTGTTGTCACCAACTCACAATTCGGGGTGCAAAAAATCCTGTCAGTGGATAACAGCAATGTCTACGGGCAATCTGTCAGCCCTGAAGGCGCCTTGTCCCGCAATGTCATTGCCAGCCCTATAGAGCGCTTCGCTTACAATAACCTGGTTGTTGAATATCAATACTCCGTTGCTGGAATCAGCGCATTCCGCAGGTATACCTCATTATCCAGGCTGTTACTTGAATTACCCTTCATCATTACCCCGCTGCATCGCTGGACAGCCAACCTCAAATATTACCTCACCACTACCCTGCTCAATCGCCGTCAAACAGAAGCCAAGGAACGTTATGAGCTTCTGCGGTTTATTGTGGCGCACAAAGCCATTTCGGACACCCCATTTACCCTGAATGAGTTAATGGCGGAAATGCATGGGTTTTTATGCTTTACGCAGGATGACAGGATCTGGCATTTACGAAAAATGAAATATCAACTGACCTCTTTGGTGGAAACCAAAGATCTTGAAGAGTCAGGCAAGAATGCATATAAAGTCGCGGGCTTGGCCTGGAAAAGCCTGAGTGACTTTCAGGAAGAAAATAGAAGGCATAGAGACAGTGGTCGTATACAAATGATCATCGTATTGCTGACACTCGCTATCACATTGTTTGCGGTGGCACATTCGGGGATTATTCGCTTACCCGTGTTGCTGGATTTACGCACACAGGTTCCAGAACCTTTAAAAAATATCCAGCTTCCACTCTATTCCTTTATGCAGCCAGACGTGCCAGCTCATCAATCCGTAGAATCCATCCTGCTGCAAAAACCAGAAGCTACCAGCCTGGAACATGCCATGAGCATTGAACAACATCAGCTCCGCAGTAACGATGACCATCCCAGGACTGAAGCAGTAAAGAAATAACTGGCAGGCAAGGCTATCAAGCAACAATACCTCCCCAACATCAAGATCAGGATTACTTGCTCTGCTTGATACGCTCTGCAGCCTCTAAAGCAATTTTCTGATATTGAGGAATAACCTTCTGATTTACCTCGGCAGTCAACTTCATCGAGTCATTTGCGAGCAATGGCATCTTCTGGTTAATGGATTTCCCCTCAGGCGAGCTATAAAACTTGATCGCCGCCTGCAACTCTTCTTGAGTAAACGTACGACGATAAAGAGGAAGAATCAACTTTACAATGGCGTCATAGGATAAATTTTCCTGCTGAATCTTGACAGCTTTATCTCCTGCTTCCTCCGCAATTTTCTTTTGCTTGTCATTAAGTTGCTGGTAACCAAGAGAGTGCAGCATATTATTCTTTAAAGCGTTATCAGCATTTGCTCTCATTCCATCCAGCGTCGCCCGGACATTAGATACTTCCATGAACTTCAAGATCAACTCATCCGAAGCCGTTGCTGCGTTTGCGCTACCCATCAAAGCGCATAGCATATAGACCGCAAAAGAGGCTTTTAACATGTAATTCTCCTTAATTATGAGGTGAAATGATCAAATCACGCTTGCATATCCCTATGCAAGATCAAAAGTATCATTTTTTTCATTTTAATGGGAATTACTTTATAAAATAAGCCGCATGAATAAATAATTTACTCTCAAAAATATATTCAAGTATTGAGAAAATCGATGACATCTTCAATGCCATTAAATCTAAATTACATTAACACTAACCTATATCCAATTGAATAAAATAGATAACTACGAAACTAACACTAGGATATGTGTAAATTCAGAACAGTCCATCATACAGTTCAGCCTGTTGATGCTCACCAGAGCAAGCTGCAAGATGAAATGGTCACATTGATCAGGCGGGAAGATGCTGAGGCTGTAAAGAGAAAGGATGCAGAGAAAAGAAGACTGCTTCTCTAACACATCTGGGTGATCACTACATTATCCTGAACAGCCTCAAAGGGTCCCCAGGAGGACTAATCAACTTATACTCCTGAGAAATACCGTTGGATATCGTAATTTCCTCAGATCCAGGCCTGCCCTGACAAGAGCCCCGCCCAGTATCCACCTTGATGACATGCTTGCCCTCGGTCAAAAAGAACGTGGCATATTCTGAAGGCAGAATAGTGTATGCGCGGATATTGTCTATATATATCTCATTCTCACAGCCCAGCCCTATGCCGGAAGGTGCGGCATCACGACGCACGGTCACATAGGCCCCGGTAAAGAACTTGGGGTAACTTGCATACACCCGGTCTTGCGGCACAGGCTTGCTGGGCACGTAATTAGCAGGATTGCTGGAACAACCGGCAAGGATCAAACCAATCAAAATAAGTAATCGCATGGTATTCATTCTATATCGAACTAACGACTGTGGATTTCTTAATTTACCGCAGCCAGACCTTTGAATGCCCAACCAACCATCCAGCGCACCCCATGACATTGACAACAGAGTAAACAAAAAAACCACCGGCACGACTAATTGGGCGGTGGTTTTCAGTCTGATATTTGCCATTAAGCTACATGGAAAATATCAGTGGTGAAATATTTACATCAATGGGCATCATCCACAATCCAACTCATTGATCATGCACCAAATAAAGTTAGATAGCTGCCTGCTTGCGCTTGCGTGTTGACACGAAACCCATCACCCCCAAACCAGCCAGCAACATGGCATAGGTTTCAGGCTCTGGCACAGCCGCAATCAATCCATCAGTGCTACTGAATGTCACAAAGTGATCAGCGCCATATGCCTTGAATTGTGCCTGCTGAGAACCATCACAGCATTGCTCCAGCCCATAGATATTCAATACATGATTACCAGCATCCAGATTCAAGCTGATAGCAAAAGACTGCGAAGTATTATCGTAATTTCCAGACCACCACATGTCATGCGTCTTGAAATCATAGACAATACCCTCAACAAACACCGCCCCACCGTAACGGAAATCCACTCCTGAACGAATCTCCCACAACCCGGCATTGGCTTCCGATACACCAAAATTCACAGTAGACTTGAATGCAAAGTCAGCATTGGCCACCCCCAAACAAACCCAAGTTTGAAATGCCATCATATATATCAACCGTTTTAGCGCCGTACCCGTGGGATGGATTAGCCACTGCTGCATCCACAACTGATTGGTAGGCCGCAGCACTGCTTTGCGAGCCAGCTGTTGAATCCCTGTCTCGATTTTGATTTCACTGGCCTGAGCATTGCCAAAATGAGGTGATTATCAAAGTCACCACAGAAACGACCAATGCATGTTTAGTCATGAGCCTTGTCCTATTAATAGAGATGAATGATCTGATGCCATACATCTTGCAAAGCTCGTGCAAAACACAAACAATCAACTAAGCAATTGATTTAAATAATTTAAAAATTTAATACTAATGTAATTTTGGAAAGCTATAGATGTAATTTCGACAGTGATAAATAGATATGATGAAATATCGACTGATCCATATTAAAAGAACCAATGTTGAGCGTGAAATCTCATATTCAAAACCGCCAATAGCACTGGGACTTTAGAAGCGAGGAATAACTTATTGAGTGTACTTGGTGCCCGGGGCCGGAATCGAACCGGCACGACCTTACAGTCGAGAGATTTTAAGTCTCTTGTGTCTACCAATTTCACCACCCGGGCAAGAGAGAGTGCTGAAACGCCTCGAACGAAGCGAGGCAGTATTCTATCACCGACTACTCGGAATTGAGTAGCCGATAATGAGAAAATTCAATATCGACGCGCTTCGGAAGCTGAATCTGCAATGCAAAACAATATTGACGGTATTTGACTTGTAATTCATTGAGTGTCCATAATCGCATAAGACTTTCTTACATAACAGGACAATGCACTTGCATTGGGGAAAATCGCATCGTTAATTGAGCAAGACTCACAAAAAATACTAATAGGCTGGACGGTATTGGGCCATCCAGCCTTTAGAATGACGCTTACCAGTAGTAACTCAACTGAGCATCAACCGTCCTGGAGGTACCATAGAAACAAGTGTTTTCACACACGCTGAGATATTCCTTATTGAGAAGATTGGTAGCATTGACTTGCAAGCTCCAGTGAGCTGAGAGCGGATAGACCGCCATTGCATCAACCAGTGTGTAAGAAGGCACGGTATAACCAGAAAGGTTGGCTTTGTCCTCGGTGCTACCGTTGTAGCGCACGCCTAAACTTAACCTCAAGCCATTTAATATTGTGCTTTGTGTGTGCTTGTAATTAAGTTTGACTGTTGCTTGATGATCTGGGATGAGCAATGCCCGTCCAGAGCTGACCGTCGTATAGTCCTGGGTTGCATGATTGCGAGTCAGGCTTACACGAGCTGAGAGATTGTCACTGATGCGCAAATCAGATTGCAGCTCGATACCACGGTTCTTGCGATCACCAATTTGAGTCTGGATGAATGTTAAAGGATCAGGTACTAGCGCGTTATCTTCTTTCAGATCAAAAAATGCGAGATTGAAGCTGCCCTTTATCCACTCAGGCCCATACTTAAGACCTACCTCCAATTGCTTACCACTATATGGCTTAATATGCCCGTTGATTTCTACCGGCGCAATTACCTTTGCCAATAGCTCCATGCAGGGCATGCTTGATTTTTATTTCTGCAGACATAGATCTGTGCTGAAGGTCAGCACACATTAAAGTTAAGGTGTTTACTATTTACCCGAGGATAATTGCCTCAAGCCTGGCCAATACCTCATCCAGCAAGAAATCAGGCACACTTTCTTTTAGTTTTGCCTTACGTATACGCCAATCGAGGGATTTAATCTGATGGCAATGGATGGCACCCTGTGTATCTATACCACTTCCCATTAATGTCACTACCGTGCCATATGTGCGTGCAGAAGCTGCAGCTCCTTGGGAAATCGGACAGATGACCGCCAGCCCCAATTTATTAAAGGCCTTCTGACTTACAATAAAACCAAAATGAGGGCCTTTCATTTCACTGCCAGCAGCAGGATCAAACTCAAGGTGAACAATATCACCCCGGTCCGGTATATAAGCCATTACAGCGTCTCCTGACCAACCACAGGCATCTCATCCCAACCTTCTACAGAGGGCAGCTTTCCGGCCGGCATTTCCGCCAACAGGTCAGTTAGCTTGTAGTGTGGTCGACGCTCTGGTTTCAATAACAAGCCTTCCTTGGTTATAGATACTTCCAGCGCTGAACCGACTACTGCACCCATTTGCTCTAAGAGTGCGGCAGGCAATCGGACACTTGCGCTATTACCCCATTTTTGAATTGAGAGTTTCATAAGACCTCCATTTAAGTATCCTCATTGTAGATACATGAAATGAAAATCTCAAGAGCAATTGTAGCAACGATGTATCAACATCTATAAGCGTTGATATTAGCGCGAAGAGAATGACTGTGTTGATATTATCAACGATATCAACATAAACTGACCTTTTTAAGGTCGTGCCGGTTCGATTCCGGCCCGGGCACCAAGTACATCAATACCTTACTAGCTCCTCCCTAATTTTCCCTGGTCAGCTACCAATGGCAATTGAATAGTAACTAATGTGCCAACGCCGTCAATTGGCTGGTTGATGGCGATACTTCCACCGTGATGGCGCACTATTTCACGCACAATCGCCAAGCCCAGGCCACACCCTTCCGGGCCTTCATCCAGCCGGTAAAAACGGTCAAATACCTGCTCACGCTGATCTTGTGGAATGCCGGGGCCGTTGTCTTCGACTTCTATCACACCTTGATTTGTATCTGCATAACAGCGGATAGTGATATTGCCTCCAACCGGCGTATAGCGCAGTGCGTTATCCACCAGGTTAGCGAGCATTTCCTGGATTTGCCACCGACTCGCTTCCACCTGTACATTTTCCAGGTTAAGTCCCAGGTCTATATTTTTTGCATAAGCCCGAGTCAGCCAATCCGCAGCAAGGTCTTGAATGGCATCGCTGATGTTGATGTGAGTGAACTTGTTGACGTCAGCCTCCCCTTCTGCCCTGGCCAGGGCTAATAACTGATTGGCCAGGCGAACAATGCGCCGGGTACTGGTCAACATGCGTTGATGCGACTGTTCACGTTCTTGTGGACTTTGCTCGCCAGACAGCTCCAGCTGCATTTGTAACCCAGCCAGAGGGGTACGCAATTGGTGAGCTGCGTTAGCTAGGAACTGATTCTGCAATTTGAGTGACTGATCCAGCCGTGCCAGCAAGGAATTCAGCGCAGTAATAATTTCGCGGATTTCCTCAGGTGCTTTGCCCTCGTCCATGGGGCTCAAGTCTGTTTCTGAACGGGCATTGATCTGGGCACGAATCTGCGCCAAAGGCTGCAAGCCTCGCCCTACCCCCACCCACAGCACCACGATAGCAAAAATGGCAAAGATCAGCTCCGGCACGATCATGTGCAACAAGGTTTTCTGCACCAAGCGGTTACGTTTATAGGTGGTTTCCGCAAGATAGAGCACGGCCCCCAAGGATTGGCTACGCAAGGCAACTACGCGTATCGGGTCACCATTGAACTTGGCATCGTAATACACCGGCTTGCCATCAACAGCTGGAGGATTAATCGGCAGGCCAGACTCTCCCGCAATAAAATGTCCAGCCTCATCAAAGATGGCGGCTTTAGCCGCATCGTAACTATCCAGCTCACTCTTGAGCAGCGAGCGCTCTATGGCTGGATAAGCACCTGTCCATGCACTTTTATCGGCAGGCAGGTTACGCTCCATGTTGTATGCCAGCTTGAGCAGGTGCTGGTCATATACTTCCCGCGCGGGTTCGAGCGCCATGAAGTAATCAGTGACAATCCCCACAGCCACCAGCAGGCTCAATGCGATCAAAAGCCATCTCAAGAGCTTTTGTCTGAGGCTATTGGCAACACTCATTGCGCAGGCTCTTCCAGCAGGTATCCAAAGCCGCGCACTGTGCGGATATGCACCCCATGGCTATCCAGCTTGCTACGCAGACGTGATATATAAACTTCCACGGCATTCAATGTAATGTCAGTTTTCCAGTCACAAAGCGTTTCCACGATGGCCTCTTTACGCACCACTTTGCCAAGATTGCGTAGCAAATAGACCAAGACATCCCATTCGCGGATTGAAAGTTCAAGCGGCTCCCCAGCTACATGAGCGCGTTGTGCTCCCAGGTCAATCAGCAATTGACCACAGGCAAGTGTGTTGCGCTCACTCAATGCATGGCGGCGCAACAAGGCACGAGTACGTGCGTGGAGTTCCGCCAGCACAAAGGGCTTGAGCATAAAGTCATCAGCCCCCAGGTCCAGTCCATAGACGCGAAAATCCACATCGTCGCGCGCTGAGATAATGAGCACGGGAATATTGCGATTGTGCTTGCGCAGGCGTCGTAGCACCTCAAACCCATCCATGCCTGGCAAGCCAATATCAAGAAGCACAAGATCGTAGCTGTCAGCTTCTATCATGGCATTTGCCTTGGTGCCGGTTTCAGCTAGGTCTACTGCGTAGCCTGCCTTGGATAGCGACTCGCACGTTCCTTCAGCAAGAATCGCATCATCTTCCACAACCAGTATGCGCATAAACCTCTCTTAATAAGCACTCTCGGTGCGGGAACTGTTGGGATAGTGACGGTAAATCCACCCAAACACCACTGGCAATACAAGCAGGGTCAGTATGGTCGTAGTGACCATGCCTCCGACAATGACCAATGCCAGAGGGCGCTGCGCCTGGGAACCAATCGCTTGTGACAATGCCGCTGGCAGCAATCCCAGTCCTGCCAGCATGGCCGTCATCAGCACCGGACGCAAGCGCATGGACGCCCCTTCAAGAATGGCTTTTTGCAGCCCATGCTCACCCTGATTATACAAACTCTTGATATAAGAGATAAGAATGACACCATCCTGGATGGCAATGCCAAACAAGGAAAGAAAGCCTATTCCTGCGGAAATTGAAAGCTCCTCACCTGCCAGATAAAGCGCCGCAATCCCACCTATGGTGGCAAATGGCACATTCAACAATACCAACGAGGCATCCTTGGCGCTGCCAAATGCAGAGTACAGCATGATAAAAATCGCCAGCAAGGTTAAAGGGACAATCACTGCCAGTTTTTTATGCGCTTCCTGCATCTGGTTGAACTGTCCATCCCATTGAGTTTTATAGCCACGCGGCAGGTCCACCTGCTCGCTTACCAGCTTCTGTGCCTCCGCTGCCGCACTGCCAAGATCCCTGTCTCTCACGCCAAAGCGGATAGCAATATAACGGCGTCCGGATTCTCGATAAATAAAGAAGGGGCCATCACTGAGCTCCACCGTTGCGACCATGGATAAAGGAATACGTTGCCCATCAGGCGTATCCACCAGCAACCGCTGAATCAAGTCCAGGCGATTACGTTGTGCCTCAGGAAAACGCAACGCCAGATCAAATGAACGCTCACCTTCCAGCACCTTGCTCACAGGGCTACCCCCAATGGCATTGATCACCAGGTTTTGTATATCTGCTACATTGAGCCCAAAGCGCGCACTGGCTTCTCGATTGACCCGTATATTCATGGTGGGCTGACCCAGCTCACGGAAAATGCCGACATCCGTCATGCCATCAATGCCGCGCAGTATGGATTGCACCTGCAATGCCTTTTCATGAAGCACTTCAAGATCATCCCCAAAGATCTTCACCGAGTTCTCACCCTTGACACCAGATAATGCTTCAGCCACGTTGTCCTGTATGTATTGCGAGAAGTTGTATTCAATCCCGGGAATGGCCTGCAAATAGCCTTCTACCCGCTTGACCAGGTCATCTCGTGTCACGCCTGCAGCCCACTCTTCAGGTTTTTTCAGATAAACCCCAAACTCTACATTGAAGACACCAGTGGCATCCGTGCCATCATCCGGTCTGCCGATCTGCCCGACCACGGTTTTGACTTCAGGCTGCTTAAGCAGATAACCACGCACGCGGGAGGCAAAATCAGAGGAGTAATGTAAATCCACGGTATTGGGTAGTGTGATACGCACCCAGAGATTATTCTCCTCCAGTGTGGGCAGGAAGCTGGTACCCAGGCGGCTCGCACCCACCAGCGCAATGCCAAACGCCAGCAAGGCAGCCACCGCCACCATCCCTGGCTTACGCAGCAATACTGCCAGCAGTGGGCGATACACCTTGATCAAGGCGCCTATCATGCCAGGCCTGTGTTCTATCTTATCCGGCTTGAACAGGAAAGATGCTGCTGATGGAATGAAGGTCAGGCTGAGGATCATGGAAGCCAGGAGCGCCAAGCCCATGGTATATGCCATCGGGTGAAAAATCTTGCCTTCAACCCCGCCCATAATGAAGAGAGGCGCATAAGCCATGATGATGATCATAGTGGAAAAAATCATGGGGCGCTGCACCTCCGCTGCAGCAGCCACGATAGTCTGGCGCAAATTGCTGCTACCATTTTCCATGCGCCGCATGATGTTCTCGATCACGATCACCGCCGCATCCACAATCAGGCCAAAATCGATTGCCCCTAGCGAAATCAGGTTAGCCGGAATTGCCAGCACCATGCCTGCAAATGAAACACTCAACGCTAACGGGATCACGATTGCCACTGCTATGGCGGCACGCAGGCTACCCAGGAAAACGAAAAGCACCACCAAAACCAGTGCCATCCCAAACAATAGCGTGTGATGTACGGTGCCCATGGTCAGGTCCAGCAACTCCTGCCTGTCGTAAAATGGCTCCAGGTGTATGCCTTCAGGCAGTAGACCACTACTATTGATCTGGTCAACCTTGCTATGCACACGCTCCAGCATTTCTGAAGCATTTCCGCCACGCCGCATGAGCACGATGCCCTCTACCGCATCTGGGTTATCGTTATATTGCACTACGCCCAAGCGTGGTGCGTAGCCAAACTCAACGCTAGCTACATCTCCCACTCGCACTGGAATGCCGCTTCTGGAGACGATCACGATATTACTTACATCCTCCAGGGTTTTCACCAGACCTATGCCCCGTACGACATACTGTTGCTCTCCCGACCTGAGATTACCGCCCCCTGCATTGGCATTAGCATTACCCAACGCCTCCACCAACTGGTTGAGCGAGATATTGTAAGCCTGTAGCTTTTTTACATCCGGCAATACCTGGTATTGCTTAGTAGGCCCGCCAAACCCATTGATATCAGCGATGCCAGGCACGGTCTTGAGCTGCCGATATATTTCCCAGTCCTGATAAGACTTGAGCAGCATGACGTCATCGCCACTCTCAGAGGCCACGCGATACCGCAACACTTCCCCCAAGGCGTCGGCATCCGGGCTCAGCTCACTCTGAATGCCTTCTGGCAATTCAGCGGTATCTAGTTGCAGTTGCACATTCTGGCGTGCAGTGAACGAGTCTGTACCATCCTCGAACTGCAGAGTAACAACCGAAAGACCAAACAATGAAACCGAGCGGAAGGTCTTGAGATGTGGCAGGTTGGCCAGCGATGTTTCCACCGGTACCGTAATCTGGCGCTCTATTTCATTGGTACCTCGGCCAGGCCACTGCGTGATCACCTGGACATTGAGCGGGGATATATTGGGATATGGCTCGATAGGCAACTTGTTGAAACTGATATAGCCCAGCACCAACAATCCCAGGCACAAGCCCATGATCAACAATCGCCTGCGCAACACCCCTGCGATAAAAGCCCCACTTGCCTGCATTATGCAGCACCTGACAATGTCTGATTGAGCAAGGTTGCGCCTCTTACCACCACTTTTTCTCCTGCATTCAATCCCTGCACAATCGCTACCAATCCATCCTGATAAGGCATGGTGGTCACTTGTCTTTTGCGGAAATGACCATCCGCCATTTCGACAATGATGTAATCCACCTGCAAGGAGCGGATGATGGCATCTGCTGGAACAAGTAAAGCCTGGCGCTTACCCACATTGAGGCTGGCAGTGGCAAACATGTCAGGGCGTAATCGCCCATCATTAGTGACGCGGCAACGCACTCTCAGCGTATTGCTTTCGCTATCCACGCTAGGAGCGATGAGGTCTACCCGGGCCGCATAGACTTGTCCGGGCAAGGCCTGCACATTAAGCTGCATTCCCTGTCCCAGCTTGATGCTTGCGTAGTCTTGCTCATACACATTGCCGTAAAACCACAGCGTTGAAACATCAGCAATCGACATGAAGCTGTCACCGAGGTTGATAAAGGCCCCTGGGTCCATATTGCGCACTGTGACCACACCACTGATGGGAGCGCGCAACAACAGATGCTCATTGATTTTCCCAGTCTGCTCCAGCTGACGTATATCCTGATCGGAAGCCCCCATCACCTTCATACGTTCTCGCGCAGACTGCAGGGTGGATTCAGCATCTTCTGCCAGCTCTTGCGTCGCCTTGCTACCCTGCAAAGTACGCCAGGTGTTGCGTGCCAAAAGCAGCTCATTCTGCGCAGAGATATATTCCGGACTGTAAAGTGCGGCTACAGGCTGCCCCTGCTTCACCGTAACCCCCTCAAATACCAGGATACGGTCCAGCCGACCAGCAATACGCGCAGACACCAAATGAATGTTTTCTGCATTGAATGCCAGTCTACCCATGATAGGAATCAGGTCATTGATTTCCCGGGACTCAGGTAATGCGCTATGAAAAAAATCTGGATCTAGCCTGTCTGCTCTGGGTGGTGACACTTGCGATGCAGGATCAGGCTGATTGCTGACCTCCGGGGACAGTGTCTGCACCTGATGCCAATTGATGGGCATGAGGATGGCACCTGCCGTTGCACCTAATACAAATACAATGATCAATACCAATGGCTTGCGCATGATGTCAGTCTTCCCCTCTCCCTACTGATGCGTCCAGCGCAGCTATTGCCTGTGCTAGACCTCCTTCTATGTGAGCAGCAGCAAGCTCGGTATCCCGTAAGTTCTGCTGCGCCAGCAACAAGCCGTTGAAATCACCAGCATTATTGGCATAGCTGTGCAGCGCCAATCGGTAAGCAGCTCTGGCCTCTGGTAAGCGTCGCTGCTCAAGCAAGGCTTTTTCGCTGACGACCTGCTGCACCTGGCTATAAGCATTTGCAATCTCCAGCTGCACCTGTCGCCATGCAACCTCAGTCCCAGCCTGAGCTGAAATCATTCCGGCATTGGCCGCGTTGACCCCAGCTTTCTCACTCTGGAAAAACCAGGTAGGTAGCACCAGATCGACCTCCAGGCCATATGCATTACCTGCCATACCATAAGGTGGATGGTCGCTGATCTTGGTCAGGATGAGCTGCATATCGGGGTAATAGGCTTTCTTGGCCAACGCCACATTTTTCTGGGCAGCTTCCAGCTGAAAAGCACTGTCGCGCAACGCAGGGTGCCTACCTTGCGCTTCATCAAGCAATTCAAATAAAGGCCTCAGGTCCAACTCGCCTGTTTCCTGCGCCTGTACTAGAAGCGGCTGAACAGGATTGCGACCAATAAGGCTATTGATACTTTGCTGTGCCACTGCAATCTGGCGGCGAGTCTGGAAGATATCATTTTCAGCACTGCCTTGTGCCACCTGCGCATTCATATAATCGACAAAGGCCGCCGCATTGTTGGCATAACGCACTTTCGCCACCTGCTTGAGCTGCTCGAGGCGCGCTATCGTGTCCTGGTTGATCTGCTCTTGCTTTTGCAAGGCAAGTAATTGGTAATATTGGGTTTTCAGTTGCGCCAGCAACTGCACATATAAACCATCAATCTGTGCGCCGGCACTGTCTGCCTGGGATTGCAGGATGTCAGCCGCCAGCTGCTTTTTTCCTGGGAAAGACATGGTTTGGGTGAGCCGGTAACTCGTCCCCTGGGAGCGACTCAGGTTGCCATGCGGGATCGGCGTTTGCTCCATGCCTACCATGGGCCTATCCCATGCAAGCGCTTGCGGAATTTGCGCCGCAATCTGCAATCGGCCCTGTTCGGCCTGCATGAATTGGGGATTCTGCGCCCGCAACTCCTGAGTGAGTTGCTGCAGGTTCATGCTGTGGGCATCTTCAGCCAATGCCTGGCAGGACACCAAAGCCAGCAGCAATAAAAACCGCCGCCCTGTTAAAGAGAGGAAATACCTTTTTTTACCCATGCCTGCATGGTATTGACCATACCCTACGTCAACCTTAATCCTAGCTGACAGAAAGCTGACGATTCAATAGTAAAGTCACATGATGAAAATAATTAAGAAGTTAAGTTGGTTCTGTAAATGAGTATCAATAATGCATTAAAATTCTGCGCGATGCATGTGCATCATTCATCCTCATTACTCAGGGTTATATAACAATGAAAAAGAATATTATTCCTCTACTGATGCTGGCTGCACTGGCTGGTTGCGCATCACCGGCCACCAAAGAAGCCATGCTGATTTCTGCTGAAACCGTGCAAAGCGTCAACCCGGCACAAAAAGGGAAATTTACCGTGGCAGCCGTGACTGGAGGTAAAGCAACCAACCCCATGTGGACCTCTCAGGTCAGCCAGGAAAATTTTGAAGGAGCATTGAAGGAGTCGCTTGTACTGGCCGGCCTGACAGCAACAGATGCCAATGGCTCCCAATATAAAATGATGCCAACCTGGTCTCTTTAGAGCAACCCCTGATCGGCCTGACATTTGATGTTGTGTCGAATGTGAACTATCGCGTATACAAAGATGGTTTTGAAAAGGTATTACCAATCAAGGCAACTGGCACCGCCACTTTTTCAGATGCGGCAGTGGCTATCGCACGTTTGAGGATAGCAAACGAAAAATCGATACAAAACAATATTGCTGAATTCATCAAGCAGCTAGGCAAACTGACAGACATCCAATAACGCGGTACGTGGCCCGTTCAATTCGGGCCACATCGAGATGTGCGGTAATAGATATTCCTTCTAATTCGATATTTGTAACATCACCTTAACAAATATCGAATATCCTATACATCCTTTAAATATCGGTATCGCTTTGATCAAGCCCATACCTCTACCTTCATGATTCTTTTTCTCAGCTTCGACGGTGTTTTACATCCGGCAGGACAGCTCAACCAAAGCTTTAGCAAACTCCCCTTGCTGGAAAGCTGGTTAAGAGCGCATCAGGAAATAAAAGTAGTTGTGAGCAGCAAATGGCGCAAGAACATGCCCTTTGAAGATATCTGCCATATTTTCTCGGACGATATCAAACCTCGCGTGATCGGCACCACGCCAGACTTACAAGAAGACTCGCAAGATGCGCACTGGCGATTGTCTGAAATTTTTGATTGGCTTAAATGCTGCGGAGACCAGCACCCGTGGATAGTGCTGGACGATGGGGAATTCCCCACAGCGTTTAATCGTTTAGTCCGTTGCGATCCAGATACCGGACTGACAGAACATGACATTCACGCCCTGACACAACTGAAATCAGAGATGACCTTGCAGGCCACAGCGCATTAACACTTAGCTGTTGTTAAAAAGTCTGAATTGCTTGCACCCATTCAGATAAACGTACAATTTGCTGCCCGGCCTTATCAAAATTGTCCGGCGCAAGCCACCGCAGATACACCTCACGCAATGCTGGCCACTCCTGATCAATGATGGAAAACCAGGCAGTATCACGGCTACGCCCCTTATAGACCACCGCCTGGCGGAACACCCCTTCAAAGCGGAAACCCAACCTCAAGGCAGCCGCACGTGACGGTGCGTTCAAGTCATCACACTTCCATTCATAGCGTCTATATCCCAGGTCATCAAACACGTGTCGCATCAGCAGGAACTGCGCTTCCGTGGCTATTCTGGACTTTTGCAGCAATGGTGAATACACCACGAATCCCACCTCAACCACGCCATTCTTAGGATCAATCCGCATCAGGGATAACGTCCCGATTGCACGTTCTGTCTCAAGATCAATCACTGCGTAATGCAGGGGATCGCTCGACGCTTCGAGCTCGAGCACATATTGCTCAAAACTGGTCAATGCGTCGAATGGGCCAACTGCAATATAGGTCCAGTCCCGATGGTCATCAGCCAATTGATAGGCGGCAAACAAACTCTCCGCATGCCGCTGACTCACTGGTTCAAGCCGGCAATAATGGCCAGCAAGTTCAACATGCGGTGGTAGAGGCCGCGTATGCCAGTCTGACAGATCGGGGCCTACTGGCTGTCCATAGTTGTTAAAGTTCATGTTTAACCAACTGTTCCTTTATTCAACATTTGCAATCCATTGTGTAATCACCGCTTTTAACTTTGACTGCAAAGCAGGCGCCAATTGCTGTCCCTGGGCACGTAGATGCGGCACCGATAAAGTACCTAACTCCCCCACATGGCCCACATACCAGCGCTCCAGCCCCGGGGCGGTAACTTCAATATGAAATTGCAATGCCAGCCCATGACGGCCATATGCAAAGGCCTGATTGGCATACAGCGCTGAAGACGCCAACAGTGTGGCCCCGTCTGGTAAATCGAACGTATCCCCATGCCAATGCAACACCTGGCTCTGACTATCCAAGACCTTCAATGGTGAAGCTTTGCCTGCGTCATTTAAAGACAAAGCACTCCAGCCAATTTCCTTGCCCTGCACACCCGCATAGACATTGGCTCCCAGAGCACGTGCCATGATCTGCGCTCCCAGGCAGATGCCGAGAGTAGCCTTGCCACTTTCCAGCCTGTGCCTGGTGACGTCGATAACCTGCTGCAGAAATGGGTAATCTTCTGTTTGGTAAACGCCAATCGGGCCACCCAATACAAACAGAAGGTCCACATTGGTGGCCTGCTCATAGTCCTCATTCGTTGCAGTCGGCGTATCTACATATTGCAGCGTGTACCCCGCCTCCAGCAAAATCGGGGCAATCCCATCCAGGTCTTCAAAGGCAAGATGGCGCAAGGCCATGGCAGTTTTCATGAGTTCAATTTCCTTATGTATACAATCCATCCACACAGCATTGATGCATGTGGAGATAATCTATCAAAAATTTACTTGGAGATTACCCGCCAGATTCAACAAATTTGCAGGACCAGTTATCTTCCTGCATGCCTAAACGTCAGGTTGATACGACACTCGCCAACCAGTGGATGCCGTCCCGGCTTGATGGGTAATATGCCATGGTAATTCAAGCGGGAAGCCCCTCCCCACACCACCACATCGCCATGCTGCAGTATCGTCCGTAAGGGCTTATCAGTGCGTAAGGCCCCGCCAAACAAGAATGTGGCTGACAACCCCAATGAGACCGAAACAATAGGCTGGGTAAAATCCAGCTCATTCTTGTCCTGATGCAGGCTTAGCTTGGACTCGGGCGCATAACGATTAATCAGGCAGGCATCAGGTTGAAACGCCTTAAACCCCGCATGATGGGCCGCCTGGGCTGCCAATGCCATAAAAGAGGTTGGGATGGCTGGCCAAGGCAGGCCTGATACTGGATCAATCTCATCATAGCGATAGCCGGTTTTGTCAGATACCCAGCCTAAGCTCCCAGCATTACTCATCGCCACCGACATACGAAAACCACCTGGTGTTACCATATGTCGCATCGGCGCTCTAGCTAATACAAGCTGCAAGTCTTGCCAGAGCAGCTGCTCAGATGGCAAGGCAAAACGCCTGAGAATAAAAGCATCCAGACCCAGCGCCTCGCAACCTTGCCCCGGTTCCAAATCCGCGAACAAATCCCCATTCATGCCGAGTATATGCTCCAGAAAGCCATACTATTGATCCTCACACTCAAGGCCTGACTCCTTATCGAGTAAGGCACGTTTACGCGCTATGCCCCAGCGATACCCGGCAAGATGCCCATCACGACGCACCACCCGATGGCATGGAATCGCCACTGCCAGCTTGTTTGCAGCGCAAGCAGAAGCCACCGCCCTGACAGCACGAGGACTGCCCAGTTTCGCTGCAATCTCGGTATAGGTAGCCGTTGTTCCAGGCGGGATATCCCGCAATAACTGCCATACCCGCTGCTGGAACGCCGTCCCTTGAATGTCCAACGGCAAACTCAGTCCCAAGCCAGGAGCTTCTATCAATCCGACCACCTGCGCCACCATCTCTTCAAACCCGGCATCGCCCCCCAATAGCTCAGCGTGTGGAAAGGTGTCCTCCAGCTCATGCAATAATGACTCTGGATCATCTCCCAGCAAAATGGCACATACCCCTTTCGTCGTGCTGGCGACCAGAATAGCGCCTAGCGAGCATTCTGCAACCGCAAAGCGAATTTGCATCTTGAGGCCGCCAGCACGAAACCTGGAAGGTGTCATGCCCAGGACAGACGTGGAGTATTCATAAAAACGGCTGCTTGCCTGGTAGCCGGCATCGAATATTGCCGCTGTCACGCTATCACTTTGCTTCAACCCCATCCGCACTCTTTTATGGAGATGGGCTGAGGTATAAGCCTTGGGCGTCAGCCCGGTGATTGCCTTGAATATGCGATGAAAGTGAAAACTACTTATGCCGGCCTGCTGTGCAAGCTGCTCTAAGCTGAAAGCATGATCTGCTTGCTCAATCATGTTGCAGGCATTTGCCACCATGACAGCCTGTTGTTCGGCAAGTGGGGGCTGATTGGGTTTACAGCGCTTGCAAGGCTTAAAGCCAGCTTGTTCTGCATCCTGGGGACTGGCATGAAAATCGACATGTTCAGGCTTGGGCCGTCGTGCACCGCAGGATGGGCGGCAATAGATACCTGTGGTGCTGACAGAATAGTAAAAGCGGCCATCATACGTAGCATCCCTTGCAAGTACAGCCTGCCAACGCAGGTCATGTTGCGTTGTTGCTGCTTTGATTGTCTTTAAAGAGAGTTTCATGATAGTGAACTTTGGGGCATATAGTGATGATCACCAATCTACCGACAGACTACAACCCTTGCATTCCGGATCTTGCTTTTGAATTCAGCATAATCAGCATCTAGGCACCTCAATATGCAATAGCAAGATTCAGGTGGAAAATTACACCAATAAAGATGATGCTGATCAATTCCACAGGTAGCATTGCAACATGCATTCACATATTCAAACAAGTGTGCCATTTGAACAGGCTACTCACTTTCTGGCAGCTGTAGATTCAGACTGGGCAGAGCTTATTGACGCCGCTGGCCCTTGCCTGTTGCAGGTTCAACCCGAACGTGAGCCTTATGAAGCCTTGGTCAGGGCAGTGGCTTATCAACAATTACATACCAAGGCCGGTGATGCAATACTGGCACGCCTACTTAATCTATATGGCGGTAAATTCCCTCCACCATCCGAATTATTAGCCACAGAAGTGGATACGCTCAGAGCCTGTGGTTTTTCCGGCCGAAAAATTGCCACCATTCATGGCATTGCGCAAGGTGTAAGTGATGGCATCGTCCCCTCGCGCTTACAGGCAGAGCAAATGACGAATGCCGCATTGATACATCAACTGGTTCAACTCAAGGGCATCGGTCAATGGACCGTAGAAATGTTACTGATGTTTGCTTTGGGCAGGGAAGATATCCTGCCAGTTGACGATCTTGGCATTCGGGAAGGATATCGCAGGCTTAAATCACTGGATGTAGCCCCAACCAGTAACGCTATGAAGTTGCTGGGAGAGCCCTGGAGCCCATATCGCACAGTGGCATCATGGTATTTATGGCGTATGCCGCGCAACAACATTTAAAGATGACGCTGGGCCTCGTTGACACTGGGCACCTGGCGTAATAGCGCCAACAATCGCCCAAGCTGATCCAGGCCTGAAATTTCAATTGAAAATCGCATATTCGCCAGATTATTGCGGCTTTGTGTTTTTACCTGGGTCACATTGATGCGCTCGCGTGCAAACAGGTCACTGATATCCCGCAATAATCCCTGGCGATCATAGGCTTCTATATCAATATCCACAGCCGCCAGCATTTCCTGACCACTCCCCCATTGCGTTGTCAGCAACCGGTCATGCTTATCCCCTGACATGCGCTTGATGAATGGGCAGGCCTGGCGATGAATCGTCACCCCACGATCCCTAGTGACATAACCAACTATAGGGTCTGGCGGTGCTGGTTTGCAGCACTTTGCCATATAAGTCATGAGATTACCGACACCTTCCACCAAAATACCTGAAGGTAAACTCTCTGTAGTTCTTGCCTTGATCGGAAAAGATAATTCAGCTGTTTCAGTTTTGGCGGGTATCTCGCTCTGCAAGGCCTGGGCAATTTGGTGCTCGCCTATTTCACCCCGGCCTATTGCTGCCAGCAATTCATCCAGCTTGGGGAAGTGCAGTTTTTGCGCAATTTTTTCCTGATTGAGATCAATCAATCCCAGACGATGTAACTCTTTATCTAGGCGAATGCGCCCTTGTGCAACATCTTCCTCAAAATTCTGGTAACGGAACCAATGGCGTACCTTGGCACGTGCACGAGCGCTTTGCAGGTAACCCAGATTGGGATTGAGCCAGTCACGACTAGGCGCGCCTTGTTTGGCCGCCATAATCTCAACCCGCTGCCCATTCTGTAGCTTGTAATTGAGCGGCACAATGCTGCCGTCCACCTTGGCGCCACGCGTACGATGGCCAAGGTCGGTATGCAGGATATAAGCAAAATCCACAGGAGTTGCACCCCGCGGCAAATCCACCACCTTGCCTTGTGGTGTCAGCACATAGACCTTGTCATGGAACAGCTCATTCTTGAACTGCTCAATGGCACCACCATTGTCCGACACATCCTGCTTCCACTCTAGAATCTGGCGTAACCACACAATTTTGTCATCAAACTTGCTGTCGGCCTTGCTACCCTCTTTATAGCGCCAATGCGCCGCCACACCGAGCTCTGAATGCTGATGCATTTCATGGGTGCGTATCTGGATTTCGAGTGGCAAGTGACGCGGGCCGATCACCACGGTATGCAGGGAACGATAGTTATTGCTCTTGGGACGGGCAATATAGTCGTCAAACTCTTTGGGGATGGGTTGCCACAGATTATGAATCAAGCCAAGGACCGCATAACAATCCTTGATATCGTCGACTAGAATGCGGACTGCGCGCACATCATACAATTCATTGAATGACAGATGCTTGCGCCGCATCTTGTTCACGATGCTATATATATGTTTGGGACGACCCGTCATTTCCGCCCTGATACCTGCCAGCGCTAGCTGGGCCTTCAGGGTATCCAGCACCTCATTGATATACTGCTCGCGTCCAACGCGCTTTTCAGCCAACAAAGTCGCTACTTCTTTATACAGCTTGGGCTCAAGAAAGCGTAGGGATAAATCTTCAAGCTCCCATTTGATGTGCCATATGCCCAAACGGTTGGCCAAAGGTGCAAAAATACTCTTGGCCTCGTAAGCAATTCGCTGCTGCTCAGGCTCGCTGGCACCATTCAGGCTACGCAAGGTTTCCACCCGGTCAGCCAGCTTGATCAATACCACGCGGATATCTTCCACCATGGCGAGCAACATTTTGCGCAGGCTTTCCACCTGGGCCTGTTGCGCCTCACCTTCCTTCTTCCGGTCTTTTCCCAGCATGATATCGGGGCGGCTGAAACCCTGAATCTGCTCCATCCGGGCAATGCCTTCCACCAGGGCGCAGATGCTCCCGCCAAATTGCTCGTGTATCACGGCTTGCCAGTCAGGCACATATTCAGGGCTGGCGTGCAATATTGTGGCAGTGACGGTATCCGCATCCATGCCCATACCGGCCAAGATAGAAGCAACTCCCACCACATGATGAAAGACTGTCACGCCGGTGATTTCAGTACGCCCGAGATAAACAGGCTGCACAAACTCACAAGCACGGCGGACAAGCAGCACTTCTTCAGGAGAAAATTTCTCGCCCAGGGAAACCAGCCAGGATTCGACATCCAGGGCCCCTTGGGCGCTGGCCTGGGACAAAAGATCAGGAACAAAAACCATACAGCATTATCTCATTAATCTACTCGATATGTCCTGTGGCAAAATGCGCTCCTATATCCAATAACTACCCTGGGAACCGCACCATTGCTTGCTCTTTTTATCACCATTTTGCAGCATATTTTCTGTAACAAGCACTTAGCAACGCTATCCTGACACCGCCCACAATCTTATCCACAAATAATGTGTATTAAATTCCTCCCACTCACCAGGGAAAGAAAAACTCAACTTTTTTCATGAATGGCGGTCTACTGGTTTCACAACTTCTAAGAAAGCTAACATGATGAAACATACATTAGCCACACTGACTATGGGCCTGATCACAGTATTCTCTGCTCAATCCTATGCCGCAGAAGATGTGTCAAAACTGAATCCACAGCCGGGTCAATGGACTACCGTAATTGCCATTTACGACCATCTGGATAATCACTACCTGCTGAAAACCTCGGTGCACAATGATATTGAATCCTGTGCCGCACGCCTGGAAAATACAGCGGCCCAGATTAAAAAGGCCAACAATGTCGTGTTTACCGCGCCACGTAACACCAAGGTGAGCTTTGAAAAAGAAGAAGGTATAGAAAATGAGGCCAAGGTGCTGGAGATACGCTGTGTGCTGGAACCATTCCAGCCTGAGCGTATTTAAGCTCTTACTGATTGATCAAAAAATGGCACCTCACTTGGTGCCATTTTTATTTCGCCTCCCTATTGGAAAAAAATAGTGCACCTACCGAATGTGCAGCCAGTAAACCCTGGTATTGCCATTCAATAGTTAGAAACTCCGACAGTCATATCGGAACAGCCCTGAATGTACTATTCAATGCATCTGAATATAGTGAATGTACTTAATCTCAAGTACACAGCGCACATGGCAAAATTTATCATACTGCTCATTATTGGCATCATGGTCGCCATCCTGGGTTACTGGGTAGTCGACATCATTGCCTTATCGGGTAGCTCTCATGGTTAGACTCGCCCTCAGGCAAGACTCATATAAATGGCTTCCTAGTAAGCCGAATCCATAACCTTAAGCCACCGGCGTGCAGCACTCAAACCATCTTTCCTCATCCTTGCCCCTCCCTGCTCCTCTCACGCAACAATGTAACAATTTGTTAACTTTTGGCGACACTTGTAACAAATTGTATAAATCCATTGAAAAATTCTCATCCAGCCTCTTGGAATTTGCCTTTTTGGGTGGGCCTGCACCGTATATTCGTATAAAATGTAGGGTTAATGAATAAGGGTTTGGGCGGCCAGTCACTTGATGTCCAGTACTTAAGTTACTTAGCCTTCAAACTTTCTTCATTGCAATTGTTGACGTGGCACCAATTTCACGATGACGATTGATAACCGGCTCGCGATGTCGCTTAGAGGCAACACTTGATTAAAGGCCACATTTAGCCTGTAAATTAGGGTTTGAGCGACGAAGCTCCTGTTAAGAAGTATGGTGGTGTTATGAGTCCTTTACATTCTTGAGATGCTGAAATGATAAAAAAGCGATATCCAAGACTTTTCAGTCTGTTGTCTTCCCTAGGTGTCACGTTGTTGTTAAGTGGTTGTGACTTTGTGTTGTTTGATCCAAAAGGCCAGGTAGGAGTAGAAGAAAAATCTCTTATCATCACGGCAGTTCTCCTGATGTTAATCGTGGTGATTCCTGTTATTGCCATGACCATCTTATTTGCCTGGCGTTATCGGGCATCCAACAAAAATGCTACCTATACACCCGACTGGTCGCACTCCAACAAAATTGAAATTGTTGTATGGACCGTCCCGGTACTGATTATTGCGGTGCTGGGTTATATCACCTGGGAATCAACCCACGCACTGGATCCGCGCCAGCCTATCGTCTCAGACCAGCCACAAATGACCATCCAGGTAGTATCGCTGGACTGGAAATGGGTCTTCATCTATCCGGAACAAGGCATTGCCACTGTCAATGAACTGGCTTTCCCTGCCAATATCCCGGTACGTTTTGAAGTCACCTCCGGCACTGTCATGAACTCCTTCTTCATTCCGCAGCTTGGCAGCCAGATCTATGCCATGGCGGGCATGAAGAACACGCTGCACCTGATTGCAGATGAGCCCGGCGTTTATCGCGGCCTGTCTGCCAATTACAGCGGCCATGGTTTCTCCGGCATGAAATTCAATGCCACCGTGACCTCGCAAGAAAAATTCAATGAATGGGTACAAGAGGTCAAGCAATCACCAACTGCTCTAGACTCCGACAAGTACGCCTCGCTGGAAAAAGCTTCATTCAATAACCCTATAGAACGGTTCTCTTCGGTGACGCCTAACTTCTATGACGTTATTGTTGAAAAGTACACACATGCTTCGGGTACGCATGCGCATTCACATTCGAAGGGCAAGGAGTAAACATGTTTGGTAAATTAACTCTGGACGCGGTTCCGTATCACGAACCGATCGTTATGATCACGCTGGCCATGGTCGGCGTGCTCGGCCTCGCACTCGTCGGGGCTCTTACTTTTTACAAAAAATGGCAATGGTTATGGTCCGAATGGTTTACTTCGGTTGATCACAAGAAGATCGGTATCATGTATATCATCGTGGCCATGATCATGCTGCTGCGCGGCTTTGCCGACGCCATCATGATGCGGGCCCAGCTGGCTGTTGCATCGGCGGGATCCGAAGGTTTCCTCCCACCGCACCACTATGACCAGATATTTACCGCACACGGCGTCATCATGATTTTCTTCATGGCAATGCCATTCATGGTAGGCCTGATGAACATCGTGGTGCCCTTGCAAATCGGTGCACGTGATGTCGCATTTCCCTTCCTGAACTCACTCAGCTTCTGGTTATTTGTCGTCGGCGTTGCGCTGATCAACATCTCCCTTGGCGTTGGTGAATTCGCACAAACTGGCTGGTTGGCCTACCCTCCACTATCTGGCATTGAATACAGCCCAGGCGTAGGTGTGGACTACTGGATCTGGAGCTTGCAGATTTCCGGCTTGGGAACGCTACTAACCGGGGTCAACTTCTTCGCGACCATCCTCAAGATGCGCGCTCCCGGCATGACGCTGATGAAGATGCCTGTGTTCACATGGACAGCCCTGTGTACCAACATCCTGATTCTGGCGGCTTTCCCAGTGCTGACTGTGACACTCGCCCTGCTGACCTTTGATCGTTATCTTGGTACTCATTTCTTTACCAACGATCTTGGTGGCAATCAAATGATGTACGTCAACCTGATCTGGATCTGGGGTCACCCAGAGGTGTACATCCTGATATTGCCAGCATTCGGTATATTCTCCGAAGTGGTTGCTACATTCACCAAGAAGAAACTGTTTGGCTATACCTCTCTGGTCTGGGCAACAGCCGTTATTACCATCCTGTCGTTCGTCGTATGGCTACATCACTTCTTCACTATGGGTTCCGGTGCCAGCGTTAATGCCTTCTTTGGTATTGCGACGATGATTATCTCGATTCCGACCGGGGTAAAGATATTCAACTGGTTGTTCACAATGTACCGTGGGCGCATTGAGTTCTCTACACCAATCATCTGGACCATTGGCTTCCTGATCACCTTTACTATCGGTGGTATGACCGGTGTTCTGCTTGCGGTACCAGGTGCTGACTTTGTCTTGCATAACAGCCTGTTCCTGATTGCCCACTTCCATAATGTGATTATTGGTGGTGTGGTGTTTGGCTATCTGGCTGGCTTTGTCTACTGGTTCCCCAAGGCATTTGGCTTCAAGCTCAATGAAAAACTGGGCCGTATCGCGGCCTATTTGTGGATCAGCGGTTTCTTCGTTGCTTTCGTGCCGCTCTACCTATTGGGCTTCATGGGCATGACACGCCGCCTTAACAACTATGACAATCCAGCATGGACGCCACTACTGGCAATTGCCTTGGTAGGTGCATTCATCGTGGGCGCAGCTATCCTGTTCCAGCTGTTGCAGCTTTACGTCAGTATCCGTGATCGCGATCAAAACCGTGACCTCACAGGTGATCCATGGGGTGGCCGTACGCTGGAATGGTCAACTTCTTCCCCACCGCCGTTCTATAACTTCGCCAAAGTACCTGAAGTGAAAGAACTGGATGCATTCTGGGAAATGAAGAAGGACGGCAGTGCTGACCATATCCCTGCCAAATATGAAAAGATCCACATGCCGAAGAATGCTTCTGAAGGCCTGATCATCAGCGCATTCAGCTTGGTATTCGGTTTTGCCATGATCTGGCATATCTGGTGGCTGGCTATTGTCAGCACCATTGGCATGCTGGCCACTTTCATTGCACGTAGTTACAACACAGATGTTGACTACTATGTGCCAGCGGAAGAAGTGGCAGCAATCGAAAACAAACATATTCAAGCTAAACAAGCGAGTCAGGCGTAACCATGTCTAGTCAAACTTTAAATACCCAGCACGCTCATGCTGAGGAGCATGAGCACCACCATGATGCAGAGTCCACCAAGATATTTGGATTCTGGATTTACCTGATGACCGACTGCATTTTGTTCGCGACTATTTTCGCGACCTATGCAGTCCTTAGCGGCAGCTTTGCCGGCGGGCCAACAGGCAAGGATATTTTCGAACTGGATTATGTCCTCGGCGAAACCTTCCTGCTGCTGTTCAGTAGTATCACTTACGGTATGGCCATGATTGCCCAGCACAAGGGTAATAAAGCAGGCGTACTCAAGTGGCTGGCAGTCACCTTCCTGTTCGGCCTCGGCTTCATCGTGATGGAAATCAACGAATTCCATCACCTGATCCACCAGGGTTTTGGTCCAGACCGTAGCGCCTTCCTGTCTGCCTTCTTCACGCTGGTAGGTACCCATGGCTTGCACGTGACCTGCGGTTTGATCTGGATGGCTGTGATGATGGCTCAGGTAGCATCAAAAGGCCTGACCACCACCAACAATACCCGCCTGATGTGCCTGAGCCTGTTCTGGCACTTCCTGGATATTGTCTGGATCTGCGTATTTACTGTTGTTTATTTGATGGGGGTGCTGTAAATGTCACACGGGCACGTTGATCACTCTGGCGCCAGCCACGGCAGCGTCAAGTCATATGTAATCGGCTTCATTCTTTCTGTCATTCTGACGGTGATTCCATTTGCGTTGGTGATGTTCCCCACCCTCGCTCCTGGCGTCATACTCACCAGCATTCTGGTGCTTGCCATTGTGCAGATCGTCGTACACCTGGTGTACTTCCTGCACATGAACAACTCCTCGGAGCAGCGCTGGAATGTCATGGCCTTCATCTTCACAATCCTGATTATCGCGATTGTGGTGATTGGTTCACTGTGGATCATGTTCCACTTGAACCACAATATGATGAGGCATTAAAAAGCCAATTTGATGAAGCAATATTTACTCATCACCAAGCCAGGTATTATCTTCGGCAACCTGATTTCGGTTGCCGGGGGTTTCTTCCTGGCATCGAGGGGCGAGATTGATTTCGCCCTGCTTCTGGCAACCGCCATTGGTATTTCCCTGGTCATCGCTTCTGGATGTGTGCTGAACAACTATATAGACCGTGATATAGACAGCATGATGGAACGGACGCGCAACCGTGTCATGGTGCAAGGACTGATCCCAGCCCATACTGCGATTATCTATGGCTGTTCATTGGGGCTGGCTGGCATTGCCTTGTTGTATGCCAACACCAATATGCTGACCGTTTGGCTATCGCTGTTTGGCTTTGCCATCTATGTCGGTGCTTACAGCCTTTATCTCAAGCGCAACTCTGTCTACGGCACGCTGATTGGTAGCTTGTCTGGAGCTGCGCCTCCCGTCATCGGTTACTGTGCAGTAAGTAACGAGTTTGATATGGGTGCGGTCATATTGCTGGTAATTTTCAGCTTGTGGCAAATGCCACACTCCTACGCCATCGCTATTTTCCGGCTCAAGGATTACACCGCGGCCTCTATCCCTGTACTCCCGGTAAAAAGAGGCATACTGGCCACCAAGAAACATATCGTGCTCTACATCATTGCATTTGTGATTGCAGCTATCATGCTAACCTTGAGTGGCTATACCGGTTATAGTTATTTGATCGTGGCAGGTGTCATTAGCATCTACTGGCTAGGGATGGCACTGGCAGGGTATAAAACCAGCAATGATCAAGTATGGGCCAAGAAGCTGTTTATGTTTTCGATTGTCACCATTACCGCACTGAGCGTCATGATGTCCATTGATTTCAAGCAGCCAGAGGAGCACGGATTGTGGCTCACCGCCCATTCAAGCTCTGCCCCAAGTGCCCAGCAGATCAAGGTAGATTAGACAGTCTGGCATGACCTTAATAAAAAAGCCGTTGCATGCAACGGCTTTTTTATTAAGGTGTTTATTCCCTCATCCAGCTCAGTCCGCTGCTTTAGCATGAAGCTGCATGGAATCTCCAATCACGGCCCTGGCAAGCTCGGTTTCCTTCTCTGTTTTTGTATTGGCAATCAGGACGGAATTACCCTGATTCACCGCATCCTGCACCAAGTCGGAGAAGTATCTATCCTGATTGGAGATGCCGTTTGCAGCGCCTATAAAACCACCTACCATCGCACCCCACCCTATCATCGCCAAAGGCGCCATGATGGGACTGGCAACAAACAGGCTGACATTGGCAGCCACAATGGCGATCTGTCCCAGTGCGCCAATGCCAGCACCCACCGTGGTGCCAATAGCGCTATCAACCACAACATTTTTCAGCACCTCATTACTATCCTCATCGCTTTTTATGTCGCTAGTACGCGCGGCAGCAATTTGAATCTGATCTTCGCCAATCCCTTTAGCAATTAATTGCTTGGCTACCGCATGGGCATCCTCTAGTGCAGGGTAAATCCCGGTAACGCTATCCAGATAATCAACCGCTTTGTTCGTGCTCTGATTCATTTAAATATTCCTTGTATATGCGCATTGGGTAGACCATGCCGGTTTTATTCAAACTTTATTGATTAAGCTCGCCCCGATTTATTTGTTCAGCATCAGGATCCAAAGCTGGAGCATTATCCTTAGACCTGCCCTCTGGGCGATCTAGATTAGTCTCTGGCCTTTTTGGACGCACAGCGCCATCTTTTGATGGATCAACCTTGCCGGGTGATGGCAGTTTGATATCGGGCTTGATGACAGGTTTTTTCTCTGCTGGCGCAAGCGGACTGTCCAGATCTATTTCAGCCGAAACTGCAAGATTGGGAACTGTGTACAAAATACCGGCCAGGAATATTGCAAGGGATTTACGCATGGCATCCTCCATCGTTAGGTAATACGCAATTAAAATGCACAGTCATGAAATTCAAGTGCTATCTAATCACCATAACCAGTCTAAGATGGAAGCGGTATCGGTTCATTCCTAAATCCACGTCAGACAGGACTGACCCTTCCATGAAAACCACACACCAGCCCGACGCCCCTCATCTCAGCCTTCATCAACGCATATTGTTGATTCTGGCCATCATGCTAGTGGCAGTAAATCTGCGCCCTGCCTTGTCCAGCATTTCTCCGATATTGACAGATATCCGGCTCAATATCGGCTTGAGCATCAGCCAGGCTGGGATATTGACAACATTACCTGTCGCTTGCCTGGGACTCTTTGCACCACTTGCCACCATTTTTTCCAGGAGATTTACTGCGGAGCGAATGCTGATTCCATTGCTAGTGCTTCTTGCGACTGGCATTGCCTTGCGCGGCACTCTAGGCATAAGCGGTCTATTTTTCGGGTCTTTTCTTTCAGGGCTATGCATAGGAATGATAGGCGTGCTGTTACCCGGGATTATCAAACGTGAATTCCCCCAGCAAGCCACTGTCATGACAGGCTTATACACCATGACCTTATGCCTGGGCGCTGCACTAGCAGCTGGATTTTCCGTCCCACTGATGCATGCTTTCGACAGCCTGACTATCTCACTTGCATTCTGGGCTTTGCCCGCCATACTCGCTGCGGTGCTCTGGTGGCCTTTCCGCAAGCTGGGCAAGTACAGCCAAATACCCAATGAGAACACCAGCACCTCTTTATGGCGAGATTCATTAGCCTGGCAAGTCACCATCTTCATGGGATTGCAAAGTTCTCTTGCCTACGGTGTATTTGGCTGGTTACCGTCGATTTTGCAGGAACGCGGCGCAACCGCTGCCGACTCAGGCATTTATCTATCCGTGTCGGTCATGGTTCAAGTGTTTTCAGCACTGGCTGTGCCCTGGATATCATCATTTCTACACGACCAAAAGCTCATCATGACACTGATGGTGGTCCTGATTTACCTTGGGCTGATGGGATCGGTATATGCGCCCGTTGAAAGCGTCTGGCTCTGGATGATCATCCTAGGATTAGGCCAGGGCGGTGGATTTGCCATGGCATTATCATTGATCGTGCTTCGTACTCCCAACCCGGTTATGGCTGCACAACTATCAGGCATGTCACAGGGAGTCGGCTATACCATGGCATCACTTGGCCCGTACTTCATGGGACTTATACATGAATATACTGGCAGTTGGCAGAGCATAGGCTGGTTATTTTCCGCTATCACGCTCGCAGGAATATATTTTGGTATTCAAGCTGGTGCCAACCGCTTTGTGCTTGAAAGAAAATAACACCCCCAGATCACTGACATAAAAAAGGGAAAGCATGCTTTCCCTTTTGGCCAACCTCGTCTTGACAGGCTTATTTCTGGCGAGCCTTGAAACGGGGATTGGTCTTGCAGATCACAAACACCTTGCCATGGCGGCGCACAATCTTGCAGTCACGGTGACGCGCTTTAGCAGACTTCAATGAAGAAAGGATTTTCATAGATAAACCTCATATTGAGAATGAGAAGATTATCCATCTTTCACCCTAAAATTGCAACATTGTTGCAATTTATTCATCAAACATCATTCTCCTACCTAACTATTACCACTCGGCACACTGAGTGGTGGCTCCTCCATCAAGGCAATTTGCTCCCTTAGCTCCAGTATCCTGTCCTGCCAGTATTTCTGGGTATTGAACCAGGTAAAGGTCATCGGGAATGCCGGATCATCCCAACGCCGCGCAATCCAGGCGGAATAATGGATCAGCCGCAAGGTGCGCAATGCCTCAACCAGATGCAATTCGGCAGGATTGAAATCATGAAAACATTCATAGCCTTCAAGTAGCTCTCCGAGCTGCATATTCATTTCGGCCCTGTCACCTGACAGCAGCATCCATAAATCCTGTATGGCAGGGCCAGTCCGGCTATCATCAAAATCCACAAAATGTGGTCCGTCATCCGTCCATAATAAATTGCTCAGATGGCAATCACCATGCAAGCGCAGGCTGCTGACTTTACCAGCCCTGGCATAACACTGCCGCACACCTTCCAATGCCTGCTCGACAACGCTGCGATAAGCAGGCTCTAAATCTGCGGGAATGAACTTGTTTGCCAATAACCAGGCTGCAGGCTCCTCACCAAAACTGGCAATATCAATGACTGGTCTATGCTGGAATGGCTCAAGCGCCCCTATCGCATGAATACGGCCAAGAAAACGCCCTATCCATTCCAACCGCCCCTCCTGATCCAGCTCTGGAATGCGGCCACCACGCCTGGGAAATACCGCAAACTTGAAATCGCCATACTGCTGCAGGCTGTGACCTCCAATCACCAGGGGGGCTACCACGGGAATCTCTGCCTCAGCCAAACGCAAGGAGAACTCATGCTCTTCCATGATTTGCGCGTCACTCCAGCGCTGGGGCCGATAGAACTTTACAATGACCGCAGGGGCATCCTCTATTCCTACCTGGTAAACCCGGTTTTCGTAGCTATTGAGCGCAAGAAGACGACCGTCTCCCATCATATCGACGCTGCTGATGGCATCAAGAATGAGATCGGGAGTAAGACTAGAGAAAGGAGCTGAGTTAGTAGACATGCCATTATTCTACAACGCCATGTCAAGCCCCTAGATAAATTGTATTAGATTTAATAAAATCAAAAATTTAATCACATAACCAAACAATCTACTTTAAATATGGTTTGAGGTGATGCATGATGGTGGGAGCATCGGGACTCACATCACTACTGTAGGCATAGACCTCTTCCGCATTAGGCAATATCAGGTATTTATGAAAATTCCACATGGGTGCCTCATGTGTCAGTGCCTTCAATTTTTTATAAAGCGGATTGGCATCAGCTCCAACCACTGAGCTTTTAAGCGCCATCGGGAATTTCACGTCATACGTTTGCTTGCAAAAATCCCCTATTTCCTTATTCGTGCTCAGCTCTTGCTGGAAATCATTGGAAGGAAACCCAAGCACCAACAGCTTGCCTTTGTATTGTTCAGAGAGCGCTTCCAGCTTCTCAAACTGTGGAGAGAATCCACATTTACTAGCTGTATTCACCACCAGAATCGGCACATTCTGATACTGGCACAGATCAACCTTATTACCCTGCAAAGTATTGATTTTATGAGTATATACGCCACTACATGCTGCCATTGCCTGCTGACTCAGCACTAATCCAAATACCGCAAGCAGAAGAAACTTCATCTCAACACTACCCCTGATTAACAATCCTGCAAGTTATGACCGGGCAATCGTACAAATGTTCTTACTTTCGCATGTTTGATTAACCGCTCGCTGAGAATACAGCGTCCTTTCAACCTGCTAATGTCAATCAGTCCAGCACATGAGAAAACCTCAGACAAGCAAAATCCATGACAATGACGCTTAACAACAGCAATATATATTGATCGTCAATGATCTACCCAGCTCCCGCATTAATAGCACCTAGCAAAAAGTACACTACAAAAGCTGTCCGCTATTGCGTCTACAAATTAAGGGAATTCTGCAAAATACTTGGTTTTGTGGAAAAACTTGATATATAATCCGGCCTCCATTCGCGGAGAGGTGGATGAGCGGCTTAAGTCACCACCCTGGAAAGGTGGCACAGGGGTAACTCTGTCGAGGGTTCGAATCCCTCCCTCTCCGCCACTAATGCTTAGAACCCCGATCCTACGGGGTTTTTGCATTTTTGGGGTATCAAGTCACTGTTAGCATTTTTGTAACAAATCAATATAGTCTAACTTGCCGCATACCTTCGTGTTTTTTCTTAATTACCTGCAAATTGTGTATCTTAGGGAAAACAGCATAACCGCTCCCTCAATACCTGAATAATTTCATACTAAGTCCCATCTGATTAGGGTAACTTTTCAATGTAAGTTATCAAACTTACCTCTTTAGTCTGCCTCGTGGTGCACCTTATTACTCAACTGAGTAATAAATTACAGATTGCCTTGATAATTGCAAAACCAACTGCAAAACTGGCTATTTTTTTCGTTCCACAAAAACTCTGTCAATACTCCGCTCTCGTATGTCATTTCACATAGCAAATATATATCTTCATGATATATGCTGCGCCAATCTGGCGAATGTCAGATATCTAAATCAACAAATACCAATCATAAGAAAAACAAACAATGGGAAAGAAACCTGACTGGATCATCCGGGGCGTGCTATTGCTTGCCATTTTATTCATATGCCTAATGGGTATTGGGCAATGGTTGTGGGCGGAGGTTATGCCTTAAAGTGAATAAATCAATAAGAGTAGGCTCACAATCACTTTACCAGGGCTAGGCGATTACGCTAGTAAGCCCGGCTAATTCATTTTCCAGACACTCTGCCACCTATGCATCCACCACTCTAGGCTGCGCACATCAATCGCGTGACTACATCGCATCCTGTATGCATTTTGAATAGTATTTCTCTTAAAATTTAGGGTAATTGGGCTTAATTTCCACCTCGTCATCTATCACACATGCATTGCGTAAATCAGTTGAAATGCATCATCCATCTGTTTAATAAATAAAAGCAATTGACTTTAATATGAAAAAAATGAAACATATCTACATATTTGACGCAGACATTGGCTAGGAGAACCCATACTCACAAGCCTCTTCCTTCAATAGGAACTTCAAATAAAACTGAATAACAACAATGCCCTTTTAAAAATAACTATATCCAATTAATTAATAAGGCTTTTAATCGTGAATCCCAATAAAAGTTGGTTAACTTTAGCCGGTTTATTATTGGCATTGACATTACTATTGAGCCTGTCTTACATCACCTACAACCGCACCAACCAATTCCTGGCCAGCTCGCGCTGGGTTGACCATACCTATCAGGTCATCCTTCAGCTCAATACCGTGTTATCTGAACTGAAGGATGCCGAAACCGGGCAACGGGGTTACCTGCTCAGCAATAATGATCTGTTTCTTGCCCCTTACAACAAGGCTGTCATTAACCTGCCGCGTCAAATCAAGCAGCTCCAAGATTTATCGGCACAAGACCAGGCAGATGTTGAGGCAATCAACACCATTAGTGACTTGATTTTGCAACGCCTTGATCACCTGAAAGTGAATATTGATCGCCAGCGTCAAGAAGGACAGCTATTTAATCATCCTGGTTTTACTGAGTCCCTGGAAAGTGGCAAGGCGATCATGGACAACATTAGAAACCTGGTAGGGGATATCTCCTTCAGGCAACAACGATTACTTGCAGACAGAGCAAAAGTCGCTGAAAGAGAAGCGTCGTCAACTCTGTCATGGATTGTCTTTGGCAATTTAACTGTTGTTATTTTGCTGATGTCCTCTTTCATCGTCATTATTAAAGAAGTCAAAAAAAGAATGCTCGCCCAACGCGAGGCTGAACAGGTGGCAGCCCAGCTTCAGGTCACGAATAAGGAACTTGAAAGTTTCAGTTACTCCGTCTCTCATGATTTGCGCTCCCCTCTCCGAGCCATTGATGGCTACTCGCGCATGCTGGAGGAAGACTATTCAGACATATTGGATCAAGAAGGATTAAGACTGCTTGAAGTCGTTAGAGTCAATAGTAAAAAAATGGGGCAACTGATTGATGATTTGCTGAATTTTGCGCGATCTGGCCGTAAAGAGCTTGTGCTGGAAGAAATAGACATACGCGCGCTTGCAAACGAAGCATGGAAGGAAGTAAATGCTGAAAACAAGCATCCCGATGTGCAATTTAACAATCAAGTCTCCCTGCCCAGCCAAGGGGATAAAGCATTAATCAAGCAGGTGTTATTAAACCTGCTCTCAAATGCATTGAAATACAGCAGCCCCAAGGCCATGCCTATCATATCGGTGACATCAGAGCATGCTAACAATCAGGTTTTATACACCATTACAGACAATGGCGTTGGCTTTGATATGACCTATGCCCATAAGCTATTTGGCGTATTTCAAAGGTTGCATACCAGTGAGGAGTTTCCAGGCACAGGGGTGGGGTTAGCTATCGTGCAAAGAATTATTGTGAGGCACGGCGGCAGTGTCACCGCCACCAGTATATTGGAGCAAGGCAGTGCTTTTAGTTTCAGCTTACCCGGGAGGATGTAAATCATGGATCAGATGCAAGAGGTCACCATACTGTTAGCTGAAGATAGCCCTACAGATGCAGAAATAACTAAACGCGCATTAAAGAAAATTGGGCTCACCAATAAAGTCATCTGGGTGGTCAATGGCCAGGAGGCCCTTGATTATCTCTTACGCGCTGGCACATATGCCAATCGCGCCTCGGATGAGCCCAAGCTGATATTGCTGGACTTAAAAATGCCCAAAGTGGATGGTCTAGAAGTGTTGCAAACCATTAAATCCCTTGATGCGACCAAGCATATTCCCGTCGTAATGCTCACATCCAGCGCAGAGGAGCAGGATATTGTTAAAAGCTATCAGTTAGGTGTGAACAGCTACCTGGTCAAACCCGTAGAGTTTGACCGGTTTGTAGAAGAGGTGGCCAAAGCCGGATGTTATTGGACCATCATGAATAAAACACCTTTAATGATGTAGAGAAGAACTTTATTTTGCGTATCCTCATCGTCGAAGATAATCCAACAGATGCTGAATTGGCATTGCGCGAGCTCACACGCTCAGGCTTAAAATACGATGCCATCCGCGTGGAAACTCAACCTGATTATCGTGAAGCATTATCCAGCTTCAGTCCCAGTATCATCCTGTCCGATTACTCCCTTCCGCACTTTGACGGCAAGACCGCACTCAATATCGCTCAAGAACAAGTACCGTGCACGCCCTTCCTGTTTCTCACCGGCACAATAGGCGAAGAAAAAGCCATTGATTTATTAAAGCTGGGAGCCACGGACTATATTCTTAAATCCAACCTCCCCCGCTTACCTAGCGCCATTAGAAATGCACTTGAACGGGCGGAGGAAAAAGCAGCCCTGCGGCGTGTAGAACAAGATCTATTAATCAGAAATCATGCGATAGAGGCCAGCGCAGTACCCGTCATGATCGCGGATATCACCCTACCGGGGATGCCACTCATCTATGTCAACAAGGCATTTGAGCGACACACCGGATACTCCGCAGAAGAGGCACTAGGACGCAATTGCAGCTTTCTGCAAGGAGAGGACACGGCACAACCCGAGCTAGAAAAGATACGCATTGCCTTAAAAGAGCGCTCTGCGGCTCAGGCAACACTGAGAAACTACAGAAAAGACGGAAGTTTGTTTCTCAATGAACTACACATTACTCCTGTGCGTGACAATAAAGGTGGAGTGCAATATTTCGTCGGGGTGCAAAACGATATTACCCAGATCAGGCAATATCAGGAAGCCTTGGAGCACCAGGCAAACTATGACGCCTTGACCGGCCTGGTGAACAGAAACCTGCTAAAGGAAAGAATCAAGCAAGCATTTAGTGAAGCCAGACGGCAATCCAGTATATTTACCGTAGCTTTTGTGGATATTGATAACTTTAAGCGCGTCAACGATAGCCTTGGGCACAGCGCAGGAGATGACCTGATCAGGATGGTGGGCCAGCGCCTGCAACGTTGTGTACGCGATGAAGATACGGTAGCCAGAGTCGGTGGTGATGAGTTTGTACTCGTATTGAAAGATCAATCCATGGAGGTCAGTCTGCTCATCATCATGCAGCGCATACAAACCGAAATGCTGCATCCGTTCCTGATCAATGACAAGCAACTGACGGTTACCTGCAGTATTGGACTGGCGAGCTTCCCACGGGATGGCATAGATGCTGAAACCTTATTAGCCAATGCAGACAGTGCCATGTATCAGGCCAAAACCACAGGACGAAACAATTTCCAGTTTTACGCAAAAGAAATGAACTCTGAACTCGAGGCCGAATTGGCACTAGAGCATGACTTATGGCATGCATTGGAAAATGAAGAATTTGTACTCAACTACCAGCCACAAATTGAACTGTCGACAGGCAAGATTATTGGGGTAGAAGCCTTGATTCGCTGGCAGCACCCGACTCGAGGCCTGATTCCTCCCAATCAATTCATCCCCATGGCAGAAGAGGATGGGCTCATCGTGCCCATTGGCAAATGGGTGTTGGAAACAGCATGCCGGGATAGCTTAAGACTGCAGGCTGAAGGCATTCCCCCCATTCGCATCGCAGTTAATCTCTCAGCACGTCAATTGGGGCAGCCTGACTTTGTCGATCAGCTAGAGGATGTACTGACGACTACGGGCATCAATGCGGAGTGCCTGGAGCTTGAGATCACAGAGAGCATGATCATGCATAACGTGGAGACTAATATCGAAGTGCTGAGAAAGATTAGTGCGGCAGGGATACAGCTTTCACTGGATGACTTTGGTACCGGATATTCAAGCCTGGCTTATCTACAACAATTTCCAATCAATCGTCTTAAAATTGACCAGTCGTTTATACGCAATATCGCCACTGACAACAGCTATGCCCTTATCTCCAGAGCCATCATCGGCTTAGCGCATAGTTTGGAAATTCAAGTCATTGCCGAAGGCATAGAAACCATTGAACAACTTGATTTCGTCAAAAGCAATCATTGCAATGAAGGGCAAGGTTATTTTTTTAGCAAGCCGTTGGAGTTTGAGTTTTTGCGCAGCCTGTTACGCAGCTCAAAACTAGTCAAACCATGCAATGCCTTATCTTAGTCACCCTTTCGATTAGCTTGTCTTCACGCAACAACCTCCAAGAATCCAGCACACTACATTACACAGTAGGAATGGCTGATTGATACATCCCTAGCACACTTCGTCCTCTATCTCATTGCTATTACTAGACCTCATAGTGCGTTTTGCTTTTAGCCAATATGTTTCAACACTCCCTTTACCTTTGATCTCAACCAGCCCTCTTGGCTCAAATACATAATCATCCTTCAGCAGTTGATAGCTTGCTGCTGATACCTGGATTTCATTTGGCAAGCCTGTATGTTCCATTCGACTGGCGACATTCACGGCATCCCCCCATAAATCATAACTAAAGCGTGTGTTACCGATAATACCGGCGACCACGGGGCCGCTATTGATCCCAATCCGCATGGCAAAAGGCCTGCCCGCTTGCGTTGATAACTCAGCAATCACACTAGGCACTTCCAACGCCATTTCTGCAATGATATGGGCATGATCCACCCTGGCATCAGGAGCTCCTGCCACCACCATATAGGCATCGCCTATCGTCTTGATCTTCTCCACCCCATACTTCTCGGCAAGCTGATCAAACCTTGAAAATACCATGTTGAGCAAATCAACCACTTCGGCTGGTGGCAGGTCTGCCGATATCCGTGTGAAATCGACTAAATCCGCAAACAGAATCGTCACCGCCTCATGGCTATCTGCTATGCGCTCATTACTGCCGCGCAATCTATCCGCCACCGATCCTGGCAAAATACTACGCAATAATCGCTCAGAGCGTGCTTGCTCCAAGGCAAGCGCTTCCATCACCTTGGATTTTTGCGATTGAAAATAGCGCATTGCGATATACAGAATGGTCGCGACCCCCGCCATATTGATCACAAAAAAGCTGTTTTTCAGGGCTTCTGGTATGGGCAAAGCATGCCCTGCAAATACAGCATTCAAGTACCAGGAAATAGCCGCCAGCACGGTAAACAGAAGAAACCAGGGCGTAGATTGCTTGGTGCCCAAGATCATCAATGCGCCAACAGGTGAGAGAATGGCCCAAAAAGCCACGCCACTTGACGCCTGAAATCCGCCAATCACCCATTGCATAAAAAATGGCATGACGAGCAGCATGACCAGCTGGGTAAAGGTAAACGAGTCGAACCGTTTTAAACGATAAAATATAAGCAGGCTACTATATGAGATGATGATGTAGACATAAGGCACGGCGGCCATGAATGCATAGCCTTCACCCAGGCTGGACAAGGCAAATATCCAGAACACGCATACCAGGCTTTCGGCAAATACCAGGAATGACAAAATCACTGTCCCCAGCACCATGGCAGTATCAGTGCCAAAAGCACTGCCCAACAAAGGCCGCAAGAGCCGCATCAAATACCGGTTAATTTGAGGCATGCAGGTGTTCTCTTCTTATTTTAGTAACCTCGCTAATCGTCACAATATATATGAAGCTATGGCTATAAGCCATCTCTTTACCAAGCAGCTATCTGTGCAATTTGCTGGCTGTTAATCAGGGAATTGAGGTAGAATCTTGGCTGGCGGGCCTCCCCGCATTGCAAAGTAGCCAACCTGGTCAGGTCCGGAAGGAAGCAGCCACAACTACTGAAGCAAGTGCCGGGGGTTTGGCTCGCCTCTTAAGATACTGACTTACTGATGAATTTCCAATGCATCAGTAATGCCTTGGACCTAAAGGTTTTGTTTCCGGCTTTACTCAGTAGTAAGTCACTTTGGGCCTGAGATGATGCAGACATCCATAACGCATGACACCATTGAGTTTACAAGCCCATGAGCTATCAGGTTCTTGCCCGAAAATGGCGTCCCAAATCATTTGATGCGCTCGTAGGTCAAGAGCACGTCGTACGTGCACTCACCAATGCCCTTGAGCAACAGCGCCTGCACCATGCCTATCTGTTTACCGGCACCCGCGGGGTAGGCAAAACCACCCTCTCTCGTATCCTGGCCAAATCCCTGAATTGCGAAACAGGCATCACCGCTCGGCCATGTGGCGTATGTGCGGCCTGTGTTGCGATTGATAAAGGCAGTTTTATTGATTACGTAGAAATGGATGCGGCTTCCAACCGTGGCGTGGAAGACATGACCTCGTTATTGGAGAAAGCCGTCTATGCGCCTACGCAGGGGCGTTATAAAGTCTACATGCTGGATGAAGTGCACCAGCTCACCGGGCATGCATTCAATGCCATGCTGAAAACGCTGGAAGAACCGCCAGCCCATGTCAAATTCATCCTGGCCACCACTGATCCCCAAAAAGTACCAGTGACTATTCTTTCCCGCTGCTTGCAATTCAACCTGCGCCAGATGTCTAGCAGTGGTATTTCGGATCATTTGCAGCATGTACTGCAACAGGAAAACCTTCCTTCAGAACCGATTGCCCTGCAACTGATTGCGCGCTCTGCCAATGGCAGTATGCGCGATGCGCTCTCGCTGCTGGATCAGGCTATTGCCTATGGCGGCAATAGTGTCAATGAAAAAGAAGTCCGCGCCATGCTGGGTGCGATAGACCAGAGCTACCTGTTCGATTTGCTCAACTCGCTGATTGATCATGATGGCGCCGCCCTGCTTCAGCAAGCACGTGCCATGGAACAACGTACGATTTCTTTTGATGCTGCCCTGAATGATCTCGCCAACTTGCTGCATCAGGTTGCCATTGCCCAAACCGTGCCTGAAAGCATCGCCAACGATCATCCCGAACGTAGTGCATTGCTGGATATTGCGGCCAAACTGGATGCAGAAAAATTACAGCTTTACTACCAGATAGCCCTGCTTGCGCGGCGTGACCTTGGATTGGCACCCGATGAGTTTGCTGGCTTCACCATGGCTTTACTGCGCATGCTGGCATTTAATCCTGGGGAACAGAAACCATCTGCACGGGCAAATGTACCGACCAATCGCAACACTGTAGAGGCTACAGAAACCAGACGCGGTGCCAGTGCTGCCCTATCCATGGCGACCAGCAAGGCTGAGGAAAAGCCAGCACCAGCACCTGTAGCACAAACAGATGTTGAGCATTCATATACAATACAAACAGCAAGTATCCCAGCTGCCGCCCAAGAACCAGAATACAGGCCTGTCGCCCAGCACTACTCGGTATCGGCAGAAGATACTCAACATATTGAAACACCTATTACATCACCAAGCACGACGGCAGCTGATATGGAAGTTTCTTCCCTCACCAGAAACTTTGATGGTAACTGGCGCACGCTGGTTGACCGCCTAAAGCTTGGCCTGGCAAGGGCGCTAGCCCAAAACTGCGAATTGGCCCACTTTGACGAGCAGAACATGACGTTTTCTGTCCCGCCATCGCAGAAACACCTGCTGGGCATGGGCTATGAAGAGAAACTACAAGCCGCTGTAGAACAGCACTTTGGCAGAAAAATAAAACTGCACTTCGATATTGGCGGCAGCGGCAACACGCCCGCTCAGCAAATCACTCATGAAAAAGCCGCCCTGCAGTCCTATGCAGAGGATGCCATCAATAATGACGGATTCGTACAGGCACTGGTCAACGACTTTGGTGCGCATATCATTCCGTCCAGTATTAAACCACTTCAATAAATACAATCTACTAAAAGGAACAAAGACATGATGAAAGGTGGCTTGGGTAACCTGATGAAGCAGGCCCAGCAAATGCAGGACAACATGAAACGTGCGCAGGAAGAACTGGCCAATGTTGAAGTTGAAGGCCAATCCGGATCGGGCTTGGTCAAGATTGTCATGAGCTGTCGTAACGAAGTGCGCCGTGTGAGTATCGATGATAGCCTGCTGAGCGATGATAAAGACATGCTGGAAGACCTTATTGCCACGGCCTTCAACGATGCCGTACGCAAGGCAGAAGCTACATCTCAGGAACGCATGAGCGGCCTGATGGCAGGCATGCCCATTCCTCCAGGCATGAAACTGCCATTCTAGAAAGCTAAGATAGCCCATGCGCAACCCTCCTGCCCTGGAACAACTGGTTGAAGCCCTGCGCTGCTTACCTGGTGTTGGGCCTAAGTCAGCTCTGCGCATGGCCTATCACTTGCTGCAACGTGATCGCAAGGGCGCTGGGGCTCTCGCACAATCGCTGGACAAAGCACTGCAGGTCGTCAGCCATTGCAACCTGTGCAATAACTTTAGCGAACACTCGGTTTGCCCCCTGTGCGCTTCTGAGAACCGAGACAAGTCATTACTCTGCGTAGTAGAAATGCCCAGTGACCTGATGATGCTGGAACAAACCCACTCCTACCAGGGCATGTATTTTGTACTCATGGGTCGGCTGTCGCCACTGGATGGCATAGGTCCGCGTGATATCCACCTGGACAAGCTGATCAAGCGTGCGCAGGACGGGGTAACGGAAGAGGTCATACTCGCCACCAATTACACGGTCGAAGGTGAAGCCACCGCCCATTATGTGAGTGAGTTGCTACGCTCGCGAGGACTTAAAGTCAGCAGGATAGCCAGAGGGCTTCCCATGGGCGGGGAAATTGAGCATGTGGACAGCGGAACGCTGGCACAAGCAATGCTCGAACGTCGCAGCGTACGCTAACCTTGCTTATTTAAATCGCGCTTTAAATACAAGTATTACATCAGCGAGTGCTCTGCAAGTGCAGTTTGCCAGTCAGATAGCGCAGGAAGCAACTCCAGCGGGGATTTAATCGCATAATCTGCGCCCCATGCCAATGGAGTATCAGCCGCATCAAGATAGCCATACAAAGCCACGACAGTCGGCATGCCTGCTGCAATCCCGGCCTGTATATCCCGCTCAGCATCGCCCACATAAATACATACTTCAGGCTTTGTCGATGTTTGTTCGCATGCCATGAACATAGGGTCAGGATAAGGCTTGGGGCGCGGTGCATCATCCGCACACACCAGGCATGCCAGACGTTGCTCCAGCTTTAATGCCGCAACCAATGGCTGAGAAAAGCGCCTGGGCTTATTGGTCACAATCCCCCACCTCATGCCCAACGCTTCAATCTTGGTCAGCACCTCATCCATGCCATCAAACAAGGTCGGCGCAGTGGCAAACACTTCATCATACAATGCCAGATATTCATCGCGCATGGTATTGAAGCCCTCATCAGCGGGGGTGAGGCCAAAACCAATACCAAGCAGTCCTTTTGAGCCATGTGAGGCATAAGGCCTGATCAGCGCCTGATCCAGCGGTTGCAAACCATGACGCTGGCGTTGGATATTCAGTGCCAGGCCCAGGTCAGGTGCGGTATCAGCCAAGGTACCATCAAGATCAAATAAAACCAGATGATGCATGCGTCACTTCACCGTTTGCAGGATGTAATTGACGGAAACATCCTCATTTAATTTGTATTGCTTAGTCAGAGGGTTATATCCCATACCCTTGAAACCCACTACATCCAGCCCTGCTGAGCGGATCCAGGATGACAATTCTGAAGGCTTGATAAATTTATCGTAATCATGAGTGCCGCGTGGCAACATATTCAAGACATACTCAGCCCCCACCACAGCAAACAGATATGCCTTGGGATTGCGATTGATGGTGGAAAAAAACACTTTCCCACCCGGCTTGACCAGCCTAGCACATGCATTCACTACGGCTGCCGGATCAGGCACGTGCTCGAGCATTTCCATGCAAGTCACCACATCAAAACTCTCGGGGGCTTCACTGGCCAGATCCTCTACCGAAATCAATCGATAATCCACCTTGGCCCCGCTTTCATAACGATGTAGCTGCGCAACTTTCAGCGCCTTCTCACCCAGATCTATGCCAGTCACCTCAGCCCCTCGATCACTCATGGACTCTGACAAGATGCCGCCGCCACAGCCTACATCCAGCACTTTCTTACCGGCTAGCGACGCATGACTATCAATATAATCAAGCCTGAGCGGATTAATTTCATGCAATGGCTTGAACTCACTGTTCTTGTCCCACCATTTATGCGCCAGCTCAGCAAATTTCTGCAGCTCGGCTGGATCTACATTTAAACCCCGTACTGACTCAGTTGGGTTTGCCATATAGCACTGATCTCCTTTAATTCGGCAGGTTCCATATTGGCATAGATGCCCTCCTGCCCTTCAAGTTGCTGATACCTTAATTCGCCAGCTACCCACACATGGCTAACATGCTCGCGCCCTAGGCTATAAACCAGGTGTGAAATCGGTTGAAAATAGGGCTGTATTTCGCTTGCCGTCATTTTGACCGCAACAACATCAGCCAACTTACCGACTTCCAACGATCCGATCTCACCCTCCTGCCCTAGCGCCCTGGCTGCATTAATAGTGGCCATCTCCAATGCCTGGGCGGCCGGCAAGGCAGTGGCATCGCCACTGGTGCCTTTGGCCAGCAAGGCTGCCAGACGCATCTCGGCAAACATATCCTGCCGGTTATTGCTTGCGGCCCCATCGGTGCCTATGGCTACATTAACACCGGCTTGCAATAAGCCTGCAACAGGCGCAATCCCATTGGCCAGCTTAAGATTCGATGTTGGGCAATGGGCAATGTGGCATCCATAACTAGCCAAATGATGAATTTCTTCCGGCTCAAGATGCACGCCATGTGCAGCCACTAGATTAGGTCCTAGCAAGCCCAACTGCTCAAGGCGTTGCAAAGGGCGCATCCCATATTTGGTCAGGCTCTGTGCAATCTCATCGCGGCTTTCGTGCAAATGCGTATGGATATTCAGGCCTAGCTGTTCAGCGTAGGTAATAATATTCTCAAACGTCCGATTTTCTACTGTATACGGGGCATGAGGCGCAAGGCTGGCCCGCACCAAAGAGTTATCTCGCCAGGCATCTCGGGCTTCCAAGCCCTTTTGCAAATAATCGTCCGCATCATTGGCATAAGCGGTGGCAGACTCCATCACTACCAGCCCTACATTGACACGCATCCCCGCCTTGACTGCAGACTCAGCAACCTCATTCGGGAAGAAATACATATCATTGAAATACGTCGTCCCACCGGCAAGCATCTCCGCACACCCCAAGAGTGTGCCATCACGCACAAAATGTGGCGAAACGAACTGTTTTTCTGCAGGCCAGGTATATTGTTGCAACCAGGTCATTAATGGCAAATCATCTGCCATCCCTCGCATTAATGTCATGGCGCCATGCGTATGCAGATTGATCAGCCCAGGAATCAGAACATGCTCGTTCAGTATGAGAGTTTGCAAGGCAGCATACTTCAGCCTTGCCTGTTCAGTCGGTAAAATATCGACGATACGTCCTTGATCAACAATCAGCGTGCAGTGCTCAAACAGCTGATTACGCGGTACAACGGGCACAATCCAACGCGCCTCTATGGCGGTCTGTACCTTGCTCGGGATATTTTGTTCAGAATTGTTCTGGTCGTATGTGCTCATCTGATCAACAACATAAAAAAGCCCCGCAGAGCGGGGCTTTTTCAACGGGGACGATTAATTATTCGCCAGCGCGTTGTACTTCAATTTCAACCACTACACGGCGATTTGGTTGCAGGCATTCAATTGCCTTTTTACCACGTACACCAGTGCACTCAGCTACAGGCTCAGCTTCACCCTTGCCAACTGCGTGCAGACGGCTTGCATCAATACCTTGGGAAACCAGGTACTTCTTGACTGTATTGGCACGACGCTCAGAAAGCTTCTGGTTGTATGATGCATCACCAACACGGTCAGTATGACCTGTGATCAGGATCAACTCAACTTCTGGGTGAGCCTTCAACTTTTCAACCACATCATTGTTCAGTGCAGTCTTACCTTCTTCTTTCAGATTGTCCTTATCGAAACCGAACAGAACTTCAGAAGACAAAGTCACTTTCTCAAATGCTGGTTCAGCTGGACCAACTGGCGCTGGAGCTGCTTCAGCCACTGGCTCTGGAGCTGGCTCTACAGCTGCAACTGGCTCTGGAGTTGGCTCTACAGCAGCCACTGGCTTAGGAGCACCAAAACGGAAGATAGCACCCAGATTCAGGTAAGTGTTACCAATAGTTTCGCTACCACCGGAAAGACCCAATGCAGGAACTGAATCAGTTTCCGCACGGCTCCAAACATGACGCAAGTCAGCTTGCAGACCGAAAGATTCGTTGATCAGGTACTGAGCACCAAAACCTACGTTGGCCATCCAGGAAGTTTTCTTACCACCAATGTCTGTACCATTTACAGAGTAGTCAACATTATTGCGGGCAGCACCAACACCAGCCAGCAAGAATGGACGGAACTTGTCACGGCTAAACAGGTAAAGAGCATCTACACCAAACAGGGTTTGGCGATACTTACCGCTAACACCATCAAGGTCATTACCAACACTATTGTGGCTCAGGCCAACTTGCACATCCCAGTGTTCGCTGATTTCCTTACCAAATTTCAGGAAGCCACCTACGCTACGAGGCTTAGCTTCAAGATCGCTGTCTGCGTGCAGAACATTAACACCTGGTAATGCATACCAAGCGCCATCATAAGCAACTTCATCAGCTGCAGCTACAGATGCGCCAAACGCAAACACACCTGCGATTGCTAGGCTAATCAGATTTTTTTTCATTCGATTTCACTCCTGGATGACTAACGGACGACTAGACTATACTCAATGCGTATACACCACGCAACGCTGAAAGCGCTGAAATCAAACCAGATCAGCATTTTCAGCATATGTGTTGTTATTATACAACACTAATTTTATTGCAGACACCTGCGTTTTACTCAGTTTTGCAACACGATTGAAATCTTCACACACCGCTCCTCTAACGCCAATGTAAGAAGGTTTCAGTTTATTCAGTTGTTTTATATTTTCAATTCTTAATGATCCAGCCAAGCCTGTTTGCAAGCCATGTGCAGATTCCACAAAATCTTGTAATTGATGCATAGACATATGGCTTAGCAGATGACTTCCATTCTTACGGGCAGTATCCAGCATCACACCAAAGAAACCCGCCTGCCTGAGCTGATGCACAACGGCTAAATCAGGACTCAAGTCTGCCATCAATACTGCCACAATCGAGATACTCTGCTGACTGATCAATGGTTTTAAAGCAGCAATACATGCCTCATGCTGCAAGGCTGTCCCAAAAAATCCAACCTTGACGATATCTACCCCGCAGGCAGCAACTGCTTTTACCGCATCCAGGATCAACTCAGGCTCCATCGGCAAATCACCAGTAGTCGCGCTGGTAATACGCCGACCATCAATCGCCAGCACCGCCTGTTCTATCACACTCAAGGGCAAAGCGCCCAAAGCGCCCTCCAGAGGATTCTTCAGGTCTATGATATCAGCTCCGGCTTCTAACGCCTGCAAAGCCTCTTCGACATTAGTCACACTTACCAGCAGCTTGATCATGCCTGGTTTGCTCCATTGATACCGGCCTTATAATTTTCAACCTTGTCGATCAACCATTGCCAGGCCTGCTTCTCACGTTCGCCAGCGGTCTTTTCAATCGCAATATTGAGATAGCGAATCTCATCATCGATTTTCTCAAGCGGTAACATATGCAAACGGCTGACCAGTACCGCCAATTCAATAACGGCAGCTTGCGCACGATTGAAACCACGGAATGGCGCATGAGTTTCGCTGTGACGTACCTGAAAATATAGCTCTGGGCGATGGGGATTATCCTTTACCTCAACCAGCTCCAACTCCTGATGTGCCAGCGCAGACTCAAGTACATAACCATTCACCGTGGTTGCTTTGCGTAAAGGCCATGTGCCATGTCCGGTCAAACTACCGGCAAATACCCGTACATCATCCGTAAAATTCAGCACAGCATGACCAGTGGTCAGCAGGTTATCGAGTGTGACGGAAGGTCGGAATGGGGCAATCAATACCAGACCGTCGCGCTCCCTCACACCAAAAGGGGCAATATGAGGCTGACCTTGATTATTCAGTGAGATCAGTATGCTTTCGTAAATCATGCGTCAGGCGCTTTCACTATCTTTCGTGGGCCGCAAGAGGGCTCAGTATCTTCTTCAATCTTACGTGGTCCACAAGCCACCTCTGCATCTTGTTCCACTCGCTTCTCACGCTTATCCTTGAGCGAGGCATCTCGATGTGACACCCTGCCCTCCTGGTCCTTATTGGGCGTAGCACATCCCCACTCCAGCTCCTCATCCTGGCTATAGCGTTTTTTCAATTGCCAGGCGATCTGCGCACGTGCCAATTCCACCCCAAGGTAGAACGCATGTGATCCATCATTATCAACATTAAGGTGTGGATAGAGCTTGAACGGATCGATATCGCAATGTATTCCATCGCGGTTGAATACATGCATGCCCTCTTTGCTAATAATGATGCGAAAACTGGGATCCTTGATCTGTAGCGCGAGCTCTTCTACCTCTTCCGGTGTATAGGTGAATGGCCGCTTATCATGCAGCCCTAACAAACCATTACTGTAATCGCGTGGCAATCGACTTTCTTCGCGTGCTGCATACATGATGCGGCGGGCAATATCAGCTTCAGCCACGGCATAAGTGGCATGCGTACTCACTGAGGTTGCAAGCACGGCATTGATCTTCAGCTCGGTAATGATGCCAAACAACATGGCATTGATACCTGTGGTATCTGCATCGGTAAGCTCTGTCAGATTTCCGACGCCCATCATGATATCGATGTCTGGATAACGCTTGCGCAGTCGCTGATAACGCACAATGGAGTCGGCAAATCCGAATGGAATAGGATCAAGAATCGCATCCGCGATAAATGGCTTACCGCGCTTGAGCATGCCCTCGATTGCACGATAAAGCGAACGGGGATTGGTGGGTGTTGTAGGAATCAGGATAGGCGTGGACTCAACCTCGTCCGCAATCCACAAGGTTTTTTCTGTCAGGCTCAGCAGATAATCGGCACCTGACCTGCCGGCCAATAACAGATCATCGGTATTCAAAGAGTCTACACTGACCTTGAAGCCCTCCTGCTTGAGTGCCTGAATCGAGTCCACCAGATGGGGAAATGGGGTATTGGGCAAACATCCCAGATCCACCACATCGGCCCCCTGGAGGCGAAACTCCAAAGCACGAGCCACCACACCCTCTACCGTGAGCTGAGGCGCTTCGACAATTTCGGCAAAAATCTTGACATCAAACATGGACAAATCCGGCTCGCGCCCTCCCCGACCAAAGAACTGTGGCAAATCCTTCAAATCATCAGGACCACGCTCCACAGGCACACCGTACTTTTCTTCCAGCAAACCCAGGTCTCCACGACAAAGCCCTGGCACGATAATACGGTCAGCGCCATTCGCATCAGCTAAGCGGCGCATAATCAATTGAGGAGTAAGCAAAGCGGCAACTGAGACGCCGAGTTGAGCCACTTGATAGCTGAACTCGGTGGGCTGCATTTCTTCCAGCACCTTGTTCAGGCTTTTTTCGGCAAGTTTACCGGTCAGGAAGAGGAGGTTTTCAGACATGCCAGCCTAGCCTGAATTGCTGCCTGCAATTGCTGCATATCGCTTGCCACCGTGGTTTCCTCAAAGGTTTTGAGTTTTTCCATGTTGTCCAGGTCAATACGTCGCGGATAGACTTTAACCATATGCTCACGCGGCGCTTCTGACTCAACTTCTGGTTCTGTATCACAGGCAAAGACGATGCTGGGTACGCCACATTTTCCAGCCTGCGCATAGATATTGGTGACCAGTGTATCTGAAATACCACAGACCATTTTCGCCACAGTATTGGAAGTGGCGGGAGCAATCACAACCGTGTGATAGGCGCCAAAATAGAACATTTCTACCGGAACCGCACTGGCAGTCTTGTCCTGAAAAACTTTGGCCACTTTATGCTTGTATCCATATTGCTGCAGAATCTCTGCCGCCGCACGGCTCAGGAAAAGATCCACCTCTTCCAGTTGATCGATTATTTCCAGGCATTCACGTAAATAATGACCTGAGCCGGTAATCGCCCAGGCCAATCTTGGTTTTTCTACATTCTTCACGACAGCAACTTAAATCTGGAATGGATGACGAAGAACGATAGTTTCATCGCGTTCAGGACCGGTAGACACAATATCAACCGGCACATCACACAAGGCCTCCAAGCGCCTGAGATAAGCCCTTGCATTCGCAGGCAAGTCTTCCCAGCGATTGATACCGAACGTATTTTCATCCCAGCCCGGCAGGGTTTCATAAACCGGTTTGCAGCGCGCCACATCATCGGCGCCAATGGGCAGCAGGTCTATAGATTTACCATCCAGCTCATAGCCGGTACAGATATTCAGCTCTTTAATGCCATCCAGTACATCCAGTTTGGTGATGCACAGACCACTCAAGCCGTTAATGCGCGCAGAGCGACGCAAGGCAGCAGCATCAAACCAGCCGCAACGACGCTTGCGCTTTGTCACGGTACCGATTTCCCGGCCCTTGTCCGACATCTGGAAGCCAGGAGACTCTATGGATTCAATATCCAGCTCACTCGGGAATGGGCCACCACCAACACGGGTGGTATAAGCCTTGGTAATGCCCAGCACATAATGCAACATGCTTGGTCCGACACCAGTACCCGCAGCAGCCTGACCGGAAATACAGTTCGAGGAAGTGACATAGGGGTAAGTACCATGGTCAACGTCCAGCAACGTGCCTTGTGCACCTTCAAACAACAGGTTTTCGCCCGCTTTGTTGGCTGCATACAGGGCTGCAGAAATATCTGCCACCATAGGCTGTAGCAACTCGGCCTTGGACAATGCTGAATCGAGCTGCTGTTGCAGGTCAACTGCCTCTGCATTCAGGTATTTGGTCAGTACGAAGTTGTGATAATCCAGCACTTCTGCCAGCTTTTCAGCAAAGCGTTCTGGATAAAATAGATCGTAAACACGCAGAGCCCGTCTCGCGACTTTATCCTCATAGGTTGGGCCTATGCCTTTACCTGTAGTGCCTATCTTGCGGCCCGGCTCACGGGCAGCCTCACGCGCTTTATCCAGACGTACGTGATAATCAAGAATCAATGGACAACCCGGACTCACCTTGAGTCGATTGCGCACTTCAAGTCCGGCTTTTTCCAGACCATCAATTTCATAGAGCAAGTGGCCAGCATCCAGCACCACGCCGTTACCGATATAGCACTTGACACCTTCCCGCACAATGCCGGAAGGCACCAGATTCAGCTTGTATTCACGCTGGGCTGCGCCCTGGCCAATCACTAGGGTATGACCAGCATTATGACCACCCTGAAAGCGCACAACGCCCTGGGCATGATCCGTCAGCCAGTCAACAATCTTACCCTTACCCTCGTCACCCCACTGGGTACCGATCACGACGACGTTCTTACTCATGAATAGACCTAAATAAATTTATTGATTTGATAATTGCGGGGCAGCAACGACAACCCACCCGTTATTTTGTTGAAGCAATTGCCGGTCACAGCCCAGTTCTTGTTTATGTGCTTCATGCCCGGGCAATTCTTGTATGACGATTTCCCCCTGCTCGCGCAGTTGCTCTATTGCCAGTTGCAACCCTGCTTCATTACTTGCTGGTGCAAAAATGGCTAGCGCACTCTCGGCCGGTGGCAAAGAACTCACAACCCCACGTAAATCCAGGCTGAAACCGGTCGCAGCGCGTGAACGACCAAACACCGCACCGACTTCATCATAGCGTCCACCCAGTGCAAGTGGTCCAGCGTAGCCTTGTGCATAAGCCGCAAAGACGATACCGCTATGATAGTGATAACCACGCAACTCAGCGAGATCAAAACAGACTTTGACATCCAGATCAGACAGACCAACACTGACCGCCTTAAGGTCACTCAATGCACGCCTGATTTCCGTATCAGCCGGCAAACGCTGGAGCGCTTCATCCAGCACTGCAACATCGCCATTCAGCTCAGTCAGACTGCACAAGGCATCAAGGATATTAGGATCAATATCTTTACCCAAAGCCCTGACTGCAGACTGATCTTTGCTTTGCAGTGCAGAGTACAAGCCCTGTTCTAATGTTTCATTGATGCCCGCGCGACTGACCAGACTGGAAAAGATACCGACATGACTAAAGTCAATATACAAGGTACCAAGACCGATGATCTGCAAAGCCTTGATCATTAATCGATGGATTTCGATGTCGCTCTCAACGCCTGCATGCCCATAAATTTCAGCGCCCACATGTAGTGGCTCACGTGTCTGCGCTAGGCCATCAGGTTTGGTACGCAGCACACTACCCGCATAACAGAGGCGACTAACGCCCTGGTTATTCAGCATATGCGCATCTATACGAGCAGTCTGTGGCGTCATATCGGCACGAATACCCATGAGCCTGCCAGTCAACTGATCCACCACCTTGAACGTCGCCAGATCAAGATCATGGCCTATGCCTGCGGTCAATGACTCCATATATTCCAGCATGGGAGGAATCACATACTGATAGCCATGCACCTTGAACAGATCAAGTAAACGCCGACGCAAATGCTCGACACGAGCAGCCTCTGCCGGCAGTACATCTTCGATGTATTCAGGAAGTAACCAGTTACGCATAAAATTTTCTATTAAGATTCAGAGCGACTAGTGCACAAACAGCACTATCAAAAAGCCGGCCAGCATGGAAGCCAAGCCGACAAAACGCAATTGACCATCCTTCATTTCCACCATGCGCTGAAAGGTCTGCCGCCAAGCCTGAGGGGCTATCAGCGGCAGCACTCCCTCAATAATCAGTACAAGACCAAAAGCCAGCAACAATGTCGAGTTCAATTGGTCAAGTCTCTGGCTTATTTGCTTGAGCTATTGCCACGACCGGAATTGCGCATGTACTTGAAGAAATCAGAGCTAGGCTCTAATACCAGTACGTCACTCTTGCTCTTGAAGCTATTACGATAGGCATCAAGGCTACGATAAAACGCATAGAATTCAGGATTCTTGCCATACGCTTGAGAGTAGATCTCGGCAGCCTTGGCATCGCCCTCACCCTTGATCTGCTGAGCTTCACTATACGCTTTCGCAATAATCACTTCACGTTGCCTGTCAGCATCAGCACGAATCTTTTCAGCTTCACTGGCACCTTTGGAGCGCAACTCGTTAGCAACCCGTTTACGTTCAGCTTCCATACGCTGATAAACAGACTCACTGACTTCCTGTGGCAAATCTACACGGCGCAGGCGCACATCCAGTACCTGAATGCCCATTTGGCGTGAATCACGATCAGCGCGTTGGCGCAGAATATCCATGATATTGCTACGTTCACCAGACACTACTTCATGAATCGTGCGCTTACCAAACTCAGCACGTAACCCATCATTCACGGTTTGGGAAAGACGACGCTCGGCTTGCAACTCATCGCCTTTGACCGAGACGTAGTACTTGGCTGGGTCAATAATGCGCCACTTGACGAAAGAATCCACCAATACATTCTTTTTCTCACTGGTCAGGAAGCGATCAGGCTCCACCCAGTTCAACGTCAGCGTACGACGGTCAAAATAACGTACATTGTCAACCAGCGGCACCTTGAAATAGAGACCAGGTTCCTTCTTGACCGCCACGATTTCCCCAAGACGGAAGACCAAAGCGTATTCGCGCTGATCGACACTGAAAGCAGACAAGCTTAGCAATAGCAGGGCCGCAATCAGACCTAGTAATATTGTTCCAATATTTTTCATTATCGACTCTCCCGATCACGGCTGCGGAAAGCATCACGCGAACGCTGACTATTGGCATCCAGATCCGGCAAGGCAGTGGGAACAACCGGCTGCACTGCACCAGCCGCAACAGGCGCATTACTGCTGCCAGAAGCAGAAAGCAGTTTATCCAATGGCAAATAGAGCAGGCTGTTGCCGTCCTTTTGATCCACAATCACCTTGCTCACGCTGGAAAGAATCTGCTCTTGGGCGTCAATATAAAGACGCTGGCGTGTCACTTCAGGAGCCCGCTGATACTGAGTCAAGACTTGCTCGAAACGACTGGCATTACCCTTGGCTTCATTTTCCACGCGCACTTGATAACCAGATGCTTCTTCCATCAGACGGGATGCAGCACCTTGCGCCCTTGGAATGACATCATTGGCATACGCTTGGCCTTCATTTTTCTGGCGCTCAAGATCCTGTCCAGCCTTCACCGCATCATCAAATGCTGATTGCACCTGCTCAGGAGGCTGCGCATTTTGCATCGTGACGTTCACAATGTTGATACCGGTCGAATAACGATCCAGCACTTCCTGCATCAACTGCTTGGCACGTACGGCAATTTCTTCACGTCCTTCATACAGCGCGAAGTCCATTTTGCTCTTGCCCACAATCTCACGAATCGCCGTTTCGGCAATGCCACGCACCGACTCTTCAGCAAAGCGATTATTGAACAAGGTATCTTCAACATTTTTAAGGTTGTACTGAACGGCGAACTGCAGGTCGATGATGTTCTCATCATCTGTCAGCATCAAGGATTCACGTAACTCGCGACCACGGCCTGAACCACCTTCTGCAGAGCGATAACCTACCTCTAGTGTACGCACCTGTTCCATATTGACCACAGTCACACTCTCAACCGGGTAAGGAAGATGCCAGCGCGGACCCGGCATGGTGGTTTCCACGTGTTTACCAAATCGCAGCACCACACCTCGAGAGCCCTGATCCACGATATAGAATCCAGTGGCAAACCAGATCACAGCAACCAGACCTAGTACGGGAAGAACAGGAATGTTCCGCTGCACTGGTTCCGGCGAACCATTACTGGAGCCTTTTCCAAACAAACCATTCAACTTGCGACTGAACTGGCGAAATACCTCGTCCAAATCGGGCGGACCATCGTTGTTACGATTGCCCCAACCGGGATCGTTAGCCATGCATCACTCCGAAAAATCAAAAAATTATGCGTTTATATTAGATTGAGTCAGTTTTTCATTCAGACCTTGCTGATGTTCCAGCAATACCTGACGTAACAGATCAAGCCCTTCACCTGTTTTGGCAGAAATACGCACTTTTGAAATTCTACCATATTCGTCACGCTCAAGCCCGGCTGGGATTCCCATCCGGTCAATCTGATTCAACACCAACACCTGCGGCACCTTGTCAGCACCGATTTCATGCAGTACCAAATTCACCTGCTCAACCTGCTCATCGCGATTGTCACTGGCAACATCCACCACATGCAATAGCAGATCAGCCTGAGCAGCCTCTTCCAGCGTAGCGCCGAAAGCTTCAACCAGCGCGTGGGGCAAATGCTTAATAAAACCAACGGTATCCGACACCACGACCGGGCCGCCTTCTGGGATATATACCTTGCGGGAAGTAGTGTCCAATGTGGCAAATAATTGATCCGCCGCATAAACACCAGACTGGGTCAGCCGATTAAACAAGGTAGATTTACCAGCATTGGTATAGCCAACAAGAGATACAGAAAGCACCTGCGAACGCCGCCGAGATCTACGCTGCATACCACGCTGCTGTCTGAGCTTGTCCAACTTTTCACGCAACTGTTTAACGCGGATGCGAAGCATACGCCTGTCCAGCTCCAGCTGGGTTTCCCCTGGGCCGCCACGCACACCAATGCCACCCTTCTGACGTTCCAGATGGGTCCACCCGCGCACCAAACGTGTAGATAAATGCTCTAACTGGGCAAGCTCAACCTGCAACTTACCTTCGTGGCTTTGGGCTCGCTGGGCGAATATATCAAGAATAAGCCCTGTGCGATCTACCACCCTAGCCTCAAGCAAGGTCTCAAGATTACGCTGCTGCGATGGACTCAAGTCATGATTGAAAATAGCGACCTGTGACTCGCTGGATTGCATGGCGGCAGACAACTCTTCTGCCTTGCCGCTCCCGATAAAATACTTCGGGTCAGGCTTGGGGCGACGGCCTTCTATTGTCGCCTTGATCTCCATGCCAGCACTGATTGCCAACTGGCGGAGTTCCTGCAAGCTTTCCTCGTATCCAGGTTCACCAAAATCCACACTGACCAGTACGGAAGCATATCCACCGCCTGGCCGGTCAAACATATAGACAGAAACTTAGCAAAGATTAATCTTCAGCAGTGGTGGATGGACCATGGGGAATGGAAACTGCACGACCTGGCACTATCGTTGAAATCGCATGCTTATATACCATCTGGGTGACAGTATTCTTCAACAGGATAACGTACTGATCAAAAGAATCTACCTGTCCTTGCAACTTGATACCGTTGACGAGATAAATTGAAACAGGCACGTGCTCTTTACGCAACGTGTTCAGAAACGGGTCTTGTAACATCTGCCCTTTAACGCTCATTTTCGTGCTCCTTTAACTTGTAATTCTATATATAGGGAGTTTTATTCTTAACTAACTTTACGTAAAAAAACCATACTCAAGCTAGCGCCCAGCATACAGGCCGCTAATGCTATGACAATGGGGGCCGTAGCAAATAAATCAAGTGACACCATCAAAATAGCCCTGCCATCCCATCCTCTGGCTATCAAGCTCGTATTTAGGACTACCTTCAATTCAATTCGTTCTACCTGCAGTCATTTTTTGCATAAATTAACTATGCAATAAAAGTCTGCATCCGCTCAAGCACCTTATCCTTACCCAGCAATGCCATCACAGCATCTATACTAGGGGACTGTGCACCGCCTGTCACCATGACACGCAAAGGCATGGCGACCTTAGGAAACTTGAGTCCGTTGCTCACAACCGCATGCTCAATTGCCACATGCAGATTTTCCACTGTCCATTCAAGAGATTCCAATTGCTGGAACAAGCCCTGCATCACCGGCACAATCTCTGGCGTAATATGTTTTTCCAAAGCAGCTTGATCAAGCTCAGGCGTTTGATAGAAGTAGGCAATACTATCCGCAAGCTGATTCAAAGTATTGGCACGATCACGATATAACGCGATCACTGCCTGTATATCTATCTGCTCATCAACCTCAACACCCTTTAGCGCAAGCCGCTTGATGATATCTTTGGCCAAACTAGTTAAATCAGCCTGCTTGATATAGTGCGCATTGAGCCAATTCAGTTTTTCTGTATTGAACTGTGCCGCTGAAGGCGTAATGTGATCAAGATCAAACCATTGACAGAACTGTTCAGTACTAAATATCTCATCATCCCCATGTGACCAGCCCAGACGTGCCAAGTAATTCAGCACCGCTTCAGGCAGATAACCATCCTCATCATATTGCATGACACTCACTGCGCCATGGCGCTTTGAAAGTTTCTGACCATCATCCCCAAGAATCATGGAAAGATGCGCGTATTGAGGAATCTTCGCGCCCAACGCGTGTAATAGATTGATCTGACGCGGCGTGTTATTCACATGATCATCACCTCGGATCACCTGAGTAATCCCCATTTCCCAATCATCGACTACCACACAGAAGTTGTAAGTTGGTGTGCCATCAGCACGCGCAATGATTAAATCATCCAACTCTTCATTGGAAATACTAATCTGCCCTTTCACCAAATCATCCCACACCACATTGCCGGACAACGGATTTTTAAAGCGGATAACAGGCGGAATTTCAGTTGGTACCACAGGCAACTCCTTGCCTGCTTCCGGGCGCCAACGGCCATCATAGCGAGGCTTTTTGCCTTCAGCCATTTGCTGCTCGCGTAGGGTCTCGAGCTCTTCTTTAGTGGAATAGCAATAGTAAGCCTTGCCCTCATTAAGGAGTTTGCTGATGACGTCTTTATACCTATCCATGCGCTGCATCTGATAGAACGGACCTTCATCCCAATCCAGCCCAAGCCAGCTCATGCCATCCAATATCGCCTGCACAGCCTCTGGTGTTGAACGTGCCACATCTGTATCTTCGATACGCAAGATAAACTGACCAGCGTGCTTGCGCGCATATGCCCAGGAAAACAAGGCTGTACGTGCGCCTCCAATGTGAAGAAAACCGGTGGGGCTGGGAGCAAAACGGGTGCGAACTGTCATGGGGAGTAGCGTGAAATATAAACGACGTATTCTAACATGCATGCACCCTGCCATGACTCATGGTGGCAAGCTTTGCCAAGGTTATGCGCAAAAAGAAAGCCGGCGTGAGCCGGCTTCTTATAGTCAAATGACGTGGATCGCCATCAAGGTCTTATGGCTTCACCTCATTCGAGGCGTTGTTATAAGCCTCGGCTGTTTTCCAGCCTCCGCCCAATGCCTTGAACAAATCCACCGTGGCAGTCAACCTTGCCTGGCGACTTTGAATGAAAGCCAATGCAGCATCATTGTATACACGCTGAGAATCAAGCACGTCCAGATAAGCGGAATAGCCTGATTTATAGCGATTCTCGGATATCTGCAGCGCCTTCTTTGCTGAGTCCTGGCTAGTATTCAACGCATCTTCGCGTTCACGGCTTTGACGCACTGTCACCAGCGCATCCTTAACTTCCTTGAATGCAGTCTGGACAGAACTTTGGTATGTAGCCAACACCTGCTTCTGCTTTGCCGTAGCCTGATCCACTCGTGCTGACAAACGACCTGCATTGAAAATAGGAAGATTCAAGCCCAACCCCAGAGACCAGATGCGTGAAGGTGACTCTAAAATACGGTTCAAGTCGGCACTTTCACCACCATAATTAGCGGTCAAACTGATGGTTGGGAACATCGCAGCCTTGGCAACGCCGATCTGTGCATTTTGCGATATCAAATCCTGCTCAGCCTGCCGAATATCTGGACGTGCGGCCAACAAAGCTGAAGGCAATCCTGATGGTGGAACTGGCGGCAAAGGCAGCTGATGAATGTCACCTTCCGGTACTTTCAATTCCAGATCACCAGTTAAGACAGCCAACTGATGCTGTACGATCTCGCGCTGGCGTACCAGATCAGCAATCTGGGCCACCAGGTTGGAATTGGCTACTTCAGCCTGATGCACATCAAGAATTGAAGCCACCCCCCCATCCAGGCGACGCTTGGTCAATGCCAAGCTTTCGCCTCGGCTATGGAGACTATCGCGCGAAATCGCTATTTGGGCTTCCAGACTACGTAACAACAGATAATTACTGGCAACCAATCCGGACAGCGATAGGCTGACTGTATCCTTGGCAAAATAAGTCCCCAATGCCTGCGCACGTGCAGACTCACGGGCACGACGTAACCTGCCCCAGAAATCCAGCTCGAAGGAAGTCCCAAGTTGCAGGTTATACGTTTCCCGAATCACCGGTACACCCGAGAAAATAGGGAAAGCGCCAGTCTCTGTGACCTTTTGGCGTAAACCGTTACCTGTCAGATCCACTTGCGGGAACAATGCTGCACCAGCCTCACGCATGGCAGCATCGGCCTCTTCTATCCGTGCAACCGCCTTGGCAATATCCAGATTTCCAGCAAAAGCCTTTTGCATGATGTCATTCAACACTGGATCCTGGAAAGTTTCCCACCAGCGATCAGCGTTTAGCGTTGCTTCAGAAACATCCTTGCTTTCACTGGCATCGCTGAATGATCCGGGTAACTTGGTATCAGGACGCTGGTAATCTGGCCCGACCATACAACCCGTTAGTGCAAGCGCTACTGCAACATGAATTAAATTAAGACGCTTCATCATGCTGACTCCTTCTTTTCATCGTGATGCGTCCGGCTGCTCGTATTACCTGATAACCAAGTAAAGAACATCGGAATAAAAATAGTCGCAACAAAAGTAGCGAGCAACATACCGCCGAATACGCCAGTACCCATAGATCGGCGCGCTGCAGCACCAGCACCAGTGGCAATCACCAGTGGCACGATACCGAGCACAAATGCCATAGAGGTCATCACGATAGGACGGAAGCGTAAACGTGCTGCCTCAATTGCAGCCTGCTTGAGCGGCAGCCCTTCCTCCAGTTTCTGACTGGCAAATTCCACAATCAGAATCGCGTTTTTAGCTGCAAGACCGACCAAGGTCACCAAGCCAATCTGGAAGTAAATATCGTTGGGCATCCCGCGGAACATAACAGCCAACAACGCCCCCACAAGGGCAAATGGCACCGCCATAATCACGGCCAGCGGCAAAGCCCAGGTTTCAAACTGCGCTGCCAGAATCAGGAACACCATGATGATGGCAAAACTGAAGGCAAAGATCGCAGCTGAGCCTGTCAGTTTTTCCTGATAGGCTTGACCAGTCCATGCCAGTTGATAACCTTCGGGCAAATTGTCCTTGGCAATCTTTTCAATCAGCTTGATTGAATCACCTGAACTCACGCCATAAGCACCACCACCCAACACTTTGGCAGACAGCAGGCCTTGATAGCGCTCAAGCTGCTCAGCCCCAATGATATTGCTGACCTTGCTTAAAGCCGACATAGGCACCATCGCACCTGCAGCGGAACGCACATATACGCGACCAAGGTCTTCCGGCTTCATGCGATACGCTGGTTCAGCTTGCAACTGCACACGATAAGTACGTCCGTTACGATTGAAGTCATTAACGTAGAGTGTCCCCATGGTGCTTTGCAGCGTGGTGTAAATTTCAGAGATAGGCACCCCCAGAGACAATGCTTTGTCTTCATCCACTTCAATCAATAACTGAGGGACTGTAGGTCGGAAGAAAGAGCTGATCCCTGCCAGACGCGAATCTTTGCGCAGGGCATCCATGAAGCTGTTCACCACCTCGGATAGATGCAAAGGATCTGGATCTGTACGACTCTGTATATACATTTCCATACTGCCAGAATTACCCAGACCACGAATAGCAGGTGGATTGAACGCAATTGCCATCCCGTCAGCCTGCATCATGCCGATGCCAAACAGCTTCTTCACAATATCATCTGCTGTATCTGTGCGCTCAGACCAATCCTTCATTCGCACAAACATGGTCGCAGCGCTGGACTTATTACCGCCACCAATCAGGTCAAATCCATTGATGACAAACTGGCTTGCCACAGCAGGATCCTGGGCAATAGCCTTGCGCACATTCTCCATGGTATTGGCGGTACGGGTCAGTGTTGAACCATCTGGCATAATCCCGGCAGTCACCACATAACCTTGATCTTCAGGCGGCACAAAGCTACCCGGCACAACACGGAACAGGTAAATAGCGGCCAAGATGATGCCACCAAACACCACAGCACCAATAATGCGATGACGTAGAGTCAAGCCCACCGTAGAGACGTAAAAATTAGTGAGCTTGTCAAAACCACGATTAAATGGACGGAAGAATCGCGACTCCCCATGCACATGCTTCAATAAAATGGCACATAAAGCAGGTGTCAGGGTTAACGCTACAATTCCCGAAATCACCACAGCCACCGCAACGGTCACGGCAAACTGACGGTAGAGCTCACCCGCAATACCGCCCATAAATGCTACAGGAACGAATACAGCACAGAGCACCAACACAATGGCGACCACGGCTCCGGACACCTGCTCCATGGATTTGATTGCAGCATTCAGCGGAGAGAGCTTTTCCTGTGTCATCAAACGTTCCACATTCTCCAGTACCACAATCGCATCATCCACCACGATACCAATCGCCAGCACCATCGCAAACAAGGTCAGCGTATTGATTGAGAAACCAAACAGCCACAAGCCGGCAAAAGTCCCAATCAGGGAAATAGGCACAGCGATAAGAGGAATCAATGTGGCACGCCAGCTCTGCAGAAACAGGAATACCACTAGCACGACCAGCAGCATCGCTTCACCCAGGGTATGAACCACCTCTTCAATAGAAGCTTTCACGAAATCACTGGTGTCGTAAGGCAGGCGATAATCCATATCTTCAGGAAAACGCTGCTTCAACTCATCCATTCTGGCCTTGATTGCATTCGCTGTATCCAATGCATTGGCACCAGTTTGCAAAAAGACAGGAATACCCACTCCTGGCTGACCATCCATGGTTGAGCGGATATTATAGTTCTGCGCTCCCAACTCAATCCGGGCAACATCTTTCAGGTGAAGCACGCCACTCGGGCCGTTTGCCTTGATAATAATATTGGCAAACTGTTCAGGCTCAATCAAGCGACCCTTGGCTGTCACTGTATAGACAATCTGCTGATCACTAGGCGCAGGGTCCTGACCAATCTTGCCTGCTGCATATTGCGCATTCTGCGACAGAATGGCAGCTGAAATGTCACTTGTCGTCACCCCAAGCTGCGCCATACGATCCGGCCGCAACCAGATACGCATGGAATAATCCTGGGTACCAAATATCGTGACATCGCCAACACCCTTGACTCGCTTCAGCTCATCCACAATATTGAGTGTGGCGTAATTGCTCAGGAATAGCGGATCATAGGTTTTGTTGGGCGAAACTAGCATCAATGCCATCAGAATGTCATTGGAACGCTTTTGCACAATCAGCCCTGTGCGACGTACATCATCCGGCAAGCGTGGCAACGCAATGTTCACGCGATTGCTGACATTGAACGTGGCTTGGTCAACATCAGTACCGGTTTCAAACGTTGCAGTAATTGTCAGTGTGCCACTGGAGTCAGCACTAGATTGATAGTACAGCAAGCCCTCAACACCACTGAGCTGCTCTTCAATAGGAGCAGCTACAGTCTTGGCCAGTGTGTCAGCACTAGCGCCTGGATAGGTTGCCGTCACCATCACGGTAGGCGGTGCTATTTGAGGATATTGTGCGATAGGAAGCTGGAGTGCAGCGGCAAGGCCGGCCAGCACCATGATGATCGATAATACCGAAGCAAATATCGGTCGAGTAATAAAAAATCTTGTCATATTTGCACTCGCTTAAGCGTGTTTGCCTGAAGGATTAGCCGCTGCCTTTTGTGGAGCACCACCTTCAGCAGCCGGAGCTTCCGCAGGTGGATGTGGCTGCACTGGTGCACCAGGCCTAATCTTGATCAGGTTATCAATCACGACTTTCTCGCCTGCGTTCAAACCCTTGAGAATTACCCAATTGCTGCCAATCCAGTTACCCGCAACAACGGGGCGTACAGTAGCCTCATTCTTTTCATTCACGACATATACAAACTTGCCCTGTTGAGAGCTCATGACCGAAGCCTGGGGCACCAGGAACACACCATCACGCTGACCAACAGTGACTTTGGCACGCACAAACTGACCAGGAATCAGTTGCTTGTCTGCATTATTAAAAGTAGCGCGCAACTGTTGCGTGCCCAAGGTAGGATCGATTTGGCTAGCCGCAAAGTTGAGCTTGCCATTTTCGCTATATTCCTTGCCGTCAGGCAACGTCAGGCTGATCTTCTGGACATTCTTTTCTGTCAACCGACCACCAAGCTGCTCTAGCTCATTATCAGACAAACTAAAACGTACCCAGATTGGGGAAAGCTGAACCACCGTGGTCAGGAGGCTATCGTTAGCAGAAACCAGGGCTCCTTCAGAAAACTGAAAGCGGCCAGAAACCCCACTGACAGGGGCCGTCACTTTAGTATAAGAGAGGTTAAGCTCAGCTTCGCGAATACTGGCCTCAGCCTGCTGCAAAGCGGCCTGAGCTACTGAATTGTCGGATACCGCATTGTCATACTCGCGCTGACTGATGGACTGCGACTCAAGCAAACCTTTTAGACGATCCGCTTCTCGCTGAGTCTGATCAATTTTGGCTTTCTGTTGCGCCCACTGCGCCTTGGCCTGTGCAAGAGCAATCTGGTAAGGCACAGGATCAATCTGGAATAGGGCTTGCCCCTCCTTCACTGCGGAGCCTTCCTCATACAAACGCTTCAGAAGGATGCCACCAACACGTGGACGAATCTCCACTTCGCGCGCGCCTTCCGTTTGAGCCACGGTTTCCGCACTAACAGGAACACTGGTAGGTTCGATTGAGAGCACGGTAACCGGCAATGCTTGTCCACCACCAGGCGGACCGGCTTGCTGCTCACTCTTACTACAGGAAATAAGAGTGAGTGCCGCCATCATGGCAACCACTATTTTTTTGCTAGACCCTAGCCCTCTATGATTGATATTGCCCTGATTGCTCACACGCACTTCCATATATAACTCCATGTCTTATAAACAAAATACTTGCTTACATTCATAATCGAATGTATATTATATACAAACATGAATGTATGTAAACAAGTTTTTCAAAGGTTAAAGTATGGCCCGCAAAACTAAAGAAGACGCAGAACTTACCCGCCAGCGCATCATTACTGCAGCGCGTGAAGTATTTGTAGCTCGCGGTGTAAGCCGCACGACTATAGAACATATTGCTTCTCATGCCGAAGTAACACGAGGCGCTGTTTATTGGCATTTCCAGAACAAAATGGAAATTTTCCACGCCTTGCGTGATCAGGCTTTCCTACCATTTATTGACCAGCTAGATGCTGCAATGCTGGACGAAACCACTGAAGATCCCCTAGGTACCATTGAAAGCTTTTTTTGCGACATCATCCGCATGCTCTCTGAAGACCTAGCCACTCAACAAACTTATGAAATTATTATGAGTAAGTGTGAATATGTAGATGAGTTCGCATCTGTATTGCAAAAAATCCTTAACAATTGCCAGTATTTCGTAGATAAATTTCAGTTGATCTACGAACGCGCTCAGCTCAAGAACCAACTTCATCCAAACCATAACCCAGCAGCATTAGCAATGGACTCTCATCTATTCTTCTCAGGCTTGCTTCATATGTGGGTTAAGGATACCACTAGTACTATTTTTAGAAACAACGCCATTCAACTCATCAAGAACCACATGCAACTACGTAGAGTAAGTTAAGCAATAATTAATCTCATCATCCTTGTCAGCTATCGATCATAACGATATGATTGGAAACATATAGCGAAAGGGAAATCTTGGATATTATTACTGGCGAAATTTACGGAAAACAATCTGGTAGCAGATTCGTCATGTATAACGTGCTAAAGGTGAGCAAAAACGTTATCACCCTGCAAAATATAGACAACCCTCTCAGCCTGTTTGAAACCACATCAGCCAAGCTACAAACGTCCGGCTATGTACGGATTAGCCAGACCCCCTATATCAACACAGCCTCTACCGGCAAAAAACGTAAATCCATACGCAAACCTACGCGCTGCCCTTACACCATGGATTTTCTGGAAGATCGTGCTGACTCACAGCGCCCTGCCCCTTTAATACCAGACTTATTCAGCTCAATAACAACTACCAATGCTTCATAAAGCAAACTAGCTATCACCCTGCATGCAACAACACCCCAGTTAACCAAATCGACCCTATACCAAGGCCAATTAACACAGCCTGTTGCAAGGTAGCACGCAATTCGGTGCGTTTATGCAAACCAGGAATCAGATCTGCCACCGCTACGTAGATCATGCTGGCAGCGGCCAGCCCCAGGATGGTAGGAATCCAGCTCTGGATAGACTGCAATGCAAAATAAGCAATCACCCCACCAATCAGGGTTGCCATGCTGGAGACTAGGTTAAACACCAGCGCTTGTTTCTTGGTGTATCCCGAATGCAACAGGATCAGAAAATCCCCCACCTCTTGTGGGATTTCATGGGCGATGATGGCGACCGCCGTCACTATCCCAAGCCTGATATCCACCATGAATGCTGCTGCAATAAGCACACCATCCACAAAATTGTGGAATGTATCCCCTATCATGATCATGAGCCCACTACGACCATGATCATGGATACCATGAGAGTGTCCACCATGATGCTCATGCGGAGAGGCATGAACTTCACACGCATCTCCATGACAATGTCGCCACAGGACCAGTTTTTCCAATACGAAAAACAGCAATATGCCAAGGAGCACAGTGGCAGACATCGACTGTATGCTGCTCGCCACCTCAAAAGCATGAGGCAAAATCTCAAGGAATACTGCACCTAGCAGGGCACCAATCGCATAACTTATCAACATTGGCACCCACGCAGCTTTCGCATTCAATGCAAAAAAAGCTGCGCACAGGACACTGAGCACACCACCAGCAAAGCTGACCAAAATAATCATTAGCAATATAGACATAAGCGCAAATTATACGGGATATGCCATGCTTTACTTCCGCCAGGGATTGCTTTTTTTGAGCGTACCATGTTAATCTAAATAATAATAGTTATTATTATCTTTCAATGAAAGAATAATACGACAAGCTCTCCAAGAATTTAACGTAGATACCCTAATAAAAGTTCAGATTTATAACGCTCTCGCTCATAGGGACCGCTATAAATGTCCCAACGGTGAGAGTCCGTGGGTTTTACATCAATTGAGTACTAGCGCCTTCTCGGGGAAGGGTTATCCGGGTGCTCTCAATTAAAGGATCAAAAATGACTTTAACTACAAAATTATCTGCCCTCGCGTTCGTTGCCAGTGCCTCTTTCAGCGCATCAGCATTTGCCATTGACAATGTATGGTTTGATGCTAATCCATGGGGTGATATTTCGAACACTATTGACTATGCTGAATGGGATACCTTTATAGGAAGACGAGATGCCTTTCCAAAACTGGGCGGCAACGCCTCAATCAATGCGAGCGCTGGTGTGTTCAAAACCAGCACCGGGAATCTCTACCATATCGGTTTAAATGATGCTACTGCGAACTATAATTTCATTTTGACCAGCAGTGGCAATGTGGGAGATGTATTTGACGCTTACCTCAAGGTCAAAACTAATGGCTCGATTTACAAAGACATTGCAACACTGGATGCGATCGTAAACGGTCAGGTTGTTAAACTCGAAGCCTCAAAAATCATTCAATACCATGCCATAGAAGAGTTTGAAGGTATGGGCTCAGGTTATGTTCAAGAAGCTTACTGGGTTTGGAATAACATTGCCATCACGGAAGAAAACCAACGCTTCAGCTTCAATGCAACCGCCAACCCACATGTTGGCCTGGACCAACTGGCATTGGCAACCATCGCAGTGGCAGCCGTACCTGAGCCAAGCACTTATGGAATGATGGCTATCGGTCTTGGCATAATAGGCTTGATGGGCACCCGCTCACGTCGGAAAAATCTTGGCTAGGTAACGTCAATAAAGTTACTTGTATTTAGCTCCGGCATCCCCCTACTTTAGTTAGAGTCAGGATGCCGGATTTCCATTCGTATGTTACCTGCCCACCACCATCATGACCATCAACCATTCCAGGTTACTACTATGTAGTTACGTGGTAGCACTTGTTTTATCTCTGCATGCCAAAGCAGTTTTTGCCAGTGAGGACGATTCTAGCGAAACGATCTCTGCAGCAAACACTAGCGGAACCGCATATCCAGAGACTCCCACAAATAAAAATCAGCAGCGCACGACACCTGCAGTAGAGAGCCAAGGCAATAATATATTGCCAGAAGTAGGTGTCAGCGCGAGCCGCATCAAACAGGATGCCGTCACCATTGACCGCACGCAAACCATCACCACGATAGAAGCCAAAGAACTAGAGCGCACCCAGCCAGCGACCATATTTGATGCCGTGAGAGATGTACCTGGCGTGGGAATTGAAGGTGGCCCACGTCCAAGTGGTATGACTTTCAGCGTACGTGGCTTTAATGACAGTGAAGATGTTCAGGTGCGCGTTGACGGCGTACCCAAGGGATTTGAGAAATACCGGTTTGGAGGTACCTTTGTTGAGCCGGAACTGATGAAATCTATTGAAGTACAACGCGGCCCGCAAATCTCTAGCGGCTCAGGTTCTATAGGAGGCACTATCCTCGTCAGAACCAAGGATGCTGCCGACTTACTCAAACCCGGACAACATTTTGGTGGAAGGTTAAAACTTGGCTACGGCAATAATAATGACGAACTCCAGAAATCCTATTTAGTCTACGCGCGCCCTCACGATGCTATCGACATTTTATACAATCGCTCCTATCGAAACTCCAATGACATTACTCACACTGATGGCAGCAAACTGGATGCATCTAACGTTGATTCCAAGTCGCAACTCCTAAAAATAAGCATTTTCCCCACGGAAAATCTAGAACTTGCTACCTCTGTAGTATTGCTAGAGGAATCTGGGTTGCAACAATACGATGCCACCGGCTCCAGCCAAAACATGTTCGGCAACGTCATCCGCACGATTGAAGATCTGAGTATTTCTGAAACCATACGCTGGAACCCCAACCACCCATGGATCAACATTGAAGCAACCATAGGCAGAGGACACACCGACCTCGAGGATGAATCGCGTCCAGGCATGAAGCGAAATAGTTCCTGCATAGCATCAGGCGCCATTAAGCCGTGCAGGAGTGATTACCACAAGCAAAAAGTCAAAAGCACAACAATAGACATCACGAATACCGCCAACCTCTATAGCCAGGGAGAGTTAAATTTCTCCCTGCTGACTGGACTGCAACACCGAGCTATTGAGACTGATATTCGAAGAACAACCGATAGCAAAGGAAATTCCATTTTTGACTTGGCATTTCCTGCGGATGGATTCTGGGCCGAGGGCATCTCAGGCAAGAAAGCCTATAGCGCCTTTTATACACAACCTCGCCTCCAAATTAACCGGCTGGGCATTATTCCCGGCTTTCGTATCGACTGGTACGACGTCAGCAGCATCGAACAACGAGTCAAGAACCACTTGGCCGAAAAAGGTTTGCCTGATGAGATCAGCTTTACTCACAAAACCTACAGCCTGGGCCTGACTTTCGATCTCATTCCCAAACAGCTCACCTTGTTCGGCAATTACGCCCAGGGATTTAGGCCACCCTCATTCAATCAATACTTCTCTTATCACAACGAAGCAAGCGATGGTTTTTTTGATCGATATGGGTTTGCAGCAAACCAGTATCAAGGCATTGGAAAATGCAATACACCCGACACCAACTACCTGTGTGGGAATGTTTACAAATTGCAGACCTCACTCTCCCGCGAAATCGGCTTGAGCTACCAGAATCCGCGGCTACTCGATAGCGAAGTGCAACTGACTTCCAAATTCACGTATTTCACTATTGAAACCGAACATCTCCTCACGTCATTCGAAATGGACCCAGTGACCGAACATATTAGCCAAGATGGTGTTGAAAGAAGAAAAGGTAATGAAATTGAAGCCAGCCTGCTCTATCGGGATTCTTTTGCCAGAGTCTCATTTTCCAATACTTGGGGAACTGACAGCACCTCAGCATCAGGCAAGCTCTACCGAGTGCCTGCAAAAACCCTGAATCTCACCGTGGGTACACAGTTACTGAAAAATCTTGGAATTAACGCCAGTTATAGAAAAGTTTCTGCCCGAATGGCCTGCTTATCGGAGCCATGTATAACAACCGAGGCTCATGACGGGTATGAGGTATTCAATGCCGGACTATATTGGATCGCCACCTCGAATCTAACATTTCGCTTACTGGGGGAAAATATCAAGAACAAAGATTACAACCTGAACGGTGGTCAAGACTTCTCAAGTTTCAAGGGTAATCGAGCTGCGGGACGCAATATTCGCCTCATTGCCGAGATAAGTTTTTAAATTCAATGCAGTGAATCAATCAACCTATTGATATTACCAATGATAATTGTTATTATTTAAATTAATATTAAGATTAATGTTCACACAGTCACTCCTTAAGTATAAAAGCGAAACCCCTATCAACATGCTACCGCCTAAAGCACCTGTAAAAACCTGCTTAATCAACCTACTTGATGAACTGATTGATCATGATGGGTTTGGTAGCCTCAAGGTAGATATTCGCCTGCTACGCCGAGGACAAAAGGAAATTATTATTGATTGTGGCAAGCAGTATCGCTTTGTAGTGGATTTCCAGCCTGCCGTATTGGAAAACAAGAACAGTCCAGTAACAGTCGATTAATAAGATTGGTTTTATGGTTTCGCCCGCTCATAGAGCGTAAACCATTACATTGCTTAACGGTGTGAGTCCGTAAGCCTAAATGTTGAATTGAGTGAGGACGCCTTCAAGAGGAAGGGTTATAAAACACTCAACTTGAATAAGGTATTTATCATGAAAATTTCAGCTTTAGCTTTCGCTGCTGGCATTGCCTTCAGCTCCGCTGCTTTTGCAGCACAAGATGAATGGGACAGCACAACAACGCCTTGGGGTAGCTCTGCAGTAACTGATTATGCAGAATGGAACTTCTTCGACTCTTTGACTCGCACAGGCCCAATCCCCAATGTGGGCAACGGTTTTGTTTCCAGCTACACCGCTTCTGTCCCTGATGTTGCAGGTGCTACTGACGGCACATTGAGCGCAGTTGGCTCCCCTATTGTCACCTCAACCAACAACATCTACAGCTTCCGTGAAAACGCTACTGCCTACACAGCCACCCTGGCTGGCACCACTGGTGGCGTGTTTGACGTTTACCTTCGCGTAGCGACTTTAGGTCTTGCACCCTCCTCTAGCGCTTACCTGAATGGCATTGCTGCTACTTCAGTTCAAACATTCTATGAGTACAACGGTACCCAGTTTGGCCTGGAAGATTCTGAGCGTGAATTCTACTTCGTGTGGAATAACGTGACCGGCGCCGACCTGTACACCTTCACATGGACTGACCTGACCGCCCATACCAGCCTGGACCAACTGGCGCTGGCTACTGTTGCGGTTGCCGCAGTTCCTGAACCAAGCACCTACGGCATGTTGGCGCTTGGCTTGGGCGTACTTGCCTTTGCGGGCCGTCGCTCACGTAAGAACAACGCTTAATTAATAAAAGCAAAATCAGGCAATACCAATGTACTGGCCCGCGCTCATAGCGGGCTGGTACTTTTCATTTCTACCGGGGTAATTAAACATGACATTATCAACAAAACTATCTGCCATTGCTTTGGCAGCAAGCACCACTTTTGCAACATCCGCATTTGCCACATCAAATTTCTGGGACTCAGCAACACCATGGGACGTTTCGCTGGTGTCACAATACGCAGCCTGGGATAACTTCACTTCTTCGCTCCATAACGCCACACCTGAGTTCGGCACTGGTGCAAGCTTGACCGAAACCAGCTCGGCAGCAAGTCTGACCTCCACTAAAAACATCTATAACGCATCGAATACCAGCAACTTTATCGCCACCCTGCTAGGTACCAACACCACTGGCACCTTTGATGTCTATCTACGCGCTGCTACTACAGGCACGCTGCTCAATACGAATGCCACCCTGAACGGTGTGGCCGCCACCTTGGTTGAGACCTACCTGTCTTCCGGCCGTGGCGTGGAGCAGGAAGTGTACTGGAAGTGGAACGATGTCAGCGCTGCCGGCATTTATGTTTTCAACTTCAAGGCGAATGAAACCCACCTGAGCCTAGATCAACTGGCATTGGCCGTTGTAACAGCTGTACCAGAGCCAAGCAGCTACGCCATGCTCGCCCTTGGCCTGGGTCTGGTTGGTTTTGCTGCACGCCGCAAGCGCGCTTAAACAGAAGCAATCTTCTATTTCATACCGATATTCAAAAAATTTAAGGATTTACCATGAAAAACAAGTTTTCTCTGATCGTCCTTGCCGCTTCTGTCGCTTTCAGCGGCTCCGCCTTAGCTGCGGGCAATGTTTGGGACTCAGCCACCCCTTGGGGCTCTAGCACTCTGGCTCAGTTTGCCGAGTGGAACACTTTCGATAGTGCTGCTTTTGACAACACTCCTGAATCTGGTACAGGTTCCATCAGCCTGTCTCCTGCAGGTGGTTTCCTATTTGACACCAACATTTACACGTTCAACAGCATCCCTACCGTTACTGGCACTCTGGCGGGTACCGCTGGCGTGTTTGACGTGTACCTACGTGTTGCCAGCCAAGGCAATCCACTGGTCAGCACCGCCACCCTGAATGGTGTAAGTGCCAGCAGCATACTGGGCTACACGGCTGCTGCCGATCTTGGTGCAGGCACTGAAGAAGAGCTGTACTGGGTTTGGAAAGGCGTAACTGGCGGTGACCTCTACACCTTCCAGTTCCAGGCATCGACCGCGCATATCCTGATTGACCAGATTGCTCTGGCCACCGTGGCTGTGACCGCCGTTCCTGAACCTAGCAGCTACGCCATGCTGGCACTGGGTCTAGGCATGCTTGGTGCTGCTGGCCGACGTGCACGCAAGCAAGCCAAGTAAACTTTGAGCTATTGAATACTCTGGCATATAGCCTGCTGTATGCCAGAGCCAGTATCCATTTGAAGATGATGTATTTCGAGCAAAGATGACCATTGCCAGCCCTAGTATCGCTTATTTCCATCTATGTTTGGTATTAGCAGTCCTGCTATCCCAACCAGCGCCGCAGGCCTTGGCAGCGGATGAGGAGAATGAGCTGGCACAAGCAAGTGAACCCGTTCAACAGTCTACCCAAGCCCCCGACCCGACGCGGAGTCCAAACGCAACCAGCAAAGCTGGTAGCCCAGAAGTGAACACCTTGCCCGAAGTCAGCGTAAAAAGCAGCCGCATCCGCGAGGAGCGCGTCAACCCTACACAATCCATTACCAAGATAACCGCTGAAGATCTGCAACGCATGCAGGCTTCATCGGTATTTGATGCCGTGCGTGGGACACCAGGTGTCAATATCGCCGGTGGACCTCGTCTAAATGGGATGGCCTTCAATATCCGTGGCTATACCGAAACCGATGTGGCCGTCTCTGTTGATGGGGTGATCAAGAATTATGACAAGTATCGCTCCAAGGGCACCTATATCGAGCCTGATCTGCTGAAATCGATAGAGATCAGTCGTGGCCCACAAATCAGCAACAATTCAGGCTTTCTGGGTGGTGCTGTCAAGACAGTGACCAAGGATGCCGAGGATTTCTTACTACTAGGCCAAAGCGTAGGTGGCAGAGTCAAGTTCGGCTATGGAAATAACAACGATGAATACCTTCGTTCATATATTGCCTATGCCCGACCCCATGAACGCATAGACCTGCTCTATAGCTATACCAATCGTCAATCAAATGACATCACGCAAGGCGATGGTGAAAAACTCGCTAACTCCCAGGTTGGTACCGTAGCTGAACTTTATAAATTCACCATTATTCCGGTAGATTCGTTACGTATTTCCACTTCCCTGAGCAAGCTGGTACAAAGCCCGACTGTACAACTTTACGATACCGTCACTGCTTCGCTGTTCACCAGCAGTCCTTATGTATTACGCGCGATTGATGAGGAAACCATCGCCCAGACCATCCACTTTACCCCGGATACTCCCTGGATTAATCTCAAGGCCACGCTGGGCATAGGTCACACAAAGCAAGATGAAACCCTGCCCTTTGGCTGGATAGGCAATTCCAACAACGCTGCTTCTCACTGCATAGGCTATACGGCATATAGCAACAGCACCAATCTTCCGCTCTCGCCCACCATCTCCGCAAACCGTTGCCGTGGTGACAGACTTGATGCCTATAATTTCAAGAACAAGAATTTCGATATTGCCAATACCGCCCGTGTTTATGAAAACAAGGACATCAGAATTTCCTTGCTGACTGGCTTGCAATACTTCAAGCAGGAGCGCGACCTTGAGCGTAGTTATGGCAATCCTGCCTCAAGCTCCGTCTCACAGGAACCCGCGACCGGCAGCCAGGTAACCCGCTCTTTTTATATCCAGCCTGAGTTCCGCTACAAACAACTGACCATTACCCCAGGCTATCGCCGGGACTTTATCGAACTCCAGGCCACAGGCGAAACCAAGGGCATGCTGGCATCTGAAAATCAGGCATCCAAGATCAATATAAGTGAGGAAATCTTTAATCTAGGCCTGGCATTCGACGCAGTTCCCCGTCACTTGACTCTATTTACTAACTACGCGCAGGGTTTCCGTGTGGTGCCTATCAGTGTGTTATGGGCCAATAGTGGTCGTGATGGCTCGCGCAAACTGCAAAGCGCCAGCTCCTGCCCAGCCGATGGCGGATCCTGCGATAGCGTCTACAAAACACAGCGCGTGGAAAATACCGAAGCAGGCCTTAGTTACACTCATCCGAATTTGTTTGGCCAAGCGATTGAATTACATGCCAAAGGCACCTTGTTCCGTAGCCATACCAGTAATCTGATTCAGGAAAGCGGTTTGCAGGACTCCCTGGAAATCCGCAACGGCTTTGAATTCGAAAACAGTCTGTATTACCGTAATTTCTATATGCAGGCCGGTTATTCACGCATAGATGGCAAGATTTACTATTTCAACGCCAAGGTGTCGAACCACCTCTACACCATTCCCGGCGATACATTCAACCTGGTGTTAGGCAGTAAGCTAGGGGAACACTGGGATATCAACTTGAATTACCGCCATGTCTCTGATCGTTACTACTCCGCGGATGTACCTGGCCCGACCTCAGGCGTGGAAGTACAATCCGGCTACGAATTATTCAATGCTGGCTTACGCTGGGCGCCCAGCAAACGTATGAATTTCAGGCTGGTGGGTGAGAACCTGGCCGACAAGTTTTATAACCTGGATGGTGGTTTCGCCGGGCAACTCGGCTTGGCAGCTCCTGGTCGCAATATCAAGTTTTATGCAGAATTTATTTACTAATAGTCCTAATATCTCTTTAAATTAAGCGCTAACAACGAGGAATCAGCATGAACCAGCTCTCGACATCAGAACAGCAATACCAGGCTTTTCACATCGCAAAAAAAGAACAAAAACTACGTAATCGTGAGGCCGCACAAGCGATTGGTATCAGCGAGGGCCAGGCCATTGCCAATGCGATTGGTCACGAAGCGATACGCTTAAATGGCCCGTTCAATGAGATTATTGCGGATGTGCCAAAACTGGGTCGTGTCATGGCGCTGACCCGTAATGAAAGCACCGTGCATGAAAAGCTGGGGACTTACGAGAATATCTCCTACGACCACGTAGGCCTGGTAGTCGGCCCCGATATCGATCTGCGCATTTTTTATTCGCAATGGAAGCATGGCTATGCGGTCAGCGAAGAATCCGAAAAAGGCACGCAACGCAGCCTGCAGTTCTACGACGCCACTGGCACAGCCATTCATAAAATCCATCTGAAAGACTTCAGCAATGTAGAAGGCTGGCATGAGCTGGTAGAAAAATATCGTAGTGATGACCAGACACCGGGCCAGCAAATTGAAGCTGCCAAACCAGCTCCTGCAGTCAAGCCAGATAGCGAAATCGACGCAGCAGGTTTCGCCAGCGCCTGGCTGGCTATGAAGGACACACACGATTTCTTTATGTTGCTGCGAAAATTTGGGGTGGCTCGGACTCAAGGCTTACGACTGGCACCTGAAGGGCATGCGTATAAGGTGCTCAATAATGCCACCAAGCTCATGCTGGAAGCGGCAGCTGCGGATGGCACCAGCATCATGTGTTTTGTCGGCAATCCTGGCAATATTCAGATTCATACTGGGCCGATCAAGAACGTGAAGGAAATGGGACCATGGATCAATGTGCTGGATGAATCATTCAACCTGCATCTACGCACAGACCTGATTGTGGAGTCCTGGGTAGTCAAGAAACCTACAGAAGATGGCACGGTGACTTCACTGGAAGTATTCGACCAACATGGTGAGATCATGGCGCAATTCTTCGGTGAGCGTAAACCTGGCAAAACCGAACTTGAAGCTTGGCGTAACATCGTGGCCCAGCTCCCTGCCCTGGCCTGAAACTGAAGGAGAGTATGGATGAAACGCTGGTATATCGTATTAGCCATTGGCATCTCTTTAATCAGCCCTGCTACAGAGGCGGCTGAGCGACTGCTGACGATAGGCGGTGCCGTCACCGAGATTGTGTATGCGCTAGGCAAAGGCAATGAAATCATTGCCAACGACATTACCAGCGTCTATCCAGAGGCAGCCCTTAAGCTCCCCAAGGTCGGATATATGCGTACGCTTTCAGCTGAAGGGCTGGTTTCGACCAATGCCAGCATCATTATTGCCGAAGCCGGAGCTGGCCCGCGTAACGTGTTGGATCAAGTGCGGAATGCCGGTATCAAAGTGGTACAACTAAGCGATGGTAGCCATACCCCTCAACAGGTTGCTGCTGACATCCGGGCGATAGGTAAGGAACTCAATGCAAGCAATACCGAAAAACTGGCCAGCCAATATGAGTCTTCCTGGAAACAGGCAGAAAGCAAACTAGCCGGGCTGCCAGGTCAGCCACGGGTGCTTTTCGTCATGAATAACTCTGGCCGAGGGGCACAGGTGGCTGGTGATGAAACTGCTGCCAATGCCATCATCAAACTCGCCCATGGCGAAAACGTGATGGCAGGCCAATACAAAGGTTATCGTCCTCTTACCGCCGAAGCCTTAGTGGCAGCAGCACCTGATGTGATTGTCACCACCAAGGAAGGCCTGGAAGCCAGCGGTGGCTTGCAAAATTTCCTCAAAACGCCAGGCATCAGCATGACCCCTGCAGGAAAATCTGGACGCATCATCAGCATGGATACGCAGTATCTACTGGGTTTCAATCCCCGACTGCCTGAAGCAGTGACGGAGTTGGCCCAGGCCATACGCAAGCCATGAGTAGTGTCAGCACCATCCCACTGCCCTTGAAGGCAAGACGCAGCATTCACGCCAGAAGCAAAATACTGCTGCTCCTGGGATTAGTACTCCTACTCATCATTGTGCTGGCTGCAGGTACAGGGGCAGTGCATATTCCTCCCCTGCAGGTGATCAAACTATTAGCAACCCCTCCATTTTCAGCGGGCTGGCAGGATATTCCTCAGGAATATAGACAGCAAGCCATGGTGTTATGGAATATCCGCTTGCCCAGACTGGGATTAGGTGTGCTGACAGGAGTGACGTTGGCAGTATCAGGCGCGGCCATGCAGGCATTGCTGCGCAACCCCCTTGCCGAACCAAGCCTGGTGGGCGTTTCCGGAGGGGCCGCTTTATTTGCTTCTCTTGCCATCGTATTAGGTGGAAGCTGGATGCTAGCGCTGCAAGAAAGCATAGGTGAATTCGCCCTGCCAATTTTTGCCTTTATCGGCAGCCTGCTGGTGACTATATTAATTTTCATCATATCCACCCGCCAGGGCCGCACCTCGATTGCCTTGATGCTGCTGGCGGGTATTGCGATAGGCTCGCTCTGCGGCGCATTGATCGGTCTGATGACCTTCATGGCATCAGACCTGCAAATGCGTTCCCTCAACTTCTGGTCACTAGGTAGCCTCGGTGCAGCCACCTGGCCCATGGTGGGCATGGTCGCCTGTCTGGGCGGCCTTGCAGTGATTGTTCTGTTGAAGCAGGCCAGTGCGCTGAACACCTTAGCATTGGGGGAGGTGCAGGCTAGCCTACTGGGAGTTTCAGTACGCAAGCTGAACCAGATTTGCATTGCCTGTATTGCACTTGCGGTTGGCGCTGTCGTGTCAGTGACTGGCATTATCGGTTTTATCGGTTTGGTAGCGCCGCATCTGGTGAGGCTTGCAGTGGGGCCAGATCAGCGAGTTGTGATGCCAGCTTGCGGCTTGGTCGGGGCTATCCTCGTATTATTATCTGACTTGCTGGCCCGCACGATTGCAGTGCCAACTGAAATTCCGGTCGGTATCATTACTGCCCTGCTTGGCGTCCCCTTCTTCCTGGCACTGCTTTTCCGCATGCGGCGCAAGATAGGGTTATAGGAACTCATCATGCTAGAAGTTATCAATACTGGGTTGGACATAAGCGGGAAAACCCTGCTCACCGATATCAGCTTCACGATTAGCCCAGGCGAGTTTGTTGCCATCTGTGGCCCCAATGGTGCAGGCAAAAGCTCACTGGTGCGCCTGCTATGCGGGGAATTATCTCCCACGCGAGGCCAGGTGCGCTGGGACGGTAAGGCACTCAGTGATTGGAACTTGCTACAGCTTGCTCGTCAGCGAGCCTTGATGCAGCAACGCGGCGAAGTCGGCTTTGACTATACTGCGCTAGAAATCATATTACTGGGCCGTCATCCTCACCATCAAGGTGCTGCCCGCGAAGTGGACAGCCTGATTGCAGAGGCAGCCCTGCTGGAAGTGGATGCGACACACTTGGCTCACCAAATATACTCCACCCTGTCTGGAGGGGAACAAGCACGGGTACAAATGGCACGCGTACTGGCTCAAATTTGGGAAACGACAATAAACCCCAGGCTACTGTTGCTTGATGAACCCACCGCCGCATTGGATCCCCGTCAACAACACCGTATTCTTGGCATCGCAAGAAAATGGGCTAACAAGGGCGATGTCGCCGTGGTCGCAATCGTGCATGACCTCAACCTTGCCGCACAATATGCTGACCGTATTGCACTGCTACGAGATGGCAAGCTGCAAGCGATGGACCGTGTGGAAGCGGTCATGACCCCAGCAGCGGTAGAAGCCTGTTTTGATCTACCCTGTGTGCTGCTCAAACATCCCGATGGCGGCACTCCGATGATAGCCGCCAGACGCAATCATTAAATTTTGAAGGTAACGCATGGCCAATTTAAACGCGGTAGAAATCAAGACATTTATCCCTGCTAAGGATTTTGCCATTTCACAGCAGTTCTATCTGGACATTGGTTTTGAGAAACGTTCAGAAGGCGGTGGCGTGGCTTACTTCTGTTTTCAGCACTGCGCCTTCTTGCTGCAGGATTTTTATGTCCAGCCCTATGCTGACAACTTCATGATGCACCTGTTGGTGGAGGATGTATCTGCCTGGTATGACGCCGTTCAACAATCGGGCATCGCCGAAAAATATGGCAGCAAGATATCAGAGCTGGTAGATCAGCCCTGGCGCATGCGCGACTTCGTGTTTTCAGACCCAAGCGGTGTATTGTGGCGTATAGGCCAGAATATCTGAATCACCTGATGGCTTGATCCTTGCTTTTCTCCTTGATGTATTCCCATGATTGCATGGCATCAACGTAAGGAGTAGGCATGATGAGAACTATATGGTCATTTTGGTGCATGGCTGCACTTTTTATGTGCAATAGCGTGATCGCAGCTGAAATTCAAACTGAGTTAAAAGTTGAGCCAGTATTAAGAAGTTTTAACGCCTGGGATGGCAGATCTTATGCCAAGTATCCGGGCGGAAAACCCGAGTTAAGCGTGATGCGCTTTGTCATTCCTGCCAACACAGCCCTCCCCTGGCACAGCAACCCCGTACCCAATGTGGCCTATATTCTGTCTGGCGAAATTACTGTAGAAAAACAGACCACAGGAGAAACCATGCACCTGAAGCAAGGCCAAGCCCTGCCAGAAATGGTGCATAGTGTGCATCGTGGATATACAGGAAACAGCCCTGCCGAGCTGATTGTGTTCTATGCAGGCGGTGAAGGTATTCCGTTAGTAGAGCAACAATAAAATTGTAGTTTTTATTCCAGCCAGATCAGGCTGGCCATACGGCCAGTCGCCTGATCACGGCGAAATGAGAAAAAACGCTCCGGCTCGCTATAGGTGCACAGACCTCCCCCATAGACGCTAGTCACGCCTACATTGGCAAGACGTTGCCGCCCCAGCCTAAAGATATCAGCCAGCCACTTGCCTTCCAACCTAGGCCTGAAGGCGTCCACTGCCGCCGCGTCTTTGGCAATAAACGCTAGCCTGACTTCATCGCCCACCTCAAACGCCTGCGGGCCAATAGCTGGGCCAAGCCAGGCCAACAGCTCTGCGCCGGGCGTGATCATGGCAGCTACCGTTTCTTCTATCACGCCATCCAGCAAGCTGCGCCAACCAGCATGTACAGCCGCCACCATAGTGCCTGCCTTATCGCAAAGTAGTACAGGCAAGCAATCTGCCGTCATCACGGCACACACAGTATTTCTGCTATTAGCAAAAGTAGCATCAGCATCAGGGACACAACTGGCAGTAGCCGCATCAACTACGTGTATGCCATGCACTTGATTAAGCCATACAGGCTCTGTTGGCACGTAGCGATTGAGCAACTGGCGATTGTTGGCTACGTCCAGCGGGTTATCCCCGACATGCATACCAAGATTCAGGCTGCGGTAGGGAGCCTTGCTGACTCCACCTGCACGCGAGGTCTGGATTGCCCTGACATTGGCAGGAGCAGGCCAATCTGGAATGATCAATCCATGCTCATTCAACATCCTCGTCCTCTTCCAGCCACTCTTCGCCCTCGTCCTCCTCCTCACTCTCGTCATACTCATAGACAAAGACTGGCTCAGCTTCTTCTTGTGGCAGATTTTCCTGGCGCATGGCTTCCAGCAGCATTTTCATATCAGCTGCAAGCTCAACCTGCCACTCCATGGCCTCACCTGTTGCTGGATGGATCAAACCAAGCCGAATGGCATGCAGGGCCTGGCGCTTGAAATTCAGTAGCACATCGCGCAGATTTGCAGACATTTGACGTAAAGGCAGGATGCCACGAATGCCGTACACCGGATCACCCACAATAGGCGCTTTCAGATACTGCATATGCACGCGGATCTGGTGTGTACGCCCAGTTTCCAGCATACATCGCATATAGGTATGCACGCTAAATCGATCCAGCACTTCATATTGGGTCACAGCAGGCTTGCCCATGCGATTGATCGCCATTTTGGTCCGAGCATGGGAATGGCGACCTATGGGCTGGTCAATCCTGCCATTACGCCATACTTGTCCCCAGACAATGGTGCGATACTCACGCTTGACTGTGCGCGCCTGCAACTGACGTACCAAATGAGTCTGCGCAGCGAGGGTCTTGGCAACGACCAATAAGCCGCTGGTATCCTTGTCCAGCCGATGCACGATACCCGCCCGCGGTATATCCTGCAGCTGAGGCGCGTGATAGAGCAAAGCATTAAGTAGCGTGCCTTCCCAGTTCCCTGCAGCTGGATGGACCACCAAGCCAGCAGGCTTGTTGAGCACCAGAATATGCTCATCCTCATATACCACATCAATGGCAATATTCTCGGCTTTGAAAGCCTTGGTCTCTGGTGCAGCCTGAGGAATAATCTCAATCCTCTCCCCACCCCAGACCTTTAACTTTGCCGTAGGCGTTTCATTGGCAATCGTCACCAGGCCATCCTTGATCCAGCCTTGTATACGAGAACGTGAATGCTCGGGCATCAGCTTTTGCAAAGCCTGATCCAGGCGCAGGCCGCCGAGCTCTTGAGTAATTGTGAGAGTAATAGGAGTAGTGGTCTGGCTCATCGGTTATAATCAAAAAATGTCGCTTTGGAACTCCTGGGCGAACAGTTGTCATGAAGCATCAAAAATGAAATCCACAAACCTTACACATGGACTTTGGTAAATGAAGCATAGTTTAGCGTTAATTGCAGTACTCTGGCTCACAGGTTGCGCCATTTTCGGCGCCCCTACAGAACTGGATGAAACCAAGGGTTGGCCAGTACAGCGGATTTACGCCGCGGCTGAAGAAAACATGAACACCCGCGATTACGAGAAAGCCATCAAGTATTTCCAAATTCTTGAGTCACGCTACCCGCACGGGCGTTATGCCACCCAATCCCAGCTTGAAGTGATTTATGCGCACTACAAGAAGAATGATCCTGCATCCACCATGGCTGCAGCAGACCGCTTCATCAAGCTGCATCCCAACCATCCCAATGTCGATTACGCTTACTACATGAAGGGCCTAGCCACCTTCAATGAACGCGGCATCGTAGAGAAACTGACCAAACAGCAGATCAGTGACCGCGATCCAAAATCGTTGCGTGAATCCTTCCTATCTCTCAAGGAACTGGTCAACCGCTACCCCAATAGCCGTTACCTCAAGGATGCCACCTTGCGTATGTCCTACTTGGTCAATGCCCTGGCAGATCATGAATTACATGTCGCGCGCTATTACATGAAACGCCAAGCTTACGTCGCTGCAGCCAATCGCTGCAAATATGTACTGGAATTCTACCCAGACAGCCCACACATCGAAGAAGCCCTGGTGATCCTGATCAGTGCATATGATCTGATGAGTATGAATGACCTACGCGACGACACACGACGTGTTCTTGCCCAAAATTACCCTAATAGCCCCATGCTTGGCAAGAATGTGCCTACAGATGAAAGAGTGTGGTGGAAGTTCTGGGAAAGTCTGTATTAAGAACTGGAGAGCGGCCAAGCCGCTCTTAATCTTTTGATGATGACTGCGCATACAAGCAGGCACAATAAGCCGGTATCCGGGATTACTTCTTTGGTGCCGGCTTTCTGTTTTTGGCCGGCAGATTACGCGCACTCGCCACCACGCCCGACTTTTTCTTTCCCTTGCCGGTTTCTTCGTTCTTGCGTGCATTCAATACTGCGCGCTCAGCAGTCTTGCGGCGCCGCATACTGACAATGCCCTCGCCTTGCTTACGTGCGTCAGGCTCGGCGAACGGATTAGCACCCTGATTAAACTGCACGCGTAACGGTGTGCCCGTAAGCTGGAATACTTTGCGGAATACACCTTCCAGGAAACGCTTGTAGCTGTCTTTGATTCCTTGCACATGATTACCATGAATCACCACGATAGGGGGATTGCTGCCGCCCTGGTGTGCATAACGCAGCTTGGGCCGTATTCCCTTGGTGATAGGCGGTTGATGCTGCATGGTGGCATCTTCCAGTACACGGGTAAGTTGTGGTGTAGAGAGCTTGGCCATCGCGGCCTTGTAAGCATCATCAACCGAGCCAAACAATTCGCCCAGGCCTTTTTTACGCAAAGCTGAAATATAATGGAACTGAGCAAAATCAAGGAATTGTAATTTTCGATCAATCTCGCGCTTGACCCACTCGCGTTTATCTTCTTCCAAACCATCCCATTTATTGACAGCCACAACCAAGGCCCGGCCACACTCAAGAATGTAGGCAGAAACGTGGGCATCCTGTTCAGTAATGCCTTCCTGGGCATCAACCACCAGAATGGCAACATTCGCCTCTTCAATCGCCTGCATGGTCTTGATCACGGAAAATTTCTCAACCGCTTCAAACACCTTGCCGCGCTTGCGCACACCGGCGGTATCAATAATGGTGTAATTCTTGCCGTTACGTTCCAAATCCAGGTAGATAGAATCGCGGGTAGTACCTGGCTCATCAAACGCAATCACACGCTCTTCACCAAGCAAGGCATTCACCAGTGTAGATTTCCCTACATTGGGACGACCAACAATGGCTACCTTGGGGATCCTGCCGTGAGCCTCAGTCTCTTCTTCATCAGGCTCAGGAAAATCCTCAAGCGCCAGCTCGACCAGGTCACGCACCCCTTCACCATGGGCTGATGAAATGGACAGTGGATCACCGAGGCCTAACTCATGGAATTCAGCACTGACAATTGCCCGCTGCATGCCTTCAGTTTTATTGACTGCCAGCAACACTGGTCTCTGGCTCTTGCGCAAACGGTCTGCAATTACCTTGTCCTGTGGGGCCAATCCATTGCGACCATCCACCATGAAAATGATGACATCAGCCTCATCAATCGCGAGCAAGGTCTGACGTGCCATTTCCTTCAAAATGCCGCTATCCACCAATGGTTCGAAACCACCAGTATCGACTACCAGATAAGGTTTGCTGCCGACCACGCCGCGGCCATAATGGCGATCGCGTGTCAGGCCGGGCAAGTCCGCGACCAAGGCATCACGTGTCTTGGTCAGGCGGTTGAATAATGTGGATTTCCCGACATTGGGTCGGCCCACGAGTACGATGGTTGGCAGCATGAAATTACTTTATAGATACGGCAAATAAGCCGCCCTTACGAGTTTGAACCAAGAAACCATTGGTTCCCAACGCAACGGGTTGTGCCATGATTGGGCTTTCCTCCGTACGGATGCGACCAACAAATGAGCCATCATCACGTTCCATGAAATGGATATAACCTTCAACGTCACCTACTGCAACCACACCACCCATTGGCAGTGGTGCACTCAACAGGCGATTCTTCAGATCTGCCTGACGCCAGAATGTACGGCCACTAGAATAGTCGAGCGCAAACACGGCACCTGTCGCATGTGAGACATAGACACGTGCATCTTCAGCCCCAATACCTGTATAACTTGAAATATCACGATTCCAGCTCACGCGGCCAGTAGTGCGCTCCACTGCCGCGACACGCCCTTGATAGGCGGCAGCGTATACCAGTGATCCATCCACCACCGGCAGGCTGGTGATATCGGCAATACGTTCAATTTCGGTAGTCCCTTTGGGCTGTGCAACGGATGCCTCCCAAACAATCTTGCCATCATCGGCACGCAAGGCAACCAATTTACCACCAGCAAAGCCTGCATAGACCGCACCATCGCTAATAACGACACCAGCACTGCTGCGCAGGCTCAGCGTCGGTGTTGCACGCTCATAGACCCATTTACGTGCGCCATCCTTGGCATTCAGGCCAAAAATCCGGCTATCGCCACAACGCACAACCACCACCCCATTGTCCACCTGGGGAGCGCTCAGCACTTCGCTACTCACCTTGGACTTCCACAATAACTTACCTGCCTGATCATAAGCCAGGACATAGCCTTTAGGCGTCCCCACCAATACCAGGTTGTTGCCCAAGCCAACACCACCAGAGAGCTTTTCACCGACATTAATACGCCAAACCTGTTTGCCTTTCATGGCATCCACTTTGGTAATCTCGCCCGTTCCGCTGGCTGCGTAAACAAAGCCCTCTTCGGTAGCTGGTGTGAAGTCAGCATCGCCAGCTTCCCCAACACGCGCAGACCAAACAATCTTGGGTTGCAGCGTTGCCTTGAAATCAACCAACTCCGCAGGCGGATCAGTAGCATCACGCCCAAACATGCGCTCTGAAATATCGGTTTTTAAATCAGTAAGTGAGGTACATCCACCGACAAGAAATGCGGAAGCGACCAACAATGAGATTAAACGCAACTTAGCTCCCCAGCGCTTCAAGCTTGTGTTCTGTGTACTTGTAGTAATCACCGCTCATATCCAGCTTTGCCAATGCATCCTTGTAAGCAGTCTTGGCATCATCTGGCTTGCCTTGAGCGACCAGCACATCACCCTTGAGATCAGCAAACAGGCCGTCAAAGCCTTCATCATGTTTTTCACCCAAGGTTTTCAAGGCCTCATCGTAAGCTTTTTCCTCAAACTGGATAGCGGCCAATTGCAGCAAGGCAACCGCACGCACGGCATCTTCCTTGGCATTTTTCGCTGCCCAATCGAGCTGTGCCTTGGCACTTGCCAAATCTTTTTCCTGATAATTGACTTTGGCCACCGCCACCGCAGCGCGACCAGCATAAGGAGTAGAGGAGTATTTATCCATCAACTCTGATGAAAGCGCTTTAATCGTCTTCACATCTTTGATGTCAGTACGTGCCATGGTCTGATATTGCGCAGAGGCAGCAGCAGACTGTTGGTGCTGGTAGTATTGCCAGCCTTCATAGCCGCCAAAACCAACCACAGCAATACCAGCGAGCGCGACGACCACATTGCCATTGCGTTTCCACCAGGTTTTGAATGCGTCTAACTGTTCCTGCTCTTCCAAATCGTATGCCATGCCATTTCCTAAAAATTACGCCGCAAGAGACTTGCGGCCCGGTATAGAATTCAATAAGTTACGTGTATAGTCTTGATTCGGCGCTGCATATACCTCAGCAACCTTCCCCTGCTCGACTATCCTGCCTTTATGCATCACCGCAATATCATCTGCTATATGCCTCACCACCCTTAAATCATGACTGATGAAGATATAACTAAGCGCCATTTCCTGCTGCAGACTTTTCAGCAATAATAAAATCTGCGCCTGTATCGATACATCCAGTGCAGACACTGGTTCATCGCATACTACCACCTTGGGTTCGAGCACTAATGCCCTTGCAATCCCGATCCGCTGTCGCTGACCACCAGAAAATTCGTGAGGATACTTATTCAGGTCACCGGCACTCAGGCCGACGCGTTCCAGTATCCTACTCACTTTTTCCAGCTGTTCCCTGGGATTGCCAATTTCATGAATCAGCAATCCTTCCCCTACAATATCGCGCACTTTCATACGGGGATTAAGGGAGGCAAAGGGATCCTGGAATATCATCTGCAAATGCCGACGTTCCTGGCGCAAAGCATGGCCTGAAAGACTGGCCAGATTATTGCCTTGGAACATGACCTCGCCACTATCCAAGGGCTGCAATTGTAACAGACAACGCGCCAAAGTGGATTTACCGCTACCGGACTCGCCAACCACTGCGAGCGTGGACCCAGCGCGTAGTGCAATGCTTACATCATCCAGTGCTTTGACTTTATTGGTGCCAAAACCAAACCGGCCGCTACGCTGGCTATAGGTTTTATTGAGTCCACGCGCAAGTAATATATGCTTATCAGGTGCCATGCTCATGCTGCTACTCCTGTTTTCAGCCAGGCATAATCAATCGGCTTTAAGGGCTTAAGACCTTCGGCATCAGGTACACAATCTAGGAGCGCTTTGGTATAAGGATGCTGGGGATGACTTAGCACCTGGTTCACAGGGCCGGATTCCACCACCTCGCCCCGAAACATCACCACTACGTTATCCGCAATATCTGCCACCACGCCAAAATCATGCGTAATGAACAACATGCCCATCTGCATGCGGCTCTTGAGCTCATCCAATAATTTGAGAATTTGCGCCTGAACCGTCACGTCCAATGCAGTGGTCGGCTCGTCAGCGATCAGCATGGCGGGCTCACAGGCAATGCTCATGGCTATCATGACGCGCTGACGCTGGCCACCGGATAACTCATCGGGATAACTATTCGCCCGCTCAGGCGGTATGCCGACTTGCTGCAGCAGGCTGGCCACCTTCGCCTTGAGCACAGCCCCCTTTAAGCCAAGGTGTTCAGTGAGGCTCTCGCCTATCTGATATCCCACCGTCAGCACCGGGTTAAGTGAGGTCATGGGCTCCTGGAAGATCATGCCAATCTGCTTGCCGCGTATCTTGCGTAGCTGCTGGTTATTCCAGCCAGCAATATCCTTGCCTTGAAAGATGATACTTCCGCTCTGTCGTTGCAACTGATCTGAGAGCAGGCCCATGACCGCCAACGCGGTCAGGCTTTTACCGCTACCGGACTCGCCAACAATACAAGTGGTTTTACCCGACTCCAGCGCAAACGAAACATGCTTGACCAGCAACTGCTCAGGCGCAGATACGGGAGCGATGGTTAAATTCTCGATGCGCAATAATTCGGTCATATTTGTAGGGTCTGGATGGCCTCGGAAAGAGACATTCTGCGTTGCTCGCCACTTTCACGCAATGGTTTGAGGGAAACCTCGTCAGCCGCGACCTCATCCTCCCCCAGGATCAACGCATAAGCTGCGCCACTTTGATCCGCTTTTTTCATTTGCGACTTAAAGCTACCGCCACCGGCATGCAGACTGACAGCCAGCCCCGCATGACGCAATGCCTCGGCAATACGCAGCGCTTGTGCCTGCGCAGCTTCACCAACATTGAGCAGATACACATCAGGCGCATGGGTCGCTGTGATGCCACACTCCTGCATCAACAGGAACACGCGCTCCAGGCCGATGCCAAAGCCACAGGCCACGGTTTCCTTTCCACCCAGCCGCTGCACAAGCGTGTCATAACGCCCACCGCCAGCAATGGTGCCCTGGCTGCCAAGCTTATTGGTTACCCATTCGAACACGGTGCGATTGTAATAATCCAGCCCACGCACCAAACGTGTATTGAGCTTCCAGGAAACGCCGACATCATCGAGCAGGCGACAAAGACCATCATAATGCGCACGGCTCTCCACCCCAAGAATATCAACCAGCTTGGGGGCTGATTCTATTACAGCCTGCATGCGTGGGTTCTTGCTATCCAGGATACGCAAAGGATTGGCATGTAGGCGGCGCTTGGCATCCTCATCCAGCACATCGGCATGCTGCTCAAAATAAGCAATCAATACCTGGCGATATTCAGCCCGCTCGTGAGCATCCCCTATGCTGTTGATTTGCAGCTCGACCTCATCTGCCACGCCCAACTCTTTCCACAGCCGTGACAGCATCGCAATCTGCTCTGCATCAACATCCGGCCCTGCATACCCAAAGGCTTCAGCGCCTATCTGGTGAAACTGGCGCTGGCGCCCCTTCTGCACGTTTTCATGACGGAACATTGGACCCATGTACCACAAGCGCTGCGGTCCATTGTAGGTCAGGCTATGCTCGATCACCGCACGCACGCAACCGGCTGTACCTTCAGGACGCAACGTCAGGCGATCACCGTTCAGCTTGTCTTCCCAGGAATACATTTCCTTTTCAACAATATCGGTATGCTCTCCCACACCACGAATAAACAAATCCGTAGGTTCAACAATAGGCAGACGGATATTGCGATACCCATACTGGGCCAACACGCGCCTAGCGGTATCTTCCAGCTTTTGCCACAGTGCAGTGTGCTCAGGCAGGATGTCGTAAAAACCCTTGATACTTTGAAACTTGTCAGACATAGATTTGGCTTGAATACTCTTGTTTAATCAGATCGCTTTAAGCGGGATGGTTTTCTGGATTTTGGGTGGATCAGACTGGCGCAGGCGACCGCCTTCAGCATAATTGAGACGCACATAGTCCTCGACAATCACCTTGAAGTCTTCGGCAATGTCTTCACCCTTGAGTGTCACTGTCTTCTCGCCGTCGACAAACACTGGCGCAACCGGGACTTCACCAGTCCCTGGCAAACTAATGCCAATATTCGCCAGTTTGGATTCCCCCGGACCATTGACCACGCAACCCATGACCGCCACGCTCATATTTTCCACACCGGGATACTGGTTACGCCACACTGGCATCTGGTCACGCAGATAATGCTGAATCTTCTGCGCCAGTTCCTGGAAAAACGTGGAAGTGGTGCGTCCACAACCGGGGCAGGCAGTGACGAGTGGTGTGAAAGAGCGGATACCCATTGTCTGCAGGATCTCCTGTGCCACGATCACTTCTTTAGTGCGTGATTCACCTGGTTCGGGAGTAAGTGATACACGTATGGTATCGCCTATGCCCTCCTGCATCAGCACGGATAACGCGGCCGTAGAGGCCACAATCCCTTTGGAACCCATGCCAGCCTCGGTCAATCCCAAATGCAATGGATAATCACAACGACCACCCAAATCGCGATAGACCTTGATCAAATCCTGTACCGAGCTGACCTTGCAGGAAATAATGATGCGCTCGCTGGGCAGGCCTATATCCTCGGCTTCTGCGGCATTCTCCAGTGCTGACTGAATCAGCATTTCACGCATCAGTGCTTCTGAAGTCAAAGGAGCAGCACGCTTGGAGTTTTCATCCATCATGCGTGCCATCTTGGCTTGATCCAGACTGCCCCAGTTGACACCGATACGTACCGGTTTGTTGTAATCAATCGCAGCGCGAATCATCGCAGAAAACTGCTCATCCCGTTTACTGCCTTTTCCTACATTACCGGGATTAATACGATACTTGGCAAGCGCTTCTGCACAATCCGGATACTGCGCCAGCAAGCGATGTCCATTAAAGTGAAAATCACCAACCAACGGCGCATTGCAGCCCATGTCATCCAGCTGGCGGCGAATATTGGCCACCTGTGCGGCTGACTCTGGAGAATTAACGGTAATGCGCACCACCTCAGACCCGGCACGCCACAATTCATACACCTGTTTGACTGTGGCTGCGGCATCCGCCGTGTCTGTATTGGTCATGGACTGCACCACAACCGGCGCACTGCTGCCAACAGGAACATGTCCGATCATGACCGTCTTGGTCTGACGGCGGCTAAGATTCGTTTGATAATCCAAAGACTACTCCAGCGTCAGGCGCGCTACATTGACTTTTGTGTAAGCAGCCAGATCAATACGGCTACTGTTATATTCCAGCGCGGTACCGCCAGCATTGCCTACAATAATCCGGAAAGGTGGGCGACCATCGATCACCTCTTCACTATTCGCCGCCAGGGTTTTATTGAGTATCTGCTTGCCACTGGCATCTGCAACACTCACCCAGGAAGCTTCATGCAAGACGAATTTTAACCTGGCATTTCCTGTAGCTGGAGTTGCAGCGACTGGAACAGGATTTGTAATGGCTGCAGCTGGCGCCACTTCAACGGCGGCAGGCGGAATACTCTCGGCAGGAACTACTGCCTGGCTGGCCTCTGCTGGCATTTCAGCCAGCTGTGCCGTTGTTGCTGGAGCCACTGACGTAGCAGGCAAAACAGGCTCTGGGGTAAGCGCCTGCTCTGGTGATGGCTCAGAACTTGATGACGCAAGCACAGGAGCGTGATCGGCACTGCTGCTATGTTTGGGAAAATAATCGACATAGATAATCCAGGCACACAACAACAGCACCAGGAGCCCACCAAACCAGACATAGGCCTTCCATGTGCTATGGGCGGCCCCGGCAATCACGATATTGACAGAAGGGATACTAATCGCCTGATGATCCTGCACAGGAACATACTGGCTATACACATGCAACAGTGGCGTGGCATCAATACCAACCAGGCGCGCATAATTACGAATAAATCCCCGCGTGATCACAGCCTCGGGCATAACAGCGAAATCATCGCTTTCCAATGCCTGGATCTGCCGCAGGCTGAACCGCAGTCGATTCGACACATCGTCCATGCTCAAGCCCAGACGTTCCCGCCCGGCAATCAGTTCAGGACCAATTCTTGTTATGTAGCTCACCGTTTCTACCGGCTGCAGATCAGGATGCTGCTCACTCATTATTACTGTCCTGACAATAATAGTTTCGTTTGTTCGGAGTTTGGATACTTGCGCCTCAATTGCAAAGCGTAACTTGCTTCCGCATCGCGGTTACCCAATTGTCGCTCAAGCTGAATCCCCAGCCAAAGCATTTCCGGAGTAGGTGAATTACTTTCCAGGCCTGCGCGGAGGTAATTCCGCGCCATGTCGTATTGCCCTCGCCCATACGCAATCACAGCAAGCTGATAGCCTGCCTGAAACAACTGGGGCTGAATCTGCAATGCATGCTGTAAATAGAGCTCTGCATTCTTGGTGTCACGTTTGCGTAGCAGACAAGTCCCGGCATTCATATACGCCACTCCCGGGGTGACATAGAGAGGATTCTTGACTGCTTCGGAAAACTGGATGATGGATTCATCGATACGATTACGCGAACAGAGAAAACTCCCGTAATTATTCCGCGTCTCTGAGCTATTCGGCTCAAGCTGCAGGGCTTTCTTGAAAGCCGTATCGGCTTTCACATCTTCCCGCAATGTGCCGTAGACAAGTCCCAGGCCATTTTGCGCGGGAGCATAAGTGGGATCAATCCGCGCAGCATCCTGAAACTCTTCCAGGGCGACGGCAATCTGGTTCTGGGCATAGTACCCGGCACCCAGTTCAGTATGTACACGGGCACGTTCGCGTGCAGCTTCTGTACTTTGGTTGGGTTCGTTGGCAGCACATGCAGTCATCACCAACCCGGCAAGCATCACCAGGATAACCTTCACGCAATCGCCTCTACTTTGATACGGCGCAGTGAGCGCTTGGTCTTGTCAAGCACCTTGCCAGCCAACTGACCACAAGCAGCATCGATATCTTCACCACGTGTTTTGCGCGTGGTAACGATATAGCCAGCCTGCATCAGGATATCGCGGAAACGACGAATATTGTCCGGCTTGGAAGTATCGTATCCACTGTTGGGGAAGGGATTGAAAGGAATGAGGTTGAACTTGCAAGGCACATCGCGCACCACATCCAGCAGCTGCCTGGCGTGCTCCAGCGTATCGTTTACACCGTCCAGCATTACATACTCGAAGGTAACAAAATCACGGGGTGCCTTTTCCAGATAACGCTGGCAGGCAGCCATCAACTGAGCTAATGGATACTTACGGTTGATCGGTACAATTTCATCGCGCAATTGATCATTGGGCGCATGAAGCGACACGGCAAGTGCCACCGGGCACTCATCACGCAGCCTATCCATCGCTGGCACCATGCCTGAAGTAGACAAGGTGACCCGCCTGCGGCTCAAGCCATAGGCTGAATCATCCAGCATAATGTTCATGGCAGCGACTACATTGTCAAAATTGGCCAGTGGCTCTCCCATGCCCATCATGACCACATTGCTGATAATACGCTCCCCCTTGGGATCACGGCCCAGTGCCTTATTTGCCACCCACAACTGCCCAATAATTTCGGACACACTGAGGTTACGGTTAAAACCCTGACGACCCGTCGAGCAGAATGTGCAATCGAGAGCACACCCTACCTGCGAAGATACACACAGCGTACCGCGCTCATTCTCAGGAATGAATACGCTTTCCACGCCATTGCCTGCGCCTACATCAATCAACCACTTGCGCGTTCCATCTTCTGAAATTTGCTCCAGATGGACTGATGGAGGCACAATCACTGCTTCCTTGGCGAGCTTTTCACGCAACGCCTTTGCAATGTCGGTCATCTGCTCAAACTCATTGACGCCAAAGTGATGCATCCATCGCATCAACTGCTTGGCACGAAAAGGCTTCTCGCCAATACCTTGAAAGTATTCAGCGAGTGCTGCCTGATTGAGATTGAGTAGATTGACCGTCATGCGTTTTAAACCTTAGCGGCTGTAAACATTGGACTGCGCAAAGAAGTAGGCAATCTCAATCGCAGCATTTTCAGCAGAATCACTGCCATGTACTGCATTAGCATCAATGCTGTCAGCAAAGTCAGCACGGATCGTGCCAGCATCAGCCTTTTTAGGGTCAGTAGCGCCCATCAGGTCACGATGCGTCAGCACTGCATTTTCGCCTTCAAGCACTTGCACAACCACTGGGCCAGAAATCATGAACTTGACCAGGTCAGCAAAGAAAGGACGCTCTTTGTGCACAGCATAAAAGTCCTCAGCATCAGCCTGAGACAGTTGTACTTGCTTGGAAGCGATAATCTTGAGGCCTGCATCTTCAAAACGAGTGTAGATCTTGCCGATCACGTTCTTAGCAACTGCATCTGGTTTGATAATGGAAAGGGTACGTTCAACAGCCATGATTACTCCAAAGAATGAATAGATAAAATTACTACGGAAAGACCGATAAAATACCATTTTAGCGGCTTAAAATAAAGCTGACTCGCAATTTAAGACCAATCACTACCATCTGTTACGACGCGCAAACCGCGTATGCAAAATTAAGCCATGATGATGACAGCCCCATGATCAAAGCATAAAACCACCAAGTCACTAGCTCTGGCAGCCTAAAACAAACCCTCGCCAGGCGAGGGTTTGTTCTATGGGCATATTAAACCCGGGCACTCAGCCCGGCAGCAAGCTGCGCTGCCTTCTGGCTTCATACAGGCAAATACCGCTTGCCACCGAGACATTCAGGCTTTCTACTGAGCCAAACATGGGAATATTGATTAATGCGTCACAGGTTTCCTCAGTCAGACGGCGCAAGCCCGACCCTTCAGCGCCCAGCACCAGCGCCAAAGGCCCAGACAAATCAGTGTGCAACAAGTCCGATGGCGCCTCTGCAGCAGTTCCCACGACAAACACACCAGCCTCTTGCAACTCGCGCAAGGTACGCGCTAGGTTGGTCACTGCAATAAACGGCACAGTTTCAGCCGCACCGCACGCCACCTTACGTACGGTGGCATTGAGGCCAGCAGCCCTATCTTTGGGCGCTATTACGGCATGTACGCCCATCGCATCCGCCACCCGCAGGCAGGCACCAAGATTATGGGGATCTTCAACCCCATCGAGCACCAGGAAAAAAGGCGGCTCCTTGAGGTCCGACTCCAGGATGTCATGGATATCCTTGTAAGGAATGGGTGTATCCACCACACGGGCAATCACTCCCTGATGACGGCCATTGATGCCAGCCATGCCATCAAGACGGGCACGTTCGACTTGCATGGTACGCACGCCAGCACTGTCTGCCATATTGAGCAGATCTTTCATGCGCGCATCGACACGATCGCGGTCTATCAATATTTCCTGGATGCTGGTGCCATGCTGGCGCAAACGGCTTAATACGGCATGAAAGCCAAATAAAATACGGGATTCACTCATTCAATCAACTAGCCTTTTTTACTCTTGTGGTTACTTTGGTATTGGTCTTGCCGCTAGATCTGGCAGGACGACTTGCTGGCTTTTTCCCTGGCGCCCGGGCTGCGGATCTTCTTGCCCTAGGCTTGATCGCTGACGTGGTTTCAGCAGCAAGCTGATCGCCCGCTAACTTTTCAGGGGCAGCTTTCTCTGCGGTTGGCTTTTTGATCACTGACCGCTTAGCCACTGCAGGCGCTTCAGCAACAACATGCTTAGCAGCGACAGGTTGAGCAAGCGCTCTTTTGCTGCCAGTTGCTTTGGCTGGGCTAGCTTTCGCATTGGCTGCGCGGCTCCCGCCCCTTGCGGGCCTGCTCGACGTCAGTGCTGGTTCAGAGGACTCTACCGAGCCATCCTCTTTATCTTTGGGCACCAGCATAAAGTCTATTTTACTGGTCTCCAGATCCACACGGCTCACTTTGACGCGCAGTCTATCACCTAAACGATAGCGTACTCCGGTTCGCTCACCCAGCATTTCATGCCGCGCCTTGTCATAGTTGAAATAATCATTACCCAGCTCGGTCACATGTAACAGGCCTTCAACGTAGACATTATCCAGCGCGATAAACAACCCAAAACTGGTGACGCCCGCGACGGTACCATCAAATACTTCACCTATCTTGTCCTGCATGTAATAACACTTCAACCAGGCTTCCACATCCCGTGTCGCATCATCTGCGCGGCGTTCAGTCATGGAACAATGTTTACCCAGCTCCAGCCAGTCCCCAGCCTTATAGCGATCACCAGTCAGTACGGCCTTGATGGCACGATGGATTAAGAGGTCAGGATAACGACGGATAGGCGAGGTAAAGTGAGTGTAGGACTCGTAAGCGAGGCCAAAATGGCCGATATTATCCGGGCTATAGACTGCCTGCTGCATAGATCGTAACAACACGGTCTGCAGCAAATGTTCATCCGGACGTCCCTTGATAAGGGCAAGCAGCTTGCCGTAATCCTTGGCATGCGGCGTATCGCCACCACTCACGCCAAAACCAAACTCACCCATAAAGGTACGCAAGGCTTCTAGCTTTTCTGGGGTAGGGCCATCGTGGATACGATACAAGGCAGGATGTTCATTGGTTTTAAGGAAATCAGAAGCACAGACATTGGCTGCCAGCATGCATTCTTCAATCAAACGATGTGCTTCATTACGTGAAGTCGCCTCAATCCGATCTATCTTGCCATTTTCGTTAAACACCATCAGCGTTTCACTACTCTCAAACTCAATCGCTCCACGCTGCTCACGTGCGGTCAGCATGATTTTGTAAAGCGAATACAGATGCTGAACATGCGGCACCAACCAGGCATATTCCCTGGCATTTTCGCCTGAGGGATTCGCGATCATGTCGAAGACTTTGGTATACGTCATTCGCGCCTTGGAGCGCATGACTGAAGGATAAAACTTATATTGCTTGACCTGGCCTGTATTGCTAATCTGCATATCGCAAATCATGCACAATCGCTCAACATCAGGATTCAGGGAACAGAGTCCATTAGATAACGCTTCTGGCAACATAGGGATAACGCGACGCGGAAAATAGACAGAATTTCCCCTGTCATAAGCGTCCTTATCCAAAGCGTCGCCGGGTTGCACATAAAAACTCACATCCGCAATCGCCACCACCAGACGCCAGCCTTTGCCCTGCGGCTCACAGAACACCGCATCATCAAAGTCACGTGCCGTTTCACCATCAATGGTCACCAGCGGCAATTCACGTAAGTCGATACGCCCTTTCCAGTCTTCCTCCTGCACCAGCTTGGGATATTTCTTCGCCTGTTTGACAGCGGCGGCAGAAAACTCATAGGGTAATTGATGCTTGCGCAGTGCAATCTCAATTTCCATCCCCGAGTCAGCGTAATTGCCAAGAATCTCAATCACCTTGCCCACAGGCTTGGCATGGGGAGATGGCTGCTCCGTCAGCTCTACGGTGACTACCTGGCCATCCTTTGCCCCCATGTCCAGGTGATAAGGAATCAGAATATCCTGATTCACACGCTTATCCTCTGCAGCCACAATCGTGACCCCATGGCTACTGATCACACGCCCAACCAGGGTTTTGGTCGACCGTTCCAGGACCTCAACAATCTTGCCTTCAGGCCGACCACGCCTATCCTGACCTGCGGGCCGCACCATGACACGATCCCCGTGCATGACCTGCGACATTTCGCGAGGAGAAAGAAACAAATCATCCCCATCACCATCTGGAATAAAAAAGCCAAAACCATCTGGATGGCCTTGCACCTTACCGGCAAGCAAGTTTATTTTTTCAGCGATGCACAACGCACCTTTACGATTCTGGATAATCTGCCCATCGCGCTCCATGGCGGACAAACGGCGCGAGAAAATTTCCTGCTCGGATTTCTTGATACCTACAAGCTTATAAAGCTGGTCAACATTGACCGGAACACCCTGCTCCGCCATCACTGAAAGAATCAGCTCACGACTAGGCAAGGGGTTGGCATAATTCTCTGCTTCGCGATTTGCAAAAGGGTCTGCTGCCCTTGCCCCTCTTGGCTTCTTCACTAGAGCGTCTTTTTTCACACTGGTTTTTTTAATCTGTTTTTTTTTCGTTGACAAAGTATAACTTTCCTATAAAATGCGCGGCTCATCGTTATTCGATGCCCAGATGGCGGAATTGGTAGACGCGCTAGGTTCAGGTCCTAGTGGTGGTAACACTGTGGAGGTTCGAGTCCTCTTCTGGGCACCAAATGATTCATCAAAAACCGCATTAATGCTTAACACTAAGCTGATGCGGTTTTTTGTTATTGGCTTACTTAACTGCAAAAACTGCTGTTTCTGAACATTCATGTGTTCATTGTCCCATTAATCCTGATGCAGGTCTAAAGTTTCATTCATCAGCTCTCCGCGCCATTCAGTTCATCACGCTTTTAAATTCACAGTCGTTGATCCTTTGAAATAAAAACAAACTGTCGACGTATGTTTATTGGTCGATTGTTATTGCTGTTCCTTTTTCAATTTTCTAGCTATCCCAAACCAAAAAGAATGCACCAAATTGGAACTTATGCATTTATTTTGGTGCACTTTTTCCACCGATAAGCGAAAATGCACTGTTTAAGAGCATTTTTTCAAAGATCAAATGGAGAATGGTAAATGAGGTATCAATCGGCACATGAGTTTCTTGCCGTCGTGGAAAAACAAAATCCTGGGCAACCCGAATTTCTGCAGGCAGTGACAGAGGTTATTGAAAGTCTCTGGCCATGGATCAGCAAGAATCCACGCTATGCTGAGCATGGTGTATTGGATAGGCTTGTTGAACCGGAACGCGCTATCCTGTTTCGTGTGTCATGGGTAGATGATCAGGGCGAGGTTCAGGTCAATCGCGGTTATCGCATTCAACATAACGCGGCTATTGGTCCTTACAAAGGCGGCCTGCGTTTTCACCCATCAGTCAATCTTTCCATTCTCAAGTTCCTGGCATTTGAACAAACATTCAAGAACGCGCTCACCACCCTGCCTATGGGCGGCGGTAAGGGCGGATCTGACTTTGATCCCAAAGGTAAAAGCAATGGCGAGATCATGCGTTTTTGCCAGGCTTTTGTCAGTGAGCTGTTCCGCCATATAGGCTCTGACACCGATGTTCCCGCTGGCGATATTGGCGTAGGTGCTAGGGAAATTGGTTTTATGACAGGCATGATCAAGAAGCTGACCAATCGCTCTGACTGTGTACTTACAGGTAAAGGACTCAGCTATGGCGGCTCATTGATTCGCCCAGAAGCCACAGGCTATGGCACCGTCTATTTTGCTGAGGAAATGCTGCGCCATACTGGCCGCACCCTGGCTGGTCAGCGGGTTTCTGTATCAGGCTCTGGCAATGTGGCACAATTTGCCATTGAAAAAGCCATGGCACTGGGTGCAAAAGTCATCACCGCCTCAGATTCCAGTGGTACTGTTATTGATGAAGAAGGCTTTACTCCGGAAAAACTGGCGATTCTGATGCAGGTGAAAAACCAGGAATACGGACGTGTCAGTGACTATGCAACCCGCATAGGAGTACGTTTTGAAGCGGGTGTTAAACCATGGCATGTCAAAGTGGATGTAGCTTTGCCATGTGCGACACAAAACGAGCTGGATAAAGCAGATGCTGAAACCTTGATTGCCAATGGGGTGATCTGCGTTGCCGAAGGTGCCAACATGCCCTGCACAGCTGAAGCAATGAAGCTATTTGACAAGCATCGTACCCTTTACGCCCCAGGCAAAGCTACCAATGCAGGTGGCGTAGCCACCTCCGGGCTGGAAATGAGTCAGAATGCCATGCGCCTTTCCTGGACACGCGAAGAAGTGGATGCACGCCTGTTCGACATCATGAAAGGCATACACAACGCCTGTACCCAATACGGTCAACGTGAAGATGGCACTGTTAACTATGTGGATGGTGCCAATATTGCAGGCTTCGTAAAAGTAGCGGATGCCATGCTGGCACAGGGCGTGATTTAACTAAGAGCCTTGGATATATAAAAAAGAGCACCCTCGGGTGCTCTTTTTTTGTCTAGGGCCGGAGAGATTAGCTAGAACGGGAAACCAAAGTTAAAACCAAACGCAATATCCTTGAAAGCATTACTACGCCCGCCTCCTGCAATGGCCTTGGAAAGCGAGAAGTCCAGGCTGGTGCGGTCCGGCTGGTCACTCAGCAGACGTATTCCTATGGATGCCGAGCTCAGGCGATCACGCTGGTTGGTAGCGGTATTATCATGGGATCTCGCGGTTTCCACCAAGGCATAAGGCTGCAATCCCGCCACCTGGTAGAACGGAAGCTTATAACTAAATGGATACAGACGATTGAGCTCCAGGGTAATGCCCCAACCTGAATCTCCGACCAACTGGCCTGGACGATAGGCTCGCCCGTGTTGATAGCCGCCAAATAATACTTTCTCAGTGATGGGCAGTGCATCAGGTGAGTATTGAGCCGTTGCCGATAAGCTGGTACCCCAGCGATCCGGGAAGTAATTACGCTGAATATAATTAAACACATATTTAGTGAATTTAAGGTCTATCGGATTGCGTAAGTCTTCATCGCTAAAATTACGCGTAATTTCTCTTGAGGCTCCTAGCGAATCCAGGCCTTTACTTAAGGTTAACTGCAGGCGCCTGGCCTGGGTGGCGGAGCTGTCACTATAGGCCAAGCCAGCCGACAGCGTCCGGACGTCCGAGGTCACCGTGGCTGAATTACCAGTAGCCTTGCTGGTAATCTGGTCTTCAAATTTATTGGCTGTAAGCGCGACCGTGCCTATCAGGCTTTTATCGCGTTTTAGCATAAAAGGGTAAGACAAGGAGGTACTGAGCCTAAGTGAGGTGACTTCCCGCTGCAAGCCATCGGCAAGTTCAGCCGTGGGGCGTCCATCATAACTGGATGCCTCTACCCGCAATATCATTCCTTCTTTGCCGACAGGCTGGGCATAAGTAGCGGCATAGTATTTCTCGTTTTCCTCTGACAATAAGGTAGAAACTGTAATCTCTTCCGCCAGACGCGTATTGCCACTTCCCTTCACAGTAAAAATACCCCGGGTAAATGGCTGTACGGTTTCCAGTCGGCCGATGGCATCAAACGCCTTGCGATCTACCTTGAGCAGTAACTCACTCCCTCCATCCATTTGCTGCGGCAAAGGCAAGGAAGCCTGGACTCTCAACCCGGGCAACAACCCCAGCATAGTGGTATAGCGCTCCATGGCGTCGCGCGTAAGGGGTTTTTCGGTGAGCAACGGTGCCACTATCTCGCGAATTTTTTCCTCGGCAGCGCCAGGGTTGCCCTCGACTTTCACCGAATTGACATGCCCCTCTATCACCACGACCTTAATGATGTTTTCATTGAAATTCTGCGCAGGAATATAACAAAACGATAATGGCAAACCCCGCTGTTGGTAGAACTCAGTCACCTTTCTGGATAACTCTATGATTTGGGCAATGGTGACCTTCTTGTTGGCATAAGGTGAAAAAAAGGCACTTACCTCCTCAAACGGTAACGCCTTCACTCCATAGATGCCGAAACTCTGGGGTTGTACCTCAGTATCCAGCACTTTCTGGACTTCCGGTGAAACCGTGATTTGCGTCTCTACATTGACTTCCGTTTGCGGCCTGATCTTAGGCATTTCTGCCTTGGGTAGTGTGTCAACCGGATTCTCTACCGCCAGGCTAGCGGTATTGCTTAACAAGGTGCTGACTGCCAACATCCAGGACAGACCACGCTCAAACTTATTGTTATTGTTGTTTTTCATGCGAGACAAAGCTCCAATTGATACGAAAAATCCCGGTGCAATCTATGCCACCGGGATTTTTATTTCAGGCGAGATTCACTTACTCAACTACACTGTTAACGTATACCCAGTAGGCCAGTGAGAGGAGCGAGCAAATTAGCATTATTATTCGCAGTATTTGTTGCGGAGACAGTACCACCTGCTGAAGCACTTGCCGAAACGCTACCTCCTGTCACAGTAGAAATCACATTAATCACTGGGGCAAGCAACCCTCCTCCAGTAACACCACTAGTACCGCCCAGCACATTACCGAGAGGTGCAATCAATCCACCTCCCGTAACCCCACCTAGCACATTGCCAGTGGGCAATGTTCCTCCACCGCCTGCCAGATTAGTTAATGGGGCCAATAATCCACCCGTAACAAGGCCTCCACCTAGCAAATTGGTCACTGGAGTCAGCAAACCACCCGTATTTCCACTAGCTAATACATTGGTCACAGGGGTCAGCACATTCCCCAAACCACCAAGATTGCCTGCAGACAGATTCAATACGGGGGCAAGAGCGCCGCCATTGCCATTGACCGCAACATCACTGGTCAATGGCAATACACCAGCCTGGCCTACTAATGGATCCAAAGTGGTTTGATTGCCTTGAGCACTAGTCAAAGGCAGCACACCACCTTCACCAATCACGGGATCAAGCAAGGCCACAGAGCCATTGCGTGCCTCACCACTAGTTAATGGCAACAGACCATTTTTCCCGACCAATGGGTCCGCTAGTGTCTGGTTACCAGATGCTGTGGTCAATGGTACCAATCCATTAGAACCTATTACGGGATCCAGTATGGTATTGGCACCAGCCAACACCCCTGTCACTGGCGCCAGAACACCTGTGCCTGTCACTCCCCCCAGGACGCCTTGGGCAAGGCCAGCTACCCCATCAACCGCCTGTTTACCAGTAGAGGCCACCTGCTCAACCAATCCACTGCCAATACCGGGCAATGCATTGCCACCACCCAATAAATCGGTCACAGGAGCCAATGCGCCCCCGGCTCCAGGCACAGCACCTGATAATGTAGTACCCACCTGGGCAACCACATTGCCAACCGTTGATGCAACAGGTGTCACAACCCCATCCAGCGTGCTGCCCACTGTGCCAGTTACCCCAGCAACAGGAGCAAGTGCATTCCCCGCTGTATCAAGCACAGGGTTCAGCACCCCACCGACAGTATTGACGACAGGTGCCAATGTATTGCTGACAGACACCAGTGCCCCACCAACAGGCGACAATGCGCCAGCAACTGGCTGTAATACAGGCTCAAGTACACCTGCAGCCGTATTAATGACTGGCGCTAAAGGCCCAGCCACAGGTTCAATCACCGCGCTGACGCCATTCAATACAGGAGTTACGATATTCCCTGTCGCAGTGGTAAGAGGCAGGCCCGCGTTTTCAACGCCATTGGCCACAGGGCCAAGCGCAGTTGCCAGTGGTGCCACTACGCCAGACAAGGAATTTGCAGTGGGTCCCAGCGCCGTAGCAAGCGGAGAAACCACTTCACCCAAAGCTCCTGTGACAGGTAACAATGTATTGGTCACAGGTGCCAAGCCCGCTGTTAAGGGTGCCAATGTCGCCACAGCAGGTGTCAGCAAGGGTGATAGCACAGAGAATACAGGTTCCAGTACAGGGTCAATCGCAACACCCAAAGGATCAATGACAGGCTGGAGTGCGGTAGTAACAGGCTGAAGAACCCCGTTAGTCAGATTATTCACAGTGTTAATCGTGTCGTTCAACGAGCTATTGCTCGTTTCACTTAATGCGCTGGTAGTAGTCGTTGTGCTATCGCTAGACGATGTTGGTCGCACATTACTGTTGCCGCCACCATCACACCCTATCAGTGCAATAGAAGAGCACAACACAGCCAGCTTGATTGCATGATGTACATGGACATTAGATTTAGTGGACATTTTAATTCCCCTCAAGGTTAAAGAACCATGTTGTTGATGGTTCCCGATCATTAACTCCAGACGAATCGCAGCGCCGGTTGTTGTACAGATTGATGCCCACCATATGCCGTGCTCGCTTGTTGTCGTGAGGCATTAACACACCTTACAACTATCATTTTTATCACTTTTATCAAAAGTGTCAATTATTTTGCGAAAAATAACCGTAAGATTGAAGATCTTGAGAATGATAGAAAAACGCTTTAAGGGCGTACTTAAAGGTCTAGAGAAGTGTTAAGGCAGAGTTAAAACAGGTGAGAATAAAACAACAGATAAGCAGATTTACTACGATGGGAACTTTAGAGAGGCTTAAATTATGAGTTTTTGAAGCTGCAAGTTAAATTTTATCTACTACAGCCTCTAGTTTTTTCATCCACAAAGTTACTTGCGTGCCCACGCCATAAATAGATGAGACGTCGATCCAACCATCATGAATTTCCATGATTTCTTTCACCAGGCACAAGCCCAAGCCCGTACCGGGAACATTACCTGAAGTATCTGCTCGATAAAATCGTTCGAACAAACGGCTTAAATGCTCCTGGCTCATGCCGATCCCATGATCCTGAACACTGATGCCCAGATATACTTTCTTGTGCTTCTGTTTCTCAAGGATTTCAAGCTTGATCATGCTGCCAGGTTGAGAATACTTATGCGCATTGGATAATACATTCATCAGTGCCTGAATGATTTTGTCGAAATCAACCGCCACCATTAATGTCTGCTCATTGAGCAGATAGTCAATCTCACGCCCTTCACCATTTACCACGAACTCCTTGAGCGCAGTATCCACAATATCAACCAGTTTGTAGGGCTTGATATCAAATGCCATGCCTTTTCTGGCTTCAATTTTTGCCAGATCAAGCAAGTCATTGATCAGCTTAGTCAGGCGGGTGGATTGCCGATGAACAGTGCTCAGCATGTCTTTTTGCTGCTCGGCATTGAACTCCCGCTTGAGTAACAGCTCGGTAAACCCATGAATACTTGACATAGGGGTTCTCAGCTCATGGGCGGCCATAGAAAGAAACTCGCCTTTCATACGATGCAGCTCTGACTCTTGAGTGATATCTCGGAAGTAATGAATTGTGCCAACAAAGCGGTTATTTTCATCATGGGCTTGACGCATAGAGCGCTTGATCACGGTTAATTTAGGCTTGGCAACCCGCATCACCACCGCATCATGTAGATCCAGATCAGAAACGGCATCACATTCAGGACATAAAGAAGCGATCAGGCGCTCAAACCCATCCTGAGTAATATTTTCCATCTGCTCCGATACTAGCCCCGTCATGCGCAGAAATGATGGGTTGACCCAGGTCAATTGGCCAAACTGATTAAATGTGACGAATCCATCAGGACTCAATTCGAAGGTACTTTTCAGTATCCCCAGCAAACGACTCGAGAATTCGAGGGCATTCTTTTTCTCTGTGATATCTCGGGCAATGGCAATGTAGTTACAAATATTGCCCTGAGAATCTAGCAACGGTTCGATATCCAGATCAACCCAATAAGCATCCCCACTCTTGGTTTTTCTAAGCAGCTCAGCCTGATAGCCTTGCTTAAGCTCAAGGCGCTCTTTAATCTGCTTCACCGCCCCCTCATCGGCATCCAGCAAATCTCCAAGATAACGTCCTAGCACTTCTTCTGCATGGTAGCCAGAACGTTTGACATAGGCTTCATTCACCCATTCGATATAACCCATCGAATTTGCAATCACCACTGAGTTATCGGACATGGAGACAATATGAGTCAATGTCCTTGATTCAGACTCCTTGATGGATAACAAAGCATGCGCCTGGAATAACTGTTTTTTCTGTACCGTGAGTTTGCGCTTGGTATTACGTGCACTTTCAAGCGCCTTGAATTTAGCGCGACTCAAGAGCTGCAAGTGTGGGGATGATCGATCGAACTGCGCTTGTGAGACCTCTTGTGTATCCGCAATCCATGGCGAAAGCAGAAAAGCCAAATTATTGCCCTGATGCGCTGCCACCTTACCCCCCAATAACATGCCGCTGGCTTTATGTCTGAGTAAGCAAAGCTCATCTCTGGTCGCTAACAAGGTGTTCAGACAAAATATCTCAATAGGAGAAACAATCTCAAAACACTCTGCAATACAGGTTTTATCTTCAAAGGAGGCATCAAGTAACTTAAAACTATGACCGTATTCCAAGATGTTCAGTTGGCTATCCACGATGATATGGAACGGGAACATCTGCAAAAGCTCAGCCCCTTGAACATCGAGAGAAACAACAGGATTAAGCTGGCGTATCGATTTTGCCATGATGTTGAATACTTATGCTGGCAATCAGACTCTCAATAATTGGCTCAAGATAACTGAGCGCCACAGGCTTGTGAAATACCTGAATCTCCTCAGGTAATCCACCGACATCTTTAATGTAGTCAGCATTTAATGCGGTCATCACAATGATGTTTAAGCGGTCAAAATCTTTAGAGCGCTTCAAATGGCGAATCATCTCAAAGCCATTCATGCCAGGCATGTTCAAATCTGTCACCAATAGATCAGGCTTTTCTCGCCCCAGGCTGATCAGGCCTTCAAACCCATCGGACGCCACATCTACCCTGATTGGAAACTTCCAGCTGGAGAAGAAATAATAAAATAAGTTTCTCAACGCACTATCATCCTCCACTAGCAGAATATGGAACAATCTTTTCCCATCCTTCCCTTCTGAAGGGTTGATTGCTTCCTTGCGTTGATTAAGAATAACATCTACAGAGGTACTGGAAATGCGTCTATGCCCTCCTGCTGTTTTCCAGGCTTTCAGCACACCTGACTCTACCCATAACTGAACGGTTCTAAGTGAAACCTCCAATATTTTGGAAGCTTCTCGGGTAGAAATGAAGTTTTCTTTCTTTGATGTTAACCGGTCAGGCATGATGAAATTCTAAAAGCGAAATATTTTTTCATATTATCGATACTCTTATACAAAATCAATTAGATAGAGAAGGAGCGAAATTAAGCGATTGACACAAACAGTAAAAATAATAAAAATGATAATTAGGTATTAACCATAACTTCTTCAAACATAATAACGTATTAATAATTAAGGGGAATAGGTTTGTACAAGATTTTGATTATTGAGGATCAGCAAGACGTTAGAAAACTCATCCGCATTAGTTTAGAGTTCAACAACTACGATATTCATGAAGCCAGCAACGGGGACATCGGGCTGGAAATGGCAAAAACGATCAAGCCAGACTTGATTTTGATGGACATTATGATGCCAGGGACAACAGATGGATATCAACTTTGTAGTCAGCTTAAATCACAAGATGAATTTAAAAACACCCCGATTATTTTCCTGACCGCAAGAGGACAAGAGCAAGACATTATTTCAGGCTATCAGGCTGGTTGCGACAGTTATCTCACTAAGCCTTTCAGCCCCATTAGACTGGCTGATACGGTAGAAACTTATCTAGTGAATAAAGATATTGTTTAAAGCGTTACTACCACAGTCCAACTTAAGAAACCTCGGACCTTAATGCATAGATAGCAGGCAAATTTCTCCACCAGCCATAAACATCCATGCCACAACCAAACACATATTGATTGGGTACGGTTAAGCCAATGAAATCAGCAGTAATCGGTTTTGATCGCCCCAAATCTTTTTCCACCAAGACAGCGAGCAGCACCTCTTTTGCCCCTAAATGCAGGCATTGCTGCTTGATTTCAATGAGGGTATAACCTTCATCCAGAATGTCATCCAGCACCAGCACCGTTCGCCCACGGACATTTTCACCAGGCTTCACCTTCCACTCAAGATGCATGCCCTCTGTACGATTGTGATAACGGCTCGCTTGTACATAATCAAACTCAAGCGGAAAACTCAAGCGAGGTAGTAACTGGCCGGCAAAAACAACCCCGCCCCCCATGACACACAACACCAAAGGGGCAGCGTCTGCAAGCACAGTACCAATCTCAGTGGCCAAACGATCTAGTGCTTGGTTGATGACACGCTCATCATGAATCAGGATAGCGGTATCCAGAATATCCTGAGGATTAACATTGACCTGATCCATGATGTTGAGCTTACTTGATCAAGTCTCTCAGGTATTGCGAGAACTCTTCGCCTATTTCATCATGTTTCATGGAGAACTCCACGTTCGCCTTCACGTAGCCCAGTTTGCTACCGCAGTCATAACGTTTGCCATCAAACCGATAAGCCAGAATTCTTTGTTTTTCCATTAAAGCAGCAATGCCATCTGTGAGCTGAATTTCACCACCTTTACCAGGCTTCACGTTTTCCAGACACTCAAAGATTTCGGGGGTCAGGATATACCGCCCCACCACAGCAAGATTTGACGGTGCTTCATCAGGCTGAGGTTTCTCCACAATGCCATGTAACTCAAGCACATTCGGACTCACTTCTTTGGCATCAACAATACCGTAGCTCGCTGTCTCGCTCGGATCCACATCTTCAACGCCCAGAATAGAAGCGCCTTGCAGCCCAAACAACTCCACCATTTGCTGCATGGCTGGCTTTTCCGCATCAATCAAGTCATCCGCAAGGATCACTGAGAATGGATCATCCCCTACCACAGACTTTGCCAACAATACCGCATGTCCCAACCCGAGAGCTTCTGCCTGACGGATATAAATGCAGGATACATTCTTTGGCAGAATATTCTGAATCTGCTTCAATACTTCGAATTTCTTACCTGCTTGCAGCGTGGCTTCCAACTCGAAAGACATGTCAAAGTGATCGGGGATGGAGCGCTTGTTGCGTCCAATAATAAAAATTAGCTCCGTTGCGCCAGCGGCTACGGCTTCCTCAACGGCATACTGAATCAATGGCTTGTCTACAATAGGCAACATTTCCTTGGGACTGGCTTTGGTGGCAGGCAAGAAACGTGTGCCTAGACCAGCAACGGGAAATACAGCCTTGGTAATCTTCTTTCTCATGTTCTCATCTTTCTTTTATCACTAATGTATTGTTGATGACCCCAATGCAGGTGCAATATCAATATCAGCATTGATATCACCTAGATACTCCTCCACCCACATGCGTAATTCCTGCTTAATGACAGTCTCATCTATGAGCGATGTCCTATCAACCCACTTCAATAAGGCTTGTACCCAAGCCTCATCCGCGGTTCTTGCCACAGCGATACGCAATTTATCGTGAGGTGTGGGCAAAGTGAGTTCATCATCTGCCAAAAGTTCCTCATATAACTTCTCACCAGGACGTAAACCGGAATATGTAATCTCGATTTCATCATCCGCCAGGCCAGAAAGTCTTATCATATCACGCGCCAAATCGACGATTTTGACCGGTTCACCCATATCGAGCACAAAAATCTCGCCCCCACGCCCCATCGCACCAGCCTGCATCACCAGTTGGGATGCCTCGGGGATGGACATGAAGTAACGTGTAATTTCCGGGTGAGTCACGGTAATCGGCCCGCCTTGTGCTATCTGCTCGCGAAACTTGGGAATCACGCTGCCGCTACTGCCCAAAACATTGCCAAACCGAACAATCACAAACCGAGTACCGGTCTCACTCTGTAGGCCTTGGCATACCATCTCAGCGAGGCGCTTGCTTGCCCCCATCACATTGGTAGGATTGACCGCCTTATCCGTGGACACCATGACAAACTTTGCAACCCCGGCATCTTTACACGACTTAGCCAGCGTGTAAGTACCATTGACATTATTTGACAATGATTCCGCTACATTGCGGCTTTCCATCATGGGAACATGCTTGTATGCGGCAGCGTGGAACACAATGGAAGGTTGATATTGGCCGATAATTTGCCGCACACGCCGGTCATTCCTGACATCGCCGACGATATATTCAATCTGGGTCGTGATATCCATCTGGCTAAACTCCTGCTCCAGGCGGTACAAGGCAAACTCAGACAAATCAAAACACACGAGACAGGATGGCTGAAATTTAAGTACCTGCCGACATAGTTCAGATCCTATGGAACCACCGGCACCGCTGACCATGGCAACTTTTCCATCAATCAAATGATGCAAGCCATCATCATCCAGACTAACCGGCTCTCGCCCCAACAAGTCCTCAACCTCTACCGGCCGAACCTGAGACATACTGACACGCCCGCTCATCAAGTCCTCAAAAGAAGGAACCGTCAGCACCTTCAAACCATTGGTTGTAGCAAGATCAATGACCTTGCGCCGCGATTGACGCTTGGCTGATGGCATCGCCACAATCACATGTGATACTGCCAAGGCAGATGCTATATCAGGCAATTGTTCAATATCTCCCAATACCTTGACACCAAGCAGCTCCCGACCCCGCATGGATTTTTTCTCGTCAAGCAAGCCCACCACGTACCACTCACTGCTTTTTGAAAGATCTTTAAGTAGCGTGATTGCGGCCTCCCCAGCACCAAGCACCAGTACAGGCTCTCCGGATAGCTGCCTTGAGCCGTAAAGCCGATGCTCTTTCCATGCCCGATAAGCAAAACGACTACCGCCCATCAACAACAAGAGCAAAATAGGGTCCATGATCAGTACTGAGCGCGGCACCACACCATGTGGCTGGAACATATAAAGAATAGCCACGACAAGGAATGCGCCTATGCCGATAGCTCGCAAAATACGCTTTAAATCCGGCAAACTGGCAAAGCGCCAGACCCCTCTATAGAGGCCCATCAAGACAAAAATTCCAGACTGTAAAGGGATTACCCAGATTGCATTTTGCAATAAACTATCAACAAAATTGGGAGGTATATCGAAATTGAATCGCAAAAGAAAAGCGCAGACCCATGCCATGCAGGCAGCAGCGATATCATGCAGCAATGCGCTGGCAGAACGGCCATTGCGCAAGTCTATGTATCGTGAAAACTGGAATCGGGGGGAATTGGTTATCACTAGTGTTAGCCGTACGTATTAACGGCTCCATTCTACTAAAAAATCAGACTTATAGTTGGCTTCGTCGCCAATACTTGTCTATCGAGTAATTAAAACAATGTAGAGCTTGACTCATATACAAAAGCCTAAAATATAGAATTCCTACTAATTGAGCACCCACTACTAAATTTAATGTACAACACGATCTCCCCGACCTTTACCCAATACCGTCTGGAACAAAAGCTTGAAATAAAGTGGCAATGTCAAATTGCGCAGCATCAAGGCATCGGTTTCAGCAAGAAGCCGGGGAGTCGACATATCAATATCATTTACCTGGGCAACTCCTGTTATACCTGGCCGTGCATTGTAAACACCCAACAACTGGCGCTCAGCAATCAACTCATCCTGATTAAACAAATTAGGCCTAGGCCCTACCAAACTCATCTCACCCTTCAATACATTCCATAGTTGAGGCAACTCATCCAGCTTAGTCTTCCGTAAAAAACTACCAAGCTTGGTAATTGAGGACGCAGAAGCCAAATGGCTTGCAACAGAAGTCGTGTCAACCTTCATTGTACGAAATTTCACCAGGGTAAAAGGCTGTTGGTAACGCCCCACCCGTATTTGGCGAAATAATGGGGCTCCCGTATCTAGGAGGCCGGCAATATAAATCAGCAATAAAAACGGCAAGCCAAGAACCAACCCCAGCAACGAAAATACAATATCAAAAAATCGAGTCACGATAAACCTTATATATCAAAACAACGCCTCAAGCCTTCATCCACAGAAAGCGGAGGACTCCATCCCAAGAGTGACCGCGTCTTGGATATATCCACCTGCAACGATCCCAAAAGACGCTGGGCAATCGTTTTTTTTCCTAGAATAGTTAAACTCGCACTTAACAATACTGCTGGGATGGGAAGTAGCCTTGAGGGAACATCTGCAGTCATCGCCAAGCGGGCTAGCAAATCTGTTGTAGATAAATCCTCGCCGTCACTTGCCAGAAAAACCTGATTCTTAGCCGCCGGGTGATCAATACAAGTCACAATCAAGTTCACCAAGTTATCAAGCGAGATTAACGAACGTTTATTATGAATAGCCCCTAAAGGCAACGGAACACCGGCCTTTACCCACCTAATCATGCTCGCAAAGTTACCTTTTACTCCCGGCCCATATACCAAAGGAGGGCGAATAATCACCACCTCCATTCCAGTCTCTGCAGAAAGCTGTATCAAGGCCTGCTCGGCCTGCCACTTTGAGATGCCGTAGGGGTCTTGCGGATGAGGTGGGGTATCCTCATCAAATGGTTGTTCATGCGTACACTCCCCATTGACCTTCACAGAGCTAACAAACACAAAGCGCTTGACACCTTGCTTGGCTGCATCCCTCGCAAGACGCACGCTACCGTGCAAATTAGTATCAAGATAGGCCCGCAAAGTATTCGCCCCTTGGTCGTCCATAACATGAACCCTTGCGGCCAAGTGGATAACCACATCCACGCCCTGCAGGATTTTTCCCCAGTCCGTACCCCTATGAATATCCCCCACCTCGATTGTAGGTAGCAAACTGTCAGATCTCGCAGTTCGCGATACGGCCTGTACTTGGCAACCACGCTCAAGTAATGCAGCACACAAGGCGCGCCCTACGAAACCATTTGCCCCAGTCACCAAAAAACTAAGTTGATTCATAGCATCAAAACAAGTTGAATATAATTACGGACATCAAATAAAACCGATCTGTTACAGATCTTCTGCCTTTCCAGACATAGACCAGCAATTGCAATTGACTCCCTATTCCAGGCTGCTCCAGCAGCAGCAATAGCCTACGCAAAACCTCTTGCCGGGAATATCCATACGCAATACGCGTCACCTTGATAACTTGTTGACGATACCATCCATCGCGCATTTTTTTCAAACGCAGCCATTTGCTTTTGAAACTGACATTAGCGCCGATCACATTGTTTGCATGTTGCCGATATTGGACTGAAGGGGTTTCATCAATAACCCATTTATATCCTAAAGCACGAGCGACCGCGTAGGTAAGCCAGTCGTGCAAGCTCACATCGCGGGCAGGGGAATCAAGATGATTAAGTAGTGTTCGCACCTCGCCGATCAATCGAGGAGTCATAAGGAAAGTACAACCTGGCCCAGCGGATTCGAATATATAATCAAATTCCCGTTGCGCTTGAGATTTCATGATAATTTCTGTCTTACCATCCGGCCAGAATGCCTTTACATTGGATGATACGCCATCCGCCTGATGGGCCTGCAGCAAGGTAATATGCCGACTCAATTTATCTACTTCCCATATGTCATCTTGATCAGAAAAAGCTACATAATCGAAGCCAACAGTATCTACGTCAACAATCAAACGATAAAAATTTCTGCCAGCGGAGCCAGTACGATGTTTCTGGGGCAGCAAAGTGATATTGGCCTGTGTGGTGACCTTTGAGCACAACCATTCCCAAGTGCCATCGGTTGAGAAATCATCCGAAATAAACACGTGGATGTTGACACCGGTTTGCGCCAACAGACTGGCAAGCTGATCAGCAATCCATTGCCGGCCGTTGAAGCTGGCCAAGAGCACCGCAATCCTGGGATATAGACACTCGGTATTCATCGCGCTCGACCCAACTGCGACTTGATGGCAGCAGCCAATTGATGATTTTTCACGGTAATCAGCTTGTCGCTATGAGGTATGCCCTCTGCACCTATTGGCGTCGATACCACGGTGGCGCCTGCCTCAAGCATTTGCAGGACCTTGATCTTGACACCAGCACCATAATAAACCGGAGCAATACAAAATGTTGCCTCTCTGAAAGCCTGATTTGGATCATCAACAGAACCTGTCACCCTTACGCCTGGTAGCAGGATGGCGATTAGGCGCAATAACCTTCTCGGTGCAAGACCGAGTATCCAGCATTGCACGTCACGATGCCGTAACCAGATCATGGGATAACTGGTTAACAAAAATCTTAGAATGGAATAGTGATTTTCAGCCCGCTGCATATTGCCAAAAAAAACCAAGTTTCTGCGGCCGGGAAATTGGTTCACGATCTCAATAATGGGGGTACCATCATTAACTCGCCCCATCTGTAGGTTATCAGGGACAATTACTTCTATACTCCCTGTATAGCCTATTTCTTGGCATTTCAGTGCATCTTTTCTCGAGAGGGTATAGCAGTGCAATATATGCGCCAGCAGAGAGCACTCAATTCGCAAGACAGATTGCCTCATAAATCCTAGCAAAGGGCGACGTTCAATTTTTTGCGATACCACATCATGCACGATGTAATGCAACGTCAAATGCTTGAGCACTGGGGAAAACCCCAGGCAGGATGGGAAATCCAGGTAAATATTTGATATCAAATACTTGCTAATAAGTTGGGCGATCAAATCCAGCGCTTGCGGTGATACACGAGTAAACAGCCACGGGCTCAAAAAACTTCCTTGGCGGCATGAATGCCACAATGCGGCCAGCGTCATCCATCGAGTATGGGTCAGGGTGTTATAAGAGGCACACAATGCAACAACTTCAGGATTGGCTGACTGGTAGTCCGGGGCCAGCACAAGCACATGAAGCTGCTTCCCTTGCGCGCAAAGCAATTGAAGGTGCTGGTGGCTGATCGCCTCCCCGGCCCCAATAAATCCTGTGCCTCCGGGATGGAAAGCGGTGATAAATAGAACGTCCTGATTACTCATGTCTACATGCTAAAAATTATTGTTTTTACGTTTTGCATACCGTATCAAGCTGGGCGCATAGCGGATCAGGCGCAGAAGGAACAATAGCACTTGTAATGCAGCATTGCGCTCCGTCTCCAGTTGCACGCGGAAGAACTCTGTCATGGAACCAGGCAGATCCACCCCGGAAACGCCAGTAGTCGGATAGTATCCGGCAACAAAATCGGCGCTATGGATCACCGTATCAGAGGCATCGCAGACACGCTTGATGAAGTAATGATCTGCCGCGATGGGAAAGCGCCGTGAGTAGTATCCAAAACGCTGATGCAGGCTTTTCTTGATTAAAGTTCCGACTGAATGCTGGGAAATATAAGCAAGTTGGCCGCGCAAGCAAGGCTTGGAGGTACCAGGTTTCAGCAAGCCGTACTCAGTCTCCACACTAGCGGTGACGATATCCGCGGCATACTGGCTCGCCGCCTCTTTGAATGCCTGGATTGCATGCGGGTACAAGCGGTCATCGGCTCCCAGCACAATATAGTATTCTCCCGAACACAACGCGATGGCTCTGTTGAGAGCATCATAAATGCCAAAATCCTTTTGCTCAGATAGCAGCAGATTAAGGCCGACCACCCCCTGGAGATAGGCCAGCGTCTCATCATTGGAGCCACCATCAGCTACCACCCACTCAAAATCGCTATCACTTTGCTTAAGTAGGCTTTCAACCAAGCGTGGCAAATGCTGCGCAGCATTATATGTTGCCGTGATAATACTGATTTTAGGCACTGGTATTAATCCTGACTCTTACAGACAATCCCTTTGCCGCCATCAACCACGACCTCAATCGCGACCTAACACTATGCCGCTCTGGCAATAAGGCCAGAGGGATATCATGCTGATGCAACACCTTGCACTGTAGCCGCAGGCTTGTCAGATATTCGTCGTAAAGATAGCGGGATGTGCTTGCGATACGATAACCTTCGAACAACTTGACGCAATCAGGGGCAATGATGCGAAAAGCGTGGAAATGGAAAAATACCGGCTTGAACCCCGGTTTTTGACCTTGCAATAGATAATCCACATTCCAGGGTGCCAGGGTCTGTTCCACACGCTTGAGGATATGTATCTCTTGTGCAAACATCTCAGGCCACACATCGAGATATTTCTGATCGCCAAACTTGCCATCTTCCAAGCGCGCATAGCACCACTCCAAGCATCGTGCCTGCCACCATTGCATGACCACGCGCGCTGAATCACTGCGATCAAACACCATGAACTGGACGCAGAATCTGCCGCTGGATTCCAAGTACTTGAAATACTCGGGTGCATAGGCATGTTCAGTGATCATGACATGCTTGCCACTTTGCTCAAACTCCTGAAACAGGATGCTGGGATCTTTGTAAAATAATAAATCCGCATCAAGATAAGTCACGCGCTCAACTTTAACATCCCGGGAAAACACCCATTCGGCAGTAAATGGCGTAATCGTCCAACAATATTCAGCCTTGGACCTACTGGACTTAACATCAAGCAATGCCTGGCTTTCAAAATCGGCCAGGCGCATCAGCGAAACATGGGGCAACTGTAATTTTTCCAGTTGCTCATGCACCTCCTGATCCATGCAGACTATCCATAAGTGAAATGGCTGAGCATGGCGCATCAGTGAATCATGCAAGCACAAACCCTGAGGCAGAAACTTACTGTCAAACAGCGTAACAAAATGCTCCATGTTAAGGAGCAAACCGATTGACTGCACCAATGACTGCCTGAACATCCTGTTCAGACATTTGGGGATGACATGGCAGAGAGAGGCATTGCAACGCATGGGCCTCACTAAACTGCAGCCCTGCTGGATCTCTCAATATGTCTTTGCACTTTTCCTGATGATGAATAGGCACAGGATAATGAATCAGCGCCTGGACGCCACTCGCCTGCAAGTGGGTCTGCAATGCTTCGCGGTGTTCCGTTAATACAACAAACAAATGATACACATGGGCTAATGGCTCTGTTGGAGCTTGCATGAGGCGCACGTATGGGTTATTTAACTGCTGCCTGTATTGAGCCGCAATTGATTGCCTATGGCTTGTATATTGTTCCAGCCAGCCTAGCCTGACCGTAAGCAAGGCTGCCTGTATTTCGTCAAGACGACTATTCAAGCCAAACTCGGGATGGTAATAACGCACACTTTGGCCATAATTTCTTAGCACTGCAGCCTTATCTGCCAAGGCAGGCTCTAATGTCACCAAAGCCCCGCCATCGCCAATGGCACCTAGGTTTTTAGTTGGATAAAAGCTGTAAGCGCCAAAACGACCAAAACTTCCTGCCACTTTGCCTTCCACTTGCGCCAAGTGTGCTTGAGCGCAATCTTCCAGCAAAGCAAGCTGATGCTGATCGCACAAGTCCACCCAGGATTGCATATTCCTGATCTGGCCATAAAGATGTACTAGCAAGACAGCCTTGGTGCGCTGATTGATGCATCGGCGGACACTTTCCTGGCTTAACAAGCCAGTATCAGGATTGATATCAGCCAATACCGGTGTCGCACCCGCTCGTATGATCGCCAGCACGGACGCAAAAGCCGTCATCGCAGTGGTAATCACCTCGTCCCCCGGCCCGATGTCCAGCGCGCGCAAACCTATCTCAATGGCATCCATGCCATTACCAACACCCACGGTATGAGAAGTGCCGCAATACTGGGACCACAATGACTCGAACTTGCGACCCTCCTCACCCAATACATACCAACCAGAGCGCAATACACGTTCGACGGCTTGCAGTTCTGCTGCAATCAAAGCTTCAGGCTCAGCCTTGAAATCATTCATTAAAATCATATGCTGTCCCAATATTTGTCATGATGCTGGCGATAGTAGCCCAAGCTGGCAGCAAGGCCTTGCTGTAAATTTACCTTGGGGCTCCAGCCCAGCGTGCTTTTAATTTTATTGAAGTCACTGTAGTAGTCGCCAATATCTATTGCCTTTCTTTCTGCGGGGAAAGGCACAATTTCATAACGGGAACCGGGTTGCAATTTTGTCATCATTTCTGCCACTTGCTGGAGGCTGACAACCTCCTCGCTACCCAGGTTGAATACCTGGCCCTCGGCATCTTGACTGGCCGCCGCCAGTAACAAAGCATCCACCACATCATCGACATAATTGAAGTCGCGTAGTTGCTGGCCATCCCCGAATACGGCAATCGGCTGACCTTCAATCACCCTGCGCAACCAGATACCCAGAAAAGTTTGCCTGGCATCCTTGACGCGCATACCCGGCCCATAAGTATTAGTCAGGCGGAGGGCGCAGGCTTTAATCCCATAAACATTGTTATAGAGGATGTGATACCACTCACCTGCCAACTTATTGATGCCATTAACATCCACAGGCTTAACCGGATGTGTTTCATCTACAGGCAGATATTCAGGTTTGCCGTAAAGCTGCCTGGTGCTGGCAAACACAATCTTCACCGCTGGATTATGCTGTCTACATGCCTCAAGAATGGAGAGCTGAGCTGCAGCATTGATGTCCAGATCCGTCATCGGATCAGTCATGGAATCTAGATGGCTAGTTTGCCCTGCTAGATTAAAAAGATAGTCTTTGCCCTTGATGAGGTAAGCCATAGCATGGCTATCACGCACGTCACTGATATTGATTTTGACTAGCGCTTCATAGCCACTGAGATTAAACGCATTACCACCGTAAAGGGGCAAAAGACTGTCAACGACAGTGACTTTGGCATTGTGGTCAATTAACCTTTTAACCAGACTAGATCCAATGAAACCTAGGCCACCGGTAACAAGGATCTCCTTACCCGAATAGAGTTCATAATTCATACAATTGCCTTAACAATCTTGATAATTAAGGATACTGGGCCATTCGTTTTAAGTATGAACCCAAAGTCCCACGCACATGCCCATGCCTACCCCCAGGTATTAATGTGTGCTTCTACGCTTGAAAAGCAATCCTTTGTAATAGCCTATTTCGGTAGGATCAGTGCCGGGAAACTCCATTATGATTTCATAGCCAGCCGAGCTCATAGTGTCCAGAAACTTAGACCAAGACAAGAACCAGGCAGGGTAACTTGCAGGATAAATCGAAGGTGGTACGGTCTGTACGCTTAGGCGATCATCACCATCATTGAATGATGTTCTGTCAAACAGGAAAAATTCAGCGTCCAATTGCAGCAACTCTTCGAGTAGCTGGTAAGGTTTTTCCATATATTGCAATACACTGGAAAGGAAAATAACATCTGGCGTACCCTCCAATGCAAATTCAGCAGGCGTATTGTAAAACTTTAAAACGCGCGTATTGAGATTTTCCTGCCCACAAACAACAAAATGCGCCTGCTCCACCACCCCCCAGCGCAGGTTTTGCACCGAAGACAATATAGCAGCATGCTGTGAATAAAAGCTGGCCAAAGACCCTCCAAAATCAAGGACACTCAACCTACTACCTGAGCTAAGGGCTGCATACAACAGGCCAGATAGTGCCGGGTACCTGTACTCGACATGATAAAAGCAAACTGAATCCCGCTCAAAAGTCGCCTCCCCCCTTTTGACCTTTAAGGCTGAGTTCTTGATGGTTTCAAGAATATTCGCGGCATCATAACCACTACTGTCCAGCTTAGCCTGATCCCATGAGGGATAGTTCCCCGCAAATGAAGAGCTTACCCGACGATGCCTGAGCCTACGTAGCACTTGAAACAATATAGGTGGGCACAACGCCTTGATGATGTTAGTCAACCTCATAAAAATTTCTTAAATGATACGTTTACTTTACGTAGCAATCTCCGCAATCTAGATACCTTATTTTTCTTGAAAAATTTTTCAAATTGCCTAAATGCTTGTTCGCTCTCACTAAGCGGAATAGCTCCAAGGATTAAAGGCTCATCCCTTAACTGAGAAGAGTAACTATCAGTTTGTCCGCAATGAACGCCAGAGCCATCATTGCCAATATTCCTTAGCAAGGACTTCCCCGGATAAAGCGTCAGTTTATTTAGCAGAAAGGTACTGGCGTGCCAACGTATTGCCCAGGAGTTATTGCTACCTGTTATCTGGGCTCGCAACATATCTGAAAAAGAATAATTTCCGTTGAAATCAAATTTCTTGAGCAAATCAAGCACGGTCAATTGCGCCAACAGTTTACTACCATCTGGCTCGAACCATGCCCAGCGATCTTCCCATGTAGCCCAACCCCAGCAATCAGCACCTCGCAAAAAGAAAGTTTCAGGCAAGCCTGAAATCGGATAAACATAGGCATGAATGCTTGCCACATCCTGATATTCTGCATACTTGGTCAAGCCATCATTCATGTATTGAAGAAAATATGGGCTAGTGACCATGTCATCTTCAAGAACAATTACCTTGCCGCGCGCGTTAATTACCGTAGTAACACCATCAATAATCGAGGCAGCCAGCCCAAGATTGGACTCACGCTCTATTATCGTCAGTGACTTAAAGCCTTTGATACTGTGAATAAACGCTCTCACAGCATCAACCATGTTTTGCTGTGTAGCATTTTTTGCAGCATCAGAAAAAATCAGCAAGTCCGTATCAGCAGACAAACGATTGCGTACAAGCGCCTCAATGGTCCTTTTTGTATGGTCAGGGCGGTTATACGTGAATAAGGCAACAGGAGCAAGATTTGACATACTTGTCTACAAGTTCGAACAGTCTTGATAAAACTCCGTATTGAAAGTACGTGCTATGATTTTGTAATTATTCTGAATCATGAAAGCACGTATACGCTCGCCAGCCTCATCATCAAGTGCCTCTGCGAGCACAATACGTGGCCTGTATTTTGACCAGTCATTGGACACAAGCACTTGGTAATCAAGCCCTTCCACATCTATCGTCATGAAGTCGATTTTAGTTCCTGGTTGCAGTATTTCATCTAAGATTTTATTCAATGGTCGTACTGGCACCTTACGGGTACCGATGCTTTTATATGTGGTGTTTTCTATGCGTTGATCGGCAAGGATTTTGCTGAAGGTATTGAGAGCTGGTTCATCAAACATATAATAAGTCAGCTCAGACTCTTGATCAGAAACTCCCATTTCCAAGGCAATATCTGCTGGGCGCCTTTGCTTGAACAGCGCAATAGCATCCTGTGATGGATCAACACAAACTCCGCGCCAACCACGCTTATAAAATAAATAGGTATTTGAAAACCTTACCGGGTGATGAGCACCAATATCAATATAGTATCCGCTAGAAGATCGGTCAAAAATTCTACCCAGAATTAAATCCTCTCCTTCTTGAGCATAAGATAGTTTATATAAGCCTCTGTCACGAAAGAGCGAGAAAAGTCCTTTCGCATACGTAAATATTTTGAGAGAAAAACTTGAGATAGACATAAATTTATACTTTATTGATTAAGGCTAAATCAACTGTATGATCAACTTGAGTCATTATATAAGGATCATGACTCACAAAAATAATGATCTTGTTTTTATATTCAGTCATAAGATTACGTATCACCACTTCTTGCGTAGCTTTATCTAATGCTGTTGTGCTTTCATCAAGTATCAGCACATCAGGTTTGCGTACTAATGCCCTTGCAATGGCAATACGCTGACGTTGCCCACCTGAAAGATTTTTTCCTTGATACTGCAAACGGGTTTCATAGCCTTGTGCAAGACTCTCCACATCTTTAGAGATACAAGCCAATTTGCAAGCCCATTTTACGTCTTCAAGAGTAAAAGCCTCGCCCATGCAAATATTGTTATAAACCGTATCATCAAAAATTGCAGACTCTTGATTGATCAGGACAATAGAGCGCCTGATACGTGCACCTGGGATATTTTCCGTTGAAACACCGTCTATAAAAATGCTGCCAGATGCTGGAGGATAAAACTTCAGCAGAACATCCAGCAAAGTAGATTTTCCTAAACCAGACTTTCCCACCAAGGCATAAGAGTTATTCTTTTCAAACGCGTAGTTAACAGAATTGAGAATAGCTGGCCTAGCACCTTGAGAGTCATGGTAAGAAAACGACAAATCATTCACCTTGATCTTTTCCACCTTGTTAATGTGATTGGCAAAACTAGCACTATCGACGCTTTCATCAGAGACTAATTCAGTCACATCTTTACCCGATTTTGCATCTGCAACAATACGAACAGCTAGAGTTATACTCTGGCCAACTACTGGAAAGAATCGCATAAGATAAGCTATCAATGACACAATGTAGGCCATGCCTAAGTTTTCGATTGAAACCCAACCACTCAATATTAAAATCAAAGATCCAAGCAGTAAAAATATTATTGGGACTAATTTCGTTGCCAGATTAATTGCGTCAAGATAAAAAAGAATATTTGCATACGTGAAAATCTTTCGCTTATACAAGCCGGCAACATATTTCTCGGAAGAAAGTGATCTGACTGCTTTAATATTATTCATCGCATCCATGAAAATGGAATTTGCTTTTCTTGATCCCTCTATTTGCCTAACGCCCATCTTATGAGATATCTTTAAAATCCAAATAAAGAATACGCCAGACACCAGCATCAAAATAAAAATCATTTCAGCGGCATATAATGAGTAAACTGCGATGGAAATAAAATACATTACACCTAGTAGAAATGTTGCAACAAACTGAGTTAGTGCAACAACCAAAGTACTTGCCCTGAAAGACTCATCGCCAGCGAGTCCCATAAAAAAACCAATACTTTTTTCAGAGATTTTATCAATTGACATTGAGGTGATGATTTTTTCGAAAGCCCTAGAGCCAAGCTGGGCCATCACACGTCTTCCAAGGTAGTGTGTCAAGCTTTGGCTCAATAGTTGAGTGATTACCCTCAAAGTGAACAATAAGAAAAAAACTTGCAAAAGGCTGGCAGCATCAACTTTAAGCCCTAACATACTCAGTGCTTTTGGAATCAAACCATGCTTATCTACTATTTCACCTGAAACAAGCTCAAATAAAGGCAATAGGCTAGCCATAGCCAACAATTCGATACCGATAGAAATAATAGAAATTAGAACACTCAAATACAACAAAGGGTTGTTATTGAAAGCAAACTTTAATAATTTAAAAATGTATTTTGCTTGAGGCAATTTATTCGACAACTTTCATTTTAAGTAGTAATGCACACTTAATATCAATTATAGTAACTATCAGAAAATTAATTCATATTGAATGCTCTTTGACCATAGCTTCAATTTCAGCATCAGAAACAGCATGGCCAGCATCAGCTAAAACACCTTCAAAAAGACTAGATTGATTATTAAGAACCAGACTTAAAAATCTTAAACGATCTGTGTCATTGGACCTTGCATTCCATAAGTCGTAACTTTTCCGCAAATTAACTGAAAACTTATTAGCCACCCTGCTTAATAATTTATACATAGGCTTGTCTGGCCAGCTCCGGCCGATATCCAGCGGCTGATTAATTCTGACAGTGCCGAGCGAAAAACTGACAGCGAGCCAGCGATAGGCATTAACTATATGTGAATTATCATATGATTTTACCAAAGAAAGCACTTTGATAAGATTGTCATAATACTCATGCTCAGACTCGCCGGTTAAATGTATATCCTCAGGATAAGAAGGCAAGTATTTATCGTAGGTAATGACAGGTATGCCATGCAGCAACGCTTCGACACCAGTAGCTGACCAACCTGTTACCAATGCATGTACATCATCCAAAAAATCGTATAGTGAGATATTCTGGTCTGGTGAATTCAATTTAACGTTATCAGGGAGAACTTTGAGCATTCCTTCCCAGATCAATGCTTGCTCAGACTGATTGGAATCTCGCTTATTAGGATAATCTCGCGGATGAACCCTTATTACAAGATAGTCATCAGGCCTAGATTTCATAAAATTGATTGTATGTTTAATCCATTCAAACTGGTCTGAGAAAACCAGACTTTTAACTTTACGTTCAGGAAAACCCTGGATTACAAAGGCCGCATATGCTTCATCAAAGCTACTTAATGATGCCAGGAGAATTTTAGCATTCTGAGGAATATTGAATTTTTCACGGATTGAAAAATTTCCTGTTTTTGGAGCTGAGAATACAGCAAAAGACTTACCTTTGAATAATTCAGAAACATGTGCTGAAACTCTATCAATATCTTCAAGGCTCACTAAATTTTTAACATCTTGCCAATGCCGCAGTGCAGGATTTACTAATTTATATTGACTCCACTCCCACACTCTCAAAGCACTGTATCTTTCAGCGTTGCTTGAGCTGCCTTCGAGAAAATATGCTTGCTTGCCTTGATTAACTGCATATTCCGCACATACACCATTCACACCATACTGCGGACTATAAAAGAAAATCTTATCCGGATACTCTTGTTTGAATATTTGAATGAAGCCTATTAATGACACAATGGCATTTCTTAAGTGAACTTGAAGATCCTGCCATTGCTCCTCACGGAACTCCAATGACATTTTTTTGTATTTCAGCAATGGTTCGTATGTAGCCAAGCGTCCGACAGGTATATTTTCATGATGAAAATCGAGAAAATTATCTACTGTGACATCCTTCAATAAAAATTCAACCAACTCCTTGGTTTCATTATCAATATAATCATGCAGCTTTAGATGTTTGCTTTTGAAGGATTGCGTTATTTTTTTTGCATTTTTTATACAGGAATCACAAATTTTATTTTTCTTAAGCACATCTTCGTTCAACGCAAGATTGAACGCACTCATACTGGTGCAGTAATGGGAAAAGCTTTTATTACAAGATACATATACCAATTCATGCCCAGCCTCACTTAAGTGTGATGCCAAACGACTTTCAGGCAATGCATGTAGCCAGATTGCTGCATGCAATGAATAAAACATAGCTTTCATACTTCTACTCTTCCCAGCAATCTAAGGTAGATCAAGCGTAAATCAGCAGGCCTTTCTACCCAGTGCCCAATAACAAGTGCCATCGTTAAAATCATTATACAAGATAGCAATGACATCCATTCTCTAGCCAAGCTGCCATAGGTATCAAAGTTATATGTGAAGATTGCGTACGATAGCAACAACATAGGGAAATGGACGATATATAAGGTGTAGGAAGAATTAGCCAGTGTATTCATCACTTTAATTTCTGGAACCTTGTATTTTATTGCTGCCAAAAACAAAGAATAAACAAAGAAAACCTGAAGCGGAAAAGAGAAAAAATTTTGTTCAATAAGTACCATTGCTAAAATCAGGGCAAGCATCACGACGGCCAAATTTCTGAAATTAATAAAATCTTTATGATATAAAAAGATCACACCTCCACTTATCCACCACAAACTGTAATAAACCTCTGTTTTAGTATTAAAGAATAAAAATATAGTTGCTGTAACTAGGCCAGTTACAGCAATCATGTTTAGTAATTTTCTTTGTTTATAACCAATATAAATCATTGCAAATAAACAAGCATAGAAATATAGCTTAGCTTCAATATATAAACTCCATAATGGCCCATTCATTTGCAATAACCCATTATTCATCAATAACGAATTTACAACGTCGCGCGCACTAATACTTAGGTACTCTCTTGCCTGATAAATATCTCCTGGCGCTTTTAAAGTACCCGCTGATCCGGGCAGTTCAAAGATCACAATAATATTATAGGCAATAATCGAAACTAAAATGGAAACAATAAGAGGGGGGTATATTCGCCACAACCTGCTAGAGGCGTAATCAAATACAGAGAGATGTCCTCCATTGCGCTGGATGTTTCGATGCAGACTATTAGAAATCACATAGCCACTTAACACAAAAAAGACCAAGACTGCGGTATCACTCAAATAATGATTTAGCTCATATTTCCAGGATATTAGACCAATGGTGGGCAACCAATAAACTTGAAAGGTGTGACTGAGAAAAACAGTTAGTGCTGCAATTGCCCTCAGATAATCAAGACTTTTAATCATAATAATTAATAATACACTTACAACAATCAATCATTTCAGCTTGTTCTCTTCCAACCACGCTACTACTCTGGGAGTAATCAAATCTCTTTTTTCCTTGACGTCACTAAGTATCTTGTAACTCTCACCATGAGCTTTTGATAAATCACCAAGAATAAATTTGTATTGTCTCAATAGTTCTTTTTTGAAGTTAATTTGCCTGACATCGACGATTTTTTCTTCTATTCCCAATTCACAAAATAATTCTTTAATTTGCTTGTATGAATATAAACCTATTACTGGAACATGATTTGCTATCGCTACAACATTGGCATGGAAACGCATACCAAGTATCAATGTACAGTTGCCATATTCAGAAAATAATGTATCTTCAAACTTAACATTAGTTTCATAACCCGCGACTTTCACATTTTCCCGCCTACATGCATCTGGCAACCGTGACAATATGTCTGCATATACCTTAAGGTCACTGTATATATGAGGGAAGAAAATAAACCTTAGTGATTTATTATCACTCCACATTTCAGCCAAAGTATCACTGAACTCGGATATGAACCCTGAGTAATCATGTTCACCAGACCCACCTGGATATCTTGTTTCCAACATATCTCCAGCTAGGTTAATACCAATCGTAACCGGATCTTTTATCTGGGCATTGGGAGCAATGTCTCTTAGAGTATCAATCGAATTTACAAAAAATCCACCATCTGGCAAGGGTAAAACTTTATCCACCATGATGTTATTTGAAATTCGTTTTTTCAGGGTGGCCATCGCCCCATCGTTGCGTACACTGACCAAATATTGCCTGGATGAAGTTAAGACCTCCAAGAAATTGGTGAATCTAGCAAGACTTTTATCACTACAGCCCAAGCCATCATCAACCCCTAATGCATTGAAAAATACGGGGACTTTAATTTTTTCAAACATCTCAATCTCAATCGAAATTGAGGTGCCAGTAGGAGAGGAATCTACCCACAACTCAAAGAAATTTCCACCTCCTACTACTACCAGGTCATATTGATTCACGGTAGCTACAAAATCGTTATCAAAAGCGACATTTTTCCGGTAAACATTGCGTATTTCGAATTCATCCCATTGGATCTTCCCAAGCAGCCCTTGAAACCAGTTGCGAAAACCATAGTGGTTGGCTATATCGCCAACATTTCCAGAAAAACTTCCTATTTGCAGTACTTTCATTCTTAGGTCACCTGGTGTTTGAGTATCCAATTGCTGTCTTGCTTATCCCACAAATGTGGAGATCTAAATTTATCCACAGTCTCCAAAAACTGAGCTTCAGTAATATCGATATAATCAAGAAATTCCTCAAAATATTTTTTAGGAAACTCTTGATCATATTTATGTACTAGAGCAACCCCTTCTTCCCGTGTGATTTTATCATTGCGAATTTCTTGTGCAGCATCATACGTTGCCCTACCAATACCGAATTTGATCAAGGTAGTGAAGTAGTGGAACATATCAATACGATCATCGATGCTGCTATATTTGGAATAAGTTCCTTCAGTGCGTTCAGTATTTGCCTGGAAACCAGTATGCTCGACTGCATAGTAATAACACTCTTGTGGATCCCATTTCAGGTAATAGCCCAGATAATGTACTTCGATCCCATCGCGCTCCAAATCTTCTGCTGCGGGCGGAATATATGGCGCGAAATCATTTAAACTGTATTCCCCTTCTTTAATGATATCTCCAACCTTCACACCACCTAACACCATGTCAGCAGGATCTGAAATAGAGAAAAAATTCTTATCCATTGTTGGCTTATAGTTTTCTTCTGTCTTGTTGCCATACTCAGCCTGATTTTCGCCATACATCACCAGTTTGATACCAAACTTTTTAGCCATCAAAGGCCCTATGATGCGCTGTCCAACAATGAAAGGTTGGAATGGATGTAATAAATTCAGAAAAGCCATTTTTGTTAAATAGCGGTGCAACTTGCCATTGGGTGTGAACAGAATATTGTCTAATCCACCTTTATGTATCCAGTTTTCAAAATTCTTCCAGCCAATTTCTGTGTACTTATGCGGCGCCCAGGTCACAGTTAAAGGATTCATCCCATATTTATATTTAAGGATATGTGAGGTATATGCACTGTCTTTACCACCGCTGCCCGGCACTATAATGTCATAGCCACCATCACTACGGCGATGTTGATCCAACAATCTGACCAAAGCATCCTCGCGCGCCTGCCAATCTATTTGAGCATCCTTGGTTTCTGCATAGCGGCAAGCATCACAAATACCATCAACACCAAATCCTATGGTTGCTTTTTTGTCCTTGTTGGTATGCTTGAATTCAACTGTAGAACTGGGTCTCTGGTTGGAAATTACGCACTTCTTACAAAACACTACTTCTTCCGGCAAACCAAAATATGCATTAACCACAAATTCCTCCACACTTCTTTTCAATTAGCTGTTTTTTACAAAGTTATTTAGAACTTGTAGACCACTTGGGCCACTTTTTTCTGGGTGAAATTGCGCACCCCAGATATTGTCTCTCTTCACTGACGCAACAAAAGTATATCCAGAATACGTCGCGCGACCTGTGATGAATTGATCAGGTACATCTTGAGCAGCATAACTATGCAGAAAATAGAACTTACGCTGCTTGTCTGGCAATCCATCAAACATGCCACCATCATTTTCATGCACGGGATTGGGATCAACTTTCGCCCATGAGATATGCGGCAACCTCACCTCTGATTGCTGTCTGGGCACAATTCTGGAGACTACGCCTGGCACTAGTCCAAGACCAGTGGTAACCCCGAACTCGTCACCCCTGTCAAAAAGTAATTGCATGCCCAAACAAATGCCCAGGACATGTTTTCCACTTTTTATATATTCGAGCAGGCTATCTTGTAATCCATCTTTACCCAATGCAGACATCCCTTGAGCAAATGCACCAACCCCTGGCACTATCAACGCGTGAGAATCTTTGAGTATTTCTGGTGTATTTGAAATTACAGGATGAGCACCAACATACTTGAGCGCATTGCTAACACTACGGACATTGCCTAGTCCATAATCAAGAATACATATTTTCTTCATTTATCTAGTACCATTGATGGATGTCAGCCGCTGTTTGAATTCATCTATCGTATTGATTTTGTAATGTAATACTGACGCCAGACAAACTCCACTTGGTCGTATTTCTTTCAAATCTTGCACATGATCAGTATTACCACAGCCACCACTGATCATGACTGGAATGTTCACTATCGTGTTAACTGCACGAAGCAATGGAAGGTCAAATCCTTTTTTTGTACCATCTTGGTCAATGGACGTTAGCAATATCTCGCCTGCACCAAGATCTTCCAACTCCTTGCTCCAAGCAACGACCTTTTTTCCTGTAGGCTCTCTCCCGGCCTCCATATAAGCCTCCCAGTCATGGCCTATGCGTTTGGCTTGAATAGACGCAACCACACATTGGCTACCATAGCGCTTGGCAATTTCCGTTATGAATCCCGGATTCAGAATTGCAGCTGTATTGACTGCCACCTTGTCTGCACCAGCACTCAAAGCCATCTCGATATCCGCTATGGAACGTAACCCGCCACCTACAGTGATGGGAACAAAAACTTCTTCCGAAGCCTTGGCGATCACAGACAGCAGGTTATTACGGTTATATAAGCTGGCCACGGCATCTATGAACACAATCTCATCAATGCCTTGGGCATAATAATTTTTAGCCATCTCGATTGGATTGCCAACTTTACGCAAGCCTTCAAAATGTATGCCTTTGATCACATGTTCATTTTTGACATCAAGCCTTGCGATCAACCTCACACTGCACTCCTATCGATAAAGTGCTTCTGTATTCCCTTATCCCAAAAAGCATCATTCAACAGAATCTGATGAAACTCACCGGCACTATTACCATTCCCAAAGTCAGAAACTGCCACGCGAGGAATATCTGCAACTTGCTGAACTGCGTGTCGAAGGGAATCCATATGTGCGCTGGTATTAATAATGGACACTGCTGTTGCTCTATTATGCTGCCTACTGCCGACATTGATAGCTGGTACGCCGAAATGGGGAGCCTCTCTGACTCCAGCGCTGGAGTTCCCCAAGATGAATGCTGCATTTTTGAGAAGCGTTAAGAAGTATTCGAATCTTATAGATGGGTAAACTTTAACGTGGCTCAAGTCTTTCAATCGCAAATATTCATTCAAAATAATGTCTGAACCATGATCATTATTTGGATATACGACAATGAATGGCAATGAGGTATCTGAAATGTAATCTACAATGGCTTTGGCTTGCCTTGGTAAATCATCCAACTCAGAAGTAACTGGGTGATACATCAAAATTGCGTAGTGCTCAAACGAAAAGCCATATCTCTCCCTCACAGCATCAATGCTTGGCAACGATGTTGAATTCATGACATCAATGTCTGGAGAGCCAATAACAAAGACAGAATCTTCACTCTCCCCAAGCTGAATGAGACGATTTTTGGCCTGTTCGTTGGAGACAAAATGCCCATGAGACAGTTTAGTGACTGCATGCCGAATCAACTCGTCGACAGTACCTGACACTTCTCCGCCCTCTATATGTGCAACTCGAATGTTATTCAATGCTCCGACAGCTGCCCCGGCCAGTGCTTCAACTCTATCGCCATGAATCACTATCAATTCAGGTGCGATCTCATTCACATAATCTGATAAACCAGTAATAGTTTTAGCCAAAATATGATCCATGCTATCGCTTTGATTTTGATTGATGAAACGAAATAGGTTTTTAAATCCGGCCTTTTCAACCTCCTCACAGGTATAACCATATTTTGACAACATATGCATGCCTGTAATGAATACATGGACATCAAAATCCATGTCATTTTGTAAGGCTCGCATTAGGGATTTAAGTTTGCCAAAATCGGCTCTGGTACCGGTAAGAAAAACAACTCTCCGACTCATGCCTCAACATCCTGCCTGTTCACTCTTTTGCCACTCAGTATTGTTTGCAATGCTTTACGACCAAGTAACTGATCATAGTCAGAGGCATTAAAATCACCTCCTCCAGGCCGGCGTAACCAAATATTATCTTCACTCAAGACATCCCCAACATTGATATCTTTAATCGCGACCACAGATGCAAAAGCAAAAGCGATGGTTTTTTCCTCTTCCAAGAGTGGACCTTTATATGCACCCTTGGCTGCAAAAATAACTTTTGATCCAGTAATCAAATCCTGCAATGCGGCAGGATCCATCGAACAAACAATATCGGGTCCCGGCCGTGACATGGTGTCAGTAAAATGACGTTCTAGGATGGAGCCTCCCAATGCCACAGCTCCCAAGCAAGCATAATTACCAACCGTATGATCTGAAAGTCCCACTACCGCATCGGGATAGGCATTTTTGATAACTTGGATAGCATCAAGCCTTACAAGCTCAGGAGGCGTGGGGTATATATTTGTACAGTGCAGTAGAGCAAAAGGTACTTTTGCTTGTCTTAATATATTGACGGTAGGTGCAATGGTTTCAATACTGTTCATACCAGTACTAACAATAATAGGTTTACCGAATGAGGCAATGTGCCGTACAAGAGGATAATTATTGCATTCACCCGATCCTATTTTATAGGCGGGAATATCAAATTTTTTTAGTCGATTTGCTGCCATTCTCGAGAATGGAGTACTGATAAAAATACTTCCTTGTTGTTGCACATATTGCATGAGCTTATACTCATCATCTTCAGACAATGAGCAACGTCGCATAATCTCATAGATTGAAACATCTGCATTTCCAGGAATAACGCCCTTAGCTTCATCGGACATTTCATCTTCAACCACATGAGTCTGATGTTTGATTATTTCTGCACCGGCTTCAATAGCAGCCCTGGCCATATCAATAGCAACATCTAATGACCCCTCATGGTTAATGCCAATTTCTGCAATGACAATGGGTTCATATCCGTCACCAATTTTTCGCCCAGCAATTTCAAAAGATGCCATATTTATTCCTTAATAACGCTTCTGTTTCTAAAAAATCTGCTTCGGTATCAATGTCAACACTCTCCTCTGCAGACATTACATAAGCAACACTACCATTGGATGGGAAACCGCCTCTTGCCTCAAACTCTGACTTTGAGAAGATATAAATGGCACCATTGGGCGCATAGCACAAAGGCAAATTTTGGCGACGCACATTAGAAAGTTTTTCATCAAACAATGAAATCAATTGTTCATTTTCATCCAGGCGAAATGACTTATAAGGCGATTTATGCAAAGCCTCCAAACTTACTAAGGAAGTAAATCCTGTTTTCTTCAAAATCCTTAGCGCATCATCAATATGATGTTCATCTCTCAAGGGAGAAGTAGGCTGTAGGTAAACGATTAGATCTTCATCATCTACATTTACAATCTTGATAAAATGTTTGACCACATCAGAAGCTGATGCTTCATCCGTAGCATATTCTGGAGGCCTTACTATACAAGTACAGCCTTGTGCCGTTGAATACTCCAATATATCTTCGCAATCAGAAGATACATACACAGCGTCAACATGTTTAGCTTGCATAGCGGCTTTAATCGTATAACTTATTAATGGAAAACCTGCGATAGATTTCAGGTTTTTTCTGGGCACACCTTTAGAACCGCCTCTAGCAGGAATCAATGCATAAATTTTATTTTCAGAATTGGACATTATCTATTCAAATCACGAACATTGTATAAATTATCTAATCACTATTTTTTGAAGATAATATCAACTCGATATTATAAATAAATTAATAAAACTCAGATTTCTTCTTTTATAAATTCCAAATATGCCTTTTTCAAGCCATCTTCAAGCACAACGGAGTAAGTCCACCCCAAACTGTTTAGCTTGCTAACATCCATGAGCTTGCGCATCGAGCCATCAGGTTTTGAACTATCAAACTCAATTTTTCCTTGGTAGCCAACCACCTGTTTTACCAACGAGGCTAATTCCTGGATTGAGATATCGGCACCCACGCCAATATTGACTAATGGTGGGTCAAAAACATCAGTACCATTCTCCTTGCTTCCCAGCAGAGAATTAAATTTTTCCTCGGGCAGATTCAGCAAGAATACACAGGCATCAGCCATATCATCGCTGTAGAGGAATTCTCTCTTGGGTGTACCTGTGCCCCAGACGGTGACGGTGGGTTGGTTATTCTGCTTGGCTTCGTGGAATTTACGCAGAAGGGCCGGGATGACGTGGCTATTCTCGGGGTGGTAGTTGTCACCGGGGCCGTAAAGGTTGGTGGGCATGGCTGCGAGGTATTGGGTATCGTACTGGCGGTTGTAACTCCAGCACATTTCGATGCCTGCGATTTTGGCCAATGCGTAAGGGCGGTTGGTTGGTTCCAACGGGCCGGTCAGCAGGTGTTCTTCTTTCATGGGCTGCGGTGCCAGCTTGGGGTAGATGCAGCTAGAGCCGAGAAACAGCAGGCGGGTAACCCCATGCTTCCAGGCGCTATGAATGACGCTGTTCTGAATCGCCAGATTGTCGCGGATAAACTCCGCCGGGTAGGTGTTGTTGGCCACGATTCCGCCAACCTTGGCTGCCGCCAGGAAGACGTATTCCGGCTTGTGTTCGGCAAAAAAAGCATCTGTTGCCTGCAGATCAGTGAGATCGAGTTCGGCATGCGTCCGCTTGATTAGGTGGGTGTAACCTGCGTTCTCAAGGTTCTTGACGATAGCTGAGCCTACGAGGCCTCTGTGCCCTGCCACGTAGATGCGTGCGGTTTTGTCCATTAGTGCACTCTGTTATTCGTTGTAGTCATAAGCAGCAAAGCCGTGCTTTTTAACAAGTTCGTCACGCTGAGCACTCTTCAGGTCTTCACGCACCATTTCAGAGACGAGCTCCTGGAAGGTGGTTTTCGGGGTCCAGCCGAGTTTTTGTTTGGCTTTGCTCGGGTCACCCAAGAGGGTTTCAACTTCGGTAGGACGGAAGTAGCGTGAGTCTACCTCGACGATGCATTTGCCGCTGGCATCATAACCTCTCTCATCCACGCCCTGACCTTTCCAGGTGATCGCAATATCAAGCTCTTTGGCGGCAGCATTGACGAAGTCACGGACACTGTATTGGACACCGGTCGCAATGACGAAGTCTTCTGGGTGATCTTGTTGCAGCATGAGCCATTGCATTTCAACGTAGTCTTTAGCATGGCCCCAGTCACGCAGTGAGTCCAGGTTGCCCAGGTAAAGGTTATCTTGCAGGCCCAATTTGATCCTTGCCAATGCCCGCGTAATCTTGCGGGTAACGAAGGTTTCGCCACGTAGCGGACTTTCATGGTTGAACAGGACGCCGTTGCATGCGTAGATGCCGTAGGCTTCCCGGTAGTTGACGGTGATCCAGTAGGCGTAAAGCTTGGCTACAGCGTAGGGACTGCGTGGATAGAATGGGGTGGTTTCTTTTTGTGGGATTTCTTGTACCAGGCCGTAGAGCTCTGAGGTGGAGGCCTGGTAGAAACGGGTCTTTTTTTCCAGGCCAAGGATGCGGATAGCTTCAAGAATACGCAAGGTGCCAATGCCGTCGGCGTTGGCAGTATATTCTGGCGTTTCAAAACTCACGGCCACATGGCTCATGGCGGCCAGGTTGTAGATCTCGTCTGGCTGGACTTGCTGGATAATGCGAATGAGGTTGGTGGAATCGGTCAGATCGCCGTAGTGCAGGATAAAGTTCTTGTTATCAATATGCGGGTCTTGATACAGGTGGTCGATCCGATCTGTGTTGAACAGGGAAGCACGGCGCTTGATGCCGTGTACGATATAGCCCTTGCTTAACAACAATTCAGATAGATAAGCCCCATCCTGCCCGGTCACGCCAGTAATCAAAGCCACCTTGCTCATTTAGTTCTCACACCTTCCATAAGTATCTGCAAAACGGACGATATCGTCCTCGCCAACGTAGTCCCCACATTGCACCTCAATGATTTGAAGTGGCTTATCCCCTAGGTTTTCCAATCGGTGTCGATGGGTTTTAGGGATGTATGTAGATTGATTTTCTTCTAATGTCATTTCCTGATCGCCATTGCTAATCTTCGCCACACCTGATACGACTACCCAATGCTCAGAACGATGATGATGCATTTGCATGGAAAGACTAGCCCCGGGATTGACAGAGATACGTTTAATCTTAAAGTTAATGCCCTCTTCCAACACCGTATATGTACCCCATGGCCGGTGAACAGTACGATGCAGCTCAGTCAGCTCGGGCTTGTGCTTTTGCACCAAGGTCACTAACTGTTTGATATCTTCTGTGCGGCTTCGATCACAAATCAACGTAGCATCCGCAGTCTGGATAATGGCGAGATTGCTGACACCCAATGTTGCCAATAAGCCATGGGTATTCCACAGCAGGCTATTTTGAGTATCAATACTGATGACATCCCCCTCACACACATTGTCATCAGCATTCTTATCATTTTTTTGATAAATAGAATCCCAGCTCCCCAGATCGCTCCAAGCCATATCAGCAGGCACTACAGCAACTTGCTCAGCCAATTCCACCAAGCCATAATCAATGGAAATATTTGGTAGCTTGGCATACTCTTCAGCTAGATTTTCTGTACCTAGCCTCTTGATGGAAAAGGCTATTTCCGGCTGATGTTTCGCCAGCATCTGCATAAACACACTGGCGCGAAAAACGAACATTCCGCTATTCCAAAGATAGCCTGAAGCAACAAAATCTTGCGCCCTTTCCAGATCAGGCTTTTCAACAAATTTGGCCACTTTGCGCACTGCCGATACATGGTGCTTAACAATGGCAACATCCGAAGGCTGAATATAACCATAGCCAGTCGCAGGGTGAGTGGGTGAAATGCCAAGCAGCGTCAGGTAATCCTCACTTGCACCCTGCTCTGCGGCTTCCCATGCTTGATAAAACGCGGCTTCATTATCAATGGCATGATCGGAAGGAAATACCCCAATGATCGCATTGGGCGATTGAGAATGAATGCGACTTACGGCCCACGCAATAGCGGGTAATGTATTGCGCGCGCAAGGCTCTGCCATCACCCCATTGACGGCGTCCGGCAGAATGTCGGCAAGCTGGCCTTTCACCTCAAATTTATGATCTTCATGAGTTACGGTGAATAGATTGCTGGCCGGGACGTGCTGGCAAAGACGCAACGCGGTTTGCTGAAGCAAGGTTTGCTTACCATTCAACGCCAGCAGTTGCTTGGGGCGCAAGGTACGTGACAACGGCCAGAGCCGGGTACCAGAACCACCACAAAGCAGTATGGCGAATCGATCACTCATTCAACTTCCTTTTCTACAGACTCTTCCGCCGCACGGCGCAGCTCTTCAATTTCTGCCTGCAGATTTTCGTATTCTTGCATCTTGTATTTAAGAAATCGCATGGTGATACCTGTTTTTTCCTCTATCCCTTTGGGGGTCAGCAAATACATATACGCCAGCTTGTTCTGGCTATTGCGGAAATTGGACACCTTGAGCAAGCCCACATCAACCAATCCTTTAAGACAGAAGTTGGTTTTACCCAGACTGATGCCCAAAGCCTTAGCGAGCTCTCGCTGACTGATCTCAGGTTTTTCCTGAACCAGTTTGAGTATCTTGTAGCGGTATTCGTCGGTGAGCATTAATGCGATTTAACCATCATGCGTTCAAATAGTGAACGCAGTTTACAAAAACTTTCGCCCTGCTTCAAGCCTGATAATTTCCCGAGCTAAGTGTTATCCTTGAAATTCATCTCATAAGGAATGTTGAATATGCCAATTGTACTGATCACTGGTGCCAATCGCGGCCTTGGTCTGGAGTTCACCAAACAATATGCGGAGGCTGGCTGGAACGTGCTGGCATGCTGTCGCAGCCCTGAGGATGCAGAGGAATTACTGCAACTGGCCACCCGCTTTAAGGACTTGGTCAGTGTACATAAATTGAATGTGGGAAATTTCTATCAGGTAGATGAGCTTGCTGCATCACTGGCTGATCAACCTATTGATGTATTAATCAATAATGCCGGGGTTTACCCTGACAGCAGCACCGAGGTATTCGGTGATGCTGATTATGATGCCTGGATGGAGGCATTCCGCATCAACAGTCTGGCCCCATTCAAGGTTGCACAAGCATTTACGCCTCATCTCGCCAAGGGCCAACTCAAGAAGCTGGCCAATATGACCAGCAAGATGGGCAGTATTACGGACAATACGAGTGGCGGCAGTTATATGTACCGCTCCACCAAAACCGCATTGAATATGATTACCAGGAGTTTGTCGGTGGATCTTGCCAAACAAGGCATTACCGCTATTGTGCTACACCCTGGCTGGGTGCTGACTGACATGGGCGGCCCCAATGCTTTGATTAATACGCAACAGAGTATTAGCGGTTTACGCAAGGTAATCGATCAAGTCACCCTGGCTGATGCAGGCAAATTTTACGCCTATGATGGACAGGAAATTCCCTGGTAATCATCAGCGAGTTATTTGCTGAAATAAGTCAGTAGCGCTTCAGGTTGATCCCGGAAATGGGACTCAACCAGCGCACCTTGAGTATGCAGACGATATTATTCTCAACTCAAAGCCTGGCAATAACGCTGACATTGTTTTAGCTGTCATACACACAAAACAACGAGCTGCTACCAGTCTATCCCGGTAAACTTTTTGATATCGCGCTGTTGCCGTTTGGTAGGCCTGCCCAAGCCACGGTCTCGGCGAGCATGATCAGCTTCCCTTGTGACAGCAAGGTTTTCACGCTTCGCCAGGCTTTCTGGCGTTTCTTCAAATAGCAAGGCGGCCTCTGGCGCGCCACGGCGCTGAATGGACAGGCCGCGTACCACCACATGCATTTCCAGCTCCTTGCGCCTGATATGAATCACTTGACCAAGGCGTACTTCCTTGGCTGGCTTTACCCGATCACCATCCACATGGATTTTGCCACTCTCAATCGCATCTGTTGCCAGGCTACGCGTCTTGAAGAAACGCGCAGCCCATAGCCATTTATCCAGTCGACATTTGCCTTCGGCATCACTCATTGCGATTCCTGACGCAAGCTGCGATTGGCCTTATAGATAGTGCGGTAGCTTTCCAGCGTACGTTGTACACGACCAAGCACCGTGTCAGGACGGTAATCTCCCAGCTCATCCAGACTACCGACTGGCATGCCAGTGAGGTATTCAATGCCTTCCAGCACATAATCAATCGCATGGATATGAAAAAGTTTTTGCTCAACCGCGTTGATCACATCATCACTGAGTAGCAGATGTCTCAAATTTCGAGCGGGTACCAACACCCCCTGCTTGCCATCCAAGCCAAATTTTTCGCACAGGCGGAAATGGCCTTCAATTTTTTCATTGATACCGCCGATGGGGAGTACCTCACCATGCTGGTTAAGCGCGCCAGTCACCGCCACCCCTTGTGGCAAGGGCAGGCCAGACAAGGTGGAAAGCAAGGCATAAAGTTCGGCACACGAGGCTGAGTCGCCTTCCACGCCATGATATTCCTGCTCAAACACAATCGAAGCATTGAGTGAAAGTGGGGCCAGGTTGGCAAAATTGGCCGCCAGCCAGCTTTGCATGATGAAAAGGCCTTTATCATGCTGCGGGCCTGTCATCTCGACTTCACGGTCAATATTGATAATGCCATCCCGCCCAGGATAACAACGTGCAGAGATGCGGACTGGTGAGCCAAATGCCACATCACCCATATCAATATGGGTCAAGCCATTGATCTGCCCCACTTCGCGGCCCTGCACTTGTATCATCAGCTCACCATCTAGGATGGACTCGCGGATTTGCTGTTCAGCATAATCATGACGGCTGCGCGCGGTATTGATGGCAGTATCCACTTCAGCAAGTCCAACCAACTGGTTAGGTGATGCAAAGGCAGCGCTTTCCAGTATCAATGGATGCAATGCGCCTATATTCAAGCTGAGACGCATCTGATCTTCTGCCCAGCCATGCATGGTTTGTAACAGGCGGGCCACTGCCGCTGCCGTGAAATGGGGCAAGCGGTTTTCATCGCTTACCTGGGCAATATGGCATGCCAGTTGCCGATAGATTGCTGGCGTAGCGGTTACACTCTCGGCAAAATCAATTTTAATGCGGAAATGTTCAAGAAATTCGGGATGCTCTTCATGCAGATGGTAATAGTCTTCTCGACTGGCAATCAGGATCAGCTTGAAATCTACAGGCAGTGCATCAGGTAGCAAAGAGCTTAATGTGCCTTGTCCAGCACCACTACCAGAATCCTCAATTTGCACTTTGCGGTTGCGCAGCACGCGGCCAAGTTTATCGAGTAATGGATGCGAGCCTTGCTGGTCCTGGAGAATATCCTCCAGGTGCAACACCAGGCAGCCGCCATCAGCACGCAGGATATTACCGGCTTTAAGGCGCATAAAGTCTGGCACATGCCCCTGCTCACCCGCACTCTCAATTCCACCAAACAGGGTTTGATAACCCGGATCATCGTCATAAATCACTGGGGCGCCCTGCACATCGCCATTATTCACCAGCAGATTGGCACGAAACCGGCTCAGAAAGGCTTCCTGCATACCCTCTGCATCACTATTGGCCGTCGTAATGAACACATCCATGTTCTCAACCACCTCCTGCACCAACTGCTGGATCCAATGATCAAACACTTGAGGCTGCAATAGGTCTGCCGCTACCTGTTGCCTGATGGTGGCCAGCTCCTCTTCAAGATAGGTCTTGAGCCGGCTGTCTGGGTGAACCAATGGATCTGCATGTGGCGTCTTGGGCAAGCGCTCTGAATGCACCAGCCCTGGAATTGCCCGGATTTGCCTGCGGACAAACTGCTCCAGCAACAAGCGTAGCTCAGCCCCCTTGCCTGCAACCAAACGAAGCAGCAAAGGCTTTTCAGGCGTAGTGAAATTCAACAGGCAAACAAGATCCGTCGGTGCGGCATGACTTGCTGATGCCTGCCTCAGCAATCGCAGCAACAATGAAGTCCGGCCCGAGCCTGGCTCACCAATCACAAGCATGTGATATCCCGGCTGTGCCATGCGCAGACCGAACTGCGCAGCCTCAGCGGCCCGTTGCTGGCCTATCCACTGCCCAGCTGAATCACGGGCTTCAGCCACTAATTCAGAGGTATCGCTAAAACCAAGGGTTGGCGGAGCAATCTCGCGGGTAAGTTGTTGAGGGCTAAGTGTATGATGCATCAGGCTGGCAGTTTAAAAGTAAGTAATGTAAGGCTGGATAGGTCAAGCACAATGGCTTGTCGTCTGTTATTCATGCCAGCGCTGTTTGGCTGACTGGTCGCTATCTCTCGCTGCCAGCCAGTGCTCGCCGCTGGATGTCGTTTCTTTTTTCCAGAACGGTGCTTCGGTCTTGAGGTAATCCATGATGAACTCGCAGGCGTTAAAAGCTTCACCTCGGTGAGCACTACTAACGGCAACGAGTACGATCTGGTCCATGGGCTGCAAGGTGCCAATTCGATGAATCACGGTCACATCCAGTATGGCCCAGCGTTGTTGGGCCTGGGTAATGATCGCCGTCAATGACTTTTCCGTCATGCCGGGATAGTGTTCCAGAGTAAGGCTGGCCACCTCTTCGCCCTGATTCAGGTCACGCACCTGCCCCACGAAGGAAACAACGGCACCCGCTTCAGGATTTTCCAATCGCAAGCGACGGATTTCTTCGCCTGCATCAAAATCTGCCTGCTGCACGCTTACTGTCATGTCAGCCGCCAGTCACCGGAGGGAAAAAGGCGACTTCATCACCAGCTTGCACCAGTGCACTATTGGCAACCAGTGCTTGGTTGATAGCGGCCCGCAGCGGGCGCGTACCTGCAAACTGTTCTTGCCAGGCGCCACCTCGCGCTGCCAGCAATGCCATCAGCGCCGAAATATTGAGTACTTCAGGTAAAGGTAATGCCTCACCCTCAATACCCAAAGCCTCACGCAAGCTGGCAAAATACAGCAGTTGTATCATGCGCTAGTGACATCCTCATCAGTCACCGGGCCACGCTTACCGCTGATCGCCTCTGCCATCAACATCAATAATCTGGCTTTGTGCTGCTCATTGTCCATCAGGCTGGAACTGAAGGTAATACCGAATTTGGATGCATATTGCTGCACCAACATTATCAAGCCTTGTTCTTCACTCATCATTCATCCTCTATATCGTTATCTGGTATTGCCAGGCTGGCTTCCGCCTCGCCCTCAAGCTCCACGCGTTCAATCTGCGCAAAACGGCGCGAAATCTTCTGGCTAGTCGTATGTACATCCAGGGCATCCTCATGCGCCTGCCGTATATGATCCGCCAGCTTCTTCATGCGAACATCAAAACGCGAGAACTCTTTGCCGAGCTTGCCCAGCTCATCTTTGATGATATGCACCTGCTTACGTGTTTCCACATCCTTGAGCACGGCTCGTGCAGTATTCAACACAGCCATCAGCGTGGTGGGCGATACCACCCACACCCTGCGACTCATGGCGTAATCCACAATATCCGGGTGATAGGCATGAATCTCGGCAAATACAGCCTCGGCCGGGATAAACATCACTGCACCGTCTGAAGTGACATTGGGAATGATGTACTTGCTGGCGATATCATCTACGTGCTTTTTGACATCGGCCTTGAACTGGCGTTGCGCGCTGAGACGCTCTACTTCACTGACTTCACGCTCCAGCATGCGATGGTAGTTTTCCAACGGAAACTTGGAGTCCACCGCAACCGTGCCAGTCGGATCAGGCAAGAACAAAGCACAGTCTACCCGCGTACCGTTACTCAACACATGCTGCATGGCATAGGAAGTCACCGGCATCACATTGCGCACCAAGGCCTCTAACTGCACCTCACCAAAAGCTCCACGTGAACGCTTGTCTCCCAGCAGCTCCTGCAAACTCACTACATTCATGGTGAGTCCATCTATCTTCTTTTGCGCCTCATCAATGGTCGCCAGGCGCTCCATGACACGAACAAAGGTATCGTTCGTTTTCTTGAAACCTTCATCCAGGCGTTCGGACACTTTGCCGCCGATCTGCTCCAGACGGCCATCCACGGTCTTGGTCAAGGTTTCTATGCTGGTCGTCAATTGAGTGGTGGCCTTGAGCATGGTGTCCTGAATCAACGATTGCTCAGCCTTGCCTTGTTCCGCAAGGGTGGTATGCAACCGCTCAAGTACAGTTTCGCGCGTCTGTGCCAGGCTTTCAGTTTGGGAAAGCTGCAGGGTTTTCATTGCATCCCGTGTCTGTTGCAGCTCTTGGCCAACGGCCGCACGCAGGCGTTCTGCTTGATCACTGGAAGCATTATTCAGGCGATCGCCCAACTTATTGAGGCCATCATGCAGATCTCGCAGCATCTCGCGATGTTTTTCTTCCAACTGCTGCAGCAATTGCTGACTGGCGTCCTTGGAGTTGCCTTGCTTGTAAGCCAGCCAGAGCAAAACCAGCAAGGAAGCTATCGAGAAAAGGAGGATAAGGGTGTCTGTCATAAGGATGAAATTATAACGCATCCTTCAGTCACAGCCGCTCAATCGAGCAAGAGAAATCCGGCCTTAAGCGCTAAAAACGGCAACCCTGGACCAGATCAGGGAAAACAAGGTCCAGGGCAACCAAAGCAAACCATCAAACCATACCGCGTAATGACCAGGCAGCCACCTCGGCAAACTCGGTAACTAGCACATTAACGCAGCCCAACAACATGATCTTCATGCTATTAAAACTCAGCATATCTTTAGCAAACTTGACTGCAGGCTTGATATCAAAAGCAATGCAGATGCGCTCTTCATCCGAGTGAAATGGAATGGTGCGGTGAAACAATGATGAGGGAAACAACACGATATCCCCAACCGCAGGGGCAATAGCCCTCGCCGGAAAATGATCGTGCATTTTGGGGTACTCATCCCCATGCGTGCTGAACTCTATGCTGCCATCATTGCTACCCACCGCCTGTTTGGGCAGTGCTAAGTACACGCAGCCACTGAGCCAGCCTATCTCATGAATATGCGAAGTCAAATGTCCACCCTGGCGCATCCTCACATACCACGAACTGGTAAACTCAACCTCTTGGGGGAAATGTCGCATCAGATCGCAGTCTTTATCGGCAAAATGTTGCTGATACTCCTGAACCTGCTGGCGTATCAATGCAGACAAGGTCTTGAATGATTGTTCCTGACGCTTAAACAGATTACCCGCAGATTGCATGCCATGATAGAGCCGCCCCTGCTTGCGCTCAGCAATTTCAGTGAGATTGATGTCATGCAGCAAGGCCGTTAACAAGGCACTGTTATGCTCAGCCAAGGGTGCGATGCTGCGGTGAAAAACAAACTCCATGGGGGTTTTACAAAACCGATAAGGATCTGCCACATTGAAATTGGTCGCATAGTGCGCTGACAGCGTTGCCAGAAATGGCGACACATGCTCACCTTGCGCCACAAGCACCTGTAAACGCTGCTGAAATTGTGGATACTGCCCTGATTTATAAAGACAATAGAGTATGCGTTCCTGCCAATCCTCTTGACGCGACTGCTCAAAATAGGGGATCGCCTCTTCGAAGCGATGGGCATCATAAAGAAACTGGGCCATGTTAAACGCAGCAGCTTGATGACCAGGCGTTATCAACAGGGCCTGCTGGTAACAAGTCACTGCCTGCTGCATATCGCCCTGATCTCGGAACACTTCCCCCATGTTGTTATAAGCATCCGCATAGCGGGGCTGCAAAACAATCGCCTGACGGTAATGTGCGATGGCCTGCTCCAGCCCGCCATGATCACGCAATGCCGTCGCCAGGTTGAAATGCCCTAATGCATGATCGGAGATTGCCAGCGCCTGCCGATAACAGGCAATGGCGTCATCCAGATGGCCTTGCTGTTGCAAAGCCGTTCCCAGGCTGCCATAGGCCTCATAAAACCCAGGCTCTATTCCTACCGCTTGACGGTAATGCTGGATTGCCTCATCCAACAATAGCCGTGTTTGCAGCAATGTCGCCAAATTGAAATGCGCGACCGCCAACCCCGGGCTAATGGCAATGGCACGCTGATAAGACGTGATCGCCTCATCATCGCGCCCCAGCTGTGACAGCACCGCTCCCAGGTTGAAATGCATTTCAGAAATAGAAGGATTGATAGCCAAAGCCTTGCGATAAGCCTGTACAGCATCTTCAAATTTCTTTTGCCCTTCCAGCGAGACACCCAGCACGTTATACACCACCAATGCACTTGGATACTGCTTGAGCAAATCACGTGCCTTAACCTCGGCCTGATATAACTGACCAGTATTGTATAGATTGAATAGCGCGTGTATATCACTTTGACCAGGCTGCCTGGTCGTTTGCACACCTTGCTTCATACCACATCCCCATAGTCCATTATATGCAATGCAACTCTATCGGCTGCTATTGCAAAACCGTTCCCTTTGGAGGGTGCGGGCTATATACCACACTGTATATTAATAGCCATTCTGCATAAGGATTACGCTATTGGCAAGCATGGATAAGAAAAAGATGTGACTAGCAAGGAATGGCTCAAGACTTGAGAAGTAATGGACAAGAACGAATAGACCAGCCTGAAAAGACAAAACCCCGGCAGGCCGGGGTTTTGTTCAATGCATACTACTCAATGGCAAAATTACTTGGAAGATCTCTTGCGCTCATGCTCTAGCAGGTAACGCTTGCGGATACGGATGTTTTTGGGCGTAATTTCCACAATCTCATCATCGTCAATAAACTCAACCGCAGACTCCAGCGTGATCTGAACTGGTGGAATCAAACGCACGGCTTCATCAGTACCGGATGCACGCACGTTGGTCAGCTGCTTGCCCTTGATTGGGTTAACTACCAAGTCATTATCACGGCTATGAATACCGATAATCATGCCTTCGTACAACTTGTCACCAGGGACTGCGAACATACGACCACGGTCTTGCAGCTTCCACAACGCATAGGCCACAGCCTCACCCTGTTCTGAGGAAATCAGCACGCCGTTACGACGACCAGGCATATCTGCCTTCACGGGAGCATACTCATCAAAAATATGAGCCATCAGACCTGTACCGCGGGTCATGGTCAGAAACTCGCTCTGGAAACCAATCAGGCCACGTGCCGGGATCTTGTACTCAAGGCGGGTACGTCCGTTACCATCAGACTCCATATTCTGCAGCTCGCCACGACGACGACCCAACTCCTCCATCACGCTGCCCTGGCAGTCATCCTCCAGATCCACTGTGAGGATTTCATAAGGCTCGCACTTCTGGCCATCGACATCCTTGTAAACCACGCGCGGCTTACCAACGGCAATCTCATAGCCTTCACGACGCATGTTTTCCAGCAGGATGGTCAGGTGCAACTCACCACGGCCAGAAACACGGAACACATCAGCATCCACCGTATCTTCAACACGCAGCGCCACGTTGATCAGCAGCTCCTTGGTCAAGCGGTCACGAATCTGGCGGCTGGTTACAAACTTGCCCTCAGTGCCTGCCAGCGGTGAAGTATTCACCATAAAGTCCATGGTCAGGGTAGGTTCATCCACACCCAGAATAGGCAAACCAATCGGGTTTTCACGATCAGCCACCGTCACACCGATACCGATTTCCTCGATACCTGAAATAATCACGATATCGCCAGCCTCAGCCTCCTCAACCGCCACACGCTCAAGGCCCTGGAAGCCCAGCACCTGGTTGATACGGCCCTGACCTAATTGCTCATCACCTTTTAATACAGCCACTACCTGGCCTGGCTTGATACGACCATTACGCACACGGCCAATACCCAGACGACCTGTATAAGTAGAGTAATCCAACGCGGAAATCTGCAATTGCAACGGCGCATTGCTATCACCTTCTGGCGATGCAACATGGCTCAGCACGGTATCAAACAGTGGCCGCATATTGTCGGAAGCCTGGTTGATATCCAATGTGGCATAACCATTCAGCGCAGAAGCATACACAACCGGGAAATCCAGCTGTTCATCGGTCGCACCCAGATTGGCAAACAAATCAAACGTCTGGTTAATTACCCAGTCAATACGGGCACCTGGACGGTCGACCTTGTTGATCACCACGATAGGACGCAGACCAAGCGCAAGTGCCTTCTTGGTGACGAAACGGGTTTGTGGCATCGGGCCTTCAACCGCATCTACCAGCAACACCACGCCATCTACCATACCTAATACGCGCTCTACCTCACCACCGAAGTCGGCGTGTCCTGGTGTATCCACGATATTAATATGTGTACCTTCATAATTGACGGCAGTGTTTTTTGCCAAGATCGTGATACCACGTTCTTTTTCAATATCACCAGAGTCCATGACACGTTCCGTCACCTGTTGGTGAGCGGCAAAAGTACCAGCCTGCTGAAGAAGTTTATCCACCATGGTGGTTTTGCCATGATCGACGTGAGCGATAATGGCGATATTACGGAGGGCGCGCGACATGTGTGATTCTCTAGTAATTGCGAAAAAGTGCGCGATTTTAACACAGTCTTTGTTAAACCCTTGCATAAAACCTTTGACAAATTAAGGACAACCTATATACTGCGCGGCTGATTCAATTCATTTACGGATTGATGATTCATCGCCCTAGCCTCTCGAAGCCCGATGTAATTTTTGCGGCTCTCTTGCTTTTGTTACCGGTTAGTGGCTATGCCCGTGCGCCGGTAAGAATGCTAATTTACTCTTAGTATATTGCGCCTGATATTTGCCTGATAAAGGCACTATCGTTGCGTCTGCTTGCGCCCTTTTGGGGTCTTGATCAGGACTCCTTTGTTTTTCCTTGAAAGGGAATTTTGTGTCTTTTGAAAGCTTGAATTTAAATCCTGCCATCATGCGTGCTTTAGCTGAGGCAGGTTATAACACCCCAACTCCTATCCAGGCTCAGGCGATTCCTGAAGTACTGGCTGGCCATGACTTGATGGCCTCCGCTCAAACCGGTACCGGCAAAACTGCCGCATTTATCCTGCCAGCCCTGGACCTGCTGGCCACTCCACATCCAGCCAAGAGTCGTGGACCACGTATTCTGGTATTGACACCAACCCGTGAACTTGCTGCACAGGTGAACGAAGCCGCCCGCAAGTACGGTAAATTCCTGCGCGCACGCACTGTCAGTATCGTAGGCGGTATGCCTTACCCACTGCAAAACAAGTTGCTGTCCCAGCCTTTGGACATCCTGGTAGCCACTCCAGGTCGCTTGCTGGATCACATGGAACGCGGTCGTATTGATATGTCCCGCCTGCAAATGCTGATTCTGGATGAAGCCGACCGTATGCTGGACATGGGTTTCATGCCGGATATCGAGCGCATTTCAGCTGCCTTGCCAAGCGAGCGCCAAACATTGATGTTCTCAGCCACGTTTGAAGGTCAGATCGCCAGTATCGCCAAGACGCTGCTGAAGAATCCAAAGAGCATCCAGATTGCAGCGCAAAAAGAAAAACATGCCAACATCGAACAGAAATTGTTGTTTGTAGATGACATGGCACACAAGAACAAGCTGCTGGAGCACTTGCTAATTGCTCCTGAAGTGAATCAGGCGATTGTATTTACATCAACCAAGCGTCACGCTGACTTGCTGGCTGAAGACTTGTACGCAGCCGGCCACAAATCTGCTGCCCTGCATGGCGACATGACTCAAGGTGCACGTAACCGCACCCTGACCAAGCTGCGTCACGGTGATGTGCGTATCCTGGTGGCTACTGACGTGGCTGCGCGTGGTATCGACGTGCATGGCATCACTCACGTCATCAACTACGATCTGCCGAAGTTTGCTGAGGATTATGTGCACCGCATCGGCCGTACAGGCCGTGCTGGCAACACAGGCGTTGCCTTGTCATTTGCTTCCCACATTGATCGCCATCAACTGCGCAAGATCGAGCAGTACACAGGCCAGCGTCTTGAAATCTCCGTGATTGAAGGCCTCGAGCCTAAGCGTCCTGCACCACGTACTGATCGCGCTGACAAGCCACGCAGCAGCCGTCCAGGCCAACGTCCTGGTGGCAATGCAGGCGGCTTCAAGCCTCGTGGTCAAGGCTATGCCGGTAATCGCGACAACAACAGTGCACGTCCAGAAGGCCGTACTTTCGGTGACCGTGCTGCTAGTGGTCGTGGCGATGCTCCTCGCGGTGAAGCCAATCGTGGTGGTGACAAATTTGGCGCCCCCAAGCGCCATGATGGTGACCGCCCAGCACGCCGCCCACGCAGCTTTGCTTAATTAATCTTGTATAACACTACCGAAGAAAACGTGAACACAGAGACTATCAGCTTTGCATCACTCAATCTGGCGCCTGAGCTTCTCAAGGCGCTGGATGAGTCGGGTTACACTACTCCTACTCCTATTCAGGCTCAGGCTATTCCTGTGGTGCTGAACGGTGGCGACCTGATGGCAGGCGCGCAGACCGGTACCGGCAAAACAGCCGCGTTTACCCTGCCCCTGCTACAGCAGCTACTGCCACAAGCCAGCTCCAGCGCCTCACCGGCGCGACATCCGGTAAGGGCGCTGATCCTGACGCCAACCCGTGAGCTGGCAATCCAGGTGGAAGAAAGTGTTAAAACCTATGCCAAGCATACGCCGCTGCGTTCATTAGTAGTTTTCGGTGGTGTTGATATCAAGTCCCAGACTCCAACCCTGATGAAAGGGGTGGAGATACTGGTGGCAACACCCGGACGCCTGCTCGACCATGTAGAACAACGCACAGTACAACTGGGACAAGTACAGATACTGATACTTGATGAAGCAGATCGCATGCTCGACATGGGATTTATGCCAGATCTCAAACGCATCCTGGCACTATTGCCAAAGAAGCGGCAGAACCTGATGTTCTCAGCCACGTTCTCCAATGAAATCAAAAAACTTTCAGAAGAGTTCCTGACTAATCCGACCTTGATCGAAGTTGCACGCAGTAATGCAACCTCTGAAAACGTCACACAAAAAATCCTGCTGGTCAGCTCTGCTGACAAGCAAAATGCCCTGGCTGACTTACTACGCAAGCAGGCAACACAGGCCATCATATTTACCAAGACCAAGCTCACAGCCAGCCGTCTGGCGCGCCATCTTGAAAAAGAAGGCATCGCCGCTGGCGCTATCCATGGCGACAAAAGCCAGCTTGAGCGTATACAGGCACTGGATGCTTTCAAGCAAAACAAAATCACCGCATTGGTGGCAACGGATGTTGCCGCACGTGGACTGGACATTGACCAGCTACCTATGGTCATCAATTACGAGCTGCCAAGTGCTGCAGAGGATTATGTTCACCGCATAGGCCGTACTGGCCGTGCAGGGGCTTCTGGTATTGCCATCTCACTGGTAGCGCCAGAAGAGGAAAAATTCCTCAAGGAAATCGAGAAGCTGATCAAGCGCGAAATTCCCAAGGAAAAAGCAGAAGTCTCAGCCAGTGCCAGTCTAGAGCCCACACCACGCGCAAGTGCACGCAGACAGCCCTCTAACCCAACCAGCTCCCCTTCTGCTTCACGACCAAGCTCGCGTAAGAAAGAAGACGATTGGTTTTTCAAGCCTTACGAGCCATCTGTCGATGCACCCGCACCTAAGCCTATCAGCGTGAGGGACAGCAACAAACCCAAAAAAGAACTAGCAGCGCTACTGGGTGGCTTACGCAAGCAGTAAGTTTACAGATTAGATGCTGGCTAATAAAAAAGGCGCTTTCAGCGCCTTTTTTATTTCAGATCATTGCATCCATACGTCACACATCAAGCACAGTGAAAGTCTTTATCCTTCACGATTACGCATGAAATCAGCCACACCCCACAATGCCTCGCTCAACTTAGTCATCACGGCATCATCCACACCGATATCATTCATCGCCTTGATCATGCAATACATCCACTGATCACGGGCAGACTCATCAATGGCAAACGGCATATGCCGCATGCGTAAACGAGGATGACCATAACGTTCAATATAGAGTTGCGGCCCACCGGTCCAGCCAGTCAAGAACATAAAGAGTTTTTCACGCGCAGAGGTCAAGTCTTCGGGATGGAGTGCTCGCAAGGCGGCAGCGCGAGTATCCGTATCCATCACATCATAAAAGCGTTCAACCAACTCCCGGATTCTCTCTACACCACCCAGCAAGTCAAAAAATGTCGCCTTGCTGCTGCCAGGCTCTCCTATCTTATCCAGCATACTGAAGCCTCATTCAAGCAGACGTCTTGACCAGGCTTGCTGCTTCGCGCGCTCTGGTACGTGCTTCTTCCACATTGTCACCAGTCGCCAGGGCAACCCCCATACGACGACGCACAAAGGATTCCGGTTTGCCGAACAAACGAATATCAGACTCCGGCACTGCCAATGCTTGTTCCACATGCTCAAACACCAGTTGCTCGCTTTCAACACCACCATAAATCACCGCACTGGCGCCAGGACGACTCTGGCTGACGTTAACCGGCAGGCCAAGAATCGCGCGTGCATGCAAGTCGAACTCGCTGAAACGCTGGCTAGCCATGGTCACCATGCCAGTATCATGCGGACGGGGGCTTACCTCAGAGAACCAGACATCATTACCTTTAACGAATAATTCCACGCCAAACAAACCCAACCCTCCAAGGCTATCCGTCACAGCCTTCGCAATCTGTTGCGCACGCTCCAACGCCAATGGCGTCATGGCTTGTGGCTGCCAGCTTTCAATGTAGTCACCCTTTTCCTGCAAATGGCCGATGGGCGCACAAAAACTGGTTTCCACTTCACCCTGTGCGTTATTGGCCCGCACAGTCAGCAAAGTGATTTCATAATCAAAATCAATCTGGCCTTCCACAATGACCACGCCCTGATTCACACGTCCAGCAGTGGCCGCATATTCCCAGGCTTCCGCAATCTGTTCAGGTCCAGTAATGCGTGATTGTCCCTTGCCGGAAGATGACATGGTCGGCTTGATAAAACAGGGATAGCCAATGCCTCCCTCAATTGATTGCTGCAAGGACTGCAGACTATTGGCAAAAGCGTAGGGAGAAGTGGGCAGCTTTAACTCTTCAGCAGCGAGTCGGCGTATGCCCTCGCGGTTCATGGTCAGTTGCACCGCCTTCACCGTGGGAATCACACGAGTATTGCCAGAAGCTTCAATCTCCGCCAGCAGATCGGTATTCAAAGCCTCGATTTCCGGCACAATCAGGTGTGGCTGCTCGGCAGCAATCAGGGCGCGCAAGGCATCCGCATCTGTCATGTCAATGACATGCGCACGATGAGCCACCTGATGTCCAGGGGCATTGGCATAGCGATCAACCGCAATCACTTCAACCCCAAGTCTTTGCAGGGCGATAATCACCTCTTTGCCCAACTCACCGCTACCTAACAACATTACGCGTGTAGCAACTGGGCTTAAAGGGGTACCGATTCTCATGAAAACTCCGGGATTAAATAGCGATGAATTGCCGCAAATGATACCACGAGCAGCGTACCTCCGGCTTTAGTGCATATCGTCACACTCAGCTTAAAGGCGATACAGAAGGTAGTCATTGGCAATGATTGGAGCATAGTTGGATTATGCAGAAAACGGCCTATCTCCATGGTTGGGATAATGCCAGTATTCAATATGATGATAGTCAGCCCAACTGAATGCGGGCTAGAGATGAACATGCAAGATTACCGCAGGACAATTATCCAAATAATGCGATTCATTACAACACTAAGACTTAATGCCGTGTCGCTCCATCCTGTAGCGCATTGCCATACGGGTAATACCCAGCTGACGGGCTGCCTCAGAGACATTTCGGTTAGATTGGCGCAGGGCATTTTCGATTAGCATTTTCTCTGCCGAATCGAGTGTAACGCCAGACTCATGTGCCGTGACCATGTCTGCTATTGGCAAACCCACACCTGGCAAGGCCAGGTCCTGGGGCATGATTTGGCTTTCGCGGCCAAGTAGCACAGCGCGACTTATCTGATGCTTGAGCTCGCGCACATTGCCAGGCCAGCCATAGTGACGAATCATATTGGCCGCATCCACGGAAAAGGGGCGCGTTTCCAGACCATAGCGACGCTCAGTCTGTGCTGCAAAGTTTCTTGCAAGTAAGAGGATGTCATCCCCCCGCTCACGCAAAGGCGGCATATTCATGGTCAATACATTGAGACGATAAAACAGATCCGAGCGGAAGCGGCCTTCCAGCACCATCTGATGCAGATCTCGATTGGTGGCGGCAACAAACCGGGCCAGTACCGGATGCTCCTTGGTCGCCCCTAAACGCCGTACCATGCGACGTTCAAGCACATTCAACAGCTTGGCCTGCAATGCCAATGGTAATTCGCCAATTTCATCCAGGAACAAGGTGCCATCTTCCGCGGCTTCAATCAGTCCGCAACGCGAACCTTGAGCACTGGTGAAAGCGCCTTTTTCATGGCCAAATAGTTCACTCTCAATCAACTCCGCTGGCAGTGAGGCACAATCCACATGCACAAAAGGACGGTTGCTATTCGCACAGGATAGGTGCAGCAAACGTGCGGCCACATCCTTGCCAGTACCGGTTTCCCCCTGGATCAGTACAGTGGGAGGAATGGAGTCAGAAAATGTCGTCAGCTGGGCAAATCGCTCAACTTGCGCGCGCACGCTGTTCATGGCGGGGCTATCGCCCAGCAGCTCGACACGCTCAGTGGCATGCGCGTTACGTTGACGGGAATAGTCCAGGTGATGTTTGAGTTTGGCAGAAGCCTCTGCCTTCTCTATCGTCAGTAGCAACTCTTCGAGATCTACTGGTTTTTTTAAATAATCCGTCGCACCAAGCTTCATGGCATTCACCGCATCACTTACCTCGCCATGCGCGGTCATGGAGATGACGGAAATACCCTTGGCAATAAATTCAGGCAAAAGATCATGGCCATTGCCATCAGGCAGGCGCATGTCCAGCAATGCAAGGTCAGGCATAAACTGGCGGGCAAGCTCGCGCCCATCCGCCAGTGTTTCTGCATGCTCACAATCATAACCCGCTTGCTGCAACCGCTTGGCAACAGCACGGGCAAAAATCACTTCATCTTCCACCAGCAATACACGCACCTTTTGCCCAAGCTTTTCAACATGGGGTTTAACTGCGTTATCAGGTACGTGTACTTGCATAGTGTGTTCCGTTACAGATTAATATTAATTGGCAGCTACATTCTTGGGACCACCGAACTCCCAACGCACGCCAATCCAGCCTGCACGTGGAGCACCCGGCATGGCATACGCCGACGTTCTTTCATTGCCTGTGAACTGGCCGCCATCATTCAGGAAAGTTTCTCCCAACATGCCACCTGTAGCGTACTCTTTGTCAAAAATGTTGATCGCTTTGGCAAACACGCTCCAGCCATGGCTAAACCGGTAACTAGTATCCACGTTAACCACGGTATATCCACCTAGCTTGCCGCTGCCTTGGTAATGGTCGTCGTCGCCATCATTGGCACGATGACGATTGTTTTCATTACCTCGCACATAGACATCAGAGAACATGGTGAGATTGGTGCCTATGCTCCAGTGTGGTGTCACCTCATATTGCACTCGCAGTTTGAATTGATGCTCAGGAATATTGGCTAAACGATCACCTTTCCTGACCTGGATTTGATCATTACTAGCAGTCGAGTTGACTTCATTCAGCAAATTCAAATCGCTTTCATAAGTCGCTCTCACATAGCTATACCCGGCAGACCAGCTGAAATCTCCCTGCGTACCAATCAAGCTGGTATCAATCCCAACACGTCTTGTCTTGCCTACGTTATCAAAATAGCCCAGGCCAGCTACGTTGTTGGAAATAAACTGGATGTCATCATGGTTTTCAGCACGGTAAACGGCAGCAGACCATTTGATTGCCTGAGTCAGATTACCCCGTACCCCGGCCTCAAAGGTCTTGGCCACCACCTGCTTGAGAGGAGGATCACCTGCCATCGCGTTAGGCAACTTACATGGCACCAGCGGATTTGCACAGCCAAGCTCCATTGAAGTTGGTGCACGTGTACCTTCGTTATAAGACCCATACACGGTCAAATCCTTGCTTGGCGTAAACGTCAGGCCGATGGCAGGATTAAACCGGTTGAAATGATGCTTGCCAGTCAATGTTTGATCAGAATTTGGATCGAGTGGATCCAACAATGAACCAGGCGCATTAATCTTATCCGTGTTATCTACCGTGGTACGGTTATAACGACCGGACAGTGTCAGATGCCAGAACTCATTCAGCGACAAGGTATCAGTAGCAAAAAGACTCCATGTATCTGTCTTGCCGTGCAGGTTAACGACGTTTTCGTCACCCATAAAGCCCAGGCCATTGATACCACGGGAAGCATTGAGCAAACCATACTCTGAAGATTGCGTGAACTTGATTTTGGAGTGATCGTAACCAGCACCGACGATCAACTGGTTCTTCTTTTCCAAGAAGGGTTGGTTAAATGCCAATTGCGCATTAAATCCGTAACCTTTCTGTCTGGTATTGCTACGATTGATCGCACCAGTACAGAATTCATCTGCATCATTATTCGCCTGGCAATCTGCAATGGCTGCATCTAACTCTGCTGAATCAATAATCCCGTTATTATCCGCATCATCTGCCTCGAAATCATCGTTGATATCCCCATTCAAAGTCTTGCGATTGGACTGGCGATAATAGGTATTGGCAGTAAGCAATACATCATCATTAAACCAATGGCTACCAGAGAGATTCAGAAAGTTCATGGTGTTGCGAGTTTGATCCGGACGGGTGTGGATTGCATCACGGCCGAGGCTACGCATCAGCTCACGCTGAATAAGGCCATTACCTATCATGTCGTTATCAGCACCGGTATAGCTCAAATCAAGCTTACTGGTCTCATTCTGCCAACCTACCTTGCCAAATATCTGGCGTACATCAGTAGGAGAGTGATCACGCCATCCATCTTCACGGAAAGATGTCGCGGATACAAAGTAATCAACAGAACCATCTTGTGACACACCACCGTACTCAGCAGATCCAACTTTACGGCCCCATGAGCCAGTATAGGCCTCAAGTGCGCCACCTTGATTGGTGCGGCCGCTCTTGGTTTGCACAGAAATCGCGCCACCCAAGGTATTCAAGCCAAATACTGGATTGGATCCGGGGATCAGGGACATTCCTTGAATCGCATTGACTGGAATCAGATCCCAGTTCACTGCATCACCGAACGGCTCATTGACACGTACGCCGTCAACAAAGACTGACAGGCCCTGAGGCGTTCCTAGCAAAGGTGAAGCGGTATAGCCGCGAAATAAAATGTCAGGCTGAAACGGATTATTCTGCGTTTCATTGACGCTCACACCTTGCAGATTCTGGTTCATGTAATCCGCAATCGTCACGCTGCGTTGCTTCTGTAATTGCGGCCCTGTCACCAGCTGGATAGAAGCTGGGACATATTCAAGCGGCAGCCCCAATGATGGCAAAGGAGTGGTACTGACCACATTGACCTTATCTGTTGTAATAGTCTCATCGGCAGCTTGTGCTGAAAATGAGCCTCCACAGACATGAGCAACGAGTATTGCTATCGTGCTCAGCCTGAATTGATCTCTTGTTAACATACATACCCTTCCATAATGTGTTATCTAATCCGGCTTGCATTTGTTATTTCCGGCTCATAAGCTATATCAAGTTTCGTGCCGGATTTGATCAACATTACAACGCTTTGTATTTATGACCATTTTTAAACGCTGAGAAGATGAGCCTGGAGGATATGGTTGTATATAACCACATAATATTGGCTACATACAACCAATTGGTTGTATGTAGCCGGATTTAAATACTCTGCAAGAGCACGCGGGGAGGCTGGTTGAGGAAGTGGTGCATGCCGAGCCAGGCAGCAGCTGGAACCAGAATGGCTGAACCCGCCATGACGAGTAAAGTAGCCCAGAGATTAAACTGATAAGGAATATTGAACACCTGGCTACTGATGTAATAGGCCAACACCGAGGCGGCAATACTTGCCACCAAGGCAGCGAGGCCACCAATGGTAAAGAACTCGGCAAGCAGTGCAATGATCACCTGTCTTCGGGAAGCACCCAATACCCTCAACAAGGTCGCCTCGCGCACCCGCTCCTCACGGGTTGCCACCAGAGCCGCGTACAATACGGCCAATCCTGTCAGCAAGCTGAACACAAACACATATTCCAGGGCATGGCTCATTTTATTCATGATCTCACGCACCTGGTCGAGCAATGCCGCCACATCAATGATAGTCAGATTGGGAAATTCTCTTACCAGCTGGTTGAGCAAGTTTTCCTGCCCGCGCGGCAAATGGAAGCTGGTGATGTAACTGGCAGGAAAATCATTCAGTACACCGGGGGGCGTCACCGCAAAGAAATTAGCCCGCATGGTATCCCATTCCACCTTGCGTAAGCTGCTCACTTCCAGCTCAAGTCGATTCCCGGCCACATCGTAAGTAAGCTTGTCTCCGAGCTTGATATTTAATGACTCGGCAATCCCCTGCTCCAGCGACAACAAGGGCTTGCCCTGGTCATTGGCCTGCCACCAAGCCCCTTCAAGCAATTGATTATCCTGCTGCATATCCTGCGCCCAGGAAAGATTGAACTCACGCTCAGCCAGGCGGCGCGCCCTATCATCCTTGTAATCATTCAAATTGATCGACTTGGCATTCACTTCCAGCAATCGCGCCCTGATCATAGGAAAGATATCGACTTGCGCCAGGCCTTCCTGATTGAAAAACTGCTTGATGCCGTCAATCTGATCCGGCTGGATATTGATGATAAAGCGATTGGGAGCATCTTCAGGCAAGGACTGCTGCCAGCTATGCAACAGATCTCCCCGCACTATAGAAAGCAGGATCAACGCCATCAAGCCCAGGCTAAACCCCAATACCTGGGCAATCGCCAATCCTGGTCTGCGCTTGAGGGCTGCAATACCCAGCTTCCATGAACCGGTTGTATTGTGTGGCAAGCCAGACAACAGCTTGGTGCCCATCCACGCCAGCACAACCACTGCCAGCACTAAACCAGCCAGTGCCAGCAACACAATCCCGGCCAGTTTGACATGACCGGCTTGCCAGAAAATCAACCCAGCCAATACCAACAAAGCTGGCAGAAAACCAAGCCAGCGCGTTTTATCCTGCTCACCCAGGTCGCGACGCAAAATACGCAGCGCTGGCACATCCTGTAACCTGGACAAATGCGGCCATACCACAGCCAGCATGGTGGCAAACCCTGATACCAAACCACCAAGGGCGGGCATCACGCCGGGCGCAGGCAAGGTGTCAACCAGCAAACTACCTGCCAGTGTCGCCAATCCGGCCTGCGCAACAAAACCAGCCAGCACACCGGCACCACTACCCAGTGTGGCAATCAGCAGGGTCTGGCTAATCAGGATGCGGAAAATGAACTGGCGCGAGGCACCAAAGCAGCGCATGAGGGCATAAGTATCCAGGCTCTTTTGCACATAAGGCTGACTGGCAAGAAACATGGCGACCATGGCTAAAATAACACTGACCATGGCAGCAAGACCAAGGAACTGCTGCGCTTTTTCAAGCGCACTGCGCATTTCAGGGCGTGCATCGGCCACGGTCTGCACTTGCTCTCCCCGCCCCAGCAGAGGCTTGGCCCAAGTGGCATACTCTTCTACCGCATTGTCTTCCGCAGCAAGCAGGAGCTGATGTTTGACCCGGCTGCCAAACTGCACCAGACCCGTGGATTGAATGTCTGCAATATTCATGAGCAATCGCGGGGCAATACTGAACATGTCACCACCACGTGAAGGTTCACGCTGCAGGATGGCGGTCACGCGCATGCTACGCTCGCCGACATCGAGCGAATCTCCAACATTCACGCCCAACTGATTGGCCAATCGGGGCTCGATCCAGATCGTGCCAAGCGCAGGCACCGTGCTTGTCTCGGTACCACCGGTCAGCATCTGTGCAGTCTCGACCTTGTGCTGAAGAATGGTCAGGCTCCCACGCAAAGGAAAATCAGCGCCAACCGCTTTAATTTCTGCCAGGTGACTCACATCCCCATGCAGCACCATGCTGGGGAATTCCATGGTCAGTACGGTTTGTAGATGGCGCTTTTCAGCCTCTTCAATATATTGCGCCGAAATGGCTTTATCCGAGGCGATGACCAGGTCACCACCAAGCAGCATACTGCCCTGCTTTATCAACGCAGACTCAATACGGTCAGTGAAGAATCCAACTGAGGTTGTTGCCGCGACCGCGAGCATAAGCGCAAAAAGCAATACCCTGACCTCGCCTGACGCCCATTGGCTACGTAACTGTCTCCACGCTATAGTAAGCGCCATCATATGGCTGACTCATCATGCAAACGGCCATCCTGTAAGCGGACAATGCGCTGGCAACGTCGCGCAAGCGTCAGGTCATGAGTCACCAGCACCAGTGTCGTCCCCGTTTCTGCATTCAGGCCAAATAACAACTCAACAATACGTTCACCGGTTTGTGCATCAAGATTGCCGGTGGGCTCGTCTGCAAACAGGATGGCCGGCTTGGGCGCAAATGCCCTGGCGATGGCCACTCGCTGCTGTTCGCCGCCTGACATTTGCCGCGGATAATGCATGAGGCGTTGCGCCAGCCCGACTCGTTCCAGCGCATTCAAGGCTTGCTCCTTGGCATCCGCCCGTCCAGCCAGCTGCAGCGGTAACATCACATTTTCCAGGGCAGTCAGGGAAGGGATCAATTGAAACGACTGAAAGACAAAACCCATGCTGCGCCCACGAACTGCTGCACGGCCGTCTTCATCCAGACTGCTGATTTCCGTGCCTTCAATCAGCACTTTTCCGCTACTGGGGCTGTCCAATCCTGCAAGCAGGCCTAGCAAGGTGGATTTTCCTGAGCCGGAACTGCCAATAATGGCAAGTTTCTCACCGAAGGGGATTTTCAATTGCAAGCTATTTAGAATATCGAGCTTGCCCGCACTATTTTCGATATATTTATCCAGATCAACTGCTTCAACTGCCAAAGGTGTTTGCATCAATGATGTTCCGTTTCGTGTTTTTATTGATAGTAGCCTGCTTTAGTGCTGCCACAGCGGCCCATGCGGCTACCATTCTTGTCTATGGTGACAGTCTGTCTGCTTCCTATGGTATTCCCCGAGAACAAGGCTGGGTCACGCTACTGCAAACTCGCCTAAAGGAACAGAAACTGGATTACACCGTGGTCAACGCCAGTATCAGCGGCGAAACCACGACCGGTGGCCTCAGTCGTATATCAGGTGCGCTCAAGCAGCATACACCTGACTGGGTCATCATTGAGCTCGGCGCCAATGACGGCTTACGCGGCTTGCCCGTGAACGACTTGCGCCACAACCTCAGTGCCATGATCAAAGCCAGCCAGCAGGCCAATGCCAAGGTGTTGCTGGTCGGCATGATGATTCCGCCTAACTATGGCCCCAAATACACGCGGGAGTTCACTGCAAGCTATGCTGAATTGGCAAAGGAATTTAAAGTGCCTCTGGTCAGTTTTCTGCTGGAAGGCGTTGCCGGGCAAGCCGAGTTGACACAGGATGACGGCCTGCACCCCAAAGCTAATGCACAGCCTAGAATTCTGCAGAACGTGTGGAAAGTGTTAGAACCAGAGCTCAAGCCCAGCAAAAAACCTTAACCGCCAACCGCTAGGACTGGGAAACCGGGACCCACTCAACAACCAGGCCCAGCTCGTCAGCTGCAGCGTGCAGGCTATGCGTGACCCCTATGCCGGGCACGATAACCAACTGATCCTTGCTGTAGATTAATGGCTGGCATTCCCGCTGCCATGGCGGAACGTTGTGTTCCTGATATAAATAACGCAGGGTTCTAGTGGGGCGACGTGCATCAGGTTTAAACCGTTCCCGGCCTTCTCGATGACGTATCGTCAGCACCTTGTTCGCCAAGCGATCAAACGCCAAGCCTTGACCTGCTTGCCATGAAAACAAGAGTCGGCCATTGTTGGGCAATAACAGTTCTGCTTCGCCTTGCCATTGCAGTGCCAAATTCTCGGTCACTTCACCGGCCAACTCAATACAAGCATAGCCCTGATAGCGACGCAGCCACACATTACCGCCGACCAGGACTTTGAGCTGGGAGCCTTGTTTTGCAATCAATAACTGTTGCAGCATTTCCTGTAATCGGCTCGAGTTTGGCAAGGGAAGCTGATTGACATTTAACCACCAGCGCAACAGATTCCGGCCGCGTGCTGCAGATAGCTGCGCCAATGGTTTAAGATCCAGGCGATTTTCCACCATGACCTGGGCCGCATCCAGTTGCGCAAGGTCGTCCAGCAAATCTGCGGCTTCGGCCAAGTGACTGGCTGAGCGCGCCAAGGTACGCCTGACGGCGGGAAATCGCTGCTCCATGTAAGGCAGCAGCTGTTGACGGCAATAGTTGCGGTCATACGTGATGTCGAGGTTGCTCTCGTCATCTATCCATTGCAATCCACCTTCTTGCGCAAATAACAGCAGCTCAGCGCGCGATACATCGAGTAAAGGACGGAGTAATCGACGCTCAGCATCACGTACCGCCATGGCAGCCAGGCCTTTGCTGCCTGCTCCACGCAGCAATTGCAGCAACAGTGTTTCCGCCTGGTCATCCTGATGATGCGCCAGCAAAATATGATCAGACTGGCTTGCAAGCAATGCTTGGTAACGGACTTCACGTGCGGCAGCTTCCAGTCCCTTGCCACTTTGCGTATCCACCTGCACCCGCTGGCAGCTGAAAGGTACATCCAGCGCATCACAAACCTGCTGACAGAAGTCACCCCAGGCATCCGCATTCGGGCTTAATCCATGATGGATATACATGGCTTGTAGCTGGAATACATGTTGCTCTCTAGCCTCTGCCAATAGTTGCAGCAACACCCGGGAGTCAAGGCCGCCGCTAAATGCGACAAGGAGTATCTGGCCGGGCTGGATATGAGAGGAGAGAAAGCTGGATAAATGACTTTTTAACACGGTATTTGGCGAACGCCCTGGGAAATTAAGCAGCCGAGACTATTCATAGCCCCGGCTGATATGGTGAATTATTTAACGGGGACTTCCTTGAACTTGCCATAGCTCATGAGCCTGTCATAACGGGTTGCCAGCAAGTTATCGGCAGACTTCACCTGCAAGTGGCTCAACTCATCCGCCAAGGCACGACGTAGGCTCTGCATCATATCTTCAGGAGCGCGATGCGCGCCACCCATAGGCTCAGGCACAATGCGATCCACCAGGCCAAAAGCCTTGAGGCGAGTCGCGGTAATGCCCAGCGTTTCCGCGGCTTCTGAAGCTTTGTCTGCACTCTTCCACAAAATCGAAGCACAGCCCTCGGGGGAAATGACAGAATATGTTGAATATTGCAGCATCATTAGGTGATCCACTACGCCCAAAGCCAGGGCACCGCCAGAACCACCTTCACCAATGATGACACCGATGATGGGCACTTTAAGTCCAGCCATCACATAGAGATTGCGCGCAATCGCCTCTGACTGCCCACGTTCTTCTGCGCCGATACCGGGATAAGCACCAGGGGTATCAATGAGAGTAATAATGGGCATGCCAAATTTTTCCGCCAGATGGTACAGACGCAAAGCCTTGCGGTATCCTTCAGGGCGCGGCATACCAAAGTTGCGGTATTGACGCTCCTTGACGTCGCGACCTTTCTGATGCCCGATCACCATGACGGACTGGCCTTCAAAGCGCGCAATGCCACCGACAATCGCAGGATCATCAGAAAAAGCACGATCCCCGTGCAGTTCTTCAAAATCCGTAAAGATGCCACGGATGTAATCTAGGGTATAAGGGCGTTGCGGATGACGTGCCACCTGGGAAATCTGCCAAGCGGTCAGCTTGGCGTAGATATCCTTAGTCAGCGTTTTGTTCTTCTGCTGCAAACGCTCGATCTCTTCGGAGATATCCAGCGCGGAATCATCCTGCACATAGCGCAGCTCTTCAATTTTGGCTTCCAGCTCAGCAATTGGCTGTTCAAATTCGAGAAAGCTGGTTTTTACATTGTTGGTTTTGACGTTCATATGTATCAATTATAAAGGATTTTTACGTTTTCATCGCTAAGCCAACTACGAAGGCCATGCAATAGTTCATCATGCAGCTCCACACGCCAGGCGTCACTCAGCATCAGTTCGACTTTCGCCTGCTGGTTATGGTATTCCACCTTGATCGCACAGCCGCGCCCTGACTCAGGTGTACCGGCTTTGCAATACGGCTTCAACAGGTCACGCAACTTGAGCGCATCGGCCTGGCCGTTGCAGGAAATCTTTAACATATTGGCATAGGCACTACGCGCGCTGGCAATATTGCTGAGTCGACGGGCATTGACGCGCAAGCCGCCAGAAAAATCATCGTGACTGACGCGCCCTTCAACAATCAGCAGCTGATCTTCTTTCAACAAGGCTGCATTCTGGTTCAACAATTCATTACCTACCACAATATCAACGCGCCCAGCCATGTCATCTAGGGTCACAATCGCCATCTTGCCGCGCCCGGTCATGCGCACACGTACACCCATCACCACACCGGCCAGCAACTGTGATTGATCACTGGGCTTGAGGTTGGCCAGATTATTGCGCACAAACGTTGACACTTCTTTTTGGTAAGCGGAATAAGGATGTCCACTAAAATAAAAACCAAGCGCGACTTTCTCTTCCTGCAAGCGCTGATTCTCCGGCCAGTCCGCAATGTCGGGCAATACATGAACAGCGCTGTCGATCACCGCGCCAAACAGGCTGTCCTGGCCAGTAGCCGCACCACTTTGCTCTGCCGCACTAATGGCCAGACTCACCGCCGCCAGCAGCGCGGCACGCCTGGGTTCCAGCTTATCGAAAGCACCAGCGCGGATCAGTGACTCAATCACGCGGCGATTCACCTTGCGCAGATCCAGGCGACCACAAAAATCGAATAGATCCTTGAAAGGACCACCCTCTTTGCGTGCGGCCAATATCAGCTCGATCGCCGCCCAGCCTGTACCCTTGATGGCACCCAGGCCATAGAACATCTGCTTGGCAGAAGTCGGCTTGAAGCGGAATTCACTCTGATTAATATCGGGCGGCAACACTTCAATCGCATTGGCCAGACAGTCGTCATAAAACAAATGCACGTTGTCCGTATTATTCATGTCTGCCGACATGGTGGCCGCCAGGAAGGCTGCGGGATAATGCGCCTTGAGATAGGCGGTTTGATACGCTACCAGGGCATAGGCCGCCGCGTGTGATTTATTAAAGCCGTAGCTGGCAAACTTCTCCATCAGATCAAACAGGTCGGCGGCCTGCTTTTCAGGCGTCCCATTGTTGACCGCGCCCTCGACGAAGACGGCACGCTGCGCGTCCATCTCCTCCTTCTTTTTCTTACCCATGGCACGACGCAGCAAGTCAGCGCCACCGAGGCTGTAGCCTGCCACCACCTGGGCGATCTGCATCACCTGCTCCTGGTAAACCATGATGCCGTAGGTTTCCTTAAGGATGGACTCAGTCGCAGGGTGTGGATATTCCACGCGTTGCAAGCCATGCTTGCGGCGGCAGAAGTCCGGGATCAGGTCCATTGGGCCCGGACGATACAGCGCCACCAGAGCGATAATATCCTCAAAGCAGTCCGGCTTGGCCTGCTTCAACATATCCTTCATGCCGCGTGATTCCAGCTGGAACACGGCAGTGGTATTGGCGGACTTGAGCAACTGATAGGACGGCTTGTCGTCTATCGGCAATGTCTCCAAATTCAGCGGTGGCAAACCCTGCTCGGCTCGCTGCGCATTGGCATTTTCCAGCGCCATGTCCAGGATGGTCAGTGTACGCAGACCCAAAAAGTCAAATTTGACTAGGCCTACCGCCTCGACATCATCCTTATCGTACTGGCTTACCACGCTTTCGCCGCTGGCCTGACAATACACCGGAGAGAAGTCGGATATTTTTCCGGGCGATATCAACACACCACCAGCGTGCATGCCGATGTTACGCGTCAAGCCTTCCAGCCTGAGCGCGAGCTCAAGCAGTTCACTCACTTCCTCTTCCTGCTCGCGGCGCTCCTTGAGCTGGGGTTCTTTTTCCAGCGCGTCGCTCAGAGTAATGCCCAGCTCATTGGGAATCAGCTTGGCGACGCTATCAACAAAGTTGAACGGCAAATCCAGCACCCGCCCAACGTCACGAATCACGGCCTTGGCAGCCATGGTGCCGAAGGTGGCAATTTGCGATACCGCATCCAGCCCATATTTCTGCTTGACGTAGTCAATGACGCGGTCACGCCCTTCCTGGCAGAAATCGATATCGAAATCGGGCATGGAAACCCGCTCAGGATTGAGGAAACGCTCAAACAGCAAGGCATAGCGTAAAGGATCAAGATCCGTAATCCCGAGACTGTAAGCCACGACAGAGCCCGCACCAGAGCCCCGGCCCGGCCCTACGGGCACGCCATTGTTCTTGGCCCAGTTGATAAAGTCAGCCACGATCAGGAAATAACCGGGGAAGCCCATCTGGATAATGATACTGGTTTCAAACTCAAGGCGCGCCAGATACTCTGGACGCTTGGCATCCCGCCTGGCCTCATCCGGATACAAGACCAGCAAGCGCGTTTCCAGTCCTTGCTTGGCTTGTGCCAGCAGATACTCATCCAGGCTTTCCCCGTTGGGCGTAGGAAATTGGGGTAGATAATTCTTGCCCAGTGTCAGGGTAAGATTGCAGCGCTTGGCAATCTCTATCGTATTCGCCAGTGCCTCAGGAATATCTGCAAACAATTCCGCCATCTGCGCCTGGGTCTTGAAATATTGTGCTTCTGTAAAGTGCTTGGGACGACGCTTGTCTGCCAGCACATAACCTTCGGCAATACAGACTCGTGCTTCATGTGCCTTGAAATCGTCAGGCGTTGTGAATTGAATCGGATGCGTCGCCACCACGGGAATGCCAGCCTCGCTTGCCAGCACGAGTGCCTGCGAGATATAGGCTTCCTGCTGGGGATGTCCTGCACGTTGCAGCTCGATATAAAAACGCTGGGGGAATAACTCAGCCCAGCCTGTCGCCAATTGCTGCGCCTGCACCATATTGCCCTGCAGCAAGGCCTGGCCAATATCGCCCTGGAGGGCGCCAGACAACATCAGCAGTCCTTCGGTACCACGCTCCACCAACCATTCACGTTTGATTTCAGCCCGCCCACGATACTGGTTCTGCATGAACGCACGCGTGAGCAGTTCGCAAAGATGCAGGTAGCCTACATGCGTCTGGCACAGCAACAGCAATCGATAAGGCTGGTCACGTTTGGTTTCGTTCTCCAGCCAGATATCACAGCCAAGCAAAGGCTTAATGCCTTTACCGCGTGCGGACTTATAGAATTTAACGGCACCGAACAGATTGCTGAGATCGGTCATGGCAAGCGCGGGCATCTGGTCAGCCACCGCATGCTTGACGTAATCGCCAATGCGTACGGTGCCATCAACCACGGAGTACTCGCTATGACAGCGCAGATGGATGAATGAGGGATTAGACATACAGCCCGAATTTTACCTGATTCAGATGGCCTTGATGGCATCATCTGTGGCGAAAATTGCTAGCCGCTTCATAGCAAAGGACTTTTTCTGCGCTAAATTACGCCAGTAACTCTCGCAATTTCAAGATCAAGTCATCTTCCTGCACCGGCTTGCCAAAGAAGGCATTGACGCCAAGGCTGCGTGCCATTGCCTGATGTTTCTCCGCAGTGCGCGAGCTGACTATCACCAGCGGGATATGGCGGCTGCGCTCATCATGACGGACATTGCGTGCCAGCTCAAATCCATCCATGCGCGGCATCTCGATATCGGTGAGAATAATGTCAGGCAAGGTTTCCTGCATGGCCTGGATTGCCTCCATGCCATCCTTGGCTATCGCCACTTCATACCCTTCACGTTCCAGCAAACGGCTCAATACCTTGCGCATGGTTAATGAATCATCCACCAGCAATGCCAGCGGCTTGATGGCTACAGGTTCAGGAGCCGATACCAAGCTAGCACTCACGGCACCGGCAGCCAAACTTTCCCGATTCGCAAGCTGTACCGGGTTGATCAGCAGCACAATACCGCCATCGCCCATCACGGTGGCACCTATCATGCCTGGGACACGCGCCAGTTGTGGCCCTATCGTTTTCATCACCACTTCCTGATTACCAACAATATCATCCACATGCAGGGCAATCCGGTACTGACCACTACGTAACAGAATAATCGGGCTATATCGTTGCTTTTCAGGAACAGCAGCATCCCCAGTCAAACGACCAAGAAAGTAAAGGGGATAATGACGATCAGACCACAGCACAGAACCTGTGGCATAAGCGCCCTCAAGTGACTCGGGCTTAAGCTTCAGCACCTGCTCAACCATCACGGCTGGCAGAGCAAACTGGCGGGTAGCGTACCGCACCAATACGGCTTGCGACACTGACAAGGTCACAGGCAGGAAGATACTGAAAATCGCCCCAGTTCCGGTACTGCTGCTCACATCAATACGCCCACCCAACGCGGTAATATCAGTGCGCACCGCATCTAGGCCCACACCACGACCAGCAATCTGGGATAGCACACGTGCAGTAGTAAAGCCTGGCTCAAAAATCAGTGCCAACAGGGCTTGCTCACTGACTTCCTGATCTGGAGGAAGTAAATGCTGATCCAGTGCTCGCTTGCGTACATCGTCCAAAGCAATGCCTTTGCCGTCATCACTGACCACCAGGACGATTTCATCACTCTCCTGTCGCACTTTCAACGTGATATTGCCTCGTTCGGCCTTGCCGAGACGGCGTCTATCTGGAGGACTTTCTATGCCATGTGCCACCGAGTTACGCAAGATATGTTCAATGGATGCACTAATTCTATCCAGCACGCTTCGATCGATTTCGATATCCGCTCCATCGATCACCAGCTCTACGCGTTTATCCAGCTCCCGTGCCGTTTGCCGCACAATCCGGTGCAAACGCTCGGTAATCAACGAAAACGGCACTCGCCGCGCATTCATCAAGCCATACTGCAACTCACGGTTCATGCGGTTCTGCTGCTGTAGTGCCGCCTCGGTTTCATCCAGGTTGCGAAGCAGGCCATGCTGAATGGTGGAAACGTCATTCACGCTTTCCGCCATCATGCGGGTCAGCTCCTGCAAGCGGGTAAAACGGTCAAACTCCAGCGGATCAAACGTTTCGTTGGTTTCCTGCAGCAAAGTCATACGTGACTGCAGCTGACTTTCTGCTTCAATCTCCAGCTCTCTCAAATAACCGCGCAAACGTTGCACGCTTTCAGTCAGGTCCAGCGAAGACTGTTTGAATGACTGCATTTCCCTGTCCATGCGTGAACGGGCAATACTGACCTCGCCTGCCTCATTGATCAGACGATCAAGAATATCGGCACGGAGTCGCAGGTACTGGGCTCGGCGCTCGCGGCCACGACTGTCTGGAGCAGCCTGGCGGCCCACCATCAAGTCGCTACTACCACCCATCGCATCTTCGAGCAGGCTGCCTATGCGATCAAGATCGACAAACATGTCCTCAAAATCATTGGCCTGTGGGCGGTTTTTAAGTGCCCGCATGACATGATCTTCCATGCCATGCACGGCATCACCCAGCAAGCCCTGGCCAGCCATGCGAGCGCTGCCCTTTAATGTATGCAAGGCACGCTGCAGAATATCAGGATGATCGGCCTCCTGTGGATGCGCATACCAGGCACGTAACTGATTGCCTATCATCGGCACCAGGTCACTCGCCTCTTCCACAAACAGGGCAAACAGTTCCTGGTCCACCAACTGCGGTTGCACAGCTTGCAGCGTCTCTGCAGGCGGGCTCTCAGTCACCGCTGGCACTATTGGCGCATTCGGCACTGGCTGGTCATGCAAAGCCGTGACTTTTGCCTCCGCCTCAAGCACGCTGGCAACCGCATCTGCCGTCTTGGCAAGCCGCGCGCCGAAATCGACCACATTACTACCGGTGGCAGTATCTATTACCGGAACACCGGCTTCCTCTGTCGCTTTCTTCAATGCACGTAAAAGTGCAGTGGCAGCACGCGACTGTTTAAGCTCAGCCGCCTTACGCCGCATGTTTTCCAGCGCAGTCACTGTATTTTGTAACAGTTTTACAGATTGGGCTGACCAATTACCCTGGTGTACATCCAGCCAATGTTCAAGGGCGCGTGCAAGGTCTGACAATGGCTTGAAACCGGTTGCCCCGGCATTGCTGGCGAGAGTGTGGGCCGCACGGCAGACATCTGTGTCAGGCAATAACAGTGGCTCCGTGTTGTTGTGCACACGCTCAACCCAGTGCTGCAGTTGCATCAGGTGTTGGCTTGCTTCCTGCAGAAAAACGTCGAACAAGCCACGGCTGATTCTGCGTGTACCGCCAATCAACACTTCCTCGGCTTGCTCACTCTGTTCAACATGCGCCAGAGTATCTTCCAGTAAGGCGGCCTGCTGTTGCCAGAATGCCACATCCACCACCACACGCTGCTGTTCCCTCAAGCGACCTGCCCAGTCAGCAAATGCTGCCGCCACCTGCTCGGCAAAACCAGTCACCGCTGTATCAAGGCTTAATTTGCGCTCGATCACGAGATTCAGCAGCTTTTCGGCAATGCCACCAACCTCGCCTATATCCAGCAGGCCCACTGTTCTGCCACTGCCTTTGAGAGTGTGAAAGCCTCGACGGACCTCTGTCAATGCACGATGGTCAGTCGCATTGACGCGCAAATATTGCAGGTTCTGCGCCATCAGGGCCAGGACTTCTTCAACCTCGACCAGGTAGATATCCAACAACTCGGCATCTAAGGCCAATAGTGGATTGCCAGAAAGTTCAACAGGCGTTTCAAACCCATACTCAATACCATGCTGCGGCAAGCTGTTGGCTGACTCTGTGTGTTGCAGCAATCCCTGCAAGGAGCTCAGTGCATCGTCCATGGCAAGCGAGCTAGTAGGAGAGTATGGATATTGCTGCAGATGCATATCCACTAGGCTAAGGCTATCTGCCAGCAGCTCGAAGACATACTGTCCGGCAAACAGCTCACCCTCTTGCAATCGTTCAAGCACGGATACCGCGGTATTCGTCAGCTGTTGCAACAATGGCAATTCCAGCATATCCAGCGCTGAAACCGCCTGCCTCAAAGGCAATGCGGCCTGAGCCAGTGCGCTGGCATCATCCGGCTGGCGGAAATAGGCGTCAAGATATTGCTCTGCTGCCTTGAGTGATTCTCCGATCTCGCGGGCCAAGGCCACCTGTGCGGTTTTCTGCAAATCCGCAGTGGGGGCCGCCGCCAGGTTCTGAGCATGATCGATGGCTTGCAGTTGCTGTAAACGTTCAGCCTGTGATTGCAAGGTCTGCAATGACACGGCATCCTGCTGGCCATAATGTTGTAGCGCGCTATCCAGCAAGGTAAGTGCCGAGGCAACTTCAACCAGTGCAATATCCAGCGATACAATCTGCTTCACCTGCAAGGAGCGCGCCGTACTTTCAACGGCACTCCACAAATGGACTAGCGGTGCGATTGACAGCAAGGGATAGGTGTCGGCAATACCAGTAAAACGCGTGATGAATTCACTGAATACATCATCCTCCGCACCTGCTCGCGCCCAAATTTCCTTCAGATTTTCCAGGGCGATCAGGCACTGGCTGACATATGCCTGCTCTTCAACACCGGTCACCACCATCGTTGAGGCAGGAAGCAGACCATCAAGCTCAAACACTTGCCGCACCTTGCTCAACCGTTCACTGCGTACCGTGCTGATGGCAATGTAGTAAAGCAAATCCCGCAGCAAGGCGCTGGCAGCGCGCGTAGCGCCATCGCCAGCAGAGCGGAGTTGCTGATCCAGACGCCGACATAGGCGCTTGACGCCTGAGTCACTGGCATGCGGCTGTTGCGCCATGGTCTCGATGAATGCGGTCGCCACCCACCATATGGTTTTTTGCGCGGACTGGGTTTGCACTTGTTGTACGCGATCCAGTGCAGTCACCATCTCATCAATGCCCTGCTGGCCCGACCCTTTCAGCCAGCCGAGCAAGGATTTCTGGAAAATGGCCCGCTGCTCAGCCAACACGGAAAGTAGCGTGGCAGGCTCCAGCACCTCCGACCCAATATCGCGCGGCAAGCGCAGACTGGTATCAGGGAAGAACAGCTCTGACTCCTCCAAAGCCTCGCCACTCAGAGCAGCCAGCTTTTGTAGCTGACCGGACAATCTCAGGGCATGATCAGGCTGACCATTGAGCAGATCCTGCAGATACTGCTGCAAATGCCGAATCGACTGGTTCAGCGTTTCCATGACTTCCGGCGCCGGCGACAATAATGCTTTTTCCAGCTTGCCAACTACGGTTTCAATTTCACTGCAATATCGTTTACACCCTTCAAGTCCCACCATATCAAGCGCACCACTGACCTGATAGAGATGTGGCTGTGAAAAACGCAATGGCGACAAGTCAGCAGGATGAGTCGCCACAGCCGCCAAATGGGTTTGCACCTGGCTCAGCGCCTGGTCTATTTCACCCTTTACCCAGCTCAATGGGCCAATATCAAAATCTTCCACCACGGAGGGTCGCCTTAGTTCAGTTTGAAGCCAGCAACGGAAGCGCTGAGCTCTTCAGCCAAGCCGGTCAACTGCCCGATGGAGCTGGCGGTCTGCTTGGTACCATCGGTAGTCTGTGAAGTAATATTCTGAATCTGCTGCATATTCAGGCTCACGGTCGCAGCCGCCTTGGTTTGTGCTTCAGTTACCGTGGAAATTTCCTCAATCAGGCGTGCCAGGTTATTGGTCACACTTTCAATTTCACTCAGCGCACGACCCGCAGCGTCTGACAATCTGGCACCTTCCACCACCCCTTCGGTACTTTTCTCCATCGCTACCACCGCACTATTGGTATCAGATTGAATGGTTTTTACAATGGCACTGATCTGCTTGGTCGCCTCGGAGGAGCGCTCGGCCAGACGTTGCACCTCTTCGGCTACCACGGTAAACCCGCGGCCTGCCTCCCCAGCGGACGCCGCCTGAATGGCGGCATTCAAAGCCAGAATATTAGTCTGCTCAGTAATATCTGAAATCAGCTCAACAATTTCACTAATCTCTTGAGAACTCTCGCCCAGACGCTTGATTCTCTTGGAGGTTTCCTGAATCTGCGTACGGATTTCATTCATACCTGAAATGGTGTTCTGCACGGCCTTGGTGCCTTGTGTGGTCGCCTCAAGTGAGCGTTGCGCAACGGAAGAAGCCTCTTCCGCATTGCTGGACACCTGCAAGATCGAACGTGTCATGTGATTCACCGCATCGCCGGTTTCTGCAATCTGCTGGGATTGTAATTCTGCCGCACTCAAGAGGGAGGCTGACGTATCCTGCGCCTGTGCAGTAGCCTGGTTCACCTGTTCACTAGCACGGTTAATTTCCGCCACCAGGTCACGCAAGCTATCAATGGTGTAATTGATGGAATCGGCAATCGCCCCGGTAATATTCTCCGCCACCTCCGCCTTGACCGTCAGGTCTCCGTCCGCCAGATCGCCCATTTCATCCAGCAAGTGCAAAATCGCTTCCTGATTATTGAGGTTGGTTTGCTCAATTTCCTCAAAGCGCTGTCGCGCCTGAACCACTTGCCGATAACCCATCCAGACCAGTAACACCAGTGCTAGCAGACCAGAGATCACCGATAAGGCCAACCACCAAGCAGCCTTGCCCTGCTGTAAATATTGCACTGTCGCTTGCTTGGCTGTTGTGACCAGTACATCACTGTGGGATGCCAGTGTGCGTAGTCCATCTGCAGAAGCTGAGTTCACTACTACCTGTAGCGCAGCCCACTCAGTATTCAATTGTTCCAGCGTCGCATCGACCTCACTACCACGTAACAGGGTTTCAGCCTGCAGCTTGCGTAATGCTTCAAGCTGGGAAATGGACTGATTGAGCGCGCTCTGCAAGCGCGAAGCAGCGGTGGCATCCCCCGCCACTTCCAGTGCGGCATCACGTGCGGCCTGTTGCACCAAGACCTGCAAATTGCCTGTGGCCTCAATAAACTGGTTATCCTTGGCCACTTGCAACTGGCTAAACAACAACCCGAGCAATGCCACGACAAATGCCAACAACAAAATGCCCAGTGTGGCTCGTGTACTTTTATTCACTGGCGTCTCGCCAGCATTCCGCGCCGTAGTCTTTCTATTGAATAAAGTCTTGAGTCCTGTAAAGCTGAAAGCCATTTCCGTTCCCCTTAGATCATGCCGCTGTCGCGTTTTGATTACGCTGCCACTTGCATGAATTCCTTTTTATTTAATAGCAAGCCAATATCCAGCGCTTCCCACTTGTGGTTGTTATCATCCTCATAACTGGCAATCGTCCAGCCTGGCACGTCGGCAACCAGTTCCAGCGCTTTCAATTCACTGATATTGCGCAAACCCGCGAGGCCATCCACCAGAAAACCTGCATTGATTTCAAAATCGCCATGAATCAGCAATATACGGCTTTCTGCCGTGATTTGGGCAGCATGCCGGGTGATGCCGACCAGCCTTGCCAGATCACTGATGGCATAGAGATTACCGCGCACATTGGTCATCCCAAGAAACCACGGCTGGGTCAGCGGCACCGAGAGAATATCAGGCACGGGCAACACCTCACTGATATCGCGCAGTGAAATGAGATAACGCTCGCCTCCGGCATAGACCCCAAGACGGGAAACAGTCGCTTCCTGGTCGGTGGCAACACTCTTCAGGCGATCAAGAATATTCTGCTGATAGGCCTGCAGGTTGAGCCGGGGATTAGCCATATCAAGCCAACTCTGCAATCTTGGCCAACAGCTCCTCAGCCACTACCGGCTTGATTACACAGTCCTTGGCACCTTGACGTAATGCCCACATGCGATCAGCTGCCTGCTCCTTGCCCGTACACATGATCACGGGAATATGGGCAGTATCCGCATTTTTGGACAAGGCGCGTGTCGCCTGGAATCCATTAAGGTTAGGCATTACGACATCCATGACCACCAGGTCAGGCATCAGTGTTTTTACTTTATCCAGACAGTCCTTGCCGTCTTCTGCGGTACTGACTTTGTATCCGGCTTTTTCCAGGATCTCTGTTAAATAGAAACGATCTGTAGCTGAATCATCAACCACAAGAATATGTTGGATTGCCATCGCGATTACTCCATTCCCGACAAGTCAGATGATAAATGCGGATGATGGTGACGCACCGCATCCAGGAGCGAATTCTGGGTGAAAGGTTTGGTCAGGTATTGATCTGAACCCGCCATGCGGCCACGTGCGCGGTCAAACAAGCCATCCTTGCTGGATAACATGATGACGGGAGTAGATTTGAAACGGGTATTACGCTTGATCAGGGAACAGGTTTGATAGCCATCAAGCCGGGGCATCATAATGTCGACAAAGATGACATCCGGCATATGGCTGGCAATCTTGGACAGGGCGTCAAAGCCGTCCTCGGCAAGAAAGACTTCACAGCCTGATTGCCTGAGGAAAATTTCTGCGCTCCTGCGGATGGTATTGCTATCATCAATCACCATCACCTTGACACCGGATAGATCCAATTCCCCCACCCTCATCCCCTGTTTTTGAGTTGCTTAGCGAGCAACCTTATTGGAATTCCAGGCGACAGGCGCCTGCATTTTGCACCATTCTATCTACAGATTTGAAAACGGTGCAATACTGGTGAAACAAAAAGCGGGTTGTCAATCCGCACACAAAAAGGTTAAATAAGCCGATTATCTCGCTTACAGATTTTATAGTCGCACAAAACAACAAGAATCAGAAGCGCCGCCACCGACAAACCCAGGCGGCCAACAGGGAACGGAGACCATGCTAGTCAGACAAGAAGCCCTCACGGCAAAGATGAGCATCAAAGACTTGCCATCATCCTCGCCGCTATCTAATGCTAACCTGGTATTGGTGTTTGGTTCAGTCAGGCGCTTTAGTGATGCCAAACTTCCAGCACAACTCAAGGAGCGCTATCCATCGGCGCAAGTTGTCGGCTGCACCACATCAGGTGAAATAGGCCCTGCCGGTGTCAGTGATGACAGCCTGCAAATCACGGCCATTGTCTGGGAAAAAACCCTGCAGCGCGTTGCCCATGTCCGTGCCAATAATATGCAGAGCTCAGCTGAAACTGCCACCAACCTGGCCCGCCAGCTCAAGTCGGATAGCCTGAAGATGGTTCTGCTATTTTCCGACGGCCTGCATATCAACGGCTCTGAATTGCTGCAAGGCTTCCAGAGTGTATTGGGCGATATCCCGATTGTAGGCGGCATGGCCGGTGACAGCGCAGAGTTCGTCAAGACACTGCAACTGCTCAACGACACGATAGAAGAAGGCCTGGTAATTGCTATCGGCCTTTATGGCGATCACCTCATCACCGCCAGCGGCGCGTTGGGTGGCTGGAAACCTTATGGTCCACCACGCAAGATTACACGTTCAGAAAAAAACGTCGTCTATGAAATGGATGGCAAACCTGCCCTACCGCTTTACCGCATGTACATCGGCGAACAAAACGCCAAAAACCTGCCCGGCTCAGGCTTGCGCTTCCCGTTTGCCATCATTGAAGAGGGCAAGCGGGAGGTTGAAAAAGTTAGGACCCTATTGGCGATTGATGCCAGCAATAACAGCCTGACCTTTGCCGGCAATGTAGAAGAAGGTGAAACAGTACGGCTGTGCCAGACCACACACGACAGACTGGTAGATGGTGCTGGTGGTGCAGCCCACCTCGTCACAGGCAATCTGGAAAATGCCAGTATCACCCAACCCGGGCTAGCCTTGTGCGTCAGCTGCGTTGGGCGCAAACTGGTCATGGCCGACCAGATTGCGGATGAAATCCATGCGGTACAACAGATACTGGGGAACCAGACTACACTGACTGGTTTCTATTCATACGGTGAGTTCTGTCCACGCCCAAATACCACGGATAGCGTGCTGCACAACCAGACCATGACCATAGGCTATCTCAGTGAACGTCTATGAATCACGATACATTTTAGTTTCAATCCATTACACCCGTTTAATCACAGAAAAAGGACATATTCATGGCTACAGTCACACTTAAAGGCAATCCAGTTAACATCGGTGGCAATCTACCAAAAACAGGCGAAACTGCTCCTGATTTCCAGCTAGCAGATGCCAAGCGCAACCTGGTGTCACTCGCCGAATTTGCAGGTAAGCGCAAAGTATTGAATATTTTTCCCAGTGTGGACACTCCTACCTGCGCCACCTCTGTGCGCACTTTCAACAAGCAAGCCAGCGGCCTGGAAAATACGGTAGTACTCTGCATCTCTGCTGACCTGCCTTTTGCACAAAGCCGCTTCTGCGGTGCCGAAGGTCTGGAAAATGTGGTAACCCTATCCACCTTCCGCGACACTGCCAAATTCTCCAAGGATTATGGCGTGCAAATCACCGACAGCAGCCTGGCTGGCCTGACTGCTCGCGCAGTCGTAGTACTGGATGAAAACAACAAAGTAATTCACAGCGAGCTGGTCAGTGAAATCGCTGAAGAGCCTAATTACGACGCGGCATTGGCAGCACTGTAAATACCAAGGCTACAGGTGCATGCAATACTGCACCTGTAGCATCATCATTCAATATCGAGAGTTAACCCCTCGGCCAAACATTCACCACACTGGAAATGAATAGCCCTGCGTCTCAGGCTTCGTATATCCAGGATGGATATCAGACCTTCCCCGGTATCCTCAGCCAACCATGGTTAGCCCTAGCAACCAGCACCTGCAATAGTGTCATCACGCGTCACAGACATGCTGAACCCCCAGTCATCAAGAACAGCGTAAATATAGGCGAAATAACCCTGTCCCGCCCTCAGCGGAACCCCGGCATTGAGGCCAGCGCTTTACACAATGAACCGTTTATCATCGGGAATTTGCTGAGTCTGGATGATCGCTTTAAATCACTACTGGCTGAACAGGTATTGTGGTCGATTGCGGCCAAATTACTCAAGGCAGAACTGAACCAGATAGTATTCCATTACGCCAATCTGACTCGCAAGCCTGCAGGCACAGGGCCTGCCATCGCATGGCACCGAGATAATGAAAACACGTATTTCTGTCCTGAGGATGATCGTTTTTTGCGGCTACTAATTCCGTTACAAGGGATGTCGAAAATCAATGGAGGCACAGGCATAGTAGCTTCAAGCCATGTGAATGTATGCCATATAACCGCAACTGATGAAAACCAGGTGATCTATCCAACCGTCAGCGCGGGCAGTATGCTTGCGATTCACCCCAGCCTGCTACATGGTGGACAACCCAACCGTAGCCATCTGGAACGTGACGTCATCATTATGCAGTTTGGCGTTCAGGGTTCATCACTGCGCCATCAGGACACTCTGGAGCTTGGTGCCCTACAAACCTGGCAGGACTTTAGCAAGCTTTAGGCAACAGCAAGGTCAGCAGGCAGTTCACCCGGCTTTCGATACATCATCATGGGTAGACAAGATTCCGGCTCAATGCCTTCATTACAATATTAATAAAGACGCGCTGAAGAAACTTACTGATCCTGATAGGCGGTATATTTTGCGTTGCTGCCTTTGGCTTTTTCCACCGGGTATTTCTTGGCGTTCAGTACTATTTTGGCGTTGGCAGCGGCAATCAGGTCGATGCCGCAGACTTCCGCAATCCGCAGCAGATAGACCAGGGTATCCGCGAGTTCGTGGCCGATCTCGGTCTTGCGCTCTTCACTCAGGGTAATGCTTTCCTGCGGACTGTCCCACTGGAAATGCTCCACCACTTCCGCCGCCTCCACGATCATCGCCATTGCTAGGTTTTTGGGCGTGTGGAACTGCTCCCAGTCACGCTCCTGTACAAAGTGATTGATACGCGCGCGTAATTGATCTAGCGAATCCGGTTGAGGCACATCAGGCATCAGGCTTTTCCTTGCGATTGGAGCCAGCTACCATTTTCACTTCGAACAAGCGGCACTCCAGCGGCCCATTGAACAACGGGGTGCGCTTGCTCGGTGCCAGCCGCATGAGCTTGGGCATGCGCAAGTCGTTGGTAAGGAAATAAGTATTCCAGCCAGCAAATTTCTTCTTCAATGCTTCACCGATCTTGGGATAAAGCGCTGCCAGATCTTCATCTTCACCTATGCGTACACCATAAGGCGGATTAGCCACCAGAGTGCCTTCAGGCGCTGGTGGTACCACGGCTGTAAACTCGGTGTGCGCCAGTTGCACGGCGTCCAGCAAGCCTGCCTGTTGCAGGTTCTGACGGCTGACACGGACAGCACGCAGGTCAGAATCACTGCCGTATATTTTCTGGAAACTCACTGGCTTGGCGCGGCTCTTGGCCTGTTTCAACAGCGATTGCCAGCCACCAGCGTTGTAGTTTTTCAACCGTTCAAAACCGAAATTGCGGCCACTGCCAGGTGCAATGTCCAGCGCCATCATGGCTGCTTCAAGCAAAAAGGTACCACTTCCGCACATCGGGTCCAACAACGGAGTGCCCGGTTGCCATCCGCTCAGACGCAGAATCGCAGCTGCCAAATTCTCGCGCAATGGTGCTTCAATGCTGGCACGGCGCAAGCCACGCTGGTAAAGCGGATCGCCGGAGGTGTCCAGATACAGCAGGTAATCCTCGGCAGCAAGATAGGCATGCAGCCTGACATCTGGCTCACGGGTGTCTATGGAGGGACGACTGCCCACTTCCTTGCGGAAGCGATCACACACGGCATCCTTGATGCGCAGGGTGGCAAACTCCAGGCTTTTCAGCGGACACTTGACGCCGGTGACTTTCACCATGAAATTCTGGCGTACATTAAACCACTGGTTCCAGTCGATATTGAACGCAGCCTGATACAGGTCATCCTCATTGGCGTAACGGCCCTTGCCAACCTGCAGCAGGATACGCGTTGCAATGCGGCTCTCAAGATTGGCGCGATACACCAGCAGCATATCGCCAGCAAAGCCAACCCCTCCATCAGTAGGAGTGATCTGCCGTGCATTGATGCTGGTAAGTTCTTCCACCAGCATAGTTTCAAGGCCGCGTGGGCAAGTGGCAAAAAATTGATAATGCATGTTGTCTTTCAGTATGCTGTTGATTGCTAGGATTCAAGCAATAAGCGGTTGCTGGTGCTAGGGTTATGTTCGCGCAGGCGTTCGACAAATTCGAGGAACTCCACTTTGTGTATTGCTTCTAGTGCCTTGGCGCGGACACGCAAGGTACTCCAGCGTAAATCATTCGGTGCACGCTTAAACCCAAAGATCACCACATTGCCTGGCCGCCCTGTCGGCATGACCAGTATACGTCCATGGAAACTGGTTTCTATGCGCTGCAGGTAAACATCGTAATTCTTGTCGCTACCCCAAAGGTTGATCGCACACATGCCATCCAGCGTAATCGCATCCGCACAGGAATCAAAGAAGTCCTGCGAACACAGGTCTGGCGGCAAGCCACTGCTACCAAAGGCATCCATCATCAGCATGGAGGTGGTTGCCGGGTTATCGCGCAGATAGGCAGCAGCATCACCTTCAATGATGTCGAAACGCGCATCGTTATCGGGCACCATGAAATGACTGCGCGCCACCTCAATGATACGCGCATTGATTTCCACCACCCGGATTTTCATGGCGGGCAGGTGGTGATACACATATTTAGGGATGGAACCACCGCCGAGGCCGAGCACGACCAGGTCTGTGGGCTGTTTATGAAACAGCAGGAATACCATCATGCCGCGCGAATACCTGAGCTCCAATGCATAGGGGTCTTTCACCCGCATGGAGCTTTGGATGGTGTCCGACCCCAGATGCAATGAACGTACGCCATCCAGCTCACTGACGTCTACACTGTCCTCGCTGGTGATGGCTTTATGGATGCTGCGTGCGATTTTGCGGCCCACCCTGAACATCAGGCCGCCTCGCTTTCGTCCGCTGCACTTTCATCTTGCCGTTGCTCAAGCGCCTTGAAGCGGCTTTCCAGCTCAATCAGCAAGGTATCCACCTTCTGTATTTCGATGATCACCCGTGTGCCGGTTGCCAGCTCTGGCATGCCATGTACCTTGGTCATAAGCGGGATGTTATCCAGTCGCACCAGATTTTCACGCCAGACGGTAGCAGCAATTTCACGAATATCTTCCTGCACCAGGTACTGCAAGCACCAGTAACGCTCCATGCGTGTCTGGAACTCATTGTAGGCGTTATAAGTCTGGTCAAAGTTGCGCATGATGACGGCAAGATCATCGCTATTTACCGGATATACCGGCTCTGTGTTTTGTACGACAGAAATAATCTGGCGCTGATTCACCAGATCAACCCCACGACGCAAGGGAGAAGTGCTCCAGCTATATTGGGCCACACCCAGGCCCTGATGCGGCTCAGCCTTGACTGTCATATAAACCTTGCCGCCATTTTGCGCACGATAGATGCCAGGCACCTGGTGTTCCGCCAGCAGGCCACCCCAATGGCTATTGGCTTCTATCATGAGCTCAGCTACCAGCTTGTCTATAGGGGCACCACGGCGGCGGCCCAGAATACTCACCTTGCCAGCGTTGACGTAGAAGTTGTAATCAATCTGGATAGGACGCGTGGGATCATACTTGCCACGGCCTTTTTCGAGAGACTCTGCCAGGTTGAACAGGAACAGCAGTCTCTGCCAGTAAGGATGCCCGCTATCCTGCTCCAACGTATGTTCATTGAAATATGGCTCCAGAGTATCGTGTCGCAAGTTGGCCACTACGTGGATCAGCTCTACCCGGCTCTCACGTTTAAGTATGCTCAAATCAGGTGCCACATCCAGATACAGCGACAATGACGGGCGCCATTCCCCTTCATTCAGGCTATAAGGCGTAATAGCCTGTTCCGGCAGCATGGTAATTTTATGGCCTGGCATATACACCGTGGAAAGCCTATGCATGGCTACCTGGTCCAGCACATCATCCTTGGCAATCCCCAACGCAGGTGCAGCAATATGGATGCCGACACGGATCACGCCATCAGCTAGGGGCTGCAGCGAGAAGGCATCATCAATTTCCGTTGTCGTGCTGTCATCGATACTAAAGGCCTCAATGGCTGCACGCGGCAGATCATCGGGTACCGTCAGCGCATCAACCTCTGGAAAACCTTCTCCCTCGGCAAAATACTCGCGCAGGAAAGCACCAAAGTGATAATCATGAACTGAATTAATCGCCCCGCTGTTTGCCAGTACACGTACGATGTGCTGGTTAGACTCAATGGAAGCCTGTTCCAGCGCTTTCCACTCCAGGCCGTTTTTGTCTGGCTGATATAGCAGCGCGTCAATTTTGCCGTTGAACTCTTCAGGCAACTGGCCTGCTTTCAGCTGCTCGACATACTGAGCCACTTTTTCTGCCTGCAATCGCTTCTTTTCCAGCCCGGCCAGTGCGGCTTGCAAGGTTTCTTCAGAAGCCGCCTTGTAACGGCCCTTGCCTTTGCGGTAGAAGTACACAGGCGCGCTATGCAGGCGGATGGCAATCGCTGCAGCCTCGCCTGGCGTTGGCTTCTTGCCATAATATTCCTGTGCCAGCTCTTCAAAACCAAACTCGGGCTCGCCACAGCATTCCCACAAGAAAGGAATGTCCAGGCCCTCAGCCTCAGTATTTGCATGTTCAAGGAAACTAGCCAGTGGCGCCTCAAAGCGCAACAATACATTGGCGGTCTTGATCTTGGAGCGTTTACCGGAAATGGCTTCTACCTGAAGGGAGCCGGGGTTTTCCGTCATGATGGAGGCAACCTTGAAACTGCCATCTTCTTCAAAAAATACGTTCATAATCCTGCTTTTTTGCCGTGCCCAGTTGACGGCACGGGTTGATTGTCTGTAATTTACGGCCTATGCATAATGCCGAACGAATGATACATGAGATTGGGCAACGCCCGACCTCCTCACGTGTTGCGGTGCTGAATGTTCTGCTTGATGGAGAACATCCACTCACTCACCAAGAACTCCTGCACACACTTACCCAGGAAGCCCCGTTTGACCGCGTAACGCTGTATCGAGTGCTGGACTGGCTGGTAGAGTGCAATCTTGTACACCCGATCATGGGTGAAGACCGCGCAAGGCGTTTCCAGTTGACCCAGCGCAATGCCAAGCATCACCACGCGCACTTTCAATGCACCTCATGCGGCAAGATGTTTTGCCTCGATGATGTCAAACCCAGGATTCCCAGCAGCGTCCCTTCACATTTTACCGTTGAGTCGGTTGAACTCAACATAAAAGGTCAATGTGATCACTGTAATACTGAAAAAAATTAGCTTGCATCCTTAACAAACGTTGTCAGCTACAACGCTATAGCCTGTAAAAACAGGCTATAGCTAACCCTTCCGGCATTTTCCCCGCTATATCCCGCTTAAACCATCCCCTCCTCAACGTGCAACAAAGTTGCAAATAAAACCAACAGCCCTTATTATGCAACTTTGTTGCATAACTGTCTTTTATCATGTCCCCAAAATGTCCATCCAACATTTCTCCAGAATCCCTGCTCGGCATGCCTGCGGAGCAATACATGAATGCAGATCAACTGCTATTTTTCAAAACCCTGTTAGAAAAACAGCGTGAGCAGATTGCCGACAATGCACGCGATACCAGCAATCATCTGCGCGAACACGAAGAGTTTTCTGACCCTGCAGACCGTGCCACGCAAGAAGAACTGCATACGCTGGAACTGCGGACACGTGATCGTGAACGCAAGCTGCAAAAGAAAATCGATGCGGCACTAAGGCGAATCGCCAACAGTGAATATGGCTTTTGCGAAGAATCCGGAGAGCCCATCGGCCTGCCTCGCTTACTCGCAAGACCGACCACGACACTATCACTGGAAGCACAAGAACGACATGAACAACGCGAACGCCAGTTCCGCGCTTGAACACACTGAATATCCCATTACGCAAGGACCATCCACATGAGTGAATTTAAAAAACTGCCCGTCACCGTACTTTCTGGATTTCTCGGTACGGGCAAAACCACCCTGCTCAACCACATTCTCAATAACCGCGAAGGAAAACGCGTGGCGGTTATTGTCAACGATATGTCAGAGGTCAATATCGATGCCCAATTGATACGTGAAGGCGGGGCAGATCTGTCACGATCAGAAGAAAAACTGGTGGAAATGAGCAACGGCTGCATCTGCTGCACGCTACGCGAGGATCTGCTGATTGAAATCAAACGCCTGGCGGAAGCCGGTAAATTTGATTATCTATTAATAGAATCCACTGGCATTTCAGAACCTCTCCCTGTGGCAGAAACCTTTACCTTCCGCGATGAGAATGGGGTAAGTCTGTCAGACATCGCCCAGCTAGATACCATGGTCACGGTGGTAGATGCCTATCATTTCCTCAAGGATTATGGCTCACGCGACCAATTGTCTGCGCGTGGTGAATCCATGGGAGAAGACGACGAACGTACCGTTGTGGACTTGTTGATTGAACAGGTTGAGTTCTGCGATGTTATCGTACTGAACAAAACAGACCTTGTAACGGCAGAGGAAATCCGTCGTCTGCATGGCATCCTCAACAGCCTCAACCCTCGTGCCCGCATCGCTCACAGCAGTTTTGGCAAGGTTCCACTGCACACCATCATGAATACTGGGCTCTTCAATTTTGAAGCAGCACAGGAGGCACCGGGGTGGCTCAAGGAGTTGCGTGGCGAGCATGTGCCTGAAACAGAAGAGTACGGTATCCGTAGCTTTGTGTATCGTGCCCAGCGCCCATTTCACCCTCAACGCCTGTGGGACTGGATGAACAGCGAGTGGCCCGGTGTTGTGCGATCAAAAGGACATTTCTGGATCGCTTCACGCCCAGCCTATTGCGTCAGTTGGTCCCAGGCTGGTGTCGTATCCAGACATGAGCTGGCGGGTTACTGGTGGGCGGCCACGCCAAAAAGTAACTGGCCCCAGGATAGTGAATCTTTAGCCCAGATCAATCGCCGATTTTCTGGCGAATTTGGTGACCGACAGCAGGAAATCGTCCTCATCGGCATCAATATGGACAAGACAGCATTAACGACGTCGTTCGACCAATGCCTGCTCACTGAGAGAGAAATGGATCTAGGAATGCCCGCCTGGCAGACTTTCCCCGATCCATTCCCGGGATGGGGGGCGGAACGTGAGAACCTGCCTGAAGAAGAAGCCACATGGTAAACCAGTTACCGCTAACATCCTGATTACCATCACAGCACCCTATGCCCCATTATTGAAACAGGCATGCGCAGCCATCAGCCGATTTAATGATTGTGCAACGGTTGCGCACCGTCTTCAGGCTGTTCTCGGTTAAAATAAGCCTGGTTATCGCCCGCGCCAGTAGCGATGCATACACTTCGTAAAGATTCAAGGAATTACACACCATGACGCTGGACCACCGCATCCCGCTTACTTTGTTGACCGGGTTTCTCGGTAGTGGAAAAACCACTCTGCTTAACAAGTTGCTGAATCATCCAGGCATGAAGGATACGGCCGTCATCATCAATGAAATCGGCGCTGCCGGACTCGACCACATTCTGGCCCGTAATGTGGAAAGCGAGCATATCACTGACAATACCGTATTGCTGGAATCTGGCTGTCTGTGCTGTACCCTGAGCAACGAGCTGGCTGAAACCATGCGCGACCTCTTTTTCAAGCGCCAGCTGGAAGCCATCCCGAAGTTCAATCGTCTGGTTATAGAAACTACCGGTATGGCCGACCCGGGGCCTATCCTTGCCAATCTGCTGAATGAGCCAGTCATCGTATCGACTTATCGGCTTGATGCCGTGGTCGTGACCATAGACAGCATATATGGCACCCAACAGATTGAGCAGCATGCTGAGGCACGCAAGCAGGCAGCCGTTGCCGATGTATTGTTACTGACCAAGACCGACCTTGCGACTGAAGCGCAACTACAAGCCCTCTCAGCAACACTGGAATCACTGAACCCGGGCGCTACCCAATATCGCATCCAGCATGGCGAGATAGAACCGGCAGCCATTATTGATGCTGGATTATTCGATCCCAGTGGCAAGCAGGCACAACCCCAACGATGGCTGCGTGCTCCCGCCCGGTCAAAAGCCGGGCGAGGCATGCTGCCACAAGCCGTGCATGATGATGAAATCAGCAGTTTTACCGTGACCATGCCTAAACCGCTTACCTGGCATCAGTTGGAGCCAGCCCTGCAATGGTTATGTGCAACATTTGGCGAAAATCTGCTGCGCATGAAGGGCATCGTTCACGCTGAAGACCAACCTGCTCCCTTGGCGATTCATGCCGTACAACACACGCTATATCCACCTAACCTGCTTGAAGGCTGGGATGAAGAGGAACCTATCACGCGTGTGGTATTGATTGGCAAAGGGCTGGACGAGATGAAAATCCGTGATGCCCTGATGCAGATCTAGTGGAGCTTTTGCAGCAAGGCAAAAATATCTTGCTCAGCAATATCCTGCGTAATAAATACCAGGCGACTTTGCGGAGCCATCGACTCAGGCCATGAGTTAAGTAGCACAGGCGCATGCATGACATGTTGTACTGCATGCAGCGCCACGGGTTGTGACTGACCCACCAGGTGAAACAAGCCCTTGAAACGTAGCAAGCCAGGGCCAGCAAAGCCGCGTAGTGCATCCTGCCATGCCGCAAACACATCGGAATCTATAGGCAGATCCAGCTGCTCACTAATAGTGCTAATACTCTGCTGTTGATGCTCAGACATCGGCGCTTGTGCCTGTGCTGGTAACCAATGCGGGAATCGCCCGTCAGCATCTTGGCCGCTGAATATCCAGTCCATGCTCGTTGAACTGCCTTGCACTTGATGCAAGCGGGCTGATGGATTCAAGCCCCGCAGCCTGCTTTCCACCGCATGTTGCACACCTGCATTTACCAGGTCTACCTTGGTCAGCAAGAGCACATCTGCAACGGCCACCTGTTTTAGCGCTTGAGGAAACTGCTCCAGCGTTTCCAGGACATGTACGCTATCCACCACCGTCACTATGCTGTCCAGACGGTAATAAGCTGACACATAGGCATCGCTCATGATGGTATGCAAAATAGGAGCCGGATCGGCCAGGCCGCTGGTCTCGATGACCACGCGCTTGAATTGACGCTGCCCATGGCGGGAAAATCGCCAGCTGATGTCCTTGAGTGTTTGCTTGAGATCAGTGCGCAAGTTACAACACAGACACCCATTATTTAACTCCACCACTGTCGTGCTATCAGGCTGATGGGCAACCAGCAGATGATCCAAACCCACTTGTCCGAACTCATTGATAATCACCAAGGTATCCGCCATCTCAGGCTGTTGCAGCCATCGGTTCAGCAAGGTGGTTTTACCACTACCCAGGAATCCCGTCAGCAATGTCACCGGAATAAAATGAGAATCAGCCTTCTGCATATGTGGCCATGCCCTTCAACAAACAGATAGCCAAGCCAGGAAGGAGTCGGTAGATTCCTACATGTAATTCAGTGTAGTCTGATATTACGGATTGCATGTGCGGCGTATATTTCTCACGGTTGCAGCAGGGAGCCTGCCGTACTCTTATAAAGATAGAAACCCAGAAAAAGGAAAAAACCATGCAAAGCATTATTGCCTTACTGATCCTCGTTGCAGACATTTATGCCATCATCAAGATTATCCAGAGTTCGGCAGATACGATAAAGAAAATCCTATGGATACTAGGCGTGCTGATATTCCCGGTACTAGGCCTGATTGTATGGTATTTGGCTGGCCCAGGTAGCAAGAACAACTAGGCTTGACAGCCACTCGCCATCAGCCAGCAGACCATCATCTCAGGGCTGATGGTGCAACAAGCACCTTCATTCCTCATCATTATCCTCAGGACTTCCATCATGCTTGTTACCTTCTCCACCGCACGTTATAGCGACATTACCATGTTTGGCGACGTTGTCAGCCAGCTCCTCAAACTCATGGGACACAGTGGCACGGTGCCCGGCGCTATTCTTGCCGCAGATGTACCACAAGCCTTGGCCCAACTGAAACAAGGCCTGAGCACAATTCCAGCCTCAGCCGTCAATCACGACAATGAAAGTCAGGAGCCCAATATCGGCCTGCCTAGCAGAGCATTACCCCTGATCAAGCTGCTTGAGTCTGCGATTAGTAATCAAAGCGATGTCATGTGGAAATAAATAGCTCAGCAATTCGCCACATTTCTGATTACACTGCATCCTCATGAACAATACCGACTTTCATAACAAATCCTTTATTTTCCTGCTCATTGCAGTCTCAGCCGCGCTGGTCGTGATTCTGCTGCCATTCTATGGTGCAGTATTCTGGGGCGCGATACTGGCGATGCTGTTTACACCGCTTTACCGCCGCCTGCTGGGGCTGACTAACAAGCGCAAGAATCTCGCCGCCTTTGGCACATTGATGACGTGTATTGTGATTGTCATTTTCCCAGTGATCTTGATTGCAAGTTCCTTGGTACACGAGGGTGCAGCCTTATTCCAGAAACTTAAATCCGGCCAGATCAATCCGGCCCTGTATTTTCAGCAGATCATTGATGCGCTGCCTACTTTTGTCACCAACATTCTGGCACGCTCTGGCTTGACCGACATTTCATCCTTCCAGGATAAACTCAGTCATGTTTCCATGCAGGCCAGCCAGTTGTTGGCCACCAAGGCCTTGAGCATAGGCCAGAATACCCTGGAGTTTGTCGTCGGCTTTGGTGTCATGATGTACCTGATGTTTTTCCTGCTTAGAGATGGTGCCGCCCTCTCCATGAAAATCAAGCAGGCCATCCCGTTAAGCGCTGAGCATAAGCGTCACCTGTTCAACAAATTCACCACCGTGATCAGGGCCACAGTTAAAGGTAACATTCTGGTAGCCATCACCCAGGGGGCGTTGGGCGGCCTGATTTTCTGGATACTGGATATCCAGGCGCCATTGCTCTGGGCTGTGATTATGGCGTTTCTCTCGCTCTTGCCTGCGGTGGGCGCCAGCCTGATCTGGGGGCCGGTGGCAATTTACTTTCTGGCAACGGGGGCAGTATGGCAAGGTGCGACACTGATCGCATTTGGCGTATTTGTCATCGGACTGGTCGACAATGTCCTGCGCCCCATCCTGGTCGGCAAGGACACCAAGCTGCCTGACTATGTGGTACTCATCTCAACACTGGGTGGGATGGCAGTGTTTGGCTTGAACGGCTTTGTGATTGGCCCATTGATTGCCGCTTTATTCGTGACCTTATGGGATATCTTTTCCAGCTCGCGCCCAACAGACAGAAACTAACAGGATGCTTGCCCTGCACAAGACGGCAGCTAGAGCATGGCAAGCAGCAATACGGAAAGAGCAATGCCTGCAACACCCCCTCCGAGCCAGATAAGTCGCTTGGGGAAATACGACAGCACCAGCACCACGCTAATCGCTGCCAATGAGACAAACCCAGTCCAAAAGACAATGCCTATCGTCAGTCCCCAGCCATAAATGGCTGGCAACACTGCCAAAATCAGGAAGCTCCAGCCTGTTGCCTTGAACAGTTTTTTCCTGCTTGCAGTTAAATCACTTACCCTGGCCTGAACATAATGCTTTTCCATACCTAAGCTAAATGAAGCCATGCCGGCATATGCCAGTCCATAGGCCAGAAGACAAGTCAGCACTACAGAAATATCATTCACTCCATTTCCTCGCTCATTTTCATCATGCCCCAGCCATATCACCTGGTCACTAATAGGCCACTTTATGCGAACCGGCTGTCCTTTTTGAGGGCACACCGTGAATTGCCTTGGATACCTTGGGAATAGCTGTCGCAAGCAGGAGGCCCATTAGCAAGATAGTGGCTTCCACACCGAAAGCGATACCATCACCATGTCGCCAGAACTCTAGCAGCGAGGGCAGGCCATTCAGCCGTGCACACAGTGGCAGCAACCAGCATAAAAGGACTGCAAACACGAGCTGCTCACGCCATGCATACAGAGGCTTGCGCAACAGCGCATGCAGCAAGCTGACTAGCCAGGTAAGAAGAAATGCGCGCACCTCCCAGCTGGAACGCTCAGGTATCTCCATGGGCAACACACGATTGGCCCAGAAATAAATCAAGATGGCGTTAATGCTGCCCATCACAGCGGTAATATTGATTGCCTCAATCAAGCTGTAAATGCGTGTGCTCATTGCACCAAACTCATGCTCGGGTCGCTTGCGGCGCTTGATGGTAAATAGGATCAAGCCAGTGGCGATCAGCCCGCAGCTCACCAAACCAGCAAGGAAGTAAAGCCAGGACATCACCCAGCCGCCAAACATGGCCATATGGATACCAACAAAACCGCGGTAAACATAGGCTGAATCGCGCCACTCAGTTTGAACACCCAGCATCCTGCCAGTAACCGCACTAAATGCCGCATGATCGGCCACGGCCGAGATACGACGATCAAGATTCTGGAAAAATTCCACCACAGCACCAGCATCCCCGCCATTCTGTATCATCAGCCAGCCTACGCTTTGTATCGCAGCCTGAGCCTGTGGTAACAGGCTTGAAACCTTGATCATCTTTGCCGTTTCCGCTTGATAAGGCTGTTCAAACGACTGCACGGCATCCCCGCGCAGCGCACGCGGGTTCTCATACACGGCCTTGATGCCCAAAGGCAGGAAGGTATTGGGTTGCATGACGAGCCCGGTGTAGGTAATCATGAACAGGAATGGCAAAATCAGCACCCCCGCAACATTATGCGCATCCAGCCAGGATCGTTGCGCAGAGGAGCGCCTGCGGAAAGTAAAAAAATCCTTGAAGAAACGCTTATGGATCACTATCCCGCTAATCAGGCCTACCAGCATGACCACGGCAGCCATGCCGACAATCAAGGTACCCGTCAGGCCGGCCAGCAAGGTGTAGTGAAAATGCGTCAGCATTGCGCCCCCTTCTGTCTCGCGCGTACTCACGACTTCCCCGTTCAAGGGATTCAATAACACCTCGTGCGCCTCTCCTTTGACTCGCCACCTCACCTCCAAGCTGGGATGGTTGTCAGAGATCGGCGCGATCATCCAGTTGCTGCCTTTTTCCCGGTTAGCATGCTGTTCAAGGTAAGCTTGGGCGATATCCAGTTGACGTGCCAAGATCACCTCTGCATGCGCAGGTTTGACCAACGCCTCTGGCTGCATCCAGTGCGTGATGCTGTGCTCGAACACCGCCATGGTTCCCGTCAGAAAGACCGCGAATAACAACCAGCCCAGATAAAGCCCAAGCCAGGTATGCAACCAGGCCATGGAAAGAGAAAACGTCTTTTTCATTTAAAAAACCTGAGCAAGGCCAGCAATACCAATAACAATGCAGACAAACCCAATACCCAGGCCCAGGCACGCCAGGCACTGCGCAGAGCAAAGGCCAGCAGCAAGATAATCACGAATACAACATAAGGAAAGAAAGTACCCCAATACACCGCGTCTGCCCTGTGTCCAGGCCAGGTCAGCACCCAGAGCAGATTCACCAGCACAGTGAGGCCGTAGCCCCCGACAAACCCGGCCAGCACTCTGAGCAATATATCCACACCCGGCTTCATGGCTTGCTGGAATCCTCTTTGCCAAAGCTGCGCTGGCCTACAAAAAATTCAACTGCACGTACTGTACCCGTCAACATGGCAGAGCCATGGTTCTCGCCCGGCTGTATGTAAAAGTGCGTGTCCAGTATGGATGGCTTCAAGCCCTGTAAGTCAGCAGTCAGCTCACGCGCAGCATCCACCATGCGGCGGCGCTGGGCATGTGCCAACCGTTGCCCAGTATTCTCGACATTGGCAGGCGCCTGTTGCTCCAGGCTACCCACCATCAACAGCAGGCGCTTGCCTGCATCATCCTGCGGTGCAAAGTGCTGGCGCTCTTGCAGAATGTATTGCTGGTTCCACCAAATGGAGGGGCTGGAGGCGATATAAGTCTGGAAAGCCTGGGGCTTGGTAAACAGTACATGCAAGGTGAACAGCCCGCCATACGAATGTCCGAACAAGGCCTGCTTGCTGGGGTTGATTGGCAGTTCACCCTTTAGTTGTGGCTTGAGTTCAGTCTCGATGAACTCAAGGAATTTATCTGCGCCGCCCTGCCGTGTGGCGCGCGTATCACCCGTATTGCTGAGGTCAGGAGCTGGTGGCGTGTAATCCTCTGCCCTGGCCACTTCATCCAGCAGGCCCTTCGTCGGGTAGCCTATGCCTATGACAATGGCCGGGATAATACCCGTGGCATCGCGTCGTTGCGACTGCCCGTGCACCAGCATGGCAACCGGAGAAAACATGGTATTGCCGTCGAGCACATAGATGACTGGATAGCCTTCAGCTGGCGGAGTTCCCGCAGGCTGGTAAAGAAAAATTCTGTAGGTCTTTCCCGTGACTGCAGACACCATATCGCGTTGCTGGGCAATGGGCAGCGTTGCCTCATGCCATGGCTGGGTACTATCCTGAGCTTGTGTTAATGGCGTGGACATGACTAAGGCTGCCATTACAGCAGCCACAAAGAATAATCTTGATTTCAATATCGTGCTCCAAAAATGGTTACCCACCACCAAGTGGGTAACCAGGTTTCAAATTACCAGTTGTATTTCAGGGTAGCAGTAACATTACGGCCCATGCCATAGAAACAGGCCGTCATACCAGTACATGACGTGACATATAGCCTGTCAGTCAGATTATTGGCGTTGATACTGAATTCAGCACCGGAATATCCGAGTGACTTGAGGTTATAGCGAACTGCCGCGTCATACGTGGTATAGCCGTCGGTATACAGCAATGGATTATCTGCAGGTGCACCAGCAGCTGGAGAAACCGAGCCATAAGAGCCCCCAGTGTAACGAATGCCAGCGCCTACATTTAATCCATCCAGATAGCCACTGGTAAATACATAACTTGCCCACAGCGAGCTCATATGCTTGGGTACCTGGGTCAAGGCATTGCCACGTTCCGCTGCAAGCTCGGTCTTGGTGATTTCACTATCCATGTAGGTATAGCTACCCAACAGATTCCAGTGCTCCCCCAGTTTGGTCTTACCCTCGATTTCCACACCACGAATCTTGGCTTCACCCACCTGGCGTGAACAACCAGTAGCACTACCAGTCAAGGTCGTACAGCCCGCCGCATTGGGCTCGGTGACAAAACGGTTTTCCTGAGTGATTTCGTACACAGAGGCAGTCAGCAAGGTATTACCATTTTCAGGGGCCCACTTCACACCAACTTCGTACTGGTCACCCTTGACCGGTTTGCGGCTATCCGAGAGCGTGATGGCTGTCATGCTGCCTGGCTCGAAAGAAGTGGAGTAGCTGAAATATGGTGCAATACCATTCTGGAACTGGTAGAGCAAACCTGTGCGCCAAGTGAACGAATGATCATCGAAATCAAAATGTGCCGCCACTGGGCGGCTAGCTGCAGCATTAGTGAGATGATTATCAAAGCGGTCATAACGCCCACCCAGGCTCAGGTGCCAGTTGTTCCAACTCAGTTGCTCTTGAGCGTAGAAGCCTGTCTGGCGTTGAGTGGAGTCGTAGGGTGTTGAGGTCGCCGCTGATCCAAAGTTACCATTAAACCCGGTATATACCGGGTTAAACATGCTGACGCCCGGCAGGTTGTTCTGGTTAACCCGAGTGTTGTTCCAATCAGCCTTCTGTGCATCCAGCCCCAGCAATACTGTATGCCCTACATCCCCAGTCTTGAAGTTAGCTTGTAATTGATTATCGACAGTGACACTTTCAGACTTGCCAGTGCCGCGCGTCCCGGTGCGGGGATTCGCAATACCATTCAATCCATTGGCGCGGCTCACCATACCTTCATAGATATAATCCAGGCTGGTGTAGCGCAGACTCTGGCGGAACTGCCAAGTGTCATTGAAACGATGTTCAAATGCCCAGCCTATCGCAGACTGCTCCCTGTCCCAAGTATTAAAGTCAGGTTCACCGATAAAGGTGTCCACCTTCATGCGTTGCCTATTGGAAGATGGCTTGTAAGTGCCGTAGTAAGGTAGGAACTGGAAAGTCGAGCCGCCCTTGTCACGCTGGTATTGCGCCAACAAGGTCAAGCTAGTGTTGTCTGATATCTGCCACAGCAGGCTAGGCGCAAAAAATGTGCGTTCAAGCTCAGTATGTTTTAGCTGTGAATTACCATCGCTGAAGGAACCGACAAGCCTGAACAGTACAGACTGATCATCCGCGAGGCTGCCACCCAAGTCGAATGCTGCCTTGTATTGATCAAAACTGCCACCCTGGACACGTAACTCATTGACATGGTTGGCATTTGGGCGCTTGCTGACTAGGTTGATAATGCCACCGGGGGCAATCTGACCATATATGGCAGCAGATGGGCCCTTCATGACTTCAACACGCTCAAGGCCAAACACATCAAAGGAAGGACGATTCCATTGCCCACCAGCCTGCACTTTCAGCCCATCCAGGAATAAGGTAGAAGCCCCATCATCTGTGGTATTAAGGCCGCCAGCGAACCCCCGGATACTATAGGACTCTGCACGACTATCCATGCCCAGCATTTCCATACGCACGCCTGCGGTATAGCCGAGTGCATCATTAAGATTTTGGGCATTACGATCATCCAGTTCCTTACGGTCTACCACTGAAACGGATTGTGCAATTTGACCAATCGGGGTATCTGTCTTTGTTGCACTTCTGGTTTTTTTGGCAACATAGCTTTTAGATTCACTGCCATCTTTTGCGCTAACAACAGCGACTTCTGGCAATACGGAAGATTGCTTGTCTTCTGCAGCAATAGTAGGCATTGCAAACAATGCACTCACCAAGACGCAAACAAGCTTTGGCTTCTGAATTGCCAATATTGAAGATTGCTTCATTACTTTCCCTGACATGAAGAAAAGCAGGGATTTTATTAAAAATAATTCTCAACATCATTATCAAATGAGAATTTTTACATTCTATTTACATTCAATGTTGCTAGATTCAGCAAAAAAACAACACATTTAAAACAGGGATAGATTATTTGCCTGAACTTTGGGCTTGCTGGATTTTCTTCGGCGCATCTTTTTTGCAGGAATAAGCTGGTCTGGATGCAGTAACTCTTCGGCAAAAAGTGACTGCTGCACAGGAAACATATCTTCTTGCTGATGCCAATCCCGCAGCTCGGGCCTGAGCTCACAATCCACCCGGATATCCGCCTTAGGCACGCAACAACACGGTAGAATCTCATCTGAGGCAATAAATGCCAATGGCTGTTCCAGATAACGAATTTCACCATCAAGCAATCGCACCCGGCATATGCCGCAATACCCTCCCCGGCATTGGTACTCTACTTCGTGGCCAGTACGTTCAAGGCCATCCAGCAGAGTCTCATGCGGGGTTAGGCTAAAACTGATGTGCTGGCTGCGAACAACACTCACAGTTCAAAGTCGTTGAGATCGTCAGCTGAGACCTCCGAGTCGATCTGACCAATGAGGTATGAGCTCAACTCAACTTCCTGAGGTGCTACCTGAACCGTATCCGAGGCCAGCCAGGTATTGATCCATGGGATAGGATTGCTCTTGGCATTTTCAAATGCCGGTGGCAAGCCAACAGCGGCCATGCGGTTATTGGTGATGTGTTCGACGTATTGGCAGAGAATATCCTTGTTCAGGCCTATCATAGAACCATCCTTGAACAGGTATTCTGCCCACTTCTTCTCCTGGTTGGCAGCATCACGGAACATCTCAAAGCACTCTTGTTGCAGCTCAACGGCAATCTCCGCAAACTCGGCATCATCCTGGCCGGAGCGCATGATGTTGAGCATATGCTGCGTGCCGGTCAGGTGCAGGGCTTCGTCGCGGGCGATCAGGCGAATGATCTTGGCATTACCTTCCATCAGCTTGCGCTCGGCAAAAGCAAATGAACAGGCAAAACTCACATAGAAGCGGATAGCTTCCAGGATATTGACGTTCATCAGGCACAAATACAGCTGTTTCTTGAGCTGGCGCAGATTGACTGACTTGAGCTCGCCATTAATGATGTGCTCACCTTCGCCCAACTGTGAATACAGCATGGTCTGGTGAATAAGGTCATCATAATAGCCAGAAATATCCAGCGCGCGTGCCGTGATGTTCTCGTTGCGCACAATGTCATCAAAGATCACCGAGGGATCATTGACGATATTACGGATGATATGGGTATAAGAACGCGAGTGTATAGTTTCGGAAAACGCCCAGGTCTCAATCCAGGTTTCCAGCTCAGGCAGGGAAACCAGCGGCAGCAAGGCGACATTCGGGCTACGGCCCTGTATCGAGTCCAGCAGCGTCTGGTATTTCAGGTTGCTGATGAAAATGTGTTTCTCATGCTCAGGCAAGTTCTGGTAATCAGACCTATCCTGTGACACATCGACTTCCTCAGGGCGCCAGAAGAAGGAAAGCTGCTTTTCAATCAGTTTTTCAAAGACGGGGTATTTCTGCTGATCATACCGCGCAACATTGACTGGCTGACCGAAGAACATCGGCTCTTTTAACTGTTCGTTGTCGTTCTTGGAAAAAATGCTATACGCCATGGATTTTTTCTCTATCGTTCATTAAATGCATTACACAATGTCGTCCAGGACAGATGGCAGGCTTCCACCAGTCTCATACAACTGGCGGAAACGTGCACCTTGTCTTGTAGCGCTTAAATCTTGCACGCACCACCTGCGCAGTCATCTTCTGCCTCTGCATTTGAGCCATCGCTCGCCCCATCGCGGGTGTTGTGGTAGTAAAGCGTCTTGATACCCAGCTTGTACACCTGCAACAAGTCTTTCAGCAGTTGCTTCATCGGCACACGCCCACCTTCAAAGCGGGTTGGATCATAGTTGGTATTGGCCGAGATAGACTGGTCAACAAACTTCTGCATAACCCCAACCAATTTCAGATAACCTTCATTGTTAGGCATTTTCCACAACAGTTGATACTGGTCACGCAAGCGATCAATTTCTGGCACCACTTGACGCAAAATACCATCCTTGGATTGTTTGACTGAGACCAGACCACGTGGCGGTTCAATCCCATTGGTCGCATTGGCAATCTGACTGGAAGTCTCTGAGGGCATTAAGGCTGTCAGGGTCGAGTTTCTCAGGCCATGCGCCTGGATATCCTTGCGCAGGCTTTCCCAATCAAGTTGTAGCGGCTCACTGCACACCGCATCCAGATCCTTTTTGTAGGTATCGATTGGCAATATACCCTTGGCATAAGTGGTTTCCTGGAAAGCCTGGCATGGGCCAAACTCACGGGATAACTGCACTGATGCTTTCAACAGGTAATACTGGATGGCTTCAAAGGTGCGATGAGTCAACCCAAGTGCATCATTACTGGTGTAGTTGGTACCATTTTTTGCCAGGTAATAAGCATAGTTGATCACGCCAACACCCAGGGAGCGGCGTTTATCCGTGGCATTCAGCGCTGCTTTCACTGGATAATCCTGATACTCAAGCAAGGCATCCAGGGCGCGAACCACCAGGTCAGACAAGCCTTCCAGCTCATCCAGAGTCTCCAGGGCACCAAGATTGAATGCGGACAAGGTGCACAGGGCAATTTCACCCTCTGCATCATTGATGTCATTCAATGCCTTGGTCGGCAATGCAATTTCCATACACAGGTTGGACTGGCGTACAGGGGCCACCGCAGGGTCAAATGGGCTGTGCGTATTGCAATGATCGACGTTCTGAATATAGATACGACCAGTACCCGCACGTTCCTGCATCACCAGCGAGAACAGATCGACAGCAGGCAGGCTGCGCTTGCGGATGCTGTCATCCAGCTCATATTGCAAATAGAGACGCTCAAACTCGTCCTGGTCAGCAAAGAAGGCGTCATACAAGCCAGGGACATCATGCGGTGAGAACAAGGTAATGTTCTTGCCATTAATCAGGCGCTGATACATCAGGCGATTGATCTGCACACCATAATCCAGGTGACGCACACGGTTTTCTTCCACGCCGCGATTGTTCTTGAGCACCAGCAATGACTCCACTTCCAGGTGCCAGATTGGATAGAACAAGGTAGCCGCCCCGCCACGTACACCGCCCTGCGAGCAAGACTTCACTGCAGACTGGAACAGCTTGTAGAAAGGCAGGCAACCCGTATGCTGGGCCTCACCATTGCGAATTTCACTACCCAGGGCGCGGATACGTCCTGCATTCACGCCTATCCCTGCACGTTGGGATACATATTTCACAATCGCACTGGTAGTCGCATTGATACTATCCAGGCTGTCATCACACTCAATCAGTACGCATGAGCTGAACTGCCTAGTAGGTGTACGCACGCCAGACATGATGGGCGTTGGCAGGGAAATCTTGAAGGTAGAAACCGCATCATAAAAACGCTTGATGTAATCCAGGCGTGCCTTGCCTGTGTACTTGGCAAACAAGCACATAGCAACCAAGATGTACAAAAACTGTGGGCTCTCGTAAATTTTCTTCGATACCCGATTTTGCACGAGGTATTTACCCTCAAGCTGCTTGACCGCGGCGTAAGAAAAATTCATATCGCGCCAGTGATCAATATAGCCATTCAGCTCATCAAACTCTTCCTGAGTGTAATCCTTCAGGAGATGCTGGTCGTATTTACCCATCTCGGTGAGATGCGTCACATGGGCAAACAGGTGCGGCGGCTCAAACTGGCCATAAGCGATCTTGCGCAAGTGAAAAATAGACAGGCGCGCTGCCAGGTACTGATAGTCTGGTGTTTCTTCAGAAATCAGATCGGCGGCAGACTTTATAATCGTTTCGTGGATAGCATCGGTACGAATGCCATCATAAAACTGGATGTGGGAACGTAACTCCACCTGGGAAACCGACACATTATTCAGGCCCTGTGCTGCCCAATCAATCACGCGGTGAATTTTGTCGAGATTGATAGGCTCCAAGCGACCATCACGCTTGGTGGCTTTCATAGATTCGTACTTTGTCATTTATGGCTCCCAGTTCAGGAAGCAGGGTGCCTCAACACAGCGCATCAAGCCCAGGCCAAGCCTGGATCAAGCATCAATCTGACGAATATGCACCGGCTCAAGGCCAGCATTGCAAACAGCATGAAAGCGATACGCGCCAACACACCGTGCATCTGCCGAGAACACCCCGCCTCAAACGTTATGAAATTTATCTACAGCAGGTTTCCTGGCTTCCGGGTCATCGCAGATTGTCGGCCTTCCCAAGCCAATCAAGACAGACTCAGTGACCATCAGAGTTGGCAATCTGCTATCCGGTTACAGTTGCGGGGGCAGCTGCGGATTACAGCTTATCCCCTTGCACCGCATTCCCTTATTGTCGGCTTTTTGAATGAAAGTCGAACACCGTAGTGGCCTGAACTATACCCCAAGGAAATGGGGTTGTGTGAATTTAAAACCACTACATATTGATATATTGCAGGGTAAATTTCATATATATCGGATTTATAAGCATAAATTTTTTCATGATGAATAGGCAGATGAGGAACCATCAAATGCGCTTTGCCGTCCACCTGAACAGGCGATAAAATTGGTACTCAAATGAGCATAGATCCTCCTACCCCCATCACCCCTGATCCCGGCCGCGCAGAAGTTGATGCAATGCAAGGTGCGGTCGTACTGGAATTTGGTACTGGCTGGTGTGGTTATTGCCAGGCGGCGCAGCCTCTGATCAGGCAGGCACTGCCCTCTAACTCCAGCTTGCTGCATATCAGGATTGAAGATGGCAAAGGTAAACGCCTGGGCCGCAGTTTCAGCGTCAAACTCTGGCCTACCCTGATTTTCATGCGGGATGGCCTGGAGGTCTCCAGAGTCGTACGTCCTACGGATGCACTGACGATCAAACAGGCCCTGGCCACCATCCTGCCGCACAGTGAATAAAGCCGTGCAGTGAATGAATAAGACGGATAGAAAAATACCAGGACTAGCTGGTGAGTACTGGATTCACTTGTTATTAACAGTGAATCCAGCAAACCTTCAGGCAAATCCTGGCATTTGCAGACGCTATCAAGCGAACAATAGCTATATAGACTGATATTTCTGGCGCAAGGCTTTAGCCACAGTCACCATATTCTGTAATGCGGCACGCGTTTCTTCCCATGCACGGGTTTTCAGCCCGCAATCCGGGTTGATCCAGAGTTGTTCAACTGGCACTACCTCAACGGCACGCTGCATGAGCTTCTCGATTTCCTGCTCGGAAGGTACGCGTGGAGAGTGAATATCGTAAACACCCGGTCCAATCTCGTTCGGGTACTTGAACTCACCAAAACCATCCAGCAGCTCCATGTGTGATCGTGAAGTTTCTATCGTGATCACATCAGCATCCATGGCCGCAATGGCAGGCAGGATGTCGTTAAACTCTGAATAGCACATATGGGTGTGAATCTGCGTACTATCCTCTGCCACGCTTGCCGATAGTTTGAAGGCACGCACCGCCCAATCCAGATACTGCTTCCACTCAGCGCCTTGCAAGGGCAATCCCTCGCGGAAAGCAGGTTCATCAATCTGGATCACGGCAATCCCGGCCTGCTGCAAATCATCCACTTCATCGCGAATCGCCAATGCCAGTTGTAATGCCGTGATTTGACGCGGCTGGTCATCGCGTACAAATGACCATTGCAGCATAGTTACCGGGCCTGTCAGCATGCCCTTGACCGGGCGTGTTGTCAGCGATTGTGCATAACGTGCGGTTTCCACCGTCATGGCGACCGGGCGATACACATCCCCATAAATCACTGGTGGCTTCACGCAACGTGAACCATAACTCTGTACCCAGCCATGCTGGCTAAAGGCATATCCGGCCAATTGCTCACCAAAATACTCCACCATGTCGTTACGCTCTGCTTCGCCATGGACCAGCACATCAATATCCAATGCCTCCTGCTCCCGGATGGCATAGCTAATATGGTTTTCCATATCAGTTGCATACTGCGCTGCCGGAATCTCGCCCTTCTTGAACGCAGCACGACTGGCACGAATCTCAGCTGTTTGCGGGAAAGAGCCTATCGTTGTGGTGGGCAGCAAGGGCAGTTTTAGCCTTGCATGCTGGGCATGTTTACGCTCGGCAAACGGGTTCTGGCGCTCCTCATTGATCTCGCTCAACGCGGCCAATCTTGCATTTACAGCCGCAGAATGCACCCGTGGCGAGGCCTGGCGTGCGGCAATCGCAGTGCGGGATATGGCCAGCGCTTCCGCCACCACGCCCTCTCCCTCATTGATGGCCTTTACCAGCAGGTCAAGCTCTTCCAGTTTCTCATCGGCAAACGCCAACCAGGACTTCACCTCTGCATCCAGCTTCTCTTCATGCGCCAGGGTCACCGGGGTATGCAACAGGGAGCAACTGGAAGCCACCCACAAGCGATCCCCCAGTTTCTGTGCCAGCGGCTTGAGAATTTGCAGACTTTGATCCAGATCATTGCGCCAGATATTGCGGCCATCGACCACGCCCGCTGAGAGTACCCAGTGGCCAGGCAAAGCATTGAGCCAGGGAGCAAGCTGCTCAGGCGCACGTACCAGGTCGATATGCACCCCATCCACCGGCAGATTGGTGATGTAGCCCTGATAGCGCGCTACATTGGCAAAATATGTCGTCAACAACAGCTTGGGCCTGGAGGTGCGGAACCAGGCATACGCACGCTCAAATGCTTTCAACCATTCATCGCTCAAGTCCAGTGCAAAAATGGGCTCGTCAATCTGCACCCATTCAATCTTGCGATGATGCAGCTCTTTCAGTAAATGCGCATACTGCTCAGCAAGCTTGTCCAGTAGATCCAGTCGATTAATCCCCCTGGCCTTGCTCAGGTAGATAAAACTGACTGGACCAAGAATCACCGGCTTTACTGCCTTACTCAGCTTTTGCGCTTCATCCAGACGTGAGAGAAAGTCGTGCGCGTTGATGGAAAACTCAGTATCGGCATTCAATTCAGGGACAATATAGTGGTAATTGGTATCAAACCACTTGGTCATTTCCATGGCAGGTTGGGAGGCATTGCCGCGCGCCAATGCAAAGTAATCCTGCTCATTCAGTATCCCTGAGAAGCCAAAGCGAGATGGCGTGGCCCCAAACAGGATGGCATGATCCAGCACATGGTCGTAAAAGGTAAAATCAGCTGCGGTAACCAACCCCAGCCCCGCCTTTTGCTGTTTCTTCCAGTGTTGTTCGCGCAAGTCCTGCCCCACCTCCTGCAAGCCGGAGGCGCTCAGTGAGCCTTTCCAGAAAGATTCCTGGGCAAACTTCAGTGCGCGTTTTTCGCCAATGCGCGGATAGCCAAGGATGTGTGCAATTGCCATGATATGGTTCCTGATCAAAATAACGATGACGCATTGTCATGGATGCAAAAACTTTAAAAAAGCGAAAGTTTTTTTGATAGACTTGAATTAAATTCATATCACTCTTGCAGGGCAATGCCATCATGCTGGAAATCCGTCACCTGAAATCCCTGGTTGCCATTGCTGACACTGGTAAGCTCGCCCATGCGGCTGAGCGTGTGTTTCTCACGCAATCTGCACTCTCGCACCAGATCCGCGTGCTGGAAACCCATTACGCAATCACCCTGTTCCAGCGCACCGCCCACGGCATACGATTCACCCCTGCAGGTGACCGGCTATTACAGCTGGCGCGCGAAGTGCTTGAGGCACTGGATAAAACCGAGCGTGACCTGATACGCCTGAAAAGCGACCAGTCTGGTGAATTAAGGCTGGTGCTGGAATGCCACACCTGTTTTGACTGGCTCACCCCCGTAATGGATGCTTTCCGCCGTGCCTGGCCAGAAGTGGAGATTGATTTGGTCGCAGGCTTTCATAGCGATCCCTGGCACTTGTTGCATGAGGGCAAAGCCGACCTGGTGATTGGCAGCCTGCCAGAAAAACAGCGTGATCTGAGCCATATCCCGTTATTCAAGTTCGAGATCATGGCGGTTCTCCCGCCTGAACATGCCTTGCGCAACAAGCAGCGACTGCTGGCGGAAGACTTTTCCGGTGAAACGTTGATCACCTACCCGGTGCCGGAAGATCGTATAGACGTGATCAGGCAGGTGCTGAAACCTGAGAATATCCAGTTCACGCGCCGTACCAGCGAGCTGACAATTGCCATTATGCAACTGGTGGCCAGCCGTCGTGGGCTGGCGGCCCTGCCTAACTGGGGCATACAAAGCTACATCGAGCATGATTATGTGATTGCCAAGCCCATAGGCAAAAAAGGCCTGTGGTCCGAGCTGCATGCCATCGGTATGCCAGACACCATGGCCAAGCCTTATACCCGTGAACTGGCAAGAATTATCCGGGAAACCTGTGCCGAGAATCTGGCAGATATCAAGCTGCTTTAAATGTTGTTAGGCATGCTTGCTGACCAGTTTTCCACCATGAAATCGAGCATGGAACGCAAGGTCAATGGCATATGCTGGCGCGATTGATAGACCCCATATACGCCGAGCGAGCGTGGCTGGTAATCGGGCAGCAGCACCTGCAGCTCGCCACTCCTGATCAACGGGAATACCGCATGTACTGGTTGTAAAGTCACCCCGGCGCCGGCCACCGCAGCAGCCAGCAACACGGTGGAGTCATTGGCACTCAGGTTGCCGCTGACCGGCACCGTGTACTCTTGTGTCTGCCTGGTGAACGTCCACAGGCTTTTACCAAAATACGAATAGGTCAGGCAATTATGCAAAGCCAGGTCCTCTACCCCTTGAGGCTTGCCATGCCTGGCAATATAAGCAGGGGCTGCGCACACTACTGAGCTGCATGTACCAAGTGGCCGCGCAATCAGGCCCGGCGCAAGATTATTGGTAATACGGATGGCCAGATCAATACGCTCCTCCACCAGATTGACGGTATGGTTGCTGATGTGGAACTCGACCGCAGTGAAGGGATATTGTTGCAAGTAGCGGCTGACCATAGCCGCCAGGCCATACTGAGCGAGTGATTGTGCACAACTGATACGTAAGAGGCCGGTCGGGTCATGACCACTCTCCTCGAGCACATTCATGCCGGATGCAATGGCCAACATCTCGCGGCAGCGTGCTAGCGTTGCTGTGCCGGCCTCAGTCAATGTCAGCCTGCGTGTAGTGCGATGCAGCAAACGCACACCTGCCCATGTTTCCATCTGGGTCAAATATCGCGTCACCATGGCACGCGACATATCCATGACATGCGCGGCAGCCGTCATGCTGCCATGCTCGGCAATACACACAAACACCTCTGCCGCAATGACTCTATCCATGACTTGCTCGATTTATGCAACAAATAATTGCATTTTAGGTGATTTTTATATGCAAATAAACACTTTATGATGCAGCTCATTCCCCTCAAGAGACTCATATGCAATTCAAATACCCCATGTTGTTGGCCGGCATATTCATGACCAGCCTGATCAGCTTAAATGCCACAGCTGCGCCGCCATTGAAGCTGGAAGTATTTAACCCCGGTGAGCACAGCGTGTTTCCTGTCTCGTCCGAATTGATCAGTGGCAAACGCGACATCGTGCTGATAGATGCTCAGTTTCAACGCAATGACGCGAAAACCCTGGTCGAGAAAATCCGCCGGTCGGGCAAACACCTGACCACCATTTACATCAGCCATAGCGACCCGGATTATTACTTCGGCCTGGATGTGTTACATGCCGCTTTCCCCCAGGCAAAAATTCTAGCGACCACTCAAACCGTCGCTGCCATCAAGGCCAGCAGTCCAGGAAAACTGGCTTACTGGGGACCGCAACTAGGAAAAAATGCTCCGCAATCACTGGTGATCCCGGAGGCACTGCATGATGACCACCTCACGCTGGAGGGGCAGTCCTTGCAGATCAAGGGGCTGGATGGCCCTGCGCCAGATCGCAGCTATGTGTGGATTCCATCACTGAAAGCAATTGTAGGTGGAGTGGTGATTTCCAGTGGCATCCACGTCTGGATTGCAGACACTCAAACCACTACTTCGCGCCAATACTGGCTAGCGGCATTGGATGAGATTGCTGCCTTAAAGCCAGCCACTATCATCCCTGGACATTACCTAGGCAAAGCGCCACCAGGATTGGACGCCTTGCACTTCACCCAGCAATACCTGCACACCTTTGAACTGGCGGTCAGTAACAGTGCAAACTCAGCGGAACTGATCCAGACAATGCAACAACAATACCCTGGCCTTGAAGAACCTTCAGCACTGGAGCTGGGCGCGAAAGTGGTCAAGGGCGAAATGAAGTGGCCAGCGGAATAAACCACATGAACCGCGCTACCTTGCATTACATTTTTGATCCATTCTGCGGATGGTGTTATGCCGCTGCACCTTTAATCGAAGCGGCAAGCACTATCCCGGAACTCAGTATCAGCCTGCATGGTGGCGGTATGCTGAGTGGCAGCAATCGCCGCCTTGTTAGTCCGTCCTGGCGTAACCATGTCATACCGCACGACCGACGCATTGCCGCACTCAGTGGTCAGATATTCGGGGATGCTTATTTTAACCAGTTACTCAACGACTACACCATTGTGCTGGACTCCAGCCCGCCAATCACGGCCATTCTATGCGCCCAGGCAATGCAAGGTCTTGGGCTGGAAATGCTGCACAAGATACAAAGCGCGTATTACCAGCATGGTCAGAAAATTGCCGAGCCTTTTGTCCTGCTCGCGTTGGCAGGCAAACTAGGTTTGGATCAGGTTCACTTTGGGCAGCTGTTTGAGCAAGCCTCATTATCAACCACCAGCCAGCATATTGCCGAAAGCCAAGCATTGCTCGCACAATCAGGAGGAAGTGGATTTCCCTGTTTTATATTGGCAATACCAGGACACCCCTGGCAACAGCTGGATGTCAGTCCGTATCTGGGTAAAGTACAGGCATGGCGGGATTTTGTGCAGGATCAGCTCGCCATTGTCCATAGGACTAACAAAACCACACTATCCGGAAACCTGGCATCTTAGATAGTCTGATCCAGCGTAATGGGCGCCAATCTCCCACCCATTAGGCTGCATGACCTGCCTTAGGACAAATCGATTTTCCGGCCTTCCGCCGCAGACTGCATGGCCGCCACAATGGCCTTGCAGTTATGACGTGCGTCTTCCAGGCTGAGGAAAGGAGCTTTGCCATTGAGGACACAATCGCTGAAATGTTCGATTTCAAGGATGAAATGATTGCTGGCTGGCAAACGCTCTTCCCAGAAACGGCCATCCTCGGTCCACCAGCTGATCACCGGCACATCCCCCGCCTGCTGCCAGACGGTATGGCACTTGAGACCACCCTTGCTACCCGTTACCTGGTATTCAGAACGGCGCGAACATTCAAAACTGATATCAAAATGGCCATGCTTGCCATCGCCAAAATCAAATACGCCACTGGTGGCAATATCCGCGCCACTTTCGGTATATTTGGCAAGAGCTGTCACACTGACTGGCTCGTTATCAAAACAGCTGCGCAGGGAATGAATGGCATATGGACCGATATCCCACATGGCACCACCACCATTGTCCACATCTTTTTCCAGGCGATACATGCGAGCAGGTTTCATGATGAAGGAGTAGCTGGCGCGTACAAACTTCACATCCCCAATCACCCCTGAACGTATCAATTCCTGCGCGCGGGCATACTGTGGATGGAAGGTATACATAAAGCCTTCCATCACCGTAACCTTGTGCTCCTTGGCCGCGGCAGTGATGGCATCCACATCCTCGACCCTCAATGCCAGCGGTTTCTCGATCAGTACATGCTTGCCCTGGCGGATAGCCTTGAGCGCCCATTCCGCATGCTCATGATTGGCCATGGGCAAATAGACCGCCTCAACCTGGCTATCAGCCAGCAGGGCGTCCATCTCGTCATAACAATGAACACCTGTGATCCCTGGCGCATGTTTTTGCAAAGTGGCCGCTGCCGCACCTGGCCGGCGGCTGGCTATTGCCACCAGCTCGGCATTAGCGGCATCCACAATGGCGGGTAACAAACGTTCATTGACACGGGCAGCGCCCAGTATGCCCCAGCGCAGTTTCTTTTCCTGACTCATGTGGCTATGCCTCCTATCCAAGTTAAATGACAATCTCTATTCAATGCTAACCGCCTTATTGCTAAGGTTGGGTTCCTGGGAATCCAGGAATCAGCTCGGTATCCTCCACCTGCGGCGCTTTTGTCAGCACCACATGGCTCAACAAACTGGGCGATGCAAACCCATCCGCGGGCAAACCATGGGCCAATTGGTAATCCCGAATAGCTGTCTGTGTCTTGGGACCAGGCAAGCCATCGGCGGTACCGGCATCAAAACCCAGCCCTGTAAGCTGCTCTTGCAACTGCTTGATCTGCGCGATGCTGACAGGCGATTGCTCGGCCTCCTGCCCTCCTGCGATCGGCTTGCCGCCTACCAGGCGATTCGCCAGGCCACCAACTGCCAGCGCATAGTTGGTGGATCGGTTCCATTTCATCACGACATAAAAATTATCAAATACCATAAAGGCAGGCCCACGCCAGCCTTGCGGCAATACGATGGAGGCATGGTTACTCCCTGGCGGCATGGTTTCGGCATTCATGGTGCGCACGCCGCGCTCCATCCACTCCGTCACCGTTAACTGATGCCCCGCCTGTGCGTCCTCCCAGGCAAAGCCGGGGGGCAACTGCACCTCCACCATGACCGGTTCACCCGGTTTCCACCCGATGGACTGCAGATAATGACCCGCAGAATACATGGCGTCCGGGATCGACTGCCATACATTGATCCTGCCATCGCCATCGCCGTCCACCGCATAAGCACGGAAAGTCGAAGGCATGAATTGCATATGCCCAACAGCACCAGCCCACGAACCCAGCATATCCCGTGCGGCAACATGCCCACCATCCAGAATACGCAACGCATCCAGCAACTGGCTGCGGAAGAACTCGCGGCGGCGACCTTCATAAGCCAGCGTTGCCAGCGCAATCGGTGTTTCAAAACTGCCCAGGGTCTGGCCATAATTGGTTTCAAGTCCCCAGAACGACACCAGCACCTCTGGAGGCACACCATATTGCTTCTCTACTGCCAGCAATAATTCGCGATGTTCTTGCAGCAACTGCTGACCGCGATTGACCTGACGTGTCGTAATACGACGGTTGATATAAGCGGCGAACGTCTGCACAAACTCCGGCTGTGACTGATCCAGCTCCACGACACGCTCAATAAGTTGAGCACCGGCCAATGCAGCCTGCAAGCTAGCCTCAGAAATGCCTTTTGTAAGGGCATCACGGCTGAAATCCTGCACCCATTCGGTAAAACTTTGTTCGGCAGCCTGACTAAATGGGCTGACCACCAGGCTGGCAACAAACAACCATGCCATTGAACGGCGAACCATCACCAACATCTCCTCCATGGTTTGGCCTTCTCGAGGCCTGAGCCAATAATTAAATGATGCAACATGTTTTTTTCAGTGCAGATAAATACAACAAACCAGATCAACACACCTAGGGAAATTCTAACAAACATTGCCCCAAGTCACTGTAGGTCAATGCCACTGAGGCTGAAAATGAACCAATACAAACATAAAAAGGGTTGTGCCATTACGGATAACAACCCTTTTCACAAGCATATTTAGAGAGGCTCACAAAATTCAGTGAAGCGATCCTGACCAGACGTTTTGCCAGAGGGAATCAAAGTTACGGCAAGGCAAAGCAACAATGCCAGGAGAGTTTTGTAGCCGTGCCTAGAACCCCCATCTCAGCTTGAGCGATGCAGTCTGCATGAGGAAGTCTGATCGATATTCGGCATCATAACGCGCCTGGAGTTCTACACTTTCAGTGAGACTGCGTGATAATCCTAACCCACCCCGCAGAAGCCAGGGACTCTGATTAAGGCCGGGCGTGGTAAATGCTGTCGCAGACGCTCCCACATAAACTGCTGAAACGCCTGAATGATCATGAATCACGTCATAGCCTGCACCTGCATTGGCCGTCAATTGATAGCCTTGCTGAGTGGTATGTATAAACTTGCCATCCATACTCAGGATCAATGCTTCGCTGGTATTGCGCTGTACCTTGAGATTGAGCACATCGGCTCCTCTCTCCGTATAGCCTTCGTCAAAAATCCTGAGGTAGTCTGCCCGTACCGAAGGAATAAAACTGGAATGTTCAGTCAGTCCAATCTGGTGATTCAGCCCGATGCCCACATTCGCCGTCTGACTGTCATAACTTGATTTGGCAACACTGTTGGCAAACAGGATGTCGCGCTTGCCTTTGTTACGGTTCTGTCCAATACCTAACTGAAAGTCCAGCCAGGTATCGTCAGCAACATCATAACTCCCATATCCTGTGAGCTGATACACCTGGATATTAGCTTGATTGGTTTCAGCACTGCCATTGCCATCGACACTGGCACGCGCATAGGCGAATGCAACACCCAGGCGCGTATTTGCCTTGGGTTCAGCATCTGCACCAATCGCAATCCCATAAGTTTCTGCGTCATAGCCTGCATTACCTTTACGCTGATCCTGATCTGCATTGCTGCCAAAACTTTTCAGCCAGAAATGGCGATCTCCCAGAAAGTCATCACCTGAAGCCGCACCGCGCAAATTACTCGTGCGTGCCTGGATCAGTCGACCAATCTGATTCTGCGTACTAAAGCTGGTTTGCTGCATGCTCCCCTGCATATTGGGCAAGGTCTGGCTTACTGCATCGGCCACTGCCTGGGTACCATTCACTGGTACAAACAAGCTCGCAATGGTGCTGCCTGGGTTTTCTGCAATCAGGCGGTCAAGCACACGGGCCGCATTGGTGCCTGCGCGAGAGCCTGATGATTGCACGGCATCATAAACCCCACTTGTGCCTGCTGCCGCCATCACCAAATCAAACCCGATGTTGGTGTATTGCGGGGTGAAATTAAACAAGGTTGAGTTGTCACTGACGCTGGTGAACTCGCCAGTGCGAGATTGCCCCGCCACCACATTCGCCAGCAAACCATTGCTATAGCTATTCGCACTGGTCACGCTGGCAGCATCAACCAACAAACTCCCTCCCAGAGTCACTGTGCCAGTCACACTGAGCTTGCCATACGTTGTATCGGTCACTCTGGTCACCAAGGTATTCGTCGTCTCGAAGTTACCATTGACGATAGCGGTATCCAGGCTATTCTCGGCAAGCTTTAATGTGCCATTGTTCACCAAGCTAGTCACGGTAAAACGCTCATCCCCCACCAGGCTATAGCTAGCCCCGGACATGACACGCATGGTATAGCCAGATGCCAACACAGCCCCATCAAAACGCGCAGTATCATTACCCTCAACCTGGATTTCACCAGTGAGGGTTGGTTTGTCTATGTTGATGCTATTAACACCACCAGAAATAATGCCACTATTGACGATATTGCCTACCTGGCTGTCAGACGCGATGTAAATACCATCATTATTGTTGCCTGTGATCGTGCCACTATTGGAAATGTCGCCTATCGTACTGCCGGAAGAAGCATAAATGCCGTAGTTGCCACCAGCGATTGTGTCGCTGTTGGTAATGTGGCCAATTCCACCACCAAAGTCGGCAGCGATTGCATAATCTCCACCTTCTATAGTGCCACTATTGTGAATATCGCCAATACTATTAGAGAAGACGGCAATGCCCTTTCCAGCGCCATTGATATGGCCGCTGTTGATAATACTCCCGACCATATTTCCATTGACTTCAATGGCATCGCCCCCTGCCGTCACAACGCCTGTCACTGTCAGGTCATAAGTGCCCGCCCCTAGAGTGCAGGGACCAGTTTCTGCGGTACTAATGATGGTGGCTGAATTGATGGTGCCGCAACTGGCTTGAGCCGTCACTGCCCCAAAAATCCCTAATGTCGCCATGACGGCAACCACAATCTGGCGAGGCGGATTACCTAATTGACGGTGCCTCTTACTTTTAAACGTTATCGCAGGCATTACCTGATTGGCATGCGTGCCAGCGAGCGGCAAACCCTGATGAAGTGAAGCGCGTCCCATAATTTCCCTTAATATTCTTTAAATAATTTTTAATAGAGCCACTTCAGATGAATCAGTACTCAGAAAATCCATCGCTGGTACAAAGATTTAAATACCATGCCAGCGACTAGCTTGATGATCACTGCTTCAGTTTAAATCCTGCCAGATTTTATCAAGGCGCTTGGCTGACACCGGAAACGGCGTTTTCAGCTCCTGGGCAAACAGCGAGACACGCAACTCCTCAATCAGCCAGCGATACTCTGCCAAAGCAGGTGGTACGTCATGACTTGCCTTGCGCAGGGCCAGCACGTGTGACTCCCAGCGCTCCCATATCTGTTGCACGGACTGTGCACTGCGCGCATCACGTTCCGCACTACCCTGATATTTATCCAGGCGCAGGCGCAGGGCCTTGAGGTAACGTGGTACATGCTGCAATGTCTCCCAAGGCGTCACACTGAAAAATCGCTTGGGCAACAACAGGCCGAGCTGGGTTTCCACTTCCTTCTTCACCCTAGCCAGGCTGCCTGGCACCCCGTTCAACTTTTGCATCAACTGGGTATATTCCACCGCAATAGCTGTCGCCAGGCGACCTGCACCCTCCACCACAGCAGGCAGGCGCGTTCTGGCACGTGTTTTCAGTGCCATGAAGGCCTGGTTGTTGCGCGGCAGCTCATCCTCGCCAATAAAAGCACGGTCGGTAATGGCGACCAGCATATCCTCACGCAATTCATCGGGATTCATGATGTTTCTCAATTGCAGGGCGTATTGATTAAACCCTGGCAGGCCTTTTTCCAGCTGCTTGATTTGCTCTTTCAATTCAAAACGCATTAATCGCCTTACCCCGGCCCTATGCGAAACCAAGGCTGTATTCTCTGTATCAAACAGCTTGATTGAAACGCTGTCACTGTTGTCTTCCAGCGCCGGGTAACCGGTCAGCTGGCGACCATCGCGACTAAAGCTCAGGGTTTGTGGCAGATCGCCAAAATCCCACTGCTTGATCCCTGCTTTTTCAATGCTGGGAGAAGTGCTGCGGAACGTCAGTTGCGCGGCCTGGCCAAGTTGTGTCTTGAGAGCATGCCAATCCCGGCCCATTCCCAGCTCACGATTTTTTTCATCGACGATACGGAAATTCATGTAGAGATGAGCATCCAGTGTATCTGCCGCCCAGTCGCTGAGGCTAAGCTTGAGCCCAGTGCGTTGCTGGACATAGGCCGCCAATACAGGCAACAAGGCATCCGACTTATTGCTCGCCTGCTGAAGAAAACCCGTGACAAAATCCGGCACCGGCACACAGACCCGACGCAGTGTTTTGGGCAACGCCTTGATCAAGGCAGTGACTTTCTCGCGGATCATGCCTGGCACCAGCCATTCAGCTTGTTCAGGACTTAATTGATTCAGTAGCGCCAGCGGCACTGTCGCCGTGACGCCGTCGAGCAGATGCCCTGGCTCAAAACGATATTTGAGCGGCAACTTGACGCCATCCACCTCAATACTCTCGGGAAACTGTACTTCGGTAATGCCAGCTGCACCATGCCGCATCAAGTGCTCACGCGTCAAATAGAGCAAACGTGGGTTTTCTTGCTCAGCGGCTTCACGCCACTTTTCGAAGCCTGCTCCATTGATGGTGTCTTGCGGCAGAATTCCATCATAAAAAGCAAACAGGGTGTGTTCATCCACCAGCACATCCTGCCTTCTGGCTTTATGTTCCAATTCCTCAATTTCCGCGATCAAGCGTTGATTGGCACCGAAGAATGCGGCCCTGGTATCAAACTCCATATTGGCCAGCGCTTCGCGGATAAAAATCTCGCGCGACTCCTGCGCATTCACCGGGCCGTAATGCACACGCCGCCGTGGAATGACTGTCAGCCCATACAAACTGACACGCTCCCAGGCCACCACCTGCGCGGGCTTTCTATCCCAGCGCGGGTCACTGTAATGGCTTTGGGTCAGCCCGCGCGCCAGTGGCTCTATCCAGTCAGGCTCTATGCGTGCCACGCAACGGGCATAGAGCTTGGTGGTTTCCATCAGTTCCGCTGCCATCACCCACTTTGGCCTGGCCTTCTTCAAGGTGGATCCTGGTGCAACGTGGAAGCGAATGCCGCGCGCACCCTGATAACTATCAGCGTCGCCATCCTTGAAGCCGATATTGCCCAACAAGCCTGACAACAGGGCACGATGGACCTGCTCATAACTGGCAGGCTCATCATTAAATTGCAGTTCAAGGTCTTCCGCAATTTCCTTTAATTGCATATGCAGCTCGCGCCACTCCTTGAGCCTGAGGAAAGACAGATAATTGGCATGGCATTTGTTGAGCAGGTCTTTATTGGATTTCTTGGCCTTGAGCGCCTCCTCGTAGAATTCCCATAACTTGAGGAAGCCCATGAAGTCCGAATGCTCAATCGCAAATTTGGCATGTGCCTGGTCAGCCGCTTCGCGCTTATCCATGGGACGCTCACGCGGATCCTGTATTGCCAGCGCGCTGGCAATAATAAGGATTTCACGTGTACAGCCTTGTTTCTTAGCCTCCAGTATCATGCGGCTCACACGCGGATCTAATGGCAGCCGGGCCAGCTGCCGCCCGATCTCGGTGATATTGCGATCACTGTCTACCGCCCCCAGTTCCTGCAACAGCAGATAGCCATCAGCAATGTATCGAGAGCTTGGCGCTTCAATAAAAGGAAAATCCTGCACATCACCCAGCTTGAGCGCCGCCATGCGCAGGATGACAGCAGCCAGCGATGATCTCAGGATTTCAGGGTCAGTAAACGCCGGACGGTGATTGAAGTCCTGCTCGTCATACAGGCGTACACAGATACCACTGGAAACCCGGCCACAACGACCTGCGCGCTGACGAGCCGCGGCCTGGGATATTTTCTCGATTTGTAACTGCTCAACCTTGGCACGGGCGCTATAGCGGCTAACTCGCGCCAATCCGGTATCAATCACATATTTAATGCCTGGCACCGTTAATGAGGTCTCGGCCACATTGGTCGCCAGCACAATACGCCGACCGCCGTTGGTACGGAATATCTTCTGCTGGTCTTCAATCGACAAGCGGGCAAACAATGGCAACACCTCAACATGTCTCAATCTGGGTGATCTTGCCTGGTGCTTGCGCAAATGGTCTGCCGTGTCACGAATTTCACGCTCACCTGGCAGGAAAACCAGGATATCGCCTTCACCTTCGCGCAACAGGTCTTCTGCCACATCAAGTATGGCATCTTCCATTGCCTCTTCAACGTCATCCTCTTCCAGCCAGCGTGACGCTTCCCTTGGCTTGCGCTGTACCCCCATCACATCCTGGCCCAGCAGCTCCACATCACCATCATCCAGCCATTTACGTATGGAGGGATCGACATTGCCTGCCTTGCGCCGGAACTCCTGTTCCTGCGCCGTCATGACAGGCATTTCCGCTGCAGGCTTGGTGGCTACAGATGCAGGCACAGCCTTGGCTGGCATGGAAGAACGCTTGGCTCCCAGGGCCCGATAGCGCACTTCTACCGGGTAAGTGCGCCCGGAAACTTCAATCACTGGCGCACCATTAAAATGACGCGAGAAGCGTTCAGCATCTATCGTAGCCGAGGTGACGATCACCTTCAGGTCTGGGCGCCGAGGCAATAACTGCTTGAGATATCCAAGCAAAAAATCAATGTTCAGGCTGCGCTCATGCGCTTCGTCAATAATGATCGTGTCATAGACATTGAGAAACCGATCCCCCTGCGTCTCAGCAAGCAGGATGCCATCGGTCATCAGCTTGATATAACTGGTTTCAGAAAGCTTGTCATTGAACCTGACCTTGTAACCCACCGCCTGGCCCAAAGGAGAAGCAAGCTCCTGAGCAATGCGCGAAGCTACTGAGCGTGCTGCAATACGCCGTGGCTGGGTATGTCCAATCAGTCCATTCACGCCACGCCCCAGTGTCAGGCATATCTTGGGCAACTGCGTGGTCTTGCCAGAACCGGTTTCACCACAGACGATCACCACCTGATGCTTGGCAATCGCAGCCGCAATCTCGTCGCGACGGCCACTCACCGGCAAATCGTCAGGGAAATCAGGCTTGGGAAGATGGTCACGACGCGCCTGCAGCCTGCGCGCAGAATCCTGTATCTTGCCAGCGATTTCTGCCAGGGATTTTTCTACAGACTTGCCTTGCCCCAGCATGGCGGAGGTCTGCTGCAACCGGCGTTTGAGAAAGAAGCGATCAACCAGCAAACATTCAGGAAGTTGCGCCTCTAAACGTGAAATCATTTGGCGCGGGGAAATAGGATTAGATGTACTCATAGATTGGCGGGAATTTTAGCATGGCTACTATGCTTTCCTCTCTATTCCAATAGTCATAAAGCACTATCGAAATCGCACTCTCAATTTCAGTAACCATGGATATACTTTGCTAACACATGCAAATAAATATCAATAACAATTTAGAACATCGATTACCTATCAGATTTAGGGGAGAAATATTAATGAAACTTGCACAGCTATTGGTTATTACAGGACTTTTTTCCACAACCACCTTGCTCCAAGCAGCACCACAATACTCACTCACCACGCTCGGGCCACTTAACGGATACTCTGAAAGCTTTGCCGCCAGCATCAATAACCATGGGCAAGTGACAGGCCATAGTGATCTTGGAGACTATAGCGTCAGGAACCTTGCCACCTTATGGAGTAATGGAACGACATCTGCCATTACAGGTGGCCTAGGCAAATACAGCACAGCAATATCTCTCAATGATCATGGACAGGTAGTTGGAACGAGTTACACTCAATCAAGATTTTATCAAACAGCACCCACTCCATCATATTACGATGGGCATGCAACACTATGGCAAAACGGCAAAGCTACCACATTGCCTGCGCTATCAGGGCAATATGCTCATGCCAATGACATTAACAATAATGGTCAAGTCATCGGCTGGAGCCTTGATACACAAAACCAGACCATTGCCACGGTATGGAACAACAACACGCCCACGGCGCTGACCAGTCAGGATGGCTACCGCAGCGAAGCTAATGCCATCAACGATAACGACAATATTGTGGGCACACTCTATCAAGGCTTCGCTAGTAACGCCGTGTTCTGGAATAGCAGCAATCAGCTTTTGATTCTAGGTAGCATCGGAGGCAATGGTGGTAGTGAAGCTTTCGCCATCAATAATCACGACATTATTGTTGGCTGGAGCTCTTCCTTAGATGGCAGACAACACGCAACACTCTGGGATAATGGACAGGCGATTGACTTGGGCAGGCTCAATGGCTATGCCAGCTATGCTTATGGCGTCAATAATCTAGGCAATGTCGTAGGTAGTTTTATTGGCGATCACGAGGGTATCTGGGACGAATATGCCATCCTGTGGAAAAATGGCAGTGCCATTAATCTCAACTCATTAATTGACCGTGCATCCGGTATCACCCTAGTTTCAGCTTACGACATTAATGACCAAGGTTGGATCATTGCTCAGGGAAAAGATGCCAACGACAATTACAGCGCCTACCTACTCGCCCCTGTGCCCGAGCCTGAAACCTATGCCTTGCTACTTGTTGGCCTAGGTCTTATTAACATATTGAGCCGTAACGCCCGGGCTACCAATGCCTGAGTAGCAATGTGCTCTTAAAAGCCCTGCTCTGGTGAGAAGGGCTTTTCTTTAGTCATATACCTTCACTAACTACAAATTAAACATCTGTTTTACTAGCACTATAAACCTTCACAATTCCAAAATCACCCATCTATTTCTTGTATTCTCTGGCCTAGACCTGACTAGCAACTTGGCAAAATTAGAAATCCGCATCGGCACCTCCTTGATCATTGCTCAAGATATTAAGAAGGTATAAATTGGTTGCAAGGTACCGGATAGCAATCAGCGTATTTACAGGCTGGCACACAGCAAGATACTCGCACCGTGACCGCTCAATACCACTTGCCGATTTGATCTACAGCCCGGTCGAGAAAAGTTACGCTGCAGAGTTTGTGTCAACTTCCCCACGAAGGGCTGAAAGTTTTCCTGCGAGAAAATCATCATATCCTTTTTGCACCAGGTCATAGGTCTTGGCTATTCCAGAGGCAATCGTGCTGTTTTCTCCCAGCACATTTAAACCTGTCAGAATATCCTTGGCTTCACCATATCCCTTTTCAAAACCACCTCGAATCAGGGCTACAAACTCTTTAGCCACGGCCTCGGGATCTTTATCTGGATAGCGTGCAGCATAGGCATCGAAGAAGCCGGTTGACAAGGACAGGATGCGCGATGCTGTGGCTTCTGCACTGTTATCTTGCCCCATTGCATTCTGAATGGCATTTGGCCCTAATTCCGGAGCCAACGCAGTATTCAACTGCTCAATAGCTGAACGGTAAAGCAAGGCCAGGCCATCATTACCGGACTGGATGGACACCTGCAATGAAGCCTGAAGAATCTGTCCGTTGAGTGCAGCTTTCTGCTGTTCAGGACGAAGCTCGGCCTTTTTCTTTGCTTCACTCAAAGCCTCACTGGCTGGAGCATTCACAGCTGGCGTGGTTGTCACTGCCGTCAAGCCGTTATTAGTTGCCACCATCACATTCTCCTTTAACTACAAAAAGTTGATATGAGATATATCGACAAATAAACATAAATATTCAGTATTTTGCAGTTAGCACAGTAAATTAGACTCCAAAATACTGAGCTCTTCTAACCGCGCTCAACTGACATCGCGGCTTGCAAGAGCCTTGATATAAGCCTCGCCCCAATCCCGCAAGGCATGCAGCACCGGGGCCAAACTCCTGCCCTGCTCTGTCAGGCTGTATTCCACCCTCGGTGGTACTTCGGCATACACCTGCCTATGCACCAGTCCTGCAGCTTCCAGCTCACGTAACTGGTTGGTAAGCATGCGTTGCGTGATATTCGGCAGCATGCGTTTCAAGGCATTGAAGCGCTGAGTGCCATCCAGCAAATGGTAAAGCAGTAAGCCTTTCCATTTGCCGCCAATCAGCTCAAGTGTAGCTTCCACTGGACAGCCTGCAACGCAGTCAAATGATGGATGTTTTGCCATGGTGGTATTCCAACCTTCTTAATCCATTAGTATCAATTTATGCACTATAAACATAAATTGTGCGTACTTGCCAGATGGGCATGCATGAATAGAATATGTCACATCCATCATACATTTCTAAGGACTTGCTCATGAAAGCAGTTGCCCTGACGCATTATCTTCCGATTGATCACCCTGAATCATTGCTGGATGTGGAGCTCCCCACACCCACACCAGGGCCACATGATCTGCTGGTTAAGGTAGAGGCCATTGCCGTTAATCCTGTTGATACCAAGGTAAGATCCCCCAAGGACAAGGTAGAAAACGAACCCAAGATACTGGGCTGGGATGCGGTGGGAACAGTCGTTGGCATTGGCACCGATGTCAGCCTGTTCCAGGTTGGCGATGCGGTGTTTTACGCTGGGGATATCACACGCCAGGGATGCAATAGTGAATACCAGGTGGTGGACGAGCGTATTGTCGGACACAAGCCCAAGACATTAAGTGTAAGTGAGGCTGCCGCCCTACCCCTGACGGCGATTACAGCCTGGGAATCTCTGTTTGAGCGTTTGGGCGTGGAAACACCGCCAATGATCAAGCAGCGCAAAACGATCTTGATCATTGGCGGTGCAGGTGGTGTGGGGTCGATTGCGATCCAGCTTGCTGCCAAGGTGGCAGGTTTGCACGTCATTGCCACGGCATCCCGCACGGAATCCGCCGCATGGTGCCGTGAGCTGGGTGCGCATGATATCGTGAATCACCATCAGGATCTGGCCAGCCAGGTTCAAGCCTTGGGATATGTCTTTATTGATTATGTGCTGATCCTCAACAACACCGATCAGCACACCCCTGCCGCAGTAAAGCTGGTTGCACCTCAGGGCGCCATTTGCAGCATTGTGGAGAATGACGGGTTGTTGGATATTGCGCCACTGAAAAACAAGAGTGCCCGTTTCTGCTGGGAAATGATGTTCACGCGGGCCATGTACCAGACTGATGACATGATTCAGCAGCATTATTTACTCAATGAAATTGCACGGCTGGTTGATCAAGGCATATTGCGTACCACCTTGAATGAAACACTTAGCCCCATCAATGCCACTAACCTGAAACAAGCGCACGCAGCACTGGAAGCTGGCAGCACTATCGGCAAGATCGTACTGCAGGGGTTCTAAAGCAGTGTGTCTGGCCACCTGAGTATGAGTGCCATCATGTTAAGATGGCACTCATGTTGACCAGCCATCGCAACAGAAGATTGATCGCCTGCCTGGCAGGTATAGCATTGCTGATGGCAGCATTAGCACCCGCCTTATCCCATCTGTTGGTTGCCAAGACAGATCATGCAGTGTTCATGAGTGACATCTGCTCCACTGCGGGCAATACCGCAAACACACCTGAATCCCCTGACAAGCCATTCAACCATCACGATAAGGGCGATTGTCCATATTGCCAGGCCCACACTGACAGCTTGCTGACACAAAATCAACCATCGCCGGCTCATTATTCAGGCACTGCAACGGTGATGCCGCTCTTTATTGAATCGCCGCAGTTAGGCATATCCTGGCCACTGTTCCACCCTCGTGGTCCGCCAGAACTTTCACCTCAAGCGTATCGCAGTATCAAACACCAATACACCCAATGATCGATCATTCGGCATCTATCACTCGCGAGTGATACTGCCAGAGGAGCAAGTAATGCAAGCACTGATAGGTTTTCTCATTCTATTATTTTCAATGACCGCTTACGCAGAAGTAAAGGTTGTCGAGCCTTGGGCCAGAACCACTGCACCCGGCCAGAAAGTTGCAGCCGTTTATCTGCGTATGATATCCACAAAGGATGTCAGCCTGGTTGAAATGAACTCACCGCTGGCTGACAAAGTCGAACTGCATGAAATGAACATGGATAATGGCATCATGAAAATGCGCCCAGTAAGCAAGCTGCAGATGGAAGCCGCGCAAGCAATTGAACTCAAGCCAGGCAGTTATCACCTGATGCTGAGCGGTATCAAGCAGGCAGTCAAAGCAGGAGACAGCATTCCACTCACCCTGATTTTTGAGGACAAACACAACCTCCGCGAAAGCATTCAGATTACAGCGATTGGACGGACTCCAAGCAGCAATCTTGGCATCCCGCATGCTCACTAAGTGTGCCATCATGCCAGCCAGCACTACCGACTAACTGACTCACACCAATCAAAATAACAACAGGAGTTAATATTGATTTCCAAGCTACTCAATGTGCTTATTTATCAAGCCAGCCACCGGGTGAAATGCCTACGGCAGTTGTTGGTGCAATCCGTACTCTCGTGGTTCTCGCATCGAGCCACCAGCAAAGGCGCAGCACTGGCGTTTTACACCATGTTTTCACTGACGCCTATCCTGATACTGGTGATTGCGATTGCTGGTTATTTCTTGGGAGAACGTGCTGCACATGGTGAAATAGTGGCACAAATATCAGACTTGGTCGGTGAAAGCGGTGCCCAGGTCATACAAAACATGCTGGCAAAATCCAGCAACCCAAAATCCGGCATTATTGCAACGCTAATTGCCAGCTCACTGTTATTCATTGGTGCCACCACGGTGTTCGCCGAGCTAAAAGCCAGCCTGGATGAAATCTGGGAAACCACAAAACTCAAGGCACAAGGCAGCAAGCAGGCCATAGGCGCATTGCTGAAAACGCGCCTGCTCGCCTTCAGTATCATCATTTCACTCGCGTTCCTGTTGCTGACTTCGCTATTGGTCAATGCTGGCTTAGCATTGGTGGAAGAATACGCCACGCAATTCGCAGGGCGCTTCATCACCGCCATCGGCATTTTCAAGCATATTTCCGCGCTGGTGAGCTTTGGTGTCATCACCTCGATGTTTGCGGTGATCTACAAAATGTTGCCTGATGTGAAATTGCCATGGTCGGATGTATGGGCCGGTGCAGCATTTACCGCCATCCTGTTCAGCCTGGGCAAATACATCATCGGTATTTACCTGGGTAACAGTGCGGTAGCATCAAGCTTTGGGGCCGCGGGTTCTCTGATCGCCCTGCTACTCTGGGTTTATTACTCTGCGCAGATTTTCTTTTTCGGGGCAGAAATCACGCGCCAATATGCACTGACATTTGGCAGCTTGCGTGACATACCGACAGACCAGATTCCGAGGAAATAACGCTGCAACCTTATCAATAAATAAAGCGGCTATGTAAATCCTGCAAGTTAAGTTCTTCCAGGATTTTCTCCAAACGACTCTGGGCGTTACGTCTGGGACTATTTTTATAGCGAGCGATAATCAGCTCATTCTTCATTGAGTGTTCCCAGCCCACCAATTCGGTCACCGTGACTTGATAGCCATGCGCTTCCAGTTGCAGGCAACGCAACACATTGGTGATCTGGCTACCAAACTCGCGTGTGTGAATCGGGTGGCGCCAGATCTCGGATAAAGGCGTTTTACCAAATGATGCACTCTTGTGGCGGCGCAGGACTTCAGCAACCTCAGCCTGGCAACAAGGCACCAGCACCATGAACTGGGCTCGTTTTTCCAGACCAAACCTGATGGCATCATCAGTAGCGGTATTGCAGGCATGCAATGCCGTCACAATATCCACTTGCTCGGGTAACGCACTCGATGCAATCGACTCTTCCACACTCAGATGCAGAAAATCCATGCGGCCAAACCCCAGACTATCCGCCAACTCCTGCGATTTCTGCACCAGCTCGCCGCGTGTCTCAATTCCCACAATACGGCCTGCATGCTGCTGCTTCATGAAAAGATCATAGAGGATGAAGCCCAGATAGGATTTACCGGCACCGTGGTCCACCAGTACCGGGTTTTCGTTTTCCTGTATCACTTCATTGAGCAAGGGCTCAATGAAGTGATACAGGTGATAGACCTGCTTGAGTTTACGACGTGTATCCTGGTTCAGCTTGCCATCCCTGGTCAGGATATGCAGTGCTTTCAGTAGTTCGATGGATTGATGGGGTTTAATTTCTGGGATCAGCGTCATGCCGCTATTTTAGCATTCCTCCGCCAGGATAGCAGTTCGCTGGCCTGCTCAAGTTTTGAAAAGCTACTCAAGCAAGGCCAACACGCCAGCATGTGAATTGGTAACGCTATGCCTTAACCGAATGAATTCTTCATCAGAAACATGCTGATCGGGATAAAGGTGAGCGTCCTGGAACTCCCATGGGAACATCCGTTTCACTTTATGCTGATAGCACGTGGCACCATCATCCATAGCGGCAGAATCATACGGCTGGAACGACAGGCGAAAACTGGCTGGATACTTTACCTCAACGGGTTAGGTGAACCCGTTGCCATCGGGCGTGCCTTCAGACACGCGCTCAGGCATACGCTAGGTTTTTAGTAACATCACGTGGGTCATGCCAGGGACGGCATGGTTTCCACTCTACTATTCATGATGATCATGCTCATGTGATACATGATGATGCACATGAACGCCCGGTGCACTCTTGGCCAGGGCCAGCCAGGCGGTAGCATTCTGGTCATGCTCCATATCGCCAATATCAGTAAAATCCACATGCTGATATTGCTGCAATAGGGCTTCTGTGGTTTTTTCCACAGGCAGTTTCTGCTCAAAACGCTGCACCAGCTTGACTGTCACTATTCGCTCAGGAGAGCGATACTGCACCTGCAGGGGAATGCGCAGTTCAGGTAACCAGATCACCTCGGTATTCACCTGGCTGACCTTGCCACGATAAATCTCGGTCGGCATGTTTTTGTATAGCTTTCCAGGAGTTTTCTGCAGGGCAGCCAACTCGTCTTGTGTCACTAACTGAGTCAGGGTTTGCCACTTTTTCTCTTCAGCAGCGATGCCGAGCAATCGCAAATCCACTGTGCTGTAATCAATGGCGCGTTTCTCTGGGTGCATCAGGTAGACATAATCCAGGCTGCCGTCAGCTTGCACTTGCCACAAGTCACTATGATTAGCCCCGATGTCACGCAGCTCAACCTGCTGCTGGTCACGCATCATGACCCACTCTCGCTTCACGGGTTTTTTGCAGGGAATCGCGCATTGCGACGTTTCAAACTTGGCATTCAGCATGGGCAAATCTTCGGCAGAAGCGATATTCACGCCCAGCAACAGCAACCATAAGCTGGATTTCAGGTATGTTGGCATATTGATCTCTTTCAAAACGAGTAACTCTCCACAAAACACAATGGACGGAGTGACTGTCGCCACCCCGTCCTGCATTCATATTGCCTGAATCAAATTGGGCCTTAGAAGCCGAATGCGTCCTTCATGACATGGAAAATGTAGTGCTGTTCCTGGATACCCTGGAACAGGTAGGCCTTTGGACCACCAGCAAAAATTTCCACTTCTTCAGCCGCATGTGTTTCAGAGTCCAGCGGTACCGTTACTTCCTGATGGAAATCAGGATGGCTGGTATCCACATTGCTCATATCTTCGATACGGCCACTACGTGCTGGGAAGTTGTACACATTCTCACCTGGCACGTTAGGGTAGTAACCCTTGCCGTTAGCGTAGGAAATAGTGGTGTATGGATTGCCGTCAGTCGCCTTGGTCAGCTTGCCATCCACAGTCACTTTGCCCAGGATAGGATTACCACGCTCTGGATAGCCACCGATGGTCATGGTATGGCTGTGGTCAGCGGTCACGATGATCAGGGTGTCATTGAGGTCTACTTTTTCCAGTGCCTTTTTCACAGCGTCAGACAAGGCAATGGTGTCTGTAAGGGCACGATAGGCATTGTTGGCATGGTGACCATGGTCAATACGGCCAGCTTCCACCATCAGGAAGAAACCCTGAGGGTTCTTCTTGAGGATATCCACGGCTTTGCCTGTCATTTCAGCCAGGGATGGCTCCTTGCCCGTATCGGTTGGACGGTCATGCTCATACTCCATGTGAGAGCGCTCGAACAAGCCCAACAGGCGGTCTGTATTGGCTGGGTTGATCGCATCAAACTGTGCCTGGTTCCAGACATATTTGCCACCGAACTTGGTCACGTATTCCTGAGCCAGGTTACGACCATCGCGACGATCTCCCTTGCGACCAGCATCTTCAGGATCATTAAAGGTATTGGGCAGGAATTTGCTGCGACCACCACCCAGTACCACTTCAATCCCGTTACCAATACCACCTGCACCAAAATTGTCGATCAGTTGGGAAGCAATATCCTTGACTTCAGAATCGGCAGGCACATTATTATCCGCCTCCCAATCACGCGCGGATGTATGGGCATAGGTCGCTGCAGGCGTTGCATGTGTAATGCGTGCAGTGGATACCACGCCGGTAGAACGACCGTTTTTCTCTGCCAGCTCCAGGATAGTAGCCAACTTGGCGGCTTGTACCTTGGTATTATCTTTTTCACCATTGTGAATCGTCTGGTCAACAGACAGTACGCCATCATTTGTCTTCACGCCGGTCACCATGGCAGTCATGGTAGGAGCGGAGTCAGAGGTTTGCTGATTGGCTGAATAGGTCTTGGACAGAGACAGGTAAGGCAGTGTTTCAAAAGACAGCTTGTTACGTTCACCATCACGCCCCTTAAGCTGGCCTTCCAGGATACGTGCAGCAGTCACGGTGGAAACACCCATGCCGTCACCCACAAACAGGATCACATTCTTGGCCTTGCGGGTATTGGGGTACAGCTTTTTGGCAGCGGCCAGGGCGGTTTGACCATCCTGGTACCAGGTGCTGGCATCTTCTGCCATGACCTGGCCACCAATCGTCATCATCACGGCCAGAGCCGATACCTTCATTATCGCTTTTTTCATGTTATGTATTCCCTGTGTTAGATAGTGTTACGACGACGCAGTGCAAAACCCAATATGCCCAACCCCGCCAGGAACATGGCATAAGTATCAGCCTCTGGTACCGGGGTGACATTCAAGCTGATGTTATCCAGGCCCACTTGCAATGCTCCCTGGTTGCTCACTGAAGCAAAACGCAAGGTGTAATCGCCACCTGCGGCTAGTAGCGCTGTCAGGTCAAAACTGTAATCAACGTATTGATTGGAGTTATCAGCACCATCAAAACGGCGGCCATTGGCACCACCCAGATAATAAGTGCCAATAATGTCATTAGCATTAACAGAGAACGGATCAGCACTGGCTAACAGCAAATCCACACGCACATGCTGGTTGGGTGCATAAGTGCCATTGGTCGTCGCATCCAGGCCAGCCTGGTTGATGTAGACAATGCCATTATTGCTTTGGTCGTTGACGAACATCTGGAATGAAAGTACGGCAGATGTCACGGCACCTACCGAGAAATTCTGATACAGCACCTGGCTGCTTGGATAAGCAGAATCCAGCAGTCCGTAATAATGGCCGCTGGCTGCGCCTATTGTGTTGTAACCACTGACAGAGGATTGATGGGCATCAGTCGCAATCACGGAACCAAAAATCCCGCTCTCCTGAACTTGCCATCCTTGTGGATTGTAAGTTTCAGAAGCATCTACTTCAAATCCACCATTCACGATCACTTCCTGCGCAAACGCAGGCACTGTACACAGCACGGAACCAGCAATCGCCAGTGCAATACCGCTATTCTTGAGTTTCATGGTTATCCCCTGAGAGTTATAAAAACTGTTTCGGGGGCCATACTAGAAAGGCCGGATGTTAACTCTATGGAGGGTCTATAGGCCGAAAGAACTATAGCCAGACACCAATGTGTCCTAAGTTCTGCAACAAAGCTGCAAACTAAAGCCGGAATAGCGAGCGAGTGGTAAAATGACAGATTATTCCAGCGTTTTATCGGTTTTTTTAATTAACCTTGTCTTGAGACAGCCGCTGGGCTTACCTTTCACCTCACCACAATAGAGTACCTCCTGAATATGGCTATCCAATGGTTTCCCGGACACATGACCTCTGCCCGAAAAAAGGCAGAAGAAACAATGGAGTTTACTGACATCGTCATTGAAGTCCTCGATGCCCGCATACCAGAGGCCAGCCATAACCCGATGATTGAAGATCTACGCCTGTTCCGTCAACGCCCCAGCCTGAAGATATTGAACAAGGCAGACCTCGCTGATCCAGCTGCCACGCAGGATTGGCTCAACCACTTCAATCGTCAGGAGGGTATCAAGGCGGTGGCACTCTCCTGTAAGAAACCCGGGGATGCCAACAAGATTCCAGGCCTATGTCGCGCTCTGACGCCACATAGAGGCACTCACCTCAAGCCACTGCGCATGCTGATCATGGGAATTCCCAACGTCGGTAAATCCACCTTGATGAATGCCCTGCTCAACCGCCGTATAGCCAAAGTAGGAGATGAGCCTGCCGTCACCAAGAGCCAGCAGCGCTTTGAGCTGAGCCCACAACTATCCATTACCGATACACCGGGCTTGATGTGGCCCAAGATTAAATATGAATCTGACGGCTATATGCTCGCAGCCAGCCATGCCATTGGCCGCAATGCTGTGATTGATGAGGAAGTTGCTGAATTCCTCGCCGCCATCCTGCTGGAACGCTACCCCGCACTGCTCAATGCGCGATACAAAACCGATGTCAGCAATATGGACGCAGTGGATCTGCTGGAAGCTGTGGCGAAACGTCGCGGCTATCTACTCAAGGGCGGTGAATTCGATATGGAAAAAACCGCCATGGCGTTCCTGGTGGATTATCGCTCAGGCACCCTGGGGCGCATCAGCCTGGAAACGCCAGCATCTCGTGCTGACATGATAGAACGTATTGCCATTGCAATGGCTGAACCTGTCACAAACGACAATGAAAACCCAGAACAAGCGGTTAAATAACTCCCGCCCTACTTAAAGCACATCATTAAAAATCATACAGATCAGTATTGTTTTTAATGTTACATATCAAATGATTAGTCCAAACGTATCAGCCCTAACGGACTATTGAGCCCTCCTCATGGCAGAGCTAGCATGCTAGTGCTGTCAATTAATAATAAAAACAATCAATTAAAACCACTTAATTGTTTATGAGGAGACCCAAATGATCATTTCCAAGATGTTAACCACCGCTGCGACCAGCGTACTATTGGCCGCATCCTTTAGTGCTGTTGCCGCTACCGATACAGTCTATGGTACAGAGTTTGGTAACGGTGATTCCAGCTACACCACCAACATTCTTGATACCAGTGTGACCTTCTACGCCAAGACAGGTGAAAGCAAAAAACATCTGAAAGATGCTGTATTCAGCTTCAAGCCTGCCCAAGATGGCTATCAAGGTGTAGGCGTATCCCCTAAAAGAGGTAACGATGTCACAGTAGGTGAAATCGACAAGCATGAATGGATTGTTGCTAATTTCGACCAATCCCTGGTTATCAGCAACTTGACGCTAGGCCTGCTGTTTAACGGCCCTGAATATGGTGACAACAAGGAACAGGCTTCCATTTCCGTCACCTATTTTGATAACACCACACAAACCTTCAAGCTGATCGCAACAAGCGACACGACTGCATCATGGTCAGGTCTTTTTGGCACCGTCACCAACCTGAGCCCGGCGATCCAGAACCTGGGCGGTGTATGGAGCCTGGATAATCCGTTTGGTGATACTGCAATCAAGTCATTCTCCCTGACATCACTCAAGGATAAATCAGACTTCACCCTCTACAGCGTCACTGCCGTACCCGAACCAGAGTCGTATGCCATGCTCACATTGGGCTTGGGACTGTTAGGGTTTGCCACTCGTCGCAAGAGTAGACAGCTCTACGCCTAATACAGTAGTCACAAACTCTCTCGGCCCCGCTCTAATTATTTGGCGGGGCTTTTTTTCTGCCTGTCATGACCGCTATGCGCTAGCTTCAAAAGCGCGCTCAAGATAAAATCAGGGTCGATGTTGTTACTCGCTTGTAGCAGCTTTTTCCTGAATCATCTCCAGCCTGCAGGCAAATCAACATGTTAAGCACAATGAACCCCCAACAGCGCGAAGCTGTGAAATACCTGGATGGCCCTTTGCTGGTGCTGGCTGGTGCTGGTAGCGGAAAAACGCGCGTTATCACACAAAAAATTGCCTATCTGGTTGAAAAATGCGGTTACTCACCCAAGGAAATTGCCGCGATTACCTTTACCAATAAGGCCGCACGCGAAATGCAGGAACGTGTCGGCCATTTGTTACCAGGCAAGAACGCCAAAGGCCTGACGATTGCCACCTTCCATTCGCTGGGCTTGCAGATGCTACGTCAGGAAGCCGAGTTACTGGGCTACAAGCCGCAGTTTTCTATCCTGGATTCATCAGACAGCTTCAAGATTCTGTCTGATATCCTCGCCACCACTGACAAGCAATTATTGCGCAAGACGCAATCGCAAATCTCCAGCTGGAAGAATGCCTTCGTCAATCCTGACCAGGCTGCCGCGACTGCTGATGAAGAACTGACCCATGCTGCTGCCAAGGTTTACCAGATTTACCAGCAAACACTCAAAGCCTATCAGGCTGTCGACTTTGATGACTTGATCAAGCTACCGGTGGAACTGTTTGAAACGCATACCGAAGCCCTGCGTAAATGGCAGCACAAGCTCAAATACCTGCTGATTGATGAATACCAGGACACCAACGCCTGCCAGTACAAACTGGTGAAATTGCTGACTGGCGTGGAAGGCCGCTTTACTGCCGTGGGCGACGATGACCAGGCGATTTACGGCTGGCGTGGAGCTGATGTGGAAAACCTGCGCCAGCTCACCGAGGATTTCACTCGCCTGAAGGTGATCAAGCTAGAGCAAAACTACCGTTCCACTGTGCGTATCCTGCGCGCAGCCAATCAGGTGATTGCCAACAACCCCAAGCTGTTTGAGAAAAAGCTCTGGAGTGAGCTGGGGACTGGCGACCTGATTCAAGTCAGTGCCGCCAAGGACGAAGATCACGAAGCCGAGTCGGTGGTGATGAAGCTGTTGGCACACAAGTTTGAGCACAGAACCAAGTTCCTGGATTACGCCATCCTTTATCGTGGCAATCACCAGGCGCGTATTTTTGAGCAGCAACTGCGCCAGCAGAAAATTCCTTATACCATCTCGGGCGGCCAGTCCTTTTTTGACAAAGCCGAGATCAAGGACCTGGTGAGCTATTTGCGCCTGATTGCCAATGAAGATGACGATCCAGCTTTTATCCGCGCAGCCACCACGCCGAAGAAAGGCATAGGCAACACAACGCTTGAGCGCCTGGGCGAATATGCCAGCGTACACAAAATGTCCTTGTTCGAGGCAGCGTTTGAAGGCGAGTTTCAACGCTCCATGGCCAACCGCCAGTTGGAGGATTTGTTAACTTTTTGCCAGTTCATCAACCGCGTACAAGAGCGCGCTGAAAAAGACCCGGCTGGCGAAGTCCTAAGTGACATCCTGTCTGCTATCAATTACGAGGCTTTTCTCTACGACTCAGAAGAACCACGCGCAGCCGAGAACAAATGGAAAAGCGTGATGGACTTTGTCGGCTGGCTCACGCGCAAGGGTGATGAAGACGAGAAAAACCTGCTGGCACTGACACAAATGATCTCCCTCATGAGCATGCTGGAAGGCCGCGAAGACAGCGAGCCAGATGCCGTCAAGCTATCCACCCTGCACGCATCAAAAGGGCTGGAGTACGGTCATGTATTTCTGATCGGCTGCGAAGAAGGCATTCTGCCGCATAGGGAAAGCGTGGATAACGGCAAGATAGAAGAAGAACGTCGCTTGATGTATGTAGGCATCACCCGGGCGCAGAAGTCGCTGAATATCTCCTGGTGCCGTAGACGTAAACGCGCGGGAGAAAATGAATCCTGCGAACCCAGCCGTTTTATCGCCGAGCTACCCGCCGATGACGTCCGCCATTCCGGTGGCCCACAGGCCGACCCAGCCACCAGCAAGGAAGAAGGCCGCCAGCGCATGGCGCAAATTCGTGCCATGTTGAATGGTCAGAACTGAATACATGCTTGTAACTATTAGTCTTAACAGACTATTGACCTGCATCAAGCTCCAGTCAAAATATATCGAATATACAAACGCTGTCTATGCATTCGTTCAGCATTCAACTACTTAAAAAAAGGGAATTTCATGAAACTTCACTTGATCGCAGCCACAGTTTGTATGCTATTGGCTAGCAATGTTCACGCTACATCATTAAGCGGCAACCTGACAGCAGACAATGAATTCAAGCTCTACATCAGCACAGATGCTGATGTACTTGGCACGTTGATAGCAATAGGTAATAACTGGAGTAGCACATTCTCTTTCAGCAATGCGCCACTGGTTGCTGGTCAAGATTATTTTCTGCAAGTAGTAGCGACCGACTGGGGGCGTCCTGAAGCATTTATCGGCGAATTCAGCCTCAGCGATAGTGGTTTCATTTTCGCCAATGGTACTCAGCACTTGCTGACCAATGTCAACGACTGGGCTGCTGGCAATGGCCCTGCTTCATCCTGGGAAGCACCTACTGGTACACCGGTGGATCATGGTAATAACGGTAGCAGCCCTTGGGGTAGTGTTTCTAATATCTCCAGCGAAGCACGGTGGATCTGGGCGCCTGAATACGGCGAAGGTACTGCCTACTTCTCTACTCAACTGATTGCCGCTATACCGGAACCCAGCAGTTATGCACTCATGCTCGCTGGCCTTGCTTTGGTTGGCTTCGCAGGCCGTAAGTCCAACAAGAACTAAATCTTTAGCGGCTTCGGTGTCGCATATCATGAACAACCCACCCTCTGCATTCCCTCGGGTGGGTTTTCTATTGGTGGTATGAGAAGCAAAGTGCCTGTCCCCTACTGTGTTAAAGTAGCGTCCTTGAAACAGGCTGTGCTTTCTGGGGCCCGTTCATACGGAAGCACCATCGCCATTTCAACTCTTTTTAGCCTTTTCAAATAACCCCCCTTAAAAGAATGAGTATTTATGGGCAGTTGGATGATTGCACTGGCCGCCGGTGCATTTTGTATTGGTATGACCGAATTTTTGCCTATGGGCTTGTTGCCGGATATTGCGCACAGCCTTGACGTTTCCATTCCTGCCACTGGCAACCTGGTCACCGTCTATGCATTAGGCGTAGTGGTAGGCGGCCCACTGATGGTGGCTTTCACCATCAACCGCCCCCGCAAAGCTACTTTATTGGCCCTCATGGGCATATTCACGCTGGGTAATATCCTCTGCGCTCTCGCTCCCAATTACATCACGCTGGCAGCAGCACGTATCTTTACCGCGCTCAGCCATGGCTCGTTTTTCGGCATAGGGGCAGTAGTGGCGATTTACCTGGCGCCGCCTGGGCAGAGTGGTCGCGCATTAGCCCTCATGTTCACTGGTCTGACATTGGCTAACGTATTAGGGGTGCCACTCGGCACGTTGCTCGGACAGGAAACCAGCTGGCGCATTCCATTCTGGACAGTGGCCGCATGCGGTGGGTTGGCAATGTACGCCATCTGGCGCTTTATCCCTGACCTGAGTGCCATGCCCAAGCCTGACCTCCGCAAAGAAATGCATGCCGTCATGCAGCCCAATGTATTGCTGGCTATGGCCATTACCGCCATTGGTTTTGCTGGGGTATTCACCATTTTCACTTATATCACGCCGATTCTTGAAGACATGTCGGGACTCATGCCCCATGACGTCAGCTTCATGCTGATTGCCATGGGTATTGCTGCCACCATCGGCTTGAATATCGGAGGAAAGATGGCAGACTGGAAACTATTACCCACAATCGCCCTCTCACTAGCAGGCATGGCGTTAATGAGCATTGTATTTGCCTGGTCCATGCAGTACATGCTGGCAGCGATTATCACGGCTTTTATCTGGGGCTTGATCAGTTTTGCAGTCGGGCCTGGGCTGCAAACGAATGCCATGGCACAGGCGGGTGATTCACCGTTGATGGCATCCACGGTCAACCAGAGTGCGTTCAATCTGGGTAACGCGGGGGGTGCCTTTCTCGGCGGTGCTGTGATCCATTTTGGCCTGGGCTTGCCAGCGGTAGCGCTAGCCAGCGCAGCCGTTGCAATTTGCGGCGTGTTGCTCACGATTTACAGCATTAGACACTACGGAAAACAAAATACTTAACCATCAGCTCAACATGCTTCTGAGCTGATTGAATCAATAAAAGGCGACAGATGGCTGAGCAAACGGTTAAAGCATCCTCCAGAACATGGTTAACCCCGATCAAGGGTGTGCTATGGCTATTGCTGGGCTTGATCATTGCGATTGTTGTGTGTGAGGTGCTGGGCTGGCCTTTCTTGCGCGAGCCTGCCGAGAAATTCCTCAATGACAAACTGGAGCGTACGGTCAAACTTGAACAGCCATTCCAGTTACATTTGTGGGCAGGGGTTCAACTCGATGTAGGGCACTTATTCATCGCGGCCCCATCTGATTTTAAAGTTCCGCATTTGGTGGATGCGCACAATATCAGCCTCAAACTGCGTTACCGCGATCTATGGCAATACACCAAAGACAAGCAGCTGCGGATACGTGAAATCAAGGTGGATCAGATCGATGCACAATTGCTGCGTCGCACAGACGGCTCCTCCACCTGGCAATTCCCCAAGGATGAAAGCCAGCCCGACAGCCCCTTCCCTATCATAGAAACCCTGATCGTCAAGAATGGCAGCAGCAAGATCGACGATGCCCAAACTCAGGCCGTGGTGGATGCCAAATTCAAGACTGAAGAAGGCAGCAACAGCCAGGAGGCGATGCATTCCGAACTGAGTATCACCGGGAAATTTCAACATAAACCGATCAAGGCCTTTTTGGAAACTGCAGGCTTTCTACCGATTGCCACTCAAGACAAAAACTCAGCACCGATCAAGTCAAAAGGCTGGCTGGAATATGCCAAACTCCGAGTGGATTTCGACGGGCAGATATCCGACCTGTTCGGGCAGAAAAACATTCAGGGTAAAGCCATTGCGACTGGCAGCTCGCTCGGTGTGTTAGGTGACCTGGTCGGAACGCCTTTACCCACGACCGATCCATTCAGGTTGAGTGCCACCCTGGATAAAAGCGCTGATATCTGGAATATCGACATAGACTCTGCCAAGGTAGGCAGAAGCAGCTTATCTGCACAGTTCAAATATGATCCACGCACCGCTGATGCAGTCCCCTTGCTGCAAGGTCATATTGATGGAAGCCGGTTCTATCTGGCTGATCTTGCGCCGGCATTTGGCACGGCCAAAATTGACGGCAGCAAAGCATTGCCAGCCGATGGTCGGGCCATTCCCAACCGTCCTTTGGATTTGCCATCGCTCAACCGGATGGATATGGAGATTTCCCTCAAGCTGGATTACGTGGAGCTGGGACAGGCCTTTGCGCTACCAATCGCGCCATTAAAAGGCAACCTCACAGTATTAAAAGGCAGGTTCACCGTGGGAGATATCCTGGCCAAGACTGCCGATGGCACTCTTTCGGGAACACTGTCAGTCGATGCAGGTGAGCCTGAAAAAGACAAGAATAAACAGCAATATGCGCCCCAATGGCAGATCAAGCTGGCATGGAAAGACATCGTGCTGGAAAAATGGCTGCAAGTCTCGAAAACCCGGCAGGAAGAAGCAAAGAAAAAAGGCAAGGAAGTCCCTCCGCCTTATGTCACTGGCACCCTGAATGGCAAGACAGACCTCACAGGCAAAGGCAGCTCCACGGCAGAACTGTTAGGCTCACTGAATGGCAAAACCACCGTATTTATCGAACGTGGGCAGATTTCACGCCTGATTGTAGAGTTGATGGGCCTGGACGTGGCACAAAGCGTCAGCGCGTGGCTGGGTGGAGACAAGTCCCTCAATATGCAATGCGCACTCATGGACCTCAAGGCCACCAATGGCATTGTGAAACCTGAAGTTGCCCTGATTGATACCCCTGTTACCTTGCTGCTGATTAACGGCAATATCGATATGGGAGAAGAGAAACTCGACTTGCTGTTGGCAGCCAAGCCAAAAAACTTTTCACCATTGACAGTACGCTCTCCAATCAAGGTGCAAGGTACCTTCCTGCAACCCAAGGTCAGTCCAGAAACTGTGCCCATTGCGGCTCGCTTGCTGGGTAGCGTAGCCCTGGCCTTCATCAATCCATTGGCGGCCATCCTGCCTTACCTTGATACTGGCTCAACCAGCAACTCTTACTCTTGCAGCCAGGCGCTTTCTCACTTTAACCAGCAACAGAACAAACCATAACACTTGGCCTTAAATTGCGTATTCGGGCATTTTTGGATGGCATGGGAGAACATCTGAGGGAAAAGCTTTAAATTTGCCTAATTAATGCATGCTCATGCATTGCCGGCTCAGTTCCAGCGCCCTCTCCTGCTACAATAGCGTTATGCCTTATATCACATTAGATCAAGCCAGCCTGGCTTACGGACACCATCCCTTACTAGACCATGCCGACTTCCAACTGGATGCCGGTGAACGCGTCGGCCTGATTGGCCGTAATGGCGCTGGAAAATCCAGCCTGCTCAAAGTCATCGCCAGTGAAAGCAAGCTTGATGACGGGACTTTCTGGCGGGCGCCCAATGCCCGCATTGCCTATGTACCGCAAGAACCTCAGCTTGAGCCCGAACATACCGTATTTGAAGCCGTCGCCGAAGGCCTGGGCGATTTGCGGCAGATACTGGTCGATTACCATAGTGTCTCGCACCAGATGGGAGAGCCTGACGCAGACATCGAAGCCCTCATGGACCGCATGCAGGAACTGCAACACCAACTTGATGTACGTGATGGCTGGCAATCCCAGGCCAAGGTCGATGCTGCACTCAGTCGCCTGGAATTGAACGCCGATGCCTTGATCAGCACACTGTCTGGTGGCTGGCGCAAACGCGTAGCATTGGCGCGTGCGCTGGTGGCAGAGCCGGAAGTACTGTTGCTGGATGAACCTACCAACCACCTGGACTTTGCTGCTATCGAATGGCTGGAAAACCTGCTACTGGATTTCAAAGGCAGCGTGCTGTTTATCACGCATGACCGACGCTTCCTCGACCGGCTGGCAACACGCATCGTCGAACTGGATCGCGGTCACCTCACCGACTTTATCGGTAACTACGTCAACTATGTGGTGAAGAAGGAAGAACTACTGGCAGTGGAAGCCACCCATGCCGCCAAGTTTGACAAGGTGCTGGCGCAGGAAGAAGCCTGGATACGTCAAGGCATCAAGGCACGCCGTACACGTAACGAAGGCCGGGTACGCCAGCTGGAGAAATTGCGACTGGAACGTGCCGCCCGGCGCGAGCGTCAGGGCAATGTCAAACTCACGCTGGATAGCGGCGAGCGCTCAGGCAAGCTGGTTGCCGAACTGGAAAACGTAAAGAAAGCCTATGGCGAACGCGTACTCATCAATGGTTTCAGCACGCGCATCTTGCGTGGTGATCGCATTGGCCTGCTTGGCCCCAATGGCATAGGCAAGACTACCCTGCTCAAATTGGTACTGGGTGAGCTGGAAGCCGACACTGGCACCATACAACGTGGCACCAATCTCAACGTGGCCTATTTTGACCAGATGCGCGAGCAACTGGATGAAGAAGCATCCCTGGCAGACACTATCAGCCCCGGCTCCGAGTTTGTGCAGATTGGCAATGAGCGCAAACATGTGATCAGCTACCTGGAAGACTTCCTGTTTCCGCCTCAACGCTCACGATCCCCGGTCAAATCGCTTTCAGGCGGCGAGCGCAATCGCTTGCTGCTGGCACGCCTGTTTGCCCGCCCTTCGAATGTGCTGGTGCTGGATGAACCTACCAACGATCTGGACATCGATACACTGGAGCTGCTGGAAAGCCTGTTGCAGGAGTTTGAAGGCACCCTGTTCCTGGTCAGCCATGATAGAGCATTCCTGGAAAACACCGTGACGCAGGTCATTGCTTTTGAAGGCAACGGTGTCCTGAGTGAGTTCAGCGGCGGCTATGATGACTGGTATCGATTCACGCAGGCACAGGCAGGCGCTAAGAATCTGGAGAGGCAGGATAAAGGTAAACAGGATAAATCAGCAAAATCAGGCACTGCTTCAACACAAGCTGCCAATACCGCCCCTGCGAAAAAAGTAGCCAGCAAGCTCAACTTCAAGGAAACTCGAGAGTTGGAAGGCCTGCCAGCGCACATTGAAACCTTGGAGGCGGAACAAGCCTCCATCAGCATTGCGCTGGCCAGCCCTGATATATATAAAGAAAATCCGGACCAGGCACGTACCCTGCAGCAACGACTCAACGACATTGAGCAGGAGCTCAATGCTACATTGTCTCGCTGGGAAGAGCTGGCCAGCCGCGATTAACCTACAGTAGCAATGGTGCAGCCCTTGCCATGACATTTGGCAAACAGATATTGAAAGGAGGGTTATATTGGATTCGTTGTGGAATTCATACACGGCCAATATCAGTTATGCCATCAGTCAGCTTTGTATTGCCATCATCATGGGTGGGCTGTACTTTCTGGCACCATCTGAACGCAGCACCCGTTATTGGGCAATTGCAGGCTTACTCAGCATCCTCGGCTCATCACTGACTGCGCTGAGAGTCTCTCAATTTGGCTATTTACCCCTGATCACCGGCTCCACGATCATGATTGCTGCCATGACAGCAAAATGGTGGGGCACCCAGGCTTTTTTTGGCAAAGCACCCAACCGTATCGGCTGGTATCTGATTCTGGGATTCTTTATAGTCTTCAGCATGCTCATTATGAGCAGCAACTCCCAAGCCTATAGAACCCTGCTGTTCTCCGTCTTGCTCGCCGTCCTGATGTTGCTCAACGTCTATGAAGTACTGATTGCCCGCAAGCTCAAACTTTCTTTTGCCAATAGCCTGGTAGTGATTGCCTTTACCCTGGGCAGTGCAGATTTCATCATGCGTGGCTTCATGGCCCTGGAAGGGAAAATAGACTTAAGCCCGCAAAGTCATGATCCCATCAACGTATTTGGTCTTTACCTAATTCCTATGTGGTGCAATCTGCTGGGCTCGCTCGGCTTGTTACTGATGTATTTTGAATCGATTATCCGGGCCAAAGAGCACCTGGCAACCCATGATGAGTTAACCAAACTCTACAACCGTCGCGCCCTGGTGACGCTCGGTCAGCGCGAAGTGGATATCGCGCATCGATATCAGAAAGCCATCAGCGTATTTATGCTGGATATTGACCACTTCAAGCAAATTAACGATACCTATGGGCATGAAGCTGGTGATGTCGTCCTGCGCAATATCGCGCAAGTCATCAGCGCCGCCTGCCGCAATACCGATATTGTAGGTCGTTATGGCGGTGAAGAGTTCTGCATTATCTGTCCCAATACAGGCTTGGCTGAAGCCAGTGCATTGGGAGAGCGTCTGCTGGAAGCCACCCGTGCACTGCATCATGCTGAATGTGACCAGAGACAGATTACCAGTAGTCTCGGTCTATATTCATGGGACCCGCAGACAGACCTGGGCACTGGCTGGGAGACTATGCTAAGAAGGGCAGACACTGCACTCTATGCAGCAAAAGCCAACGGGCGCAATCGCATGTTGAAATATCAAACTGAAGACGACAATCCTCAAGTCAATAAAATTAGCTTATCAAATTAATTTAAACAATCAATTTTATTTATTCACCTCACCCCATTACACTGCAATCTCACTATTTAACCACCCAAGGAGATTGCAATGTCCACCCCGATTGTCAACAGCGAAGTTAAGCCATTCAAAGCCACAGCATTCCACAACGGTGAGTTCGTCACCGTGACCGAAGCAGACCTGAAAGGCAAATGGTCCGCGGTTGTGTTCTACCCTGCCGATTTCACTTTCGTGTGCCCTACGGAACTAGGTGATGTCGCTGATCACTATGAAGAGCTGCAAAAACTCGGCGTTGAAGTGTATTCAGTATCTACCGATACGCACTTCACCCATAAAGCCTGGCATGACACTTCAGACACCATCAAGAAGATCAAGTATCCAATGATTGGTGACCCAACTGGCGTCATTTCCCGCAACTTCAATGTGTACATTGAAGAAGAAGGCCTGGCACTGCGCGGCACATTCATCATTGATCCAGAAGGCAAGATCAAGGCTGCAGAAGTGAATGATCTTGGTATTGGCCGCTCAGCCAAGGATCTGTTGCGCAAGGTGCAAGCTGCCCAGTATGTAGCGACCCATGACGGCGAAGTTTGCCCTGCTTCATGGCAGCCTGGTGAGGCTACCTTGGCACCATCACTGGACTTGATCGGCAAGATCTAAAGCCAGCTAGCCCGGGCAACTCAATCTCCCTGCCTTGCCCGGGCCATTTTTACTCAGCGTTAAAGAAAAGAGAACACATCATGTTGGATGCCAATATCAAAACCCAATTAAAAGCATATCTGGATAAGGTGACACAGCCGATCGAGATCGTGGCTTCAGTAGACAGCGGCGACAAATCGCGAGAAGTGCTGTCACTGCTGGACGATCTCAAGGGCCTGTCTCCCCTCATCTCTGTGCAACAACGTGATGATGACGACCAACGCAAGCCTTCGTTTGCTCTCAACAGCCCTGGCAAAAACATCGGCATACGATTTGCTGGCATCCCCATGGGTCACGAGTTCACTTCACTAGTGCTTGCCTTATTGCAAGTTGGCGGCCATCCGCCCAAGGCCGAGGCTGAAGTGATCGAACAGATTCGTGGCATAGAGGGTGAATTCAATTTTGAAACGTACATCTCATTAAGCTGCCATAACTGCCCCGAGGTAGTTCAGGCTTTGAATCTGATGTCCGCCATCAACCCTAACATTCGTCATACCATGATAGACGGCTCCCTGTTCCAGGATGAAGTCAACGAGCGGCGTATCATGGCAGTGCCCACCATTTTCCTCAATGGCCAGGAATTCGGTCATGGCCGCATGGGTGTGAAAGAAATCCTCAACAAGATTGATACTGGTGCCATCGCCAAAGAAGCACAAAAACTATCAGAAAAAGCCCCCTACGATGTACTTATCGTGGGTGGTGGGCCCGCTGGCGCTTCAGCTGCCATTTACTCTGCGCGTAAAGGCATACGCACCGGCTTGGTCGCAGATCGATTTGGCGGACAGGTCATGGACACCATGGCGATAGAAAACTTCATCTCAGTCAAGGAAACTGATGGCCCCAAGCTGGCAGCCTCACTGGAAGAGCACGTCAAGAGCTACGATGTTGACATCATGAACCTGCAACGTGCTGCATCCCTGATGCCTGCAGCCAGTCATGACGGGCTCATGGAAGTCCGTCTGGAAAGTGGGGCTGTGCTCAGATCCAAGTCTGTCATCGTCTCTACAGGAGCACGCTGGAGGAAAATCAATGTGCCAGGCGAACAGGAATATCGTGGACGGGGCGTGGCTTACTGCCCTCACTGCGATGGGCCATTGTTCAAGGGCAAGAGTGTAGCCGTCATAGGCGGTGGGAACTCTGGCGTGGAAGCAGCCATTGATCTGGCAGGTATTGTGAAGGACGTCACCTTACTTGAGTTTAATGGTGAATTGCGTGCTGATGCCGTCTTGCAGAAAAAACTGTTCAGCCTGCCTAACGTGACCGTGATCACTGGCGCACAAACCAGTGAAATCAATGGTGATGGGGAAAAGGTCAACGGTATCACCTATACCAATCGCCAGACGGGTGAATCTCACCGGGTAGATCTGGCTGCGGTATTCATCCAGATCGGTCTGGTACCCAACACCGACTGGATCAAGGATACCGTTGCCTTGAGCAAGTTCGGCGAAATAGAAGTCGATGCCAAGGGACAAACCTCGGTACCCGGCGTATTTGCGGCAGGCGATGTGACCACCGTACCATTCAAGCAAATCATCATCGCCATGGGCGAAGGTTCAAAGGCAGCCTTGGGCGCATTTGAACACCTGATTCGCTCCTGAGCCAATAACGGTGCTGTTTAACATGGCCAAAAACCGTTCGAAACAGTACCGTTAAGTCTGCTTAAAAGGTAGAATAGCGGCTGGCTGTCCTCGTGGTGAAACGGATATCACCGGCCCCTCCTAAGGGTCAGTTTCAGGTTCGAGTCCTGACGGGGACACCACAATCTAAAGCAGCGCCTCCAACCCCGTGATATCTTAACGACTACGGGGTTTGTTGTTTCTACTCATCAATTCCCGCCAAACGACATTCAAACTTGAGCGACTATGGCTATGGTCGCCATACGATTGTTGTTAAGACCGCAGATATCTATCTTACAGTGGGAAAAGCCAATGAAACATTCGTTTATATTCATACTTCTCACAATATCCAGCCTGGCTCATGCTGAAAGTTCCAATGAATCCAAGCAACAAACCCGAGAACGGCAGCAGGTTGAAAGCATCCGCCAATATGACCGTAGCGGTCACCGTGAACCCTTGAATACTTATCAGGATCGCCCCATGGACTTAGCTCCACGCCCTATCAATAATGACAGGGATGAAAACCTAAACCAGTCCAAGCCTTATGACAAAAAATACGATTGGCAACAACGCTAATACGTCATAACGACAAAAATCTGAATACTAATATCCCAATACCCAAGGTAAGTAACAGAAAAAACACACTTGGCAGGATAATGAGCGAGCAATCCTTACTCTGCCAGTGGGTAAGTATCCACTGAGATATCGCCACTCTGCTTAATGCAACTCCAAGGAACTATTCCTGGCAAGGAGTATCGGAATTATAGATAACCTTAATGTAGACATTGAGCACTTCATCATAAAAGGATTGTATCTATGACCGATGTACCACATCAAAAATCTCCATTACTGCCTGATCGTTTGCTATACGGTGTTCCACATGAATATCCCATAGGGCATATTTTTGCCATTTCGCCTCAACTGCCTTCGCTGAAAAGTGAAAAAACATTGGTGAACTTTGTGCTTCCCCCCTGGAGCCAGAAATCAGACTGGAACAAGGAAAGGCAAGCTCGATTCGTGGAGAATATTTTCCTTGGGATCCCTATCGGCTACTACGTCCTGCATGCTCTGCAGTGGCGAACCAGTGGGGTGAAACCGATGTCAGGCTGGTTACTGGATGGAATGAACCGAATTACGGCAATTCGCGATTTTACAGAAAATAAATTCACTATCTTTAATGGGGTGCATCACGATGATTTGGATGAGCTCACGAGGGAGCGACGCTTTTACAATCAGCGTTTCCCGTGTTTTGAGCTTCAGTATACAAATGACCTGCAGCAGCTACGTTCGATTCACGATCACTTGAATTATGGAAAACTTGAGCAGGACTCAACAAAGCGTATTAAAAAAGAGACTGAGCTGGTGAAGGCAAAGGTGCAGTAGCCGACAGAAAATTATGACACAAGGTGGGATAGCTGATTAGCCAAACGACTTATTGTCCGAGTATAAGCGGGCCAGGGGGAAAGGGTTGAAGCCCTGTTTGAACTAATCAGCGGAGAGATATTAGCTTTGTTTCTCAAGCCCCACTATAGGGAAATGTCTGACATTGCAAACCTATTCAATTGTACCTGAACCACTCCCCTGGCTGTTAGCAGCCTCATTAATGGTGCTATGAACATTACCCTTAATATCTTTAGGATCATCCTTTGAGACATCTTTTGAGATAGTGTTAATAAAGAAAATATACTGATGGTAACTAAGATGATTTGCTTGGTAATCGCCCGAATTCCAGGAGGTGGGCTTAATGATTTGGGTAAAATGATATTAACCACCATGCCTTTTGATGCGCCTGTGCATTTGGCGATCGTACATAAGCACCTTACACATATCTTTCCTGAAAACGACTTTCGAATAATCTGTGCTCCTGCCAATAATAAGGATCTAATTGCAGGTCGGACATTAGTTCAATACAGTATTTGGAAGAAACTCTCCGTTGAAGATGTTTACCCAAAATTAGTATTTCATACCCAGCCGGCTCAGCCTACACATGGTGATCATGCGCATGAATTGGAGTCTCGCCTACAGCAATATTTTAGTGCAGACCAATATATGATCATTAAGTCTATTGACGGTATCAATACTGATATTGCTCGGCAGCCAGAATCGGGTAACCATCACAATCTGGATTAACAGCATATTGGAGTCATTGCCTATAGCAACACCCTGTAATAATCATGAGGGGTGAACCATTATTTTCATGAGGTACTTCTCAGTTTTTTTCCTGTTGTTCTATCACCCCCCCACCATTCATTATCCAAGTCTTACATTACGTAAACTGATGTAAAGAAACCCTTTGATTAAAGAGGGAAATAAATATTTATTTTTGGAGAAGAAAGCGATGAGGAAAATTTTCGTCACCACATGTTTATTGATGGCAGCCATGAATGCCAATGCAGCTGACCTGATTGACCGCATGACTGCAGATAAAATGCAGTCATTTCGTGCGGAACAACTGAAATGGAAAGATGAACCTATACTGCCCAAGGGGGCTAAAAGCGCATTATTGCTTGGTGATCCCTCAAAACCCGGTGTATTTATAGTCTGGCTCAAATTCCCACCCAACTACCCTATCCCTGCGCATACACACCCCTTTACTGAAGTCATTACAGTGTTGAAGGGTAAATTGGGCAATGGTATGGGGAAAACGCTGGATAAGAATAATGGTGAAATACTGAAGGTAGGAGAAAGTTTTGTTTTGCCCGCAGGCCACTCACATTATGTGTGGACGAATGAAGAAGAAACCATTGTTGAGCTGATAGCGACTGGCCCATGGGACATTAGCTATACCAATCCGGCTGATGATCCGCGTAAAAAGAAATAAACAATATATACAGATCAACGCACTGTTTTGAAATACAGTACCGCGTATAAGAATGGCCTGCAAAACTGCAGGCCATTCCTCATTATGCTTATATATATTACATAGAGAAATCGCCAACACTACGTAATTCAGATTATTCCTACAAAAAAATCAGATAGCACTGACTCTTAACAATCATTTACAAATATAGAGTTCTCGTACCGAGAAAGCACACCTCGGCCTATATGCAGTTTCCTCCAACTATCTGCTAGGAATCTTTATGAATAACGCTAAAAGTATTTTTACGGCCTCAGCCCTTACATTGTCTCTCGGTTTCATTGCTCTGCCTGCCCATGCGGTCAGCCTGGTAGCGCTCAACAGCAACAATCAGATCGGCATTTTCGATAGCGCAAGTGCGTTGATCGACACTTCAGCTTTCAATACCATTTCTGGCGCGGCGGCTGGGGAGTCTTTTATTGGCATTGATCTGCGTCCTTCGGATAATCAGATATATGGCATTACAGCCACCAATAAGATTTTCACGATTGATGCCGTCACAGGTTCAAGCACGTTCGTAGCCAATCTATCGAGCAATATCGTATCCACGTCTAAGGGATATGGCATCGATTTCAACCCTGTTGCTGATAGAACCCCCAATGCATCCTTGCGTTTAGTCAGCAGTACAGGCGATAACTACGCTATTAATGTCACCACAGGGGCTGTTACCACCGCCACCTCCATTTCAGCAGGCTTCTCTGCTGTTGCCTATACCAACTCAGATCCAAGCGTGAGTGACGCGCCAGCAAGTACCGGCCTTTACTATCTGAACAGTGCTGACAATACGCTATCCTTTGCTGCCACAGGGTTCAATAACCCCACGCTCACCAACATTGGCTCCCTTGGTGTAGATGCGTTAAGTGCTAACGGTTTTGAATTGTTAAACAGCGGTTCTGCCTATGCAGCGATCAATTACGATGATGGTCTCTTGAAGACTGGCCTGTTCTCCATTGACTTGAACACGGGTCTTGCCACCGAATCAGCCCGATTCATCGGCACCATCAATGGCCTCACCCTGGCAGCAGTGGCGGCAGTACCAGAACCAGGCACCTATGCCATGATTCTGGCTGGCCTGGGACTGATTGGGTTTCAAGCGCGTCGCAAGCGTAAGGCGTAATATCTAGTTGCCTGAAGAGAACCCGCTCCAGCGGGTTTTTTATCGCCTGAATAAATATTCTCGCTTTGTAATATTGTCCTATTGTTTTGCCATATCCAATGCCATTAAATAATGTCTGATGTTCTCCAAGTGGCTCCCTTGATGTTGCATTTTTGTTCTCTCTTGAGAACCAAAGCGCCCTCTCCCTCCCCGGTATGGCGCTTTTTTTTGCCTTTATTCAGCAAGTATCTAGGGACTAGTTTCGGCCTATGCCGATGCAAGCACGCCAGTCACATGGCACCATTATGATGCGGCTGATTACATCACGACCACACACATCATGCGTCACATATTGCTTCTACTTGGCCTTGTATTTCCACTGGCGTCCTATGCAAACTCATCATTCAATATTCAAGAGATAGCCTGTTCCGGGAATCTGTCTTCTTCAAATGATGATGGAGTGTCTTTTTTATGCGCGGGCAATTTATCCCTGAATGACGGCAGCATCTTGTCTAGCAAAAACGTGACCATACAAGCTGACGGGGATTTACATCTTGATGACCTGGATATTCATGCTTTCGCTATCACCCTGACGGCGAACAGTATCTTCATGGGCGCGAACTTTAGTGCTCGTGTATCAGAGATTTGGACGGGAGTTAACAACGTATTCCCGGATGCACGTAGCGTATTACTAACTCCAGGCGGTATTTCATTATCGACGGGCGGAGAATTGGGTGTAAATACACCTATATATACCCTTAACTCATACACACAGACCTCTCAGCCCTACCCATATAGCGGCGCTGGCGGCTCTCTACTACTTTATAGCGAGGATATTGTCCTGACCAATGCGGGGGGCTCTCTGGGGGCATCCAACTTCACTCTAGAGTCGTCAATCTCGCCTGTTCCAGAGCCCAACAGTGCTGCGATAATTCTTTGTGGCCTTATTGCACTAGGCTTCACTGGCATGAGGCGCAAGCCCAACGTGGTCATGAACTAAGCTCACGCTTGAGGATTTACCATCCTCCTGACCTGACATACCAACGTGGCAATAGTTTGAGCCGTGCTGTCGTGACTTAGTGGCTGAAATTGTTTACTACCTGTCTTCTTACTCAATAACTTGCCACTAGCGTCATACCAAGAAGTTCTCACGGTACGATAAGTCTGTTCTCTGCAATCAAACTCCAGTGCCGTCTGGCTGACAGTTGCCTGCTTAATTTCAGCTTTTATCTTGCTGTTGCTTACTGGATATGTCACTACCTTCGAAAGTATGGATGAATATGCATCCCGCTCGTCATAGGAATCAAGATCAACCAGCAATTCTGATTCATGGGTTTTCACCAGCGACTCCCATTCAACAGCATGGGCAGACAGCGAAAAGATAAAACAAACAAAAGACAGAATGACCGACTTCATGAGCACTTCCCTGATGGTTTCGATCATTGTGTCGTAAAGTCGTTATGCAGGATATTCGGCAAATGACGCATATCTGCGATATAGAAAATAAAAAAGCGAGCACAAGGCTCGCTTTTTTATTTTGGCGGAGTGGACGGGACTCGAACCCGCGACCCCCGGCGTGACAGGCCGGTATTCTAACCAACTGAACTACCACTCCTAAACTATGCGCATGTGATGCAACACCTGCGACTTTTTCCACTCAGGCGGATGGTGGGTGCTGACGGGGTCGAACCGCCGACATTCGCCTTGTAAGGGCGACGCTCTACCAACTGAGCTAAGCACCCTGCCTGACTGAGGAGCGGGATTCTACAGTAATTTTTAGTTTTGAAAAGAGGGTAATCAGCAATTTTTTCATAAAGATGAAATTGTCTGCGAGGGAGCAAATACAAGCGTGGCAGGCAAGGTATACTTATGGCATTACATTTCAATCACTTGCTGTAGTGCTTGTACAAAACAGGGTAATTTTTCCTGTTAATAATTCCTGGAGAAATCATGATCAAAATTATTGCAGCGCTCATCATTATGGGACTGGCTTTGGTAGCTTTCCGCTTTGCCAATGCCGCTTCTACCCCCAAAGCAGGCTCCGCAGCCCCAACATTTACACTGCCTGATGCAAAAAAACAGAATCACAGCCTGTCAGATTATTCAGGCCAGTGGCTGGTATTGTATTTCTACCCCAAAGATGACACCCCTGGCTGCACCAAAGAAGCATGCAGCTTCCGGGACGATTTATTCCAATTGGAAAAACTGGGCGCCAAAGTCGTGGGCATCAGTGTTGATGACTCTGACTCGCATGCCAAATTCGCCGAAAAGTACAGCCTGCCCTTCCCTCTTCTCTCAGATGCTGACGGTAAAGTGGCTGACAGCTATGGCGCCCTCACCAACCTGGGCATTATCAAGATCGCCAAACGTTATACATTCCTGGTTGACCCAAAGGGTAATATCGCCAAAACCTATCTCAGCGTAGATACCTCGCGGCACTCACAGGAAATCATTGACGACCTGAAGAAGCTGAAACAATAAACAGATCAGGCTAATAAAAAAAGCCGGGCATCCCGGCTTTTTTTATTCCAACGATAAATACTGCGCTTTAAACTGCAGCCTTCTCGTCAAAATGGCGATTAACCTCGCTCAGATCAAAATCACCCCACACCTTGATTGTTTTCTCAAATTCAGGTGCCGTCATGTCGCCCACTTGAGCATCCACCACTACTTGATCGCGTATAGCGAGCACGGCCGGAATCTGCTTCACATTAAAGTAATTGCTGATTTCTGGGTCTTCATCAATATTGACCAGGCCAAATACAATATTGGCATGCTGCTCCGACACAGACTGGAATGTCTCGCCAAACGACATACATGGCTCACACCATGGTGCCCAGAAATCCACGATGACAAATGGATTGTTCTCAATCGTCTGCTTAAAATTGTTTTTATCAAGCTGTAAAACCGCCATCATTGCTCCTCATTAAATAGTATTTGCAACTTCAGTCTAACGGCTGCGCCAACACACAACAATGTCAAAGTCTCCCGAAATCGTCAGGGTGTCTCTACCGACCAAGGCTTTATAATCCTTCGTCATATGGATGAAGCAAACGGTAAAGATGATGTAAAACTCTGCCTTCACCCTAAAAATCCTGAATTAAAACCCGTTATTACTATGATTTATTGGTGCTAGCTGCAAAAAACTATTAACTAACTTACAATCCAGTGTTAAAGTCTTTCTTTAAGTAACTCGAAGAAGTATTCGAATCAACACCATACAGCAGTCCATAACGACTCTAAAATAATTAAATAAGCTTGTAAGATCAGGCCGGCAAAACCATAAGAAAATTGGCCAATCATGATGACTGTAATTAGCAATGATGAAATTTCTATGGGGAATGCTTGATAATGCGTAGTGCAGGTGCTCAGATTGTTTTAAATAATGCCACGATCAGTGCATTACCTTCTGTTCCACAGATTCTGACCAAACTTCTTGAAACCCTACAAGATGAAAACTCTGGCCTAGAACAACTCGCACATTTAATTGAGATGGACGCTGTCATCAGCGCACGGGTGCTGGAAGTAGCTAACTCTGCAGCCTATCGCAGAGAACAGAAATCTATTTTATCCATCCGCACTGGCATCATGATTCTAGGGTGGGACATGGTGAAGATGCTGACACTCAGCATCATTTGCCAGCGCATGTTCAATGACTATCACGAACAGAGCAATCACGACCTTGAGCATTACTGGTATCACTCCCTACGCTGTGCGGTAATTGCCAAAGCCCTAGCCAATCGAATCAACTTCGCCGCAGTAGACGAAGTCTACATCGCAGGTTTGTTACACAATATTGGTCGCCTAGGCTTGCTCAGCGGCTTTAAAAATAAATACCCCGCTTTTTTTGCGATTGATGACTCCCTACCTGGCTATATCGAAAGTGAGACCTCTCACTTCGGGATTGACCATTGCGAGCTAGGTGCATGGATTATCCGGAACTGGAATATCAAGTCGTTTCTTGAGGATGCGGTTTCTTACCACCACTTGCCAGCCGCGCAAATCGAGCACACCCCGCCACTGGTCAAAATTGTTTACCTAGCCAACCTCTTATTGACAGAGCGTACCAAGGAAAGACAATCAGCTTTAATTCTGGCAAAGAAATGGTTTGACCTGGACACCACTGTCATCAATGAAATCATGAGTATTGGCCTGGCACAGGTACACATTCTTGCCAACTCGCTCGGCATTGAGGTCGGCACGGCTCACACCACCACTCAGGATTTGGACAATATCGCCCCGGACATCGAGGCATTGGTACAAGCGTTAAGTAAAAATTTTAGTCCGATTACAGCAAAACCTGATTCTGGCAAGAACAAGCTGGTGCAAGGCGCCCTCAATACCGCGCTAGTCAACCACATGGAAGCCACTTGTAATCAGAAAACTGACTTGGATGATTTGTTTGAGTTATTACCCAAGCTGTCCAAGTTGGTGTGTAATGCCAGACAAGTCATGCTGTTTTTGCCCGATGACAATCAGGAAGCATTGTTAGGATCCCCCATGTCAGCCGAACAGGAATGGATGAAAGATTTCCGTTTCCCGCTCAAACCGGCCATCAGCATTATCACGGCCTCCTGGCTCAAAAAACTGCCATGCCACAGCTTTCAGGCATTTGATGGCTTCAAGGCATCACTGCCTGACCAGCAATTAATTCGCTTGAGTGGTAGCGAAGGCATCTTGTGTATTCCAATGTCCCACCAGGGCACATTGAATGGCGTCATGGTATTTGCATTGAATCAATCCGAATTCCTGCTCACCCATCAACAGCTGGCCATTCCATCCGCCTTGGCCCGTATTGCTGCCATGAGGCTTGCAGCCAATACGGAGCCTTCAAATGCAGCACTTGAAAATGCGGCACACCAGGAACGCCTTAAGCGCTTTGTGCATGAAACCAGTAGCCCGCTGACCACCATCAAGAACTATCTGGCGATTCTGGAGCAGAAAATGTTGTTGAATGGCCTGCCTAACCGCGACATCAGTATCGTCAATGAAGAAATTGATCGCGTTGGCACAATGATTGGCGATCTCTACTCAAAAAACCAGGATCATGCGGCATCCAGTGTGGATATTAACCAGTTAATCAGTGATCTGATTACCCTGCACAAGCAAACCTACCTGCAACCTGCCGGTATCAAAATTCAGCAAAACCTGGCACCCAACCTGCCCCTCATCACCACCATTCCGTATCAAGTCCGGCAAGTCCTGGTAAACCTGATACGCAATGCTGCAGAAGCTATGAGTGAGGGTGGCACATTGACGTTTGCCACCTACCTGGAGAATCAAGCAGGAGCGCCACCCGTCATACTGATTCAAATCAGCGATACCGGGTCTGGTATCCCAGAAGATGTATTGAGCCAATTATTCAGCCCCATCGCTACCACCAAAGGTGGCGATCACAGCGGCGTTGGACTGACCATTAGCTATGACATCATTCAAGGTCTTTGCGGCAGTATCGCCTGTCGCACCTCCAGCGCTGGCACCAGCTTTGATGTAAGACTACCGCTACAAGCCAGCACACAAGCAACATCATCCATTCACTAAGGCAACTCGCCCATGGCTCAACAAACGTCTACATCCCTTTCGCATAGCACGGATAAGGTCATGTCCAAGCCAAGCTTGCTGATTGTTGATGACAATGCACGGTTGGCAGAAAGCCTGCAGTATCTGCTGGAACTAAATGGATACACCGCTGAGGTCTGTAGTTCAGGCAAAGATGCGCTGCAATTGATCACCGATATCAGGTTTGACCTGATGTTGCTGGATCTTTCGATGCCTGGCATGAATGGGTTTGACGTACTGACAGAACTGGCAACACATAATCGCCGCATTCCGGTCATTGTCATCAGTGGCACCAAGACCCTGAATGCTGCCATCGAAGCCATGCGATTAGGTGCTTATGACTTTGTACGCAAGCCTTACCAGCCTGAAGAGCTGCTGCGTACCATTGAAAATGCCATTGAAAAATCCAGTCTGGAAACACAAAACCGCAGTATCAATGCGCGGCTGGAAGAGTCGGAAAACCTCTATCGTTACCTGGTCAACAGCTCACCGGACATTATCTACACCCTGGATGACAATGGCTGCTTTACCTTTATCAATACGCGTATTGAAACCCTGCTTGGCTACAAGCGAGAAGCACTCATCGGTAAACACTATACCGAGCTTATCTACACCGATGATTTTGACCGTGCGCGCTATGCCTTCAACGAGCGCCGGACGGGCAATCGAGCCGCCAGCAATATCGAGCTACGCTTGAAGTGTAAAGACCGGGATACTGAAGTTCGTCATTTTGAAATCAATTTCATCACAGTGGTGCTGAATGCCACCGGCATCTACAGTGATAACCCTGAGTTTGGTACGCCATTCAGTGGAACCTACGGTGTCGCTCGCGATATCAGTGACCGCAAGAAAGTGGAAGAAGCCATCACCCACCAGGCTTACCACGATACCCTGACTGGCCTGCCCAACCGCGCATTGTTCAAGGACAGACTGAACGTAGCGCTACATCATGCCAAGCGTAACAAACAAAACCTGGGCATTATGTTTCTTGATCTGGACCGCTTCAAATGGGTCAATGACACGCTGGGGCATTTATATGGCGACGAACTGCTCAAGCATGTTGCTCACCGTTTGGCAGGCTGCCTGCGCGCGCAGGACACCCTGGCGCGCATGGGGGGCGATGAATTCACATTGCTGCTGCATGACCTGCCACAAGCCGATGATGCCAGCCGGGTGGCGGCAAAAATCGTGGAGGAATTGAAACGCCCGTTCCTACTGGATGATAGAGAAATATTTATCTCATCCAGTATTGGGATTGCCATTTATCCAGATCATGGCGACTCCATGGAAACCCTAATCAAAAGTGCAGATATCGCCATGTACCATGTGAAGTGGCGTGGCAAGAATGGCTTCCAATACTACGAAGCCAGCATGAATGCGATGTTCCATAAGAAACTATCCATGGAAAACGAACTCAGGCGAGCTATTGAGAAAAAACAAATCATTCTTCACTATCAGCCACAAATCAATATAGAAACCCACCGAATCGTGGGCCTGGAAGCATTAGCCCGCTGGCACCATCCTGAACTAGGCGTGATCTCGCCCACAGAATTTATCCCTCTGGCTGAAGAAACCGGACTGATTTCCCCGCTAAGCGAGATGTTACTGGAGGAAGCCTGCAAGCAAATGTATGAGTGGAAACAAAATGGCCTGATAGGATTTAGCCTTGCCATCAATATTTCCCCCCAGCTGGTTGAAGAAGAACATTTCGTCACCAACACCATTGCACGGATTGAAGCCCATCAACTCAGCCCGGATAATTTCGAGATCGAAATCACCGAAAACCTGCTGGTACGCGATATTGAAAATGCCATTACCAAGCTCAAGACCCTAGGCAATCACGGCATTAAAATTGCCCTGGATGACTTTGGCACCTGCTACTCATCGCTTTCCTACCTCAGACAATTCCCTATCCACAACATTAAAATCGATAAATCCTTTGTCGGCGATATCAACACCATCAACGAAAGCGTTCCCATCATTACCGCCATTGCCGGCATTGCAAAAGGATTCGGCCTGGACATGATCGCAGAAGGTGTTGAAACGATTCAACAAATGAAAACCCTGCAAAATATGGGATGCCACAAAATGCAAGGTTACCTCTTCAGCAAGCCTCTCCCCGCTGAAGAGATCACCAAAATACTCAGAGACCAAAAACTACTGTTCAAACACACCAAGCATTTGAACGAATTATTACCCTTATGATGAACTGGTGCTGTTTTTCTGCAATGGCATACTGATCAAACTTACTACCAGCGCTAGTCCGACTGCGACAAACCTCAGCGTAACCACACAGGAAAAGGTATAATTCTCAGCTCGACGTGAAAATTGCGGATTAAGAAACCAAATCCACAATGACAAGTCGTAGTAATAGCTTTACACCTCAGGGGCCGACTAGGTTTCGACGTGGGTTGCAAAGCAGCGCAGGGCATACCGAGGCCTAGTCACCTCGTAAATAAACTAGAAAAAGTATAGTCGCAAACGACGAAACTTACGCTCTAGCCGCTTAATCCCGGCTGGACGCTGCACCGAAGGGCCTCTCGGTCGGGTGGGGAAACCCACAGCAGCGTCATTAAGAGAGGATCGTGTTGTATTGGGTTACTTAGTACGACATTAAATCCAAGGTAACTCGCCTGCTGTTTGCTTGCTCGTTGGTGAGCATCAGGTTAAATTAAACAACACAGCTAAGTATGTAGAACTGTCTGTAGAGTGCTTGCGGACGGGGGTTCGATTCCCCCCGGCTCCACCAAATACCTGTTCAACGCAATTCAGAGCAGTACAACAAACCCCGGTAAATCCCAGTGATCCCGGGGTTTTTTGTTTATTGCTGTCCAATCCCATCTATTGACACACAGCGTTTATCAGGGGTAACTTTAGGGGTAACAGCACTTACCCCACTTACCGGTTACCCCAAATGGCTCTCACAGACGTATCAATCCGCAATGCTAAGCCTAGAGATAATGCCTATAAGCTTTACGATGAGGGCGGGTTGTTCATTCAAGTTACCCCATCTGGGGGTAAGTGGTGGCGATTCAAATACCGCTTCGATGCCAAAGAAAAGCTACTTTCACTTGGCACTTATCCCGAAGTCTCACTATCTGATGCCCGCGGCCGCCGTGATGATGCTAGGAAGCTATTAGCACAAGATCCAGCAATAGACCCCAGCGCAAACCGTAAAGCCCAAAAGAGCTCAAGGTCTGAGAGTTCAGCCAATAGCTTTGAAGTTATCACGCGCGAATGGTTGGGCACTCATATGAGCGATAAGTCTACCTCTCACCAGGACCGCACGTTAAGGCGCCTGGAGGTGCATCTATTCCCATGGATTGGTAAGCAGCCAATCTCAGATATAACTGCGCCCGCAATCCTTGAATGCCTGAAACGCGTTCAAAACCAGAACAAACTCGAGACTGCTCACAGAACCCTTCAGGCTGCCGGCCAAGTATTCAGGTTTGCAGTTCAGACTGGCAGAGCTGTGAGAGACGTAACCGCAGACTTGCGGGGTGCTCTTCCCTCCCCTCAAATCAAGCACATGGCTTCGATAACCGATCCTAAAGAAGTATCTGAGCTATTACGTGCTGTTGATGGCTTTACAGGCACATTAACTGTCCAGACAGCCCTTCGCCTGGCTCCGCTTCTTTTCGTGCGTCCTGGTGAGCTGCGTACAGCACGTTGGGCAGATATTGATCTAGAAGCTGGTGAATGGCGTTACCGGGTAAGCAAAACTAAGACAGATCATCTTGTGCCACTCTCTCACCAGGCCATTGCTCTGCTGAAAGATATTCAGCCGCTATCAGGCCATGGTGAGTTTGTGTTCATGGGTGGACATGATCCCAAGAAGCCAATGAGCGAGGCTGCAATTAATGCCGCATTGAAGCGCATGGGCTATGACACTCAAACACAGATTACAGGGCATGGCTTCCGTGCCATGGCGCGCACTCTATTACATGAACGCCTGAATATCGACCCGCATATCATTGAACACCAGCTAGCGCATAAGGTGCCGGATGCTTTGGGGAATGCATATAACCGCACCCGTTTCATTGAGCAGCGGAAGCAGATGATGCAGGAATGGGCAGATTATCTGGATGAACTGAAAGCTGGAGCGAAGGTGATACCTTTGAAAACAGCTTAAGAAGTAAGACCGTCACTCATGCGGATCATGAGTAAAGCGGGAAGACTGGTTACTCTTGGCGGGGCTACCAGCATTCCCTAACCACAATGCAATACTTTAGAGGAGTATCACGCCATGGCTGATGCCAATTTTACATCATCTCAACTTTCCCACATTGGCAATAACGTTAATATTAAATTGGGGCGAGCTTTATTTAGTAACCCGCAACGCGATAAGCATAGTGCTGTAATGACTTCAAATGTTCAAGATGTCTTCGCTGGAATAAAAGTCCAGGATCTTGTGAGAGTCGACTTTACTGTAAATAAAATTTATGGCGACGGCCTATATGTTATTACGCTTGATGACAATTGGATTGGGTATAGGCGCTTTCAATATTCCCCAAAACTTAAAATCGTAAGTGATGGCACTAGCTATCTAGTAACAGATGAGTTGATGAAGTCTATCAAGATAGTAGGCCTTGTATTAGATATTTACAGGTCAACTAGAGAGGAATAGATATGACTAAAATGAACTCTAAATTATTACCGGAAATTAATGTCACTCTTGGCCAAGATGGGCAAATTGCTACGATGGCACTACCGGATAACTTCACTTTGGGACCGAATGTGTACGCATTGGGATTTGAATCAAAGAAAGATGTGTCGGAAATCAAGTCAGGTGACTTAATTTTTATTGACCCAGACCAGACTCCAATCAAAGATGACTATGTTGTGATTTATGCGAAAGGCATGATAACTCCTGCTGTAGAGCAATTGGCATTAGCCTTTATGCAAGGGAGTGTTGGGGAAAACACACATCCTAAAAGTAATGTAACAGCAGTCGTATCTTTGAAGCGTCCGAATGGAATGGTACATGCGGTGGACTGCCATAAATTAGATAAGATTCATAAGATTATTGCTCGATCGCACCTAACCACCAGAAAAATCTAGTTCAAACCAACCGCCTTCGGGCGGTTTTTTTTATTTCCCATAACTCTTAACCTTGCTTAGGCTGATCGCAAGGAAAAACTAACTCGGTGAGAGTTTTCATAATGACACACCGCATGGAAAAATTTTCCATGCTAAATAATTCATACCCATCTAGCGCCGCATAGGGCAGTGCTAATAAATCCAATCACAAGGATTCGAATATGGGAATGAATCAAGCCGTGCAACAGTTCTACCGTCTGCCACAACTAAAAGTCTTGTTAGGTGTTTCTGGCTCAACCATCTGGAGTTGGACTAAACAAGGCCTTTTCCCCAAGCCTATAAAGCTTTCAACCAACGTGACCGCATGGAAAGCCTCTGATGTTGATGCATGGGCACAAGCCCGGATTGAAGCTAGCCAAAGCCAGGAGGTAGCCTAATTATGAACGGTGAACCAACGCAGCATCTTCATAACCTGTTTCAGCTAGAAACCATAATGGGACTTCAAGGCTCGGTAATTTTGAGTTTGTGCAACCGCGGCCTCCTCCCCAAACCAATCCGGCTACCAGATGGTGATATTGCATGGAAAGTCTCAGATATGAACTCCTCCGCCGAGGCATGGGCGGACATTGTTGCAAAAATCAACAAAAGCAACGGAGAGGACTAACCGTGAACGTGAATAAGAAAAAAGGCCACCCGAAAGTAGCCCAAAACCATACTTACCAGCATACCAATAACTCAGCTATTTCACAACGCGCTAGACTGGTTGAAGCGCTACAAGAACATGGCTCAATCACGACAATAGAAGCCCGTCGTGACTTGGATATCATGATGCCGGCCACAAGGATATTTGAACTGCGTGAGCAAGGCTTTAAGATTGATACAGTCTGGACTAACGGCGCCACAGACCAAGGCAAGCAGCACCGCGTAGCCCGTTATGTATGGAGGGCTGCAACATGAACCCACAGTCCTCAATCCAGATCCAGTCTAAATCCGAGCCACGCATTGATAGCCGTTTGATTGCAGATATCCTCGGTTCACAGCATGAAAGCCTGGCAAAGCTTATCAAGGCATATAAGCCAGACTTTGAGCAGCTAGGAATAATCCGATTTCAAATCGGAGAAATCAAAGGGCGTGGACAACCAGAACGCTATGCCATGCTTAACGAAGATCAAACCTATCTGTTACTCTCCTACAGCCGCAATACCGCCAAGGTGCGCGCACTAAAGGTGAAGCTGGTGCAGGCATTCCGCGACGCCCGTAAAGCCTTGGAAAATCACCAGACCGAGTATCTGCCTGGGTATCACGCGATGCACGACGAACTGACCAACCTGGATGCCCACGGCCGCCATATCCACATGAATTTCAATAAGCTGGTGAACAAGGCTGTAGGAATTGGCGCGGGTGAACGCCACTCCTTGCCGTTCCCACACAAAAGCATGCTGGTGGCAGCACAATTCATCGCGGCTAGTGCGGCTCATGGCGCCAGCAATAGCAAGGAAGCATATCAAAGGGCCAAGGACGCATTGCAGGCATTAATTCCACCAGCAATCGAGCTTGCCCAGGAGAGCCTGTCATGACAGTAGCGAATTGGATGGACTGATCAATGGCCTCCAGTCACATATTCCGGCTGGGACGTATCAAGGGCAAGAATGGCATAGAGGAAGCACTTAAGCATAATCGCAGAGAGATTCAACATGACCGTGGCGCTGGTGGACATATCGCTCCAGAAAGAATCAAGCTCAATTACTCTTTGCATGGCGCTGGAAATGCACGGGAAATCGCTGTACGGGCAAAAGTGGCAATGCTTGAGGCAGGGATTGAAACTCCGCGTAAAAATGGCGTGATGGGCGTGGAAATCCTCTTTAGCCTCCCTATTGATCGCCACCAGCAGGACTCTAGACCATTCTTCGAGGATTGCTTGTCCTGGGTGCAGCGCAATATGCAGGGTGAGCTGCTAGCTTTCGATATCCACTTGGATGAGGCTGCCCCACATGCTCATGCCGTTATCTTGCCGCTGGTGGGTGGGCGTATGCAGGGGCGTGACTTGATCGGCAATACAGGCAACATGAACCGCTTGAGAAATCTGTTTTATAGCGAAGTGGCCAAGCGATATGGCTTAAGCCAGGGAAGCGCCAAGCTGGGCGAGAAAGACAAAGCTGTGCTAGCCAGGCAAGTAATAGAGGCACTTAGCAATGATCCAATGAGGTATTCAGCCTTATGGTCATTTGTCCGAGATGCAATACACGCTGACCCTACACCCTATGCTCAGCACTTAGGATTAACCCACCAGCCCAGCAAGCGTCAGAGAAAATCTTTCGTGCAAATTATGACCTCTGTAGGGCATGGGAAAACACAAAACGCTATATAGCGAATTAAGGACAAAAAACACAATTCGCTATCCTGTGTATAGCGTTTCCAATGTCGTATGTTGGTAAATAAGTGATTTCAGCAGTAATACAAGCATTAATGAATTAGCAAAATTACCACTATGTTTTGGTTTACCCATCGTTTACAAAGAGAAACTTTAGAAGTGAGTGAAGTCTTGCAACAGCATGGACTTAACCCATATTGCATACGCTACCAGTAACGGTAAAACTAACAAGGAAGGAAACTATTATGTGTGAACCAGCAACCATGGGATATATCGCTACAGCCTTAGCTGCTGGTGGCACTTACATGAATATGCAGGCCACCGAAGATGCCGCAGACCGTCAGCAGAAAATCATCAACAATGCGGCCGCCGAGACTGCTGACAAAAACAATCAGAAGGCCAACAAGGTTGAGACCTTTGCTGAGGACATCTACAACCCAGCAACGCGTGATCAGAGCTATGAGCAGGCCGCTACAGAAAACGAAAGCAGCCTGGTTGACGCCTTACTTCGTGCCAATGGTGGGAGTGACGGTGCTATTCGTAAGTCAGCAGAGGGCAATCTCTCCTCAGATTACACAAGGGCCAAGGCAGCATCAACGGCGCTGGCCACAGATGACATTCTCAAGCGTGCAAAGCTGATGGGTCGCCAAAATGCCGGAGGGCTGATGTATAACAATGAGCTTTTGAAGCGCGGGCAGTTGAATAGTGAGGTTGCTGGCATCCAATCCAGCATCAACCGAACCAACAACTCTGCAGGGGCTGCTTTATCTGGTGTGCGAAATAATGGATCCCTTGCCGGCGGGCTTCTGGCAGGTCTTGGCAGTTACGGGTCCAGCATGATGGGCACCAAGCAAGAAGAATGGGACTCCGCCATGAATGCAATGAATAAATGACAATTCTAGTTTAATCTAGCAAACGGTTAACATTTTGGGGGAGGGAAATGAGATTAGTTCTAATAGCGGTTATTCCCATGGCCCTAGCCCTTTCTGGATGTGCTATGCACTATCATGAAGGCGCTTTTATATCACCGTACGGATTTTTCTCTGGGATTTGGCATGGGGTTATTGCGCCGATTAGCATAGCCATCAATATATGCTCATGGCTATTATCGATAATTGGAATCAACCTTTTAAACGATATTCAAATCATGGGTAGGCCTAATACAGGCTTTGGCTACTATGTGGGGTTTATTATCGGGTTGTACTTATTCGGAAGTGCTGGATCTTATCAACGCCAATAAAAACCAACATGATCGAACCACAAGATTGCCGCAAGGGTAGCGTGTAAGAATAAGCTAGAGGCAAACCATCCCCGACTAAAATATGAAGTACGAGCGGGAGCAGGATGTAGAGGATCTATCTATGCCCAGGCTGAGTATCTAGCACAGAGAGACAAGCTAGGCCTGTGGGCTGATAAGGCTCCGGCGGCCTTTGGGGAGTTTCGGAAAAGGAAATAATGTCTTAGGGGAAGGTTTTATGCAAAGCACGGAACTTATAACAACCTCACCAATCAGAATTTTAGAAATGTGCGATCACAGGGTCGAGCCGGAGGATTTGCCACGGAACTAATGAGAGCGTTGTTTGTTTTTCAGAAGTAGCGTACGCATCCGCAAGAGAATCCTCTATGCTAGAGCGATCCATTCATTCAGAACACTCCTTTCGTCCTACCTCTCCTACTAGTCAATTCTTAGCCTACCTTCTCTACCATTAATACGATGTTTTTAGATAAAACAATTTAATGAATACTTTGACATGTCCGATGACGCTAGATTCCTGCTGCAAAAACTTCTGCAAATTGCCACAAACTTGACAGAGCACTGAGAAATACAGGGAAAGCTTTCTCAGACTCGAAAATATCAACAATACTCTGTATAATTTTGCATTGACGAATCAGCCTGAAGGAGCGTGGTATGAATTTTATCAAGCCCAGCCCCCTTGGGGCCAGTAAAGCGGCAGTTTATCGCTTTGCCGAAGAGGTCTCCAAACATGTGAAATATGAAATCGGCGAGGATATGCGAGCCTTTGTATCTCGCTTAGGTGGCTGGATTTCTTTTCATGATGAAGTACGTCCAGATGACGATTTCCCAGAGTCGATTGTCGTGCAACCGAGCGGCGAGTTTCAAATTTTCCTTCCCACCGTTACAACTTCTGAACGTGATCGATTCACCATTGCCCACGAACTAGGTCATTTTTTCCTGCATTACCCCCAAATCAAACGAGAACATCCAGATCGCCCCATGGCGGCAACACGTCAAGTCCAGCCAGGAGATCTCAATCAGCAGCGAGCCGAATGGGAAGCCAACTGGTTCGCAGCAGCCTTTTTGATGCCTGAACAGGATTTCCGTGAATCCTATCCAATAATGGGCCCAATTGATACGGCTGCTAAATTTGGTGTGAGTCAGAGCGCGGCCGAAGTTCGCGCAAACACCTTAGGTCTCTGAATTTGATACATTATCCCAATTACCGGATGCGGCTATTTATGTCGGTTGATCTTGTCGGATCCACCGCATTTAAGGCAAATAAAAAGCACTCAGATCATCAAAATGGCAGTCCATCTCCAGCGTGGGTTGATGAGTTTCGCACTTTTTATAAAGACTTCCCTATCAAGGTAGGGGAGGCTTATCGGCGGATAATTGATGTATCTGGTGAGGAAGTTGGCGATACTCACGATAATCACCCGCGCGTCTGGAAGACTATTGGTGACGAAATTATTTTCTGTAGCCGTGTTCAAAGTGTCGAACACACAGCAGCATCCGTTTCATCGTTTCTCAAGGCACTGGAGCAATACTCTAAGCGTTTGGAAGATGATGAAAAGCCTCTTCGATTGAAGGGCGCTGGTTGGCTAGCAGCCTTCCCAGCTCCGAATATAAGCATCGCTGTCACGGTGGATCCCATTCAGGCACCAGCCCAAGCCGGAACAATGAGCGAGAACACCGAAGAGTTTGAAAAAGAAGCAGATATTGCACCCAATAGGTTCGATTTTCTGGGTAAAGGAATTGATACCGGTTTTCGTATAGCAAAGAATGCCTCCGATGATCGCTTCGTCACCTCAGTTCAATTGGGATTTATACTCGCTCGCGCTGCTACCATAAGGAAATTCCCGCATACTTTTGGCTATCATGGTCGCGAACCCCTGAAAGGTGTTATCGATGGCGCACCTTATCCGGTAATTTCGGTAAATACGGAACGAAGCGAGATAAAGTCAAAACTCAAGAGCCGTGAAGCAGCGCTAACAGGTGAAACTAACATACAGCCGCACGCCCTTTGTGACTTTTTGGAAACGTTCATGACTGTAGCCAATATAGACAGACCGTGCCTTGGCGAAGAACAAGATGCCTGGAGCGATGGTTGGCCGGAGAGTTACCTGCGCTATCAGGCAGCCTTCGCAAAGCAACTTGAAATTGACGATAAAAACGTGAAGCAGGTTGCAGAGGCAAGAGATCCCGAAGAACCGAATGATGGCTCTCTGGATAACTCTAAATCGTTTTTGGAAACATTCCCTCTCCCTGAGGAAAATAGCAGTGATAGCACACACCCACCTGAAATGGGTAAGTAGCTACATTCAAATCTCTACCTCTGCTCTTCCCACCGAGATAGCCAACTACTCTACAAAACCATGATAAATTCCCAGCTCTAAAACACAATCCACAAATCTTTTAGCAGTAACTCGATCCATAATCACGGTCTTGCCATCCACGATTATATAAATACTATCCCCCTCGTAATATGAAGATCGACCGATCTCTACCGTCAAAGAGTCTGTCCCGCCTTGATCTTTAATCACTTCGTCAAATACACTGTAGTTGCCATATTCTAATAACCTCATCACTTAGTAGTAATGTTTATCCTACATGAACTAACCAGTTGCATAAATGAGACATTCAGACTCTGGTGTCAATAAATTTCTAATTGGAAAAAAAGCATATCGAGATGCTAGCTACAAAAACTAGAGAGACAGTTGAATTTTTGGGGTAACTTTGGGGGTAACTTAAATTTTCAAATTACTCAAACCTTTGCAGCACAATTCTTTCAATGGATTGTTTAGTTGACCCCGGCACCAATTACCTATCCATTAACATCCCAAGATGTCTTGAAACCCGCGTCAATGCGGGTTTTTTCTTGTCTTTTTATCAAGCAATGTCTAAGCTAATCCAATGAAATCCGTTGGTAAGTGTTGGCAATCTTGTTGGTAACTGTCCCTACCAAAAACTTAGTTACCAACAGCAGCATAAAGGCACATTGAATATGGCTCTCACTGATATCGCTATCGCACTATCAGCCCCATAGACAAGGATCAAAAGCTCAGCTATGTAGCTTCATCCCCTTGCTTTATGGTTGACAGTTTTCGACTAGAAGTACGGTACTACTCATCTAGATTTACAGAATTTTTCTATGTCGATATCGAGTCTAGAATGTCAAACGATAGGTGGCGTTCAACCAATAAGTGGGAGTCTCACCACGTGTCGTGACGTTCAGCATTAGGGATGCCACACCATCAAAAATATTACTTTGGACGCCTCCACCAACACGTAACCAGCTCTGTTTAATAGACTGACCATTAATCGTAAAAGCATTTAGCCCTAGTAGTTCTCCATGAGCATCGCTTCCTTGACTCTCGAATCGATGAGCTGCTTCAACACGTCCCAATAAATTAGTTTTTGCATTCAAGGGATGAACTACATCTACACCAGCGTGTAAGGTAGTTGCATCTTCATTTCGCCTTGACCAGGCAGCAGGAAAACCGCCGCCAGTCTCAGTGTAATTAGACAAGCGAGTTTTTAGATAGCTCAAGCTGAAATAGGGCGTTAAATTAGTGGAATCAATCTTAAGTGCATTCTGCCAATCGAAACGAATTCGCGCACCTGCTGTATGAGTTGAAGTATTTCCTTGTGATTGCACCATATTGCCTGCATTGATATAGCCGCGATCAATATCTGCATCCCCAAAGGAATAAAGCCCTGTCAAAGTAGTATGTAGCGATGAACTGCCCCACTGATATATCACCTCTGGCCTCAAATATGTACTCTGCAGCAATGTTTTTCCGTTGAAGCCAGTTTCTGCCTTGCTGTAGATACGACCTACTGCAAGGTTGAGCTGAATTCCGTTGCAAAAACGTGTGCCAAGGCCAACCTCCCCTATACCTAAATTACTATCATATTGATTAGAATCGTAGCGACCAATATCACCAGAAGCCCAAACAGACTGTTTACAATTTGGTAGCAAACTCAACATGGGGTTACCATCCATAATCAAATCACCATTGTTTAATGCTAATGTGGGTGCATTGGCTACACGAGCAATACTTTGGCCGAGGTCAAATGGATAACTATGCCTGAACCAAATACTGATACTCGAGCCAGAAAAGCGTGATTATTTGTTAGTGTACCGACCACTATACTGCCATCTGCATTTGTGGCCTCTGCAACACTAGTACTAAGACCAATTACAGAAACCCCTGCGGCAGAGAGCCACTCTTCAATGGATTGCATGCCTGTAGCAGAAGTCCAGCGAAAAGCGCGGTCTGCTCCTTGGCTTCCATCGAAGCTTCTGCCAACAACAACGTCACCTGTCCCGTCAACGCCTAGGGCCTCGGAATAAAAACCGCCGTGAAGTGTGCCTAAACTGACTAGGCCCGTCGGCTGTGTCCACCGAAAAGCCCTATCAAAACCACCTACACTTCCATCTTCACTTTTCCCGACAACAACATCTCCCACCATATTCGTTGCGAACGCGAATGATGAATCTCCACCATTGAGTGTTTCTAAACTGACTAAGCCAGTAGTTTGTGTCCACCGAAAAGCTCGGGATGCATTTCCCAAACTGCCATCTGCGCTATAGCCGATGACAACATCCCCCGCGGCATTTGTGCCTTGAGCAGACGAAAAAGCACCATTATTAAAGGTTCCAAGATTTACCATACCGGTAACCTGAGTCCAACGATATGCACGCGCTGCATTATTGTCGGCACCATCGTAAGACATACCGACCACAACATCTCCCGCGGCATTCACACCATTGGCATCAGATAGGAATCCATTATTAAGCGTCCCCAGGCTGACCATACCTGTGGCTTGAGTCCAGCGATAAGCGCGACTCACATTACCTGCTGCTCCATCATTGGCAGTACCTACGACTACATCCCCTGCAGCATTTACAGCCCCAGCAATAGCCTCATCCCCATTGTTAAGCCTGCCTAAGCTAATCATGCCTCCTGCGGCTGTCCAACGAAAGGCACTGACTGCATCACCCAAAAGTCCGTCACCTCCCTGACCAACGACTACCGAGCCATTGGCGCTTATTCCCCATGCACTAGAGGATGTACCATTATTGAGGGTGCCAAGATCAAGCCACTCATCAGCTGCGTTGGCCTCAGCATCAGCCAGCAACATAGTGAGAAACCAGACGAACAATTTAAAATTGTTATTATTAAAATGAGTCATCCTGTTTTCTCCCAATGATTTTTTTAGCGTACTTTTTTATTAACCAACTCATTGATTGTTTCAAGACTGCGGCTTAGCTCTGGTACCTCACATTATCAGAGTAGCAAGATTAAAACTATCACTTTTATCATTTCATCAAAGGCAGTAATATTTAACCCTCTCACATATTACTTTCCAGGAACATTCTCCCTTAGCTCGCCCCCAACCGGCTTCAATACTGATTTCTAGAATATCTAGATATAAATCTATATGTACTTTGTAGGAAAAATCAAACAACGAAGTAGGAATTCACAACAGAAATTTAAGACTCGGTTAATGGATAGCGAGTCTCAAGCCAAATACCCGGCATTAGGACATCAAAAAGCCACCCAAAGGTGGCTTTTATCATACTTCATGACTAGCTAAGGTTCTTACGCCTGCGCGTAGCCACTACCCCTATAACAGCTAGACCAATACCAAGAAGTGCGTATGAGCCAGGCTCAGGCACGGCCTGGATATTAATTGCACCGCTATAGACCCCACCAGCTACTCCATTGGTAGTACCCTCTACATTGATGTAATAGTTTCCGGCCTCCAGATTAGCAAAAGTGAACTCACCTGCAGCCACTGATCCTGCAAGCCATGTATCAGAGCTGTTGTAGAGGCTGAAACTGAGGTCACTAAAACCTAATACATTTACATCGCCATTGGTAAGTGACAAATCATTGAGTGAAAAAGTACCTGTCGAAACATCAGCCAAGCTGAAGGTAAAGGTATTTGTGAATGTACTATCAGCACCTACAGTTTGGGTATACGTATTAATACCCGTATGCAGCTCGCCAAGATCCACCAGATCGGTAGCATATGCACTAGATGAAGCGACGATGAGCGTTGCGGTACCAAGCGCTGTTTTGAGAATGTTCATACTGACTCCTTAAAAGTTGTTGTCGATGAAATTCCCCCCACAGAAATTATAAACAGACTTACCCTGCCACAAAGAACTTGTAGTTATTCCCATATAACTTTAAATAACCTCATCCTTAGTAAAATAAAATAAATAATAATATGCAGTCCCTTGCTGTCATTGGCTTCGCAGCTACATAACATAGACAATAATAATCATGTCCTAATTGCTGTGTCTCAGGTCCTAATGGACTATAGATCGTTGAGCTTGTATCAGAACGAATGGAAACAATTCGGCGGATAGGCTGGAATTTCAAACATCCAGATTACAAGACAAATTGGAATGTGCTACTTTTAGTAAGATAGTCCTAAGCATAATGTTCATTTGTCTGATTGGGATATTGTCAATGAAGGCGCATGATCGTTCCACTGACCTTTTGAATAGGGTTGGTGATATCTCTTTGCTCAACATAGAGACTCTTTCGCGCCTCAGTCCTCCCCGATTAGGCGCGTTTTTTTGCCTAGCGCATGGGCTACCCAATGGCGCTTTTTCTTCATAATCACCCTAACCCCACCTCATGTAGCTCCCATTGACCAATAGCATTACCACCACAACAACTATGATTACCCAGGCTACTGTATCAAACCGCTTCATGGCTCCCTCGACCCTAGTGATTAATGGAAATGAGTAATACAACTGAGGCGAACAATAAACGTGCGTTCAGCTCCATTTCATCCGATACGATCTGAAAAATTTGTCAGAATTGGTTGACAGGAAAATACAGAAATTTTGATGAATGAATGCAAGATGCGAAAAGGAATGGAGAAAGTTTCAATAATGCAAAAAATGTAAACTGAATGGATGGTAGCCTCCTAGCCATCTTCTCCAGTCAACTTACCAGATAAATGGTGATAACACATGATCTTGTAGCATCATTTAAAGAGGTCTGACTGGAACAATAACGCTTTATCAAGCATGGCTAGAAACCGCCTCCCTATTGGAGTTATCAATCATTTCAATATTGCACAACATACAATGAGTAGCTATTATCCGGCAGTGGCTGTACTGACTGACCGGTTGAGGAAAGAGGCAACTTTTGGAGCACATGAATTTTGAAATGCATGCCTTAGTGTGAATACCTTATTTAAAAAAGGCTGGCGAAATAACCAGGCGTTTACCGCTATAACTACCTTCTTTGCTATTCTCGTTGTATCCCTCTCTATATTTTTATCCCTAGTGATTGCCAAAAACCAGGCGATCTCACAAGAAACCAAACGTCTACAAAATATCACCACTGATGTCTTGGCTCGCATGAGCACGACGCGCGCGCAGTTTTCGAATGTTGTGCATCATTTCTCTGCTGTAAGTGATGCAGATGCATGCTCTCCTGAACATATTCGAAAAATGCAGGAGTTCAATGTTAATGGCTTTTTTCTGCAAGCAATAGCCCACATGAAAGGAACCTCTATTGAATGCTCTTCTATGCCTGGAGTTTTAGACGGCATGGATCTGGGTCAGCCTAATAAGATTGAACCGGGTGGCACCAAAGTTTGGGCAGGGGTGAAGATACCGAACTGGCAAGACCGGAATTTAGTGATATTTGAACAATCTGGCTGGGCGGTGATGATTGTACCCAGTCATGCAATCGAAGCACTGGGGAGCCCTACAGTGTCTGTAGGTATCTTCGGAATTGACTCACACAAGCTATACACTTCCCGTGGCGAAATTTCCCCCTCCTGGCTAAGAACATATCAGGGTAAGCGGCCCCTGACCTTCGTCGACTCCGAGCGCGAGATGCTCGTCTACATTACGCCCAATGCGCTCAATCTATCTGCGGTCATAGCCGCCATGCCTCTGGGAGAGATCAAGGACGATACTCTGGCATTCGCCCAAGTGTTGATACCCCTTGGCATTATTGTTGGATTGGCCCTGGGAGGACTGTTTATTTACATGGCGAAAAGCCGATATTCGCCCAAGACTGCAATCCTACGGGCGCTAGCAAACGATGAGTTCTATCTTGAATACCAGCCGATCATGGATATCACGGAGAACACCTGCGTTGGAGCTGAGGCATTGATTCGCTGGGAAACGTCTGATGGCAATCTTGTACGCCCGGATATCTTTATTCCAGCCGCAGAGGCAGCTGGTGTGATATGTCAGATTACAGATCGTGTCTTTGAGCTGGTCGCAGTCGATATGCAGGAGCTGTTTAAAAAGCATACCGATTTTCATATTGGTATCAATATATCCTCTCACGACTTAAAGTCTGGCAATCTGCTCAAGTTGATTGAAAAACTTGAAAAGGTGAGTGGGGCAAAAAGCAACCAGATCGTTATTGAAGCCACCGAGCGAGGATTTCTCAATGATGATGCATCCCTACAACTGATGAGAGATATCCGAAGGCATGGGGTCAAGATAGCCATCGATGATTTTGGCACAGGATATTCGAGCCTATCCTATCTCACCAAATTTGAGCTAGATTACCTTAAGATTGATAAGGCTTTTATCGATGCCGTCGGAACCGATGCAGTGACGGGGCATGTGGCGTTTCATATTATTGAAATGGCTAAATCCTTGAAACTAGAAATGGTGGCTGAAGGAGTGGAAACAGAAGATCAAGCAAGGATTTTACTGGAGCGCGGCGTTAAATACGTGCAAGGTTGGCTGTTCTCCAAATCGTTAAAACCTGCTGAGTTTTATATTTATGTAGAACGCCATACCAAATTTTTTAATAATTAACTGGCGTGGGCTTTAATCAGCGGATACAAGCACTCATCCACTGATAGCACCCTCTCCTAGGGCACTGGTTTACCCATCCCACTCATGCCAATGAAATAATGACTGAATATTTAGACGAGGAGCAGACCATGACATCATCCCATGAGGCAAAGCCACCTTTTCCCCCATTTACAAGGGAAACCGCTATCGCAAAAGTAAGAATGGCAGAGGATGGCTGGAATAGCCGTGATCCACAGCGGGTATCCCTAGCTTATACTCAGGATAGTCAATGGCGTAACAGAGCAGAGTTCGTCACAGGTCGCCTACAAATCGTTGAGTTTCTTGAGCGTAAATGGAAAAGAGAGCTGGACTATCGATTGATCAAAGAGTTATGGGCATTTGATGGCAACCGGATTGCCGTTCGGTTTGCCTATGAATGGCATGATGACTCGGACAACTGGTTTAGGTCGTATGGAAATGAAAACTGGGAGTTTACTGCTGAAGGATTAATGCAATACCGGCATGCCTCTATCAATGATCTGGCTATTAGATCGGAAGATAGAAAATTTCATTGGCCTCTGGGAAGACGCCCCGATGATCATCCGGGGCTGTCTGATTTGGGATTATGAGACTAGCCTCGATCACAGCATAAATATCCAGAGTCCTGTGGATATGTATGCCAACTAGTGGATTGTAGTAAAAATGGGTAAAGCAATACCTAGACTGAAGTTTTAACGTACTTCTTCATCAAGGAGCTTTGTTCGCGTTTCCAGTCTTTTTCTTTCTCGGTCGCGCGTTTGTCGTATTGCTTCTTACCCTTGGCAAGGCCGATCTGTATTTTGATACGGCCGCGGGTATAGTGCATATCCAGCGGCACCAGGGTGTAGCCTGCGCGCTCAACCTTACCGATCAACTTGGCGATCTGCTCCGAATGCAATAGCAGTTTACGGGTACGGATTGAATCAGGGTGCACATGGGTAGACGCCGACCCCAGCGGGGTGACATGGCAGCCTATCAGGTAGATCTCGCCACGCTGGATGATGACATAAGCCTCCTTGAGCTGGATGCGATTCTCGCGGATAGCCTTCACCTCCCAGCCTTCGAGCACGATGCCAGCTTCGTACTGTTCCTCAATGAAATAGTCGTGAAACGCTTTTTTGTTCTGGGCAATACTCATAATAGTGGCTTGTAAATATTGTCAATCGGGGAAGATTAAAGACGGCGGAATCTCAGCAATGTTCCGTTTTTTTGATTGAAGCTAAGAGTTATGACTTAAAATTGATATTTTACTCTAGATCACGCGACTAATGGCACAGGTTGAGAAAACAGTTCTGGTGGGCCATTCGGCAGAGTGTATGTTCACGCTAGTAGACAGTGTGGAGGATTACACCAAGTTTTTGCCCTGGTGTGGTGGTGTGGACCTGCATCGGCGCGATAATCACGTGACCGAAGCCACACTGCACATTGATTACCATGGCATCAAACAGAAGTTCACCACGGAAAATCACAAGCAATTTCATACCCAGATGGAAATCCGGCTCAAGGACGGGCCATTCAAGCACCTGGAAGGGGTGTGGCGCTTCACCCCATTGGCTGATGATGCATGCAAGGTAGAGTTCAAGCTGCAATACGAGTTTTCCAGCTTTTTACTGGAAAAACTAATTGCCCCTGTATTCAGCCATATTGCCAATACCTTTGTGGAGGCATTCGTCACGCGCGCAGACCAGCTCGCACACAAGCAAACATGAGCACCAGCATCACCATAGAAGTGGCGTATGCCCTGCCCCAACAGCAATATATCCTGCCCATCATGGTCGAGATCGGCACTACTGCAGCGCAGGCAGTCCAGCTTTCCGGCATTCTGCAGATGTGTCCTGAACTCAATTCATCCAGCCTTAAGTTGGGTATCTATGGAGCATTGGTCAAGGCAGATACCATCCTGAAGCAACATGACCGAGTTGAAATTTACCGACCCTTACTGGCAGACCCCAAGGAAGCCAGGCGCAGACGTGCACAGATGGACACGACCCATAAAAAAAAGGCGGCCTTAGCCGCCCTTTAGTACTACCCAACCCATTAATCGGTACAAAACTCCTGCAATTCCTTGGTCGCGGCTTCCAGGCCTTTCTGGAGATCCTCATCTCCGAGGTAGTGCCTTTCGCCCTCTGGCGTCATCTTGTAGATACGGCCACCCTGCTTGAAATTCTGATAATTGGCCTTGGCATTCTGGCACTGCTCCTGCTTTTGCTGCTGTTCATTGCGCTTACGCTCATCACTTCGTTTTTCCTGCTCGGCATCACTCTGCCGCCTAAGCGCCGCAGCATTGCGCACCGCTTGTGAATCGCCACCTTTAGCAGTTTCAGGAGTCGCAGATTTAGGGGTCACCTTAATCTTATCAACCGCTTCGTAGGGGATATTATTAGGCGGAGGAAGATCGGAATACTGTACCGCCCCATCCTTGTCTTTCCATTTATAGACCTGAGCATGTGCCAACAACGGCAGCATTGCCATCAGTAATATTGCCAGCCAATGAACCCTGTTCATGCACTCCCCCGAATAAATGAAAATTTCGCTACACACATTAAGCGGCTTCAATATTGCCGTCAATGACATGTAGACAAGTCTTTCACTATTTAACGGCAGATTACACTGGAGATTTACCGCTGAGGCACTAATCGGTATAATTAGCTTTTGCCGGAAAGATATCCTATGCGTCTGTTGCAACAAGCGCTTACTTTCGACGATGTTTTACTGGTTCCTGCACACTCCAACGTGCTGCCTCGCGAAGTAAGTCTCGCCACCAAACTCACCCGCTCCATCAGTCTTAATATCCCCCTGATTTCTGCTGCCATGGATACTGTCACCGAAGCACCACTGGCGATCGCATTGGCTCAGGAAGGCGGCATGGGGATTATCCACAAGAATATGACCATTGCAGCCCAGGCTGCCCATGTATCGCGCGTCAAACGCTTTGAAGCAGGCGTGGTTCATGATCCTGTCACCATCCAGCCACATCTGACTGTCCGCGACGTACTGGCATTGACCCGCCAGCACAAGATTTCTGGCCTGCCAGTGGTAGATGGCAACAAAGTTGTCGGCATTGTCACCAACCGTGACTTGCGCTTTGAAAACAACCTTGATCAATCCATCTCTAACATCATGACACCGCGTGACCGCCTGGTAACCGTGCGCGAAGGCGCCAGCCTGGAAGAGGCTACAGCACTTCTGCACAAGCACCGTCTTGAGCGTGTCTTGGTGGTCAATGACGCATTCGAGCTCAAGGGCTTGATCACCGTCAAGGATATCCAGAAATCCAGTGACCACCCACTGGCCTGTAAAGACGACATGGGTCGTCTACGTGTAGGTGCTGCCGTTGGTGTGGGTGATGGCACTGAAGACCGCGTAGCGGCGCTGGCTGAAGCTGGCGTGGATGTGATCGTGGTAGACACTGCCCACGGCCACTCCCAAGGCGTGCTGGATCGCGTCAACTGGGTCAAGAAAAACTTTCCAAACGTGCAAGTCATTGGCGGCAATATTGCCACTGCCAGTGCAGCTAAAGCCCTGGTGGATGCAGGCGCTGATGGTGTCAAGGTTGGTATTGGCCCTGGCTCTATCTGTACTACCCGCATTGTGGCGGGTGTTGGCGTGCCGCAAATCAGCGCGGTCAGCAATGTAGAAGAGGCCTTGCGTGGTACGGGCGTCCCATTTATTGCTGACGGTGGCATCCGCTTCTCTGGTGACATTTCCAAGGCCATTGCAGCAGGCGCCTACTCCGTGATGCTCGGTGGCATGTTTGCCGGCACCGAAGAAGCACCTGGTGAAATTGAATTATTCCAGGGCCGTTCTTATAAGTCCTATCGTGGCATGGGTTCTATCGGTGCCATGGAAAAAGGCTCTAGTGATCGTTACTTCCAGGATAACAATGGCAATGCGGACAAGCTGGTACCTGAGGGTATTGAAGGCCGCGTACCATACAAAGGTAGCGTACTTGCCGTGATCCATCAGTTGATGGGTGGTTTGCGTGCCTCCATGGGGTATGTCGGTTGCAGCACCATCGAGGAAATGCGCACCCGTGCTGAGTTTGTACAGATCACTTCCGCCGGTATGCGTGAGTCACATGTGCATGACGTGCAGATCACCAAAGAAGCACCTAACTATCGTATTGATTGATCAAGGGACAGGCCACAATGGCAACTGATAACCATCGTTTAATCCCCGCTTCTGCAATTCTCGGCATTTTGTTGTTTGCCGGGCTTTGCGGCTTGGGATATCAGGTGTCCAAAAGTGCGCTGGATATCAAGAAGCTGGAACGCTCGGTGGAGGTCAAAGGCCTTTCCGAGCGTGAAGTGGCAGCTGATATCGCAATCTGGCCTATTACGTTTAGTGTGGCCGACAACGATCTGGGTGCTCTGTACCAAAACATTCAGCAAAAAAATGCCAGTGTGGTCAGTTTTCTCAAGGGCAATGGATTTGCTGATGGCGAAGTCACAATCTCGGCACCTTCTGTCGTCGATAAACAGGCGCGTGAATATGGTGATGCGGGTGCCAGCTCCAAGTATCGCTACACTGCCAGCTCCAGCATTACGGTTTACTCTGGCAAGGTAGACAAGGTGCGCGACACCATGATCAAGATCGCAGACCTTGGCAAAGAAGGCATCCCGATTGCGGGTGACAGCTATAACACGCAGTTCATTTACAGCAAGCTGAATGACATCAAGCCTGCCATGATTGAAGAAGCCACCAAGAGCGCTCGTGAATCTGCCAATAAGTTTGCCAAAGACTCTGATAGCACGCTGGGCAAGATCAAGCGTGCCAACCAGGGTACCTTTAGCATAGAAAACCGCGATGCCGGTACGGCGCATATCAAGAAGGTACGCGTCGTCTCCACTGTAGAGTACTATCTTTCAGACTAAGGCTGCCGTTCTTAACTTTAGTCTGCTTTTCCAACACTTATTCAAGCGCTTGACCTCCCATGCAACAGAAAATACTGATTCTTGATTTTGGCTCTCAATATACCCAACTGATCGCACGTCGCGTGCGTGAAGCCAATGTTTACTGTGAGTTGCACTCATGGGATGTCAGCGATGACTTTATCCGTGAATATAATCCAGCTGGCGTCATTCTTTCCGGAGGCCCTAATTCGGTCTACGAAGATGAAACTCCACGCGCGCCGCAAAGCGTGTTTGAGCTTGGTGTGCCTGTACTGGGCATCTGCTATGGCATGCAAACCATGGCAGCGCAGTTAGGCGGCTCAGTAGAAAATGCCGCCAAGCGTGAGTTTGGTTATGCTGAAATTCGCGCCCAGGGCCACTCTGCCCTGCTGAAAGATATTCAGGACAAGAATAATGCAGAAGGCCACGGCCTGCTGGATGTCTGGATGAGCCATGGCGACAAGGTGACTGCATTACCTGCAGGCTTCAAGATTATCGCCAGCAACAGCTCCACCCCGATTGCCGGTATGGCAGATGAAGCACGCCGCTTCTATGCTGTCCAGTTCCACCCGGAAGTCACCCACACCAAGCAGGGCAAGGCGCTGCTCAGCCGTTTTGTGCATGACATCTGTAGCTGTGACCAAAGCTGGAACATGCCGGACTATGTTGAAACTGCCGTGCAACGCATCCGTGAAGAAGTGGGTAGCGACCAGGTCATCCTCGGCTTGTCAGGCGGCGTGGACTCGTCCGTGGCGGCCGCATTGATCCATCGAGCAATTGGCGACCAGCTCACCTGCGTATTTGTGGACAACGGCCTGTTACGCCTCAATGAAGCCGAACAAGTCATGGAAACCTTTGCCAAGAACCTCGGTGTGAAAGTGATTCACGTCGATGCCAGCGCAAAATTCCTGGGTGATCTGGCAGGCGAAACTGACCCTGAAGCCAAGCGTAAAATCATAGGTCGTGAGTTTGTTGAAGTATTCCAGCAGGAATCTGCCAAGCTGCCACAAGCCAAATGGCTGGCACAAGGCACCATTTATCCTGACGTGATTGAATCTGCTGGTGCCAAGACCAAGAAAGCGCACACCATCAAGAGTCATCATAATGTGGGAGGCCTGCCGGACACCCTCAAATTGCAATTGCTCGAACCATTGCGTGAACTGTTCAAGGATGAAGTCCGTGAACTGGGTGTAGCACTTGGCTTGCCGCATGACATGGTCTATCGCCACCCATTCCCTGGCCCTGGCCTTGGCGTGCGTATCCTCGGTGAAGTCAAGCATGAATACGCAGAGCTGCTGCGCCGCGCTGACCATATTTTCGTTGAAGAACTGCGCGCTTCCGGCTGGTATGAAAAGACGTCTCAGGCGTTTGCCGTATTCCTGCCAGTGAAATCCGTGGGCGTGATGGGCGATGGCCGTACTTATGACTACGTCGTTGCGCTACGGGCAGTTGTTACCAGTGATTTCATGACTGCACACTGGGCAGAACTGCCTTATGATTTGCTGGGCAAGGTATCCAATCGCATCATCAATGAAGTCCGTGGTATCAACCGCGTGGTATACGACATTTCCGGCAAGCCACCTGCAACCATTGAGTGGGAATAAACTCCGCTGCTTAATGCATCGCGATGTTTGCTGAATAAAGAGAACAAGATTATGAGCACTCCACCAAAACCTATTATCCTCACTGGCGATCGCCCTACCGGCCCACTGCACTTGGGCCACTTTGTCGGCAGCCTGCGCAATCGTGTCAGCTATCAGCATGAATACAAGCAATATGTAATGCTGGCCGATGCCCAGGCCCTGACCGACAACATGGATGACATCGACAAGGTGCACCGCAACGTGATTGAGGTTGCCCTGGATTACCTGGCAGTCGGTATTGACCCCAAGCTCTCCACCATATTTATCCAGTCACAGGTTCCTGAACTTACCGAGCTGGCATTCTATTATCTCAACCTGGTGACAGTTGCCCGACTAGAGCGCAATCCCACAGTCAAGGAAGAAATCCGCCTGCGCGATTTTGAGCGCGACATTCCGGCTGGCTTCCTGACTTACCCTGTAAGCCAAGCAGCAGACATTACCGCATTCAAGGCTTCACTTGTGCCGGTGGGTGAAGACCAGATCCCGATGATAGAGCAGACCAACGAGATAGTGCGCCGCTTCAACCGCCTGTACAAAAATGCCACAACAAAAAGCGAGATATTGGTTGAGGCAAAAGCATTGGTGCCCGAACTGGGCCGCCTGCCTGGTATTGATGGCAAGGCCAAGATGAGCAAATCACTGGGCAACGTTATCAATCTTGGTGCCACAGCTGACGAAGTTACCAAGGCTGTAAAGAAAGTCTATACCGATCCCTTACACCTGAAAGTTGAAGACCCCGGCCACATTGCAGGCAACATAGCCTTCACTTACCTGGATGCTTTTGATACCGATAAAGCTGCCATTGCAGAACTGAAAGCCCACTATACCCGCGGCGGCCTCGCGGACAGTATTGTGAAAAAGCGTCTGGAGGCTGTGCTGCAGGAATTGCTGGAGCCAATCCGCACTCGCCGTGCAGAACTGGCAGAAGATAAAGGTTACATATTGCAGCTGTTACGCTCAGGCACTGAACAGGCACGAGAAGTCGCGGCCAAGACCACAGATGAGGTCAAGGCAGCATTAGGGCTTAACTATTTCTGATCTGCATTAACACTGTTCAACTGAATGACATCAGCGGCCTTTTCAGGCCGCTTTTTTATTATGTGCAACTCCAATGCTCCACCGAGCACGGTGACACGAAGTCATTCCTATACATCTACCCAAACAGAATATAAAATGATAATTATTTGCAAATAAACATCTAGCACTATCATTTTCATGCCAGCCCCTCAATTCTCTCGAGATGTATTCCACCATCTTTACAGCAGCCATCATTCCTGGTTGCTTAGCTGGTTACGACGCAAGGTCAAGGAAACAGAACAAGCGGCAGATTTGGCACAAGATACTTTCTTGAGCATCCTCAATGCCGATAACATGCAGGATATACGGGAACCGCGACCATTTCTTGCCACAATTGCCCGACGTCTGGTGGCAAACTACCACAGGCGACAAATCATTGAAGAAGCTTATCTGGATGCACTGGCCTCTCTGCCTGAAGCACAAGCCCACTCCCCTGAAGAACGTGCGCTGGCACTGGAATTGTTGCAGCAGATAGATCAAGCATTGAACAGCCTGCCTCATCGAGCCAAGCAGGCTTTCTTGCTCGCACATCTTGAAGGATTATCCTATGCAGAAATTGCCGAGGTGCTGCAGGTGTCCACCAGCTCGGTCAAGCAATACCTCAGCCGTGCTAACCAGCATTGCTTTTTCTCTATGCTGTAATCCGCCATGCCTCCGCCCAGCTTTTCACCAGAAGTTTCCAAGGCAGCAGCAGAATGGCTCACCCTCAGCATGGATCAAGGGCTCAGCTCGCAAGATGCAGAACGATTACGCCAATGGCGGCATGCAGATCCGGAACATGAACGTGCCTGGCAGCATATTGAACACATGAGCACCAACCTGCATCGTCTGAATGGCAACGCCGCTTACCAGACTTTATCCAAATTACACTCCACCTCAAGGCGCTCCACCCTCAAATCCTTGGCCTGGTTAGGCTTGTTAACCAGCGGTGGCATGCTCTCCAGCAAAACTGAATCATGGCAGCTTCATATGGCCGATTACAGCACTGGCACAGGAGAGCTGAAAGAACTCCAGCTGGAAGATGGCACCCGGATCGTGCTGAATACGCGCAGTGCAATTGATGTTCACTTGACCAGCACCCAGCGCACGGTCACTTTGCGTAGCGGTGAAGTCATGGTAACAACAGGCCACCTGCATGGAGATATACGCCCATTTAAGCTCGCTACCATCCACGGCAATATCCAGCCGCTGGGAACGCAGTTCACCGTCAGGCTCAACAACCATAATACGCAGGTGACTGTACTTGAGGGGGCAGTCAACATCGCGCCCAAACAAGGAGCGGGCACCATCATCCAGGCAGATCAACACACTTGGTTTTCAGCCAATCAAGTCCACGCCGTGACTAAAGCACCCGCCCAGACAGCAGCGTGGAGCAAAGGCCAGTTGTTCGCCACCAATATGCGCCTGGGCGATTTGGCACAAGAACTTGAACGCTATCGTCCCGGTTTCATCCTGTGTGATGAGCAGGTAGCAGACCTGAAAATTTCAGGAGTATTCGCCCTCAATGACACCTCACAAGCCCTCGAAGCCATCACCAACTCACTCCCCGTCAATATCGTCTATCGCACCCGTTACTGGGTGCGTATCACAGCCAGCGACCCTAGTTAAATTAGTCATTGAAGACATCCTAAAAAAATTCTTGAAAAACTCTGCCCGATTCTCATTCTCAAGTGACCTCCCTGATGTAGTGCATTAATCAACAATCAGGGAATAACATGAAACGAGTTCATTACAAACAGAGCACACTGCAGCTTGCATTGCTCATCGCATTGCAGACAGGTTTACATCAAGCTGCCATTGCGGAAGAGTCTTCAGGTGCCGCACAGGTAGCCACCAAACAATATGCCATCCCGGCTGGTGAGCTAACAACGTCGCTACAAACCCTTGCCAGTGAATCAGGCGTAATCCTTACCTTCACACCAGAACAAACTGCGGGTAAACAATCCAAAAGCCTCAATGGCCGTTACACTGTAGAACAGGCATTCGACACCCTGCTGACAGGCACCGGACTTGCGGCAAAAAAGAACCCGAATAACCAGTATTCCCTGATCAAAAGCCCAAGTCTTTCCCCCTCACCCCAGACAAGTGCTACCACCCAGCTACCTGAGGTTGCAGTCACCACGCATGCAGAATCTGCAACCAAGCTACCACCTGATTACGCAGGCGGGCAGACAGCGCGCGGTGGGCGGCTAGGCTTACTGGGCAACAAGGATATCCTGGATACGCCTTTCAGCGTCACTCAATACACCGCCAAGCTGATCGAAGATCAGCAGGCACAAAGCATAGGCGATGTGCTTGTGAACGATCCATCGGTTCGTAATACTTACTCACGTAGTTCGGGGCGCGATGAATTCAACATTCGAGGCTTCACGCTTTTTAACTATGATGTGCTCTACAACGGTCTCTATGGCGTTACTCCGCGCAACACCAGCTCACTGATTGGTATTGAACGTGTGGAAGTACTGCGAGGCCCCAATGCTCTACTGAATGGCATGGCGCCTGCCGGCTCGGTTGGTGGTTCGATTAACTTGGTGCCTAAACGCGCGGGTACTACGCCCCTCAATCGCCTGACACTATCCTATATTGATGATAACCAGTTGGGGAGCCATATTGACGTTGCCCGCCGCTTTGGCGGAGAGCAACAGCTAGGTGTTCGTGTCAACGCGATGACCAGCTCCGGCGATACCCCCGTTGATAACGCAAATGAAAGCCTGGATGCAATTGCCATCGGAGTGGACTTCCAGGGTGAGCGTGTGCGTATCGAAGGTGATTTTAACTATCAACACCGTAATACCCAAGGCCGCGGTGGCCTGCTATTTGCTCCTTCAACAGGCAAGATTTCTTCTGCACCAGATGCCGATAAAAACTTCATCCAACAATGGACCTATTGGAAAACCAATGAAGTATCAGGTGCTGTACGTGCTGAGTTCGATATAACCCCTGCGTGGACTATTTATGGTGCACTTGGTGGCAAAGAATATGACTTCAAAAGCCTGCAAACGCAGATGCAGTTACGGGATACACATGGTCTGCTAGCTTTCAGGCCTTATCGCCTTGATGAAGCCATCAAGAATCTTTCGGCGGAAGCAGGAGTTAAAGGCAAGTTCACCACCGGGCCAGTTGAACATGAATTGGTTTTCAGCATCAACAGCTTTTCTCAAGAAAACAGATTGTTACGCTCTCCCAACGTCGCCTTTTCATTTTCCAATATCTACTCTCCAATAAGTTTTAGCGAACCGATCCTGGCGCTGAATGGCAATCTGCCGAAGACAAGTGAATCTCGGCTTCGTAGCCTGGCCATTGCAGACACCATTTCCCTGGCAGACCGCAAGGTGCAACTCACTCTTGGTGCCCGGCTTCAGCAAGTCGAAGCTTCAAACTTCAATGGCACTACCGGTATCAGGACTGATCATTACGACAAATCTGACTTAACACCTGCTATTGCGCTCGTGATCAGACCCACAGACCAACTGTCTTTCTACGGCAATTACATTGAGGCACTGAACCAGGGGTCGACAGCCCCTAATGGCACGACTAATGCTGGCCAAATGTTTGCCCCTGCAGTATCCAAACAGCACGAGGCTGGCGTTAAATATGATTTCGGAAGATTTGCTACCACTCTGAGCGTATTTCAGATTGAACGTCCAGCCGGATTTACCAACCCTGTCACGCAACGGTTTGATATGGACGGAGAACAGCGCAATCGTGGCATTGAGCTGATTACCCAAGGCGAAGCTATTGATCATCTGCGTTTGCTAGGTGGCCTATCCTGGACCCAGGGCAAGCTCACCCAAACAGAAAGCGGCACTAACGATGGTAATACAGCCCCCGCGGTGCCCAAGCTGCAATTCAATATTGCCGGTGAATGGGATATCCCTTCCATTCCAGGATTGACATTGACCGCCCGTATGTTGCACACCAGCCCACAATATGTAAATGCTGCAAATACACAAAAGATCCCAACCTGGACGCGTTATGACCTCGGAGCACGATATGCATTTGTTGCCGGAAAAACACCCATCACCGTCAGGGGTACAATCGAGAACCTGTTCGATAAGAATTATTGGCTATCTGCAGCGCGAGAAGGTTTGACGGTAGGTGCGCCACGCACTGTCTTGCTCTCTGTCACTGCGGATTTTTAAGTGTAAGCATCGCGGCTGGCATGCAGCGGAACACCAATCGCATGCTTATCAATTCAGCCTTAACTCACAATGCCCTGCTGAGCAGGGCATTGTGGATTCAAGATTGTCTAAATCAACTTAGATTAATGAGGTGTGTGGCATGAATGCTCCTCTCATGCCTCAATTCAACGAAATTGCCCAATCAGAGCTCTCTGCTTAATCAAAATAAGTCATACGCCCTCATATCCCAACAAGCTTCCAAACCCCAGCCACTGCGAGTTGGGTTATAATTCAAGGTTTTATGGATCATGAGCCATGAGCCGTGGATTTGTAAAAGAGGATGATCTGGAGCACGCAGGCACGGATCTGCCTGAACGCCCCATTAGCGGACAAGCCAATTATGTAACGCCTGTTGGGCTAAAGCAGTTGGCAGATGCGGCTGGCAAACTTGAAGCAGAACGCTCTCCCTTGGTCTCCCGCAAGGATGATCCTGTGGCCCAGCAAAGGCTGGCGATGATAGACCGTGATCTTCGTTATCTGCATGCACGACTGGAATCCGCTGTACTGGTTGACCCACATCAGCAACACTCAGATACGGTGTTATTTGGGGCCACGGTAAAAGTGGAAGATGAAGTCGGGGATACGCACACTTTTATGATCGTAGGCGAAGATGAAGCCGATATCGCCACCAACAGTGTGAGTTGGGTGTCTCCCCTGGCCCGAGCCCTGCTTAACCAGAAAATTGGGGACAGCGTGACATGGCAACGCCCGCTTGGTGATCTTGAACTAGAAATTATTGATATCCGTTATTGAAAGAATTCAACAAGATGAATGTAATCAATGCAATCGAGACTCGCCGCTCGGTTAAGGCATATGATGCCAGCCATACGATGTCTGAGGCAGAGATTGAACAACTAATGTCGCTGGCAGTGCTCTCCCCGACTGCGTTCAATATCCAGAACTGGCGTTTTGTCCTGGTCCAGGATCCTGAGTTGCGCCAGCAAGTGCGCGCGGTGAGCTGGGGACAAGCCCAGGTCACTGAAGCTTCCTTACTGGTGGTATTAACTGCGGACTTGAATGCCTGGGATAAGGAACCACGCCGATACTGGCGCCATGCAGAGCAGCCGGTGCAGGATTACCTGGTCAATGCCATCGGCAACTATTACCGCGATAAACCCCAGGTGCAACGTGATGAAGCCATGCGTTCTTGTGGCATGGCAGCCACGACGCTGATGCTGGCAGCCAAGGCTATGGGCTATGACTCTTGCCCCATGGATGGTTTTGATTTTGATGCCGTAGCCAAATTATTGAACCTGCCAAGCGACCATACGCCTGTCATGTATGTGGTGATCGGTAAAGGAATCAAGGAAGCCAACCCTCGCGGTGGGCAACTGGCACTGGACGAAGTCGTTATTCGCAACAAATTCAAATAAACACAGATCATTACACCCAGAACATTTTAGGCTTTTTAGGAAAACACCGTGTTAATCAGTAATAACATCACCATGCAGTTTGGCGCGAAGCCATTATTCGAAAACGTCTCCGTCAAGTTCGGCGATGGCAACCGTTACGGCCTGATTGGGGCCAACGGCTGTGGTAAATCAACCTATATGAAAATTCTGGCCGGTGTGCTGGAGCCAACATCGGGCAATATCGCGCTGGATAGCAATGAGCGTATGGCCTTTTTGCGCCAGGACCAGTTTGCCTATGAAGATCAGCGTGTGATTGACGTGGTGATGATGGGCCATGAGCAGATGTGGAAAGCCAATGTAGAAAAGAACGAAATCTACATGAACCCGGAAGCCACCGAAGACGACTATATGCGTGCCGCCGAGCTGGAGGGCGTTTATGCAGAATATGACGGCTATACCGCAGAAGCTCGCGCAGGGGAATTACTGCTAGGTGTGGGCATCCCCATTGAACAGCATACTGGCCCCATGAGCGCTGTTGCTCCAGGCTGGAAACTACGCGTATTGCTGGTACAGGCCCTGTTTGCCAACCCGGACATCCTGCTGCTGGATGAGCCCACAAACAACCTGGACATCAACACGATACGCTGGCTGGAAGACGTGCTGAACAACCGTGATTGCACCATGATCATCATCTCGCATGATCGTCACTTCCTGAACCAGGTATGTACCCATACCGCGGATATGGACTACAGCAAGCTGACGGTCTATCCAGGCAACTATGATGACTACATGGAAGCCTCGACCCAGGCACGTGCACAACAGGCCAAGGACAATGCCAAGGCCAAGCAACAGATTGCCGACTTGCAAGAATTCGTGCGCCGCTTCTCTGCCAACGCCTCCAAAGCCAAGCAGGCCACCAGCCGTGCCAAGCAGATCGACAAGATCAAGATTGAGGAATTCAAGCCTTCCAGCCGTCAATATCCATTCATCCGCTTTGAATATGATGAGCGTGAAAAACTGCACCGTAATGCCGTGGAGCTGAAAAAAGTCAGCCATGGCTTTGATCGCCCATTGTTCAACGATGTGGAACTCATCTTTGAAGCCGGTGAAAAAGTGGCCATTATTGGTGAGAACGGTATTGGTAAAACCACATTCCTGCGTTGCCTGGCAGGGGATTTAACACCGCAGCATGGTGAGATCAAATGGACTGACAAAGCCAAGCTGGGCTATTTTGCACAGGATCACGAATACGCATTTGAAGAAGACCTCAATCTGTTCGACTGGATGTCACAATTTACTCAGCAAGGCGACGATGATCAGTCAGTGCGCAGCATGCTGGGGCGTTTGTTGTTCTCCGGTGAAGATACCAAGAAGTTTGTCAAAGTCCTGTCCGGTGGTGAAAAAGGCCGCATGCTGTATGGCCAGTTGATGCTGGCACGCACCAATGTGCTGCTGATGGATGAACCCACCAACCACATGGACATGGAATCCATTGAGGCGCTCAATACTGCATTGGACAAGTACAAGGGCACGCTATTCTTTGTCAGTCATGACCGTGAATTCGTCAGCTCACTAGCCACGCGCATTATTGAAATCAAGGCCGATGGCATTACAGACTTCAGTGGAAATTATGAAGACTATCTTGCAAGTCAGGGTGTTGAGTAATGAAGATGTAGTACGCGCATGATAAAAAAAGGATTGCTACGCAATCCTTTTTTTATGTCTACCCCTTCTCATCCAGTAATCCTATCTGCAAACTCTTCTGCCACCTGTCTGAGCTGATCCTGAATCGCCACCAAAGCATCAATCATTTCAGGATCGAAATGGGTTCCGCGCTCTTCCACCATCATCTGGATGGCAACCTCATGGGGGATAGGCCCCTTGTACACACGTTCGCTGATCAAGGCATCATAGACATCCGCAATCGCCATCAAGCGTGCGGACAGGGGAATATTCTCACCACTCAAGCCATCTGGATACCCGGAACCATCCCAGTGCTCATGATGCCACATGGCAATTTCACGCGCACATTGCAGAAAGTTGTTTTTACGCCCTATCAGTTTCTCTGCATCAATCAAGGCATTTGCGCCCAACTTGGAATGCGTTTTCATGACCTCATACTCTTCCTCGCTTAATGGGCCAGGCTTGAGCAGAATTCGATCAGGAATACCGACCTTGCCAATATCGTGCAAGGGAGCGGACTTATAGTACATATCAATCACCGCTGGTGTCAGCATGGCGGCATATTTAGGTTGCTCACATAGCTTTTCAGCAATCAACTTCACGTAGGTCTGGGTCCGGCGTATGTGATTACCTGTTTCGTTATCCCGGGTTTCTGCCAGAGAAGCCAAAGCAAAGATGGTGACATCCTGAGTCAAGGCAATCTCGCGGGTACGTTGTTCTACTTGATACTCCAGAAAACGCCGCTGATCATTGAGGAACAAATGCGTTTGTATCCGTGCCAGCACAATGGGGGGGCTGATCGGCTTCACAATATAATCGACAGCGCCTACGTCAAATCCGCGCTGCTCATCTTCCATGTGAATTTTGGCTGTGAGGAAAATAACCGGGATATGTTCTGTCAGGGGATTGGCCTTGAGCTGACGACAGACTTCATAACCATCCACATCAGGCATCATGATATCCAGCAATATCAATGATGGCTGCGGCTGTGACTGAGCTACCCTCAGGCCGTCAGCCCCTTTTGTCGTGACCTTGACATAATAAAACTCCCTCAGTAAGGCATTGATAACAGAAAGATTCTCAGGCGCATCATCAATGACCAGAATTGTTTGTTTGTTGATGTTATCCGGAATTTCATTCATTGCGTTTATCCTGATCGTCTAATGAGGAGTTGTCGCCAATAGAGGTTTTAATAATAACAGAGCAGCATCAAAGTCATAAAAACTGATAAGTTCAGTTAATTTCTGGTGTTGTTGATGCGGCAGAATCGCTTTCAAGGTTGCACGCTCTGCCTCAATATAATCCTGCACAGAGGCATCCCGTGCTTCCAGGTATTGGTTGATCTGCTGCAAGACTGCATTCCCATGCTGCTTACTGACTGTTTGTAGCGGTATTACATGTTGCTGATGTTGCCCCAATACCGGTGCCAAGGCCTCAATGGCATCTGCCAGGGTTGATTCAAGCAAATCCACTGCCAGCTCAACTCCCACTGTTTCTCTTAATGAACGCTCCAATTCTGCAGCGGCCTCGGCTAATGCCATGGCCCCCAGATTACTGGCAACGCCTTTTAAATTGTGGGCTAAGCGTACGCCATCTTCCGTTCTGCCCTCCTCCAGTGCCTGGCGTATTTCAACGGCTACATTCGCCTGGGTAGCGGCAAACTGCTTCAATAGCCGGATATACAACTCCTGGTTGCCTGCGACTCGGCGCAGGGCATCGGACACATTAAATCCTTGAATTTCAAGCAAAGAATATCCTCCTGTTTCTGAAACCATCAATGATGTATCTCCCTGCTTGTGGGGATGCAGGTAAGACAAGGTCTGATAGAGTAAATCGGGGTCTATCGGCTTGGTGATATGCCCTGCCATGCCAAGATCAATGCAACGCTGACGTTCTTCAAGTGTGGCGTGAGCCGTCATGGCAATCACCGGCAGATGATCAAACCGCGCATCCGAACGAATCGCCGTAGTGGCCGCATAGCCATCCATCACTGGCATTTGCAGATCCATCAGCACCACATCATAGCCAGCGGGTGTTGCGATCAGCTTATCCAGTGCCACCTGACCATTGTCAGCAATATCAACCACCGCCCCTACCGACTGTAAGAGCTCACTGGCAATCTGCTGGTTAATGTCGTTATCCTCGACCACCAACAAACGCATGCCGCTCAGATCATAGATTGAATTAGGCAAGGCATATGACTGCTCAGACACCACCGAGCTGTATAAGCCCACTAGCGTATCAATCAGGGAAGACTGGCTTACCGGTTTGACCAGGAAAGCATCCAGATTCAAATCTTCAGATTCACGCCTGATCTCTTCACGCCCATAGGCCGTGACCATGATGATGGCCGGTATTTTGGACAGGCTATTATCGTGCTTGATCAGCCGCGCAGCTTCCATGCCGGATAAGCCGGGCATTTTCCAGTCCATCAATACCAAGTCTATCGGCTGCTGATGCTGCAACTCCCTGACCAGCGCCACCGCTTCACTACCGGAGCTGGCATAACTCAGTCTAAACGGCAGAAAACTCAGCTGTCCCGCCAATATGCCGCGTGCCACCGAGTTGTCATCCACAATCAAGACATGCAGGTCATTCAGCTCATTAATGAGGATATAAGGCTTCGCTGGAGCACCATTGCCAAACCAGGAGGTGAAGGTAAAGGTAGAACCCTGCCCTGGAACGCTAGTCACCCAGATATCGCCGCCCATCATGCCAACCAGACGTTTACATATGGTTAGACCCAGTCCGGTGCCACCATATTTACGCGTGGTCGATCCATCAGCTTGAGTGAAAGGCTGGAATAAACGATTGCAGGCATCGTTATCCATGCCGATACCAGAATCAATCACAAAAAACTGCAGCTTGATTTGCTGATCATTGGAGTCCAGCAACTGACATCGAATGATGACTTCCCCTTCGTGCGTAAACTTGATCGCATTGCTGACCAGGTTCAGCAATATCTGCCCCAGGCGCAAGGGATCGCCTATCAGGTTGCGCGGCACATCGTCAGCCACATCGAAAAGTAGCTCCAGCCCGCCATCACTCGCGGCATGAGCCAGAGTATTGGTCACACTGTTGAGCACCTGATCAAGCGAAAACTCGATCTGCTCAAGATCCATACGCCCGGACTCAATCTTGCTGAAATCCAGAATATCGTTGATCACTGAGAGTAATGACATCCCGGCACTATGGATCTTGCCGAGATAATCACGCTGCTTGGGCGTCAGCTCTGTTTTTAAGGCGAGATGCGCCAGGCCAATGACAGCATTCATTGGGGTACGGATTTCATGGCTCATATTGGCAAGGAACATGGACTTCGCCAGGGTAGCCTCCTCTGCAGCATCTCGAGCCTGCCTCAGTTGCTCCTCAACCTTGCGCTTTTCTGTAATGTCCTCGAACTGCCAGACACTATGATGTTCTGGATCATTCGCATCGACCGCATGCCCGAATATACGGCACCAGAATTGGCTACCATCCTTGCGTATGAACTGATGCTCATCGGTATAGGTTTCTCCCCGACGCAACACCTCATAGCCTAGCGCACCCACTTGCTGGTATCCCTGGTCAGTGGAAAACCAATCCCGGGTAGAGCGACCCATCAACTCGCCTTTCGCATACCCCAGCATGCGTTCAAAATTGCGGTTGCACTGGATAACCTTACGGTTTTTCAGCTCAATAATGCCAAGTGGAGCGGAGTCCAGAATCGCCTTCTGTTGATCAATCGCCACACTCAGGGCATTTTGCGCCTCACGCTGTGCGGTAATATCCACAATTGAGCCTACCATGCCCCCCGGCGATCCGTCTGGCAAATGAAAGCCACTCACCCAATACAGGACTTGATGTATCTGGCCATCGGCCAGTTCCAGGGAAAGCGCTTTGTGAATGGTGGCCCCCGTCTTGATTACATGCTCATCTTCCTTCTGATAAGCCACTCTATCCTCGTAAGGCAGGAACTCCAGCTCCAGTACGGTTTTACCTACCATGTAATCACGGGTGACACCAAACTCATGCTCATAAGCACGATTACAGCCAAGGAAACGACTGTCTGTACCCTTGAAGAATAAAGGACTGGGAATGTTATCAATCAGTTGTTGCAGGAACATACTTTGGGATTTGGTTTCAAGATCAGTACGCTTACGCTCGGTAATATCCTCAACATACCCACTGTAAAAAAGCACCCCACCCAAGCCACGCTTGGGGATTGCTCGTACATGCAGCCAATGAATTCCATCATCCAGATGAACACGAAACTCGCCTTCCCACAGTCGCTGCCTGCGCTTCGCCTGGCGCAACTCTTCCACCAGCTTGGGCTTATCTTCATGTATCACATGGATAAATGCGTTTTCCCACTTCTCCGTCATGCTGTCGGCTGAGACACCCAACATCTGGCTGGCGCTTCGATTCACAAAGCTGAAACGCAAAGTACGTCCATGCGTGGAAAATGTCTGGAATACCCCGATAGGGAGGCTACCCGTCAGGTTTTCCAACAGCTCCTGGGACGCTTTCACCGCCCGCTGCTCACGCAGCATGCGATACACCAACAATCCCAATAACAAGGATATGGCAAAACCTACCGCCATGATGAACAGCACCAGCCCGGCATGATTAAGCAATAACGCAGGCCGTGGATGCACAATCAATTGCCAATCAAACCCGGCCAGTTTAAAAGGCAGGGCAATATCGAAATTATCATGTTGATAAGGACGGCTAAAATCGAATGACTTCAGATCACTGTCCCGCCCGATCACATGGAATATGGGCTGCTGAAAGTTATTACTATCCAGCAGGAAAACATCCACACCAAGCAATTCCGCTTTTTGTTCCACCTCCTGGAACAGCTTATCCAGCGATAAGCGACCTAACACATAGCCTTTAAGATTCTGGTTGGTTTTGGTTAAGATGGACTCATTGTCAAACACGGGCACATGCACCAACAAAACCGAAGCATGCTGATTGCCAGCACTTGCCTCTATCACAGAAGCCGTCACCTCAACCCCATCATCAATCGCACTCCTGACGGCATCCAGATCGGTAGTGGATACTGCCGTATCTATCCCCACTAGTGATGGGGCAGCGGCTTTCAGGCCTATCATTTCAGTGTAAAAAATCGGGAAATATTCAGAGCGTGTAGTGGCTGGCACATAGCGGCCACTCGCTGGATCCAGCTGCAGGAAATTAAATTCGGTCAAGCCATCCTTGCGCGCGGCATCAATATATTGTTGCCGCTGCGCAGCCGTCACCCTGGGTCGCCATTGCAGTTCATCAAGCAAGGGACTATTGGCAATGGCACGAAGAGAAAATTCGCGGAACTCACGACGACTGACCGATTGACTCGCATTGAACAGCCAGGCCGTCGTCTGTACGAAATCAACAGCATGCTGTAATTCGGAATGTATGGTGTGATGAAGCTCTTGCCCGGCGGTTTGCACCAACTCAAGCTGGCGTGAATGCAAGGCAGAGTTGTAATACTGGGCGCGCGCGAGAAGCGCAGTAATGACCACGCCAAAGATAAACACGCTGAATGCCAATATCCGGTCATGCTGTATCTTAACCATAAGCACTTTCGTAGATTCCGTCTCTTATTATTCAGCGGCTTAAGCCACCATTTTGTCGACTATGCTTGTTACTGGTATTTACAATCCATCCATGCCAAGGCGCATGGCTGACTGACGAGTACTGTTTATTATTTGATGACCTTTAGAGCCAGGCAGCCATTCCTCATGCAGAAAAGCAGACTACCAGTTTATTATTACCGGCAAAACCTGCCAGAACTTTAATTTTATTACCATCCAGCGCGATCACCGGGCAAAATGCCGCTCGGCAAAAGTTGCCAAACCACATGCCACACTCCCATGCATATTGCCGGAAACAAACGGAATGGCATCGCCCATGACGTTGCGTATGACTTGCTGAATCACCGGTGACACAGCAGATCCACCGGTCAGATAAATTTTGTCGATGACAGTGTCACTGGCCTGACATGCATCCTCAATCACTTTGCGGATTTTCTCGGTAGATCGATCTATCGCCTGGCGAAAATCCTCACGTGACACACTGATGGTCAGGTCGTCTTCGATATAGTCCAGACTAAAATCATGACTTACGGTATCGGATAATGCAATCTTGGCCATTTCTGCACTTCTCACCAGGTGATTGCTCAGCTTGTGTAGCCAGACCTGATGCAAACGCTGACGGGCTGCATCTGCCTTGCCGTGCACTGGCATCTCAAAGCGTGAATAAAACGCCTGCTGGCTGGGAATGCTATTGACGGAGATCGCATCATAGGCTTTGTTGTGCAGCTCATCCGTATCTTTGCCAAACCAGGGCATGATGCTGTGCCAGCCAAGATTGATATCAAGATCCACCCCCCCAATCCGGTTGCCGGTATACGCCAGCAAATCGTCATCGCGGTTTTTCTTCATATTGAATGAAGGCCCCACCTTAACCACGGAGCAATCCGTCGTCCCTCCACCCACATCGACCACCAGCAACACCTCATCCGCATCCAGGGTCTGCTCATAATCCAGCGCCGCGGCCAGTGGCTCATACATAAATATGATGTCATCCAGTCCAGCCTGCCCCGCAGCCTGTTCCATGATGCCTAATGCCTGACGATCGCCCTTCTCGCCATGAATCCCATGATAACGGATAGGCCGGCCTATCACTGCCTGCCTGATCTCTTCCTGATAATAAGCACGCCCCTGCTCCAGGATATGCGTCATCATCTTGGCAATAATGATCTGGAAAAAATCCAGTTGATCCTTATTCAGGTCACTGCCGAGAAATACCTTGGGCGACTTCATGAATAGTCCATCCCCAGGATTACGGATATAAGCATCTATCGCCTCGGTTCCATACAACAGCCCCTGGGCATTGCCCAACTGCTGACGAATGGTCAGTGATTCATAGTCTTCCTGCAACTCATGTTCGGGAATCGCACGGTAAATCGCTGAAGGCAGATAATGACTGCTCCCCTCAAGAATGGCCTGCACCACTTGACCACCCCTGATAATACCAATGGAAGAATTAGACGTACCGTAATCGATGCCACAATGCATTATTCACAACCCATGACTGCCTGACCCAGGCTTTAATTCAAAGCGCAGTATTATACGCCTAGGTGCAACAGACTTGAGATTCCGCACTAAGCATCATCATGGGCGTGCTACACTCAATACTCGGTTTTAGCGACATCATTCACCCCACTTAACCTTCAGCATCCGTATTAATCCTGCCCCATCTTTATACATGAACCCGCATTCCAAAGCGCAACTACTTCAGGGCATACTCTGCATGTGTGGCGCCATTTTCCTGTTTGCAGGCAGTGACGCACTTTCCAAATACCTGGTTGGATTTTATGCTGTGGTGATGGTGATCTGGGTACGCTATGTGATCCATAGCAGCCTCATGCTGGCAGTGCTCTTGCCGCGCAAGGGCGTATCCATCTTCAAGACGCAGCGCCCGGGCCTGCAATTAATGCGTGGGCTATGCATGGTGGGCACCAATATGCTGTTCATTTCAGCATTACGCTATATCCCGCTGGCTGAAGGCACAGCTATTATTTACCTGACCCCACTGATTGTGACAGCGCTCTCAGGCCCATTGCTCGGTGAACGTGTCACGCCACTACAATGGATTGCCGTTTCGCTGGGGTTTATCGGCGTGCTGGTGATATTGAGACCAGGTGGAGCGCTTTTCACCCCCATCAGCATATTGGCGATAGGGGCAGCATGCACCTTTAGCCTGTATCAATTAATCACGCGCAAGCTCAACGCCACCGATAGCTCTGCCACCACCAACCTCATCAGCGGCCTCATTGGCAGCGCAATGCTCGGCTGTATCGCCCCCTTCTTCTGGCAGACACCTAACGCCTACCATGCGCTATTATTATTGGGATTAGGCATTTCAGCCTTAGCCAGCCACCTGCTGATGACAGAAGCATACCGCCATACCAACCCATCAACTCTGGCGCCATTTACCTATGGTCAGTTGATATTTGCAGGACTGATCGGCTACCTGGCATTTGGCCACGTGCCAGATATTTACGGACTGATCGGCATCGCGATTATCTGTGCCAGTGGCATGCTGGTGTTCTGGCATAAACCTGAAAGCGCGGCTATTGAGGCAGTGAAGGATCCACTGTAAGTGGCCTAACGTAGTTCATTATTGGCGGAGAGGAAGGGATTCGAACCCTTGATACGCTTTCACGTATGCCTGATTTCGAGTCAGGTACATTCAACCAGCTCTGCCACCTCTCCGGGAGGCGGATTATAGCTTAGCAGGCATATCAAGTAAATTTCAGACGTCAAAATCCAGCGCATGAATAAGAACTAAAATGAGCTCAGACTGGACAAATAGTCCAATCTTTAGGAAACTTGATCGGATGCGCTCACTGGTCCTTATTTTTTTGATGCTGTTGCTCATGGGCTGTAAAGAGTCGCCAAAGCCTCTTTCAGACCCCAGGCAAAGCAAGGAAATCATTGTGGTGACACACAATGGTCCCAGCACTTATTACTACAGTGGCAGCAATCAATATGCAGGGCTGGAGTACGATCTTGTCAGGAATTTTGTCAAGGAACTGGGGCCGGAATACAGCGTCAAGTTCCTGGTGGTGGGCAATATTTCACAGGTCATCCCCGCCCTTGTAAAACAAAAAGCGCACTTCGCCGCAGCCGATCTCAGTGTCACCCGCATGCGTGAACACATGGTGCAGTTCACCCAGCCCTACCATACCGTACAACAACAAATTGTCTTTAACAGCGAGCAGACTAAAGCCCCTGCATCGGTCAAGGATCTTATCGGCAAGCAGATTCTGATTCCTGCAGGGACCAGCTACGCTGAACGACTCCAACAGTTGAAGGAAAAAGAACCCAGGCTGCATTGGTCCGAAACGCCAAAAGCGAACTCCGATGAACTCTTGGCGCGGGTCGCTGAAGGAGAGCTGGACTATACGGTTGCAGATGGTCACTTGATTGCACTGGTGCAGAACTATTATCCCAACCTTGGTGCGCGCATGCCTCTAGGCAAGCCTGAACAAGTGGCATGGGCGTTTGCCAAAACCAGTGACAAGTGGCTGTATGATAAGGCCAATGCCTATTTTGACCGTATCAAGAAAGACGGTACCCTGCGCAACCTGATAGACCGTTACTACGGTCATGCAGATCGATTGAAACCAGTGGATGTCACCAGTTTCATGCAACGCTCAGAGTCGCTGCTGCCACAATACAGACCGATCTTCCATGAAGCGCAGGAATTGACTGGACTGGATTGGCGCTTGATTGCTGCGATTGGCTACCAGGAATCCCACTGGGACAGGTTCAATACCTCGCCTACCAATGTTCGGGGCATCATGATGCTTACTGAAGATACGGCTGACCGGCTGGGTGTCACTGACCGGCTGGATGCACGGCAGAGCATTATTGCCGGGGCACGCTATGTGCTTATGTTGAAGGACTTGATCCCGGATTCAGTTCATGAGCCTGACCGTACCTGGATGGCGCTGGCAGCTTATAACATAGGTTATGCCCACCTGCAGGATGCCCGTATTTTGGCCACACGGCTAAAATTGAACCCGGATCGCTGGGTGGATATTAAAAAAACCCTGCCCATGCTAAACAAGGAAGAATATTACTCAACGCTCAAATATGGCTATGCCCGTGGTGGGGCACCAGTAGTATTTGTTGAGTCAGTGCGTACCTATCATAAGATACTGGTGAAGCGCGAGCCGCGACATTCTCCCATTTTCCCCAGCTTTGAAGTGGCAGGGCTCAGTGGCTATGGCAACAATATAAGCCAGGAATGAGTCGTTTACTGCGCAATGAATATGCCGGTATCGTTATAAAATAAGGGCTGAGAAGCCTTATAAGAAAGTACATTCGATTCTATGCACGCCGTAGCCTTCATACAGGATCTGGCTGTCATCATGCTGGTGGCAGGCATGGTCACCATTCTATTCCACCGCATGAAGCAGCCGGTGGTGCTGGGCTACATATTAGCCGGGTTGATCATTGGCCCGCACACTCCGCCCTTCCCTCTGATCCATGACAACCACACCATAGAAATTCTGGCAGAACTGGGGATTGTGTTTCTCATGTTCTCGCTTGGACTGGAGTTCAGCCTGCGCAAATTACGCGCTGTTGGTGCCACAGCCGTCGTCGCAGCACTGGTCGAGATTGTTGTTATGGTCTGGCTCGGTTACGAGATTGGTAGCTACTTCGGCTGGAAAGCCATGGATTCGATTTTCCTCGGCGCCATGATTGCGATTTCCTCGACCACCATCATCGTCAAGGCGCTGGATGAACTCAACATGAAGCATGAGCGCTTTGCCCAGCTGATTTTTGGTGTGCTGATTGTGGAGGATATTCTTGGCATTGGCATTATTGCCTTGCTTTCCGGCATTGCAGCGACTGGTCACGTATCTACCCTGGATGCAGCAGCCACTATCTCAAAGCTGACCTTATTTATGGTGGTAGCCCTGGTGTTGGGCATTATCCTGGTGCCCAAGCTGCTGGAGTATGTAGCCAGCTTCAAGCGTGATGAAATGCTCTTGATCACGATTCTCGGCCTGTGCTTCGGCTTCTGCCTGCTTGTGATACAACTGGACTACAGCGTAGCGCTGGGCGCCTTCATGATAGGTGCGATCATGGCTGAATCGCGGCGCATCAGGGCCATTGAGCGACTGATTGCACCCATACGCGATATGTTCAGCGCCATTTTCTTTGTTGCCATCGGGCTGATGCTGGATCCGAATATCATCATCGAATACGCAAAGCCTATCCTGGTCGTCATTCTGGTGATCATTTTTGGCAAAATATTGTCGTGTAGCCTGGGTGCCATGGCGGCAGGTAATGATGGTCGTACGTCTTTACGCGTCGGTATGGGCTTATCCCAAATTGGCGAGTTCTCATTCATCATCGCCTCACTCGGGCTGACACTGGGCGTGACCAGCCCATTTCTCTACCCGATTGCCGTTGCGGCTTCCGTGATTACCACACTGACCACGCCTTATTTGATCAAGGCGGCAGATCCGCTGTCCATGTCCATTTCTCGCAAAATGCCCGAGAAGATATCGCAATTTTTCAGGCTCTATAGCAACTGGCTATCCACCAGCCATGCACCCGATAGTGACAGTGCTATCCTGGCCAATATATATCGCAAACTCCTGCTGCAAGTGTTTGTGAATTTATGCATGGTTAGCGCTTTGCTGCTTGGCGCGGTATGGCTGGTGAATGCGCATTTGATCAAGCTACCTTCCGCCCTGCATGATCAGCTCTGGCAACAGGCACTAGCCTGGGGGATCACGTTATTGCTGTCCGCACCGTTCCTGATCGCGGCATTCAGGAAACTGCAATCCCTGGGCTTGTTATTGGCAGACCACAGCACGCAAGGCATGAGTGGAAATGATAGTCCACGTGTACAGCGCTTCATTGCCAAGACAGTGAATGTAGTTGCCGTCATCGGCATGACGATACTGATCCTCACCCTCAGTCACAGCATCATGCCGCCAATCAAGGTACTCCTCTTAGTGCTGGTGATCGTGGCAGGCCTGGTGGCATTGTTGTGGCGCTGGTTTGTCATGCTGCATTACCGTATGCAGATTGCCTTGATAGAAACGTTGAACCAGGAAAAAGAAGACCATTAAAAAGCCTCGTGATGCGACATGCATGACGAGGCTTTTGATGAGCTAGGCAGGTTGTGCCTCGGATGTGATTTACAGCGGGCGTATCACGTCCAGGCCACCCATATAAGGCCGCAAGACCTCAGGTACTGTCACGCTGCCATCCGCCTGCTGGTTATTCTCAAGCACGGCCACCAGGGTGCGGCCTACCGCCAGCCCGGAACCATTGAGGGTATGTAACAACTCCGTCTTGCCACTTTCATTGCGAAAGCGGGCTTGCAGGCGACGTGCCTGGAAAGCTTCGCAATTGGAGACAGAAGAAATCTCGCGGTAAGTATCCTGTGCAGGCAACCAAACTTCAAGATCGTAGGTCTTGCTGGCACCAAAGCCCATATCGCCGGTGCACAGGGACACCACCCGATAAGGTAACTCCAGCGAGTTCAAGATGTATTCAGCATGCCCGACCATAGTTTCCAGCGCTTCATAACTCTGATCAGGATGGGTGATCTGCACCATTTCCACTTTGTCGAACTGATGCTGACGGATCATGCCACGCGTATCACGGCCATAAGAACCGGCCTCTGAACGGAAACATGGCGTATGCGCGGTCAGCTTGATTGGCAACGTGTTCAGCGCCACAATCTCATCCCGTACGGTATTGGTCAGCGTGACTTCCGAGGTGGGAATCAGGTAAAGCGTCTCGCCCTCCCCTTCCTGGCCACCCTTTTGCGTCGCAAACAAATCAGCTTCAAACTTGGGTAACTGGCCAGTGCCACGCAAACTTTCAGCATTAACCATATAAGGGGTATAGCATTCGGTGTAGCCATGCTTTTCAGTCTGTGTATCCAGCATGAACTGGGCAAGCGCACGATGCAAACGCGCAATCGGGCCACGCATCAGGGTAAAGCGTGCACCAGCCAGTTTGGCGCCGGTATCAAAGTCCAACCCTAGCGGTGTACCAATATCAGTGTGATCCTTGATCTCGAAATCAAAGCTGCGTGGTGTGCCTATCCTGCGGACTTCTACGTTGTCGGCCTCTGACTTCCCCACAGGTACGCTCTCATGCGGAAGATTAGGCACGCTCAGCAACAGGTTCTGCAACTCATTCTGTATGGTGGCAAGCCGCTCTTCATCAGCTTTCAGCTGAGCGCCCAAACCAGCGACTTCCGCCAGAATCGATGCCACATCCTCACCCTTGGATTTGGCAATACCCACCTGTTTGGAACTAGTATTCCGTTTGGCTTGCAAATCCTGGGTGCGGGTTTGTACAGTCTTACGCTCATTTTCCAGTGCAGCAAAAGCAGCGGTATCAAACGCGTATCCACGGCTGGCAAGACGTGCCACCACCGTATCGAGGTCATTACGAAGTTGCTGGATATCTAACATGAATTTTCCTGATGTTAATGACTAAGGTATGCCACCAGTCCAAGGTGCATGAAAGCACGATGGTAATTGGCATGACCATCTGTTTTATTTTTTGCGGTTTCTTGCCAGGGCTTGCTCATCAAGCTCACGCAAATGCGCCATTTTTCACTAACTTTACCTTCGAGCCCGCGTGAGGGGGGCATATAAAATGCCATGGGTGCCAAATCGTCGGAAAAACAATCCTCAGTCGTAGTAGCAAAATTCCGGCAACAATGGAGCCCAAAGGTGATTCTATCAATAAAGTTGTTTTACATCTGAATACAGATTCTTTAGATGTGCTATTCCCAAATCTAAGATTGGCTCATACATGAACGAATTTAGATGGATGTTCTCTGGCGTCATTAGGTTAACCTGTTCCAGAGTCAAAACATCCTGCGCATCACCCAAACCTAATCTCTTGTACTCTTGAAGCAGCTTGATTGTTTGGTTTTCATTAATTGAATTAACAAAGGTTGGATTATTGATAACTTTAATCATGTGCTTTTCAGCTATTAGCCTGATTACTATTGAGAGAACAACTTTCCCTTCAAGCTCTACACTTTCTTCTTGTGCATTAAAAACAGACTCTGCTTCTTCGTTAATAACATCAATCACAGGCTTTCCTGGCGGGTTCAATGTCAACTGTTGTTTATCTGCCAGGATTTTCCTGTAAATCACACATAGATTATCAAGTGTTAGCGTATCAGTTTCAGCTTTAATATGAAGCAAAGAGGTTAGTTTAATAAATTCGGCATTCAAGCCGCAGTATTCTGCTAGGTTCCTGACAAATGGTATGGCTGAAATACAGAAAGCAGGAGTTGTAAGGTTTTCTTTCCAATGATTAAATGGATTCTTTTGGTACTTTTCTTTAGTTAGCTTTAGCTTTCTACCTGACTTCGTTGCATGTAGCTTACACTCCCGTTTTAAACCAAGTCTTCCGCTAATACTTCTGTAGAAGTCGAAATTATGGGATAGGAATAGACAAAAGAATTTACCTGACGCTGAAATATCCTTTAGATACTCAATTATCGCGTACTTGTTTTTATAATCAAACGAATCTGCAATGTCATCAATCACCAATATTGTGATGGCTCCTTGCTTAATTCTTGTCTGAATCTCAAACAAGATATTTAATATATAAAGTGCTCTACGCTCACCTTGACTCAGAACCTTCAGCAACGACTCTCTAGCAACATCACCTTCGCCATCAACATCAGAAAACTTAAAAGAAATTGTGGGTTGAGTACCTTTAAGAATCACGTCATCTTGGTTTGATACGCTCATTTTAAATGGCACAGAGAATCGCTTGTTGAATGCTTCAACGACTCCTTCCCATTCTGTTCTTTCATTGTTAGCTTGCTGGACAGCCTCTTCGATAGTAACTTTGCTTGCCCTATAGGCTTCTAGAAATTGGCCGTAGAACTCCTTCTGATCAACCAAGTATGAAATCCACAATTCTTTTTGAAGCTGCTTATAGTCCTTTAGATACGGAAGAATATGCTGATTATCAAAGAGATAATCCCTGAATTTCCTCAATTCAGCGTTTTGAATCTTCTTGTCTATCGCATCAAACTTTGAAGCAAGCTCTTTGTCAGTCAGAATCTTATTTCTTTCCTCTTCAATTTTTCCAGCAAGCTCATCAGCAGTAGTAATCTCCTTCATCCCATCTTTGGTTCGGAGATTAACTGTATGCTTAGCTTCAAAAAATCCGTTGTCCTTAAGCTGTTTATTGACAGTCGTGGCACTATAGTGATTGAACTGTTTACTGAGAACATCAGACTTAGAAACCAGTTCATTGTATTTCTGGATGTATTCTTCTAACTGGTCTGTAATTTCGCCAGAATCTAAAAGTCCGAGAGTCTTTTCATTAAAAACTTCTGCATAGACCACTGTAGAAAGCTGTGTAAGAGTACTATCCTTTATCTTCTCGTCCAACGATTCCATCAGTTCAGCAAGTGTCCTCTTACCAAAGCATTTCAGAATCTCGGTTTCAGGAGTAACTGTTCTACCTGTTAAACCTGATAACTGCTTAAGCTTCCCCAATAATGCTGATTGCTTATCTGCAATATCATTGAGAGCCTCATCATACTTTTTCTTGACATCATTATTTACAAGAAGGAGTGATGTTTTATCAGATGAGAAATCTGCATTGTATGGCTCAACAACAAATACAGAATCAGGAGCGATATCATTGCCCGTATCATTTTTAATAAACCTACTTGGTTCTCTGTCTGGAAAAATCAAATCCTTCGTTTCTCTTCTCTTAGCTAGATCATCAAATGTCTTGGAAAATGAAGTTTTCATGAAGCCGTTTGGCGCATAGATGGCATAGCTATTAGTAACATTAAAATCAAACTCATGCACTAACTCACTGATCCCATAGCAGTTCTTAAGGTCTACAGTCAGCTTCATCGTTATCCCCTTTTTAAGATTGTAAAAAAACACCGGCAGGTGCTTTTCAACTCTTGCTCATTACGGTTATAAAGCCTCGATCAGCTTCAGCACATCACCAGTTGTGTATGCCCCATCAATCGGGTTGCTCTCAAATACCATCATGTAGTGATAGCGGTAGCCTGTTTCATGTGCAATCTGGTTAGCCTGAGACTCCCAAATTTTGCCAAGCTTCAGCTTGCTCTTTGAGTCTGAGTTATCTCTGTCATCACCCTTTGTTTCCACCACAATAATGTTCTTGCTCTCTGTGAGAACAATGAAATCAGGGTAGTGATTCAGAAATCCATTGATGACGAAACCTTTGCCTCGTTCAAGATTCTTGTGCCACCAGACAATATTTTCCAGTTCTGCAACACCACGGATAACCTTGCTCTCAAGGTTGTTCACAGTGCCTTCAGTGACATAGAGACTGTGGCTGATCGCTGGTGCGTTGTCACTGGGTGTAATCGTTGCTGGCAGTAAAAAGGACGGACGAAGCTTGATTTTTTGAGTGGTCAGCCAGTTACCAAATTCCTTTGCAGCATACTCATTGGCAAGGCTCTGAACCTTGTCTTTGATGAGCTTCGCATAAGCATAGTCACGTTCAAGACAATCAGCACGTTGGTCAGCATTCAAGGCCTCAACAATCCGCTTGAGGTAGTGCTTAACATCGTTATCTTCAATCGGGTAAAAGGTATTCTTTCCAATGAGACTGAACAACCGACCAATGATAGATGTGATTTGGCCTGATGTGGGCTGACTCTTTATGATGCTGTTCAGCTTTTCCTTCTCAGCCTTCTTCACTACGGTGAAAGATGGAGCACTTTCACCATTACCAATCTCTTCTGCATCTACTTTATACACATCAGATTCAATGGCAGTGAAGTTGATAGTGGCATCGAGGTTTGCCAAAACGAAGTTGGACAACAGGTTTTCCTTGGCGAGCTTATGCCACTCGTCACCACTATCAAAGAACCCTCCATCTGAAGGCAGCTTAATGAAAAACTGAGGTAACTGAATTGCTTTTGCCAACTCTTCAAAGATTGGCTTCATCTTGTGCTCATTCATATGCGCCTTCAGTTCTTCAGGGCAAGCCTCACCATTCGTAGCACTTGCCTGCTCTTCAAATTGTTGAGCTTGTGCGACAGCTTGAGCCTTGATCGCTTCAATACCAGTAGAGTCATTTACGGTTGCAGCCGGTTGCTGATTTTCACTGCCATACGCAGTGGCAGCTTGTTCTACAGCGCTTTGCTCCCAGTCAGGATTGAGCTTGCTCTTTTCAATCTCAATATCCTGTCTGTCACCAGTTTCAGCAGGCTTGTCTTCACCAGTTAGAGTAGTCAGGTTCAGTTGTTCTTGAGTTGGTGACGGTGTAGAACCCCACTCTTGCTCAATTCCAGACAGGTCAAACTCTCGATAATCCCGCTTGGAGAAGCCCGCCTTATTCAACCCCTCAACTACTTGGGTCAAGGTGTTCTGGAAATGGCTGGAAGAGGTAAACACATAGCTCAGGTTCAGCAATTCAATGCTGTGCTTTCTGGTATATGGCATGCGAAGGACACGTCCCAGAATCTGAGTCACATCCACCACAGAGGATTTGTTTGCCAGGGTTGCCAGCACATAAGCAAAAGGGCAATCCCATCCTTCTTTTAGCGCATTGACCGTAATGATGTATCGTACTTGGCAATCACGGCTCATCAAATCAACGTTCTTCAGTTCGTTGATATTGGCAGTCTTGATGGCAATGTGTTCCTTTGGAATGTTCAGTTCCAACAGAATTTCCCGCACCTTCTCAAAAGTAGTGGTGTCATCCTTGTTCTTCGGTTCAGCCTGGAACAACACGATAGGCCGAATGTAGCCACCACCTTTTTCTTCAGACTTCTTGGCGAATTCTTCCAACTGGCGCCGCATATTTAGCGCAGCCATGATCACATCTTCTTGGCTTCTCTGATTCGCAACAATCACAGGAAGCTTAACCATGTTCTGCTTCTTGAGCCTCAAGGCATCAACATAGCTGATAATGTTGCTGTTATCCCTTGGGGTAGCAGTCAGGTCAAAAATGAAGCTTGGATTGAGGTCGCGAAGCATGTCCACAGACAGAGTACTTTCAGCGTTGTGGCTTTCATCAACAACTACAACAGGCCTGAGAGTCCGCATGATATTAATAAGTGCTGAAGGGTCAGTTCCTTCCAGCGGCTCAACAATTTCGCTATCATCGTTCAGGAATGAAGCAAGGTAGCCATTCTCCTGAAAGGCTTTGCGGTTTTCTTTGTTAGTGGCCTTAAGTGAGTCAAAAGACATCACCACTACTGAAAGCTGTTCCTTCACGGTGTCCGCATTGAACCCCGCACCCTGAAGAACATCAGCCTTCTCATAGATTTGAACACGACCATTGAAAAGGTCATTCAACCGCTGACGGTATGGATGATCAATGTTGCATAGGTTCTTAACTGTCTGTTCAAGGATGGTCAAAGAAGGAACCAACCACACCACAAACTTAGGACGAGTCGGATTGTATTCAGCAAAGGCAGAAAAAATTCTGTCCAACGCATTCACTGCAATGAAGGTCTTCCCACCCGCAGTGGGGACCTTCACACACACATGAGGCACTTCCTTGATGTTGTTCTTGTAAGCTTGATTGAGAACACCACGATCCTTCCAATACTTGGTGAAAGCATTGGGAAGATGGCCCTTGCACTCAAGCAGGGTTCCCAAGTATTCGCTGAGGTCACTTAGTACATCAGCCTGATAGTCTTTGAGTTCCATTTTTCTTTTTCTTAGAATCGGGTGATGTCACGTGGAATACGCTTGAAGGTAATTCCATGCTTATAAAGGAAATCCTTATCCAATGCACACTTATCAGCGTAAATCACAAACTGTTCAGGTCTGGATGACAGATTCTTGATTCTCAGTTGCCCAAGAAAATCAATATCCAGTGTCGTCACCCGATCTTTTTCATAGTAAAAGACACACAGGGCTGTATTTGTTAAACCCAAGACATAGGGACTAATAGAGTTTTCAGCATCCAACCGCTTTTCAGTGGGGATGTTCTCAGTGTAGGCTACGTAACCCCGAATAGCTTCTGCGCCAACTTCTTCATTAAGGTTCTTATCTTCTTTGAAGAGAGCAGTTCCAACGGTGTAGAAGTCAAAACCACCACCCAAGCCTGCTACACCCTTACTTCCTTCACCATAACCATTGATGACACGGCGAACCCTCTCAGCCGTGATGGTTTCGGCATAATCCATCATTTCACACAAGATGAAACGACGATTGCCACCATCTTCTGCATTCTGCTTAAGAACGGCATGAGCTGTAGTCCCTGAACCTGCGAAAGAATCCATAACTATGGAATTCGGGGGGGCACAATAGCTAATGATTCTTTGAACTAATGAAATTGGTTTTGGAAAAGCAAAGACCCGCTCGTCAAGAATCTCATCCAACTCACGTGCCCCCGATTGCGTTTTGAACTCAGACCAGAAAGTTGAAGCTGGCATGCGCTCTTGCACCTCAGACAAAAACCTCTTCTTCCGCGGCCATCCGGTTTCTGGATTAGGTGGCCACCAAATCCTATCTTCTTCAAGTAACTTTTCATAACCGGTAAAGTCCGTTATCCAACCTTTTGCAGGATCAGGCCTCCAAACATTGTTTGTGTTTGGTTGTTCCATGTTATAGCTATGAAGATTCGGCCTTTCAGAAGCTGTAGCCTTGCCTTTCAGGGGGTCAGTAACATAGGGGCCGCGTGGATCATTGTCTGGATTTTTAAAATCAGAACGATTAATTACACGCCCCTCAATTCTCGTAGAGGCTGATTTACCGTAGACAAAAATGTTTTCATGATCTTGCGACAAATAAGACTTTATTCTGTTATCAGTATTTCTGGTATTCCAGACAATTGTGGCAACCCTATTTCCATAACCAAAAACTTCATCCATCAAAAGACGGAAATTTCCAGCCTCTACATCATCTAGTGATACAAGTATCACTCCTTCATCAGCTAACAAACGATGAAGCAACTTGAGGCGCGGATACATCATGCATAGCCACTTATCGTGCCTACTTAAGTCTTCACCTTCTTTACCTACTACCTGACCAAGCCACTTCTTGATTTTGGGGTCATTCACGTTATCGTTGTACACCCAACCTTCATTGCCAGTGTTGTACGGTGGGTCAATGTAGATGCAATTCACCTTGCCTTCAAACTCAGGAAGAAGGCTCTTCAATGCTTCTAGATTGTCGCCATGAATGATTCGATTATTCGTGGAGTTAGCAGGAGCGCCTTCATTCGCTTTAAAGCTGTATTGCTTATCCAGCAAACGGAATGGCACATCATGGTGGTGATTGACCACCTTATTTTTTCCGCCCCAGTGAAGTGTTGCCATAAGTAATTTTTTCTAATGTATCGGCATTTGTGCCGTTAATATTTCAATTGAATTAACGTTTCTATTTCTTCTTGGCTTCTTCATCCAATTTGCGAAGCATGTTAAGTTTTTCTGTAATCTTTGACTCTAACCCTCTTGGTACTGGCTGGTACCAAGAGGGTTCATGCATACCATCAGGAAAATAATTTTCACCCGCTGCATAAGCATTCGGCTCATTGTGAGCATATCTATATTCATGCCCATAGCCCAAATTTTTCATTAATTTTGTTGGTGCATTGCGTAGGTGAATTGGCACTTCACGACTTTTATCTTGCGCAACAAACGCTTTCGCCTGATTGTAGGCCATGTAGCCCGCATTGCTCTTGGCTGCCACGGCCAGATAAATCACAGCTTGCGCCAGCGCCAACTCACCCTCTGGACTACCCAGGCGCTCAAAAGTGAGTGCCGCATCATTGGCAATCTGCATCGCCCGTGGGTCGGCCAAACCGATATCTTCCCATGCCATACGGATGATACGGCGCGCCAAGTATAGTGGCTCGGCGCCGCCATCGAGCATACGCATCAACCAATAAAGCGCCGCATCAGGATTAGACCCGCGCACAGACTTGTGCAAGGCAGAAATCTGGTCATAAAACGCTTCCCCACCCTTATCAAACCGGCGCAACTTGCTGGCCATGGTCGATTGCAGAAACGCCTCATCAATCACGCTGATTTCAGCCGCCATCGCGGCATTAAACAGTCCCTCTGCAAAGTTGAGCAAGCGTCGTGCATCGCCATCCGCATACCCCAGCACCTGCTCCACCACTTCCGGGGCAAGCGTGATGGCAGGTGCCATCTCTTCTTGCGCCCGGTCCAGCAACTGCTTGAGTTCGGCTTCGGACAAGGCATTCAGCACAAACACCTGCGCCCGGCTCAACAAGGCGCTATTCACCTCAAACGACGGGTTCTCTGTGGTGGCGCCAATAAAGGTGATCAAGCCGCTTTCAACAAAAGGCAGGAAAGCATCCTGCTGGCCTTTGTTAAACCGATGTACCTCATCCACAAACAGAATGGTGCGCCGTCCCGATTGTTGCAAGATATGTTCGGCCCGCTCCACAGCTTCCCTGATGTCCTTGATGCCCGCCAGTACGGCAGAGAGCGGGATGAACTCGGCATCAGCGGTATTGGCAATCAGCCGGGCCAGGGTAGTTTTGCCTACCCCTGGAGGACCCCATAGAATCATGGACGGCAACTTGCCGGATGTAAATGCCAGGCGCAACGGCTTACCCTCACCCAACAAATGAGATTGCCCCACCACATCCTGCAAGACTTTGGGGCGTAGCCTCTCTGCCAAAGGGGCTTGAGGCGCTACCGGTTCAAATAGCCCAGCCACTCTTGATCTCTATGTGTTGATTACCAGGCAGGCGCTGCCTTACCATCGCACTACTCCCCCACGACATCTGCACCAGCTGGTGCGACAAACTTGAAGGTATTGCTATTGATGGCAGGATTGCGCTCCATTTTGCTGAACTGGATGGCAGTGACGTGACCAAAGCTATCGTGTAATTCCATTTTTTGCAGTGCATCGCCCTTGAAGCCCAGCAGGACTTTCTCAAAACCACTGTCCTCGGCCTTGGGAATTGCCTGAGCCCAGTCCAGTCCATCCTTACGTTCAGTGACCGAGGTCACAGTGAAATTCCGCTCTACATCTTGTGCGCCGGCCAGTAATGCAGCCGGGCTGGAGCCGATGGCTTTGCCCAGTGCGCGCACGGTCACCTGATTCAATTCAGGGTCATATAGCCAGACTTTTTCACCATCACCCACAATCTGTTGCACATACGGCTTCTCATAATCCCAGCGAAACTTGCCCGGGCGCTGCAACTGCATGCTGCCATCGACTTCCTGCACCTTGCCACCCTGCGCGTCCGTCACCACCTGATGAAAACGTGCACGCATGGAAGCCGTGGACTTGAAGAAATCCTTCAATGACTCCGTACCAGCCGCCTCCGCAAGCAGAGGCATTGCCATCAACAATATTGCCAGAAACTTCATAACATCCTTTGCACGGGTTTCACCGTTAATCATTATTGGGAGCGAGAACTTCACGATTACCATTACTTTGCATGGCAGACACCAGACCCGCGCGCTCCATCTCCTCAATCAACCTGGCAGCGCGGTTGTAACCTATGCGTAACTGACGTTGCACAGAGGAAATAGAGGCACGGCGGGATTTCAACACAATGCCGACCGCCTCATCATAGAGCGGATCCGCCTCGCCACCACTTTCTCCCAGCTCGCCACCTTCTGCATTTTCATCGGTACCGCCAGTCAAAATGGCATCTATATAATTAGGTTCACCCTGCGCTTTCAGGTATTCCACTACGCGGTGGACTTCCTGGTCAGACACAAACGCGCCGTGCACACGCTGAGGATCACTGGTGCCTGGTGGCTGGTATAGCATATCGCCCTGCCCAAGCAAGGCTTCTGCGCCCATCTGATCCAGAATGGTGCGGGAATCTATCTTGCTGGATACCTGGAAAGCTACCCGGGTTGGGATGTTGGCCTTGATCAGACCAGTAATCACATCCACCGATGGACGCTGGGTCGCGACAACCAAATGGATGCCACAAGCACGCGCTTTTTGTGCCAGACGGGCAATCGGCTCTTCCACCTTCTTGCCCACCACCATCATCAGGTCGGCCAGCTCATCAATCACCACCACGATCAATGGCAACTCTTCCAGTGGCTCCGGGGCATCCGGCGTCAGGCTGAAAGGATGCGGGATAGACGTGCCTTCTTTTTCTGCATCACGGATTTTCTGGTTATACCCCGCCAGGTTACGTACCCCCAGCGATGACATGAGCTTATAGCGACGCTCCATCTCGGCCACGCTCCAGTTCAGGGCGTTGCCCGCATTGCGCATATCGGTGATTACCGGTGTCAGCAAATGCGGAATCGCATCGTACACCGAGAGCTCGAGCATTTTGGGGTCAATCAGGATCAGGCGCACTTTGCTCGGTTCAGCTTTGTAAACCAGGCTCAGTATCATGGCATTGATAGCCACGGATTTACCAGAGCCGGTCGTACCCGCCACCAGCACATGTGGCATCTTGGCCAGATCAGCCACCACTGGCTTGCCAGAGATATCCTTGCCCATGGCAATGGCCAGCGGCGAGGTTACGTCGGCATAGACCTGAGAACCGAGGATTTCAGAGAGATAGACAATCTGGCGCTTGGGATTGGGTATTTCCAGCCCCATGTAAGTCTTGCCGGGGATTGTCTCCACCACTCGCACGCTGATCACAGACAAGGCGCGCGCCAAATCCCTGGATAAATTAGCTACCTGGCTGCCCTTGACGCCAGCCGCAGGAGCGATTTCATAGCGTGTAATAACCGGGCCCGGCAATGCTGTCACCACCTTGACCTCGATACCAAAGTCCATGAGCTTGCGTTCAATCAGGCGGGAGGTGAATTCCAGGGTTTCAGCCGACTGTACCTCAACCACACCACTAGGCTCATCAAGCAAATGTAGCGGTGGCAAGGGAGAGTCCGGCAATGCTTCGAATAATGGTGTTTGCTTTTCTTTCTGCACCCGCTCGCTTTTTACAACCTCGAATGTCGCTGGCACCTCAATCTGCACAGGCTGGCGATCTTCTGTCCGCTTGCGCTCGCTATGCACAAACTCATTGCGTTGTTGCTCAGCCACCTTGCCGACTTTGCGATCCTGGTAGTCCTGCCATTTTTTGAGGATGTAGTGATAGCTGAACTCCAGTGCGGAGCCGAGTTTTTCCGTCATGCTGATCCACGACCAGCCAGTAAAAAGGCTGAAACCGACCGCCAGCGCCAACAACAAGACCAGGGTTGATCCAGCAAAACCCAGCAAGGCCTGCAAGCCGCTATCAATCACCGAGCCCAGCATGCCTCCGGCAGCCAGTGGCAGTTCGACTGCCAAATGATGAACATGGCCTGCCTCAAGCGCGGCAGAGGAAAGCAGCAACATCAGGAAACCACTGAGATTCACGACGATCAGGGGTTTGTGCTCAGAACTCACCGCTTCCAGACGCAGATATACCAGCCACATGGCATAGAACGACAACACTACCCACCACCAGGCTGAAAAACCAAACAGATAAAGCAGTATGTCAGACAGCCAGGCGCCTATAGTGCCGCCTGCATTTTGTGTAACGTCGCTATCGCTTGCGCTGTGCGACCATGACGGATCATCCTGCCGGTAAGTCAGCAAGATCAGGGTGAGATAAATCCCGACCACGACCAGGCCTAACCACCAGGCTTCCTTGACGATGCCTGGCGTTTCAATTGGGGCAGCTTCGCGACGGCTGTTGAGTGGCGCGCTTTTTTTCTGGAAAAACAAGATGATCTATGACCCGACACGAGAATATAAGCTGCCCTGATTATAACAGCATCAACCCGCTTGGGCATTGGCTGGCAAGCCTATAAGACACAACACTGCAAAATGATGGCTGGAAGCAGGCCTCCAGCCATCATCATGGGTTTATGCCGTCAAACACAATCGCAAAATGCTGCAATATTTTTCACCAACGCACGGGCATTGCCAGCGCGGCTGACACGATCAAATGCTGCTTCTTTTTCAGCAACATTTTCAGCAACAATGTATTGCGAATGCGTCAATTGGGAGGGATGAAGATCAGAACGCTGAACCTTCACAGCGGAAACGGGCACAACATGGACTTCAGCTTGCATGAGACTTCCTTCTACTTTCCTTTTGGGAGATGGCAACTAAACAATGACCGGGATTTTGTCCCCGTCATGTTTTCTGACTCAGCATATGCGGAATAATTCCCCAAACCACCAGGCTATTTCTACGTTGCATATTGGGGGTAACAATATTCAAAGGCCTGCTCAAGCTGAATATGATGCATGTATCCATCCACACCTATATTCAACGTGATTAAATTTAGCTATCACTCAAATAAGAACAATCAATTTGCACGAAAGACATCTGCCCCTCTACACTATTGAAAGTCTAGTCGCACAGAAACTAAGATTGGCTACAATGGTCTGGTATAGAACAATTCATGGCTGGAATTAAGCCCATCTATTTAAATAATGGAGAATAAAATGGTAGACATTGGCATTAGTGAAAAAGACCGTAAAAAAATTGCAGAAGGCCTATCGCGCTTTTTGGCAGATACTTATACCTTGTACCTGAAAACCCATTACTTTCACTGGAATGTTACAGGGCCACAATTCCGCACCCTACATCTGATGTTTGAAGAACAATACAACGAACTTTGGACGGCCGTTGACCAGATTGCTGAACGTATCCGCTCGCTGGATTTTCATGCGCCCGGTACTTACAAGGAGTTCAGCAAGCTGACTTCCATCGCTGAAAGCGATGGCGTTCCACATGCGCCAGAGATGATCAAGGAACTGGTTGCAGGCCACGAAGCTGTTGTACGTACAGCCCGCTCAATATTTCCAGCGGCAGAAAAAGCATCCGATGAAGCGACAGCCGACCTGTTGACGCAACGCCTGCAAATTCATGAAAAAACTGCATGGATGTTGCGTAGCCTGCTTGAAAAACCATAAGATTCGCCTCATTTAAACGACACTGCATTTTAGGAGTATTCACCGTATGGCAACAACACATGCTCGCCTGCTGATCCTGGGTTCTGGCCCAGCAGGTTATTCTGCCGCTGTTTACGCGGCGCGCGCCAACCTCAAGCCAGTGCTGATCACCGGTATTGCGCAAGGCGGCCAGCTCATGACTACCACTGAGGTGGACAACTGGCCTGCAGATGCAGATGGTGTACAAGGACCGGAGTTGATGGCGCGCTTCCAGAAGCATGCTGAACGCTTCAATACGGAAATGATCTTTGATCATATCCATACGACCAAGCTGGATGAAAAGCCTATTCGCCTGATCGGTGACTCTGGTGAATACACCTGTGATGCACTGATTATCGCCACTGGCGCGTCAGCGAAGTATCTGGGCCTGCCATCTGAAGAGGCATTTGCCGGCAAGGGCGTATCTGCCTGTGCCACCTGCGATGGTTTCTTCTACCGTAACCAGGAAGTCGCCGTTATCGGCGGCGGTAATACCGCTGTTGAAGAAGCGCTGTATCTTGCCAACATTGCCAGCAAGGTGACGCTGGTGCACAGGCGTGACAAGTTCAAGGCTGAGGCGATCCTGGTGGACAAGCTCATGGAGCGCGTCAAGGAAGGTCGTATCGTGCTGGAGACTTTCCAGACGCTGGACGAAGTATTGGGTGATGCCTCTGGTGTGACCGGCATGCGTATCAAGGACGTGAACTCTGGTACGGCCAAGGATATTCCGCTCAAGGGTGTATTCATTGCCATCGGCCACAAGCCGAATACCGATATCTTTGAAGGCCAGCTGGAAATGGAAGGCGGTTACATTGTGACGCAGGCAGGTCGCCAGGGTAACTTCACAGCCACCAGCGTACCCGGTGTATTCGCAGCCGGTGATGTGCAGGACCATATCTATCGCCAGGCTGTGACCAGTGCTGGTACCGGTTGTATGGCTGCGCTGGATGCAGAGCGCTATCTGGATCAGCTGGCATAAGTCATCAGCGGCAGGCACTTGCCTGCCGCTGATTTTTCAGTAGCAACAGGTTGACATCATGGTGGACGAGGACGACAAGGACGATGCAATTGAACTGTTCCTTGAAGCAGTCAAAGGCGCTCGCCCGTTAAAACCGTCCCGCTTGCATCATCCCATTCCCAGCCCCAAGCCGATTCCGCGGCAATTCATTCGCGATGAGCGCCAGGCACTGGCAGATTCGCTCAGTGACCACTACATTCCTTCTCATGAACTTGAAAGCGGAGAGGAACTGCTTTACCTGCGTGAAGGCCACGCCCCTGACATCTTGAGCAAGCTGAGGCGAGGTCATTGGGTGGTTCAGGCCGCCATCGATCTTCATGGCATGGTCAGTGATGAAGCCAGGTTGTATGTTGCAGAGTTTTTGCATCACTGTAAAAAACGTGGCATACGCTGTGTCCGCATCATTCATGGTAAAGGCCTGAGCTCACGCAATCGCGAACCCATACTCAAGCACAAACTACGCAATTGGCTCATGCAAAAAGACGAGGTGATCGCCTATGCCCAGGCGCGCCGGCAGGACGGTGGCAGCGGAGCAGTGATCGTCTTGCTCAAGGCATGAAAATATAGTCTCCCGCTCTGTAAACTAAAGAATCTCTCTCGCGTTTACTATTCATCGCACGCTGGTGTGCATGAAAAAAAGAGAGAACAACATGCAGTGGCGTCTATTGACGTATACAACTCTGGTGGCGCTGCTATGTCATAGCCCATCCGTTCTTCAAGCTGCAGAAATTGATGATCTTGCCCAGTTGACCCTGTCGAAGGCCAATGATCTATTTACCGTAAACAACCGCGAACTCCTGCTTTCCGAACGCTATCTGGAAGGTGCAAAAGCAGATACCCTCACGGCGGCACAACGCCCCAATCCCACATTTTCCCTCAATACCAACAACTTCAATCTGCAAGGCAGTAATGGTAACGGCGGCCTCAGCAACCGGACTGTCGATACCATTGCCCGGATTGAGCAGCCGATTGAACGTGGCAACAAGCGTGCTTTGCGCATGGCCCTGGCACAGAATGCAGTACAGGCTAGCGAGCTGGATTTACGTGACGCATTTCGCCTGCAAAAACAAACGCTTTATATCGCTTATTACGATTTGCTGCTTGCCCAGCAAAGTGAAGAGATATTGCAGAGCAACCAGGCGCTTTACCAGAATATGTTAAACGCAGCAGAACTGAGACTAAAGGCTGGCGACATTTCAAGCACTGATGCGGCACGGATTCGGATAGACGTGCTGCGCGCCCAGAACGATCTGCGCCAAGCCCAGGCCGAACGGCAGAAAGCCCAGGCGGACCTTGCCTACCTCATCGGCAAGGAACAACAAGCCAATGTCATCCGCATCAATGACAGCTGGCCAGAGACCACTACTGCGATTATCCCCGCGAGTGAAGACCAGCTCGACCAGCGCCCCGATATCCAGGCGGCCATGGCGCGCATCCAGGTGGCCAACGAGAACCGAAAACTTGCGCAGGCATTCACTACGCGGGACATCACCATCGGCATGCAATATGAACACTACCCGAGTGCTGGCGGAGGGGGAGGCGGCAATAATAATGGCCGTAATACCATAGGCGCTGGTTTCAGTATTCCTTTGTTTACCGGCTATCAGTATCAGGGAGAGATCGCCCGTGCCGAGGTGGACTACACCACGGCCATGGAGGCTGAAGATCGCATTCGAGCCAATGCAGTAGGTGAAGTCAGCCGCGCCCGCGCTGATCTGGATGCCGCCATTGAGAAGGTCAATCGCTATGACCAGAACATGCTGCTGGAAGCAGAAAAAACGGCCCACGCCGCTGAGTTTGCTTATCAGCATGGCGCAATGGGTGTCACTGACCTGCTGGATGCACGCCGTGTATTGCGCGCATTGCAAATTGATGCCGCCACCGCCCATGCAGACTTTGCCAAATCCCTTGCCAGCTGGCGCGCTGCCATCAATCCTGGTGACAATTAATACGCTTAAACCTGAAGGTTAAGAAAGCCCATAATGAACAAGAAATTACTGATACTGCTGTTATCAAGCCTGTATAGCACGACCCCGCTGTTGGCCGCGGAAGTCGCCAAGCCAAAAGCTGCCGATGAGGTGGTATTGGCAGCAGACTCCCCGCAGCTCGCCAACCTGAAAATCGAAGCAGTGACTCAGATTCCAGCCCCTGCCAGCTCGCCCTTCAATGGCAAGATTGTATTCAACGAAAACTTTACGGCCCGCATCAGCTCACCGGTTGTGGGCCGCGCACTCAGGATCAATGCGGAAATCGGGGATACCGTCAAATCCGGTCAAGTGTTGATGACCATGGACTCCCCCGACTTGGGCAGCGCCATTGCCGACGCTCGCAAAGCCCAGGCTGAACTGCAATTGAAGAAGCAGGCTTATGAGCGTAGCCGCATGTTGCTGGATGGCGGCGTGATACCACACAAGGAGCTTGAAGCCAGCAAGGCAGACCTGGATGAAGCCGCGGCTGAATCATCCCGCGCCAGTGCCCGCCTCAACAATCTGGGGGCAAGTCGCAATACCAACGAAAGCTATAGTGTGCGTGCGCCGCTAGCTGGCATCATCGTTGATCGCCAGGTCAATCCCGGCAGCGAGGTCAGGCCGGATGCCGCCACCCCGATCTTCATCATCACCGACCCACTTCATCTCTGGGCCAGTATCGACCTGCCAGAGCGTGACCTGGGCAAGGTCAATCCCGGGCAAAGCGTTTCAGTGGAGGTGGATGCCTATCCAGGTGAAGCATTCAGCGGCAAGATTCTTTCCATCGGTGCCATGATAGATCCTGTCACGCGCCGTATTCCCATTCGCTGCTCGGTAGATAGCAAGGGCGGCCGCCTCAAACCGGAAATGTATGCCCGCATCACCCCATTAAGCCCAGGCAACCGCCAGGTCATCCGCATTCCCAACAGTGCACTGATCACAGAAGGCCTGTATAGCTATGTCTTCGTCGAGACCAGCCCCGGGCATATCAAGAAGCGCCGAGTGACCCTGGATGTGCAGGGCAAGGACTTTGCGACCGTAAAACAAGGCCTGAGCAATAATGAAAAACTGGTGACGTCAGGAGCAATCCTGCTCAATTCCGAACTTGCCGCAGGTAAATAAGGCCACCCACCATGTTGAATAAACTGATTACCTTCTCGCTGCAACAGCGGGTGTTTGTCTTGCTGGGTACGCTGGCCCTGATCATCGCGGGCTATTTTGCGGTGGACAATATGCCGATTGAGGCATTCCCAGACGTAGAGGATGTACACGTCGGCATTGTGACGCAGGTGCCAGGCCTGGCACCGGAAGAGGTCGAGCGTGTGGTCACCCTTCCCATCGAGCACGAAATGAGCGGCGTTCCTCACCTCACGCAAATGCGCTCTGTCTCCATTACCGGGCTTTCAGTCATCACGCTGACCTTCTCGGAAAAAACCGATGATTACTTTGCCCGCCAACAAGTGCTGGAGCACTTGCAGGATGCAGAACTGCCAGCAGAATACCAGCCAACACTGGCTCCCCTTTCCACTGCCGTGGGCGAGATATTCCGCTACCTGGTAGAAGCACCCAAGGATATGCCGCAACGTGAAATCCGTGCGATCCAGGACTGGCAGATCCGTCCCATGTTACGCACGGTTTCTGGTGTTGCTGACATCACCAGCTTTGGTGGCAGCATCAAGGAATATCAGGTCAAGCTTGATCCCTATCTGTTGAAGAAATTCGATATCACCATAGACCAGGTCAACCACGCTCTCAGCGGCAACAGCAGCAATATTGGCGGTGGCCTCATGCACCGCGGCGATGAAGACCTAGTAGTGCGCGGTATTGGTCTTTACAAGAGTCTGGAAGATATTGCCAATACCGTGATTGATTCACGCGGCGGCAAACCCATACTGGTCAGTGATATCGGTGCTGTGGAAATTGGTGACCGTACCCGTTCTGGCATTGTCGCCTTTAATGATAAAGATGACGTGGTAGAAGGTATTGTCATCATGAATAAGGGCCAGAACCCGGCCAGGGTCATTGATGCATTACGCAGCAAGGTCAACGAGATCAATGCCAAGCTGCCGCCTGGCGTCAAGATTGCACCTTTCTACGACCGCACAACCCTGATTGAGCATACGGTACATACCGTCACTGAAAACCTGATTGTCGGTGCACTGCTGGTCGTCACCATACTCATTGTTTTCCTGCGCAATTGGCGGGCTGCCCTGATTGTGGCATCGGTGATTCCACTGTCACTGCTATTTGCCTTTATCATCATGGACATCCGTGGCGTTTCCGCCAACCTGATTTCGCTGGGGGCAGTGGACTTCGGGATTATTATCGACAGTGCTGTGGTGCTGGTAGAAGCCCTCATGGTGCGCCTGGCAGCCGCACAGATAGACAAGCTGCCACAACAAGCCACCTTTGGCTGGCGTTTGCACACACTCAAGCAAACCGCGATTGAAATGGGCAGGCCCATTCTCTTTTCCAAGGCCATCATCATCCTGGCCTTCCTGCCCATCTTCACTTTCCAGCGGGTGGAAGGCAAGATTTTCTCGCCCATGGCGTTTACCTTGAGCTTTGCCCTGCTGGGTGCCATCCTGCTCACACTGACCCTGGTGCCAGCCCTGCTCTCCTACACCATGCGCCGCGAGGATATGGCGGAAAAGCACAGCGGATGGATGCACAAGATCCAGGAAGGTTATCGCAGCCTGTTGCTGCGCACAGTCAATATTCGCTGGCCACTGGTTGCAGGTTCGGTGGGCTTATTGATTGCCTCCCTGCTGCTCGCCCCCAGGCTGGGTTCTGAGTTCCTGCCCAAGCTGGATGAAGGCAATATATGGCTAACCATCAGCCTGCCACCTTCCACTGGCCTGGCCAAAACCAAGGAAGTAGAACGCCATGTGCGTACCATTCTTGAAGGTTACAAAGAGGTCAATCTGGTCGTCAGCCATGTCGGGCGGCCTGATGATGGCACTGACCCTAAAGGACCGAACAATATTGAGATTCTGGCTGACCTCAAGCCGCGCTCGGAATGGAGCTTCGCCAACAAGGAAGCACTCATAGAAAGCATCTCCGGCAAGATACATACGATTCCGGGCATTCCCACCAACTTCTCGCAAGTGATACAGGACAGTGTGGAAGAAGCACTTTCAGGCGTTAAAGGGGAAATCTCGGTCAAGATTTTTGGCCCGGATCTCGCCATTCTGGAAGACAAGGCAGACCAGGTGGTCGATGTATTGAATAGCATCAAGGGCGCTACCGATGTTGCTGCCATCCGCATCTCCGGTAACTCAGAGCTGAATATTGCCCTGGATAGAACAAAACTTGCGCGTTACGGCATGACGGTCAATGATGTTAACACCACCATACAGACGGCCATGGCAGGCAATGCTGCCAACACATTTTATGATGGGGATCGTCGCTTTGACGTGACCTTGCGCCTGGATCGCCAATATCGCGATGGGGTGGATGACATCGCAGAATTGCCTGTGGCACTGCCTGATAATGCCGGCACCATTCCACTGGGTGAAGTCGCAGACATCAGCATCAAGCAGGGGGCCTCCCGCGTCAGTCGTGAGGGAGTCTCACGTATCGTCGCCATCAAGGCCAACCTGATCAATCGCGATCAGGGTAGCTTTGTGGCCGAAGCCATGGACAAGGTCAAGCAACAGGTCAAACTACCGCCTGGTTATACCATCACCTGGGGCGGGCAGTTCGAGAACCAGCAACGCGCCATGAAGCGCTTGGAAGTGATTGTACCGCTGTCATTGATGATGATATTCGTGCTGCTATTCATGGCCTTCAAGTCTATACGCAATGCCTTGCTGGTACTGATGATGATCCCCTTCACGCTGATCGGGGGCCTGGCAGCACTTGGCCTCGCGGGCTTGCATCTCTCAGTCTCCGCCGCCGTGGGATTCATTGCGCTGGCCGGGGTGTCGGTGCAGAACGGCGTCATCATGGTGGAACAGATCAAGTACCTGATGCGAGAAGGGTATGCACTCAAGAAAGCCGTCGTTGATGGCGCTGTCGCACGCCTGCGCCCGATCATGATGACTGCATTGATGGCAGGTCTGGGATTATTGCCTGCTGCACTTTCACACAGCATAGGCTCTGAAACCCAGAGGCCATTCGCCGTCGTGATTGTCGGTGGCCTGGTGTCAGCCACCCTCTTCACTTTGCTATTGCTACCCCTGTTGTTCCCTTACTTTTCTGATGAACGCAGAGGCGAATAAGCCGCTGACAACAAAAAGCCCGGCATGCCGGGCTTTTTATCCATTCGTAAACTCAGCACTCAAATCTGGTAACGCTGAATCAGGCATACGGCCTGCGCTGCAATCCCTTCACCACGCCCGGTAAACCCCAGCTTTTCGGTTGTGGTGGCCTTTACATTGACACTGTCATCAGGGAGGCCACAGTCGTTGGCAATATTGCGACACATCTCAGCAACATACGGTGCCATCTTGGGCGCTTCTGCCATGATAGTCGCATCAATATTCACAATAGAATAATGCTTGGTTTTTAACAGATTGACGACATGCCGCAATAACACCCGGGAATCAGCACCCTTGAAACGCTCATCGGTATCAGGGAAATGCTTGCCGATATCGCCCATCGCAGCAGCCCCCAGCAATGCATCACTCACTGCATGCAGCAGCACATCTGCATCTGAATGGCCTTTCAGGCCTTTGGCATAGGGAATATCTACGCCGCCTATGATACAAGGACGTCCTTCCACCAATTGGTGAACGTCAAATCCATTGCCTACTCTGATCATATTGCTTCATTCTCCTTGGCATCCGCCAGCAGGATTGCCTCGGCAATCTTCAAGTCTTGCGGGTATGTGATTTTCAGGTTGCGCAACTGGCCCACCACCAACCTGGGCTTCAAACCCAGCGCCTCAACGGCCTGCGCTTCGTCGGTCGGTGCGCCACCTGCCAGTTGCAGTGCACGTTGCAGTATTTCATAGCGGAACATCTGCGGGGTTTGTGCTTGCCACAAGCCATCGCGTGGCTCGGTAGTGGCTACCCGCTGCTGCTCATCCGCACGCTTGAGGGTATCTGCCAACGGAATCGCCAGCAAGCCGCCCACCTCATCATGCTCCAATGCATCCAGCAAGCTGGCGAGCAAGGCTTGGCTCAAGCCTGGGCGCGCAGCATCATGAACGAGTATCCAGTCATCAGCCCTCACTTGACCAGCCATGGCATACAGTCCGTTCAAGACCGTTGCAGCTCGTGTCGCCCCCCCACTGCGATGCACCTGCACTTTGTTGCCATAATCCACCGCATGCTCATCCCAGCACGCATCATCAGCGCTAACCACCACATGCACCGAGGCAATACGAGGTGCTTGCGCCAACATGGCCAGCACATGGTGAATCAGCGGTTTGCCCAGTAAAGGCAGATATTGCTTGGGTAACTCAGACCCCATGCGGCTGCCAGAACCGGCAGCAGGGATCAGCACATGGAAAGTTGACATGGGCGGCATTCTAACATGCGGCCATCACGACCAAGCAAACCGCCACGGCACGGCTTCTCAACATTGTTCTGGTTCAGGTCGCAACCATAGCCAAAGTCCAACAGACGCCATGGTCAGGCTCACTGCCCATTTGGACCAGACTGGCGCAGGCGTGAACCAGAGCATGGTACCGCTGCATGTCATCATGAAAATAGCAAAGCTCTTGGCCCGGCGGGACACTGCACCATGTTCACGCCATTGACGGATATGACAGCCGTATTTGGGATGGTTTAATAAATATTGCTCCAGCTGGGGCCAACCATGTCCGCCAGCCCAGGCGGCGACCAGCACAAAAGGCACCGTAGGCATGATGGGCAGAAATGCCCCGATCACGCCTAGGATCAGCGCAAGCACTGCGATGGTACGCCAGAGGAAAATTTTGGTTTGCTGTAGCATGATGATGAGTGAATCGACAACAGCTCAAAGATACCACGCCCCAAGGCTTACCGCACAGCGCAAGGTAGGTTATTAACTTTATATTTCTGCTTTTATGCCTATCAAATACTGGCAATACTCGACGCGTTAAAAGACAAAAGCAAAAAAATGGCTTACCTCTTTGTTTTCGAGGTAAGCCTAGTGTGCAGAATTCCGGGCTATTTTAACGGTCAGCCCTTACACATGCTCAGGATCAACCCACGTATCGCTTGATCCTGAAGCCATTCTTGGGATGGGTAACGTAGACAAAATGCTTACCCATATTGCGTTCAGCTTTTTCAGCTGTGGTATTGATGCGATTGATATTGAAGCCATATTTTGGATGAGGTCGATTATTCATTGCCCGCTCTGCATCCTTCTGGCTAATCATGGCGTGTGTTTCTGCCACCCGCCCATCAAAAGTGGCGTTAAGCGGAGAAATATTGGCTGCAGCCAACACATGTCCGTCCAGCATTGCCTCATTATTTTGCGCATAGGCGGAAACGCCTGCAGCCGATGACAATACAACCGTGATTATCGATAAAACCTGTTTCATCATCATCTCCTAGTAGATAGTTAATATTGAAATTGTATGGATATTGCCTTCACAAACATTATTGCCAGCCACCTCCAAGTGCTTTGTATAAATTAACCATTGCCATGATTTGTTTTTGTTTGGTTTCAATCAGGTCCATCCTGGCTTCCAATGCATCGCGCTGTGTCAATAACACTTCCATGTAATCGGCGCGTGCAGATTTGAAGAGCTGGTTTGAGATTTCGATGGAGCTGGTCAGTGTGTCAACCTGATGATTTTTCAGCGCGTAGTTTTTTTCCAGATTATCGATATTGGAAAGCTGGCTTGACACTTCAATGTAGGCCTTGATAATCGTCTGTTCATATTCAAATGCTGCCTGAATTTGCTCCGCGCTGGCATTCTTGTAGGTCGCAACAATGGCATTGCGATTGATCAATGGCGCCATTACATCGCCAGCAAACGAGGTGGCCACAGACTCAGGCATATTGAACAGATATCGTGGATTGAAGGCCTGGAACCCCAGGCCCGCCTTCAGTGCAAAGGAGGGATAGAAATTGGCTTTTGCAACGTCAATATTGAGCTTGGAAGCTTCCAGCTCAAGCTGCGCTTTACGTATATCTGGCCGGTTCTCCAGCAGTTCGGAGGGAACTCCTGCTTGCAGTATCTTGGGATTGATCTCCATAAAACCAGCAGAGGCGCGTTCAATCGGCTGGGGGATACGTCCCAGCAAAAAATTGATCCGGTTTTCAGTCTCGACAATCCGTTGTTTTACCTCATAGCGCTGGCTCTGGTTTTTGTTCACCTCGGCTTCAAAGCGCTTTACGGCTAACGATGTAGTCCTCGCATATTGCTGAAGCTGCCTCACCACTTCTAGCGCCTGTTGTTGAATCTCGATATTCTTGTCGAGATTATCAAGCTCGTTATCCAGTGCCAGCAGTTCATAATAGGAGTTGGCCACTTCTGCCACCAGGTTGGTCACCAGGAAATGCTTACCCTCAATAGACGCCATATACTCCATGGTCGCGACCTTGGTCGCATTCCTGAGCTTTTTCCAGACATCCAGCTCCCACGACGCTACCAGGCCAAATTGATAGTTGCCCAGATATTTGGGGAAGGACTTGCCTTCCTTGATATCAAGGTTTTCTTCCACCGCACCATTGCGCGTATAGCGAGCAGCCTTTTCCACTTCAGCACCAGCGCCCACCCCAACAAATGGCATGTACTCCCCTTTTCTTGCCAGTACCTCATTCTCGGCAATACTGATGCGCTGCATGAGGATATTGATTTCCTTGTTATTGGCAACGGCGGTATCTATCAGCCCAGATAAATAGGGATCCTCAAAGAAATCCTTCCAATTCATGGTGGCAGTGCTATTCATGCCGTCACTACCAAGAGTGGTGAATGTGTCAGGCAGGTGCACCTCAGGGTCTTTTTTTGTAATCGCTGGGATAGCGCAGGATTGCACCATCAAGGCCAGGCTTCCCAATACGATCAGTTGAATGGCTTTATTCTTGGTCATCATCATTCTTACTGTAGTGATAGATTTCAGTTAATGGCTCAAACTCTTCATTCTTGATCAGTGACTTACCTTCAGACAGCTTGGCAAACACATAATACAAACCAGGAATCAGGATGACGCCAAACACGGTACCGAACAGCATGCCACCCAAGGCAGATGTACCAATGGTCCTGTTGCCTACTGCGCCAGCTCCAGTGGCAACGACTAGGGGAATCAAGCCAGCGATGAACGCAAACGAGGTCATGAGGATGGGACGGAAACGCACTTTGGCACTCTCGATCGCCGCATCCTTGATCGACATCCCCTGCTCATGTTTCTGCACGGCATATTCCACGATCAGCACCGCATTTTTTCCAAGTAGCCCGACCAGCATGACGAGTCCAACCTGGGCATAAATATCGTTTGCCAAACCCAAAACCTTAAGAAGAAAGAACGAACCAAATACCCCTGCTGGCAGCGACAACAACACGACCAAGGGCAGGATGAAACTTTCATATTGAGCAGCCAGCACCATGTAAACGAAGACCAGCACAACGGCAAAGATAATGAGCGCCTCATTGCCTCGGTGAGCCTCATCAAATGACAAGCCTTCCCAGCCGATATCGTATCCCTTGGGCAATGTTGCCTTGGCCACTTGCTCTACTGCTTTGATAGCATCATCGGTTGTATAGCCTTGGGCAGGCATGGCACGAATGGTGGCTGAGTTATAAAGGTTATAGCGGGTAATCTCGTTGGGCCCCTGCATCTTCTTCAGCTTCATGAAAGCTGAGTACGGCACCATTTCACCCTCTTCGTTCTTCACGTAATAACTGAGGATATCGCTTGGATAGCGGCGGAACTCTGGGCCAGCCTGGGTATAGACTTTGAAGAAGTTGTTAAAGCGGATAAAGCCCTGCTCGTAGGTACTCCCAATCAGGATATCGAGGTTATCCATCGCCTTGGCAATAGACACTTTCTTCTGCATGGCAAGATTGTTATCAATCTGAATTTCATATTGCGGATAATTCGCCGCATAGAAAGTAAACAGGCCGGTCAGTTCTTTACGTTTACCTAATGCCTTCAGGAAGTCCTGATTGATCTTGTCAAACTCGTGATAATTCGTGTTATCGGTTTTATCAAGCAGACGTAGTGCCAAGCCAGAAGCCGCACCATAGCCAGGGACAGGAGGCGGTTCAAAGAACTCGATCACTGCACCAAAGTCTTTGGTTTTTTCTTCCAGTTCAGCAATCACCTGATGCACAGAATGCTTGCGTTGGGACCAGTCTTTGAGGTTGATGATACAAGTCCCGGCATTCGAGCCTCGCCCTTCGGTCAGTACCTCATAACCGGCCAGTGATGACACTGACTGCACTCCTTCAACCTTGGAGGCGATGGTCTGCAACTGACGGGCAATCTTGTTGGTGACTTCCAGAGTAGAGCCTGGCGGTGTCTGGATAATCGCATAGACCATCCCTTGATCTTCCCCTGGAATAAACCCTGCAGGCAGGGATTTATTGACCAGAAACGTACCCAATGCAAACAAGCCCAACATCAGAAATGTCAGGAATCTCCTAGTCACGACAACATCAAGCAGCTGGGTGTAGCGACCGGTGATTTTTTCAAAAATACGATTGAATGCATTGATGAACACACTGATGGGAGTACGGCGTTTAGGCTGACCATGATTGCTCTTCAACAACATGGCGCAGAGCACAGGCGTCAGGGATAAAGCTACTACGCCGGAAATAATGATAGAAGCTGCCATGGTGATTGAGAACTGGCGGTAGAACACTCCTACTGGCCCTGTCATGAAAGCAACTGGCACAAACACCGCTGTCATTACCAATGTGATAGCGACAATGGCACCGCCGATTTCACCCAAAACCTTCTTCGTTGCCGGATATGGAAGAAGATGCTCACTTTCCATTTTGGCATGCACAGCCTCAACCACAACGATGGCGTTATCCACCACGATCCCGATCGCCAGTACCAGGGCAAACAGGGTAATGAGGTTGATGGAAATCCCGAACATCTGCATCACAAAGAATGTGCCTATCAATGAGACCGGCACGGCAAGTATAGGGATGAGGGTAGATCGCCAATCACCCAGAAAAATAAACACCACCAAGGCCACCAAGATAAATGCCTCGATCAGGGTATGAATGACTTTTTCGATGGAAGCATCCAGGAATTTGGAAACATCGTAATTAACTTCATAATCCATGCCCTCGGGAAAGGCCGCCTTCAACTCCTGCATTTTCTCCTTCACATGCTCGATCACCTCTGTCGCATTACTGCCGTAATTCTGCTTGAGCACGATCGCGGCTGAAGGAAAGCCATCCTTATTGGAATAGATATCGTAGAACTCACTACTTAACTCCACCTTGGCAATATCCTTCAAGCGCAGGATTCCGCCTTCCGAATTGGAACGGATAATGATGTCTTCATATTGCTCGGGCTTGTTGTAACGCCCCTGATACAACAGCACATACTCCTTGGATTGCGCAGCAATCCCGGAGCTTTGACCTAGTCGCCCGGCACGGCCAATCACGCTTTGGCTATTGATAGCCTCCATGACCTCTTCGGTCGATACCTTATAGGCACGCATACGATCTGGATTAAGCCAAATGCGCATTGCGTATTGACGGCTTCCCAAAATCTTGGCTTGCGCAATCCCATTGACCCGTTGAATCTCAGGAATAACATTGACATTGGCATAGTTGAAGAGAAATTTCTCGTCCGCATTCTTGTCTTTGCTGAACAAGTTGATATACATCAGCATGCTCGGCTGCACCCGCTCAACTACCACCCCTTCCATCTGCACCAGTTGTGGCAAGCGGCTCATCACCTGATCGAGGCGGGTCTTGACGTTGATCATGGCCTGGTTAGGATCTATGCCCAAGTCAAAAATCACTTGGATCGTCGCCTCCCCCGCACTGGTGGCATCAGAAATAATGTACTTCATCCCTGGCACACCATTGATCGCACGCTCGATAGTGATCAACGAAGATTGCACCAACACATCAGCACTGGAACCGGGATATGCCAGGGACACGATGACGCGTGGAGGCGCAATGTCAGGAAACTGTGAAGTGGGTAGCGCCTTGATGGCGAGAAACCCCATGAACACAATCAATAGCGATAACACAATCGCCATGACTGGTCGTTTGATAAATATGTTTAGCATGTCATCATCACCTGTCTGGTTATTCAGCGTAAAGGCTTAAATCGGAAACAGCCTGTTCAGGTTGGATGAAATTGGCCTTAATAACCTGGCCATTCTGGACTTTTCTCAAGCCATCAATGAGTATCCTTTCCCCATCTTGTATCCCGGATTTAACGATAAATAGATGTGGTAATTCTGCATCAATCTGAATTAACCTCTGCTCCAGTTTGTTGTCTTTACTTACAACATACACATACGTTTTATCCAGAATTTCAAACGTAGAATTTTGTGGAATCAACATGGCATTTTTATAAGGAACCGTCATCAATACATTACCCGTCTGACCATGCCTTAAAATCTTATCTGGATTAGGTACGGTGGCTCTGAATTGAATATTTCCTGTCTTGTTATCAAAATCCGCTTCAATCGCTTCAACCACCCCTTCCTGATCAAAAATGTCTCCATTGGCCATTTTTAATTTCACTTTCTCATGTTCACGGTTTTTCTTGTTTTTCATGTAATCAATGTATTCTGATTCCGGAACATTAAAATACACCCACATCTTGCTGACATCCGATAGCGTAGTAAGCAAATCCCCTTCATCAATCAGGCTGCCATTACGCACTTCAAGATGATCCATAATCCCGGTAAATGGTGCACTTATATTGGTAAACCCCAAGTGGGTTTCTGCTGCTTTTACTTCAGCACTTGCTTTATTTAATTTGGCTTTTGATAATTCAAGTTCATTTAAGGAAACAATATTTTTATCTGCCAATGCTTGAGTATTCTTATACTCAATCAATGACATATCAGCTTCTGCTTTTGCCTTCTGCAGATCAGCCTGATAAATATTAGGCATGATCTTGAACATCATCTGCCCCTGATTCACTTGTTGCCCCTCATCCACATAAATACTTTGAAGATAACCTCTCTCTAATGCCCTGATCTCAATATGTCTAATTGCATGTATCTGAGAAACATACTCCTTGACAATCGATGTATCACGACGGATAGGAGTGGTTACCTTAAATTTCGCCACATCTTCATGTTCCGTGGTTTCAACTTCATGGCATCCACCCAATAGCAATGCCGTGAGGCTTAAAGCAAAATAAACAATTTTTAACATAAGATAAGAATGCCTTAGCAACGAAGAAGACTGTTAAACCACGTTTCTATATGACAGGCGCAGGTAAGCTCACTGCAATCCTCAGCAAGGATCATGGTGTCTGCCAGATACAGCAATGTAGTTTGATTTAACGCCGATTATTGAGAGGATAACAATCAGATATATTCGCTTGCCATCTCAAAAAAATAGAAGGCATAAGCAATTTTTTCATGACAATAAGCAAAGCTATTCGAGGTATGAACTGCTTAAAATTGGCCAGCACCAACGCTCGTATCTCGCCTTGTTATCAGCATTAATACATCAGGTTGTAGCACTCAAAATCGGAAAAATATAAAGATGACGCTTAGGTCAAGGAGGGAGGATCGCGGGGTCGGACGTGGGTTGAGAAGATTAATCTATATACAAAGTTTTTATTCGCTCTATCCCAGACAAGTAGCACATTACCGACTGAGAATATCGTAGCGGCAAGGAAAGTGGAGATGAATAGATCAAGGGAAGAAGCTGGAGGTTCTCCGTCGTCAGAAAGCGATTCAGCAATAACTTGAAGCGGGGCAGTATCCCCTAAATATAAATCACCATCCTGATAATGAAGGATATTAACAATACCAAAACTGGCCAATGCCAATACAACGGATAATAAAAATATCCGCATTTGTATAGTTGCATGGGTGATTTTGGAAGACATACGTTTAAATTACCTGGCCATCATGCGATGGATTGGTGTGACTTACCATTCAAAATAAGAGGTTTTGATCTTAGCATATGCTTTAGTTTTTTTACAATATATAAAACTTCACTTTAAAAGACATATTGATTAACAATTATCAAAAATAATATTCAAACATCCTATTGCTAGTAATTACACAATGAAAATCACCCTAGAAAATTATTACTGGTCAGAGTTGAGTTATGTATATTAAGTTCAATCAATTAATAAATATTTAGCACTGTGAATATTGATCAAAATATAGTCATTCATCATGCGCGATAGATCAATGTCATTATCATATTTTAACTCCATTTAACATAGACAAATTTCATCTATTGTAAGGATTAATTAACATTGAATTAATATAGATCTAAAGATCATCTTACGCATCAATTTCGAAGCGGTGTTAAATATCCTGATAATTTCACTGCACCTATATGGATGCAGTGAAATCTTTACAAATAACGCCTAACCAACAACATCACTTGTAACAAAGCAGCTATTCATCCTGTCCTGCTGCAAGATTTGGTGTTGCTGCGATCTTGTGGATTGAGAGATCAGCACCGTCATACTCTTCCTCCGCATCCAGGCGTATCCCGACCACCAGCTTGATCAGGCCATAGACTGTAAAGCCTCCAATTAGCGCAATGGTGATACCGAGAGTAGTGCCGATCAACTGAGACACAATATGCACACCTCCCAGACCGCCCAGAGCTGTAGTACCAAAAATACCGGCAGCGATCCCGCCCCAAGCCCCACAAATACCATGCAACGGCCAGACACCAAGCACATCGTCAATTTTCCAGCGATTTTGCGTCAGGGTGAAAGTCCAGACAAAGACACTACCTGCCACCAACCCGATCACTAACGCCCCAAGTGGATTCACAATATCTGACCCTGCACAAATAGCCACCAATCCAGCCAGTGGGCCATTATGTACAAATCCAGGGTCATTCTTTCCAGCCAGTAATGCCGCCAGTGTGCCGCCTACCATCGCCATCAGGGAGTTGAGTGCTACCAGGCCTGTCACTGCGTTGACAGTCTGAGCTGACATTACGTTAAAACCAAACCAGCCTACGGTGAGTATCCATGCCCCAAGTGCCAGAAAGGGAATGCTGGAAGGAGGGAAAGCATGCAATTTTCCATCCTTGCTATAGCGGCCAATACGCGGACCGAGCAATAGCACAGCGGCAAGCGCAATCCAGCCCCCCATGGCATGCACCACCACAGACCCGGCAAAGTCGTGATATTGCGCACCGAACGTGGCAGCCAGCCATTCCTGGATGCCGAATTGTCCATTCCACGCAATGCCTTCAAAAAATGGATAGACCAGGCCAACAATGGCAAACGTCGCTGCCAACTGTGGATTGAATTTAGCGCGCTCTGCAATGCCCCCAGAAATAATGGCTGGAATCGCTGCCGCAAACGTCAGCAGGAAAAAGAACTTCACCAACTGATAGCCATTTTGCGCCGAAAGTGCTTCCGCCCCTTGCATAAAACCAATGCCATAAGCCAGGCCATAGCCAATGAAGAAATAGGCAATGGTCGATACTGAGAAATCCACCATGATCTTGACCAAGGCATTCACCTGGTTCTTGCGACGCACCGTGCCAACTTCAAGAAAGGCAAATCCTGCATGCATCGCAAGCACCATAATGGCGCCGAGTAATATAAAAAATACGTCATTTCCTGACTGTGTTGAGTCCATATTGTCTCCTCCATCTATTTTTATAGCGCCAATTTATTAGCAAAAACTGCGCCATATCTCATATTGTTGATTTATAAAACATTTAATATCAGGAAGGAGAAGCTATGCACAAAATAGGAACATCATCAGGTGCATTGCACCAATTTTGTGCAAATTCAGATGAATGATGTCCCGATTAAAAAATCCATTTTTTGTGTAGGATCTGTAGGATCAATTTCAACTTGTCATTTTGTTACCATAAGCTGTCACAGTAGTTTTCATTTAAATCATATGGTTAGAAGAATGTTGTTACCATAAGCTGTCGCACTTTTGCAGCTCATCCTATTTTCGCTGTATTCATCCTATTTTTTTCCGTAAGGCTACAAACGATTAATCTCTTGGCATTTCAAACAAAAAAAAGGCCACCATCGCGACCTGAGTTATCTAGAATCTATACGACCTGTTAGTGAGGCATGCTGTAACTCTTATCCCAGAAGTAAATTAGCCACGTCCATCATGAAGTAGCCTTGTTGCTTTTTCTGCCTCTTGCTGTCACCTTTTTGGGCACGGTATTCCCATATTCAGCCCACCAAGCAGCCAATGCTTCCATCGTTGGCCCTAGTCCTTTTGCCTTAAATGTAATCTCATACTCAACACGCGGAGGCACCTCTGCAAATACAGTTCTTGTTACAAGTCCATCGTCCTCTAACTCACGTAATTGAGCAGTTAGCATGTGTTGAGTGATGCCGGGAATTGCTTTCCTCAGCTCTCCGAATCTGTATATCCGCTGATTCAACAGCCACATGATTTCAAGTTTCCACTTTCCAGAAAGTAAGGAAAATGCACGCCTCATCTCGTCATGCATATTAATTTCCTGCTCATTAGTCACATTTTCCATACTAGGCACCATTAATTCATCCTACTTGCGAGAATTGATATTAAACGACATTCTTACCCCAAGTCGATAATTTAATACAAATAAGGATATGTTGATGACAATGCATTACATCTACTGGGTCAGTACATTACTTTTGGTTTTGTTGTATCTGGCATCTGCCGCGCTCTATATATTGAAAAGCGATTTTGTACGCAAAACGCAAGCCGATATGGGTTACTCCGCAGGCCACCTATTACCATTTATGGTGGTAATTAAAATCCTAGGGCCATTGGCTATTCTGTCCCGGTTTAACGTTGGACTTAGTGATCTCGCATATGCAGGAATGCTGTATCACTTAATACTTTCGACAATGGCACACTTTGGCGTTCGCAAGCCATTAGGTGCTATCCCAGCCTTGGTTGGCCTCCTGCTTCTATCTGTGTCGTTCACAACTCAAAACGCTGTGCGGGACACTCCATCACCTTATGTAGTTATTACTTCATTAGCGCAACATTAATTCACTGAAAGGAAATCAAATGGGAAAACTAGACGGTAAGGTTGCCATAGTCACCGGCGCTGGCCGAGGTATTGGTCGCGCAACCGCAAAGCTATTAGCTGCTGAAGGGGCAAAAGTGGCAGTTGTATCGCTAACACCTGGAAACGTTGACAAGGTAGTCGCTGAGATTGAGTCGGTTGGGGGATCTGCCCTCGGCGTTGTATGTGATATTGGTGATCAAGAACAGATACAAGCTGCTATCAATAACGTTGCGGCGATTTTTGGTCGCATTGATATTCTTGTAAACAACGCATTCGACTCAAGCGCTCCATTTTCCTCCATCCTTGATCTATCGGCTGAGCAGTTGCAGCGCAATTTTGATCTTGGACCAATTGCTTACTTACGGACAATGCAGGCTGCTTACCCCTACCTAAAGGCAAGTGGTGAGGGCCGAGTCATCAACTTTGGCTCACTGGCCGGCGTAATTGGTTTAGTGGGTTACGGTCCTTACAACATGGCAAAAGAGGCAGTCCGAGCTTTGACTAGGACAGCTGCTCGCGAATGGGGCGTAGATAAAATCACCGTGAACAACATTTTGCCAGTAGCAGAAACCTGGGGGCCAGAAGCTAATGTACCTCCCCCTAGCAACCCACTTGGCCGATATGGCTCACCAGAAGATGACATTGCACCTGTCGTACTATTCCTGGCGAGTACAGATAGTCAGTTCATTACGGGTACTAGCCTCACACCGGATGGCGGTTCGATTATTGATAGTGCACGCTAATCTTCACTAGCTGCCCAAAGTTTAAGTGAGGCTTTCGTCCTCAACCAATAGGATACGGACAGCTTATGCCAACATTTTCTAGGATATGGACAGCTTATGGCAACAAAGGGGGACAACTTATGCCAAAAATTTTCTTATAACTTATTGATTTTATTATACCAAAAGTGCCAAATTTACCTACCCCCTACAGGATCAATTTCAACTTGTCATTTTGTTACCATAAGCTGTCATAGTAGTTTTCATTAAAATCATATAGTTACAATATTGTTGTTACCATAAGGTGTCGCACTTTTGCACTCCATCCTATTTTCGATGTGTTCATCCTATTTTTTAAGCCTAAAACTCTTCCTCATCAAGTAACTGTGGAATCCCTCAGGTAGTAGGGCCGATTCAAGCAGAACATTCTGATAATTTACAAAAGATTGTAGGGCTATTCAAAGAAGGCTTACCTGATACTTCTAAAACAAATCCTTATTTGGGTGACAACTTCGAAGATTTTTTGAAAGATGAAGGTATTTATGATGAGGTAACGGCTGCAGCAATTAGACAGGTGAGAGCAGAAATTTTGAAGCAAAGTCGCAAGAAAGAGCGATGAAGATGAAATGTCCAGAATGTGGGGGGGCCAACTTAATGCATGATGTACGTGATACGGCATACACATATAAAGATAAGACTACCCAATCCCGACATCTGTTGGATTAGCTAAAATGCAAACGCCGAGTTATGCATGAAAAGCATTGGGACAGGCCGATTATCGCAAATGACCATAGAAATGTCGTCATTTCTAAAAGTTTGACTTAATCGTAGGCGAACTGGTCAATCAACCCCAGACGTGGAACGATGGTGTTTGGCCTTAGTAGCGCGCCGGGAGAGATGACTGCGTTTGCCCCAATTTTGCAACCGTCACCGATTAAGGCACCGAATTTATTCACTCCTGTCTCAATCACACTGCCTTCAAAGCGGATTTTGATATCGGCACCATCCAGTTCGTTTCGGTAATTGGCAATGATGGCTCCTGCCTCAATATTTACGCCCTCGCCAATCAACGTATCGCCGATAAAATTGAAATGTGCCAGCTTGCTTCCACCAAGCATGAAGCTGCTTTTTATTTCGCAGCTTGGGCCAACAATGCAATTGCGGCCGAGATAAACCCCTCCACGTAGATGATCCTTCACCGATGATAATTGCACCTTTCAGTACAGCCCCCTGCTCCACAACAGCACTTTCGTGGATGGCACAATTTCCATGGCGTCGATAACCCTCACCAAGACTAGCCTGCAAGGCCAAAACTTGGTTTTCGCAGTCTTGAGAAACCAGCCAAGCGTGAGGGGTTTCCAAGCCCAGCGAGGGCCATTGAGCAATAAACGTACTGATATAAGGCTGTTTCATAGAATATTATTCCATTACAGGTAAGGTGCGAATAGATCCTCACTCGCTGACTCTAGGACAATGGAGTCCCCCGAAAATTCAAGTGCACTGAACGTGATCGACCAGGAGTATACATTGAGGCTCGCCCATTTATCGAAGCCTTTCAGGTGCTGATTGCGGCACTATTGGCATTAGCAATCAACCTCAGCATTAGCAAATCGATCAACCTTAATTAGACGTGGGAATGCAGGCTGGATATGGATGCCGGTATTAGTCATGGCTGGTGTTTTGCTATTTGTAATCAGCTCCAAAATTTCCTCGATATTTACTCAATTTACCCAGGTCGGGCCGGCATTACCTGTTTATTTAGATTTTTGGTCTTCGCTCCGATTGTCGGAAGCTCGACGGCAAGGCTAATAAACTCACGGCACCCAGGCGAGCATAATTCGATCACGGGCGTTCGCTTAGGTTGGAGCTGGTGGCTGAACTTCGCCCGGATCTCAGCCCCCATGGCTCCCCAAGCGAAGATGGCGGTTAAAGCCAAGGGATTCAAAGTGCGTTGAGCAAAAAATTCAATTAAACTCTCCAGTTAGCTTAAATTTAAGATGGATGTTTCCGCGCAAGTTGATGGGGTGCAGATCGCGCTGAAAAGCACTCGTTCAGGCAGAAATTTCGTCCAACCACTCCAGCATCGTGCGAGGCGTCAATGCTAGTTGGCCTTGTGCACTTGTTTTATGGGCAATCACGTTCGCGGAGGCTTTCGCTAGCATCTGATAAACAGCGACAATCCCTGCCGTCGCACCCGCACCAAACAAGGGGACGATCATATCGCCAAAAGCCGCCGGCGCTACGCTGCTGAAGACCACTGGGCGACCCAGGTAGCGGGCGAAGCCTTCGGCTAGGTCCTGCCCGGTGATACCGGGCGACTGTCCGACGCCAATAATGCCGGTCACGGATGTGTCCAACAGCAGGCGCTCGGCGACTGCGGCGACGTCCAGGTGGGAACTCCATGATACTGGGTAGTCCGCCCGCAGGGGATAGCGAAGAACGCCCTCCGACTTTACCGGCCCCAGCACGACAGGGTTGAGTAGGTTTTCGAAGAACAGGCGCGGCGCCACGACCGCCAACGAAACCCCGGTTTGCTGAACCTCGCGAATGAGCGTTGCTATCGCACTTTCAGAAGGGTTCTGCAACGGGGAGTTGGGCTCGTCAATCACCCATCCGCTGGTCGAGATCACCACTCGCTGCGGCTTGACGCGGGCGATAGCTTGCGCGATGTTGCGAGCGTACTGAAGCCGATCCGTTTCAGCCCCCATCGGTAGATGGATGAAGACACCCTTGGCGCCTTCATAGGCAGCAGCCAACAAATCCACCGAAGTATTATCTATCGCGACAGTAGGCATACCCTTAACGGCAGCCGTGTTGCGTACAGCGGCTACTGCGTGGTGGCCTGAGTCGATCAGACGAGCCAGAAGAGGGGCGCCTTGGGCGCCGGTGGCGCCATGGATCACATAAGTCATGTCAGTTCCTAATATTAGTGCAGTTAAAAGAGTAATGATGGTGTACTATTTAAATCAGTTACGTCAAATGCACTAATGGATGACTTTCAGTTATGAATAAAAAAAATACACCATGTTGCGGAGTCGCTCGGTTCTTAACGCTCCTTGACGGTCCGTGGGCCACACTGATCGTGCGCGAGTTGCTTCATTTTGGGCCACGAAGATTCACGCAATTGAGGCAGGCGCTTCCCGGCATCAGCGCCCACACACTCACGCACCGGCTCAAAGGCTTCGAACGACACGGGCTTGTCACACGCACCGCGTACGCCGAGACCCCGCCGCGTGTCGTTTACGAACTCACGCCTTTAGGCGAGGGCCTGCGCGATGTGCTTGAGGCGATGCGAAAGTGGGGAGACGCAGTGCCGGATGCGGATCCTGAGGAAATGACCAATCTACACACGGCGGATGCTGCTGATTTCGGTACGAGCGCGGAATGCCCGTACAGCCAGCTAAGCAAGGGCGCACCAAAGCGCTAAAACTGAACGCTCAAATGTCATACATGCTTTGCCTTATGAACTGTAGAAACTTTTGTCTTTTACATTTGATCTTGTGATGCTTGGTAGAGTATGGGCAATTCACCAAGCCTGAAATAGTCCTCAACCAAAGTTGCCGATATTCGCATTACAAGTTTCTTTGAGTAAATGGAACGGCTTTTTCTTTTGATATTGATATGCATCTGGCCGCTCATTATTGAATATCTGCGCGAACAGGATTCCAAGCTCTGGCAGAAGCTAGCTCAAGCCCGGCAACAAGAAAATGCCAAAGCAGAGCTGGAGGGATTGGTGATTACATTGCTTGATGCCATTGCAGACAAGGACTTCAAAGGGTTCGCCTCTATCAATGCCGGGGTAGAATTTCCTCAATCAGACAACCCCGTTAACCAAACCTCGAAAGAGTTCTCCCGGCAACTACGAGAGCAAATAACTGAACTGGCCACTAAAGCGGGTATACAGCATGCTGCTGCCTTGGGATTGCAATTGGCGTTGGTGATCGAAGGCGCATCGATTACTCAAAGGAATCATCAAGCCAGTGAGTCGATCGCCCATGCCAAAACATTGGTACGCACTTTGATTAATGCTGTAACTTAAATGCATCTGTGTATCTAATACCCTTCATGTGACCAGCTCCGTTCTGTTTTAGACATTATGATTTTTCTAGCAGAGCGGGTGAAGTCCACACTGCGTCAAACTACCGGCTTCCCTACACCATCTTTGACACTCAGCAGAAGTTTATGCACCATGACTTATACCCTTAGTGAACGGTAGACAGCGTATGTTTGAATCCGCAGAACTTGGCCACACCGTTGCCGATGATGATTATAAAAAAGCAGTTCCTGCATTGCGCCAGGCCCTGCTGGATGTGCAATACGATTTGGCCCAGGCCAAGAATTTGCCTGTGCTGATCCTGATTGGTGGGGTGGATGGCGCGGGTAAAGGCGAAACCGCCAACTTGCTGAATGAATGGATGGATCCAAGATTGATTCACACCTGTGCATTTGGCCCAGCCACCCAGGATGAAGCGGAGCGGCCCACCATGTGGCGCTTCTGGAAAGAGCTCCCACCCAAAGGCAAGATTGGTATCTTTTTTGGTTCCTGGTACACGACGCCTATTCTCGACAACATGGATGGCAAGATCCGCAAGAAACTGGATAGCACGCTCAATGACATTGTGCGTTTTGAGCGCATGTTGACTGATGAGGGCACCCTCATCATCAAGCTATGGTTCCACTTATCGAAAAAACAGCAAAAAACGCGGATTGCCGCGCTGGAAGAAAACCCCAAGACCAGCTGGCGTGTCACTGAGCAAGATAAAGAGCATCTCAAGCATTACAACGAATTTCGTACTGTAACGGGGCATATCCTGCGTGAAACCAGTACAGCCAACGCACCATGGATGGTCATAGAAGGCTTTGATGCCAATTACCGCAGCCTGACAACTGGTCAATATATTCTCGACGCCATCAGGAAAAACCTGGACATCAAGACTGCTCGCCCACGTAAGGCAACCGCCCCTGCTCTGCTCCCACCTGCGGATGGCCTCAATGTGCTGAATGCACTTGATTTGACCAAGTCTCTGGATAAGTCAGATTACGAGAGTGAACTAGAGGAGTATCAAGGCAAGCTCAACCTGCTGACCAGGCATGAAAAATTCAAGGATATTGCCGTGATTACGGCTTTTGAAGGGGTGGATGCAGCGGGTAAAGGAGGGGCCATCCGGCGCATTACCCAGGCGCTTGATGCCAGACATTACAGCACCATCCCGATTGCCGCACCCACGGATGAGGAGCGTGCACAGCCTTATCTGTGGCGTTTCTGGCGCCAATTACCGCGCCGAGGGCGCCTCACTATCTTTGATCGCACCTGGTATGGCCGGGTATTGGTGGAGCGGGTGGAAGGCTTTTGCAGCGAGCAAGACTGGATGCGGGCGTATGCAGAGATCAATCATTTTGAAGAACAGTTGATAGGCCACAATATTGTCCTGCTGAAATTCTGGCTGCATATTGACCAGGAAGAGCAGCTAAAACGCTTTGAAGAACGAGAGAAAACGGCTTTCAAACGCTACAAGATTACGCCTGAAGACTGGCGCAACCGTGAAAAATGGGATGAGTACCAGACAGCGGTCTGCGACATGATAGATCGCACCAGCACTGAGTTATCCCCCTGGACACTGGTGGAATCGAACGACAAGAAATACGCCCGGATCAAGATATTGAAAACTATCTGTAAACAGTTAGAGAAAAAACTGTCTTCACTCTAGGAATTTCGCTTTAAGAATTGAAGTGATCAAGCATTAGCATGGGAACGGCGGCAACGCCATGAAGCCAGTCATCAGGCGATGTTTTCTATACGCTCGATCTGTATATGGCTCATGGCTTCTGGGTCGCCTATCCAGAAATAGTAGTATTCCCGCACCACCGAAAGAAACAGGCGCTGTGTGGGCTTCATGGAAAACAGCGCCACCGTTGCATCCACCGCAATCCGATATACCTTGGTATCTCGCTCCGGTACATCCTTCAGTTTAAGCAATAGTAGCTTGACCAGCCTGACACGAGTATCTACCAATGTCTGCTCAGCGCCTTCTTGCCTTAAAGCATGGGTGTAGGCTTTCAATGGCCAGGTGTCAGCCACCCCGAACTTTTCCTTGTCCAGCATATGCCAGAGTGTTTTCAAGTCATGCTCAACCGGTTGCCATTGCATGGGTGCCAGCTCAAACGCATGCTCTGCATTCAATGCAGCAATGGCCTTGATATCCTGGATCCAGAAGGGAAAATATTCACGCACGATAGCCAGAAAGAATGGCCACTGAGCACGATCCACCTGCTCAATCAGGCTTTCCACCGCTTCACGGTATACCAGGCCATCTGCAGGCTGGCCTGCTATCACGGGCAATAATTGCAACAACCATTGCTCTCGCTGATTGAGACCATCCTCACTTGCGCCTTTGCTTCTCAAAAGCTTGAGATAAGCGCTAAGTGCTTCACGCTCACGGGTATCGTTCATTACGTTTAGGTAACTCGAGTCTGGTCAAATACGCATACCACTATAACCGAATTCATCTATTTTCGTACAATCGATCATGGACTAATTCCCGCCATGTGCAATCGTCAGTTGAAGATGCCTGGCATCCTGATTAAGATGATGCCTGCTTGATCAGTCTTCTTTTACTTTTCCGATCGGACTTGCATGAACCCGGAACAGGCTTTGGCCTATATGCACACCCTGCTGCGCTCCATGCTGGAGAAAAAAGCCTCGGATTTATTTATCTCGGCCGACTTTCCACCTGCCATGAAAATTGATGGAAAAATGACGCCCGTCACCCAGCAGAAACTCAGTGGTGAACATACACGCGCGTTTGCCGACGCCTTGATGAACGACAAGCAGCGCGGTGAGTTTGAGCGGGACAAGGAATGCAACTTTGCCATCTGGCCGAGGGATATTGGCCGCTTCCGCGTGAATGTCTTTATTCAACAGGACAAGGTCGGTATGGTGCTGCGTACCATCACCACCAACATCCCGCGTTTTGATGATCTGGCCCTGCCTCCTGTCCTCAAGGACGTCATCATGTCCAAGCGCGGACTGGTCATTCTGGTAGGCGGTACCGGTTCCGGCAAATCAACCACGCTGGCAGCGCTGATTGATTACCGCAATGAAAACAGCTATGGTCACATCATCACCGTGGAAGATCCGGTGGAGTATGTGCATCCCAGCAAGAACTGCCTGATTACGCATCGCGAAGTAGGCCGAGATACCAAGGATTGGTTCAGTGCACTCAAGAACACCCTGCGCCAGGCCCCCGATGTCATCCTGATTGGTGAAATCCGTGATCGGGAGACCATGGAGTTCGCCCTGGCGTTTGCCGAAACCGGCCATCTGTGTATGGCCACCCTGCATGCCAACAGCTCAAACCAGGCCATAGACCGTATCATCAACTTCTTCCCTGAAGAACGCCATGCCCAGCTACATATGGACCTCTCACTCAATCTGCGGGCATTTGTCTCGCAACGACTGGTGCCGAAAAAAGGCGGAGGTCGCTGTGCTGCAATAGAAATCTTGCTTAACTCTCCGCTGGTTGCTGACCTCATCCTCAAGGGAGAAACCGGCATGGTGAAGGAAGCCATGGCGAAATCCGTGGAGCTGGGGATGCAAACCTTTGACCAAGCACTTTTTACACTGTGTGAAGAAGGCCGTATCACCGAGGAAGATGCATTGCGTAACGCAGATTCCATCAATGAGCTACGGTTGCGTTTCAAACTACACGGCAAAAATGCCGCAGCCCAGGATTCATCCTCCCGCATTGACCATCTATCGCTGCATGAAGATGAGCCAGAAGAATCACCAACCGACCAGCCTAATTGAGTTCATGATGGAAATTTACCTGTTAATTATTGTAGTAATCGCAGCCTGGTATTGGGTTGATAGCATCTCGAGCCGTGAGCAAGCCATTGCCACAGGCCGTGAACTGGCTGAACGTTTCAGCCTGCAGTTACTGGATGAAACTGTCGCCTGCAACAAGGTATGGCTGGGACGCAACCGCCGTGGCCGTGTGCAGCTGCAACGCACTTATCAATTTGATGTCAGTGCCAATGGCAGCGACCGGCTGTCCTGCGAGTTGGTGTTGCTCGGCAGGCATCTGCAATCCTGGCATATTCCTCCCTACCTGCAACCGGTTTCCATTAATCCGCTGTATTGATATTGCTGAATTAGTGCATGTATAGAGGACGTTTCGCCCCCTCGCCCACCGGACCCTTGCATTTCGGTTCCCTGATTGCCGCAGTCGCGAGCTACCTTGAAGCCAAAGTCCATCAAGGCCAATGGCTACTCAGAATCGAAGACCTTGACCTGCCACGACAAGTCCCAGGTGCTGCTGACCTGATTCTTCATACAATGCAAGCGTATGGGTTTGAATGGGATGGAGAAGTGGTATATCAGAGCAAGCGTGATGCTCTCTATGCAGAAGCGCTATATCAGCTTGAACAAGCAGGACTGATCTACCCGTGTGGTTGCTCACGCAAGGAAATTGCCGACTCAGCCATCCATGGCGTGGATGGCCTGGTATACCCAGGCACTTGCCGTCATGGACTGGCGCCAGGCAAGCAGTCACGTGCCTGGCGAGTGCGCGTCAATACCGAGCCCACCTCGCTTGTAGACAATATTCAGGGGCCAATACAGCAATCCCTCACCCATGACATTGGTGACTTTGTACTGAAACGTGCAGATGGGCTGTTTGCTTATCAGCTAGCAGTGGTAGTTGATGACCAGAATCAAGACATCAGTCATATTGTGAGAGGTGCGGATTTGCTGGATTCCACCCCCAGGCAGATATTCCTGCAACAGGCCCTGGGTTTCACGCAGCCTGGATATGCCCATGTTCCAGTGGCGACCAATCTGCAAGGTGAAAAACTTAGCAAACAGACACTGGCAACACCGTTAAACCCGCAGCATAAAAATGAAGAACTCTGGCAAGTGCTGGACTTTCTCGGCCAGACGCCACCAGCAGAACTGCGCAACGCTGGGCATGGCCCATTATGGCAGTGGGCTCACCTGCACTGGCGCATGAGCAACATCGCCAGGCAGCGGACTATTGCGATTGTTTAGTAGTTTGACTTGATTGAAACAGAATCTTTGACCCATGCCACTTCCAGGCGGTTACGACCTTCTGCCTTGGCACGATAAAGAGCCTTGTCAGCCAGCCTGAGCAACTCATCGCCAGAGCTGCCGTGTTGGGGAAAGAATGCCAGTCCGAATGAAGCTGACACCTGCCCCAGTGCACGACCAAAATGCTGCAATTGCAGGGCAAATATCGCCTGGCGTATTTGCTCTGTGCGCTGCTCTACCACTTCAGGCGCAGTCTCAGGATAAATCAACACAAACTCCTCGCCACCAAAACGACAGGCAATATCACTGGCACGAGAATGTGCAGTCAGCAGCGCGCCGACCTCACGCAAGAGGAAATCACCCGCATCATGACCAAACGTATCGTTGAATGTCTTGAAGTGGTCGATATCCAGAATCACAATGCCCAATGGGCGATTCTTGCGTTGTGCCGTTACCAGCTCACGCTGCAGTGACTCTTCCATATAACGGCGATTGAACAAGCCTGTCAGTGGGTCACGCACCGAGAGATTACGCAGGGTTTCACGCAATCTCATACTCGCCATCGCCAGGGCAATCTGGCTGGCAAGGTTGATCGCCAGGCGGCGCTGCACTTCCGTCATCTCATTACCATGGTGATTTTCCAGGTGCAGGATACCCAGTACATTGCCCTGAGCCACAATCGGGATACACAGGCTGATTACTGCAGGCTCGTGATGCTGGTGCCTACACCTTAATGAGTTATGCAAGCCTCCAGACAAATGTGGCTCACCACGTCGCAAAGCCCAGCAATCATCAGGCTGGAATACCAGGTCACTTTTTGCCGGATTTCCCCAGCTGGTCTTTTCTTCAATCTGATTGCGTGATTCACGGAATAAATAAATCACCCCAGCATCGACGTTGAGCAAGCGGATAGAGAACTGGCGAATGACATCCAGTGATTCCTCAATGCTGGAACAGGCTTGTAACAAGCTGCCCAGCTCCCCCATCAAAGAAAGGTTATACACCGTCACTTCGTTCTGGGCCTGACTCTCAATCAGGCCAGCCTCAATCGTGCGACGCTGAGTAATTTCCCGATACATATGTGCGAGCAAAAAGGCGATGAGCGACACAAAGCTGACGCCCATGATCATCAATATCAGCTTGAGTTCATGCTGCCTGCGTTCGCTGTTTTGCAAACGAGTGCCAAGCAATGCCTGTTCATTGGCCTGCATTTCGCCCAGCAGCAAGCGCGCATTTTCCATCAAGGGCAAGGCTTGCTCGTTATAGCTTTCGTACGACAGTCCAGTAGCACTTAACTTATTGATATCACTAGCAGTCTGTTTCAGCAGGAAAGCGATGACTTTTTTAAACTCTCTTAAATGTACCTGTTGATAATTATTAGTGATTGTCAGCTTCTGCAGCACTGTAATTGTCTCAGCGACATGCTGGCTCAACAGGTCCATCTGCTGTTTTTGGTTCAGCTTTCGATTGATGAAAGTCTCCTGACGGAAAATCTCCACTTCATCGATATCCGCCCGCAAGTCCTCCTGATGGCTAATGATGGTATAGGTATGCTCCAGCCAGGCGCGCGACTCCACCAGTTCTTTGGTTGCGTTATGTGAAAGCCACAAAAACAGCGGCACAATCGCAATGACAATCAGCAACACAAAAAAGCGGGACTTCAGCAAGACACTGAATCGAGACACTGGCTCTCCATCAAACTATCGGCAAGACGTTAAATTATATATAGCAATCATTATTTTACGAAATATTCATCACAAAAAGGTTGGATTGGGAAATTTTCCTATGCTGCCGTCAATGGTATGATGGCGCTTTATTCCAACAGCTTTAGTCACATGCAAATCAGCGACCAACTGCACCGTTTCCTTTTTGAAAACACACCTGTCCGTGGAAATATTGTGCATCTTGATGACACATTCCATAACGCCTTACAGCACCAACAATGCCCTTCTGTTTTGAGAAATGCCCTGGGCGAACTCATGGCGGCAGGGGCGCTGATTGCATCCACCCTCAAACTGCAGGGCGGCGCTTTGGTCCTGCAAGTGCAGGGCAAAGGCCCATTAAAGCTGCTGGTGGTGGAATGCACCTCGGACCTGGGTATGCGTGCGACGGCAAAATGGTCTGGCGATCTTGAAGGCTTGAGCTTTGCTGACATGGTCAGCAGTGGCAACTTTGTCATTACGCTGGATCCCCGCGATGGCGGGCAGCCATATCAAGGGATCGTGCCGCTGGAAGGCGACAGTATTGCCGAGATCCTGCAAAACTACATGCAGCGTTCTGAACAGATTGAAACCAGGATGTGGCTGGCTTGTGACGGCAAGAGTGCAGCGGGCATGCTGTTGCAAAAACTGCCAGACCAGCCAGAGCATGATGCCGATGCCTGGAACCGTGCCACCGTATTGGCGGATACCGTGAAGTCGGAAGAGTTACTGGGATTGGCTGCGATTTCGATTTTGAAGCGTTTGTTCAATGAAGAAGATGTGCGCCTGTTCAAGGAACAAGCCATCAAGTTTCACTGTACCTGCTCACGTGAAAGCGTCAGCAATATGCTTCGCATGCTGGGCCCAGAAGAAGTGGCTGACATCCTGGCAGAACAGCACAACATTGATATCAATTGTGATTTCTGTAACCGCGAATATCACTTTGACCAGGTGGATGCCGAGCAATTATTCAGCGCTGACATCATCATTCCAGGCAACGATATCCGCCACTAAATCCAGGCATTCAAACGGCACCTGCTCTGACACAGGTGCCGCCAACTCTATCCATCAAGCACTTTTCTGGCGGCTACGTTCAAACAGGCAAATGGCCGTGGCTGCCCCGGCATTCAATGACTCCACCTTGCCTAGCATGGGGATACTCACCTGCTGACTACTGGCCGCAATCAACGCCTGGCTCAAACCCGCCCCCTCATTACCAATCACAAACGCAGTCGGCTGGGTTAAATCCAGGCTGTAAAGAGATTCGCTCCCCAACGTGGTGGCCAGTGATTGGCCCTCAAACCCGGCAATCACCTCCAGCAAGTCGGCACGCTCTACCAGCGGCAAGACAAACTGGGCGCCCTGCCCGCCACGCAAAGACTTTGGTGACCAGGCATCGGTGCACCCTTCGGAGAGATACACGCCCTGCACTCCAGCGGCAGCGGCAGATCGCAACATGCTGCCAAGATTCCCTGGGTCCTGAATATCTTCCAGCAGCAGCAGAAAATCTGGCTGCTCTGGTATCGGCAGTTGGGGCGTTTTCACCAATGCCAGAATACCGGTAGGTGTGGCGACAGGCGACAGTTCGGCAAACATCAGGGTGGTGAACATCACCGTAGGCACATCCGACAATTCCTGCACCAAGCCCACCACTTCATGGGTCGATTGCCCCTCGGCAATCACCAACAATTCCGGCATACCAAACTGCTCAATATAGGCAGTGACAAGATGCACGCCATCCAGCAGTGTCTTGCCGGTTTTACGGCGCTCACGCGATGTATCAGCCAGTTTTTTCAATTCCTTGAACAGGCTGTTATCTCGGGAGGTGATATGTTTAAATGTCATGGAAAGATTAAAACCAGCATGGGGAAAGTCGCCAATTTTAACCGATTAGCGCAATCTCCTGCCCCAGAAAAATAATGAAGGAGAGAGAAAATGAATGACAAGGAACTGTTAGCCATCCAGGCAGCACGTCAGGTCAAGGATGGCATGACTGTCGGCCTGGGCACAGGCTCCACTGCCAACTTCTTCATCAAGGAACTGGCACGGAGACACCGTGAGGAAGGTCTGCGCATTACCGCTGCATCCAGCTCTGTTGCCAGCACCCTGCAAGCCGCTGAGCAAGGCTTGCCACTCGTAGCGTTAGAGCATCTGGGACGCATTGATCTTTACGTCGATGGTGCTGATGAAGTCACTACCAAAATGGCCCTGTTGAAAGGCCGTGGTTACGATCTTGTACGTGAGAAATTGCTGGCCCGTAATAGTGACCTGTTTATTGTGCTGGTAGACAAAACCAAGCTGGTGACCCGCCTGGGAGAGAAGTTCCCCATCCCCGCTGAGGTCATACCATTCGCCTGGCAAATGGCAAAAGCCACCCTGGAAGATCTGGGTGCCTCTGTCACATTACGCCAGAATGCGGCAAAAGATGGCTGGGCTATCACCTCACATGGCAGCCTGGTTCTGGATCTGCAATTCAAACAGCAGCTTGATAGTGCTGAACTTAACCAATTACTCAACAATGTGCCTGGCATTGTGGAACATGGTGTTTTTGATGAACTGGCCAATGCGGTATTTGTGGCCGACAACGGCAAGGTTGAAGAAATCTGGAAGAATTAGGGCATGAAAACCCTATTTATTCTTGAAGCAATGACTACGGTCAATCAGGCCATTCTTTCCAGTGAGAGCGAGCTGGAATCATTAGACCGGGCCATAGGCGATGGGGATCACTTTATCAATCTCAAGCGCGGCTGTGCTGCATTGCTTGCCATGCATGATGAGCTATCCCCGCTAGCGCCTGCCGAGGTATTGCAGCGCATGGGCATGAAGCTGCTTTCCACCATAGGCGGCGCTTCCGGCCCCCTGCTTGCCACTTTTTTCATGACGCTGGCGAAAGCGGAAAAAACATCAGACGTCAGCACACTTGCAGATATCGCGTCAGCCTTTCAGGCCAGTGTGGATGCGGTCAAACAGCGTGGCAAGGCAGACCGGGGGGAGAAAACCATGCTGGATACATTGATCCCAGTTGCCGAGACATTTACTCAGCTCACCCAGCAAGATACTGATCGCCTTCTCCTGCTCACAGCCCTGCAGCAAGCCGCGGAACAAGGCATGCAATCCACCAGGGAGATGATCGCCACCAAGGGACGCGCATCATTCCTGGGGGAACGTGCCATTGGTCATATAGACCCCGGTGCGCGTAGCAGCCAGATCATCATTCATACCATTTGTGAACTGGCTAAGACAAAAATAGCCTGAAACATGCAGGCAAAAGGAGGAGCGCATGAAGAAATTCATTAACAACGTAGATGACTTACTCGTAGAAAGCCTGTCCGGCTTTGCGGCGGCCCATGCCGACCTGGTGGAACTACACCTGGAACCGCACTTCATTACCCGAAAGAACAAGGCAGAAAATAAAGTCGCCATTATTTCCGGTGGCGGCTCAGGGCATGAACCCCTGCACAGTGGATATATAGGATACGGGATGCTAGATGCCGCCTGTCCAGGCTATGTATTCACCTCCCCCTCTCCGGACCAGATGCTGGCAGCCGCTGAGGCCGTGCATGCTGGAAAAGGTGTGCTATTCATCGTCAAGAATTACGCGGGTGATGTGATGAACTTTGAAATGGCCGCCGAAATGCTGCCTTTCGACAATGCCACCGTACTTACCAGTGACGATGTTGCCGTGGAAAACTCCACCTACACCACAGGCCGCCGTGGCGTAGCAGGCACGGTCATCGTGGAAAAAGCCGTTGGCAGCCTGGCTGAAACCGGGGCAGACCTCGCTGCCTGCAAAGCCTTGGGCGACAAGGTCAACAGCCGCACCGCCTCCATGGGTGTTGCCCTCACCAGCTGTACCGTGCCTGCCGCAGGCCGTCCCACTTTTGATATGGGCGAGCTGGAGCTGGAAATGGGCGTAGGCATCCACGGTGAACCCGGTCGCAGGCGTGAATCCATGCGCAATGCCGATGCGATAGTCGCCGACCTGGTCGCAGCCATCCTCGAAGACTTGAAACCAGCACGAGGCACTGAGGTATTGCTGCTGATCAATGGCTTTGCCGCCACCCCACTCATGGAGTTATACCTGCTTTACAACAGCGCAGCCAAATTGCTGCAAGCACAAGGCCTGGTCATCAGCCGCTCACTGGTAGGCAACTACACCACCGCCCTTGATATGGCAGGCGCCTCCATCACGGTGTGCCTGCTGGATGATGAAATCAGGCAACACTGGGATAGCCCTGTGCATACAGCGGCTTTGCGTTGGCAGCGCTAGAAGACAAAATACTGGGGGAATATTAAGTGAACTCAAACGACCAAGCGTTGATACGCTATCCCTAGCAGGGTAAGAATGACAATAATAATGAAGAGGCCTGGCCAATAACTTTCATTAGTTTTATATGGCTCAGATTGGGTTCGCTTACCTGCCATTTTTTGTGGTCGTGCATTGTGTGCATAACCTGAATTAAATGATCCAGCCTGTGAGTCTGCAAGCTCTTGCCCTGCATCTTCCCCAAACTCTTCACGGAACCAATCCTCATCAACTTCAAATTGTCCGGCTCGATATGCTTCAATTAGCTTAAGTGCATCATCCGCCTGTTGGGCATTGACCCTGATCGCTACTTTCGCGGGCACACTGGGAAATGGCGAGCTCATAGAGAACTCATCAGCACGCAACGCATCAGTATCAATCCCCGTCGACTGCAAAACCCCCACCAAGAGTTTAGCTTCAATGAGTCCAGCCTGGGCAACTTCAGTCATCTTTACTTGAAGCGCAAGATCATCGGGTGGATCAGCGAAATCATTCGCCCCACCATCAAGGATTATTCGACGATGCCTGAGCTCACTCTTGGCAACGGACAAGGCCAATTCAGTCAAATTACCTGACCTGACCAGGCGAACAACTTCCTCATCAGAGTAGGAATCATAAAGGACAACCAGATGGTCACGGGTAGTTTCCATGCCTGCCTTGCTTTTGTAATCAACACCTAGTTCAAAGTAGCTTCGTGCCCTTGGATACTGATTTATCCGGCACACACAACACTACGGCACCATGTTCGTCATGAAACCCAGTCACCAGGCATTGCGACTGGATCGGGCCGATCTGCTTGGTGGGGAAATTCACCACTGCCACCACTTGCTTGCCTATCAATTCATCAGGCTGGTAATGCGCAGTGATCTGGGCGCTGGACTTCAATATGCCGATCTCAGGACCAAAATCCACATGCAAGATGTAGGCAGGCTTCCGGGCCTGGGCAAATACCTCGGCAGATACGACCTCCCCCACCCGAAGGTCAACCTTGAGAAAATCCTCGAAATTGATCTCGTTCAAAGCCTTACGCCTTCTTCACAAACTCTGACTTCAGCTTCATCGCGCCAATGCCGTCAATCTTGCAATCAATATTGTGGTCACTATCCACCAGGCGGATGTTTTTTACCTTGGTACCGACCTTGACCACCAGTGAGGAGCCTTTTACTTTCAAGTCCTTGATCACGGTGATCGTATCGCCATCCTGCAGCAGATTGCCATTGGCATCTTTCACAACCAACTCACTGCTGACAGATTCAGCTCCTGCGGCTGTCCATTCATGCGCGCATTCAGGACAGATATATACATTGCGGTCCTTGTAGGTATAGCTTGAACTACATTGAGGGCAATGGGGTAATTCACTCATATTGAAGACTCTATTCAAATAATGTTCATATTCGGTCAGCCTTCCGGCTTGATGTGTTTCAAGCCCTAAACAGGATGCCACTCAGGCAGGATTATCTCAAAATCGCTGCCGACAATCCCAACAATTATGGAAATCGCCAATCACTAGCAAGGCTTCACTGTACTGTTACTTCACTCACAACAACATTAACCTGCTTTACCATTTTCATCACCAGAAGATCATCACGCTTGGGCACGCTCCTCAATGACAACGGCATGACCAGCCTAATGCAGCATCAATCCGTGTATCAACATACTTCATGCGGCATATCATGATGCTGCAGAATAAACGGCCTGGCTCTCTGCAGGGAAAAGGCTTCTCATCCTTATTTTGTCGCAATCACCTGCACTACCGCGCCAAGACCAGTGTGATAAATCCCCTCAATAACCTCCCGCTCAAGTTCAATCAGATGCTGAAACTTTAACCCCGCCAACTCGAGACTCAATGTCTCTTTCGTTTGCATGGTATCTGCTGAACTTCCTCCACCAGTGCCATGCTTTAACTGATTCGGCGTGTAAGCCTCCAATAAAAAGACCCCATTACGCTTCAGCCCGGCTATTACTCGATGGTAGAGAGATTTTCTCAATGCAGAGGGTAGCGGACAAAAGATGGAGACAACCCCATCCCATTGATTCTCACCCAGCTCAAAATCGGCTAAATCAGCATGAATGCATTCAATCACCACACCATTCTCTTCAGCCAATTTCCTAGCCTTGTTCAACCCCACCAGAGAGGCATCTACAGCAGTAACCGCATAGCCCTGCTTCGCCAGAAAAACCGCATTCCGTCCCTCTCCTTCAGCCAGGCTCAGTACCTTTCCCTTGGGAATATAACTGAAATTCTCCTCCAAAAATCGGTTGGGCTTGACGCCATATGCATACTCATCTGCACTATATCTTTCATCCCACATCATGTTTCTCCAGCGGTTTCCGCCATATTCAATAATGGTTCAATTAGGACACATTATTATGTTAATGCGTCAGAAAATAACTTCGGACTGATTATTTATTATGCCCTCATCAATTAGTTTATTGATGGACAATTACTTTATCTCGCTCAAACGCTGAGTAAGACAAATCATTATTTACTGCATAACTCGATAAACAATCCCCACGCCACTCCAGGCCATTAACAGAGTCGCCCGATCATCGAGTGTTATACTTCGTTATTCATTGTTGGAATCCCGATCTTCATGCACAACCGTATTGTCATCCTGTTTTTATGTGTACTCTCCACCATATCCCTGCCTGTGTTTGCGATTGAGCAGATCAAGGCAGGTCAGTGGGAAACCTCGGTTAAAATGCAGATGCAAGGCTTGCCAGAGATTGCGCCGGAGCAGTTGGAACAATTGAAGCAGTTCGGTATTGAGCTGCCCATCGGTGGCAATGCAATGGTGACACAGCAATGCATTACGCCTGAACAGGCCAAACTCAAGCAGCCGCTGTTGCCGCAAACTGAGGATGGCTGTAGCGTGCGCAATTACCATCACAACGGCAACAAGGTGACAGGGGATGTATCCTGTAATGGGGCAATCAAGGGCAGTGGCAAGTTTGATATGACACTGCTGAGCGAGACCGCTTTTCAGGGTAATCTTTCGATGCAAGGCACGGCCCAGGGCATGCCGATCAACCAGAATTCAGACATCAGCGGCAAATGGGTCAAGGCGACCTGTGATGCCAATACTCCCAGCTATCAACCATAAGTCTCCTATGCAACTAGAACGTATCCTGCACTCTCAGGGCTTCGGCTCACGTAAAATCTGTCGTGGCCTGATCCGCCACGGTCATGTCTCTGTCAATGGTGAGGTCTGCGACCAGCCTTTTACTGAATTCGAGACGGAAAACCTGCAATTCAACGTCCGTGGTGAAGATTGGCAATTCCGCACCCAAGCCTATCTGATGCTGCACAAGCCTGCGCATTATGAATGCTCGCACAAGCCACAGCATCATCCGAGTATTTTCAGTTTGTTGCCGCCAGAGCTGATGGAACGTGGCGTGCAATGTATTGGGCGACTGGATGAAGACACCACAGGCCTGCTGATGCTGTCTGATGATGGGCAGTTCATCCACCGCATGAGTTCGCCAAAATGGAAGGTGCCTAAAATCTATGAAGTCACCACCAAGCACGCGGTGGATGCTGAGCAAATCAACACCCTGATGACGGGCGTGCAATTGCTGGATGAGCCTGCCCCGATTGCGGCGCTGGCGTGTGAGCTGATCAGCGAAAACGTGTTGCACCTGACACTGGCTGAAGGCAAATATCACCAGGTGAAGCGCATGTTAGCCGCAGTGAGTAACCGAGTGGAAGGCTTGAAGCGCATCCGTATCGGACAACTGGAGCTGCCGGATGACCTGGCTCCTGGTGAGTGGCGCTGGCTGGATGACGTGATGCTGGAACGCATTGCCCCGACGCGAAATAATTCTTAACATCACGCGAGTGTTTTTTACCGTATAATCTGCAATCCCTGCGCCAACTCCAATCGGCGCAGCGGTCTACCTGATTTTGTTTCTTCTTGCCGTCAGCCTTGATTGGAGTTATGTCACCACGTAACAGGCCGACCCAAATATCCTTGAATATACTGGAGTTTTAGTTTGTCTTCTGAAGTGATCACTACCCAATCGAACACCCAATTTTCTGACCTCGGCCTGGCGGAACCCATCCTGCGTGCCATTGCAGATGCGGGTTATACTCACCCGACCCCCATCCAGGCCCAGGCCATTCCGCTGGTACTCAGTGGTGGCGACCTGATGGCAGGTGCCCAAACCGGCACAGGTAAAACGGCAGGCTTTACCCTGCCGTTGCTGCATTTGCTGCAAAAAGAATCGATCCAGAACAAGCCTGGTCAGCCACGCTGTCTGATACTGACACCGACCCGCGAGTTGGCGGCACAGGTAGAAGAGTCGGTGCAAACCTATGGCAAACATCTCAAGCTCACCTCCATGGTGATGTTTGGTGGTGTAGGCATCAACCCGCAAATCGCGCGTTTGAAAAAGCCGATAGACATCCTGGTGGCAACGCCTGGTCGCCTGCTGGATCATGCTACCCAAAAAACCATAGACCTATCCGCGATTGAAATTCTGGTGCTGGATGAAGCTGACCGCATGCTCGACATGGGCTTTATCCGTGATATCAAGCGTGTACTCGCCTTGTTGCCAAAGAAGCGCCAGAACCTGCTGTTCTCTGCCACCTTCGCCGACGAAATCAAGGACCTGGCTGACAGCCTGCTGCACAACCCTGGCTTTGTCGAAGTTGCTCGCCGCAACACCGCTTCTGAATTAGTGGAACAAACAGTGCACCTGGTGAGCCAGGGGCATAAGCGTGAATTCATGGCCCACCTGATTCGCCAGAACGAGTGGAAACAGGTGCTGATTTTTACCCGCACCAAGCATGGCGCCAACCGCCTGGCCGAAAAACTCAGCAAGGACGGTATTGCCGCTGCCGCGATTCACGGCAACAAGAGTCAATCTGCACGCACCAAGGCGCTGGCAGACTTCAAAGATGGCACATTGCCAGTATTGGTAGCAACCGACATTGCAGCGCGTGGCCTGGATATCGATCAGCTGCCACAAGTAGTCAACTTCGAGCTGCCCAACGTGCCTGAAGATTATGTACACCGCATTGGCCGTACTGGTCGTGCAGGCAGCACCGGCGCTGCTGTGTCATTGGTCGACAATGAAGAGCTTAAGCTGCTGAAAGGTATTGAACGCCTGATCAAGCGCGAGATTCCACGTGTAGCAATTGAGGGCTTTGTGCCAGTAGAAAAACCATCCACCGAGACACGTCCACCACGTCCTCCACGTCCGGCCCAGCAAAGTAAACCAGCACCAAGAAACGGTCAGACAGCCAAAGAACACCAAGGAACAAGAACTGGTCAGCCTGGCAGAAATGGCCAGGCGGCGAATGGCGAACCACGTCAAGGCAGGAATCAGAACCGTCCAGGCCAGCAACAGCCTCGCCAGCAGGATAATCGTAACAATGCTGCATCTCAAGGCAACCAGGATAACCGGGCTAAAAAGAAGCCAGCGGAAGATCAATTCCTGTCTGAAGCTGCACGTCATCAGGCCATGCCACAAACCGGCCTGTTTGTACCACCACAGCCGCCAAGACGTCAGTTCAACCCAAACAACCAGGGCACCAAGCCTAACCGCGGCCGTCGTTAAAACAGGCTGCAAATGGCAGCACTTAATGCCCACGCAGTACTGCAGGACACTTTCGGCTATAGCGCTTTCCGGGGCCAGCAACAGGCCATTGTCGAGCACGTAGCCGCAGGCGGCGACGCCCTGGTGCTGATGCCCACCGGCGGCGGCAAGTCTTTGTGTTATCAGCTTCCTGCATTATTGCGGGAAGGCATAGGCATTGTGGTTTCCCCGCTGATCGCCTTGATGCAGGATCAGGTGGATGCATTGCTGCAGCTCGGCGTCCGCGCTGCCTTTCTCAACTCCAGCCTGGATGCCGAGACCTCCCGCAGCATTTATCAAACACTGATGCGTGGCGAGCTGGATATGCTCTATATCGCACCGGAACGCTTGATGGCACCGGGATTTATCAGCACGCTGGAACAGGTACAGCAACGCTTCGGCATTGCGCTTTTCGCCATTGATGAAGCGCATTGCGTGTCTCAGTGGGGCCATGATTTCCGCCCGGAATATCGTCAGCTGACCGTATTGCATGAGCAGTTCCCTGATGTGCCGCGCATTGCACTCACGGCCACCGCCGACACTCCCACCCGTAATGAAATTGTCGAACGGCTTGGACTGGAACAGGCGGAACAGTTTGTATCCAGTTTCGATCGGCCGAATATCCGCTACCGTGTTGCCCTCAAGGACAACGCCCGCAAGCAGTTGCAGGCTTTTCTTGAAACCGAACACAGCAACGATGCGGGCATTATCTATTGCCTGTCCAGACGCAAGGTAGAAGAAACTGCTGCCTGGCTAAAGGAAAAAGGCTGGGATGCCCTGCCTTACCATGCCGGACTCGATGCGAGAACGCGGCAAACCAACCAGCAGCGTTTCCTGCGCGAGGAAGGCATTGTGATGGTGGCCACTGTCGCTTTCGGCATGGGTATAGATAAACCTAACGTGCGTTTTGTCGCGCATCTGGACCTGCCCAAAAGCATGGAAGGCTATTATCAGGAAACAGGCCGGGCCGGACGTGATGGTCTGCAAGCCAATGCCTGGATGGTCTATGGTCTGGGCGATGTCGTCAGCATGCGGCAATTGCTGGACGGTGGTGACACTCCCGATGAGCGCAAACGGCTGGAGCGGCAAAAACTCGATGCCCTGCTCGGTTACTGTGAATCCACTGCATGCCGCCACCAGGCCATCCTGCGTTATTTTGGCGAACAACATCCCGGCAACTGCGGACAATGTGACAACTGCCTCAATCCGGTCGATACCTGGGATGGCACCGAAGCCGCCCGTATGGCACTCTCCTGCGTCTACCGTACCGGCCAGCGCTTTGGCGCCGGCCACCTGATCGACGTATTGCTAGGCAAATCTTCTGCGCAGGTAGAACGTTTCAACCACACATCGCTTTCCACTTTCGGTATCGGCAAGCAACTCAGTCAAACCCAATGGAGCAGCGTATTTCGTCAACTGGTGGCAGGAGGCGTACTGGAAGCCGATATGGAAGCCTACGGCGGCCTCAAGCTCACAGATGAAGCCAGGCCCCTGTTGCGCGGAGAATCTGAAATCTGGTTCAGGCGCGATGCTGAAGTGAGCAATATCAGTAAGGCGGAACGTGCCAGCCGTAGCAAGGAAGCTTATGCTGGTGTCAATGATGACCCGCTCTGGTTGGCACTCAAGGCTAAACGGCTGGCACTGGCACGAGAGCAGGAAGTCCCGCCTTATGTCATCTTCCATGATAGTACCCTGCTGGAGATTCTCAACCGGCGCCCCACAACCCTCATTGAAATGGGCCGCATCAGCGGCGTGGGTCAGGCCAAGCTGGCCCATTACGGCGATGAATTTCTCCAGGTACTGGAAGAGCATGCAAACGGAGCATAGGGCTTAGGCACCATGATACAAATTTGGGTAGACGCTGATGCCTGTCCGGTAGTCATCAAGGAAATTCTGTTTCGCGCAGCTGATCGCAGCGGCATGATGGTGACACTGGTGGCCAACAAGTTACTGCGTGTACCGCCCTCACCTTATATCCGTGCATTACAGGTACCCGGCGGGTTTGACGTTGCAGATAATGAAATTGTACAAAAACTGGCACCTGGTGATTTGGTCATTACCGCCGATATTCCGCTGGCAGCTGACGTGATTGCCAAAGGTGGCCACGCACTGAACCCGCGTGGAGAGATGTATGATAAAGGCAACATAGGTGAGCGCCTGGCCATGCGCCACTTTATGGAAGACCTGCGTAGCAGTGGCGTCGAGCTAGGTGGCCCTGCCTCGTTCAGCCAGTCAGACCGACAAGCATTTGCGGCTGAACTTGATCGCTTTATCGCGCGTCACAGCTCATCAACCCTGAATACCATTAAGAAAGCATGATCATGAAGCGTCTATGCTGGTTGGCTTTATCCCTCGCCCTCATCGCTTGCAGTGGCACCGAAACCCCCAAGGGCATTCAGCCTGTCAGCGATTTCAAGCCTGATCAATATTTAGGCACGTGGTATGAAATTGCCAGGCTGGATCACTCATTTGAGCGGGGGCTGGATCAAGTGACTGCCACTTACAGCAAGGCGGACGATGGCAGTATCAAAGTCATCAATCGTGGCTATAACGCCAAGAAAAAACAGTGGGATGAAGTGGAAGGCAAAGCATATTTTGTAGAAACGCCAGATATAGGCAAACTCAAGGTATCGTTCTTTGGCCCATTCTACGGCGCTTACAACATTTTTGTGCTGGACAAGGTGAACTACAACTTTGCGATGATTGCCGGCCCTGACCGTGACTACCTATGGATACTCTCACGTTCACCCCAGCTATCCTTCCCGGTCAAGGCGGAGCTGGTCTCCCGTGCACAGGCCTTAGGGTTTGACACCAGCAAACTGATTTATGTGAATCATGGCGGGCTGGAATCAATAAAAATCCCGCATGGTTCAACCATGCGGGATTGATGTATCACCTTAACCTAGGTTAGCTCTTGACGATCAGGTTGTTCTTGACCGACTTCACGCCCTCAATAGACTTGGCAATTTCACCTGCCTTGGTAATTTGAGCCTTGTTGTTCACAAAGCCGCTCAACTGCACCACACCCTTGAAGGTTTCTACGCTGACCTGCAGGCCGCTGAACCCCTCTTCCTTGAGAATGCTGGCTTTCACCTTGGTAGTGATGGTGCTGTCATCCACTACGCGCCCCACTTCTTTCTTTTGCTGAGCGGATTTGTAATCGGAATATTCTGCCTGGGTCAGCTTGGCATCCTTGTTCTTGTCTGCAGCATTAAAGTGCTGCTTGCTATAAAAACTGTCTTTGCTGGCTTCGGTATAATTCAGATGACCATCACCATTGGTATCCAGTTCATTGAACTGCTTGACGTCAGGGCTTTGGCTTGCTTCATCCGAAATCGATACGGCCATTGCACTGCCTGCTGACAGACTGAAAGCAACCACCGAGAACAGGGCCAGAGATTTTAGTTCTTTAATTTTACGCATGTTTAGTTCTCCATGATGTTGATTGAAATTCTGATGCTATCGTACCTGTGCCAGGTTAGATGCACCGTCATCCCCTCTCTGGTTCTGCTGTCAGAGAGCGCTGACTGTGGAGCCCAGTACCATCAGAAGGTCTGCATGACACTTGTTTTGTTGTCTGGATTATTTAAGTGTATTCAGGTTAATATCGCGGCCTTTGCTTTTGACCGATCCTCATAGCGTTCTGGTCATGCACTGGATATAACTTTCATCACAGAAAAGGTAGTTTCATGAAAATTGTGCTCTCCTCAGCCTCCTTGCTACTCTCCATAATCGCCTCTGCTCTGCCCTTGCATGCCTATGCTGACACAGAGGAAGATGGGCGGCTCTGGTTGAACCTGACCATGGAGGGAACCTTATCTCAGGAGCATAAACTGGGCTGGTACGTGGAGCTGCAACCACGCTGGAAAGAAGAGCTCAATCACTTTGATCAATACCTGATCCGCCCGGCGATCAATTACAAGCTATCAGACCGGGCCAGCATCTGGCTGGGTTATGCTGATGTGCGGACCAATCTAGCCAAGGGAACCTCGCATGAACAACGCTGGTGGCAGCAGTTCATGTACACCTTCCCGACTTTCGATAATGGCATTACGCTGACTAGCCGTACTAGACTGGAACAAAGGAATCTGGACACTGGGGATGACACTGGCTACCGCGTCCGGCAATTGTTGCGTGCCAGTAAAAAGCTGGAGTCCAACGCAGACCTCAGCCTATTGTTATGGAATGAATTATTTGTGAATACCAATAATACGGATTGGGGCGCTCGTAGCGGCTTTGACCAGAACCGGGCATTTGCCGGGATTGCCTGGCAAGCCCAAGCAAATGCCAGACTTGAAGTAGGCTATATCAACCAGTTTATCCGTGGGCAGAACAGCGACCGTATGAACCACATACTGTCGACTTCATTATTTATCCGCTTCTAAGAGCGGCTAACAAAACTCTCCTGGCGTTGTGGCTTTGCCTTGTCGTATACCTTGTACTGCCAGCGGCAAAACCTAGCCAGGAGACCACTGCGCTGAGTTTTGTAAACGCTCTAAAGAGGCCTAAGCTACATCCACCTGCATAGGCACAATCGCCAACAGGTGTACGCCCTTCCCAGGCTGGCTGCTCAGTTCTATGCGTCCACCAATCGCCATAATACGATTACGCATACCAGCCAGGCCATGCGTAGTCTCCTGTTCAATATCCATGGTCATGCCTACTCCGTTATCCTCAATTTCCAGCTTGAGATAATCGAGTGCCACCACCATTTGCACTGACACCTTGGTGGCCTGGGCATATTTACTTGCATTATTCAGCGTCTCTTGCACCACGCGATAGGCAATCAGATTAACCGGCTCGTTCAACTCAGTAGTATCGTCAGGCAGGATGACATCCATCTCCCACTGATTGCGTTCTCCCATGTCATCGATCAATGAACGCAGTGCTGGCCAGAAGCCAAAGGTGGTAATCATGGAGGGATGCAGGTTCTGCACCACTTGGCGCTTGAACTGAATACCCTGGTCCAGATAACGCATGGTCTTGCCCAGCTTTTCCGTAATATCTGGATCTGTCGTCTTGAGTTTGCGCATGGTCCAGGAAATATCCATCTTGGTCGCGGTCAATATCGACCCAAGCTCATCGTGCAGCTCCCGTGCCAGCTTTTGCCTGTCGCGCTCTACATCAGCCTGGTAATCAAGCGCCATGGTCTTGAGCATACGCGTACTGGACTGGAGGCGCTCTTCATAGACATCACAATCCCGTATCAATTGTTGGCGCAACAAATCCCGATTGGTCATTTCATGTACCAGCTGACGAATCACCATAATCACCAGCAGCAGCAAAATCACTGCACTGCCGATAATCGCGGCACGCGTGACCGCGGTAGTGGTGCGACGTTTTGCAATCAGGGTCACCAGCGCCTCATTCTGCTGGTCAAGCAATAGCTGGGTGTATTGCATGAACTTGGCCATATCCAGAATGCCTTGATCCAGATTGACCAGATGCCTGGCCTCATCCTCCTTGCCGGACTTGAAGAATGACAGTGAAAGCCGCATTTCTGCCGCCTTGGCTTCAAGACTCGAGTTCAAGGCAATCAGCCAGCTTTGCTCTTGCTTGCCCTCCATGACCAAGGTTTTGCTGGTGACCAGTCCTTCAATTTTCTTGATATTGCGCCTTGCGTCATCCACAGCGTGTGTAAACGCTTCAGAAAAGTCATCACGGCGGCTCAGTAGAAATCCACGTTGCGCACTTTCCGCACTGATAAGGCTGCTACGCAATTGTTCCAGCGCCACCACGTTCTTCTCAATCTGATCAATCTGCCGACCTTGCTGCTCAATGGAGACAACCCATGCATCGGTAAAAACGACGGAAAGCAATGCCAGCAGCATAGAGGCGGAAAGCACCGCAATCACCCTGCCACCGAGGCGGTTGACGATTTTCTCGCTCAATCGTTTGATCCAACTGATCTTATCTTCCATGTATCCCAATTCTGGCTTGTCAGCCTTATCTTACAAGCGATTCAGCTCTTGTCCGCTAATTGCCTAGCTCCTGACAGCCTACAGTGTAACCCGTACATTACGCAAATATAGGAGAAGGCAATGCTTCACTACACCGTCATATTTTTTGTGATCGCCCTGATCGCAGCTTTCTTTGGATTTAGTGGTATTGCAGCAGGCGCAGCAGAAATTGCCAAAATACTCTTTTTTGTCTTCCTCGTGATTACCATTATTTCACTTGTGAGCGGCATATTCAGCTCCAGGTAAGCCATTTCGGATTCATCAATTTTTATCATTCATCATGGAGCACAATATGTTCAGTATTAATAAAGAATCAGATATTAAGGAAAAAGCAGAGAACCTGGTTGAAGCCACTCAGGATGCTGCCAAGGAAGTCATTGATGATACCAAGGTATCAGCCAAGAAAATTGGCCGCAAGGTGCAAGAAAAGTCTCGCGACAGCAAAAAAGAAGCACTCGCTTTGCTGGAAAGCTTGAAGGATGTGCTGGATCCAGATACGCACGGTTCCACCACTGAAAATATCATCAAGCAATTGTCAGAGAACTTTTCCGACTGGTCGGAATCACTTGAACATGAGCTTTCAAATGCACTCAGCACCAGCCGCAAAACATCTAACAGGTGGTTGCGCAAGCGCTCATTACTGACTCTGTCACTGGCAGTCGGCGCTGGTGTACTAGTTGGATATGCTTTAAGTGGTAACTCTGAAGATTAAGCAATATCTGGCCTTACGCTTCTTCTGCATATGCTGGAAAGTAAGGCCAGACTTGATGATTTGATCAGGTCGCCGTAGTATCCATGATTATAAAATTCAATAAAGGCATACTGACCTTCATGAAAAAAATACTGCTGGTTGATGACCACAATATTGTCCGCCAAGGCCTGCGTAACCTGATTGCATTAGAATCAGACCTCGAAGTCACTGGTGAAGCGGCCTCTGGCCTTGAGGCCATCAAGCTGGTAAGAAGTAACCAATACGATGCGGTGGTGATGGATATTGCCATGCCTGATAAAAATGGCGTGGATACCCTGCACGACCTGCGACATGTATCTCCCGACCTGCCAGTGTTGATATTAAGTGGTTATGGTGAAGAGCAATACGCGCTTAACCTGATGCGTAGCGGCTGTAAAGGCTATCTATCCAAGGATGCCGACTCCGACGAAATCATCAAGGCCATACGCACGATTGCCAATGGCAAGCGCTACATTTCCTCCCAGCTGGCTGAGCTGATGACCAATGAACTCAGCAACCCCTCAGAGAAACAGCTACATGAAACCTTGTCAGATCGTGAGTTTCAGGTGTTCTTCAAGCTCGCCAGTGGCATGAGTGCGACTGAAATTGGTGAAGAACTATGCATCAGTGTCAAAACGGTCAGCACCTACCGCACACGGATCATGGAAAAAATGAGCTTGAAAACCAATGCGGATCTCACTTATTACGCCATCAAAAACCAATTGATTTCTTGAGTGTAATGCGTCAGATGATGTAGGACATTCAGGGATATAAAGAAACCTTAAAGCACTATAAGATGATGCGTAATGATTACTCCATGGAAGCACTAATGTCACGTTCCCGTTCTAATGCAGAACCAAACCCCAGACTGATGAAAGTCTTGCTGGTTGAGGACTCTGCATTATTGCGGGAGGCTATTATGGACATTCTTTCCAGCTGTACCTCGCTGACATTTGCAGGTATTGCTGTGACGCAAAATGAAGCAATTGATAAATTACACCAAGAGCAGTTTGACCTGGCGCTGGTAGATATTGAGCTGGCACAAGGCAATGGATTTGAAGTGATCCGCGCAACGCAGACAGACGATTTTCCCTTTCCACGCCCTACCTATCTTATCCTGACCAATCACGCTTACCCGCAATATCAGGAGCGCGCCCAAGAACTGGGGGTGGAATACTTTTTCGATAAATCCATGGATTTTGACATTGCCATTGATACGATAGAGGCAGAGGCGGCGAAGTTTCAAAATAAGCTGATCGACTGAGCTTCATCCTTCTTCCCATGCTTTATTTCAGCCAGCAAAGTATTTAAAGCGCAATACATCGCAGATGATGTCGTGCAATCTGATACGGGTTTTATCTGGAAATCTGCACCTGTTTACAATCTTCGGTGAACAGTATGCTTAGCAGTTTCGTCACAGAGGCATCTCACAAGTATGCTGCCTCTGGCTTTAGGCTTACAGCCTAGAAAGCCATGAAGGAACCAAAAGGCTCGCTATGTTTGATATTTCCGCCCTAGATCTTGCCCGTGTGCAGTTCGCATTCACGGTGTCCTTTCATATCATTTTTCCCTCCATCACCATCGGGCTTGCCAGTTACCTGGTGGTGCTGGAAGGCATGTGGCTGAAAACCGGGCACTCCGTATACAAGGATCTTTATCACTACTGGCTCAAGATATTCGGCGTCAATTTTGGTATGGGCGTAGTTTCTGGCCTGGTCATGGCCTACCAGTTTGGTACCAATTGGAGCGGATTCTCCGCCTTTGCTGGCAGCGTGACCGGTCCCCTTCTCACCTATGAAGTCCTCACCGCATTTTTTCTTGAGGCTGGGTTCCTCGGTGTCATGATGTTTGGCTGGAGCCGGGTGGGGCCTGGACTGCATTTTTTCTCCACGCTCATGGTCGCGATTGGCACCTTGATTTCCACCACCTGGATACTGGCATCCAATAGCTGGATGCAGACCCCACAAGGATTTGAAATTGCCAATGGGGTGGTCATTCCAACCGACTGGTGGCAGATCATCTTCAACCCATCGTTTCCTTATCGCCTGGTGCACATGAGCATCGCCGCATTCTTGGCGACGGCGCTCCTGGTAGGCGCAGCCGGAGCCTGGCATTTACTACGTAAAAACGATAGTCCAGCGGTGCGCACCATGCTTTCCATGGCTATGTGGATGCTGGTCATTGTTGCCCCCATTCAGGCCATAGTCGGCGATTTTCATGGCCTTAATACACTGGAGCACCAGCCTGCCAAAATTGCTGCCATGGAAGGCCACTGGGAGAATCATGATGGAGAGGGTTTTCCATTGATATTATTTGCCGTACCCGATATGGCGCAGGAGAAAAACCACTATGCACTGGAAATCCCCCGTCTGGGCAGCTTGATCCTCACCCACAGCTGGGATGGCCAAATCGCCGGACTCAAGGAATTCGCAGCAGAAGACAGGCCAAATGCGACCATTATTTTCTGGTCTTTCCGTATTATGGTGGGTCTGGGCATGCTGATGATTCTGCTCGGTCTGTGGAGCTTGCTGTTGCGCAAGCAGGGACGACTATATCAACAACGGCTGTTCCTACAATGCACCCTATGGATGGGCTCTGCGGGTATCATTGCCATTCTGGCAGGCTGGTTTACCACTGAAATTGGCCGTCAGCCATGGGTGGTTTATGGCATCATGCGCACCACGGATGCAGTTTCACGACACGACATATCTTCCCTTGCTGTTTCACTGGCATTGTTTATCGTGGTCTACTTCTTTGTGTTTGGGATTGGCATAAGCTATCTATTCCGCCTGATCAGGCAACCTGTGATCAAGGCAGACCATGGAGAAGACGGTGGCCCCGGCGAACATAAACAAGCCATGCGGCCCTTGTCAGCTACTGATACATCCTTCTCGATTGAGTCACCCTTATCCAACCCTAAGGAATAGCATTTCTATGGACTTTGATTTACCTGTTATATGGTTGATAGTCATTCTGTTCTCTATCACCATGTATGTGATTATGGACGGCTTTGATCTGGGCATTGGCATCCTGTTTCCATTCGTGCAGGATAAACATGATCGCGATGTGATGATGAATACCGTAGCACCGGTCTGGGATGGCAATGAAACCTGGCTGGTACTTGGCGGTGCCGGCTTGATGGCGGCATTTCCCCTGGCTTATGCCATTGTATTGAGTGCACTGTATCAACCGATTATTCTCATGCTGCTAGGCCTGATTTTTCGTGGGGTAGCATTTGAGTTCCGCTTTAAGGCACCTGAAAAAGAACAGCATATCTGGGATAAGGCTTTCATTGGTGGCTCTGTCATGGCCGCCTTTTTCCAGGGCGTGATATTGGGTGCTTACATCAATGGCATTCCGGTTGAGAACAAGGAATTTATCGGTGGCGAACTGGACTGGCTGACGCCATTCTCGATTTTTACCGGCATTGGCGTCCTGATTGCCTATGCTTTGCTGGGCAGCACCTGGTTGATCATGAAAACGGAAGAGCAATTGCAACAACGCATGCTGGCACTCACCCGTCCCCTGATCGCGATGGTCGTCATGGCATTGGCCATTATCAGCATCTGGACCCCACTGGCGCATGCAAACATTGCAGATCGCTGGTTCAGCCTGCCCAACTTCTACTTCCTGGCTATAGTGCCCGTACTGGTGGCCATAAGCATTTACTCCCTGATGCGCGAGCTAAAATCCGGCTATGACATGCAACCCTTCATTTCTGCGCTGATCATCGTGCTGTTGGGGCTGGTGGGCTTAACCATCAGTATCTGGCCGAATATCATCCCACCATCGGTTTCAATCTGGGATGCCGCAGCCCCTACGCAAAGCCTGGTATTTGCCTTAGTCGGCACGTTGTTGATCATCCCTGTCATATTGATCTATACCGTCTGGTCATATCGGGTGTTCAAAGGCAAGGTTCGCCACGGCGATGGCTATCACTAATCCTGCCAAACCGCGCGCCTTGTGGCTAAAACGCCTGCTCTGGCTTATATCAATATGGACGGCGAGTGTGCTCGCCATGCTCGCTGCGGCCTATCTGATGCGGCTTTTCATGCATGCCATCGGACTGCACTCCTGAACTCGGCATTTGACAGCCAAACTTGGGCGTGAAAAAATCAGGCTAATCACTCAATGGCAAAGTATCTTGCTATTATCGACATAAGGGGAACGACCCCATTATGGTCATTACATCCGGGACGACCCGATCTGCACGAAAGGGAACAATATGTCCTGGATATACCTAGTACTCGCTGGCCTGCTTGAAATCGGCTTTACCACCTGCCTGAAGATGTCTGAAAGCTTCAGCAAACCCTTACCCTCTATCGGCTTCCTGATTTTTGCCTTCCTGAGTTTCTTCATGCTGACAAAAGCGCTGGAGGGCATACCACTAGGCACCGCTTATGCAGTCTGGACCGGCATCGGTGCATGTGGCACCGCCATCATCGGTATCTGGCTGTTTGGCGACCCAGCCGGTACCTTGCGCTTACTGTTCCTGCTGTTATTGATAGGCTCGATTATCGGCCTGAAAGTGGTGTCTTAACTGCAATAGCGAATGGCAAGCTCACTCGTCTTGCCATTCGCGCAATACGGATGCATCGACCGGGGCCGCGCCCACATGGCGCAAATAATCTCCTTGCAGCAGCCTCATGCGCAGAGCATCACGATAGGATCCGTTGGAAAAGAATTCTTCCTTCAAGTGCCCCTCCACCTCAAACCCACAGCTTTCATAAATATGAATCGCGGCCAGGTTATCCTGATCGACAACCAGATAGACCTTATGCAGATTCAGTACGCGGAAAGCATAACCCACCGCAATGCGTGTCGCTGACTTGGCCAGACCCCGTCCCTGATAATCCGGAGCGACGATAATCTGGAACTCTGCCCGTCTATGAATATAGTTGATCTCCACCAGCTCGACCAAGCCCGCTAACTCTCCTGTCTCCAGCTGGATGATGAAACGCCGCTCATTCTGCTCATGAATATGTCGGTCATACAGTGCAACCAACTCGTCATACGCCTCGTACGGCTCCTCAAACCAGTAGCGCATGATGGTGTCATTATTATTGAGCTTGTGCACAAAATGCAGATCGTTACGCTCCAGGGGGCGAAGATTGATACGGTCAGCCATAAGCTGTGATCCTGAGGATGAGTGTAGATAGATTATAGCCTGCGTGCCTGCAGGCAAGTGGTCTGAAGCAAATGCATTGCGTAGCCATCATGATATTCGCTAAAATTAGTAACGATTCTTATTTAATTATTTTCCATGTCAAGTTTTGACCTAGCAGCCCAACAGCAACTCCATTCGTTATATAGCGACCATCATGGCTGGCTGCACGGTTGGCTACGCAAGAAACTGGGTAACTCATGGGATGCCGCTGACCTGGCCCATGACACGTTCATGCGGCTGATGGATAAAGAGCGGCTTCAGCATATTGGGCACGAGCCACGTGCCTTGATCACACATATTGCAAAAGGCCTGATTATTGACCACTGGCGCCACCAGGAAATTGAACGCGCTTATCAAGCCACCATTGCCCTGCTGCCGCCAACCCATGTGCCCTCCCCAGAAAGCCGCCTATTGATTCTGGAGTCCTTGGCACGGATTGATCAATTACTTCACGGGATGTCAGGCAAGACCAGGAAGATTTTCATGCTGGCACAGCTTGAGGGAATGAAATATCAGCAGATTGCCGATCAACTCGGCATCTCGTTGATCACCGTCAAGCGCCATATGCAACAAGCGTTTGTCACATGCCTGATCGCACTATGACTCCCGCCATTCTCGATCAGCACATACTGGAACAAGCCGCCGAGTGGCTGGTACTCCTCCAATCGGGCGAGATCAGCCCATCCAGTCACCAAGCCTTTGAAGCCTGGCGTCAACAAAGCTTGCAGCATGACCAGGCCTGGCAACGTGCAGAACGGCTGCTGACTACTTTTGAGCAAGTGCCTGTCGATATTGGGCATCACACACTCCAGCGCCTGCACCGTCAGCAGCGTCGTAAACTGATACACGGCTTGGGTTTATTGCTGGCCGCAGGTCCAGGTGCGTGGATTGCTTACAAAACCCTGCCCTGGCAAGACTGGCAAGCAGATTATCATACCGCCACTGGTGAACAACATGCCTTGCAACTGGCCGACGGTACCACACTCATACTCAACACGGCTACCAGCCTGGATATTCGATATACTCCCCGGCAACGAGAGCTCATTCTGCATCATGGCGAGATTCTCATCGAAACAGGTCATCAAGACCCGGCACAACGCCCTTTCATCGTCAGTACGCCCCATGGCAAGCTGACTGCACTTGGCACCCGTTTTAACGTCAGAAATCATGCTGACCATACCTTGCTGGGGGTTTTTGAAGGCGCTGTGCGCATTGAATTGCCTCAGCGCCAGACCAGCGTGATTCATCACGGTGAACAAACTATATTCAATGCCAATAGCATCCAGGGCCCGCAAACGCTGGATCCCGCACTAGCCCTGTGGAATCAAGGCATGCTGCTTGCCCAGGACATGCGGATGGGAGACCTGGTCGCTGAACTGTCACGTTACCGCTCAGGAATAATGCGTTGTCATCCCGCCATTCAAGACATGCGTGTATCAGGCGCTTTCCCACTTTTGGATAGCGATGCTAGCTTGGAGTTGCTGAAAAAAACCTTACCAATCCAGATCCACTCCATGACCCGATATTGGGTCAGCATCGAACCACTGCAGACCTAGCCCACATTTAATTCTCTCAACCTGATACTTTTTTCCCGCTCATCCGGTGTACATGATGAAACCCTGATTCACAGGGAAACCCGATACCAATACACAAGGGAGTACATCGTGTCATCCGCACCAACACTTCATACCAGGCGCCTGCGTCCAGCCATTCAATATGCGCTTCTCAGCCTGGGAATTGCCACCAGCATACTGAGCACGCCAGTACTGGCAGAAGTACAAGCTGCCTTAAGTGACAAAAAACCATATGAGCTGGCTGCAGGGCCACTGGGACATATCCTAGCTGAATTTGCAGCCATCACGGGCACCAAGCTATCATTTGACGCTACATTACTCGCAGGCCTGAAAAGCCCAGGACTGAAAGGTATTTACAGTATTGAGGAAGGCTTTGAACAACTGTTAAAAGGCAGTGCTTATAGCCTGGAAAATCGTGGAGGAGGCGCTTATTCATTACGCAAGATCAAGCTATTAAAGGAATCCCCTGACGACAATAGCGCGACAAGATTGCCTGAAATGAGTGTTCACGCTACAAAAAATACGGCATCAGAACCCGTACAGGGATATCTGGTAAAAAGCAGCCGAACGGCCACCAAGACAGATACTGCATTGATGGAAGTCCCGTCTTCCATCCAAATTGTCACAAGAGATGTGCTGGATGAGCGGCAGACCATCCGGCTGCAGCAGGGCCTGGAAATGGTCAGTGGCATCATCCCCTCATACAACGGCGGCAATACCATACAGCAGTACTATGCACGCGGGTTTTTAAGCAGCATCGTCTTGCGCGATGGCTATAGAGGACGATCACTTGGCAGTTTCCTGCAAGGCACGGCCCATATTGAGCGTATTGAAGTGTTAAAAGGCCCTGCCTCCGTCCTCTATGGTCGAGGTGAGCCTGGCGGCATTATCAACCAGGTGTCCAAGCAGCCGCTGAGCACTCCTTACCACGCCATCAAGCAACAGTTCGGTTCCAATGATCTTTATAGAACCACACTGGATAGCACGGGCCCGCTTAACGAAGATCAGTCCGTGCTATACCGTATCAATGCCGCTTACGAGAATAGTGACTCCTTCCGCGACTTTATTGATAGCGAAGGTAGTTATTTTGCCCCCGTATTAACGTGGAAAATCAGTGACTCGACACATATCAACTTTAATCTGCAATATGAAAAAACCAAGCAGGAGCTAGACCGAGGTGTCGTTGCCATCGGTCAACGTCCAGCATCCGTTCCTATCAGCACCAATCTTGCCACACCCTTTGCCGGACAATCGAATGAATCAACCCAGGCGGGCATCACATGGTCACACGATTTCACCCCAGGCTGGACATTGCGGCATCAATTTGTCTCAGAACAAACAAACCGCCATGCAATACAAGTCAATCCATCGGGGACACTTAATAGTGATAGGCGTACGATGAGCCGAACTTATTTTGAGCAAAAGGAGAATTTCCGGGCAAATTTCAATGCGCTGGAGCTTGAAGGCAAATTCAAGACTGGTAGCCTCGCACACAAAACACTGATTGGCGCCGATTACTATTCGGCATCTAACCATGCCCCTTTTGCTTTCACTGCCTTTCCTGCTGTGGATGTGTTTAATCCCAGCTATAACCTCGCAAAACCTAATGCGGCATTCAGACATAACAGCGCCAAAAATGACTGGCATGGAATTTATATACAGGACCAGATTCAACTGTCTTCCAGAGTGCATGTGCTGTTTGGAGGTCGGTATGACCAGGCAAAAACCGTGAGCGAATCCAGTACAGCCAGAACCAAAACCGATGATGAAGGCTTCTCACCTCGTACAGGGATCGTATTTGCGCTAACGCCCGCACTATCGGTCTATGGAAGTTATACCGAATCATTCGGCGCAGCCAACTCGGGCACGTCATTCAATAGCAAGGCATTCAAGCCAGAAACCGCACAGCAATATGAAACAGGCTTTAAAAGTGAATTGCTGGATGGCCGTGTTGCAGCCAATCTTGCGCTCTACCACCTGACCAAGCAAAACGTATTGACCGCAGACTCAATCAATACAGGATTCAACGTTCAATCAGGAGAGGCCCGCAGCCGTGGTGTCGAAATTGATATTACAGGGCACATAAGCCCCCATCTCAGTCTGATTGCCAATTACGCTTATACCGATGCCACCTTGACCAGAGACAACAATGGCAACCAAGGCAACCAGCTCTCAGGAACACCGAAACATGCCGCTAGCTTGTGGGGGAAATATAAGCTGACAGGGACACTAGATGGCCTAAGCCTGGGCGGCGGTATTGTGGCTCAAGGCCAGCGTCAGGGAGACAATGCGAACTCATTCATGCTGCCCGGTTTTATGCGTACCGATCTGTACCTGTCATACCAGTGGAAAACCAGCCAACATAGAATCACCACACAACTAAACACTGAAAACCTGCTGGACAAGGAATACTTCAATGCGTCATCCACACGCGGCGAAATACATCCTGGCTACCCTCGCCGCATCATCGGCTCGATTGGTATAGAGTTCTAAGCCACTATCACATGTCGACCAGAGGGGTCCTGCTGGCTATACACCGTTATGGTGGGCTGGCCATCGCTGCTTTTTTAGCGATTGCCGCCCTGACTGGCAGCATCATTGCATTTGAGCATGAGCTGGATAGCTGGCTTAACCCGCACCTATTCAAGGTCCTGCCAACGGGAAATGAGCCGCTTTCCCCTTATAAGCTCCGGGACATAGTTGCCTCGCGCCACCCACAAGCCCGAGTAAACCAGATCAACCTGAACGCACAGCCAGATCACAGCGCAATATTCTATTTGCAATCATGGCCAGGCGACGATGCCGTGACGCATAACAAAATATTTATTAACCCATACACTGGCCTCGAACTTGGAAAACGCAATACACGAGATCCAGCGTTCACTCGCGACAATCTCATTCCCCTGATTTACAAGCTGCACTACTCATTACTTTTACCTGGAAAATGGGGCATCTGGCTACTCGGCATGGTCGCTATATTCTGGACGCTTGATTGTTTTATCGGCTTGTACCTAACCTTACCACGTAAACAATTTTCTTGGTCGTCATGGAAACAAGCCTGGCTAATCAAACGTTCCACAGGATCAATTCGCATGAATTACGACCTACATCGCGCAAGTGGACTATGGCTATGGATGCTGCTGCTTGTGTTGGCTGTATCGTCCGTGCGCCTCAATCTTTATGAGGAGGTATTTGCCCCAGTCGTCAACATATTCTCTCCCATTTCAGTTCGACTGCCTGCGGCGACTGATACTGAGCTGACACTGTCAACAGAACAAATTACATTTCAAGACGCGGTGCTCATCGGTAAACGATACTTAGAAGAAAGTCATATCAAGGCTCAGGTGCAGAGTGTGTATTACGCTGCAGAACTGCATCAATTTCATGTCTCTTTTAGCGCCAAAGGCATCTGGCTCGATATCCTGGGATACTCTTATGTCGTCATTGATGCCAGGACTGGCCTAGCCAATAGCATTCAGTGGGAGACAGGGAACACAGCGGGGGACACCTTCACGGCATGGATGTTTCCCCTGCATTCAGGCAAGGCTTTTGGACTCGCTGGCCGCATCATGATTGCGGTGAGTGGCATTGCAGTGACCATGCTGATTATTACCGGTATTCTTATCTGGTGGAAAAAACGCCGCGTCTATCAGTTTGCTATCAAACGGCAAAAAAACACTGGCCTCCACCGAAGCTGACTATTTGAGATGATGGAGGCAATGTCCTCCTAGTGAGAAAGCAATTGAACCGGGCTGATTTTGAAACCTTTTTGCCTCATGCGCGTGATCAACCCGCCCTCTCCTGGCAGATGCGCCGCCCCCACTGCGGCAAACACCGCCTTTTTCATGGCGGCACTTTCAATCCTCTCAGCCATCAGCACATTGCGCTCATCCAGCAATTTCACCCTGAGCTTGTCCCACAAAGCTTTAGGCAGGGTATCTCCTGTCATCTGCTCATCCAGCTCGCCAACTTTACGCAAATCACCAGCCTCGTAGGCACTGATCAGGCGCTCGAAATCCGCCTCTTTCTCTTCCTGGCTGCGTGCCAGCACACTGCGTAGCATCAATAACTGTTCTTCTCTGCTGATATTCTCCAGTGCACCAAAATGCTCACTGGCACTTTCCAATGCCTGTACCTTTTTCCCCGCCCGCTGCGCTTGCATATACAGCTGCACATCCAGGGTATAAGGAGATTGCGAGCTAGGCAGATCAAATACCATGGCAAGCAGCCAGGGCTTCATGCGCAAGACCAGATCGCGGTCAATCACATGAAAATCGGCAAGCTCAAAGACTTTTTCCAGCTCCTGCTGATTCACCAACTGGTCCAGGCTGATATCACGCATAAAATAAGGCGCCGTGTCACTGGAAGGCAGTATTTCCATCAAGAACACGTCACTCCCTTCGAGCGCCCTGGTCACGGACTCAGTCAGGTTGGTCACTCGTGGATCATCGGTGTGTATCGTGCCAAACAAATAACTGATGGTGCCTTGCCTGGATTCCAGCTTCCATAGCATGCCATTTTCAGTCACCGGGATATTGGGTATATCGCGCGCAATGGCTGACTGAGATAGCAGCAGCATTGCCAGCACAGAAAAAAAGCCTCGCAAGAGGCTTTTAAAAGAAAATAGTTGATCCACCTGGTTTCCCTAGCGATGTGGGCGGTTGTTTTTCTTGACCGGTTTACCCTGGCTCGGCTTTGCGGCCACCGGCTTGCCTAAAGCCGGTCTGGAAACACCAGGCTTACCATTCCCGGGCTTGCCACTCCCAGCAGCAAACGGCACCTTGGCCGGACGGCGACTGCCATTGGCAGGCACAGGCTGCTTGGCGACAATCGGTTGCCAGGCTGGAATCAAGTGTTTCTTGCTATTCCCGATCAGGTCTTCCCTGCCCATATTTTTCAGTGCCTCACGCAGCATTGGCCAGTTGTTGGGGTCATGATAGCGAATAAACGCCTTATGCAGGCGGCGCACATTACCCGCTTTGGGGATAGGCACATCTTCACTATCCTCAGTCACCTTGCGCAACGGGTTTTTGCCGGAATGATACATGGCCGTCGCCATTGCCATCGGCGTGGGCGTGAATGTCTGCACCTGATCGAGCTTGAAATCATACTTCTTGAGCCAGAGCGCCAGATTCAGCATGTCTTCATCTGTGGTGCCCGGGTGTGCCGCAATGAAGTAAGGGATCAGATACTGCTCCTTACCTGCTTCACGCGAGAACTTCTCGAACATGGCCTTGAATTCGTCATAGGCATCCATGCGCGGCTTCATCATTTTGTTGAGCACATTTTCTTCAGAGTGCTCAGGCGCTATCTTGAGATAACCGCCCACGTGATGCTGCACCAGCTCCTTGACGTACTCGGGTGATTTCACCGCCAGGTCATAGCGCAAACCAGAACTGATCTGGATACGCTTGATGCCTTTAATGGCGCGCGCCTTGCGGTAAAGCTGGGTCAAGGCGGAATGGTCGGTATCAAGATTTTCACAAATGCCGGGGAATACGCATGACAGCTTGCGACAGGATTTCTCGATTTTTTCACTCTTGCAGGCCAGTCGATACATATTGGCTGTAGGGCCACCAAGATCAGAGATTGTGCCAGTAAAACCCTCGACTTTATCGCGAACTTCCTCGATCTCCTTCAGAATAGACTCTTCAGAGCGACTCTGGATGATACGGCCTTCATGTTCCGTGATCGAGCAAAAAGTACATCCGCCAAAACAACCGCGCATGATATTGACCGAAAAGCGGATCATCTCCCAGGCAGGGATTCGGGCTTTTTCATAAACCGGGTGCGGCGTACGCGCATAGGTCAGGTCGTAGACGTAGTCCATTTCCTTGGTGGTCAAAGGAATCGGCGGCGGATTCAGCCACACTTCTCGGTCACCATGGCGCTGAACCAGCGCGCGCGCATTGCCGGGATTGGCTTCCAGGTGCAATACGCGTGAGGCATGCGCATACAGCACTGGATTGCGCGCAACTTCCTCAAAATCAGGCAAGCGAATGAATTGTTTGCTGCGGTCTGCCTTCGGCTTGCGCACAATGGTAATGGCCTGCACTCCAGGGCCCAAATCAGCCGCAGCAGCTGCAGCCGCGGAAGTCGATGCACAAGAGGCACCGGTTTTTTCCATCGCAGGTTCCATGGCATAGGGGTCAACCGGGGTATCCACTTTTCCTGGGCGATCCAGTGCCGTGGATGCCACCTCTTGCCAACCTTCTGGCAGGACTTTGCGTAAAAACGCGGTACCACGAATATCCGTAATGTCGCTGAGAGTTTCACCCTTGGCAATGCGGTGACTGATTTCCACCAAGGCACGTTCAGCATTGCCATAAATCAGGATATCAGCCTTGGAATCGACCAAGACCGAGCGACGGACTTTGTCTGACCAGTAATCGTAATGGGCAATACGGCGCAAAGATGCCTCAATACTCCCAATCACCAGCGGCACTCCAGGAAAGGCCTCACGACAACGCTGCGAGTAGACCAGGATGGCACGATCAGGACGCCTGCCCGAAACCGCATCTGGAGTGTACGCATCATCAGAACGTATCTTGCGGTCAGCCGTATAGTGGTTGACCATGGAATCCATATTGCCAGCGGTAATACCAAAATAGAGGTTGGGTTTACCCAAGGCACGGAAAGGATCTGCTGACTGCCAGTCCGGTTGTGCAATAATTCCTACACGAAAGCCTTGGGCTTCCAGCAGACGGCCGATCAAGGCCATACCAAAGCTTGGATGATCAATATAGGCGTCGCCCGTGACCAGAATAATGTCGCAACTATCCCAACCCAAAATATCCATTTCAGCGCGACTCATGGGTAAAATGCGGGATGTGCCGAAACGCTTGGCCCAATAGGGGCGATAGGCGCTTAATAAACGAGGTGATTCCATAGGGGGTGCATTTTACCTTGGAATGCCAGCCCTATGATAAAAGTACAGTAAAAATTTCTAAAATCAATTGATAAATCAGGCAATTACTCAATGACTACCAGACTCATGCGCCTGACAGCGCAACAAGCAGGCCGGGGAGCGGCAACCTTGTTACTCAGCCTGGCGCTACCTGCGCATGCCACCAATGGCTTCAACCTGATTGGTTTCGGCGGTGAATCCCTGTTAATGGGCGGGGCCGACGTGGCAGTTGCCCGTGATTCATCTGCGATCAACACCAACCCGGCAGGCCTGGCGCAAATTCACGGCAAGGTATTCAATGGCTTCGGTAGCTTGCTGCGCACATTGGATCTCTCCCACGAAGACCAATATGGTAACGATGTCCATGCATCCAACCGTTACACTCCTCTGGCAGGAGGTAGTTACGCTCAGTCACTGAATGACCTGCCATGTACTGCGGGTATTGGAACCTTTGTGCAAGGGGGAGCTGGTGGTGTGTTCCGCAACATCAATACCTCATCGGGCACCCAGGATAATTTTTCTGCAAAATTCGGTATCGCCAAGATTGCCATGGGCATGGGCTGCCAGGTAACAGACAATCTGTCATTGGGCGCAACCATTGGCCTTACTTACGCCAGCCTCCAGCAATCGCTCTATCGTGACACGCCTAGTACCACAAGCGGTGTCAAAATTGCGGATGTAGATGGCATACGCCCCAATTTCAAGTTGGGCCTGCAATACAAACTCAGCCCCACGCTTACATTTGGCGCAGCTTACACAGAAAAAACCAAGCTGCCACTGACTGGTGGAACGTTTGCACTTAACATTGGCCCACAAACCGTCCATTACGATGATGCAAAGCTGGAAGGGTTTGCCACGCCACGGGAAGTAGCAGTCGGTTTGGCGTGGAAGCCTGACACTGACTGGCTCCTGGCGGTGAAGATTAACTGGATTAACTGGGCAGATGCTTTGAAAGCGACCACCCTAAGCGCCAAGAATCCAGATAGTGCTTTTGTCCCACAACAACTGTCAAATATCAATCGCCTGGATTGGCACAACCAGGTCGTGATCGCAATGGGCCTGGCATATGAGCTCAATGACAAAACAACGCTATATGCGGGCTACAACTACGGAAAGAACCCGATTCCTCGGGCGACAACCACACCGTTCATTGCAGGCATACTCGAACATCATTACACGGCAGGGGCAGCTTATAAATTCAGTCCGGAATGGACCTTCACCGGCGGGTTTGAATACTCGCCTGTGGTCAAGGTCAACTATAACAACCCCGAACTGCCCTTTGGCAATGCCCAACTAAGGAATGAGGCTTTATTCCTGCATTTCATGCTCAGCCGCCAGTGGCAATAAAGGTAAATTGATTTCACACATAAAAAGGCCGGCATCCGCCGGCCTTTTTACTTCCTGATGATTACGCTACTACTTTTGATCCAGGTCTATACTGGTATCGAAACCGAGAAGATTTCCCGCCCAGATAAAGACCACCCAGACCAGCACCCCGAACGGCAGGTACCCAAAGAAACCTTCTATCGGCATTTCGGCGAAAATATGGATCACATTGACATACGGGATGTTGTAGATCCAGTAGTTAGGGTTAGTTGCCAGCTCCGGCATCGGATGAGCACTACCGTAATTCCAGACCTCCCAGAAGAAGCCATTAAATAACGAGGCCAGTGCCACCAATATCATGGGTGCCCAATTACCTTGAGCCAAGGCACTGAAGGGGTTCCAGATATTGAGGCGAATCAGCACGCCAGACACGACCATCATCGGGCCTACCCACACCACCCAGAACAGCGGATAAGGCAGGAATGTCATCAGGAAGATCAGCGCAAAACCACCCAAGATCAACAAATTGGATGGCAATGCCAGCTTGGGCCCCTGACTGTAGCGTACAGAGAGCTTGGGGCAGGTCTTGAGCAGTGTGTACCACTCAAAGATCGCAGGCCAGACTGTGGTGTAGGCAATCAGGAACAGAGCGACGATCAACTCGTGCGACAGGCCGGGAATATGCGTATTGGGGTAGTACCAGTTGCCGAGTACGAAGTAATCGTAATACTCGAAGAACAGCCAGCCAAATACCGAGACCAAGGCACTGATGGCAAACGTTTTGGGCTTGCTGGACACCAGCGAAATCCCATTGTTCCGACGATAAACCAAGCCATCCAGCACCAGAATGAAGCCCCACCACATTGGGCTGAACGCATAGTAGACCAGATCACCGAACGGCGTGATGCGTGTCCACATCAGCCACCAGAAGAACAGCATGAATACGGCGCCTATCCAGAACCAGATAGGGAATGACAGCTTGCTGGGTGCCGGGCCAGGACTCACCTGTTTGAAACCAAACCAGGTCGGGAACAACAGGAAAATAGCAAATGCGATCTCGACCAGCCCCACCAGGGTGAACACCAGCAGGTTGAAGCCGGGCATATCGGAAACATAATCAGGTGGGAACACACCGAAGCCGGGCGGCAGGTGAGTATCGGGATAGGCAAACCACGCCGCAATCAAAGGTAAAGCCAGGCATAATAGCACTGGCCACAGCAAAGGCCACTTCTTCATCTTAAATCTCCCCTGGTTAAAAAAGTTATGTTTGTGTCGTTATTTTTCTGGAAAATTGCGGCATGCCACGCTGACGTTCGCGCTTATGGGCATACATGCGTGTATCCGCAAGATATTTCAATACGTTACCATCCCGGCTTTCCATGGCATGGGCAATACCATAGCTCATTCCGGAAAATTCGAAACCTCGAGTATGCAGCACCTTCATCGCGGCCTGCAGGCGCGACTCTAATTGGCTGACATTACCCGATGCGCTGGTAATGGCAAACTCGTCACCGCCAATTCTATGCAGAACCCCCGTCTCGCCCATGGCCTCCTGCACTGCCTGGGAAAAACCGCACAGCAGCTCATCTCCACGCTTATGTCCAAAATTATCGTTGTAAAATTTCAGGCCATCGATATCAATAAACACCAGCACCCCTTCTGGCGGCAACATATCCAGTTGCTGATCAAGCGCATAACGATTGGGCAAACTGGTCAGTGCATCGGTATGCGCAATTTGCAGATGATGCTCAGACAAAGTCAATGCATGCTCTTTTTCATGGTGCAGCAGGGCAAACTGGCGTGCAAGCACCAAGGCCAGCAATACCATTTCCACCGTGACTGCCAACATGCCGAAGTGCTCAATATAAATCGTATTGGAACCATGCACCTGGGCATTCGAAATGGAATAAGAACCGATGACAAAGAACGCCATTACAGCCACCAGGTAATACTTGGCAATCAAATGGCCACGCCATGCGCGCCTGATGCCAGCAATCAACCCATATAACATGATCAGGCCAACACCATAGCGATCAAACTCCAATGACCAATGCGGCCATAGTATGGAAACGGGGATAAATATCACCATGGCATAAATAATCCAGCGCCCCACGCGATAGAGCATGGAGTATTTTTGCTGGTTGATTCCCAATAGGTGAGTCACAAACAAGATGTACGCAATATTTGAAAACAGGATAGGAAAGCTGATCAGGTAAAACCAGTGTATTCCCACCAGGTCTGGCAATATCAGCAAGGCCATGCCGTTATAGAACAGGTTGCCAAAAATAAACAGGGCGTACATATAGTCCGTCACCTGCTTGCGCACATACCCCAAGGCCGAGTAATAAATCATGAGAATAAACATGGCGCCATAACATAAGAGCACCATGGCATTACCCGGCTTGATGGACTGCTGATAAGTCTTGAGCGTAGCTAAATAGGGCTCAGGATGAGCAAGAAAAAAAGGGGATTCAAGCTCACTGACTAGCCGGTAATGCCCAGCTGGCAACATCATATCGCGGCCATGGCGCAATATATAAGGATTGGGTTCTTGGGACTGGATCCCACCATGTAGCGTAGACAGCAGCTTGCCTTGAGCGTCATATATCCGGTGGGTGAATTTTCCTATGACGCTGGAGCTTTTAAAATCAATGACGTAATGCGCACTGGTGGGCAGCTCGAAATCGGCTTTATAAAGAAAGTGTCCACCGCTGCTGGCCGGATGGAGAACGGGAGTGAGCCCCGTGTTGTCTTTGTCATGTGCCACCTGGTTGAAAGAACTCCCTGTCGCCTCATACCATTGCCCTGCCAGCGCCGATGGTTCAGCCACAGACAAACAAGCATGCATGCCTAGCCAGGCCAGCACCAGCCACGACCACAGACTGCCCCACTTCAGGGGCTTATGGAAACCTGGGTGATATCCACGCATAAACCCACCGATTATGATGATCACGATGCGCTATCCCGGCCCACATCATGGCCTGGATATTAAATACACCATAGCACTGCATACCAAATACACGATCATGCTGGATGTAGTGAGCTGACATCGTATGATTGATTTCCATGGCCGCAGATTCTACCCTGCAATCACTTGATTGATCATTATTTGTTGAAGCATTTATCACTCCTGTGAAGACCCAGCACTTGGGCGCCAACGACGCAACAATAATGCATTCGATACCACACTGACGGAACTAAGTGCCATTGCGGCTCCCGCCATGACCGGACTGAGCTGGCCAAAGACCGCTAGGGGAATTCCGATCATATTGTAGATAAATGCCCAGAACAGATTCTGCCTGATCTTGTTGTAAGTGCGCCGCGATACCAAAATCGTATCTGCCACCAGCAATGGGTCCGAACGCATCAAGGTTACGGCTGAAGTATGCATGGCCACATCCGTACCGCTGGACATCGCAAAGCTAATATCAGCAGACGCCAGTGCTGGCGCATCATTAATGCCATCGCCTACCATTGCCACCACATGGCCTTGTTGGCGCAGTGCCATGATGACGCTGGCTTTGCTTTCCGGCAACTGTTCCGCACGTACTTCATCCATACCAAGCTGCTGAGCCACGCGCTGTGCACTGACCGGGTTATCCCCAGTCAACAATATAGTGTGAATCCCCAGTTTGCGCAGGTGTTGGATGGCGGCTTTGGACTGAGGCTTGATCTCATCTCCAAATGCCAACAAACCTAACAATCTAGCCTGCCCCTGTTCTTTCTCTGCCAGCCATGAAATGGTGAGTCCCTGTTGCAGTAACCCTTGCGCCTGAACATCCAGCAGCCCCATCTCAACGCCAATGTCCTGCATGCAGCGCACATTACCAAAGAATACCGTACGTCCTGCCACGGTGGCCTGCAGTCCGCGACCTGGTAATCCCCTTGCATTGGTAGCCGCCGCAAAAGTGATGGCATGTTGTTTGGCATAATCAAGCACAGCCTGTGCCAGGGGGTGATGGCTCCCGCTTTCCAGGGAGGCCGCAAGGCTTATTAGCGTTGTTTCATCGGTGCCTGCCACCAATACATCCGTGACCACAGGTCTACCTTCAGTAAGCGTTCCAGTCTTGTCGAAGGCGACATAATTGATGCGATGTGCCAACTCTAGTGCATCTGCATCCTTGATCAAAATACCGTAGCGCGCTGCCACACCAGTACCCGCCATCATCGCCGTCGGCGTTGCCAGCCCGAGTGCACATGGGCATGCAATCACCAGCACGGCAACCGCATTGAGCAAAGCCTGATCCCACGCCCCGTTATAGAAACCCCAGCCCAACAAGGTAAACAAGGATATCGCCAGCACCACAGGCACAAATATCGCACTGACCTTATCCACCAGCCGCTGAATGGCAGGCTTGGCAATCTGTGCATCTTCCACCATGCGGATAATCCGCGACAATGTGGTTTCTGTGCCAACAGCCAGCGTTTCCACCAGCAAGACGCCATCCAGATTGACTGCTCCACCCGTGACACGCGCATTGAGGGATTTCTTGACCGGCTCACTTTCCCCGGTCAGTAGAGACTCATCCAAATAACTTATGCCCTCAACAATCCTGCCATCTACAGGCATACGTTCGCCCGGACGCACCACAACCACATCACCCACCTTGATGTTAGCCAAGGGCACATCCCGCTCCTGCCCATCACGCCTGACTCTGGCAGTATCCGGACGTAATGCCTGAAGGGCGCGTATTGCCTCAGTAGTTTGGCGTCTGGCGCGGGTTTCCAGCCATTTACCCAGCATCACCAGGGTGATCACGGCACTGGATGCCTCAAAATACAGATGTTCAGGGTGGCGAAATAGCAGATAGAGAGATAAACCATAAGCGGCTGAAGTGCCTATTGCCACCAGCAAATCCATATTACCGGACAGATTTACCGCGGCTTTCCAGCCCGACCTGTAAAATCGCGCTCCGAGCCAGAACTGCACAGGCGTTGCCAGCAAGGCCTGTACCCAGCCTGGGAGCATCCAATGCTGTCCAAAAATACTACCCAGCATGGGCAATACTAACGGCGCGGTCAGCAAGGCAGCACATACGACCTTCCACCCTTCCTGACCATCATTGATATCCGGCAGCCGGGTTCCCGGATGAATCAATTGCGCACCATACCCCAGCTTGGCCACTACTGCCGTGACAGCCTCGGCCAGTCCAGGGCTTGCGGCTTCTACATGCGCACGTTCAGTCGCGAGGTTGACCGAAGCCACGTTTACACCCGGCAGTTTGTGCAGTGCTTTTTCTATACGTCCAGCACAAGCAGCGCAGGTCATGCCGCTGATGGCAAAATCAAGTGTATGTACATCCGGTTCGGGCATGGCAGCACTTTTTCAGGCAAATCGATCATGATTGCGCTTATACAATACTGAAGCACAATCTCTAAATAGCAATAACGGCAGGATCAAGGCTGGACTTTACCATGTCATACTTACACACCAATCAAGTCCTCATGGAGACCAAGTCAATGTATGTATTCAAGGTGAACGACATTAGTTGCAATCACTGTGTGCAGTCCATTACCCAAGCCGCGCTAGAAGTGGATAACAACGCCAAGGTAAATGTAGATATCTCCAGCAAAACCGTCAGTATAGAAAGTAACGCCGATCAAGCACTTTTCAGGGAGGCCATCACGGAAGCTGGCTACACGCCTGAGCAATAATTAATACACCGCTCAGCGGTGTATTAATTACATAACGCATTACATACCACCCTCTTTTTTAATAAATGTAATCATTAGCCCAGAAGACCCTTCGATTCAATGATGGTCATGAGAAGCAGGCTTCCTGACATGCACATCATGAACTTCTGTTCCTTGTCCCGACTCATGATGAACAGGCGCTCGGTCGACGCTCAAGCCCGTATTATCAACCTCATAGGCCACTGTCCCCTTGGGGTGCTTGTAATGCCCAGGATCTTTATAGTCTCCTTTTTTCAATCCATCGCGAACCTTGACTGTAGTAAACATCCCACCCATATCCATGGGGCCAAACTGCCCATTGCCGCTCATCATGGGCAGTGTATTTTCCGGCAAGGGCATGGACATTTCCCCCATTTCAGACATGCCAGCTTCTCCCATAGGCATATAGTCCGGTAGCAAGTCCGTGATTTTATCTACCAAGTCGCGCTGATCCACGCCTATCATGGTGGGAACTTCGTGACCCATCGCATTCATGGTGTGGTGACTCTTGTGGCAATGGAATGCCCAGTCTCCCGGCTCATCGGCGGTAAACTCTATCGCGCGCATCTGCCCCACAGCAATGTCGGTCGTCACTTCAGGCCAGCGCGAAGCTGGCGGTGTCCAGCCGCCATCAGTCCCAGTCACCACAAACTCATGCCCATGCAGGTGTATGGGGTGATTGGTCATACTGAGATTTCCCACTCTGATGCGCACCTTCTCCCCCCTGGCTGCCACCATAGAATCAATCCCTGGGAACACACGGCTATTAAAAGTCCACAAATTCTGTTCCAGCATGGTACTCACCTTGGGGGTATAGCTACCTGGTGCAATGTCATACGCATTGATCAACAATACATAATCCCGATCTACCCGCATCAGCTCAGGATTTTTCGGATGTGTCACCCAGAAACCCATCATGCCCATAGCCATCTGCACCATTTCATCTGCATGTGGGTGATACATAAACGTCCCGGCACGCTTGGCCTCAAACTCATAAACAAAAGTCTTGCCTGGTGCAATCGCAGGCTGGGTCAAGCCACTAATCCCATCCATGCCATTCGGCAAGCGCTGCCCATGCCAGTGGACACTGGTAGATTCTGGCAGGCGATTGGTGACATAAATACGCACACGATCCCCCTGCACTACTTCTATCGTGGGACCAGGGCTCTGGCCGTTATAGCCCCAGAGATGGGCTTGCATTCCCGGCGCAACTTCACGGACCACCGGTTCCGCCACCAAGTGAAACTCTTTCACGCCATTGTTCATGCGCCAGGGCAATGTCCAGCCATTCAGGGTAACCACTGGATTGTAAGAGCGCCCACTGTGTGGCACCAAAGGAGACTGCGTGTCCGCGTGCTCTACACTGACGATCTCAGGCAAAGCCGCCATGGCCACCTTGCTCACACTGGCAGCAGCCAGTGCTGCGCCTCCCAGCTTGAAGAAATCTCGCCTGTTCAACATTCCTATTCCTTTCGATTGCCAACAGCGAGCGCTAGCGGCCCTACGGTTGCCAACTCCAGATCAGCCTCTGCCAGCCAGAAATCACGCAGTGCTGCTATATATTGATTGACGCTACCCACTTGTGTCCTGACATCCGCCAACAGATCAAATGCACTGACCAGCATGCCGTTGTAACGTAATTGATTTTCTTGCAGGATACGATGACGCAAGGGCACAATCTCGTCACGATAATGCCTGGCAATCTCGTAACGTACCCCATAGCTGTTATAGGCCTGACGAACTTCCGACTGTGCATCAACCACTACCTGTGCAGTGTGATTCAAGGCTTCCATATACATCGCCTCAGCACGCGCTACCCGCGCATTGCCAGCATCAAACAATGGCAATTCAAATGCGACTTCCACGCCATTCTTGTAAGCGTCTCCGCGCCGCCCTTCCAGCACTCGCGCCGGACCCAGCTCCAGCACATTGATAAAGCGCGTGGTTTTTGTCAGGCCCAGGCGTTTAGCCAAGGTTTCTACTTCCAGGCGCTGGGCTTGTAGATCTAACCTCAGATCAAAGGTATTTTTCTCTATCTGCAACAGGCTGGCTTCATTGCTGGGTAAATCCGGCAAGTGGGCTGGCAAGGTAAAAAGCGCTCTATCTGCCAGCCCTAATGACCGTGCCAGTTCCTCTTGCGCATTCACCTGCTGCTCACGCGCTCTGGCATACTCCAGCGCCGCATCGGCATAAAACCCCTGCTCACGCGCCTGATCCAGCTTACTCCAGTTGCCTTGCTGATACATTCTCCGTGCAAGCTCCGCAGCAGCTTCCGCAGATTGCTGAACCTGTGCAGCATAGCTCACTGCCTGATTGGCAGCGACAGCATGAACCCAGGCGCGACGCACTACTTGCGCCCGTTGGATCACAGCTAGGCTGACCGCTTGCTTGGTTTGCTCAAACCGACGCCGCTCGATTTCTGTGGCTTTAGGCATGGTGATAAAAGCAAAGACATTCATGGTGAATGCCTGCTCTATCTTGTAATCCCCGTCATTACGCGCATACAGCATGGAAAAGCGAGGATTGGGCAAACGCCCCGCTTGTACCAGGTCAGCCTCAGCAATCCCAAGTTCGGCATAGCTGGCCTGCAGGCCTTTGTTATTCAACAAGGCCAGTTGTACCGCATTATCCACACTCAATGGCTGCGCCAACAACTCTTTGACACGCTCACCAGTTTCAGCGGACGAATTGCCATCCCGCTCCCAGCTCAATGTCTGCTTGAGATGCTTGCCCACGCCTTGTTTGACATCATCAAATCCACCATCCCGACTGAAACTAGTGCAAGCACTCAGGGAGAGCAATAACAACAATGCCGCACTACCGCGCATCGTGATATCTCGCTTGGCATTCATGGACTATTTCCCGTGTTGCATATGCTGACTATGGTCATGCTCTGCATGACCTTCCATCTCATGATGGCCTGCATGGTCATCTTGCTTCGTCGGGAGTTTTCCAGAGGTTTTGCCTGGTGATGGTTCAAATGCCTGGTATTGATTCAGGGCAGGCTGATAAGGCAGATGCTGCTCGGGTGTCTTGTGATCGTGAGCACTATGGTCATGAGTTTGCGGGGTATCTGCATAAGTAGTGGCAGAAACAACAAGAATGAATGCCGCAACAACGGCGGATAAAGTAGATGACATGATGCTGACTCCGTACATGATCAAAAAGCCTTGTATTCAAGGACTGGTAAAGGGCGGCAATGCCGCTGCGATCATGAGTTGATAGGGGGTCGTTGCAACAAGGCTAAAGCGGGAGAGAAGTATATGACCTCACGCGCATCATCTTGAGGACTGTATGGCTTCGCGATCGTATTGAATGTTGGCAAAGACAGCAACATACTGAAACAGGACAGGCAATCATGGCAACTGCTGCAATTTGCACTGCTTGTATCATGCCCTGCATGTTGATTAGCATGCTGCATTGCCTGGTGATCATGTTGTGTATGGACTGCATGTTCATGCTGCATGGAATCTGCAGACGGCAGATGCAATACCGTACTGGCCGAAACAGTGTCGATCAGAAATATGGTGAGCAATAGCAGGGCAAAAGTGCGTAAATAGCGCATGGGCTCATTAAAGCATACCGACGCAGGCCGGTAAAGCACCCCAGGCATGCCATCCAGATGATAAGCTAGGCATGAATCATGGATAATGCATCATGCTGAATTTAATCCCTTCCCACCTATTCGTTAGCGCACTGTTTGGCAGATGAGCCACCGTTATTACCGTTTGCCAGGTGGATTGGTACGCGCACTGGACGCCAATACCCCTTTCCCTGCATTAAGTGAAGCGCTGCAAGAACCTAACGGCCTGATTGCAGTAGATGGTGACCTGTCAGCCAAACGCCTGCTGGAAGCATACCAATTGGGGATATTTCCCTGGTTCAGCGCAGGAGAGCCTATCTTGTGGTGGAGTCCAGACCCTCGCATGGTCTTGTTTCCGCAAGAGCTCAAGATTTCAAAGTCGCTGTCAAAACGCTTGAAGAAGCCAGATTATGAAGTACGCTTCAACACCGTATTCAGCGAGGTCATCCAGGCCTGTGCGAACACTGGGCGAGATGGACAGGATGGTACCTGGATCACGCAGCAGATTATGGATGGTTATAGCCAACTGCACGCATTGGGTTATGCCCACAGCGCAGAAACCTGGATAGATGGCAAACTGGTCGGCGGACTGTATGGCGTTCGCATTGGGAATATGTTTTATGGTGAATCTATGTTTCATCATGTCACCGACGCGTCCAAACTGGCATTTGTACACATGGTCAAGCATTTACAGCAGGGCGGATGCGGCATGATAGATTGCCAAATGAAGACAGCGCATCTGATCTCTCTAGGAGCGCGCGAAATTTCTAGGGCAGAATTTTCCCAACGGCTAGATGAATTGGTACACTACCCTTCATGACCTTGCCTGGTGAACAACATCTACAAAAAATCCAGTTCTACGCGACAACTGCGTACGCCTGTGGCTACCTCAAGGATCAGCCAGCACAATCCCTGATTGCGACGCCGCATCACCTGATTGATGCCCAGGCATACAGCGGCTTGATCAAGCTGGGTTTCCGCCGTAGTGGCAAGTTTGCCTATCGCCCTCACTGCGAAACCTGCCATGCCTGCATTCCGGTGCGCTTACCCGTGACAGAATTCAAGCCAAAACGCAGCCAGCGACGCGCATGGAGCCATCATCAAACCCTGTCCGTATCCTTGATGGAACTGACATTTTCTGAAGAACATTTTGCACTGTATTCCGCCTACCAAATTGCACGGCATGAAGGGGGTTCCGGTGACCCGGAAACTGCCGAACAATACCGCAATTTTCTGGTACAGAGCAATGTAGAAAGCCTGATGGTGGAATTCCGCGACCATGGCGTACTCAAGATGGTCAGCGTGGTGGATATTGTCCGCGATGGTATTTCTGCGGTATATACTTTTTATGATGCCAGCGACCTGCACGCCAGCTATGGTACTTACAATGTGATGTGGCTACTGGAGTGGTGCAGAACCCTCAACCTGCCCTATCTATACCTGGGATACTGGATCAAGGAAAGCCGTAAAATGGCTTACAAAAAAAACTTTCTGCCCCAGGAAGGCCTGGTCGATGGGTCCTGGCAGCCAATACATCTTGAGGGTGATGGCCCAGATCAATCAAGACAAGATTAATACACCATAAAGCTTGCGTGCCCAATGAACTTTATTACTCTTCACGCACTCTGAATCTTCACTCCTTGTCGTCTCCGAGCAAACGGCGTTTTAGTGATGTCAAACTCACTAAAACGCCGCTCTTGCTAACTGTCTCCAGCCCCCGAAGTGCCTGTCAAGCATGATACAATCGCGCTTTTAATCTGACAGCTGTCGCACTACAAACTTGAAAAAACTGCTTATTTTCGGTGTGGGCCTGATTGGTGGCTCACTTGCACTTGCGCTCAAACGTTCCCAGCCAGGCTGGCATGTGGTGGGTATTGGTCGCCATGGTGACAGTCTGCAAGAAGCCATCAGCCTGGGGATCATTGATGAGTCGGCAACCGACTTGTCGGCTGCGTTACACAATACCGACATAGTGGTCATTGCTACGCCCGTCGCCCAGACTCCCGCCATCTTCAGTGCAATTGCACCCTTTCTTGACAGCCATACCGTCATTACCGATGTTGGCAGCACAAAGGCTGATATATCAAGTGACGCCTTGCGTTTGCTTGATAAGCATGCCTGCCGTTTTGTACCCGGGCACCCGATTGCAGGTGCAGAAAAAAGTGGCCCTGCAGCCGCTAATGCCGACCTGTTCGTCAATAAAAATGTCGTGCTTACGCCCACAGAAATCACTGACACTCATGCCGTGAATACCGTACGCGAGCTATGGCAAACAACAGGCGCTCGTGTACGTCAGATGAGTGCAAGTGAGCATGATGGCATATTTGCCGCCGTCAGCCATTTGCCACACCTGCTGGCATTTGCGCTGGTTGATGACCTGGCCTCGAGGACTAATTCATCCCAGTTTTTTGAGTTTGCGGCCAGTGGCTTTCGCGACTTCACACGCATTGCTGGCAGCTCACCGGAAATGTGGCGTGATATCAGCCTTGCCAACCGTGAAGCCCTGTTACAAGAGCTGGACACTTACCAGCAAGCGCTGTCGCAATTACGCGAGTCCCTGCATAACGAGGATGGCAATCAATTACTTGCATTATTTGATCGTGCCAGTCGCGCCCGTATTGAATGGGCGCAACAGCACCCCCAACAGGCCTCATCATGGAAAATCTGACCCTTCAAGCCGCCAGCAAAGCCCATGGCAGCATCAAGCTCCCCGGCTCCAAGAGTATTTCCAATCGCACCCTGCTGCTAGCCGCACTAGCTTCAGGCATCACCGAAATACACGACCTGCTGGCATCCGATGATACCCAGCGCATGCTGGAAGCCTTACTAACCCTGGGCGTCGGCCTTGAGCAAACGGGTGCACACCAATGGCGGGTACACGGTACTGCGGGCCATTTTCCGGTAAAACAGGCTGCACTGTTCCTGGGTAATGCAGGGACGGCCTTCCGCCCACTCACCGCTGCACTGGCCTTATCGCAAGGCGAATATGAACTCTCGGGCATTGCCCGTATGCATGAGCGCCCGATTGGGGATTTGGTGGATGCGCTCAATACCGCAGGGGCCAACATAGAATACCTGGACAACCCAGGCTTTCCGCCACTCAGCATTCATTCCTCCACCCTCAATACGACTGCACCAATCAAGGTGCGCGGCGACGTTTCCAGTCAATTTCTCACCGCCTTGCTGATGGCATTACCACTGGCTGGTGAAGCCATCACCATAGAAGTGACAGGAGATCTGATCTCCAAGCCTTATATCGAGATTACGCTGAATCTGATGGCGCAATTCGGTGTCATGGTGGAGCGTGATGAATGGCGCTCATTCACTATTCCAGCCAATAGCCGCTATCAAAGCCCTGGCAGCATTCATGTAGAAGGTGATGCCTCCTCCGCTTCCTACTTTCTCGCTGCAGGAGCGATAGGTCAAGGCCCGGTAAGAGTTGAAGGGGTTGGTAGCAAAAGCATCCAGGGCGACATACGCTTCATCGAGGCACTGGAATTAATGGGAGCCAATATCAGCGCAGGTGAACACTGGATTGATGTCAGTCACAATGGCAGCAAGTTGAAGGCCATAGATCTGGACTGCAACCATATCCCCGATGCCGCAATGACGCTGGCCATACTCGCCCTGTTTGCAGATGGCAGCAGCACCCTACGCAACATTGCAAGCTGGCGCGTCAAGGAAACTGACCGCTTGAGCGCGATGGCAGCTGAATTAAGAAAAGTGGGGGCAACCGTCGAAGAAGGTAGCGATTACCTTACCGTCACGCCCCCCTTCCAACTCACGCCCAATGCCGTCATAGATACCTATGACGATCACCGCATGGCCATGTGTTTCTCACTGGTTGCGCTAGGCGGCGTACCCATCACCATCAACGACCCAAAGTGTGTGGCCAAAACCTTTCCCGACTATTTTGAACGTTTTGCAAGCATTAGCCATTAGCCCAAATAATTACTGAATCACATCCATGTCCACAGCCCCTATCCCCGTTATTGCCATTGATGGCCCATCTGCCTCAGGCAAAGGTACCATTGCCCAAATAGTCGCCAGCAAGCTTGGCTATCACTACCTGGACTCAGGCGCCATCTACCGCATCACTGCACTAGCAGCGAAAAACCTGGGGGTTTCCTGGCAGGATGAAACCGCGCTGGCAGCCCTGGCAGAAAAAATGAATATCCGTTTTGAACAAGGTCAGATACTGCTTAATGGGGAGATTATCACCGAGGCTGTTCGCACTGAGGAAATCAGCCGTGGCGCCTCAGAGGTAGCCGTACACCCCCAGCTAAGAACCGCGTTACTCGGCCTGCAAAAGAGCTTTCGCCAGGTACCCGGCTTGGTGGCAGACGGGCGCGATATGGCGACCGTTATATTTCCTGATGCGCAGACCAAGATATTTCTCACCGCGAGTGCTGAGATACGCGCGGAAAGACGCTATAAACAGTTGATAGAAAAAGGGATACATGCTAATCTGGCAGACATCTTGCAGGATTTGCAAACCCGGGATGCGAGAGATCAGCAAAGATCTGTTGCTCCGCTGCAGCAAAGCAAGAACGCAACATTGCTGGAAACCAGCGCGCTTAGTATAGAGCAAGCGGTTCAGGCTGTACTGGATTGCAGACAGCAAAGCATAAATGCTTAAATTTTTGTAGTAAGTGTGCCGTGAATCCCACCGATTCGTGGTTTTTTTAATTTGACCCGCTGCACGGCGGGATTATCTGGATATTTTTTTAATGGCTAACCTTTCAACCACAACCTCCTCCATGGAAAGCTTTGCAGCTCTTTTCGAGGAAAGCCTGGCTCGCCAGGAAATGCGCTCCGGTGAAGTGATCACTGCTGAAGTTGTTTCAGTCGATGATGATTTCGTTATTGTTAATGCAGGCCTGAAATCCGAAAGCGTGATTCTGGCTGCTGAATTCCGTAACGACCGTGGCGAACTCGAAGTCAGCGTAGGCGATTTCGTTAAAGTATGTATCGAATCCCTGGAAGATGGTTATGGTTCAACCAAGCTTTCGCGTGAGAAAGCCAAGCGCCTGGCTGCATGGCTGGATCTTGAAGAAGCAATGAATGAATCCCGCATCATCAAGGGTATGGTCAATGGCCGTGTCAAGGGTGGTCTGACTGTCATGGTGAACAGCATTCGTGCATTCTTGCCAGGTTCACTGGTTGACCTGCGTCCTGTTAAAGACACAACACCATTCGAAAACAAGGAATGGGACTTCAAGGTTATCAAGCTGGATCGCAAGCGTAACAACGTTGTGGTTTCACGCCGTGCCGTGCTGGAAGAAAGCATGGGCGCTGACCGCGAAGCACTGCTTGAGTCCTTGAAAGAAGGCGCAGTGGTTAAGGGTATCGTTAAGAACATCACTGATTACGGTGCATTCGTTGATCTGGGTGGCATTGATGGCTTGTTGCACATCACTGACCTGGCATGGCGCCGTGTCAAGCACCCATCAGAAGTGCTGACTGTTGGTGAAGAAGTTGAAGCCAAGATCCTGAAGTTCGATCAAGAGAAGAATCGTGTTTCCCTGGGTATCAAGCAGTTGGGTGATGATCCATGGGTTGCACTGACACGCCGTTACCCAGTGGGTACACGTCTGTTCGGCAAGGTAACCAACTTGACCGACTACGGCGCATTCGTTGAAATCGAACCAGGTATTGAAGGTTTGGTCCACGTATCCGAAATGGACTGGACAAACAAGAACGTACATCCTGCCAAGATCGCTCAACTGGGCGACGAAGTAGAAGTCATGATTCTGGAAATCGACGAAGACCGTCGCCGTCTGTCACTGGGCATGAAACAATGCCAGGCCAACCCATGGGATGACTTTGCTGCTTCCCACAAGAAGGGTGACAAGGTTAGCGGTCAAATTAAGTCCATCACTGACTTCGGCGTATTCATCGGCTTGCCTGGTGGTATCGACGGCCTTGTGCACTTGTCCGACCTGTCATGGAATCAAACTGGCGAAGAAGCGATCCGCAACTTCAAGAAGGGTGACGAACTGGAAGCAGTTGTTCTCAGCATTGATGTTGAGAAAGAGCGTATCTCCTTGGGCGTTAAGCAACTGGATAGCGATCCATTCAGTGCTTACACTTCATTGAACGACAAGGGTGCTATCGTTAAGGGTGTCGTCAAGTCTCTCGAAGCCAAGGGCGCAGTCATTACCCTGGACGGCGAGGTTGAGGGCTACCTGCGTGCTTCCGAAGTTTCCCGTGACAAGGTGGAAGATATTTCCACAGTGCTTAAGGAAGGCGAAGAAGTTGAAGCCCGCATCACCAACATTGACCGCAAGAACCGTTCTATCACCTTGTCAATCAAGGCTAAGGACATGGCTGATGAAGCTGATGCAATGCAAAAATTCAGCAATGACGCAGGTTCTGCCGGCACCACCAATCTTGGTGCGTTGCTGAAGGCTAAGCTTGACGGCAAAAACAACGAGTAAGGCGTCAAGCCATGACCAAATCAGAGTTGATTGCCAATCTGGCTGCGCGTTTCCCGCAACTAGTCGTCAAGGATGCCGAGCTTTCTGTTAAGGCTATTCTTGACTCAATGACGGACAATCTTGCTACTGGTGAGCGTATCGAAATCCGTGGATTCGGTAGTTTCAGTCTGAACTACCGTCCACCACGGCTAGGCCGCAACCCTAAGACTGGTACCAAGGTACAAGTGCCTGAGAAGTATGTTCCACACTTCAAGGCAGGCAAAGAGTTGCGTGAACGTGTTGACCTGAGTGAATAAGCGCAGCAGTTTGCGCTAAAGAAACGGCAGTATCCTTATGGATGCTGCCGTTTTTTTTGGCTTTTTTGCATCAATTCATTAACGCTTTTACGTCTGCTTGGGTAAAATTGAACCATGCGCACCCTATACATGATTTTAAGTATTCTGTTGTTTATCCTGCTGCTGGGCTTCGCCTTCAAGAACTCAGCGCCTGTTGAACTGGCTTATTACCTCGGCTACTCTTGGCGAGCACCGCTTTCCCTGATGCTCTTGATCACCTTCTTCACGGGTATTATTGCAGGCATCATTGCCTGCCTGGGCTCGCTGATCAGGCAGAAACGCAAGCTGCTGGCACTGGAACGTGAGCTGAAAAACCTGAAATTAAACAGCTAATAACCTCTGTACGCTTTATCCAACATAACACCCGAGACATCACGCACTGGGGCACTCCTGGAACTACATCATGGAATTTGAATACTGGTGGCTGCTCGCCCTACCGCTCTTTTTCACACTAGGCTGGCTGGCCGCCCGTGTTGATATCAATCAATTGCTGACCGAGTCTACTGCCTTGCCTGCAGCCTATTTCAAAGGCCTGAATTTCCTCATTAGCGATCAACACGACAAAGCCATTGAAGCATTTATCGAAGCAGTACAAGCCAATGCGGAGTCCATGGAGTTACATTTTGCCCTGGGCAGCCTGTTCCGTCGCCGAGGTGAAGTAGATCGCGCCATCCACCTGCATCTCAACCTGCTTGAACGCAAGGAGCTGCCAGACCAGCAGAAACAAGCTGTAATGGCAGAACTGGCCCAGGATTACTTAAAAGCAGGCCTGTTTGATCGTGCAGAGGAATTGTTCACCTCATTGCATGACAGTCGCTACAAGCAGACTGCGCTACGGGCTTTACTGGAAATCTATATCCGTGAACGCGAGTGGAACAATGCCATCAAGAGCGCCATTGAACTAGAGCGTTTGTCTGGCATTTCATTCCGCAAGGAAGTCGCCCAGTTTCACTGTGAAATTGCCATGAAGGCTATATTGGAGCATGACACCCACACGGCACGCCATTCGCTGGAGACAGCGATTGAAGCGGATAAACGCTGTGTACGTGCCAATATCATGCTGGGAGACCTTGAAGCTGCCAATGGCACACACAAACTTGCCATCTCCTATTGGAAACGCGTCGAATTCCAGCAAGCAGAATATCTAGGGCTGGTCGCCCCAAAGTTGCTCAGCAGCTATAAGGCACAAGGTAACCTGGACGAAGGCATTGCCCTGCTCAAGACTTATTTACAGTCCTATAAACTCGCTTCCATCCTCAATCTGGTTTATGAAACCACATTGACTGAAGAAGGCCCTGCCAGCGCAGAAAAGCTGGCACGTGACGAGCTAAGTCGCAAACCCAGCCTGCAAACCCTGGATCAATTCCTCCGCGCGCAATCCCTGTTGGAAGATGCCAATCAGCAGGATGCGCTGCTCATGCAACAAACCGTGCGCTATGCCATAGGTAACCGCAGTGCACATTACTGTGATCAATGCGGTTTCCGTGCCCGCAACTTCCATTGGCAGTGTCCCGCATGTAATGCATGGGAATCCCTCTCTCCTGAAAACAAAGAAACTGCGGTATGAACGATCCCAAAATTATTGTCGCACTAGACTATGCTGATACTACCAGTGCGCTCGCCCTTGCCAAAACCCTGGATCCTGCACTTTGTAGACTAAAGGTAGGTAAAGAGCTGTTTACCACCGCAGGTCCGCAACTAGTCTCTCAATTGATCGATCAAGGCTTCGGCGTATTTCTGGACCTGAAATTCCACGATATTCCCAACACCGTTGCCAAGGCCTGTGAGGCTGCAAGCAAATTAGGTGTATGGATGCTCAATGTCCATGCTTCAGGCGGTCTTGCCATGATGGAAGCAGCACAGGAAGGGATTGCGCGCAGCCAGCACTCTCCCTTGCTGATTGCAGTGACTGTGCTCACCAGTATGGATCAAGCCGGCCTACAACAAATTGGTATCCATATTCCTGTGCACGAACATGTACTGCACTTGGCTAACTTGACCCAACAAGCCGGCTTGGCTGGGGTTGTCTGCTCAGCACAGGAAGCCCCGCTGCTACGAGAACATATCGGCCCTGATTTTTGCCTGGTCACACCTGGCATTCGCCCTGCCGATGCCAGCCTGGATGATCAATCTCGCGTCGTGACACCATCACAAGGTCTGAAACTGGGTGCCAGTTACCTGGTCATCGGTCGTCCAATTACCAGAGCAGATAACCCGCTCCTCGCCCTGCAAAACATCAACAACTCACTACACTTATAACAGGAATGATTCACGCCTGATAATCATTATTATCCGTAGATATTTCTCCGTATTGATCAGCATATGATGTAGTGCCTGCTAGAGGTCTTAATGGCGGGCCTACCTTATATCTCTATCAACTCGGGGAAAAATGATGAAAAAATTGTTTCTGGTATTTGCTATCGCATTCAGTTTCGCACTCAACGCCTTTGCCGCAGTAGATTTAAATTCAGCCTCTGTTACAGAACTCGAAACCGTTAAAGGAATTGGCCCATCAAAAGCCCAGGCCATTGTTGATTACCGCAAGGCCAATGGCGGATTTAAGTCAATAGATGACCTGGATAACGTCAAGGGCTTCGGTAAAAAGAGCGTAGACAATCTGCGTAGCGAAGTCACAGTAGGCAAAGCGGCTAAAACCGAAAAACCAGCCAAGTCAGATAAGAAACCAAACTAAAACTCCTTGTAACCAAAAAATAAAAGCCCCAGATGGGGCTTTTATTTTGGGCTGCTCCGCTCAAGCAGACGAGCTACTTCACTCGCATACCCGCTTGGGCACCGCTATCAGGACTCAGGATAAAAGGCCCGCCACGCTCATCACTGGCAGCCAGTACCATACCTTCAGACAAGCCAAACTTCATCTTGCGCGGTGCTAGGTTCGCTACCATCACCGTCAATCGACCTTTAAGCGTCTCTGGATCGTAAGCCGACTTAATCCCGGCAAACACCTGACGCGTCTTTTCTTCACCAATATCCAGGGTCAGCTTGAGTAATTTTTCAGCGCCTTCCACATGTTCAGCATTGGCAATGCGGGCAATTCGCAAATCCACCTTGGTGAAATCATCAATTGAGATGTACTCGCCCTCCTCCGCGCTCGCATCTTGAGTAGCAGGAGCAGCAGACACAGTGCCCGCCTGCTGCTGTAAAGATTCTTTATTGGCTTCCACCATGGCTTCCACCTGCTTGGGATCGATACGCGTCACCAGGTGCTGATAAGGCTTGATGATATGACCTGCGGATAAAGGCAGATCAATATCTCCCCAGGTCAGAGGATTGATATTCAGGAAATCTTCAATCGCAGTAGAAAGTCCTGGCAATACCGGTTTGAGGTAAAGCGTCAACAAACGGAACATTTCCAGAGAAGCCGAACATACCTGATGCAATTCGTCCTCACGTCCTGCTTGTTTAGCCATTTCCCACGGCGCATTCTCCGCCACATAGCCATTCGCCTTATCTGCCAGTGCCATAATTTCCCGCAGAGCACGGCCTGAGTCACGACTTTCAAGACTGGTGCGTATGGCGTCAGCAGCTGTGCGTAGTTCGTTGATGACAGCATTATCCGCAATGGCTGCCAACTTGCTGTCGAAGCGCTTGCTGATAAACCCTGCTGTTCGACTGGCAATATTGATGTACTTGCCCACCAGGTCGCTATTCACGCGCGCAATGAAATCATCCAGACTGAGGTCGATGTCCTCCATGGTGCCATTCAACTTGGCCGCATAGTAATAGCGCAGGTATTCCGGGTTCTTTACATGCTCAAGATAACTACGCGCAGTAATGAAGGTCCCGCGCGACTTGGACATTTTCTCGCCATTCACGGTCAGGAAGCCGTGGGCAAATACCTTGGTTGGTGTGCGATATCCAGAGTATTGCAACGTGGCTGGCCAGAACAAGGCATGGAAATACAGGATGTCCTTGCCTATGAAATGATACAGTTCGGTCTTGGAATCCGCTTTCCAGTACTCGTCAAAATCCAGCCCTATTCTGTCACTGAGGTTCTTGAAACTGGCCATATAGCCGATAGGCGCATCCAGCCAGACATAAAAATACTTGCCGGGCGCATCGGGAATTTCAAAGCCAAAGTAAGGCGCATCGCGCGAAATATCCCAATCTGACAAGCCTGAACCAAACCACTCGCCCATCTTGTTGGCCGCTTCCGCCTGAAGGGTGCCAGAACGTGTCCACTGCTTGAGAAACTCTTCACACTCACTCAGCTTGAAGAAATAATGCTCGGTTTCCTTGCGTACCGGGGTAGCGCCCGATACCGCAGAATAAGGGTTGATCAGCTCAGTTGGGCTATAGGTGGTGCCACAGACCTCGCAGGAATCGCCATACTGATCCTTGGCGTGACACTTTGGGCACTCGCCTTTGATAAACCGATCCGGCAGGAACATATTCTTGACCGGGTCGTAATATTGCTCAATTGTGCGGGTAGCGATTTTGTCATTGGCCTTCAGTTCACGATAAATACGGCTGGATAACTCGCGATTTTCCTCGGAGTTGGTCGAATAGTAATTATCAAACTCGATCAGGAAATCGGAAAAATCTGCATAGTGCTCGGTATGGACGCGACCGATCAACTCCTCTGGCGTAATCCCTTCTTTCTCGGCACGCAGCATGATGGGCGTGCCATGGGTATCATCAGCACACACATAATGTACGGTATGGCCCTGCATCTTCTGAAAACGCACCCAAATATCACTCTGCACATATTCGACCATATGCCCCAGGTGAATGCTGCCATTCGCATACGGCAAGGCTGAGGTAACAAGGATTTTACGTGATGCATTTTCAGACATAATGGAATCGCAGGCATTCAGACAATGTAATCCTGCATTTTAGCAAACTGAAGCGGTTTCACATAAGCAATCCGCATGCGCTAGAATGACTCATTCAGAATTTGCAGGAAATCATACTCATGACGCTTATTGAGTCCCAGGTTCAGGACATCCTCCGAACGGTCACAGACCCTAATACAGGCAAGGATTTTGTTAGCAGCAAGGCGGCTCGCAACATCCAAATCAATGGCAATCATATTTCGGTGGATATTGTGCTGGACTACCCCGCCAACAGTATATTCAGCCAGATCAGGGGCCTCGTGGAAACAGCGCTGAGAACCCTGCCGGGCGTGAGCAATGTCTCTGTCGGTATCAGCAGCCACATTGTCTCGCACAAAGCGCAACGCGGTGTACAGTTGCTACCCAATATCAAAAATATTATCGCTGTCGCTTCCGGCAAGGGTGGCGTGGGGAAATCAACCACGGCTGTGAATCTGGCCCTGGCTCTGGCTGCTGAAGGCGCACGCGTTGGCATTCTGGATGCAGACATCTACGGGCCTTCACAACCGCAGATGCTGGGCATCAGTGGCAGGCCTGACAGCAGCGATGGCAAAAGCATGGAGCCACTGGAGCGGTACGGCCTGCAGGCCATGTCGATAGGCTTTCTCGTCGATATCGATACGCCGATGGTCTGGCGTGGCCCCATGGTGGTCGGCGCACTGGAACAACTACTCCGTGACACCCGCTGGAAGGATCTGGACTATCTGATAGTGGATATGCCGCCCGGCACCGGAGACATCCAGCTCACACTGTCGCAGAAAGTCCCGGTGACTGGTGCCATCATTGTCACCACCCCCCAGGACATTGCCCTGCTGGATGCGCGCAAAGGCTTAAAGATGTTTGAAAAAGTGGGCATCCCCATACTCGGCATTGTCGAGAATATGAGCACCCATATCTGCTCTAATTGCGGCCATGAGGAACATATCTTTGGCGCTGGCGGAGCGCAACGCATGTGCCAGGACTACAAGACCGAACTATTGGGCAGCCTGCCGCTCGATATTCGCATCCGCGAACAGACCGATGGCGGCAAACCTACGGTAGTGGCAGAGCCAGACAGCGCTATCGCCGCCACCTACCGGCAGATTGCCCGTACTACAGCAGTCAAGCTGGCCCAGCTCAGTCAGGATTACAGTAGCAAATTCCCGAACATCGTGATTCAAAACACCTGACAGCAAGCATCTAAGATAATAAAAAACCCACGCCTCTCAGCGTGGGTTTTTTATTATCTGCAACAGTATGATTATTTCTTGGTAGTGCTGACTGGCACAACATCAGCACTACCGGTTGGCCCACCCACCGCAGCGTCATAATTATTCCGTGCATAGGCAATCATCAATTCGCTAATGCGCGCCGCCATATTGCGATCAGTACCACCAAACGAGTAAGCCGCGCCCATTGCATTAGCTCGCTGGTAGAACACGGGTTCGGCAATTATCTTGCCAGTGTCCGCTTCGGTATAACGCATTTTCATGACAATCGCGGAACTGCCAGCAAGCGCCCCAGCCAGAATACGTCCCGCTGTACCCACCAGCTTCACATCACTACAGATAGGCTCTATCAGCAATTTACGGGTACCACTCGCAGTCTTGCTATTCCAGTCCTTTACCATCGGCCCCAGTTTCCAGTTCAATTGTCCTTGAACATCGGTCAAGGCAACATCCGCACCGCGTTGCTTGGCACAATCTTCAGCCGTATTGATAGGTTTCAACTCAAAACTGGAGAATTTAGAGAATGGCTCAAGCGGAGCAGGATTCTGGGCATTGGTCGGCGTACGCACATTGGTAGTACAACCAGAGGTGACCACCACGGCCATAAGCAAAGTGATGATGGAGAGTCTTGATTTCATATTATTTTTCTAAGTCCTGGAAGAAATTACACATTGATCTATCCTGCATCAGGATGATCGCGCAGATGCAGCTGAGAATATTCAATCAAACTCAGCAACCCATGCATGGTTCTACCGAAAAATCCCATTACACAATCTAAAATGTGGTGCAAAGAATTGACCGGTAGCACAACGCGTACAAGGTTAAACAGGCAAAGGGTTAGAGATTAACGCCAAAAATATAGACATCCACACCATTCTTGGGTCGGATGAAGCTGGCAGGGATATCCACCCCAGTGCGCCAGTTATTCACAGCTTCCTGCTTGCCCGCACCAGTCACAAAAAAGACCACTTCCCGGGCATGACTCAGGCGGCCTGCACTGATAGATACACGCTCAGGCGGCGGTTTGGGGGCATCAAACACGGCGACTGCTGCCTGGCTATCATCCCAATGATGTCCGGGGAATAAACTGGCGGTGTGTCCATCCTCTCCCAAGCCCAACAATACAAGATCAAACTCGCCAATGTCCGCCAGCGTTTCGTTATATGCCGCGGCGGCTTCCACTGCGCCACGCTCGGCAGGAATATCATGTACCTGGGACGCTGGAATAGCGACATGCTTTAGCCAGGCATCCTGGGCCATCAGGCTATTACGCTCCTCGTGCTCTGGTGCCAGGCAACGGTCATCGCCGTAATACACATGCCATTTGCTCCAGTCCGTGTCTATCTTGGGCAACAATTGATAGACACTTTTAGGCGTACTTCCACCTGCCAGCACAATGCTGAACTTGCCATAACGGGCAATTGCATTTTTTGCCGCTTCTTCAATATGTTGGACCGCGCTGCTGTAAAGCGCTTCCTGCGCAGTAAAAACCTGCCATCGGCTCACCTGGCCATTAATCACCAGGGATTGCGTTGTATTTTGCATGATGTAAAACCTTCACGTTATAATTATCAAGTTACACGCTGATCTTAATTATCAACTAAGTTCATCTTACCCCAAAAGTCTTACCCACAAGGAAGATGGCATTCTCCTCATCAAGGAAAACTCAATGAAACTCGCAATGATAGGTCTTGGAAAAATGGGTGGCAATATGACACGCCGCCTGCTGAAACATGGTATTGAAGTGGTTGGCTTCGACTTCAATGAAGATACCGTGAATCAAATTTCTCTGGCCAACGGCATGATCCCAGCAAAGTCTGTAGCAGATGCTGTTGAAAAACTGTCTGGTGAACCACAAAAAATTGTCTGGCTCATGCTGCCAAGCGGCGATATCACGGAAAACCAGATCAAGGATCTCGTACCCCTGCTGAACAAGGGCGACATCATCGTTGATGGCGGTAACTCGAATTACAAGCACAGTCAGCGCCGTGGCGTATTCCTGGCTGAACACGGCATACACTTTATCGACTGTGGCACTTCTGGCGGTATCTGGGGCCTGGAAAACGGCTATTGCCTGATGTACGGCGGATCCAAGGAAGCGGCTGAAGTGATTATACCGATTGCCAAGGCCCTGACCCACGAAGACCGCGGTTGGGCGCATGTAGGCCCTGTCGGTTCCGGCCACTTCACCAAAATGCTACACAACGGTATTGAATACGGCATGATGCAGGCGTTTGCGGAAGGCCTGGACTTATTGAAGGGCAAGGAAGAATTTAACCTGGACTTGGCTCAGATCACTGAACTCTGGCGTCATGGTTCCGTTGTTCGTAGCTGGCTGCTGGACTTGACGGCTGAAGCATTGGCCCATGACCAGGAGCTGTCCTCGATTGTCCCTTATGTTGCAGACTCAGGCGAAGGCCGCTGGACCGTAGTGGAAGCCGTGGATCAAGGCGTGGCAGCTCCAGTACTGACCGTGGCATTGCAAGCACGTTTCAGAAGCCAGGATTCCAAAGGCTATAGCTACAAACTGCTGTCCCTGATGCGTAATGCATTTGGCGGTCACGCAGTCAAAACCAAGTAAAGGCATCACATGCCGAACATCATGCCTGGCGTATGATGTTCGGCATCTATCTCCAAATTATCAACATTACTTAGAGAATACTGAATGAAAGTCATAGACCCTTGTACACTTGTGCTGTTTGGTGCCAGTGGCAATCTTTCCCGTATCAAGCTCATGCCTGGCCTGTTCCGCCTGGACCAAGCAGGCCGCTTGCCGGAAAAAATGACCATCCTGTCCGTAGGCCGTAGCCAGGTTTCCCGTGAAGACTGGTTAGCCGACATCAAGGGCATGCTGGATGCCAAGTTCCCCAAGGGATATGACCAGGCAGTATTCAAACGTTTTATCGCGCGTCATCAGTATCACGCCAATCCGCCGGAAGACAAGGATGCATTCAACCGCCTCAAGGCAACGTTGTCGAATGAGGCTGTGTTCCCGCAGAACCTGGCTTACTTCCTGTCCGTGCGCCCTTCCGACTTTGCGACGATTGTCGAACAGCTTGCAGCCGTTGGCCTGACCCAGGAAGACAAGTACTGGCGCCGTGTAGTGGTTGAAAAACCATTTGGCACCGACCTCAAGTCTGCACAGCAACTACAATCCTCAATCACCAAGCACCTCAAGGAAAGCCAGATCTATCGTATAGATCACTATCTGGGCAAATCAGCCTTGCAGAACATTATGCTGCAACGCTTTGCCAATGCGGTACTGGAGCCGCTCTGGAATAACCAGCACATTGATCACGTGCAAATTACCAATACCGAACAACTCGGTGTAGGCGAACGTACCCAGTTCTATGATGCTACTGGTGCCCTGCGTGACATGATTCAGAGCCATGTATTGCAAACCCTGGCGTTGACCGCCATGGAACAGCCCGCTTCACTGAGCCCTGATGACATACGTGCAGAAAAAATCAAGGTGCTGGAAGCCATTCGCCCGATTCCTGCCAATGAACTTGAAAAACACGCTTTCCGCGCCCAATACTCGGCGGGTGAAGTGAAGGTAGAAAAAGTCCCCGGTTATCTGGAAGAACTTGGTGACAGCAGCAGCGTTGTGGAAACCTATGCCGCGCTTAAACTGTTTATCGATAATCCGCGCTGGAAAGGGGTACCGTTCTATATCCGCACGGCTAAACGCCTGCATGAAGCCGACACCCGTATTTCAGTTCGCTTCAAGCAAGCCCCGCTGCAACTGGGTAACGGTCAAGACCAAAACTGGTTGATTATCGGCATTCAGCCACGCGAATGTATCAAACTGGAAATTCAATCCAAGATTCCAGGATTGGATATTGCCACACGCACCATCCAACTGGATGCAGCTAACCGTCAGGAAGGCGATGAAAGCATTGATGCCTACGAGGCACTCCTGCTCAACCTGATGGAAGGCGATAACTCGCTCTACCTGCATATCAGCGAAGTGGAAGCCCAATGGCGCCTGGTAGACCCAGTCATTGAAACTTGGGCCAAGGATCGCAAGCCCGTGCATCAGTACCCAGCAGGCAGCAGCGACCCAGAAGCTTCCAAGGTGATCTTTGAACAGGAAGACCAGTTCTGGCGCTATAGCATTGAGCTGGGTGGCGATCACAAGTAATTATTCATTTTTATGACAAGAATTAAAGCGGAGTAAATACACTCCGCTTTTTGTCTTTCTAGCGAAAGAGACTGCAATGAGCATTAAATCCGACAAATGGATACGCCGCATGGCTGAGCAGCACGGCATGATCGAGCCGTTTGAGCCCACGCTGATCCGCGAGGTGAATGGCGAGAAAATCGTTTCATATGGCACATCCAGCTATGGTTACGATATCCGCTGCGCCAACGAATTCAAGGTATTTACCAATATCAACAGCACCATCGTTGACCCCAAGAATTTTGATCCCAATTCCTTTGTGGAATTTAACGGCGATTACTGCATCATTCCGCCCAACTCCTTTGCGCTGGCTCGCACTGTTGAGTATTTCCGCATTCCACGCAGCGTACTTACGATCTGTCTTGGCAAATCCACTTATGCCCGTTGCGGCATCATTGTGAATGTCACCCCATTTGAGCCTGAATGGGAAGGCTATGTCACGCTGGAATTCAGCAACACCACGCCGCTGCCTGCCAAGATATATTCTGGCGAAGGTTGCGCCCAAGTCCTGTTCCTGGAGTCCGATGAAGTATGTGAAACCTCCTATAAAGACCGAGGCGGAAAATACCAAGGACAAGTCGGCGTTACTCTGCCCAAGATATGATGTGAGTTTGTAATATTCAATTACTGGTTGAAATAGCATAACGCGCGATTGAGTGTGCTATATTCCGCTTTTTTTAATTCTAGGCAGCCTTCAGGAGGCCTCATGAAATTCCGTTTTCCAGTCGTCATCATTGACGAAGATTTCCGCTCAGAAAATTCTTCCGGCCTAGGTATCCGGGTCTTGGCCAAGGCCATAGAGGATGAAGGATTTGAAGTTTTAGGTGTCACCAGCTACGGTGACCTGACCTCCTTTGCCCAACAGCAAAGTCGGGCCTCTGCCTTTATTTTGTCGATTGATGATGAAGAATTTGTGGAGGAATCTCCACACGCACTGGAAAACCTGCGCAAATTCGTTGAAGAAATTCGTTTCCGTAATGAGGAAATCCCGATTTTCCTGCATGGCGAAACACGCACATCGCGCCATATTCCCAATGCCATCCTGCGTGAACTCAATGGTTTTATTCACATGTTCGAGGACACGCCAGAGTTTGTCGCACGCTATATTGTGCGTGAGGCACGTACCTATCTGGACAGCCTGGCTCCACCATTCTTCCGTGCACTGACGCATTATGCGGCGGATGGCTCATACTCCTGGCACTGCCCTGGGCACTCCGGCGGTGTCGCTTTCCTGAAGTCACCAGTGGGGCAGATGTTCCACCAGTTCTTTGGTGAGAACATGTTGCGCGCCGACGTCTGCAATGCCGTTGATGAACTGGGCCAACTGCTAGACCACACGGGCCCGGTAGCTGCGTCTGAACGCAATGCCGCCCGCATATTCAATTGTGACCATTTATACTTTGTCACCAATGGCACCTCCACGTCCAACAAGATCGTCTGGAACTCCACAGTGGCACCGGGCGATGTAGTGATTGTGGACCGTAACTGCCACAAGTCAGTATTGCACGCCATCATCATGACCGGGGCTATCCCGATTTTCCTGATGCCGACCCGTAATCACTTCGGCATTATTGGTCCTATCCCCAAAGAGGAATTTTGCTGGGAAAACATCCAGAAAAAACTCGAAGCCAACCCATTTATTGGTGACAAGACTGTTAAACCACGCGTGCTGACCATTACTCAGTCGACTTACGACGGTGTGCTTTATAACGTTGAGGAAATCAAGGAAATGCTCGATGGCAAGATTGATACCTTGCATTTCGACGAAGCCTGGTTACCGCATGCCACCTTCCACGATTTCTATGGCGACTACCATGCCATAGGCGCCGATCGCCCACGCTGCAAAGAATCCATGATATTTTCCACCCAGTCCACGCACAAGTTACTGGCGGGATTGAGCCAGGCCTCGCAAATTCTGGTGCAGGATGCACAGGATATCCAGCTTGATCGTGACCTCTTCAACGAGGCCTATCTGATGCACACATCCACCAGCCCGCAATACTCGATTATTGCCAGCTGTGATGTGGCGGCGGCCATGATGGAAGCGCCTGGCGGCACTGCCCTGGTGGAAGAGTCCATCATGGAAGCGCTTGATTTCCGCCGTGCCATGCGCAAGGTGGATGAAGAATGGGGCGTTGACTGGTGGTTCAAGGTCTGGGGGCCTGATGACCTGTCTGAAGAAGGCATAGAAGAACGTGCTGCCTGGATGCTGAAAGCGGGCGAACGCTGGCATGGTTTCGGCAATCTGGCCGAAGGCTTCAATATGCTGGATCCGATCAAGGCCACCATTATCACGCCTGGCTTGGATGTCGATGGTGCATTCTCGGATGACATCGGTATTCCGGCTGCCATCGTTACCAAATATCTGGCGGAGCATGGCGTCATTGTGGAGAAAACCGGTCTTTACTCCTTCTTCATCATGTTCACGATTGGCATTACCAAAGGTCGCTGGAACACCATGGTAACGGCATTACAGCAGTTCAAGGATGACTACGACAAGAACCAGCCGTTGTGGAAGGTATTACCCGAGTTTGTCGCCAAGCATCCACGTTATGAGCGCATAGGCCTGAAAGAACTATGTAAGCAGATCCACGAAATCTACACGGCCAATGACGTTGCGCGCTTAACCACGGAAATGTATTTATCCAATATGGTACCCGCCATGAAGCCTACCGATGCCTTTGCCAAGGTGGCTCATCGCAAGATAGATCGCGTGCAGATTGACGATCTGGAAGGCAGGATCACCGCTGTGCTGCTGACGCCATATCCTCCAGGTATTCCTTTGTTGATTCCAGGCGAACGCTTTAACAAGATCATCATCAACTACCTGCAGTTTGCTCGGGAGTTCAACGAGCGTTTCCCAGGATTTGAGACTGACGTCCATGGCTTAGTAAAAGAGATAGTCGATGGCAAGGCAAACTACTACGTAGACTGCGTCATCAGCTAGGCAACTTGCTATTAAAAAGCCCCGATTGTGTGATGCGATCGGGGCTTTTTTTATCAGCAAACTATTGGCGCTGATAAGTCATATAGGTGAATGACAGGCCCTTGGCGCTGACGTGTTGCTCACGGCTTATCTCCTGCCAATCTGTCAGGTCGAATTCAGGCAGGAAAGCATCTCCTTCGAACGCAGCATCAATCTGTGTGATATAAAGCCGATCTGCCAGCTGCAAGCCTTCGCGGTATAACTCGGCACCACCGATAAGAAAAACCTCGTCATCCCCTTCAGCCAGTAGCACCGCCTCTTGCAGGGAATGGGCAATCAGTGCACCTGACACCTGATAATCGCGGTTACGCGTCACAATGACCGTGGTACGGTCAGGCAGCAAACGGTTAAGCGAATCATACGTCTTGCGACCCATGATGATGTGATGTCCCGTGGTCAATGCGCGAAATCGTTTAAGATCTTCAGGCAAATGCCAGGGCAAGGTGTTGTTCAAACCGATCACCCGCTGCTGGGCGACCGCAACAATAAGAGAAAGATTAGCCATAGCGCCATTATACGTGGAGTTTTTGTCTAGCAAGTTTGTAAGACAATCACCGCTCCCGGTAAATTGGCATATGGGTTAACATAAAAGACCCCCTTCGCCGATCAGATGGATAACCCGCTTGCAAATCGCCTACCCTAAATCATTTCTTAAACTGCTGTTGATCGGCTTTGCACTCGCCATGCTGCCATTGCTGTTTGCTTTTGGTAATGCGGCACTCTATCTGGACAGACTGGCAACCCAAAGCCGCGACACCGTCACGCAGGCAGTACAGGCAACCCGTGCCAGCCGTGCGCTAGTGGAGCAGATTACCTTCATGGAGCGCAGTGCACGCCAATATTGGGTGCTGGAGGACGAGCTACTACTGGATAACTATGAACGTGCGCATGACAAGTTTATCGACTCCCTGGAAGATCTGGACCGGCTGCCACTGACCAGCAAGCAGAAAACCTCACTGCATCAGCTCACCCAGCAAGAAGCCACGCTCTATCAGAATGTGATGCAACATCCTGCCCAAGCCGTACCGGCTGACGAGATGGTGGCAAAGTTTGCGGAGCTGACTGGCAAAGCCCAAGATATCCTGGACGAAAATAACCGCCAGATTGACCGCGAATCGGCCATCCTTGCAGAAACAGCAGAGCGCACCCAGCAAATCATGTTGTGGCAAACCCTGACGCTGATTCCTGTTGCCCTGCTGGTTGCCATTATCATCACCTTTCTGGTAGCACAGCCGATACGCCGCATGGATGCCGCGATCCGTAAACTGGGAGAAGGTGACTACAAGGAGCCTATCAGCATTGATGGGCCGGGTGACCTACGCAGCCTTGGGGAGCGCCTGGATTGGCTACGCGCTCAACTCAATGAACTGGATCAGCAAAAACAACGCTTTTTGCGTAATGTCTCGCACGAACTGAAAACCCCGCTCACGGCAATTCGTGAAGGCAGTGAACTCCTTAGTGATGAGGTAGGCGGTGCACTGACGCCACAGCAACGTGAAATTGCGGGCATCTTGCGTGAAAGCAGCCTGCGTTTACAAAAGATGATAGAAAACCTGCTGAGTTATACTGCGGTCCAATTTCATGCACCACATTTAAAACTGGAGCAGATCGCCTTAACCAAACTGACAGAGGAAATTCTTGGCGATTATTCGCTGACGATTTCTACTAAAGCCATTAATATCCAGCGCGACTTTTTCCCTACCGAGATCATGGCAGACCAGGAGAAGATACATTCCGTGATTGATAACCTGGTCTCCAACGCCATCAAGTACACCCCTCAATCCAGCAATATCCGCATCAGCATCACCCAGCAATCCGGTCATGCCATTATTGAAGTTCATGATGGCGGCCCTGGTGTCATGTCTGCAGACAAGGCCAAGCTGTTCGACCCCTTCTATCGTGGTGACAGCGTCTATGAAAGCCTGGTCAGCGGCAGCGGACTGGGACTCTCCATTGCCAAGGAATATGCAGATGCCCACGGCGGCGAAATTATTCTATTACCTTCAGAACGCGGTGCTCACTTCCGCGTTTCATTGCCATTGAAAGCTGTAAAATCATGAAATTGCATGTATTCCCCCCCCTAGTATTCAGTGTCCTTCTCACCGCTTGCGCGCATACAAGCCCTACTCCTGCAAAAACTGACCTGGAGACCAAAAAATCCGACAGCACTCCTTTGCATCAGCCCAGCACTAGCCAGACTGCTGTTACCAGTTACCATCAGCCCAGCCTGCTGGAGTTTGCATTTGATTTTTCAGAGATGACCCCAGAAACACAGAAAAAAGAACTGACACAAATTCAGGACAAAATCAGCGCGCATCGTGATGAATTGCATCATAAAGTCAAGGCAGCCATGATTTACTCCATTCCTGGTAGCCGTTTACGTGACTCCAGCAAGGCACAACCCTTGCTTGATGAGTTGACGCGCGAAAAACGGCTGAACTCGGAAGAGAAAATGATGGTCGCTATTCTCAGGGAATATGCCCTGGAAGCCAGCAAACTCAGCCAGCGCATCCGTGATGAGCAGAAACGCACCGAAGAAAACCAGCAAAAAGCGGATGCCTTGCAGCAAAAACTGGATGAACTAAAGAAAATTGAGAGGACCATGATGCAGAAATCACTGAAAGAGCTAAGTCGAGGAAGTGGTAAATGACTGAAGTTACAAAAAGAATTCTCACAGTCGATGATGATCCAGACATTCTTAAACTGATGGGAATGAGGCTCAAAGCTGCGGGATATCAGGTCATTACTGCTACCAACGCAGATGAAGCCTTGTCGCAAATTGCCATCAGTCGACCTAACCTCGTCATTACTGATTTACGCATGCCTGGTATGGATGGACTGGCATTGTTTGATGTTATCCATAAGTCTGATCCGTCACTGCCCGTCATCATGGTGACTGCCCATGGATCGATTCCTGAAGCGGTTGATGCCACACAGCGCGGCGTATTCGGCTTTCTCACCAAGCCTTTTGATAGCAAGTCACTATTACAGCAAGTGGAAGCGGCTCTGCGCATAGGCACTGGCACCTTGCATCACACCAACAGCGAGGATGACCACGAGTGGCGTAAAACCATTATTACCCGTAGTCCTCAAATGGAAAATCTGCTTGGTCAAGCCAAGCTGATGGCGATTTCCGACGCCAGCGTGTTCATTCAAGGTGAAAGCGGAACCGGTAAAGAACTACTGGCACGGGCGATTCACCAGGCCAGTCCACGTAACCAACAACCGTTTATTGCGATTAACTGTGGCGCCATTCCTGAAGCCCTGCTTGAGTCAGAACTATTTGGCCATAGCAAAGGGGCGTTTACTGGTGCACTGCGTGACCATAAGGGCCTGTTCCAGACCGCTGATGGCGGCACGCTGTTTCTGGATGAAATCGGCGACATGCCCCTACCCTTGCAAGTCAAGTTGCTACGGGCCTTGCAGGAGCGCGCAGTCCGCCCCGTGGGGGCGAATGCCAGTATTAATATTGATGTCCGTGTGATTTCCGCCACCCATCGTAACCTGGCAGAAGAAATGAAAGCCGGACGTTTCCGTGAAGACCTGTATTATCGTATTAATGTGGTGGGCCTGGAAATTCCCGCACTTGCTGCGCGGCGTGAGGATATCTCATTGCTAGCCAATAACTTCCTGAATGATCTGACCACTAAATATCGTAAGAAACTCAATGGCTTTGCACCTGAGGCTCTTGAACTTCTGATCGCTGCACCATGGCCTGGCAATGTCCGTCAGCTACAAAATATTGTGGAACAAACCGTTGTCCTGTCCACCACCTCGTTAATCCCGGCCACACTGGTACAAAAGGCGTTGCAAGATGATATAGGCGGTATCGTGCCTTTTGAGGTTGCACGCAAAAACTTTGAACGGGATTATCTTGTAAAACTGCTGAAAGCCACTAATGGAGGGGTGACACAAGCTGCTCGCCTTGCCCAGCGCAACCGCACCGAGTTTTATAAACTCCTACAACGTCACCAGCTGACCCCTGCATTATTCAAGAACGACAGTAACTCCTAATGTAACGCTCAATGCCGACGTCTCAATTCAGAGACTTAATTTATCATTATTTTTCAATAACTTACTACAAGCACTATTTAATTGTCTCTTTATGGAGACGATTAAATAGTGGTCACAAGCCTACAAATAACCTTCAAGCTATTGATTAAATTAAGCTATTTAAAGTTGGCACGATCTTCGCTATATATCAATCAGCAAAAACTCAGCTGTTCCGTTTAAGTTGAGTGCATGATAAATCGTCGGAGACTGAAAAAATGTCTAACAATATTAAAAAAACACATCCTATGGTATTGGTCGCTGCAACGGCCCTCACCATATTCAGCCTCTTGGGAAGTGCTGCCATTACTGGCCTGATCCCAACTGCGCATAGTTATCGCCCTGATTTGGCACAAGAGCTCATGACAGAAACCAATGCGACAATGGCCGTTGGTGAGACGATCAACAACAGGATGAGTAGCAGCACTAACAATAAAGAGTTAAGCAATCCTCAGCAACAAAAAGCATGTAAGGATTGTGGAACAATCATCTCTATACGGTCATTTGACAGTGATATTGATCAGCTATACAGCGCAGAAAATGCCAATATTGCTTATATGATCAAGGTGAAAATGGGTAACGGCAACCTGAATACCGTCATGCAATATAGCAAACCACGCTATTCTGTAGGTGACCAAGTAAAACTCAGAAGTGGTAAATTAGTTAGCGCATAACCCGAACATATTATCTCCAGGCTCCTCATAGCAGGCCTTTATCCTCCCCGAGAAGGTCTGTTTTTTTATTCCCAACCAAAAGCCCTGCATTGCAGGGCTTTTGGTTTATTGTGAGGCAATATCTCGCCTAATACATCAGGCTACATTCAGGAAGGCTACTGTCTAGGCGGTCGTGTTGACGTTTTGACCGAGATGATCAGGCAGATTAGGCGCAGATGGCAATTGAGGTAATGCCTGAAGCAAAGCCAGCGCATTGGATGAGCTGATATCCAGCGCTTTCTTCAACACACTAATTCCCACCTCTTGCTGCAGCTTGGTGGCAGAAAGTTCAGTGGCGACATTGGCAATCGCATTGATATCCATACGGTGACTCCTTTGCTGAATCTGATCTATGCCTTATTAACGGCATTCATAGGCCCAGCTTTAACTGCCGCATCCATATTGATTGCCATACCCCCAAAACCTATAGTCAAAAAAAACGCTCCCTAAGGAGCGTTGATTGACTGTCCGTACAGTCAGAAACTTTTATTCCTTACCGATCTGGTAGAACTCTTGGTGAGCTTCGACCACCTTACCGCTGGTTGCATCCACTTCTACCTTGATTTCCTTACCATCCTTGGTCTTAATATCAAACTCGTAAGAAGCAGAACCGTCCTTCTCGATTTCATATTCAACTTCAACGATTTCACCTGGGTAAGCAGCAAGTGCAGTCTTGCGTGCATCTGCTTCATTCACTTTAAGCTTGGCCTTAAACAAAGGATGGTCAGCAGAATCAACTTCCTGCTCAACTTCCACAATCTTGCCTGTGTTGGCATCGCACTCTACATCCCATGCAGTACCATCAGCGGATTCGATATCAAACTCATAGACCGGAGTTTTGTTTTCAAGCTTAAGCTCAACCTTGACTACATCACCAGCTTTAGTCTTGAGAGCGGCTTGCAAGCATTTTTCTAGGCTTACTTTTGTTTTTGGGAACTCGTGGTGATCAGCCAGAGCCAGAGTGCTGGTTGCAGCAAATACCAATGCGCTAATGCTTAGTGCGAATTTCTTCATTGTCATCTCCAATTTTTTTATAAACTGGCTGAATTATATATGAGAATTTATTTTTCGGGAAAAAATCCCGAATTATTTTCCATAAAATCCCAAAATTTCTTATCAGGTTTCACGCGCTTTCGCAATTTCAGTCATCGCATGCCTATCTACAGGCTGGCTGAACAAGAAACCCTGGGCAATATCGCATCCCTGTGCGCAGAGAAATTGTAGCTGTACCTGATTTTCAACCCCTTCAGCCACGACTTCCAGCTTCAGACTATGCGCCATCTGTATAGTAGCCGTCGTAATCGCCACATCATCTGCATCAAGTGGTATATCACGGATAAAACTACGGTCTATCTTGAGTCGACTGACCGGGAAACGCTTGAGATAGGCCATTGAAGAATAGCCGGTTCCAAAATCATCAATGGAAAGATGAATGCCCATCGCTTTAAGTTCTTTCAAGCGCGTAATCGTGGTTTCAGCATCTTCCATCAATACCGTCTCGGTAATTTCCAGCTCCAACAGGTCTGTATCCATATGGGTTTCTTCAATAATCTGGGTGACGCCATTAACCAAAGACTCTTGACGGAACTGTCGCCCAGAAAGATTGACACTCATTCTCAGCCCCTCTATCCCGGCGGCTTTCCATGCCATGGCTTGCTGGCAGGCTTCTCTTAGCACCCATTGTCCAATCGGCACAATCAACCCGACTTCCTCTGCGATAGGGATAAAATTACTTGGCATCAACACTCCACGCTGCGGATGATTCCAGCGGATGAGCGCTTCTACGCCGATCAGTTTCTGGCTTGGCAAGGCAATTTGCGGCTGGTAATGCAATTCAAACTGTCCCTGCTCCAGCGCGACGCGCATTTCACTTTCAAGGGTCAACCGGTTGGAGCTTTTATGATGCATTTCAACAGAAAACATCTGGAAATTATTCTTGCCACGACTTTTGGCGTAGTACATAGCAGCATCGGCATCACGCAATAGATGCGCAGCATCCTCGCCATCGTAAGGATAGAGGCTGGCACCGATACTGACCCCGACATAGAGATTACGGTCATTAATTGCTATCGGGGCAGCCAGCGCCTCAATAAAGCGATTGGCAATAGCGTGAATATTCTCCACCTCTTCGCTCTTTTCCAGAATCATGGCGAACTCATCACCGCCTACGCGATAAATCACATGATCAAGATTGCCTGTTGCTACCATGCGTTGTGCCACCACACGCAACAACATGTCCCCCACATCATGTCCCAAGGTATCATTAACAACCTTGAAATCATCCAGATCAAACACCAACAAGGCCAACACACTACTCTTTTGTTGCGCCTCATCGAGCAGGGTCTGGAAACGCTGATTAAACGCATAACGGTTCAGCAGATGGGTAACGGTATCGTAATTGGTCAGGAATCCGGCGCGCTCTTCGGCCTGCAGTACCGCGCGTTGCAGCCGGCTAAGCAGACTGGCCGCAGCATATAGCGTAACCAGCATCACCATGATTGTGGTACCGATATACCAAAGCAGATTACGGTACAACTGTTTTAGATTAGCCCTGGCGTAAAGCACAGCACGCTGATGGCCTTTTTCCATAACTGGTTGCCAGATTTCAGCATTCAGCAGATTCGTATTAACGGTTAACTCCGTGACCGGAGACTTGGCCGCCATATCGGGCAGCTGGCCATTGCGAACATAATGCGCTATACGCTCCTGCTGCAAGCCATACAAGGCAACCGCATCAATTTCGGGCGCAGCGGACAAACTGCTCAATACATTCTCTATCGATTTATGCTTACCAGCATCCAAGGTCTGCGTAATATTGCTGGCCACAATCTGCATTTGGACTTGCAACTTATCGGAGAGACTGCTTTTTAATGTCGCATACTCCACCAGAATCAAGGAAAAAGTGGCAATCAGCAAGGCCAAACCAACGGCCAGAATATGGACTTTACGTAATACTGGCGGTACTGATTTATAAGAAGAGGAGGTCATTACTAAGTCGCAGTTTTTAGAGTTCTATGTCGACGCCAGCCAAGCTAGAACGGGCATCGTCGATGGGTACAGATCATGTAGGTTCTACCACACATGAAGAAATAGGCTATATCATCACCCAGCAATTGAAGCACGCCCCTGCCCGATTCAGTCAGACAGCTACAGCGGCCTTGATGGCAGCATGTGATTGATAGTTTTCCAGCGTGAAATCCTCATAGCGGAAGCTGAATATATCACTCACATCCGGGTTGATATGCATGCTGGGCAATGGGAAAGGCTCACGCGACAGCTGCTCTTGTACTTGATCCAGGTGGTTGAGGTAGATATGCGCATCGCCTAGCGTATGCACAAAATCTCCCAACTTGAGACCACATACTTGAGCCACCATCATGGTGAGCAATGCGTAAGACGCAATATTGAATGGCACCCCGAGAAAAATATCCGCACTGCGCTGATAAAGCTGGCATGACAGCTTGCCATCCGCAACGTAGAACTGGAAAAAAGCATGGCAGGGAGGCAGTTTCATCTGATCAACGTCAGCCACATTCCAGGCCGACACAATGATACGACGTGAGTCTGGATTATGCTTGAGCGTATTGATTACCTGACTAATCTGGTCTATATGCGTGCCATCCGGCTTGGGCCAGTTGCGCCACTGATAGCCGTACACCGGGCCCAGGTTACCAGCTTCATCGGCCCACTCATCCCAGATCCGAACCCCATTTTCCTTGAGGTAGGCAATATTGGTACTGCCCTGCAGGAACCAGAGCAGCTCATGGATAATGGATTTGAGATGGACCTTCTTGGTCGTCAATAATGGAAAACCCTGCTCCAGATTGAATCGCATCTGATAGCCGAACACGGATAGGGTACCGGTACCGGTGCGGTCTTCCTTCTTGTGGCCGTGCTCCAGTACGTGGCGCATCAAGTCGTGATAGACCTTCATTCCATCTCCCGATTATTTAGTATGAGCAACAATGAACTGCTTGATAGTGGCAATATCAGCCTCCATCACTTCAAAGCGTTGTGGCAGGTTTTCAAGACCATCCAGGCTGGCTGGACGCTCAGGCCGCTCACCCAATGCCTCGACAATCGCATCTTCAAACTTGGCGGGCAAGGCAGTTTCCAATACCAGCATGGGAATGTTGTCCTCACGATGCTCCAGCGCTACTTTGAGGCCATCCGCAGTGTGTGTATCAATTGTGACATGGTATTGATCGTACGTAGTCTTGATGGTCTGCATGCGGTGTGCATGATTGCTGCTACCCGACACAAACCCGTAATCCGCTACCTTGGCAAACAGGCCATCCGCATTGAGATCAAATGCACCGCCTGCATCCACCTGTTTCCACAATTCGCGCATCTTGGCACCATCGCGCCCCACCAGATCAAACACAAAGCGCTCGAAATTGGAGGCCTTGGAAATGTCCATGGAGGGACTGGAAGTGTGATACGTATTGGCAGCGCCTCGGGGGCGATAGACTCCAGTACGGAAGAACTCGTCCAGCACATCGTTTTCGTTGGTGGCGACTACCAGTTTGGCAATCGGCAGCCCCATCATACGGGCAATATGGCCAGCACAGACATTGCCAAAATTACCTGATGGCACAGCAAAACTGACCTGCTGGCTATTGTCGCTGGTCACCGCAAAATAACCCTTGAAGTAATACACCACTTGGGCCGCAACACGCGCCCAGTTGATGGAGTTAACAGCACCGATCTTGTTCTCAGCCTTGAAAGCATGGTCATTGGATACCGCCTTGACGATGTCCTGGCAGTCATCAAACACACCCTTGACGGCGATATTGAAGATATTGTCATCTTGCAGGCTGAACATCTGGGCAGTCTGGAAGCGGCTCATTTTCTGGTGTGGCGAGAGCATGAATACATTCACGCCCTGCTTGCCACGCATGGCATATTCCGCAGCTGATCCGGTATCCCCCGAAGTAGCACCGAGGATATTGGTGGTCTCGCCCTTCTTGGCCAGGACATATTCAAACAGATTGCCCAGCAACTGCATGGCCATATCCTTGAACGCCAGCGTGGGGCCATTGGAGAGCGAAAGCAGGTAAAGATCTTTTTCCAGTTTGAGTACCGGGGTGATATCTTCCACATTCTGTCCCGGGCGTGCATTCGCATACACCTCGGCACGATAGGTGTTATCCACAATCGCGCGCAAGTCTGCTGCAGAGATATCATCAATCAGGCGTGACAACAGGGTAAACGCCAGATCCCGATAATGCATGCCACGCATGGCATTGAGATCCGCATCACTAAACTGCGGATAACTTTCAGGCAGATAGAGACCACCATCAGGGGCAAGGCCGCCCAACAGGATTTCACTGAAACTCAGTGCGGGCGATTGCCCGCGGGTGGAAATGTATTTCATTGCACGCTAGGCAAAGCTGGTAGACAGAGTCATGCCCCTAAGCTTTGCCACCCTTTCTTTATTATCGGCTTAACTCTTCCATACGCAAACGCGTCACCTTGCCCGTAATCGCATCCAAGGCTTCAATCTCGGTAATGGCAGCATCCATGTTCTTCTCCACGGTGACGTGCGTCAGAATGATGATGTCAGCCTGATCTTCACCTTCTTGTGGTTCTTTCTGGATCATGGCGTCAATAGAGATCTGGCGATCACCCAGGATACGCGTCACATCGGCCAGCACACCTGGCTTGTCGACTGCACGCAAACGCAGATAGTAGGCACTGCTCACCTCACCTATAGGCAGTATGGGCAGATCCACCAATTGGTCAGGCTGGAACGCCAGGTGTGGCACACGCTGGTGCGCATCCACAGTGTGGGTACGGGTCACATCAACGATATCAGCTACCACTGCACTGGCCGTAGGCTCGGCGCCTGCACCTGCCCCGTAATAGAGGGTAGGACCTACCGCATCGCCCTTCACCAGCACCGCATTCATGGCGCCATTGACGTTGGCAATCAAACGCTTTTCAGGAATCAGCGTGGGGTGCACGCGCAACTCCACGCCCTTGTCAGTACGCTTGGTAATGCCCAGCAACTTGACGCGATAGCCCAGCTCTTCAGCGTAGCGAATATCCACCGCAGCGAGCTTGCTGATGCCCTCGACATAAGCCTTGTCAAACTGCATGGGAATACCAAAACCAATCGCGGCCAGGATCATGAGCTTGTGCGCTGCATCAACCCCCTCCACATCAAAGGTAGGATCTGCTTCGGCATACCCCAGGCGCTGGGCTTCCTTCAACACATCTGCAAATGCCAGGCCTTTTTCACGCATCTCGGACAAGATGAAATTGGTGGTGCCATTAATAATGCCCGCAATCCACTCGATACGATTGGCTGCCAAGCCTTCACGCACTGCCTTGATAATAGGAATGCCTCCAGCTACAGCAGCCTCGAAAGCCACAATCACGCCCTTTTTCTGTGCCGCGGCAAAAATCTCGTTACCGTGCAGGGCAATCAGCGCCTTGTTGGCCGTCACCACATGCTTGCCGTTTTCTATGGCCTTGAGCACAAGGTCCTTGGCGACGGTATAGCCGCCTATCAATTCCACCACGATATCAATGGTGGGATCTGCGACAATCGCAAATGCGTCATCGGTCACTTCAGCGTTGCCATCGGTCAGCTTGCGCGCCAATTCCAGATTACGATCAGCCACGCGGGTGATCTGGATCGGACGACCGGCACGGCGGGCAATTTCTTCTTGATTACGGGTAAGGACGGTATAGGTGCCGCCACCGACAGTGCCGATGCCAAGCAAACCAACATTGATGGGTTTCATTAAGTTTCCAGCTCTCTTGCTTTTTTCAAACGGTAGTCAGCACAGCCTGCCATCAGGCTTGCACACTGCGCTGTTTTGTCTCTTTTTTATCAACCAACGCGATGGTACTGTGCTGCTTGCGGTAGTTTTCAAGGAAGCGTGCAATACGCGTAAAAGCTTCGGTCAGGTCATCCAGATTAGGCAGGAACACCACACGGAAGTGGTCTGGGGAATGCCAATTAAACCCAGTACCTTGCACCAGCAACACTTTTTCTTCCAGCAGTAAATCAAGGATGAACTGCTGGTCATCCTTGATCGGGTATACCTTTGGATCCAGTCGTGCAAACAGGTAAAGGCCCGCCTTGGGCTTTACACAGCTGACACCTGGAATCTCGGTAAGCATGTTGTAGGCCAGATCGCGCTGCTTGCACAGCCTGCCAGTCGGCGCTACCAGGTCATCTATACTCTGGTATCCCCCGAGTGCGGTCTGTATCGCCAGTTGCCCTGGCACATTGGCACAGAGACGCATAGAGGCCAGCATATTCAGGCCTTCAATATAATCGGCAGCATGGCGCTTCTCTCCCGAGATCACCAACCAGCCAGCACGATAACCACAAGTACGATAATTCTTGGATAAACCATTAAAGGTGACAAACAGCACATCATCGGCAAGGGAGGCAATCGACGTGTGCGTATTGCCGTCGTACAACACCTTGTCATAAATTTCGTCAGCAAAGATCACCAAACCATGATGACGGGCGATCTCTATGATGCCTTCCAGTATCTCGCGCGGATACAGGGCACCAGTGGGATTGTTCGGGTTGATCAGGACAATACCGCGGGTATTGGCGGTGATCTTGTTCTCCATATCCTTGAGATCTGGCAACCAGCCAGTTTGCTCATCACAGAGATAATGACGTGCTGCGCCTCCAGCCAGCGTCACTGCGGCAGTCCACAGGGGATAATCCGGCATGGGTACCAGCACCTGGTCACCATTATTGAGCAACGCCTGCATGGCCATCACGATCAGCTCGGAAACACCGTTACCGATGATGATGTCATCAATATGCACGCCCCGGATATTCTTCTCCTGCGTGTAATGCATAATCGCTTTACGCGCAGCAAACAGCCCCTTAGAGTCGGTGTAACCCGAGGCAGAATCCATGTTGCGGATGACGTCCTGCAGAATCTCCTCAGGTGCGCCAAACCCAAATGGGGCCGGGTTACCGATATTGAGCTTGATAATGCGGTGCCCTTCCTCCTCCATTTCCTTCGCTCGCGCCAATACCGGGCCTCGAATGTCGTAGCACACGTTATTGAGCTTGCTGGATTTGGCAATTGGTTGCATGGAGTGGCCCGCTAAATTCGGATTCGAAAAATGTGCTATCTTACCTTGAGTTGGCATTCAATTGAAGGGTAATCCTTGTGTGCCACCGTGTTCTATACGCTTTAATTTTCAAGACAAAATCTCTCTGGACATGAAACTACATCTGACACAGGCTGCTGGCAGCCAATTGATTACCGGATATGGCGACAGCTGGGTGGAAGTGAATCACGCCAGACATGACAGTAGCATGATCGTGCTACCTGCCACATTGGTTGAGCACTGGCCCGTCAAAGACTTCGACAGCCTGGCATCCGAACACTTCGAACAGTTGATTAGCCTCAAGCCAGAAGTCATTCTGCTAGGCACCGGCCCGACTCATCGCTTCCTGCATCCTCGCGTCAGCCATACATTGATACAAGCTGGCATCAGTATTGAATGCATGACGACGGTCGCCGCTTGCCGCACCTATAACATCCTGATGGCAGAAGGCCGCCATGTAGCTGCGGCATTGATTATCTAGCTAATAAAACCCATATCCATCAATAGCCCCATACAATCTGATATGGTTTTTTAAATCATAACTGAATCTGTAATACATCGTGCTTTACCCCCATTATTTGCATAGCATCATAAATTCCAGGAATTGCTATGCAAGCCGAAGCCACAGTATCCACACGCAACACGGTACGGAGGATCATCCCTATTGTTCCTTACAGTGTCAAAGGGCGTTACCGTAATATCAAGTCCATCATTCTCAATGCGGCATTCGCTGTCTATTTCCTGTTGCCATGGCTGCGATGGAACAATGATTCAGGTACCGGGCAAGCCATCTTGCTGGATATCCAGAATTCCCGGTTTTATATATTCAACCTGGTGCTATATCCGCAAGACCTGATGGTGTTATTGGGCATCATGGTGTTTGCCGCTATTTTGCTATTTGTTTCCGCTGCCATGTTTGGCCGCATTTTCTGCGGCTTCTTTTGCTTCCAGACACTATGGACGGATGCATTTCGTTTTATCGAGAAATGGATACAAGGCGAAGCGCAAGCGCAAAAGCGACTTAGCAATGCACCCTGGAGTGTAAAGAAAATGGCGTTATTGGGTAGCACCCATGCGCTATGGCTGTTGCTGTCATTTGCCACCGCCCTTACTTTTACCCTTTACTTTGCCAATGCGCATACGCTGCTTGGTGCTATCTTCACAGGGCAGGCTGCAATCGCAGCTTACATCACCATCTCCGTGCTGACTGCCACCACCTATGTGGCTGCGGGTTTTGCGCGCGAAGATGTCTGTTTCGTGGCTTGTCCTTACGGTAAATTTCAGGGAGTGATGCAAGATGCCTCCACTGTCACCGTGATCTACGATCAGGCACGCGGAGAAGGCATGAAAGGACGCCAGGCCCCCACAACACAACTCAAGACCCCGCAAGCCAGGCAAGACCAAGGTTTTGGCGATTGCATAGACTGCAATTACTGCGTGAATGTCTGCCCTACCGGCGTGGACATACGCAAAGGCTTCCAGATTGGCTGTATTTCGTGCGGACTATGCGTAGATGCCTGCAATAACATCATGGACTCGATCAAGCTTCCACGCGGACTGATCCGCTTTGACCGCGATGAGAATATTAAGGAAGTGGATCAGGATATGAAACGCTGGTCTATCATCAAACGCGCAAGCTACATCAGCCTGCTAGCCGCTAGTGGTCTATTTACCTGGCATATTGCCAGCTCGCTGGAACCCTATACCGTGATCGTGCAGCAGGAAAGACAACCCCTGGTGACACAACTTTCCGACGGCAGTTTGCGCAACCGCTACCAGGTGCGCATTACCAACAAAACTGCCGAGCCGGAAACCTATCATATCCATAGCAGCGGCTTGCCTGACAACAGTTTTAAGGGATGGAAGCATATTGCAGTGCCTGCAGGGAAATCCTATACCAGCGACTTCAGCGTATCACTACCGCCAGGCATGGGCACCAATCACTTCAGCCTCACCATCACGCCGCATAAACAGCCTGAGGCGGCGCACAAGTTAAGGGTCAGTTTCTTTGCAAAATAAATACTGAAACAGGCTATGGAATCACCAACCCTGAAAGCCAAAACGGCAACCTTCAGGGCTTGTGACTCGCTCTAATGCCACCGACTGCAGCAAGCGATACGCAGCACGAAACAACCCTGCTCGCCTTACTCATGCCTGCATTGTTATGCGGAAAATCCCAGCTGCTATCGGCTCTTACTTTACTGGCCTCATGGCAGCCATCAAGCGCCCCAGGGTTTTGAATGCCGCGTCTATATCTGGCCCAACAGGCTTGCTGTAATTCAGCCTGATGCAATAGCGGCATTGGTGCCTGACAGAAAAAATAGGCCCAGGGGCAATACTGACACCCTGCTCCAGGGCACGCTGAAACAATAAGAGCGCATCGACATACTCAGGCAGTGCGACCCATAAAAAATAGCCTCCACTGGGGCGCGTCACGCGGGTTTCTTCAGGAAAATGCTTTGCCACCAGGTGTAGATACTGGTGCTGCTGCAGTTCAAAACCCGCGCGCAGCTTGCGCAAATGACGGTCATATCCGCCATGTTGCAAGAAATCCGCAATGGCCGCCTGGGCAATGGTGCTGGTGGAAAGAGACGTAATGACCTTGAGCCGCTCCACCTCTTTTTCATAGCGCCCAGGCAAGGTCCAGCCTACACGATAACCAGGTGCCAGCGTTTTGGAGAATGAACTGCAATGCATGACATATCCCTCGGCGTCATACGCCTTGGCTGGTTTATGCGCTTGCAAACCAAAATAAAGCTCGCCATACACATCATCTTCTATCAGCGGGATCCGGTAGCGCGTGATCAGCGCCACCAATGCCTGCTTACGCTCGGGCGGCATGGAAACCCCCATGGGATTCTGGAAGCTGGTCATGGACCAGCAGGCCCGTATCGGACATTTTTCCAGCATTTGCTCCAGATACTCCAGGTCCATGCCACGCACCGGATCCACCGGGATTTCCACTGCCTTCAGTTGCAGGCGTTCCAGCGCCTGCAGGCAGCCATAAAAGGCTGGCGATTCTATCGCCACCAGATCACCTGGCTTGGTGACAGCCTCCAGACACAGATTCAAGGCTTCAAACGCGCCGTTGGTAATCACGATGCTATCGACATCAGCCTGGATCCCCGTATTGATATATCGCTGGGCAATTTGTCTACGCAGGTGGCGGTTACCAGGCGGCAACGACTCCACAATCTCAGCTGCTCCCATATGCTTGGTAGCACGGGCAAGCGAGCGAGAAAGGCGCTCTAGCGGAAATAGCTCTGGCCACGGAAATGCAGAACCCAGGGGAACGGTGGCAGGATCCTTCATGGAACTCAAAATCGAAAATACCATATCGCTGACAGCCACTGCCATGCTGTCGTGTTCAGGCAATGGAGTGTTGTGCGCTGCCAGCGGCTTGAGCACATGGTTGCTGACGTAATATCCAGACTTGGGCTGGGCGCGAATCAGGCCCAGGTTTTCCAGTTCGTAGTAAGCCTTGAAGATGGTGGCGGGACTGAGTTTGTGGTTCAGGCAGGCTTGACGTATTGAGGGCAGTTTTTCGCCCGGCACCAGTATGCCTGCACGGATAGCTTCGGCAATATCATGCACGAGTTTTTCGTAAAGTTTCATGCGACCCTTGCAGACAACAAACCAAGCGGGAAGACTGCAGGCGATAGTCGCCTGCAGTTGTGTCTAAGCCAGGTTCTTGCGCGAAAAAGTCAGTGTGGCATTGGTGCCACCAAAGCCAAAACTGTTGGATAGTGCGGTCTGGATATTGGCGTTATCAATGCGCTGGGTCACGATAGGCAAACCTTCTGCTGCAGGATCCAGTGTCTCGATATTGGCAGAGGCTGCGATAAAGTTGTTTTCCATCATGAGCAGGGTATAAATCGCCTCATTCACACCCGCAGCACCCAATGCATGGCCGGATAGTGACTTGGTAGAAGCAATCGCCGGCACCTTGCCATGTGTACCGCTGCCGAATACTTCACGGATGGCTTCCAGCTCCTTGGTATCGCCTACTGGCGTGCTGGTACCGTGAGTATTGATGTAATCCACCTCATCCACGCCCTGCAACGCCAGCTTCATGCAACGCACTGCTCCTTCACCGCTAGGCGCCACCATGTCGTAACCATCAGAGGTGGCACCATAGCCCACGACCTCGGCATATATCTTGGCACCACGTGCCTTGGCATGCTCATACTCTTCCAACACGACAATCCCGCCGCCGCCAGAAATCACGAAGCCATCCCGTGCCTGGTCATAGGTACGAGAAGCCTTGTCCGGCGTGTCATTGTATTTGCTCGACATCGCGCCCATGGCATCAAACAGGTAAGACAAGGTCCAGTGCTCTTCTTCACCACCACCAGCAAACACGATATCTTGCTTGCCAAGCTGGATTTGCTCGACACCGGCACCAATACAGTGGGCACTGGTAGAGCAGGCGGAACTGATACTGTAGTTGACACCCTTGATCTTGGCACCCGTTGCCAGAGTAGCGACAATACCGCTGCACATGGCCTTGGTCACCATATAGGGGCCAACACGGCGGATACCTTTCTCTGCCAGCACAGCATTGCTCTGCTCTATGCTGTCAGTGGAAGGCCCACCACCACCGACAATAATGCCGGTACGCACATTGGAGACGAGATCCTCGCCCAGGCTGGCATCGGCAATCGCCTCTTGCAAGGCAATCCATGCATAGGCATGACCATTGGCCATAAACCGCATCAGCTTGCGATCAATGAGCTCCTGCACATTCAGCTTGACTGAGCCCGCGACGTGCGAGCGCAGGCCATGATCTGCATATTCCTGATTGAACGTGATACCGGAACGGCCCTCACGCAGGCTGTCCAGCACTTCAGATTTGTTGTTACCAAGACTGGAAACAATGCCCATCCCGGTGACGACGACACGACGCATTGCGTGTTCTCCCACATTAATTCGTTGATACAACGACGGTTAAACCATCGCCGCAGGACCTTATGCCCTGCTAAACACGACTAGAAATTATCGGTGCGTGTAAACAGACCAACACGCAAATCATTGGCTGCGTAAATCTCGCGACCATCAATTTCCATGCGGGCATCTGCAATACCCATGACCAACTTACGCATGATGACACGCTTCAAGTCGATCTTATAAGTAATCAGCTTACCGCTAGGCAACACCTGACCAGAAAATTTCACTTCCCCGGAGCCTAGCGCACGACCACGACCAGGACCACCCATCCAGCCAAGGTAGAATCCTACCAGCTGCCACATGGCATCCAGACCCAGACAGCCCGGCATCACCGGATCACCTTCAAAATGACAGCCAAAAAACCAAAGATCAGGCCTGACATCCAGCTCAGCAACGATCTGGCCATTTCCATATCTGCCGCCATCCTCTGTTATGGAGACGATCCGGTCAAACATCAACATGGGGGGCAATGGCAATTGCGCATTGCCTGGACCAAACATCTCGCCACGCCCGCATGAGAGCAATTCTTCAAAGGTAAAACTATTCTGTTTTTGCATTTAATTATTCTGTACTTATCAATTTCGCTATTTTCGCCTGAAATGCTGTTTAACAAAAGCCCAGACAGTGAAACTATTTAAAAAAACAATGGATCAACTCCAGCCATCACTACTGCTACATCGGGTTATAACGGGAGCACAAGCTACTTTAAGAACTTCGCCACAAGCCTTTTATGCAGTGGAATTGCCTACTTCAGCAAAACAGGTATACCGATCTGTTTACACCATGAATTAAAAACCATACCATACGGGAAAAATTCCGGCATCCAGCCTCAACCCTACTTCTTATGGAATTCACCAATGAGCGACCGTCAACTGGCCGATTGGCGCACACAAGCGCTGCAACTGGAAAATGAAGTCAATAAAGTCGTCGTAGGTCAGCAAACCCCCGTCCGCCTGATCACCACATCCATCTTCGCTCGTGGCCATGTGTTACTTGAAGGCGACGTGGGTGTCGGCAAAACCACCTTGTTACGTGCCTTTACCCGAGGCATCGGTGGCGGCTATCAGCGGATAGAAGGCACCATAGACTTGATGCCCAACGATCTGGTTTACCATACCTATCTTGGTGACGATGGTCGCCCGCACGTCAGCCCTGGGCCACTATTATCTCACGGCACCAACCTATCCGTATTTTTCTTTAACGAAATCAATCGTGCTCGACCACAAGTGCACTCCTTGCTGCTGCGGGTGATGGCGGAACGCACACTGTCTGCGTTCAATCGCGAGCATCATTTTCCGCATATGCTGGTATTTGCCGATCGCAACCAGGTGGAAAAAGAAGAAACTTTCGAGATTCCATCAGCTGCACGTGACCGTTTTATGATGGAAATACCGATTCTGGTGCCGAATGATGCCGACATCATGGAATCGCTGATTTTTGACACGCGCTTCCATGATGTGGATGCGCTGGTCAGCCATGTCAGTACCGATATCCTGCAGTTTGACCAACTGAACCAGATTGCAGAGTTGATTCAATCCAGCGTACAAGCGAGTCCGACATTGCGCCGCTATGCGCTTGACCTCTGGCTGGCCACGCTCACCCCGGCCAAATATGGCATCAAGATCGAAGGGGTGGACATCAAGCGCCTGGTGTTGGCTGGTGCCAGTCCACGCGGAATCGCCATGATGATGCGGGCGGCCCGTGTGAATGCATGGTTGAATAATCGGGATGCCGTAGTTCCTGAAGATATTCATGCGGTCTTCCATGAAACCATCGCCCATCGGCTGGTATTCAGCCCGATCTATGAAATGCGCCGTAGCGAAATCGCTCGTGAACTGCTGAATCAGCTCATCCGCTCCATTACCGCACCATAAAGCAGGGCTGGAACCATGGTGCCTGAACTCGCAAAAGAATTTACCTACCAGGTGGGGTGGCGCTCCCGTGGCCGCCATCCTGGCCGCCATGTCAGTGCGCAGCGTGGACTGGGGATGGACTTTGTTGGCCATGCGCCCTTGATTGCCTATCCCGATCCTCGTCGCATCGACCTGCGCCTGAGCCTGCGTGACCCCATGGAACAGGTATTTGTCCGTATCTACAACCAGCGTAGCGCTACGCCCATCTTTGTGGCGTGTGACCTGTCAGGCTCCATGGGATTTTCCGGCCATACCAACAAGCTGAAAACAGCCGCAGAAATTACTGCCTCTGCTGCGCAATCCGCCTCCAGGATCAATGACCCCTTTGGCTTTATCGGGTTTGATCATGTCGTACGAGAAGACTGGATCAGTCTGCCCAGCGTACGGGTACAGGCAGCGTATGCCCTGGCAGATCAATTGCAGCACTATCGCCCGGCTCATGTCGATGGCAATGGCTTGCTCGACGTTGCCCAACACTTGCCACGGGAACGTTCCCTGGTCTTGCTGGTATCTGACTTCCACATGCCACTGGAGATCATAGAAGAGGCGCTGATACTCATGCAACGCCATCATGTGGTGCCCATCGTGCTGTGGGATGCAGCCGAGTACAAAGCCATGCCAGAGTTCGGCTTGACCCATGTCACAGACAGTGAAACCGGCGAGAAACGCACGCTGTTATTGCGTAAAGGGACTCATGCCCGCATTCAAGCCGCATTTGCCGAACGACACGCTGCATTAACTGCATTATTCATGCGTTACGATCTGCCGCCGTTCTTTATTGAGCAAGGCTTTGATGCCGATGCCCTGACCGAATACTTCTACCAGTTTGTGACGGCATGACCATGAAACTATCCACTATTATTGTGCTTTCCCAGCTCTTGCTAAGCTCCCTGTCACTGGCGTGGGCTGCAGAACCCGCCATCAGCAAGGATGATCCGCCAGTCGAAATTACAGAAAGCAACCCGGAACGCGAAGTAGGCTATCACGTGGGAGATGTGTTGCAGCGCACCATCACCCTCAAGGTTGCGGACACCTACCACTTGCTACCCACCTCATTGCCATTGGTGGGCAACCAGAAAAAATACCGCAACAAGGATCAAGGCATTGAGATTTATTCCAGCAAGATGAGTGAAAGCCATCGTGGTGGCTTTAACATCTACACACTTGTGCTCAATTACCAGGTATTCAGCTCCAGCATTGTCGCCAAGCCAGCGGCCTTGCCACCTGAGTTCGTCAAGTTTGCCGGCAATGGAAAACTGTTCCGCGTGCGTATCCCGAGCTGGAGTTTCCGCATTTCTCCCCTGGCCGTGTATGGCTCGGTCAAGATAGAAAAAGACATGAGCCAGCTGCGCGGCCCGCTACTGCTGGATGACAGCGTACATCGCCAGGCCCTGAATACCGCGATCGGGGTACTCAGCTTCTCCCTGCTAGGACTGCTCTACATATTGGGCAATCGTTCCTGGTTGCCACGCATGGGCGGGCCATTTGCCAAGGCCAATCGCAAGGTCCGCAAATCCAGCGATGACGATCATGGCATCAAGTCAGCCATTAGCAGCCTACACCAAGCCTTCAACCAAAGCAGTGGACAAAGCGTATTTACTGCCAGTGAATTCATCAGCCAGAAACCCGGATTTTCGCCTATCAGAGAGGAAATCGAGCAATTTTTCCTGCTGTCCCGCGCCGTGTTTTTTGATGCATCTACTCCCAGCGCTATTCAGGATCCGCCGCCTATCTGGTTACGCAAGTTCAGCCGCCGCTGCCGTGACTGTGAAAGAGGATTGAAGTAAGTGAGCTTCGTACACCTGTGGCTACTGTTTTTATTGCCTTTATCACTCATACCGCTGTTGCTGGAACGTCAGCATAGTCGCAGCTACTCCTGGCTGGGCCTGTTGCCACGTGACCGCCTGTCCGACCTGCTCGGCCTGCTGCTCAAGATACTGGCAGCCCTGGCATTATTCTTCATGACGCTGGGCGTAGCTGGGCCTGTTACTGATGCCCAATACATAGAGCGCATCGGCCAAGGGGCACAACTGGTCTTGATCATAGATCGCAGCGCCAGCATGGATGACCCATTCTCAGGGGCTGAGTCCAGCGGTGTGGCTGGAGAATCAAAAGCCGGTGCGGCTGAGCGATTGATCACCCGTTTTGTAAAGGAGCGGACTAACGATATGTTCGGCATGGTCACTTTCAGCAACTCGGCCATCCATGCACTTCCGCTCAATGACAATCGTGATGCCATTCTGGCGGCCATCCGTGCAGCAGGCGGTGCAGCCCTGTTCCAAACCAATATTGGCAGTGGTCTCACCAGTGGCCTGGCACAATTCGACAAGACACCAGACTCAGGTTCACGCGCCATCATTCTGCTATCCGATGGCGGTGGTCGTATTGGCGCCAATATTCAGCAAAAAGTCCGTGACTGGCTGGAGCGTATGAATGTCACCCTATATTGGATAGTGCTGCGTCAACCAGGGGCGATCAGTATTTTTGATACCAGCTTCAAACCTCCTGAAGACAAGCCACTGCCACCATCGATTGAACTGAATGAGTTCTTCAAAACCCTGAACACCGGCTATCAGGCGTATGAAGCTGAAGATCCCAAGTCATTGGCAGCAGCGATAGAAGATATCAACCGCAAGGAAAAGAAACCCATCCGCTACATGGAAGAAATCCCTGGGCGTGACTACTCTCCTTATTGCTATGCCCTGGCCGCATGTCTGCTGGCCTTGTTGCTGGCGGCAAAATTCATTGAGGTAAGAACATGGCATTAAGCGCAAAAAAACTGACCTTGATACTGGCGGGAGTCGCCGTGATATCTGCTGCCATCGCGATATGGCAGGTAAATGAAATTCAGGAAATCCGCCAATTCAACCAGGCAATCAAGGAAGGCAAAACACCCACCAGCCACAAGCAATCTTATGAGGCCAAATTTGCTGTTGCGTACTGGCAGGCCCAGAATGGTCGTTTTCAGGAAGCCACTCAGCTATTCGGCCAGTTACTCGAACAAGGATCTGATACCCAAAAATCAGCGGTGCAATTCAACACCGGTAACATTTTCTTTTTACGCGGCCTGGCGGTGAATGGACGAGACATCACCGTGCGAGACGAAACAGAATATTTGCTCAATCAGGCACGGACAGCTTATGAGCAATCGTTGCGCTTGGATCACACCTTTTGGGATGCCAAACATAATCTTGACCGCGTATTGAGCATGTTGCCGGCAACCCCGACTCCAGGCGTAGGCGAATCTGACTCACCAGGCCTCATCATGGGCAATATCCCTGTAGGTTTACCTTAAAGGCCGATATGTTCAAGCGCATGTTTTCATTACTGCGTCGGTACTTCCATCGCGATACCGCACTGCTCGCAATTGCGCTGTTGCTGCTGGTGGCAGCTGCGTTCAAGCCCACGGTACCGATGCCACGAAATATCTACAGTTACATGCTGGTCGTTGATATCAGCCAGAGCATGAATACCAAGGGCATGTTCTGGCGCGGCAAGGAAGTCACACGGCTGGAATACACCAAACACATGATGCATGATCTGGTGGCCGGCATGCCGTGCGGTAGCCGGGTCAGCCTGACTTTCTTTTCTGGGCTAAGCGTGGCCGCGCTCTATACCCCGATTGAGGTCTGTGCCAATTATGCTGCCATCCAGGACACGATTGCACGGACTGAATGGCGCCAGGCGTGGTCTGGCAATAGCCGCCTGCGAGAAGGCACAGACTCACTCAGCCGGTTATTACGCACCATGCCGGAACCAACCCAGCCGATATTCTTTACTGACGGGGAAGAAGCGCCGCGTCTGCATGCCTTCAACACCCGCGATCTCAGCAACTTCCAGGGTGGCAATGGCTGGTTGATTGTGGGCATAGGCAGCAAAGATGCCAAGCCTATTCCCAAGCTGGATGAAAGCAACAAAGTCATTGGCTATTGGTCTGCCGAGAACTTCACCATGCAACCCGGCATTGCACAAATCTCGCAGCAGAACTTCGGCAACCGGGATGATGGCACTGCCAGCACGGAAAATGACAGATATCAGTCCACGCTGGATGAGGAGTACCTGCTCAAGCTAAGCAAGGAAATCGGTGCAACTTATATCAATGGTGAAAGCATGATGAATGTGAAGTCCGCGATGAGCGACCTTAAACCAAGCAAACGTGATTTTTCACCCATGCAGATAGACTGGCTGCTGGTACTGGTTTCCGGCTTGCTAGTGCTCAGCTCGTATGCGCCACAACGCCTGAGTAAATTAGTCAGGCGAATCTTGAGTCGAAAAACAGTCAACTAGCCATATAACTCTTGGGCTGGGTCGAATAAGGGAATTGTTTCCAAGCCTGTTGGTGATTGCGACCCAGGCGGACTATTCGTCAATGGAAAGTTGAATAAAACCAACCAAGCTCATCCATGCATTACAATCCCAGCCCTATGTATCGTCAGGAAAATAGTATGAAGTTGTTCGCAATTGCCTTGTCGGCATGGATGATGGTATTTCAATGCCAAGCCCATGCAAACTCGTATTCGGATAAAAAAATATTCGAGGAAGATGCCAAGCAGGATATCCTGAAAGGGCAATCCAGCCGTGAAAACATGGAATTCAGGGTGACGATTGTGACTGAGTTCAGCGATAGCCTTAACCTCTGTGGTGAGATTCGCAGGACAGCGAACTCGGAATGGGTTCGCTTCATCAAGGTTTACGATACAGAAACTGAACGTTTTAATTCGGTGTGGATAGAACCTTCTGATCCAATTCTAGAAGTAGAGGAATTCAAAAGGAATCAATTTGATAGTTATTGGGATCGCCGTTGCTTAAAAAGGTAATCCCATAGCCAAGCTTACTGATTTCCCAGCCCTCGCAAGAGGGCTTTATTTTAGCTATTGCGCGCCATGCATGATCTCATTGGACTTCACTGGAATTCAATATTTTGACATCATAAAATTGAATTATTAATCATATAAAACTTAATGTATTCAACCCTATAAGTATTTCAATACGCAATGAAGATTGCGTAGTTTGTTGTTAGCCTGATGAATGCTCATTCTCCTCCGTGCTCTCATGCCTACCCCAACGCAGCCATACCCTGAACCGCCTGAACTCAATCGGATCAACCGCATCCGGCACGATGACACAACACGCCCTGCCACGCTCCAGCTTGAAGTTAAGTACAGTCAGATACGGGTGAACAAAGCTACTGCCTAATACCTGCCCCTCTTGCCTTTCTCCGTCGCGTGTCACCATCGTCAGTTTTCCCGTTCTGCTCAACTCCAGGCGGACACAGGCATGAGGATGCAGCCGCAAGCCTTCACGCCGAATCTGACGTATCACTTCCCAGATGATCGTCAGCAGCATCAGCAAGCTGATCCACCATGGTAGTGGTAGCATCCATGGGATAGCGATTGCGATCAAACCTGCCACGACAAAGGCCCAGACTAGTCTGCGCGATGACTGCAAGGTCAGGGTCAACGGCTTCACGTTATAATGTCGCATTGTTGTTTGCATCTTCACCGCTTTTACCAAGGATCCTTCATGAGTCTATGGCACGAATTCCTGCTTACCCAGGGCGCATCCGTTAATGATCACACTGCCAGCTTCAGTCACAAACCCGCTGCCAATGCGACTATCCTCACCGACCTCTCACATTATGGGCTGTTGTCGCTGGAGGGAGAAGATGCTGTTACCTTCCTGCAGGGGCAAGTCACCAATGACGTGAAGAAACTGGATGGCATACAAAGTCATTACAGTGGCTATTGCACTCCTAAAGGCAGGTTATTGGCGCTGTTCCTCGCCTTCTCCCGGCAAGATAAAATTTACCTGCAATTTGACCGTGCCCTGCTGGAAGCCATCAGCAAGCGTTTGAGAATGTATGTATTGCGCTCCAAGGTAGTCATCACTGACAGCAGTGATACCACTGTGCGCCTGGGTCTTGCTGGCGAACAAGCCACCAGCGCCTTGCATGCACTGTTTGGTGATGTGCCTGCAGCTGAATATGCCATGACTGCATTTGATGACGTGATCGTATTGCGCCTGCCTGGCACTCTGCCCCGCTATGAAATCATCGCCCCAACCGAGAAAGCAGCCACGATTTGGTCTGCGCTCAGTACACAGGCCACGCCTGCCAACCAGGCAGATTGGGACTGGCGCGAGATTCATGCAGGCATCCCTGACATCGTGTCTGCCACTCAGGAAGCCTTTGTGCCGCAAATGGTGAACCTGGATCTGCTGAACGGGATTAACTTCAAGAAGGGATGCTACACCGGCCAGGAGATTGTGGCACGGACCCACTACTTGGGCAAAGTAAAGCGTCGCACCCACCTCGCCCATATTGCGACTGACAGCCAACCCAAGGCTGGCGATGAATTACAGGACGCCAGTGGCACTGCTGCCGGACAAATTGTGCGATCTGCCGCTCACCCAGAAGGTGGGTTTGATGTATTGGCGGAACTACGATTGGAAAGCGTGGAAAATGGGCCAGTATCCTGGCAAAACCAGGTGCTGACATTACTGCCACTGCCTTACTCGCTTGAAAAATAAGCATCGTTTGGATTCACTTGGCAGCCCATTATTGCTAATAATAATTATTTACAATAATGTGAGATGATTTTGTTTATGTCTGCCAATCCCATGCCCCATGCTTCCACCTCTCTTGCCATTGCCCTGGCCTTGCTCAGTCCGCTGGCCAGTGCAGAAGAATCCAGCACTCTGGTGCTTGATCCCATTACGATCAAAAGCAAGACCAACCAGGGCTCTACTCGTCCAGGGGCATTGCGGGAAGACATCGTCAAAACAGAATCAATCAGTGAGCGTCGCATCGAGCAATCCGGCGCCACCAACCTGACTGAAGCACTGGAAAAACAACCAGGGATTGCTGTTCAGGTGGAATGCTCAATCTGCAATGTGCGCAATGTGCTGCTGAACAACCTGCCCGGGCGGTACACCACGCTGATGATTGATGGCATCCCTATCTACTCCTCCGTGTCCTCGGCCTATGGCCTTGATAGCGTCAGTGTATGGGGCATAGAGCGCATTGATATAGCACGTGGTGCCGGGGCCAGCCTCATCGCGCCTGAAGCGCTTGCTGGTTCAATCAACATCGTCAGCAAGCGGCCGACTCAGGACATGGCGAGATTACGCATCCAGGGCGGCAGCTATGGTGCCAGACTGTATGAAGGCTATCTCGCCAAAAACCTGGAAAATGGGGCATTGACTGCTACCTTCAGCAAGAATCAACATGACACTGTAGATGAAAGTGGTGAAGGTGTTTCTGAGTACACCGGTTATGACAGGAAAATGCTTGGCCTGGGCTGGTTTGCCGATGACCTGGGAGGCTTCAAGGTGCGTGGGCGACTGGATGTGGTGGATGAGCAACGCAGTGGTGGTGCCTTGGGAACACATTACAGTGCCATCAAGGCAGATCAAACTGGCAACCCTTTTGACTTTAGTCGCGGTCGGCATGGCTCACCCGCGAGTAATGGCTGGACTGTCCCCGATACCGGGGTATTTCAGCCCTACACCCAAGGACGGGCTGGGCTATCCGAGATCATATTCACTGACCGTTACCAATTGGTTACCTCGGCAGAAAAACTGCTGGGATCAGGCAAGCTCAGACTGGCATTTGGCGCTGCCGAACATAAGCAGGATAGTTTTTACGAAATCACCACTTACAAGGCCAAGCAGCAGCAATACTATGCAGAGGCGTCCTATCAGTTTCCGGTTGCGGAATGGTTGCTCACCGCCGGCCTGAATTACCGTTTTGAAGATTTACGCAGCCACGGCTTTTCCGCCGCCAACAACACCAATGTCAAAGGGGTGGATAACTATCGCTATCGCACCCCTGCAATGTTCTTGCAGGCTTACCGTACTTATCTGGATGAAAAACTTGAAGTGAATGGATCCGTCCGGCTGGATCACCATAATGTGTTTGGCAATATCACTTCCCCGCGATTCAATGCGCTCTATCACCATACCGATGAGATCAGCAGCCGCTTCAGCATGGGTCGTGGCTTTCGTGCGCCCACCAGTTTCTTTGAGCAGGACCACGGCATACTCGACGATATCCGCATCATCCGCATGCTGGATAAACCGGAAAAATCCGATAACCTCAGCTATGCCCTGAGTTATGCGAATGAACGCCTCGCGGTCACCAGCTCATACAACTATAACCGTATCCATCATATGGCTACATTGACCCCAGGCGTGGCGGACCCTGCTGGCGGCACTGGCACCGTTACCCTGTTTGAAAACTCGCCGCACAAGGTTGTGGTGCAGGGCGTGGACATCAATATGTCGTATCAACTCACGCCCAGCACTGTGCTGAGCATAGGCGGTGAGCGCTACCATTATGAGTTTGCACCGGGTACGCTGATTTTCTCACGGCCGGAAGCCAGGGCCTTTTTTACCGTCGATTATGAGCGCGGCCCCTGGACAGCCTACCTGCGACTGAACTGGACTGGGCCACATGACCTTGCCAAGTTTTATGATTACGAGAACAACCCACGCTACAATTTTGATGGCAGCCGCAAACGCGATAAAAGCCCCTCCTATTCCACCACCGACGTGCGTACTGAATACCAGATAAACAAGCGGCTAGCCTTGTATGCCGGGGCAGACAACCTGTTTGACTTCAAGCAGACGGACTACGAAAACTTTCTCTGGATAGACGGGGCTGGCGGCATAGATTTCACCCATCTATGGGGGCCGGGCCGTGGACGTTATCTGTATGCTGGGTTCAAGGTGTCACTGTGAAGCGTGGGCTTATCGTCCTCCTGATCGGCATGCTGCACATTTGCGCATATGCAGGTGAAGGACCCTGGGGATTCACTTTGCCCACCCTGGATGGCAGTCGTTTTGTTGATCTGAGGCATACGCCAAAACCAGCCCTGGTCAATTTCTGGGGAGTGGATTGCCCTCCCTGCATCCATGAATTACCCGCGCTGGACCAGTTTGCCGCCCGCCATTCCACATGGAGTGTATGGCTAGTCAATACCGACGCAGCGGCATTGGCCCAACGTTTTATTGATCAACATCCAGTCCAATCCACCGTGTTAAGGTCGGGCATGAATGTCAGTGGCTTAATGCGCGCAGCGGGCAATCGCACTGGTGCATTGCCGTTTACTCTGGTGATCGATAGCAAGCAGGCCATTTGCTTCAGGAAAGCGGGAGCACTGATAGCACTGGATTTTGCCTATATGCAGCAAAATTGCCACTGAGTGATTAGCAAAGTGAGTCCGCACAGGCTGCGTACTCACTTCTCCAGGCGGCTAAGATTAACCTGGTTACGGCCTGCCATCTTGGCAGCATACATGGCGGCATCTGCCCTATCGAGCACATGTTCCATCTTCTCGCCGGTGCGGGCTACTGCCACACCCAGGCTCGCTGTAATACTGATCTGCTCGCCTTTATAGGCGATCAATTCATTTTCCACCGCGTTGCGTATTTTTTCTGCCAGCAACATCGCACTATGCTCATCGCAATCCTTGATGACGATGAGAAACTCTTCCCCGCCCCAGCGGCAGATAAAATCAGCGGCACGTGTACAAGCCCTGATCGCTCTTGCCATGACAACGAGTACATGATCCCCGCCGAAATGCCCCAGGCGGTCATTAATCGCCTTGAAATGGTCAATATCCAGCACAATCAGTGCCAGCGCCCCTCTCGTGCGAGAGCTCTCGTTCAGAAATATATCAATGACGATATCAAATGCCTTGCGATTGGGCAGGCCCGTCAGGCTATCCGTCGTCGCCATCGTTTCCAGCTCTGCCTGATAACGCCGCAACGCCAAATGGGTTAACAACACCACAATCGCCGTCACCACCAGGCACAGCAGGACATTGATGTACAGGGCGTGACGAATATCACTAGTGGCCTCACTCTCGCTTTGCTCTACAAACAGGTACCAGTTCAATTCTGGAATGTAGCGCATATTGATCAACTGCTGCATGCCGTCGTATTCATACTCAAACGTTTGCGTACCATTGGCTTTGGCTTGCTGGAAAAGCCTCTGCAATTCTGAGGTGTGCATAATCTTGCTGCCCAATGGCTGATCAAAATTTCCGGACAGCGTGATCGCACCCTGCTCGTCAACAAAATACACATTACGCTTGAATTTCAGCTGGTAATGACTGATGAGCTTTTGCACGGAGTCCACCGTCAGCCCAACGCCGACCGCACCCAGATATTGCCCCTGATAATCCAGCACACGATAATTAATAAAGATGGTCAGCACATCCGCGTGTGCCATATCGCGATCTACATTGATTTCATAAGGATTTTTTAGCTCGCGTACCCGGTAGTACCATGCGTCGCGCTCTTCCTTAGGGTTGACCTGTTTCAGCAGGCCTTTGCCATAGTAATAATTACCCGTGTTCTCAGAGACAAGGAAAGAAACGAAGGCACCGTAATGATTCTGCACTTCCTGCAGATATTTGCTGATTTTGGCAATGTCGGTTTCGCCATCAATGATCCAGTCTCGCAGGAAAGTATCCGAGGCCATCATGGATGACACAAAAATCGGCCGTACCAGATCCTTCTGGATTTCCGAGTAGATATTGTCTGAGGTGAGCGGCAGCGTACTATCAACGATTGAATCGTGAATGGATACGCGCGATACCTGATAACTGACCAGAGAGGTTGCGAGAAAACCTGTCGCCAGGATAACGGTAATCAGCAGGATCAGTTTATATCGGTTCATGACTGTGATTCACAGACAGATAAGAAGGCCTTATCCATCATACGCCATACTCGCAAAAACGCTGGCAAGTGCTAATGGGCATTAGGGGCAGGAGGTGGGGCTACTGGCTGAGGATTGGGCTTGGTCGGAATCTGGTCTATCACCTGATAAAACACTTCATCCTGCTTCACCATACCCAGCTCACTGCGCGCACGCTCCTCAATAGCGGCATAGCCCTGCTTGAGGTCACGCACTTCAGCATCCAGCGTGTCGTTACGCAGTTTGAGCCTGACATTGTCAGTCTTCTGCGCAACGATTTGCTGATTGATTGCCCAGACTTTCACCCAGCTGCCTTTGCCAAGCCACAGTGGATACTGCAGCAAGGCAATCAGGGCAACAAAGATGAGTGTCAGGAATTTCACTTCAGATTATAAAATGCGTCTTTACCTGCGTAGCTGGTGGCATCACCAAGTTCTTCTTCAATGCGCAGCAGCTGATTGTACTTGGCAATACGCTCGGAACGTGACAATGAACCCGTCTTGATCTGCAAGGCATTGGTCGCCACGGAGATATCCGCAATGGTGGTATCTTCGGTTTCACCAGAACGATGGGAAATCACGGCGGTGTAACCTGCACGCTTGGCGGTTTCAATCGTAGTGAAGGTTTCGGTCAAAGTACCGATCTGGTTCACCTTGATCAAGACCGAGTTAGCCACACCACGCTTGATACCTTCACGCAGGATCTTGGCATTGGTCACAAACAGGTCATCACCTACCAACTGCACATTGCGGCCCATGCGGTCGGTCAGCAGCTTCCAGCCGTCCCAGTCATGTTCGCTCATGCCATCTTCAATGCTGATGATAGGATATTTGTCCACCCAGGCAGCCAGGTAATCAGTGAATTGTGCGGAATTGAGGCTCAGGTTTTCAGACGCCAGGTGATACTGACCATCCTTGTAGAATTCAGAGCTGGCGCAATCCAGGCCCAACAGGATATCGCGGCCTGGCTCGTAGCCAGCAGCAGAAATCGCTTCCAGGATGTATTGAATTGCAGCTTCGTTGGATGGCAGGTCAGGTGCAAAACCACCCTCATCACCCACAGTGGTCGCCAAACCCTGCTTGTGCAGGATTTTCTTCAGCGCGTGAAATACTTCAGCGCCTGCACGCAAGGCCTCACGGAAGCTAGGCAGGCCAGCTGGAATAATCATGAATTCCTGCATATCCACGCTGTTTTCAGCATGAGCGCCGCCGTTGATGATGTTCATCATTGGGGTTGGTAATTGCATGAAGCCGGAACCGCCCAGATAGCGGTACAGTGGCAGGCCGGACTCTTCAGCCGCAGCACGTGCGCACGCCATGGACACGGCAAGAATGGCATTGGCACCCAGGCGGCTCTTGTTTTCTGTGCCATCCAGCTCAATCAGGGTGTTGTCGATAAAGCTCTGCTCTTCAACATCCAGGCCAATGATGGCTTCAGTGATTTCAGTATTTACATTCTCAACGGCTTGCAATACGCCCTTGCCAAGGTAACGGCCTGTATCGCCGTCACGCAGCTCTACAGCTTCCTTGGTACCGGTAGAAGCACCAGAAGGCACAGCCGCACGGCCAATAACGCCGGACTCCAACAAGACATCGGCCTCAACTGTGGGGTTACCGCGTGAATCGATAATCTCGCGGGCGATAATATCTACAATTGCACTCATGCTTTTATTTCCTCAATTAAAAACTTGGATTTTTGTGCCAGTGTTTACAAAGTATGTTCTATAAACCCGGCTTTTTTCACCACGCGGTCGAGGTCGACCAATACTTCAAGCAAGGCCTTCATCTTGTGTAAAGGCCATGCGTTGGGGCCATCAGACATGGCCAGAGCAGGATCAGGATGCGTTTCCATAAATACACCAGCAACGCCACTGGCCACAGCAGCACGTGCCAGCACAGGCACAAACTCACGCTGGCCTCCGCTTTTGTCACCCTGGCCACCAGGCTGCTGCACGGAATGGGTAGCATCAAACACCACCGGGCAATTGGTCTCACGCATGATTGCGAGGCCACGCATATCGGACACCAGGGTATTGTAGCCAAATGAAGCCCCACGCTCACACACCATGATGGCATCTGCGCCGCCATTGGCTTCCTTGGCTTTTTGCACCACCTGGCGCATATCACCCGGTGCCAGGAACTGGCCCTTCTTGATATTCACCGGCTTGCCGGATTTGGCACAGGCGGTAATGAAATCGGTCTGGCGACAGAGAAATGCCGGGGTCTGCAATACATCTACCACAGCTGCCACATGTGGCACCTGCTCTTCAGTATGCACATCGGTGAGAATAGGCACGCCAATCTGGCTACGCACATCATCCAGTATCTTCAGGCCCTCTTCCATGCCAAAACCACGGAAGGTCTTGTTGGAGCTGCGATTGGCCTTGTCATACGATGATTTGTAGATAAAAGGAATCCCGAGCGCAACAGCCAGCTCTTTCAGCTGACCCGCGGTATCAATCGCCATCTGCCTGGACTCGATCACACAGGGACCAGCAATCAAAAACAATGGATGCTCAATACCTACATCAAAACCACAAAGCTTCATTGCCTTAAGCCTTTCTTGCTGCCTGATTGATCAACGCAGCTTCAATATAGGCATTGAACAGCGGGTGGCCGGTGCGCGGATTAGAGGTGAACTCAGGGTGGAACTGACAGGCCAGGAACCATGGATGAGCGTCCACTGGCAACTCCACCATTTCACAGAGGTTTTCGGTAGGAGTACGCGCTGAAATCACCAGCCCAGCCGCCTTCAGTTGCTCAACATAGTTGTTGTTGACCTCATAGCGGTGACGGTGACGCTCGTTGACTTCACTGCCATAGATCGCCGAGGCCTTGGTATCCGGCACAATCGGACACTTTTGCGCACCCAGGCGCATGGTGCCACCGAGGTCTGAATCTTCACTCCGCTGCTCTACCTTGCCGTCAGCGCCCTTCCATTCCGTGATCAGGCCAACCAATGGGTGCGGTGTCTTGGCATCAAACTCGGTGCTGTTGGCATCCTTGAGTTTTGCAACATTACGGCCAAACTCAATCACTGCCAATTGCATGCCCAGGCAGATGCCCAGATAAGGGGTCTTGCTTTCACGCGCATAGCGAATGGCAGCGATCTTGCCTTCTGTACCACGCTTGCCAAAGCCGCCGGGCACCAGAATGGCATCAACCTGCTCAAGCGCCGCAGTGCCATTCTTTTCCACATCCTCGGAATCTATATAGTGAATATTGACCTTGGATTCATTGTGAATACCGGCATGAATCAATGCCTCAGTCAAAGACTTGTAAGACTCGGTCAAATCCACATATTTGCCGACGAAGGCAATGTTGACTTCATGCTTGGGGTTTTGCAGGGCATGAACGATACGATTCCAGCTTGAAAGATCGGCTGCACGCGCCAGCAAATTCAACTTGTGACAGACAATCTCATCCAGCATCTGGTCATGCAACATACGCGGAATACTGTAAATACTTTCAGCATCCACCACCGAAATCACCGCTTCGTGCGGCACATTGGTGAACAATGCGATCTTGCGTTTTTCTTCCTCTGGAATGGGGCGATCTGCACGACAGAGCAGAATATCCGGCTGGATACCAATCTCGCGCAACTCTTTTACAGAGTGCTGGGTAGGCTTGGTCTTCAACTCACCCGCGGTAGGAATCCACGGTAACAGTGTGAGGTGCATGAAGCAGGTGTTGGTGCGGCCTTCCTCAATACCCATCTGGCGGATAGCTTCAAGGAAAGGCAGGGATTCAATATCCCCCACCGTACCACCCACCTCGATAATGGCAACATCTGCGCCTTCAGCACCACGTTTGACGTGGGCCTTGATCTCATCGGTGATGTGCGGGATGACCTGCACAGTCTTGCCCAGATACTCGCCGCGACGCTCTTTCTTGATCACGGTTTCATAGATCTGGCCAGTAGTGAAATTGTTACGTTTTGCCATGCGCGCGCTGATGAAGCGCTCGTAGTGACCGAGATCCAGATCGGTCTCTGCGCCATCATCGGTGACAAAGACTTCACCATGCTGGAACGGACTCATGGTACCTGGGTCAACGTTGATATAGGGGTCAAGCTTGAGCATGGTCACCTTGATGCCACGCGACTCTAGAATTGCGCCTAAACTGGCAGCTGCAATGCCTTTACCTAAAGAGGAAACAACCCCGCCGGTAACAAATACATATTTGGTCATGGAATTAAAAACTTTGGACATTGCGGACGGGGTTAGATTTTACTGTAAACGCCTATCCGCGACAAATGAGAATTGCAGCTTGCCGGGCATCATACCCCTGTATTTGGCAGGCTTTTTCCAGCTAGTGATTAAGATTCAACCACTAAGAAAAGACTCTTGACCAACGGGTTCAGCAAGCACCATCAACGACATTAATTCCCACTTTCCTTCACCCAGCGATTTAGCAAGGTGCGTGCATGATGCGCCACCTCGGAGGCTGTCAGCCCAATAGGGCCAATACCTTGTGCCACCAAATCATCTGCCGCCCTGCCGTGCAGATACACACCCAGCAAGGTTGCTTGTTCCAGGCTTAAGCCCTGGGCAGCAAGTGCAGCAATCATCCCAGCCAATGTATCGCCCATGCCTGCGCTGGCCAACCCTGGATTACCGCTATGATTGATATACCAGCGCCCATCGGGCAATGCAATCACACTGCCGCAACCTTTGAGCACCGTGACCACACCCAAATCGACCGCCAGCTTCAACGCACTGACAACGCGATCTTGCTGTATCTCCTGCGTGCTGCATACCAGCAGAGTGGCAGCCTCGCCAGGATGCGGTGTAATTACCGTCGTCCCCGCCTGGCGCTGTTGCAGCAAACGGCGTAATGCCGCATTGCCAGCAACCAGGTTGAGCGCATCCGCATCCAGCAATAAAAGCGGTGAACTACGCAATGCCTGCTCCAGCAAGGCCGCAGCGGCAGCCGATTGCCCCATCCCTGGCCCAACCGCCAGGACAGCCAAGGCTTCCCCCGCCATAAGCGATTCTGCCTGCCGCAACATCAATTCAGGCTGTGCTTCATCCACGGCCGGTGCCTGCTGCGCAAGCACACCGCAATAGACGCGCCCTGCCCCCAGCAGCAAGGCGGCACGCCCAGCCAACAATGCTGCACCTACCATCTGTTCGGCACCCCCAATCACACCGACACTGCCGTTGCTTCCTTTATGGCTATTCAATTTTCTAGGGCGCAACATCGCGGGCACATCATCCAGCAAGCTGCCCTGGGAGTACCCTGCATCAATGCCAAGGTCAGCCAGTTGCACATGGCCTGCATGATCTGGGCCATCCAGCGTAAACAGTCCGGGCTTCAAGCCAATAAAGGTCAGCGTATGGTCTGCACGGATTGCCGTATCCAACACACGCCCAGTGCGCATACACAGTCCACTGGGGATATCCAGTGACAGAATGGGGATTTGCAGCTGGTTAATCGTGGCAATCAAATCGCGATAATGCGCATCCAGATCGCGCTGCAAGCCAATGCCAAACAAACCATCAATCAGCAGATGCCAGCGCTGCCCGGCAGGTATTTCCGTCAACACCTCGCCACCGCAAGCTAGCCACGCCTCATAGGCATGCGCCGCATCTTGAGGCAGCCTGTTTCGCTGTCCGGTAAAAACCACGGTTACCCGATGCCACCAGGTTTTGAGGTATCTTGCCGCCACCAGCGCATCGCCCCCATTGTTGCCAGGGCCCACCATCACCAGCACAGCATCGCCATCAAGCCCCAGCAACTGCTTGCTGAAGTTTGCCGCTGCCAGGCCTGCCTGTTCTATCAGGCCTGCTGCCTGGTGTTGCAACTCAAGCTCGCGTAATTTTGCAAGACTATATAAAGGTTTCATCATGCGCTTTCAGACGGTTATTTCAGTCGCGGGCATCCATTGCTTAAGTTGCGCAGGGGTGCAACACCCATGTTCAGTAATGATACCTGTCACCAATCGTGCCGGGGTCACATCAAAAGCCGGATTAGCCGCCTGGCTAGTGTATGGAATCACGCGCACCGACCTCACCTCACCATGCTCATCAAGACCGTTCACCATGGCCACCTCATCCGCATCCCGCTCTTCAATCTGGATATCGCGCAACCCATCGCTGATGCGCCAATCAATGGTGGGGGAAGGTACGGCGGCATAAAATGGTATGTCATTATCGAATGCTGCCAGCGCCTTGAGGTAAGTGCCGATCTTGTTACATACATCGCCTGTACGCGTTACCCGGTCAGCACCCACAATCACGCAATCCACCTGCCCATGCTGCATCAAGTGCCCACCAGCATTATCCGTGATCACGGTATGTGCAACGCCATGCTGAGCCAGCTCCCACGCGGTCAGGCTGGCACCTTGATTACGCGGCCGGGTTTCATCCACCCACACATGCACATCCAGCCCGGCTTCCACTGCGGTATACACCGGTGCCAGTGCAGTCCCCCAATCAACAGTGGCCAGCCATCCTGCATTGCAATGCGTCAGAATATTCAGCCTGCCCGATTTGGCTGCTGCCAGTCCCTGCAGGATATCCAGGCCATGACGGCCAATGGCCTGATTCAATATCACATCTTCATCGCAAATATTGGCAGCCTCTTCCCAGGCAACCACGCAACGCCTCTCGACGGGCAAGCTTAGCAACCTGCCCAGCATACGCTCTACCGCCCAGCGCAGATTGACTGCAGTGGGCCTGCTAGAAAGTAATAACGTAGCCGCTTGGCGCAGGCCGTCATCTCCTGCATCTGTCAATGTCGCCAATGCCAGGCCGTACGCTGCAGCAGCCCCAATCAAAGGCGCCCCCCGCACTTGCATTTCGCGGATGGCCTTTGCCATGGCATCTACCGAAGCAATACCAACCACACTGAACGTATGCGGCAATCGGGTCTGGTCGATGATATTGACCTCAGGAACCAGCCCTGGGGATTTGTCGTTATCGGCAGGCCAGATTGTGCGAAATTGTTGTTGACCGATTTTCATTTGTTATGCTGGAAATAATAAGAATTCCTATCCACAAAATCTGTGGATAATTTTGTGGATAGCTGTGACTTAAAAATGTAACTATTGTAATTGAAAGGATATTTTCGAAATGCCCATTTTTTGAACTAAAAACCAAGTAATTGATTTTATTAAATAAAATCATATGTCTTTGGATTACCTATGTTTCTTGGCAAAAGCTGATGTATCACATGAGGTTGTGTGAATAACATTGAGATATTCAGCAATGTCAAGCACTACAAAAAAATCACTCAATAACCAATTGGTTGTTTACAGCCACCACCACTTGGTTACAAACAACCAATCCATCCAACCATCTCGCCAGTAAAAATAATAATTTACCTAATAAACATATACTTAATCAACCTACCGGGAATAGGCCCATTTATTGCTACCAGTAAAAAGTCTTTCCTTTTTCTGTGGTGGCTCAACATGATGTTAAATCCCACATGGCACGGTATAGATTTACGCTGGGCATATACTGACCTGTTACCAACGATCTATCGGCAAACGTCTTATAGGCGCTCGGCATACGACATCCTGCATGATGCATTAATACGCTTTGCAATCTCGACCAATCCGGATCGTATGCAGCAGCCGCACGCTTACCTGCACACCATCGTACGCAACCTCCTAATTGATAACCACAAAGAGCAGGCCCATTTTGTACCGCTGATCACGGAAGACACCGAATCAGAGCTTGCCTATGAGCTTGATCAACCACGCGTACCATCCGCTGAACATTTAGTCGATATACAACAGCGCCTCGATATCCTGCAAAAAATCATTGATCACCTGCCGCCACGCTGCAAAGAAACCTTCTGGCTTTATCGCATAGAAGGCATGGCACAACAGGATATCGCTGAAAAACTCGGCATTTCCATTAACATGGTGCAAAGACACATCATGCGGGCGATGCTTGACCTGCTGGAAGCCAAGGACCTGATCAACTAAGCTAGACATGAGCAGCAATCCATCACTCAGAACCGCGCGCGAAGCCGCCATTAAATGGTTTGTGCAGATGCAGGATGCCGATATCGAGCATCCCAAGCGCAGTCGCTTTGAAGAATGGCTGCTCTCTCATCCCAGCCACCAGCAGGCCTACCGGGAAGTCTGCGCCTTGTGGGAGGACCTGGACTCCCCGACACAACTGTTCTCGCTGGCCAGCGCCATGCAACAAAAAGAGTTCATCGAAAACACCGACCGCCGCAACAAAATACGCAGCGTAATCACCCGCACCCTCAGCGTCATGTTTTTTGCCGTGAGCGGAGTGCTTGCTTATTACAGTTACGATACTTGGCAAACCCAGCCCACCATGCACATGGTCGCCCAAGCCGACATCGGCCAGATTCGCTCTCAAGTGCTTGAAGATGGCAGCAAGATCGTCGTCAATGCCAATAGCGATATTGAGATCACCTATTACCGCAAGCAACGTCTGGTAAAAGTGCATCGCGGTGAAGTGAGCTTCGATGTGGCAAAAAGCCCTGACCGCCCCTTTGTAGTTGAAAGCGGCCCAGCCAGAATCACCGTTCTCGGCACCCGGTTTGCCGTCAACCGACTGCAGAAAAAAGTACGCGTCAGCGTCGATCACGGCACTGTCCGCGTTGAGCCCCAAAGCATAGACCTGCAAGACTCCACCTCACCCAACCGCAATGCAGAACACGTATTAACCCTGCGTGACAATGAAGTGGCTGAGATCAGCATAGAAGGCAAGGCAAAACGTATTCAGCGCCCAGCTGCTGACGGCTTCAGCTTCGAAACCGGCATCATCAACTTTGATCAGGCAGGCCTTGAGGAAATTGCCGAAACGCTCTCGCGTTACCGCAAACCGGCCATCAGCGCCCAAACCATCATTGGGCAAGATGCGAGCATTACTGCGGTGATACAGGCCAGAAATATAGAAAAATTCATTAAGGGACTACCAGGCATTACCCCAGTAAAGGTTGAAACCAGCGCTACTGAGACTGTGCTGGTAGCTAGACAAGATAAAAAGAAATAAGAAGATAAAGTCAGTCTTAGTTAATGTAAGGCTGCATTACTCAAGATTAAACCCTCACTTGAATTAACACATTCGCGATATCTTTTTACTTCCCACTATCGCAAAAGTCACATCAAGACTGAACTCATCAGTTTATTGATTTAACCCCCAACTCCTATTTGTGTTCTTCCCGTGCATTAGCAAGTCAAACATCCTCCCCCTAATTGGCTAGTCACTAAAGCAGCTTATAACAGTGAGTCTCTGCCAGACCCATAACTCATATCCCAATTATTTTGAAAAATATTTCAATATTTTTCAAAATCGACATCAGGGTTTCTATTTCCCAACAGTTATATCGGTATAAGAAGAAAATTTATCTAGGGAGAGAAACCGTTGGACGCATTTACCCTGCTATATCGGCTAGTGATTTTATCAGCGGCTTTGCTGCTGGTGACTATGCTGACCGTAGCCTCTTTTGCTATTCAAGCTGCCGAGCTCGATACCAAATTACCAGCCGTGCCGCAAAACAATGGCTCCCTTGCACCCATCAATATAGACCTGCCCAGCCAGCCGCTAGACGTCTCCCTTAAACAACTCGCCCGCAGCACCGGCATGAGCGTGGCTTTTGACAGCAAGCTAGCAAGCGACAAAACAGCACCTGCCATCAAAGGCCGTATGAAGGCAGATGAAGCACTCAAGATATTGCTAGCAGGTAGCGGCCTCGAATCCACGATTGATCGTGACAATGCCGTCATCAAACCTATTGTCCAAAAACCTGATGTAGATATGAAGCTAGAGGCTATCGAAGTCCGCAGCAAACGCTTTTATGAAATTGGGCCTCTGCCTGGGCTAGGCCTGACTAAAGAACAAATCCCCGGCAACGTCCAAAGCCTTACTGCCAAAGATATCAAGGAAGCGCATTCCTTGAGCATTACCGACCTCATGAACTCAAAGCTACAGTCAGTAAACGTCAATGATTATCAGGGCAATCCTTTTCAGATGGATGTGCAGTATCGCGGCTTCACGGCAGGTCCTCAGATCGGTACCCCACAGGGCCTTTCCGTCTTCTTTGATGGCATCCGTGTCAACGAGCCTTTTGGGGATGTCGTGAACTGGGACATGTTGCCGATGAATGCCTTGGCAAGTTTTGACGTGTTTCCCGGTTCTAATCCTATCTTTGGTTTAGGAACCCTGGGTGGTGCACTCTCCATGAAAACCAAGGATGGTTTCAGTAATCCTGGGGTTGATGCTGAAATTCTCACCGGCTCCTTTGGACGTAAACAACTTCAAGCCTCAGGGGGCTGGAATAACGGCACCGTTGGGATATTCGGTGCAGGTAACTTCTTCATGGAAGATGGCTGGCGGGAAAACTCCCCGAGCAAAGTTAACCAAGCTTTTGGTAAGGCGAGTTATCGTGGAGACAAGCTAGACCTCAACTTGAGTACCTTAGTAGTGTGGAATGATCTGGTTGGTAATGGCATGTTACCGAGTGAAATGTATAAACAAGATAGGAATGGTGTCTTTACCTCACCTGACACTACTGATAATCGGCTGTGGCAGTTCCAATTGTCAGGCAGCTACTTCGTCAATGATCACTTCACTATTACTGGGCAGGCTTATAGGAGAAATAGCAAGCGTAAGACCTTGGGAGCGGATGTTTATACTGAATGGGATAATGCTGTTGTAAAAAGAAACCTGAACGTAGGGGAGCAATTTACTTGTTTATATAGAAGTACCAATAACTATGGATTACCAGACTATTACATAGTGCCTGCAGAGGATGGTAGGTTTACTGCTTCGCGAAATGACTTTGTACGGAATGTAAGGGATTTAGGGTTTGATGCCGCAGTCGCTTTGCTGCCGACCTCGGCATTCAATGCAACTTTACCAGCAGAATTTGTGGCATATGCACAAGCTGTATTTAACCAGAACAAGAATTTACAACAATCCGTCATTTTGACACCTGGGGCAGGAGGGAGCAGTAATTTAACACCGCCCGATGCTACAGATTATTCAAATGGACAGCCGCAATATTTATATGATCCTGTAACCAATCTGACTTCAATCGCTAAAAATGGCATGGATTTAAGCCAAGTCATTGCATCAGCTGGTGCATTTTATTATTACGAACCAGATGGTAATGGAGGTGTTGGTACTAAATACGTCATGATCATTTCACCTTCTGCTGCGATTAACGGTAGTGCCTGTCAAGGTGATGTAGATTCTGGAACAGGCTTGCCTGCATTGCAAGTCCCAAGTCCTAATGGTACTGCTCAAACAGTAGATGGAGCTGCTTATAATGGTATTGGTACAGGCGTAGCTGAGGGTACTCCTACCGCGGTGCTTACCGATACTCAAATTGATCAAGTTACTGATGGTGCTTCCATCCAGTTAAATTGGAATTTAGATAAACATAAATTTATGGTAGGGGCATCTATTGATGCACCATCTGCTAAATATAAAAATGGACAGATGCTGGGAATGTTGGATGCAGAACGAGATGCATACCTAGCTCCAGATGAAATCCGTGATCAATATGCTGCAGCTAGTCAGGAAATTAGTAATAATAATTTCAAGGGCAATCAGCTCACCAAGAGTATTTACGCCAGTGAGACTTGGAGTCCAGTTGAAACGTTGCATTTTACTGGCGCATTACGTTACAACGAAACTCATGGTAAGAACAAAATTGCATCCCGAACTTATGGCTCATTTGCATGGAATCTAGCACAGCTTGAAGCATTTCCTGACTACTATAACGTCTGTGTAAACGGAGTATGTCCAACAACGGGTTATATCACTCCCGATGTGTCAAACCTGTTAAATAAACCAGAAACTGAGAAATTCCGCTATTACTCGCTAAACCCATCATTTGGCACTACTTGGCAAGCAACTCCCAATCTAAATATATATGGCAATTGGGCACAAGGCACTCGAGTCCCTTCTGTGGTAGAGCTTGGTTGTGCTTTTGATAGAACACCTGTCAATGTTGGAACACTTAGTAATCCAATATATGCTCCAAGGAGTTTAGCCGAGAACCGTTCTTGCTCTCTTCCTACAACCCTCTCAGGAGATCCTTACCTTCCACAAATAAAGGCTACAACTTGGGATTTTGGTATGCGAGGCAAGCTGAGTGATAACGTTGACTGGAATCTAGGGATTTATCGTACCGATCTTAAAGATGATATCTACATGATTGGATTCCCAGGTAATCGTAGTTTCTTTGACACCATTGGTAGCACTCGTCGCCAAGGTGTGGAGGCTGGGATCACGGCTGCTTTTGAAAAATGGCGCTTACGACTTAACTATGCTTTAACTGAAGCTACCTTCCAAGATAACTTCTGGATGCCTGCCAACGATAACAGCAGTTCGGTAGAGGAGTTTTATGGAAATAAAGATTATAGCCGTCGCATTCAGGTTAACCCGGGGAACCGTATGCCAGGTGTGCCATTACATAACATCAATGCGACAGTGAGTTATCAAGTCAGTGAGAAATGGCAAATCGGCTTGACTGCTGTGGCTCACTCATTTGCGTATGTACGCGGCAATGAAAATAACGAACATCAAAAGGGCGTTACTCTATATGACACTATAGAGGACGCACTGACGGGAACAGATATTCAAGTCGCCCGCCGCCCAACCAACAATCCCGGTACAACACCCGGCTACATGATATTCAATCTGCAGACAAGCTATAAACTGAATTCAGAATGGACTTTGGGGCTTCGCATAAACAATATTTTTGACCATGAGTATTTCACAGCTGGGCGCCTTGGTCGAAATCCATTTTCCCCATCCGTGTATGGGGCTATCGGGCAAAGTGGATACAACCATAACTCAACCGATTGGCTTAGTACAAACTTCCTCGCTCCAGGAGCGCCAAGAGCAGCTTGGATTAGCTTAAGTTATGAATTTGACCCTCGAAAATAATCGCTTTAAAAGTGTTGAATAGCATTTGTGAACCGCCCATAGAATTCAACCAGGATCAGTTTAAGGCCTCACAAAAGACTTGATCAGATTCAGGTGAATTGGTGTTGCAGGCAGCCACAAATGCCTGCTTATTCTACCGCAATGGAGAAATAGCATGAAACTTATTACTTTAAAGTTAGCTGTTATCAGTGCTCTAGGTATAGCCTCCTCACAAGTATTAGCAACAGGGCTTGTGTCTTTACCCGCAACAGGTGTATCTGTGTCAGGCGGAACTAGTGCCTACATTCTTTGCAATACAACGGGTAATTTTGGCTCTGGATTTGTTACGAAACCGACTACTAGTGCAAACAATGTATGCGCTGTATTTCCCGCGAATGAAAGCACATCTCCAGAGTCGGGGTTTAGTCTTGTGACCTCCGCTACGAGAAATGCTGTAATGAATAACACCTACACCGGCGGTGTCAATAAAACTGTAGGTCAAGTTACAGAATATGTTTGGCGGAACGATGCTGAAACCGAATGCATTTATGGCCTAAAGATACAGAATCACAATATTGATTATCATACGGCTGCTGGTAATCAATATTTTGAAGTAAACGACATAGCCAGAGCAGGTTTCAGTGGGCTAACAATCTCTGTAGGATACTCAACTATCCCTACTGTTTCAGAGCCCGTTTATAGAATAGGTAGAACTTTCACTTCTGTACAACATCGCTCATCTGGATATGCCTCACAACCATTAACAGGCCTTGGATCAAGCCCATCAATTAATGGATTAAACTCTTATCCTGGCACTGCATCGGCCTCACAACAACTAGCCGACATTAATACAAATTGGGTTAATTTCACTACCGATGTTAATTTTCTTGATGATGACGGCAGTACCGTTATTGCATCTGGCATGACATATGTCAAAGCTGCTTGCAATAGTGATGACCCAGAAGATCATGAATACAACAACGCAATCCGCTTACGTCAAACGTTTCAAGAGTTAGCTGGCGATGGTGTGACAGCAAATAGTTTTATTGAAGTTCCAGTACGTGGTTTTGTCCCCCCTAGTTATGTTCCTGCAGGAGGTATTGTTACCCCCGCTCCCACTAGCCCATTTTAAGTAATAATTTATTTATCGAAATGCAATGATTGGCAGGAAAAATACCCTGCTAATCATTGACCAAGAAATTTAAAAATTAGGAGATCAGAATGGCTATTAAAATTTTCAACTCAACAGAAACTTCATATACAGGCACTTCTTCTGGAGACTATATTGTTGGCAATGATCTTGGAAACAATATCAATGGAGCAGGTGGTAACGACGTTATTTATGGTGGAGAGGGCCGCGACACACTTAATGGTGGAGATGGTAACGACATTATTTACGGTGGGAATGGCAATGATCGCATTTTTGGTGGAGCCGGTAACGATATTTTAAATGGCGGCGCTGGAAACGACATAATCAGGACAGGCGATGGATCGGTCAATAATGGAAATAATATTATCGATGGAGGCGCTGGCAATGACATTATTCAGGCTGGCTCCGGCAATGACATCATTTATGGTGGTGAAGGCAATGATGTCATAGATGCAGGTGATGGTAACAATATCATTGACGGTGGAGATGGAGATGACAATATTTATGCTGGGTCTGGGAACGATGTCATTTTCGGAGGCGCAGGCAATGATGTAATTTATGGAGGTGCTGGTAATGACATTTTGTTCGGAGGTGATGGTATTGATTATATAGAAGGTGGAGAAAGTACTGCAGGTGATGAATCAATCACAGGTAATTTATACTTAGTAACTTCTGAAGATGCACTAATCGGGGGAAGTGGTAACGATACGTTTAAAATCAGTAATGAGCTTGAAGGTTTAACAGTTATTCAAGGAGGAGTTTCAGGTCTCGATAACTCCGGGTCTCCAGCCCGCTACATAGATGTAACCGAAGTAGAGGGAGAAGAAGAAGAGGGAGGAGAAGAGGAGGAGCTCGCGGTTTTCGATACAGAAACTGGTGAATATGTTGAAATCGAAGATCAAGAAATGTCTGAGGAAATTGAAACAGATGTTCGCTTGAATATTCAAACCCGACCAGGATCTTCAGCTATCAGCACCTATGCTACAACTATTGAAGGCTATAACGCTGTTGATACCATCGAATTCCACACTTCCGGCGATTTCTCGGAGTCTCTCCTTTTCTCAGGAATTGAAAGACTTGAACTAGCCAGCGGTGTCAACATCACACTTTCTGCCGAGCAACTTGAGGCTAATGGCGAATCTCTAAACCTCGGCTTCCTCAACCCAGGCACCCATATCTATGGTGTTGCTGGCGGCCCGACTGAATCTGTCACAATCAAACTCGAGTTTGAAGAAACAGAATTTGAGCCAGATGAGGACATCGTTGGTGCTGAAGAGGTTGAGTATGAATCTGCTACCTTTGAGGTGGACGACTACTCTGTTGCTAACCTCTTCCATAATGTAGACATTATTTACGATGCCACTGAAGGCGAAGAAGGCAGCTATGTCCGCATTGACGGAGCCAATGAGTCAGCTGGTGCCCGCGAAATCGTTCATGGCAGCGATGGAGTTGATTACGTCACTGCGCGTCTAGGCGATGATGTAGTGTACGGCAATGGCGGCAATGACCTGTTGGTTGGTCATGGTGGTGCTGACTATCTCGACGGCGGCGAAGGTGACGACATCTTCTTGATCGGCGGGTTTGGTAGTGGTGTGCAAGGCACTACTTCCAAGGCTGATGATGGTAACAAGGAGTGGATTGCTACTGGTGCCAAGCATGACGTGATTGTTGGTGGCGATGGTACTGATACGCTGCGCATCACTACAGGCATTGGCGCTAACAGCAAGGCTGCTGGTACTATCGTGTTGAACGATGCCAACTTCCAGAGCGTGGAAGTGGTGCAGGTAGGTGGTACTGTGGGTCGCCTCAATGTGGAAAACACCGCATTGCAGTTGCTCAATGACAATTACTACTTCCGCGCCAACGGCACTGTGTCTGATCTGTCCAATACGCTGGGCAACAATGGCGGCACCATCAACAATGTTGTAGTGGATGCTTCTGGCGTAACAGCCAACGGCCTGACCTTTGAGGGGAATGGCAACACCCAGACCTTCATTGGCACAACTCAGGATGATCGCTTCGTCAGTAACGGCGGACACGATACTCTGACTGGCGGCTCTGGTTCCGATACTTTTGCTTTTGGCAAGATCTGGACACAAACCGTGACCGGCGATGACGACGAAGTGCAATGGTATGAAAACGTTGGAGTTGATCTCACTAACGATGATACCGACACCATCACCGATTTCGCCAGCGGCGTGGACAAGCTCGAGCTAAACATTGATCAATTTGAATCTCTCGTTGGGTTCAATGCCAGCAACTTAGTGATCGGTTCTGGCCCACTTGATGCGGATGACTATCTTGTCTTCAACACATCCACCAATACTCTGCAGTATTACGCAGATGGCAATGGTGGCAGCGCAGCTGTGGATATCGCGATCCTCACCGGGGTCACTTCGATCGCCGCAACAGATATCGTGGTTGTTTAATTAGGTAGGCCGGGCCGGTCTTGTATCGGCCCGTTCAACTTCCTAATTTCATTTCCAGGAAACCTTGCGCACGTGACAACCAATAACAACACAGCTGTACTGAAAAAAGCCTTGATGAGGCTCACCCCTCATTACCGCAAGGTGGTTTTTTTCGGCCTGTTTACCAATTTGATGGTATTAGCCCCGTCATGGTACATGCTCGAAGTCTATGATCGCGTGATTTACAGTCGTAATCTTGGCACTTTGCTCATGCTGACCGTGATGGTGGTCTTTATTTACATGATCATGGAAAGTCTTGAATGGATACGTCGCAGCATGATGTTCCAGGCATCGCTCCAATTGGATCACACATTGAACGATCAAGTGTTCAATGCTGCCGCTGCAGCCAAGCTCCAGAACTTTAACTTCCCCGCACAACGGGCATTTTCAGACTATCGTAGCCTCAAGGAAAGCCTCTATTCCCCCGCTCTTGCCGGGCTGATCGATGTCCCTTTTATCCTGATTTTCATCATTGCCATTTTCTACATTCATAGCAGCCTGGGTTATCTCACGCTCATCGGCCTGGCATTGCAAACCATCATTGCCTGCATCAACCAATATCGTATCCAGCCGCAGATGGTGAAAGCCAACCTATATGCGCTGGCTGCGCAGAATTACTTTTCCAGCATCACTAAAAAGTCAGAGGTAATCCAGTCCATGGGCATGCTGGATGCCTTGCAAAACCGCTGGCAAGAAAAACAGCAAGGTTTCTTGCTGCACCAGGCAATGGCCTCTGATATTGCAGGCAAAAATGCCGCTTTATCCAAACTGCTACAGGTATTACAAACCTCTCTGGTGCTCGGGCTGGGTTGTTATCTGGTCATCAATCATTCACTGGAAAATGGCGCTGCCATGATGATCGTGGCTTCCATTCTTGCGGCGCGTGTGCTGGCCCCATTTACCCAGTTGATCGCGCAATGGCGTACCCTGGCTGGCGCACTGGAATCCTACGACAGACTGCAAGAGCTGCTGGATAGCTTTCCTGCCCGCGAGCCAGGGATGGCCTTACCAGCACCCAGCGGTGAGATCACGGTAGAAAACCTCAGTTACTCATTAAGTGACAACCTGCGTGAACCCTTGTTGCGGAATATCCAGTTCAAGCTACACGCAGGCGAAGTATTGCTGATTACCGGCCCATCAGCCTCTGGCAAAACCACCTTATCCAAATTGCTGGTCGGGTTGATACCCGCAAGCAATGGCAAGGTCAGGCTCGACGGCGTGGATGTGTATCAATGGGACAAAGCTACATTGGGCCAGCACATCGGCTACCTACCGCAGAATATCGAGCTGCTGGATGGTACGATTGCAGAGAATATCACTCGCTTTGGCGAGGTTGATCACGACCTGTTGAATCAGGTGATTGATTTACTCCAATTGCACACCATGCTGGCTGAATTGCCTGAGGGCATCAACACGCGCATTGGCAGTGAAGGTAGTTTCCTTTCCGGCGGTCGGAGACAGCTAATCGGACTGGCCAGGGCTATTTACGGCAATCCTGCCATCGTGGTGCTGGATGAGCCCAATGCCAATCTGGATGAAGCTGGTGAAGAGGCTTTACAGCAGATGGTGCAAATCCTCAAAAGTCGTCACACCACTTTTGTCATCATCACCCACTTGCAGGGCATCAAAACCGTGGCTGACACTATGATGGTGATGGTGAAGGGGCAGATACTGCGTTACGGCAAACCCGATGAGGTGATTGCCTCGTTGCAATACCAGCCACAGCCCACCAGCGCCAGGAGCAGCTCATGAACATCAGGCATTCCATGCGCAGCTATCTGCCATTGTTCAAGCACGAGCTGGTATCAGTCGCGATCTTCAGCATGATGACCAATCTCATGATGTTGGCTCCCACGCTTTACCTGCTACAGCTGTATGACCGGGTAATGTTGAGCAAGAACGAACTCACGCTATTGTCCATTACCTTGATCACCTGCTTTTTCTTTGTGGTCATGGCATTTTCGGAATGGGTGCGCTCCACCAGCGCGATCAAGGCGGGGGTGAAGTTTGATCAGTTGCTGACCAGCCGCTTGTTCAGGCTGGGCTTTGCAAAAAATACGCAGTCAGCCGGTCAAGAAGCCAATCAAGCCATGCAGGACCTGACATTTATCCGTCAATTCCTCACCAGCAATGGTTTATTTGCCTTTTTTGATATGCCATGGACACTCCTTTACGTTGCCGTCCTCTTTATCCTGAGTCCGGTACTGGGAGTGCTGGCCATTATCTTGTGCATCATCCAGTTTGGGCTGGCACTCTGGAACCAGCGCAGTAGTGACCAGCCTTTACAACAGGCGGGCCAGGCGCGCAGCACTGCCTTGCAATTCATCGAAAGCAAGGTGCGCAACATTGAAACCCTGCACGTGCTGGGCATGCTTCCGCATATACGTACACGCTGGCAAGCGGTGCAAAACCGCTGGAACCAGCTGGATGCTACAGCGGTACAAGTACAAAACCGCAACCAGCAGATCAACAAGTTTGCCCGTTACACCATGCAATCCGCCATGCTGGGCATAGCCGCCCTGCTAGCGGTAAAAGGCGACATCAGCATAGGTGCGATGATTGCCTCCAATGTGCTGATTGCAAGAGCACTGCAACCTTTCGACATCATTGTCAGCACCTGGAAGCAAGTCATCCAGGCACGCCAATCTGCCAACAAGATCGATAGCCTGCTTGCCAGTGAACTTCACAGTGAACCAGACTTTGGGACTCCAGAGATTGAAATCAAAGGCAAGCTCACTCTTGAGCAGTTGACGGTGACGCTGGAGAACAGCGGTAAGACCCTGCTCCACAATATCAATCTGGAGATACATCCAGGGCAGATACTGGGAGTCATGGGCCCTTCCGGCTCGGGCAAGACCACCCTGGCTCGCTGCCTGATTGGTGTATGCCCCTGGCAGGCTGGCACACTATTGGTGGATGGTTACCCGATTGCCAACCTCCCCGCGCAGACCTATGCCAAATCCATAGGCTATCTGCCACAGGATATTGCGCTGATAGAAGGCACGATTGCAGACAACATCGCCCGTTTTGAGCAGCCAGACGCTGCCAAAGTCATACAGGCTGCGCAAGCCGCGGGTATTCATGAAGGCATATTGCGCCTGCCCAGGGGATATGACACTCGCCTGGATGATACCAATGCCGTGCTTTCTGGTGGCCAACGCCAATTAGTCGGTCTGGCACGCGCCATTTACCAGCAGCCCGCCATTATCGTGCTGGATGAACCCAACTCCCACCTGGATGAAAACGGCGAGGCCAGCTTGCTGGCTAGCCTGTTGCTGCTCAAGAACCAGGGCAAGACGATAGTCATCATCTCTCACCGCAGCAACATCCTGAAAATCACCGATGTACTGCTCATTATGGAAAACGGTGCCGTCTCACACCACGGCCCCCGTGACGAAGTGATTGCCGAGTTAAACCAGAACAAGTTAAACCAGGCCAAGCAAAAGCTGGCATCAAAAGCGGCCTAAGGAGTATTGCAATGCGTTTGCCCCAGACAACACCAGCCCCGGCCAATCATCAGCTGACCAATGACGATACTCTGCCAGCAGCACATCCCAGGGTTGTCGCCCTCCATGATTACGGCAATAACCAAAACCCGACCAGGCTGGGCCTGATTATCCTTGTGCTCGGGCTGGGTGGCTTTCTGTTATGGGCAGCACTAGCCCCGCTGGATGAAGGTGTGCCTACCGACGGCGTGGTGAATGTGGAAAGCAGCCATAAAACGGTGCAGCACCTGAGCGGCGGCATTATCAACAAGATCATGGTACGTGAAGGCCAGTCAGTCCAGGCTGGCGATGTGCTGTTTACACTGGATGACACTGCCAGCAAGGCCAGGTTTGATGAAGTCAGGCAGCGTTACATGGGTTTGCGTGCGCAAGAGAGTCGCCTGACGGCTGAAAAAACCGGGGCCAGCAGCATCAGCTTTAATCAAGACCTGATCCAACAGCAGGATGATCCTTACATCCAGCAACTCATGCTCAACCAATCCCAATTGCTGCGTGCGCGCCAGCAAGCCTTGTTTGCCGATGTGGAAGCCATGCGGGAATCCATCCAAGGACAAACGGTGCTGATCGACGGTTATAAAGGCGTGCTTATTAGCTATGAATCCCAGCGCAATCTGCTCAACGAGCAACTGGCAGGCATCAAGCAATTGGTGAGTGAGGGCTATGCCCCACGCAACCAGCAGAATGAGCTAGAGCAAAAGCTGGCACAAACCTACGGCCAGATTGCCAGCACTGAGTCCAACATACTGCGCAGCCAGAAAAGCATACTGGAGCTGAATCAACGTATCAGCGCGCGCCAGCAAACCGAGAAAAAAGAAATAGACACCGAGATGGCGCAGGTCAAACTGGCGGTCCAGGCCGATGCTGAAAAGTACAAGCCCCTGAAAGATGAGCTGCAACGCGTCACCGTGACTGCGCCGGTCAGCGGCCAGGTGGTTGGCTTGCAGGTGCATACCATAGGTGCCGTGATCCAGCCTGGACAGAAGATCATGGATATTGTGCCGTTTGGCGAACCCCTGATTCTTGATGCCAAGATCCCTCCCCACCTCATCGACAAGATTCATGTCGGGCAGGATGCGGACGTGCGGTTTTCCAGTTTTTCCAATACGCCGCAATTACTGCTGGAAGGCCAGGTCAAGACGGTTTCCACCGACCTGCTACTGGAGCCTGGCAGTGGCAGCCAGCCCGCGTTCAGTTATTACCTGGCACGCGTCAATATCACGGAACAGGGCATGAAAACCCTGGGCGACCGACGCCTGCAACCTGGGATGCCAGTGCAGATCGTGATCCGCACTGGCGAGCGCACCTTGCTCACCTACCTCATGCACCCACTGGTCAAGCGTATCGCCGCTTCCATGAAAGAAGAATAAGCGTTTGCCATCATGACTCATCGCCTGCACAACGCCGACCTGAAGACCACGCTACTGTCGCTGGTCATAGCACTCCCCCTGATGTTCACCAGCCAGGCATCGGTGGCTGCAGAGAACCTGCTCAGCCTCTACCAGAAAGCATTGCAATACGATGCCCAGTACAAGGCGGCAGAAGCCATCACGGAAGCAGAGCGCGAGGAAATCAATAAAAGCCGCGCCCTCTTCCTGCCTCGTGTTCAGTTTGGGGCCAATGTGGGGCACGGTACCACTGACCGCACCACACAAACCTCGCTGGGGAGCACCGATACCCGCCTCAACTATGATATTCACAGTTACACCCTGAGCCTGCGCCAGACGCTGTTCAACAAGGAAAGTATGGCGACCTACCGCGGTGCCGAAGCCAGTATCAAAAGCAAAGAAGCCTTGTTGCTGAAAGAAAATGCCACACTGATTACACGCCTGGCCTCGGCTTATTTTGAAACCCTGTACGCCCAGGAAAAAGTCGATGTCTTGCAGAACAAGATTGATGCTACTACCCAGCAGCGTGATCAGGCCCAGCGACGCTACGAGCACGGTGAAGGCACCATCACGGAAATCAACGAAGCACAGGCCGCACTGGAACTGGCACAGGCAGAGCTGATCAGCACACAAAACTCGCTGGAAGTATTCAAGCAAAACCTGAGCACCATCAGTGGTGAACAAGTGGACAGGATTGCCCCACTGAACACCAACCAGCTACCCCTCAACATCCCGGACTCAGAAAGCCTGGATTACTGGCTGGAACAAGCCTTAGGCAATAATCCTGAAATTACCGCTGCCCGTCTTTCCGTGGAGGCTGCACGGCAGGAAGTAGAGAAAAAACGCGCCGGCCATTACCCCACGCTGGATCTGGTCGGCATCCGCTCCTATAGCGAAAATGACAGCAATAACACGCTGGGGTCACGCTTTGACACCACCACCGTTGCCCTGCAACTCAATATGCCGTTGTTTGCTGGCGGCTATACCAACGCCAGCGTCAGACAGGCCAATAGCAGGGTGGATGCTGCCGAAGAGCTGCTCAACCTGCGCACCCGCGATACAGAAGCCAATACCAGAAAATACGTCAACAGCATCCGCAGTGGACTGCTTGCACTATCTGCTTACCGGCAGGCAGTGAAATCAAGCGAGATTGCAGTTGAAGGCACACAAAAAGGCTTTGCGGCGGGCACACGCACCAATATAGAAGTACTGAATGCGCAGCAGAAACTCTATAGCAGCCGGCTGGAGTTGAGCCGCGTGCAATATGTGTTGGTGAACGACATCATCAACCTGAAACAGGCTGCTGGTGTGCTCAATGAAGCCCAGCTGCATGCGCTCAACCAGTATTTCGCCGTGAACTAGGCGCTAGCATATGCAGATATCCAGCCGCTCCGCCCGCATCAGACCAGTGCTTACCATCATGGCAGTAGTGGGGACATACCCCACACTGGCATTGGCCACCGGGTTTGTCGCACTGCCGGCAGAAGGTTTTGCTGTGGAAGATGGCACCAGTGCCTATACCTTGTGCAATAACAGCGGAAAATTCAATCCTGATGGCCGCTCCCAGATTCCATTGAAGCCAACGCCCACAGTCAGCAATACCTGTGCGGTCTTTCCACAGAGCGACCTAACGGCACCACTGGAAGGCTATACACTGGTCACTCATGCGGTACGCCAGGCGGTGATGAATAATGATTACACTGATCATGCAGATAAGAAGATAGCCAGTGTGGTTGAGTTTGTCTGGCGCAACCAGTCACAGACTCAATGCATTTACGGCACCAAGGTCATCAGCCTGTCTAGCCAGGACGCTGATTACGACACGCAAAAAAAAGGCCGCCAATACTTCCGCATCAGCGATGTGGCGCGTGGCGGATTTGGCGGCTTGCCGATTGAAGCTGCGTACGCACTGACCTCATCCAGTGCAGAGCCTGTGTATCGCATTGGACGTACGTTCACGGCAGTGCAGTATAAAAAGGGGCCGCACTATGCCAGGCAGCCCAAGACCATCCCGGCATTTCATCAGGCGATCAATGGATTAGAGCGTAAAGAGCCAGATACAGCAGCATCTATTGCCTCACATCAGTCTGCCGCCTTGAATGACAACTGGGTGAACTTTACTACCGCGATTGGCCTGCTCAAACGTCCAGCCTCTGCCATGTTGTACATCAAGACTGACTGCTCGGCCGAAGCTCCTGCGACCTTGCCAGATGCGATTCGGCTACGCCAGACCATCGCGCCTTTCATTGAGCTGAATGTTCCCGGCTTTGTGCCACCTGGGGCCACGATAGCACCGACAACTTCCGTAGATCACCAAGATACGCTTAACCCATTTTAAGGATGACACCATGTACCCCTACTCCCATCCAACAATCACAAGACCCATACACACAACCAACAAGGGCTTTACTCTTCTGGAATTATTGGTCGTCATGGTCATCATTGGCCTGCTTGCAGGCTATGTTGGGCCAAAATATTTCGCGCAGATCGGCAAGTCAGAAACCAAGACTGCGAAGGCACAGATAGACGCACTGAGCAAAGCGCTGGACCAATACCGTCTGGATACCGGCCACTACCCTACTGCCGAACAGGGCCTGGAAGCCCTGAATAGCGCACCTTCGGACGAAAGCCGGTGGCATGGCCCTTATCTGCAGAAAGCCCTACCGATAGATCCATGGGGCAAGCCTTATCTATACCGTTCACCCGGTGAGCATGGCGATTATGACTTGTGGTCGTTTGGCAAGGATGGGCAGCTTGGTGGCACCGAAGAGTCTGCTGATGTGGTGAGCTGGCAATAAGGCAATCGCTGGGAACACTGGAAAGATGCATGAAATTTGATCTAAAAGTAGCACGCGGCGCAGAGATACAATCGCTGACGATAGAGGCTGGCGATACCCTGCAGGCACAGGTGTTGGCCGAGGCACAGGGCTACAGCGTACTGGCGCTACGTGCGCAAGGCAAGATGACGGCGGGCAAAGGGTTTCGCAAGTCGAAATTCAACCTCCTGCTGTTCAGTCAGGAGTTGCTGTCCTTGCTGGACTCAGGCCTGAGTCTGATCGAGGCCATAGAGGCGCTGGCAGAAAAAGAGGCCAATGCAGAGTCGCGCACCCTGCTCAACCAGCTCATGGTTCTGTTGTATGAAGGCTTGCCGCTTTCCAGTGCGCTGGAAAGATTCCCTAACGTTTTCCCCCCACTCTATGTGGCCCTGATACGCAGCAGTGAACGTACTGGCGACATGGTGGAAGCCCTGGGCCGGCATGTCACTTATCAAGGCCAACTGGACGCCGTACGAAAAAAAATCGTGACTGCCTCCATTTATCCCGTGCTGCTGATTATGGTCGGTGGCTTGGTCATGTTGTTCTTGCTGGGTTACGTTGTGCCCCGATTCAGCACCATTTATGAAAGCGCAGGCACTGACCTGCCCTGGATGTCGCAGGTGCTGCTGGCATGGGGGCGACTGCTGCATGATCACGGATCAGCCGCGCTGACGGTCTCTATTGCAGTCGCATTAATGCTGGGCTTTCTGCTGAGTCGCCAGGCGGTGCGTGCTACCGTGATGCGCCAGGTGTGGAAGATTCCTGCACTGGGTGAAACCATGCGTATTTACCAGCTGGCACGGTTTTATCGCACATTGGGCATGCTGCTGCGCGGCGGTATCCCATTGGTCACTGGCATGCAAATGGTGGCATCCCTGTTGCAGCCTAGCCTGCGCCATAGCCTGCAGCTGGCTGAGCATGACATTCGTGAAGGCAAGCAACTGTCCACTGCCATGGAAGAGCATGGCATGACTACCTCCATCGCCATCCGCATGCTGCGTGTGGGTGAGCGCACTGGTCGCATGGGCGAGATGATGGAACGCATCGGCACCTTCTACGATGAGGAAATTGCGCGCGCCGTGGACTGGTTTACCCGCCTGCTGGAGCCATTGCTGATGGTCGTCATCGGCTTGATCATAGGCATTGTGGTGGTGCTGATGTATATGCCGATATTTGACCTGGCTGGGAGTATCCAATGAACCAGCCACTGGATCATAGATCCGTGCTCCAAGCCACACCAGTTCTTACCCTGCAGCAGGTAAAAGCTGCGCGTGAGCTGGCGGCCCAAAGCAAACAGCCCCTGCTGGATGTGCTGGAAGAAATCTCCACTTTGGACTCCGAAAGCTTCATGCTGGCACTAGGCTCCCTGATGCGTTACTCGGTCTACAGCATCCTGGCACTGTATGACATGCAGCCTGATTTCAGCCTGCTGGCTTTCTCGGATGCTGGCAAACAGGAGTGCATTGCCCTGCGCGATGCAGAAGGCAAACTACATATGGTCTATGCCAACCCGTTTGACCCGCACCTGCATAGCCGTATGAGCCAACTGGTGCGGGAGCCGGTGAGCTGGGCGCTGGCGCATCACAAGGATATCAGCGCATTTCTCTCACGTTATGAGGAGAGCATGCGCGCCATGGATGGCCTGGTACCCGAACATGGCGATATCGACAGTGGCAACAACAGTATTGAGGACATTTCACTCCGCTCGATTTCAGAAGACACCAGCCCGGTGGTCAAATTGGTACGCTCCACACTATATGACGCGCTCAAGGCCGGGGCCAGCGACATTCACATGGAAACCGACCCGCACGGGCTCACCATCAAATACCGTATAGACGGTGTGCTCAGCATGGTAGGCAGTATCAACGGCATCATGCAGGCAGACCAGGCCATCTCACGTATCAAGGTGATGTCCGAACTGGACATTGCGGAACGCCGCATCCCGCAGGATGGCCGTTTCAAGGTCATGGCACTTGGCCGTGAAGTCGATATGCGGGTTTCCATCATGCCCAGCGTTTTTGGCGAGGATGCGGTACTGCGTATCTTGGACCGCAAGGCGCTTTCTGACCAGGCAGAGGGACTGAGCCTGGATGTACTGGGGTTTGAACCCGCCATCATGGCGCGTTTTCGCCTGCTGGCAGAAGAGCCTTATGGCATGTTGCTGGTCACCGGCCCTACAGGCTCAGGCAAAACCACCACGCTATACGGCATTATTTCCGAGATTAATAACGGCCAGGACAAGATCGTCACCATCGAAGATCCGGTTGAATACCAACTGCCTGGCGTATTGCAAATCCCGGTGAATGAGAAAAAAGGCCTGACGTTTGCCCGCGGCCTGCGTTCCATTTTGCGCCACGATCCTGACAAGATCATGGTGGGTGAAATCCGTGATCCGGAGACCGCACAGATTGCCGTGCAATCCGCACTGACGGGCCACCTGGTATTGACCACGGTGCATGCCAACAATGTGTTTGATGTCATCGGCCGCTTCACCAATATGAATGTCGATCCCTACAGCTTTGTCTCTGCCATCAACGGCATCATGGCACAACGCCTGGTACGCACCTTATGCCCACACTGCGTGGTAGATGATCAGCCGGATGCAGAGCTGCTGGAGAAATCTGGCATTAGCCCTGAAGCCGCGCTTGCATACAGATTCCGTCACGGCCAGGGTTGTGGACAATGCCACGGAACAGGCTACAAAGGCCGCAAAGCCATCGCCGAATTACTTGTATTTAACGATCTGATCCGCGAACTCATCGTCACCCGTGAGCCAGTACGCAAAGTGAAGGAAGCCGCACGCGCCAACGGCACCCGCACGATGCGCGAGGCCGCGCTCGACATGGTGAAACGCGGCGAAACAACCTTACAGGAGATCAATCGTGTTACCTCCCTCGTTTAACTGGTCCCCGCCCTGGCGGGATGAATTGCGGGTACTGCTGCAGCCACACAAGCTCACTTTGCTGAGACTTAAAGGCGGCATCAAGCACACCCTGGTCGCAATAGACGAGATTGCCCTAGCTGCTACCGACAACAGCAACCTGTCCAAGGCCACCAATCCGACATTCTGGCAACCTGCGGTCACCAGCCTGAACAAGATATTGAAGGAATCGCGCTGGCGCGGCTGCAATCCGAAAGTGGTCGTATCCAACCACTTTGCAAATTATTCCATCATTCCCTGGAATGCAGGCCTGACCAGCCAGCAAGAGCAACAGGCATTTGTACGCCATTGCTTTTTGCAGGCTTACGGTGAGTTTTCACGCAAGTGGGATGTACGCACCAGCCCTGCCGCTTATGGCAGCCCCACCCTTGCCAGTGCCATTGATGATCAGCTGCTACAAGCCTTGCGACAGGAGTTCAGGCAAGCCGGCATGCCATTACGCAACATCCATCCGCACTTGATGATGGCAATGAATGTGGTACGCCAGCAATTTGGCCGCAAGCCACTGCCTCCATCACTTTGCCTGGTCATGCTTGAACATGGGCGTTTGTTGATCGCACTGATAGAAAATGGAAAATGGCTCAGCCTGCAAAGCTATGCGGCGGAATCCGACCTGGAGCTCCAGCTGGAAGCCCTGATAGAACGTGAAGCCATTATTGCTGGTACGGATGCCAGCAGCTGGCCCGTCTTTATTTATTGGCCAGAGCCCAATATCGAGGTCACTCTGCAAGGGCGCAAAGTACGCAATATTTTCTCACTGGCCACATCCACGCCGCTGCATAGCGCAAGAGTCAACATGGAAGCCTGGAGTTAAGATGCTACCGACTGTATCCCTGAATCATGCACAAACCGATGACCACAGAAATACCTGGGGATTGGCGTTGCTGATCATTGGTAGCCTGAGTGTAGTGATACTGCTCGTAAGCCTGCAGAAAATCAGCCAGAGAAACAGCGTGCTGGAGCTGGATATCAACCAGATGCAGCAGCCTGCACGTGGGGTCAAGCTCAGCGGCAAGGAAAGTAAAACCAAGCTGGAGGAGATCGTTGCGGTTAAAAGTGTGATGGAAGAACTCTCTCTGCCCTGGCAATCCCTGTTCACGGGATTGGAAAGTCTTTCCAGCCCCGATATCAAGCTGGTTTCAGTTGAACCCAACCCCAAACAGCACAAGCTGCGCATCACTGCGGAAACCAGTGATGTCGCCATCATGTTTGGCTATGTCAAAAACCTGGGCAATACGCCCATTTTCAACGATGTATTACTGCTGACGCATGAATACCATGCTGACAGCACTATGCCAGTCCGCTTTGTGGTGGAGGCGATATGGGTTCAGTAAAACAACAGCCGATTATCGTTTGGGCACAATACCAGGCGGGCAAGCTTGGCTGGCAGGGAGTCACAGGCCTTGCGCTCTTGTTAATCAGTATATTGGTGGGGATGGCAGTAGGCTGGCCAAAAGCACGCGCGCTGGACAAGCTGGAAATGGATGTGGCGAAGATGCACCAGGCAATGCCACGGCATCAAGGTCAATGGATAGACAAATCCCCACAGGCTTCCCTCAATACGTTTTACCAGTTTTTGCCCCGCGAGAACGAAGCCACCACCCTCCTTGCCAGCATTCTGGAAACCGCCGAAGGCCATGGCTTAATCCCGGACAAGGTGGACTATGTCTTGAGTCGCCACCATGCTGCGCACTTTTCCACCTACCAGATTACCTTGCCGGTGCATGGCAGCTATATGGAAATCCGTAGCTTTATCAGCCAGGTGCTCAATACCATCCCGGCCTCGGCCTTGAATGAAATCAGCCTCAAGCGCGAAGACATCACGAGTGAAACGGTGGAAGCCAGACTGCGCTTTACGCTATACCTGCAAAAGGATGATTCATGAGTCGTCCTCTCGCGCCAAGACAGATCATGATCTGGGCAGGGTTGGCACTTAGCGTGCTGGCCACCATCTGGACTTCTATGGCAGAGGACGAGAGCACTGCACAAGTAAGCGCAACCACCAGACCCACGCCAGCCTCTCCCCAATTCCGGCAAACGACGCAGCCTCCCAAGGATGCTGATGCCATGGTGCTGGACATGCAAAAACTCAAGCGTGAGCCGATGACGGATCTCACACACAATCTGTTCAGTGCTAATACTGAAAAGACCCAACAGGCGCTGGAGACACAGCAAGCGATAGCCCAACAAGCCGTGGAAATCCCCCCCTTACCTTTTACCTATGCTGGCAAGCTGGAAGATAACGGCCAGTTCACCGTATTTCTCTCCATGGGAGACAAAAATTACAGCGTCAAGACTGGCGATGTGGTTGGCGAATGGAAAGTGCGCAGCATCGCACCGCCGAAAATGATCTTGAGTTATCTGCCTTTACGCGCAGAAGTGCCTTTAATGATTGGAGATAGCCAGTGAAAGCAGTCCCTTACACCCGCATCAGCGTGATATTGCTGGTGACCGCACTCGCCGCCTGCTCTTCCCGGGAAATGAAACCGCAGGAAACAAATCTGGAATACCAGCACGTCAAGACATTGATCAATGCAGGCAAGGTGGAAGAAGGCATGGAACGCCTGCAAAGCCTGATAAACAGCTTCCCGAAAAACCCGGAATACCGGGCCTATTTAAAGCAACAGCAAGACATGCAGCTCGCGATCCTGCTCAAGGAAGCTGATCAGTTCAGGCAACACAAGCGCTGGGGCGAGGCCGATATTGCCTATCGTCGCGTGCTCGATATGGATGAGCAAAACCAGCGTGCGCAAAATGGCATACAGCAGATGCGTATTGCTAGCACCCATGAAGCAATCATGAAGCGTGCGCAAGACCTGTTGTCCAACAACGACGCAGAAGGCGCACAAAACCTGGCCCGTGCCGTTCTGGCGGAGGATGCCAGCAACACCAGCGCGCGCGCCCTGTTTGAACAGATAGAGCAAAAACGCATGGACAAGCTCACCAATCCACCGCAGATACGCTCTGCCTTCAAGCGGCCGATTTCACTGGAGTTCAAGGATGTCGCCATCAAGTCTATCTTTGAGTTTATCTCCCAAGCCGCAGGCATCAACTTTACCTATGATCAGGAATTGCGCGGCGACCAACGCACCAGTGTGTTTTTGCGCAACACGCCAATAGAGGAAGCGATTGAAGTCATACTCACCAGCAACCAGCTGGCAAAGAAAGTGTTGAACGACAACACACTCTTGATCTATCCGCAGAGCCGTAGCCAGGAATACCAGGAAACCTTTGTCCGCAGCTTTTACCTGAGCAATACCGATGCCAAGAAACTCATGAGCATGATCAAGACCGTGGTCAAGACCAAGGACATTTATGTAGATGAGAAACTCAATACCCTGGTAATGCGCGATACGGCAGAAGCCATACGTACCGCAGAGAAACTCATTATTTCGCAAGACATGGCTGAGCCAGAAGTCATGCTGCAGGTTGAAGTGCTGGAAATCAACCGACGCAGCCTGGAAAACATCGGCATCCGCTATCCCACCTCGGTAGGATTAGGTGTGCAAGGAAGAGATACGGTGAACGGCACCACTACCTTGTCTCCAGGCAAACTCACCGTGAATGAACTGAAGAACTTCAACTCCAACCTGGGCGTGTTCAGCATCAGCGACCCGGTATTGGCACTCAACCTGCTGCAACAGGATACAGACACCAACCTGCTGGCTAACCCGCATATCCGTGTCAAAAACCGGGAAAAAGCCAAGATCCACGTTGGCGACCGCATCCCGGTACTGACCAGCGTCGCCAACTCCACAGGATTTGTCTCCCAAACGGTCAACTACATTGAGGTGGGCATCAAGCTGGATGTAGAGCCTACCATCATGCTGAAGGATGAAGTATCGATCAAGGTGGGCCTGGAAGTCAGCAATCAAACCGATAGACTCACTTCCAGCACGGGGACCGTGACTTACACCATAGGCACGCGTAATGCCAATACCATACTGCGTCTCAAGAACGGCGAGACGCAGATATTGGCAGGCTTGCTGAGGGATGATGAGCAGAAAATTTCCAACGGCGTTCCCGGCCTGTCCAAACTGCCTTTTATCGGCAGGCTGTTCAGCGACCGAAACAATGACCATAGCAAAAAAGAAATTGCGCTCCTCATCACGCCGCACATCATCAACAACCTGACACCGGCAGATGCGGTCTATACCACCTTTCCAGCCGGGATTGACCGTAGCGGTGGTGCCAATCGTGGCGGGCGCCCCAATGTGGAAATCAACAACAATGTGGCCGTGCAATCAGCTGCACCCGTCAAAACGCCACAGGAGATACAGGCTGAACGTGCAGAATCCGACCGCTCATTTGCAGGATCGGTCATGCGCCCCATGGATGAAATATCCAGCCCGGATAACGGCACGCCACGATAATGCACACTCTCCGGAAAATGCGTGGCTTTACGCTGATCGAGCTCCTCGTGACTATGGTGTTACTCGCGCTCATCCTCAGCTCAGCCGCCCCTGTCATGCAGATCAGCGCCAAACGCAACAAGGAGCAGGAGCTCAAGCGTGATTTGTGGCAGCTACGCGACGCCATTGATGCCTACAAAAAAGCCGTGGATGACGGCTTGATCAAGAAAACGCCGGGGCAATCCGGTTACCCGCCCAACCTGAGGATATTGGTACAGGGAGTGGAAAACCCGCGGGACCCGAAAAAAGCAAAGATTTATTTTCTGCGTAGTATTCCGCGCGACCCTTTTGCTAATGATCCAGAGCTGTCGGCAGAAGCCAGCTGGGGTAAACGTAGCTATGCCAGCTCCTTCGAGGAACCCGCTGAGGGGGACGATGTATATGACGTCTATTCACTCTCGAATGACAAAGGCCTGGATCAGCGGCCTTACCGGGAATGGTAGCCATGCATAGCCTGCGCAAGGGATTTACGCTGATTGAAGTGCTGGTGGTGATGGCGATTGTCGCCACTCTGCTCAGCCTGGTGACGCCACGTTATTTCCAGAGCATAGACCGGGCGCGCGAAACCTCGCTCAAGCATGACCTGATTGTGATGCGAGATGCTATCGATAAATTCTACAGTGATACCGGCACTTATCCAGACACACTATATGACCTGGTTGAGCGCAAATACCTACGTGCCATTCCGGAAGACCCGCTCACGGAAACAAGCGAGAGCTGGATCGTGATTCCCCCCGAGGATCCGCAGGTCAAAGGCCTGGTATATGACATACGTAGCGGTTCAGAAGAGGTGGCAGCGGATGGCAGCTACTATGCCGAATGGTAGATTGACGCAGCGTGGATTTAGCCTGATGGGCGCGCTGCTCATCATCATGCTGGTGGGTTTCAGCCTCGCCGAGGCTGGCAACAGCTGGAGCAACATCCGCAAGCGTGAACGAGAGCAGGAATTACTCAAGGTAGGCGATACCCTACGCAAGGCCATCGGCAATTATTACAACCAGTCACCGGGCATGGTCAAGCAATTCCCCCCTACTTTGAAATCCCTGCTCAAGGATGACCGCTTTCCTGTACCACAACGCTATCTGCGCCAATTGTATATAGACCCAACTACTGGACGCCCTGGATGGGGGCTATTGTATGCCCCTAGCGGCGGCATCATGGGGGTGTACAGCCTGTCTTCAGAGCAGCCGTTTAAAACCAGGAATTTCCCTGAACGCTATAAAAACTTTGAAAAGAAAAAAGCCTATATAGAGTGGATTTTTGCTTATTTGCCAGAAGCAGATAACAGCTTGACGGAATCACTGAACTAGGGATTTTTAATACGCCAGAGCTATCCACAAAATCTGTGGATAATTTTGTGGATAGCTGTGGGTTGAAAACGTAAGCTACCATTCCATAACGTTTTTTTTAAAACGCTTAAATTTTAATCCAATATTTTTTATATATAAATCAATGGCTTATTGTATGTCATTGGATTGTTAACATTTTTTAACACAACTTAAAGTAGCACATGAGGTGGTGTGCATAAGTCAGCCAGTTTTGGCAGGATGTCAATAGCATTTTTTGTTGTTATTGCAGCAATCTGAGCAATATTTTCCTTGCGTATTTCTGCAAGTACCTCCGCAATTTTCCACAGTTGATCAGGGCTGTTGCGACCATGGTGCCCAAGCCATTCTGGAGGAATGTCAGGCGCATCTGTTTCGAGTACGATAGCTTCCAGCGGTAATACTTCTGCCAGTTTCCTGATCTTCAGCGCCCGCTCATAGGTCATCGCCCCCCCAAACCCCAGCTTGAATCCTAGCTTGATAAACGCTTCGGCTTGTTGCTGACTACCGTTGAATGCATGGGCAATACCACGTACCTTGAACCGCCTCACCTGCTTGAGTACCGCATCGACCGAACGCCTGACATGCAGCAATACCGGCAAATCATAGCGACGTGCAAGCTTGAGCTGTTCGATAAAATAAAACTCCTGTTGCTCGCGGTCATAGTCTTCAATAAAAAAATCCAGGCCGATCTCGCCCACGGCGACGATGCCCCCAGCTTCCACTTCCTCGGCAATCTGCTGCTCCAGCACCTGTAAGTCCTGCGGCTGGGCACGATCCACAAACAGGGGGTGTATACCTAGCGCCATGACACAGTGCTGGTATTGATCGCGTAGCTGCTTCACTGTGGCAAAGTTATTACGCTCCACAGCAGGGATCACGATGCATTGCACGCCGGCAGCCAACGCCGCTTGAGCGACAGCTTCTCTATCCTGATCGAACTCAGGGGCATCGAGGTGGCAATGCGTGTCGATCAGCACGGTTTATCCTGCCAATATGGGCTTGGCACGCATGAAGAGATCAGCCCCTACCTGCCTGGTATCCAGGGTGTGTAAATGCAATTTCTGTCGCATATCGGTCAGGGCATCCATGGCAAACATGCCACGTGCCTGATCACCCAAAATCACTGGGGCATAATAAAGCAGGAGCTCGTCCACCAGGCCTTGTTGCAGCAAGCTGCCATTGACTGCCTGGCCCGCCTCGACCATGAGCTCATTGATTTGTCGTTCACCTAGCAACTTAAGCAGGCTAGCCAGGCATACACGGTTGTTATTTCCAACTAGCTGCACCACCTCTGCCCCGGCCTCCTGCAAAGCATGTACATACTCAGGTTTGCCATCCACATGCGCAATCAGCACACGCCCAGCGGCCAGTATCTTGGCCTTTGTTGGCATCCTCAAATGGCTATCCACAATAATCCGCCAAGGTTGTAGGCCATGTTTCAGCTCAAGCAGGGTGTCATCACGCACCGTCAGTTGTGGGTCATCCGCCAGTATGGTAGCCACGCCGGTCAGGATGGCGCAGGACTGCGCACGCCAGCGCTGTACATCATGTCGCGCCGCAGCACCGGTGATCCATTGACTTTGCCCATTAAGCAGGCCGGTTTTGCCATCCAGACTAGCTGCAATCTTGCTCCGGACAAAAGGCTGTTGCCTGGTCATGCGTGACACAAAGCCCGCATTTAATGTCATCGCTTCAGCCTCCAACAAGCCTGAAGCCACCACAATCCCCTGCTCTGCCAGTCGCTTGAGGCCATTGCCGGCCACCAAGGGATTGGGATCCTGCATCGCTGCCACCACCCGGCGCACGCCAGCCTTGATCAAGGCATCGGCACAAGGCGGGGTACGACCAAAATGACTGCATGGTTCCAGCGTAACATAAGCATCGGCTCCTGCGGCCAGCGCACCCGCCTCACGCAACGCATGCACTTCCGCATGCGGTTTGCCAGCGCGCAAATGCGCTCCCTGCCCGACAATCCGGCCGTCCTTGACGATCACGCAGCCAACCCGCGGATTGGGACTCGTGGTATATAAACCACGTGCGGCCTGACGTAAGGCGACAGCCATATATTGATGATCTAGGGCGCTGAAACGGGTAGAAATAGTCATGATGCAGCCATGATAAAGGCTGGGCCGGGTACGGCACAATAAGGAATACGTTGATGGTGCGAGAGGATGACGCTATTCAAGCTTGCAAACTCAGGCAAGCATATAGGAATACCGAACGTTAGCGCTTCGCCTTAATCCAGATCCCGGATGACATCACTGAAGTCATCCACATCCTGAAAACTGCGATACACCGAGGCAAAGCGGATATACGCCACTTTGTCTATGGCCTTTAATTCCTGCATGACAATCTCGCCAAGATCACGCGCGATGATTTCACGCTCACCCTTGGCAAGGATTTTCTGCACGATATGATCCAGTGCACGATCCACATACTCAGTAGGCACCGGACGCTTGTGCAGGGCACGCGTAAAGGAAAGTCGCAGCTTGTCGCGATTAAATTCTTCACGATTACCGTTCTGCTTCACCACTTGCGGCAAATGCAGCTCGGCGGTTTCGTAGGTGGTAAAACGCTTGTCACAGGCAGAGCAACGACGGCGACGCCTGATGGAATCGCCTTCGTCGTTGACACGCGAGTCAATCACTTGCGTGTCGTCGTCACCGCAAAAAGGACATTTCACGCTGACTTTCCTATTGCCAACTTACTTGCCATACACCGGGAAACGCGAAGTCAAGGCATGTACTTTTTCCTTGGTCGCCGCAATGATGGACTCATCCGTCGGATTGTCCAGGATATCGGCAATCAGGTTAGCTACCAGTGCCGCTTCTTCCTCCTTGAAACCACGGGTAGTAATCGCAGGTGATCCAATGCGGATACCGGAAGTCACAAACGGGCTTTCCGGATCATTAGGAATGGCGTTTTTATTGACGGTGATATGGGCCTGCCCAAGATAAGCATCGGCCGCTTTACCCGTCAGCCCCTTGGGACGCAGGTCAACCAGGAATACGTGGGACTGCGTTCCACCCGAAATAATGCGCAAACCACGCGCTGCCAACGTCTTGGCCATGGTATCCGCATTTTTCAGCACTTGCTCTTGATAGGTCTTGAATTCAGGTTGTGCCGCTTCCAGGAAGGCCACTGCCTTACCCGCGATCACGTGCATCAAGGGACCACCCTGCAAACTTGGGAATACACTGGAGTTAAGTGATTTCTCGAATTCAGCCTTGGCCATGATCAAGCCACCACGCGGGCCGCGCAGGGTCTTGTGGGTAGTAGAAGTCACAAAGTCGGCATGCGGTACCGGGTTAGGATAGACGCCAGCAGCGATCAGGCCTGCGTAATGCGCCATATCCACCATGAAATAAGCGCCCACCTTCTTGGCGATTTCCGCCATGCGTGCCCAGTCAAAACGCAAGGCATAAGCGGAAGCGCCACCAATCAACAGCTTGGGCTTGGTCTCAACTGCGATACGCTCCATTTCGTCGTAATCGATTTCTTCTTTGTCATTGAGGCCATATGCCACGATATTAAAGAGCTTGCCGGAAAGGTTGGCTGGAGAACCATGAGTCAGGTGACCACCGTGACCAAGATTCATGCCCATCACCGTATCGCCCGGCTTCAGTATAGAGAAATACACGGCTTGATTCGCTTGTGAGCCTGAGTGCGGTTGCACGTTAGCATATTCGGCACCGAACAATTTCTTGAGGCGGTCAATCGCCAATTGCTCCACACCATCCACAAACTCACAGCCGCCATAGAAACGCTTGCCGGGATATCCCTCAGCATACTTATTGGTTAACTGTGATCCCTGCGCCTGCATTACCGCAGGGCTGGTGTAGTTTTCAGAGGCGATCAGCTCAATATGCTCATCCTGGCGATTACGCTCGGCTTCTACATACTTCCATAGATCAGGGTCGACAACGCTCAGGGTTTTTGCCGTGCTAAACATATTCTCTTCCGGGAAATGAAATTAATAGCCGAGATTTTAACATGTTCACCGTGAACCACGATTGAAACAGATTCAAGCTCAATGAAAATGATTCATGCATTCCATTCAACTCAGAGAATTGGCTATAGATCTCCCGAGTTCACGTATGGATTGAATCATGCAGGTGCGATCAATCTGGACACGATCCTCCATCACAAAGATACCACGCCCTTTTTCAAACTCCATACAGACAAAACACTACATCAATAACATCCAATCACCGTCTCAATAGAATGAATAAATCATCTTATAAATCAATGTAATAAATATAAAAATACGCCCATAGACATTGCAATCAAGTTGTACACAATAAAAAAACACTGGTGATCAACATTACTTTTCCGGGGATGGCGTTTTCAAATGCTACTAGCATGCGTTTCACAGATGTTTTTATTTCGTTGGGTATGGCTATGCATTGGCCTATGTTGCCTCACTAGCCAGGTTTATGCGGCCATTGAGCCAATTGATGCCTCTTCACAAGAGCTGCTCAGACAACAGGAACGTGAACGGGTCTTGCGCCAGCAACAAGAGATAACGCCAGATGTGCGACAACCAGCAACTACCGCATCTCCTACCCTGGTATATGCAGAAAACGAATTGCCGTGCTTTGTCATCCACAGTATCAGCCTGGCTGGGAATGAAGCTGCCCGCTTCCAGTTTGCATTAAAGGAAGTGCTCAGCGGCCCGCATCGTGCCATTGACCGTTGCCTAGGTACGCAAGGCATTAACACCGTTATGGCCCACGTACAGAATGTCATTGTGACCCAAGGTTATGTCACCAGCCGGGTATTGGCAGGCCAGCAAGACTTGAATAGCGGGCATCTTACCTTGACCGTGATTCCTGGCCGAGTGCGGCAGATTAGATTCACGCCAGACTCCAGCACCCGCATCCGGGCTGGTAATGCATTGCCTATCTCTAATGGAGACATTCTGAACCTGCGAGATATCGAGCAAGGGCTGGAAAACCTCAAACGCTCTCCCACTTCAGACGCTGATATCCAGATTGAACCTGCTGACGGCAATGCTCAGCCTGGAGAAAGTGACCTGGTCATCCGTTATCGTCAAACCCTGCCGCTGCGACTTACCATCAGCGCAGACGACGGCGGCTTTGACAGCACCGGCAAATATCAGGGCGGCGTCACGCTGTCAGGAGACAACCTGCTGGGCTTGAGCGACCTGTTCTACATCAACCATAACCAGGACCTGGGTGGTGGAGACTCTGGCAATCGTGGCTCACGCGGCAAAACCCTGCATTATTCCATCCCTTACGGCTATTGGCTGTTCAGCGCCACAGGGTCCAGCTACAACTACCATCAGCAAGTAGCCGGTCTCAATCAGTCATATCTATACAGTGGCCGCACGCAAAATGTCGAATTCAAAGTGAGCCGCATGGTGTATCGATCCGCTACAAATAAAACACTGCTGGCGCTTGGCAGCTTCTTCCGCAAGTCGTTCAACTATGTAGACGATACCGAAGTCGAGGTACAAAGACGACGGACTGCGGGCTGGACGCTGGGCCTGAACCAGAGCTGGTATATCGGCCAATCCGTCCTGGACTACACACTGAGCTATCGGCGTGGTACTGGCGCCCATCAAGCGTTGCAGGCCCCGGAAGAAGCCTTTGGCGAAGGAACATCCCGGATGGAGGTGATAACGGCTGATATCAGCTTCATGCTGCCACTCTCGGTCAACGCCCCTTGGGGAAAGCAGGCATTACGTTATTCCGCCAACATCCGTGCGCAATCCAACCTAACGCCCCTCACCCCTCAGGACCGTTTTGCCATTGGCAGCCGTTACACGGTACGCGGATTTGATGGGCAACTGTCTTTAAGCGCTGATCGCGGCTGGTTTATCCGCAATGATCTCAGCGCCATGCTGGGGCAAAGCGGCCAGGCTTTATATCTCGGCCTTGATTACGGCGAGGTCGGTGGCCAGTCCAGCGATCTCCTGATTGGCAAACAATTGGCAGGCGCCGTATTGGGTTTTCGAGGCGGGTTCAACGGCTTCAGTTACGACCTCTTTCTCGGTCAACCAATCAAGAAGCCAAATGGATTCGAGACCGCCAAGACAGTAGCCGGATTCAATCTTAACTGGTCATTTTAATTAGATGTGTGCCATCAGACATCACTAAGGGGAATCCTTCAAATGAACAAGCATTGTTATCGCCTGGTATTTAACCGTGCACGTGGGCTGATGATGGCGGTAGCAGAGCATGCCTCCGCCGCCAATCGCAGCACTAGAGCGTATTCCCGCAGGCATCCTATCTCGTCTGACCATATGGCACACTTCGTCGTACTGGCTGGCATTTCTCGATTGCAGCTATCCCTCATGCTGATCTTGGGGACTGCCTTGATCGTGCCTTATCCTGTCCTGGCTGACATCATTGCCGACCCATCGGCACCAGGCAACCAGCAGCCCATCATCAGCAACACGGCCAATGGGTTGCCGCTGGTCAATATACAGACGCCCAGTGCTGCCGGAGTATCACGCAATACCTATAGCCAGTTTGATGTGAATGCCCAGGGGGCTATCCTCAACAACAGCAACACTAATGCAGAGACGCAGTTAGGTGGCTGGGTGCAAGGCAATCCATTGCTGGCAGGGGGTACCGCACGCGTCATTCTGAATGAGGTCAACAGCAGCAATCCCAGTATCTTGAATGGCTTTATTGAGATCGCGGGTAGTCGTGCCCAGCTTGTAATCGCCAATCCAGCAGGGATCAGTTGCAATGGTTGTGGCTTCATTAATGCCAACCGGGCTACGCTGACTACGGGCACACCAATTCTGAATAGTGGGAATCTACTGGGCTATCGTGTAGGTGGCGGCAACATCAGTTTTTCAGGCAATGGCATGGATGCCCGCCAGGTAAACTATACCAACATCATCAGCCGCGCCGTTCAAGTCAACTCAGGGATATGGGCCAATGATCTCAATATCACCACGGGCAGCAATCAGGTCAATATAGATAGCAATGGCAACCAGTCCAGCGTTACCGCCATCGCCCCCAGCGCTGCCACACCACCGGCTTTTGCCGTCGATGTGGCAGCGCTGGGTGGAATGTATACCGGCAAGATTCATTTGATTGGCACTGAAGCCGGGATGGGAGTGCGTAATGCCGGGCATATCGGCGCCAGTGTCGGTGAGGTGGTGGTGACGGTCGATGGACAGATTAGCAACTCCGGTACCCTGGCCGCGCATACCGATATCCACATTACCACCAATCACGGCATGCAAAATGCTGGCTCCATCAATGCCAATGCCGAGTTGAACCTGAATGCAGGCAATATCAACAATCTAGACACCGGAAACTTCATTGCCTCCAGCACAACACTGCTCAGCCAGGGCACACTGACCAACCGCGGTACCATAGACGGAGATACCACGCATATCAGCACAAACAGGCTGGACAATATGGGGCGCGGCAGCATATTCGGTGACCACCTCAGCATCCAGGCCAGCGAGATCAACAACCTAGCAGAAACCGTGAATGGCATCACCACTGCTGCCATCATCGCGAGTCGCACACGGCTGACCCTGGCAATCGACAACCTCCAAAACCGTGACAATGCCATGCTGTTCAGTGGCGGTGATATGTCGATAGGCGGTACCCTGGATGCGTCAGGGATAGCCACTGGCAGTGCCGCTTCCATCATCAACCAGGATGCCACTATTGAAACTCTGGGCAATATGACGATTGCCGCTGCCAGCCTGCAAAACCTCAACACGGGTCTGCAAGTTCGCAGGACCGCAGAAACCACGGCTGGCTATGACAAATTCACGCCTAGAGATCAGGGCATTGTTTGGGATAGCGCAGACTACCCAAGTGCCCACATTGGTAATGTGGGCGTCGAATGGCGCTCTGCCGGGCCCTACTCTTTCCGTGAATACACCCGCTACCAGGGCACCAGCTATACCTCTCATACTGAGGTTCTCGCCTCCACTCCGGGCAAAATCCTCTCTGGCGGCAATATGCAGATTACGGGCAACGTATTGAACAGCGATAGCCAGATCATCGCTGGTGCTGCGCTGGATATCAGCGGTGCGACTATCCAAAACCTCAATACCGAAGGCCAGACTATTGTCCGCCACAGCGGTGGTGCCTGGTATTACGACTGGGATGGCAAGGATGACGAATACGACATCGACTATTTGGGCAATCACAGTCCGGGCAATATCGTCACCACCTACAACCTGACCACCTCACGCCTCGAAGGTAATGGTGCGCTGCCAGCCAGCAGCACAGTTATTACAAGCACTCCACACACAGCCAACACCAACGCCCTGTTCCAGGCTGCACCCAACCCAAATGCCAACTACCTGATTGAAACCAACCCGCGCTTCTCCAGCTACCGCAATTGGCTAAACTCTGACTATATGGCGCAGCAACTGGCATTTGACCCAGCCATCACGCAAAAGCGGCTGGGTGATGGCTTCTATGAACAACGCCTGATCCGCGAGCAAGTAGCCCGGCTTACAGGTCGCCGGTTCCTGGATGGTTATGCCAATGATGAAGCACAATATCAAGCCTTAATGAATGCGGGGCTGACCATCGCAAGCCATATCCGGCTGATTCCTGGAGTCGCCCTCACGCCCGCGCAAACGGCCCAGCTCACCAGCGATATCGTCTGGCTGGTAGAACAGGAAGTGACCCTGCCCGACGGCACCGTCACAAAAGCCCTGGTGCCCCAAGTGTACGTGCGCTTGCAGGATGGTGACTTGAGTCCGACTATCGGCATCATGGCAGGCAAGCAAATCAAGCTCGACATCACGGCCGACCTCCTCAACACAAGTACTATTGCCGGACGTAACACCACCATCATCAATGCTGACAATGTGCACAATCTGAGGGGCACTATCGCTGCGACCTCAGCCAGCATCAAGGCCGCTCGCGACATCGACAACATCGGTGGCATACTCATGGCAAAAAATGCGCTGACCCTTGAAGCTAGCAACAACATCAACCTGGAAAGCACCACTCAGAGCCATGCACAGACCATAGGAGCCAGCAGCTTCAGCCGCACCAATCTGGATCGAGTCGCAGGCTTGTACGTGAGCAACCCGAATGCCATTCTGGTCGCCAGTGCTGGTAATGACCTCAACCTGATGGCGGCCAGTATCGTCAACAGCGGCAGCAATGGGGTCACTTCGCTCAAGGCTGGCAACGACATGAACCTGGGCACGGTGCAGATCGCCGAGCAGAACAATAGCGTACGCAATACCAGTAACCGTGTTAGCTATGGCTTCACGCAAGATATTGGCACTGCCATTCAAACCAGCGGCGACATCCTCCTGCAAGCTGGCAATGACGTCAGCATCAAAGCTGGCAATCTCAATAGCGAAAACGGCAATCTTGGCATTGCTGCGACTGGGGACATCAATATCATCGCTGGTGAAGCCAGCAGCAACTTCGACCAGGCCCGAAAAACCAAACGTAGTAGCGGTGTAGGCAGCAGCACAACAAAAACCTATCGCACCATTTCAGAATTGTCTGAGGCTATTGGCAGCGCCCTTAGTGCGGACAACATCCGCCTACAAGCTGGGGCACCAGCAGAAACCACATCAGCCAGCACAGGAGACATCAACATCACTGGTAGCAATGTCGTTTCCACCACTAGCACCCAACTGCAGGCTAGCGGCGATATTAATCTCAGCTCTGCTGAAAACACCAGCTACACCTTCAATCAGAAAACCACTAAAAAATCTGGCTTCTCCACCGGTGGTTCTAGCATCGGCTATGGCACCAGCAACCTGGATCAAAAGCAAACAGGCACCACTGTCACCCAAGTCGGCAGCACCGTAGGCAGTGTGGAAGGCAATGTTAGTATCCATGCAGCCAAGACATATACGCAAACTGGTAGCGATGTCTTGACTCCCAAAGGCGATATCGACATCACTGCCCAGCAAGTCAACATCACCGCAGGCAATAACACCTCGACCCAGACTACGGAAACCAAGTTCAAGCAAAGCGGCCTGACACTCGCCATTACCAGCCCGGTGATCTCGGCCATTCAAACTGCTACCCAGATGCAACAGGCATCCAAACAAGTAGACGACTCTCGCTTACAAGCACTTGCCGCCGCCACTGTGGTCGCAAGTACAAAAAATGCAGCCGATGCAATTGCCAGCAATCCTGGTGCAGCAGGTGGCTTCAACCTCAGCCTATCAATCGGCACTAGCAAGAGCAGCAGCACATCCACGCAAACCAACAGCACGGTGCAGGGTAGCAATATCGTCGCGGGGGGCGATCTGTCTATCAAGGCTACCGGCGCTGATGAACTGTCTGATATCAATGTCATCGGCAGCACGATCAAAGCTGGCAGCGATGTGAACCTCACGGCAGATGATGAGGTGAACCTGATCGCGGCCCAGAACAAGGACACGCTCACCAGTAAGAACAAATCCAGCTCAGCCAGCGTTGGCATCAGCATTGGATCTAATGGCCTTGCCATTACAGCAAGCGCCTCTCAAGGCAAAGGCAAGGCCAGCGGCACAGATGTCACCTGGACAGAAAGCTTGGTGCAAGCAGGCAACAAGGCCATTATGGAAAGCGGCACCGATACCGACATCATCGGCTCACAAGTTAGAGGTGAGCAGGTAGTGGTCAATGTAGGCACATCTGGCAATGGCAATCTCAATGTCCAGAGCCTGCAAGATACCAGCACTTACGATAGCAAGCAGAAGAGCAGCAGTTTCAGCATCAGTATTCCAATTGGGGCCGGAGTGGCCAGCGGCTCAATCAGTTCGTCGAGCAGCAAAGCACATAGTGATTACGCTAGCGTAAATGAGCAGGCTGGCATCTATGCAGGAGATGGCGGCTTCCAGGTCAATGTGAATGGCAATACCGACCTCAAAGGAGCTGTAATTGCTTCCAATCAGTCTGCCATTGAGCAGCAGAAAAATAGCCTGAGCACTGACACACTGACAGTTTCAGATATCAGGAATAGTGCTGAATATAGCGCATCATCAGAAAGCACTGGAGTTACACTCAGTTATGATGCGTCAAAAAGCGTCAAAAAAAACACTGGCAATAACCTGGTTAATGCGCCCAGTACCCTCACACCAGATCTTGAGAAAAATGGAGAGGATAGCAGCACAACGTATAGCGCCATCAGCGCAGGAGTGATATCCATCACCAACGCTGACAAGCAGCAAGCGCTGACTGGACAAGATGCACAAACCACAATTGCCAAGCTCAACCGCGATACAGAAAATGCTAATCCCACTCCGCTGGATAAGCACGATATCGCGAAAATCCAACAAGATATTCAAGCAACTAACCAGATCATCTCTGCAGTCACGGCAGAAGCTGTGCAAGCCATCAATACTTATTACGAAAAACGTGTGAAGGAATATGATGCGCAGTATCAAGAAACCCTGAATGAAGCCCGTAGCAAGGAAAATCAAGCGCAAACCTTGGAGGTTAGTGGAGATACTGAAGCAGCCCACGCACTGAAGCAAGAAGCCCAAATATTAAGGGCACAAGCGATCAACATCCGTAATGAGCGTGATAACCCGACGCTTTCCCAAGGGGAGACCCTAGCACTCAGCTCACTGCTGATTAGCGGACTGGGAACAGGCCAAGTTAATCTTGCCAATGCTGCGACCACTTATAGCGTAGGTTCTGCGGGAGATAAATTCCTGCTCGTCGCGCAAAAACGCGATAGTGATATTGCGCAAGGCTTTGTCGTTCAGTGCCAATTGACTCCAGCTCAATGTGTAGAAGAAGCTTCCAAGAATGAATATCTGAAAAACGCCATCAATAATCCAGAGATTGCTCTTGAAGAGCGTATTGAGGCATTACGCAACCTTCAAACCCCAGATGAAAATGGTAATCCGCAATCCGTATTTGGCATCACTATTGTGGATGACAATAACGCAGGCTATAACAATGTTGCCATCAACGGCATCATGAATGAGCCAGACCGGGCATTGGTATTGGCCATCGGGCATTTACGGGATGGACAAGAAACAAAGCAGCAACTTTACTTATCCTATAACGATACACAAGGTACTGTCGCCGACTTGCTGAATGCTTCCATTGATAAATATACTGGCGCGACATCGAATACATCTGTCAATCTTGGCAACGCGATAACAGCAGCACAAAAGAAAAACCCCAATGAAAACATTTATCTGTATGCACACAGCGGAGGGACGTTAATCTCAGCTATCTCATTGAATGACCTAGTTGGCAGTGGGCAAACCCTGCCCAACCTCAAGGTTGATTTCCTCGGGCCTGCTGCTTCAATCTCGGCAGCAGCAGATGCCTCAATCAACGCAGCGGGTTTGAGCAATGCCACTCTGGAAGAAAAAATGAATTGGATTAAATACGGCAATACAAACGGTCTGCCTACAGATTTAAAACCAGTTCAGGTTCCTGATTATATAAATATTAATTATGGACTTGGTTACTACAACCACAGCAATGACACTGTGGCCACTATCGTTGGAGGTAATGTAGGAATGAGTGATCAATATCAAGGTGTCAATCTTGTTGGTCAAGTACCAGGCTCTGAATCCAGAAATATGCTCACGTCCCTGCAGGAAATCTATGCGCTATTTACAAGAAACGATAGTGCACATTCCACCTATCGCTGGAATGACCCTAAAACCTGGCCAACAACACAATTACCGAATAGCATCAGTCAACAACCAAAATTAGGAGCTCAGTAAGTGCGAACTCTCATTATCTTGGTGATAACACTCTCATTAACGGGATGTTTCAATAAAAAGGCCTATGAACGCATGGAAAACTCATACTTGCCGCCCCCGCCTAAAGCACTATCATCAAAAGTAAAAATAATTTGTGATGATAATCCCGAGATATTTGAGCCTGGTGGTTTTGCGTTAATTTATGGTGCCTTGGAACCTTTAAATAGCCCTTACTCAAAAGATGATTGTTTGCCATTTATAAGACGAGGGATAATTCGGGAGAAAGACAAACTCCCAATCACTACAGACATGCAGACAAGATACAACGTTATAGAGATTAAACCTTTTCCCGACCCTAAACACATCCCAAACATAAATCCAGAAAAAGGGGCAGTCTATGTATGGAAAACCTATGCCGGTATTACCCGATTAGACGGTGTGATCTTTTATCAACTCGTCCTCTACGAAGGTGATAAACCACCACTAGGTAGTTGGACTAAGGTCTTATCTAGTCAAAATCACTCCCTATTTGTTGAACATAAAAAATTAATGATTCATGGTCAAGAATGGGATTTTGTGTCGACTCAACCTCATGAGCCCGTAGATACCGAGGAGTGGGGAATTCCATTAAAGGCCGGAGAGGTAGCTAATGTGATGGATTTTTATCGTACAAAAATAGGCAACCACACAATTCTTGTTTATGGTTATTTTCCAAGCCCGATCCCCCACTTTGCCGAATGGCTCAATCCTCGCCGTGCATTGTTGAGAGAGTGGGTGGAAACGTTCAAGATCATGCCCTTGCCTGCTGATTATGTACTGCCCTCACCAGAGGAGATTCAGAAGTTACGTGAGGAAGAGATTCAGCGCTGGAAAGACAGTGAGGCTAAGCCGGCAGCTCGACCTGTCAAGGTTGATCCGGAACAGGCCCGCAGAACATTATCAGCGCCAATGAGGTAGTCATGATCTTATCTTTGTTGTTTAGATTCATTATGGGCGTGACTGTTATTGTGGTCTCGGGATGCTCCACCAATCAAGTACTGGATTCCTCTCCTGACACAGGCCCCACCGCACAATTGAGAGTGTTTTCCTTACCTAACAATACCTATTTATATCCTGGAAAATCTTGCTACAAGCTAGGGAGTGCTGAAGAAATTTTGGCGCATAGTGGTGGTAAATCCTTTGGTGCGTTGAATGCGCTGGCTATTCTGGGAGGCAATAAGAAAATCGGGATGCCGGAAACAGGGGATATGACATGGTCTCACCATGAGTTCTATGTGGCGGCCAATCAACCGCTCACCGTGGTGGTCTCGCTAGATCAGGGTGGTCAAAGGTCGGATGGACGGTTTTATCATTCTGGCTGTGGGCCCATTGCGGGTTATTTCTCGCCTCAAGCCAATCACCATTATGATGCGGCGCTGATAGTGAAACATGAGCGATGCTATTTACGTATGCGGGAGCTGGTCATGGATGAAGCGACAAAAAAAGTTAAGCCAACAGAGATTACCATCAAGCCAGCACCACAATGCAATGAATAGAAAAATAAGCTCACTGATCAAATAATTAACACATAAAATTACTAAAATAGTATCTATTACTTATCTCTATTAAAACGAGAATCTCATGAAAAATATCACTAGATTATTCATTATTATCAGCACATTTTCACTCAGCGGTTGTGTGACCACTCAAGGCGTATACTCGGTAGATGCATATGATAAAGATGGGAATCAACTGAATCAGATAAAGTTAGTTGCACAGGGTAGTAGCATTTACTCAACAAGAAATGCCTTATGCATGAGCTATCCAAAATCCAAGATTGTGATTCGTGATTTTAAAACGGATGCCGAAATTAAAAGTGAGAGTCCATATCAGTGCAAATAATATCTTATTTCCTCACTGATTTAGATTCTCTTTACTTACAATTAATAAAATCCACGGCGTAGCAATATAAAAATGTATTTATTCATAAAACATTCATTACTACTTTTCATTTTCACAATTTCAAGCTGCACTACCGTCAGTCAACAGCATATATTAAATACGGAAGGTAATCGGGCATACCTTACCGCGCATTATCAAGAAGCAGCTCAGCGTTATGAAAAAGCACTAGAGGCCGCACAGAAAAACAAAGACCAGCAATATATTGCCATTGCCTCATATGGTTTAGGTAGAGCTAATATCAAGCTTTGCCGATTAGACGAAGCTGAGCATTGGCTAAAAAAATCTATTCAGGCGCGTGAAGCACTGGCTGATTCCAACCTAGCATATCTGTCCCAGAACTTATCAGAGCTTGCAAGATTGTATATGGCACAGCTGAGATATGCTGACGCTATCACATTATTTTATAAAGCCACCCCCATGTTGTATCGACTCAAGGAAGATAACAACGACCCCATTGCACTTGCCAACCAATTGGATGCGTATGAAGAAGCACTGCGCAAGACTGGCCGCACTGCAGAGGCAGATACCATTGCAAACAAAGCTAAGGAGCTTAGGCAAAACAATCGTGGCAAGGTTGCCCTCTTCAAAGCGGAGGCAATACCGCAAAGTTGCCTTGCACATGACAATTAATATATGGCGTTATGGAAAAATCATGATCAGAAAAATCTATTTTTTTACATTGATTATTTGTTTAGTTAGTTGCGCATCACCGATCAATCGGAAAAATGCAGAAAACTATACAAGACAAGGCGCTATCGCCATCGCGAATGGCGATTGGCAAACAGCCCGTCGTGCATTTGCGCGTGCTGTCGTCAATGCTGATCTTGGGGGTGTTGCACCATCAACCCTTGCGGTATTGAGTTACGAATATGGCCGCTCCTTAGGTGTCACCTGCTTTTTTGATGATGCGGCTTACTATTTGAAACAGGCATACGATCTGGATAAGGAAACTGGAGGCCCGCTTTACATGAGCCTGGTTGAGCTCGCCAGGCTGAATCTGGACCAGGGGAAACTTGCAGAAGCCGCCGAATACTACCAAAAAGCGATACCTGACCTTGAGCGCCACAATGTTCCTCAAATCGGGCCTATCGGCTATGCCGACACACTTGATGAGGCTGCCTTTGCATTGGCCGCTATCAACCCAAAAGATGCATCGAAATTAAGATTACAGGCTCAAACAATTCGCTCAGAGCATCCTGAGGGTAAATCCATTACAGATCGGACTCCTTATGGGAAGTTCTGCAAGTAATCCTATTTCCAGCTCACGCCTAGTAGGTACTTGGCAATGTTGATCGCGATGTAATTTTCCGGGCTCGAATGGACAATCGCTCTACAAGCTGTAGTAAGTATGCAAGAGTAATGCCCTGTTGGCATTATCCCAAAGTTATTTCAGTGGAATTGGCAGAGGTAAATAAGGTGGGCAACTAGTGGTGGAGGGAATTTACAACAAATAGAAGATGATAGTAGGGATCTGATGACATTAATCTCCAGAAGACCTCAACTGACATTATTTGTATCAATAGAAGCTACAAAGCCCAGAGTGGGGGCAATCGTTCTCGTTAGTTTGGTAATGACAAAAGCCACACCAATGACATTAAAAGTCTCTGAAATTAGACCATTGAGTGTAAATCGGCCTAAATCAGCTCGCCCATGGTTTTAGGTAAAAACCTGTCTGAGCTTTCACGGAAACGCGAGGTGAGTAACTGCATCAATTTGAGCAATACCTTATTACCCAGCTTTGGCATGTTCACAAGTAACTCGTAGAGCGACTCACGCGTCAAAACAGCAAAATCGGTAGGTAGACTTGTGATACAGCTTGCAGAGCGTGGCAAGCCATCAATCATCGACATTTCACCGATCACCGTGCCGACTCCCACTTTGGCAATCACTTGCTTACCCTTGGTTGGAATATCTTTGACTACATCAACCTCACCGGTCAGTATCAGCAACAAATAATCGCCGACATCGCCTTCGGTCAATAGCTGGCAATCCCTTGGGGCAGCATAACACTGCATATAAGAGCAAAAATAGCGTACCTCTTCATCACTAAAATCGCCAAACAACTTGATTGTATTGACAATTTCCAGGATTTCTTCGACGTACTTATCGGCGCCGCCCAAATGGACTAAATCGGGATACATGTAATCTTTCTATTTCTTATGTATATGTGAAGACTTTAGTATATAACTACATATGTTGAGAAAATAACACATCAAACTTCTCAAAAACTCTGATAATTATTATTATTTACGCCATAATATCGCAAGCTGATCCATTATGGCACTACAATTACATACTTATTGCTAGTAAGTTATAGCCGAGCTCATGTCCTTAAATAAAAACTTAAATGATATTGAGAAAAGCCAGCTAATTGAATTAATGCATGAGTCTTTGAGAATTCGCTCACACTTTGAGCTTTTTCTCTGGATGCAAGGAAAATTACAAATTTTCCTACCGCATGAAATCATGATCACGGCTTGGGGAGACTTTTCATTAGGAGTTATATACTTCAATATAGTCTCGCCTCTACCAGGCATTAGATCCGATAAAATTTCTAATCCTGAAATCCACCCATTTCTTCAAAACCTCTTTAACTATTGGCTGAATCACGCCAAAGCGCCGTTCACGTTATCGGCTTCAGACAACATCATGCATGATTGTCGATTTGCAAACGTTGAATCGAGTTACTACTTAAAGAACATGAAGTCAGCACTAGTGCATGCTATCAAGGATCACAGAGGCAGGCATGACTGTCTGTATGTGCTTCTTAGCTCAAACACCAGCTTTCCCCACGCTTCCCGCCCGATGTTAGAGGCATTGCTACCCTACATTGACAGTGCGTTACGGCAAATAGAACACTTACCGGAGCAACATCCAGTCCCAATCAAGATTGAACCAGACACTCAGGATGAAAACATCAATATGCTTTCAGCACGTGAGTTGGAAATAATGGATTGGGTGACAAAAGGTAAAACCAATCAGGAAATCGGCATGATTCTGGACATCAGCGCCTTTACCGTGAAAAACCATTTACAACGGATATTCAAAAAACTCAATGTGCTTAACCGAGCACAGGCTGTGTCCAAGTTCAGGAAGTAAATTACCCCGACAAGAGTTTTGTAAATTGGTGTAAACAAACGTTAGACGTAAAAATGGCTGTGAAATTCACAGCCATTTTTATTTATTCGCTAAAAATTTAGCGACGTCTTAGAAGAACTTAACGTTGTTCTGACGACGACGTGCTGCAAAACCAACCAGGCCAAGGCCCAGTGCCAGCATGCCATAAGTTTCTGGTTCAGGAACAGCTGCAGTGAAAGTCAGATTGCCACCGTAAGAGGCTTGAGCGTCTGTAATAGTCGCCAGACCAGCAACACCAGCAACTGTCAGTGTGTAACTACCAGCAGCCAAGTTAGCCACTGAGAATTTCCATGTGTTAGTAGTTGATGAACCACCTGGGAAATTATAAGTCAAGTCTGTTTGAATGCCAGCAGAAGAAGCTAAAGTGACGCTTGTCAAATCAACACCAGAAAACAACAATGAGCCAATAGTCAGATATGTAGAGCTGGCAGTACCGCCAATATCTGTCGCATCAGTCAGTGTGAAAGTCCAAGTGTCGGAAAAATCACCAGGAACGCTGAAGTTGTTACCAAACAATGCTTGACCATTAATGATAGTCAATGGTGCTGTTGCTGCAAATGCAGTAACAGCAGAAAACATAGAAAAACCGAACGCCAGAGCAACTGCTTTGGCTTTAAAAGATGTAGCGATCATTGAATTGCCCCTTGAAATAAAAATTTAAATTCAAAAAAGTGCATTTCTCCTCACACACTCTTTTTAATATTTGTAGGAGCATAATCGTTGATTGCGGCTTAAGTCACAATAGCCCGATTGGACTAAGCATAAGAATCTACTTTTTAATTAGCTTAGTTACACCCTGAACAGCCCCACCACTTGCGTAAGTTTATATGCCTGATTCTCCAGTGCTTCAGCCGCAGCGGAGCTCTGTTCCACCAGCGCTGAATTTTGCTGCGTCATTTGGTCAAGTCCTGTCACCGCGTCGCTAACCAAGGCTATCCCTGTAGTTTGCTCCAGTGTCGCATTGGATATCTCGTTGACGAGGTAACTCACCTCTTTAATTTGTGCGACGATATTACTCATTTTCGAACCCGCAGCACTTGCCTGTTCGGCACCGCTGTTCACTCTGGATTCACTATCCAGAATCAGTTGCTTGATTTCTTTGGCAGCATTGGCTGAACGCTGAGCCAATGAACGTACCTCACTGGCGACTACCGCAAAGCCACGCCCCTGCTCTCCAGCCCTTGCTGCCTCAACAGCAGCATTCAAGGCCAGAATATTCGTCTGGAAAGCAATGCCATCAATCACGCCAATAATATCTGCGACCTGCTTGGATGAGTGTGCAATATCCTGCATGGTAGCCACCACCTGATCAACGACCTTACCACCCTGGACAGCCGCATCACTGGCTGACCCAGCAAGCGAATTCACTTGCTGGGCAGTATCAGCATTGCTTTTCACAGTCCCGGTCAATTCCTCCATGGAAGCAGCAGTCTTTTCCAGATTACTCGCCTGCTCTTCAGTTCGCTGACTCAAATCCACATTGCCAGCAGCAATCTGAGCTGAACTGGTGGCAATCGTGTCTGATGCATTACGCACTTGAGTCACGATATCAGCCAAACTGGCTTGCATCTCACCGAGGGAAGCCAGCACGCTATTTTTTGGCGCACTCTTTGCACCGGCCACTGCGCTTAAATCACCACTGGCAACGCGCTTTGCAGCCTCACTCAGTACATCCGGTTCCGCACCAAGAGATTGCTTGAGACTATTGGTAATCAGAAATGCAGCGAATACAGCCAGCAATACCGCAACTACACAGACAAATAAGAGAATATTTCTTTGCAAGCGATAATCATCTGCTGCTTCGGCTTCAATGGCCTGAGCCCTAGTCGCTGTATATTCTGCAAACTTTTGCGTAGCTCCCAGCAACTGCTGCAATAAAGGCCTACATTCATCATTCATCTGCTGAATGGCTAGTTCCTGCTGACTATTGAGTGCCAGGTGCACAATATTCATTGCAACCGCACCATATACCTTTTCAATCTCAGTCAAACTCTGCACCATTTGATGCGCAGCAGAGCTTTCCTCCTTCGCATGCGCCATCATATCCTGCAGCCGCGCCAGTATAGTGGTGACCTCCTCATGTGCAGCAGTGACGGCTGCTTTTTCAGTTTCCAGATCTGTAGCCTTGGAAACCAGCACTAAATTTCTCGCGGCAATGGCTCGCTTACTTACTGCAGCACCCAGGTTCATTGTTTCATTGGCTCGCGCATTCACCCCACTGATGTAGTTCGAGAACCTGAGATTTTCCTGACTCAAAGCCCTCAATGCCAATCCTGACACGATTACTACCGCCAAGACCAACACACCAAACCCAGAACCCAATCGCTCTGCTGTAGTAAGCTTGCTCATACACTACCCCCTCAGAAACATACAAAATGTCACCAATATTTTTATTCAACATTAGCAATTAGGGAGTACTTGTAATCAGGCTCCCTATAACTATATATCGTCGCGCTTCATGACTTTCTGAAGTAATAGGCAAAAAAAAGCCCTGATATCAACAGGGCTTAGCGATAATATTTAACCAACGTTTAGGATCATCAAAAACCGAGGCTATCCAATAAATCATCCACCTGTTCCTGACTTGCTACAACATCAACCGCTGTTTCTGGATTGATTTGCGGACCATTCAATAAACTATTGTCACTTTCCTTCTTCACACTGCCAGGAGAAAAATCAATCAACACCTGCACCAGCTGCTTCTCAATCTCTTGCGCAAGTTCGGTGATTTTCTTAATCACTTGCCCAGTAAGATCCTGAAAATCCTGCGCCAGCATGATATCGAGCAATTGATTTTTTGTAACATCAGTATGAGCAACGGTTTTGGATAGAAACGCCAATGTCTCATCCGCAACCTGATCATAATCTTTCTTTAAAGAAGGTACCGAGAGCAGGCTTTTCCAACGCGTCTCCAGCCCAGCTGCTTCTTGATTAAGCTCAGCCTGTAAAGGGGTTGCTATATCCGTAGCATTCAATACGCGCTCAGCCGCCTGCTCTGTCATCCGTGCTACATAGTTCAGCCTATCCCGCGCATCAGGAATCCCTTGTGCGGCTTGCTCAAGTAGCTTATCAAAGCCCAAGCCACGCAAGCTTTCATGAAGATTGCGTGTCATTAAGCCAATACGCTGCAGCATGTCGTCTTGCGGGTTCAGAACACTCTCGACTTCGTTATCAGCGTTTCCAGTAGTTTGAAGCGAGTTATCCATGCTAGCCCCCTGCTTTTGCAAGCTTTTCAAAAATCTTACCTAGTTTTTCATCGAGAGTTGCTGCAGTAAAAGGCTTGACCACATAGCCATTTGCACCCGCTTGCGCAGCAGCAATAATGTTTTCTTTCTTGGCCTCAGCTGTGACCATCAATACTGGCAGGGATGACAATGCAGGATCAGCTCGAATTTGCTGCAACATGGTTAATCCATCCATATTAGGCATATTCCAGTCAGATACCACAAACTCAAAATTACCACTTCTCAATTTCGCCAATGCCATCACACCATCCTCGGCCTCATCCACATTGTTATATCCCAGCTCTTTAAGCAGGTTGCGAACGATTCTGCGCATGGTAGAAAAATCATCTACCACTAGAAATTTAGTATTGGGATTTGCCATCGTTTACTCCGTTTCAACTTATTTATCTAACCTATCCAGCACAACAGCGTCTTTCAAAGCACCCTGACTCTTAAACCCGCAAAGCACGAGACCCGCTTGCAGCCAGATGCTGTAAGACCTTGCCTGGAATATCCTGTAGTGATGCAACCTCATGAACACCACCAGCAGCAATCGCTTCCTTAGGCATGCCAAACACGACACAGGTCGCTTCATCTTGTGCAAAGTTATGTGCACCCGCTTCCTTCATTTTCAGCATACCGCTAGCACCATCTTTGCCCATGCCTGTCAGAATAACACCAATCGCATTCTTGCCGGCAAAGGTCGCAGCAGACTCAAACAGGACATCGACTGAAGGACGATGCCGACTGACAGGCGGACCATCATCAAGCTGGGTCACATAGTTGGCTCCACTACGGGCCAGCAGCAAATGAGCATGCCCAGGCGCAATATAAGCATGCCCAGGCAGAATACGCTCGCCGCCCTGGGCTTCAGTCACCGATATCTTGCATAAAGCATCCAGGCGATTGGCAAACGATTTGGTGAAACCTGCTGGCATATGCTGTGTAATCAGGATGCCGGGGCAGTCGGAAGGCATTTGCATCAGGAAAGATTTGATGGCCTCAGTGCCACCCGTAGATGCACCCACAATAATCAGTTTTTCACTACTGGTCAGCGGATTGCCTAGCGAGGGCAAAGTAGGGCTGGCAGGACTACCGGCTGGTGCAGGCGGCTTTCTGGCAAACATGCGGGCCTTGGATGCAGCCCTGATCTTATCAGCGATCAATTGACTATATTCATGCATGCCATCTGCAATCGACATTTTGGGTTTGGTAATAAAATCAACCGCGCCCAACTCCAATGCCCGCATGGTAATTTCAGAACCACGTTCGGTTAGCGATGAAATCATCACCACTGGTGTGGGGCGCAGCCGCATCAGGCGTTCAAGAAAATCCAGTCCATCCATTTTGGGCATTTCCACATCCAGCGTCAGCACATCGGGATTCTTCTGTTTGATCATCTCACGGGCAATCAGAGGATCTGGCGCAGCGCCAACCACCTCCAAGTCAGGCTGTTGATTGATAATTTCAGTCAACAGGCTACGAATCAGTGCAGAATCATCAATAATGAGCACTTTGATAGTCATGGCATACTCTTTCTCTTATATTTCTACTTTGTACTTTAAAACAACTCAACATCACCAGCGACTGTATTGGTCTTCAACTTCTTGGCATAACTTTCCTCACGGGTGATCAGGGTATTGTTATGCATTTGTTTGAGTTTCTTGACCAGGACCCGCCCGGTACGGGGGAAGAAATAGACTTTCCGCGGGTAAATATCATTCAGGTCCTCACCCACCACGCGGATGTTCTCATTCTTCAGATACTTGCGCACAAATGCCGCATTTTTCTCACCAATATTGATTGAAGTGAAACCACTCAGCACGTTGCCACCACCAAATATCTTGGCCTCCAGATTTTCTCGTTTGGCGCCACCCTTCAACAATTGATTAATCAGTACTTCCATCGCATACGTACCGTAACGGGCTGACTCGGACACAGGGCTATTGGCATCTGCGGTATTGCCTTCAGGCAACATGAAATGATTCATTCCACCAATCCCAGAGACCCTGTCACGTATACAAGCAGACACACAAGAACCCAGCACAGTCACAATCAATATATCCTGAGCAGTTGTATAGTATTCGCCAGGTAAAATCTTGGCAGCATCACAATTGAAGGTTTTATCAAAATACAGATTGGTCGCCAGTTGCTCTTCAATGGGATTTCCCATGATTAACCTCCAGTGCCTGACTTCAGATGCCGGTTCAATTCATACACCGTTTTGCCTCTCAAACGGAAAGCATCTGTGGCATAGAGAAAGTTTTCCGAATGGCCAGCAAACAGCAAACCATCTGGCTTCATCAACGGTGCAAACTTTTTCAGGATGGTGGATTGAGTCGGCTTGTCAAAATAGATCATGACATTGCGACAAAAGATGGCATCAAATGGGCCCGTCACCGGCCAGCTATTAGCTAATAAGTTCAATGGCTTGAATGTAATCAGTTTGCGCAAATCATCCCTTACTCGCACAAAACCCTGTTGGGCACCAGTACCTTTCAAGAAAAACTTCTTTTTCTGCTCTATCGGTAATTTTTCTATCCGGTCATAGGGATAGACACCGCTCGCCGCTGTGGCCAGTACATTCGTATCAATATCAGTCGCCACAATTTCAACCGGAGGTTTTAAGGTGCCAAATGCTTCGCATACGGTAATCGCCAGACTGTAAGGCTCTTCGCCTGTAGAACTTGCACAGCACCAGATGGAAATGGGTTGCGAGGTTTTACGAATGTGCTCAGTCAAAATTGGAAAATGGTGATTCTCGCGAAAGAATGAGGTCAGATTCGTTGTCAGGGCATTGGTGAATGCCTCCCACTCCTCCGCATCCCCCGTCGCTTCTAGCTGATCAAGATAGCGCTGAAAGTTTGAAATGCCTGTCGCGCGCAAACGTCTGGCCAAGCGGCTATACACCATTTCATGCTTGGACTCAGCGAGGGAAATACCAGCCACTTGGTAAATCATCTTGCGTACGCGGGAGAAATCCTCTGCAGTAAAATCAAACTCTTTACCTGCTCCCGACTTAACCGATGTAATTGGCTTCAATTGACTATATTCCCTTTAGTTGATAACAGCGCTCAACGCCTGCTATTTAAAACTCTTCCCAATCATCACTGGAAAGATTGGTCGCAATGATTTTCTTGGAGGGAGTGGATTGAGTCACAGGTGCAGCTTTGGCAACTGGTTCAGCCTTCACACTGGCAGACGTTTTTTTGACACGATCAGTATCTCTTGTCACTTGGGGGGGCTCTGCCTTGAGCACCTGCGCCACTGGTTTTCTAGTGGGGGATTTTGCGACAGTTTTAGCTACTGACTGCGTTAACAATTGATCCTGTGCGCTACTGAGTTTGAACACACCAGCAGCCTGATCCAACTTGAGCACGTCAGTTTTCAATGCCTCGGCAGCAGCAGCGGCTTCTTCTACCAACGCTGCATTACGCTGTGTGACCTCGTCCATTTCAGTGACTGCCAGGTTCACTTGATCAATACCCGAGCTTTGCTCAATGGAAGCTGCAGAAATTTCGCCCATAATATCCGTGACGTTTTTGACCGATGAGACAATTTCCGACATGGTAATACCGGCTTGATCCACCAGTTGCACGCCCGACTCAACACGCTCCACAGAGTCTGATATCAAACCCTTGATTTCCTTGGCAGCGGCAGCTGATCGATGTGCCAGATTTCGTACCTCAGCCGCCACGACTGCAAACCCGCGTCCTTGTTCCCCAGCACGCGCTGCTTCAACTGCCGCATTCAACGCCAGGATATTGGTCTGGAACGCGATGCCATCAATCACGCCAATAATGTCTGATATCTTATTGGCCGACTCACTAATCAGCCGCATTCTCTCTTTGGCTTCATCAATGACATCACCGCCACGTGTTGCCACACTGGAAGTGGAAAGTACCAACTGATTAGCCTGGCGCGCATTGTCAGCATTTTGCCTGACGGTGGAGGCCAACTCTTCCATGGAACTGGCCGTTTCCTCAAGGGAACTGGCTTGAGACTCCGTTCGCGAAGACAGGTCATTATTACCTCTGGCAATCTCGACCACACCTGCATTGATTCGATTCACATTGGAGCGGACATCAGACACCATCGCGACAAAATTAACATTCATCTGGCTAAGCGCTCTGAGTAACATGCCAGTTTCATCGGTTTTTGCCTGGTGGAATTGCTGAGAGAGATCACCACTTGCGAGAGTATTGGCAATATGGGTCGCTTCTTTAAGCGGATTGATGACAGAATTGACCAGACCCCAGGCAAAACTGACAGCGACAAGCACGGCCACCAAGGCCGCTGCCACAATATAAGCACTTCCAAACTCAAGCACAGCGGCGCCAATGACCAACAGCATTGCCAACACAATCGCTGCCGTCGCCGCAATTAACCTGGTTTGCAAGGTCATTTGCAGGGCTCTTTTTACCTTGGAAATAAAGTCCGTTTGGAGTACCTGACCGTGCTTAATTTCCAGGCCATGACTCTTGCCTTCGCGTAGGCCGGTATAAATCCTGTTGGCTGTCTCCACTTGATGTCGTGTGGGCTTGGTTCTAACCGACATATAACCAACGACATTGCCACTTTGTCTCATCGGTGTGGCATTTGCCACAACCCAATAGAAGTCCCCATTTTTACGACGATTCTTGACCATTCCTGTCCAAGAGGAACCGGACTTGAGCGTTGCCCACATATCGGCAAACGCTTCTTTTGGCATATCAGGATGTCGCACCAGATTATGCGGTGAGCCAAGAAGCTCCACCTCATCAAAACCACTGACGCGTATGAAATCCTGGTTAATATAAGTAATTTTTCCTTGCAAATCCGTCGTTGAAACGATGGACTCTCCATCCTGCAAGAAATACTCGATATTCGTCACTGGCATATTGACACGCATACTTATCTCCTAGATCCGTACTGATCGTTTAGTCGGTCATGCCACAGGCTGTGCTGACATGACCGATGTGCGGTTTCTCTGCCTTTAATTGTGAGCCGTTAGTACTTTTTAATTGTTATGTTGTATTCCACTACCACTGCCAGTTAATTCACCTTGAACGTGCTCACCGTTGCAGACAGCTTCTGTGCCTGCTCTTCAAGACTTTCAGCGGCTGCAGCGGCTTCCTCAACCAGAGCTGCATTCTGCTGGGTCATCTCATCCATCTGGCCGATCGCAATATTGACCTGCTCGATACCAGAACTCTGCTCCTGGCTTGCCGAGGTGATTTCGCCCATGATATCGGTCACACGCTTCACTGAAGTCACAATCTCATTCATGGTAATACCAGCCTGATCAACCAGTTTATTGCCAATCTCGACCTTTTCAACAGAATCGCCGATCAGGCCTTTGATTTCCTTCGCTGCCGCAGCAGAACGCTGGGCCAGATTGCGTACCTCGGATGCTACTACTGCAAATCCGCGACCCTGCTCGCCTGCACGTGCAGCTTCAACCGCAGCATTAAGGGCCAGAATATTGGTCTGGAACGCAATCCCATCAATCACACCGATGATATCAACAATCTTGCGTGAGCTTTCCTTGATAGATCCCATCGTATCCACCACCTGGTCAACCACCTGACCGCCTTTCACTGCGGACTCAGAGGCAGAAATGACGAGCTGGTTGGCCTGACGCGCATTATCGGCATTCTGGCGCACTGTGGAAGTAAGCTCTTCCATAGAACTGGCAGTTTCCTCAAGGCTGGAGGCTTGAGACTCAGTCCGTGAAGATAAATCAGCATTCCCAGAGGCAATTTCACTGGTGGCGACCAGCATGGTATCCGTACTACTCCGCACCTCAGAAACCAGCTTGCGCAGCTCCTGTATCATGAAACGGACACCGACCAGCAACTTGCCAGGCTCATCGGATGCGTTTTCATTGATCATATCCAGCAGGTCATTCTGTCTAGGCGCCAAGTCACCCTTGGACACACGGCCAATCACGCGAATACCGTAATTAATAGGTTCAATGATGGAAATGGTAATCACCCGGGCAAACACAACCCCCATCACTAAAGCCACCAAGCCAATCACTGCGATGAGGATACGGCCACGATTACTAGACTGCCTGTTTTCAGCGGCAAGCTCAATCACCTTGGCACGCTCAAATTCCACTAGGCTCTTCAACGCCTCCTGATATGCATATCGAGCAGGCTGAAACTTTTCAATCACACTGGCATCCAGTGCTTTTTCGTCAGCACTTAATTTATTGCTGACATTCTTTTTCTCTTCAATACTTACTTGCTCATTGGTTAACCAATTCTCGAAAGCATTTACGCGGACATTTAAACCTTGCCTGATCTTAAATGCCTCCTCACGCGCTACACGATAATCAGCACGTGCTTGCTGAACCTTATCCAGAAATGGCTTGTATTCATCTGCCGCCATGAGTTCAATCGCTTGAGTCTGATACTTATCAATCTCTTTTGAGTTCTCAGCCATCTTTTCCAGGAAATATATCTCTTGCTCTTTGCTTCTGTTCTTCAGATAGGCCAGCGTATTGATGGTGTTCATGTTGGTATATAAATTCCAATCATTGAGCACTTGTTGTTTAGCCGCTGAATCCTGGACGATGCTATCGGTTTTAGACGACATCGATGTCATCAAGGTAAAACTCAACACAGCGATCACAGCCACCAGCACTAACAACACACCAAAACCGATCACCAAGCGTTTGGTGATTCTTTGGCCGTACATGTAATTCATTAAAGGATTTAATAGTTTCATGATCTTTCTCCGCCCCGCTAAATTTATCTCTCAGTTGCTGCTTAAGCTGCTGCTATCGCATCAATCAGCCCCATTTCGGAGCTTGTCATTAGTTTGTCTATATCAATCAAAATCAGCATACGATCATCCAAAGTACCCAGGCCGATCAAATAATCTGTACTCAATACCGAGCCCATTTCCGGGGCCTGCTTAATCTGTGCTGCGCTCAATGTCGTCACATCAGACACGCTATCGACCACAATCCCTGTCACGCGCCCATTGATGTTGAGAATAATGACCACCGTAAACTGATCGTAAGTCGGTGTCCCAAGATTGAATCGCAGTCGCATATCCACAATCGGCACAATAATGCCGCGGAGATTGATTACCCCTTTAATAAACTCGGGCGCATTGACAATCCGGGTAACACTTTCATAGCCACGGATTTCCTGCACCTTGAGAATATCGATACCGTATTCCTCATTACCCAAGGTAAAAGCGAGAAACTCACTCCCCTCCAATTGTGTCGCCCCTTGCGGAGCCTGTTGTGAAGGACTTTCTGATTTATTGCTAACTGGCTCTGACATGACAACACCTCTTAATGAATTGAAGGTTCAGTGATCAACTGCCTGCTTGAACGCAGTAAATTGGCCACATCAAGAATCAATGACACACCACCATCACCTAATATAGTGGCACCGGAGATACCTGCAACCTTACGGTAATTTGACTCAAGATTTTTCACTACCACTTGCTGCTGCCCTACCAACTCATCCACAAACAAGGCGGCTTTTTTACCATCGACTTGTAGTACCACCAAGATGCCTTTTTCAGGCTCGCGGTAGAGCGGCTCAATATTGAACATCTGATACAACGGAATCAGCGGCAGGTAATCTTCACGCACCTTGACCAGACGGCCCTGGCCTGTCACCTCTTTCACATCATCTGCCGCTGGCTGCAAGGACTCCATGACAAAACTCAGAGGTAATATGTAGATTTCATCACCCACACGCACAGACATGCCATCCAGAATAGCGAGTGTCAGCGGCAGTGAAATGGAGATTGTGGTGCCATAGCCAAAGGCAGATCGAATATCGACCACCCCTCCCATCGCAGTGATATTACGTTTGACAACATCCATGCCTACGCCACGACCAGAAACGTCAGTGACTTTCTCAGCCGTAGAAAAACCAGGCGCAAAAATGAGTTGCCATACATCGGCATCCGGCATGTTATCGGATACATTAAGGCCAGAAGATTTTGCCTTATTCAGGATACGTTCACGATTCAAGCCAGCCCCATCATCGCTGACTTCGATAATAATATTGCCGCCCTGATGCCCTGCGGACAAGGATAAACGTCCAATAGGGTTTTTTCCTGCAGCAGCCCTGACTTCCGGTGACTCAACCCCATGATCCACACTGTTGCGGACTAAGTGAGTCAAGGGATCAACAATGCGCTCGATCAGCCCTTTATCCAGCTCAGTGGCAGCACCATTGGTGACAAACTCCACTTTTTTACCCAGCTTGGCTGCAAGATCACGCACCATGCGTGGGAAGCGCGAAAATACATAATCCATTGGCATCATGCGGATAGACATCACCGCTTCCTGCAGATCACGTGTATTTCTAGTGAGTTGGCCCACGCTGTTGAGCAAGCGCTCATGCAGCATGGGATCCAGAGTACTGGTCCGCTGCTCAATCATGGCTTGGGTAATCACCAGCTCGCCAACCAAGTTGATCAGCTGATCCACCTTTTCAATGCCAACACGGATCGAGGTCGTTTCTTGAGTGGCCACGGCTTTGTCAGCCTCACGGCGTGGTGCCACCCGTTTATTATCTACAGGTTCTACGGGCTGACTCTCCAGTACTTCAGGCTGTATCGTCGGAACGGGATTTTTGGATGCTTCCACCTGTTCAAACAAACCGAAATCGCCTTCATCCACCAATGGAACAGGAGATGAAGCTGCAGCAGATGCTATGTGCTCGCTAATGAGTATCTTATCAACATCGACCACAAACGAGCTGACTGCCAGGATAGTATCGCGAGTATCTTCAGTTTCAAGCAACAGCGAATACTTGTTGCCAGTTTTGGGCTGTTGTTGGACTTTCCCCAATAATCCAAGCTCATCTACCAGGGTTTGTAAGTCTTTTTCCGGGATATCGGAAATTTCCAGTACGTACTTCTTTTCACTACCGGATGCAGTAGTGGACGAGCCTACGGCTGCCGGAACCAATGCTGCAGCTTCAACCGTTTGTTCCGTTATCACCAGATCATCTGGATCCAGCACAAAAGAACAGATGGCAACAATATTGTCCATGCTCTCATCGGTGCCCAACAGCAATACATGCTTGCCATTTTGTGGCGCCTTTTTCTCTACCGTCCCGAGTAATTCCAGCTCGGCAATCAATGCCACTACATCTTTCTCAGGGAGTTCAGGCAGTTGCACCAGGTAACGCTTTCCAATCTGCGGCTCAACCACAGAAGGCTTCGCTACAGCGGCAGACTGTACAGTGACTGGGGGAGCTGAGATCTGAGCACCATCTTGCTGCGCAAGGCGCTGCAACGTGGCTTTGATCTCACTGACGGCATCCGGATCAACCGCTGTTCCATGCCTATGTCCATCCAGTTGCATCTTGAGGATATCCTTGGCGGAGAGGAACACGTCCACATGCTCGGCTGTCAGTGGCATTTCATTTTTGCGGATACGATCTAGCAAATTTTCCAGGACGTGCGTAATTTCGGTCATGTCATTCATGCCAAATGTTGCAGCACCCCCTTTAATCGAGTGGGCCGCCCGAAAAATCGCATTCAGGTCTTCAGATACAGGGTTCTCAATATCCAACTCCAGCAGCAAGCGTTCGGCTTCTGCCAACAGCTCGTCGGACTCATCGAAAAATACCTGATAAAACTGACTCATATCAATCGTCATGGTCTTGCTCCACATTAAATCCTACAACCCAAGTCCACCGTGGCAGACCACTGCCAGTGGTTAATATTTTTTGTAGCCGGGGGGAGGGGTTAACCAATGACCCGTTGCACAATATCCAGCAACCGGTTGGGATCAAATGGCTTGACCAACCAACCCGTCGCCCCTGCTGCTTTACCCAATGCCTTGATTTCGTCGCTAGACTCCGTCGTTAACATTAATATCGGCACTTTCTGGTAATTGCTGAGGCTGCGGAGCGATTTGATAAGCGTTAAGCCATCCATATTGGGCATGTTCTGATCTGTCAGCACCAGATCGACCAGCGTCGCCTTGGCCTTTTTGAGTCCATCTTCACCATCCACTGCCTCAATCACTTGATATCCGGCAGCATTGAGGCTGAACGCGACCATCTGCCTTAATGATCCAGAGTCATCTACAGTCAGTATTGTCTTTGCCATATTTCCTATCCCCGTTGTTCATTCCCAGGCAAGTCTTGCCTGAAACCAATGTCATCATTCATAAAGCCTAAAATAGCTCTATGTCGCCCGCGCCCATGTGCTGCTGGTTAACTGAAGATTTCAAGTCCTTGTGCATTGAGGCTCTTTTCTCATTCAGGGACTCGCTCATCTTTTGCAAAACTACCGCAAGATCATCACTCCCATGCTCTGGGATCAGCTTCTCATGCTGCTCAGCCATTGAGAGCAATAAGGTTTTCAAGCCACCCACACGATGCAAGGCACGCGTCAGCAACTGGTTGGTCATGTCTTCAAACTGCAGGCCTGTGACAATCCTGTTCACTTCGCTCTCAATCTGCCGACTATGCATGGCGACTTCCGAAATCTCCGCTTGAGACAAATGCTCACTCACGCTCAAATTGAGCAAGAGTGCTTGCTGCGTCTGAGAAGCACGGTTGATTGCCATAAACCCTTGCACCAGCATCGCGATTGCTTCGCGTAACAACACATTCGCGCGATCAATATCCGTTTCCACATGTTCCAGATGCTCTTCACCCCAAGCACCAAGGCTCACCAAAAGCGTTTGCAACTCTTCCATTGGTATAGTCTGACTTGCCATATAAACTATCCTGTCTATGCCTGATTCAATCTGCCAAATACAAGAGATAAATGCCTCTTGATCATATTCATGATTTATTTAAGCTTTCTGCGGCAACAGGGACTTCCTCAGCAGAATTAACATCCGCCGAACCATTGTCATTCATGGTGTCTTCCTCTGCCTTTTTGTTCATGATAATAATACTGATACGTCGATTGACTGGGTTCAAGGAGTTCTCTTTGTCAAACAGAACAGCGGAAGACAAGCCGACCACTCTCAACAGTTTCTCTTCCTTCATGCCACCAGATACCAACTCCCGACGAGAAGCATTGGCACGATCAGAAGATAGCTCCCAGTTACTGTAGTATCGTTCACCACTAGGATATGGAGCTGCATCGGTATGTCCGGACAGGCTGATCTTGTTGGGAACATCATTCAGTAACTGCCCAATTTCATGCAGTATCTGTTTGGCATATGGTTGGAGTTCGGCTTTGGAAGATGCAAACATCGGGCGGTTCTGCTCATCCACAATCTGGATGCGCAAGCCCTCGGTGGTGATGTCCAACAACAATTGTTTTTTGAATTGCTGTAGCGTCTTGCTAGCCTCAATCGCTTCTTCTATCCGGGCTTTCAATTCCTTCAATCTTTCATGCTCAGCCTTGGCGACTGCCTCTTTTGCTGATTTGAGATCAGGTTTTTTCTTGCCCTCGATATCTTGCGCTTTTCTGATCTGACCTTGTTTCTTGGTCATATCATTGCCACCGCCCTTGAGTACACTGTCACTCGCCCCAGCTCCAGGGCCACCCTTCATGGCGACCTTCAAGGGAGTTTTGAAATACTCAGAAATACCCTCTAGCTCTGCCTTACTCGTAGACCCCAATAGCCACATCAGCAGGAAAAACGCCATCATCGCAGTGACAAAGTCAGCATAGGCAATTTTCCAGGCGCCGCCATGATGACCGCCGCCATGGCCTTTGACGCGCTTGACAATTATTTTGACGTTTTCCTGAGCCATCTCAACTCTCCGCGACTAGCGGGCCTTGGCCTGCTTGACGTGGGCTTCCAGCTCAGCAAACTCAGGACGCTCTGTGGAATACAAGACCTTGCGGCCAAACTCGACGGCGATTGCAGGAGCATAGCTGTTCAGGCTGGCAAGGAATGTGACCTTGGCACACTGGAACATCTTGGAAGATTCATCCGCTTTCCCCTCCAACAGGCTAGCCAAGGGGCCAACGAAACCATAAGCCAGGAGAATGCCAAGGAAAGTACCCACCAGCGCATGGGCAATCAACATGCCCAGTTCGTTTGGAGGAAGGCCCACCGACTCCATGGTATGCACCACCCCCATCACCGCCGCCACAATACCAAATGCTGGCATGCCATCACCCAGGCGAGCGATACAGTGAGAAGGCACCATGCTTTCGTGATGATGGGTGTCGATCTCGTTATCCATCAGATTTTCAATCTGAAACGCATCCATATTGCCTGATGACATCAATCGAAGATAATCTGCAACAAAATCAATCAGATGATGATCAGAAAGCAAATCAGGATATTTAGAGAAAATTGGGCTACTCTCAGGATTCTCGATGTCATTTTCAATTGACATCATGCCGTCACGACGGATTTTGGTTAGTATCTCAAACAACAGCGCCAGGAGATCCATATAGCGTGTCTTGGTATATTTGGATCCTTTAAACACAGTGGGTAATGCCTTGATGGTAGCCTTGATGGCCTTGGCATCATTACCGACAAGAAAAGCGCCAATGGCAGCCCCACCAATCATGAGCAACTCAAGCGGCTGGAATAGGGCCGCCAGATGGCCGCCAGCCATTGCAAAGCCTCCAAACACACTCCCCAATACCACTAAATATCCAATAATCACAAGCATGAGTGCAAGCTCCGCGCAGGCTTAAATTTTGCCCGCTTTAAATTAACCTCAGAATAGCAAGCAAGCCAACATTGCAATACTGGGAATTAAACTGGATTAATGGCTTATTTCCGTTGCAACATCAAACGCCTGAATACCCTCTACCATGGCACATATAACTACACGCCACTTAAAACTCCCACACGAAAATGCATGGTGAGTCTGGCCTATCCTGAATCTGCAACTTGGGAGTTATCCCTGGGATCTCAAACTCGTAACTGATAAGCACACTACCCGACCGCATTTCCTTTACCGCTTTTTGCCATAACTCAGGCATGGCAGCTGGGGAGAGGTACGCAAATACTACGTCGTACTCAGAAAGGTTAACGGCTTGATAATTGCCATACTTGAATCTTGCTGAAGATTTTTTTATAACAGCCAATAGAGCGCTAATCAGCCATGGTAAAGGAGCTACCTCAATTCCAGCACATGCAGCATTTGGCCTTTCCCGTGCCAAATACATGACCAGTCCGCCAAGCCCACTCCCCACGTCCAGGATACTGACTGGTTTGTCTTCTGGAATCAATTGCTTGACCTGACGCCAGGTGGTGGGCAAGGAAGGATAAAACGGCACCTGAGTCTTGAAAGTGCTCCAGAATAAAGCCAGGGTGAAGAGAAAAGCAGACAGATAAACCCAGGGCGGGACATTCCACTGCAGCATAAAAAAAATCGTGACAGGGAACAGAAAGTGAATGATTCGCCACCACACTGCCATACGCAAGCCTGTCGCAAGCAGAGCGGAAATCACGGATTGCAGGAGACATATCCCCCAACCGGCTAAAGTCACCGCAAACAACATATAGCCCACTTGAAGTATTACCCAGGTCAGGCCCAATGCTACCAGTTGAATAAAAAAAGCCAGGATAGCGGGGGGAAACCGCTTCCTGGCACCACTTAACTCGGAGACTGAATCTTGCTTAGACTGCATAAGATAGTGACTTGAAATTCACCACTCCATCAAGGTCACATACGCACGACATTAAGCACTCAGGGCTGCTGCCTGCGCTGCCAGCTCTCTGGATTTTTTGGTCTTGCCTGCCCGTGATGGGACATGGCATAAATTACATTGGTAGTCTTCGTGCAAATCATAGGCATTGACTACAAAATTACCGCCACAACAGCTGCATCTTTGAGTTTTAAGCATTTTGCTATCAAGAAATCGCACTAACGTCCAAGCCCTAGTCAGCGAAAGCACAGACTCATCACCCGGCTCACTTCCCACTTGTTGCAAATACAATTTGTACGCCTTCATGATGGCAACAATACCCTCAACACCCGCATGCTCAACCAGGAACTTATAGATATTCACAAATATCGAGGAATGAATGTTGGGCTGCCAAGTGAGAAACCAATCAGTAGAAAACGGCAACATACCCTTGGGTGGAGACATGCCTCTTATTTCTTTATACAACTTGATCAAGCGCTCACGTGACAAAGTCGTTTGGGATTCAAGTAATTGAAGTCTTGCCCCCAGATTGATCATCTGAATTGCCAACTGGATTTGCTCAGACTCATTAATAACGCTTTTGCTCATTTTTAGTATCCCCCCGGATTTTCTGTGTCAGTAATAACGCAAGCGAATGATTACGCTATTTCTTCCACACCATGACCAGCCATCAGAATGGCAGCATGGGCTTGAGCCTGCATTCTGTCTTTAGTATAACTAGTCAGCATGCCAAGGATTGCAGTGTCATCGAAACGGAAACGTGTGAGCATCATGTTAAAGCTACTCAACTTGAGCAACTGAGCATTGCTCAAACTTTCCAGCAAATCAGCAATCTCACCGCTTAACCCCAAGCGGAAAATGGCGGTTGCCTTGTCGGCACGAATCATTTGTTGAGCCAGCATCAAATAACTCAAGTTAGCATCTTTGATTTCGGCCATGATTTCTTGTTCGTTCATTTCAGTCCCCTTAGCGAGAAGTTAGCGCTACAAAATGTGTAGTGCGGTTGAGGCGTACTTTGATCGCTTTGGAGGGATGTACATACTGGGGTTCGTCGGTTTTTTTCGTAAGACGAACGAACATAGCCGATACAGTGTTTGTCTTACAAACACTGTATCGGCCTTGGGAGACAAGACTTTCAGAGGAGCTTTACTGCACCAGCTAGTTTTAATTGAGGCTAATTAATCTAACTTTAAATTCGTCCTTAATTGTTCTTCCGTATTCATAAACACTTAACGGCAGCACTTAAATAATCTTTAGGATAATTTTTAAAAATATTTGATTTATTTTATAACCAACTGATTTAATTAAAAAAATAAATGTAAATATTTTCCACTTAATACAACTAACGACCTCATTTAGAGAAACTTTAGGGATTTTTAGAAGAATTTTTACCATCTTCCAAAAAGAATGCGTGGCTTTATCCCTTCTGTTCTTCGATTTCATTGCTTACACCGTGCCGAATAATGCAGCCATCGATCAAAGCAGCATGATCCAGATAGAAGATGCAGCAGCAACAGTGGAGTCAAGAACATGGCGCAAGATAGCGATTTAGAGAAAACAGAACAGCCCACAGGCCGGCGCATAGAGAAAGCGCGGGAAGAAGGTGACGTTCCTCGCTCGCGTGAGTTGGCTACCTGTACCGTGCTGCTGGCTGGAGGCATGGGGCTATTGATGATGGGGGGACGCCTGAATCAGGCCATGCTGGTTAATATGCATAGCAATTTACGTATCAGCCGCGAATCCGCTTTCGACTTCAACCTGCTGATTAGCAAAATCAGCGCTGGCATTCTGGATTTGCTTATTGCCTTTGCCCCACTCGCACTGCTACTGCTGATTGTCATTATTGGTTCACCTGCATTGATTGGCGGCTGGAATGTGAGCAGCAAGGCTTTTATGCCCAAGTTCAGCAAGCTCAATCCGATCAATGGCATTTCCAATCTGTTCTCCAAAAACTCTTTGGTCGAACTTGTGAAAGCGGTCCTTAAAGCCATCCTGGTGGGATCTGTGTCTTATATGGTGATGGCACATGATTTCGACATGATCCTGTCACTTTCCACACAACCATTGGAAAGCAGCATTGCCCAAGTCGATGGCATCCTGATCAAGGGATTTCTATTCATTGTGTCTGCCTTGGTATTGATCGCGATCATTGATGTGCCCTACCAACTTTGGAATTACAACAACAAGTTGAAAATGACCAAGGAAGAAGTAAAACAAGAGTCCAAGGAAAGCGAAGGTAACCCAGAAATAAAAGCGCGCATTCGCCAACAACAACGAGAAATGGCACGCCGCCGCATGATGGCGGAAATTCCCAAGGCGGATGTGGTGATTACCAATCCTACGCACTACGCGGTAGCGATCAAGTATGACGATGGCCTGATGGGCGCCCCTAGAGTCATTGCCAAGGGCGCTGATGATATTGCCCTGAAAATTCGAGAAATTGCCAGTGAACATCAAGTCCCTACACTGGAATCGCCCAAGCTAGCTCGGGCACTGTATGCGCATACTGAGCTTGGCGATGAGATTCCACAGGCGCTGTATGCCGCAGTAGCTGAAATTCTTGCCTATATCTTTCAATTACGCACTTACAAGACTCAGGGCGGTTATTACCCCGATGTACCAAGGGCACTTGATGTACCAGATGCTCTGGATCCTCATTTCCAAGGAGCTAATGCATGAATGCCATCAAATTCCCCGCATGGCTGAGTGGCGGTAGCTCATTAGCGGCTCCGCTTATCATCATCATGTTGCTGGCAATGATGATACTGCCTTTGCCGGCAATCGCACTGGATGCGCTGTTTAGCTTCAATATTGCCCTGTCCATCCTGGTATTGCTCATAGGCTTACAAACCACCAAACCTCTGGACTTCATTGCATTCCCTACCATACTGCTGGTCACCACCATGTTGCGCCTTTCGCTCAATGTGGCATCAACCCGCGTGGTACTGACCGAAGGGCATACAGGTCCTGATGCAGCCGGCAAGGTGATTGAGGCTTTTGGCCACTTCCTGATCGGCGGCAACTACACCGTCGGTATCGTTGTCTTCGTCATCCTCACCATCATCAACTTTGTCGTGGTGACAAAAGGCGCAGGGCGGATTGCAGAAGTCGGAGCACGCTTCACCTTGGACGCGATGCCTGGTAAGCAGATGGCGATTGATGCCGACTTAAATGCGGGATTGATTGGAGAAGAGGATGCCCGCAAACGTCGCAAGGAAATCAGCCAGGAAGCTGAATTCTACGGTGCCATGGATGGTGCTAGTAAATACGTACGAGGCGATGCGGTTGCCGGTATTCTAGTCATCATCATCAATATTATCGGCGGCCTGATCGTGGGCATGGCTCAACACGACCTGAGCTTCAGCGAGGCCGTCAAGAACTATACATTGCTTGCGATTGGTGATGGCCTGGTGGCTCAGATTCCTGCCCTCATCATTTCCGTAGCAGCAGGTGTGGTGGTTTCGCGTGTTGCGGATGATCGCGATATTGGCAACCAGTTGATTGGCCAGCTATTCTCCAAGCCTAAAGCCATTTACGTGACCGCAGGCATTATTGCTGGCTTGGGATTGATTCCAGGCATGCCACACTTTGCCTTTTTGCTACTTGCTGGATTATTAGCATGGATTGCATATACCGCCGACAAAAAGCAGCAATCTGCAGAAGTGGCAACAGAGTCAGCCCCTGCCCCAGTCGCAGACTCTCCAGAAGCCAGTTGGGACGATGTCTTGCCGGTGGATGTGATCGGCCTTGAAGTTGGCTATCGGTTGATTCCCTTGGTGGATATGGCGCAAGGCGGAGATTTGTTAAAGCGTATAAAAGGACTACGCAAGAAGTTTGCTCAGGAAGTGGGTTTCCTGCCCCCTGCCATCCATATTCGCGACAACCTGGAACTGAAGCCAGCAGGCTACCGGATTACCTTGAAAGGGGTTGAACTTGCCAATGGTGAATCCTATCCGGGTCAATACCTTGCGATAGATCCCGGTAACGTGACAGGCGAACTGCAAGGCACCGCCACTATGGACCCTGCCTTTGGCCTGCCAGCCGTCTGGATCGAGGCAAATATGCGCGATCAAGCCCAGGCCATGGGATATACCGTAGTGGATACCAGCACCGTGATCGCGACGCACCTGAACCACATGATTACCTCACACGCCGCTGAGCTGCTAGGCCGCCAGGAAGTTCAGCAGCTATTGGATCATATTGGCAAAGAAGCCCCCAAACTGGTGGAAGACCTGGTGCCCAAGCTGCTCAGCCTGTCTGTAGTACAAAAAGTACTGCAGAATCTGCTGATCGAGGGTGTACACATTCGAGACATGCGCACCATCATTGAAACCCTCTCTGAACATGCACCACGCGTTCAGGATACCGACGAGCTCACCTCACTCATTCGCGTGCAGCTAGGCAGAGCGATCGTGCAGCAATTGTTCCCCAGCAGCAATGAAGTGCCCGTGATGGCGCTGGATCACAATCTGGAGCGCCTGTTGTTACAAGCCTTGCAATCTACCGCCGCTGGCGCCGCCGCAATAGAACCGGGACTCGCAGATACCTTGTCGACACAAACCGCCAATGCAGCAAAACAACAAGAACAAATGGGAATGGCACCGGTGTTACTGGTACCTGGCGCTTTACGCACTGCCCTGTCCAGATTCCTGAGAAGAGCAGTACCGCGATTGCGTGTACTGGCTCATGAAGAACTACCTGATACGAAAACCATACGCGTTACCAGTCTGATTGGAGGCCAAGCATGAACATCAAACGTTATTTCGGCAAAAATTCCCGTGATGCATTAAATATGGTGCGCCAAGAACTGGGAGCGGATGCGGTGATTCTTTCAAACCGGGCAGTCGCAGGTGGTAATGAAATTCTCGCTTTCCGGGAAGAGGACATGGCAAAACTGGTCGCTAGCAATGATCCAAAACCCAAATCACCAACCAAGCAGCCTCTGCCTCCTGTTACCCATCATGCAGAACCTGCTCCAGAGACCTTGGTATCCATGCTGAGTCGTAGCAAGCGCGTACTCAAGACGGCAGAACCATTAAACCATGCTGAGCTAAAAGCGCAGCGTGCTGACAATCGCACACCAGTAGCTCCTCAGCCTCAACCCGCCAATAGAATGCAAGCTCCAGCAATGGTCAAGCCTGTAGTCAAACATGAAGCTAAAGCCGTTGGTGTTCCGGCTGTTGACACCAAGCATGCACAAAACGGTTTTTCTTCGATGATGAAGGAAATGCGCTCAATGCGCAGCACGATTGAATCGCAATTGACAGAAATGGCCTGGGGTAATATTCAGCAACGCAATCCGGCCAAATCCAGCGTACTGCAATCAATGATTGCTGCAGGCTTTAGCGCCGGCCTGTCCCGTCAGATTGCAGAAAACACTCCAGCTCAGCACACTGAAGTCGAGGCGATGAAATGGTTACAGACTGTGATCAGTAAAAACCTGAACACCATCAACGACGAACAGCAAATACTGGATGAAGGTGGGATTTTTGCTCTGGTCGGCCCAACAGGTGTGGGCAAGACCACGACGACGGCCAAACTGGCTGCTCGTTTTGTCATGAAACATGGCGCCAAAAAGCTGGCCCTCATCACCACTGACTCCTATCGTATCGGTGGGCATGAGCAATTACGCATTTACGGCAAGATACTCGGTGTCATGGTGCATGCGGTCAAAGACGAGGCAGATCTCAAGCTGGCGCTGAATGAGCTGAAAGGCAAACACACGATCCTGATTGACACAGTGGGTGTCAGCCAGCGTGACCGTATGGTAGCGGAGCAAATTACCATGCTTTCCAATACAGGTATGCCCATCAAGAAAATTCTGTGCATGAATGCCACCAGCACAGGTGAAACCCTGACCGATGTGATTGAGGCTTACAAAAGCCGCGGGCTGGATGGCTGCATTATCACCAAGCTTGACGAGGCAGCCACCATCGGTAGCGTATTAGACGTCATCATTCGTGAAAAACTCAGGCTGTATTATGTAGCCAATGGTCAACGTGTGCCTGAAGACATCCATCTGGCCAACAAAAGCCTACTCGTCCATCACGCATTTAAGATTGCGCGCAAGAAAACAGACCATTTCCGCTTTAGAGACGAGGAAATACCTTTTATCATGGCCAATATGACTGCGGATACGAGTACTTCTGGACTCGTGGGGATGAAGCATGACTAATCACCGTGACCAAGCCACCGGCCTAAGACGCTTAATGGCCGGCCCCACCCCAAAAATACTGTCTATCCTGTCTGCGGCTCACAATAACGAGCAAACAAGATTACTCACCAATCTCGCTGCTTCACTGCACAGGCAAGGCAGCGACGTGATGATACTTGATGCGACGCAAACCCCTCTGCGCCCGGCTCAAGGCTATGGATTCGCTGCACAGCAATCCAGCTTAATTGAAGCCTTGCATCGGCCTGATCTGACTCATGAGATAATAAACACTACCGGACAAGGCTATTCTGTTGCAAAATTGCTATCTAGCGATTCTGATGCCCATTTATTGAGCAAAGAAAAAACCATGATGCAGATAGAACGCATGTTTATGGGGATGGCAGGCCAACATGAAATCGTGTTGATTGATGCAGCACTCAATAGCCAAGATACCATGCCGCTCAATATGCTGAATAAGGGAGACATATTGATTCACATGACACGAGACGCCGACTCCATCACAGCCGCTTACCGCCTCATTAAACAGCTGTGTAACCAGGTCGGCAGGCGTTCTTTTGGTGTGCTGGTTTCGCAGGCAAACGAAGCGCAGGCAAAAATAGTATTCCAGAATATTGCTGACGTGGCTCAGCGCCATTTGCACATTGAGCTGGAATTTATAGGATTAATCCCCACGGATGAACATCTTGGCCGTGCGGCCAAGTTGGGGCGTGCCGTCATTGATGCATTTCCGATGGCAAAAGCATCCGCAGCCTTCAAGGCGTTAGCCAGAAAAATAGACCATCACCACGGCCTACAGGCATCTTTCAGCTAATTTAAGGATATCTGATGTACACCTTGCATGGAAAAACCAATCACAAGGAAGAATTGCTGAAACAACATGCAAGCCTGGTGAAGAAAATTGCTTTCCAGCTCAAGGCTAAACTCCCAGCCAGTGTCGATATCGATGACTTAGTCCAGGCTGGAATGATGGGATTGCTTGACGCGACCAACCGCTACGAAGACACCCACGGTGCACAGTTTGAGACCTATGCTGCCCAGCGCATACGCGGCTCGATGATAGATGAATTGCGCCGTGCAGACTGGCTGCCGCGTAGTGTGCGCAAGAACATGCGCGATGTTGAAACTGCAATCCATGGGCTAGAGCAAAAACTGGGACGGCCCCCAAGCGAAGGGGAAGTTGCTCGAGAGCTTAATCTATCCATGGATGACTTTCAGGAAATGCTGGGCGACTGTAGCGGCCATCAACTTATTTATTATGAAGACTTCAGCGAACAGGAAAGTGGCGATCACTTTCTCGATCGCTACAACAAAGATGAGTCTGGCGACCCCCTGAAGATTCTACTCTCCGGGGATTTCCGTGAAGCATTGATTGATGCCATTGAAACACTGCCCGAGCGGGAAAAAATATTGATGGGCCTATATTACGAACAGGAAATGAACCTGAAAGAAATTGGTGCCATCATGAGCGTTTCTGAATCCAGAGTTTGCCAGTTGCATACGCAAGCTGTTGCACGCCTGCGTGCAAACTTGAAAGAAAAATTGTGGACTGGAGCAGCATAGGTGGCATAGTACTGGCGCTTGGCGGTATCCTGCTAGGCCAGGCGGTTGAAGGCGGCAAGATCAGCTCACTGATCCAGCCTGCCGCGTTCATGATTGTCATTTTCGGTACCGTCGGCGCCGTATTGCTGCAGACCAAACCCTCTTACTTTATCCAGGGGGTACGTTTAGCAAAGTGGATAGTCTTACCCCCAGAAGATGATCGCGAAAAGCTCGCACGTCGCGTGGGATCATGGAGCCAGATTGCACGTAAAGACGGCGTATTACTCCTTGAAAACTACATGTACTCGGAGCAAGACCCTTTTGTGAAAAAAGCCTTGCGCCTGCTGATCGATGGCACCCCACCTGAAAAAATTCGCGATATCTGTAATGTAGATATCAATCGATATGAAGCTTCGCAACGTAATGCCATCAAAATCTGGGAGTCGGCAGGCGGCTATGCACCCACAGTGGGCATCATGGGTGCCGTGCTGGGACTCATCCATGTAATGGAAAATCTTTCCGATCCCAGTCGCCTTGGTAGCGGGATTGCAGTCGCATTTGTCGCTACCATCTACGGGGTAGGCTTTGCCAATTTATTGTTCCTGCCCATAGGCAACAAACTCAAAAGTCTGGTACTGATAGAAACCACACGCAGGGAAATGCTGATAGAAGGCATTGTCGGTATTGCCAATGGCGAAAACCCCAAGGTAGTCGAAGATCGACTCGCCTCTTATTTAAGATAATCTCGGCTTGCGGCATGGGTAGAAGAAGAAAATTCGAAGAAGAACCAGAGAATCATGACCGCTGGCTGGTGTCTTATGCCGACTTCATCACCCTGCTATTTGCATTCTTCGTGGTGATGTATGGCATTTCCTCGGTCAATGAAGGCAAATACAAAGAACTCACTTCATCATTAGGCAGTGCATTCAGTGGTATTGCCAAAGAGGGAGAGATGAATCCAGCCTCATCAGATAGTGACTATCCTGCGGATCAAATATCCGTATCCCCATCCCTGATACATTCACTGCCACTAGCCCGCCTGCAAAAAGAGAAAGCGCGGCGCGAACAGGAAGCCATATCAGCCATGCTCTCCGACCTGTCAAAGTCGCTAAGCGCACTTTCGCAGAATGGAAAAATCAATATCACAAAAAATGATAGAGGCGTACGTATTGATATTTACGACAGCCTACTTTTCAACCCTGGATCCTCTGAGATCAAGACCGATGCTATCGCCCCGATTAATGATATTGCGCAGGTACTGATGCCAACCAGCTATGGCATTCAGGTTGAAGGACATACGGATAACATCCCGATTCAGAACAGCCAGTTTCCATCAAACTGGGAACTGTCTGCCATGCGGGCAACTAGCGTGGTGAGGCAGATGATCAAAGAGGGAATAGCAGAAAATCGCTTGAGTGCAGTAGGCTATAGTGACACGCAAGCTATTGCGGAAAATGATACGGAACAAGGACGAGCCAAGAATCGCCGGGTCTCAATTATGGTGCTGTACAAACCATTGAACAGCCCAACGCAAGAACATACCCTCTAGTCAATCAGCCAATCGAGCAAGAGGCTCTCCTGCGCTTAAACAGAATGGATTAATACCGAGGCTCAAGCTTGGGTATTGTAGAGACCGGATCCAGAACTGGATTGACCATTCGGGCCATAGAACTGGTTGGATGATGAACGTCCCAGTGTATTTAGTACATTCTGGTTGCGATTGAAATGTTTATTGATCAAGATGCCATTCAAGCGGTTAAGTTCTTTAGCCTGATCGACCAAGGCGTTGAAGCGCGCCCATGACTGCTGTGTACTTGCATCCTGTCCGGCCAACCAATTTGCCAAGCCATGCTCATCAGCCGCAAAACCAAGAGAAGATACTGTCTTGTAGCGATCCTGTGTGGCTGTGCTTAAATCTTGTAATACCTGCGCTTTTTCATTCAGCAACGCTTCCATGGTATCCACGTCTACTTTGATCAGGCTTGCCTGCTCACGCTTCAACAACAGCAACAAGGCGTCTACCAAATTAATTTCAACATCAAAGCCAGTTTGCACACTCATGGTCAGGATTGCCTTTCCCCTGCACCTACTATCTAGGTGTTGTCAGCAGGTCTTTTACAGTATTGATGAGGCCATCTGCGACCTTTTCAGAATCTACTCTGAACTGGCCACTGGAAATGGCAGATTTAATTGCACTTACTTTCTCAGCGTCATACACATTATCACTAGCTACGGCTGCTTCAAGAGATTGCAACTGTGAAGCCAGTGGTGACAATGTCACGCTTTCTCCAGCTACTGCTGAAGATTTTGGTTCGCTAGCCCTGCTGGCTGACTTGTTTTCAGTTTTCTCATTAGTGAGCGCTACTGCTTTTTGAAGTGCGTCATCGATTTTCATGGCGATTCCTTAAGCTTGTTTATTACAGCATAGATACATGCCGATATATTGCTCTTATCGGCCTGGTTTGTGTTAACTTTAGTAAAAATCGTGAAAGATTCTTCACTCACAAGCCACTGTTCCTAGGCATATCACGTCAAGCCTTAGAATATCACATCAATTTGCCCACCCTGCCTGGCCAGGCCACTAATCACCTGTCCATTGCCTACTTTGACTTTGACGCGTTGACCTTCGCCAGCATTGCCAAGTGCGGTTCCTTCGGCAGAAATTGTAAATCCATTGCCAGCAGAACTCAGCACCACTTTCTGCCCTTGCTGCACCACAGGGGTCACACGCAACATTTCCTGCCGCAACACGGTTCCTGCACTTAATGACACGCCAACACTCATGCCAACTGCCTGCGCGCTATCAGTAAAAATACCTGGTGGCAATTTTGCAAGATCGCCACGGTTTCTTGCCAGATCCTGCTCACTAATAATATGCCCCTGCGCCAAAGGAGTCGCCGTAATCAGATAATCAGCCATGACTTGCACATTGGCCTGCACATAGACTGTCCAGATGGCCGGTGCATTGCAGCGCACACCAACACTGGTTCTGCCCCATACGCGACTGCCATGGGGTAAAAACATCTGCATGGACGTACAAGCTGCAAGCTTCAATCGATTATCAATGGCGAGAGCAGAGACTGACACTTGCCCTGGATATCCTGCGCTTTGTGTGAGCAAAAAACCCTCAACTTTTTGACGCACAAGAGTAAGATCTTGATGAACATCCTCCGCACGGACTGACACAGCAACCAGACAGGAGCATATCGCGACAAGCACTATGCTTGCATGCTGCTTCACTTTCATGCTCCACCTCCTGTCATCCACTTCAATATCGTTGAAGGATTGTTAACAATTCAAGGTGGATTGTACGCAGGCAATCAAGTATAAAAACAGAAAACAGGGGTAGATTTACCCCGCTATTCAATCAATAGAATTTGCAGCAAGCACTCTAGACTCGCAATCATCTGTAATAACGGCAATATTCCGTGTTTCTTAACCAAACACAGTGGGCTGTTACCAACTGGAGGGATACATGATGAACAAGCTGGATGCGGCACTCAACTTTCACGAAACAGCGCTGCGCGTTCGCGGACAACGGCAGGAATTGCTGGCGGCTAACATCGCCAACGCAGATACCCCTGGCTATAAAGCGCGGGACATCAACTTTGCCGAGACGTTTAAACATGCTTTGTCAGGTGGCCCCAATGGCGGCCTGCCAGCTGCTACTACCAACGCAGCTCACATTCAGACCAGTGCATCCTCCAGTGGACAACCCGGTGGCGTAATGTTCCGCTCAATCATCCAAGGTAGCGTGGATGGCAATACGGTGGATATGGATGTGGAACGCACCCAGTTTGCTGATAATGCCTTGCGCTATGAAGCCAGCGTTACGATGATTAGCGGCCAGATCAAAAAAATGCTCGCTGCAGTACAGGGACAGTAACCATGCGCCTCTACCATTCCATACTGAAAGGAGACTGTCATGTCACTTTTTAATGTATTCAATATTTCCGGCTCAGCCATGAGTGCACAGGGCCAGCGTTTGAACGTGGTTGCAAGCAATCTCGCCAATGCCGACAGTGCAACCAGTGCCAATGGCCAGCCCTATAAAGCCAAGCAGATTGTATTTTCCGCCGTGCCACTCAATTCGGCAGATGCCCAGGGAGTCAAGGTCAAAGAGGTAAGAGAAGATCAATCTCCACCACAAATGAAATATGATCCCAAGCACCCCATGGCCGATGAAAACGGTTATGTCGCTATGCCCAATGTCAATGTGACAGAGCAGATGGTCGATATGATTTCCGCCTCACGCTCCTATCAAAACAACGTTGAAACCATGAATGCAGCCAAGACCATGCTGCTGAAGACCCTGACCATCGGTCAATAACCCTGAAAGCGAGACAAGATCATGGCAAGCACCTCTGGAATTTCTGACAATCTGCTGAACACAATGAATCCGACCAGCACATCATCGTCCAGCAGCATTTCTGAAACACAGGATCGTTTTATGAAGTTGCTGATCACGCAGATGAAAAATCAGGATCCCCTCAACCCCATGGACAATGCTGAAGTCACGAGCCAGATGGCCCAACTCTCGACTGTGACCGGCATTGAGAAAATGAATGCAACGCTCTCCGGATTTATTAGCAGCATGCAATCCACCCAGGCATTACAAGCGTCCAGCCTAATTGGGCGTGCAGTGCTGGTAGAAGGCAGCAGTGCATATCTTGCTCCTAGCAAAACTGAGGGCGAGTCAGAAGCCTATTTTGGCGTAGATTTACCAGTAGGAGCTGACAACCTCAAGGTCAATATCAAGGATGCTGGCGGTAATGTGGTCAAGACCTTCAACCTGAAAAACCAGGCTGCTGGCATTGCTCAAATCGGCTGGAATGGATTCAGTGAGGACGGCACCAAGCTTGCCGATGGCCGCTATACGATTGAGGCCACGGCCACCACCGGCAACAGCACAGTGGCATCAACCACCTTAAGTTACGAACAAGTCGTGAGCGTGTCTTCAGGCGCTAATGGGGTCAAGCTCAACCTCAGCAACCTAGCGTCCATTACCACCGACCAGATTAAGCAGATTTTCTGATCGAAACAGAAACACTTTAGCAGCGTGTAATTTCACCAGGAGAACAATATGGCTTTCCAGCAAGGTTTAAGCGGTCTCAATGCCGCCTCCAAAAGTATTGAGGTCATTGGCAATAACGTGGCAAATGCCAGCACTGTTGGCTTCAAACAATCCCGTGCAGAATTCGCAGATGTCTATGCCAACTCACTGGGTGGTGGTAGTGCATCCAAGATTGGTATCGGCACCAAGATAGCCGCGGTGACCCAGCAGTTTACCCAGGGCAATATCTCCAATTCCACAAACCCGCTGGATGTCGCAATCAATGGTAATGGCTTCTTCCGCATGAGCGACAATGGCACCATCAGCTACGCGCGTAATGGTCAATTCCAGCTGGACAAGGAAGGTTTTATCCAGAATGCTTCCGGGCAAAAGCTGACAGGCTATGCAGTTGTGAATGGCGTAGTACAGTCTGGAGCCCTGACTGAATTGCAAATTGATGCATCGGATCTTGCACCAAGGGCATCTACCTCAATTACCGGGCCGCTCAATCTGGATTCACGAGCTGAGATTAAAAGTGCAGCAAGCTTCAACCTGAATGATCCCACCACTTACAGCCATGCTACGCCTATAGAGGTATACGATTCCCAGGGCAATTCGCACAACGTACAACTGTATTACATCAAAACAGCCGCGAACCAATGGAGCATCATGGCCAGTGCGGATGGCGTGCAGACTCCAGCCGGCACCCCGCCGACACCTGTTGGCAGTATGGTATTTACAGGCTCAGGCTTGAACCCAACCATTACGACCAACCCATTGAGCATTCCTGTCACCACAGGTGGTACCTCACCACTTACTATCACGCTGGACCTGGTTGGCAGTACCCAATATGCAAACTCCTTCAACGAAAGTGACCTTGGACAAGATGGCTACGCGGCAGGCCGCCTCTCCAGCTTCAGCGTAGGCGCAGATGGTTCTATTTTGGGCCGTTATTCAAACGGTCAAAGCGCGGTACTGGGACAGGTAGCACTTGCCAATTTCCGCAATCTCAACGGCTTGCAACCGCTGGGCGATAACCTTTGGGCTGAAACTTCAGACTCAGGCCCACCGATTGTGGGGGTAGCCAACTCAGGCGGCCTGGGTGTATTGCAATCGTACCGGGTAGAAGAATCCAACGTGGATCTGACAGCGGAGCTGGTGAACATGATCACCGCACAACGTGTTTACCAAGCCAATGCACAGACGATCAAAACAGAAGATCAGATCATGCAGACCCTGGTCAACCTGCGTTAATCGCTGACTGACTCACCACTACATGCATAAGGAGCCGCTATGGACCGCTTGATCTATACGACCATGACCGGAATGAAACACGTCATGGAGCAACAGGCGACGACGTCAAACAATCTCGCCAACGCCACGACCACCGGATTCCGTTCACAGATAGATAGCTTTCGGGCGGTTCCTGTCATTAGCGATGGCCTGCCAACGCGTGCATTTGTAGTGGATTCTACCGTGGGAGCCAATTTCAACAGTGGCGTCATCCAAACCACTGGTCGTGAACTGGATGTCGCGATTCGCGATCAGGGGTGGTTTGCCGTGGAACGTGCTGATGGCACTGAGGCCTACACCCGCAATGGCAACTTCAAACTCAATGAAAACGGTGTACTGCAAACCCAGGAAGGCCTGACTGTCGTTGGTGACGGCGGCCCCATCACCATCCCGCCTGAATCCAAGGTGGCGATTGCCAATGATGGAACCGTGTCCGCCGTGTCCACCAATGTGGTCCCCATCATTACCAACCTGATTGGTCGCCTCAAACTGGTGAACCCCAATGATACCGATCTGGTGCGTGGTACCGATGGCTTGTTTGAGATGAAAAACCGTGCGCCGCTTGAGGCTGATGCCAATGTCACCGTTGCCAGCGGTACGCTGGAAAGCAGCAATGTCAACGTGGTTGAGGAAATGGTCAACATGATTACCCTGGCCAGGCAGTTTGACCTGCAGACCAAGCTGTTGCAAAACGCTGAGAATAACGCCACTAAAGCCGGTCAAATCTTCACTTTGAATTAAAGCCTAGCGGTATAACATAAGCATTAATTTCGCATATTCCGGCAACCACTGTTGCCAGCAACAAGGAGCAGATCATGATACGTTCGCTATGGATCGCCAAAACCGGCCTGGAAGCCCAGCAAACACAGATGGATGTGATTGCCAACAACCTCGCCAATGTCAGCACCAACGGGTTCAAGAAAACACGCGCCGTATTTGAAGACCTGCTCTACCAGAACATCCGCCAGCCAGGGGCACAATCCTCACAGCAAACGCAATTGCCGTCTGGCTTGCAATTGGGTACCGGTGTGCGCCCCGTTGCCACCGAGCGCATTCATACGCAAGGCAACCTGCAACAAACCGGCAACTCAAAAGACGTGGCCATCAGTGGCGACGGCTTTTTCCAGGTATTGCTGCCTGATGGCAGTACGGCCTACACCCGTGATGGCGCATTCCAGATGGATAATCAGGGTCAGCTGGTCACGGCCAGTGGCTTTACCATACAGCCTGCGATCGTGATCCCGCCAAATGCCCAGAGCATTACGGTCGGCCGTGATGGTACGGTATCCGTTGTGTTACCCGACAGTCCTAATGCCGTACAGATCGGCAGCTTTCAGCTCGCCACTTTCATCAATCCGGCTGGCTTGCAATCCCGTGGCGAAAACCTCTACGCAGAAACTGCTGCGTCAGGCACCGCCAATATCAACCAGCCTGGTAGCAATGGCGCAGGTATGCTGATACAGAACTATGTGGAAACCTCCAACGTCAACGTGGTGGAGGAGCTGGTCAGCATGATTCAGACCCAGCGCGCATATGAAATCAATAGCAAGGCGATTTCTACGTCAGACCAGATGTTGCAACGGCTTTCACAACTTTAAGTAACGACAATTCATCATGAATGAATTATCTGGCCGCAAAGGAACCATCATGCGATCACGACACAATCGGCATACACAGTATGTCCAATATTTACTCACAGCCATCTTGCTGGTGCTGACGAGTGCTTGCGCAGTGACGCCTAAAACCATTACCAAGGGCCCAAGCACTGCACGCCCTCCCCAACCCAGTACCGTCGCGTATAACAGCGGTGGTATTTACAGCCCGGCGACCTATCGCCCACTGCTTGAAGACAAGCGGGCGCGTTTGGTAGGGGATACCATCGTCATCAACATTACGGAAAACACCTCCGCCACCAAGTCTGGTACCAACTCTGCCAGTAAATCAGGTGAGGTCAACGCTGGTGTCACAAGCTTCCTCGGACGAACATTCCCAAGACTGAGCGCCAGCGCAAGTTCTGACAACTCCTATGATGATGCCGCCGCATCCAATGCACGTAATGTCTTCACCGGCACCATTAGCGCAACAGTGACCGAAGTATTACCCAACGGTCATTTGGTCGTCAGCGGTGAAAAACAAGTGGCCTTTGACCGTGGTACCGAATTTGTACGCTTTTCTGGCGTGATAGACCCCATGTATGTCGCTGCGGGCAATAGCGTGGCATCCAGCCGGGTAGCCGATGCCAGGATAGAGTACCGCACCAATAGCAATCTCGATGCCTCACAGGTCATGTCGATTCTTACCCGCTTCTTCTTGAGCATTGCACCATTATGAGCATGATCATGAAACATACTATTCTTGCCCTGGCTGCATTGGGTAGCCTGATCGCAGCCCCCATCACCAGTGCCGAGCGCCTCAAGGATCTGACAACAATCCAAGGGGTACGGGCCAACCAGCTGATTGGCTACGGACTGGTGGTCGGGCTCGATGGTACCGGTGACCAGACGACTCAAACCCCGTTTACCGTACAGAGCATTGTCAGCATGATGCAGCAAATGGGCATCAACCTGCCAGTGGGTACCAATCTGCAATTACGTAATGTGGCGGCCGTCATGGTGACAGGCAATCTTGCCCCATTTGCCCAACCTGGGCAAAACATGGATGTGACCGTCTCGTCCATGGGTAATGCCAAGAGCCTGCGTGGGGGCACACTATTGATGACTCCACTCAAAGGGGCTGATAACCAGGTCTATGCCATGGCCCAAGGCAATCTGTTGGTAGGCGGCGCAGGTGCAGGTGCCAGCGGTACCAGCAAGCAGATCAATCATCTAAGCGCGGGCCGCATTTCAGCCGGTGCAACCGTGGAACGTGCAGTACCTAGCCAGCTTACTGCAGGCAGCACTATTAACCTGGAACTGAAAGAAGCGGACTTCTCCACCGCCAGCATGGTCGTCGATGCTCTTAACCAGCGTTTTGGCACGGGCACTGCGACGGCACTGGATAGTCGCGTCATTCAGGTTCAACCTCCAGCCAATAGCAGCCGCGTGGCGTTCCTGGGCAATCTGGAGAATGTGGATATCAAGCCTGCACAGGGCATGGCTAAAGTCATCTTGAATGCACGTACCGGTTCTGTGGTCATGAACCAGGCTGTCACACTGGATGACTGCGCCATTTCCCATGGCAATTTGTCCGTGGTCATCAATACAGCCCCTGCCATCAGTCAGCCCGGAGCATTCTCTGGCGGTCAAACCGTGGCAACACAAGTATCCCAGGTTGAAATCAACAAAGAACCAGGCAAAGTAATCAAGCTGGATAAAGGCACCTCCTTATCAGATGTCGTCAAAGCATTGAATGCCATCGGCGCCACCCCGCAAGATCTACTGGCCATACTGCAAGCGATGAAGGCAGCCGGCTCATTGCGTGCTGAGCTGGAAATCATCTAGGGCAACATGATGGATACTCCCAACATCAACGCCGACTACAGTAGCAAGATAGCAGCCGATGCCAACAGCCTCAATACACTGAAACAAGCCGCGCGGCAGAATACTCCGGAATCAATCAAGGCTGCAGCAACCCAATTCGAAGCCCTGTTTGTCAACATGATGCTCAAAAGCATGCGTGATGCCACTCCCAAGGAGAGCATGTTCGACAGTGAGCAAAGCCGCACCTTCACGACCATGATGGATCAGCAGCTAAGTCAGAAAATTGCCAATCGTGGCATTGGTCTGGCCGAGATGCTCACCCGCCAGCTACAGGGCGGTATCAGCGGCAGTGAAACGCCGGTGGTTGATGAGCTGACCGCGCAATCAAACGCTCTGGGCAACCTGACCGCGACTGCACGCAGTATTGCCAGTGCGGGTATCCCGAGCAATAGCGAGAACAGCACGATTCCTCGCAACTCCCAGGCATTCATGCAACAGATGACACAACACGCTGAAGCTGCCAGCAATGACAGTGGCATTCCTGCCAACTTGATGCTGGGGCAGGCGGCACTGGAAAGTGGCTGGGGCAAGCGCCAGATCACCGGTGTCGATGGCACTGCCAGTAACAATCTGTTCGGTATCAAGGCAGGCGCCAGCTGGAAAGGCAAGACGGTAGACGCCGTCACCACCGAGTATATCAATGGCGTACCGCAAAAACGCATAGAGAAGTTTCGCGCTTATGACTCGTACGCAGACTCCTTCCGCGATTTTGCCAGCATGATGCAAAACAATCCGCGCTATGAAAAAGTGCTGGCCAATACCGATAGCACGGCTGGCTATGCGCAGGCCATGCAGAATGCAGGTTATGCGACAGACCCACAGTACGCGAGCAAGTTACAGCGGGTGATAGAAAGCGTGAACCGGGCGGCTTAACCCAGCAGATGACCAAGGCTATTTCAGCGAATACAGCCTGCCTTGATAAAGTTTCTGGATTTTATGCCGTTCATTCTATTAATTGATTCTCAGGCAAACTGATCGATAACCATCATGTCCAGTATATTCAACATCGGTAAAACGGCATTAAATGCAGCGCAAGTTGGCATTAATGTCACTGGTCACAATATCTCCAATGCGAACACCCAGGGCTACTCACGTCAAGTGATTGTGCAGGCCACTGCGCAGGCACAGAATTGGGGCTTTGGTTTTATTGGTCAGGGTACACAGATTGATACCGTCAAGCGGGTCTACAACGACCTATTGGCCAAGCAGCTCAATAATAGCCAATCGATCAGCAGCGCCATCAATACTCAACTGAGCAATATCAACCAGATCAACAGCATGCTGGCCGACTCCAATGCTGGACTTTCGCCCGCAATCCAGGATTTCTTCAAGTCCATCAATGACCTTTCATCCGCAACCAATGACCCGGCTTCACGCCAAGCCGTCATCTCCTCCGGTGAAGCGCTGATCAGCCGCTTCCAGAGCCTGGGAGAGCGTCTGCAGGAGATGCAGAGTAACGTCAATGCCCAGCTCACCACCAGTGTGGCCACGGTCAATACTTACGCCAAGGAAATTGCCCGCCTCAACGAGACGATTGATGCGGCAATGAGCAGTACCGGTCAACCCCCGAATGACCTGATGGATCAGCGTGATCAGCTGGTATTGCAGCTCAACAAAGAAATCAAGGGTACCGTCGTCGTCCAGGATGGCAGCAAATACAATGTGTTCATCGGCAACGGCATTCCGCTGGTGTCCGGGCTCAAGGCTTATTCCCTGGCCACCATCAACTCCCCCACCGACCCCAGCAGACTCGCAGTCGCTTATCAGTCTGGTGGCACAACCAGCCTCCTGTCAGAAACTAGCCTGCAAGGTGGCACGATTGGTGGTCTGTTGCAATATCGCAGCCAATCGCTTGATACCTCGCAGAATACCCTGGGCCAGATCGCGATTGGCTTGGCACAATCCTTCAATACCCAGCATCAACAGGGCCTGACAGCCAATGGCACCCCCGGCGGTAATTTTTTCAATATCCCGGCCCCTGAAGTGAATGGCAGTTCTCGCAACACTGGCAATGCCGAAGTGTCCAGCGGCATCGTCAATGCCAATGCGCTCACTACCAGCGATTACCGCTTGCGCTATGACGGCAGCAATTACTCGGTGACGCGTACCAGTGATGGTGTATCGCAATCATTTACCAGCTTGCCGCAAACAGTGGATGGCGTCAGCTTTAGCATAGACTCCGGCAGTATGAACTCCGGCGATGAATTTGTGATTCGCCCCACCGCCAATGCCGCCACCAATATGAGCATGGCAATATCACAGATTGCCAATATAGCTGCTGGCGCCCCTGTCGTCGCAGGCACAGCTGCTAGTGCTAACACGGGCTCTGGGGCAATAGGCAGTGTCAGGGTTGACAGCGGTTATGCCAGCGCCCCGCTCACCACGCCTTTTACCTTGAATTATACCGGTGGTAACCTGAGTGGATTCCCTGCAGGCCAGGCCATCACAGTCACAACGGCCAGTGGCTCCACAACATATCCAGCCGGTAGTTCTGTGCCCTATACAGCAGGTGCAAGCATCAGTGTGGCTGGGTTAAATTTCAGCATCAGCGGCGCACCCGCCAATGGCGACCAGTTCACCGTCAGTGCCAACACCAGCAATGCTTCCGGTGACAATCGCAACGCCCTGCAGCTTGCAGCACTGCAAACAGGCAAGACCATGAACAACGGGACAGCATCTTATCAGGATGTCTTCAACCAGCTGGTCAGCTTTGTCGGTAACCGCACCCGTGAACTGCAAGTCACAGGTGCAGCAGAAGATGAGCTGCTCAAGCAGACATTGACCACCCAGCAATCCGAGTCTGGCGTCAATCTGGATGAGGAAGCAGTGAACCTACTGCGCTACCAGCAAGCCTACCAGGCAGCGGGCAAGGTGATGCAAATCGCCAGCACCCTGTTTGACACATTGTTGTCCATCCGCTAAATACGAGGCCTATTATGCGCATTAGTACCAATTCCATGTATCAAAACGGCGTTACCAGGCTATCGCAGCTACAGGCGGAACAAAGCAAATTGATGGAACAGATTGCCAGCAAGAAGCGCATCTTGACGCCAGCTGATGATCCCGTTGGCTCGGCGCGGGCGTTGGGTATACAGAACTCACAAAGCATCAATACCCAGTACGAACGTAACCGCCAGTTTGCCGAGAACAACATGAATGCGGTGGAAGGCAATCTTGACAGCGTGACTGATATGCTGCTGGCGATGAAGTCCAGTGTACTGGAAGGTGGCAATGCCTCTTATGACAATACCCAGCGCAACTTTCTTGCAATCAGTATACGTAACAACCTGGAAGGCCTGATTGGACTCGCCAATGCCAAAGACGGCAGCGGCAATTATCTATATTCCGGCTTCATGACGGATACAGCGCCTTATAGCCAGACCGCCACTGGGGTGACCTATAACGGTGATAATCAGGTGCGCAAGTTGCAGGTATCCAATAGTCGACAGCTAGCCATCACCGACACGGCTCCCAATATTTTCCAGGCCAATGGCAATGACGTCTTTGCCTCACTGACTCAGATCGCCAACCTGCTTGCCACCCCAGTGACCAATGAGACAGAGGCACAGGCGTTGCGTGACGGGCTGGATGCAGCCAACAACGCACTGCAATCCACTATGGATAATGTGCTGGGTGTACGTGCGAGTAACGGTTCAGCGCTCAAAGAACTGGAAGCACTGAATACCGATGGCAGTGATCGAGACCTGCAATATGCCAAGTCTTTATCGGAAATTCAGGATCTGGACTATGCTCAAGCCCTATCCGACCTGACCAAACAGCAAACGGTTCTGGAAGCTGCACAGAAGTCGTTTGTGGCCATAACCAGGCTGTCATTATTCAACCTGTTGTAATGCTGCTCGCAGGCTCATGCTGATTGGCTCTGCCAGGTAACGATCCAGCTATATGCCCAGGGCTTCAACCCAGGCAAGTGAAGCAATATGGCAATCATTCACCTTGTTGGGATCAAGCTGCAGGTTGCTGGCCAATGCGATAATCCGAGTGCCGTCCTGATTCTCGCAGGCTTCCGCCAGTTCAAGAAATGGCCCGTATATGCCTTGCCTATGCAATAAGGCATCATGCACTGCCTCAGGCAGGTCTACCTTCTCCAGCACTTGCTCCATGGGCATTTCCAGCATGCGATCCAGCATGGAAAAAACCCCGACGACAAACAGATTGTCGCGGCCTGCCTTGTCAAAGTACCCATCACCGAGCAGTTCAGTCAGGCGCCCTCGCGTAATCGAGGTTTTCATGAGCGCAGGTGCGGCAGAATTTTCCCCTGCTGTCACCATCAGCAGGGTCAGCCAGCGATAAAGTTGCTTGGTGCCAATAATGGTCAACGCATGGCGGATAGACTGGATCTCACATGACAGCCCAAATCCGACCGAATTGATATAACGCAACAGTTTGAAGGAAAGCGCCGCATCACGCTTGAAGCCATTCTCGACCTCCTTCATATCAGCATCACGGCTGATCATATTGAGCAAATCCAGCACTGCAGTAAAAGCGGGGTTGATCACTTTGGCTGTAAAGGTTTCAGTATGCGCAAAATAGAAACCCTGGATCAAATGAAACCCTATTTTCTTGCAAGCTTCATACTGTTCCTGCCGCTCAACTTTTTCTGCCACGATCTTAACCGTCAGACTTTGATAATCAAGGAAACGTCGCGCAACATCATCCATGGAACGTGAAAGTGTATCGATCTTGATAAAATCAGCACAATCAATCAACGGTGAGCCCAGCAATGAATCACCTTTGTCCTTGAGCGCAATCTTGTATCCACGCTTGCGCAGGAAATGGCAACGCTCCACTACAGCTGTAGTTGGCGCAGTGATATCGCTCAGTTCGAGGACGGTTCTTGCGGGTGGCAACAATTCGAGGAACTCGCTTTGTAGCATTTCCTCGCTGACATTGATGAAGGCCATCTTGTCACCCAACAACCACTGGGAACCCATATCACTAATCGTATTCACCAGCACACGAGTGCATGCCTGCAGGCTATTCTCAAACACGGCCGTGGTAGCTTCACCGCTATGCCTGAAGAACAGCTCATAGGCCACGATATCCTGGTTAATATTCATGATTGGCTGACGGCCAATAAATGCCTGATCTTGTCTCATACACTCAAACTTTCAATATTGATATCTGCTGCCGGTGTCACATCAAAATTTAATTAGCCGGGGTGGCGGTCACTGGCTGTGCTATTTCCTGCATAAAACTCATGCTTTCATACATTAACCTTTGGACAGGCTGCAACATATAGGGCAATGCCAACATCAACACCAGAAAACCCAGCCCGATGGTAATGGGGAAACCAATCCCGAACAGATTTAGTTGTGGCGCCGTTCTTGTCAGAATACCCAATGCCATATTCGCCATCAATAATGCCGTCACAATCGGCAGCGAGATCATCAGTCCGGCACTGAATATCTTGCCCCCCCATAACGCGATTTTATATGGATTTAGCCGAAAACTGGGATCTGCAGTAATCGGAAAACTTTGAAAGCTGTCAGCCAGTGTGGAGATCGCCATCAAGTGTCCGTTAATGGCAAAAAAGATCAACATGGATAGCACGACGAGGAATTGACCAATGGCGGTACTCTGCCCCTGTGTTTGAGGATCAAAGAAACTGGCAAAGCCCAAGCCCATGGTCATACCGGAGGTATGGCCTGCCATTTCAACCGCAGCAAAGATGATTCTGAGGCTAAACCCCATGGCAGCCCCTATCAGGATTTGCTGCGTCAGGATCAATACACCATTCATTGAGAAGATTGATAAGGGCGGAATATCAGGCATGGTAGGAATAATCACCAGCGTCAATACCAGTCCGAATCCAAGCCGGATGGTATTGGGTAATGCCCGATGACTGAATATGGGTGCAGCTACCAGAAAAGCCAGTATGCGAGTAAGCGGCCAGAACAGTGTGGCAATCCACATCTGCAGGAACTCACTACTGACCGTTACCATACTAACCTGCCAGTGATGGAATACTGGTCAGTACATGCCGCAGGTAATCAGTGATCACAGACAACATCCAGGGGCCAGCAATCAGCAATGTGGCAAAGACACCGAGCAGTTTGGGAATAAAGGTCAATGTGGCTTCATTAATCTGTGTAGCTGCCTGGAAAATACTCACGAGCAAACCAATGACCAGCACCACCAGCAAGACAGGACCAGCCACCAGTAGCAATACTTCCATGGCCTGGCGGCCTATTGTCATTACACTTTCAGGACTCATCATGATCGGGGCCTCAGTAAAAACTCTCGGCAAGCGAGCCGAGCAAGAGCTGCCAGCCATCCACCAGCACAAACAACATCAGCTTGAACGGCAATGCCACAATCGCCGGTGACACCATCATCATCCCCATCGACATCAGAATACTGGCTACCACCATGTCAATAATGAGGAAGGGAATGAAGATGGCAAATCCGATCTGAAATGCAGTTTTCAGCTCGCTGGTCATGAATGCAGGCACCAGTACTCGCAGGGAAACATCTTCTGGTTTTTCTACAGCTTCACTGCGCGACATTTTGAGAAACAAGGCCAGGTCAGATTCACGGGTCTGCCTGAGCATAAACTCCTTCAGCGGCACCACGCCTTTGGCCATCGCCTCCTGCATGGAAATCCGATCTTGATCCAGGGGCTGATAAGCCTCTGTGTAGATGCGGTCAAATACCGGGCCCATGACAAACAAGGTTAAAAATAATGCCAACCCCACCATCACTTGATTGGGGGGGGACGATTGCGTACCCAGAGCCTGCCGCAACAAGGACAGTACAATGATGATGCGGGTAAAGCTGGTCATCATGAGCAAGGCAGCAGGCAAAAAAGACAGGGAGGTGAGTAACAGCAGGGTCTGGATAGTGAGCGTGTAATTCTGCCCTCCCCCTGCAGCAGGCTGGCTACTGATCAAGCCAACACCACTAGGTTCAGCCGCGCTTGCCAGCATAGGCAAGATCAGCAAACAGCAGGCAATACAATATTTGATAAAGCGGTTACACATGATAGATCAGGATTTTCTCGACATGGATTTCTTCAGCCACGCTGAAAAAGGAATGCCTGGGGTAACAGGCCCCTGCTCGGCGACAATCGCAGAAATATCAGCACCAGCCTCCAGGTTGGCCAAACTGCTTACTTGCCCAGCAGCAACGCCTACTACAATCCAGCGATCCGCCACCTGCACCACCACCACCTTCTCCCGGCTGCCCACACTCACCCCACCCACTATCCGTACAACAGATTGCTGCTGGCTGATGCCTGGGGTCAGACGCTTCACGAGCCAGGCAATAGCTACCATCACCCCTAACACGAGGGCCAGGCCCACTATCATCCGCAGCAGACTTCCGCTAGGAGATATTTCCTGGGCCTCTGCGGCTTGTGCCATCAAGGACATCAGCAGACAGCAGACAGCGCTTAAATAAACGAGAGAAGAGCGGAACATAATGTACCTATTTATTGATCTTGCGGATACGTTCAGCAGGCGTAATGATGTCGGTGAGACGAATGCCGAACTTGTCGTTGACCACCACCACCTCACCCTGGGCAATCAGGCAGCCATTCACCAGCACATCCATGGGCTCGCCCGCCATGCCATCCAGCTCCACCACTGAGCCCTGGGCAAGTTGCAGCAAATTCTTGATTGCAATCTTGGTTCTACCCAGCTCCACCGTTAACTGCACCGGGATATCGAGAATAAAGTCGATATCATTCTGTGTTTCGTGCAGTTTGTTCTTGGCAGAAAACTCGGTAAAAACGGGTGCCTGTTCAGCAGTATTATCCTGTAGCACAGTGGCTTCCGCCTCACTTTGCTCCGCCATGGCCGCACCCCAGTCGTCCATTATTTGCTCTTCATTGGGATCAATCGCCATCAGCTGCTTCTCCTTTTACATATTCGGTCGAATTTGATCGCAGCAACTTTTCCACGCGCAATGCATATTGACCGTTAAAAACACCGTACTTACACAACATGACGGGTACATTATCCACGTTCGCCTCTATATTCTCAGAAATGGAAAGCGGGATCACATCCCCCACCTTCATGTTGAGTATGTCCCCCAGCTGCATCTTGGCTTTAGCCAGGTCAGCCACCAAGACAACTTCAGCGCTCTGTATTTGCTGCGTCATCAAACGCACCCAGCGTTTATCAACCCCCAGCGTCTCACCTTGTAAGGGCGAGGTCAGCACATCGCGTATTGGTTCTATCATGGAGTAGGGAAAGCAGAAATGGACTTCCCCACTGGATGCCCCAAGCTCAATATTGAATGTAGTGGAGACGACAACTTCATTGGGTGTTGCAATATTGGCAAACTGGGTATTCATTTCAGAGCGAATATACTCGAACTCCAGTGGGTACACTGGTTCCCAGGACTTGGAATAGGTTTCGAAGACAATCGCCAATATCCGCTGAATGATGCGCTGCTCAGTTTGGGTAAAATCTCGTCCTTCGACCCGGGTATGAAAACGCCCATCCCCGCCGAACAGGTTGTCAACAATCAAGAATACCAAGGTTGGGTCAAACACCATCAAGGCGGTACCACGCAGTGGCTTCATCTGCACCAGGTTCAGATTGGTAGGTACCACCAGATTACGGATGAATTCGCTGTATTTTGAAATCTTGACCGGCCCAACCGACACTTCTGTGGTACGGCGCAGAAAATTGAACAAACCGATTCTGAGCAAGCGAGCAAAGCGCTCATTGATAATTTCCAGCGTCGGCATACGCCCACGCACAATCCGTTCCTGAGTGGCCAGATTGTAGTTGCGTACGCCATCAGGATCGTTAACAGGAGTGTCGTCTTCCTGCTCATTCGTCACCCCCCTGAGCAGGGCATCGACTTCTTCCTGGGAGAGAAAATTATCCGCCATGACTTAAGCGATCTATTGAATCACGAATGAAGTGAAGAACACAGCCTTGACTGCCTGCGGCTTCTCACCTGCCACAAAAGGCTCGGCAAGCTGGGCAATAATCTCCTTGGTCAGCGCCTTCTTGCCTTCTACGCTCAGCACCTCGGAAGATTTTTTGCTACTCAGCAAAATCAGGATACGGCTACGCACACTGGGCATATGCAGCTTGATCAGATCAGCCTGTGCAGCGTCTTCCACCTGCACGCTGATATCGGTTTGCAGGTATTGCTCATCAGGGTCAGGTTGCAAATTGACGGTAAAGGTCTCAAGTGTGAGAAATACCGGATCTTGGGCTACTTTTTTTTCTTCTTTGGGTTTGGCATCATGCCCACCGGAATGCTGACCAAAATACCAGGCGGCACCACCGCCAATAGCGGAAAGCAAAAGTACGCCTACCACTGCAAGGATGATGATTTTTTTGGATTTTTTCGGCTTGACTTCTTCTGCTGCCGCTTCTTGCTGTGCCATGTTTCTACCCTTCTTGCCGGATTTACTATCGCGTTCGAAATATTATGAAAGAAATGCAACGATAGGATGCACGAAATAGAAGGAGGAAACTAGGCTAAATCTGAAAATTAGCCTATATCCACTATATTTGAAGATGAAATCAGTCCATCAGCGGCCGTCAATCAAGCAAACGTATCTACCAAGCCCATCACTCTGGCAGCTTTGGCCAATACCTGGCTGTTGTCATTGCCATCGGTCGTGCCAGTGGAAGCAGCGGTCGTTCCATTGCCCCCTTGTTGCTGGGCTTGCGTATCGCGCTCACCAGAGCGGACATTGGTTTGTCCCAATTGCAAACCGGATTGCCCCATCATGTCACGCAAGTTGGCCATACCGTCTTCCAGCGCCCTTCTCACATCGGCCTGATCAGACAAAAAGGTAGTATCTGCCTGGTTGTTATGCACATGGATGATCACCTGCAATGGCCCAAGATCAGGAGGGTTTAGTGTCAACGACGCGGTCTGCTCGCCACCAGCTGCCATCCATACTACTTTCTGCCCTATCGCCTGATTCCAGCCTTGCTGGCCAAATGGCACCGCAATTTGTGTACTGCGCATATCCACCGCACCCGACTGAGCAAGGGATGCTTGCGTTACACTGGGCGCAATGGCGGCAGGGACTTGCAGATTCACCTTAGCCAGCGCATCAGCAAACTGGTTGCTGTCCTTGGCACTGTCGGTCAATGGCGATGACGCTACCGCCACATCAGGCATCGCCTTGACAGTCACCGTCTTTTCAAATGGAATATCGGCCTCAGCCTTGGTGAATCTGCCCTTGTTTAGCGCCTCCTTATCCAGCAACAACTCTGGCTTGTCTTGCAGGACCAGTTCGTCCTCCATTACATCGGCACGCGGGGCTACTCTTGGTGTGACTGGTACTGCCGCAATTTCAGGAGAATTTTCTGCGGTTGCTTGTACCAATTGAGCAAGCTCTTGAGGTAAGGGACTCCCTCCCTCACTCGCTTGCTCAGGCAAGGTCTTATCCAACTCTGCATCCCCCCCCCCGGCGACGTCGGGAATTTCAGCCGGTGGAGGCGTGATCAATGCATTTGCCAATTGAAGGTTCGCCTCTAGTGATTCTTCACCCGGCTTTACCGTCAATTGCTGAGGTTGGCGCTGAGCCAATGGTTCCTTGCTTTCTGCAGCCTTATTTGCATCATGCTTGGACTGCCTGGCCAGCATACGCTGAAACTCGGACGCCTCAGTTTTGGCTGGCGGGTTACTGTTCTTTTTCATCGCAGCAGCACTGGCTGCCGCATTGTTGATGATTGCCTGGTTGGCAGAGGATGGTAGTGGAGTGTTCTGCATCATATTGTCCTAAGCCGTTTATTGTCGGGTATTGTTTCTACTGGCGCGCATAGCGTATTCGTCCATCATCTTCTGGTCTTTTTTCAACTCGGCAAGCTGTACTCGCTTTTCAGCGCGCTCCAGCAAGACATCGTAAGACATTTTCTTTTTCTGGCACTCTTGCCACTCCTGCTTGCGTAAATGACAAATCTGCCGCACCCGTTCAACACTTTCGGTCTGCGTCACAATCGCCTGCGACAGCTTGCCAAGAAAATTCTGGTAATTCTGGTAGACCTCGGCCGTGATGCCATTGGCCATGGCGTTATCGCGCTGACTGGCATAATCTGCACGGTATTGCATTAATATTGCCAGGCTTTTTTCCACTTCAACCAACTGCCGGTTCGCCTCACCCAAACGCTCCACGGCAGCTTCCACGTCTTTTTCAGCTAAATCCTGCAAGGTGTTCAGTACCACTGTCTTTTGACTAGACATGCGCGAGTCCCCTCATTTCACTCATTAATGCACCGCCCCATTGCCAACCAGCTCAGCCAATACGTTGACACTATCGTTCCAACCCGCAGACTCTGCAATATCCTGCTGCAAAAATGCCTCAACAGCCTCATGCCTGAGAATCGCTTCATCCAGCACGGGGTCGCTCCCTGCCTCATAAGCACCCACATTAATCAAATCCTGATTACGGGTATAACGCGAATTCAGCTGCTTTAATTTACGCGCATTTTTCTGGTGTTCAGCCGAGGTAATATTGTGCATGGCACGACTAATCGACTGCTCAATATCAATGGCGGGATAATGCCCACTTTCCGCCAGGGTTCTACTGAGCACAATATGTCCATCCAGAATCGCACGCGCAGAATCAGCAATCGGGTCCTGCTGATCATCGCCTTCTGTCAATACGGTATAAAACGCGGTAATCGAGCCTTCGCCAGGTTTACCATTACCAGCTCGCTCCACCAGCGCTGGCAACTTGGCAAATACTGAAGGTGGATAGCCCTTGGTGGCAGGCGGCTCACCTATCGCCAGGGCTATCTCACGCTGTGCCATGGCATAGCGCGTTAATGAGTCCATAATCAGCAAGACATGCTTGCCTTCATTGCGAAAATATTCTGCAATGGCCGTGGCATAACTGGCCCCCTGCAACCGCATCAAGGCTGGAACGTCAGCCGGCGCTGCCACTACCACAGACCTTGCCAGGCCTTCTGGCCCAAGAATCTGCTCAATAAACTCCTTCACTTCGCGACCACGCTCGCCAATCAGACCCACCACAATCACATCGGCGGTGGTATAGCGCGCCATCATGCCCAGCAAGACACTCTTACCAACCCCTGAGCCAGCAAACAAGCCCATGCGCTGACCCCGCCCCACCGTCAACATGCTATTGATTGCACGCACGCCCACATCCAGCACATCTTCAATCGGTGCCCTGGATAAAGGATTGAGAGGGCGTGTATTCAATGGCACACTGTTTTCATTACTGAGCGGCCCAAGCTCATCCAGTGGTCGTCCAGCGCCATCCACCACACGTCCCAGCAAGGCATCACCTACCGGCAAATGTCTGGTACGGTCAATGGCGCGGCGCCTTGGGTGCTTGGCCTGATTAGGCTTGGGCAAGGCTTCTGCCACTTCCAGCGCAAATACCTTTGCTCCGGGTGTCACACCATCAACCCCACTTTGAGGCATCAACAGCATGCGCTCACCATCAAATCCCACCACCTCAGCTTCTACACGGCGGCCTTCAGCCAATGGCACATAGCAGGCACTGCCAATCGGCAACTTAATGCCAACAGCCTCCATCACCAACCCTGTCAGTTTGGTAATACGACCAGAAACCTCGAGCGACTCCACAATTTCCAGCAACTCGCTGCAATCGCTAAGATAGTCTTTCCAGCCCTGTTGATGGAGGAGTGCGCCAGTCATGAATGGTCTACCCAGTCATTATGTTGTGCCAGCGCATCACAAATGCGTTTCCAGCGCGTGGCATTACTTGCATCAATCTGGTTATCGCCAGTTTCCACCATGCAGCCACCACGCTCTACGCTGACATCTTCCTGAATCTGCCAGGTCGTATCCGCCATGTCTTCACGGATGTACTTCCTCACCACCGCAGCATCTTCGGGGTTAACGATCAACCTAGCAGGCCGCTGCACTGCCGACAGATAATAAATCGACTCTTGCACGATAGGCAGAATCACCGAGTTATCTACCTGCAAACGGTCCTTGATCATGGCTTTGGCAATATCCAGCGCCAAGGCAAGTAATTGTTCTGAAATCACTTCATTGCTGGTTTTCAGGGCATCAGTGAAACTATCCAGCACAGCATTCAACTTCGCTTGCTCTTGCTGTGTCTGGGCTTGCGCATCGGCCATACCTGCATCAAATCCTTGCTGCAGGCCAATTTTATAGCCTTCCCGCCTGGCATTCTCCAGCTCTGAGGCTAACCGCTCAGCTTTTTGCTCTTCGCTTTCCTGAGCTTGCACAGTTGACGGACGAGTCTCAGCCGCAGGCTCAGAAAAAGACGCCATTTCCCAACGCTGATAAGCCGTCTGCTGTTCTTTGGGAATGACGACATTAGACATAAGCGTCTTCGCCCTTACTGCCTAGCATGATCTGTCCTTCATCTGCCAGTCTGCGCACGGTCTGCAATATGAGTTTCTGCTGCGCCTCAACCTCGGACAGTTTGACCGGGCCTTTGCTTTCCAGGTCTTCCTTCATCATCTCAGCCGCACGACTGGACATATTCCTGAATATCTTGTCGCGCAGCTCTTCAGTAGTGCCTTTGAGCGCCACGATCAGTGTCTCGGATTGCACCTCGCGCAACAGGTTCTGGATACCCTTATCGTCAATCTCCATAATATTATCGAAGACAAACATTTCATCCATGATGCGCTGTGCCATATCGCCATCGTAATTCTTCAGGCCTTCCATCACCGAGCTTTCATTATCTCCGCTCATGTAGTTCATGATTTCAGCAGCCGCTTTTACGCCACCAATCTGCTGCTTCTTGATACTTTCATTTCCACTTAAGAGCTTGGTGAGGACGTCGTTCAACTCGCGCAAGGCAGTAGGCTTGATGCCATCCAATGTCGCGATACGCAACATGGCGTCCTGACGCAAACGATCAGTGAAATGCCCAAGAATTTCCGCGGATTGGTCGGGCTCCAAATGCACCAGGATGGTGGCAATAATCTGTGGGTGTTCGTTTTTGATGAATTCCGCTACGGTCTGCGCATCCATCCACTTCAGGCTCTCAATACCGCTGGAATCACGCGTCTGTAAAATGCGGTTTAACAGGCCAGAGGCCTTGTCATCGCCCAATGCCTTGGTCAGCACAGAACGGATATAGTCATCAGAATCAAGACCTAAAGATGTGTTTTTCTCGGTCTCTTCCATAAAGGCGGTCAATACGGCGTCAACCTGGTCGTGGCCAATCGATTTCATCGACGCCATCGCGCTGCCCAGCTTCTGCACCTCACGCGGCCCCAGGTATTTCATGACCTCGGCTGCCTCGTCTTCACCAAGCGCGAGCATCAGCACGGCACTTCTCACGACACCACTATCACTCATTATTATTCACCCAGTTCGTCACGATGCTGGCGACCACCTTAGGATTTTCCTTGGCAATCTGCCGGGCAGCTTCAAGGTTCTTCTTGTATCCGCGTTCGGCAGGGCTTCTACTATCAGCTTCTGCATCAGAATCCACATTTGAAAGACTTACAATGGCATCCTGATCCTCTTCATCATTTTTCGCAAGCTCAGCCTTTTCTTCTGGTGGTGGTGCCAATTTGCGCAACATAGGCTTCATCAGTTTGCGATAGAGCAGGAAAAGCACCAGCAAACCTACCCCCATCTTCAACCATTCCTTGGCCATTTCAATATTGGCAGGATCTTTCCACAATGGCAGATCGGGGAAGGATTCCATCATATCCGGCATGAAAGAGCTGTTCACTACACTCAAGGAGTCGCCGCGATCAGCATTGAATCCCATGGCCTGCTTGGCTAGGTCACTGACCTCTTTCTTTTCATCCTCAGTTAATGGACGGCTGGTGACTTTACCCTTCGCATCCACTACCTGTTTGTGATTGACCACCACAGCCACCGTCAGGCGCTTAATGCCACCCATGGGTTGCTGCTGATAACGTATGGTCTTATCCAGCTCGTAATTGGTTGTCATGTTCTTTTCAGAGTTCATGATCGGGGTAGTGACTGTTGTGCCTGGGGGCGTGGTAGTGGTGGATGTCACCACATTGGCATTCGTCGTCGTGGTTGGTGCGCCCGCAGCAGGTGCAGGTGTAGTGATCGGTGCTGTGGCAGGTGCAGGAGGTTGATTGGTCAATGCACCAGGCACGCCGCCATTGCCTTGCCCTGGCAGCGTTTGTGCTTCATTAGTCTGGGTGCTTCTGACGCTGGCACTGTCAGGTGTCTGGTTAGGCTTGTAGCTTTCAGCCGCCTGCTCCACGGTAGAAAAATCTACCTCAGCACTCGCTTCTGCATGCACATTTTTGGCACCAACCAGAGGCGCAATAATCGACTCCACCCGCTTCGCTATATTCTGCTGCAGATCATCCACATATTTCAGCTGAGTAGGATCCAGATTACCGATACCATTCTCTTTGCCATTGTCCGACAGCAAGCTGCCATTCTGGTCAACCACCGTCACATTGGATACGGGCAAATCGGGGACACTACTGGCCACCAGGTGCACAATGGCACTAACCTGGCGTTGATCCAGAGCACGGCCTGGATGAAGATTCAGCATCACGGATGCTGTGGGTTTTTGCTGGTCGCGGGTAAATACCGTGGATTTAGGCATGGCCAGGTGAATACGGGCCGCCTGAACCGTGCCGATGGACTGGATGGTACGTTCCAACTCCCCTTCAAGCCCACGCTGAAAATTGACTTGCTCAACAAATTGGGAAACTCCGAATTTCTGGTTTTCCAGCAGCTCAAAACCAATATTGCCGCCTTTGGGCAATCCCTGCGCCGCCAGCTTGAGGCGCACATCATGCACATTGTTGGCAGGGACCAAAATCGCACTGCCGCCATCGGCGACCTTGTAAGGAATATTCATCTGCTCCAGTGCAGCCACAATCGCGCCACCATCCTTGTCAGAATAGCTGGAGAACAGCACGCGATATTCTGGTTTCTGACTCCAGAGCCAGAACACGGTCATCACTGCAATCACAGCCGCGATCCCCAGCACCAGCAACAACTTATTGCCCAAAGGGGATTTAAAGTTGAGGAAACTCTGATTTGCTGTGGCTTCTGGGGCTAATGCCGCATCGTTGGCTGCTGCCATGGTCTTTCTCCTGTCCTATGGCGGATTACAAGGTGTTAATACCGCTTTATCACTGCGATGCCATTATCACGATCTCCACGCCAATCTAATCAGCAGAATAACGCGCTTTTTTATGCCTTATTCATCAGGATAGGTGGTTTGCCTGCATGCTAATCTGCTGTCATATTGAAATGAGTGCAAATGTCACTCGCAGTATAAGGAGATGGCGATGAAAACTTCAGCAATTGATTCGAGCAGAATAGAGTCCATGCTGGCACAGCTTAAGGCCGCGGCACAGAAGCCATCGGCGGAGTCGGCGATTAAAAGCCTGGCTGGCAGTGCCGCACCCGGAAAACCTGAAGCGACAGGCAGGGTGGATTTCGCCGAAGTACTGAAATCCTCACTGAATCAAGTGAACCAATCTCAAGTCACGGCCACAGAACTGGGCAAGAGTTTTGTCATGGGAGACGATAAAGTGAGTTTGTCCGATGTCATGATTGCAGGGCAAAAAGCCAATATATCGCTGCAAGCCACTATTCAGGTACGTAATCGACTGGTTTCTGCTTATCACGACATCATGAACATGCAAGTGTAATCTTTTAATATCAGAGTCTCAGTCGTCGATTTCAGCGAGATACAGACAGCAATCGCCGCATTGACTTATGCACTCTCACCAGACTTTTCCTGCTCAAGACGATATAGCCAGGCCAGAATCTCCGCAATGGCCTGATAAAGGCCAGCCGGAATATGATCATCCAGATCAACCTGCATCAACAATGCCAATAATTCACGGGACTCATGCACAAACACATTGTGCTCCTTAGCCCGTGCAATGATCTGCTCTGCCACCAGCCCCTTGCCCTTGGCAATGACACGCGGCGCAAAATCCCCAGTTTCATAGGCGAGCGCAACTGCCTGCTGCAAGGCTGGATTTTTATTCATCTTCCGTCACCGACAAGGCATCGAGCACTTGGCCATGATGCGTCAATGCTTCAGCTAGTGTGGGCAACGCTGAGCGCAACATAAGCACTGAGCCAGCATCACCTGCAGCAATCCTGATACGCAAGCGTCCTTCATGCAGCATAATGTTGGCCTCTACATTCCCCAGACCCGGTAGCTCCAGCTTCAGATGGCTGGACACCGGAGGATCATCAGCATTCTCCGCATTTGCTGCATGCCCATCCGCATCAAGTGCATCTTGGTGTAACTGCACTTGCCAATCCATTTTCTGTCCCGGCCAGATCTCGCCCTGCCATTGGAAGCGCTGGCTTTCAAGCACGGCCAATTGCTTATTGATCATGGATTCAGCGGCGTTACCTGGCTGGTTTTGTGGCTCTTGCATAATCACGCTCAAAGGCAATTTATTGGCAGCAAACTGTTCAAGATGGGACTCATAAAACAGACCAGAGCTTACCATTGCACGTTGCAAGTCCTGCGCCAACACTTGCGGCACTTGCGGGGCATTGGTTAACACCGTCTGCGCAGCCACTGCCTGTGAGCTTGAACCATTGGCGGCATTTGCCAGCTGCTGGCTGAGGATTTTCGCCCCAGAACTTAATGCAGTGGTGACTCCCTCATTAGCACCATTTGGCAGTGGGAGTGGCGTAATCAGGGAATTGAGAGATTTAGCAACGCTGCTATCAAGCTGTGCAGAAGCCTGGCTCAGCATACGAAAAGTGGGGACTGGATTATCTTGCACATACTTCAGCATCATCTGCTGGCCTATGTTGGCCTGCTGACCCAGCTCCATTCTGAAGCTGTTGCCCTGTACATCAACCTGAAACACTCCCGGCTGCAAGCGGCTGATTACTTGAGCAAAATAGCTCTGCCCTTTGACTAGCTGTCCAGCACGGAAATTAAGGTCTTGATTGGTATTTGCAATTTCCTCTACCGCCAACACCGGCGTAATCCTTGCCAGCGGTGCTATGCCAGAGGGATCAGAGGATTGCTTGATGATCATCTGCCGGGCCGGATGAGCTGCTTATAGGTATCAAACATCTGCCTGTTTGCAGCATTATTGCTTAACAAATCTGACAGTTTCACCATCCATGGATCAATGATGTTGCGGATTTGTCGGTCAGCATCAAGAATTTTCTTGATATGTGCCACCTTCATTTTTTGCTCTGGCTCCATCAATGGATCCTCGCAAACGGTCAAACTGGCACTTTTGACCCGTTCAGCACACTCAGCCTCTAGCAATGCAAGCCTTTGCCAATCATGTTGCTTGGCAGCATCGAGCATCTGGTCGGTAATCTCAACTACGGCAGCATATAAAGACAAGGTGTCCTGAGTACTCATTGCATCAAACCTTAGCTAAATTAGTAGTGTACTGTGGGACTGAGTTGCGTACAGTTGGAGCAGCAACCTGATTGTTCGCCAGGCTAACCCATGCTTCATTCAACTCGTTGAGTAATTTTACCACCTCTTCAACCGGCGCTAGATTGCTTTTGAGATTAGCCATATAGAGTCGATTACTCATATAGGCATACAAGGAATCCAGGCTTTCAGCGATTTCACCCCCGGCTTTTTTATCCAGACTCAAGCGGAGGCCGCTTTCTATGATCATGATGGCCTTCGATAAAGCGGCACTTTTTGCAGCAAAATCTTGCGCAATAATATGTTTGATCGCCAGGTTGCATGAAGCAATCGCCCCCTCGTACATCATGACAATCAGGCGTGAAGGATTGGCTGCCACGACACCAGTTTCAACTCCTACACGCGCATATTCATTCACACCAGCATGAAATCCAAACATACAAGGCTCCTTCAATTAATTAGCTATTGGCACTTAATGCCGCAAGTTGCTGGGTAAGATAAGATTGAGTGTTTTTCATCTTGGTCATGAGTACATCAAGCGCTACAAATTGAGCACGATAGCGTTTTTCCACCGCAGCCAACCTGACATCTAGAGACTCTTGCTGCTTGGTCACACGATCTATTGAATCATCTAGACCTTCACTTTTGGCTGCCAGGATGCCATCATCACTGACTAGGTCCTTGACCAGGCTACTCAGCTGCGCTGCGTAGCCAATGCTGAGAGTAACTGTACCCCTGTCACCCAAAGCGCCGCCCCTGATCACCAAGGCCAGGCCCTCTGCCGCATTACCTGTCGTTGAGCCAGTCAAGACCTGACCCCTGCCTGTTGCAGCGACCCCATTGATGGTGCCAGCCACATCAGTGCCTGCTGTTGAAACCGGGCTGGACCCAAACAAACTAGCTCCAGCATTGCCACCTGAGACTGACACCGTAGCATTACTACCGTAACCCTCAGAGGTGATTTTCAAGGCTCCGCCTTCTACCGTCACCGCTGCATATACCTTGGCATCCGTCAGTTTGGTGCGCAACTCTGCTGCCAGGTCTTCTACACTGGTGTAATTACCTGCTGCCAGCTTGATATTGTATTCACTTTCACCAATATGGATTTTCAGCTGGTCATTGACCCCTTCGACAATATTCAGGTCTGGGGCTGCACTACCAACTAAAGTCGCCTGAGTAGCAATTTGAGTCACGTTGACCGCATAAGTGCCAGGTTGTGTTTTGGCATTCTGTGTGACATAGCCAACTTTGGAGTCGGTCGCAGAACCAACTGCAGCAAACAACTTGGCAATATCATCAAAATTGGTATCAATCGCGGATTTGAGCTTGGTACTATCCACAGCAAGAGATCCATCGCGCTGAAACGTCACGCCAATCTGGCTCAGGGAGCTGAAGTCTCCAACACCGGAAATGGATGTGGTCAGGGCTGCCTTGATTTGAGAGGAAATAGAACGCGTAGTTGCATCCCCAAGCAGTACACCAGACTTTTTCTTGGTAAAGTCTGTTGTGCTCTCATCAAACTTGGTTAGATTGCGCAAGGTAGTATTGAAGTCGTTAAATGCCTTCACAAAGGCATTGACAGAATCCTGAACCTTGGTCGAGTCTTTGGCAATATCAAGCGAGACGCTGGTATCAGGGCTGGCCTTGAACAAATTCAATGTGATGCCATCCAGCACCTTGGTCACCACATTGCTGGCACTTTCCACATTGATGCCATCAATATTCAGCTTGGCATTCCTCGCTTCTTGCAATTCACCTAGGTTTTTACCTGCACCAGCACTTGCCGTAGGATCATAAGCGAGGCGAGATAACCCATCAGCATCACCATTTGCACCATCTGCGTCTGCCACAGACACCCTGATGCTATTGGCAGCGCCGGATTCCTTGGATGTCAGCACGAGGCGACCGCCATTTTGGCCATCATTCACAATTGAAGCGGTTACACCAACATCTTGCGCATTGATGGTATCACGAATGCCCGTCAGGCTATTATTTGCTGATGTGATCGTAACCGTCTTGGCACTCTTGTCTGGATTGGCTGTAAATTCGTTACTTACAGCATCATAAGTACCCAGTGTAATGGTCAGGGTTCCTGTCCCGACTGCGTCACCAGTATTGGTAAAACTTGAAGTCGCAACTTTATGGGCCTGCGCCAACTGCGCAACTTTGATAGCATAGTTGCCTATTGTTGCATTGCCATCAGCAGTAGCTGTAAACACTTCACTATTGCTGGAAGCAGCCGATTGAATCTTGAATTTTGAAGCAGTGGCGAGATTAGACAACGCTGTCTGAAAAGTGGAAAGAGAGCTTTTCAAAGTGGCATACGCAGAAATTTTTGATTGGTACGATGTTTTCTGCTGGGCAAGCAAAGTTGCAGGGCGCTGCTCCACCGTCATTAAACTGCTGACAATAGAGTCAATATCAAAATTGGTACTCGCCGATATTCCGCTGGTAGATGCCATCATGAGCCTCGCTTACTTGAACTTCAAAAACAACTCAGGCTGTTTGCCTAATCACCAAACCTTGCAATTTACCCAGAGTCTTCGCAATCTGCAGTACCTCTTCATTCGGTATCTGCCTTAATACTTTCTGCGTTTCTGAATCAACTACTTTGACTACCACCCTGCCTGAATCATTATCAGTTGAAAACTGAATCGACTGCATCACAGGAGAAATAAATTCATTAATCTGCTTTACAGCAGACTCTACATTTTCTTGACTAGCCTCAGGAGCAGGTTTCTGCTCAGCTTGCTTATTCCCTGATACACCAGACACCGGAACCAGCGGCTGTGCACTTTTTTGCAGTCCTCCCAAGCCAGAGGTTTGAGCATAAGCATCTAAATTAACAATAGCCATTTCATGACTCCTTAAGAAATTCCCGTAGCACCTTGCGATACTACGGGTCGTCTCTATTTATATATCACCTTAAGCGACTTAACCTCTTAACAAACTCAGCACATTGTTAGGCAGGGAGTTGGCTTGGGCCAGCATCGCAGTACCTGCTTGTTGCAGAATTTGACCACGGGTCAGGTTGGCAGTTTCCGCCGCGAAGTCCGCATCCAGGATTCGAGACTTGGCAGCAGATTGGTTTTCAACCGAAACCTGCAAGCTGCTGATCACTGATTCAAAGCGGTTTTGTACCGCACCAAGAGTCGCACGATTGGTATTGGCAGTATCAAGTGCAGTATCAATGGCAGCCAAGGCTGTGTTGGCAGTAGTTGCGTCCTTGATGTCGCCACTGATGCTCGACGCTGCAGTCGCGCTCACTGAAATAGTCTGGCCACTATCTGCACCTACCTGGAAGGTCATCGCTGTAGAACCAAACACTGCACTACCGTTGAACTTGGTATCACTACCAAGGCGGCCAATTTCTGAAGCCAGTTGTTGGAATTCAGCATCCAGGTTTTCACGGTCACCACTACCATTGGTTGCATTGATGGACTGAACAGCCAGTTCACGCATACGTTGCAGCGCATCAGTCACTTTACCCAGCGCACCTTCAGCTGTTTGAGCAAAAGAAATCGCATCATTCGCGTTACGGATCGCAACGGTTTGACCACGCACCTGTGCATCCATACGAGTTGCAATGGAAAGACCAGCAGCGTCATCTTTAGCGCTATTAACACGCAAACCGGAAGACAGACGTTGTAATGAAGTATTCAGGCTGGATTGCGAAGTATTGAGGTTACGTTGCGCATTCAGGGAAGCCAGGTTGGTGTTGATAATTGCAGCCATTTTTGATTCTCCTTCAGATTTAGTTAATGTCAAAAACAACGACTAAGTTGCTTTTGGTATCGCTTGACAGCCTTGAATCTCACTTCTGTTAAGACTGTTATCGGTATAGCTGGGAGAAAATTTAGCTTATTGCTGCAACTTCTTTTCTCTCTGCCATCGCCTGATTGCAATGCCATGCCCCTGATGTCGGCTTGATCATTTAAATCTTTAGAGCGGCCTCCTTTTTATCAACAAATTACACCACATTATTAATTAAATTCAATTACTTAAAATTAAAAAATTAAAAAATTAAAATTTAACCCTAAAGTTTTTCACACCGCAAAATCCTGTAAACACCTTAAAAATAAATATACAGATACTTGGAATGCGACCATCTTAACCGCGGAGGACAACAGGCAATTGAAATAAAAGGCAGGGGAAAAAGGGCTAAATCGTCAGTTAGTCTGCAGACTAACAAGGAGGAGTTCTAGTCAGGAATGGTAGATTAATCGTCAACAAGGTTATTTTTGATGGCGTAATGCGTCAACTCAGCGTTATGCCGTAAATTCAGTTTTTCCAGCAGCCGGGTTCTATACATACTGACAGTTTTGACAGAGAGTGAAAGATTCTCGGCTATATCACTTACCGCGAGGCCGGAAGCTATCATGGTCAATGTCTGGAACTCACGATTGGACAGACTCTGATGCAATGGCTTGTCTATATCACCCCCTACCTGCTCAGCCAATGCATACGCCACTTCTTCACTAATGTATTTTTTACCTTTCGCCACAGTACGAATCGCCGTAACCAATGAATCGGAAGCAGTCTGTTTGCTTAGATATCCTGAAGCGCCAGAACGAAGCGCACGAATGGCATAGGCATCTTCTCTATGCATGGAAAGCATGAGAATCGACACTCGGGGGAAATCCCGCTTAATGATTTTGCACGCTTCAATACCGCTACGATCAGGTAGCGAGATATCCAGCACCATGACATCCAGGCCTTTAGTCGCAGCAAGCTTGATGGCCTCGCCAGCATTCTTGGCATCCGCAATCACCTGAATATCTTCAGTTTCTGCAAGAATCTGCTTTAAGCCCTCACGCAAAATAGCGTGATCATCAGCAATAATGACGTTGATCACTTGCGACATTTTATTTTTCTTCCTGCCCTATCTGCACAATATTATGCATATGCCGATTAACCTGCGATCACAGGTAATGTGGTGGTGACGATTGTACCCCCTTGCAAGCCTGCATGCACCTTACACTGACCAGATAAAGCCACTGCACGCTCGGTCATGCCCCTCAAGCCGAAAGCATCAGGCTTCAATGCATCCACCGGGGCAATCCCAATCCCATTATCCATCACGCGCATCACAATATAGTCAGCAGAATATTCCAGTGTGATTTCCACCTGGGTTGCCTGGGCATACTTGGCGATATTCGACATCGCCTCCTGGCAGATCCTGAACAAGGTAATTGCATATTCCGTTGATAGCGGAATCTCGGCGTGACTGCTGACAAAATCACAAGAAATACCAATTTGTTCGGAAAACTGCACCGCCTGCCATTCCAGTGCCGCCACTATCCCCAACTCCAGCACATTAGGACGCATATCGCTTGCAATACGGTGTGCCGCTTCAAAAGTATCATTCACAATCGACTCAAGCTGGCGTACTTTAGCCTGTAACACATCCTGCTCAGGTCCAAGGCGCTTGATGATAGACGACAAGCCCAGGCGGATAGCGGTCAGATTTCCGCCCAAGTCATCATGAATCTCGCGCGCAATCTTGAGACGCTCTTTTTCCTTAATCTGCGCCATATGCGCAGAAAGCTCTGCAAGTCGCTGATGTGATTGCCTGATCGCCTGCTGCTCCTGACGACTCTGCGTAATATTGGTCATGATGCCCTCCCAGAAAATGGTGTCATCCTCCATTTTTCTTGGGCTTGCACGCAAGTTAATCCACTTGATATCTTGCCACTCTTCAATCCAAAAGCGCCCGGTCCAGTTAAATACACTCAAGGTCTTGGCAGATTTGCGCAGACTTTTCTCATATCCGGCAAGATCATCCGGATCCAGCATGGACTGGAAAAGAGCTGGCTGCTTGATGAACGTTTCAGCATCCTCACCCAGTAATGGTTTGCACGCATCACTCAAATAAAGGAAAACAACCGCCCCATCCTTATTCATGCGTGCCTGATAGACCACCCCAGGGGTATTGGAGATCATGGCACTGAGTTTAGACTCGCCTTCATTCAGAGCGTGCAAGATGTGCTGACTGAAGGCACGTCCATCCTGCAGGACAATTAATCGTTGCTGCCCTCCCAACGTCACCATCAACATGCGGAATTGATCAAAATACATACTGATATCAATCAAATACGCCGTTAAATCAACCAGTACATGGTGTTTTTCCACTGACTGCAGCAAGGCCTTAATCAGCGGCTGATCCAACGCCATCAATAAATCATCCGATCGGCTACCAGAAGCATAGCTTGCTTCGCCATGCACGATTGTAGTCACAACTTTTAAACTCACAGGGTCTATGACATAGACATCGTCCAGTGAGCTGTGCGCTGCGGCTTCAAGATACTGGCGAATTTCAGATAAAGGTGGCACGGAAAGACCTTTCATAATATCCAGCCAAGCCTACCGAGATCAGGCCACTATTTCAAGCCGATCATGATCTCTCAACGCATTAGCCCCCATTGATCCAGGAGTGTTGTATTTCGACCAATGTCTCTTGGCTAAAATACGTTATATATTTACAAATATAATGAATTATTATTTAATCCCGCCTTTGTTTCAATTCGTTACCAATATCGGGGAGCATCATGTCGAACTACATCAAACCGCTAACACTGGCGGTACTGACTACATTGTCGGTCAACTCACATATGGCGCAGGCCGAGGTAGCGCCTTATACATTGGGTGAAATCAATGTCACGACTACTAAACAGTCAGAAGATACAAGACTCTCTGGCGACACCATCAAGCAAGAGGAAATGCGGCTATTCAACCGGGAAACCGTAGGTACAACCCTTAACACTTTGTCTGGGGTCAGCATGACTCAGGGTGGTCAGCGCAATGAACAACTGGTGCAATTGCGTGGTTTTGATTTGCGTCAGGTGCCTGTGTTTGTAGACGGAATCCCGATTTACGTCACCTACGATGGCTACGTTGACCTTGGGCGTTTCAACACTTTTGATCTATCCAAGATTCAACTGTCCAAGGGATTCAGTTCCACTCTCTACGGCCCAAACACATTGGGCGGCGCAATCAACCTAGTTAGCCGTAAGCCAACGAAAGAGTTTGAAGGCAGTATCACTGCAGGCATAAAAACTGACCGCAACCTCAAATTCAATGGCTATGCTACGGATGTCAACATAGGTGGTAATCACCAAACATGGTACTGGCAAGCCAACACCTCATATGTGGACAATGAGCGCTCCCGTATGTCGAGCGATTACAAACCCAATGCGTATGAAAATGGTGGAGACAGGGAACGCGCCTATAACAGGGACGGAAAAATCAACCTGAAAATCGGCCTGACCCCAAGCGAGGGCAATGAATACAGCCTGAACTATATCAATCAGCAAGGCATGAAAGGCAGTCCTGTATACGCCGGCAGCGACAGAGGCCGAGGGGCTAACTACTGGGATTGGCCAAAATGGGATAAGGAAAGTCTGTACTTCATTTCACGTACCACTTTTGGCGACAGCGCCTACCTTAAAGTCCGGGCTTTCTATGACAAGTTCAAGAATGTATTGGAAAGTTATGACGATGCCCGTTATGCCACGATGACCAGAAACAGTTCATTCACCAGTATTTATAATGATGACACCTATGGTGCCAGCGCCGAATTGGGTTTCGATATTGCCAAGACCAATACCCTGAAGTTCGCCGCACACTACAAGCATGACAAGCACGAAGAGCACAACAAAGGAAACCCGGTTCAGACGTTTGAAGATCGCACAATTTCATTGGGTATTGAAGATACCCATCACTTCACAGAGAAACTGAGCTTGGTGACGGGTGTTAGCTATGACAAACGCGAAACTATCAAGGCCGAAGGGCTGAATAATGCAAATCAGATTTACGATTTCCCGAATGGAGATGCTCATGCGTGGAACCCTCAGGCTGGTTTGTTTTATAAGCCAACAGCTGATAGCGACATTCACTTGACCGTAGCCAGAAAGAGCCGCTTTGCAACCATGAAAGACCGGTTTTCCGGCCGTTTCGGTCGAGCAGTTCCCAACCCTGGTCTAGATACAGAAACAGCAACCCAGTATGAACTGGGCACCGGTGCTTTTGTGCTGCCAGCATTGAAATTGCAGGGTGCGGTATTCTTTATTGATACCAAAGACATGATCCAGTCTGCCAGCTTGCCAAATTCTGCCTGTTCCGCAGGTGGAGGCCAATGCTTCCAATTCCGCAATATTGGCAAAGTGGAAAGCCAGGGTATCGAATTAAATGCCACCTGGTTTGCACGTGATGATATTGAATTGGGTGGTAACTACACCTTTATCAACCGTGACAACCTCAGCAATGACCAGCGCTTGACCGATGTGCCCCGTCAGAAGCTCTTTGCATACGGAAAATGGAGAATAAACAGTGCCGTGCAAGTGTTGGCAAGTGCCGAAGCGGCATCATCGCGTTATTCCCGCCAGAACTCCGCTGTCACGGATTGGCTGTCAGCCAAGGGTTATACGACTGGCAATATCAAGGCCATGTACGCAGTCAATGCTGATTGGTTTGCGGAGGCGGGTATCAACAACATTCTCGACAAAAACTATGCATATACTGAAGGCTTCTATATGGAAGGCCGCAATATGTTCGTCAACGTCACACGCAAGTTCTAAGCAATTAATCACCAGACAGGAAACCCAATGGCCAGCGCTCTCACTATCAAGGCAGCATTGCGCTGGCCGATCCAAACTCTCTTCATCTGGCTGATGCTCCTCAGCCAGATGTCATTGGCAGACACGGCCAAAGTCGTCGTGATGACAAGCTATCCCCAGGAGGTCGTTTCGCAATTTGAAGCAGCCTTCGAGAAGCAATATCCGCAATACAAACTGGAAGTGCTCTGGCGCCAGTCGCGTGATGCAATGGCGTATTTCAAATCAGCACATCATCCTGTGGATGTTTATTGGACTCCAGCGCAACGCAACTTTGTCCAACTGGAACAGATGCATGCTTTCCAGCCTCTCAATATACATCTTGAAGGCCTGCCAGCCACACTGAATGGCTTCCCGTTGCGTGAAGAATATACATTGCCATCATGAGCCAAGCGCCTAATACTGAAGGCGCGCGCGCATTTGCAAGTTTTATCTTGTCTGATCGCGGGCAGCAATTGCTGTTTCACCCGGATATTCGCAAACTACCGATCAAACCATCCGTCTACCGCAACAAACCTGAAGGCTATTTCAATCCCTTTGAAAACAACCCAACGTTTATTTACAACGGTCGCAAAGGGCTGACACGGCAGATGCAGCAAATGGAATTTTATCATCTGGCTTTGGCGGTTCCACAGTCTCGCCATCAGCAAGACCCCTCAGTCCAACGGGGAAAATTCCTTTTTATTCAATCACAATGCGCTGCCTGCCATATCCCGCAGGTCACCACTGGCGACTTTCCGCAACTATCCGTGTTATCGGGAAAAACCATCATGCCTTACAGCGATTTTTTACTTCATGACATGGGGCCAGCTCTGGCTGATGGCAGACCAGACTTTCTGGCTTCAGGCAGTGAATGGCGAACGCCACCATTATGGGGAATCGGGTTGGCAAACACCGTGGATGAACAAGCAGGGTTTCTGCATGATGGACGCGCGCTAACCCTGCTGGAAGCCATCCTGTGGCATGGCGGAGAAGCTGAATATGTCAAGCAGCAAGTAAAGGCGATGCCAGCGCAAGACCGACAATCCTTGATTGATTTTCTTTATTCGCTTTAAAAAATAAAAGCGCGAGTACAAAGGCGCAATAGATCAAACTAATTGGGCAAAAAATGAGCAGGAAAATATAGTTTTCATGGCTATGCCAACTTAAAATATCTTTAATAAACAGTTACTTGCCTGATATTCGCAATATCCAATTCCGTTGGTGATGGGAAAAATTGGCGTTTGCTACACATTCTTTGTTAGTATACGGTCAACGCTAGGGGTCCTGAAGAGCCAATCTTCGGGTGAGATATACCCTTGAACCTGACCTGGATAATGCCAGCGTAGGAAAGCGCAAAGCCCCTCAAGGTCTATTTCCCCGAGAATCTTTGTCTGTTCCTGCGCGTGCTTGTCCTCAACGCGAGTGAACACACAATGCCTGCTTTTTCTTTCCGTCAAAAACTCAGCATGCTGGCCGTCGCCAGCACATTTGCACCTGCTGCGCTAGCCCAGAACGTCGATGCCGACGATACCGCATTGCCAGAGGTGGTCGTCAGCTCCGCACCTGCTAATGGCGTGGCACGTCGCGCCAGCGTCGGTGGTTTTTCCGAAACATCCCTGCTGTCAACGCCAGCTTCTATCAATGTCATCACGCAGGAGCAGATGCAGGATCGCAGCGTGCGCTCAGCAAGCGATGCCGCGAAGTGGGATGCAAGCGTGCAAAACTCATATAACGCTGTTGGTTTGGCAGACTGGTTCTCAATCCGCGGCTTTGTACTGGACCAGGGTGCCAACTATCGCAAGGATGGCATGGTGATTCTTGCGCAGGCCATGGTGCCAATGGAAAACAAGGAGCGTATCGAGATCCTGAAAGGCCTGGCGGGGATGCAGACAGGTATAGCCGCGTCAGGCGGCATGCTGAACTACGTGACCAAGAGACCCACCGATACCCCGCTACGCTCTGCGACATTCGAAGTACGTGAACGCGGCACGGTATATAGCGCGGTGGATTTGGGTGGACGGTCCGAAGATGGTGTTTTCGGTTATCGCATCAATGCAGCGGCAGAAGACATCAAGTCATATGTGGATGGTTCAACTGGCAATCGCAATTTCATTTCAGGCGCATTTGATTTTCGCCTAAGCCCACGCGCGCTGTTGCAAATTGACCTGGACTATCAGCACAAGTCGCAACTCACCGTGCCAGGTTTCCAGTTGCTGGGGCCTCAGCAGCGCATCCCGACAGGTATCCGCGCCAAGCAGATGCTTAATGATCAAGCCTGGAGTCGGCCTGTTGTTGATGACAGCCACAATATTGGCCTGAAATTCAACTACGAGCTTAATGACAACTGGCGCACCATCTTGCAAGCCAACCAATCGACCTTGCATCGTAATGATGCCGTGACCTTGCCTTCCGGCTGTCAGGCACAGGGCCTGATCACCGGCTATTGTAGTGATGGTGGCTATTCCATGTACGACTTGCGCCGCAAGAATGACAAGCGCTCGATCAGGACAACACAAACACTGCTGCAAGGCAACTTCACGACAGGGAATGTGCACCATGACCTGACAACAGGTGTTTCCACGCTGAACCGTCGTGACAGCTTTGCCGACTACGTGTTCAACTATGTTGGCGAAAGCAATATCTATAACCCGGTCTATTACGACAATTTTGCGCTTACTGATGTCAACCCAGTTCACTTACGTCGCAAGGATCAAGAACGCGCGTTATTCGTTCAGGATGTGATGTCCTTGACCGACCAGCTCAAACTGCATGCCGGCGTGCGCTATGTACAACTCAAGCGCGATCAGTTCAACTCATCAGGTGTTGTGACGCGCCATACGGATGACAACTTTGTCTTGCCAAACGTCGCATTGGTCTACAACGTACAGCCAACACTGGCGGTTTACGGTTCATATGCGCAGGGTCTTGAACCAGGCGGCGAAGCACCGACTGGTACCACCAACGCCGAAGTCATCATGGATCCCAGCAAGTCCAGGCAGGTGGAATTCGGTGTAAAAACAGACGTGACAACCGATGTCAGGCTGTCTGCTGCCGTATTCCAGATCAAGCGCAAGAATGAATATGTAGATGCCACGCCAACCTATGTGGTTGCTGGCACACAAGTCAACCGCGGCCTTGAATTTGCGGCACAGGGTCGTATCACACATGGCTGGATGCTGGGTACCAGCTTTACTGCATTGCAGGCAAAAGCTGAAGGCACAGACGATGCGCGTATCGAGGGCAAGCGAGTGGGTAACGTACCGAGATTCAAGTCAGCAGTGTATAGCGAATATGCATTGCCAGGCCTGCCTGCCCTCAAGCTCAATGCAACGTGGATTTACTCGACCAGCAAGGTCTTCGCTCCGAGCAACGAGATTGCGGAGTTGAACAAAACAGTAGACGGCTATCACGTGGTGAATCTGGGCGCACGCTATATGGCCAAGCTCGGCAATACGGCAACGACCTTCCGCTTTGGGGTGGACAATGTGTTCAACACATTCTATTGGGGCGATGCATCAAGCTCATTCGGCGGCTACCTGATTCCAGGGGCGCCACGCGTTTTCCGTTTGTCGGCACAAATCGATTTCTAATCGATACCAATAAAAAGCCACCAGCAGGTGGCTTTTTATTGCACTTCGTCCAGTGATAGACCATCAGATAAATAGTCAACGATTTGCATGACGCGCTGTTGCAAACTGCCATCGACCAGTCGGTATGCAATGCCAGCATCGTACAGTTTGCGCATCAGTTGGATGTGAATATGTTGGCGCACTACGTCGGATTCGCGTTGCAGCCCATCCGCTACCCATGGCGTGGTCGGTGCAGTGACGATGGTCGCACCATAGTCATGCTGTGCTGCCAGCATAGCAAGTTCGGCATCAACGCCCCCAAAATAATGTTCACTGTAAAGCGCCGTCATCAGCGGTGAGGTATCGCAGAACAGCAGGCGATTGGCGCGCGATTCGCTTTCTTCCTCGCGTTCACGCTGTGTGGTGGCGATCAGCAATTGTTCCTCGGCATATGGGGTACGCTGACGTGTCTCGACAAATTCGCGCAAGAATTCGGCTACCCAAATTGTCTGGTAATGCGCGGCAAGCGCCGCTGCCAATGTGGATTTTCCAGTGGACTCTGCACCGAGAATGGCGATACGCAGAATGGGCATGCTCACGATAAGACCACTCTTGCCGGCAGGGATCGTTTCCAGGCACGCAAGCCCAGCACTGCAAGCAGCGCAAACAAGCCGTATAGCACCGCTGTCAGGTACAGATGCTTGTGCAGGTACAGACCAATATAGAGGCCATCAATGAGAATCCACATATGCCAGTTTTCCAGTGTTTTTCGCGTGAGCAGGAACTGGGCAACTAGGCTACCGGCGGTCAGGAAGGCATCAATATGCGTGACATCGCTATCCGTGAAAGTGTGCAAGAGCATGGCGATGATGGCATAGGCGACTAGCCAGACCGCGGCAACAAGGTACCAACCGTTGCCAGACAGCTGCGTGACGTTCACGCCCTGGTGATCACGCCCGCCAAACAGCCATTGGTAAGCGCCCCATAATGACACCGCAATGAAGACGAACTGCAGCACCATGTCGCCATAGATTTTTGCGCCATAAAAAACGACAACATACAAGCCGGCAGAAGCGATCGCAAACAGCCACGCCCACGGCGATTGCCGGATGTTGAGCAGTACCATCACGATGGCGAGCAAGAAGGAGATGATTTCGAGCAGTGAGGTATGGATCAAACCGAACAGTAGCAGTGAATCGTTCATGCAATGGCGTAATGTGAGGGGTTAATTAATCGCTGCATTGCAGTCTACTAGATACGGTGTATTTGTTCGCCAGTTGTTTGCAGCGACAGGGCTTGCTCAGTAAGTAAACACAAGGTGCAAGGCTGCCCAGCCAAATATGCAGCGGTACCGACATCAATCAACACACGGTTCATCTCCCACACTGCTCTACCGGCTCAAGATCCTGTAACTCCTCATCGGTAAACAATCGCGACCTGATCAGGAAGTGTTTGCCGGTCGCCTGTTCCAGAGAAAACATCCCACCATGCCCGACGATGACATCCAGGGTTAAATGCGTATGCTGCCAGTATTCAAACTGGGTTTTATTCATGTAGAAAGACACATCGTGCACTTCGCCGACCTTGACGTCAGAGGTGCCCAGCAAGAATTCACCCTCTTGCAAGCACATGGGGGCACTGCCCTCACAGCACCCACCAGACTGATGGAACATGAGGTTGCCATGCCTGGCCTTGAGTTCGTCAATCAAGGCTTTTGCAGCCTCAGTCGCTGATAACCGTGTACTCATACGTTCTCCTCAACATTATGTACTAGTGTAGAGAAACTAAAAGTGCGCAGTACCGACCTTGCATATAACAATGATCGGCAACTGCGCACACCAGACTACAGCGTGATGGCTAACTTAGAAGAAACCCAGCGCATTCTGGCTATAACTCACCAACAGGTTCTTGGTTTGCTGGTAATGATCAAGCATCATCTTGTGATTCTCACGCCCGATACCTGATTGTTTGTAACCACCAAATGCGGCATGGGCTGGATACAAGTGATAACAATTGGTCCAGACACGCCCGGCCTGCACGCCACGCCCAATACGGAAAGCACGGCTGCCATCACGGGTCCAGACACCAGCACCCAGGCCATACATGGTGTCATTGGCAATTTCCAGCGCCTCGGCTTCATCCTTGAAGGTGGTCACAGACAACACTGGGCCAAAGATCTCCTCCTGGAAAATCCGCATCTTGTTATTACCCTTGAATACCGTAGGTTCAATGTAATATCCTTCGCCCAGCTCACCCTGCAACTTGGTAGACTTGCCGCCAGTCAGCAGCTCAGCGCCCTCTTCAAGACCCAGCTTGATATAAGACATAATGATCTCGACCTGTTCGCTCGAAGCCTGCGCACCGATCATGGTCGACTTGTCCAGTGGGCTACCCTGCTTGATCGCCTTCACTCGCTTGATGGCACGCTCAATGAACTGTTCGTAGATAGACTCCTGGATCAGCGCACGGCTTGGACAGGTACAGACCTCACCCTGATTGAGGGCAAACAAGGCAAAACCTTCCAGGCACTTGTCGAAGTAGGCATCATCCTTATCCATCACGTCTTCAAAGAAGATATTAGGCGACTTGCCTCCCAGTTCCAGTGTCACTGGAATCAGGCTTTGGCTGGCATATTGCATGATGAGGCGACCCACGGAAGTGGATCCGGTGAATGCAATCTTGGCAATACGTGGGCTGGTAGCCAAGGCCTTACCGGCTTCCACACCAAAACCGTTCACCACATTCAGTACACCTGGTGGCAACAGATGGCCGACAATCTCCATCACAATCAGGATGGATGCAGGCGTTTGCTCCGCGGGCTTCATGACAATGCAATTACCCGCTGCCAATGCAGGTGCAAGTTTCCATGCTGCCATCAGGATGGGGAAATTCCAGGGAATAATCTGGCCGACAACCCCTAACGGTTCATGAAAGTGATAAGCCACGGTTTCATGGTCAATTTCACTGATTCCACCCTCTTGGGCGCGTATACAGCCGGCAAAGTACCGGAAGTGATCAATCGCCAGTGGAATATCTGCCGCCATGGTCTCGCGGATAGGCTTGCCATTGTCGATGGTTTCGGCAATTGCAATCGTTTCCAGATTGGCTTCCATCGCATCTGCAATTTTCAGCAGGATATTGGCACGGTCCGTACCTGACGTCTTGCCCCATGCCTCTTTGGCTGCATGGGCTGCATCCAGTGCCAGGTTCACATCCTTGTCGCTGGAGCGCGCAATCTGGCAGAACACCTTGCCCGTGATCGGGCTGATATTATCGAAATACTCGCCATTCACCGGTGCAACCCACTTGCCGCCAATATAGTTATCGTATTTGTTTTTGTACGGAACCTTAATACCTAGACTCTTTAAACTATCCAGACTCATCCCACACTCCTCCAAGAGTTATTGATAATGATGGTAGCAATTGCCACGAATTATGATGCACGCAGATTAAAGCGACTCACGTACATTCGTATAAATATACTCCCTAGTCTAGTTTTTGTCCTGCAATGTGAAACAGGCCCGACAACGGGCCTGTTTGAATTACCTAACTGGATTGAGCAAGGCTGGCTGCCCAAACTCAAGAAGGTGGGCATTGGATCGCTGGAAATATTGCTTCCAGAACCCGCCTAATTCTTGCATGGTCTGGGGTGAACGGTATACCGCTTTGGTTTTGGCATCATCTGCCAGCAATCCAGCCCCTATCACATAGACCCTCGCACCAGAGAAGTCACCAAACAACTGGTTTTTCTCCACTAGCCCCAGCTCTTTTTCCGGCTGTATGGTGCGAACAGCCTGGTTTGCATAAAAGCTGGTCACAGAAGAATTTTCCAGCATATCAGAAGCAATCAGAACCACTTTCTGGTGGGCTGAAGACTGCCTGACGCGGCTTGAAATATCCTTAAGGCTACCAATTACGTCTGATTTACTGATGTTGGTACTACTCCCACCAAACGCAGATTTCAAGGCAGCACCTGCTAACTGGGAAGCTTGTTTGGGTTGTTGGGCTATGCATTGATCAAACTTGGCCAGCACAGGCTTGGATATATCGTTGCGAGCAGCTTGATTAATGAGTGGATCCAATGTGGCAGAGGCTAAGACTTCAGTGTATTGGCCTTGTGTATAAGCGGAAAAACGAATGACTGAGAATGCGTTATTCGCACCCAGGAATGGGCGCAAGTTATTCGCAATCGACTGCTTCAGGCTATTATCAAATACCGTTGTTTGATCTATCACGACAAATATTTCAGTCTCGGGCGTTGAGTCCACCACAGGTAATTTTGCGTGATAACAGCTGGGTAAGCTACCGGCTGCCTCGGCGATCCCAGCACCACTGGCAAAGAGTAAGCATATTGCTAGCTGCCACGGCTTCATAGCAGATCATCCAATTCAGAATCCAATTTAGAGCGGCTGTTTTGTTCCTGCTCTGCAAGTTTGGCTGTTTTGATGGCAGCTAACACTTCTTGTTGCAAGGCCTCCGGCAAACCATGGATATATTCCTTCTTGGCAACCTTATCCTGTAATCCCTCCAGTTGACGCAACGCATCCTGCAGGGAAATCACGGCACTGAATTGAGCAGCATCCGCTACCACCTGCGGCTTGCGCTCCTCAGCATACTTCTGAGTATGTTGACGTTGACTGTCACGGTCTTTCGCCTCCTCCTGTCGACTCAATTCCATGAAATCATAAAAACTCTTGCTGGTATGCATGCCATCTGTGCCTTGCTGGGCATTTCTATCCATCAGTTTTTGCTGAAGGGTTTCCAACTTGGACTGTGCCGTATCAGTAATATCCTGGTAATGTTCGCGTACATCGGAATAGGTGTTATATCGGCCTCGACCTATATCAACAAAGGCCGCTGCACTATTTTGACCAGCAAAGCCCCAGCGATGGCCAAAAATAACCCCCAGTATCTGCAGGAACACGAAAACAAAAGCCAGCACAATAAAGGTTGCCCAGCCGCCATGACGATCAATCGAGGTTTCATCCTGCACGGCTTTATCAACCGTGGAGAGATCCTGTGCCAGGTCGGCATCGGGTAGAGTTGCATCACTGGAAAAGTCCAGGCCATCCGCACTATTCGCTGGCGCGACATGATGGGTGCCAACCACCTCTTGATGCAATGATTTTTCCAGCACCTGTCCACGCACATAGGTGGCAAATACAGCAACAAACAGGACAAATATTGCCGTCAGAATAGTAATTTTGTAACTGGGATGTGTGCCAACACGATTACACAACTGGGTATAACGAGGTTCGCCATCGTCGATCGACTGTGGCTTGGCCAAAGGTACAGTCCCTGTGGTCAGCTTATGTTGACGACCATCCTCCGCCCACTCACGTCGGGCATGGGCAATTTTGCCTGATTTATAAAGCTCATGGCCAGCAAAGTGGGTCATGGCCACCAGAATGATGGAAATCAGGAAGGCAATACCATAAGCCCCAGTCTGCTGCAGATTTTCACTAGCCCCCGGCAAGGTATACCCTGCAAGTACATAGCTAAAACCCATGGCTTCCACAAACACCATGGCCACAGTAAGTATCCATATCCAGAAGGGAATTGCCTGACGTCCGTTATCCCCTGCCTTGGTCAGATATTCAATCTTGTCATTGAAATCCTGCTCATTCTGGATGCGGATAAATTTCTTGTAATCACGACACAGGGACTTCTCCGCCTTGAACCATGACGGATTGGTCATATCCCGATTTAAGTCCTTGGATAGACTACTGATACGTCCAATTAGAGGAAAACTCATCCAGGTGTTCAGCCACCACCACTTTACCTTTTCCCACAACGCCACCACAATCACCAAGGCAACCATCGTGCTGACCACACTCCAGGCCAGTAATGGATAAGCCTCAAAAAACTCCCGCATATTGTTCCCCTTTTTTAAAACTTAATATACATCTGAATAACGCTGCTAATTACTTTTGGCTTGTGTTTATTCTGGGCTTGAAATCCACCACATACTCAGCACCAGCGCGGTTGTAGAGTATCTTGCCACCCTTGGCAATACCGTTATTTTCTTTTGGCAAGAGAATATCTAGGCATTCAAGCCCTCCCTTGCCTTCTGCAAACAAGCGATACAGCAGGCCATTGCTACCCTGATAGATATTCACTGCAGGAGCCAATTCAATATCAGGCTTGGCATTGCGATTTTTAACTGCATCATAGCTGGCATAGATTTTGAGTTCAGGCGCATTAGCTGGTGCTGCCCCATCGCTCAACACAGCCACCTTATTCAATACCACCAAATGTCCACCTACAGTGTCATGCCAGGTTCTCCCATACAGTCCGGGCATGAAATCGCTAGTGGCATAAGCGTGATCATCCTTGAACGACTTCACAGCACCAGTATTACGTGGGCGATCCAGGTTACAACTGCTGATAGCCGTCATATCACTGGCTTCTGCTTCAGTAATCAGCCTCAAGGGTTTCTTGACTGCCTTGACCTCCCCCACATCCAGGCTTGCTTGTTTAGTGCTGAATGGCACACCGCCAAAATCAATCGCATTCACTGCCAGTATCGTGCTGGGGAGCGCTTTGGTCTTCGGCTTTTTATCATCACTCACTGCGGGCTTGGGCTTGCTAGCACTATTGGTCGCAGGCTTGGCAATGGTGCCTGTACTGGCAGGCGTGACAGCTGCAGCCACGGGCTTGCTCAGTGCAGTCTCCTTTGTTGTGGTCGCAGATTTAGCCTCAACCGGACGGTAATAAGCAGTATTGGCACGACGCGTCTGTAAGTACAGTTTGAAGACCTCCTCATTGCTCAGATCAACAATTTCAACACGCCGGTTTTTTGCTCGGCCTTGCTCAGTGCGATTATCAGCAATCGGTAGGGTTTCACCAGCGCCCTGATAATACAACTGATCCTCAGCCACTCCATTCGCCTTGAATACCTGGGCTACGGAGCGTGCACGTTGCTCTGACAAGTCAGCATTCAGCGCGGTATTACCGCTATCATCTGTATGCCCTATCAGCAGCACCCGTTTATTTTTCAGGGCTTGCGCAACCTTGTCTCTTTCCTGCTGGCTGGTACCTGCGCCCAATGATTCAAGCTGCGACTTGATTGAGTACTGGTGAGCAATTTCCGCAAAATGGGTATTGGCATCTACTTCCAAGGTGGAGGACCCACTGCGGAACTGCGGCTTGTTGTCAACATCCACCACTGACACGGAAAGCCCGACTTTCTGGGGCCCAGCTGCCGACGATCCACCACTTGACGTGGTCTGCACCTCAATCGGCGTCACCTGCATATCGAGATCATATTTCTTCTGTATCTTGGCCAGTTCGCACTCGCGCTTGTCGACCTCTGAGCCGATCAGGCCACCCAGCGCGCCACCTATCCCCAGGCCAATCAAAGTACCGAGGGCCTTGTTATTGCCACCGACCTTATTGCCAACTAGGCCGCCAATCAACGCTCCCGTCACAATGCCTATATTGCGTGCATTATTGGCGCAAGGATCATCACTGGCAAACGTCTGCTTGAAAGTTTCACGGATTGAAGGCTGGCCTGTTTTTGGGTCAGTGGTCACACAACTCTGTAATCCGAGAGCAAGCGGTAAAAGAAGCACGATCCAACGTGTTTGAAAAGGCGCCTGCGGCAAGACAATCCCCTAATAAATGATACGGTCTGATATTGTTATATGCACTAGTGTGAGTAATCGGCCTACACATGTCAACGAAGCTGCTTGCCGACACCCTATTGGCCAGATCACCCTCATCTACCATGCAAACTCATGCCATACTGATTTGATGATCACGCTTTACCTAAACAAACAAGGGCATATCTCCAGCACTCATGATGCATCCATCATGGTCATCGCCAATCAGATCGACCGCTCAGGCAGCGATAGAAAACAACAACGCATGCAACAATCACGGCAAGCAAGAGAGCTGCTTGCCGCAGCACTGGCAGAATTTCAAGGACTGCACTATACCCCGGCTACCATGCCTTTGCTTAAGGATGCCCATGGAAAACCCTGGCTTGACTTTCCCCATGCCCCTCATATCAGCATTGCACATTCGGGTAACTGGGTCAGTTGCGCTATTGCCAGATCTGCCCACATTGCCAATATCGGAATTGATATTGAAATGATCCAACATCGTAATTGGGAAGCTTATAGAGAATATGTATTCCATCCAGAAGAAAGTGACTGGATCTTGGCTGCCAATGGCGATGAGCGCAATGCACGAGGTTTGACCTGCTGGTGTCGCAAAGAGGCGATAGCCAAGGCAGTAGGAACGGGGCTGAGTTTTCCGCCATCCCATATTGGCTTTGATCAGCATCAACGCCTCATCTCACTGCCTGATGACATGGGACAAGCTCAGGATTGGCATATTCATGATAGCAATCTCCATGACGAAGCCATTCTCTGTATTGCATGGAAGGCTCTCCCTATGGACAACGCTGTATAATCCTGAGGCATTTGATGGCACCTTCAATCCTATTCAATCCGTCTTTATCACAGATTAAATAAACCTTTATATATGACAGTGTCTCACTCTCCAGCCACCCAATGGGTATTACCAATCTTGCGCTGGGCCTATTGGCATGAAGACATGCAGGATCCGCCAGAGATCAACCTGCAATTCATGGAGGCTGGATTACGCCGCAGACTGAGCCCTTTATTAAAACAGGCGCTTTCTCTTGCCCACCAATGCGCGGATGCACATACCAATCTACGCCTCGTGTTCGCGTCCCGCAACGGGGATATTTCACGTACCACGGACATGTTGATGAGCTTAACGCTTGGCGATACGCCGTCCCCCACCGCATTCAGCATGTCTGTCCTTAATGCGGCGCCTGGTACATATTCGATTGCAACCGCTGACCGCTCCCCCAATATAGCGATAGCGGCCACGGGTTCCAGCATTGGTTTTGGCCTGCTGGAAGCATGGATGCAATTCAGCAACCATCCGGATCAGCCCCTGTTATTTGTCTATGCCGATGAACCGCCACCAGCGATTTATCAGGCCAACCACCTGCATGCGGCGCCCCATGCCATTGCGCTGCTGCTAGGCCCCGATGCTCAACATGAAATCCGCTGCAGCATGCAAGCCAATCTAGAGACCATGGATAGCCCCTTCCCCCAAGCCCTGGCCTTCATCCAGTGCCTGATCAATCGCACAAGCGCATGGCAGGGCGAAGGTAGAAGCTGGCACTGGAGTCACCATGACCGCTAGGCTGCATTGGATGAATCAATTGAATTATGCTTGGCGTCTGCTTGCCACCGGGTTTTGTTTTGTGACATTCAGCGTCGGTGCATTAGTGCTGGGGGCAGTTGTATTCCCTGCACTTTACCTGACACCTGCCCATACGCGCGCCAGGCGGGCACGCAAGATTATCTGCCACACATTTGGCATGTTTCTGCAGCTGATGCAGTTAGTCGGCGTACTCAAGCTTGAAATCACTGGCGGCCACACCCTCAAGGCTCACCCAGGTGCCCTGGTGCTTGCCAACCATCCGACCCTGATAGACGTCGTCGCCCTGATCTCACTGATGCCCAACGCCAACTGCGTGGTCAAACAAGCATTGTGGGATAACTTTTTTATGGGAGGCGTCGTGCGTGCTGCCAATTACATCAGTAATGATGAGCCAGAGTTGCTGATACAAGCCTGTGCAGAGGGCATGCAACAAGGTAACCCCTTGATGATATTCCCTGAAGGAACACGCAGCGTGCAGGGCAAACCACTGAAATTCCGGCGTGGTACCGCCTATATCGCCATGCATGGAAAAATGCCCGTGATCCCAGTATTGATTAAATGTACGCCACCAACTTTAACCAAAGGGGCAAAGTGGTATAAAATCCCGCCCGAGAAGGCTTTTCTACAAATACGCGTTCTTGACCCGATATTCATATACCAATGGGCCAAGCCTGGTGACCCGCCTGCAATTGCGGCACGGCAAGTCACCAAACGACTGGAACATTACTTTACCGAGGCACTGAGTACCCATGGAAGCACTACGTCTGGAGATCAAGCAACTCATCATCAAGTCGCTTGACCTGGAAGACATCACTGCGGATGATATTGAAGACGATGCACCGCTGTTTGAATCCAGTGGCCTTGGTCTTGATTCGATTGATGCACTGGAACTAGGGGTTGCTTTGCGTAAACAGTACAACCTGACCATAGAGGCGAACAACACCAATAATCGCCAGCATTTTCAATCGGTCAGTAGTCTCGCCGCATTTGTAGAACAGCAGAAGAACTGACGCACCCTTGACGTGGTTGCAGGGAAAAGGCAGTACAACCACGCTGGGGAATCCTATTATAAAGACAGTACGGAATCACAAATGTCTGACGCAGAAATCCTTGAACGACTCAAAGCCATCTTTGAAGATACCTTTGAGGTCGATACACAAAGCATTACCATGGACACTCATTTATTCCAGGATCTGGACTTGGACAGCATTGATGCCGTTGACCTGGCCATCAAGCTACAAACCATGACAGGAAAACGTATCAAACCAGAGGATTTCAAGTCTGTTCGCACTGTAGGTGACGTGGTCGCCAATGTGCGTACCTTGCTTGCTGCCTAGGCGATGGATGTAAAAGCCCCGCTAGGCAGGCTGTATATCCTGTTGCTTTGGCTGGTCTATCCCGTCATCATTTTTTTCGGTTTGCAATGGCTTGCACCGCGCTATTTAGCGGCTTTGCTCGGCCTCACTCTGCTGTTACGCTGGCGTAAACTGCTGCCCAGCATGCTGCAACGTTTTTCCTATCTGCAAAAAGGTATTGCTGCCACGCTACTCATCTGGGTACTGGCGACAGCGCTCTTCAACAACGAGCTACTCTTGCGTACCTACCCCGCGATATTGAGCCTGGGCATGCTGTTGATCTTCGGCCTGTCACTGAAATATCCGCCCTCCACCATAGAAATTTTCGCGCGCATGCAAACCTCCGCTTTACCTCCTGCGGCAATTGCCTATACGCGTAAAGTAACCATGGTCTGGTGCCTGTTTTTCCTCATTAACGGGACAATCGCGCTCTATACCGCCTTGTATGCCAGCCGTGCCAACTGGGCGCTATACAACGGCTTCATTGCCTATCTCATCATGGGCGTGCTATTCATTGGAGAATGGCTGATCCGTCAACGTGCGATGACACGGGAGGCATAGATGCTGACTGCCTTGAGCCAGCTTTTCAGCCACCATCGTGCTCCCGATCAGATAGTGTGTCACGATGGCAACCAATATATCCACTGGGCACGGTTCTCCGGGCAGGTCGCATGGCTGGCCGCCTCTTACGCCCTGCATCCACAGCAACGCTGGCTGTTAAGCAGTGAAGATGCGCTTGATTTTATCGTGCGTCTATTTGCCTTGTTACACGCCGGTAAAGAAGTCGTCATTCCGCCCAACTTCCAGCCAGGCACAAAACAGCAATTAATTGATGCCTATGACGCGGATGCCGCCAGCATCACTCTCCCCAGCATACAATATGCAGCTACACTACAACCGGCACTGAACGCCGAATCCTGCCTGATACACCTATATACCTCCGGCAGCACGGGCTTGCCCAAGCAGGTGAGCAAGACGCTGGGGCAACTGGAACGCGAAATCGCAGTGCTGGAGCACTTGTGGGGCGCGCAACTGGGAAATGCCACCATCATTGCCAGCGTACCGCATCACCACATTTATGGATTATTGTTCCGGTTGCTGTGGCCGCTCTCTGCTGGCCGCGCATTTGATGTAGCAACCAGCCCTATGCCGGATATCCTCTTGCAACAAAACATCCGGTTTGGGCATACCGTCCTGGTCTCCAGTCCAGCGCAGCTCGCCCGATTGCCTGACCTGATGCCACTGGCAACGTTGCAACCGCAGCTTGCCATGATCTTTTCTTCTGGCGGGCCATTGCCACCTGCAATTGCCGCACAGTTCCGGCAGGATATAGGCGTTGCACCGACTGAGATTTTCGGCAGTACGGAAAGCGGTGGCATCGCCTGGCGCACACAAACAGAGGATTGCGCCTGGACGCCCTTCCCTGGCATCGTCATCGCCGCCGATCCTGACCAGGCCCTGTTGTTACATTCCCCTATCCTGGGCAATGACCAGCCCTACAGGATGGAAGATGCAGTGCAATGTTTGCCAGACCAGCGTTTTGAACTGCGCGGACGCCTGGACCGCATCGTCAAAATCGAAGAAAAACGACTGTCGCTACTCGAGCTGGAACAACAATTGATCAACCACCCCTGGGTCACCAATGCGGCAGCAGCCGTACTGCAACGCCAACGCCAGGCTGTAGGTGTGGCCATCATATTGAATATGGAAGGCGCGCGGGCATTAGAAGAACAAGGCAAACAGGTAATCAGCCGCACCTTGCGCCATAGCCTGGCACAGCATTTTGACGCGGTATTACTGCCGCGTTACTGGCGCTTTCCGGAAGCCCTGCCATTGAATGAACGGGGAAAATTGACTCAGGCTGCTCTGGTGGCGCTATTTCAGGCAAAGGAGGTCACACATGCAGCTACTCCCTGAGATTAAAGCCATCACACACACAGCACCTGATGCTGTTGCGCTTAGCCTATATGTGCAGCCAGCGCTGCATTATTTCCCCAACCACTTCCCGGACTTCCCTATTCTGCCAGGGGTCGTGCAGTTAAACTGGGCCGTGCATTTCGCTCGCGAACATCTGGCCATGACAGGCAAATTCTCTGCGCTTGAGAACATCAAGTTTCAGTCGATTGTCCTGCCACAGCAAGCCCTGGAATTGTCCTTAAAATGGCACGCCCCTCAACAGCGGCTGGAGTTTGTCTTTGCACTGGGCGCGCAGAAATTCTCCTCTGGCCGCATCATATTTGGCGGTGCAGCATGAGTTTTCAGCCCTGCCTGCTAATTCCGATCTACAACCATCAATCCACCATAGTCAGCACCGTAGACAAACTGGCGGCCTACGGCCTGACTATTTTCATCGTGGACGATGGCAGTGACCTTGCCACCCAGCAGGTGTTGGCAAAGCTGGCAAGCGATCAACCACTGGTAAAGCTGTATAGACTGCCAGTCAATGCAGGTAAAGGCGCTGCCGTCATGCATGGCATGGAACACGCTTATGCCTCGGGATACAGTCATGCATTGCAGATAGATGCCGATGGCCAGCACGATGTAGCCGATGTACCTCGCTTTCTTGAGCAAGGCCAATTGCACCCTGCATCGGTGATATGCGGCAAACCGATTTACGATGACTCCGTCCCCAAAGGCCGTTTGTATGGCCGTTACCTTACGCACTTCTGGGTATGGATAGAAACCTTGTCATTTCAGATTGCAGATTCCATGTGTGGTTTCAGGCTGTATCCGCTCACCGCGACCTGCAAGCTCATCAACCAATCTCACATTCCACGGCGCATGGACTTCGATATCGCCATCGTGGTACATCTGGCCTGGCTAGGACTGGGCTTTATCAACCTGCCCACACGCGTGATCTATCCTGTAGGCGGCTTATCCCATTTCCGCATGTGGCAGGACAACCTGAATATCAGCAAAACCCACACCAGATTGTTTTTTGGCATGCTGAAACGCCTGCCATGCCTGCTTTGGCGAAAATTATCGTCAAAAAAAGAGACCTCATTACATTGGTCACAACTAGCAGAACGCGGCACTGCAAGTGGATTGGGGCTGGTGGCGGCATGTTATCGCTGGCTGGGAAAACCATTGGCCAGACTCATGCTGTACCCAATCGTCGCTTATTTTTTTATCAGCAACCGTCGGGCGCGCACCGCATCCCTGAATTATCTGCGCAGAATCCATGCATTCCAGAGCAATACCGGCCCCCAGCCCGCCTGGAATAAGGCTTTTCATCATATGCTGTCATTTGCGCGCTCTGCGCTGGATAAACTGGGTGCCTGGATGGGCGATACTCCGCCCGTGACATTCCCTAACCAGCAGGAGATGGATGCACTGCTGGCTGCTGGCAAAGGCGCCATGCTGATAGGCGCGCATTTGGGCAACCTGGAGATGATGCGGGCAATCGCCACACTAAAAAATAAGACCTCCGTGAATGCCGTGGTTTACACCGATCATGCGCAACGCTTCAACCGGGTGCTGGAAAACGCCAATAACAGCTTCTGCATCAACTTGATTCAGGTCTCTCATTTTGGCGCAGACACCGCCATCATGCTGAAAGAGAAAATAGACCAGGGCGAATTGATCGTGATTGTAGGAGACCGCACGCCACCAGCGGAAAATGGCCGTACCACTAGCGTCGACTTTCTTGGCATGCCTGCGCCTTTTGCTCAAGGACCGTTTATCCTCGCCAGCCTGCTTGAATGCCCGGTTTACCTGTTTTTCTGCCTGCAACAGGGAAAGGGCTACCGTATTCATTTCGAACATTTTGCAGACGAGATAAAATTACCCCGTCGCGAACGCCAGCAAGCCTTGCAGGCCTATGTTCAGCAATATGCACAAAGACTGGAGAGCTACTGCCTGCAAGCACCGCTACAATGGTTCAATTTTTACGATTTCTGGGCAACACCCGCCAAGAAACAAATCCCTACTCACTTATACCAGCAGGAACAGCCCTGACGCATGAATATGCCAGATATTGAATCCCCGCAAGCCTCTCGCTCCATCACCATCGGTAGCCAGCGCATCAGTATAGAGGATGTATTGCAAGTAGCGCGCCACCAGCATGGCGTGACCCTATCCAGCACTGCCACCTTTAAGGCTCGCATCGATAAGGGAGCGGCTTTCCTGGAAAGCCTGCTGGCGAATAATGGCACGGTTTACGGCGTCAATACCGGCTATGGTGACTCCTGCACCGTCACAGTCCCTGCTGACTTGGTGAATGAATTGCCGCTACACCTGACCCGTTATCATGGTTGTGGCCTGGGCGCCTATCTGGATGATGAAGCAACACTGGCTGTGCTGGTATGTCGCCTCAACTCACTGGCACAGGGATACTCTGGTGTGCGGTGGCAATTGCTGCAACAGCTTTCCAGCCTGATCAATCACCGCATATTGCCCAATATCCCGGAAGAAGGGTCGGTAGGTGCCAGTGGCGACCTCACCCCCCTTTCCTATGTGGCAGCCGCACTGATTGGCGAACGTGAAGTGCGTTACCAGGGCAGGCTGCAACCAGCAACTGAGGTACTGCAATCGCTGAATATCCCCTTGCTGACACTGGCCCCAAAAGAAGGGCTGGCGATCATGAATGGCACTGCCGTGATGACCGGCCTTGCTTGCCTGGCCTGGCAGCGAGCTGAATATCTCACCCGCCTGTGCTGCCGCATCACCGCCATGGCGCAGATTGCCTTGCTGGGTAACCGCGGCCATTTTGATCCCCGGCTGTTTGCCGCCAAACCGCATGCTGGCCAAAATGAGGCAGCTGCCTGGATTTTCTCCGATATTGTTGAAGAATCCGGAGAGGTCATACGCCTGCAGGATCGCTATTCCATACGCTGCGCACCACACGTGATTGGCGTTGCACGCGATGCCTTGGGCTGGATGCGCCGTGATATAGAAAATGAACTCAACAGTGCCAACGACAATCCGCTGATAGACCCCGATGCCGGCGTGCTATTGCATGGTGGCCACTTCTATGGCGGTCATATTGCGTTTGCCATGGATAGCCTGAAAAATGCCGTCGCCAACCTGGCTGACCTAATGGACAGGCAACTGGCACTGCTGGTGGACAGCAAATATAACCACGGCTTGCCACAAAACCTTTCCGGCAGTGAAGGACATCGCGCTGCCATCAATCATGGTTTCAAGGCCGTGCAGATCGGCACTTCAGCCTGGACTGCAGAAGCGCTCAAACTGACCATGCCCGCCAGTGTGTTTTCACGCTCGACCGAGTGCCACAACCAGGACAAGGTCAGCATGGGGACCATTGCTGCGCGCGATTGTTTACGTGTATTGGAGCTCACCGAACAAGTGGCGGCAGCATTGATCATGGCAGCCGTGCAGGGCGTTACCTTGCGCCAGCAAGTCAGTCCAGGCAAACCCTCCGGGCTGACCAAGCCGGTGAGTGAATTTATCGCAACGACCAGCCCGCACAGTGCCTTCCTTGATGAAGACCGCCCACTGGAAGCCGAGCTGCGTGCATTGACAGGACTTATCCGCCATCAACACTGGGAGCTCTACCCCAATGCCTAAACTGAGTGCCACCGTGACTGTAGAAATCCCGTTTCATGATGTTGATGTGATGAATGTGGCCTGGCATGGACACTACGTGAAATACTTTGAGATTGCCCGTTGCGCGCTGTTGCGAGAATTCAACTACGATTACCCGCAAATGCAGGCCTCTGGTTATTTATGGCCGGTGGTCGAATGCCACCTCAAGTACGTCAAGCCTGCTCTTTACGGTCAACACGTCAGTGTCACCGCCAGTTTGCTGGAACATGAAAACCGACTCAAGATCGGCTATGAAATCACGGACACACAGACGGGTGAGCGCCTGACCAAAGGCTACACCACCCAACTTGCCGTGGATGCAAGCAATATGGAATTGCAATTCGTTTCACCCCCTATCGTATCAAGCAAACTGGAGGCCATATGCAAGGCATGAACACAGCACAAGCATGGCTGAATGTAATATTGGCAAGCGCAGTAGCCTGGTTGGCTACCAGCATCCTGACAATCCCCAGCAGCCAGGCTGCCGATGCTGAACTGCTAAGCGCCATAGGCAAACAGATAGAGCAACATCAAGTCGTGCGCGCCGACTTCACGCAAACCAAGCAAATGGCCTCGCTCAAACGTCCATTGCTGACGCATGGCAAGCTGGTCTATTCCAGCCGCCATGGCGTGTTATGGCAGATAGAACGCCCTTATCGTGTCAGCTATCTACTGGGCGAAACCAAAATCATAGAAATCAGTGCCGATGGCAGCCGCAAGGAGCGTGGTGTGCGCGACATTCCTGGACTAGCCCAGGTGGGACGAGTATTTCGCGCCATGCTGGGCGCCAACACACAGGCATTAAAAGACCATTTTGATGCGACGGTGACAGGCACCCCACAACAATGGAATATCGTGCTTCAACCCAAGCAAGCCCAGGTACAGCAGTTCTTGCAACAGCTTAAGTTAAACGGGAATCAGTTTGTGGAGCAGATAGAGATTGCAGAAACCAGTGGTGACTTGACCCAGATCAAGTTCAGTAATTCCACAGCCTCCGCACCCAGCGCCCTCGAGCAGCAATTACTGGATAGCCTGTAAGCTCCATGAGATTCAAGCTCGACGCCTTGCACTTGCGTGCCTTGCTCTGGTTGATCCTGGCATTGACTGCGGTGCTGGCTTGCGCCAGCCAGATGACTGGCCGCTTCCCGCTGCAAACCAATCTGCTGGCACTGCTGCCCACGACAGAGCGCAATCCGGTGGCAGAGCAGGCCGTGAACAAGCTTGCAGAAGCCGCAGGCAACCGTGTCGTCTTTCTACTGGGTAATGAAGATGCACCCGCCGCATTTGCTGCTGCACGTGCCTTTGCAGCGCAATTACGCTCTACCGGCAACTTCCGTCATGTGCTTGCCGATATTCCACCGCTTGATCCTAAACAGATCAGTGCTTTTTTCCAGCCTTATCGCTACAACCTGCTGAGTGATGCAGATCGTGTTCAGCTTGCCAATGAGTTATTCAAACAGCAACACTCACTACCAGATCGTCTGCAAACCAAATTGTATGCCCCCTTCCGCTTCGGCCTGACAATGTCAGCCGCGGCTGATCCATTTGGTTTGACTGATGACTGGCTGGCCAGCCTGCCACTGAAAAACCTGCAACTGGAGCCGCATAACGGCATGTTGGTCAGCCGCAGTAATGGCAAGACCTGGGTGTTTGTCAGCGCAGACCTGCCTGATTCCGCCTATAACGGTGACGTGCAGCATCAGGTGGCAACTGCCGTGGACATGGCAGAACATGTGCTCAAGACCCATCACCCTGACACCATTCTGCTACGTGCGGGTACCGTATTTTATGCCGATGCCGCACGGGCAAGTGCCGAGCAGGAAGTTCACCGCATCAGTGTTGTCTCCCTAGTCGGCATGCTGCTGTTGCTATACCTCGTCTTTCGCTCAATACGCCCTCTAGTATTAGGGTTACTCTCTGTGGGGTTTGGCATCACTGCAGCCATTGCAGTCACGCTGGCGTTATACGGGGAAATTCACCTGATCACACTGGTGTTTGGCGCCAGCCTGATAGGGGAAGCGATTGATTATGCCATCCAGTATTTTGCCGCTCACCTGGGTGCAGGAGCAGATTGGGAGCCCATGAAAGGCTTGCGACGCATCGGTGCCGGACTCACTGTCGCACTGATTACCAGTCTGATGGGCTATGGGGCATTGGCCCTGGCGCCATTCCCGGCTTTGTCGCAAATTGCCCTCTTCGCGCTGGTCGGCCTCACCTCCGCCTGGCTGTCAGTTTTCCTGTTGCTGCCTGCCTTGTTACGTACCCCTAATCGCCGCAACCCTGAAACCGCAGTGGCACTGCCAAGAAAAATCCTGCTGAAATGGCAACACCGCATCAGTGCCAAAGCATCCCTATTGGCTACGGGCCTACTGCTGGTGCTTGCCATTCCAGGATGGAGTCAACTCAAGGCGAATGATGACGTCCATTTACTCATTGCACGCTCAACCGACCTGGTGAGCCAGGAAGAAGCCATCCGTCGCATCATCGGCTTTGATAACAGCAGCCAGTTTTTCCTGGTAGAAGGCCAGGACACGGAACAATTGCTGCAGAATGAAGAAGCGCTGCATGAAAAGCTCAACCAACTGATCCAACAAGAAACACTCACAGGCTATCAAGGCATGGCTTCATTTGTGCCCTCAAGACAAAGACAAGCAGACAATCGTAGCCTGTGGAGTAACACCGTATTTGCAGATGAAAAGCAGCTGTCTTCCATGCTGGAAGAGGCCGGACTGCGCGATGAAGTAGCAATTGAACAAATCACCGCATTCAAGGCGAGTGCAGATAACAGACTAGAGCTTGCATCATGGTTGGAACAACCGTTATCCACCCCATTCCGCCACTTATGGCTGGGTAAGACCGACCAGGGCTATGCAGCTATTGTGCTGCCGCAGGGCATCAAGCATCTGGAGCACCTGCGCCAGGCAACCGCAGGCCTGCCCCATGTGACATTTGTCGATAAAGCTGGCAGCGTCAGCACCCTGTTCGAGCATTATCGGCAGTGGAGTTCGCTCTGGTTGCTGGGTGCTATTGGGCTGATCTTCCTGGTATTGTCCATGCGCTACCACTGGCAGCAATCCCTCATTATCCTGATGCCGACGGTACTGGCAATGGTGCTGACCCTGAGCCTGTTTGGTTATCTGCACATTGCCCTGACCCTGTTCAATATGATGGGCCTGATGCTGGTGCTCGGCGTGGGTGTGAATTACGCCATATTCCTGCGTGAAGGTGGCATCCATGCCGCGGCAACATTGGCAGGCGTATTGCTCTCCGCTGGTACCACGCTGCTCTCCTTCGGCATGCTGGCATTTAGCAGCATGCCTGCACTGTCCAGTTTTGGCCTGACCTTGCTTATAGGCATTGCAGTCTCGGCATTCCTCGCTCCCATGCTCTTGAGTTTTGACCGTCAACTTGATCAAAAAGCCTGAACATGAAACTTCCCGCTATTTTTGTCTGTTTATTGATTGCCAGCGTGCTCAACGCATGTGCACCCCATGATACCCAATGTGCCGCTATCCCTGGCGGAGGAAAATACTGCCTGCAGAATACTGCCCTGATACCCGCATTTGAAACCCAGCAACAGGTAGATATCACCTTCAATGGCAAACATGAGTCCATGATAGCCTCAATCGAAAACGACGCGCATGGCCTGGATTTTGTCGGCCTGACGCTATTCGGCCAGAAAATCATGCACCTGCGTTATAACAATCATGATGCCAGCGCGCTACTCAGCCCTGATAAACGCCTGGACCCCGCCCTGATGCTAGCCTTGCTGCAACTAGCCTTATGGCCTGCGGACGCGGTCATGGCCGGACTCGACCCAGCCATGCAATTGGAAGAAAGTGCACAAGCACGGCACATCAACCGCGGCGGCAAGGTACTGATGGATATCCAGTACACAGACCCTGCAATACCTTATCGACAACTGGCGATTTCCATTCCGGCCGCGCAAATGACACTGAACATCACCAGCCTGCCGGAAGAACCCTCAGCAACATCCGGTCTTGAACCATGAGCCAACGTTATTATCTTTCTGCACTCGGTATCATCAATGCCCTGGGCTATGGCAAGCACGCCATCATGCAGGGATTGTTTCAGGGAGATACCAGCGGTATGACACTGGAACAAGGATGGTTGCATGAAGGTACTGCTCGGGTGGGACGGACGCGCGGGGAATTGCCGCAGATCCCCAGCCATTTGGCCGATTTTTCCAGTCGAAATAATCAATTGCTGCTCGCGGCGATGCTTGAGATAGAAGCAGAGATAGCCGCTGCAATAGCGCATTTTGGGCCTGCACGTATAGGGGTCGTGATAGGCTCAAGCACCTCTGGCATGGCTGAAGGCGAAGCGGCCGTGATGGCTCAGCAGACCAATGGTCATTTGCCTGAAGGCTATCAATATCTGCAGCAGGAGCTGGGCACACCTGCACTGTTTGCCAGCCGCTATCTCAAGCTGAGCGGCCCGGCTTATACCGTTTCAACCGCATGTACCTCCAGTGCCAAGGCATTCCAGTCTGCGCGCAACCTGCTCAAGCATGGTATTTGCGATGCTGTACTGGTGGGCGGTGTAGATACCTTGTGTAAACTGACGATCAATGGCTTCACTGCACTGGAATCTACCTCGGCCGCACTATGCCAGCCCATGAGCCTCAATCGCCAGGGCATCAACATAGGCGAAGGTGCCGCATTTTTTATTCTGAGCAAGCAGGCATCGTCCATCGAACTGCTCGGCATAGGCGAAAGCAGCGATGCCTATCATATGTCAGCCCCCGAGCCTGAAGGTAGAGGTGCGGAGTCTGCAATGCGGGCAGCATTGACTGATGCATCTCTCAAGCCTGAAGCTATCGGCTACCTCAATCTGCATGCCACTGCCACGCGCAAAAATGATGAAATGGAAAGCCACGCGGTCGCCCGCGTTTTCCCTGCAGGCGTTCCCTGTAGCGGAACCAAGCCATTAACCGGCCATACATTGGGCGCAGCAGGGGCCACTGAACTGGCATTTTGTTGGTTGGCACTGCAGCATCAGCAATTGCCGCCACACATCTGGGATGGCATAGTGGATGACACTTTGTCACCGCTTACATTTACCGAGCAAGATCAGGCTTTCAGTGGCCATGGCCGCCGCTGCATGAGCAATTCATTCGCGTTCGGCGGTAGCAATACCAGCCTGATTATTGGCGATGCAATCACATAAAATATGAACCAAGACTTATTACCCCCTATAGTTGAATTACTCCTGCATAGCGGAGATATGGCAATGCTGGAACGCATACTCAGTGTTGGCGACGAGCAAACACTGGCAGAATGTATCCCGCAGGCAGATCGTTGGTATGCGGATGAAGCAGGCAATATGCCGGCCTGGATAGGCATAGAGCTGATGGCGCAAGCAATTGCCGCCCACGTCGGGTTACTCAAGCGCTTACAGAAAGCACCACAGAAACAGGGGGTATTGTTGGGCACGCGCAGTTACCAATCCAAGGTGGCTGCATTTACTGCAGATCAGGTCTTGCATATCGCCGTTACCCTCGCCTATCGTGATGATAGTGGCCTGGGGGCTTATGACTGCAAGATCAGTGACGATACTGGTGAACTTGCCACTGCCACGCTCAAGGTATTTGAACCCGATGACTTTGAATCATTCTTACAAGGAAATGCTGCATGAGCGCCCTCACACTATCTCGGCGTGTATTAGTCACTGGCTCAAGCCGCGGCATAGGCCGCGCTATTGCGCTGCGGCTTGCACGTGATAATTTTGCCGTGACTGTGCATTGCCGTAGCAGCAAAGTGGAAGCACAAACCGTGATGAATGACATTATCGCGGCTGGTGGCCAGGCCGATATGCTGCAGTTTGATGTGGCTGATCGGGCTGCCAGCCGGGCAGCATTGAATGGCATAGTGGAACAGCAAGGCCCTTACTACGGCATTGTATGCAATGCCGGGATTTCACGCGATGGTGCGTTTCCGGCCTTGTCTGATGAGGATTGGGATCAAGTGCTGGATACCAGCCTCAATGGTTTCTTCAATGTCGTACATCCCTTGACCATGCCGATGGTGCGCATGAAAAAAGGTGGCCGTATTGTCACGCTGGCCTCGGTATCAGGGGTCATGGGCAATCGGGGCCAGGTCAATTACAGCGCTGCCAAGGCAGGCCTGATAGGCGCCACCAAGGCATTGGCCGTGGAACTTGCCAGCCGCAAGATTACCGTCAACTGCGTCGCCCCTGGCCTGATTGCCACCGACATGATAGATGAACTCGAAACGGTCGATGAAGCACTCAAAATCATCCCGATGAACCGGGTTGGCGAGGCAGAGGAAGTGGCGGCGGCAGTAGCATTCCTCATGTCAGATGATGCCTCTTACATCACGCGTCAGGTACTAGGTGTCAATGGCGGGATTATCTGATGAAGCGCGTTGTTGTCACCGGGATGGCCGGCATCACGGCGCTGGGCAATCAATGGCAGGAGATAGAAGCAGCACTGCGCCTTGGTCAGAATGCGGTCCGGCCCATGCCGGAATGGGATTATATCGAATCGCTCAACACCCGCATTGCGGCTCCTGTCGACCGCTTTACCACCCCCAGCCATTATTCACGTAAGGTAACCCGCTCCATGGGTCGGGTCGCCTTGCTCTCAGTTCGTGCCAGTGAGATGGCATTGGCAGATGCCGGGCTCCTGAATGCCCCACTGATCAGCGATGGCCGTATGGGCATTGCCTATGGTTCCTCTTCCGGCAGCGTAGATCCAGTCCGCGTATTTGCCCATATGCTGGAAACCGGCTCCATGCAAAATGTCACATCGACCTGCTACATCGAAATGATGCCGCATACCACGGCCGTCAATATCGGGCTGTTTTTTGGCCTCAAGGGTCGCGTCATTCCTACCTCAAGCGCTTGTACCTCGGGGAGCCAGGCCATAGGCTATGCGTATGAAGCCATTCGTTTTGGCCGTCAAACCATGATGATTGCTGGTGGTGCCGAGGAGATGTCCGCCCCCAGCTCTGCCGTATTCGACACCCTGTTTGCCACCAGCAGCCGCAATGAGGCACCGCATACCACCCCACGCCCGTTTGACCGGGATCGTGATGGGCTAGTCGTCGGAGAAGGCGCTGCCACTCTGATCCTGGAAGAATACGAACACGCCAAAGCGCGTGGCGCCAACATATATGCCGAAATCGTTGGCTTTGGCAGCAATTCAGATGGACGCCATATCACGCAACCTGAAGCCGATACCATGGCAGTCGCCATGCAACAGGCCCTGGACGATGCAGGGATCCCCCCCTCAGCGATTGGCTACGTCAGCGCGCATGGCACGGCCACTGACCGCGGCGATATCGCGGAAAGTCAGGCCACCCATCAAGTATTCGGTGCCAATATCGCTATCAGCTCCATGAAAAGTTACCTGGGCCACACTCTAGGTGCTTGTGGCGCAATAGAAGCTTGGTGGGCTATTGCGATGCAGCGCCAGGGCTGGTTTGCGCCAACATTGAACCTGCAACATCCTGATCCTGCGTGTGCCGAGCTTGATTACCTTATGGGAAATGGCAGGCAAATGCAGGTGGAATACCAGATGAGCAATAACTTTGCTTTTGGTGGGATTAATACTTCAATTATTCTAAAATCCTGCGCATAAGTATCATAAAACCATATCGGGCAAGATCAGACGGAAACACTTAAAGGGGATAACAATGAAATTCAGACTACATGTTGTTTTGTTTATATTCGCCATCTTGATTGCCCCCCCTGTATTGGCAAGGGCTGTCACTGCTGTGATCAATTATGAAGATGTCCCGATTATCTCCGCCAGCGGAAAATCTTTACAGGCCAGTGATGTAGAGCAAGCCATTATCACCGGTGCTGGCATCAATCAATGGACCATCAGCCGCAGTGAGAATGGTGAATTGATCGCCACCTTGGTCGTCAGGGATAAACATACCATCGCAGTCAATATTCCTTACACTGCTGATAAATATTCTATCCTCTATCGCAGCAGCGACAACATGAAGTACGACGTTAAATATGGCGTACCTAGTATTCATCCTTTCTACAACAAGTGGGTGAGTGCCCTTAAATCCTCAATAGACAGGGAATTATTAAGGCGCTGATATGAGGAATTTTTCCTAAAAATGCGCAGAGTAGTGATCACCGGCATGGGCATAGTCTCATGTCTTGGCAATGATATAGACACGGTTTCAGCGTCCCTGCAGCAAGGACGCTCAGGCTTGCGCCATATGCCAGAATACGCCGCAATGGGCCTGCGTAGCCAGGTGGCTGGCGTTCCTGATATCAGCAGTTTACCTCCAGTGAACCGCAAGCACAGGCGCTTCATGGCGGATACCGCACTCTATGCCTACCATGCTGCCCAGCAGGCCATTCACGACAGCCAGTTGCCAGAGTCCCTGCTGACCTCTCCTAGAACCGGCATGGTAATAGGTTCAGGCGTTGGCTCACCATGGGAGCATGTCCAGGCCATGGATACCCTGCGCAACCAGGGCCTGAGCAAAGTATTGCCTTATGCCGTACCACGCATAATGGGAAGCACTGCTTCTGCCACATTGTCCACCGCTTTTTCCATCAAAGGCATTAGTTGCTCCATTACCTCCGCCTGTGCCAGCTCGGGACATTGCATAGGCTATGGCACCGAGCTAATCCAGTTTGGCAAGCAAGACATCATGATTGTCGGTGGCAGCGAGGAAACCAGCTGGGCCACCACAGCGCCATTTGATGCAATGGGAGCTTTGTCCACGCGTTACAACGATGCCACGGCTTCCCGGCCATATCATCAAGATCGCGATGGATTTGTGATTGCCGGTGGTGCAGGCATTTTGATTCTGGAAGAGCTGGAACATGCGCAACAACGTGGTGCCCATATTTATGCCGAAATCACAGGCTACGGTGCATGCTCGGATGGCCTTGATATGGTCACGCCTTCCGCCGCAGGCGCTGCCAGAGCTATGCGCCTGGCAATAGCGGGGCTTACCAGATCCTCTAGCATCGACTACATCAACACCCATGCCACCTCCACCCCGCTCGGCGATATCTGCGAGCTGCATGCCATCCGCGAGGTATTTGGTGACAAGCTGCCCCTGATATCCTCGACTAAAGGCCTAAGCGGTCACCCTATAGGTGCTGCAGCAGCCCATGAGGCTATCTACAGCCTGCTCATGATGAGGGACGGCTTTGTAGCGGGTTGCGCCAATCTTGACACGCCAGATCCCCAAATAGGCAACATGCCGGTATTAAGGGCCAATCTGCAACAGCCAATACGTAGTGCCATGTCCAATAGTTTTGGCTTTGGCGGCACCAATGTCAGCCTGGTATTCCAGTCCCTATAATACAATTCCATTACCCATCCAAAAGGAGCCTGCAACAATGAAAAATATCTTGAACACCGCCCTGCTGATCACTATCTTGTTCGCTAGCAGCCAGGCCATGGCACGTGATGACCAGAAAATGCATTCGCTGGAAGATGCCTTGAACTCCGCTGCAGCCAAGGAAAAACTGGATCCTGAAATCAAGCTGTTCTTCGGTAATCAGACCCACCCTGCTGTCGCCAAGACCCTGGGAGAGTGGAAAACCAATAAAAAAACCAATGGCTTCAACAAATCAGATAAGGAAGCCTGTGAATGGACGCTCCTGAGCGCATTGCTTGAGTTGCAAGACCGTGCCAGCAAGGAAGGCGGCAATGCCGTCATTAATATCAAGAGCAATTACAAGAATAAGGAAACCAGCAGCGAAACAGAATATATGTGTGGCAGCGGTGCCTTGATGTCCGGCGTAGCGCTGAAGGGTGATGTAGTCAAACTGAAGTAATCCATTATCAGCGACAAGCTCACATGCTTGCCGCCACCGCACTATTGCATTGGCTTGATCGCCACTGCATTCACCAGGGTTTCCTCACGCTTTTTCGGCAGGGGGAAACCTATCCACTCCCACAACCCGGCATCGGGCCGACTCCACCAGAGAAACGGTAATGAAATCTGTGCATCCGGCAAACTGAAGCCCGCATTGCGAATGATGGCAATATATTCCTCGGCGGTTTTCTGCACATGCATAGGGTGACGGAACAACAGGCGGATCTGCAATGAATGAATATAGCGCTTGGTGGATTCAGCAAACAACAGCACGCCTCCCGGTTTCAATACACGGAAAAACTCAGCCATTGCCTCTTCCTGGTCCACGATATGATGGAAAGTTTGATGACAGAACACCATGTCGAATTCATTGTCCGGAATACCTTGCATCAAGGATGCATTCCCGGCAAACAACCGTACTTGCGCAGGGCAATTCCTGGCACTGTCACTGGCACGTGCCTGCAGATCAGGATCAGCATCCAGTCCAGTAATCTGCTGGGGATTGAATCGCTTGGCCAGGGCAAAAAATGAATGACCAAACCCACAGCCTACATCAAGAATATGGGAGTATTGCGCGCGCCTTGCGGGCATTAATCGCTGAAGATCATTCAGCGCCCTATCCAATACCCTGATTTTCCACATATTGGTTTTCAGGAACCAGTTGCCGAAGCGTGTTTCCTTCACAAAAGGCAGATTCAAGCTCATGACCTAGGCAACCCTTTATTGATTTTTGAAGCCTGTCCACAAATGAAAAAAGCCAGAGACTCTGGCTTTTAATATCTCCAAGAAATTAGCCCCTACTAATATTCTTGCAACTCTAGCGAGCAGACAAGCTACTCATTATTGAATTGATTGGCCGAGACTGGAGAGTCCCATTGCTATAGGCCTATTTAGCCTGCAAGCCAATGTAGAAGCCATTCCTGTGGATAGCATTTCCAATATTATATCGCAGAATTGATTTCTATTTATCCAATTTAATCAATCTGTCATTTTTAGAATCAAACGAGAAAATTGGCTAGTTTTTTGTCTTTTACCCATGCCTCGAGGCATTCAATTGTTCATCCAGTCGAAAGAGTGCTCCCTGAAACTCCGCCACCCCAGCAATAAGGAGGAAGGCCATGCCCGGTGCCTATCAATGCAGAGACTCTAGGTGGCTAGTTGCAGATACTAATCAATCTATATGGAGGAGATGCTAACGGAAAGGTCAGAGGTGATCCTGACAATGACTCCGAAGAAATGAGTATTAGAATATGTTCTAATACTTTTAAATCTGAAACGATGGGGAATGCTCGTAACTATATGATTTTTTTGGTCGGGACGGTGTGATTCGAACACACGACCCCTTGCACCCCATGCAAGTACGCTACCAGGCTGCGCTACGCCCCGAACCGATGCTGTTCGGCAGGCCGAACAAGCAAGAAAGCGATTATATCGAAAAAGCCCGATTTCGGACAGATGAAAATGAGGTTTTAATTCAATGCGCGCTAAGTAAATCGAGCACTTCACGTAATTCAGCACGTAAAGAGACAAAGTCATAATGCGGTGTTGTGGCTGGATTAGCCAACGCATGCGCTGAAGCCTGAGCCACAGGCGAATCTTCAGCCGGATGATGACTCGCCAATCCGACCGCGGCATGGTCATCCAGGCGATTGCGTGCGCCGCTAATGGTAAACCCTTGCTCGTACAGTAACTCACGAATACGTCGGATCAGCAGCACTTCATGGTGCTGATAGTATCGGCGGTTGCCTCGACGTTTGACCGGTTTAAGCTGGGTAAACTCCTGCTCCCAATACCGCAGCACATGCGGCTTAACCCCGCACAGCTCGCTCACTTCACCAATGGTGAAATAGCGCTTCGCCGGAATTGGAGGAAGCTGGACCTTAGGCGCTTGCTCCGGCATATGCCTCCTCTACCTTGCTCTTGAGCTTCTGGCTGGCATGGAATGTCACTACACGACGTGCGGTGATCGGGATTTCTTCACCAGTTTTAGGATTACGGCCAGGACGCTCTGATTTTTGACGCAATTCAAAATTACCAAATCCTGAAAGCTTGACGCTATCTCCCGCTTCGAGTGCAGTGCGGATTTCTTCAAAGAATGCTTCAACCATATCTTTGGCTTCACGTTTATTCAACCCTACTTGCTCAAACAGCAAATCAGCCAAATCAGCTTTTGTTAATGTCATGCAAAACCTTTCCCTACTACTTTTTCTAATTTCTTAACGTGGCACCATGTTGCTGGACTAATAAATCCAGTATCGATGCCATCACTGCATCGGCTTCTACATCGGTCAGAGTTTTTTGAGTATCTTGTATAAGCACAAGAAATGCAAGGCTTTTCTTGCCTTCGGCAATGCCTTTTCCACGGTAAACATCGAACAATGCAATCTCATTTATCAGTGGATTTTTAGCAGCCCACATGCTATCTGTTAATGCTTGAATATTGGTATTTTCATCCACCAGCACGGCAATATCACGTCGTACAGGTGGGAATTTTGGCACATGCGTATATTCCGCCACTTTGCGCTGCAATAATGGCTCAACATCCAGCTCAAACAAAATGACGCTACGTGGCAGCTGATATTGCTGCTGCCATTTTGGATGCAGCTTGCCTATCCAGCCGATGGGTTTACCATGCAATATCACCTGCGCTGTTTGGCCTGGATGCAAGGCTGAATGTTGCGCTGTCACATACTGCACTCGCCCACCCGCTAGACGTTCGATCTCAGCCTTAACATCAAAAAAGTCTACTTCCCGCGCTTCTTGTGCCCATTGCTCAGGAGCCGCATCACCGTAGGCAAGCCCGGAAATACGTGTAATTTCAGCATATCCATCCGTAACAGAGGAGTAAGTGGCACCGATTTCAAACAGACGCACTCGCTCCTGCTTACGGTTAAGGTTATACATCAAGGTTTCCAGCAATCCGCCCCACAAGCCGCTGCGCATCACACTCAGGTTACTCGCAATTGGGTTCTTTAACTGGATCGGATTGGGATTACCCAACAGCTCACGTTCCCAGCTTTCATCGACAAAGCTGTAACTGACAATTTCCTGATATCCACTTGCCGCTAATGTATCGCGCAGCCAGTTGCGGTTTAAACTGGCTTCAGCCGATGGCAGCATACGCAATTGATCTTGCGGCGCAGTAGCCGGGATATTGTCGTAGCCATAGAGGCGAGCCACCTCTTCAATCAGGTCTTCCTCGATTTCAATATCAAAGCGATAGCTAGGCGGCGTCACTTCAAATACATCGCCACTGTGGGTATAAGTGAAATTCAACTTCTGAAGGATGTTTAGGACATCCTGGATATTCAGTGGAATTCCTAATACCGAGATCAAGCGTGCCATACGCAAGCTGACAGGGGGCCTGGCAGGCAAGCTACCAAGCACTTCAGTCACCGGGCCGGCTTCTCCCCCACAAATCTCCAACACCAGGTTGGTAGCACGCTCCAGCGCTGCCAAGGTATTACCAAAATCCACGCCACGTTCGAAACGATAAGAGGAATCGGTAGAGAAGTTAAGTCGGCGCGCCTTGCCTACAATGACGGCAGGGGTGAAAAATGCACTTTCAAGGAAGATGTTGGACGTATCATCCCCAACTGCACTGCTATCTCCACCCATAATGCCAGCAAGCGCGAGCGCTCCCGTACTATCAGCGATCACTAACATGTCAGGCTGTAACTCGATAGTTTGCTGGTTAAGCAACACGAGTTGCTCACCTGCACGCGCATAACGCACTTCTATATTGCCTTGCAGCTTATCTGCATCAAAGGCATGTAACGGCTGTCCCTGCTCCAGCAGCACATAATTGGTGATATCAACTATCGCGCTGATGCTGCGAACACCACTGCGTTCCAATCTACGTACGATCCAGTCTGGCGTGGTGACAGCAGCATTCACTCCTGTAATAAGGCGGCCTGTATAACGCGGGCAAGCATCGGGCTCGGAAACCGTCACAGCGTGCTGTGCATTGATCTTGGCAGCTACTGGCAATATGGTGGGTAATAAGAGAGTGGCACCGGTCAGTGCCGTCACATCGCGTGCAATACCAACAATGCTGAGGCAATCAGTACGATTGGGCGTCAGCTTGAGCGTAAACAGTTTGTCGTCTAGCTCGAATACAGTCCGGATGTCCTGACCCACTATAGTATCTGCAGCCAGCTCCAGCAAACCGCTGCTTTCCTCAGCCAAGCCCAGTTCCTTGGCAGAACACATCATGCCAAAGGACTCCACACCGCGTACTTTGGCCTGCTTGATCTTGAAGCCAGGCAGCTCTGCTCCCACCAGCGCACAGGGCGCCTTGAGGCCAGCACGCGCATTGGGTGCTCCACAGACAATCTGCAGCAGCTCATCTGTCCCGACATTCACCTTGCAGATTTGCAGGCGATCAGCATCTGGATGCTTCTCCGCACTGATGATCTCAGCCACGACCACTTTGGTGAAATCCGCAGCCACAGGCTCTAGCGCTTCGACTTCGAGTCCAGCCATGGTCAGGGCATGCCCGAGGCCTTCGCTATCTAAGGCTGGATTAACATATTGGCGTAGCCATTGTTCAGAAAATTGCATATTGTTGGTCTATCCAGAATAAGGGCTAGGCAAATTGCTTAAGAAAGCGCAGATCGTTCTCAAAGAACAAGCGCAAGTCATTCACGCCATAACGCAACATGGTCAGGCGCTCGACCCCCAGGCCAAAGGCAAAACCACGGTATTTTTCGCTGTCGATGCCTACATGTCCGAACACTTCAGGATGCACCATGCCGCACCCGCCGATCTCCAGCCAGCCGTCACCCCAGCTCATGTCCATTTCTGCTGATGGCTCTGTAAACGGAAAAAATGAAGGACGAAAGCGCACCTGAAGGTCATCGCGTTCAAAGAAGCGCTGCAAGAAATCCTGCACCACGCCCTTGAGATTGGCAAAGCTGATGTTTTCATCCACCCACAAGCCCTCAACCTGGTGAAACATGGGGGAATGCGTCGCATCAGAGTCAACACGGTACACACGACCAGGAGCGATAATCTTGAGTGGTGGCTCTTTGTCCTGCATATAGTGCACCTGCACAGGGGAAGTATGCGTGCGCAGCACATGCTGCTCATCCACATAAAACGTATCGTGCATGGCGCGTGCCGGATGATCCTCAGGGATATTCAAGGCAGTGAAATTGTAAAAATCCGATTCAATTTCCGGCCCTTCTGCCACCTCAAAACCAATAGACCGGAACAGCTCTTCAATCCGCCGCAAGGTCAGGGAAACCGGATGCAATCCACCCTGGCCAAGCTGGCGGGCAGGCAAAGTAACATCCAGGGACTCACTTGCCAGTTGGTGCTCCTGCTCTGCCAGCAGAATCGCATCACGCTTTTCCTTGAGTGCCGCCTCGACCTGCTGCTTGACCACATTAATGGCTGCTCCAGCGGCAGGACGTTCCTCTGATGAAAGTTTACCCAAACCTTTAAGTGCATCGGTAAGGCTGCCACTTTTCCCCAGGTAACGAGCCTTGGCCTGCTCTAGGTCGGCGATACTGCCGCAAGCAGAAAAGTCACGCTGGGCTTCGGAAATGATGTGATCGAGATTTTGCATGTTATTCAGTTGGACTCTCAGGATACTTTCACAAACGGCTTGTCACATTACCCAATAAATTCTTATAGATCAAACCTATAGAAAAACTGGGGCTCATCACCGGCATTTTGTGGAAAAACCCGGAAAAAAAAGGAGGCACAAGGCCTCCTTTTTCTATTGCTGTTGCTTAGGCAGCGGCGAGACCTGATTTAGCCAGTTCGGCAAACTTGGCAAAAGCCTGTTTGTCGAATACAGCCAGATCAGCCAACACCTTACGGTCAACTTCAACCGCAGACTTCTTCAGACCGTTGATGAAACGGCTGTAAGTCAAACCATACTCACGTGCACCAGCATTGATACGCGCAATCCACAGAGCACGGAATTGACGCTTCCTTTGACGACGGTCACGATAAGCATATTGACCAGCCTTCATTACCGCCTGCTTGGCAACGCGGTATACATTCTTACGACGACCACGATAACCCTTGGCAGCGTTCAGAACCTTTTTATGACGGGCACGAGCGATAACACCACGTTTTACTCTAGGCATCTCTTATCTCCTTATTGAGTTGGCATCATGGCGCGTACGCGCTTGATGTCAGTTGGGGAAATAATCGCTGTACCGCGCAGGTTACGCTTCTGCTTGGTGGTCTTCTTGGTCAGGATATGACGCAGGTGAGAGTGAGTACGCTTCACCTTGCCATTACCCAAGAATTTGAAGCGCTTTTTGGCGCTGCTCTTGGTCTTCATCTTTGGCATTTTTTTCTCCTAAAGGAACATTGAAAAGAGCGATCGGGCATGCCTTTAGGCCACGTCGCTACCTCTTTACTGCTACTACTCACAAACCACAAAATCCGTGGATTTTAAGGCTTTGCTTTCTTTTGTGGTGATAACACCATCACCATCTGACGGCCTTCCATCTTGGGAAACTGCTCCACCACTGCATGTTCTGCAAGATCGGCTTCCACACGCTTCAACAAAGCCAAACCCAGCTCTTGATGCGTGATTTCACGCCCACGGAAGCGCAAGGTCACTTTGGCCTTATCGCCTTCATTCAAGAATCGGATCAAATTGCGCAACTTGACTTGGTAATCGCCATCATCAGTACCAGGACGGAATTTCACTTCCTTGACCTGCACCTGCTTTTGTTTGAGGCGGGCTTCGTGTTGGCGCTTGCTTTCAGCATATTTGAACTTGCCGTAGTCCATCAACCGACATACCGGCGGGACTGCCTGAGGGGCGATTTCGACCAAGTCGATATCAGCTTCCTCTGCCTTGGCAAATGCTTCATTCAGACTGACAATGCCTAATGGCTCGCCATCCACCCCAACCAAACGAATCTGCTGTGCAGTAATGTCACCGTTGATTCGTACTTCCTTATCTTGAGCTATCGCAAAATCTCCCGTTATTAATTTAAATGGTCAAAATAATAGACCGCGCTACACACTAGGCATTCAGACCTTGTTGGCTACATCGCTTTTCAGACGCTCAATAAAAGCGCTGATAGACATAGAGCCCAGATCTTCGCCCTTGCGGGTACGCACGGCCACTTGACCTGCCTGCATTTCACGCTCCCCCGCCACTAAAAGGTAAGGCAGCTTCTGCAAGCTATGTTCGCGGATTTTATAGGTTATTTTCTCATTCCTCAAGTCCGAATCGACTCTAAGGCCATTTTTCCTTAATTCTTCCACAACTTGATTGACATAAGCCGCTTGTCCATCACTGATATTCAGCACCATGGCTTGCACAGGCGCAAGCCATGCTGGCATCGCTCCGGCAAAGTTTTCGATCAAAATACCGATGAAGCGCTCCATGGAGCCGACAATTGCACGATGCAGCATCACAGGGTGTTTGCGAGTGTTATCTTCATCTACATATTCTGCGCCCAGGCGCTCTGGTAAATTGGGATCTAGCTGTATCGTGCCACACTGCCAAAGACGACCAAGGCTGTCCTTTAATGTAAATTCAATCTTGGGACCATAGAAAGCTCCCTCGCCCGGCTGGATTTCATATTCAAGGTTATTCTGACGCAAAGCGGCTGCGAGAGACTCCTCGGCCTTATCCCATGCCTCATCAGAACCAACACGCTTTTCAGGACGGGTAGAAAGCTTGACCAGCACATCAGTAAAACCGAAATCCTGATAAGCCTTGTAAAGCATCACGATGAAATCAGCGACTTCGTCCCTGACCTGATCCTCGGTACAGAAAATATGCGCATCATCCTGGGTAAAGCCACGCACCCGCATCAAACCATGGAGTGCCCCAGATGGCTCATTACGATGACAGGAGCCAAACTCTGCCAGACGCAGCGGCAAATCACGATAGCTATGCAGACTGTTGTTGTATATCTGCACATGACCAGGGCAATTCATGGGTTTGACTGCGTAGTCGCGATTCTCGGAGGCGGTCGTGAACATATTGTCATGATAGTTCTGCCAGTGGCCGGACTTTTCCCATAATGTTCTATCCATGATGGTCGGGGTGCGCACTTCCTGGTAACCATATTCACGGAACATCTGCCGCATGTACTGCTCAATTTCCTGCCAAATACTCCAGCCACGTGGGTGCCAGAACACCATGCCAGGTGCTTCATCCTGCATGTGGAAAAAGTCTAATTGCCGGCCCAGTTTGCGATGATCCCGCTTCTCAGCCTCTTCCAGCATATGCAGATAGGCATCCAAGTCATCTTTCTTGGCCCAGGCAGTACCATAGATACGCTGCAACATTTCATTGTTGGAGTCGCCACGCCAGTAAGCACCTGCAACCTTCATGAGCTTGAATGCCTTGAGTTTGCCAGTGGATGGCACATGCGTACCACGGCAAAGATCGGTAAAGTCATCCTGGGTATAAAGCGAGATTTCCTGATCCACGGGGATGGAGGCAATAATTTCAGCTTTATAGGACTCGCCAATCGACTTGAAGTATTCAACCGCCTTGTCGCGCAGCATCACCGTGCGGACGATAGGGATATCACGCTTAGCCAACTCTTGCATACGTGCTTCGATCTTTTCCAGATCTTCAGGTGTAAATGGGCGCTTATAGGAAAAATCATAGAAAAACCCATTTTCTATGACTGGGCCTATGGTCACCTGCGCCTCTGGGAATAACTGCTTTACTGCTTGCGCCAGCAAATGGGCTGTGGAGTGACGGATAATCTCAAGGCCATCAGCATCCCGATCCGTAATAATGGCGAGCTCAGCATCGTCACTGATTTGATAAGAGGTATCGACAGCTTTACCATTTACCTTGCCACCCAAAGCAGCACGCGCAAGGCCTGCACCTATATTCATGGCGACCTCTGCAACGGTAACCGGCCCCTCAAACTTGCGTTCGGAACCATCTGGCAAACGAATGACTGGCATATATCCCTATCCAATAAAACAGCAAAAGCCGCATGACGGCTTTTATCAAGACGATATTCGCGCAATGCACGAACTAATTAATCGGGTGATTATCGCATAGAGCCAAGTTTCACCACAACAAACTCAGCTCAGCGTTTATAGGGTGATGCCAATGGCTCACCAATAAAGACACCCTGCACCGGCCAGGCTACGCTTTTCCAGTATGCCTCTATAGCGCTAGCTCCCATCAGGTAATGCTTGAGCAACACGGCTGAGTTAGGGAATTTCTGCCAGTAGTTGCAAGGCTCGGATACTGTGCCATAGCTTGCGGTCGCGCCAGCATCCAGCCAGCGTAGACTGCTCATTTGTCCCGTTCCGAGCAAATCTCCTCCCGTTGACGTTAAATGATCAGCCAATGCACCAGGGTAAAACTTAAGGGTATCAAGATCAGGCACCGTGACTAACCCGGTGTGATAGATCATCACGTCCTGTGCATCACGGATAGTGTCGGCTTTAAGATTCTTGATCTCCAGGAACCGCTGGGCAACCCTGCCAGACGGCGGAAAGAACATAGCACGACTGCTACGGTTCTTGTCTGAAGTATTCAAAAAGTAGGCCGTGGCTGCTGGCGCACTGTAATCACTAGCAATCCCTCTATCTATCAAGGCTTTAGCCTGATCAAAAGACTGCACAGGCAACAACATGGACAAGCGGTATCCAAAATCACCATAAGGTTGGAGTGAGCTTGAGTTGAAATAGCGGTTAGGGTGTTTGGCAGGCGCGCAAGTGTTGGCACACTGCTCAGGGTCAAACCCCATGGTCATGGCTGTAGTAATTGAATTGCACTCTACTGCGTATGGGGCCGTCCACATCATGACAATTACCTGATGCTTGGCTTCAAGCTGAGCATCTACCTCTTGCTTGAACTGGGTGAAATACTGGGCTGATAGCTTTTTGGGACTTGAGGGAATGCTGACCCGGATGAGATTGGCAACTGGTATATGACGCGCCTGCACATAGTACTCCCCGGCCTTAACGCTATCCTGATTGTCAGTATTGACGATGACCGCAATATTTTCAGGTTGCAACGCATACCCACCTTTTGTGGGTACTCGCAGAGAAATAGCCTCACCAGCCTGCCCATCAAGACTCACCCACATGAGAGCTAAAATCAGTAGATATCGCACACGCGCTTTCGTATTTTTATAGATGAATAGTCGTTAACAATAAAAATGGGAGCCTAAGCTCCCATAGATGTTACAACGTCTTTATCTAGCAGTCATCAGCCAAGGCGTTTGCGACGTACCCTGAATGCCAACAAACCCAGGCCTGCCATCAACATGGCAGCAGCTTCAGGTTCTGGCACACTGGAAATAATCAGGTTAATCGGCCCGATACCGCCCTGTGCAAATACCAAGGCCGTATAAATGCCGGTAGTAGCAATTGAAAAATTCAGTACACCTTCATCAATTGGTCCCAACAGACTTAACTGACCATAGTTTGTGGCACCCTTGCCGACCGTCACTCCCAACCAACTGAAAGAGCTGTCAATATCTTCCAGCGTCAAGGAATAATCTCCCGCCAACAATGCCACATTGTATTTGTATACCCCAGGAATCGTTGTAGCAGCATCAACTTCAAATACGGTTGCAGCATTTGCCGTCAAACTACCAGAGAACATCAAAGCCAGCAGAAAAATCTTGGCCATTATCAGTAATTTTTTCATGATCCGATCCTTAAACGTTATCAGCAATTAAAGGCGATTTTCGACGAGAAGTGTAAGCCACCAGCAAGCCTATACCCACGATCAATAGTGCCCAGGTATCGGCTTCAGGGACCAATGAGACGGTAAATCCAAAGGAACCTACACCGACCCCGTTATTGGCATCACCAAATACGCTAAAAAGGTAAGAGCCGGCAGTTAATTGCGGCAAGACAAACGTACCAGAACCATAAAATGTGCTAATCAGTGTGGCGCCCTGAAATACCTCTATACCAAATGTCCCAGGCAAGAATGCCGCAGGAAATTGGTAATCCAGTAATGCCAACTCATAAACACCCGCATCAAGGCTGTGAGAAAAGACAGTATCACTAGGCAAACTGTCGTCAGCATAAAGATAGCCGACCTCATCAAACCCCGTGGCTGCATTAGATGCTGTTGTAGCAACCAGCATTAACACACCCACTACCCACGTCATCACAAGGTTTTTCATTGCTACATCTCCCATCAAGGTTAAGACACTTGAAAGATGAGCAACATTCGGGCCAGCTAATGAAATTACATTATTTTATAATTAAATCAACACACTAAAATTATACACCGACTAAGCCTATTACTTTCCATGCACCGCAATCAGCAGGTTTTCACCATGCAAGCACCAAAGCAGCACAAGCCTCAGGCACTTCCAGCAAGAGAACTTTGCCATCTCCAACTATCAATGCACATTTGCTCTAACCCACGGGTTGCCTTCCAGTTAAGCGACTGTTCTGCATATGCTGGATCAGTGTAGCTCGCCGCCACATCTCCAGGACGCCTGTCCACCAGCTTATAAGGCACTGCACGGCCGCTGGCCTTTTCAAACGCCTTGACCACTTCCAGCACGCTATAACCCTGACCAGTGCCAAGATTGCTGGTAAATACACCAGTATCCTTTTCCAGCTTTTCTAGTGCACGCAAATGCCCTATTACCAAATCAACCACATGAATGTAATCACGCACACCCGTGCCATCAACAGTAGGGTAATCGCTGCCAAAAATAGACAACGACTCACGTTGCCCTTGTGCTACCTGAGTGATGAAAGGCATCAAATTATTAGGGATACCGTTAGGATTTTCACCGATCAACCCACTTTCATGGGCACCAACGGGATTGAAATATCGCAAAATGGCAATCCGCCACTCCGGATCTGATGCGGCGAGATCGCGCAAAACATCTTCCACCATCAACTTGCTTGCACCATAAGGATTGGTGGCAGACAGAGGGAAATTTTCACGGATAGGCACACTGGCAGGATCGCCATACACAGTGGCGGATGAGCTGAAGACAAACTTCCGCACGTTGAACTTCTTCATGACACGCAGCAATGTCACGCTACCTGCCACATTGTTATCGTAATAACGTAATGGCTGAGCTACTGACTCCCCGACAGCCTTTAGCCCAGCGAAATGCATCACCGCCTGAAATTTATGCTTTGCAAATAAACCATTAAGCAAGGCTTCATCCCGCACATCGCCCTCGACCAGCAAAGGCGCCGCGCCCGTGATCTGCTTGATGCGATCAATAATATGCGCCTGACTATTGCTGAAATTATCCAGCACCAGCACCTCATACCCAGCCTGAATCAACTCCACACACGCATGTGAACCTATATAACCTGTGCCACCTGTAACTAATATCATTAGTAAAACTATCCTTGTTAGTCTAAAAATCCTAATTAATTACTATCAATTCATTGATTGAGTCAGGGATAATGCAACTTTTCAAAAAGTGTAGATGCTGTTTTTATGATATTTTTTATCCACTGTCCCCAGTGCATAATAGTAGAAATTGCACTATCAGCAAAAGAATCAAAAATGAGTTACTCAATTGACGACATTAAATAACACCATCATCGTAACTGGTGGCGCAGGTTTTATTGGTGCCAACTTCGTACTGGACTGGGTCCACGCAGGCCTTGGCACAGTGGTAAATCTGGATAAGCTGACCTATGCAGGCAACCTAGAGAATCTAGTAGATATTCAATATAACCCCCATCATATTTTTATACATGGCGATATTGGCGATCATGAGTTGCTAGCAAAACTATTGGCTGAATACCAACCTAGAGCAGTGATCAACTTTGCCGCTGAAAGCCATGTAGACCGATCTATTCATGGTCCAGAAGACTTTATCCAAACCAATGTCGTAGGCACTTTCCATCTACTGGAAGAGGTACGGTCATATTGGAATAGTCTGGTTGCTGCAAATCCTGCAGAAAAAGAAAATCCTCAATTCCGTTTTCTACATGTCTCTACAGATGAAGTCTATGGCACATTAAGCGCTACCGATCCAGCATTCACAGAATCTACCTCGTATGCTCCCAACAGCCCCTATTCTGCGACTAAAGCAGCGTCAGACCATTTGGTAAGAGCTTACCACCACACTTATGGCTTGCCAGTGCTGACGACCAACTGCTCAAACAACTACGGCCCTTACCACTTCCCAGAAAAACTGATTCCTTTGTGCCTACTGAATGCACTAGCGGGCAAGCCACTACCAATTTATGGTGATGGTCAGCAAATCCGTGATTGGCTGTTTGTCAAAGATCACTGTAGCGCCATCCGCCGTGTGCTGGAAGCTGGCAAACTGGGTGAAACCTATAATGTAGGTGGCTGGAATGAAAAAGCTAATCTGGATGTAATCAATACCCTCTGTCAAATCCTCAATGAGCTACAGCCCAGATCAGATGGCAAACGCTATGAAGAGCAGATCACTTTTGTCAAAGACAGACCCGGACATGATCGCCGCTATGCCATTGATGCAACCAAGCTGGAACGTGAGCTTGGCTGGAAACCGACTGAAACCTTTGAAACCGGCATTCACAAAACCGTGGAGTGGTATTTGAACAACCAAGCATGGGTACACAATGTCACCACTGGTGAATATCGCAATTGGGTCAACCAAAATTATGCCGGGAGAACAGCATGAGAAAAGGCATCATTCTTGCTGGTGGGTCTGGTACTAGGCTCTACCCAGTGACACAAGCAGTTTCCAAACAACTGCTGCCGGTGTATGACAAGCCCATGATTTATTACCCGCTTTCCACGTTAATGTTGACAGGTATTCGCGATATTCTGCTCATTTCAACCCCGCAGGACACACCACGCTTTGAGCAGCTACTCGGGGATGGCAGTCAATGGGGTCTTAATTTAAGTTATGCAGTGCAACCATCACCGGATGGTCTGGCTCAGGCATTTATCATAGGCAAGGATTTCATAGGCCAGGATCCCAGCGCACTGGTACTAGGTGACAATATCTTCTATGGACACGACCTTGCGCGGGATTTAATTAATGCCGATCAACGCTATGATTCTGCCACCGTGTTTGCCTACCCTGTTAATGACCCAGAGCGTTACGGGGTAGTAGAGTTCGATGCGGCTGGTCAGGCCATCAGCCTGGAAGAAAAACCTGCAAGCCCCAAGTCACGTTATGCCGTGACTGGTTTATATTTTTACGATAAACAAGTCACGGATATTGCCGCCAGCCTCAAACCATCTGCGCGCGGTGAGCTTGAAATCACCGATATCAACAATGCCTATCTGGCTGCTGGCAATCTTCATGTAGAGCTCATGGGGCGTGGCCATGCCTGGTTGGATACCGGTACCCATGAGTCGCTACTGGAAGCCTCACTTTTCATTGAGACCATAGAAAAACGCCAGGGCTTGAAGATTGCCTGCCCTGAAGAAATTGCTTACCGCAAGGGATATATCAGCGCAGAAGACGTGGAAAAAATCGCGCAGCCTTATCTCAAGAATGGTTACGGTCAATATCTGTTGCGCATGTTGAAGGAAAAAGTTTTTTAATGAGGCACACCTTAACCACCATTCCCGATGTGATTGTCTTTGAACCTCGGGTATTTGAAGATGACCGAGGCTTTTTCCTAGAGAGCTTTAATCAGAAGTCCTTTGAACAAGTAACCCGCCAGCATTACGACTTTGTACAGGACAATCACTCTAAATCAAGCCAAGGCGTGTTAAGAGGCTTGCATTATCAAATTCAGCAGCCGCAGGGAAAACTGGTTCGTGTCGTGGCAGGCGTGGTATTTGATATCGCCGTGGATATTCGGCGTTCATCGCCTAATTTTGGGGCATGGGTAGGTGAAGTCATATCTAGCGATAACAAGAAACAGATGTGGATTCCTCCGGGCTTTGCCCATGGCTTTTTAGTCATGTCCGACAGTGCTGAGCTTCTGTATAAAACCACTGATTTTTATGCTCCCAACCATGAACGCTGCCTGTCGTGGAATGATCCTGAGATAGGTATCGAATGGCCAGAACTTGACGTACCCTTCCAACTTTCCAACAAAGATAAACAAGGTATTTCCTTAGCGCATGCAGAGTGCTTTGCATGAAACCCAGATACAGCAAAATTCTGCTGACTGGCGCTTATGGTCAGGTTGGTCATGCCTTGATCAATCAGTTGCATTCATTGGGTGAGGTAGTTGCCCTAGGACGCGAGCAATTGAATCTTGCTGACGAGCAGTCCATACGCCAAGCAGTACAGTCTTTGCAGCCAGACCTGATTGTGAATGCGGCAGCCTACACCGCCGTTGATCAGGCAGAAACTGAAACTGAGCTGGCGCACGCCATCAATAGTTCTGCGCCTAAGATACTGGCACAAGAGGCGAACAGGCTGGGAGCATGGTTGCTGCACTACTCTACGGACTATGTGTTTGATGGCCGCAAATTAACAGCCTATGTTGAAGAAGATATTACAGGTCCCCTCAATCAATATGGGGCTAGCAAACTCGCGGGGGAACAAGCAGTCCAGGCATTTCATGACCGCTATTTGATTCTGCGTACCAGCTGGGTGTTTGGTAACCATGGCGCCAATTTTTACAAGACCATCCTGAAGCTGGCGCAACAAAAGACCCATTTGAATATCGTAGCTGACCAAATCGGAGCACCGACTCATAGTCTCGCCATCGCCAAGGCCAGTGCGCAAATACTCAGGCATTGCACCAATAATCAAAGCGGGCTTTATCACATCAGCAATGCTGGTCACACGTCATGGCATGGATTTGCAGTCGCCATCATTGAGCAATATTTACAGTTGCAAGCCGCCAAAGGATGGGATGATTTAGCTTTAAATACGGATGGACTCCAAGCTATTACAGCCGCCGAATATCCCGTTAAAGCATTGCGACCAGCCAACTCTCAACTCAACAATGCAAAGTTGAAACAAGCGTTTGGCATAGCGTTACCAGACTGGAGAAATGAGCTGCATTTAGCTCTGGAACATTACGCAGATTGAATACTTAAAATAGATTTTTAAAATATGTGAATGCTGACACTGTTTGGATAATTTCATGCTTATGGTCATTGATTGGATGAAATCATTATGCCCATCAAACCGATCCATACGTCGATAACGCATTCATATTATTGAATTACCCCCTGGAGAACACATGAAAATCTTGGTTGTACATAATGCCTACCAGCTCGCAGGCGGGGAAGACAGTGTGGTACGCAATGAAGTAGCGCTCCTGCAGCAGCACAGTCATGACGTGCAATTGCACCTGGTCTCCAATGACAGCGTACGCGGCTTGTTAGGTAAAATCAGTGCGGCAGCTGGCGTTGTATTTTCCCCAGTATCTTATTTCCGTATTCGGAAAATACTACGTGAACAGCAGCCGGATATTGTGCATGTACATAACTTTTTCCCGCTGATCTCGCCAGCCGTGTTTTATGCCTGCAAGGCCAGCCACATCCCCGTGGTAATGACACTGCATAATTACCGCTTGGTGTGCCCTACCGCGCTATTAATGCATGATGGCAAGGTCACGGAACGTAGTTTGACTCACGGCCCATGGTGGACGATACCGAAGCGGGTTTACCGAAACTCTTATATAGGCACCTTGATGTTGGCGCTGATGATTGCTACGCATAAAACACTGGGGACCTGGAATCGCACCGTAGGGCGATTCATACTCTTGAGCCAGTTTTCCGTGAGTAAATTTGTACAGGCTGGGATTAACCCGCAACTACTCACTATCAAACCGAATTTTGTCGATGTAGAACAAACCCCAGAGCAGGAGCGCGCAGGCTTTTTATTTGTAGGACGGCTGTCACAGGAAAAAGGCATAGATGTATTGCTGAGCGCTCTGCGCAGGCTCCATCCAACATCAGATCAGCCTGCCATAAAGGTATCAGTAGCTGGCGACGGGCCGTTGGCCGGCCAAGTGCAACAATCAGTCCCACTAGTTGAACCTCTGGGTAGCCTCAAAACCCATGAAGTTAGGCAGTGGATGTCATCATCCAATGCCTTGATACTGCCTAGCGTATGGTATGAAGGTTTCCCCATGGTGATAGTAGAGGCTTACGCATGCGGCCTACCAATTATCGCCAGCAGGATAGGTGCATTAGCCGAGCTGATTGAAGATGGTGTGACCGGACTATTGTTCAACCCTGGCGACGACGCAGACCTGGCCGCTAAAATCCAGTGGGCTAATCAGCATCCTGAAAAGATCAAGGAAATGGGACGCCTGGCCAGACAGCGTTATGAGGAAAAATACACTTCAGAGAAAAATTATCAGGAACTCATTGCAATCTATGAGTTCCTTGTTTCCGAGCCGCAATGAATGACAAAGATCATTGCGGCTATGGCTGCGCGCCAAACGAGATCGAATATGAGTGATAAATATATCGCTGAGATGTAGCAAGCTCCAAGCCAAAAACAGCCTGTCATGAAAGCAATTTTTAAACTGCCAACGATGCATGGGTAATCGCCAGGTCATCCATGTCGATTAAGTCTCAGGCGGTAAATTTGTCGTTTTCGAATAACTGGTGGATTTACCTAATAAAATTTTTCTGACTGCGTATCGCAGCTTATCAAATGGGTTTTCTATAAACGCCATGAGCGCCCATGAGATAACAAGCGATGTAAGCAAAAGAAATAGCATATTATCGAAATTGAAAAACTCAACCACCCAGGGGTGAATTAAAAACAAGGGGAAAGTCAACGCGCCCAAGTTTTTATCCCATTTTCCACCTTTAAGCTTACTGAGTACCGGAACTACCAAGGCGGCAAAAATCATTCCCAGGCATACACTGATATTGATGCCACAAGGCAAAGCGGGCTGGAAAGTCTTGGCTATTACAAACCCAGCCAACGCCACAATACTTGCGAAGAGAACGGGCTTGATATTCAAACCTTTGGCAAACATCATCCCTGCTGCAAATACAAAAAGCGTTCCAGGCGCACCATAGTAACCCCACCATGTAGAGTTAGATAAAAATGGTGATATGATGAAAATCATAAAACTAAGCCACATCACACTTTTTAGTATTTTGTTGCTAGCTAGGAATAAAAAAGGCACCAAAATATAAAAATGCATCTCCGTTGCTAGAGACCAAGCAGGGAATATTTCAGCTTTTACACCTAACAAACTATGATAACTCAATGGGAATAATAAATAGTTTTCTAGGTGATCAACACCACCTAATGTTAGATACATAAAACTTAATACAATTAGGTAAAGAGGAAATATTCTCAAAAACCTATCGATATAAAATGTCATCGATGCACCGAAAAGCTCCTTTTGTGCATTGAATTTTCCAAACTGCATCCACATTAAATATCCAGAAAGAAAATAGAAGGATATTACTGCCCATTGCCCGGGATTCAACCCTTTGTATATAAAACCAAAATGCGACAGGGCTACTAATATCGCCAATAAAAATCTATATCCCCCTAACATAAGCTTCCCCTTCTTTCCAATTTACCAAGCAATGCTGATTGCAATTTCGCTTGATCTAAAGCTCACCCCAATAAAATATAAGGCCTGATATTTGGCATGACGATCACTGCAGTCATTTTTACAACGCAATGAACATGCAATATTACAGAACAGTAACAGCCCAATCACAATCAAGTTTTTCTTCTCTAGTGTCAAAATCTTGAACATTACTCACCACTACCCATATTGAACAAATGATCATTCACGGGTCTTGGCAATTAGGCCATCACTATTCTATCTGTAGAATTCCGCCATAACTCCAAATTGACTCCGAGCATGTCAATACAGGCAACTTGATAGCTTATGAGCGACCATATTGATCATTAAATCGGACAATATCGTCTTCCCCGAGATAAGCCCCTGACTGTACCTCTATCATTTCAAGAGGCAATCTGCCGGGATTGGCAAGGCGATGGGTCACTCCCAGAGGAATATAGGTGGACTGGTTTTCGGATACCAAGAACACCTCATCTCCACGAGTAACTTCAGCTGTGCCAGTCACAACAATCCAGTGCTCAGCACGGTGATGGTGCATTTGCAATGAAAGTGTAGCGCCAGGATTGACGACAATACGCTTGACCTGAAATCTTTCACCCATATCAATGCTGTCATACCAGCCCCATGGCCTGTGCACTTTACGGTGCAGACTGGCCTCTTGTCTGCCCTGAGCCTTCAGAAGTTCGACTACCTTTTTCACTTCCTGCGTCTGGTTCTTGTCTATCACAAGCACTGCATCAGGTGTTTCTACCACCGCAATATTGCTCACACCAACACAAGCTACCAGTCTGCTGGAAGAAAGCGCCAGAATATTTTCGCACCCCGTCAGCATGACGTCACCCTTGCTGGCGTTGCCGCCTTCATCCTGCGGCAGCACTTTCCAGTAGGAATCCCAGGCACCGACATCTGACCAACCCGCGGCCAATGGCACCACGACCCCCTTGGGTAGCGCGGCCTCAGCCTTGGTCACCTTTTCCATGACGGCGTAATCAATAGAATCACTGGGGCAGCCGGCAAACAGTACCTTATCCACTCGGACAAAATCACCGTCATCCTGCTTTTGATCCCAGGAAGCTTTAGCCACCTCGAGAATATCGGCCCGGCATTGCGCCATGGCATGCAGCCAGACCGAAGCTCGCATCATGAACAAGCCGCTGTTCCAAAGAAATTGCCCGCTTTCTATATATTGGACAGCGGTTTGCAAATCCGGCTTTTCGACGAACTTGGCAATCGCATGCGCGGCATTGTCCTTGGCCAGTGCTTCACCTTTCTGAATATAGCCATAGCCGGTTTCAGGACTATCCGGGACGATACCAAAGGTGACAATATGCCCTGCTTCCGCCTGGATAGCCGCCAGCTTGACCGCCTCCTGGAAAATTTCGGTTTCAACAATGACATGATCTGCAGGCATGACGAGCAGAATAGGATCCTGCCCAACCTGGCTGGCCTCAAGGGCGGCAATAGTCAATGCTGGCGCAGTATTCCTGCCTATGGGTTCAAGCAGCACGGTCCCAGATACATTCATCAGGCGCAATTGTTCTGCAATCACAAAGCGATACTCCTCGTTGCAGACGACCAGAGGTGCCCCAACTTGTAGTTCAGCGCCATCGCCTTGTATGCGTCTTAAGGTTGCCTGCAACAATGAATCATCATTGATCAGGTTGAGGAGTTGCTTAGGATATTTTTCACGCGAAAGTGGCCACAATCTGGTGCCTGATCCGCCGCAAAGTACTACTGGTACGATAGCAATTGACATCTTGCCCTCATCTTATTAATTGTCTTAATGGAATGGAATTGAGCCAGCCAGGCTAGCCTGGCGCTTAGCATTAATCGCTACCGAACAAGTCCCGGGTGAATACTTTGCTTTCCACATCCTTGAGCTCGGCTGTCAAACGATTGGAAACGATCACGTCGGCCTGTTGCTTGAATGCGTCCAGATCATTCACTACCCTGGAATTGAAGAACTCCGTCTCCTGCATCACAGGCTCATACACAATCACCTCTATACCCTTGGCCTTGATGCGTTTCATGACGCCCTGAATACTGGAGGCACGGAAATTATCAGAGCCTGCTTTCATGATCAGGCGGTAAATACCCACCACCTTAGGCTTCCTGAGCAGGACACTTTCCGCGATGAAATCCTTGCGTGTGCTGTTCGATGACACAATCGCATTGATCAGGTTTTGCGGCACATTGCTATAGTTGGCCAGAAGCTGCTTGGTATCCTTAGGTAGGCAATAACCACCATAGCCAAATGAAGGATTATTGTAGTGGGAACCAATTCTGGGATCCAATCCAACGCCCTCAATAATTTGACGGCTATCAAGACCATGACTGGCCGCATATGTATCCAGCTCATTGAAATAGGCGACACGCATGGCGAGATAGGTGTTGGCGAATAGCTTGATTGCTTCTGCTTCGGAGCTATGAGTCAGCAGGATAGGTACGTCTTCCTTCACGGCGCCCTCCTGCAACAACTTGGCAAATACTTCAGCACGTTCAGACATTTCTCCGACCACAATACGTGATGGATAAAGGTTATCGTAAAGCGCTTTGCCTTCGCGCAGGAACTCAGGCGAGAAGATCAGATTGTCATTGCCAAGCTTTTCCTTGATGGAAGCGGTGTAACCCACAGGTATCGTGGATTTGATCACCATTACAGCATTAGGGGCAATCTCTGCCACATCATTGATTACCGCCTCTACTGAGCGCGTATTGAAATAACTGGTTTGGGGATCATAGTCAGTAGGTGTGGCAATTACGACATAATCTGCACCAGCGTAAGCATCATGCTTATCGAGGGTTGCGCGGAAGTTAAGAGGCTTGCTTTGTAAATACTCCTCAATTTCCTTATCGACTATTGGTGAAACTCTATTATTGAGCATGTCCACTTTTTCAGGGACGATATCCAATGCAACCACCTCGTGCTTTTGAGCCAACAGAATGGCAATCGACAACCCTACATACCCGGTACCTGCAATTGCAATTTTCACAATAGACAACCTTTCAAAACAATATATTTAATAAGTTGATTTAATTTATAACTTTATTACTTAAGAAAATAATCTTTAGTGTAAACATGGACATCGTCAGCAAAGATCAAGTCATCAATTTTCCACCAGGATAATTCTGCATGTTGATTATCATGCTGCTTGATTTCAATGTAGTCTGGTAACAATATACGATGTCCAAGCACTACATAATGAGTAGATATTCCCACATCCCCGACAAAACTATCATCATAAAAATGTTGATATGCGCCCATGAGCTCAGGCTTGATATTGTGATTATTCAATGCCGTGGCAATTGAAAGCTCCTGATCCAACACCCTATTTAATGCGGCTGAAATCGTCTCATTTTTCATGATTCGACCGCCAGGTACAAACCAAAAACCTTGGGCGGGCCTGTTCAATCGGCGTCCCAATAAGACTTGATCTCGTTTCTGAATGATCAAGTCCACTGATATCAAGGGCATTGCATCAACCATGGATGCAAATTTTTCTTTGGAATAAAACATAATTTTATTAAGTAGTATATTTATCGAGCAAAGGGGATTTGGAAAATAAAAATTGTTTTATCAATATTGGAACGTATAAACCAGCCAGCATCAGCACTATAAAATAAGGAATAAAATTAATACCATCCCATGAGACAAATTTAAGACCTACGCCCTTAACCAAGCCAATAACGATAGTATTGAGCAAATAAATCACAAAAACATACTTACCCAATTGCGTCAGAATGGCAGAATCTTTGACATATTGAGCACTCACAAAAAACATCAGCGCCGGAATAGACAGCAAGCCCAAAATCAGCTTAGGCAGCAACAGATACTCACTAGCAACCAGTGCGATCACAAAAATCAGCGCCCATAACCAGCCGTAACGGTAATTATGATTGGAAAATGTTTCATAATTTCTGGCAACCCAAGCACCCACCATGATGAATAGCAAGAACTCTGCAACCCGATTCAACATAAATAAATGGGTAAGCTCATCCTGCACTATGAAGGCACACAAGCCCACCACCATCCAAATCACCTTACGTTGTATCAGCCAGTGAATCACAGGAAAAATAAGATAAAACAAAAACAGCACATAGATATACCACAAGGATGAGGCACTACTTTGTGCGGGATACAATAATATATCTAACAAGGCTGACACATCTCTACCTTGCAGATTGTCCACCTGAATAAAATGACTCGCTATCAATTTACCAAGATAAATTAATATCGCCATAATAAGAAAAGCGGGCATCAATCGCAGAAATTTGCTTTTGACGTATGAAGAAAACTGGGAAAATCCAACAAGCGGCTTATATGTATATTCAATGATAAAACCACTGAGAAACATAAAGAAAGGCATGTGGAAATAATATATAAGATACTTGCCGATCTCATACCATTCATTGCCAGCAGGTGGTTGTCTCGCGACAACATGCCCAATGACAACCAGAAGAATGGCCAAGCCCTTCGCCCTATCAAGTTCGGATAATCTTTCCCGGGACATGGCTTTACTTACCTATTGAATTCTTCAATATATGAAAAATAAACAGACTGTTAGTCACCAAATACCGTTTCCAGAGTCTGCGCGGCTCTGAAGCAAGACGATGCAGCCACTCGAGTCCACTTTTTTGCATCCACAATGGCGCGCGTACGATGGTTCCGGCGTGATAATCAAAAGCCGCGCCTACGCCTACCATCACTGCGTTAATTTTCCCCTTATGCTCGGCCATCCACTTTTCTTGCTTTGGACAACCCAGGCTGATCCACACAGTGCCCGCACCTGATTGGTTAATCTGATTAATGACAGATTGATCTTCCTTCGCAGTCAAGGGACGGAAAGGCGGGGAATACATGCCGGCAATTTTGAGTTTGGGGAAATGCTGTGCCAATTTACCCCGCAGGATATCCAGCGTGTTTTGCATGCCACCATAGAGAAAAATGGACTCTCCTGTGCTTTCTGCATGCGCACAATATTTCCACATCAGGTCAGGCCCATTGATACGCTCCTGACTTGGTTCACCTTTACGGCGAATCACCCAGGCTACTGGAGCACCATCTGGCGTTGCCATATCGGCTTGATTGATGATTGCTTCAAACTCTGGGCTCTGGGTGGCAGAAACAACAGAATGTACATTGCAAATGCAAACGTATGCGCTGTGACGAACTTTTGCCCAGGCTGCAATCTTGGACACTGCTTGTGGCCATGTAATGACATCAATATCTGCAGCCAGCACCTTCACGGTTTTTCTTAATGCACTCATTCAATTTCTCCGGGGGGTTTATCACAGCATGACGTGCCAGTGATAAGGTATTTATCATATTTAGTTTGAATGCCGAGTGACTTTCGCCTTCGACATGAAATAAGCTTTAGCTCATCTTCAGCCAATAGTGCGATGCAAATAATATGCCGTGTTTACTTGCGATACGGCGGTGCATCCATACACGCTACGATTGCATCGGCAAAATTGATGGCCATATTTTCCACAGTAAATTTCTTAGCGCTGGCAGCACATCCTGCCTTCAACCTTAGCAGCGCGTGCTCATCAGCCAGTAGATCAATCACCGATTGAGCATAGTTTTCCAGGGTATCTTCTGTAATCAAACCATTGGAATGGTTTTCCAAGTAGGCAATTTCAGGACTATGCAAACCGCAGTCCGTTGTCAGCAATGGCACTTCGCAAACAAAAGAATCAAGAATCCCCAAACCGACCAAACCAGGGTTGAGCATGACATCGGAGATCGCAAGCAGTGCCACCTTGTCTTTACCCTTTTGTGCGCCTAGGTAATGAACCCAGGGATTGCTGCGAACAAATTCCTCAACCAAGACGCTATCTGGCCCTGCCCCTACGATCAGGAATTCAAACTCCGGGATATCCTGACGTATACGCTTGGCGGCCTCCAGCATGAATTGGATACGCTTTTCTTTGTAAAGCGAACCCACATAAATACCGACTTTTTTCCCGTTTAACGATAGACGATCTTTTATGGCTTGTAATTCGTCCGGGTTTAAAGCATCGCGTAAATTTTTAAGCTCAGTCGTATCAATGGAGTTATTCAGAATGGATATACGCTCGGATGGAAATCCTGACTTTTCTATCAATGGTCGACTCAAAGGGGTATATCCTAGCCACCAATCCGCCTTTTTAGCGGTGTAGCGTTTGAATTTTTCTCGCAAACTTTTAGGATCGCCCTGCAGGTTAGCACCATGACCCCACAATACCACGCGTGGCACTGGTGACAAGAATTGAGCATATAAATTGAAAAGCAGCTTATTTTCCAAGGCAAATACCGCACAATCAACATCACCAAGTAAGGAATTAAAGCTTTGCCAGCATATTCTTCCATTTGCGAAATAATGCGTTGGCAAAACTTTAGCCCATGGGATATTGCCACTATCGTTTTTTGTCGACTCTTCTGGCGTACCGGTTCCAGCAGCTAAAACTAGCTCACAATTACGCTTGGCAAACTCTGCTCTTAATGCTTCAAAAAATGGAATACGGTAATGCGTCATCCTTCTTTGGATAACAAGCACTTTTCTGCCAGATTTATTCATTGTGTGCTCTTTTTTTTGTAATGACGAATTTTTTCAAAAACAACGCCACGTATCCGTGCTGGCATCAGTAATGCCAACAACATGAATATGTGCTTTTTCCTGAGCCCAGAAAATTGCATACTTAACTTCAGCTCTCTGAGCGCCAATGAGCGTTCGTTCAACTCGGTGAATAGTACGGCGCGAATCTCATGCCACAGACTGAGATATCGAGATAAGCTCGGCCGTTGAAATTTCCTGGATAACTCGGCCAACTCCTCTCCCACCCGATCGGGGATCGCAGGACGGCGGATATTGGCCACACGATTGATCGCTTGCTGATCCGGAATATAAAAAACGGCTGAAACTTTACTGGAAAAAGCCATGTCTCCTGCCAACGCCAATTTGGCCCAAGTGATGAGATCCTCTCCGGATTTCACGCCCACTGGGAAACCACTAATTTGCAGCAACACTGACTTCCTGGCCGCTGCTGATGAGCTATGCAAAACATGATCATAAGCAATCGAGACAGCGAAATAATCACCAACCAAACTCAACGCTTGTCCGGAAAGCTGCGGTGGATAACGCAATGCCTGCACTCGGCCATTAGTATCAATTTTGTTATATGCAGTACCTACCGACGTAACCTTAGGAAATGCATTGATCAGATCTTGAAGCTCCTGCAGATGATCTGGCATCCAGACATCATCTGCATCCAAAAATGCCACCCACTCCCTACCAGCTGCAGCAATACCCGTATTTCTGGCTGCTGCAACACCTGCGTTTTCCTGTTGAATGACTCGGATTCTATCGTCATCAAATTGAGAGACGAGCTCCATACTGCCATCCGAAGAACCATCGTCAACTACGATAACTTCATAATCAGAGAGCGTTTGTTGCAGCACTGAATTTAGCGCACGCTCAATAAACGCTTCCTTATTGTATAAAGGGATGACAACAGAAAACATAGCTTACTCAACTCTATTCAAGATTCGTGCCGGATTGCCTACCACCACTGATCCGGCGGGAACATCCTTGACAACAATGGTTCCCGCGCCTATGACTGCGTTATCCCCAATAGTCACAGCACCAAGAATGACAACATGCGCACCAATATCGACGTTATTTCCGATCACAGGCACTAAAACCGAACCAAACTCGGCAGTCTCTTTAACGCCTATGGTAGTGGTATGTCGCAATGTGACATTGTTACCTATTTTAACTTGATCATTAACCACCAGACCCATGCCATGGAATACCCGCGCATTCTTGCCTAGTGTCAAATTCCAAGGTAATTCGATACCCAATATCCACTCCACCGCGACTCGGTAAAATATCAGGAAAGGAAGACCAATAATCAACACTAGTTTATTGCTATGTCTAACTAAATAAGCACAGCGAAAAAGTAATAACACCAATCTAGCTTTGATATTACCTTTATTGATATCCCAATCCTGCAGTATGTCAGTAAGCATGCTCAACTTGATCCCTTATTCAAAAACCGCTGTCTCGACCTATCTTTCGCAGTAGCGATCGCCCATAAATCCATGCCAACAAGCTTAGGGCCAATGCACCACTTAACATGCCTATTGAGACTGCAAGAATCGAAGTCTTCATGAAGGTGAAGGTGGTTATCCCTTGTATCAAAAATGCGGTGGAAGAAAGCCAGAACCAAGCAGGTTGCTGATTCAAGCATAAAAACAATCGCTCCTGAACATTGTTGATAGACATGATCACAGCCGCGATGGCATTAATACATATCAACAAAATCAGCTGATTACCTGAAACCCCATACAGCAAAGTGATCAAGCCAGATGCCAGGCTAATCAAACCACCAACTAATACAGTGGCGAGTATATTTTTCCTAATGAGCTGAAATACCGTGCCAGTGATCAAACTTGGACTGTTTGTTTTCATGCTATCACTCAGGGATTTGATGATTACATTGCCCCAACTTGACGCCGGCATTAACACTAAAGTATGCCATTGAGTGGCAATGGCAACCAAACCAACACCCACCATTCCATAATATTTTTGTACTAGAAATATTGTACACAGCCAAGTGACAGCAGCATTAATCGTAGCTACGACCATAGTAGGACTGGAAGCAGTAAATTGTTTAATAACATGCGTGCGAGCACCCTCGTGCTGCGAAAACTGCTTTACTGGGGATTCAAGCTTTAATAATTTTGTATTAAGCACGAACAAAGGTAATAAAGAGTTGAGGATGAGTAAATAGAATGCCCCCTCAAGCCTCATCCAATAAATAACCGGGAATGCCGCCAGACTAATGCCTATAGAAGTAATTGCATACCATTTTGCAGGGACAGTGAAATTTCCAGCTCCATTGAAAAATCCCTGCAGCACTGCCCCATTGAGACTTGCAATGATGACACTTGTGCCTGTGATCATCAGAAACAAAAGTGACTGATCAGCGTGACTTTCTGCAGAAATGGATGATGAAAATAAAAAATAAAACCCAACTGCAGATACCACTGATAGTGCCAACATCAGCAGCATGTAGGATTTGGCATACCCCCTGAATACTACAGTGCTTTGATTAAAAGCCAGGGATGCAGAAATAGTTGAGTTGTTCGTAGCCACCCGGGAAAAGGGGATGGCAACTGTAGAGGCGGTATTAACAACTGCAGAATACACACCAAGGCCTTGTACACCCACTACTCTGGCGATAATAAAACTGATTACAAATCCAGCACCCCGTATCGCCAAGTTAGCAAACAATGTCCAAAATCTTGGTGTGTTTATTTTATTTATTATTATCCTGTACATTCATTCCATTCTGGCATTACTGGCTGCGAGACAACCCTCTATCCAAAGCAAATTTACTTTTCAAAACCATCCGGGAAGAGCAGCACAGGTGTCTGCTTAACTTCAATAAAGTCTGAGGTTAATTTCTGCGTGAAATTATCGCCAGCATAAGCGAAGTTTTTCAATGTCGGCTGCTTGGATACATCCAGACTGAGATTGGCTTTGGTTGTCCAGAATACCAAGGCCACCTTGCCATTCTTCTCTACTCTAACTTGATTCAGCCCATTCGATTCAAATTGCACATAATCAACGTGGCTACCAATCAACCAGGATTTGACTATGCCGTAAACCCTACCCAATGCCGTAGGCGTTGCATAATTGGACTCCACCATGGGCTTGCCCCCATATAGAGGTGATGCACCTTCCCAAGTATAGAAGTTAAAGTCAGATATCTTTAATGCTGCATTGCTGATAACCCCTTGAGCCAAGGCATCTTCAGCAGAAGTTATATTCGCTCCGGCTTGAATGGGCTTGCAGTCTTCAAGCACTGAATTGCATGAGATGTTGGTTTCAGTGTTCCAGATGGGCACATTCACCAAGTCATGGTTATCCAGCATCGCACGGATATTTCGCAATATGTTTGTAGAAAGATCTGTAGACCTACCCACATAGACATGCACACTGATGGCATCGGTATAACTACCACCACCCGCAGCCAAGAATCGTGACAAGAAGGTAATGCCAGACCCTGTGATATTAGGCCCAATCACCTTGTTGTTGGGGTCTATTGCTTTCAGCTCTTGATAGGTAATGCGCGCCAAGGTAGCCATATTTTCCGCACCGCCATCCCAGAAACCCCAGTAATCAGCCTCATTCCACAGCTCCCAAACCTTGATTTTACCTTTGTACCGGGTGCCTACACTTCTGACGTAATTACGCCAGTCATCCAGATTCACAGGCATGGTGCAAACGGAACGGCCATAAGAAGAACCATTACAAGCCTTGGCATGTTTAGTACCAGCCCACTCCGGGGTCATGCCTAAGGTATAAATAATCTGTACGTCTGGATTATTGCGCAAAGCGTAATCCACATACATATCAAGCCGTCTAGCATGAGCAGAACTGCTCCATTGAATAGGTCCCTTGTAGGGTTGCAGATTGGCCCAGGTAGTGCCTGTGTCCCACAATCTGATAGACCCTGGGTTGAAGCTGGGCCATGTGGAGTGCACACCCAGTTTATTGATATGAACGCCAAAGAATTTGTTATCTATGGTTTTAGTAGCGTAAGCGGGTAAAGAATAGGTGGTCGTTGTAGTCTTAGTGGTGGTAGTCGCCTTGTTTGTGGTTGGTGTAGTCGTGGGCTTAGGTGCTGCAGTTTGATTGCCTAGACCTGAAAAATTACCTCCACCGCTACCACCTACTACATTATCACCTAAACCCAGCTTAACCTCAGGCGTAATAGTGTTCACATTAGGAATAGTGACTACCAGATCCTGCACATTGGCAATACTTAAAATGCTACCCACTGTAGAGGGCACGACCTCTTCTAGAGTAGCGCCGTTCAAGCATAATTTGATATTGAAATCTTCAATGCCTAGTCTTACCTTGCCTACAGTATTAAGAGCGTAAATGCCTTTTAACTTAACCTGCTTCCAGCTAGTGGTGACATTGGCTGTTTGAATGGCAGCAGTCTCGTAATGTGCACCATCCCTACGGAAAAACAATCTTACTTTAGTAGGCTTGTCAGCCTTGAGCCACACACTCACCTCATATGCCTGATTCTGACCCAGCAGGGTAGGCATAATCAGTTCGGTATCTCCAGTGCCACGGGTTTTTAGCAAAAATGAAGTTGAAGGTTTACCATCTCTCACACCACACGCTGCATCAGCGGCGGCAAAGACATGGGAAGACCCGCCCCATGAATTAACTGTCCACCTTGTCTCAACAGGCGCAGCATACGCTAGCACTGCACTCAGTCCTAACAGCATCCCGCAAATAATGCTTAAATATCTGTGGCATAAAGTCATGATTTAACCCCTTCAAGTATTGATTTACTATCAGCTGTATTTATTGTTCTAACGCAGTAAACGAAAATAAAGAGCAAAAAGTAATAAACTAAGGTGTTATCACTAATAAACATCGTATTAAGGAATACAAAGCCGACTCTGACGGTATAACTTTTGGCTGTATACATCAAAGCTATCATGAACGACAGAAATATCAAGCCATACTCATAAAATATTTTGACTAAATCACTGTGGAGGTTGACTTTAGTCAATGATGAAAAGCCTGATTTTGATAACTCATATGAGGTGCCAGGTCCCTGGCCCCAAAAGAAGAATTGCTCAGGATGAGCGAAAATTTCTTTCGCCGGAAGAGCTAGAACTTCTTGCCTACCCATCCCCAGCTGGTTAGCACTTTGATTGGTGTATTCATGAATGAGAAAATCAAATTCACCAGCACCATAAAATAACAAAGTTGCAACGAACATGAGGTTTACAGGAATCATGACCCAGGGGTTGAGGAGATAGCGGCCTCGCTTCTCCCCCAGCAGAACAAATATGCAGGCCACAGCGGCACCAAGCAAGGCAATCCGCTTCAAGCAAAGGATAGCCATCACAATGCTGAGGATGAGTAAACGATAGCGCTTCTCTATTAAAGCAAAGGGGATTAACAAACCAAAAACAAAGCCAAATGGAGATTCAAAAGATGACTCAGAGGTTGCAAGATCAAAATTAAAACCACTGGTCAAAGCACCCGACATCCCGAAAAAAACCAAGGCACCAAGAAGAAAGATTAAAAAGATAGTCCAAAGGCTAACTTTGGGAATCTTATACAGCAGGGAAATAGACACCCCGGCAAAAATGAAGAACAAATCCTTGATGCCTTCATTATTGCCAAGGGGAGATAAAATAAAACCCGCTAGAACAAACGCAAAAAATGGCCAAATCTCATCACCAAATCTAACTTTTCCATCGGCGAGTAATGCCAATATCACCAGGAACGGTATGGTGAAGAAAAGATATCTCAAGAATGGCAATGTTACGCATAACAGCCCAAGCACCAATCCAAAAACAAAAACCACGTTACGAAATAAAACCGCGTTATCCTTTTGGACTGGTGCTTGTAGGAGATTAGCCATAGTTTATTGCGCCTGAAATTCCAGGAAATCCTGATATGCTTGTTTCAAACCATCACGTAATGAAGTTTGTGCTTTCCAACCAGCTTTACTTAAGCGATTAACATCCATCAGCTTACGCGGCGTGCCATCAGGTTTGGTCACATCAAAAACCAGATCACCGTCAAAACCGACAATATCCTTCACCAACTCTGCCAACTCCTTGATAGTCACGTCCTCACCCACACCCACATTGATCAATGGTGGCTCGAACTTGCCAGACTTTGTTTCGTCGCTACCTAGCAGTGCCTGGTATTGTTCATCGGACAAGTTCATCAGATAAACGCAGGCATCTGCCATATCATCGCTATACAGAAACTCGCGCTTGGGAGTGCCAGTTCCCCAAACAGTCACGGATGATGTCTTATCCCGCTTTGCTTCATGAAACTTCCGCAGCAATGCCGGAATGACATGACTATTTTCGGGATGGTAATTGTCACCAGGGCCATAAAGGTTAGTCGGCATGGCCGCAAGATATTGGGTGTCGTACTGGCGGTTATAGCTCCAGCACATTTCAATACCCGCTATCTTGGCCAGCGCGTAAGGTCTGTTAGTAGGTTCCAACGGTCCTGTCAGCAGGTGTTGCTCCTGCATGGGTTGTGGCGCTAGCTTGGGATAGATACAACTAGAGCCCAAGAATAACAAGCGACGCACCCCATGCTTCCATGCACTGTGGATCACACTATTCTGGATAGCCAGATTGTCGCGGATGAACTCTGCAGGATAAGTATTGTTAGCAACAATACCGCCAACCTTAGCTGCAGCCAAAAACACGTAATCCGGCTTATGCTCAGCAAAAAACTTGTCAGTCGCCACGCCATCCGTCAAGTCAAGTTCGGCATGGGTGCGCTTGATGATATTGGTATGGCCCTTGGCTTCCAAGTTTCTGACAATAGCGGAACCGACCAATCCCCGGTGGCCCGCTACGTAGATGCGCGCATTTTTATCCATGTCTGCTCCGGACTATTCGTTGTAGTCGTAAGCAGCGAAACCGTGCTTTTTCACCAACTCATCACGCTGTGCACTCTTCAGATCTTCGCGCACCATTTCTGAAACCAGTTCCGCGAAAGTAGTCTTTGGCGTCCAGCCCAACTTGTTTTTGGCATTGGAAGGATCGCCCAGTAGAGTTTCCACTTCTGTAGGACGGAAGTAACGTGGGTCAACCTGCACTATGCATTTGCCACTTGCATCGTAGCCCTTCTCTTCCACACCCTCACCCTTCCAAGTGATGGCAATGTCGAGTTCTTGAGCTGCTGCATTAACGAAATCACGTACGCTGTATTGCACGCCAGTCGCAATAACGAAATCTTCTGGGGTTTCTTGTTGCAACATCAGCCATTGCATTTCGACGTAGTCCTTGGCATGACCCCAGTCACGCAAGGCATCTAGGTTACCCAGGTACAGGCGATCCTGTAGATTGAGCTTGATACGGGCAAGCGCGCGCGTGATTTTGCGTGTAACAAAGGTTTCACCGCGCAATGGGCTTTCATGGTTGAACAACACACCATTACATGCATAGATGCCATAAGCTTCACGGTAGTTAACCGTGATCCAGTAGCCATAGAGCTTGGCAACGGCGTAAGGACTACGTGGGTAGAAAGGCGTTGTTTCTTTTTGTGGTACTTCCTGCACCAAGCCATAAAGTTCAGAAGTGGATGCTTGGTAGAACTTGGTTTTCTTTTCCAGGCCCAAAATACGAATCGCTTCAAGGATACGCAAAGTACCGATACCGTCGGCATTAGCCGTATATTCTGGCGTTTCAAAACTAACCGCCACGTGGCTCATCGCGGCCAGATTGTAAATTTCATCAGGTTGAACCTGTTGCACAATGCGAATCAGATTGGTGGAATCTGTCAGATCACCGTAGTGCAAAATCAGGTTTTGGTTATCGACATGCGGGTCTTGGTACAGATGATCAATACGATCGGTGTTGAACAATGAGGCACGACGCTTGATGCCATGCACCTCATAGCCTTTGCTGAGCAACAACTCAGCCAAATAGGCACCGTCTTGACCTGTAATCCCTGTTATCAGTGCAACTTTTTTTGCCATGTTATATACCTTACTGAACTCATTGAATGGAGGGGGAAGCTAAATGCCTGCAAGCCTGTGTCTATCCTTGGCAGGCAAGGAAGATAACAGGTCATTGATAAAACGATTTTGTAACGAATAGGCTTCTGCGGTATCTGGATTGATGGTCGAAACACGGAATATCAACCCATCAGCAACCAGTCCAGCCAAACCATATTCGAGTTGGGTCATCTTGGTTTCATAACCACCGGAAACCACTTTTTCGCCCACTGTTGTCCAATACGTCAGTGGCTCAGGGCGATTGCCAAGTTTGGTAAATAAGCGTTTCACACGTATATCACCATGCTTGGTCGCCACGACATCTTTGCCACCTGACACCAGTTGAAAACCTTGCGCGGGGTAACACACCTCGGGAATATGCACCTGATTACTGTCACTTTGCTCATCACCATAAGCAATCGACAACATGATGTACTCACCTTGAGCACTCATATAGGTACGGCTGAGCGTCTGCGTGTAAATCTGCTGCAGCACCTGCTCTTGCTGCGGATTGATGATGACAGCACCCGAGTCAGGCATGCGTTGCCAACCAGCAAAATTATCCGGTATCAATTGATTAAGATCTACCTTGGGACCTTGCTCGGCAAGCTTTTGCGTAGGCTTGTAGGCAACAGCAACATACGAGCTAAGCACCATCAATACTGCCAAGCCGATATTTAATAGAAGTTTCTTGTTCATATGGTCAGCCAGCACTTAGCACAGCAGGTTTTTTTAGATATTTCCGCTCTATCAACTGCAGCAGCGTATCCATCCAGATAATCAAGGAGAGAGCCACCACAAATAGCAACATGCCTGCAAAACCATGCATGAAACCTTGTCCTGCCGCATCGCCAAAATAGTATGTGATCAATGTCAGTGTCATCACGCGAATCACATTTGCAGTAAACGAGATCGGAACGATGAGTACGGCCAAAGTAATGTTTCTAAAAATAGAGTCGGTACGGACAATATTTAGATACAACAGACCGAGTGCTTCCAGAGAAATCAAAGTATGAAGACCTGCACATGCATCTGCCACTAGCAGCTGGTATGGCCCTATCTGCAGAATGACGCCACTACGTGCTATTGGAAAACCTATGCCATAAAGCACGGTTTCGGCCACATACGACACTGCAATCTTCATGGGCATCGTGATGCTATCTACAATAGCGCCAGGAATAGGGATCATGAAGATGATAAAGAACAAGGGAAACCAAAACGTCTTAACTCCAGGCCAACCCCGCATCAGTAGCAACAAGCCAAACAAGATTGGTATTTGTGAACCCAAGTCAAATACCAGAATGTTTTGTGAACGGCCTACCACATAAAATAGCAAGCCCCCGAGGAAAGACAATATACCCAAGGTTTGCGTGAACGGACTGATGTTAGTAGTCGGTTCCCAGAAAAAATCCTTGCGAACCCAGATCAGATAAAGAATCACGACCACAATGATTGGTGCGTGAGCCTGATCTTCCATCACCCATATAGTATTGGCAGTATTCCAGTAGGTAGGGGCATACATGGCTACCAGGCCAATTAAAAGGGGTAGAAACAGCAACAAGCCATGCTTAGATTGTTGCAGGGATTCAAGAATTTTCATTGTTAGAAATCAACCAATACAGTGCCAGCCACCTGGATGCCATTTGCATTCAGCCTATCTGTAAACGTTGTCACCTCTGATAACAAAGTGAGATTTTTACGTGTCACTAGTACTAGACCACCGGCACTTGCAGCCACAGAAAATACGTCAGCCCCCTTGGAGTATGCTGGTGCATCTATCAGTACAACATCAAATTTTTCCGAGACTGCCTGTACCAATTGCTTGAATGCTGGTCGTCCTACCAGCTCCTGCGGGTTCGGCGGAGTAGTACCTGCTGGCAATACTGACAGATTGGGGAAGGTGGCTATATTAACGGTGACAGCGTTAACGTCTGCGCGACCAGCCAAGACATCTGACAGCCCCAAGCCATTACCCAGCTTGAAGATATCGTCTTGACGAGCATCCCGCAAATTTGCATCAATCAACAAGGTGTTTTGACCTAGCTGAGAAAACACCACTGCGAGATTGGACAACAGATAACTCACACCCTCTTTTGGAGAGATGCTGGAAAATGCCAGAGTCTTTCTTTGCTGGGAAAACCACTGCAAAGTCAATTGGCTACGGATATTACGTAGCACTTCGACTTGGGCACTGAATGGCTGGAACGCGGCAACAAGCTCGGGGGATAACCCTGGAGTCTCCCCTGGCTGGAGGTATGGGTAATCAAATTGACGCGCTAGCACTTGCTGAATATCCGACTCAGTAATATATCCCAAGGACTTTGCTGCTTCCCCGAAGCGAATACCGCGCTCCTTATGCAGCGTCATGATCTTTTCGGCATCAGCAGCCGAAATTTTTCCCATGCGCAGCAGCATACTGCCAATACTGAAATCCGAGAATGTATCAATAGAAACGGCTGACTTGTTAGCTTCTGTCATTTTGCTACCTTACTTTTTCGCGATCAAATTGGATTTGGGGATAAATCCCAACAGCTTGGAGCCAGCAGGCATTCTCTTCAATTCTCCAAGTACAGGCGCTCTTGCGGCAAAGACCAAATCTTCTGGCAATCTTACGCGCCTGTTGATTAGCTCAGCGACTAAGGCCAAGACCACACCAAGAAAACCACCCACAAAAATAGAAATCAGGACATTCAAGAGCATATTCGGGCTGGAGGGCTTCAATGGAGGAGTAGCCGGATTCAGCAATACCACGTCTGACATATTGGATTGAGCTTCAAGATTATTGGTCGTGAATCTATCCAGCGCCGTAGTGTAGATTTGCTGGGCGTTATCGACTTCGCGAGATAGCATCGCCAATTGATCACGTTCACGATTGATTTCCAAAATCCTGGTTTTCTGGCTTGCCAATGCACCACGAATCTCATTTTCACGTTGCTTGAGAATTCTGGAGTTGCTTGCGACGTTGCCAGAAACCGAACGTGTCTGCCTGATCAGCTCAGCTTTCAGATTATCAATTTCGGCCTTCGCTCCCTGATAAGCCGGATGATTTTTTTCGTACTTCTGAGTAATGTCAGCGAACCTACCTTCAGCGCGAGCAATCTCTGTCTTCAGCCCCTGAACAATCGGGTTGGAAGCAATATCTGGCGAATCCTGCAAACCAGCACCTGATGCACCACGCTCCCTGGACTGCGCTTCCATTGTTTGGGCTTGCGCCATCACCAACTGCGACGACAGTTCATTAAGTCTGGCACTTTCAACATCCAGCCTGTTATCAACACTGACAATACCTTTGTCTTGTTGATAGGCAGATAGCTTTTCTTGCGCAACCTGCACGTTTTCACGGAACAACTTAATCTGATCATCCAGGTATTCTGCAGCCTTCTTGGAAGGATCAACTTTTAGTTGAATTGTTGTTTGCAGATAGGCATCAGCAAAAGCATTGGCCACTGCAGCAGAAAACTGAGGACTCACACCCTTGAAGGAAATATCAATCAAGCTGCTTTGCTTTGAAGGAACAGCATCAAGATTCTTGATCAACAATTCTGCCAACCAATCACTGATATCACCTTCACCATCAGTGGCTTCAACAAAGCTTTGACGTACGTTTTCATTACTCGCTAAACCCAGTGCAGAAATAACTTTTTTGGCCACATTCTTACTGGTGATGATGTCTGCCTGAGTAGACATGAATCCTGGCATCATTTGGCTAGGTATCGCCATCCCGGTGACAGGATCTGCACCCTTGTAATTTACCAGGACGGTGGCAGTAGCTTCATAAGTCCTGGATATCAGTAAACTGACTGCAACAGTAGCTGCCACTATCAGAAATAGAGTCATTGCAATCAGCTTGTACCTGAAACGCAACACAAATAAAAATTGGGAGAAACTCATTTAGCTACCTTTTGATGATCAATAACGCTTTAATCAGAACAAGCTTTCTTTGACGTAAACCACATCATCTGGCTGCAACAGGTCATCATGCTTGGCATCCAAAACCTGCATGCTACCAGAGCTGTCGCGACGCTTGATTTTCATGCCTTTCTCTGTACCACGCAGGCTCAAACCACCACCCAGCGCCAAAGCCTGAATGACGGTTGTATTGTGCTCAAGACGATATTGACTTGGGCGTTGGACTTCACCATAGATATAAAACTTAGGCGCACGCTCAACATAGACAATATCGCCACCGGATACTGTAATGTTCTTGGCAAGATCACCGTTACGCATCATGGAGGCAAGGTCTATCACTTCGCGTTGGTTAGTACCGTCACCCTTGTGCACTATCGTGATCAAATCCCCACCTTCTGGACCCACGCCAGCGGCAAGTGCCAAGACATCGGCTAATGACTTGGCACTATCCAGTGGATAACGCCCTGGCCTATTCACCTGACCCAGCACCGAGACCTGCTGGCTCTGCAATTGCGCCACAATGATATTCACGTGGGGATTCTTTAAGAAACCGCCACTTTCCAGCAAGCCAGCGATCTTGCGCTCAGCTTGAGCCGGGGTCTGCCCGCCCACCTTAACCTCACCGATTAATGGATAAGTAATGACACCAGACTCACTCACTCTGACTTCCAAACTTAGATCTGGCTGTTCAAATACAGATACTTTAAGCACATCACCCGCACCGAGAACGATGTCTAACTCTGCAGCATTCACATGGAAAGAGGCGATGGCGAGAACTGCAATTAAAAAGCGCTTTATTAAATTAATCATAATTTTCATCCATTTCTAAATTTTCAGATCTTTATTTCAACCCACTTACACCACGGGAAATATCGTCATCTGCTTTCTTTTTAACCACTTCCTTTAGTTCAGTCTTTGGCTTCTCAATAGAACTATCTAAATACTCAATTTTTGCTTCCGCCTTCAAGCGCTGCAGTTCAGCCTCACCAGCCTCCTTGCGCTTTTTATTCAATAACAACTGCTCAATTTGTGCACTTGCATCCGCCAGAGAAACGGGATTGTCTTTGACAGTATCCATCTGAACCAGCATGGTGCGTGGACCCATACCAATCACAAACAATTGTCCCTTACGTGCATCCTTAAGACGCTCGGAAATTTGTGGTGGAAGCTCAGCCACACTACGGGCGACTTCACCACGGTCATATTGCACACCTTTGGTGTCCAACCACGCCGCAACTTCCTGTAAAGACTTGAAGTTACCCAGTGAGGCTTTGAATTCATCAGTGATTTGACGGGAATCTAAAAGCAACTGCTCCATTTCCACCAACTTGCGTTCACTAAACAGTGGAGGATTTTGCTTGTAGAAAGCTTCAATCTCAGCCTTTTCAGGTTTTGCTACTGACGCAACCCTACCCTGCAGGTACGCTTGAGCCACGATTTGCGCTTTTGCACGCTCTACAGCCTGCATAACATTGGGATCACGGTCCACCTTTGCTTTGGCGGCAGCCTGCTCCAAGAGCTGGCGATCCACCAATGCACTGAGTATTTGCTTGCTTGCGGCATCTTTCTGCGCTGCTTGTACATTGGCTCTTGCCAGCTCTTCATTGAGCTGATGCACTGTGATTTCCTTGCCATTGACGCTTACCAGGGACTGACTGGCTTTATTGCCATGTGATTTGTCTCCACAGCCACCCAGAGCCAGGCTAATAGCCACGGCAATAACGCCAGACATTGCGATTTTGGTCCAGGGTTTGTATACCATTCCAGATGCAGTATTCAACATGTAGTCTCCTCAAATTTCTTTTATAAAGCGCGATAGGCTAATAAGCATTATCTTTTTTGAACACCACCAGCAATGTTCTCAAAACAATCCAAAAATCAAATGCTAATGACCAATGACGCAGATAGTCCAGATCGTATTCAATGCGCGCCTCCATTTTGTCGAGAGTTTCTGTCTCTCCGCGCAAACCATTGACTTGCGCCCACCCCGTTATGCCTGGCTTAACCTTATGTCTAAGCATGTAGCCACGGATAAGCTTGCGATACTGCTCATTATGAGCAATTGCATGCGGCCTAGGTCCAACAATACTCATCTGACCTTGCAGCACATTAATGAACTGTGGCAACTCATCTAAAGAGTTCTTCCGGAGAAATCCGCCAATAGATGTCAATCTTTGATCGCGCTTTTGAGCTTGTATGACTTTTTCACCATCTTCCATCACCGACATAGAGCGAAACTTGTAAACAATAATGGCCTCTCCATTCAGCCCATAGCGACGCTGCTTAAAAATGACAGGTCCTTTGGATGTCAGCTTCACTGCCAATGCGATGGTCAGCATGATGGGAGAAAGTATTAACAGGATAAGCGCGGCAAGAATTATGTCACTAGTCCGTTTGATTAAGCTGTTGAAACCAGTGAACGGTGTTTCCAGAATTGCCACTACAGGCACACCCGCAACATCATCAAACCTCGCTTGCACCAAATCAAAAATATAGATGTCAGGAACAAAATAGATTGAGGCCGTTGCGTCTTGCAGCTCTTCAAAAAGCTGGCGTATGCGCGGCTGAGCTGACATTGGCAGGCTAATGAAGATAATTTGCGTGTTATTGGCACGCACATAGGGAGCAATATCTGACATGGAGCCCAGCAATGGAACATTGCGCATGCCTTTGGGATGCCTTGCCACCTCTCTATCATCAAATATGCCTTTAACATCCATAAACAAATATGGATCGTCACTGATACGATTAATGAGCCTCACCCCTATATCATTGGCTCCAATGATGACAACAGATCGTACTTCACCATTTTTATGTAAATCGGACGCAATTTTTCGGATTGCAAGGTGAGTGATGATAAAAATCATCGGCACACTGGCAAACCAGGCATAAATCATCTCATCGAGATACTGACTGGAAAGATCTGCGGCGTAACCTATAAAAGCCAGCACCACGACAACAATACCCCAGCCGAACAGAATATCTCGCAGATAACCTAGCACCTTACCGCTACGCCAAGTGCGATAGAGATCCAGCCGCTCATAAACATTGGATGAAACAAAGTACGCAAGCAACGCCAGAATCAGATAATAGCCATTGAAAGGCTCACTATATAAAAGTGTGAAGCCATACAAAGTGCCAAGAATAATCAGCGGATCTAGAAGTTGCTTAAAAAAAGCGACTAAAGGTATATCGTTTACAGTCATTTAGTCACCATCAAAATTCGTACATCCCAGTAAGAGAGATGCCATTAGATTTGAACCCAGCTTGCTGAATAGAAGAGTCGCGATCACTACGGGTTAGTGATGCAGTGATTTTTAAATCATTGAGCGCCTGATAGATCACCGCCAATGAAAAATTCTTATCGGTATCTTGCCGGGTCAAGCCTATCGCGCTATCACCCTCAAAGTCGCGTTTTTCATATTTAGCGCTACCCTGCATCATAATTTTGCCAGTGACTATGTAATTTGCAGTTAGCGACGTACCGCGATTAAGTGTGTAGCTGGTTGTTACGAATGACTGGGCGTTATTTTCACGCCAAACTGACAGCCTCAAATCAGACTTGCCTGTTGCCTGCCAGGCCACATTACCCCGTGCATTAAAGCCCCTGAAATCTCGTTGAGGCAGCTCATCATGCTTACGATCAACCAAGCCACCAAGAAACTGGATTTTAGTCTTGCCAGTCACTGTCCAATCCACATTAAGCTTAAGTTCATTCTGATCATAATCGTTGCTGAAGGGCACACCAAAAATAACTTGCTGAGGCTTTTCACCCCTTGCATGACGATACATAACACCGATAACACTCTTGCTTGGAGAAAGGTAATCCAACGCAAGCTCCTGGGAGTTCTCTTCCAGGTTAGCGAGCTGTTGAGCTGCGGCGCTATAGCGCGTTTCAGTATTGGCCAAAGCCCCACGTACCCGCCACCTCGGATGCAACATCCAGCGGGCCTCAAAAGTCCTGCGATCTTGCTTACGCTGGTTGAGAGCTAAACCCTGAAAATCCGAAAATGGAACCAATGCTTCCTTGTGGTATAGCTCGATTTTACCGTCTAGCCGCTTACCAATTTTCCAATCCCATTTTCCGGTTAATTCTTTACCGTCATTATCAAGCTCGGAGTTGCGATCGAACTTAGTACGATTGGCACTGATGTCGAAATAAAATTTTTGCTGGCTGATGTACTTATCAAGAATGATTCCGACACCCGTCATAAGCATAGTGTCAGAGGTTTTTGAACTTCCCGTTGTCGCTAGAGCCTGCTGGGTATTATTGAAGCGTCGCAGGTTGTCATCATAGGAGTAGGTAGCGCTGACGTAAGGGCGAATAACATCACCGTCCATGGCAAGCACTGTAGAGTGAATACCAGCCAAGCTTCCACCTAGCATTACAAACTGGGCTGCTTTTTTTATATTCATAGATAAACGCAAAGAAATACTTCCCCAATTGCTACCAGTAATGCCACTTACCGGTATAGATAATCCAAACTCCCAAAACACCATTTGTCACCGCATGCGCGATGATCGGCATCCATATTTTTCCACTACGAATATAAAGCAATCCATATGCCAACCCAGCAATCAAACCGGCAAACCAGAGGCTGTGCTCTATCGCAAACAAAGCAGACGAGACAGCAAGTGCTAGCCAACCCACTTGCCCTGGCAGTACTTGCAGGAAAATCTGATTTTGAATCCAGCGCATCAAAAATGAGCGCCAGAACAACTCTTCCATTAAAGGTACAACCAATGCCGCACCAGCCAATCTTGTCACTATAAGGAGACAACCTTCAATGCCAGTCCCAGGATTAAATCCCTCAGATGGCTCCGAAAGCAACATCCAAGAGACATCCAGGTTAATCCAAGCGACAAATACTAGCACACCCACAGCTATTGCGGTCAACCACGCCTTGAAATCTAAAGTCGCCTCACTAAACAACTCTATATAGTTTCTACGCAAGATCCAAAGCACAAGCGCAACCAATGCAACTTTGACCCCATATAACCAGCGTAAATCAAGCCCGGTAGGGCCGTATTGCTCCAACACATCTACGCCAGCCATGAATATCATATATAACACGAAAGGAAGAGCGCGATTCCAGACTGGCCCTAAGTTCAAACTAGTCATAAGTTGTTTTATCTATATATAGGTGCCTGATGATACAAAAAATTGCCAACAAATGATATAAATTCTCATTTGATGATGTCTGACGAAATCTAAAAAAATAAGTCGGCATAAGCCGACTTATTGATACTACTGAATGACTGCTATAGATTTATGACAGTTCTTTGCCCTGGCGACGACGAGCAACAAAACCCATAAGACCAAGGCCAACAAGCATCAGGGCATATTCAGAAGGCTCAGGCACAGCAACTACTTGGTAACCACTTAGCCAAATTTCCTGGAACTTACGACCACCTTCGCTGGATGAAGCACCTTGTACGATACGCACTGCATCATTGGCAAATTCGTAAGTGTACTTGGAGGCATCAACACTCAGGAAGTAGATACCTGAATTGGGATTGTCTTCACCCAGGCTCACATCCGTACGAATCGAAACCTTGTCAGCATCGAAGTAGCCCCCATTAGCTGCAGTATCTGCATTATAGCTGGCGATGTAATCAGAACGCGCAGGATCACGCAAACGGTAACCATCTTCTGCACCAGCATATTCATCAGCTGCAAAGTACCAAGAGGCCTGGATGCTGGCTACGCCGGTGAAACCAGTGCGCACAATTGAGTTAATCTCAGAGATACCGCCACCGCCATGGATATTGCCAGTGGGATAGTTTGGCAATAGCTGGAAATAGGAGCCGATAATCAACTGATTGGTCGAGGCATTAATCCACACTGAATCGATAAACGTGCCTACTTGAATAGCAGTATCTACAGGCGAGTAAACCGAAGTAGTGATTGACTGTTGCAATGTCCAGCTGGCAGGAATGCCGCCAGTCAGGAAGAATGGATCGGTGCTGATATTGTTTACGCTACCAGGGGTGCGTGCACCACTGTTCAGAACATCCACAAAACCACCGGCATAAGCACTGCTAACGCTTGCAACTGCCAGAGCTGCGCCAATAACTACTTGCTTGATTGAAACTTGCATTTTATATTCCCCTCTTAATTGAGTCATTGCCCTATCAGCAGACAATGACTCCGTTCTAGTTAACTACTTTTCCCATAGTGCCTTGCATCAACTTAAGCAAAACGGCCTGGCATTAAGCCTGGTTCTGCTTCTTGCGGCGTGTTGCCACAAAACCTACCATACCCAGACCCAACAGCATCAGAGCATATTCGGAAGGTTCAGGTACAGCAGCAACGGTGGGGACAAAACCACCAATAAAGCCGCCAACCACTGCCTGGCCTTCTTCACCAGCCTGGTAGTAACCAATTGCCTTATCACCCAGGATGTATTCGGTGGCATCAGTCTTCACAAGGTACAGGCCGCTGTAAGGATTTCCCTCGTTCACGCTGATATCAGACTTTTGGCGCACGCCACCATCGTCATAGCCTACATTGCTGGCAAAGGAGTGATCGTCTGTACGACCAGCTTCATACATGCGCAGGTCGTAATCAGACAGGAATAACCACGCCGCTGAAGTATCAAAGCCTTCAAAACCATAGCGATAGAGGAAGTTAACTTCCTGGCTGTTGTTGACCAAGTTGATATAACGCGTACCAAATACCAGCGAGTTATCACTGCTGTCACGGAACACGAAATCAAAGATGGTGGCTTGGGCCACACCGGGCAACAACTCGACATTGGTATTAATGCGATAGTCCAGCAAAGTTAGAACGCCAGCACCGGAATTGCCAGAGTAGGCAATAGAAGTAGCGATTAACTGGGCTGGGTTGCTGCTATACCCGCTTAACCATGTGTAATTAGTTGCATCAAGGTAGAGCTTGTCACGCAGGGGGTTGTTAGCCCCAACGACCAAACCACCATTTGCAGCACTCAGTGTCGCCAAATCATCACGCAGGTCGACAAAACCACCAGCGTATGCTGACGATGCTGAAACCAGCATGGCAGCAACTGCCATAGACTTAAAATTCATCATCAATCTCCTTGTACATTTATTGTCACAACCCCTATGAACGAGGCTGCATCGGAGATAGTCATGCAAGCTGACCATCACAAATCACTACTCTGCAATTTCCAGGCCCAATTTCAGTGAGTTATGCCAGTCAAGATTCATTCAGGATTTTTTGGTTTTTACACTTTCCACACAAAATATTTACAAATCATTAACATATAGATCCAACCACGACATGAATACAGCTAAAATTTTCCAGGAATTAGTCCTAATGGACTAATCGAATAATTCATAAACTTTTGCCACCTTGCTCAGTTCATTAGGATTACCTGGCTACAACCAACCATGCTGGCTGTTTACAACAACCATCATTGCATCTTGGGTTTGCTTGCCAGCTTTTTCCAATTCAAGTCAAAGCCGAGGCCTACCCAAATCGCACGTGGCGCACCAAGCCCGATGAAGGTCGTGTTCTGCCATTGAGTGGAATCAGTATTGAAACTCCCTGTCGAGCCAAAAGGATTACGCCCTAGGTCACCAGCAGTGGAATATTCCTTGTCAAAAATGTTATCCGCCTTAACAAACAAAGTGACGCCGTGATCGAACTTGTAGGTGGCCCTCAGGTTGAATACGGCATAGCCAGGAATAGTGCCTTTTCCAATGTAGTCATAAGGGTCACGATCAAAGGGCTGATTACCACAGGGGTTGCAGGCATGCGAGGCATCTCTGGCCCTGTGATCATTGTTTTCATTGCCCCGTACAAATGAAAATGAGTGCATAACCATGCTCAACGTGGCATCAAAGCGTTCAGAGAACTGGTAATTCCAGCTGGCCTGAACAATATGCCTGGGCATTCCGGTCAGATAATCCCCTGGCTCGATATTCACATAGGCCTGCAGGGTGGTGGGTGAGGTATTACTGCTATTGTTGGGATTGATGGCATTGGCTGGAGACTCAAAGGTGGCAAGCAGATAGGTATAGTTGAGCCTGAGCTTACTCTTGCCCACAGTTCCATTCATGCCTAGCTCAATACCCTGCCGCAGGGTTTCACCAAAGTTGTCGAATACCCCTCGATTCTTGCGCCCAAGGGGCATGAATAGAATATCGTCCTTGAGTTCAGTCCTGAACAACCCTGCATTCCAGGTGAAACTATTTTGATTGCCGCGCACCCCCAGTTCATAAGAGGTTGAGCGAACCTGTTTTAAGTAGGGATCAGCAGATAATGAGGTAGGAATTGAACAGCCATACTGATAATTGGTACTGGTTGGCCCACTATCTAGGGTATGGTCTCGTGCGCACCCCAATTCGATAATCGTTGGCACCCGTGTCCCTCGGCTGATATTGCCATAGAGACTGAAATTCTCCAGAGCCTCCCAGGCAATACCAATAGAGGGGTTAAAGCTTCTATATTTATAGTCTCCATCGCTACATACAAAGCGCGCATAGGTGACAAATGGATCCCCAGGCTGAGCACAACGCTGGCGTAATGGATTGAGCAGGCCACTGCCCTGGGGGTTTAAGGGGTTGAATTCAAACTGGTACAAATCGTTGCCCCGGTCAGAGACCAAGTCATTGACTACGCGTGACCAGTTGAAGCGTGCTCCATAAGTCAGGTGCAGGGTTTCGAGCGGCGACCACGTATCACTGAAGAACAATCCCTTGGTCACGCTGTGTCCATTAAGGTTATTGCGTATCACGGGATATTTTGCCGCGTACATACCCTCAAGATAGTAAGCCTCATCTCTGACGGGAACGACTTCCTGATTTTCATTTATTTCGCCATACATTTCACGCTGGCTAAACTGAATCTTGTTCTTGTCCAGCCCGACACCAAAGACTATCTGGTGATTGCCTACATCCCAGGCTCCTTGCAAGCTGAATCCGAAGCTATCTTGCTTGAGGTTGGAGAAATTGAAGGTACCGTTGATGTAATCAATATTGGTTCTACTGAAAAGTTGTTGATACGCTTCGTAAAAATCCCCGTTGACTGCAGCCTGGTTCATCTTGCGCTTGTAAGCCAAGGCAGAAACCGTAAAGGTGTCTGTCACATCCCAACGACCATTGAGATTGTAATGATCAAGCTTGTTCGTGGATTCATCCGGCGAAGTAAACACCCATTTCCGGTTGGTTTCGGCCATTTCAACGGGTAGCATGCCATTACCAACCAATGAAGTATCAACGGTCAATGCACTTAGATTGACTTCACCACGGCTGAACTTGAAGGTGGCATTGTTGTAGAGCTGCCTCAAGTTGCTTGGCGAGTTACGCCGCCAGCCATCCTCCTCGAAATGATTGTAGGCCGTGAACAAGCCGAACATGCCATTGTTGATGCCATTGGATGCTTGAACTTGTTGCCTACCCCAGGCACCGGAAATCAATTCCCCATGCGCAAAATTATCCGTAAAACCAGTCTTGGTACGGATAGCCAGGGCACCACCCAGCGTATTCAGGCCGAATAAGGGATTGGAACCCGGTAATAAATCCATGCTGGCGATGGCATTCATAGGGAGCAAATCCCAGTTCACTACATCCCCAAACGCTTCGTTGACGCGCACACCATCCAGATAGACCGAAATCCCCTGCGGGGTGCCTATCATCGGCGAAGCGGTAAAGCCGCGGAAGTTAAGATCTTGCTGAAAAGGATTACCCGCATAATCATTGATACTCACCGACTGCATGTTGTTGTTCATATATTCGGTGATATTGATGGCATGAGATTCAGCAATCTCTTTGGCGGTTGCACTTTGTATATTTGTCGCCGCTTGCTCGCGGTCAATACCAACACCGGGCAAGGGACTCACAATCCTTACCCTGGGTGCCTTGATGACTATCTCCTGCACTTTGATAGGCGGTTCAGCAACGGCATTATTACCTTCGTTGGTATGCGGCTGACTCACGGCAGTATCTTCAACTGCCAATCCAGCCAAAGGATAAGTCATGCCACTCAAGGAAATCAAAATAGAAAGCAACCGGACTTGACTGACAAGTCCACTTCTTGGTTTTGTAAACACGTGCACCCTCCAACCCCATAGTCATAAACACTTTGTTTTTATTGGAATTGCTGGATTTTTTAGCCAGCCTAAAGAAGGGGTCAGCAAGAGTTGAGCCACGCACCCACGCAGCAAATAAGGCACTGTTTATTAGAGGAAATATGATTTACATGAGTCACGCCATCCCTGCTCAATTGGCTCCAGGTTGGCTACTTTCATGCAACCATGTGGTTACTTATAACCACCAATGTAAATGCGGGAATGGAAAGGCAGAAATGCAAAAAGCCGCACAAAGGCGGCTTTTTCAAATGTGGTAGACCCGAATGGACTCGAACCATCGACCTCTGCCATGTCAAGGCAGCGCTCTAACCAGCTGAGCTACGGGTCTATTATGTTCTGATTGAACAAAAGAGTTGCGCATTCTAGCTTAATGTCCGCACTCAGGCAATGCCATTGTGAGCAAAAAAGCACTCATGATTGTCGTCTGGAACCAGCATGCAGCAAGTGCTGCCGCTATAATAGGCATAAACATATGATAACCGCCATGAATTCCACCATTCCTCTCTCTCTCAAGATAGACCAAGTCATTGAAGGCATCGCCAATCAGGGCTACGTGGTTATTGAAGACTTTTTCAGTCTGGATGTTATCGCTGCACTCAGACAAGAGGCACGCCAGTTGCATCTGGCGGGAGCCATGCAGCGTGCAGCCACTGGCAAAGAGAATATGGCAAAACTCGATGCCGCTGTAAGAGGCGATCTGATTCACTGGCTTGGCAATACTGAACCCAGCGCCGTTCAGCAGGATTTTTTTACCTGCATGGAACAATTACGCGAGGCGCTCAATCGTCATTTATACCTGGGCCTCTTTGAGCTGGAGAACCACTTTGCCATTTATCCACCGGGCGCCATTTATCGCAAGCATTTGGACCAATTCCGTGGCAATGAGGAGCGACAGGTCAGCTGCATCCTTTACCTGAACGAGGATTGGAAAGCCGAGGATGGCGGCGCATTACGCATCTATCTGGAAGGAACAGACTCGCCTCCGGCTATTGACGTCATGCCGCACAGTGGCACTTTAGTCGTCTTCTTGTCAGCAAAATTCTGGCATGAAGTGTTACCAGCTAGACGAGAGCGTATCAGCTTAACCGGCTGGTTCAGGAAAAGAAGCGATAGCCTGCCATGAGTCAGCAAGCAGAATGGCTGCGTCAGATGTTTGATATGGAGGATTTTCGCCATACAGGGCATGCCTTGATTGACCTGCTGGCGAACCAGCTCACTAATGATATTAAAGGCCAATCAAACATACTCAACTGGCAAGAACCCCAGATTGCCGACCAACTCTGGCAGCAACCATTACCGGAAGTATCAAATCTTGATAGCAAGGGTCTTCTACAATGGCTGCAACACACCGTCATTCCTCGTAACCTGGCTGTACATCATCCGCATAATTTCGGTCATCAAATAGCGACACCGCTACCATTAACTGCACTATGTGATTTGGTCGCGGCGCTGACCAATCAAGCCATGGCAATATATGAAACAGGCCCAAGCGCTACCCTCATAGAGCGCCAGGTCATACGTTGGCTCAATACTGCAGTAGGATGGAATGCAGGCGATGGCGTGCTGACCTCTGGCGGCGCTCAGGCCAATCTCACCGCCCTGCTGGCAGCCCGCCAGCATGCCGCTGACGTATGGCAGCAAGGGCTTCAGAATGCCCGGCCAATGCGTATTCTGGCTTCAAAATTTTCTCATTATTCAGTGAGTCGTGCTGCTGGCATCATGGGGCTGGGTACCGATGCAGTGATCGCGATTGAAGTGGACGCGAATGGGCGCATGTTGCCAGATGCATTGCAAGCAGCCCATGAACAATGCATTGCTACCAATCAGATTGTGATGGCAGTAGTCGCTACGGCAGGCTGTACGCCGACAGGCAGCCTAGATCCCCTGCAAGCCATAGGCGAATATTGCCAAAGCCATAGCGTATGGTTACACGTTGATGGTGCACATGGCGCCTCGGCATTGCTCTCGAATCAACACAAAGCATTATTAAAGGGAATAGAGCTGGCAGATTCTCTGGTCTGGGATGGGCATAAATTGCTGTATATGCCCGCTACGGTGTCCGCTGTATTATTCCGTGACAAGGACGCCAGTTACAGTGCTTTTGCCCAGGATGCCTCATATCTGTTCCAGGGTAATGATGCCGAAGCTGAATCATTTAATATCAGCTATCGCACGCTAGAATGCACCAAGCGCATGATGGGACTGAAACTATGGGCGGCATTCAGTCTGTATGGACGGCAAGGCTTGGCGCAGTTAATTGATCATGCCTTTGCACAAGCAAAAAAAATGGCTTCCAAGATTCTGGCAAACCCACAGCTTGAACTACTCATGCTTCCAGACACCAATATTATCTGCTTTCGTTATCAGGACCTCACACTCAGCCCTGAACACGGCAATCGCTTACAAAGCCGGATCAGACAGCACATCGTGGCCAGTGGGAGTTTTCATTTCACACAAGTAGAAATCAACGGTGTCATCTGGTTACGCTGCACACTGATGAACCCATTTACTAGTGAAGTCGATATGGATGAGTTAATTGCCATGGTCAGGCACACAGCCACCAGTCTGAGCGAAACATCAACCTCACAATAACCAATAAAAAAAGGGGCTTACGCCCCTTTCTATTTCAAACCTGATGATTATTTGCCTGACTCCAGTGCTGCAAGACCGGCTTTGATAAAGCCATCCACTGCATTCTGTGCAGTCTCGTCATCCTGGCCTTCTGGAGGCTCATTACCTGTATCAAACCGATAAAAACGTGCCATCCAGCTCACTTTAGCATTGCTACCGTCAGCATCGACCTTGATACGGCCTGTCAGTGAACTCACTGGCAAAGCTTCCAGGGCAATTTCACCGCCCAAGCGATATGAAATCGTCTTGTTGGCAGTATCAAGCTCATCTACCTGCTGCTGGATCTTGCCACCGTTTTTCAGGGTGATATTCGTCGTTTTATCATCAACTTTTTCGCAAGCCTTCACTTCCGGATGCCACTTGGCAATGCCGCATGGCTCAGACACCTTAGCCCACACTGCATCTGCTGTTGCTTTGACAGTGACTGCCTCATCGGTCTTACGGGGAGTAGGTCCATGCGCAAATGCAGGAGCCGCAATGGCAATACTCAATACAGCAATTAATAATCTCATCTTTTTCTAAACCTCAAATGTTGTTGAACGAAAGCGAAAAATCTTGGTGGCATAAAAAATGCCAGAATCAGTAACAAGGCAGGGAAAGCCAACCATGGACGCAGATCGGTTCTGGCAGAACGCCAGCTTGCCATCCCTGTAGAGGTCACATCGTTAGCAAAAGTTCGGACTGTGCTTAGACGCTTGTAGGTAAGACCTGTAGTATCTGCAATCCGCGTTAACGTTTTTTCTTCCAGGCCAGAGAGATTGGCCTTGGTGTCTTCTGCCGGATTACGTCCGTGAGAGGCATTACGGTTATTCAAACCATCCCCTTCCACTTCCATATCAGACTCCATATCAGCCACGGACTTGGAAGTGAACATGCCGAAGGTGGCAAAGCGCATGACCTCCTCCAGCTCCCAGTAGCCAATGATATTGTCGTGCTCATCAAGCTTGGGAATTCTACTAAGCTCTTCTTTACCAGTTCCCACCAACATACCTTCCACATCCCCTGGCTTGCCCTCATAGGTAGGCAAATAATCTGGATTGGATGGAGGTGCCTGGTGACCGTCAGTGAAAAATGCCAAGTGCATTCCCTTGCCTAGCTTGGTCGTCAGATCCAGCGCGCTATACACACCGTGGGTAATAAAAGAATCTGCAGCCCAGGCCATGCGCCAGTCCATATGATTAATTGTCTGATCCAGTGCAGAAAAGTGCGCACACACCTCTAGCGGCTGCACAATATTCTGTGTGCCACGTTCGGTAAACATGCCTAACGCTACCGTAGAGCCACAAGGCAGGTCTCGCAAGGCTTCCCGCATGGCTTTTTTCGAGTACTCCAGGCGGCTGATGCTTTTGCCATCCATGGTGTAATCACGCACGTTCATGCTTTGCGTGATATCCAATACAAAGAACCAGTCAAAGACGCGGCGAGGCAAGGTAGCATGGGGTTGCAACATGCAAATCGCCAGCAGCACAACTGTTAGCAGCATCAACCGCCCGCGTATATTCAGGCTAGACAATTTGAAGCGATGCAAAATCAGGGCATCCCTCTAGGAAAACCAGGAATCGAAGGCCAGCCATCAGGGCGCTTCTCTGCCTCATCAATATCGTCGTCATCTTCGTTATAGCGGTTAGGCGTCTTCACCCCGGCAAATGACGGAGAAAGCCTTAAAGCCAGCTCAAGATTGTATTTTGCGTCTATCCATTCAGGATCTATCAGCAGCGCCTTGCTGTAGTTTTCCTTGCACAAAGACATCAAAGGCCCCACTTTGTCCCAGGCGACATAGCCTTCACCCTCAAGGATTTCCACACTCTGGCTTAAATACAGATTACCTGAATTGAAATAAGCCGCTTTACGCAGGGCATCATCCCCTTTCGCAGCCGCTTCAACGTAAAGCTCCAATGCCTTGTCAGTCTGTCCTTTATTCGCTAATCGCCAGGCATTGGCAAATAATTCTTTAGCAGACTTCCCTGCCTGCATTTCATCAGCAGCCAGTGTGCGGTTATAAATATGCGCCTTATATAGCTCCACACCACTCCATACCAATACTGCCAAAGACAGCACCGACAATAACAACATCCATGGAAATAGCCTTAAACGGCGCGCCATCTTTTAACCTCCGTCAGGTGTAAGGCAAAGAGCGCTGCAGTACAAAGCAACGCGATTAAATAAAAAATCCAGCTTAAATCCTGTCGGGCAGATGCTTCATAATATTTGACCGGCTGGTTTTTCAAGCGTGCAATATCTGCCAATGCATCTTCAACCGCCTGTGGACTTTCTGCCTCATACACGTGGTAGTTCACACCCAGTGATTGAAAATACTCATGCAATTGATATTCAGGGAAAGCATCGCGGTTTTCATCCTCAGGCGCATCTTTGAGGCTGGCACCATTAGCAGAGCGCAAATATACCCAATACAAGGAGGCGCCTTGTCGATGAAACATTTCTCGCAACATATCCTGCGTTTTTACATCCAAATGCGCACCACCGTCAGACACCAGCAAGATCGCGCGCGCGCCTGTCACTGGCCTGCCCTCAAAATAATCGAGTGCCATCCCAAGTCCACGTGCGACCGCTGTGAATCCCATCCCTCCAGCTTCAGTGGCACGTAGCGCCGCCAATACTGCCTCACGGTCACCACCCAGCGGGGCTACAAGAATAGGTGAGGTACTGAATGTCACCATTCCCAGCAAATCTTCGCGACTTTTACCGACAAATGATTGCAATACTCGTCGAGCCGCTGCCATCTTGGATTCATCATTCTTGGTGCGCGTATCGGCAAAGCTGTCATTCATACTGGCACTTCGATCCAATACGATCATGACGTGAGCACCGCGACCGACTTTTTCCATTTGCTGCTCGCCCCAATACGGACCCGACATAGCCACGGCCAAGGTCGCAATTGCCAAGGCACCAGACCAGCGCCAGAAGCGTTCTATCCACAGAGAAAGCTCGTCTTCAGGCAATCTGGAAACAGAGGGGTAAGGAAACGCTGCATGCCCGCGTACCACCAAAGGTAATAAAGCCAATAGCAGCAGAACCAACCAGCCTGGCGATTGCAACCCGGCCCCTGTACTTTGCAAAAACTCGTTCACGGAGTCTCCAGCAGGCTGAGCTGCCTTGCTAGCTTCTCAACCTGAACTTGGGTCATGGCATCAGTTTTTCCGGCAAAAAACACCTGTTGTGTCGCCATAAAGAATTGTTCAATCTCTCTTTGCTGACCGTGTAATTCAGGATGGGATGCAAACAGGGGCGACAGACTTTCATAGGTGACCGAAGCCTTGGCATAAGTATTGAACGCACGGCTCAGTATGCGCATCGCGGACTGCACATTGGCAGTGTCCGCACTGCTCTTGCGAGTACGACGTATATCTCTGGCAGCTTGGCGGAACGGCGAAGTGCGTTTACCGAGGAAAGGTAAATAATCAAAGCGCCAGGCAAAATAAAGTGCGGTAATCAACAGGCCTGCAATAGCCAATCCGAATTGCTGCAAGATAGGTTGCCATGCTTGTGGCTGAGGCTCAATTGCCTCACGTGGGGTCGCTTGCTCCTTGGTCAGCATGGTGGGTAACATGGGTGCCATCAGGATTTCTGCGGCCTGTAACCTCGCCACTAATACCTCATCGCCTTTGCGGAAGTTGAGTTCCAGCGTGCGCAATGGAATGACACGGACATCCCGCAGGGTACGGAATACCTGCCATTCGAAGTTAAGCACATGTTTAACTTTTTCAGCAGACTCACTGGTCTGGATAGCGACATTGCGTAATTCAATATGCGCACCTGCACCTAGCTTCTTGGGTAGGGATGACTCATCAAGCAGATAACCTTCAGGCGTGATAACTTCAACCCGCTGCTGCACAACATCACCGACGCGATAACCCACATCCCGGACAAAAGACTGGGCATTGATGCTTTTCTCGGCAGCAAATACTGGCAATGCGAGTAATAACAAAGGTAACAATAAACGTAGCATCAACTCAGCTCCAATAGATGTCGCGTCAGCAATCCGGCATCAAATTTATCTTCAACAAAAAACGGTGCGCGTGCGCCAAATTTGCGACAAAGGGCTTTCAAGTCATCCTTGCGCTGCAAATATCGCTGCTGGATCTGCCTGGTAAGACTTCCGCGCAGGAATAGAGACCGGTCACCGCCCCCCTCCATATCCCTTACCCTCGCCCACCCCCAACTGGGAAGATCTTTATACTCGCTACTATCCCAGAGCACGACCGGGACTACATCATGAGCAGAAAATGCGGACAATGTACGCGTGAGCAAATCTTCATCCAGATGAAAATCAGAAATCAGGAATACCAGCGAGCGGCTTGCTCTCAGCTGTTCAGTCGCATAAGGCAATGCCTGGGCCCCAACCTGCGGGCTTATTTCTGCTGCCAGTAGCTTCTTGTGAACTTCTTGAGCGATACCACGCCTGGTCGAGGGCGGAGAAAACAAATCCTGTCGTACAACATCATCACAAGCCACAAGGGAAAAAGCATCACCACTGCGAGTAGAAGACCAGGCAATAGCGGCCGTGATATCTGCCACCAGCTTTTTCTTCTCTACATTGCCGGCGAAACGCATGGAGGTTGAGGTATCCAGCAAGGCATATACGACAATCGCACCGCGCTCATAAAAGGACCGCACCACATAACGCCGGGGAATCACGCGCAAACTCGCACGTAAATCAAGACGACGGGGATCTGGATTATCCATAAAAGGAACGTGCCCAGCGAAATCCGCCCCGCTGCCAGGCGTGCGTGTCGCATGAGAGCCAGGTTGTGCACCTCGTGCTCGCCAGTGCAGGCGGTAATAAAATTCCTGTGGTGTAAAGCTTGTCAAAATAAGCCTGCCAGACCGTTTAAGGTGCAGGAGTCTTGTTCAAGACGCTCTCAAGTAACGCCGGTGCAATTTGGTCTCGGCGCAACTCATAAGCAGGGGTAAAGAATACGCGATGTCCAACGGTGTCCTGGAATACGGCCCGAATATCATCCGGTGTCAGATAATCCCTGCCTTCCAGCCAGGCTCGAGTGCGCGCTGCGCGCATCAACATAGCCATCCCGCGTGGACTGGCACCACCAGCCACCAAGCGGCTGACATCCACATCCTCAATCTCGACACCAGCTTCCACCGGATTACGCAAGGCGCGCCAGAGATTCACTGCATAATCCTGAAGCGCCAACTCAGCGCGTACAGTTTCCTGAATCACCTCAGACACAGCATTCAATTGATCATAAGGAACCAAGCCTTGCTCAAGCGTATTAATCAATGCATCCGCATCATGAAAGCGTGTACTGAACATCAGATCACGCTGCAATTCTTTGTCATCAGGTGCAAACACGGAAATTTCCATAAAGAACCGGTCACGTGCGGCAGCAGGTAATTCAAACGTTTCTTCGCGCTCAAGACGATTACGGTCAGCAAACACAGTCAAGTGTGGAAAGGAGTAATCGCGGTTAAATGCATTCACACTGCGCTCAGCCATCAGGCGTAAAAGCAAGGAGTGAGCTTGAGGGCGGGCACGGTTAATTTCGTTGAAAAAGAATACGGCCAGATTTTCTTCATGTCGCAGCAAAGGCCCTGGTGCTACCGCAGGCTGGCCATTTTGGTCAATATATGCGTGGTAGAGGAAATCACCAGGCATCAGATCAATTGCCCCCTCAATCCGCTGGTAAGACCCGCCCAGCAACCTTGAGGCTGCTTTTAAGAGTGTAGTCTTACCAACACCGACGTCTCCTTCCAGCAATACATGTCCACGAGAAAAAATCGCAATGGTCAGTGCCCTGACTTGTTTTTCCAGGCCCAGCACCACTTTATTGGTGGCCTGTTCAAAACCAAGAGCTCGTTCCCGCCACTCATTCAGATTAATGTGTTCTTGCATGATGTCGTATGTCCTGCTGACTGAAGATTTATTTGAATTACACTTGAGGAAATATGATTTAAATAAACCACAGTAAAAAAGCTGATGCCCGTAAGAGCATCAGCTTTTTCCATGAAGCAAACTTACTTCACATCAAACTTGAATGTGCCAGTTGCTTTTGCATTAGCGATACGCTTAGCGTTACGCTCATCAATTGCCTTGATAGCAGCTTCTTGCTTGCTCAGTTCAGCAGCATCATGCTTAGGATCGTACTTGGAACCAGCAATCTTTTCTGGATAGCCAGGTTTAGCTTGCCAGCAGTTACCAGCTTCTTTACAGGTTTGGCCGTCATATGAAAAAGCCAATCCAGAGGCAACCATCGCACCTACGGTTGCTACTAATGTCAAAACGCGTTTCATTGATATCTCCTTGTGTTATGGTTGCTGGTGGTACTACTTAATCCGCCGGGTGCCACCAGTCAGCATCCCGGCAGAATTCCTGAGCACGGCTAAATTTGCTTAACCATTGCGACGTTCAGATGTTTCTACAGCTTTCTTCGCTTTTTCTGGATCATTCTGCAAAGCTCTCACCCAACTCATAACATGCAGAATTTCATCAGCTTCAAGCAAACCTTGTTGCGGCCCCATCATGCCGGCTGCGCCGCCGTAAATAGTTTCAAACAGGCCTTTGTCTTCAAGATTACTTGGATAAGTCCAGTAATCATCACTCAATGCAGGGCCTAACTTACCTTCAGCCAAGTGACCATGACAACCCGAACATGCGGTTGAAAAAATCACATAACCTTTATTGACATCTTCCTGCTTCCCGTTGTACGGATTCACGCCGGTGTTCTTGAATTCCTTGAACGCTGGAGTTTCTTTCTCACCAGTGAGATCCAATGGCTCACCAGAAAGAGTTCCTCTAAAATCAAGATCAGCCTGGGCTGGCATCAGAGCAAAGCCTGAAGCAAGAAAAACACTCAAACCACTTACTACTGCTAATTTTTTAAACATTTACTACCCCGGAGTTACAAAAAAACTAGATTGGCAAGAGAGGAATACTTTCTTTCTCAAGAATCGCATTAATCTCTTTTTGATTCGATGCAATCGCCTTGTCCAGCTCCTCTTTTAGAGCTTCATCACCAAGACGTACACCCATCACTACTTCATACTGCATTGGTATCTTGCCGCCATTGGCGCGTGTCGCATTATCCTCAATCAACACCATTTTCAGAGGCGTCTTGGAATCATGCACATAACGCGACACTGATGGCGCCCATAAAGCAGCAGCATGCAAATGCATACTCACAACATCATCCACCAGCTTGCGCTCATCAATCTTGACGTAACGATTGCGTGTGGATTTAAAATCGGTCAACTCGACTTGATAGTCGAACATGTCATCAAAGCGGTTAAGTTCCAGCAGCATGTTTTTGCCAGGACTATCAGGCAAAACTCCTATGCGGAAAGTACGCTCTTTAAGGTAGGGATGATCCCATGAGGCAATATCAATTTCTCGGTCTTGGCGTGTCACAAACACATAGCCAGACTTGTAATAAGACTTGGTATTAAGAACGCGAGGATCGCCCTTATCCAAACCCAGCAATACATCACATCGTTTTTTGTCAAGAAAATCCCTGACGGCATAACGTGCATCGGACCAGTATGTAAAACTCACCTTGCGATTCAGCGCCTTGCCCAGCACCTTTGCGATGTCGTTTTCAAACCCCTCCTGCTTGTCGTTTGAGTAAGGCATCTCATCCTTACCCGCACAAACTTTCAGCTCATCTGCGGCATTTGCCTGGAAAGCCATCATTCCAGCAACACCAAGCAAAACAGCTTTAAGACCAGTAATACAGGATTTCTTATTAACAATATGCATGTGTGCTTAATTCCAAAAAAACCGTTCAACTTAAATACCGGGGCAGCCAAGCCGCCCCGGAACATGACATCAGCTATAAATCAATTACAGGCTGAATACCATCAGGCCGCCGCCCATTTGAGTGTGGTTCTGCAGTTCCTTGAAGGCACCTACAGCACCCAGACCAGCACTTGGGTCAGTCAAGTCAAATACCAGACCAACACCAGGCCAACCGCCTACACCGTACATAGAACCGATGTATTGCTTACCCTTGAACTGATAAGTCATTGGAGCACCGATACCACCAGAAGGCATCTTGAACTTCCAGAGTTCCTTACCATTGTCTTTATCAAGAGTCTTGATATAGCCATCAAGCGTGTTGTAAGCAACGAGGCCGCCCTTGGTAGCTAAAGTACCGCCCCAAACAGCAAACTTCTCCCACTTAGTCCACTTGTACTTACCAGTCACGATGTCCATGGCACGTACTTGACCCATTTCCTTCTTGGTTGGGCCGCTAGGTCCAGGGTACATAGCCAGAGTTGCGCCAACGAAGAACTGACCTGCACGGTATGGCAGCATGAACGGCTCCCAATCCATACAAATGTGGTTCAGACCAGCGTAAACAATTGGTTCATCCAGATCCAAAGCATCTAGACCTTGGTTATGGAAGCCCATCGCAGAAGGACAAACATTGGTGCTCTTGTGGTCCATACGTGTACTGAACTCTGGATCACGAACTGGAGTACCAGTCTTCAGATCCACCTTCTTGAACACGTTCACTGCTGGATCAACCTTAGCAGCCTGGATCAAGTTACCGTTGTCACGGTTAAGGGTGTACATGATGCCGTTACGGTCAATGTGAGTCAGCAAAGGAGTAACCTTGCCGTCAACTTTGTGATCGGAAAGGATCATTTGGTTCACACCAGCAAAGTCCCACTCATCGTGAGGAGTCTTTTGGTAGCCCCATTTAGCTTCACCTGTATCCAGATCACGTGCCCAGATGGTCATGGTCCACTTGTTGTCACCAGGACGCATAGTTTCATTCCATGGCGCTGGGTTACCAGAACCGTAGTAGAACAGGTTCAGCTTAGGATCGTAAGCATACCAACCCCAGTTAGTACCACCACCGATTTTCCATGCATCACCTTCCCAAGTCTTCAGACCCAGGCCAAATTGACCATAGTGTGGATTGTCGCTATTGAAGTTCTTAGCCAGCTTAACTTCTTCATCAGGACCAGTTGCAAAAGCACGCCATTGCAGTTCACCAGTTTTCAGATTGAAGGCATTAACCGCACCACGAACACCCAGCTCAGCACCGGAACAGCCAATCAGAACAGTGTTCTTGATGACGAATGGAGCTTGAGTCAGTGTAGAGCCAACCTTAGGATCACAAACTTCGATTTCCCAGACGATCTTGCCGCTCTTAGCATCCAGAGCAAGCAATTTACCATCCAGTTGCTTCTTGATAATTTTGCCATCGCCGTATGCCAAACCACGGTCAACGATATCGCAACAAGCAACAGCTTTAACTGATGCAATTTGCTTAGGCTTGTGTTGCCAAGCAATAACACCTGGATCATTCAAGTTAACAGCGTATGTGTTGTTAGGGAAGGCACTATGAATGTACATCATGTCGCCAATCACCAATGGCGCACCTTCGTGACCATTCAACACACCGGTTGAGAATGACCATGCTGCCTTCAGATTCTTAACATTGCCTCTGTTGATTTGATTCAACGTACTATTGTGCTGTCCGGTATAATTACCAGTTTGCAAGGCCCAGTTATCTGCATTCTTGGTCAATTCCTGCACGCCTGAATTTGCCTGAGCACCTTGCATCGTCGCAAGTACTAGCAAACTGCCGACAGCAGCGCCGATACCGACGTTGGTTACTCTGCCTTTCATATACTTCTCCTCATTCTGGTTTGATTACAAACTCCCTGCCGATCGGTTGTTACTCGGCGGAAACAATTTTTAACAATTTGTAACAAATGCAACAGATGAAAGATTCCCTATTAGAAAGGAAAGTATTCACATACCGTACATGCCTTATTCACATTCAGAGGCAGATATCACGGCTATCTTGGTAGAATCAGATTGAGAGAAGATGGCTAAGCTGCTGTTTAGGCAATGCGATAGGCCGCATACAACTCGGGAATAACACCCGACACGACTAAGGAATTCACGTAAGAGCGACGCGCAATAAAAAACGCCATGAAGTGTTAGTTCATGGCGTTAGTCTGAAAATCAGGTAAATTGGCTTGAAACAATTTAGCGTAATAAAGCGCTATATCCTGCCCGATAATCGGGGTAAATAAACCGATATCCACTCGCCAACATGCGTTGGTTATCGAGGCGTTTATTACCCGCCACCGCCGGAATTTCCAGCGAAGGAATGTCAACTTGCTGCTGTTTTGCCAACCAAGTGAGCAACTCATAGAGGGGAAGCGGTTCTTTATCTGTGACTAGATACATTCGCTCCACTGTTTGCTGACTCTGTAATTTCTCGATCAAAAATAGAATAAATGCTGCGCCATCGTCTCTATGGATGCGATTGGTCCAGCCGTTTCTCGCAGGCCAGCGCTTGGGATCCTGTGCAAGCTCTATCATGCGACGCCGCCCTGGGCCATAAATACCGGAGAAACGCAATATGGTGGAAGGATAATCCTGGAGTAAGGCCTCCGCTTCCAGCATACGCTTGCCACTAAACTCCGAGGCAAGGGTGGGTGAATTCTCGTCAAGCAGCTGATCCGTCTCCTGACCATAAACGCTGGTACTAGACACAAAGAACACATGCTTGAGTGTGACGGGATCCAGCGCTTGCAAGACATTTCTGAGTCCATCAACGTAGCTTGCGCGATAACCCTCGTCAGAATGCTCAGTGGCAGCTACACAGTAGACCAGGATGTCGACTTTTAGCGCAGCAAGGGCTGAGAGCCCTTCAGGCTCTGTGACATCAGCCTGAAGCAATTGCGCGCCCTCGGGCAAGGACTGCAAAGAGCGACGCAAGCCAGTGACTTCAAATGCGTTCGCACGTAACCTGCGCAACAGATCCAGCCCTAGGTCTCCGCAACCTGCAATCAATACGTGACTCATGGCACCGACGCTTCAACTGTCTCTGCAGGCCAGCTACCCTGCAGGAATTTCTCGGCACGAAATAGCGCCACGATGGTTTTGCCATCGGTCAACTCCCCCCTACGCACCATGTCCAGACATTCTTCAAGGCTCGCTTCAAACAGCTGCAATGCCTCGTCTTCATCCCGATTGTGCTCCCCGGCCTGAAGGTCACGGGCAAGATAGATATGAATAACTTCATCGGAATAACCAATACAAGGATGCTGCAAACCGAGATATATCCACTCTCTGGCGCTGTATCCCGTCTCTTCCAGCAACTCGCGCTGACCAGTGCGCAAGTGCGGCTCACCTGCATCTATCTTGCCTGCAGGGAGTTCGATGAAGACTTGATGCAAGGGATAGCGAAACTGCCGTTCAAGCAACAGATTGCCATTTTCCAGTAAAGGGATCACCACCACAGCACCTGGATGTATAACGTATTCACGCTGACTGATAGCCCCTGAAGGAATGCGTACCTGGTCACGTTTCACCAGCAGCATACCGCCCTGTGCGATCGTTTCAGATGAGATAGTGGTTTCGGTCAGATCGTGCGGATCAGGGTGATGACTTGTCATATTCAGTGTTTGCGCCAGAAATAACGATAAACGAACCCAGGAAACGCAAATACCACAAACAGGCTGAAGGTAATCGCATAAAACTCCCAGTGTCGCTCGGCGACCTGACCTACGCTAGAGCGCTCGACGGCAATCGCAATCGCCCCTACCACAAAATACAAAATAACCAGTTCCAAAAGACACCAGCCCACTGACTTGTGCTTGAGTGGAATCAGGTATAACAGGCGCCCGGAAAACCATGGCAGGTTTGCCGCCAGCAAGGCCAGCAGCAGAAGTATGGTGATTGTCATCTATCTATTGAATGCTATGAATAATGGCATAAGCGCAAACATCCATAAGACGTTGCGGCAACATGCCAAGAATGAGTAAACCGATAGCATTAATACTCAAGACCAGCTTCATGTCAACTGGCGCAACAATCGGGCTATGATCCTCAGGCTCGTCAAAGTACATATATTTGACCACACGCAGATAGTAAAACGCCCCGATCAATGCCATCAGAACAGCAAATATCACCAGGGTAACAAAGCCTGCCTGCAAGGCAGACTGTAGCACGGTGAACTTGGCATAGAACCCCAGCGTGGGCGGGATACCTGCCATGGAGAACATGATGATGAGCATCAGGAAAGCATACCAGGGGCTACGCTGATTCAGCCCCTTGAGGTCCTCGAGTCGATCCGCCTCAAAGCCCTTGCGGCTCAACAGCAAAATCATGCCAAAGCCAGCCAGTGTCATGAGCACATACGACAGGATATAGAAGGTCGCGGAAGCATAACCATTCAAGCTGGCACTGAGGAAACCCAGCAACAGAAAACCAACATGCGAGATGGTGGAATAAGCCAGCATACGCTTGATATTGGTCTGGGCAATCGCGGCAATATTGCCGATGATCATCGACATTACCGCCATAATCACCAACATACCTTGCCAATCCACCGCCAGCACAAACAGGGCCTGTACCAGCAAGCGTATCACCATGGCAAAGGCAGCAATCTTGGTGGCAGAGCCGATGAACAACGTAATGGCAGTAGGCGCGCCGTGATAGACGTCAGGCACCCACATCTGGAAAGGAGCGGCGCCCAGCTTGAAGGCCAAGCCAGCCACAATAAAGACCAGGCCAAGCACCAGTACCCCATGATCCGGTGCACCGCTCAGCAGTGCATCTGCAACCCCGGAAATATTGAGGCTACCGGTGACCCCATACAACATGGACATACCGTAAAGCAGCATACCGGATGCCAAAGCACCAAGCACAAAGTATTTCATGGCCGCTTCTGTTGAATTGGGGTTGTCTCGATCCAGTGCCACAAGGGCATAGAGACAGAGAGAAAGCAGCTCAAGACCCATGTAAAGCGTGAGGAAATGCTGGCCCGATACCATGATCATCATGCCCAGCGTGGAAAACAGTATCAGCGCATAGAACTCGCCACGGAACATGCCGCGTAGCGCCACGTACTGGCGCGTGTAAATCAGTGTGATTGATGTGCTGAGATAAACCCCCAGCTTCAACACATCAGCCAATGGATCATCCACGAACAAGCCGTTAAATGCATAGCCGACCGCGGGCACATGGGTCGCAAGCGTGAGCACGGCAGCACCAAGCAAGGTCAATTGCGCAAACACATAGATCAGGAAGCGGTTGGACGGTTTTAAAAACAGGTCCAACAGTAGGATGAACATGGCCATGCAGAGTACCAATATCTCAGGCAGCGCTGTCATCAGGTCATATTGAATGGCATTCATGATTGTTTTCTCGTCACAATTACAGGGTCGGCAGCTTGCTTGACGCCATATGCTCAAGCAACTGGCTGACGGTGGCATGCGTCATTTCAGTAATGGGCTGTGGATAGATACCAAAACCAAGCACCAGAATTGCCAGCAGGCCAAGGATCAGAAACTCGCGGCGGTTGATGTCTGTCAGCGCGGCCACATGCGTATTGGTCACTTCGCCATAGTAGACCCGCTTGATCATCCACAAGGTATAAGCCGCGCCAAAAATCAAGGTAGTAGAGGCCAGGAAGGCATACCAGAAATTGACCTGCACGGCGCCAAGGATGACCAGGAACTCACCGACAAACCCGGAAGTCCCTGGCAAGCCGGCATTGGCCATGGCAAACAGTACGGCAAACGCTGTAAAAGTGGGCATAGTGTTCACCACGCCACCATAGTCAGCAATCTGGCGCGAATGCATGCGGTCATACAAGACACCGACCGACAGGAACATGGCTGAAGAGATAAAGCCATGCGAAATCATTTGCACGATAGCCCCTTCCAATCCAAGAGGATTGAACAGGAAGAATCCCAGGGTGACAAACCCCATGTGCGAGATTGAGGAATAAGCGATCAGCTTTTTCATGTCCTGCTGCACCAGCGCCACCAAGGCGATATAGACCACCGCAATCAAGGACAGCGTGATCATGACACCAGACAGGTAATGCGAAGCATCGGGCGCTATCGGCATGGCAAAACGCAGGAAGCTATAGCCACCAAGTTTGAGGGCAATCGCCGCCAACACTACCGAGCCACCGGTAGGCGCTTCAACGTGAGCGTCGGGCAGCCATGTATGTACTGGCCACATCGGGATTTTCACGGCAAACGCCATGAAGAAAGCGATAAATATCAGCACTTGGACATGCAGATCCAGCGGCATGCGGTAGTACTCAGTAATATCGAAACTATTGCTCTGGTGATAGAGGTAGATAAATGCAACCAGCATCAACAGCGAACCCAGCAAGGTATAAAGGAAGAACTTGATGGTCGCGTAAACACGATTAGGTCCACCCCAGATACCAATCACCAGGAACATGGGAATCAGCATGGCTTCCCAGAAAATATAATAAAGAATGGCATCCAGTGCCGAAAATACCCCGATCATGATCCCCGACATGATAAGGAATGAAGCCATGTATTGTGCCACCCGCTTCTGGATCACCTCCCAGCCTGCCAACACTACAATAAACGTGGTGAAACTGGTGAGCAAGATCAGTGGAACGGCAATGCCATCTACCCCAAGGTGGTAATAAATATTAAAGGCCGGTACCCATTGCAGGCGCTCCTGGAACTGGAATCCGCCATTGGCAAAATCAAAATCCAGGTACAAAGGCAAAGTCACGGCAAAGCCGGCAATACTGCCAGCAAGGGCAAGCCAGCGTGCCAATGATGCATTTTTGTCGCTACCGGTACAAAGCACCAGCAAGCCTGCCACGATAGGCACCCAGATAGACAGGCTGAGTATTGGTAGATCGGTCATAGCGTTTTATATCTTCATGAAGAAGGTGAGCAGGAGAAACACGCCTATGATCATGGCAAAGGCATAGTGATAAATCAGGCCAGTCTGCAGGCGACGCACCACCCCGGCAAGACGTATCACCAAGTTAGCTGTGCCGTTGACCAACAGGCCATCAATCAGTTTGACATCACCGTAGTGCCAGAGCTTGCCACCGAGAAAGCGCGAGCCTGCCGCAAAGAACTTCTCGTTGAAACTGTCAAAGCCATACTTGTTATCAAGAATGTAAACAATCAGCGAACATCTGGCCCGGATAGCGGCTGGAATATCCGGATGCTTCATGTAGAAAAACCAGGCCAGTGCCACACCTGAAGCCGCCAGGATGAACGGTAATGAAGTCAGTCCATGCAAGGCCATGGCACCTGCACCATGAAAATGATGAGCCAATATGTGCATCACACCGTGGGCTTCATGATCGACATAAATGACGTCATGGAAATAGCTGCCAAACAGCATGGGCTCGATGGCGAAATAGCCGATGAAGACCGATGGGATCGCCAGCAGAATGAGAGGCAAGGTCACGACCCATGGAGACTCATGTGGTGTGTCGTTAGGCCCCAAGCCGTGATGCTCTTCATGCGCGTCATTGGCATGGCTGTCATCATGATCGGTATGGGTGTGCTCATCTACATGTGCATGATGCTGCTCATGCTCGTGATGCGTTGCCTGCATCCACTTTTCCTTGCCGTGGAATACGAGGAAATACATGCGGAATGAATAAAACGCTGTGACAAACACACCTGCCAGTACTGCAAAATAGGCAAATCCACTACCCGGAATCTGTGAAAACTTTGCCGCCTCTATGATGGAATCCTTGGAATAGAAACCAGAGAATAAAGGCGTGCCAATCAAGGCAAGTGATCCAATCAATGAGGTAATCCAGGTGATAGGCATATATTTACGCAGAGCACCCATGTTGCGCATATCCTGCTCGTGATGCATGCCCATGATCACCGAGCCTGCACCAAGGAAAAGCAAGGCCTTGAAGAAGGCATGCGTCATCAAATGGAAGACCGCCACCGAATACGCCGATACGCCCAGTGCCACTGTCATATATCCCAATTGGGAAAGGGTTGAGTAGGCTACGACTCGCTTGATATCGTTCTGGATGATACCGAGAAAGCCCATAAACAAGGCGGTAATGGCGCCAATCACCAACACAAAGGAAAGTGCAGTGGTGGAAAGCTCATACAGCGGCGACATACGCGCCACCATAAAGATGCCTGCTGTCACCATGGTGGCGGCATGAATCAGCGCGGAAATAGGCGTTGGACCTTCCATGGAATCAGGCAGCCAAACATGCAAAGGCACCTGGGCAGACTTACCCATGGCGCCAATAAACAACAGGATGCAAATGACCGTCATCAGCGACCACTCAGTGCCTGGAATCAACTCGACTTTGGCATCGGCAAATTGTGGCGCAATCGAAAACACTGCGGCGTAATCCAGGCTACCCAGGTAATACAAGACCATGCCAATACCAAGCAGGAAGCCAAAGTCACCCACCCGGTTGACCAAGAAGGCCTTGAGGTTGGCATAGATTGCAGTAGGCCGCTTGACCCAGAAACCGATCAACAGGTAGGACACCAAGCCCACCGCTTCCCAGCCGAAGAAAAGCTGCATGAAGTTATTACTCATCACCAGCATCAGCATGGAAAATGTAAACAGCGAGATATAGCTGAAGAAGCGGCTATAGCCAGGGTCTTCCTGCATATAGCCTATGGTGTAGATATGCACCATGAGCGAGACAAAAGTCACCACGACCATCATGGTGGCGGTCAGGCGGTCAACCAGGAAGCCCACCTCAAACTGGCTGCCGCCGCTCGTTAGCCAGGTATAGACTGCGCCATTGAATACATGCCCATCCAGCGCATTCATGAATACGCATACCGACAGCGAAAATGCGGCAGCGACCCCAGCAATCGTAATCCAGTGCGCGGAGGCTCGTGGCAGTTTGCGACCAAACAGGCCAACAATCGCTGCCGCGAATAATGGCAACAAAGGAATCCAGATATAAAGGCTTTGAACGTTACTCATGGGTACACGCACTCATACAAATGCTTGGAAATACAGGCTGAATATCCATGCTTGTTAACCTTTCAGTCTGTCCAGATCATCAACATTGATGGTTTTCAGGTTACGGAATACCAAGACCAGAATGGCCAGGCCGATCGCCGACTCTGCCGCGGCCACGGTCAGGATAAAGAACACGAATACCTGGCCAGCCATATCGTTGAGGTAATGGGAGAAGGCAATAAAGTTCATGTTGACGGCCAGCAGCATCAGCTCAATCGCCATCAACAACACGATCACATTCTTGCGATTGAGGAAGATGCCAATAATGCTGATGGCGAATAGCAATGAGCCAAGAATCAGGTAATGGGAAAGTCCGACACTCATCTTTTTTTCTCCGCTGCAGGCTCAGGTGTTTCGGGAGTGATTTCTTTTTCTGAGGGCATGCTGACAATGCGAATGCGGTCGGCACGCTTGACCCTCACCTGCGCAGCAGGATCGATGAACTTGGAATCCTTGCGCTCACGCAATGTCAGTGCAATCGCCGCCACAATCGCCACCAGCAACACAACTGAAGCCAATTCAAACGGCAACAGATAGTCTGTATAAAGCTGGCGACCCAGCTCAGCGGTATTGCTATAGCCGGCGGGACGGGGAGTTGGAGCACTCATCATATCCGGGCTGAAATGCTTGCTGCTTAATATCATGATCATTTCCGCCGCCATCAGCAGCCCGATGGGCAAGGCGATAGGCAAGGCGTTCCAGAAGCCTTCGCGTAATTTGTCGAGGTTGATATCCAGCATCATGACCACAAACAGGAACAGCACCATGACGGCCCCGACGTAGACCAAGACTAAGGCAATGGCGAGAAACTCAGCTTCCAGCAAGAGCCAGATGCCTGCCGCGGTAAAAAAGGCCAGCACCAAGAATAGCGCGGCATGTACCGGGTTACGGGCAGTAATGACGCGCAAGCCTGCAAACAGCAGAATGGTGGCCAAGGCATAAAAAACGTAATCCTGGAATATCATGTTTAACCTCTGTAACGGAGTAGCAATGAAAATAAGCGGCCAAAAGCAGTGGCTCACATTTCATCTTCACCTCATCACATTCCTCCTCCTGTAGTGTTTCTTTAGCTGCGGTTTTTACCTGTACTTGGCGTCAGCAGCGCGGTCAGCCGCAATCTGCGTTTCATATTGGTCACCCACAGCCAGCAACATGGGCTTGGTGTATAACAGGTCGCCACGCTTCTCACCGTGGTAATCAAAAATCCGCGTTTCGACAATCGAGTCAACAGGACAAGACTCTTCGCAAAATCCGCAAAAAATGCATTTGGTCAGATCAATGTCATAGCGCGTGGTACGGCGTGTGTTGTCTTCACGCTGTTCAGACTCGATGGTGATGGCCATCGCAGGACACACCGCCTCGCACAGCTTGCAGGCAATGCAGCGCTCCTCGCCATTGGGATAACGGCGCAAGGCATGTAGGCCACGGAAACGCGGACTTATCGGTGTACGTTCTTCGGGGAACTGCACGGTGATCTTGCGCGCAAAGAAGTAGCGCCCGGTCAGCGCCATGCCCTTGAGCAGCTCCAACAGCATAAAGCTGGCAAACAGTTCTCTGATCTTGTTTATCATGTTTAACTCTTAATTGAGACCTTCAACACAGGTAAACGCTAGATTCCGTGTGATGTCCTGCATATCCTTTAATGAAACAAATAAGCCCAGCGTGTCTGCATCATGCCGCCGACAAACAGAATCCACACCAGCGTCACAGGGATAAAGACTTTCCAGCCCAGACGCATGATCTGGTCATAGCGATAGCGTGGGAAAGTCGCACGGAACCAGAGGAAGAAAAACAACAAGGCGGCCACCTTGAACAGCAGCCACAATATGCTGTCAGGCAGGAAAGGCACAGGAGACAGCCATCCCCCAAGGAACATCAACGCTGCCAGCATCGCCACCAGGATCATATTGGCGTATTCGGCCAGGAAGAACACGGCGAAGGCCATGCCCGAGTATTCCACGTGAAAACCGGCAACGATCTCAGACTCGCCTTCTGCCACGTCAAACGGCGCTCGATTGGTTTCGGCCACGGCACTGATGAAATAGACAATAAACAAGGGAAACAAGGGCAACCAGTACCATTGCCAGAAGCCTCCAGACTGGGCGAGTACGATCTTGCCAAGATTGAGACTGTTGGCGGACATCAAGACTCCCACCAGGGCAAAACCCATGGCAATCTCGTATGACACAATCTGTGCTGCTGAACGTAGCGCCCCAAGAAACGCATACTTGGAGTTGGAGGCCCAACCAGCGATGATGACGCCGTATACCGCGACTGAGGTCATGGCGAGGATATAGAGCAAACCCGCATCAATATCTGCCAGCACCAGCGTCATATCAAATGGCACCACTGCCCACGCGGCAAATGCAGGTGCAATCGCCAGCACCGGTCCCAGCAGGAACAAGGTACGGTTGGCAGCAGTAGGGATGATGATTTCTTTCATCAATAACTTGAGGCCATCTGCCACCGGCTGCAACAAGCCGCCATAGCCAACGCGATTGGGGCCAAGACGAACCTGCATGAAACCAATGACTTTACGTTCTGCCAGTGTCAGGTAAGCCACCGCCCCCATCAAGGGCACCACGATGGCCACGATCTTGATCATGGTCCAGACCACGGGCCACAATGGCCCCAGCAGGTTTTGCACTGCATCCATCATGCGCTCACCCCTTCTTGAGGTGCAGCCACAGGAATACGCTCTATATAAATCTCACCCAGTAGATCACCCAGGCTGGCTGTCGCCGCAGTCGCCCCTGGAATCCGCACACAACCATGCGGCACACGGCTATCGGCCCTGGCTTCAAGTATCGCAGTGCCCTCACCCTGTTTGACCAGGATTTTTTCACCTTCATTAATTCCCAGCTTGGCCAGTTGTTCAGGATGCAATCCTGCCAATACCGCCTTGATCACTTGCCTGGTTTTTTGCAGGGGTGGAGAACGCCGTACTATCGCATCAGACTGGAATTGAGGGATCTCGCCCACACGTTGCAGATCGCTATCCAGCTTGACCTTGATTTCTACGTCTATCAGCTCGCGCAGATTATTGTTGAGCGTACGCCAGACTACGGTAGAGGGTTTCTCTCCACCAAATATCTCGTTCTTTACTTCCTCGCTGCTATCAAACTCAAAACCATGCAGACCTGCAACATTACCGAGCACACGCAGCACTTTCCAACCTGGGCGCGCCTCCCCCAGTGGCTTGGTCACAGCGGTAAAACTCTGCACCCTACCCTCCATACTCATGAAGGTACCGGAAGTCTCGGTGAACGGCGTAATGGGAAGTAATACTGTGGCGTCTTCCAGTGCTTCTGACTTATAGGCAGTGAGGGCAACCACGCATTCAGCCTGTTTGATCGCCGCTTTCGCCAGTGCAGCGTTATGACAATCCAGCTCAGGCTCTACATTCACCAGCACATAGGCTTTCCTGGGCGACTCCAGCATGGTCCTGGCATTCAGCCCACCCGCCTTGGGCATGGCACCGACAAGATTGGCGCCCACGCTATTGGCGCCAGCACTGAGCACACCAAAAGTAGCGCCGCAGAGTGAGGAAATCGCTTCAGCCAGGCTGAATATCTCGGTATAGCGTGGATGATGCTGGGAAATGTTGCCAAGAAACACGGCGGAACGAGGGCTGATCAAATCCATGGTTTCCCCATGACCCGTCAGGCTTAAGGCAATGGCCTGGCTGTTATCCCACACGCGGACACCTTCGAGCAGATCACTCAATGACTTGGGCAGGCAAAGGGAAAGTCGCTCCATCCCAGAAACTGCCTTGAGGATTTGCGACAGCACGTTCACCATATCATTGGGTGAGCAGATGGCCTTGTGCTTAATTGGGATGAGCGGATCATCATCCAGCGGATTCACCACGGACAACTCCGCACCATTGGCAACCGCACGACGTATGCGCTGTGCCAGCAGCGGATGTTCATTGCGCAGATTACTGCCTATCACCAGGATACGGTCCATTTCCTGCACATCAGGAATGTTGCATCCCATCCAGATCACACCCAGCCGCTTGCCGTCATGGCGAAAATCCGTATGACGCAAACGATAGTCAACGTTGTCCGAACCCAGTTCATGCGCCAGCTTGGTGGCCAAATGTGCTTCTTCCATGGTGCTGTTAGGTGAAACCAGTACACCCAGCTCATCGCTGCCATGCGTGCTTACTATTTCCTTGAGATGGCCAGCAGCAAACTCCAGCGCAGTTTTCCAATCAGTCTCGTGCCACTCGCCATGATGCTTGATCATGGGGACCTTGAGGCGGTCTGGGCTGTTCAAGCCTTCGTATGAGAATCGATCACGGTCAGAAAGCCAGCACTCATTGATGGTTTCCTTCTCACGCGGCAATACGCGTAAAACCTTGCCATCCTTGATATGGACTTCGATTTGCGAGCCCAAACCGTCATGCGGAGCGATCGACGGCCTGCGCACCAGCTCCCAGCTGCGTGCGGTGTAGCGGAACGGCTTACTGGTGAGCGCACCTACCGGACATAAATCGATAATATTACCGGATAGCTCGGAATCCACACTTTTGTCTACATAAGCCGTAATCTCGGCATGCTCGCCACGGTTGATCAGGCCCAGCTCCATCATGCCGCCCACTTCCTTGAGGAAGCGTACACAGCGTGTGCATTGGATGCAGCGTGTCATATCCGTGGACACCAGCGGGCCTATATTCTTGTTCAGGACAACGCGCTTTTCCTCGGTATAGCGCGAGGCTGGAGCGCCATAAGCCATGGCGATATCCTGCAGGTCACACTCGCCACCCTGGTCGCAAATGGGGCAATCCAGTGGGTGGTTGATCAGGAGGAACTCCATCACGCTTTGCTGTGCTTCAACAGCAGCCTTGGAACGCGTGAATATCTTCATGCCATCGGCCACCGGCGTAGCGCAGGCGGGCAAGGGTTTATTGAATTTTTCTACCTGCACCAAACACATGCGGCAGTTGGCGGCCACAGATAATTTCTTGTGATAGCAAAAACGCGGAATGGCAATTCCCAGTTGGTCAGCAGCATCAATAATGGTAGAGCCGTGCTCTACCTCGACCACTTTGCCATCTATCTCGACATTAAGCATACGCTACCTCTTGCACGACCACGCCATCCTCTACCATGCTTCTGCCGTGTTGAATGTAATACTCGAACTCTGGACGGAACTGCTTGATGAAACTCAACACGGGAGTGGCTGCGGCATCTCCCAACGCGCAGATGGTACGGCCGGAGATATTGCTGCTGACATCGGTCAACAAGTCCAGATCTTCCAGCTTGCCCTGGCCATCGACAATGCGCTTGATCACGCGGTAAATCCAGCCCGTACCCTCACGGCATGGTGTACATTGACCGCAAGATTCCTCAAAGAAAAAGTAGGACAGGCGCTTGAGCGTCTTGACCATACAAGTAGTTTCATCCATCACGATCATGGAGCCGGCGCCCAGGCTTGAACCCGCTTTGGAAAGACCATCATAATCCATGGTCGCCCCAATAATGGCTGAAGCTGGTAAAACGGCAGTTGACGGCCCTCCGGGGATGACGGCTTTCAACTGGCGCCCCTTCCATACACCTCCAGCCAGCGTAAGCAATTCTACAAATGAGATCCCCATATTCACCTCATAATTCCCGGGTTTTTCTACGTGCCCTGAGATCGAGAAAATCTTGGTTCCCCCTGAATTGGCTACGCCAAGCTCCTGAAATGCCTGGCCTCCGTGCTCCATGATCCATGGAATCGACGTGTAAGACTCCGTATTATTAACGTTAGTCGGCTTGCCAAACACGCCGTAGCTGGCAGGAAAAGGTGGCTTGAACCGCGGCTGCCCTTTCTTGCCCTCTATCGACTCGATCAATGCTGTTTCTTCGCCACAAATATAGGCGCCGTAACCATGCACAGCATAAAGATCGAAATTGAAACTGGTGCCAAACAGGTTTTCACCGAGATATCCCGCCTGCCGCGCTTCATCCAGCGCCGCCTCGAAAATCTCGTAATCCTGCCAGATTTCACCATGTATATAGTTGTAACCCACGCGCGCACCCAGGGTGTAGGCAGCTATCGCCATCCCCTCTATCAACTGGTGCGGGTTGTAGCGAATGATATCCCTGTCCTTGAAAGTCCCAGGCTCACCTTCATCGGTATTGCATACCAAGTACTTGGTACCATCAAAGTAGCGTGGCATGAAACTCCACTTAAGCCCGGTGGGGAATCCGGCACCGCCACGGCCGCGCAAACCTGACAGCTTGACCTGGCTGATAATCTCCGTGGCCTTGACCTGCTCGGTCACCAGCCGCCTGAGCTGAGCATAACCGCCCAGCTTGACATAGGTAGCCAATGAAGCGGGATCTTCCTGACCAACCGTACGCAAGCAAACCAAGGTTTGTGTGCCCGTCATTTGTCCAACCCTTCCAGAATCTTGTCCACTTTGTCCGGTGTCAGATACTCATGCATATCCGTATTGTTGATGTGAAACAGGGGCGCACCTCCGCAACAACCCATGCATTCCCCTTCTTTCAGGGTAAAACGTCCATCTGCAGTAGTTTCGTTGAACCCGATGCCCAGTTTCTTTTCCAGGTGATTAACAATCTCTTCCGAATCTCTCAGCATGCAGGAAATATTGGTACACACCGTGATCTTGTATTTACCTACTGGCTCCAGCTCGTACATATTGTAGAAAGTCGCCACTTCCAATGCGGCGATTGCCGGGATCCTCAGATAATCCGCCACTTCAGTGATGCTGTCCTTGGACAACCAGCCTTGCTCTGCCTGCACAATGCGCAAGGCAGACATCACCGCAGCCTGACGATGTTCAGGGGGGTATTTGGTCAATTCACGATCAATTTTTGCCAGAGACTCAGCAGACAAGCTCATCTATCAATCTCTCCGAATACAATATCCTGTGTGCCTATGATCGCCACCAGATCGGCAATCATATGACCACGTGTCATTTCATCAAGGGCTGCGAGATGGGGAAATCCTGGAGCCCGTATCTTGAGCCGGTAAGGCTTATTGGCGCCATCCGATATCAGGTAAATGCCAAACTCACCCTTGGGATGCTCTACCGCGGCATAAGCTTCGCCGGCAGGAATATGGAAGCCTTCGGTAAACAGCTTGAAATGGTGAATCAGCGCTTCCATGTCGTGCTTCATGCCCTCACGCTGGGGAGGAGCTACCTTGGTGTTGTCTGTGATTACCGGACCAGGATTTTTACGCAACCAGTCTATACATTGCTTGATGATGCGGTTGGATTGCCTGAACTCCTCTATACGTACCAGATAGCGGTCATAGCAATCGCCATTCACGCCAACCGGGATATCGAAATCCAGCTTGTCGTATACCTCGTAAGGTTGCTTCTTGCGCAAATCCCAGGCAAAACCGGAACCACGCAGCATAGGCCCGGTCATTCCGAGCGAGAGTGCTCGCTCTGGCGACACCACCCCAATACCGACGGTACGCTGTTTCCATATCCGGTTATCAGTCAGCAGGGTTTCATATTCATCGACATATACAGGGAAACGATTGGCAAAATCTTCAATAAAATCCAGCACTGAACCCTGACGATTTTCATTGAGGCGCTTGACGTCCTCCTTACTGCGTACAGTGGATTCCTCATATTGAGGCATACGGTCAGGCAAATCGCGGTAAACACCACCGGGGCGATAATAGGCAGCGTGCATACGAGCACCTGATACGGCCTCATAGCAATCAAACAAATCTTCACGCTCACGGAAGGCGTAAAGGAAAACGGTCATGGCACCCACATCCAGCGCATGCGCACCCAGCCACAACAGGTGATTGAGAATGCGGGTAATCTCGTCAAACATCACACGGATATATTGCGCCCGTAATGGCACTTCCAGACCAAGCATCTTTTCAATCGCCATCACATAGGCATGCTCGTTGGCCATCATGGACACATAGTCCAGTCTATCCATATAGGGAACGGATTGCAGGTATGTGCGGTTTTCCGCCAGCTTTTCAGTGCCACGGTGCAGCAGGCCGATATGCGGGTCAGCGCGTTGAATCACTTCCCCGTCCAACTCCAGCACCAGGCGTAATACCCCATGGGCTGCCGGGTGCTGCGGGCCGAAGTTCATGGTGTAATTTCTGATTTCAGCCATGATGGAATCCCTCTTGACGTATCACGCGCGGCACATTGTTACGCGGATCTATCGTCACCGGCTGGTAGATGACACGCTGCTGCTCGGGGTCGTAGCGCATTTCCACATTGCCTATCATCGGGAAGTCCTTGCGGAAGGGATGACCGATAAAACCATAGTCAGTCAGGAGACGACGCAGATCAGGATGCCCTTCATACATGATGCCGTAGAGATCAAACGATTCGCGCTCAAACCAGTTGGCGACTGACCAGAGATCAACCAGCGTTGGCAATACAGGAAAATCATCTTCTGAAGCAAACACTCTCAATCGCACACGGTGATTCAGGCTGATGGAGAGAAAATGATAGACGGTGGCGAAGCGCAAGCCGGACCATGTGCCTTCGCCATAATCCGCATAATCAACCCCACAAAGATCGATTAATTGTTCAAACTTTAACTGCGAATGGTCACGCAGCACGCTACAGACTTCCAGCAGGTTGCCGGGTTTGCACTCTATAGTGAGCTCATCAACATGTTCGACCAGTGTTGAAAGCTTGTCTCCCAACACTTGCTGCAAATTCTCTTTTAACTGTGACAAACGTGTCATATGTGTCGCTTACCGTGCAATCGTATTGGTACGCCGAATTTTGCTTTGCAGCTGGATAATCCCGTAGAGCAAAGCCTCAGCTGTTGGCGGGCAGCCTGGGACGTAGACATCAACCGGGACAATCCGGTCACAACCACGCACCACGGCGTAAGAGTAGTGATAATAACCACCACCATTTGCGCAAGACCCCATGGAAATCACCCAGCGAGGCTCGGCCATCTGGTCATATACCTTGCGCAAGGCCGGTGCCATTTTATTCACCAGCGTCCCTGCCACGATCATCACATCAGACTGCCTGGGGCTGGGACGAAACACGATACCAAATCTATCCAGATCATAACGGGCAGCGCCCGCATGCATCATCTCAACCGCACAACACGCCAGACCAAATGTCATCGGCCACAAAGAGCCAGTGCGGGTGTAATTGATCACCGTGTCCAGCGTTGTGGTGACAAATCCTTTTTCAAGTACGCCCTCAATGCTCATACCAAACCACCCATCACAGCAAACAACAATCTCACGATCACTCCCACTCCAATGCTCCCTTCATCCATTCGTAGATAAACCCTACGACCAGAATGCCAAGGAAAACCAACATGGCGAGAAAACCAAACAGGCCTATTTCCTGCAGCACAACCGCCCAGGGAAACAGGAAGGCAATTTCAAGATCAAAAAGAATAAAGAGGATAGCGACAAGGTAATAGCGCACATCAAACTTCATGCGAGCATCCTCAAAGGCTTCAAAACCACATTCGTACGGGGAATTTTTTTCGCTATCAGGGCGATTGGGTGACACCAGCTTACCAAGCACAATAGGAGCAACACCGACAGCAAGGCCGACCATGATGAACAGCAAAATCGGAAAGTAATTCTCCAGCACGTTCAAATCCTATTCAACTCAGCTTCTACAAGCTGGAACATTAAGGTACGGCAGTGAACCAAGACCTGAGTTCACCGACACTCAATTTCCCATCCATACTTCAGCCAATGATTCCCACCAAAGGAATACACTTAAAAAGAGTATGGCCTTTAATCTCGCAAGGGGCAACCCATCACCGCAATCACTCAAAATGATAGATTCACTCAGCAATATACCCTGCATTTGTTAATGAATTGTAACACACAAATTACAATTAAACATCGCCAGACACAGCCAATGGCGGGGCATTGAGATTATTCACTGTTTTTATTGGAGTAATTAATTAATACCCTTACAAAATTTCAGATTAAATGAAAATCAATTAACTTTTTGTTACAAAAATAACCTTATCAGTTACAGGTTTTGTATCACAAAAAAATGGCCAGCCTACCCGCGCTGACCATCGTTTAAAGATTATGGATAGCTAATTGATATTACGGCCCCACTCGCTTGCAACAGCACCGAGATCATCATAAGCACGCTTAAGAGCCTCTTCACGGGCGACCTGGTCAGAGAATTGAAGCGGCTGTGCATCCACAAACCATGGAGATTCCACACCTAAAAAGGCAAATGGTGATGTGAGTGCCGGTGTCAGCGCATCCATATGTGACCACGGACTAAGCCCAGGCCGCAGATCCGCTCCCCTGGTGGTAATGAACAGCACTTTCTGGCGCGTGAGGTTGCCGGAGGTAGTGCCATCCGCATTGAAATTATAGGTAAGGTTGGTGCGCACCAAATTATCAATAAACGCCTTGAAACTCGATGGCATGGAAAAGTTGTACATAGGCATGGCAAATACGAGAATATCTGACATCAAGACTCTGGCACACAGGTGATCGGAATACTCCAGGGTCTGCTTCATGACTTCCGTCCTTTCCTCCGCAGGGGTATAGGTAGCTTTGGCAAACTCACCTGTGACATGGGGCGGCGTATCCACCGACAAATCAAGGTAGTCCACCACAAGCTCAGGTATCTGCTTTTTCAGCGAAGCTACAAAATAGGCAGAAAGCATCTTTGAATTTGACAGGTTGCTTTTAGGGCTAGCATCTACATGCATTAGTCTCATCTTGGTCATCTCTTTTGATCATGGTTAAACGTGTTGGCATCTTAGAATTTGCCGACCCGTCATTACAGAGCCAAAAAATTGATAAATGAGTAGGCCATGAATCACTATGGCCTATTAATAAATAAAAAAGAGGTGTGAGTAGATTGTCATTGCCACACTCAAATGGATTAATATCTACCAAGCATGCCAAAATGCCCTACGCAAAGCATTCTCGCAGTTGTCGGGCCGCATGCTCAGCGGTCTTTTCATTGGAGATATTGGTAAAACCGAGGATGAGCCCATTGTGACTGGAGTCTGCTGTCCAATTGGATAAGGCATGTATGCCATACCCGAGTTTGTTGAATCCAGTCACTATCGCCTTATCTGAGTCGTGGCCCATCAGCTTTGCCAACACATGCATGCCGTTTTTGTGTGTATTGATTTCGATCTTATCCTCAAAGATATTGGTCAATCCCTTACGGGTAATTTCCCGGCGTTCCGCATAGAGCGCACGCATTTTTTTCAGATGCCTTGAAAAATGACCTTCGGCAATGAAATCATTCACTATGAGCTGAGAGGTAATCGGCATACCAGATTGAAAAAGATGAGCCTTCTCTGCACACACATCTACAAGACTCTGCGGCAATACAACATATCCCAACCTCAGTGCAGGAAAGAGGGTTTTGCTGAAAGTGCCTGCATAAATAACGCGATCATATTGATCAAGACTCTTTAAAGAAGGCAGTGGGTAGCCGGAGTAACGAAACTCGCCATCATAATCATCCTCTATGACCCAGGCACCAGCCTTTCCCGTCCAATCAAGCAGCTGCATACGCCGCGACCAGGACAAGGCCATGCCTAGGGGGCTGTGATGGGATGGCGTCACTATCGCCAGCTTGGCTTCAGGAGACAATCTAATTCCCTCTGATACTATCAACCCTTCATGATCAACAGGCACCCGGACAAGATTGATCCCTAGCTCATCCAACAATTTTTTTGCCAGAATATACCCTGGATCCTCCATCCAGACATCCCTGCCCCCAAGGGACAGACACCTCACCAAAAAATCCAGCGCCCCTTGATATCCCATCGTGATAAAGATTTGCCCTGGTTCGCAAACCACCCCTCGGGATAAGCGTAAATAGCCTGCAATGGATTGCCGCAGTGGCAAGTATCCCAGTGGATCGCGATAGGAAAAATCACTGGCAGAAAGGCTGCGCATTCTTCGCGAGGCAAGCCTGGACCATATTTTTCTCGGAAATGCATCATAAGCCGGACTGCCCGGCAAAAATACATAGGAAGGACTGGCTGAATTCTGCCCAGCAATAGGCGATTTAATAGGGATTTTACTAGCGGCGGGGATTGGATTGCCGACCAGCTTGAACGGCGCGTTGATATATGAACCAGCCTGCCCTCTAGAGATCAAGATACCCTCCCCCAAGAGCATTGAATACGCACTCTCAACTGTACCTCTTGCCACATCCAGCTCACTTGCCAGTACGCGTGTAGAGGGCACCCTGTCACCATTGTTCAGCAAGCCACCTTCGATGGCCTCTTTAAACCTTGTGTATATCTGAAGGTGAATAGGCTCAGCGTCAGACTTATTGAGTCTAATTAACGTATTCGATGACTGCTCCATCATGGCCTAGTTAAATTCACAATTTATGATTCTTAATATTATGCCTTGCCCTGTTTAAATTGACGATGTGAGGCAGATTTTAAGTAAAAAGCATGAGCACGACCAAATGGAAGAAGACCGAGGCAGACATACTCCAGTACCATCCATTGATGGCGACATTAAGGATTAGCTTGAATGAGCCAAGAGAATGGAAGTGCTGTACTTAAGATATTTTCGGCGCTAGCAGACTAGCCCGACAACGAAAAATAAGGTGGAATAAAAAGAAAAAACCCGCCAGACGCTAGGTCTAATGCGGGTTTAGATAATGCTTGATATTATTCTTTGGTGCCGACGGTGAGACTCGAACTCACACAGCTTTCGCCACTACCCCCTCAAGATAGCGTGTCTACCAATTCCACCACGACGGCATGGGGCTTACCCCGAGAAATCTTACTGAGGAACATCCTTGGCTGAAGAAGGCTCAGCTGGCTTGGGAGCATCCACTACCGGAGAAGTTGTGGTGATTTTCTGCACCACACTATCTCCCTGCACGCGATGACTAGTCAAATAGGCCAGACTCAGACTCGTGACAAAAAAGATGGCAACAAAAATAGACGTTGCGCGACTCATAAAATTTGAAGATCCGCTCACACCGAACAAGCTACCTGATGCACCGCTACCGAAAGCAGCGCCCATATCTGCACCCTTGCCATGTTGCAAAAGGACTAGCCCCACCACACCGAGTGCAGCAATGACGTGTATTACTGTAACTAAAGTTTCCATTTCCCTCACATCCCCCTGCTTGCTTTAAAATTGACAAGCAGCGCGACAAATTCTTTCAAAATCAGCGGCATCCAATGAACACCTGCCAATCAGACCACCGTCTATATCCGGCATAGACAGCAATTGTGCCGCATTTATCGGATTTACGCTACCCCCATAAATGATTCTTACGCTTTCTGCAGCCCCAGGATGCAAAGCCGAAATCCGTTCCCGAATGAATGAATGCGCCGCTTGCGCCTGTTCTGGCGTCGCCGTTTTATTGGTGCCAATTGCCCAGACTGGCTCATAAGCCACCACCGCATTATCAAGCAAGGCACCTCCGGAAACGGACAGGACAAAATCGAGCTGATTGGCTATCGCATATTCCATCACGCCAGACTCACGCTCCTGCAAGGTTTCGCCAACACAAAAGATGGGGGTAATGCCAAAACCCTTGGCCACGGCAAACTTGCTGGCAATATTGGCATCACTTTCACAATAGGCATTGCTGCGCTCCGAATGCCCAATGATCACATAGCTGGAATCGAACTCCTTGAGCATGGCAGCACTCACTTCACCGGTGTAAGCGCCGGCACCATGCTTGGCAATGTTTTGCGCACCCCATGCAATGTTAGTGCCACTCAATATGGCTTGCGCCTGGAATAGGTAAGGATAAGGGACACACACCGCGAAATCAGCATGATCTATGCCACGCAGGTCGCGCACAAGCGTGTCCAGCAACGTCTTGTTCTGAGCAAGGTTGCCATTCATTTTCCAGTTACCGACAACCAGCTTGCGACGCATAAAAGACCCGAAAATTTTCCCGATATTACCGTGTGGCTGCCACCATGGTCAACGCAATGGCGCTGAACACTAGCAGTGGCAAGGCTTTCAGCATGGAAGGCATCAATCGACTGCCTGCCAGTGCTGCAAACACAATTGTACCGACTTTACCCCGCGGTATTCATTGATCTGCAATTGATACACAAGCTGTACGGTGTCAGGCAGAAACTCTTCCTGCCTAAAGAAAATCGCATCAAACTGGCTGCCTGACTTTTCCAGACTGAGTTTCAAGTGACGCTCACCCACAATACGCTGGCTCACCACACTGAATTCATCAAAAAACAAAGGAGCAGGGAAGCCCTGACCCCAGACCTGGCGCTCTATGGTGTGCGCCATATCCAGCGCCAGCTCATTGACGTTAAGCCCACCATCCACCTCAATCACTGCCTCCAGATCTGCGGGCGTGAGCAAACTGGATACCACGGCTTCAAATGCCAGGTTGAATCGCTCAAAATCAGCTTCCATCAGGCTAAGACCAGCGGCCATGGCATGTCCACCAAATTTCAACAACAATCCAGGATGACGCTTGGTGAGTAAATCCAGTGCATCACGCAAATGTAAGCCAGGGATAGAACGTCCAGAGCCCTTGATCTGACCATCATTGGCACGCGCAAAGGCTATCACCGGCCTGTGATATTTCTCCTTGATCCTGGATGCAAGAATACCGATGACGCCCTGGTGCCAGTCGGGATCAAACATACTCAGGCTGAAACGCCCCTCAGTATCAATATCATCCAATACCAGCATCGCCGTGTCCTGCATGCCGGATTCAATATTGCGCCGCTCCTGATTGAGATCATGCAATTGCTGCGCCATGCCTAATGCAGCTGCGGGATTCTCTTCGAGTAAACAGGCAATGCCCAGAGACATATCATCCAGGCGCCCTGCCGCGTTCAGGCGCGGCCCTATACTAAACCCCATGTCCTGGGCACCAGCCTTGAGATAATCTCGTGCCGCTACCTGGAATAAGGCCAGAATGCCGGGACTACATTTCCCGGCACGAATACGCCGCAAGCCCTGCTCCACCAAAATGCGGTTGTTGTCATCCAGCTTGACCAGGTCGGCTACCGTCCCCAGCGCCACCAAGTCCAGCAACTCTGTCAGGTTAGGTTCAGGCTGCGCTTCAAATCTGCCACGCAAACGCAGCTCGGCACGTAGCGCCAGTAACACATAAAAAATCACGCCCACGCCTGCCAGGTGTTTACTGGGAAACTCACAGCCGCGCTGATTGGGGTTGACGATACAGGCGGCCGCAGGTGTCTCTTCGGCCGGCAAATGGTGGTCCGTGACAAGCACTGTCATTCCCAGTTGATTTGCGGTCTCCACGCCATCGATGCTGGCAATCCCATTATCGACCGTCAAGATGATGTCAGGCTTACTCTGGGCGGCCAGCATGACAATCTCCGGCGTGAGCCCATACCCGTATTCAAAGCGGTTTGGCACCAAGAAATCCACTTGCGCTCCCATACTACGCAAGCCCTTGACGGCAACCGCCGTCGCCGTGGCCCCATCGGCATCATAATCGCCTATCACCAGAATACTCTTGCCTGCGAGGATGGCATCGGCCAGCCACCTTGCCATATCAGTGTTGTTGGTCAGCAACTCTGGCGGCAACAGGCGTGCCAGCGTGGCCTCCATTTGCGCGGGCTGGGTAATGCCGCGCCCTGCCAGCAATCGTGCCAGCGCCGGATTAATGCCTGCCTGACTCAACCGCTCAGCCGTTGTCGTATCAAAATGCCTGTGTATGATCTGTACCATTAAAATATGCTTCTATTGTCTGCGGCTTGCGCCAGAACTTCCAAAGATCAAGCGGCTGCAGCTGCAAGTGCAGCACCCGCTCATGAGTTGAGAAAAACAGATCCAGCTGGCTAAGCTTTCTACCTTTAAGGCTATCCAGCAAGACCTTGCTCCACTGCCCACCCAGGCTGCTGGTTCTGCAGACGGCGATGCTATCGGCCATTGTGTGCATTGGAAGCATAGCTAGCGCAAGCATCGCTGCAACAGGCATGCGGGCAGCCACTGCCATGCCACGCACTAGCACACTATCTGTCAGCAAAGGCCTGACTGGCTGTGCCGTTAAAGGAAAGCTACCTCCACCAGACAGCCACAGGCTATTCACGGGCAACTCACCGCGTGACTCACGCGCCTGATTGACTTCATGCTCGAACAGCAGCATTTGTACTTCATTGAGCAAGGTTCGCCATTGCCACGCAGATTGGCCTTGTGGCAAGAATGCCCTGACATCACGCCCGACCACCTCAGCCAGCAAGTGTGTATGAATACCGGGAGACGCTGGCAGCCTTAAATACCAATGCCCATCTGCAGCCAATGAAAACTGCAACTGTTGTGGCGCAAAATGCTGATTGAGTGAATCCAGCAAGGCCTGAGCCTCTCCTTCAGATAAGAGCAAGGGAGCAGGTAGATTAAGCAGGAAATGATCACGTTGTAGCAAAAAATTGACAGGGGTAGCCAGTAACCAATAACCCTCTTCAGGGGGCAAGTCTTGCCCCAATCGAGTCAGAGGTGCCAACGGCCAATCGGCCTGCTGAGCCACACTGAATAAGCGGCATAACTCAGCATCCATGGCATTGTCTAGCCATTGCCTATGGCCCGCTGCAAGCAGTCGTGCCAGTGCGGCATCTTCTCCCAATTGATGGAGATTTTCGGCAAAATCGGTCAGATAAAGTTGCAGTTTCACACAGATGTCACTTTGTCATGATGCAGGTTGAGCGCTAAGATAGAAAGCATTCTCTCCTTAAAGCTGCAATATGATGGATATTATTTTATGGCGCCACGCCGAAGCCGAGGAAGGTTTTCCTGACCTCGCGAGAAAGCTGACAGCCAAAGGCGAGCAGCAAGCAGCCAGAATGGCCGCTTGGCTTAAACAGCATATGCCTGAAAACACGCGCATCCTGGTCAGCCCTGCGCAACGCACCCAGCAAACCGCCCAGGCCCTAGGGCTGGAGTTTACCACTTTGGATGAACTCGCTCCCGGTGCATCTCCGCAGATATTACTGGATGCGGCTGGCTGGCCTTTGGGTAAGGATAGTGTATTGATCATCGGCCACCAGCCCACGCTAGGCATGGCGGCAGCTTATGCTATGACGCGCAGGCTGCAATACTGGAGCGTCAAAAAAGGCGCCATCTGGTGGATTTCAAACCGTCGTCGCGGCGAAGAAGAACAAACCGTATTGCGCGCCATGCTGACGCCAGAGCTGATTTAATGATCTACTTATCGCCCAATACATCTCTGGAGCAGTTTTGAGTACAGTCCTGATTGCCAACCCCAAGGGAGGGAGTGGCAAGACTACCCTGGCTACCAACCTAGCCGGCTACTTTGCCACCCGTGGACGCCATGTCGTTTTATCCGACATGGACAGACAACGCTCGGCTTTGCAATGGCTGGAGCGCCGCCCTTACAAGCTGCCTCTGATTCATGGACTGGACGGTCGTGGTGACCATACCGGCAGCCTGAGTGCAGACTGGAACATCGTCGACTCTCCCGCAGGCTTGCGCGGAGATAAATTAAGTACCGCAGTGAAACATGCAGACTGGGTCATCGTACCCATGCAGCCATCCGCTTTCGACATGGGCGCCACACGCGATTTTCTGCAAGTGCTGCGTGAAGAAAAATCCATCCGCAAGGGCCATACTTTTGTTGCGATGATAGGCATGAGAGTTGATAGTCGTACACGCGCCGCTTCTGCGTTGCAGGACTTTCTGGCAGAGTCGGGCTTTCCTGTGCTGGGCAATTTGCGCAATGCCCAGGTCTATGCCCTGGCTGCAGAACAAGGCGCTAGCCTGTTTGATGTACGTCCATCACAGGTAAGTCGCGACTTGCAACAATGGTCACCACTATTACACTGGCTGGTTAATGCCAGCAAACGTGCTGCAAAACAGGGAGGCAGCCATGCCAAATGAAATTGAACTCAAGCTGCGCATCGCCGTCAGCGATATTCCTCGCCTGCGACGTCATCCGGTCATCCGTCAACACCTCAGCGAAAAGGCTATTACCCGCAGACTGGTCAGCACCTATTACGACACCGAGGACCTGCAACTATTGGATAAACGCTTAAGCCTGCGGGTACGACGCATGTCTGGCGGCTGGTTTCAGGCAGTCAAGGCCGCTGGTCACTCACTGGCAGGCTTGCATCAACGTCTGGAATGGGAAGACATCATTGCCAAAGGTGAACCCGACTTCACCAAAATCATTGACCCGATGCTAACGCCGGTATTTGACGATCTGACATTACGCAAGGCGCTAAAACCCATCTTTACCACCGACATGCGCCGTACAGAGTGGCAGTTGCAATACGAAGGCAGCCATATCGAATTATCACTGGATGCTGGTCAGGTGATTGCGGGTAAACAACAGCAAGCCATGACCGAAATTGAGCTGGAACTCAAGCAGGGCGATATCAAACACCTGTTTGAACTGGCGCTGGCTTTACAGGCAGACATCGCGCTGACGATTGAAAATGTCAGCAAGGCCCAACGCGGATATGCCTATTACCGCGACTTTCCCTTTACCCCATCCCATGCAAAACCGACAGGGTTGACCAAGCAGGATAACCAGCAAGAGGCATTTGAGAAGATAGCCTGGGAGTGCCTGCGTCATTTACAGAGCAATCAGGAAATCGCACTGACAGGAGCAGACCCTGAAGGTGTGCACCAGATGCGTATCGCCTTGCGTCAGCTAAGCGCGGCGCTGAGATTATTTGGCTTGGCCGATGAGGCTCTTAAAGCAGAATTGGATTGGCTCAACACCTTGCTTGGCAGCGCACGCGACCTGGATGTGTTGCTGACAGAATCTCTGCCCAAGGCCAACCTGGATCCCGGCAATGCTGCCGGAATTTACCAGCGGGCGAGAACAGCGCAAAAACGCGCTTATAGCAGATTACGTGCGGGGCTGAATAGCCAGCGCTATCAACGCTTATTGCTGGTGTTGGGCCTGAGCGCGGCCAATGGTCTTGCACCCAGCAGGCATGCTCTCGCACACACCGCCAGCAGCAAACTGGAAAAACATCTGGACAAGCTACTGGTAAAGGGCAAGAAACTGCATAAATTGGCGGATGATGAACGGCATCAGGTTCGCATCAGTGCGCGCCGTTTGCGCTATGCGACTGACTTTTTTAGCCCTCTTTACCCAGGCAAGAAAACCCAGCGCCAGGCCGTGCAATTCAGGCATGCATTGAGTGCGCTGCAGGGACTGTTGGGCAAACTCAATGATCTCAGCGTCACACGCAACTTGCTGAGCCGCCTGGCAAAACGCGACCCTGCATTGCAGCCCACATTGAGTCATTACCTCGATTGGGCAAACAAGCATGAAAAACGCCATAAAAAGTCTTTGTCAGAGACATGGAAAGCCCTGAAAGAGGCAAAAAAATTCTGGTAAGGGTGCTCGATTGAGGAAAATCCACTAAACTCGCACCCATTCGCTGGTAGTAAATCACCTGACTGTTCATTTTAAGAGATCGCCATGAATCTGGAAAAAGTAGTGTTTGGGTTTTTCATCGTATTAGCGATGACCTTGAATTTTGGCTTTTTTATTGGTGGCAGCGATAACCCTATCCACCACCATATATACGAGCTATATGCTGCCATTGTGGTGAACCTAATTGCCACAGTGCTCAAATTCGGCGATCGCACCCAAATTGGTGCCATCCATCTTTCCACCAGCCTGGTCGCCGACTTACAACTGATTGCAGCAGCTGTGGTCTGGGTTACCGTCACGGCTGGCGATGATAGCGGCACCTCGTCGCGAGTGGTTTCACTCAGCGGTGGGGCCTTGCTGGCCAATATCACCTCAGTGATTCTGCTGCTGGCAGAAACCATTACCCTGCGCCGTTGATCCTGGCGCTCAGCCATCCCGGTGCAAACGGAATTCACGATTGAATAATATATTCTTCCTGATCCTGCGGCGCATGCGTGCGCCGCTGATCACGGTGATCATCACTTATACCATTGCCATCATCGGGCTGACGCTGATGCCGGGAATTGATGACAAAGGCCAGCCGTGGCACATGAGCATTTTCGAGGCGCTCTATGTAATTAGCTACACTGCCACCACCATTGGCTTTGGTGAAGTGCCCTACCCCTATAGTTCTACTCAGCGTTTATGGATGACATTCTCGATTTACCTGACCGTCATTCCCTGGTTTTATGCCATCGGTAAGATTATTTCACTGTTCCAGGATCCGGCCCTAAAGCAAGCGCTCACCACCACGAGTTTTGCCCGCGCCGTCGCCAACCTGCACGAGCCGTTCTACATTGTGTCTGGCTATGGCGAGACTGGCAGCCTGCTGGTCAAAGCGCTTGATCACAAAGGCATACGCGTTGTCGTCACGGAAATGAATCAAGACCGGGTGAATGACCTAGAACTGGAAGACTACCAGTTCGACATCCCTGCGCTATGCTCAGATGCCCAATTGCCCGACACCTTATTGCGCGCTGGCGTGCGTCATCCCATGTGCAAAGGGATCGCCGCACTGACCGACAATGACCACGTTAATCTGGCAGTAGCGGTGGGGGCAAAATTGCTCAACCCCAACCTGACAGTGCTGGCACGCGCCGAAGATGACGACGTCGCGGCCAATATGGCCTCTTTTGGTACCGATCACATCCTTAATCCTTACCAGCTATTTGGTGATCAACTTGGGATGGAAGTACATGCGATTGGTACCTATCTATTGCATCAATGGCTCACCGGGGTTCCTGGCGACACGCTGATATTGCCTAAAGTCCCGCCGATAGGTAAGTGGATTATCTGTGGCTATGGGCGCTTTGGTAAGGCCGTGGTAGAAAACCTGGAACGCGAGCAAATCACCACCGTAGTGATCGAAGCCGATCCAGAACTTACCCACTGTGAACACTGCATCGTCGGCAGCGGTACTGAAGCAGCTACCTTGATAGAAGCGGGTATCGCGGATGCGGTGGGTATTATTGCCGGCACCAATAGCGACATTAATAACCTGTCCATCGTCATGACCGCGCAAAAGATCAATCCAGACCTGTTTGTGGTGGTGCGCAAGAACCGCCGTTTCAACGAACCCCTGTTTGAGCATTTCAATGCAGACATCTCCATGGACACCAGCGACATCATTGCGCACGAATGTCTGGCTCGTATGATCACCCCCATGATGACGCACTTTCTCCGCCTGGTCCGTACCCAGGACAACAACTGGGCAAACCAGCTGATCAGCCAGTTGGTGGGTATCGTCGGAGAAAATGTACCCGATGCCTGGGGAGTCACAGTGGATGCAGAACATAGTCCGGCTGTCGCCAACCTGATTGCCTGGGGCCTGCCCGTCACGCTGGATGCCCTGACACGAGACCCTGCCAACCGCGTAAGGAAATTGCCATTAGTTCCACTGATGCTGGTGCGCAGTGGCCAATATGAGCTGTTACCCGCACTCACCACCCCATTATTGATAGGTGATCGCTTGCTCTTCTGTGGAAGCTCATCTGGCAAGGCTGCACAGCCTATATGCCTGAGCAACCATAAAACATTGACCTGGATCATCAATGGCAGGGAAATTGCCGATGGCTGGCTCTGGCGCTGGATGACACGAAAAATTAGCAGGCTGCGTAGAGCGCTCAAACCACCAGTCAAATAACCATCAAGCTATACCCACGGTCCTTATTAATACAACATCAGTGCTGCTCACAACCTTCATAGACAAACATTGTAGGCAAGACAGCATGGCACTCAGCCGTCAGTGACCTTGCGGCGCATCAGCTTTACCTCACCACGCTGACTTTTACCTTCCAGCCTGCGTCTTTGCGAACCTCGCGTAGGCTGGGTCGGCCTGCGTACCTTGGGCAATACGGCTACACTCGCCACCAGCGCATGTAGGCGCTCTAGGGCATCATCGCGGTTAAGCTCCTGGCTGCGATGAGTCTGGGCCTTGATGATGACCATCCCATCGCGCGTAATGCGATGGTCATGCAGGCGCAACAAACGCGCCTTGACTGGTTCAGGCAAGGATGACGCCTTCACGTCAAACCGCAGGTGAATAGCACTGGAGACCTTGTTGACGTTCTGGCCGCCCGCCCCTTGTGCGCGGATAGCGCTCAACTCAACTTCATGCAGCGGAATAACCAAATCAAAATAATCCATCATGCCACCGATAATATAAGAAGTCGGCGATAAAGAAAAAGGGCGACAATGCCGCCCTTTTTCTATTCCCCATCCGGTTTCATCTTAATGAAAGCAATTCTGCCGCAGAGGTTAACAAGCCCAGATGTTTAAACGCACTGTTGCATTTTTCTCCTGCGAGCCAGACCGAGGAGACTTAAGCCAGCAAACATCATGGCATAAGCACTAGGCTCAGGCACAGCAGTCACGCTGACCTGAAAATTATCGACACCAGTCCTAGCCAATGTTTGCCTGCATCCAAAAGCACCACTACAAGACAAATTCAACGAGAAGCGAAAACCAAACTGGATAGGAGCTCCTGATGCACTGAAATCTGGGTTAAATTCCACATCGTTATAAGGGTCACCCCAATTACTAGCCGATGTAAATGACCAAGTCAGGGTATTCCAATTGCCAACCGTGACTATAGTGTCAGACGAAGCGACTGAAAAACTGATCCCGTTTTGCAGGATCACTGGTCGCAAATAGGCTGAGACCTGGGTATTGATGTTACTGGAGAAGCCTTTGGCATCAAATGTGAAGCTAAGCGTATCTAACGCACCCGACACTGCAGGATTATAGGCAAACCCATCGTATATATTAGCTACCCTGATGGCACTTAAACCAGGTTGCGAAGTAGCGGCCTTATTGAAATCCAACAGGCTATAGCTGCCGGGATTACCTCCGGTATTATCCAGCGCACTCCAGTTCAAGACTTGTCCGCCAGTATTCTCAATACTATATTGCGTCCACTCTGCATCGGAAAAATCCCCGACACTAAATCCACTATCCGCAGCCATGGCCACGGGAAGCTGCCATACAAAACCAGACACCAGTAACAATCCGTACACTCTCTTGGACATTTTCATTTGGCTTTCCTTCCTGGGTTATGTGCCAATGAATATTTCATATCATCCATTGGATCGGTCAGTGTTTAGTGCCTTTATCTTTATAGTGTTTGCTCACTGACTAACTTCTTCATTAGATAGAAAATAGCGGCCAACTAAAATAGTCCTAACAGACTTATTCGCCAGCCGTTTTAATCAGTGTCAATCCCAGACTAACGCCAAAGCCATTCACATCACTGCCTACAGCCCCCAGCCCTCCCTTACGGTTGTATGAAGACAAGTCCACATGCACCCAGGGCACGTCATTCTCGATAAATCTGGCCAGGAAGCGAGCCGCCAAGACATGGTCAGCCCCTCCTTCCAAGGTACACTGCTTGATGTCCGCGATATGGCTTTCCAGATCCTCTTCATAATCTTCATCAAACGGCAGCTTGCATACCCGCTCGCCCACCGTCTCCCCAATGGCAACCGCTTTGTCCAGCCAATGTTGATGATTGCCAATTACGCCGCTGTATCGATCTCCCAAGGCCACATGCATGCTGCCGGTGAGCGTTGCAAAATCCAGAATAAACTCGGGCTTTTCACGTGAGGCCAGCGTCAGTGTATCTGCCAGTACCATGCGGCCCTCGGCATCGGTATGCACTATTTCAATCGTGGTGCCATTCAGTGCCGTCACCACGTCATTCTGCTTGTAGGCCTGTGGGCCAATATGGTTTTGTGCAATCGCCAGCCAGCAATCAATCCTGATCGGCAATGTAGATTGGCTGGCCGCGAGCAGTATCCCAAGCGCCACTGCAGAACCATTCATGTCCTCATGCATGCCGCTCATATAACGGGCAGGCTTGAGGTTATGGCCTCCGGTATCAAAGCAGATGCCCTTGCCCACCAGCGCCACATGCTGTTGTGCGCCTTTAGGCGCATAGCTCAGATGCACAATCGCCGCATCTTGCGGATCGGATCCCTGGGCCACGGCGACAAATGCCCCTGCCCCCAGTTTACGTAGCTTTTTGACGTCAAATGCTTCATGTTTCCAGCCATGTTGCTTGGCCAGTGCAGCAATCTGCTCCCGATACTGGGTTGGGGTCTGCTCATTCGGCGGGGTCATCGTCAATTGCCGCGCCAGCGCATTGCCTTGCACCAGGGCGGCGACATCGGCAAAACCCGCATCATCTTTCCATCCCAGGATGGAAATTTTCTTCAACGGATATTGTTTGGTTTTAGCCTTACGGGAAGGCAATGCAACCGCATTCACGCTCAATACATAAAACGCTTCTCGTGCAGCTTGCTCACGCTGCACATCATCCCCCAACACCACCACCGTCACAGCCTGTGGTTTATCCTCAAATAGGGCCTTGGCTGCTTTACGTAACAGCGTATGTCGTTGAAAACAATTTTGCTTGCCATCAAGCACCACCCAGCTGGCTACACCGCCGTTGGGGAGGTCTGCGAACAGTGGTGTTTTCGCCAGGTCGGTATATTTGCTACGCGCACGTCTGAGCCTGGCCTCTAGTATTGTCGCCAGTGGCAATGCGGATGGTTTGTTCTTGGGTAGAACAAACAGTATATGACTTGCATTGGCGAGGGATTTCTCATCAGCCAGGCTAGCGATTTGTTTCAATTGCACGGTCATTAAGATTCCTCTTGTTTTTAGCGGGTTAGCCTCTTGGATTCAAGCGCTGGCTGATACGGCAAAACTTGACCTGATGAGTCAAAAAAGCCAATATAGCGACTTCAAAACGGCCTCAAGCCATAACGACATTTCAAGCTTGATGCTGCATCAGGCTGATTATACCCAAGCGAATCATACAAGTTTCCCGGAGATCCTACATGGCATTGACCCCCGATATTGACCCTCAAGAAACCCAGGAATGGCTTGAAGCCATCTCATCGGTACTTGAGAGCGAGGGAACCGAGCGCGCGCACTTCCTGTTGGAAACGCTCATCGACAAGGCTCGCCGCTCAGGTGCATATTTACCGTATAACGCGACTACCGCTTACGTAAACACCATTCCGTCACACCTGCAAGCCAAGCATCCTGGCGATACCGCCATGGAGCGCAAGATTCGCGCACTGATCCGCTGGAATGCGATCATGACTGTACTACGCGCAAATGAAAAATCACCTGGCGTAGGTGGTCACATTGCCAGCTTCCAATCCGCGGCCACTTTGTATGACACAGGCTTTAACCACTTTTTCCGTGCTGCCAATGAAAACTTTGGCGGTGACCTGATTTACTTCCAGGGGCATTCCTCACCAGGTGTCTATGCCCGCGCTTTCCTGGAAGGTCGCTTGACTGAAGAACAAATGTCCAACTTCCGTATTGAAACGGAAGGCAATGGACTGTCCTCTTACCCTCACCCCTGGCTGATGCCTGATTTCTGGCAGTTCCCTACTGTGTCCATGGGTCTTGGCCCATTGCAAGGTATCTATCAGGCACGCTTCCTGAAATACCTGCATGACCGTGGCATTGCTGATACCTCAGACCGCAAGGTGTGGGTATTTTGTGGTGATGGCGAAATGGATGAGCCTGAATCATTGGGCGCCATTTCCCTGGCTGCGCGTGAAAAACTGGACAACCTGATTTTCGTCATCAACTGTAACCTGCAACGCCTGGATGGCCCGGTACGTGGCAACGGCAAAGTGATTCAGGAATTTGAAGCTGCGTTCCGCGGCTCAGGCTGGAACGTGCTGAAAGTGCTGTGGGGCTCTTATTGGGATCCATTGCTGGCAATGGACAAGGATGGTCTGCTCAAGAAGCGCATGGAAGAGTGCGTAGACGGCGAATACCAGAACTTCAAGGCCAAGGGTGGCGCCTACACGCGTGAGCACTTCTTCGGCAAGTATCCTGAACTGAAGGAAATGGTCGCCGCCATGTCCGATGAGGATATCTGGCGCTTGAATCGTGGCGGTCATGATCCGCACAAGGTGTATGCGGCTTATCACTCGGCTGTGAACCACAAGGGTCAGCCTACTGTAGTGTTGGCCAAGACGGTCAAGGGCTATGGCATGGGCCAGGAAGGCGAAGGCCAGAACACGACCCACCAGCAGAAGAGCATGGGCGTAGAAACGCTGAAGGCCTTCCGTACCCGTTTTGATCTGCCTCTGACCGATGAGCAGGTGGAAAACCTGTCCTTCTACCGTCCGGCAGAAGACAGCCCGGAAATGCAGTACCTGAAAGCGCGTCGTGAAGCCATGGGTGGTTTTGTGCCATCCCGTCGTCGTAAAGGTAACGAGCTGACCGTGCCAGAACTCTCTGCATTCGAGAACATGCTGGGTGCCACAGGCGAACGCGAAATTTCCACCACCATGGCGTTTGTACGCATACTTTCGACGCTGGTACGCGACAAGACCCTGGGCAAGTTTGTAGTGCCCATTGTGCCGGATGAAGCCCGTACCTTCGGCATGGAAGGCATGTTCCGCCAGCTCGGCATCTATTCTTCCGTCGGCCAATTGTACGAGCCGATGGATTCCGACCAGGTGATGTTCTATAAAGAGCAGAAAGACGGCCAGATCCTTGAAGAAGGCATCAACGAGGCAGGCTCATTCTCTTCATGGATCGCCGCCGCGACCTCCTACAGCGTCACCGGCGTACAGATGATTCCGTTCTACATCTTTTACTCCATGTTCGGCTTCCAGCGTATCGGCGACCTGGCATGGGCAGCGGGCGACTCGCGTGCGCGTGGTTTCCTGCTAGGTGCTACTGCTGGCCGTACCACGCTGAATGGCGAAGGCTTGCAGCATGAGGACGGTCACAGCCACCTGATGTCTGCCACCATCCCCAACTGCATTTCCTACGACCCGACCTTTGCCTATGAACTGGCCGTGATCATTCAGGAAGGGCTTCGTCGCATGGTGCAAAACCAGGAGGATGTCTACTACTACATCACCCTGATGAACGAGAACTACACTCACCCTGCCCTGCCAAAGGGTGCTGAAGAAGGCATACTCAAGGGTATCTACGCATTCAGCAAATCCAAGGCCAAGGGGCCCAAGGTTCAGCTACTTGGCAGCGGCGTGATCCTGCGCGAAGTGATTGCTGCAGCTGACTTACTGGAAAAAGACTGGGGTGTTGCTGCTGATATCTGGAGCGTGACCAGCTTTACCGAGCTGCGCCGTGAAGGCCTGGATGTTGAGCGCTGGAACCTGCTCAACCCAGAAAAGGCACAGAAAGAAAGCTTTGTTGCAAACAGCCTGAAAAAAGCAGAAGGGCCTGTGATTGCCTCGACCGATTACATGAAGTCCTATGCTGACCAGATCCGTAACTTTATTCCACAACGTTACGTCACCCTGGGCACAGATGGTTATGGACGTTCAGACTCCCGTGAAGCGCTGCGTAGCTTCTTTGAAGTTGATCGCTTCCACGTCGTCGTCGCGGCATTGAAAGCTCTGGCTGACGAAGGAAAACTGCCAGCAGCCAAGGCAGCTGAAGCCATCAAGAAATACAAACTCAACGCGAACAAGCCTAACCCTACTACGGTTTAACTTGTCGCATTCATCATGCATCACCTCTTGTTGATCTAGCTCAGGAGGTTGGGCATGATGATCTTGAAAAGATGAATTTTAAGGAACACAAGCATGGCAATTAAAGAGGTACTGGTTCCCGACATCGGTAATTTTGACAGCGTGGATGTGATCGACATCCTGGTCAAGGCTGGTGACACCGTCGCCAAAGATGACTCCTTGATCACTCTGGAGTCCGACAAGGCATCCATGGATATCCCCGCGCCTTTTGCCGGCACGGTCAAAGAAGTCAAAATCAAGGTCGGTGACAAGGCTGCCCAGGGTGGGCTGATCCTGCTTCTGGATGCAGAAGAGGGCGGTTCTACTGCGCAACCAGCAACTGAGGAAAAACCTGCGCCAGCCCCAGTGGCACAAGCCGCGCCTGCAGCCGCAGTACCTGAGCCCACTCGTCCGGCACCAGAGCCACCACCAACCATACAACCACAAGCTACTCCCAACCCGATTGCCGCCCATGTGGAAACTGCACCGGGCAAGCAGGCTCATGCCAGTCCATCGGTACGCAAGTTTGCAAGAGAACTTGGCGTTAACCTGTCGCTGGTCAGCGCAAGTGGCCCCAAGAACCGTATTGTCCAAAGCGACGTACAGGCCTTCGTCAAGGGTGAACTCAACAAACAACGCGGCGGCGGTATCGCTTCCGCCGGGGGCATTGCCGTAATACCAGCACCGGTCATCGACTTCAGCCAGTTTGGCGGCACAGAGATCAAGGCACTATCCCGTATCAAGAAGCTGTCTGGTGCCAACCTGCATCGCAACTGGGTCACCGCCCCCCACGTTACCCAGTTTGATGAAGCGGATATTACCGACCTTGAAGACTTCCGCAAGTCCATGCAGGCAGACGCCGAGAAGCGTGGCGTCAAGCTCACTATGCTGGCATTCCTGATCAAGGCCTCGGTCAATGCATTGCGTACCTATCCGAACTTCAATGCCTCGCTTTCCCCTGATGGTGAAGGCCTGATCCTGAAGCAGTACTATAACGTCGGCTTTGCCTGCGATACGCCTGATGGCCTGGTGGTACCGGTCATCCGTGACGTCAACCGCAAGGATGTACTGGAAATTGCCGCAGAACTGGGCGAGCTTTCAGCCAAGGCGCGAGAGCGCAAGTTGAAGGTTGAGGAAATGCAGGGTGGTTGCTTCACCATTTCCAGCCTGGGCGGCATCGGTGGCACTGCATTCACCCCTATCATCAATTGTCCGGAAGTCGCGATTCTTGGTGTTTCCCGTTCCAGCATTCAGCCTGTGTTCAATAGCAAGACCAAGGCTTTCGAGCCACGCCTGATCCTGCCACTTTCCCTGTCTTACGATCACCGCGTCATTGACGGTGCTGATGGTGCACGCTTCACCAGCCACCTGCGCATGATGTTGTCTGATGTACGTCGTTTGTTGCTGTAAGAATTAAGGGAAAGATATGAGCAAAATTACTGAAGTATTGGTTCCCGATATCGGCAACTTCGATAGCGTGGATGTGATTGAAGTCCTGGTCAAGGCTGGCGACACCATTGCCAAGGAGGACTCACTGATTACCCTTGAGTCTGACAAAGCCTCCATGGATATTCCCTCCTCCCACGCGGGCGTAGTGAAGGAAGTCAAGGTTAAAGTCGGTGACAAGATTGCCACGGGTGCATTGATCCTGCTGCTGGAAGAATCCGCCAGCGAAGTGACTGCGGCACCAGCAACCGAGACACCAGCAGCAAGTACTGCTGCTGTAACGCCAGCTGTAACGCCAGCTCCCACGCCATCCACTCCAAGCGGTGATCCAGATATCAACACTGAGGTGGTCGTCTTGGGCTCTGGCCCAGGCGGCTACACTGCGGCTTTCCGTGCAGCAGATCTTGGTAAGCAGGTGGTCTTGATCGAGCGTTACACCACACTTGGGGGCGTTTGCCTGAATGTGGGTTGCATCCCATCCAAGGCCCTGTTACATACGGCCAAAGTGATTACCGAAGCGGAAGACACCGCTCATCATGGCGTTAGCTTTGGCAAACCCAAGATCAACCTGGATGAGTTGCGCAATTGGAAAGCCAACGATGTCGTTGCCAAGCTGACTGGCGGTTTGGCGCAAATGGCCAAGCAACGCGGCGTCACTGTTGTCCAGGGCGTAGGTCAATTCACCAGCCCGCACCAGATCGCTGTCACTGCCGCAGATGGCAAGGTCACCACAGTCGGGTTCCAGAACGCCATCATTGCCGCCGGCTCACAAGCAACCAAATTCCCTGGCGCTCCTGAAGATGAGCGCATCATGGATTCTACCGGTGCGCTGGCGCTGGCTGATATCCCCAAACGCCTGCTGGTAATTGGCGGCGGTATTATCGGCCTGGAAATGGGGACGGTATATGACGCGCTGGGTACCAAAGTCAGCGTGGTTGAATTCATGGATGGCCTCATCACCGGTTGCGACCGTGACCTCGTCCGCCCATTGCAGAAACGCATGGAAAAGCGTTTCGAAAGCATCATGCTCTCGACCAAGGTTGCCAAGATTGAAGCCAAGAAAGACGGCATCCATGTCAGTTTTGAAGGTGAAAATGCGCCCAAGGAAACCCAAGTCTATGACCGCGTGCTGGTCTCCATCGGCCGCCGTCCCAATGGCAAGAATATAGGGGCAGAACACGCAGGTGTTGCAGTCGATGACAGAGGCTTTATCAATGTCGACAAGCAGATGCGTACCAACGTACCGCACATCTTTGCGATTGGTGACATCGTGGGACAACCCATGCTGGCGCACAAGGCCACGCATGAAGCCAAGGTAGCGGCAGAAGTCATTGCCGGACACAAGGTCGAGTTCCAGGCATTAGCCATTCCTTCAGTGGCGTACACTGATCCTGAAGTGGCTTGGGCTGGCGTGACCGAAACGGATGCCAAGGCCCGTGGACTGAACATTGAGAAAGCCTCATTCCCCTGGGCTGCCAGTGGCCGCGCATTATCTATCGCTCGCTCAGAGGGCGCCACCAAGCTGATTTTCGACAAGGAAACGCATAGACTGATTGGCGCAGGCATCGTCGGTGTCAATGCCGGTGAATTGTTGGCAGAAGCCGTGCTGGCCATAGAATTGGGCGCTGATGCCCATGACCTTGGCCTCACCATCCATGCCCACCCCACCTTGTCAGAGACGATATGCTTTGCTGCCGAGATGAAGGAAGGCACGATCACAGACTTATATATAAAAAAGAGATAATGAATCACTATAAAAAATCCCGTGTAATGCGGGATTTTTTATGTAACCGTGCGCATAAAACACTATTTTCCAATCCTAGCATCCTGACTCTCAGGTTATTCCGTCCTGCTTATATGCTCATCCCACTCATCAAAAGTACGTGAAGTTCATACAGACAATCCCTTCTTAAAACCCAATTCACTGCACTTACTGCTGATCCAGAAATATCCAACTGCTCAATTTTCAGCAACAACCTGCTTCAAAACAAACAGATTCATGCCCTTCACTCACAAAAAAACTCCTAACATATTGTATGTAAATAAATTTATACCCAGGTACATTATTTGCTATTAATCTCAGAATATCTTGTCACCCATGGTGGCAACGTTTTAGGAGCAAATATGAAACACATCAACACCTGGGATTTTCCCTTACGATTTTTTCACTGGTCCCTCGTGGCGCTTTTTGCTATTGCCATTATTACCGTCAAAATAGGTGGAAATGCTTTGGAGTGGCATGTCATTTCCGGAGAGGCCTTGCTGGCCCTATTGATTTTTCGTGTGCTGTGGGGGTTTGCAGGCGGCACTTATGCCAAGTTTTCGAATTTCATTCGCGGCCCACGCGCGATTATTGGCTACCTGAAAGGTACTGGAGATAAGACTATCGGACACAATCCTTTGGGTGGATGGTCGGTTATAGCCATGCTATTGCTGTTACTGGCACAAGCTGTTACCGGGCTTTTTTCTAACGACGATATTTTTACTGAAGGCCCGCTTTACTCACTGATTGATAAAGATACTAGCGACTATCTAACCTATCTACATACGATCAACCAATACATACTATATGGCCTCATAGGATTACACATTGCAGCTATCATCTATTATCGATTGTTCAAACGTGAAAACCTAGTCAAGGCGATGATTACTGGCCGCAAGCAGGTACATCATTCATTACCTGATACTCATGCAAGCCAAGGTGGGCATGTAATTTTAGGTTCAATATTACTCGCAGTAAGCGCGGGTATCGTCTGGTTTATCGCCACACACTGGGCATAATACAATTTTGCAATAATCCCACTTACTTTAAAATCACCTATTTACACACCATGACCGCTCACAACTCATGACATCCAGGCTAGTCCTTGTACTGATTCTTTTTTCCCATCTCGCTTTGGTTTACGCTGACACCGTGACGCCTGTCACTGAGCGTCAATATACATTCTCATGGCAATTCCAAGACGAATCCAGCTTATCTCCCCGAGGTGGCACAACAACAGGTACAGCAGTCAAACTAGTCACGGAACCAACTGCAGACTGGAAAGCCTTGCAGTCACCCGGCTTGAACAGCTTTGAACGAGACCGGCGCGCCATTTTAGCCATGGCCGGGGAATATCGGGCCACTTTTGACTTCATCGAAACTACTGGGTTTATTGCTGCTTATAAACCCACTCGCCCTTATCGTAGCTGGGGCACAGAAAAGGTATATGTTGTAGAAGACAAAGGCACCTCCATCGTCCTGCAACACTTGTTGGTCATGTCCTTTGTCGATGATAACGGCAAGATTGAAGGCCCATTCGTCACCAAGCATTGGCGCCAGGACTGGCAATATGAAGCGCGGGAACAGCTTGTGTTCCAAGGAAACAACACCTGGCAACGGATCAAGGTACCAGCACATCAACAAAATGGGACCTGGCGCCAGACAGTTTATCAAGTTGATGACAGTCCTAGATATTCTGGGGTGGCCAAATGGCAGCACCTTGGCAATTACTCTAGCTGGGCAGATGAAGATGGCTGGCGGCCACTTCCTCGCCGCGAATACAGCATACGCAGCGACTATGATGTGCTGATAGGCAATAACCGTCATATTATCACCCCAACAGGTTGGGTACATGAACAACAAAACCTAAAGGTCAGGCTCGATAAGACTGGCAAAATTGCAGCCAGCAGTCCGGTGATTGGCCGCGAGTCAGGCTTTAATCGTTATGAGCGTATAGAGGATTTTGACTGGAGCGAAGGAGACCGTTATATTCAGGCGAGCAAGCCCGTATGGGATGCTGTACGCAATAAATGGCAGCAACTTATCGCCGATAATAACCTTCTAGTACTACGTGGGGCTCCAGATAAGGACAATCTGTTTATTCCGCTCTATCAATATGCGCAGGACATTGCCAAAGCAAGCACCCCTATACCCTCTACGCAAATCACCGACAAGGTCAATGCAGCGGTACAAGCTTACCTGGCGGATGAGACAAAAACCAAATAACGCTGTTTTACTCCTCTAGCACCAAGTGTTGGTCGATTGTTGTTCAGACAACTCTACCCTGCATCAATAAAACTAAAATCCCTTATTATTCATACAAGTAAATCCATCCCTCCATTGGCATGACGATTGCTATTACAAGACATGGCTATTTTAAAGGCGCAGTAATACGTCGCATACCAACCGGAGAATCGTAATGAGCACACTGTACAAATCCCTCACCACTTTGACCTTGGCAGGCATACTAGGACTGGTTGTATTAACAGCCAGCATCAGCATTGCAAGTGCAGGAGAAGAGTTGGATCCCAAAGCCATTTCAATCAAGCTGCCTAAAGACATTAAGTGGATAGCTAACCCTAGCGGGTCAGAATCTGCAGTCTTGGTAGGAGATCCTAGCAAACCAGGCTTGTATGTCGTCCTGAACAAATGGAAGGCGAATCACCATAGCCGTCCCCATTCACATCCTAATGATAGGTTCATCACTGTGCTTTCAGGTACTTGGTGGGTCGCAACAGGGGCAGACTATAATCCTGCTCACTTTAAACCGGTGCCAGCCGGCAGCTTTGTCACTCACTATGGCAATGAAATCCACTACGATGGCGCCAAAGATGAAGACACGGTTCTGCAGATTGTCGGGATAGGCCCAGCTACCTCAAAGCGAGTGGAATAAAAGAAATAAGCTTAACTGCCTGCCTGGAAAGTCACGACTGCCAGGCAGGCTGACGACTTAATCAATTTAAGGTTGAGCAGGAATATGAAAATCGCCTGGCAAAGGTGGCTTGACCACTTTTTCACTGCGTAAAGTATTTGTCGGCACCCAGGAATAAGGGATGGGCTGGCCTCTATAAAGCTGGCTGTTGCTGGTTGGCTTGCCAGTGCTGGCATCCTTCCCTATTCGAGGATAAGGATTCACATATTCCCAGACAATATCGCCATCCCAGGTCACCTGGAACAAACGACCTTTTTGTCCTTCATTGATGAAAGTATTGCCGTTAGGCAGCCGACGAGCATTGCTGATGTGCGTACTGCGAAAAGACCATCCGGGGCCACCAGAATCCTCTCCCGTATATTGCCAAACTACTTCCTTTTTGATTGGGTCAATTTCCAACACACGCGACCCACCAGTTACCGATAGCGGCACTGGTGGATATCCTGCCTCGCCCTGGTTATCGAAGACCAAGAGATTACCGGCACCAGGCAACCCTTCCGGAATCAAGTGTGCATCATGTTGACCACTGATCTGATCTACAGGCCTGGGGACATTCCGTGGCTTTGGCCCACTGCCTACAGAGACATAATGTGGCCCCAGCAGCCACACAACCTTTCCACTCTTGCGATCTATAATGGCAATAAAGTTGGCATTACGGGCATCCACCAGCAAGTTGTCAGGATGAAATCGTTGATCTCCTGACTTGTACCAGCGATTGGGGCCCAGTACTTTTAAATTATTGAAATGTAGATAGTCTGCATTTTCTGAGTTTTTCACCAGTTTCAACTCATCCGCACTGAAGCCAAACTCATGCAAATGATCTGCAGCGACCCATTTCCACACGACTTCCCCCGCTGGATTAACTTCATATATCACGTCATCTAGGAGTTGCGGCTGTTTGAAACCAGGTACCTGATGGGCAAGATTAGCCAATAGCAGCGTATTGCCATTAGCCAGCCTCGTCCAATCGTGATGCTGTTGAGCAAGGCCACCTGGAGCTTTTTCACCAAACGACCAGACCGGCTTGCCTTGCCAATCCAACTCGGCCACTGTCTTGGATATCCTGGTCCGATTAAGCCCTGGCACCAGACCTGTGCCCTTGCCATCCACTGTCAACACAGTCACCAGCACATGCCCCAATTTTCCCGCATTCAGCGCTGGATCAATCAGGGTGCTATGCCCGCCAGCATCGGGCCAGGTATTAACAACATTACCATTCAGATCAATAAGCCTGGCAACATTATCCCCGCTTGAGAACAACACGTAGGAGTTAAAAGCCCGGCTCGGATCGTAGATTGTCGTGCCTGTGGGATACACACTTGGGCTGGCCAATGTGAGCGGTAACTGGCACAAGGTTAATAGGCTGATTAGACCCACCTTAAGACAAAACTTGAGTTCTGGATGATAGCGAGACAAGATAGGGGTATTTTCTGGCATGGATAAATTCCGGGTTTAATCACCCCGTACTTTTAGCAGCTACCGTGCCAGCTTAATGCCTCATTCAACCCATTGATTTTGTATTAAATTTCTATTCACACCAATACATCACTGCTGGACTGTAAACAATCAACACACTCTCACAGTTGCGGCTACAACAGTGATATTACCGTGCTCCACTATCAAGTCTACGTGCCTCTTCCAACGCTGTGCTGACTGACACCGCAGCCTCAGAATCTGCAGGTAACTTTTGTAACAAGCGCTCCCACAAAGTGATGGCTCGAGGATAATCTTGACGCTCAAATGCAGCAGATGCTGAGAGCATCAATGCTTTTACCTGCTCAGGATCTAGTTCCAATGCTCGATTCACCAGTGCCTCTGGTTTACCTGTCATATTGTGCTGATTGATAAATGCCAGAGTAATCGCATAATCTACCAGTAGTTGTGGATCATCAGGAATAATGCGGATGGCATGCTCAAATGCTTCTACAGCCTCATCATAGCGCTGAAGTTTGGCATCAGCCCGCGCGAGCAATGCCCAACCTGCACCATCGCTCGGATCCTGCTTTAATTGCTGCCTGAGTGATTGCAATATCTGCTCTATGTTCGCTGGCACATCTTGACCATTGAACTGTTGACTGACAGGGGCTACCTTCAATGCGCTAATTGCATGTGGATTACCAGTGGTAAGATAAATCAAAATGCTAGACACTGGCACTATCAGCAACAGAATAATCGCCAATAACCGGTCTGGCTTCGCAAGCTTTACCTCGTGCTCAATAGGCACAATCAATTGAGCCTCATCCAACAACCGCTGTTCAAGCTCGTGTTTTGCTTCCTGATATTGCGCTGTATTGAGTACATCGCTAACCCTGTCTTGCTCAAGCTCGGCAAACTGCTCACGATAAATTGTCACTGTCTGATTACCGCTATCAGCAATCTCAGCCTGACGACTCAACAAAGGCCGCAAAAGCACAATTAGTGTTATCAACACCAACAGTGCGGCCACTCCCCCAAATATCAGCATTATTGATCCTGCCTTAACAACTCAGCCACCTTGCGCGCTTGTTCAATGTTCGATGACACAGGCGCCATATGACTTTCACGCCTTCGCACAAACACTGAGACAAAAATTACTCCAAGAAGCAATAAGGCAAATGGTCCAACCCACAAAACCGCAGTGCTGGCTTTGAAAGGAGGACGGTAGCGGACAAAATCCCCATAGCGAGCCACAAGGTAATCAACGATTTGCTGATCGCTCATGTTCTTGGCTGCCATTGCACGGATTTCATTCCGCAAATCTTCTGCCAGCGGCGCTGTAGAATCTGCCAAAGTCTGGTTCTGGCATACTAGGCACCTCAGCTCCTCTGCCAGGCGAGAAACCTGAGCTTCTATCTGTGGATGATTGGCCATAGGAGCGGCCTCCTGGGCAAACGAAAGTTGTCCGAAAAAAAACAAGCCTATGATGATCAAGCAATATTTCATTCCGCATTTAACTCCATAATGAGCGGTAATAATCGCTCTGCAACAACCTGTTCGGTCAATTGACCAATATGTTTGTACCTGATGATTCCAGCCTTATCGATCACATAAGTTTCCGGCACTCCGTAAACTCCGTAATCGATACCAGTACGGCCCTCTTGGTCAATTACAGAGGTCAAATAAGGATCGCCCCCACCCTGCCTTAACCAAGCAATTGCTTTATCCCGCTCATCTTTGTAGTTCATGCCGATAATCGGCACAATCTGGCTGGCAGCAAGCTTCAACAATACTGGATGCTCTTCACGGCATGGCGCGCACCATGATGCCCAGACATTGAATAACCAAACCTGCCCTTGCATCTCTGCCGCGGATAAAGTCAGTTGTGGATCATTTAAGCGAGGTAAATTAAATAAGGGAGCTGGCTTGCCAACCAATGGAGATGGAACCTCATGGGGATCATGACGCAGTCCAGCAGCTAAAAATCCCACCAAGATTAAAAAAGCAGCCAAAGGAATCAGAATAAAAAGACGTTTCATACCGTTGCCACCTTTTGCTGACCAGGCCGCTTGTGTCTAATGCGATAGCGTTTATCGCTCAAAGCAAGTACGCCACCAGCGGCCATCAACAGGCAACCTCCCCATATCCAGTTCACCATGGGTTTGTGGTAAATCCTCACACTCCAGCTTCCATCCCCTAGCGACTCGCCCAGCGAGGCATACTGATCACTCCATAGACCGGCAGCAATGCCTGCCTCGGTCATCGGCATATTCTGTACGGTATACAGCCGCTTTTGCGGATGCAGACTAGCCACTTCGCGCTGGTTGCAACTTACGCGCAAATTGCCTTGAGTCGCGATGTAATTGGGGCCCTGAACTTCAGCTACTCCATCAAACGTAAAGTCGTAGCCTGACAGGTGAGCCACATCGCCTGGATGCATACGCACCGCCGTTTCGGTTTCAAACCCTTTGACGATCGTCACACCCAGAATGAAAACCCCTATCCCTATATGAGCCAGCCACATACCCCACCATGAGCGCGTCAGGCTACGCAGGCGTTCACTGATAGGTAAGCCTGCTAGCCTCAGGCGTCCCCATAGCGTTTGCAACGAAGAAAAAAATACCCAGAAAGCCAAAAATAAGCCAAGCCCAACCATCGGTGTCCATCGCCCTAAGATCAATGGCAGCAATATCGCCGTTACAACGCTAACCAAAAAAGCCCAGCGCAGACGCACAATCAGCTCGGGCAATTCAGCTTTCTTCCAGCGTGCTAACGGGCCAATACCCATCAGAAAGACGGCTGGCGCCATGAGTGGTGCAAACACGGTGTCAAAGTACGGAGGACCGACTGATATCTTGCCTAAATTCAGGGTGTCAAGGAACAAGGGATACAGTGTCCCCAGCATGACTGAGGCAGCCGCGACAACTAACAACACATTATTAGAAAGGAGCAGACTTTCTCGGGAAAATGCACTGAAACTACCTCCTTTTGCAATAGAAGTAGCACGCCATGCAAACAGGCCGAGCGACCCGCCTATCACAATGACAAGAAACGCAAGAATGAACAGGCCACGCTCAGGATCGGTGGCGAAGGCATGAACAGAAGTCAATACACCAGATCGCACCAAAAATGTCCCAAGCAAGCTCAATGAGAACGCAGTAATCGCAAGCAACACGGTCCACGCCTTGAAGCTTCCACGCTTTTCCGTCACGGCAAGCGAATGGATCAGTGCAGTGCCCACCAACCAAGGCATGAAAGAGGCATTTTCCACGGCATCCCAGAACCACCAGCCACCCCAGCCCAATTCATAATAGGCCCAATTGCTCCCTGCCATGATGCCTACCGTGAGGAACAACCACGCTAAGGTTGTCCATGGACGTGACCACCGTGCCCAGGCTGCATCAAGCTCACCACCTAACAATGCCGCAATAGCAAAAGCAAAAGCAACTGAAAAACCGACATACCCCATGTAGAGCATAGGAGGATGAAACACCATCCCGGGATCTTGCAGTAAGGGGTTAAGATCGCGTCCGTCAATGGCCGCTGGTATGAGACGCTCGAACGGATTGGACACAGTGAGCATGAACAGGAGAAATCCAATACTGATCAGCCCCATTACGCCCAGAATACGTGCGCGCGTCAGTTCAGGTAGTGCTTTTGAGAAAAAACTGACCGCTAGCGTCCACAGGTTGAGAATGAAGACCCAAAGCAGTAGTGAGCCCTCATGCCCTCCCCAAAGTGCAGCTACCCGATAGTGCAGAGGCAATTTGGAGTTGGAATTGGAAGCCACATAGAGTACTGAGTAATCTTTAATGGCAAATGTATAAGCTAGACAAAGCATTGCCAGCGTGACCAGCAAAAATTGCAGCCTGGCACTGGGCTTTGCCAACGCTATCCAGGCAGGCTTGTTCAAAGCAGCCCCAGCAATCGGAAAAACGCCCTGTACTACCGCCACCAGCAAAGCCAGAATCAAGGCAAAATGACCAATCTCAGGAATCATGACTTGCTCCCTGCTGTGCCGGGAGTCTGCGTAGCCTCTGCCGCTTTGGCGCGCTTAAGCGCCTCGGCAGCTTCCGGTGGCATATAATTTTCATCATGTTTAGCCAGTACATTACTGGCAATAAAACGACCTTCCAGATCCAGCACCCCTTGTGCAACCACGCCCTTACCCTCTTTGAACAAGTCTGGGAGTATTCCCTGGTAACTCACGGGGATATGCTTGACCGTATCTGTGACCACAAAATGAACGGTGAGGCCGTCAGGCTGACGCTCAAGACTATGTTCCACCACCATGCCCCCAATGCGGAAACTAGCATCTTTAGGTACTTCACCATTAGCCACCTGGGTCGGTGTATAAAAAAATACTATATTGCTGCGAAAAGCACTCAGTATAAGTGTCACTGCGAGGGCAACTGCCACAATAGCCGCACCGATCAAGGACGCGCGCTTATATCTCAACTTCATTCTTGATACTCCAACCCTTGATCTGACCATGACTGCAGCTGCTTCACGCGGGCAATCGCCTTGCGTCGACGTAAGCGCAAAGCAAACACCTCACAAATGATGACCAATAGAGTCAAACCAAATGAGCCCCAAACATATCCGGCGTAACCGCCCATCGCGAGAAATTCGCTCCATGAATTCCATTGCATTACGACTTTACCTCTTCTAGTTGCCTTACCCAGCCAGCATGCCGCTCACGCTCAAGAATAATGCATCGTACCCGCACAAAAGTGACAGCTATGCTGTAAACCCAGCTCGCCAACGCCATGATCAACATACCAGTAAGCATGGTCACAGCCATTTTGGGTGCGGATGACATATTGATAGAAGCGCCCTGATGCAAGGTATTCCACCAACGCACGGAAAAATAAATGATAGGCACATTCACTGCACCCACAATCGCAAGTACCGCTGTTGCCCGATCGGCACGTTGAGGGCTATCAATCGAAGCACGAAGCGCGATAAATCCGATATACAGAAATAAAAGAATCAGCTCAGAAGTAAGGCGCGCATCCCAGACCCACCAAGTGCCCCAGGTTGGCCTCCCCCAAAGAGAGCCAGTAACGAGCGCCAGCAAAGTAAACAAGGCACCTGTGGGCGCAAGTGCCTGTGCCATCATGGAAGATAATCGTGTATTAAATACCAAACCAATAGCAGCCCAGAAAGCCATGGCTAAATAAATCACCATGGACATCCACGCTGCGGGGACATGAACAAAAATGATACGGTAGGCTTCCCCCTGCTGGAAATCAGTAGGGGCTATGACAAAACTGATATAAATTCCGGCTAACGCCAATAGCGTGGCAATAACATACAACCAAGGAATCAATCGACCCGCCAGAGGATAAAACGTCTGTGGTGCCGCATATTTGAACCAGTTAATCGCTGACATGTGACTCACTATTCCAACGCAATTCGTAAAGCAATACTGGTAGCCCAAGGGGCAACAACCAACGATAGTAAAAAACAAGCAACAAGCAACATCACATATGCTTGAACCTCAAGTCCTGCCTGGCTAGCGACTACAGCACCGGCTCCAAAAATCAGAACAGGGATATATAACGGTAGCACCAGTACGGAAACCAACACCCCACCACCACGGCTACCTAACGTTAACGCAGCTCCAATGGCGCCTATCAAGCTTAAAGTAGGGGTACCTAGCAACAAGCTAAGCACTAATACAAACAAGGGCTCGCCTTGAAGGCCATATTGCAACCCTAGCACTGGCGCCAACAACACCAAAGGCAATGCCGATATCAACCAATGCACTACGATCTTGCCAAGTACCAGCACGCTCAAGGGTTGCGGTGCAATCACCATTTGCTCAAGGGAGCCGTCAGCATAATCCCCAGAAAAAATGCGGGGTAGTGACAGGAGGCAAGCCAGCAAGGCCGACACCCACAACACACCTGGTGCGATATTACCCAGCACTACTGGGTCAGGATTTCCTGCCAATGGAAATAAACTTGCTACCACTACAAAGAAAATGAGAACTGTGCCAGCATCTGCAGGCCTTCGCACTGCCAGTAATAAATCTCGGCGTACCACTTCAATTAAAAAAGCAATCATCGAGCGATCTTGAGTTCATGCACCACAGCAGCCTGGATATCCACGTGCTGATGGGTTGTCAGAATGGCCATACCGCCATCCTGTAAATGTTGTTGCAAGCGTTTCGCCAGAAGATCAACAGATGCTACATCTAGGGCGGAAAAAGGCTCATCCAGCAACCATAACCGTGCGCGACTTAACCAAAGCCTTGCCAGACTGATACGACGACGCTGCCCTTGAGACAAACTGCCAACACGCTCATGGGCATAAGCCTCAAGCTTAACTGCTCCCAATGCATCACTAATTTGGGATGCTTGGCTACTTTGCGTTGCTAAATACGAACTAAAGCGTAAATTCTCAACTAGAGTCAAATCATCTTTCAATCCATTTAAATGGCTAATAAAAAGCGAGTCCAGGCGATATTGCTCATTACCGTTGATCACATCTCGCCCATCCCACAGCACTGATCCCTGCTCAGGGATCAGCATGCCACTCAATATACGTAACAGACTGCTCTTCCCTGCACCATTCTCACCCCGCACATAAAGCAACTCGCCTGCACTCAGTGCAAAACTCATATTTTTAAACAACAGCCTATCCCCGCGTACGCAAGCAAGATTATTGACCGTGAGCTGACTCATTCCTGTGTGCGCCTTACTTTCATATCAATTTGCAGATCAAGCCTTCATTAAAAAAACAGGGTCGGCTGAGTGAACCGACCCACGATCGCACAACACTTTGAGTTGGCTGTTTACTTCACATGCCATCCTCTGACTTGCATCATTGCTTTATTGGCGCGCTTCTTTCAAACGGAAGTCATCATGGCAACCCTTGCAGGTCTTACCAATTGCACCGACCTGTGCTTTAAGTGACTCCAAATCTTTAGCAGATGCAGATAGCTTTGCAATTTCAATCTGGAACTTGTCAGCAGCTTCCTTGTATTTGGCCTGTTCAGTCCAAATTTTAGGGTCGGCTTTAGTTAAGGCCCCTTTATCAGTGCCAGGACCAAATGAGCCAAATGGCAATGGTGCTAGCAATTCCAGCAAAGTAGCAGTCTTGACTGCAAACGCCTGATCATAGGGACGCTCACCTTTGGCAATCGCAGCCAGAGCATTAAAGTTACGGCCTATGACATTAAATGCAGACTGGCGATAACGGATTTCCTCTTCCGGTTTTGGATCTGCCGCATATGCAGCATGAACACTTCCAGTCATGGCAATAACAAGCACAAGTTTTTGAAATACTTTTTTCACGTTGATTCCTCTGTTTAATTTGGAGAGCTTGGTGTTTGGATTTTTTGTACTGCTACGTCGGCAAATCCGAGCCGACTCATTCGGTGGCTACGTTTGATCTTCATCACTCAAACGTACGAACAGATAAATCAACCTTTGCATTATGGTTTTTATGCAATATCCATACCATCAATACAAATCAAACACTTACTCTAAATTCACAAAAGAATCAGCACTAACCCTGCTTCAAAACAAACAGTCATTGTTGCCTGGATAACAATTAGAATTTTCTTTCATTATCAACATGAAAAATCCAGACAAGAAAACTCTCAAAAAAAACGTAAGGCATGTCAATTTTTAAAACCTAAACTGCTTGGAATACATCAGCAACAGAGCAATTAACACCACAACAAATGATCAGAATTCAACAGCAATACCTTTACTTTCAATACAAAAAGTGAATGTTTTTTTACATGCCAATTCTTTGAATGGAGCCAATAATAACAAGGCCTCCATAGGTTAATAAGTAATATTTAAACCTATACAAAGACCGATTGCTTATAAATTGGCACACTCCTTGCGCTAGCTGATGCGCTAATTTTTTATTTGTATGTTTAGGGAGTGGGTAAAACAATGAACTTTTCATCTCGCCATCACCGACCACGGAGGATGCCGTTTAGACTATCTAGAGTCGCAACTGCTGTTGGTGCAACAATCAGCATTCTGAGTGCCAATCCAATCTATGCAGCAGATGACGCTATCGTGAATGAACTACAGGCTGAAATCGCAAAACTCAAACAGGCGCTGGAGAAAAGCCAGCAAGAACTGGCTGCAAAAAAAGGCGATCAACCACAAACATCATCCGAGGGTCAAGCTACTCAACCTGCAGCGCAACCTCAACAGGTAGCTCAGGAAGAAGAACCTGCAGAGTTAGGCAGAGTAGTCGTTCGCAGTCGCAACAAACTTGAAGCACTGCAAGATGTGCCTATTTCCATATCCGTGGTTAGCGGACAAGAGCTTGAACGCTTTCAGGCGCGAGATCTTGGCTCTATTACGCAACGAGTTGGTAATATCCAATGGAATCAGGGTAATGCGCGAACCAGTAGTATTTCTATTCGAGGTTTGGGCCAACAAGCTCAAACAGACGCTATGGATCCTAGCGTTGGCGTAACGGTTGACGATGTTTCCTATGGCTATAACCCCCTATCAAGCTTTGACTTCTATGATATAGAGGCCGTTGAAGTGGCTCGCGGGCCCCAAGGCACGTTAAGGGGCAAGAATTCAAGCATGGGAGCTATTACCCTTACAACCAAACGTCCTACATTTGAATCTCAATCTAGTTATGCATTGACCCTGGGAGAGAATAATCGCGTTATTGGCAGTGCTGCAATTGGAGGTACTGTTATTGACAATGTTCTCGCTTGGCGCGGAGCATTTATGGTAGATAAAGGGGAGGGTAATTACCCCAACGAATATAACCGCGACTTTCGCTTCATGAATAAAGACAACGTTTCGGGCAGAGTACAGTTTTTACTCACACCTACCGAAAACTTTAATGCCCTAGTCAAGCTAGAGCTTACTCCTAAGCATGAGGAGTATTACAACGGATGGAACTTCTATACACCAACCCCAAGCACTTATACCGATGGAACAGCCACAAGAATGGGCTCAGACCCATCTAGACGCTTGGCAAGAAGTTGGTTTCGTCAGCGCAGCGATTACTCTTACACTGGAAATTACCTAGGTGAGAATGTCAATATGAATGACCAAAGGCCATTAGTCACTTCAACATGGGGAAGTTCTGCTGTACTTAACTGGAATGTAGGCGATTTCACTGTAAGTTCAATTACAGCTTATAAAAACTTTACATTCCAGGCACGTAATGATGAAGGCACTCCTTTTGATATCACTAAAAATGGTGGTGGGTTAGTTACTCGCCATGATCAACTTAGCCAAGAGTTCAGACTAAGTTCCAGCATCACTGATTTAGTTGATTATCAGGCTGGATTATATTTCCTAAGCTCACGTAACAACTATAGTTCCAGAACTGGGTTTGGATCAGATGCTGGAGCATGGTTTGCTAGTGCAGATCAATATACAACACTTAATCGAGCAATTAACCTAGATGGAACTGCTAGCGCGGGCAGCCTGTTAATGCAAAATTCTTTGAGCGGGCTCGAACATAATACTCCTCAAGACATTCATAGCACCAGTACAGCTATATACAGCCAGGCTAATTGGCATATAAATGAGCCACTTACATTTACAACTGGTCTAAGATTAACATTAGAAAATAGGAAAAACTCTTCTGAAAAAAGTATAGTTCAACAAGGCACAGGTGCGGAATTAAACCCTTACTCTGTTAATGGAGTTTTGTTAGGTGGATACGATGCAACAAATTTAGCTGACCCCACTCAGCTAGCCTTAGCAAATGGCGTAGCACAAAAATATTTTGGTGAAGATTATAATGATTTGTCACCAGCACAAATAGCTCAAATCAATGCAGCTAGAGCAATTCGTGCACAAAACATTGGTATTGTTTACAACAAAACAGAAGCCGAAACCTTCAGAAAGCTACAGCCAACTCTATTATTAAGTCCTAGTTATAAATTTAACGACAATCTAACTGGATATGTAACTTTACAGTATGGAGAAAAAGCAGGTCTTGCCCAAGTAGTCAATGGGTATGATGCCAAGGTGAAACCTGAAAAAACAATTTCTTATGAGGCTGGCATTAAATCACTTCTTCTTGATAATACCCTAACACTCAACACAAACCTGTACCTAACAGATATCAAGGATTATCAACAAAGGGTACTGATTTTTGATGCTTATGGAACAGCAGGAGATCCTAATGGAGATATTCAATATACTGAAGCTACAGGGAATGCTGCAAAAGTTCGCTCTTATGGCTTAGAAATTGATGGTGTATATACAGGCATTAAGCATACTACGCTGCGCTTTGCTGGAGCTTACAACAATGCGTATTACAGAGAGTTCAAAAATAGCCCTTTACCTCCCGAGGTAAATTCCAATACTTATGCAGATCCATATCGTGATGTATCAGGTGAAAATCTGCCCGGTGCATCTAAATTCTCATTCAATATTGGAGGAGACTTCCGTTACCCTGTATTCTCAAACGCAGAGTTTCACTCGAGCGTGAATATCGCCTACAGGAGTAGATTCAATTCAGCAGTAAACCTCTCAGATTATGGTTGGGTTGATGCTAATACTCGGGTTGACTTCTCTATTGGTCTTGGCAGGCGAGATCGTAAGTTTGATGCAAGTATTATTGTAAAAAATCTGTTTGATGATGACACTTCAGTAGTGCGCACATGGAACAGTTATGTACCCGCAGTTCCTCGCTGGATAGGCATTATGTTTACTAGTGATTTGTAAAATTTACTAGTCATAGCTTTCTTATTATCATCTCCTCATAACAACACACATTTTTTGCACCATATTTAACGGACTCTTCTCAAGAGTCCGTTTTTTTATGTTTACCGCCATAGATTAACAAGCCTCTCTTAGTGCTTATTCCTTAACACACGAGTGCACTTACTCTGCTCTCACAAAATCACTTGAGCATAGTTTCTAGAAGGGAATATTCATTCCCTCACAATACATCTTCGCAAATACCACACAACGCCATGATTTGTTTAATAAACTCAATAATTCACCCCTCATAAAAACTATTGGCATGATCCCTGCTAAGCTTTCTTTATAATTTTTCAATTAAATTAATCAGGGGCTTTATTCAAATGAATCATAAGGAAACTGTTTCGTATTCTACTGTTATACCCACGCGCCCTCCCCTCCCATCGCATTTGAAATTGAGTAAGTTTGCTTCAGCAATCGGTGCTATTTTTTTTCTTAGCTCAGGTGCCTTTGCTGCTGATGAAAGCTCTCTCTCACAACTACAAGCTGAAAACGCACGGATACAAGCTGAGAACGCCAAGTTAAAAGAAGAGCTTGAGAAAAGCCGGCAAGAACTTGCAGCTCAAAAAGGAGAACCCCTCTCTACGCAAATTAATACCAACCCTGCCATCTCCTCCCCCGAACAGGTGGCTCAAGAAGAACCTTCAGAGCTTGGAAAAATTGTGGTTAAAGCACAGAGCCAACTAGAACTTGTACATGACGAACCCAAATCTATTTCTGTCATTTCAGGTGCAGAGCTCGACAGAGAATTGGCTTTAGATCTTGGTGCAATTACAAGACGGACTGCTGGGATCCAATTTAATCAAAACAACACGCGCGGTGCCTCTCTGTCTATCCGAGGACTTGGCAAACGTTCATTTACTGAAACTCAGGACCCTAGTGTTGGGTTAGTCGTTGATGGTGTCCCGTACGGGCTTACACAATTAGGCAATTTTGACTTTTTTGATATTGATAATGTAGAAGTGCAACGCGGCCCATCAGGCACGCAAGGTGGCTTGGCTTCTAGTGCAGGCGTAGTAAATATTAAAACCAAACGCCCATCTTTCACACCAAGCGCTGATTACCAACTGGTATATGGACAGCGGGATGCAGTAATTGCAAAAGCCAACCTTGGTGGCGCTGTAGTTGATGATGTCTTGGCATGGCGTGGCTCTTTCATTGCCGATCGAGGCCGTGGATTTTATGACAGTGAGTATGACTCAAACTACAGCTTCTACAATCGTAATCGCTTAGCTGGCCGAATACAGTTTCTACTTACGCCAACAGAAAATCTTTCGGCTCGCTTTAGTTTCGATTTGGAACCTAAAGCCGCTCAAGTAGAGAATGGCCTGACTTTCCGTAAAGATCAGCCTCTTCGCTATGTCAATGGATCATTAACTGATGCGAGTGGCATCACTGCCAGAGCTAAACTTGTAGGTTTTCTTAATAATGCAGGAACATTTACTTCTGGACGAGCATGGTTTGCAAATCGTAGTTTTAGCTCAAATGGTACGGTGAATCCGAACTATACATATGATGATTATATTAACAATAAGCTTCTTCAGAATGAAAACCAAGGCCAATCAGTCACAAACAAAGGGGCATCAGCCGAAGTTAATTATCTGATTCCTAACCATACTCTAACCTCCATTACTGCATGGAGAAGTTACAGCTTTGACGCTCATAATGATGAAGGAACACCATTTGACATTAATCGAAATGGGGGAGGCGGTGTTGATTACCGACAATATAGTCAGGAGTTCCGCATTGTCTCTGATCCTGGAGAAAAAATTGATTACAGTGGCGGCGTATTCTTGATGAAAACCGAGGATACGATTTCATCAAAAACTGGCTGGGGCTCAGATGCAGGAGCATGGCTGGGTACAAATGCACAATATAACGCATTAGAAAGAAATGCCGGGATTAATCGAGGATCTGGCTTAGCTTTGCTTAAAGACTCTCTTGATGATGCTTATACCGTGGCAGATACCAAGGTTGATACAACTCAAGGTGCTGTTTATGGCCAAGTCAATTGGCATTTAACTGAAAAGCTAGATTTATTAACTGGCCTCCGAATTACGCGTGAAGACCGAAGCACGGAAGACACTAAAATTCTGTCTGCAAATGGCGTTGGAGCTGCTCTAAATCCTGAATCTATTAGAGGAGTACCCCTTGGAGGATTTAACTCGGTAGCATTCGGCAGTACCGGTGCCGGTGACGCACCTACGAGTGAAAACTCAAGCGCACAACTACAGCTCGCAGATAGCGTAGCTGCTAAGTTCTTTGGCGCCACTATCACATCTACGCCAGGCCAAGCATACAACGGCTTAAGTGTAGAGCAGAAAAACATGATTGCAGCGGCAAAAGCAATACGGGCTAATGCCATAGGAGCATTAAGCAATGGAGTAAAAAGTAGTTACCGCGATGTACTATTTACTGCGGTAGTGTCACCCAGCTATAAAGTTAATGACAACTTCACAGCTTACACCTCATGGCAATATGGAGAAAAATCCGGCTCTGCCCTTAATATCAATTTTGTGTCATCTACTGTAAAACCTGAAAAAACCAATGCTTACGAGATTGGATTTAAATCGAACTGGCTGGAGAATACCCTGACACTGAATGCTGATATTTTCTATATGGACATTCGTGATTATCAATCAGCAATCCGCGTAGTAGATGAATTTACCACAGCTACCAATATCGCAAATCTACAACCCAATCCAATTGCCTATGTTACAGCTCAGGGGAATGTAAAACGAGCGAAATCCCAAGGCGTAGAAATTGATGCATTCTATTCTGGAATTCCATATACAACTGTTCGCTTTGCAGGAGCTTATAACGATGCAAAATATGTAGATTTCAAAAATGCAGCATTCCCAGAAGAGTTAGCTTATTTATCTACCGCAACTGCTCCTTATACTGATCAAAGTGGGATGACCTTACCTGGTGTTTCCAAATGGACATTCAATGTAGGAGCAGAATATCGTCGACCAGTACTAGGAGATAAACTGTTCCACACCAGCTTTAACACTAGCTATAACAGCAAATACAACAACACAGACAATCTCTCTAGCTATGGACACATCAGCCCTTTCAGTCGGACTGATTTATCTATCGGTTTACAAATCAATAAAACGTTCGATTTAAGCCTGATTGCAAGAAATGTATTTGACAACCGTTCGCACGAGGAAGGGTGGACACAATATTCTCCTTACCCTTATCCACGTTGGGTTGGCATAAGCTTCAGCGGGAAAATGTAATTTTTCCTACTCGATAACCTTGGTGTATTACACCAAGGTTATTTTTATTTAAAATTGGAGTCCATCATGAATAGAACAAATCATCCCATGCATACCCTGATCAATAACTTGTGCAAGGTCATAGCCATTACTGCCATTTCTATCTATAGCTTTCATCATGTTGCGGAGGCTGGGACGTTAACAGATGGAAAATGGTCCTCTTCCAAATGTGGTTCTCGCCCAGTGGCGCCTGCATTGGATTTAAAGAATGAGGATGCTTACAATAAAAGCGTTAATGCAATCAACACATATAGGCAACAAGTAGCACCATACTTAGAATGCGTAGTATCGGATGCCAATGCAGATATTCAAACCATCAATACCCAAGCAAAAAATGAGCAACTAGCAATCCAAGAAGCAAACAACAAAATTTCTGAAGACGTGAAAATTGCTACTGAAAAGTTTAAGTGACTATCAGGTATGTAGATAATATCAATTACATTACCCCCGCATTGCTAATTAAATGTAATGCATATATATCGCTGCGGGGAATGTTTCTAATCACTCCAGAGACCATAGATAACTTATCGAGCAAATTTAATAGTAAGATACCCTGGCGAGAAAACCTCTTGCCAAGGTATTCTACTTAGTACTGATCTTGGTTAAAAAATGGCTTATTGCTTTACTTTTATAAACATAGAAATAATATATTTATTGTCCGAAACAGGCATATGTCCACAATGCATATAATTCCACCCGGATGGAAATAACACTAGATTGCCAATCTTGGGTGCAATTTTTATACCTTGATGGAAAAATTCTGTTTCACCTCCTGTTTCTACATCGTTCAAATATAACACCATCGCAACAACGCGATCACCCGTATTCCCTCCAACAGAATCAGCATGCCAACGAAAATAACCTTGATTCTTGGGATACATTTGAATTTTATATCCTGTTGCTATCAAATCAAATGCTTGGAGAATCGGACTTCTAGCTAAATAGTGATTAATGCAAGACTGTATTTTTGGATGGATTCTATGAAAAGTATCCTGCCAGATACCTTCATTTACTATTTCCAGATCCCAAGAGTTTTTGGTTTTTCCTTCATAGAGCACACCTTCAGATCTGTCTATCTTGCCTCTCCACTTACTTGAGTCACTATCAAAAAGTCTGACAATAGAGTTACATACCTCTTGATCCAAGCCCTGATAAACCACAATAAAATCTTGATCGTAAATAATTTCTACCTGCGAGTGATTATTCGTATTTATCAATTGCTGCTTTCTCCCGTCTGACTTCACAAGCATCTTTTAGAATGAAAATGCCGCTCATGAAATACTGAGCGGCATTAATTTTTAGAGGTTAAGTATTGGCTACTTTACTAAATACCCAACCTTATTTTCCAATAAAGGCTTCCAAGTCTGCTAGCTTAACAACTTGAGGGCCATGCAAAGCTGCAATCTTGTCTACATTCAGTTTCAAACGTTTGATATTGTCATAAAGATTTGCTGAGTATGGATTGATACTTGCAGGAGCTGGAACCCCAGCAGCCAATGGTGTGTAAGCATCAGCCTCAATCAGGATCTTCTCTGCTGGCAGGTAGATCAATGCAAAAGCATCGTTATGGCCACTATGCTTGATTGAGTGAACCTCGATCACACGTTGACCATCTGTTAGCACATGCTTGTCAGAGAATGCAGCGAACTTAGCTGATTTCTTTGAGTTCGCCAAACGATCAGGATTGATCGTATGTTTATTCGACCAGATCTTCTGAAAATATGGCTTGTTGTCTTGATGAGTTACGATGGTTGCGCCCTCATCAACAAAGGTACGCACACCACCTGAATGATCAAAGTGGTGATGAGTATTGACCAAATAGCGAATCGGTTTATTAGGTACCAGCTCTTTTGACTTGGCAATGACAGCCTCTGAGCGGGCTTCATTCAGTGGCCCTTCAACCAGCACCAAATGATCTTTCTGGTCAATCAGGACACTATGGTGAGTGCCCCCCTTGAGGTAATACACACCAGGTGCCAGCTCTTCAGAGGTCACTGTAATAGCAGGAACATTGGCCGCGTCTGCTGGCACTTCAATTTGCACAGCTGGGTTTACTGTCACCGATGAAATCTTGAGATCAAGCACAGGATAACCACCCTGTTTACGCGCTATTTGGGCTGGGAAAGAAATGCCATTGAAATCTTTGTAATCTGAATAGGTATAATCAATTTCTGTATCGCCCAATACAGGATTATCAATCCAGGTTTGTACACGCTCAACTTGATTCTTCGCATTGATAATACCAACATAGCGATTCTTACCCGCTGTAAATGTCAGCTTGGTGCCTCCATTATGGGCTTGCGAAGTGGCATTGTTAGCTGCAGCCGCCTTCAGAAAGCCTTGAGGCGTTGTCCAAATTTCAGTGACTCTCTCTTCCACTTGTGCCGGTTGCGGCTGTACGGTTGGAGTAGCTGAGCCAGGAGCTGCAGCAAGATTCCAGGCCGTGTTACCACTGACGTATTGATCCGGCTTTTGCTCAACAGGAGCAGGCCTATCGCGACCCGCTTCCACTACTTGCTTACGCGTAATTTGTACGCGCGCAGCCGGATGGTCGTAATTGATAGTGGCGCTATAACTGCTAACGTCAAATGGCGGCCACGGAGATTTTGGATTTGGTGCCTGACCAAACTGGTACCAGCGTCCTGTACCACTAAAAGCAATGGATTGTAATTTGGCTGCACCAAGCGCCTCGGTAGCGTCTTGCAGAGTGCCTGCTGCCATACTATAAGTGGGGATCAAGCCTAGAGAAAAAAGAATGGTTGGCACTGCCACTACGCGTGTACGCCAGTTAACTAGATGGAAATAACTGGAATTACTTACAGACATATTTTGCTCCCTTGTAGGTTAAAAAGTGTAATCAATTAACCCAGAGTACTCAGCAAATTACGCGCCAGTGCCAACAATATCCGATATAAATACATTATTAATCACATAAAAATTCAAGATGTTGTTTTATATGAAAAATAATCATTAAATTAAAATAAAAAAGGGTAAAAAATCTCGCAAGCCTAAAATTTTGCTCCATCCGTTGTTGCAGGTGAAACCAAACAAAACATCGCTGCTGTATTTACATCAACAAACTGTTTCTTTCCGCTCACCTGCGGCTATGCGTCCAGCTTATTCCTTACCCTTAAAATCGTCGTGGCAAGCCTTGCAAGTTCGCGTTACCTTGCCAAACTGTGCCTTCACAGCCGCAGCATCCGCTGTAGGTGCAATTTTTGCCAGCTCTGCAGCTTCTTTGCTAAAACTGAGTGAAAGCTCTGTAAACCGTTTTCGATCTTTAAAAGCTTCAGGTTTAACACTGGTTTCGTGCCAGCCTTTGCCCTGCTCTGTTCCTGGAACAAATAAGTCATCAATGCCGGAGCTCGCAACACTCGCAATTGTATTGGCAGCGATGGTGACTTCGCTTTTGTCATACTGCCCCTCAAGCACGGCTTTAATCCTTGCGATATTCCACTCCACCACACGATAGGCAGACTGACGCCACTGGATAAGTTTTTCCGGCTTAGCTGCAGGTGCTGCCAGCACAGCAAGTGGTGACAATGCAAGATAAGCGAGTAATAAAGGTAGCAATATCAATTTAGAAAAGATTTTCATTCATATTTCCATTAGGTAACTACCCTGCTTCAGCAGGGTGGTTGATGACAAATGACCGCTCATCATGACCATAAATCAAGATATTTAGAGCAACAAGCCTACTTTGCTCGACCGGTATAGCCTTGTGCCAAAGTCGGGAATTTGTATGCAGCGCCACGACCTACAATGTAAAACGTACGCTTGTCTTTACCAGCGAATGCAATATTCTGGGCTTTCTTTGGCAGCACAATATTGCCAAGAAACTCACCTTTGGCACTGAATATCTGTATGCCGGTATTCGCGGCAACATACAATCTGCCATCAGCATCTACCGCTAAACCATCGGCACCGCTGGAAACACCCCCTGTTTCAGTTTTTTGTAAGGCGTCTTCAAGCTTGGCGAAATTACGCTTGTTACTCACAGACCCATCCGCAGCAATGTCGTATGCAATGATGTACTCGCCTGCGGTGTTAGCCACATACAAGACTTTTTCATCGGGGCTCAATTGAATACCATTTGGACGCTCAATCTCATTGGTGATCAACACTAGCTCACCATTAGGCTTGGTGTAGTAAACCGCTGGCTTGGTAGGTACCTGATCAGGCTTCACCGGCCCATTGGCTCCTGGATCTGTAAAATACACACCACCCTTTTTATCCAGCACCAGATCATTGGGTCGATTTAATGGCTTACCTGCATATTGCTCCGCTAATACCTTGGCTTTATTCGCAGGGTGAATAATACCGACACGAGGTTTAAGCGTCTGTGCAGCGTATAGCTCACCATTTGCACTTAATGCCAATCCATTAGCGCCATTGCTATCTGCAATGTAGGTAGTGATATTGTCATTTTCATCAATTCTCGTAATTCGGTTGGCCTGGGTTTCTGTAAAAATTAAGCTGCCATCGGGCAAACCTAAGGGGCCTTCCGTGCCAGTAAACCCGTCCTTAATCAAGCGGATCTTAACGCCACCAGCCACTACGCCTGCAATGGCAGGTGTTACGGGATCCTCCTCAGCCTGAACAGGGGCTGTCGTGACGACACTTATGGTCACACCAGCGATTAACATTTTCTTTAGCCAAGACTCACGTTTAACAGTATTCACTTGCATACTTATAATCCTCCTTAATTTTAACTTTCCTCATGCAGACACCTGCATTCAGCACTCATCAGTGTTTATCTACCAGGCATCACATTCCAGATATGTAATCCGCCAGGGCTTCTATTTCCTCATCTCTGAGCGACTTAGCTACTAAGTTCATGACGCCACCAGGACTATTTTTGCGTTCCAGTGACCGCCATTTAAGTAGCTGCTCCCGTAAGTAAAGCTTGTGTTGGCCAGCTATGGCAGGAAAGCTCTCACTGCCCACATAGCTTCCCTGACCAACAGTGCCATGGCAGCTTGCACAAGCCATGATGGTTCGTTTCATATCACCATTAACAAATAGCTTCTCTGCGATTTCATTAGATTTCTTTTGTTGGCTACGCACACGCTCACGGCTGGCAAAATAAGCCGCAATATCAGCTAAGTCTTCATCCTTGATGCTTTCTGCAACGGCATTCATCAAATGATGCTGGCGCGCGCCCGAACGAAAATCCCTGAACTGCTTCATGATGTAATCAGCATATTGACCAGCAAGGCGTGGATACTCTCCTCCACTACTATTGCCTTGATCACCATGACATCCTTGACATAACTCCGCCTTGGACTTGACTTCACCCGCTACAGGATCACCATTGCCAATCCGATCTGCAATCCCATCATGCTCATCGGCACGCACATATGGACTCGACACAAGTGCTAGAAACAATCCACTTCCGACACACAACCTTGCCAAAAACTTAACTGCCACGACCTACCTATCCTTCCCCTGCCAGGCCCATCAAGGCTTCTTGGCAAGGCCTTTAGCAACGGCCAAACGCTGAACAGACTCAAGCGCCTTATCAACATTCAACGCAGGAGTCACACCACCAACTGTTTCACTTATCTTGCCATCAGTGGTAATAATGAAAGTCGTACGCTCAGCAAAGCCGTGATCAATTTCCTTACCTTTGGTATCTTTCTTACCAGAGGTAGCATCCCTTACCACCAAATCGTAGGATTTGGCAATTTTTCCCCCAATATCAGAGGCCACCGGAAACTTGCCTGCGCAATAATCAGGATCTGCCGAAAACTCATTCAAGCGTTCAATGCTATCCAGCGATACACCAATAATGGTGGCGCCTGCAGCAGCGAACTTTTCATGGTTCTCTGCAAACGTATGGGCTTGTACGTTACATCCACCGGTATAAGCAGATGGATAAAAATACACAACAACAGGGCCTTTTTTCAGTGCATCTTTCAACGAAAAATTAAAACTTTTCCCATCCAGGGATGCTTGCGTCTTAAAGTCAGGAGCAACATCACCATCCTTAAGCGCAGCCAATGCTGATAAGGTGAATACACCAAGTAATACACTACTGATCACGATAAATCTTTTCATTGGGAACTCCGATATTGAGTCTTGAGGATATTTAATCTTTGGATTTATAAATCTTGTGGCAAGCCTTGCAAGTCTTCGCAAGTGAGACTGCAGATTGGGATGCAGCATCAAAGTTTTTGGCCTCTAACGCCTTGGAAATTGCTACAAGATAAGTGCGACTTTCTTTTGACCAATCCACGGCATCCGCAGCATCGCCTTTCTTCACATAGAACTCTTCAACATCCTTGAACATTGCTTCAAGCTCAACTGCTTCTGACTTCGCTGTGGCTGCATCCTGCAAAGAAATATTCGATGTCATGCTTTTCTGTATGTCTTCGATGTCTTGCATGAAATCTTCTTCAATTTCAGTCAGCGCTGCTACTACAGATCCTGTTAATGCAAGATAAACAAATAGTGAAACTAAAAACTTACTCATTTAACCCTTTTTATTTCTGCCTATCTCGGGGCGATATACCACTCCCTTGAAGCGCTTTACTCAGCATTAAATAAATTGCGCGATGAAAATCCCTGAAATTCATATTCAGGGATTTTCATCGCGCAGTGCTTGATGCAAGAACCCAGTGTTAAGCCAACAATTCCTTGACGACTTCACCATAGACCACGGTAGGGCGCTCAGAGCGGCCATTGTGCAAGAAGGTGGTTTTTAGGTGATCAAGGCCCATGAGCTGTAAGACCGTGGCATGAAGGTCATAAGTATCCATAGTCTTGCCAACCGCTTGAAGACCAACTTCATCTGTCTGCCCGAATGTAGTCCCTGCCTTGATGCCACCACCCGCCAACCATTGGGTGTAGCCCCAAGGATTGTGATCACGGCCCGTACCGCTCTGACCATAAGAGGTACGACCAAACTCAGAGGTCCACACAATCAATGTGGAATCCAGCAAGCCCCGAGACTCTAGATCCGCCAGCAAACCAGCAATCGGCTTATCAACAACTTTTGAGTGAGTACGATGATTTTCTTCAATATCGTTGTGACCATCCCAGTTACGGCTATCTCCAGCAATATCCTGTGGTCCGGAAACAACCTGAATAAAGCGAACTCCGCGCTCTACCAACCTACGTGCACGCAACAAGGTTTGCCCATAACTCTTGGTAATGTCTTCATCCAGGCCATACAACGCCTTGGTCGCATCTGACTCTTTACTCAAATCTACAGCTTCAGGAGCAGATACTTCCATTCGTGCAGCCAACTCGTAAGAGCGGATACGTGCCTGCAATTCGGTGTCTTCTGGGTAATGAGCACCACGTACGCGATTGAGCTTGGTCAACAAATCCAGACTGCCTTGCTGCTGGCCTGCTGCAATCAGCTCAGGCCTGTCCAAATGCAAGATAGGCGATGCACCGGGACGGAAAGCCGTACCTTGATAAACCGCTGGCAAGAAACCTGAGCTCCAATTGATGGAGCCTCCGGTCGGCTCTTTCTTGTCGTTATATAGCACTACATAGGCAGGAAGATCCGGGTTAGCAGATCCCAGCGCATACTGTATCCAGGCACCCAGAGATGGGCGACCAGGATTAAGATCGCCTGTGTTCAATTTAAGAATGGAAATATCGTGCGTAGCGCCAATGGTCACACTGGATTTCACAAAAGCCAACTTATCGGCTTGCTTGGCCAGATTGGGCAACAGGTCTGAGAACCAGGCACCACTCTCACCATGCTGCTTCCAGGTACGATCAGTGACAAACAATTTACCGTCCCCACCACGAATACCCGCTTTCAAACCTTTCAAGAAAGAGTCAGGAATCTGCTGGCCTGCCATCTTGATCAAATCAGGTTTGTAATCAAATAATTCTAACGTGCTGGGTGCACCATCCATATGTAACCAGATAACCGATTTCACCTTGGCCGGAAAGTGCGGGCCTTTTGCCGCCAATGGGTCGATCAGTGAGGCTGCATTCGCAAAGGTCGTAAATAATCCGCCACCAGGCATCAGCCCGCTAAGAGCCACCCCCCCCACTCCGTAACTGGCTTTAAACAAAAAATCACGCCGTGAATTATTGCTCATGATGCTATTTCCTTTTATTTGTATTCAATGTCTTATAAACGCTGTTTAGAAGCGATAGCTGAATTCGTTAGAGTTAGCTACGGTGTGGACTAGGTCGACAAACGCAGAGGCACGCACCGGATCAAGTTGCTGTGTATCCTTCAACCCCACAGGTACTGCTAATCCAAGTTTGCCGTCCGCATCTTTGATTTTGGCCTTGATCAGCCTTTCCTGGCTTCCAAGGAAAGCAATCAGAGCTGTTTTCTCTTCCTTGTCAGGATTTCGCGCAAACAATATCTGGAAGAGCTTATCCACTTGAGCTGATTCATTACTTCCCGCCTCACTGATCACTTTTCCGGCCAAAGCTTGAGACCAGCCAAAGATGACATCACTATTGAACAAAGTCAGTGCCTGCAATGGCGTAGTGGTAACGTCGCGCTTACTGTGTACCTGCTGGGCATTCGCCATATCAAAAGTATCTAACAATGGATAAGGCACACTACGACGGGTAAAGATATACAGACTGCGGCGATTCCAGTCGCTAGTGTCCTTAGAAACCTCCCAGAAACGGCCTGCATTCAGGTTAGAAGGCACAGGAGGCATCACGCTAGGTCCGCCTACTTTATCTTCAAGCTTGCCTGAGGCCACCAGCAAGGAGTCACGGATCTGTTCTGCATCCAGTCGCTTACGGGGGAACACTGCCAGCAGTTTGTTTTCAGGGTCTGCCTTGTATGCATCTTCTCGATAATCGGACGATTGGCGATACACGCTGGATAGCAGGATTTCCTTATGCAGCTTCTTGACGCTCCAACCTTGTTTCACAAAGTTGCTTGCCAGGTATTCCAGCAGCTCGGGGTTGCTAGGTTTGTCTCCAGCTCGACCAAAGTCGCTGACGGTGCGGACTATGCCAGTGCCAAAGTATTGATCCCACACTCGATTGACAAAGACACGAGCTGTCAGCGGGTTCTGCGGGCTGGCAATCCAGTTAGCCAAGGCCGTACGGCGACCTGAGGAGATCGATGTCGGAATGATCTGCGGTTTCTCGCTCGTCAACGCCGCAGGGAAGGCAGGCTGTACTTCGTCAAGGGGATGGTCAAAAGCACCGGTGAACAACACATGGGTTGGCGGCGTATCGGCATACCCAAGCTCAGTCATGGCTGAAATAGTGTTTGAACCTTTGGCAGGCTTGAGCTTGTCGAACTTCTTCAGCTCATCATCCAGCTTTTTGTATTCAGCATACTTCTCTGCATACTCAGGCTTATAGTCCTTGGCATCCTTGCTCGCGTTATCCCTAAAGAAATTCGCCAGAATGTCATCGGTCTGATAATTGCCGTAACGATGATTAATCCAGCGGTCACGAGCCGTCCATTGACTACCTGGCACATAGACTTTTTTCAACGCATCCTGTGTGTCAGCAGTGTAGCGCTCAAATAGATAAGCAACGGCTTCAGGGCGATAAGCATCCACGATGGCTTTTTTCTTTTCGCGGATTTCCTTAGTTGCCTCTTCCCACTTAGCCTGGGATTTTTCAAACTGGACTTCCTGAGGGCCTTTTGGCGCAGGAATGTTATCCACGGCACTTACATTGGCAAAAAATGCCTGCAAGGCAAAATAATCTTTTTGGCTAATCTTGTCTGACTTGTGGTTGTGGCATCGTGCACATTCAAAGGTAGTACCCAAAACCGCGGTACCTACAGTATCGGTAATATCAGTGGTGATCTGGTATTTACGCTGCACTAAATCCCGAGAATTACTATTGTCTGGAAAGCCCCGCAGAAAACCTGTCGCCACCAGCGCATTGGTATCACCCGGATAAAGCTCATCCCCTGCAAGCTGCTCTTTAACGAAGCGATCATAAGGCTTGTCTTCATTAAAGGAGTTGATCACGTAATCGCGATAACGCCACATATTAGGTCTTGTCTGATCCCCCTGAAAACCTGAGCTGTCTGCGTATCGAGCAAGATCCAGCCATTTACGCGCTTGACGTTCTCCATAATGCGGCGATGCCAATAGCCTTTCGACCAACTTCTCGTAAGCATCGGGAGATTTATCATTAACAAAAGCATTCACCTCTGAAGTAGAAGGAATCAGACCCCATGCATCCAAGGTGGCACGGCGAATAAACGCTGCACGACTGGCCTCAGCAGATGGCTTAACACTTTTCTCTTCCAGCTTGGACAGCACAAAAGCATCAATAGGGCTACGTACCCATTTCTTTTGCTGCACAGATGGCACTTGCGGGCTGGCTATAGGCTGCCAAGACCAATCCTTATTGGCCGTGGAGGCTTTACTGGTTGCAGCCTTAGACGCTTTATCAGCCTCTCCATCGGCTGCCATTGCGACAGCACTAGCCAGCAATAATGCGACCCCTACGTAACCACTGCGTTTTATTAACTGATGCCCCAACCGAATTTTCATAAATTACCCTTAGAATCGATCACCAAATATCTGAACCAACAAAATGTGCTATTCATTGGTCATGGAAATGCAACTACAATGAAAGACCTTGAATGCAGCATGGATAGGCAACTATCATGCCAATCAAAAATCAAGCCAAAAATTAAAACTAACCAATTGATAATTAATAATTTTTACATTTCATTAAAAAAAACTATCACCACGAGATGTTTTGTTAAAAGCAAATTTGTTCCACAGCAACACATACCGTGTTGCAATACCAACATCAAAATATAGAACCATTAGATATATAGAAAAAAACATCAAATAAAAAAGCCCGCTTTAAATTGCGGGCTTTTCCACTTCTAAAAATGCTGATGAGAACTATTGTTGATTTAAGCTAACAGCTCTTTGATTACCTGCCCATACACCACGGTCGGACGCTCCGAGCGACCATTGTGTAAGAACGTGGTTTTTAGGTGATCAAGGCCCATTAGCTGCAACACGGTGGCATGGAGATCATAGGTGTCCATGGTCTGATCACCCACGGCCTGCAAGCCAACCTCATCCGTCTGCCCGAATGTACTCCCTGCCTTGATGCCACCACCCGCCAACCATTGGGTGTAGCCCCAAGGATTGTGATCACGGCCCGTACCGCTCTGACCATAAGAGGTACGACCAAACTCAGAGGTCCACACAATCAATGTGGAATCCAGCAAGCCCCGAGACTCTAGATCCGCCAGCAAACCAGCAATCGGCTTATCAACAGCCTTGGCATGAGCACCGTGATTCTTTTCCAAATCCTGGTGGGCATCCCAGTTGCGACTATCCCCAGATATATCCAATGGCCCAGTCACTACCTGAATAAATCGAACTCCGCGCTCGACCAAGCGACGCGCACGCAACATATTAGTCCCGTAATCCTTGGTAATTTCATCGTTAAGCCCATACAACTCTTTTGTCGCATCGCTTTCTTTGCTTAAATCCACAGCCTCGGGAGCTGAAGACTCCATCCGATAAGCTAGCTCATAAGCATTCAGTCGGGCGCGAAGTTCAGTATCTTCTGGATAGAGCGCACCACGTTGTTCATTCAGGCGTTTCAGCAAATCCAGATTGTCGCGTTGCTGTGCAGCAGCAATCAGCTCCGGACGTTCCAAGTGCAAGATAGGCGATGATCCGGGACGGAAAGCCGTGCCTTGATAAACCGCTGGCAAGAAACCTGAGCTCCAGTTAACAGAACCACCAGTAGGCTCTTTCTTACCAGCATAAAGCACGACATAAGCGGGTAAGTCTGGGTTGGCAGAGCCCAAGGCATACTGCACCCAGGCACCCAAGGATGGGCGCCCAGGATTAAGATCACCGGTATTCAACTTAAGAATGGAAATATCGTGCGTAGCGCCAATGGTCACGCTGGATTTCACAAAGGCCAGTTTATCGGCTTGCTTGGCCAGGTTGGGTAACAGGTCTGAGAACCAGGCACCACTTTCACCATGTTGTTTCCAGGTGCGATTTGATGCATACAACTTACCAACACCACCCTGAGTACTGGTCTTAATACCTTTGAGGAAAGAGGCTGGAATATCCTGGCCAGCCAGTTTGATCAAATCTGGCTTGTAGTCATACAAATCTATGGTGCTGGGTGCACCATCCATGTGTAACCAGATAACCGATTTCACCTTGGCTGGAAAATGAGTGCCTTTAGCCGCCAATGGATCGACTAATGAAGCTGCATTGGCAACTGTCGCAAAAATACCGCCGCCAGGCATAAGGCCACTCAGGGTAATACCACCTAGTCCGTACCCTGCTTTTACTAGAAAATCACGCCGTGAATTATTGCTCATGATGTTGTTTCCTTTTATTTATATTCAATTTTTGAGCGCTATTAAAAGCGATAGCTGAATTCGTTAGAGTTAGCCACGGTGTGGACTAGGTCGACAAAAGCAGAGGCACGGACTGGATCAAGTTGTTGTGTATCCTTCAACCCCACAGGCACTGCCAATGCGAGCCTGCCATCGGCATCCTTCAGTTTGGCCTTGATAATTTTTTCGTGGTTAGCAAGGAAAGCCGTCAAGGTCGCCTTTTCAGCTTTGTCAGGACTACGTGCAAACAAGATCTGATAGAGTTTTTCGATTTGTGCAGTCTCGTTACCCCCTGCCTCACTAATTACCTTGCCGGCAAGCGATTGCGACCATTCAAAAACAATATCGCTATTCACTAAAGCAAGTGCCTGCAATGGCGTAGTCGTGACGTCGCGCTTACTATGCACTTGCTGTGCAGATGCCATATCAAAGGTTGCAAGCAATGGATAAGGCACACTACGACGGGTAAAGACATACAAACTGCGACGGTTGTAATCCTGTTTATCACCAGACACTTGCCACAGCGCACCTGCATTCAGGTTAGAAGGCACAGGAGGCATCACGCTAGGTCCGCCTACTTTATCTTCAAGCTTGCCTGAGGCCACCAGCAAGGAGTCACGGATCTGTTCTGCATCCAGTCGCTTACGGGGGAACACTGCCAGCAGTTTGTTTTCAGGGTCTGCCTTGTATGCATCTTCTCGATAATCGGACGATTGGCGATACACGCTGGATAGCAGGATTTCCTTATGCAGCTTCTTGACGCTCCAACCTTGTTTCACAAAGTTGCTTGCCAGGTATTCCAGCAGCTCGGGGTTGCTAGGTTTGTCTCCAGCTCGACCAAAGTCGCTGACGGTGCGGACTATGCCAGTGCCAAAGTATTGATCCCACACTCGATTGACAAAGACACGAGCTGTCAGCGGGTTCTGCGGGCTGGCAATCCAGTTAGCCAAGGCCGTACGGCGACCTGAGGAGATCGATGTCGGAATGATCTGCGGTTTCTCGCTCGTCAACGCCGCAGGGAAGGCAGGCTGTACTTCGTCAAGGGGACGCTCGTGATTGCCGCCAAAGAAAACGAAGCTAGATGGCGCATCAGCATACCCAAGCTCAGTCATGGCTGAAATAGTGTTTGAACCTTTGGCAGGCTTGAGCTTGTCGAACTTCTTCAGATCATCAGTAAGCTTTTTATATTCCAGCCACTTTGATTCATTTTCAGCTACGTATTCAGGATTTTCCTTGCTTTCACCGCTCACTCGCAGATAGGCACCCAGATCTTCATCCGTAGTCACATTGGCCAAACGATGGTGTACCCAACGGTCTGTGGCATTCCACTCATTCTTGGGCTTAAAGATAGAATCGCGACTATCTGAGAGATAGCGCTCTTTGTGATACTGTTCTGCTGCTGCACGTAACGGCTCTATAATGGCAGCACGTTTAGCGCGAATTTCCTTGGTTGCCTCCTCCCACTTAGCTTTGTCTTGTTCATACCTAGCTTCAATTGAGCCACGTGGCGCGGGAATATTATCCACTGCACTCACATTGGAGAAGAATGCTTGCAAGGCAAAGTAGTCCTTCTGACTAATCTTGTCTGCCTTGTGGTTGTGGCATCGCGCGCATTCAAAAGTAGTACCTAATATCGCAGTACCCACTGTATCGGTAATATCAGTTGTGATCTGGTATTTACGCTGGATCAAATCCCGTGAGTTCTTGTTGTCCGGAAAACCTGCCATAAAACCTGTTGCCACCAGCGCATTGGTATCACCAGGATATAACTCATCTCCCGCCAACTGCTCTTTGACGAAGCGATCATAGGGTTTGTCTTCGTTAAAAGAATTGATCACGTAATCACGATACCGCCACATGCTCGGACGGGTTTGATCCCCTTGAAAGCCAGTACTGTCTGCGTATCGAGCAAGATCCAGCCATTTACGCGCCTGACGCTCACCATATCGCGGAGAAGAAAGTAAACGATCCACCAGCTTTTCATAAGCATCCGGCGATTTATCATTCACAAATGCATTGACTTCTTCAGTGGATGGAATCAAACCCCATGCATCCAGAGTGGCACGACGAATAAAAGCTGCACGGCTAGCCTCAGCAGATGGCTTAACACTACTTTCTTCAAGCTTCGCGAGTACAAATGCATCTATCGGGCTACGCACCCATTTTTTTTGTTGAACTGATGGTACCTGCGGAGTAGCCACAGGTTGCCAAGACCAATCTTTATTAGCTGATGAGGTCTTACTGGCGGCTGGCTTTGCTGTTTTCTCAGCATCAGCCTCCGCCGCAAGAGTGGCAGTCGCGCCACTCAACAACACAGCTAAAATCAAGTATCTAAAATTATGCTTCATTGGACGATCCCTTAATAAACGGATAATCAGCATTTCGAAATTGTTCGAAACCACTAGAATTAAATCGCCCACCACCTCTGCATTTATTGTGCCAAGACAAAACCCTCTCGACAAAAACACACAACCAGTTGATTTAGTTATAAATAATATTAAATTGTTTTTTCTCCTTCTGAATACTTCTAATCATTAATGCTGATGCAACAACAGAGGAAATCAGTCCCGCTGTTTATGGCAAAACAGAAGATATATTTCCATGCCAATCTGGCAACTGCACCACATTCAGACAACTGCGCACAACCAAACAGATCAGCACCCTTAAAGTGTTTAAATTCAAACACCAAATCCACTATAAAGCCCCATTAACGCCAGCCAGCAGTGAATATTAGCGGGTACGATTTTTGCTATTCACATCCGTCCTTCATATAGAAGGACTGGGAATCATTTCATTGCAGATATTCACCAAGAAATATCGGAGCTAAATTCAGTCATGTGGATAGTCAATATTGCACTTCGCCGCCCCTATACTTTTATAGTAGCGGCGCTCCTCATTGTGTTATCTACACCTTATGTACTGCGCAATATGCCCACAGATATCTTCCCGGATATCAACATTCCAGTGATTGCAATCAGCTGGTCCTATAACGGCTTATCAGCACGTGAGATCGCGGATCGAATTACCAACCCAACGCTGCGCGGGCTCAATCAGACTGTAGAAGATGTGGAACATACAGAATCTGTTTCGCTAGCGGGCCTATCCATTAGCAAGATTTTCTTTCAGCAAGGGACAGATATACGCTCGGCAATGACCCAAGTGCTATCCAATGTCACGACAGCACAACGCTCAATGCCGCAGGGGATGCAACCTGCACAGGTAGTGCAGTATTCTGCGACCGACCTGCCACTAATACAGCTCGGTCTTTCAAGCGATACCGTGTCTGATATTGAGATTGGCGATGCAGTAAATAACTCTCTTCGTCCCAGCCTGCTCAAAATCAAAGGCGTTACCATGACCTTCCCTTACGGCAATCGTGGGCGTCAGGTGGCAGTCAATCTAAATAATGCAGCACTTATAGCCAAGGGCCTGACGCCGGCTGATGTCAGTAGCGCTATTGCTTCACAAACATTGATTCTCCCAACGGGCACAATCAAGCTCGGAGAGAGCCAATATGATGTCAGCCTCAATGGTGCCATTTCCAGCATACCCAAACTCGGTGATATCCCCATTCGGACTATCAACGGCAATACTATTTACGTGAGGGATGTCGCACAGGTACGTGATGGATCTACACCAGCCACTAATATCGTACGACAGAACGGTGAACGTGGCATTCTGGTCTCAGTATTGAAAACCGGTGGCGCCTCATCCCTGGAGGTAGTCAACAATGTCAAAGCTGCGCTACCCAAGGCAATGGAAGCACTTGAAGGCATCAAGCTCAAGGCCATGTTTGACCAATCATTATTCGTCAAGGCCGCGATCAGCAATGTGGTATTTGAAGCGCTGATTGCTGCGGCACTGACCGCAGCATTAATCCTGCTATTTCTCGGCAGCTGGCAAACCACCGCAATTATTGCGGTATCTATCCCCTTGTCCATCATGTCTTCACTGATTGTGCTGCATTTGATAGGTGAAACCATCAATCTAATGACCCTAGGAGGCCTCGCTCTTGCGATCGGGATTCTGGTTGATGATGCGACAGTGGAAATCGAAAACGTAGAGCGACACATGCATATGGGCAAACCTCCCCATCAAGCCATCCTGGACGGCGCTGCTGAAATCGCGGTACCCGCTTTTGTTTCCACGCTTTGCATTTGCATTGTGTTTGCGCCCATGTTTTTTCTGGAAGGCATCACACGATATCTTTTTGTACCCATGGCGGAAGCCGTGATATTTGCCATGCTAGCTTCATACATTATCTCCCGCACACTAGTACCGACATTGGTGATGTTCATGATGACGGCAAACAGGACAGGCAAGCCATCTGGCAACTTATGGCTATTTCAAGGCCTGCATCATAAATTCAACCAAGGCTTTGAAACTTTTCGCCGCTACTACATCAGCCTGTTAGGAGCACTACTCAATAGGCGCCGTCATTTCAGTCTGCTCTTTATTCTTTTCAGTTTGCTCTCATTAGGCATCTACCCTCTATTAGGGCAAGACCTTTTCCCAGAAGTCGATGCGGGCCAGATTCGCCTGCATATCCGTGCTGCCTCTGGCACGCGTCTGGAGGAGATGCCGAAACTGGTAGAAAAAATAGAGCATCATATCAAGAGCGTGATTCCTGCGACTGAAATCGGCAATGTGCTGGATATTGTCGGAGGGCCATACTCCCCTCGCAACACCTTGTTTGGCAATGCAGGCACGGTAGAGTCCTCTGATTCTGAAATCATGCTTTCCTTGATCAACTACAAGAATAAACCAACCGCAGATTACATTGCTGAGCTTCGCAAACAGCTGCCACGCGCATTTCCTGGTGTGGAGTTTTTCTTCCAACCGGCTGACCAGGTCAGCCAAACTCTGAATTTCGGCATTCCAGCTCCCATTGACATTCTGTTCAAGGGCAACAAGATTGAGGAAAATACGGCTCTGGCCAACAGCTTCAGCAATAAGTTACGAGAGATCCCCGGTGTAGTAGATGCCCATGTCCACCAACGCTGGAGTAAGCCTGTGCTGAGATTGGAAATGGATAGGGCACGCTTACACCAGCAGGGTCTAACCGCAACAGATGTTGCACAGAACCTCATGATATCCCTCAGCGGCAGCATGCAAACCGCTCCTCTATATTGGCTCAACCCGACAAACGGGAACACTTATAACATTGGCGTCAACTCCTTGGAGTCAGATCTGTCCAGTATAGATGCACTGCTCAGAACTCCAGTGAAAAGCAGCAACAGTGAGCCGCAACTGTTAGGTAACCTGGTCAAGATATCCCGCTCCGCGCAGCAGCCAGTTGTTTCGCATTACGATGTCAATCAAGTGGTCAATGTCTATGCCAGCGTTCAAGGACGTGATCTTGGTAGCGCAAGCCGTGCCATCCAGAAATTGGTGGATGAAACTCGCGAACAGTTGCCCAAGGGCTCGGAAATTGAAATCCGCGGCCAGAGTCTGACACTGGACAATGCCTTTATCGGTCTAGGCACTGGCTTGATTGTAGCCATCGTCTTGGTCTACTTGCTCATCGTAGTCAACTTCCAGTCGTGGCTGGATGCTGCCATCATCATCACTGCACTCCCAGCGGCACTGGCAGGGATCGCCTGGACCTTGTTCTTGAGCGGCACTACGCTCAGCGTACCGGCACTCACCGGAATGATCATGAGTATCGGCGTAGTCACTGCCAATAGCATATTGGTTATCTCCTTTGCCCGCACACAACTAGCCCTTGGCGTTCCACCAATTACAGCAGCACTTGATGCCGGTGCTACACGTTTACGGCCCGTTTTAATGACCGCTTCCGCCATGATAGTCGGAATGCTACCAATGGCACTGGGACTCGGTGAAGGCGGAGAACAGAATGCACCGCTCGGTCGAGCAGTAATTGGCGGCTTATTGTTTGCCACGGTCTCCACCTTACTGTTCGTACCAGTTGTATTTGCAAGTCTCCATCGTAGACGTCAATCCACAAGACATCCTCACTTTAACCAAACTCAACCCGAGCCAACCACGCCATGACCAATATCGACAATCACTTGCTGGCCCCCTCTGCTCCAGACTCAGCGCTGACTCTGAAACGTTTCAGCTGGATATGCCTGTTGCTGGTAGCTATCCTGCTAATTGGCGGCTTGTTGCGCTTTACTCTGAATACAACAGAAGCTTTCGCGCTGGAGTCTCGCACCAAAGAAAACCTACAACGCTCAGTCAACTTTACTTACGCCAAGCCTGGTAATCTGGTTAACAATGTTACGCTTCCCGCTACGCTACGTGGCTATAGCGAAGCCGTCCTTTACGCACGAAGTAACGGATATCTGTCAGCTTGGTACAAGACGCTGGGTGACAAAGTCAAAAAAGGGGAGTTGCTGGCGCAGATTGAAACTCCTGAGCAAACCCAAGAGTTGGCTCAGGCACAAGCCTCTCTTGATTTAGTACAAGCCCGGCAAGCACTTGCTAAACTGACTCAAGAGCGATGGGAGTTGCTGCGCCAGCGTGAATCCGTTACCCAGCAGGACCTTGAAGAGAAGCGTAGTCTGCTCGCGCAAGCCAATGCTGAACTCGAAGTGGCAAAAACCACAGTCAAACGTCTACAGCAACTGGAAGACTATCGAAGCATCACCGCTCCTTTTTCCGGCACCATTATCAGCCGGCATGTAGATTTGGGAACTCTGGTTACCTCAGGTAGCAATGCACTATTTACGCTTGCACAAACCGAAAAATTGAGAATCTCACTGTGGATACCACAGGTCTATGCCACCAGCATTAAGCAAGGACAACAGGTTCAAATCACTCTGAATGAAATTCAGGATAAATCATTTACTGGCACCATTGCACATGTCTCAGGAGCCATTGATCCAGCCACACGTTCACGCCAAGTTGAAATTCTGCTACCCAACCCCCTTGGAGAACTTATTCCAGGGGCATTTGTTGATGTCAACTTAGATCTGGTCAGCTCATTAAAAACACTGATAGTGCCTGCAGGGGTGCTCATCTTGGGTAAAAATGAACCTAGCATTGCGATATTAAATGCGGATAACAAAATTGAGTTTCAGCCAGTACGATTAGGGCGCGATCTGGGTAAAACTGTAGAAATTCTTAGCGGTATTACCAACAAGGACAGGCTTGTTATTAATCCATCAGACTCATTGCAGGAAAATGAGCAGGTATTAGCACAAGAAGCGCCACCGCAAGAAGACAAGAAACAGGAAAAATCCACAAATAAAAACAATAAAGCCACTACGCCCAACACAGAGAAACCCAGGAGTTAGCAAAGCATGAAGCGTACGACTCAAGCATTATCCCTGGTATGGCTGCTGGCCGGATGTGCTGCGGTAGGCCCTGACTACCATAAACCAGCCTTAGAAGTCCCTGTCAGTTGGCAGGAAGAATGGCGCTCAGCAGCTCCTAGTGATGGACTGAGTAAAGGTGCATGGTGGGAGATATTTGAGGACGCTGAGCTGAATCGACTGGAACAACAGGCTCTAAGTCGCAATCAATCTCTTAAGGCTAGCATCGCCAGACTAGAACAGGCCAGAGCCCTTACAAGAATTTCTCGGGCATCTTACTTGCCGACATTAGAAGTTGGGGTAAACGCTACGCGAACTCAACCTTCAGCCAACAGACCCAACAATGCCCGTAATGCCAGCGTTTCCACCAACATCCAGACAAACCTGAATCCAGTATTTAGTGCAGCTTATGAAGTTGATCTGTTTGGTCGTATTTCCAGGGAGGTGGAATCTAGCTCGGCAAGCCAACAACAAATAGCAGCTGACCTTGAAAATATCAAGTTAATTCTAGCGGCAGATATTGCTGCCAATTATTTCAATTTATGTGCTCAAAATGCGGAAATAGAAGCGTTAGCACAAATTATCGCGATACAAAAAGGCACAGTAGAGCTTATCCATTTCAGACAGGAGACTGGTGTAGCTTCAAAACTGGACAGTCTGCAACAAGAATCCCTGCTCAACAGCACTCAGGCACAACACAACCTATTAACAAGTCAGCGTGATCAGACACGGCATGCGCTCGCAACTTTAACCGGGGTTCCAGTCTCCGAATTCACGATTGCTGATAGACAACTGCCAGCAAGCATTCCCAGTGTTCCTCTGGATTTGCCGGCGTATATCCTTGAAAGAAGGCCAGATGTAGCGTCTGCCGAACGTGCTGTTGCTGCTGCCAATGCGCAAATCGGAGTGGCAACAGCAGCCCGATTCCCAAATTTAAGATTAACTGCCAGCAGAGGTTGGCAAAGTAGTGAGCTCAATAACTTGCTTGATGCACCTAGTATTGTCTGGTCATTAGGCCTAGCGCTTAGCCAGACCATATTTGATGGCAACCGTAATCGTGCGCGGGTAGATTTCGCCAAGGCAGGGCATGAGCTGGCTGCAGCGAATTATAGGCAGACGGTATTGCTTGCCCTACAAGAAGTCGAGGATGGCTTGAGTATAGACAAAGCTCTGGCAGATGCCGCCGAAAATAACCTAGCGGCAGAGCATGCCTCCACACAGGCTGTAGATATTATTGAGCATCAATACAAAAATGGTCTTGCTACGTCTTTTGAGTTATTTATCGCAAGAAAGGTACAGCTCGAAAATCGCAGACTAGTACAGCAGATTACAGGCCAGCAACTAATTAATACGGTATATCTGATCAAGACTCTAGGCGGAGGATGGCAAGGAAACTTACCTTCGGTTAATGCTAAAGATTCTTCCGCCCCATCATTCAACTCTATGTAAATAATGAGGCAGGAGTGCCCACAGTATTAAGTTTTGTTTTCACTGGCAGCTGGTTCTGATTTTACTTCTGTACTTGCTGCTTTTGTATTGTCACTATTTTTGCTGCTCGTGCCACTACTGTGTGACACTGCCTTATCGGCAGTTTTAGCCCGAGGCTTACGTGGTGCCTTTGGCTTGGTAAGCGTTTTTTTGTCTTCCGTAGCAGCAACTTTAGGTTTTCTGGTGCTAACAGTTTTGGCATCAGCAGATTTAGGCTTAGCAGTCGGTTTTTTTCTGCTATTAGCAGGCTTGGGCTTGACGGGTGTACTTGTCTGGGCGTTGACAGGTGTAGTTTTATCACCATCAATCACATCGGTGACCACCTTGCTCAATATACGCTTACCAGCAACAACGGCAGCAGCCAACGCAATTTTCTTGACGATATCTTTGAGAATTCCCATACAGACTCCTATTGACAAATAACCTGTTTAAGTTCGCTGCCAGGGAAGCTAGCTCCCAGCTTGTTCAACTCTATCGCCATTTCTGAGGACATGTTGTTAATCAACAAGCTGGATCGGCCTTTTTCCTGGTTACGTATCCCTTTTTGTGCGGATACCACCCCGCGTTGCTTTAACTGCTCTAGCAGTTTAGTCGCTAATCGCTCATCCTTAAAGACTCCCAGCGAAATTGCGTTACGCCAGGGTGCTTCTTGAATAATAAAACTGACATCTACGCCTAGCGCTTTCAACTCCACCACTTTATCCTGCGCAGCTTGTGCAGATGGCAGTGGCGGGATATACACCCAGTAGCGCATGGTTTCTCTAGACGTTTTCTGCTCCACAGTGGCAATCAATGAGTTTTGCACCAGAATGTTTTGCGCCTGCTTCAGACTCTGCTCTGCAAAACTACCCCACTCATAGCAACCATAGACCTCGTCTGGCTTCGGGCTTCCCTCAACCTCACCGATTTTAGGTAAGGCTTCCACCTCTTCCGGGATCAGCAGTTTGATTTTCTCTGGCTGCAAAGGTTGATGTAAAGGCTGCTGAGGTTGTTCAGGTGCCTTGCTCAGAGCAAACCAGCTAAAAAACCCAATATTCAACACCAGCAGCGCACCCATTAACCACTTCATAACGCATCTCTTTCCAAATGCCACAAGCCTTGCAACACAAGGTTTTCTTCCAGCACATGCTCTCTTGCGAGCGCATGTCTCTGCAATAAAGGCAGCAGTGTTTCTGCATCCCCGCCACTCACGATACAGGGTACCACCTGACCGCAATGCTCGCTCAAGCGCTGCAGCATATTATCCACAGCACCACACATGGCATTTAATATGCCACTGTAGACGGCATCAGCGGTATTCACAGGGAAATCCTGCAAATCCCCTGCCTGATCGGCAATATTTGCCGTTGCCAAGCCCAAGCTTGATTGCATCAAACGCAACCCCGGCACAATGATGCCGCCGACAAATCGGCCTTGCTCCGGCCCGGTTCGTTCCAATAAATCCACGGTCAATGCGGTACCTGCATTGACCACGACACAACTCTTTTTATAGTGCTGCCACGCGGCCACCATGGCGGCCCAGCGGTCTATCCCGAGCTGTGTGCTATCTTCATAACCATTTGTCAGTCCGCAGGCTTGAGCACTTGCAGTGATCCAGTTCAAAGGTATGCCCAGCGGCACCAGGCGCTGCATCAACGCCTCACGACGACTCTCTCCTGCCACATTGGCCACCACGGCACGACTACACGCCTGCCAGCAATCAGGCGTGAGCTGTGCATGACCATGCGCCAGACTACCGCGTTGCGCTATGTCACCTTGACGTGTAAACACAGCCCATTTAATCCGCGTATTCCCGGCATCGATAGCCAATAACTTATCCATCAGGCGGCACCTCGCAAGCTGATTTCACCTGAGGAGAAACGTTGCACACCATGATCGGTATTGACCAGGAGCACACCATCCTGCGCCACGCCATTCACCGTACCGTGTAACTCGCGTCCATCAGGGAATAACAGGCGTACCGCTTGCTGATGGTAAGCATGATATTGCTCCCACTCATTTCGCAGACTTTCAAAACCCTGGCTTTCAAATTGCTCAAGCACACAGGCTAACTGATTCAGTAACGCCCCCAATAGTTCATTGGGATTGATATTCTGCTTGCTTAAACGGGCTAGATCCGTAACCGGCTGATCAATTTGTGCCCGCACAGCGGCCGGTAATTTTAAATTGAGACCTATCCCAATCACAGCGGCACTGGGACCATCCATATCGCCCTGTAACTCAATGAGGATACCTGCCAACTTGTCACGCCCAACCAATATGTCGTTGGGCCATTTCAACTGCACGTTATCAATGCCAAGCGCACGCAAGGTGCGAATCAAGGCAATGCCAACGCCCAGGCTCAGGCCTGACAACGCAGCCGCTCCTGCCTGAAAGCGCCAGAGCAAGGAAAAGGTCAGGCTCGCACCCAATGCGGCCTGCCAGCTTCGACCACGTCGACCCCGGCCTTTGGTTTGCAACAAGGCAGCGATGCAACTGGCATGCGGTGCACCATTGGCCGCCTGTTGCATCAAGTACGTATTGGTAGAGTCTATTTCATCATGCAGTTCCAGCCGAAATTGCTTGCGACGTTCACCCAAGGCAGTCAGCACGGGTTCATAATCGAGCAACTGCACTGGCTCCGGTAGACGGTAACCACGTCCTCGCACGGAAAAGACCTCCACACCCAGGGCTTCAGCTGCCTGCATGGCATTCCATACAGATGCACGCGTCACAGAGAACTGACGCGCAATATCCTCACCTGAGTGAAAACGGCCATCCGCCAGCAACCTAAGTATAGGGAAAACGAGATTATTCATAGAATAAGGCGAGTATATCAGCAGCCTAATCCGTGAGCACGCGAGCCAAGTGAACACCAAGCGCCTAACCAATGTAAAATAGCGCCATATTCACAGCAATGTATATTCCATACCCCATGTCTTCTGATAAAACTCCCGTTGCCCCTGCCGCCAATTTCATTCGCAATATCGTTGAACGCGATCTTGAACAAGGCACTTATGCCAGCCGTCGCTGGAGCGGTGCACCCGGAGATGCTAGCCAACAAGCATCAGGCGAACCCGACCCGGCCAAAATTCGCACGCGCTTTCCGCCTGAACCCAATGGCTATCTGCATATTGGTCATGCAAAATCCATCTGTCTGAATTTTGGCCTGGCACGGGATTATGGTGGCGTATGCCACATGCGTTTTGACGATACCAATCCGGAAAAAGAAGAGCAGGAATATGTAGACTCCATCAAGGACACGGTGAAATGGCTGGGATTTGGCTGGGATGCGTTTGATCAATCCCACCTTTACTTTGCCAGCAATTATTTCGACTTCATGTACCGCGCTGCTGAAGCACTGATCAACAATGGCTACGCGTATGTAGACCAGCAGTCGGCAGAAGACATGCGCGCAAACCGTGGCACCCTGACAGAGTCTGGCAAAGACTCTCCATGGCGCAACCGCCCGGTTGAAGAGTCGCTACACCTATTCCATGAAATGCGTGATGGTCAACATGCCGATGGCAGCATGGTGTTACGCGCCAAGATTGATATGGCCTCACCCAACATCAACCTGCGTGACCCGGCTATTTACCGCATCAAGCGCGCCCATCACCACAATACGGGGGACAAGTGGTGCATTTACCCGATGTATACCTTTGCCCACCCTCTGGAAGACGCGCTGGAACAAATCACCCATTCCATCTGTACGCTTGAGTTCGAAGATCAGCGTCCATTCTACGACTGGGTGCTGGAGCGCCTAGCGGAAGCGGGTCTGCTTGCCAACCCATTGCCCAAGCAATATGAATTCTCACGTCTTAACCTGACCTATGTCGTATTGTCCAAGCGCAAGCTGATTGAACTGGTAGAGAACAAGCATGTCAGCGGCTGGGATGATCCCCGCCTGCCAACCCTGGCCGGTGCGCGCCGCCGAGGCTACACGCCAGAAGGCTTCCGTTTGTTTGCGGATCGTATCGGCGTTTCCAAATCAGACTCCTGGATTGAATACACGATTCTTGAAGACTGCATGCGCGAAACGCTCAATGAATCGGCAGAACGCCGCATTGCTGTACTGGATCCGATCAGGCTGGTAATTGATAACTATCCTGAAGGCCAAAGCGAGGACTGCTTTGCCCCCAACCACCCGCTGAAACCAGAACTGGGCAAGCGTACCGTGCAATTGTCCAAAGAATTATGGATAGAACGCGAAGACTTTATGGAGGCCCCCACCAAAGGCTATTTCCGCCTGTTCCCGGATGGAATGGTGCGATTGCGCTACGGTTACGTGGTGAAGTGCACAGGGTTTGAGAAAGACGCGGATGGCAAGGTCACTACCGTGCATTGCGACTACCTGCCTGACACCAAGTCCGGTACTCCTGGTGCAGACAGTATCAAAGTAAAGGGCAACATTCACTGGGTTTCCGTCAATCACGCCTATGCAGCTGAAATCCGACTGTATGACAGACTATTCAAGGAGGCACACCCTGGTGCCGCAGACCGCAACTATCTTGATGATATCAACCCTGATTCTGTCCACACCATTACCGCGCAACTGGAACCAGCCCTGAAAGAGGCGCAGGCAGAAGAGCGCTTCCAATTTGAACGTCACGGCTACTTTGTCGCAGACAAGAGAGAGTCCAAAGCAGGCAACCCAGTATTCAACCGCACCGTTACCCTACGCGATCACTGGCATAAATAAATGGCTATTACCGCAGTAGAACTCAAGCATGCTTACCGCTTGCTCAATCATGGGCCTGTCGTGCTGGTATCTGCAACACATGCTGGCAAGCAGAACATCATGGCAGCCGCCTGGAATATGCCTCTAGACTTTGATCCAGCCAAGATCGCGGTTGTCATCGATAAAAATACTTATACCCGTGGACTGATCGAAGGTGCAGGAACCTTTGCTATCAACGTCCCATGCATACAGCAAAGTGAGATCGTGATGCAGGTCGGCTCATCCAGTGGCAAAGAAGAACGGTTTATTGAGACTGATAAATTTGCTGCTTATCACTTGCCCACTTTTCCTGCAGCAAGCATAGAAGCCCCTTTGCTAGAGGGCTGTGTAGCATGGCTTGAGTGTAGGCTATTGCAGGAAGTAGAAAACCAGCAAAAATATGATTTATTTATTGGTGAGGTCGTCGCTGCCTATGCCGATACCCGAGTGTTTTCCAACGGGCGCTGGCATTTTGAAGGCCAGGATCAACTTCGCACATTGCATTACATCGCAGGAGGCGCTTTCTTTGCCACCGGCGATAGTTTGTCTATTCCACCGGCTACGCTATAGGTACTAGCGATAGCGGGTCGTGAGTCTGCAAGCTTATTGCTCCTGCACACTAGCAATCGTCCACACTTGTTGATCTTTATCTCGCGTCTTTGAGCATCCCAGTGCAATCGGTTCCTGCCCTGGCTGCAATACATGCTTGGTGTGATCTGCGGTTTGCACGCCCATAAACCATCTATCCAGCCAAACAACCAAAGGCTTATCTGCATTGATTTGCAGCAGAATCAGCTTTCCGTCATTGGACAAACACTCTGAGCTCTCATCCTCAATCAAGGCCACCCTGGGGTCTTGGATATCAGCAGCATGGACATTGAATGTCAGCAAACCCGTTAGCCAAAATAGCGAAAAATACTTAGACATCCTATCTCCAATCAAATAAGCCAGACCGGCTAGCTGTGGGCTCTGGTTGTGGGCTTGAGTACAGTGTATTACTCTATGGCCTATCCATTCAGCAGGTGCCTTATGCGTATTGCCAATAACACTGCCGAGCTCATCGGCAACACCCCTTTAGTTCGCCTCAACAGAACCGCCACTGGCATAGACTCCACGACGACCATCGCCTGTAAGCTTGAGTATTTTAACCCAGCTCATAGTGTAAAAGACCGCATTGCGGTATCTATTATGGATGCCTTGACGCAAGCAGGCCGCATCAAGCCTGACAGCATTATCATAGAAGCCACAAGTGGCAATACCGGCATAGGGTTGGCCATGGTATGTGCCTCACGCGGCATCCGCTGTGCCTTTGTAATGCCTGAAACCATGAGTCGAGAACGCAGGCTAATACTCAAGGCTTATGGTGCGGAACTCATCCTGACACCCGGTCCTGAAGGCATGCCTGGGGCGATTAAAAAAGTAGAGGAGCTGGCAGCAGCAGATTCACGCTATATCATTGCACAGCAATTTGATAACCCTGCCAATCCTGACATTCACAGAAGAACCACTGCGGAAGAAATCTGGCGCGATACGGATGGCCAAGTCGACATTATTGTCTCGGGCATAGGAACGGGTGGCACGATCACCGGCATCGGAGAAGCGCTTAAACCACGAAAACCAGGCCTGCAGATGATTGCTGTAGAACCGGATGCCAGTCCGGTGCTATCTGGTGGTCAACGCGGCCCCCACCCCTTGCAGGGAATAGGGGCTGGCTTTATTCCAACTATCCTGAATACAGATATTTATGATGAAATCGTCCGGGTCAAAAATGAAGATGCCATGAATACGGCAAGGCGTATGGCCACTGAAGATGGATTATTAGTCGGCATTTCATCGGGTGCCGCTACCTGGGCAGCCCTTGAAGTTGCCAGACGTCCAGAAAATCATGGCAAACTGATTGTCGTCATCATCCCTTCTTTTGGCGAACGCTACCTTTCTACCCCCTTATTCAGCGACCTGGAAGTGTAATTCATACCCTGGTCTGGACATCGCCCATGTCGGATATGCCCGGCACAACACCATCCATGCCGTAGCAGGAGTGTAGTATTCATGAAAAAAAGACGTCACTCACACAGCAAAAAAATCGGGCTGCCGCCAGGCACGCTGATGCACACTGGTGATATCAAAACCTCACATATACAACTGACCTTGTTCAGTTACACAGCGGATTTCATCGAAGAAAAAACCATCAGCTCCCTGGATGAAATCCACAATACCCAGTTGCCGGACAATACCATTCTCTGGCTAAATATACACGGCTTGCATGACCCAGCACTGATTGCCGCCATTGGCCAAAAATTCAAACTCCATCCACTGGTGCTGGAAGATATCCTGAATACCGACCAACGTCCCAAAACAGATGCCTATGAGGACTATCTGTATCTGGTGACACGATTCTTCAGTTATGACTCCGAGCAAATGGCGATCAATTCAGAACAAATCAGCCTGATTCTTGGGGATAAGTTCGTCCTGTCATTTCAAGAGCGCCCAACCGGTTCATTTGATCCTGTGCGGGAAAGGTTGCGTGCCAATAAGGGTTTGCTCAGAAAGTCCGGTGCAGATGTATTGGCTTATGCCCTACTGGATATGATAGTTGACCAATATTTCGCCATGCTGGAGCAAATGAGCGACGATTGCGAAAAACTCGAAGAGCAGTTGTTACGTAAACCTTCAGATGCGGTATTACAAAGCATCCATAGACTCAAACGTGAAACCATGGATTTACGCCGAGCCGTCTGGCCATTACGCGAGATCATCAATAGCTTGATCCGTAACGAATTTGGCTTTTTTCAGGAAAGCACCATTCTTTACTTGCGTGACGTCTATGATCACAGTATTCATTTCATCGAATCACTGGAATCACTACGTGACCTGCTCGCAGGCATGCTGGATATTTACCTTTCCAGTATCAGCAACCAGGTCAATAAAGAAGTCCGCATACTCACGGTGGTCACCATGCTGTTTATGCCAGCAACATTGATCTCAGGCATATTCGGCATGAATTTTGAGCATATGCCGTTATTGAATGACGACTGGGGTTTTTGGTTTGCAATAGGGCTAATGCTGTTGGTTGCTGGCGGTATGGCATTGCATTTCTGGCGCAGGCAATGGCTGAGCAGGCATTGATACCAGACTTATCGAGTACCCTTTAACTTATCCGCATATTTGGCACGAATTTTTGCTACTTTAGGTGCAGCCACTGCCAGGCAATAGGACTGTTGTGGATTTTTGGCAAAATATTGCTGGTGATAATCCTCGGCAGGATAAAAGTGTTCATCATCATTAATTTGGGTCACTATCGGTGCACCAAATACATGATGCAGGTTAAAACTTTCAATTATCTGCTCTGCACTGGCCCGTTGCTGCTCATTTTGACAAAATATGGCAGAGCGATACTGAGTGCCTACATCATGTCCCTGGCGATTAAGCGTCGTAGGATCATGGATTAAAAAGAATATCTCCAACAGCACCTCAAAACTGATGAGTGAAGCATCGAAAGTGATCCTGATCGCCTCTGCATGACCAGTCTCCCCAGTACATATGTCTTTGTAACTCGGATTCAGTGTCTGACCACCGATATAGCCAGACACCACAGACTCAACACCATTCAGTTGGCTGAATACTGGTTCAGTACACCAGAAACAACCACCTGCAAGCACCGCAATAGACTTGGTCACAACAGCTCCTTTGAGGGGCAATAAAGTTTAACTGGCAAAAAGTACGGTATTAATGCTTCAAATCTGCAGATTAAGCTACAGGCTTATGCGGGATAATGCAGCTTCCGATCCTGCAGACTATTTGGATGATCAAAGAGTATTATGGCGCGTATTGCAGTTTTTAACCAGAAAGGCGGGGTGGCCAAAACCACCACGGCCCTGAATCTTGCCGGTGCATTGCAACGTACGGGTAAGCAAACGCTATTGATCGACATGGACCCACAAGCGCATCTGACGCAGATTCATGGCCATGTTCCTGAAAGTGCAAAGCAAAGCCTGTTTGGCTTCTATCAAGATGACAAACCACTGTACCATCTGGAGGTCGAGTGGACAGGCCTGGGCCATCTCATCCCATCCCACAAGGAACTGATTAAAGTCGATTCAGCCTTTGGCAAAGGGCAAGCGATACTGAATAAATTGCGCCATGGCCTCGATGTAGCAGACAAACTGTATATGGGGCGTCATACCTTGATTGATTGCTGCCCTTATCTGGGTACGCTCTCACTGAATGCTATCTTTGCTGCAGATCTCATTATTATCCCAATTTCATCCGACTTTCTTTCGCTCAAAGGCGCAAAAAAAGTCGCAGACACATTAGCAGCCATAGAACCTGTATTAAAACGGCGTATAGAGCGACGTTATCTGCTTACACGCTTTGACCGCAGGCGCGGCATGACATTTCAAGTACAAAACAAAGCTAAGCAACTATTTGGCAATGATCTGCTTGAAACCGTCATTTCAGAGAATGTCTCAGTGGCGGAGAGTCCGGAATATGGGATCGATATATTCCGTCATCAACCGAATAGTACCGGTGCACAGAACTACCTTGCCCTTCTTATTGAATTAGCCCAGAAGTGGCGTAATGAATAGTAAAAGCGACTTGTGATATCAACAAAAGCAATCAAAAGCAATAAAGGTGTAATACTTTAATATATGTCCAATACGTGCCACAAGCATAGAAACGGAACATGAAAAAAGCCCACTAGTTTCCTAGCGGGCTTTCTGAATAAAAGCCTGGCGGTGACCTACTTTCGCATACGAGAAGTATACTATCATTGGCGCAGAATCGTTTCACGGCCCTGTTCGAGATGGGAAGGGGTGGGTCCAATTCGCTATGGCCGCCA